>NZ_JACEMU010000001.1 GCF_013868135.1 Paracoccus sp. S1E-3
GCGAAGGGCTTGCGATCACCATCCTCGCGACGCGCGAAGGGCTTGCGGTCGCCGTCCTCGCGACGGGCGAAGGGCTTGCGGTCACCATCCTCGCGACGCGCGAAGGGCTTGCGATCACCATCCTCGCGACGCGCGAAGGGCTTGCGATCACCATCCTCGCGACGCGCGAAGGGCTTGCGGTCGCCGTCCTCGCGACGGGCGAA
>NZ_JACEMU010000002.1 GCF_013868135.1 Paracoccus sp. S1E-3
TGGGTCGAGACTGATGCGGGCGTAGCTCAGGGGTAGAGCATAACCTTGCCAAGGTTAGGGTCGTGAGTTCGAATCTCATCGCCCGCTCCAGTTTCTTCGATCAAAAAGACCGGGTCCTGGCCCGGTCTTTTGCGTTTGGCGGCAGCGGGATCGGCAATGGATTTTTTGCTTGCACCGGGCGGCGGCCTGGCCTAAATCCCCCTTCACCGGCGGGCAACCACCGAGTTGAGACTGATGCGGGCGTAGCTCAGGGGTAGAGCATAACCTTGCCAAGGTTAGGGTCGTGAGTTCGAATCTCATCGCCCGCTCCAGTTTCGCAGAC
>NZ_JACEMU010000003.1 GCF_013868135.1 Paracoccus sp. S1E-3
TTGCCGGCGCCCGCGACCACCCGGTCGTCGCCGGCGCCCGCGTCGATGCTGTCCGCGCCGCCGAGGCTGTCGGTGCCGGCGGTGTCGTCGCCATAAATGACATCGGCGCCGTCGCCCCCCAGCAGGGTGTCATTGCCGAGGCCGCCGGTGACGGTGTCGTTGCCTGCGCCCGCGACCACCCGGTCGTCGCCGGCGCCCGCGTCGATGCTGTCCGCGCCGCCGAG
>NZ_JACEMU010000004.1:0-2020000 GCF_013868135.1 Paracoccus sp. S1E-3
GAGACTGATGCGGGCGTAGCTCAGGGGTAGAGCATAACCTTGCCAAGGTTAGGGTCGTGAGTTCGAATCTCATCGCCCGCTCCAGTTTCGCAGACCAAAAAGACCGGGCCCTGGCCCGGTCTTTTGCGTTTCACGTCCCGCTTGCAAAGCTGCGGCGGCCTTCCCATCTGAAGCGGGCGCAGGCGGTCAGTCCTGCACCTCGATCGCGAGGGCATGGATGCGCGGCACGATGTCGCCGAGCGTGCGGTGAATCAGGCGGTGACGTTCGATTCGGCTCAGCCCGGTCAGGGCCGGGGCGCTGATGCGGATGCGGAAATGCGTCTGGCCGCCCTCGCGCCAGCCGGAATGGCCGTGATGCTGTTCGCTTTCATCCAGAACCTCCAGCGTGGCGGGCGTCAGCGACCGCAGTCTTTCGCGTATCTCGTCGGCAATCATCCTTGCCCCCCTTTCATCCGGTGCGAAATAGCTTAGACTGCCGACCCCGAGCAGAACAAGGCGTGGAAATGACTCAGGACGACCCTTTCGGATTCGATCTTTCGGCCAAAACAGACAAGAAGCGCCGGACCAAGGGCCGACGCGGCATGACCGGCGCATTCGAGACCTCGACCCGGATCTGTGACAAGGCGGGCTGCGAGGAGCCGGCCCAATACCGTGCGCCGAAAAACCCGCGCAACCTTGATGACTATTTCTGGTTCTGCAAGGAACACGTCCGCGAATACAACCAGAACTGGAACTATTTTCAGGGCCAGTCCGAGGAGGAGTTCCAGGCCTTTCTGGACAATGCGACGGTCTGGGAACGCCCGACCAAGCCTTTCGGGCGCGGGGTGCAGGAACAGGCCTGGGCGCGCCACGGCATCAGCGACCCGCTGGAAATTTTGGGCGCCAATGGCACCGATCCGGCCGTGCGTGCCGCCCATGCGCGCCGCAAGCTGCCCCCGACCGAGCGCCGCGCACTGGAGATACTGGAGGCGCAGGACAGTTCCACCAAGACGGAAATACGGAAACAATACAAGGCGCTGGTGAAGGTTCTTCACCCTGATATGAATGGTGGCGACCGCTCGGATGAGGACCGTTTGGCCGAGGTGGTCTGGGCCTGGGACCAGATCAAGGAAAGCCGCCACTTCAAGGAGTGAAGGGCGACCGGAAAAGCGCCGGGGGTTTTCAGCGTCGAAACGGCCGAGCACGGAAGGCGCCAGTAAAAAGCCCCCACAGGGGCTTTTCGCGTTTTCAGGCTCAGTCGGTCAGGCCGTCATCGGGATGGCCCTCACGCGACAGCATCACCGCCACCGGACGCAGCCAGGGAATATGGGCGCAGACGATCATCACCGCGACCATGATCGGCACCGCCAGAAACATCCCCGGAATGCCCCAGATCGCGCCCCAGAAGGCCAGCGACAGGATGATGCCGAAGCTGGACAGGCGCAGCGTCTGGCCCAGCAGCATCGGGTCCAGAATGTTGCCGATGATGAACTGCACCGCGGTGCAGCTGATCGCGATGACGGTCGTGGTGGTCAGGTCGGTGGTCAGCACATAGGTCAGCACCACCGAGATGATGGTGGCGATGATCGAGCCCACCGAGGGGATGAAGTTGAGGATGAAGGTCATCACCGCCACCGGGCCGGCCAGCGGCACATCTGCGGCGATGAAAATCCCCCAGACGCAGGCGGCGGTGGCAGCGCTGACGACGGCTTTCACCACCAGATAGCGGTTCACCCGCCGCATGATCGAGGCGATGATCTGCTGGACCTGATCGGCCGCTGCACCATTCCCGTTCATGAGGCTTTCGATCTTCAGCGGGAACCACGTCCGCTCGGCGAACATGAAGCCGACGAACAGGAAAATCAGCACCGCGCCGGACAGCAGGTTCGAGGCGCCTCCGGCGGCGGTGCGCATCCAGCCGGTCAGGTTGAAGTTGCGGATGGCGGTGTCGACGGTGCGCTGCGCCTCGGGGCCCAGCCATTCCAGCAGCGCGGGCAGCGCCGCCTGCATCTGCTCGGCATAGGAGATCGAGATGGTGACGACCTGGTTGATCTGGCTGACCACCGTGGCCGAGGCCCATAGCAACCCGATCCCGATCCCGATCAGCGCCAGAGTCGTCGCCAGCCAGTTCGGCACCCCGCGCCGGGCGATCGCGCCGATGGCATCCGAGGTCAGCGAGAAGATGATGATCGCGATCGCCAGACAGATCAGCATGAACCGCGCTTGCACCAGCAGGAACAGCAGCAGCGCAAAGGCGATGATCCCCAAAAAGCCGGTTTGCAGCCTTTCGCGCAGCAGTTCGTTCTGTGGCTCCACGCAGGGCTCCCCGTGTTCAGGATTCGGCCGCAATCAGGCGTCAGCGCCGTCTTCGGCCTCATCCTCGCCCTGATCGGCGATGCGCGCAACGGAAACCACCGTCTCGCCCGGCGCGGTGTTGAACACCTTTACCCCACCTGCGGAGCGCGACCGGAAGCTGATCCCGTCCACCGGCACCCGGATCGACTGCCCAGTCGAGGTAGCCAACATGATCTGGTCGTCCGGCTCAACCGGGAAGGAGGCCACAAGCTCGCCTCCGCGCATGGCCTTGTCCATCGCCATGACACCCTGACCGCCGCGCCCGCGAAGCGGATAATCGAAGCTGGAGCTGGTCTTGCCCGAGCCCTTGGCGGTGATGGTCAGGATGCGATCCTCGGCCGCCGACATCTGGGCATAACGCTCCTGGGTGATCGCGGTTTCGGCGACGGCTTCCTCGTCCTCATCGGCCTCGGCGCCGTCATCCAGCGCGCCCTCGACAGCGCGGCGCATCTTCAGATAGGCGGCGCGTTCGGCGGGATCGGCCTCGAAATGGCGGATCACCGACATGCTGACCACACGGTCGGCGCCGTTCAGACGGATACCGCGCACGCCGGTCGAATCGCGGCCCTTGAAGACCCGCACATCGGTGGCGGCAAAGCGGATCGCGCGGCCATTGGCGGTGACCAGCATCACATCGTCGTTTTCGGTCGCCATGCGCACCCCGATCAGCGAGGTGCCCTCGGGCAGTTTCATGGCGATCTTGCCGTTGGATTTGATATTGGTGAAATCCGACAGGGCATTGCGCCGGACCTCGCCGCCATCGGTGGCGAAGATGACCTGATAATCGTCCCATTCCGCTTCCGGCGCGTCCATCGGCAGCAGCGCCGCGATCGAGGTGCCCCCGTCGATCGGCAGGATATTCACCAGCGCCTTGCCCTTGGCGGTGCGCCCGCCGAGCGGCAGCCGCCAGGTCTTCAGGCGGTAGACCATGCCGTCGGTGGTGAAGAACAGCAGTTCGGTATGGGTGTTGGCGACGAACAGCGTGGTGACCACGTCGTCTTCCTTGGTCGCCATCCCCGACAGGCCCTTGCCGCCCCGCTTCTGGGCGCGGAACTCGGCGAGCGCGGTGCGCTTGATATAGCCGCCCGAGGTGATGGTGACGACCATGTCCTCGCGCTCGATCAGGTCCTCGTCGTCCAGATCGCCGGCCCAATCGGTGATCTCGGTGCGGCGCGGCACCGCGAACAGGCGCTTCACCTCCTGCAGCTCGTCCGAGATGATTGCCATGATCCGCTCGCGGCTGGCGAGGATCGCCAGGAAGTCGCGGATATTGTCGGCGAGCACCTGCAGCTCGTCGGTGATTTCCTGCACGCCCAGCTGGGTCAGGCGCTGCAGGCGCAGGTCCAGAATGGCGCGGGCCTGAATTTCCGACAGGTTATAGGTGCCATCGTCATTGACCGGGTGGCGCGGATCGTCGATCAGCTTCAGATATTCCAGAATGGAATGTGCGGGCCAGCGGCGCGACATCAGGCGTTCGCGGGCCTCGGCCGCATCGGCCGATGAGCGGATGGTATGGACAACCTCGTCCACGTTCGACACCGCGACGGCCAGACCGCACAGGATATGGCTGCGCTCGCGCGCCTTGCGCAGTTCGAACGCGGTGCGGCGGGCGACCACTTCCTCGCGGAACTGGATGAAATAGGTCAGGAAATCGCGCAGGGTCAGCTGCTCGGGCCGGCCGCCGTTCAGCGCCAGCATGTTGGCGCCGAAGGTTGTCTGCATGGGCGTGAAGCGGAACAGCTGGTTCAGCACCACCTCGGCGGTGGCGTCGCGCTTGAGTTCCACCACCACGCGGACGCCATGCCGGTCGGATTCGTCCTGCACATGGGCGATGCCCTCGATGCGCTTTTCCTTGGCAAGTTCGGCGATCTTCTCGATCATCGTGGATTTGTTCACCTGATAGGGAATTTCCTCGATGATGATCGACTCGCGGCCGCCGCGGGCGGCGGCTTCGATCCTGGTCCTGGCCCGCATCACGACCGAGCCGCGGCCCTCCAGATAGGCTTTGCGGATGCCCGAGCGGCCAAGGATCGTCGCGCCCGTAGGGAAGTCGGGGCCGGGGATGATCTCCATCAGGCGTTCGGTCGACAGGTCCGGGTCCTCGATCAGCGCCAGCGTGCCGTCGATCACCTCGCCCAGATTGTGCGGCGGGATATTGGTGGCCATGCCGACGGCGATGCCGCCCGCGCCATTGACCAGCATGTTCGGGAAACGGGCGGGCAGCACGCCCGGCTCGTTATCCTTGCCGTCATAATTCAGATGGAAATCGACGGTATCCTTGTCGATATCGGCCAGCAGATAATCCGCCGCCTTTGCCATGCGCACCTCGGTATAGCGCATGGCCGCCGGCGGATCGCCGTCCATGGAGCCGAAGTTGCCCTGACCGTCCAGCAGCGGCAGCGACATGGAAAAATCCTGCGCCATCCGCACCAGTGCGTCATAGATCGCGCCATCACCATGGGGGTGATACTTACCCATGACGTCGCCGACCGGGCGGGCGGCCTTGCGGTAAGGCTTGTCATGGGTGTTGCCGGTCTCGTGCATCGCGTAGAGGATGCGGCGGTGCACCGGCTTCAGCCCGTCACGCAGATCGGGGATCGCGCGGCTGACAATGACCGACATCGCGTAGTCCAGATAGCTCGACCGCATTTCATCGGTGATGTCGATCTGAGGGCCGTCATGGACCATCACCGCACGGCCCGCGCCATTCAGTTCCAGATCGTCGTCTTCGGGGGTATCCGCCACGTCTCACGCCTCAATATCTTGTTGAGGCGGGGTATAGCACCTACGCGGGCTTGGGTGCAATGTTGCTAGATGCGGATGCCGCGCCAAAGCGCGGAACGCAGCCACATGCCGGTCAGAATGGCCGAGCAGATGGCGTTCCAGCCGGCCATGGTCAGGCCGAGGAAATACCATTGCGGCTGGTCGCAGCGGGTGACCGGGGCCGATTGCAGCTGGGTCATCAGGTCCTGGGTGGACATGGTCAGCATCGCGTCGATGCCGCCGGTGCAGGCGACCGGACCCTGCCACCACTGATATTCGACGCCCGAGTGATAGATGGCGAAAGCCGTGGCCAGCCCTGCCGCCAGTGCGCCCGCCCATCGCAGCAGCTTCACATCGACGAAGATCAGCACCGCGCCGATGATCGCGGCGGCCAGATGCGGCCAGCGTTGCAGAATGCACAGTTCGCAAGGGACATAGCCCACGGACTGGAAGATCAGCGCGGTGACCAGCAGCGCGGCCGAGCCGGCACCGGCGAGAATGGCGAGTTGGCGAGCGGAAATATTCATCATGTCCGTCCGTTAGGCCGGTGCCGGCCGATGCGCAAGTCGCGTTGTCGTGAGGGTTTTTAATGCGGCTTCCAGGTCAGCACGCGGTAGAGGTAGATCGCCACCACCGCCAGCACGATCACCTTCGAGAGCGGGTCGATCACGCCTGCGACCTGATCGAAGCGCTCCTGCAGGATCATGCCCGCAACGGTCAGCAGCACCGTCCAGATGAGGCTGCCGAGTGTGGTCAGCAGCAGGAAGCGGCCGAAATTCATCCGCGCGATCCCGGCCGGAACCGAGATCAGCGTGCGGATCGCCGGCAGCATGCGCCCGAAGAATACCGCAGCACCGCCGTGACGGTCGAACCAGCCCACCGCGCCGTCGATGTCCGAGGGCGACATGGTCAGCACCCGCCCCCAGCGTGCGGCCCACCGCTTCAGCCGCTCGGCCCCGAAGGCGCGCCCGATGACATACCAGAAGCTGGTGCCGATCACCGACCCGGCCGTGCCCGCAAGGATCGTCAGGGCCAGGTTCAGCTTGCCCTGGCCGACCAGAAAGCCCGCCAGCGGCATGATGACCTCGGACGGGATCGGCGGGAACAGGTTTTCCGCCAGCATCAGCAGGAACACGCCGGGATAGCCCCAGCCCTCGATCACCGAGACGACCCAATCGAACATGCGAAAACCCCTGCACCTTGACCTTGGGCGCGGGTGTCGCCCGGCTTGCGGGAACCGTCAAGCCCGCTTAGGGTTGTTCTCGGCTGATATGCGCCCATCCGGGCGCGACCCAACGCAGGAGAGACGACAGCGATGGAATGGCGGGGAAGGCGGGGCAGCCGCAATATCGAGGATCGGCGCGGCATGGGCGTCAGCGGCGCGGGCGGGATCGGTCTCGTCGGGATGCTGGCGGTGCTGGCCTTCGGCTATTTCTTCGGCATCGACATCTCGCCCGTGGTCAACAGTGTGTCGCAGACCCAGATGAGCAGCGGCGAGCAGCGCGAACTGACCGCCGAGGAGCAGCAGATGGGCGAATTCGTTTCGGTCATTCTGGCCGAGACCGAGAATGTCTTCGGCCAGTCGGTCCGCGATCAGGCGGGCGTGGCCTATTCGGACCCGCAGATGGTGCTGTATTCGGGCGTGACGCAGTCGGGCTGCGGCGGCGCCTCGGCGCAGATGGGGCCGTTCTATTGTCCGCTCGACCAGAAAGTCTATCTGGACACCGATTTCTTCAAGGTCATGGGTGAGCGCATGGGGGCGGGTGGCGATCTGGCGGCGGCTTACGTCATCGCCCACGAGGTCGGCCACCACGTTCAGAACCAGCTGGGCATCCTGCCGCAGGTGACGGAACAGCGCCAACGCTCGAGCGAGCGGGATTCGAATTACCTGTCGGTGCTGACCGAGCTTCAGGCTGATTGCTTTGCCGGCATGTGGGCGCGCAATTCGGCCCAGGACCTGCAGATCAACCGCGAGGATATCGGCGAGGCGATGGATGCGGCCGCCGCGGTCGGTGATGATGCGCTGATGCAAAGCGCGGGCCGCGCGGTGGTGCCGGATGCCTTCACGCACGGCTCCTCGGCGGACCGGCAGGAATGGTTCATGCGCGGTTATGACGGCGGCAACCTGGGCGCGTGCAACACCTTCAAGGCGGCGGGGCTTTAAGCACGCGCTGCCTGCATGGGATGGCGGCGGCCCGTTACGGGCCGCGACCGCGCTCCAGCGTCGCCCAGTCGGGCCAGAGACCCAGTTTTTCCAGCGCCACCAGCAGCAGACCCGCCGCGATGATGCCGAAGACCAGCTTGATCTGACGTGGTCCCGGCGGGTTGCGCGCCCAACGCGAGGCGCGGATCAGCCAGTTCATATTGTTCATGGGCGCCCCCTGCGCTATCCCGGCCTTCAGCAGCCTGACATGGACCCTACTTTGCCCCATCGTTCCGAAACGCGCAAACTGCCTTATCGCGCACGCCAGATGTATGACCTCGTGGCGGATGTCGAACGCTACCCCCAGTTCCTGCCGTGGAACAGCGCCGCCCGCATCCGTTCGCGCAGCACCCGCCCCGACGGTGCCGAGGTGATCGAGGCCGATCTGGTCATTTCCTTCAAGGTCTTCCGCGAACGCTTCGGCAGCCGCGTGACCCTGTGGCCCGAGCAGATGAGGATCGATACCGAATATCTGGAAGGTCCTTTCCGGCATCTGCATTCCGGGTGGACCTTCCGCGATCTGCCCGAGGGCGGCTGCGAGATCGACTTCTTCGTCGATTTCGAATTTCGCAACGCCATCCTCGCCAAGCTGATCGGCGTCGTCTTCGACGAGGCGATGAGCCGAATCGTCCGTGCCTTCGAGGAACGCGCCCGCCAGCTTTACGGCTGAACATGCCGCGCAAACCTGTGTAAGGCTGTCACGGTTCAGCCATTGAAGCGCCCCGGTGACAGCGCGCGGACTGTGGCTTCGGGCAGGGCAGGGGCATGGCCCAGTATCAGCGCCGCCGTCAGGGCAGCCAATGCGGGCGCGGTCTGGATGCCGATTCCGCCCTGACCCGCCAGCCAGAAAAAGCCCCTGGCCTGCCGGTCGAAGCCCACCACAGGCACAAGATCAGGCGCGAAGGTCCGCAGCCCCGCCCAATAGCGTTCGACACGCGTGACCGCGTAAGTCACATCCCGATCGAAGCGGTCCAGCCCCTCGGCCAGTTCCATGTCATCGGACCATGCGTCATGCGGCGTCGTCGCAATGGCGTCGCAGGGGGAAAACATCAACTTTCCGGCCTCGGGCTTGAGATACCAGCGCTCTGCCGCATTCACGACCATGGGCCAGTCGTCGACCACGGTGCCGGAAGGGGCGGGCAGGATGGCGGCGTTGCGGCGATAGGGGGTCAGTCCCAGCGCTGCCACCCCCGCCATTTCGGCCACCGGATCGGCCCAGGCCCCGGCCGCATTGACCAGCACCGGGGCGGAAAACTCGCCTTTGGGCGTGGTCACGCGCCACAACCCGTTCTCATGGGCAATCGCCTGCGCGGGGGCGTCGGTCTCGATCTGCCCGCCAAGGCGGCGCAGCAGTTTCGCAAAACCATGCAGCAGCAGGTCGCAGTCAATGGTCTGCGCACCCCGCTCGATGCTGGCGCGCTGCGCTGCCTTGGGGCGCAGGATCGGGCAGAGCGCGAGCGCCTGTTCGGTGGTCAGCTCCTCGACCTCACGGGCGTGGCGCAGATAGTCTTCCATCGCGGCCAGATCCTCGGCGCGGGCGACCAGCATTTCGCCACGCGGGGCCAACAGCGGCAGGTCGGTGATCTCGGCCGGGTCGTCGAAGAAAGCGCGGGCGGCAGCGTTGACCTCGGTCACGGTGGCGCCCCCGTAATTCTGGACGAAGATCGCCGCCGACCGGCCCGAGCTGTGGCTGCCTATGCGGCTTTCGGTTTCCAGCAGGGTCACGCTTGCCCCCGCCGCGAGCCGCGCCGCCGCCGAGATCCCGGCGATGCCGCCGCCGATGACGATGACGTCACGTCGCAAGCGGCCTCTCCTGCAGTTCGGCGGCGATGGCGGTGTCGATGGGGGTGTCGAAGCTTTCGACGATGAACCCCAGCACCGAATAGAAACCGACCGTGGCGATCAGGTCGAACATGCCCTGCGCGCCAACCAGATCCAGCAACGCCTGCTGCGTGGCGGGCGACAGGCGCCGGTTGTCGAACAGTTCGTCCACGGCCTGGGCCAGCGTGGCGTCCGCGTCGGCCATGGCGTCCAGCGGACCGGCAATGGTGGCGATGCGGGCATCACTCATCCCGATCCTGCGACCGCGATGGACGTGATGGGCCCATTCGTAAGCCGCCCCCAGCCTGTGACCGGTGCGCAGGATCACCACCTCGGACTGGTCGGGGCTCAGGCTGGGATTGCTGACGACATGGCTGCGCAGCGGCGCCCACGCGGCCAGAAGCGCCGGATGGTGGGCCATCGTGCGATAGACGTTCAGCCCGGTCGCAAAGCCGCCCTTCAGCGCCGCCAGCGATTCGGGCCAGTCGGAATCCGCGATGGGTTTGAAATCGATGGTCATGAAAATCTTCCGCCTCCTGTCGGGTCCAAGTCGTCCGCCGCTCCTGTCTGGCCGCTTCGCGCGCGCTTTGCAAAGCCATTTCCGACGGCCGGACGGTTGGCGCCGCCTGATCCCGGCCGCGATACGAAACTGGAATTTATCAGTGCAGTTTCAATTTTCTGCAGATCATACCTTCCAGATCCAGGGCGCGCGGCAGAACGGTTGCACTTTTGGCGCAGATATCGGACGGTAGGGCCATCAGAAAACGGGGAGAAGAAAAGATGAGCCTCAGGACAAGCTTCACCGCCGCGGTCACGTTGGCCATGCTGGCAGGGGGCGCGCAGGCCCAGAGCGCGCCGGAAGAAAAGTTCATCACCATCGGCACCGGCGGCCAGACCGGCGTTTACTATGTCGTCGGCCAGTCGATCTGTCGTCTGGTCAACCGCGACACCGCGACCACCGGCATCAAATGCACCGCCCCCTCGACCGGCGGTTCGGTGGCCAATGTCAACGCCATCAAGGCGGGCGAGATGACCATGGGCGTGGCCCAGTCCGACATCCAGTATCATGCCTATAACGGCGACACCCCGGAATTTTCGGGCGACAACAAGTTCGACAAGGAGCGGGCGATCTTCTCGGTTCATGGCGAACCCTTCACCATCGTCGCCCGCAAGGATGCCAATATCGCCACCTTCGACGACATGAAGGGCAAGCGCGTCAATGTCGGCAACCCCGGCTCGGGCCAGCTGGCCACGATGGAGGTGGTTCTGGCCGCCAAGGGTTGGACGATGAAGGATTTCTCGCTCGCCTCGGACCTGAAGCCCGCGGAACAGTCAGCGGCGCTCGGCGACAACAAGGTCGACGCGATCGTCTACACCGCCGGCCACCCGAACGGCTCGATCCAGGAAGCGACCTCGACCGTCGAGGCCAATCTGGTGCCCGTGACCGGCCCCGAGATCGACAAGCTGGTCGCCGAAAACCCCTATTACGCCAAGGCGGTCATTCCGGGCGGCATGTATGCTGGCAACCCCGATCCGGTCGATACCTTCGGCGTCAAGGCCACCTTCGTGACCTCGGCCGATGTGCCGGACGATGTGGTCTATGAGGTGGTGAAGGCCGTCTTCGACAATTTCGACCGCTTCAAGGGGCTGCATCCCGCCTTCGCCGACCTGAAGCCGGAAGAGATGATCTCGCAGGGCAACAGTGCCCCGCTGCATCCCGGCGCCGAGAAATATTACCGCGAAAAAGGCTGGATCAAGTGATCTGACCCGCAGGGATTGCCCTGAATTCAGGCAGAAAAACGGCTCCGCCCTTGCAGCGGGGCCGTTTTTTATCAACACTTAAGGAAAACCGCCTTCACAATACCGGGAATAAACCTCGGCGCAGCAAGGGGATGGGACATGACTGACGAGAATGATCCGAAGGAGCCGGAGGGCGAGCACCCGCCGCGCCGCGCCACCAACCAGATGGAGGCTGCCGCGGTGGAAAACGCGGCTGCCGGGGCCGGCGGCCTCAGCCAGGAGGAACTGGACGAGCTGGTCGCGTCCTCAGATACCGGCGCACGGACGCCGGCGGGCTGGGTCGGGGCGACCATCCTGACGGTGGCTTTTCTGTGGTCGCTGTTCCAGATCTGGATCGCCTCGCCTATCCCCTTCATGCTTAACTGGGGCATCCTGAACGACACCGACAGCCGTTCGATCCACCTGGCCTTCGCGATGTTCCTGGCCTATCTGGCCTATCCGGCCGAGCGCGGTCCGGTACAGCTTGCGATTGCGGTGGCGGTGCCGGCGATCCTGACCTTTCTGTTCATCGGCGCGGGCCCGGTTGGCTCGGCCTGGTGGCTGACGCTGATCGGGGTGGCGGTGATCGTGGCGATCCTGCTGGGCAGCCCGCGCAACTGGGTGCCGCCATGGGAATGGGCCATGGCGATCGCGTCGGTCTGCGCGGCGCTCTATCTTTATGTCTTCTACGACCAGATCGCGATGCGGATCGGGCGGCCGATCACGCAGGATCTGGTGATTTCGGTCATCGGAATCCTGCTGCTGCTGGAGGTCACACGCCGCGCGCTGGGTCCGGCGCTGATGATCGTGGCCGCGCTGTTCCTGGTCTACACCTTCCTCGGGCCGCAAATGCCCGAGATCATCGCCCATAAGGGCAATTCGCTGTCCGAGGTCGCCAACCACCAGTGGATCACCACCGAGGGCGTCTTCGGCATCGCGCTTGGCGTGTCGACCAGCTTCGTCTTCCTGTTCGTGCTGTTCGGGGCGCTGCTGGACAAGGCGGGGGCCGGGAATTACTTCATCCAGGTCGCGTTTTCGCTGATGGGGCACCTGCGCGGCGGCCCGGCGAAGGCGGCGGTGGTCAGCTCGGCCATGACCGGGCTGATCTCGGGATCCTCCATCGCCAATGTGGTGACCACCGGCACCTTCACCATCCCGCTGATGAAGCGCGTGGGCTTTTCCAGCGAAAAGGCCGGCGCGGTCGAGGTGGCCTCCTCGGTCAACGGCCAGATCATGCCGCCAGTCATGGGGGCTGCGGCCTTCCTGATGGTGGAATATGTCGGCATCCCCTATTCCGAGGTGGTCAAGCACGCCGTCATTCCTGCGACGATCTCCTATATCGCGCTCGTCTATATCGTCCATCTGGAGGCGGTGAAGACCGGGATGCGCGGGCTGCCGCGCGCCTATCCGCCCAGTCCCTGGCTGCGTTGGCTGACCGGCATCGCCTTCGGCGTCATGTCGATCTGCATCCTGTCGCTGCTGGTCTATTACGGCATGGGCTGGATTCGTCCGACCTTCGGGGCGGCGGCGAATTACGTGATCTTCGGGCTGCTCTGCCTTGTCTATGTCGCGCTGCTGAAAGTCGCCGCGCGCGAGGAGCCGCTGCAGATCGACAATCCCAACGCCGAAATCACCCAGCTGCCGCTGCCGGGTCCGACCGTGCGCTCGGGCCTGTATTTCCTTCTGCCGGTGGTGGTGCTGATCTGGGCGCTGATGGTGGATCGGCTGTCGCCGGGCCTGTCGGCATTCTGGGCCACGGCCTTCATGATCTTCATCCTGCTGACCCAGCGTCCGCTGATGCTGCTGATGCGCGGCGAGGATCAGTCGGGCAATACCACCATGGGCGCGGCCTTCCGCGGCGGCGTCAGTGACCTGGTCGACGGGATGATCGCGGGCGCGCGCAACATGATCGGCATCGGCATCGCCACCGCGACCGCCGGGATCATCGTCGGCGCGGTCAGCCAGACCGGCGTCGGCTCCGCGCTTGCGGATGTGGTCGAGGTGATGGCGGCGCAGATCTCGGCCATCACGGGCGGTTATGTGTCGCAACTGCTGGCGATCCTGTTCCTGACGGCGATCCTGTCGCTGATCCTGGGGATGGGGCTGCCGACCACGGCGAATTACATTGTCGTCTCGGCGCTGTTGGCGCCGGTGATCGTGACGCTGGGGGCGCAGAACGGGCTGCTGGTGCCGCTGATCGCGGTGCATCTGTTCGTCTTCTATTTCGGCATCATGGCCGATGTGACGCCACCCGTGGGACTTGCCAGTTTCGCGGCGGCGGCAGTGTCGGGAGGTGATCCGATCAGGACGGGGATCGTGGCCTTCTTCTACAGCCTGCGGACGGCGGCGCTGCCCTTCCTGTTCATCTTCAACACCGATCTTCTGCTGATCAATGTGGGATGGGTGCAGGGCATCTTCGTCTTCATCACCGCCAGCATCGCGATGCTGCTGTTCGCGGCCGCCACGCAGGGCTGGTTCCTGACCCGCAGCACGATTCTGGAAACCATCGCGCTGCTGCTGATCGCCTTCACCATTTTCCGTCCGGGCTTCTGGATGGACATGATCGCGCCGCCCTGGCACGACATGGCCCCCACCCAGCTGGAACAGGCGCTGGAGGAATCCCCCGTGGGCGCGCCGCTTCGCCTCGACCTGGCAGGCGTGAACGATGTCGGCAAACCGGTCGAATTCCGGGTCGAGATGACGGTCCCCGAAGGCGCCACCGGCGCCGAGCGTCAGGCGGCGCTGGGGCTGACCACCGTCACCAACGGGGACGAGGTCATCGTCGATGACGTGGCCTTCGACAGTCCGGCGCAGAAGGCCGGCATGGACTGGGATCAGAAGATCCTGCTGATCCAGGCGCCCAATCCCGCGCCCTCGAAATACTGGATGTATATCCCGGCTTTCGCGGCGCTGGCGCTGGTGATCTGGCTGCAACGCCGTCGGATGACGCCGGACGAACGCGCCGGCGGCAGCACGGCTGCGGCATAGGGAAAGGAAAAGCGGATGTTCAAGACCATCCTTCTGCCGATCGACCTGCAGCACGCCTCCAGTTGGGAACATGCCCTGCCGGTGGCGCGGAAATTGCTGGATGCGGATGGCAAGCTGCATATTCTGGGCATCGTCCATGACGTGGGCAATGCCTGGGTCGCCAGCTACCTGCCCAAGGGCTATGAAAAGCGTGCATTGGAGGAGATGAAAGCGCAGCTTGGCGCCTTCGTCGCGCGCGAGCTGCCGGGCGTGGCCAATGTCGTCACCCATGTGGGTCACGGCCATGTCGCCGAGACCGTGGTGGCCATGGCCGAGAAGGTCCATGCCGACCTGATCGTGCTGGCCGCGAATGCCCCGGACGAGCTGCGGACCTTTCGGATCAGCGCCAGCGCCGACCGGGTGGTGCGCCACTCGCCGGTCAGCGTGATGATTGTTCGCTAGGCTTTTGCCTTGGCACCGGAAAGGGCGGCCCTTCGCGGCCGCCCTTTGCATTCAGAGATGCGATTTTCGGGGGCGCCAAGGCCATCACCTGCGCCAAAGCCGAGAGGCGCAATCTGGCACCGGATGCTTCGCCCCGGCGCCCAGCCCGCGGCCCATGACCCGCGGGCGCGTGCGGGGCTGCCTTCCGCGCGTGGCGGGGGAAAACCGGACAGCCTATTCGATCTTCGCTGCTACAGCGCAGTTTCTGGCGCGGTGGGTGCAAGTCGTGCTGGCGGCGGGGCCGATTGCTGCTCCTGCGGCAGCAGGCGCTGCAACTCCTCCAGCGGGGGCGGAGGCGGCGCATCGGCGCGGCGGCGGATCAGGATGTCGCCGTTGGGCAGCCGCTCGGGGCGCTCGTAATTGCGGATATCGTCCATCACCTCGCCGAGTTCGTTCAGGGCCGGACGAAACTCGTCCGCGGTCGAGGCCAGTTCGTTCGCCAGCCCCTCCAGATGTGGCTGCAGGCGCTGGAAGACATCGCCCATGATGCCTTCCAGATCGCCCGTCAGCCCGTCGCTGCTGCGCTCGGGCAGAGTGAAGGGGTCCTCGGGCAGGGGGGTGGTGCCCTGCGGCGTGTCATCGGCGGGCGGCATCTGCCATTGCTGGGCCAGAAGCGGCGCGCCGAGCGCCAGTGTAAGCGCCGCCGCCGCGATCAGTTTCATGCGTGCCATCGGGGTTCCCCTGTTCCTTCAGAAAACAGAACCGCCAGCGCCCGGCCATGGTTCCCGTGCGCCCTCCGCGCTTCGGGATCGCGGCATCAGGACGGCTGCGGGACCCGCAGCCGGCGGTACTGCGCCCAGGCGTCGTTGATGGCGCGGGTGCGGGTTTCGGCCAGCCGGATCGCCTCACGCGGGAGGCCGGCGGCAATCGCCCGGTCGGGATGATTTTCGCGCACCAGACTGCGCCAGCGGGCGCGCGCCTCCTCGAGCGTGGCGTCGGGGGGCAGGCCCAGCACGACATGCGGCGGAGTCGCGGCTTCGGCATCGTGGCGGGCAATGATGGCGGCCAGACGCGGGGGGGCGATCCCGAAGATGCGGGCCACGTCCTCCAGCATCTCGTGTTCGGCCGCGTGCAGCGCGCCATCGGCGGTGCCGATGATGACCATGCCCTCGATCACGTCGTCCAGCACCGGGTCGCCGGCGGGGAACATGCGCGCGATCCGCCGCGCCCAGGCGTCATATCCGGCCACATCCTGCCGGGCCAGGTCGAAGACGCGGCCGGCATTCTTTTCCTCGGACCGGGGAATGGTGAAGATGCGCCGGAAGGCTGCGACCTCGGAGCGGTGGACGCGGCCATCGGCCTTGGCCATCTTGGCGGCAAGCGCGATAACGGCGATGGTGAAGGCCACCGATTTTTCCGGCGGCGTCGCCGGTTTCCGGGCGCCGATGAAGGCCGCCATGCGGTCAACGATCCGGCGCCAGAAACTGCGCGGCGGCGGAAGTTCGGGGGCTGAAAGGATCGCGGTATCGGACATACCGGCGATGCTAACGGGTTTTGGCGCCATGTGCTAGGCGGCCCGGATCGCCCCCGCGAAGATCAGGGCCTGCCCGCCCCAATAGGCCGGCCAGAGCAGCAGCGACAGACGTTTTCGCGTCTGCGCCGCCCGCGCCACGAACAGCCTGAGCGCCAGCAGCAGGTCCGAGGCCACAAACAGCGCTGCCCCCAGCATCGCCGGCCAGAGCAGCGAGGGCAGGGTGGTCGCGGCCGCGGCCATCAGGGAGATGACCCAGACATAGGCGCGCACCGGCGCCTTCAGCGCACCTGTATGGCGCAGCAGCCAGGCTTCGGTCGACAAGGCGAGCGCCAGCATGGGCAGCGCGCAGATCATGCGTGCCGCGTGACCCGGCGTGAACATCCAGCCCGCATAGGCCAGGTGCCCCGCCGCAAAGGCCGCCATGCCGGCCAGAAAAGCCGTCTCGGCCCGGCGGGTCAGGAAGTAATCGCCAACCGCGCCAAGCGCCAGCCCCAGCACCACCGGCATCGGCGCACCCGCCGCCAGCCCGGCCATCGCCAGCGCCGCCGTGGCTCCGGTCTTCGCCGCCGAGGCCAGCGGCCCCGGATGCTCGGCCCCGGCGCCGCGCAGCTGATAGGTCAGCGCCAGCGCCGCGCCGAGGGCAACCAGCAGTCCCGCGATCACCGCGACAGGTCCTTGCCCATCAGGACCAGCTCGTGCCACTGGCCGAATTTGAACCCCGCCGCCGGGATGCGCCCCCATTCGGCATAGCCGTGGCGGGCGTGAAAGGCGATCGATCCGGCATTCGAGCCGGTGATGCCGCCGATCATCAGCCGCGCGCCACGATGTCGGGCATGGTCTTCAAGATGGCGCAGCAACGCCGCGCCAAGACCGGCGCCGCGCGCGGCGGGGGTGGTATAGATCGTGTGCTCCATCGAATGGGCGTAGCCGCCGCCGGTGCGAAACTGGCCGTAAGCGGCAAAGGCGGTGACGCTGCCGTTGCTTTCGGCGACGAAGACGCCATGGCCCGCATCCTGCTTCGCGGCGATATAGTCCCGGATCTCGGCGTCGCTGCGCGGTGTCGGCCAGAAGGTGATGGCGGTGTCGCGGATGATCGGGTTCCAGATCGCGCCTATGGCAGCGGCGTCTTCCGGTGTGGCGTCGCGGATCACAGCGTCACCTTGCCCGAGGGCGTCGAGATATGGGCGACAAGCTGCGGGTCCGTTTGCGATATCGACAGTCTGGGATCTTTCATGTCCAGCTTCGGCGGCTTCGGATGATGCAGGTCCAGCCGCAGCAGGCGCAGGCCCTGATCGGGCATGGTTTCGGTCGGATGCGGGCCGTTTCCCCAGTCGATGCGCAGGGGGTCGAGACCGTCGCAATCGCTCTGCCCGCTGTCGGGAACGGCGATGCGCCAGTGCAGATCGCCGCGTGCTGCCTCGCGGATCGTGCTGCCGGGGGGCGCGGTCAGCGGCCTGGCGCGGCACACCCAGGTGACCAGCCGGGGCGGCCCGCGGAAATCGTCCAGACCGAACCAGCGCGGATGGGTCGGGGCTTCCGCGTCGGGATCAATGGCGATCAGTTCGACATATTCGCGGGCGGTCAGCCGCCACAGCCGGTTATGGGTGCCCATGAGGGCGTGCTTGCCGCCCGGCATCGGGGGCGAGCGGAACAGATCGGACAGCACCGCCTCGCCCTCGGGCAGGCTTTCTGCGGCGACGACGAGGTGGTCGATTTCCAGCGGCATGGTCAGCCCCGATGCGCGCCTTCAGCCAGTGCGGCGACGAAATCCAGCACCTCGGCCACCGGGTGCCCTTCGGCGATGCGTTTGACGATGGCCGACCCCACGACGCAGCCATCGGCGACCGACGCGATGGCTTCGGCGGCCTCCGGCGTCGAGATGCCGAAGCCCACCACCACCGGCAGATCCGCTGCCGCGCTGATGCGCGCGACTTCGGGGGCCACGGTCGCGGCATCGGCCGAGGCGCCGCCGGTCACCCCGTTGACGGCGACGTAATAGACGAAGCCCGAGGTATTGGCGACCACCGCAGGCAGGCGCCGGTCATCGGTCGTGGGCGTGGCGAGGCGGATGAAATTGATGCCGGCCGCGCGCGCGGGCAGGCACAGCTCGGCATCCTCCTCGGGCGGCAGGTCGACGACGATCAGCCCGTCGATCCCGGCCTCGACGGCGTCTTCAAGGAACTGCGCCACGCCGCCCCTGCGGGCATAGATCGGGTTGTAATAGCCCATCAGCACGATGGGCGTGGAGTCGTCGGTCCGGCGGAATTCGCGCACCATGGCCAGCGTCTCGGTGACGCTGCCGCCGGCATCCAGTGCGCGATGGGCGGCGGCTTCGATCGTGGGGCCGTCGGCCATCGGATCGGTGAAGGGCATGCCCAGTTCGATGATGTCGACGCCCGCGCCGGGCAGTCCGGCCAGAACCTGCGCCGAACTGTCGCGGTCGGGATCGCTGGCCATGATATAGGCCACGAAGGCTTTGCGGTTTTCCGCCCGCAGTCGGGCGAAGGTGGCGTCGATTCGGCTCATCGGTTTCCTCCGTATCGGGACGGGGTTAGCGCGCGGGCGCGCCGGGATCAATGCGGGGATTGGCGCCCCCGCTGCCTCGGCCATGCCGAATTGGATGTCCAAGGTGGCCGATGTTGAAGCATGGCGATTTTCCGGCCGATTTCCGGTTCGGCGTGCCACCGCCGCCTGTCACATCGAGGGCCGCCGTTTCGGCGGTGCCGGCAGCGGCCAATGGCACCGCTTCGCGGCCACGCCCGGCAATGTCGCGGGCGGCAGCGCCGGCGCGGCCGGCGAAGATCACCTTCACCGCCGGCCGGAAGATCTGCACCTGATCCGCGCCGGCGGTTTCGACGCCCGGCGCTTTTCCACCCGTTGGGCGCGGGTGATGTTCGATGACGCCGGCCTGAACGCTGGGGGGCTGCGCGACAACCGCGCCGCGGCCCATGTAGCCTATGCTTGTTTCACATGCACCCGGTTGATGCGATCGCGATGCGGGTCTCGCGTGCCGATCGCCACGGCGATCCGGGATCGTGCCGAATTTCGAAACCGCCCATCCCTCCACGCGCAGGTGTCGCGACTGCCGCTGTGCGTCACCGAAAACGGCCTGGACCGGGACGAGCGGCGTCGTGGGCGGCCGCGTTGATGATCGGGTCCGGCAGGCCATATCCGTGACGACATGGCGGCGGCGCAGCGCGCCTTCCGGGCGGACGTGGATCTGCGCGGATTCTTCCAGTGGTCGCTGCGGGACAATTTCGCATGGTCGCTGGGCCACGACCCGCGCTTCGGCATGACCCATGTCGATTACGACACCCGGGAGCCGACGCCCAAAGGCTCCTATCTGATGCTGCGTGACGCGCTCAGCCGTTCAGGTCGCGGGCAAGCCGATGAAACAACCGGACCGACGGCGCGATCAGCGCATCGGGGAAATCGTAGTTTTCGGCGTGAAGCGGCGGCTGGTCGATGCCCGCCCCCAGCAGGATCATCGCGGTTTTCGCGCAGGCGCCGAAACGGCCGAAATCCTCCGAGGCGCGCATCGGCAGCCCCTCGGTCTGGACCGCGATGCCGGTGCCCTCGGCTGCGCCTGCCAGCAGGGCCGTGGCCTCGGGGTGGTTGACCGAGGCGGCGAATGCGTCCTGCCAGTCAAAGGCGGCGCCCAGCCCGTGGCGGGTCGCGGCGTCGGTGACGATTGCCTCGGCATCCGCGCGCAGGGCGGTCATGGCGTCGTCACGCTGGGTGCGCAGCGTCACCCAGATATCGGCCGTGCCGGGGGTGATGCCGAAGGCGGGTTCGCCCATCGACAGATGGGTGAGGGTGACCAGCCGGAAATCGGCATCGCTCTGGCTGCCTTGGGGCAGGGCCAGCAGGGCAGGCAGGATCTCGGTCAGGGCAAGCGTCGGCGTGCGCGCCTTTTCCGGCTCGGAGGCATGGGCGGTCGCGCCGGTCAGCCGCGTCCGCATCCCGACCGAGGCGCAATTCACCGGCCCCGGCGCCAGCAGCGCCCGGCCCTGCGCGAGGCCCGGAAAATTGTGGATGGCGAAGCCGTAGTCAAAGGCGGGCAGGGCCGGATCGGCCAGCATGGCGGCGGCGCCTGCGCCGTTCTCCTCGGCCGGCTGGAACAGCAGCCAGACCGTGCCACGGACCGGGCGCTGGCGCGACAGCAGCCTGCCAAGACCGACAAGCCCGGTCATATGCCCGTCGTGCCCGCACAGATGAGCCACGCCTTCGGTGGTGGAGCGGTGATCGGGTCCCGCCGCTTCAGGGATCGGCAGGGCGTCCAGCTCGGCCCGGAACATCACCTGTGGGCCGGGGGCCGCGCCCCGAAACCCTGCGACCACGCCGGTGCCGCCGATCCCGGTCAGCACCCGGTCCGCGCCCAGATCGCGCATCAGCGCGGCCATGCGGGCGGCGGTGCGGATTTCCCGGCCTGAAAGCTCGGGCTGGCGATGCAGGTCGCGGCGCAGGGCGATCAGTTCGGCAATATCGGCATTGGTGAGCATGATTGTGGCATGACATGGCCGCGCCGCTTGGGCAAGATGCGCCCATGAGCACCAAACGCGACGAAGTTTTCGCCCGAATCGATGCGGCCAATGCCGCGGATCCGCATCAGGAAGCCGGCGAGCCGGCCGAACTGCTGTATGGTCAGCGCATGACCGCCGAGCAGCGCGCCCTTTACCCCGAGGCCTCCGAGCCGTTGCAGATCGCCTGCCGGGGGCAGCATGTCGAACGATGGAAGCTGCCGCGCCATGATTTCCCGGATGGCCGGGTGGGCTATCTGGCCTGGCGGGTCGAACAGGGGCGCCGTCATGCCGCGCGGGTGGCAGGCTTCATGGCCGGGGCCGGTTATACCCCCGACGAGATCGCCCATGCCGAAAAAATGCTGCGCAAGGAGGGGATCAAGCGCGATCCTGACGTGCAGGCCCTTGAAGATGTCGCCTGCTTTACCTTCATGCGTCACTATATGGCGCCTTTCGCCGAAACCCAGACGCCCGAGGATATGGAGCGTATCGTCAACAAGACCGCCCGCAAGATGTCGGCCATGGCGCGGGCGCGGGCGCTTGACGAATTCGCCATCCCCGAGCCGCTGGCGAGCTTCTTCCGCGACGATGCGCGCTGAATTCGAGATTTGGAAAGACAGAAGATGGACGATCCCTACAAGGCGCTCGGGCTGACAAAATCCGCCAGTCAGGACGATATCAAGAAGGCCTATCGCAAGATCGCCAAGACCGACCACCCCGACCTGAACCCCGACCCCAAGGCGGCGGAACGGTTCAAGGCGGCCTCCTCGGCCTATGATCTGCTGAAGGACCCCGATCAGCGCGCCCGCTTCGACCGGGGCGAGATCGACGCCACCGGGCAGGAACGCGCCCAGCAGAAATTCTATCGCGATTTCGCCGAGCGCGGCGACAATCCCTACCGGCAATATTCCAGTGCCGGGTATGGCGATTTCTCGGATGTGTTCGACGATCTGTTCGGTGAGGGCGGCGGTTTCGGTGGCGGTTTCGGTGGCGGGTTCCGCCGCTCGGGCGGGGGGCAGGCCTTCGATATGCGCGGGCAGGATGCGCGCTATGATCTGGAAGTCGATTTCATGACCGCCGCCAAGGGGGGAAGCACCCGCATCACACTGCCCGGCGGCAGCGCTGTCGAGGTGCAGATCCCCGAAGGCGCGACCGAGGGGCAGACCATCCGGTTGCGCGGCAAGGGCGGTCCCGGCCATGGCAAGGGCGCGCCGGGCGATGTCTATCTGACGCTGCATGTGGGCAGTCACCCGGACTGGACCCGCGACGGCAACGACGTGACCATCACCCTGCCGATCACCATCGACGAAGCGGTGCTGGGCGGCAAGGTCGAGGTGCCGACGCTGGACGGGGCGGTATCGATGAACCTGCCGCGCGGCGCGACCACCGGCCAGAAGCTGCGCCTGAAGGGCAAGGGCATCA
Organism: Paracoccus sp. S1E-3; assembly: GCF_013868135.1. GTDB lineage: Bacteria > Pseudomonadota > Alphaproteobacteria > Rhodobacterales > Rhodobacteraceae > Paracoccus. Next base: position 21,785 of record NZ_JACEMU010000004.1, read on the forward strand.
AGGGCGGCAATCAATATGTGCAGCTCAAGATCGTGATGCCGCCGAATGTCGATCATGATCTGGTCGAGTTCATGGAAAAATGGCGCCAGGACAACCCCTATGATCCGCGCGGCGGAATGGGGGTGTGAGATGGCGCGCTATACGGCAGAGGAACTCATCGCCAGCATCGACGATCTGACCGCGCCGCGGCTGACCCATTACATCGAGATGCGCGTGCTGCGCCCGGTCGTTTCGGAGCAGGGCGAGACCTTCCGCGAGATCGACCGGGCGCGGGCGCGCCTGCTATGCGATCTCAGCGAGGATTACGGGCTGGACGGCGACGCGCTGTCGCTTGTGATGCGGCTTCTGGATGAGACGCATGGGCTGCGTGGCCAGATGCGGGCGCTGATCGCGGCGCTTGCCGAGGAACCCGACGAGGCGCGCGAGCGTGTCATCGCCCGTATTCGCCTTGCGCGCAAGCAGGGCTGATCGACGCGAGAGCAGGCCGGGCAGCAGCCGTTATGGGACTCGCTGCCTGTCGAAGCGGCGGGGCAGGCGGCGCGGTCCGCCCTGTGCGGATGACGGCGATCTCGATCCTGCGAAGTGGCCGTCTTGCCCGAGATGAGGACGGCCCGAAAGACGGCGCGGACAGCGGCATCCCGGCCGGGCAGGGAACCGGTCCGAAAGGTGCAGCCGGCGGCGCGACCACCGCTGTCGGCGTTTGGGCATGAGAATGCCGGGCGGCAGCGCGCCTTGGCCCGAATGACGCATGATCTGGGAAGACAGCGCTCACCAGCGCTGTGCGGCGCGGGGCTGCCCGGCATCTGAAACCCACATCGGCCTGCCGGAAAGGTGGCCACGCCGGCAGGTCGGAGAGGACCGGCAGAGGGAGGCTGTCGGTCGCGCCGCCTGCCCTGTAAGGCGCTCCGGGAATCGGTGCGAATGAGGATCACGGCGCGGCGGCTGGTCGGCCTCGCTGATGCCGCTGCCAGCGGCGGATGCTGTGAAAGGGGCGGTATCGCCGCCGTGCGGCCGGGTGCAGACCGGCGCCCGCTCAGCTGTTCTGCTTCAGCAGCCGCTGCTTCTGGCGGTTCCAGTCGCGCTTGGCGGAGGTCTCGCGCTTGTCGGCGTTCTTCTTGCCCTTGGCGACGCCGATCTTCAGCTTCACGATACCCCGGTCGTTGAAATACATCACCAGCGGCACCAGCGTCATGCCCTCGCGCGCGGTGGCCGACCACAGGCGCGCCAGTTCCTTCTTCGACACCAGCAGCTTGCGGCGGCGGCGTTCCTCGTGTCCGAAGACCCCGGCCTGCTTGTAGGCGGCGATATAGCCGTTGATCAGCCACAGCTCGCCGCCTTCGACATTGGCATAGCTTTCGGCGATGTTGGACTGGCCGGTCCGCAGGGATTTCACCTCGGAACCGGTGAGGATGATGCCGACCTCCAGATCGCTTTCGATGAAGTAATCGAAACGCGCCCGGCGGTTCTCGGCGATGATCTTGTAATTGGGATCGGATTTCGTGGCCATGGTCGGGATGAGATAGGGGCAGCGCGGGCCGAAGTAAAGGCGCCCGGCCTAGCGTCGGGGCTGGGTGATGCGGTCCAGCAGGCCCTCCGCCCCGGCCAGCACCTCCTCCCAGGTTGCGCCGAAGCCCGAGGCATCGCCGAAATAGGGATCGGCCACCGACTTGCCCTTCCGCCCCGGCACGTGATCCAGCATCAGCGACAGTCGCGCGGGCGCGTCGGCGGGGGCCAGGCGACGAAGCTCGGCCAGGTTGTCGCGGTCCATGGCGACGATATGGTCGAAGCGGTGAAAATCCTCGGCCCGGACCTGCCGCGCGCGCAGCGCGGAAATGTCGACGCCATGCCGCGCCGCGACCGCCTGCGCGCGCGGATCGGGCGCATCGCCGACATGCCAGTTGCCGGTCCCGGCCGAGTCGATCAGGATCGTCACGCCGGCGCGCGCCGCCACCGCGCGCAGCGCCCCCTCGGCCAGAGGCGAGCGGCAGATATTGCCGAGGCAGACGAACAGAACCGATGGCGTGGACATGATCTTGCTTTCCGGGATGTGCGATCCGCGCAGGTTACGCGATCCGTCGTGCGGGACAAGACGGTGCGGATTGTGGCGACCGACCGCGCCGATTAATCTGCAGCGAAATCAGGGGGGCGGGATGTTCTTTCAGATCACATTGGGCTCGGTCCTGATGATGGCGACGGTGGCGATTGCGGGCCTGACCACCTGGGCGCTGGAGCTGACGCTGGACAGCCGCGGCGACTGGCTGCGCCATTGGCGGCCGCGCGTGCGGGTGACCGTGGGCATTATGGTGATGACGCTTTGGGCGCTGGCGGCGATCTCGGCCCAGGTCTGGCTGTGGGCGGTGGTGCTGCAAGCCCTGGGCGCCTTCGCCGACCGCGAGGAGGCGATCTACTACACGCTGGTGACCTTCACCACGCTGGGCTACGGCGATGTGCTGCTGCCCAAGGGGCTGCGGGTGCTGGGGGCGCTGGCGGCGGTGAACGGGATGCTGAATATCGGTGTGCTGACTGCGGTGATGATCGACTCGATCCGGGTGCTCCGGCAGAAATATGGGGTTCCGACCCCCTGACGCCCGCCGTGATGGCAGCAGGGCTTGCCCCTTCGGCCTTGATTTGATCCTCTGCCGCCTGAAACACAGGAGGAAGGGCGCAGGATGGACAAGACAGGCAGGCATGGCGGGCAGATCCTTGTCGAGGCGCTGAAGGCGAACGGCGTCACCCGCGTCTTCTCGGTCCCCGGCGAAAGCTTTCTGGCGGTGCTGGACGGGCTTTACGATTCGGGGATCGAGAATATTGTCTGCCGGCAGGAGGGCGGCGCCGCGATGATGGCCGAAGCGACGGCGAAGCTGACCGGGCGCCCCGGTGTGGCGATCGTGACGCGCGGTCCCGGTGCCACCAATGCCAGCGCCGGCGTCCATGTCGCGCGCCAGGATTCGACTCCGATGATCCTGCTGGTCGGCCAGATCGCCCGCGCCGATCGCGACCGCGAGGCGTTTCAGGAATTGAACTATCCGCAGGTCTTCGGCGGCATTGCCAAATGGGCGGCGCAGATCGACGATACCGCCCGGATCCCCGAATACATGGCCCGCGCCTTCCATGTGGCCATGTCCGGCCGACCCGGCCCGGTCGTGCTGGCGCTGCCCGAAGACATGCTGAGCGCCCATTCCGACGCCCCCGATCTGCCCGCCGCGCAGCCGGTGATGAACGCGCCCTCGGCCGACGCCGTGGACGCGGTCATCGCGGCGCTGGCGCAGGCCGAGCGACCGCTGATCGTGCCCGGTGGATCATTGTGGTCCGAGACGGCTGCCGAGAATCTCGCCCGCTTTGCCGCCGCCTGGGATGCACCGGTGGCGGTGCCCTTCCGGCGACAGGACCGGATCGACAACCGGCTGCCGCAATATGTCGGCGATCTCGGCGTCGGCATGAACCCGCAGCTTGGCGCGGCGCTCGGCGAGGCGGATCTGGTGATCTCGCTGGGCTCGCGGCTGGGGGACACGCTGACCAATGGCTATGCGCTGATGGACCCGGCCGGGCAGGGCCGGCGGATCGTCATGGTCCATCCCGACCCGGACGAGATCGGGCATCTCTGGCGCGCGGATCCCGGCATCTGCGCCGATCCGCAGGCGATGGTCGCGGCCCTCGCTGCGCGCCCGGCCACGCGCCGCTTCACCGACTGGACGACCGGGCTGCGCGCCCGCTACGAGGACTGGCAGACCCTGCGCCCGACGCCGGGCGCCGTGCGGATGGAAAACATTATCCGCTGGCTGTCCGATCACTTGCCCGAAGACGCCGTCCTGACCAATGGCGCGGGCAATTACGCGGCCTTTCTGCATCGCTATTTCCGCTTCAAACGGCCCTTCACCCAGGCGGCGCCGACCTCGGGCAGCATGGGTTATGGGCTGCCCGCCGCCATCGCCGCCAAGCTGAACACGCCGGACCGCGTGGTGGTCTGCCTCGCCGGCGACGGCTGCCTGCAGATGACCGTGAACGAGCTGTCGACCGCCGCCCAGCACGGCGCCCATGTGATCGTCATCGTCGCCAATAATGGCCAATACGGCACCATCCGCATGCATCAGGAGCGCCACTATCCGGCCCGCGTCTCGGGCACGGCCCTTGCCAGCCCCGATTTCGCCGCGCTGGCGCGCAGCTATGGCGGTCATGGCGAGGTGGTGACGGCAGATGCCGATTTTCCCGCCGCCTTCGCCCGCGCAGAGGCGGCGGGCAGCCTCGCCGTGATCGAGCTGCGACTGGACCCCGAGGCGCTGACCAGTTCGGCCACGTTGTCACAGATCCGCGCGTCGGCGCAGGGCTGACGCAATCGGGTTGCCCCAATCGCGGTGCGGCGCTAGAGACGTGCCGCAACTGACCGTGAGGAGGCGCGCGTGACCGACGATCCGAAGACGCTGGTGTCGACCGAATGGCTGGCGGCGCATCTGGATGTTCCGGGGCTGCGCATCCTCGATGCCAGCTGGCACATGCCGGCGGCCGGGCGCGACGCCCTTGCCGAATATGCGGCCGCCCATATCCCCGGCGCGCGGTTCTTCGACATCGATGCCGTGGCCGACCCGGACACCGATCTGCCCCATATGCTGCCCACGCCCGAGGCTTTCGCCCTTGCTGCAGCGGCGCTCGGGATCGGCGATGGCGATCAGGTGGTGATCTATGATGACGCCGCCACCCGCAGCGCCGCCCGAGTCTGGTGGACCTTCCGGGCGATGGGGCATGACCGCGTGGCGGTGCTGGATGGCGGTCTGGCGAAATGGCGCGCCGAGGGTCGCGCCCTGACCGATGCCACCCCCGCCGTGCCGGATGGGCATCTGACGGCACATCCGCGCCCCGATCTGGTCCGCGACGCGGCTGAGGTGGCCGAGGCTTCGGCCAGCGGCAGTGCCCAGATCATCGACGCCCGCGCCGCCGACCGCTTCCGCGGCGACATGCCCGAGCCGCGCCCCGGCCTGACCAGCGGCCATATGCCCGGCGCGCGCAATCTGCCCTTCGGCCAGCTTTACAACCCCGATGGCACCATGAAAGACCCGGCCGCCCTTCGCGCCGCCTTCGACGCTGCCGGGGTCGACCTGTCGCGCCCCGCCATCACCAGCTGCGGATCGGGCATCACCGCCGCCTCGCTGTCGCTGGCGCTGGAACGGCTGGGGCATCGCAATCACGCGCTCTATGACGGCTCCTGGGCCGAATGGGGCGCGCTACCCGACGTGAAAACCGCAACCGGAGACGCATGATGCTGGGCAATCTGAAACCCCAAGCCCCCGACAAGATCCTGTCCTTGATGGCCGAGTTCAAGGCCGATACCCGTCAGGGCAAGATCGATCTCGGCGTCGGTGTCTACAAGGATCCGAACGGGCTGACCCCGGTGATGCGTGCCGTCAAGGCGGCGGAACGGAAGATCTGGGAAACCCAGACCACCAAGACCTATACCGCGCTGGCGGGCGAGCCAGAGTATCGCGACGCCATGGCCACGCTGGTGCTGGGCGATGTGGGCAAGGGGCGTGTGGCCTCGGTCGGCACCGTCGGCGGCACCGGTGCGATCCGTCAGGCGCTGGAACTGGTGCGCATGGCCAACCCGGATGCGGTGATCCATGTCTCGGACCCGACCTGGCCGAACCACTTGTCGATCATGAACTTCATGGGTCAGGCCTATGAAATGTATCCGTATTTCGACAGCGCCACCCGTGGCGTCGCGTTCGAGGCCATGCTGGACGGCCTCAGGCGCGCGAAGAAGGGTGACGTGGTATTGCTGCATGGCTGCTGCCATAACCCGACCGGCGCGAACCCGACCGCCGAGCAATGGGACGCCATCGCCGAGGTGCTGGAACAGACCGGGGCGATCCCGCTGATCGACCTCGCCTATCAGGGTTTTGGCGATGGTCTGGAAGAAGACGCCGCCGCCACCCGGATGATCGCGCTGCGCCTGCCCGAGGTGCTGATCGCCGCCTCGTGTTCGAAGAATTTCGGCATCTACCGTGAACGCACCGGCATCCTGATGACGCTGACCGCCGACGACAAGGCGCGCGAGCTGTCGCAGGGCGCGATGGCCTATCTGAACCGGCAGAATTACAGCTTCCCGCCCGATCACGGGGCGCGGATCGTTTCGACCATTCTCGGGGACGAGGGGCTGACGGCCGACTGGAAGGCCGAACTGGAGGAGGTGCGCCAGACCATGCTGGGCCTACGCACGCAACTGGCCGAGGAACTGCGCCTGCTGACAGGCACCGACCGCTTCGACTTCCTCCAGCGCCATCGCGGCATGTTCTCGCGCCTGGGCGCCACGCCCGAGCAGGTCGAGAGGATGAAGCAGGAGGCCGGGATCTATATGGTCGGGGATTCGCGCCTGAACATCGCCGGGCTGAACCGCGATTCCATCCCGGTTCTGGCCCGCGCCATCGTCGAGGCGGGCGTCTGAGAGCTTGCCGATCACCTTGAAAAGGGGGCCTCGGCCCCCTTTTCAATTCGGCGCGGCCAACCTGCGGCGGGCGCCATCGCGCGCGGCGAATGCCACCTCGCCTTCATGCGGCGCGTCGGCAAAGCTGGCGACGGTGACGGTTGGCGCGAGATCGGGGAAATGGTAAACTGCGACCACATTGAACGGGCCGCCGCCCGAATGCCCGATGGCGCGTCCGGCGGGGCCGAAGCGACCGCTCATCAGGCCAAGCCCATAGCCGCATTCCGTCCATGGCCGCCCGGCGATCGCGCCCCCAGGTGGGTGGCGGATCAGCATCTGCGCAAGCGCTTCCGGGCCTAGCAGGTGGCCGGTGAACAGACCATGCAAAAGCCCCGTCACATCGGGGGCGGCGCAGGGTGGATGAGCCGGTGGCAGAAGATGTGCGGAGGCTGCGCCATCTGTCGGCCTAGCATATCCGGGCCAGCGGCGGCCATGGTTTCGCAGCCGTCCTGTGGTCCGGCGAGGTTAGTAGTAACCTGAGCAGGTCCAGACCGGGCTGTCGGGTTTCCAACGGCAGGTGTTGAAGCCGGGGCCGGTATAGCTGAATTCCAGCACGGTGACGGGTGGCGTGGCAGTCTTGGACGCGAGGCCCGGCGCGCCGTAGCTGAACGGCTGCACCCGGTTGCGGGGCAGGGTCAGTTGATAGGAGATGTTGCTGCCATTGTCGCGCAGCCGGCGGACATTGGCGGGAAGTCCGGTAGGCAAAGCCTGTTCGATGGTCTTGGGGGCATGTCCATGGGTGGTCTGGAATGCCGACAGAGCATTCGTCACCGGCGTCAGCTGCTTGAAACTGGTCTTTGCCTGACGGCATTGCACCGGGGCACAGCAGCCACTCAGCAAAGTCAGCGCTGCAAGCGCTGTGACGATCCGCCAGCGCATGGTGGGCGGCCCCTAATGCTGCGGCTTGGCAATATGGGTTTCGATATAGGCGCGCAGTTCCTCGATCTCCTCGCTGGCCTCCTGTAGGGCGCCGCGGGCCGTTGCCAGTTCCGCGGCCGAGAAAGCCAGCCGTTCGTGCATCGCAGCCTCGCGATTCAGGCCTTCGCCGGTGACGCGTTCAAGCGCGGCCTCGGCCGCGTGCAGGTCCTCGGCCAGCCGATCCAGCACCTTCAGTTCGGCATTGCCGGGGCGGGTCAGCCGGCCGACCAGCCAGCAGGAAAGCCAGCCCAGAAGGAAAGCTGCGAACATTATCAGCGCAATGGCGAGGATCAGATTGTCGCGGGTCATTGGGCCTCCTCGGCGGGGGTGTCGGGGGCATCCGTCGCCGCGGCGGCAGCGCCTTCGTCGGGGCGACCGGGCGGACGTGGCGCGTCGGTCCCGGCATCCTCGACAACGGGTGACGGCTCGATCTGCGGGGGCGTGGCCAGAATATCAGTATCAAAGGCCGGGGCGGGCACGCCCGAGTTGTCGGGGGTGTCGGCCATATCGGGGGGCTGGGCGCGGCGCAGGGCCTCGGCCGCGGCTTCGGGCGTCGAGGTCTTGCCGACCAGTTCGGGGACCGCACCGACTGGCACCCGCACCGGATCGGGTGAAAGCAGCGTGACCTCGATCCGGCGGTTCGCGTCGCGGCCTTCCTGGGTGTCGTTCTCGGCGATCGGGCGGGTTTCGCCGTAACCTTGCGACACCATGTTCTGCACCGCCAGCCCCGCCGCGCGCATGGCTTCAAGCACCGTCTGCGCGCGTTCGCGCGACAGGATCAGGTTCGAGTCGTCGCCGCCCTGCGCATCGGTATGACCGGCGATCTCCATCCGGTAATCGCCGCATTCGGCAAGGATGGGACGCATCTCCTCCAGCACCGGGGCGATGTCGCCGGCGATTTTGGCGCCGCCCGGCTCGAACCCGACTTCGGATTGCAGCAGCGCCGCGTTCAGGCGGTCGACGCAGGCGGCGGCGTCGGGAAGTTCGATGGTCGGATCGCGATAGCGGTCGTAGGCCAGCGTCAGCGCGTAATCAGCGCCCGCGCCAAGCCGCATCGACAGCGCCGCGATGGCCTTTTCCGGGGCCAGCGGATCGCCGCTGACACCATTGAGGCGGATCAGATCCTGCGTCACTTCCAACCGGCCCTCATCGACCAGGCCCATCGCGTCGAGCCCCGCCATCACCCGCAGCGCCCAGCCCTCGGGCAGGGCTGGGTCGAGGCGCAGGTCGCCCCCGGTCGGGCCGAGCTGGGCGCGGGCCAGCGATTGCACGGTCTGGCGCATGGTGTCGTCGGACACGACCCCGGCGATCGAGGCCTGCCCCCCCGCGTCGATATCGGCGGTGAAGCTGGCGGGGCCTTCATCGGGCGCAGGTTCGGCGAGGCTGGCATTCAGGTTCCAGCCGCTGGGCAGTTGTGCGGCCAACTGGTCCATCTGCCGGGTCAGTTCAGGCGCCGAGAGGTCGGCGGGTCCGGTGACCTGGATGCTGCGATCGGTGATGGCGAGGGTGCCGGGGCCCAGTTCCTGCATCGCCGCCAGTGCGGCGATCACCACATGAGTCCAGCCGGCCGGCGCGCCGATCCCCAGCGCGCAATCCGGCGCCGGCGCCCCGGCCTGGGCGGCCGCGGCGAGGATGGCGTCGCGCGCCTCGGTGGTGTCGGCGGCGCAGATTTCCAGCGCGGCGCCCTCGGTCCCGCGCACGAAACGCAGCCGATAGGGCGCGATCACCGGCAAGGGGGCGGTCACGGTGGCCTGCAGCGTGATCCCTTCGGGCAGGGCGTTGCGCAGCGCGGCGTCCAGCCGGGTCTTGTCGGCGGGGTCCTTCGCATTGGCCTGAATGCGCACCGTGCCGGGCGTCACCGAGATGGTGCCCTGTTCCAGCATCACCGCCGCGCGAAGGGCGTAATCCAGCGCCGGCTGCCAGTCCTTGGGCGGCGGAAAGGCGGCAGTGCTGGTCAGATCGGCGACCTCGACCCCGGTGCCGGTCAGCCGCGCGGCCATGGCGTCGCGGTCGGTGCGGGCGGGCACCAGCCCGATCAGCGACAGGCTGTCGCCCTGGCGCAGCAGTTCCAGCGAGAATTTCGGCGGCTCCAGCATGTCACGCTCGGCGACGGTCATCTGGTCCAGGATGCGACGGTCATCGACCAGCCCGCTGGCGGTGGTCAGCACCCGGAAACGGGCGACCTCGTCAGGGGCGGTGCCGCGCAGCCGCACGATCAGCCCATCGGTGCTGACCGAGGCCCAGTCCTGCCCCTCGGCCGCCAGCGCGCGGCGGATCTGGGCGGCGCTGCGGGTCTCGATCTCGGACGCGATGCGGATGGCGGCCTGCCAGCTTCCCAGCCCGGCCGCGACCAGCAGGAACAGCGTCAGGACTACCTGTCCCACACTGCGTCCCGGCCGCGTGGGCGGGTCTGGTATCGGCTGTTCGTTCATAGCGATGGGTTAATCTCGCCGGGCAAGGTTGTAAATCATGCCGTTACACACGAAGCCGTGTCAGCTGGCAAGCTGCAACAGTCCGGCAAGGGCCAGCGATACCGCCAGGATCAGCCCCGCATCCCGGTTCGACCGGAACAGCATCAGTTGGTTCTGGTCGTCATGAAGATCCAGCATATAGAGCTGCCAGACCAGATGCGCGGCAAAGCCCATCAGCCCCGCCATTGCCACCCACCAGCCGAACCCGGCGATGCCGGTGGCCGAAATCGCCAGCGCCAGCAGCGTGACCGCCAGCGCGCCGAAGACCGCCAGCCAGCGCGGCGTCTCCTCGCCGAACAGCCGGGCGGTGGATTTCACCCCGATCAGCGCATCATATTCGGCATCCTGATGGGCATAGATGGTGTCATAGAAAACCGTCCAGGCGATGCCGCCGAACCAGGCGATGATCGGCGCCAGGTCCAGGCCGCCGTGATGCGCCGCATAGGCCAGCATCACCCCCCAGTTGAAGGCGATGCCCAGAAAGACCTGCGGCCACCAGGTGAAGCGCTTGGCAAAGGGATAGACCAGCACCGGCAACAGGCTGAGAACCCCCAGCCAGATCGCCGCACGCCCCAGCGTCAGCAGCACCAGAAGCCCGATCGCCAGTTGCAGCACCAGCCAGACATAGGCGCCCCTGAGCGTTACCTGACCCGAGGGCAGGGGCCGGTTGCGGGTGCGGTCGACCGCGCCGTCGATCTCGCGATCGGTGATGTCGTTCCAGGTGCAGCCGGCGCCGCGCATGACCACCGCGCCAATGGCGCAGGCGGGATAGATCCACAGGTCGAACCAGCGCGGCCCGCTGGCCATCATCGCCAGACCGATCCCCCACCAGCAGGGCAACAGCAACAGCCAGGTCCCGATCGGCCGGTCGATCCGGCTGAGCCGCAACCACGGCCGCCAATGCGCCGGCGCACGCGTGTCGACCCAATTGCCATTGACCGCATCGCGCACGGCATCTGGTATTTGGAAGGCGGTTTTCATAGGAATGGCCCATGTCAAAAGTCAGGCTGTTCATAGATCACCCGCTCGCATCGGGGCAAGCCGTCCCCTTGAACGCGGAACAGGCGCATTACCTGTCAGGGGTGATGCGGTTGCCGGCGGGCACGGTGATCGAGGTGTTCAACGGCCGCGACGGCGCGTGGGACGCTGAAATCACCTCCGCTTCGAAGCGCGGCGGAGAGCTGGCCCTGCGCGCGCAGGTCGCCCCGCAGCGCGATCCGCCGGACCTGTGGCTGATCTTCGCGCCGATCAAGAAGGCGCGCACCGATTTCATCGTCGAGAAGGCGGCCGAGCTGGGCGCCGCGCGCATCCTGCCCGTGCAGACCGATTTCACCAATTCCGAGCGCATCCGTCAGGACCGCCTGCAGGCCCATGCGGTCGAGGCGGCCGAGCAATGCGGGGGCACCTTCGTGCCCGAGGTCACCGATCTGACCAGCCTGTCGAAGCTGCTGAACGGATGGGACCCGGCACGGCGCATTCTTTGGGCCGACGAATCGCGGCTCGGGCCCGCGGATGCGTTGTCGGACCTGCCGCGCGGCCCTTGGGCGGTGCTGATTGGCCCCGAGGGGGGCTTTTCACCCGCCGAACGCCAGCGGCTTCGTGACGCTACGTTCGTCATGCCGATCAGTCTCGGCCCACGGATTTTACGCGCCGATACGGCGGCGGTATCGCTGCTGACGCTGTTTCAGGCCCATTTGGGCGACTGGTGATGCCGCATCGCAGCGTCAGCCGTCGCGGATATCGGGGGCAAATGCGCAGAATCGGATCAAATTCGCGTTAAAATCCGCGCCGATGCCGGCAAATCATGCCCCGGACGCATAGCGGCGTTGCGGCCTTTGGGGCTGGTTGCAGGCGCAGCATCGGCCTATTTCAGCGGCACGGAATGAACCGCGCCTGATCCGGCGCCGAACAAAGTGAGGATGTAGACATGACCACGATGACCCTGACGACCCGCGTCCCGGCTGAAACCAACGGCTTCTTCGCCCGCATCACCGAAGCCGTGCGCGGCTGGATGCTGCGCATGGAAACCCGCGCCGAGCTGGAACGCCTGAGCGACCGCGAACTGAACGACATCGGTCTGACCCGCGCCGATATCGACGCTGTGGTGAACCACCGTGCCTGAAGGTTGCGCCGCGGCGCCGACCGACCGAACCCCGGCCAAGCAGTAATGCGGCCGGGGTTTTTTCTTGCCTGAAGGCCGGTTGACGCGCGCCCGCGGGATCCGGCTTTGCGTCGCCCCCTCTGGTGTTTGGCCCTTCTGATCCCTTAATGATCGGTGAAGACACCGGCACCCGAGGTGAAACCGCCTGAGGGTGGCCGCGTTGACGCAGAACTGCGAAAGGGTGAGACGATGGCCAATCACGCGATTTTTGACCGTCCGATGGATGGACCGATCCCGAAAGGGTTCGAACAGGCGATTTTCGGCATGGGCTGCTATTGGGGTGTCGAGCGGCTGTTCTGGGAACAGCCCGGCATCTGGATGACGCAGGTGGGCTTTGCCGGCGGCACGGTCCCGAACCCGACCTATGACCAGGTCTGCGCCGGGAATACCGGCCATGCCGAGGTGGTGCATCTGGTCTATGATCCCTCGCGCATCAGCTATGATCACCTGCTCAAGCTGTTCTGGGAGAATCACGATCCCACCCAGGGCGACCGCCAGCACAATGATATCGGCGATCAGTATCGCTCGCTCATCATGTATTACACCGACACGCAACGCGCTCAGGCCGAGGCGTCGAAGATCGATTATGACAACCGGCTGGCGGTCGGCGGACGCGGCAAGATCACCACCCAGATCCTGCCGGTCGATCATTTCTATCCAGCGCCGGAGCCAGACCATCAGCAATATCTGCACAAGGTCCCGGACGGCTACTGCAGCATGCGCGGCACCGGCATCAAGGCGGTGATGCCCGAAGGACATGAGCTTCCCTGATGCCAACCTGGACCGCCCTGACCCATGTCATCGGCCGCGAGGCTGCCGCGAACCTGGCCGATCTGTGCGAGGAGTTGCAGCCGGAACCCGTCGGCACCGGCATCTTCGAGATCGAGGACGGCTCCGACCGTTGGGAGGTCGGCGCCTATTTCACCGATCCGCCGGACGAGATCGGCCTGGCGTTGCTGGCCGCCGCGCAGGGTGCCAATCCCTTCGTCATCAGCGAATTGCCGGAAGTCGACTGGGTCGCCCATGTGAAGCGCGAACTCACCCCCGTTTCCGCCGGGCGGTTCTTCGTCTATGGCAGCCATGACGCCGACAAGGTGCCCCCCGGTGCCGAGGCGTTGCTGATCGAGGCGGCGATGGCCTTCGGCACCGGCCATCACAACACCACGCGCGGTTGTCTGCTGGCGCTCGACCGGCTGATCGATACCGGCTGGCAGCCCCATCGGGTGGCCGATATCGGCGCGGGCACCGCCGTGCTGGCGATGGCGGCGGCGCGGGTCTGGCCGGGCACGGTGCTGGCCTCCGACATCGACCCGGTCGCGGTGGATGTGGCCGAAGCGAATGTGATCGCCAATGGGCTGGACGGACGGGTGGCCTGTTTTCAGGCGGTCGGATTCGACCATCACCTTCTGGACGACGCGGCGCCCTTCGATCTGGTCTTCGCCAATATCCTGAAACAGCCGCTGATCGACCTCGCGCCCGACATGGCGCGCCACGTCGCCCATGGCGGCCGGGCGATTCTGTCGGGGGTGCTGACCACCCAGGCGGATGAAGTGCTCGCCGCCTATAATGCCGCCGGGTTCGATCCGGAAAGCCGCGAGGATCTGGGCGATTGGACCGCGCTGGTGGTGCAGCGTCGCTGATTGGCGAAATCTCGCCGTCCCGAGAATATCCGAGGCCCCGGATCGCCTGTCCGGGTCCTTTTGCGTGCAGCGCAGGCCTGACGATCGGGATTGAACAGGAAGGCGGCACTTGCCTTCGCGGCAGGCACGGGCAGACCAGTGGGACTGGCGACCCGTCTTCGCGGCACCTCGGCACGGCCAGCTTAACCAAAACGCGGTCCGCGGCCGTGCGATTGTCGGGGCTCTGCCGTGCCGTTTCGGTTGGGCGATGTTCCGGTCCAAAGCATTCCGCCGCTGTAATGATCCCGCGCGGGGGCACTGGCGTGTGGATCCTCAGCATTTCTGCGGTCGGGTTTGGAGGCGAACCCGGCGGCTTTTGCGCGCGGCCGTCGCAGGGTGCCCGGATTACGGCGGAGATGGATGGCAGAATTTTGGCAAGGGCAGGGAACCGGGGTGCGGGCAGTCCGGTCGGAGCCTGGGCCGAACATCGGGCATTCCGGTAAGAAGCTGAAAGCACGTCTTAAAATTTAATCGGTGGGGCGAGTATTGTCCTGTCGCTACAGAATTATCCTATATTTGCGATTTATATATTTCGTCAAACCTGCCGACCCCCTATATCTTTTGTCTGCATCGTATATGAATTATTTCAATCAATTAAGAATTGGCGAAATGGCAACGGCGGCGCTTGGGTCGTTCTTGCCAATTTTCGGTAAAGTTGCAGTAAGCAATCGCCGCTCGATCTTGAGGTGTGTTCCTGGCCCCCAACCTGACCTTCGGCTGACGTCGGGCGAGGCCGAATTTGCGTGGAGCAAACTCGGTCTAAGGAAGTTCTGCCGCACATGCAGCATGGCGTGGCAGCGGACTTCTTATGCCTTGTTTCTTTTTGGTAACTGGCTTGAAAAACCTGCCTCATCGCCGCTCAGACGCTGCGCCGAGTGCAGGAAATCACAGCAAATTCAATACAACTATCTGTAAATACACAAATTAGTTAGGTGTCTGAGGTCGGCGGTTTATCGCCGGCAATCATGGGAGGAGTGAATTTATATTCACTCTCCTTCTGCGTTTACCCTGAATGCTTCAAACGAAACAACCAGAAGTTTTATTAATATCCAGTTCAGTGCAAATTGCGACAATCCGCCTATGCTGCGATGCAGCGCTTTACAGGTATCGCTAACACCATTAATTATCTTTCCCGTGCGGTTAACGTTCATTAACGGCAACGATGCGTCAAATGGCAAAGGACGACGGTGAATAGTTATGATCAACGTTGATAATCAGCATTTTGCTTCCTCTACGGAAGTGCGCCGGGTGCGTGCGCCCGAGCTTGCCGCTGAAAACAGCTGGTACCGCAATGGCGGGAAGCGGGCATTCGATATTGCGGCCAGTACCCTGGGCCTGGTCGTCTTGGCCCCTGTGCTTGCCGTAATCGCGGCAATCATTTTCCTATATGACCGCGGCATGCCGATCTTCGTGCATCGCCGGTTGGGTCAGGGCGGCGAAAGCTTCGGCTGCATCAAGCTGCGCTCGATGGCCATGAACGCCGAGGAACGCCTCAAAGGCCTGCTCGACAGCTCGCCCGAGATGCGTCGGGAATGGAACGAGTCGCAGAAGCTGACCAACGACCCGCGCGTGACCGGCATCGGGAACTTCCTGCGCAAGACCAGCCTTGACGAGTTGCCGCAGCTTTTCAACGTGCTCAAAGGCGAGATGAGCCTGGTCGGGCCGCGCCCGATCGTTCAGGACGAACTGCCCCGCTATGGCAGCGACGCGGCCGCCTATCTGCGTGTCCGCCCCGGCCTCACCGGCCTGTGGCAGACCACCGGGCGCAACGATGTCAGCTATGACGAGCGCGTCGGCATGGACGTGGCCTATGAGCGCGATATCTCCTTCACGGAAGACCTGCGCATCATGGCGATGACCGTGGTGACGATGCTGCGCCGCACCGGCAAGTAACCGCGCGGGCGCCGAACCCCAGGGGCGCGGGCGCGGCAGCGCCAGCCCCATCTCCTGCGCATGCCCGGGGCGCCCGAGGTCCTGCAGCGGTGCGCCCGGCACCAGCCAGCCGACAACCCGTATCGATCACCCCTGCCGGATCTGCGCCCGCCTGCGGCGCCCCGGCAGGCGCTGCGGGGCAGCCATGGCTGACACAGCTTTCGCGCAACATCCCCTTCACGCAAGACCCGCCCATGCGGGCGATCACCGTGATCAGGATGCGGCGGCGGTCCGGGACACGACCGGGCGGTCGCCGAAGCTGCGGGGCGGCCGCGGCAGCGCCAGTCCCACGCCCAGAGCGATCCAGCCGCCGAAGAAGCGGAAGCTGTCGATGCTGACCCCCAGAAGCATCCAGCCGATCAGCGTCATCGCCACCGCCAGATGCATCCGCCCCAGATAGGTGGTGCCGTCCGCCATCATCAGCGAGCGCAGCAGCACCGGCAGGATAAGCGACAGCCAGCTGAGATAGCCGATGATGCCCAGCTCTGCCAGCAGGCGCACATGCAGCGAATAGGCGGGCGGCCACGCCAGTTCGATATCGGCCTCGGTGACATAGCTGCGCACCTCCGAGCTGCGCATGTCGTCCATGTGGATATGCGAGGGATAGTTGAAGCCGTATTGGGCGAAGCCCACGCCGAAGACCGGGTTTTCCCGGAACATCGACATGCCGGCGCGCACCGCTGCCAGTCGGGTGATGTTGGAGACATTCTCGACCCCGCCATCCTTGTCGATCATGCCGTCCACGCTGCCGAACTCGATCAGGTTGGACACTTTCGTGGCCACGGATTCCCCGACGCCCGGCGTCGCCAGCACCGTCATCGCCGCAATGCATATGGCGGTCACGCAATGGACGATATAATCCTTCCTCCGCCGCATGAAGGCCGCCAGCAGAACCAGATACTGGATTCCGATCACCAGCATGGCGGTGCGCGACTGGGCGAGGAACATCGACAGGATGACGAACCCGGCATAGAGGAACAGCTTCACCGGCGTCGCCCGCGTCATGGCGAAGGGGAAGATGAAGGTCAGCATCACCGCCGCCCAGGAGGCTTCGAAGGCGGTCAGCCGCATCCGCAGGGGGTAGTATTCATTGGTCTCGGCGTGGATGAAGACCGACATCCCCTCATAGATCTGCGAAAAGCCCGGCACGCCGGACCAGCTCGCGGTCTCGAACACGGCCACCACGGCCATGACCCACAGCGCCACCTCGGCCCCGCGCGAGATGTCGCGCCGGTTGGCGCTGCTGGCGAGGTTGAAGAACAGCAGCGTCACCAGCGGCCCCAGTAGCACCGCCATGCCTTGGGTGATGACCCTGCTCATCCCGCTGCGGCCCTTGAAATAGGCGGTCGAGACGGCCTCGTAATTGACGGCGATGCTGACCACGATCAGGATGATGAAGATCAGCAGCAGCACCGAAAACAGCGGCGGCAGCGCCACCCGCCCCGGATTGCGCAGCAACATCAGGAACGCCAGCGGAAACAGATAGACGAATGCGTCCTTCGACAGCTCGCCAAGCGGCAGGAAAGGCTGCAGGTCGTTGAAAATGGTGGCCACGATCAGCAGGATCACCAGCCAGCGCGGAAGGATGCGGCTGGAGATCATGCGGCTGGCCGCCGCGATCATCGCCAGACCTTCTTCTTTACCGCCGTGAGCCAGCTGAAGGGGAGCGCCATGAAGGTCAGCGTCCGCGCCACGCCCAGATAGGAATGGGGGTCGTTCCAGCCGAAATATTCCCGCTGCACCCCCAGACGCGAGACCAGGTTGCGCTTGCGCTTGGCAGCGGTGGTGCCGGTTTCGCTGACGATATACTGGGTCAGCACCTCGGGGATATTGGCGATGCCGTGCTTGCGCGCCATCCGCACGAACAGTTCGTAATCCTCGGCGGTCCTGTAGCGGTCGGAATACAATCCGACCTCGCGCAGGAAATCGCTGCGGATCATGATGGTCGGATGCAGCATCGCGGGCACATAGCGCTGGCGGCGATTCATCGCCGCTGATTCGGTCGGAAAGCGCAAAGTAAACAGATAATCGCCGTCGTCGTTCACGCAGCGCGCCCAGGTCCCGAGGATGCCGATATCGGGATGTGCCTCCATGAAGGCAAACTGCTTCTCGAAGCGTCCGGTGAGCGGAATGTCGCCACAATCCAGACGCGAAATATAGGTGTAGCCGCGGTCGAAAATGGTCGCGATGCCGGCATTCAGCGCGTGCTCGATCCCCTGATTGCGGTCCAGCCGCTGCAGGGTGACGCGGTGGCTGCCGCAATGATCGGGGGCGGTGATCGGCGTGGGCGAGCCGTCGTCCACGACCACGACATCGAAGGGAAAGCTGTCCTGCGCGAGAATGCGCAGCGTTTCGTCCAATCCGGTCTGGTCGCGGAAGACCGGGATGAGGACGCAGATTTCGGGCCGGCCGTCGGCGGTGACGGGGGGGCGGGTCATGCCGAAGCTCCCTCACGGCGGGCGCGGCGATGACGCTGAATGCGCTCGCGGATCAGCCCGATCGACAGGCCCGCCAGCAGGCCCGCGAGGACCCCCAGCATCAGCAGGATCGGCTTGACGTTGAAACCGCTGGGCCGTGTCGGCACCAGAGCGGGCGAGAAAAGCTGCACGGTGATCTCGGGTTCGCCCATGCGGCTTTGAATCTGGCGGTGCTCCAGCAACAGGCGCTCATAGACGACGGCGGTGGCGGCGACCTCGCGCTCGGCCTCGCGCTGGCTGGCATAAAGCTGGGCGTTTTCGGCGATGGCCTGCTCCTGCCGGCCCTCGACCCAGACATCATTCCGCTGCGCCAGCAGGCGGACCTTTTCGCGCATGGTCTGCGCGATCTTTTCGGCGGCTTCCAACCCGTTGGTCAACTCGGCGATCTGCTGTTGAAGATTGGCCAGCATCTTGGCATAGACGGCGTTGCGCAATTCCAGCCGGTAGCGCAGATAGCCCTCGGCCACGGCATTGGCGGCGTCGGCAGCCAGCAGCGGACTTTCCGACAGATAGGTGAGGTTGATCACGAAGGACCGGCCACTGTTGTTCACCGTCAGCTGCTGCGACAATGCGCGCAACAGTGCCTGCCGGGTTTCGTCATCCATGGCGTCGAGGTCGGTGGGAACGGGGTCGATCTTGGCCGATTGCGCCAGCAGGGCGAAACCTTCGGGCGACATTTCGGCCAGGGCGTGGTTCAGCACCGCGCTGGTGCTGATGGTTTCGACCATGGTCGAGGTCGCGGTGGCGTCGCCGGTTTCGTCCGGGCCCTGGTCATTGGTGGTGATCAGACCCGAGCGGCTGGCATCCGAAATCAGCCGCGCCGTCGCTGCATACCGATCGGGTATCCCTTGGGCCACCACATAGGCACCCGCCCCGCCCATGGCCGCCAGCAGCAGCGAGATGAGCAGGTTCTTGCGGATAACCCGGAACACATCGCCAAACGTGAAGGGATCGGGGGCTTTGCGCATGTCAGCCTCGGCAAATTGCGGGAAGGTGGGCAGGGGGGTGACCGGCCTGCGGACCCGCGTTGGGCAGATCCCTGTGGTCCCGGCACGGCACCGGCTGGCCGCCTGCACCGTCCGTCAGCGCGGCAGGGGCCAGGCCCATGGCCACCGAGGCACGAAAATTCTGGCTCACTGCCATCACCCCTCAAAAAACTGCCGGCGGAACAGAAAACAGGTCCGGCGCCGCGGTATTATCCCGAAAAGCCCCGACAGGTCGAGCAGTGCCGCACCGGTTTCGATCACTATCCCCGGCGTGCCGGGGCAAAATGGGCAGAAGATCGCCGGTCGGGGTCCGTTTTTGCCTACACATCGGGCTTTGCGGCCGGTTCGGCGCCTATCCCCCGCTCATCTCCTTGCTGCGGCGGTCCAGCTCCTGCCAGATGCGCAGAACGGCTGCGGCCCTCTCCGGGACCGCCTTGTCGCCAGAGGTTTTCCGGTAGACCCGCCGCAGCGCCGTATAGCCGCGATCGCCGAGTGCCAGCGTGATCGCGCGCCGTGCGGTTTCGCGCGCCGAGACCGGCGGGAACAGGGTCCGGCCGAGACTCAGCATGGCCTGTCCTTTGCGGCCCGCATCGGCCAGCCGCCACACCCGGTCCTGAAGGTGATAGCCGCTTTTGGCGGCCGCCGACCAGTCGTGGGACTCGCGTAGGTACCAGGCATGGGACCATTCCACGGTGGCATTGTCGGTGGTCAGCCGGTCGGTGCGGGGCGTTTCCTCTTTCACCAGAGCCGGCAGCGGCGAGACGGTGAAGCCGATCCCGGCCCGGTCCAGCCGCATCGCGAGATCGGTGTCCTGATTGACCCGCAGCGTCTCGTCGAAGGGATGGGCGCGGGCGATATCGACCGGCATCGTCAGCATCGAGGTCTGCACCCGCGCGCCGTCGCGATAGACATATTCGACCAGCGATCTGCCGGGCTTCCATGGAGGCTGCACCGTCGGGCGGATCTCGCCGCCGACATGCAGCAGGGCACCGCTGATCAGCACCTGCCGGTCATTCTCGGGCCGTGCGAAGAAGGCCTTGATGTCGTCATAACGGCCCGGAAGCCAGATATCGTCGGAATCGAGGAAGCTGACATGGGTGCCGCGCGCCTCGGTCACGCCACGATTTCGGGCGGCCGAGCCGCGCAGGTGGCGCGGCTGGCGCAGCACCCGCGCGCCCATCTTTTCGGCCAAAGCGTATGCATCAGACAGGTCGGTCTCGGACGCATCATCGACGACCACGATGTCCAGCTCGTCCGCCGTCTGCCCCTCCAGCGACAAAAGCGCGCGCAGCAGCGTCTGCGCGCGGTTGCGATTCGGGATGACGATGGACAGCAGGAAAGGCTTGGACATGGAAACCTTCGGGACTGGGAACTGGAACCTCTGCGCCGCCGGGTATGCGATGTGCGACAGGGTAGGCGGCATCGATATCAGGCGCAACCTGACCATTCGGTGACATCAGCCGGGTTCCGCCGGTCGTCCCACAGGCCCCTTGCGGCGACAGGCAGGGAAACTACGATACATGCCGCCGACCCGATCCGCGCGGCACAGGTTTTTCACAAGTATATACGGACCGATTTTCATGGCCGAGCCGTCCCCTCGTTCCTCCGCCGGAACCGCGCCGCCGTTCTTTTCGATCGTCATTCCGGCCTATAACCGCGCCGACAAGATCGGGCGGACGCTGGCCTCGTGCCTGGCGCAGTCCGACCCGGATTTCGAAATCGTGGTCGTCGATGACGGCTCGCGCGACGACACCCGCGCGGCGGTCGAAGGGATGGGTGATCCGCGAATCCGCTACGTCTGGCAGGAAAATGCCGGCGCCTCGGCTGCACGCAATCGCGGTGGCGCCGAGGCGCGCGGGACGTATGTGGCCTTCCTCGATTCCGATGACGAATTCCTGCCCGGCAAGCTGGCCGCCTTCCGTGCCGCCATCGCGGCGGATGCGGGGCAGGGGGGCGCCGTATGGTATTCGCCGCTGTATTTCCACCGCGGTGAGGACAACCGCATGGTCAAGCCCGACCGCGGCATTGCCGAAGGCCAGCGGGTCGGCGATTACCTGTTCGCCGAAGACGGTCTGATGCAGACCTCGACGCTGGTGATGCCGCGGGCGCTGTTCGGGCAGGTGGGTTTCGATCCGGGGCTGCGCTGCCTCGAGGACCTCGACCTCTGCCTGCGGCTGGAGGAGGCCGGCGCCCGCTTCCGGATGCTGCCCGAGCCGCTGGTGGTCTGGTATGACGACCAGTCCGAGGGGCGGCTTTCCTATACCACCCGGCCGTCCGAGATCACCGATTGGGTCGCCCACCAGTCCGGCCGCCTGACGCCTCGCGCCGAAGCCGGTTTCCTGGCCCGTTTCCTCGCCCCCGAGATCGCGCGGCGCGAGCCGATGCGGGCGCTCGGCATCCTGCGCGCGGCGGTTCAGCAGGGCGGTCTGTCCCAGAAAAGGGCGGCAGCGATCCTGATGCGCGGCGTGGCCCCCGGTGCCTATCGCCGCCTGCGCGATGCGGTTGTAAGGGTGCGCCATGGCCGCGCCTGACATCCATCCCCGCCGGATCGTCCACGTCACCGAGGCCCCCTTGGGCGGCGTCGTCACTTATCTGGAGGAACTGCTGGCGCTGCAGATCGCGACCATGCCCGCGACCGCCATCGACCTGATCACGCCCGCGGTCAATCGTCCGGCGCTGGAACATCTTCAGGGGCCGAATTTCACCCTCATCGACTATCCGATGCGGCGCGGCTCGAAAAAGGATCTGGCCGCGCTCGGGCTGCGCACGATCGGCCATCTGCGCCGCACCCGGCCCGAGATCCTGCATATCCATTCGACCTTCGCCGGGGCGGCGGTCCGGGGGCTGGATCCGCTGATCCCGCGCGGCTGCCGCACCATCTATTGCCCGCATGGCTGGGCGTTTTCGCGTGAAGGCAGCGGGCGCGGCCAGAAGCTGGTGGCGCAGGTCGAACGGCTGCTGAGCAGGGTCACCGACCGGATCGTCTGCATCTCCGATTACGAGCGCCGCGCGGCGCTGGAAATCGGCATCGCCCCGGAAAAGCTGGTGGTCATCGACAATGGCGTCAGCCCCCGCCCCGAAGCGGCCGCCCGGCCCCCCCGCGCCGACGGCAAGTTGCTGATCGCCTTCGCCGGCCGTTTCGACCGCCAGAAAGGCTATGACACCTTCCTTGAGGTGATGCGCCGGCTGGGCGACAGGGCCCATGCGCAGGCGATCGGCAGCGCCATCGTCTCGGCCGAGGCGCTGCCCGCGCCGCCCCCCAATGTCGAATTGCTGGGATGGCAACCGCGCGAGAAGGTGTTCGACCTGTTCGCGCGTGCCGATCTGCTGCTGGTGCCCTCGCGCTGGGAAGGTTTCGGCCTCGTTGCGGTCGAGGCAATGCAGGCGGGTCTGCCGGTCTTCGCCAGCCGGGTGGGTGGGTTGCAGGATGTCGTTGCGGACGGCCGCACCGGACGGCTGTTCACCCCCGATGCGGTCGGCGAAATCGTGGCGCTGATCGAAGGCACGACGCCCGAGCAGTTGCGCGAATATGGGCGGCGGGGGCTGGAACGCTATCGCGAACGCTATACCGCCGACCGCATGGCGCGCGAGATGGCGGCGCTCTACCGCGAGGTCACCTCGGGGTAGGCGCCACCGCCGTCGCTTACAGCAGGAAATCGTCCACGCTCATGTTGTGGACGCCGGTCAACAGGATGTTGAGGTCGTATTTTCCGTCGCCGTTCAGGTCGGCCTGCACATAGGTCTTGTTATAGACCCGGTCGATATAGACCCCCAGATCACCCGCCTCCTTCAGATATTTGCCGCCAATGAAGGTGAAGGCCTGGTTGCCGGCAAGATTGGCATTGGCGTCGATCGCCGACAGATCCAGCACATCGCCGCTCGAGGTGAGGAAGTCGTTGATCCGGTCACGCCCCTGGGTGTCGGTGAAGACAAACACATCCGCGCCCGACCCTCCGGACAGAACGTCATCGCCTGGGCCGCCCACGAGCATATCGATCCCGTCGCCACCATTCAGGTGGTCGACGCCATCGCCGCCCAGCAGCAGGTCATCGCCGCCATTGCCGCGCAGGGTGTCGTTGCCGCCCAGGCCCTCGAGGCGGTTGTTCTCATTATTGCCGGTCAGCAATTCGCCGCGTCCGGTCCCGATCTGCACGTTGGCCACACCGGCCTGAAGGCCGGTGGTAGGGGTGTTGTTGTCCTGATTCCCCAGCGTGGCATAGGTCGAATAGGCCGCCTTGCGGTTGCCCCAGGAATCCAGCAGCCCGAAGCCGGCATCGATCGCTGAATCCTGATAGCTGAACCACATGATCGGGCCGGCCCAGCTGAGGTTCTTGGCCAGAGCCACCGATTCACTCAGGACCTGCGCCTGTTCGGCCGCGGACACCGTCACCCCGCTGCCCGAGGTGGGGGCGCCCATCTCGGTCATCCAGACCTGCTTGTCCGCATCGCCATTGGCCAGCATGGTCCCGCGAATGCCGGTTTCCATGATCTCCCAGCCGTTCCAGGCGGCGTTGTTGCTGGGCATCAGCGGATAGGTATAGGGGTGATACCCGACGGCATCGAAATAGTCGCCGCCACCATTGGCATAAACCTGCTGAAGGTAATCGACCGCGCCCCACATGCCGCTGCCGGTGGAGGGGACTGCCGCCAGGCCGCCGGTGATGACGGTGTCATCGGCATCGACGGCCTTGATCGCGGTATAGGTCTGCTTCAGCGCTGCGGCATAATCGGCCGGGGTGACGCCATGCTTGTTCTGCTCGTTCAGGATCTCCCAGTGGTTGACCTTGTCGCCATAGCGCTCGGCCGCGGCACGGGCGAAATCCGCTAACGCCTTCTGAGATTCGGAGGTCGACAGCGTCTTGTCCAACCATTTGGGCACATTGTTGAAAACGGCCAACACCTCCATGCCGGCACTGTCGATGGCGTTGAAGACCTTGTCCACCAGCTTCCAGTTATATCCCCCGTTCTTGGTCGGCTGGACGAGATCCCAGTGAATGTCCAGACGCACCCAATCGACCCCCAGTTTTGCGTAGTCGGCCAGTTCGGCGTTCATGTCGGCGGTGGAACTGCCCAGCAGCTCGCCAAAGGGTGTTGCCATTCCCAACTGTCCCGAGGTGACTTTTGTTATTGCCATTTGTCGCTATCCATTCCGATTGAAATCCGGCCCGAGCCTCCTCGCGCCGGCGCAACCGTAGAATGCGGCAAACTTCAGGCCACAACCCTTAGTTCTTAAAATTGTCTCGATAGGCGCGCCAAGCAGGTTTTCGCCGACTTTTTTCGTCGAGAATCCCGAACCAGTGCTCATTATTGCCGACGTCGTTTCCGAGGTCGCGATAGCCGTACCAGAACAGCGGGCCGGCCCAGCCCGATTCGCGTGCCAGACGGACGCCTTGGCGCAGGGTTTCAGCCTGTTCTTCCTCGCTGACGCCGCCATTGCCCTCGTTGGTCGGGGCGCCGAATTCGGTGATCCAGATCGGCTTGTCGCCATCGCCGTTGCGGATCATCACCTGACGCAGCGGTCCGCTCATGATCCCCCAGCCGTTCCAGCGCCAATCGGCATCTGGCGTGTCGGGATAGCTGTAGGGGTGATAGGCGACCGCATCGAAGGCGTCGCCGCCCCCGGCGTCATAGACGCCTTGCAGGAAATCCGGCGCAGTATAGTGCTGGATGTTGAAGGGCGGCCCGGTCCATCGCGCCGCGGCCATTCCGCCAAGGATCACCGTCGCCTCGGGGTCCTGTGCCTTGATGGCGCGATGGGCGGCGATCAGCAGCGCCGCATAGGCGGCGGGATCGGGATGCGGGGGCCAGTTGCCGGCCAGGTTCGGCTCGTTCCAGATTTCCCAGACCCGCACGCCGCGCGGCTTGTAGCGTTGCACGGCCGCCGTCAGGAACCGGCCAAAACTGTCGGGATTGACCGGGGTCGAGGCGCCGTCGCGGTCCTTCTTGGCCCAGTCGGGCGTGGTGCCGACCACCGGCAACAGCTCGATGCCGAATTCCTGCGCAAGATCCAGGACATGATCGGTTTCGGACCAGTCATAGCTACCCGGCCCCTTGGCCTGCACATCGGCCCAGTAGATGTCGGTGCGCAGCCAGCGCACGCCGAGCTCGGCGAAATCGGCGAATTCTGCGCGCAGATCCGCCTCGTCACGGCCCCGCAGCGTATCCAGCCCGACGGCCAGACCCGCTGTGCCGGCTGCGACGGGCGCATCCTGCGCCGTCGCGGGCAGGGCGGTGAGGATGGCCATCATCAACGCGGCGCAAAGCTGCGCGAAAACAGGGGGGACGACGGACATGCAGGCATCCTTTCCGCGGTCACGGCTCAGGCGGCCAGCCTGTCAGAGAAAGCGCACCCGGCGCAACCGGCGCATGACCCCGGTTTCGCGATGCAGCTGGCCAGACCGGAGCAGCAGCTTGTGGACGATGTTGCGGCGCTTAAATCCCGGCGGGATTGGGACCGGAACTGCCCCGCCGACCGGCACCCATTCCTGCCGGTCGATCCCCGATTCCGCATCCAGCGCCTCGACCGCGTCGAGCCAGGCCGAAACGATGGTACCCGCGCTGCGCCGCGCCCAGGCCGGCACACCTTCGGGCGGCTCGACCCAGGGGTTGGTGTTGATCTCGAACAGTTGCGGGCGGCCGTCGACCACCGCGTAATCGGCGCGGCCATAGTCGATCCGGGTCACGTCGAAGGCGCGCCGCAGCGCGTCGCGATCCTCGGTTCCGGTCAGGAAGGCCAGTTCGATCTCGGGTTGAGCGACGCCTTCGGGGTTGGAATATTCCCCCTTGCAGACCCAGTTGCGGCTGACATCGCGCGCGGCCGGGAAAAGCCGGTCGCCCACGCGCATGTAGGAGCGCTTTTCGTGCAGCCCCTCGGCATTGCGGGCGTCGATATATTCGGTGATGGCAAAGCCATCCGGGCTGTTCAGCGCGGCCACGGCGCGGTCCAGTTCCGCCGCATCGCCGATCAGGGTCGAGCGCGGCCCCTCGTGATCCTGCATTCCACGCAGAAAGACCGGATAGCGCAGATCCTCGGGCGGCGCGGTCACGGGCATCACCCGGAAGCCGTTGATGCCCGCCTCCCACAGCCGTTGCATGATGGTCAGCCGGTCGACGATGCGGTCGGGACGGTTCAGGATCCGCGTGCCCGGCATGGCCTTTTCCAGCTGGGCGATGCGCAGCGGTGTGGCGGCCAGCCGGTCGGGGGTCAGCCGCTCGATGTCCAGGAAAAGGTAGGTTGCGCGCGGCAGTTCCGGGAGCGACAGGAACTCGCCGTAGGAGAGGATGAACATCCGGCCATGCAGGGGGTGGTGACGGGTCTCCAACACGTCCCGCACGGCGTATTGATGTTCTTCAGATATGATGAAGGCCAGCAAGGGATAGCTCTGACTTGGTAAAACACTAGCGACTGCGCAGCAGCCGGACGAAGTCGCGCATGCAGCGCGGACAGACAACCGTCATGATGAGCGGATAGACCACTACCCCCGCCAAGACAATGCCTGCAAGCCCCAAACCCGAGACCTGTGGCCTGTCCGATGACAGGAACAGCCAGTGCAGGATGGCCGCCATGAGCAGCGAACCGATCCAGATCCGAACGATCTCGATCAGGGCGGTTTTCAGCGCGCGCCCCGAGATCGGCAGCGCCAGCGCCAGCGCGATCAACACCTTGGCGGCCTCATAGGTGATGAAGGCGATGCCGACCGTCTGGCCGAGGCCCGCCCAGGCGCTGAGCAGGAACGCCGCGACCATGGCGAGCAGCGACAGCGTGCTGCCGTAAAGGCCGTATTCCGGCCGCCCCAAGGCCGAATAGCCCGAATAATAGAAGTTGAACGGCAGCGAAAAGGCCACCGCCAGACAGAGCATCTGCGACAGCGGGATCGAGGATTCCCAGCCCGGACCGACCAGCATCGGCAGTAGCACCGGCGAGACCACGGCCAGGCCGACGAAGGCCGGGATGATGAAGAAGCCGGTATCGGCGGTAATCTCGGCCGCCTTGACGGTCAGCTTGCGCGCATCCGTCTGCAGCCGGACCAGCACCGAGAAGGCGAGGTTGTGCCCCACGCTCAGAAGCGCCGAACGCAGCGGATCGACGATGCGCAGCGCGATGTTCAGCATTCCCAGCACCGCCTGCCCGAAATAGGCGTTGATCAGGAAGGACAGCGTCGCAGGACCGGCATTGGTGACGCCCACATCGGCAAGATGCAGCCAGGAAAAGCGGAACAGTTCGCGAAAACGCGCCGGATGCCAGCGCATCGGGATCCAGATCCGCTGGCCGCGCCATTTCATCGCCGTCAGGGCCAGGACCGGGAAGAAGACATTGGGCAGCAGCCGCTGCAGGATCAGCGAATAGACACCCCAGCCGGCAAAGGCCGCCAGCACCGCAAAACCGCTGCCCAGCACCGTGCTGAGCGCATTGCAGACCGACAGGTCGACAAAGCGGCGATGCCGCCGCGCGATCGCGCGCGCGACCGCGCCGGGGCCCTGCGCGAACAGCAGCAGGCTGCCCGCCACCAGCGCCAGCGCAAAGCCGGGCGCGTCCGACAGCCGCTCGATCACCGGACCGAGCAACGCCGAAAACGCCACCGAGATCGCTGTCAGCACCGCCGAGACGAACAGCGAGGTTTCCAGATGGCTGGTATAGAGCTTGCGGCGTTGGGCCAGCGATTCCTCGAAGGGAAGGCCGATGAAGGCGGACATGATCGTGGTCACGCCCAGCACGAGGCTGGCGAGGCCAAATTCCTCGGCGGTCAGAATCCGTGCCACCACCATGGTGCTGGCCAACTGCACGGCCAGCCGGGTGATGGTATCGGCGGCAGAGGCGCCAATCCACAGCTTGAAACTCGCCATCATTAACCTCAACAAATCACGCATCTCTTGCAGTCAATTCCATGGCGGCACAAGGGCGGCGCGCTCACGCCGGTTCGGGTCCGGGACAACCGACGCGCGAGACGTGCAACCACCGGTCTGTGACGAAAGAACAATTTTTCGCCAGACGGGTTGCAGGTATGGAAATTCCGCCCAAATGCGGATCATCTCGGGTCAGAAATTCCGTTCCCCGACACCGGAGAAATTCCGCTTATGACCGCGAAACCTTGCGGCGGACATGGCAAGTATGAGGCAGCAAGTACCGGTGCGGCGGAAATCTCATTGGCAGCACGCCATCTCTGCCGGTGGACTGATGTCCGGACAGAGCGGCGTCACGGTCGCGTCGCTGTGGGGCAATTCCCCGCCTGCCGGATGCGGGCGGATATGGGCGATCTGTGGGTGAAATCTACCGGGTCCAGCAAATGTAATCCTTTTCATGTGAAATGAAATCCTTTACATACATCCTCGCGCCTCCGGGGGAGGAGGTGGATCAAGGGAGATTTAGATGACGAAATCCATGCTTACCCTGCGCGGCCTGCTCGCGGGCACCTCGATGCTGGCGGTCTCGGTTCTGGGGACTGCGCCGGTTGCGGCGCAGGACCGCGACACCGGCACGCTGCCGATCGCGGTGCAGATGTACACGCTGCGCGATTCCGGCACGCTGGATGACCAATTGGCGGCCGTTCAGGCCGCGGGCGTGACGGCGGTGGAAACCGTCGGCATGCAGGATACCGACGCCGAAACGCTGGAGGCGGCGCTCGACAAGCACGGGATCACGGCGATTTCGACCCATGCCCAACTGGCTGACCTGCGCGACAATCTCGATGCAGTGATCGCCTTCAACAAGGCCATCGGCAACACCATCCTGGTGGTCCCCTTCCTGAAGCCCGAGGAGCGTCCGACCGATGCCGCTGGCTGGGCGGCACTCGGGGCCGAACTGAAGGCGATCAGCGACAAGGTGAAGGCCGAGGGCATGACGCTGGCCTATCACAACCACGATTTCGAGATGGCCCAGTTCGACGGCCTCAGCGCGCTGGAAATCATGATGGAGGCCGCCGGCCCCGATGTCCTGACCGAGCTTGACCTGGCCTGGGTCGCGCGCGGCGGCTTTGATCCGGCCGAATATCTGGGTCGCTTCGACGGTCGCGTCTTCGCCGTTCACGCCAAGGACAATGCGCCCACAGGTGAGGCTGCGGATGAAAAAGGCTTCAAGGCGCTGGGTCAGGGCACGCAGGACTGGGCGGCGATCCTGCCCGCGGCCGAGGCTGCGGGCGTCGATTGGTATATCATCGAACATGACCAGCCGCTGGATGCGCCCGCCGTCGTCAAGACCGGGGCCGAGTTCCTGACCGCAAACCTGCCTGAAGGCGCCACCCGCCCGTGACCCCTCAAAGCAAACGGGCCGCGACTGGCGCGGCCCGTTTTCGGGTCTCGGATCACGCTTACAGCGGACGGACCCAGATATTGCGATAGCTGACATCGGCATCGTGATCCTGCAGCTTGATCGGTGCGCAATCATGCGCCTTGTAGCTGGGATAGCCGATCCATTCGGTCGGCCCCTGCAACTGCGCATGGTTCTGCACCACCACGCCATTCTGCATCACCGTGACATAGCCCGGCACGCGCAGGCTGCCATCCTCGGCGAAGATCGGGGCGGTGAAGATGATGTCATAGGCCTGCCACTCGGCCGGCCCCCGTGAGGCGTTCACCAGCGGCGGATGCTGTTTATAGATCGAGCCTGCCTGACCGTTCACATAGGTCGGGTTGTCAGCGCTGTCGAGCACCTGCACCTCATAGCGTTCCTGCAGGAAGACGCCGCTATTGCCGCGATCCTGGCCGTTGTGGCCCTGATCGTTCGGCGGCGCACGCCATTCGATATGCAGCTGCGCATCGCAGAAGCCTTCCTTGGTGCGGATGTCGCCCTTGCCGCGCGCCACCGACAGGGCGCCATCGGCGACCAACCATTCGGCGGGGCCGCCCTCGGCCGCTTCCCAGGCGTCCAGGTTGGTGCCGTCAAACAGCACCACCGCATCCGAGGGCGGCTGCCCTTCGGGCGTGGCCACCAGCGCCGGCACCGGTTCCCAGATCTCGGTCACTTCGGATTTGGCGCGCCGGACCGCCGGGTCCTCGGCATCCTGCGCGAAAGCCGCACCCGCCGCCACGCCGAACGCCGCGCCAGCTAGAAGCATCTTACTGATTTTCATGTGAGATTCCTTGATGGGATGAAGGAAAGACGGCCCCGCACTGCCGGGGCCGTCACAGGATCAGGTGGCCCAGGCGGGTTCGCCCTTGTAGTCCAGATCGCCGATATATTCGCCCGGCACCGCCTCGTAGCGCAGCACCTCGGTCGCGCCGATCTGCGAGGTGAAGAAGCCGAACAGCGTCAATTGCTGGATGGGGGTGAACCAGTGCAGCTTCGGCAGGTCCTTGGCGATCGCCGCCAGCGCCTCGTCCGCCGCCATGGCGTCATTGGTCTGCTGGGCGATGTCCTGCTTCTGCTTTTCCAGTGCCGCCTCGACCACCTTGGCCTGATCGGCCGCCACAAGGGACGCGGCCTGCAGGAATTCCTGCCGCTCCTCGGGCGTCAGATCAGTGAAGGGCTTGCCGTATCCGGCCTGCGCTTCGGATTTCAGCGCCTCGATCCCCGCGCGGAAATCGGCCTGCTCGTCGGCGGTGAAGCAATCGCTGACATAGACGGTCATGAAGGTGCCGACCTGCGCATCCTTGGCGCCGGGGGTGTCGGTTTTCGGGATGATGACCTCGGCCACCTCGTCCAGGAAAGCGGCGTCTTCGGGGGTGAAGATATTGGCGCCGGTCGTCGTCGGATCATAGGCGAAGGCCCGCCCGCTTCCCACCAGCGCCGCCCCGGTGAAGGCGGCAATCATCGACAGAAGTTCACGGCGATTCATCATAGATCTCCTGATTTCAGGGCGTTGACGGCATGTTCTGCCGCACGCGCCGTCAGTGCCATATAGGTGAGCGAGGGGTTCACGCAGGCCGATGAGGTCATGCAGGACCCATCCGTCACGTAGACGTTCTGCGCGTCCCAGACCTGATTGTGCATGTTCAGCACCGAGGTTTTCGGGTCCCGGCCCATCCGCGCGGTGCCCATTTCGTGGATGCCCATGCCGGGGGCGTAGTCCTTGACCACCGGTTTCACATCCTTGACGCCGGCGGCCTCGAAGATCTCGACCGCGTCCTGGGTCATGTCCTCGCGCATCTTGCGTTCGTTGTCGCGCAGGTCGACGCTGACCGCGAGCACCGGGTTGCCCCATTTGTCGGTCTTGCCGCGATCCAGCGCGATCTGGTTGTCGTGATAGGGCAGCATCTCGCCAAAGCCGGTCATGCCGATGGTCCAGTCGCCCGGCACCGACAGCGCCGCCTTCAGGTCCTTGCCGATGTTCAGTTCGGCCACGTCGCGCTGCCAGCCCTCGCGGCTGGCCGAACCCTGATAGCCGAAACCTCGCAGGTAGTCGCGGCTGTCATCGCCGATATTGCGGAAGCGCGGGACGTAGAAGCCGGCCGGGCGGCGGCCAAAGTAATACTTGTCCTCGTAACCCTCGACCGTTCCTTCGGCGCCGACGCGGAAATGGTGGTCCATCACGTTATGGCCCAACTCGCCCGAGGACGAGCCGAGGCCGCCTTCCCAGATATCGGTGGCCGAATTCATCAGCACCCAGGTCGAGTTGAAGGTCGAGGCGTTCAGGAAGATCACCTTGGCGGTATATTCATAGGTCTGATTGGTCTCGGCGTCGATGATCTCGACCCCTTTGGCGCGCTTGCTGTCCTTGTCATAGATCACCTGCCGCACGATCGAGAAGGGGCGCACCGTCAGGTTGCCGGTCGCCACCGCCACCGGCAGCGTCGCCGACTGGGTGCTGAAATAGCCGCCATAAGGGCAGCCCAGCCAGCATTTGTTGCGATACTGGCAGTTGACGCGGTTCTGTTCGGGCTTCGGCTCGGTGATATTGGCGCAGCGCGAATGGATGAGGTGCCGCTTGCCGCCAAAAGCCTTCTGGATGCGGGCGGCCACGTCCTTTTCGACGATGTTCAGCGGGATCGGCGGCAGGAACTGGCCATCGGGCAGCTGCGCCAACCCCTCGACCGAACCGGAGATCCCTGCGAAACGCTCGACATGGTCATACCAGGGCGCGATATCGGCGTAGCGGATCGGCCAGTCGATGGCCACGCCTTCCTTGGCATTGGCCTCGAAGTCGATATCCGAGAAACGATAGCTCTGCCGTCCCCACAGCAGCGAGCGCCCGCCCAGCTGGTAGGCGCGGAACCAGTCGAAGCGCTTCTGCTCGACATAGGGGTTTTCCTGCTCGTTCGCCCACATGCCATAGGTCTGTTCGTTGAGCGGATAGTCGCGCTTCAGAACCGGATAGTTGTCCTTCATCTCGACCGTGGCTTCGCCGCGATGGGGGTAATCCCAGGCCTCCTTGTCCGTGTTCACGTAATCGGTGACATGCTCGATATTGCGCCCGCGTTCCAGCATGAGGACCTTCAGTCCCCGCTCGGTCAGTTCCTTGGCGGCCCAGCCGCCGCTGATCCCGGAACCGACGACAATCGCGTCGTAATGCATGTTTTCGGCCATCTGGCTCTCCTCCTGATAATGGCTTGATATGGCTTCAATTTACGGGCTTACACGTCGCAGATCAGGACGGCCTGGCGCAGCGCTTCAGCGGCCTGGCCGGGGTCCGTGGACGAGGGCATGAATTCCTGCGCCAGATAGCCGCTGAAGCCGCTGTCGCGGATCGCCCGGCAGATGGCGGGATAGTTCAGCTCCTGACTCTCGTCGATTTCATGGCGGCCGGGATTGCCGGCGGTGTGGTAATGGACGAACCAGCGATTGTGGTCGTTGATGGTGCGGATCACGTCGCCTTCCATGATCTGCATATGATAGATGTCATAGAGCAGCCCGAAATTCGGCGCGTCCAGCCGCTGGCACAGCGCGATCCCCCAGGGGCTGCGGTCGCACATGTAATCGGGGTGATCGACCTTGCTGTTCAGCAGTTCCATCACCAGCGTCACGCCGGCCTGCTGCGCGGCGGGCAGGATGCGTTGCAGGCCGAGGGCGCAATTGGCCAGCCCTTCCTCGTCGCTGAGGCTGCCGCGATTGCCGGAAAAACAGATGAGGTTGCGATAACCGGCATCGGCAACCAGACGGATATGGTCCAGATAACGCTGCTCCAGCGCGTCGTGATGGGCGGGATTGGCCCAGCCGTCTTCCAGGCTGATCTCGGCGCCGTTGCACATCGAACTGTCAAGCCCGTGTTCCTTCAGCACCGCCCAGTCATCCGGCCCGCAAAGGTCGATCGCCTGCAGCCCGATTTGCTGACCCAGCCTGCACAGATCCGGCAGCGACAGGTCGCCGAAAGTCCAGCGGGCGACCGAATGGTTGATGTTGCCCTTCAGGGCCGGGGCCGTCGTCGGGGCAGGGCTGGCCTGCTGCGCGGCGCCCGGCGATGCCACCCCCAGCGCCACCATGCCCGCCGCGCCCTGCAACAGTCTGCGCCGGCCGGGACTGTGCGGCAGGCCAGCCGATCGGATCGTTTCGGTCATCGTCTTTCTCCCCTCGCATGATGCCGCCCAAGGCGCTGCGTCATGCCTCAAATTGAACGATAAAAAGCCATGTAACCGTTTACAATTTCAGCCGGGCGTTATCGCTGCAGGACCGCATTTACCGAAGCGGCTGACATGAGGCCGGGGCACGCCGGCCCGCACAGGTCCACGCGCGCAGGCGCCGCGGCCCACAGGGCCGGAAATCGCCGGATGTCGTGATCGTCACCATTCCCCCTCCCGGATCTCCCCTTCCGGTCCGATTCACCTGTACAATCGGTATGTAATCGGTTACAGGCACGTTCTCACAGGATGAAATGGTTTACAACCGCCTTTTTTTGCGCTCAGGCTTATCTGAGATTCCAACCCGGCAGGACCGCTTGAGCACGACCCGAAAACCGCCCCGGATACATGATGTTGCCCGGCTGGCCGGGGTTTCGGTGGCGACGGTCAGCCGGGCGATGTCGAACCCCTCGATCGTCAGCGAGAGCGCCCGGCGCGCGGTGGAACAGGCCATCGCCGAGACCGGCTATACACTGAACGTGGCGGCGCGGAACCTGCGTCAGCAACAGGTCGGGGGCGTGCTGGCGCTGGTGCCCAAGCTCGCCAATCCGTTCTTCTCGGTGATCCTGTCGGGCATTGCCGACGTGCTGCGCGGCAATGGGCTGAACCTGCTGGTGCTGGATACCAGCATTCAGGGCGGCAATGGCCGGCGCGAGGCGATCGGCGCCTATCTGAACCGCTCGCGTTCGGACGGGGTGATCGTGCTGGACGGCGGGCTGGATGCGGATCTGTTCCGCCAGCCCAACTGTCCCCCCGTGGTGCAGGCCTGCGAATGGATCGAAGGACTGGAAGCGCCGCGCGTGCTGGCCGACAACGCTGAAGGCGCGCGGCTGGCCATCGACCACCTGATCGGCGTTGGCCATCGCCGCATCCTGCATCTGACCGGGCCCGAGGGCAATTCCCTGACCTGCGCCCGTCGTCAGGGCGTTCTGGCCGGCCTTGACGAAGCGGGCCAACCCGAAGCCGCCACCACAAGGATGAGCGGCGATTTCTCGTTACGGTCGGGCCATGCCGCAGCCGCGCGGCTGCTGGAGATGGCCGACCGTCCGACTGCGGTGTTCTGCGACAATGACGAGATGGCCATCGGACTGATGAACGGGCTTGCGCAGGCCGGATTGCGGGTGCCGCAGGACATCTCGGTCGTGGGCTTTGACAATATCGAGATGTCGGCTTATGCGCTGCCGCCGCTCACCACGATCCGCCAGCATCGTGACCGGTTGGGCCGACGCGCGGCGACCATCCTGCTGGCGCGGATGCATGGCGAGGGGAGCGCTGATGAGGAAGTGCTGCCGGTCGAATTGTTGTTGCGCGCGAGCACGGCGGCGCCGGCCGAATGACGTATGGCCCGGATGCTGCCCGCTAGCGGCGCGGGCGGTGTGAGCAGGTCTTGGACGGACAACACCGCCGCGCCGCGCTCGGGGGAGCGGCCCCCGTTCGGCGCTGGTTTCCCGTGTGATCTGCGGCCCGGCGTCGCCATGGCCATCGACTTTTCGGCATCTTCTCTCGGGGGACCGGATCGGCACGGCGCGGAGGCGGCCGAAAGGCTGGCCTGCGGCACCGCATTGCCGGGACTGGACCAGGGGCCCTCGCAGAAGGCAGTCTGACCCCGCAGCATACCGGTCAGATCATCGCGCGCCGCATCGCTGGTCTCGCGATGTTCACCGACGATCATACCGCCATCCCCTGATGGGCCACCCTCGCCGATGGGAAGACGGCGTTCTTCGCCGCCGTCAAGGGCTCGACCGCCGACCCGTTTTTCGACGACCGCACGCGGGCGATCCAGTCCGAGAGACGCTGCCCTTGCCGCGGGCGGTCAGTCGAACTGGCCCATGCGTTCCAGCGCCTGACCTTCGGCGTCGAACAGGTGGCAGTCGGCGGCGCGAAAACTGACCTCCACCGGCTGGTCATCGGCGGTGGACTGGCTGCCCGGCAGCACGAAGCAGAAGGTTTCCTCGCGGCCGGGCAGGGGGGCATAGCCGATGGTCTGCGCGCCCAGCTGTTCGACGACATTGGGGGTGATGGTCATGTTCGCCTCGCCCCGGCCGATCCCGACATGTTCGGGGCGAATGCCCAGCGTCAGGGGCGCGCCCGCCAGCGCCTTGTGGCCGGCGACCGGGATCAGCAGGCGCTGTCCCTGAAAATCGACTTCGACGCCTGCCGCCGTCACCTCGATCCCCGTGACCGGCAGCATGTTCATGCGCGGATTGCCGATAAAGCCCGCGACGAAGGTGTTCCGGGGCTTGTGATACAGCTCCAGCGGCGCGCCGACCTGGGCGATATAGCCCGCGTTCAGCACCACGATGCGGTCGGCCATGGTCATCGCCTCGACCTGATCGTGGGTGACATAGATCATCGTCGCCCCCAGCTGCTTGTGCAGGCGCGTCAGCTCGATCCGCATGTCGGCGCGCAGCGCGGCATCGAGGTTCGACAGCGGCTCGTCGAACAGGAATATCTCGGGATCGCGGACGATGGCGCGGCCGATGGCCACGCGCTGGCGCTGCCCACCCGACAGCATTCCCGGCTTCTGCTCCAGCCGCTGATCGAGATGCAGGATCTTCGCCGCCGCCTCAACCTTCTCGCGGATGGTCGCCTCGGGCGCGCGTTCGACGCGCAGCGGGAAGGCGATGTTCTCATAGACCGACATATGCGGATAAAGCGCGTAGGACTGGAAGACCATGGCGATGCCGCGCTTGACGGGGGGCAGATCGTTGACCCGCCGGCCGTCGATCACGATATCGCCGCCGCTGGTATGTTCCAGCCCTGCGATCATGCGCAGCAATGTGGACTTGCCGCAGCCCGAGGGGCCGACGAAGACCATGAACTCGCCATCCGCGACCTCCAGCGAGACGCTTTTGACGACCTCGATGGCGCCAAATCTTTTCACGATATTCTTCAGCGTCAGCTGGCCCAAGATGCGTTTCCTTTCCCTCACGGCAAATCGGCCCGGCCGCAACGGCGGCCGGGCCTTCGGCTGCCTCACTTATACTCTTCGAGCGCCCCTGCGGCTTTGGTCAGTGCCGCCTGCGGTTCGGCCGATCCGGTGACGACGGATTGCACCATCTCGATCATCACGTTCTGGAAACCCTTGTAATCGGTGAACAGGGGTTCCGGGCCGCCGAACTCGATGCCGTCGACGAAGGGTTTCCAGAAGGACTGGTCGGCCAGCAGCTTGTCGACGGCCGGGCCGGGGCGCAGCGGCGTCAGACCTGCGGCGCCGGCGGCTTCGTATTCCTCCTGGACCTTGGGCTGGGTGATGTATTTGGCGAATTCGATGGCCTTTTCCTCGACGCCCGAATCCTTGAACACCGCCAGGCTGTCGGTGATCATCAGCGTGCCCTTGCCCTTGGCGTCCGGGCCAAGCGGCAGATCGGTCACGCCCCAGTTCATGCCCGCTTCCTCGGCGAGGAAAGCGGTGCTGACGGCGGCCTGCAGCATGCCGATCTGACCGTCGAGGAAGATCGCCCGCATCTCGTTCTGTTCGTAGGCAGTGGGACCCTCGACCGAATAGGGGGTGATGTCCTTGTAGGCCTGAAGGGCGGCCAGCACCTGCGGGCTGTCGATCACGATATTGCCTTCGGCATCGATGATCTTGCCGTCATTGGTGTACACCCAGTGCAGGAACTGGTGCATGGTGTTGTCGAAGGTCTTCGCCGACAGGCCGTAACCCGCCTTGCCGGTCTTTTCCTTGATGGTCTTGGCGTATTCGATTTCCTCGGCCCAGGTGGTCGGCGGCTTTTCCGGGTCGAGGCCGGCTTCCTTGAACAGGTCCTTGTTCCAGTAGAGCGCCTTGGTCGAAAGCGCGATCGGCACACCCCATTGGGTGTCGTCGAAGGTCACGGTTTCGACGATATTGGGATAGTAGGCGGCCTTTTCCTCGTCGGTCATGGGCACCGGCACGATCAGGTCGCTCAGCGCGAATTCCTTCAGCGTGCGCGAGCCCACATAGGCGATCGCGGCGGGGCTGCCGGCGGCGGCCAGCGTGGTCGCCTTGTCCTGACACTGCGCCCAGCCGACGACCTCGGGTTTGACCTGGTCGTCGGGATTGGCGGCGTTCCATTCCGCGATGTATTTTTCATGCGCCGCATCCAGGCGGTCGCCGCAATAGATCCAGCTGATGTCGGCCGCCAGCGCCGGCAGGGCGGTGGTTCCCGCAAGGGCCAGTCCGATCAGGCTACGTTTGAGGATGATGTTCACGTTGCAGACTCCCGGTTGTGTTATGGCTTATTGTTTCACCGCGCCGGCGGTCAGCCCACCGACGAGATAGCGTTGCAGGAAGAAGATGAGGACCAGGGCGGGCAGGATGCCCACGAAACTTGCGGCCATCAGCTCGTTCCAGACCACGTCCTGCTTGCCGAAGAAGGCGTAAAGCCCGATCGGCAGCGGCATGTATTCCGTCTTCGAATTGAAGGTCAGGGCAAAGATGAACTGCTGCGAATAGGCGCCGATGAAGGTCACGATGGCGACCACGATGATACCCGGCATGGCGATGGGCAGGATCACCCGGCGGAAGGTGTAGAACTGGCTGGCGCCGTCCATATAGGCGGCCTCGTTCAGTTCGGCCGGGATGCGCATCATGTAGGTGCGCAGAAGCCAGATCGCTGAGGGGATCAGGAATGCCGCCCCCGGCACGATCATCGCCCAATAGGTGTTCAGAAGCCCCAGCGTCCGCATCAGCCGGAACAGCGGGATCAGCAGCACCGCGCCCGAAAACATGCTGACCGCCAGAAACGCCGCCAGGACCAGCCCCATGCCGCGAAAATGGAAGCGCGCGAAGGCGTAAGACGCCGGCACCACCAGCAGCAGCACGATGGAGGTGGCGATGGTCGAGATCAGGAAGGAGTTGAAGATATAGCGCGCAAATCCCGGCACCGTCTTCCACAGGTTCGTATAGGCCGCGAAGGAGCCGTTTTCGGGCCAGAAGGTGTAAGGCGAGGAAAACAGCTGCGAGAGCGGTTTCAGGCTGACAAGAAACCCCTCGATGAAGGGCGACAGCAGGAAGAACAGGAAGGCGAAGATGCCAAGATAGATCAGCACGATCTCCCACCAGCGATAGCGGTCGATCATCGGCGTGTCGTCGTTGCGGAAGATCGCCATGATTCTCCCTCCTATGCCTTTTCGGTGGCGTGCAGGCGCCGGGTGATGCGGAAATAGGCGATGCAGAACAGCGACAGGAAGATGCAGATCACCACCGCGCGCGCGGCGCCCTCGCCATATTTCTTGGACCCGATGGCGGTCTGATAGGTGTCGATGATCATCGTCGTGGTTTCACCTGAAGGCCCGCCCCGGGTCAGGATCCAGATGATGTCGAAACTGTTGAAGGTGGCGATCAGTGACAGCATCGACATAGTGATGATCGCGGGCGACATCAGCGGCAGGGTGATGCGGCGGAATCGCGTCCAGCGGCTGGCGCCGTCGGTCCAGGCGGCCTCGTAGAGGTCCTTGGGAATCGCCTGCATGGCGGCAAGGAAATAGATCGTCACCATCGGCACCCCGATCCAGACATCGGTGACGATGGTGGCCCAGAAGGCGGTGCTTCCATAGGCGAGGAAGGCCACCGGTCCGTCCACCAGCCCGAAGCGTTGCAGCAGGCCGGAAATCATCCCGAACTGGCCGTTATACATCCAGCCCCACATGAAGATGCCGATGGCCATGGGCACAATCCATGGCGGCATGGTCAGGATACGGAACAGGTTGCGCCCCGGCACGGCGGCATTCAGCAGCACCGCGCCACACATGCCGATGATCATTTTCAGCAGGACCGAGAAGAAGGTCCAGACGAAGGTCCGCCCGATCACCGTCAGGAAGGTGTCGTTGAAGATCCTCCCGTAATTCCGCCAGCCGACATAATTGGTCACCTTGCGCAGCGAGGCATCGGTGAAGGACAGCCGGAAGGTCTCGACCAGCGGCCAGGCGACGATGATCAGCACATAGAGGATCGCCGGGGCCAGCAGCGCCCAGGCGAAGATCATGGCGGATCGCGACCGGTTCATCGATCAGGCCGCCTTCTGGATCAGCGCGTTGTCATAGCGGTCCCAGATCGGGGTCATGTCGATCACCCGGCCGCTGCGGCGCGCCTCGTCCATGGTCAGGGCCAAGAGGCCTGCCTCCAGCGCCTGCAGGGTCGATACCGGCAGCGGGCCACCCTTCATCACGTGATGCACGACTTCGGCCGCCATCTGTTCGTCGGCGCCGTAGTGCTGGGACAGGGCGGTGGCCTTGTATTCGCGCGTCACCACGCGGGATTCCGACAATACGTCGGTCACGTTCAGGAACCCGCGAATGAAGTCGCCTTCGGCCTGGCCGCGGGTGCCGAAGACGGCGAAGCGGCGGAACTGGTCGGGGGCGTTCAGGTTGGTGTGGAAATTCATCCCGACGCCGTTTTCATATTCGACGATGGCGACCTGATAATCGATGATGTCGGCATCGGTGTCGAAGACCTTGTCCGACCCGTTCCAGCCCGAGGGCTTGCGGTGATACAGGCTGAGATCGTTGATGCCGTCATTGCGCGGATCGTTCGCCGGCACAAAGGTCTTGCGGCCGCCAAAGCTGGCCACGCGGAGCGGGCGCGCCCCGATCAGCCCGTTATACAGGTCCAGATCGTGGCAGCATTTTTCCAGCATGAAGCTGCCGGACCATTTTTCATAGCGCCGCCAGTCGCGCATGAAAAACGCGCCGTGATAGGGATAGATATGCTCGGCCGCCTCGACCGAGACGATCTGACCCAGCTGGCCCGCATCGCGCGCCGCCAGCAGGTCGCGATAAAGCGGCGCATAGCGCAGCACCAGCCCAACCATCAGCCGGTCATGGCCGTAACGGCCCATCAGTTCGGCCAGTGCATAGGTCTGCTCGATGGTGGCGACGATGGGCTTTTCCGAGAAGATCTTCGCCCCCGCCTCCAGGCCCATGCGGATATGGTCCAGATGCAGGTGGTTGGGCGAGCCGATCATCAGCAGATCAAAGCCGCCGGCCTTGATCAGCGCCTCGGGCGAGGGATGGCTGATGCCCGGCGAGATACCGTGTTCCTGAAGCGTGGCCAACCCGGCCGGGGCAGGATCGTAATAGCCGACGATCTCGAAATTCGGGTCCATTTCGGTAAAGACATGGCCAAGATAGCCCAGCCGATAGCCCAGACCGATGATGGCAACTTTCATCAGAGCCTCCCACTCCAAAGAAATTCATTTTCTTTAGATTGCCCATTTCTGCCGGGTCCGTCAACCATTTCTGCGCAGGATGACCGGTGATGATGTAATTAATTTTCACGTGACGCAGGATCGATGCCCGCGCCCGGCTTTTTCGCAGCGGCATTCGCCAGCCCCAGGACCGCCGCGCCGATCAGGCCCGGCTCGATCCGGCATTCGGCCGGTACCAGCAGCGGGCGGTCGATCCGGCGCAGGATCAGCGGCCGTACCGCCTGATCCAGTGCCGCGACCAGTGCGGTCGTCTTGGACAGCCCGCCCCCCACCGGCATGATGCCCGCGCCCAGCAGATTCTGGATCATCGCCAGCGGAGCGGCCAGCAGCTCGATCCAGATGGCGATGGTGCGGGCGGATTGCGCCTCGCCCGCCTGCCATCCGGCGATGATGGCAGGGCTGTCACCGGCCGCGCCGGGATGCAGGTGGCGATGCAGCATTTCCAGCCCGCGCGCCCCGCAGACCGCGTCCAGACAGCCCGCGATGCCGCAGCCGCAGGGAAAGGCGGGCAGGGTGATCTCGGGCTGGCCCAGCACGCGTTGGGCCACCGGTCCGTGGCCCCATTCGCCCGAAAACCCCGCGCGGTTGAGAAGCTGGCCGCGCACCACTACGCCGCCGCCGATCCCGGTGCCGAGAATCACCCCCATCACCACCTCATGCCCGCGTCCGGCGCCGACGGTTGCCTCGGCCAGGGCAAAGCAATCGGCGTCATTGGCCAGATCGACGGGAAGGCCAAGCTCGGCCTGCAGTTCGCCATGCAGCTTGCGGCCGTTCAGGCAGGGGATATTCGCCACCCGCGCCGCACCGGTTTCGGGGTCCAGCACCCCGGCGATGGAGATGGCGATCCGCTGCGGGGGCACCGGCGCGGCGGCGATGGCGTCGCGCAGCACCTGGGTGAAGGCGTCGAAATCCGTGCCGGGCGTGGGCACGCGGCCGTGCGGGCGGACATCGTCGGGGGCGTAGGCATGGGCGGATTTGATGGCGCTGCCGCCGATGTCGAAGCACAGGATCATGGGGTGCCGACCTGCTCGCCCCCGATCCATGTCGCGGCGGCGGTGATTTCGGGTGTCAGCGCCACGAAATCGGCCCGCGCGCCGGGTGCCAGATGGCCGATATCGGTCGCGCCCACCGCCTGCGCAGGGAACAGCGTCGCCAGCTGCAGCGCCTCTGCCAGCGGCAGGCCAAGCTGCAGATGGACATGGCGCAGCGCATCGATCAGCGCGATATCGGCGCCCGCCAGCGTCCCGTCCGCCAGCGTCAGCCGCCCTTCCTTGCGGAAGATCTGCCGGCCGTTCAGCTGAAATCCGGTCAGATCGGTGCCGATCGTCGACATCGCGTCCGAGACGAGGAACATCCGCCCCGGTCCCGCCTTGGCCCGCAGCGCGATCCTGAGCGCGGCCGGATCGACATGGAAGCCGTCGGCGATCAGACCGGCCCAGACACGCCCGTCATCCAGCGCCGCGCCGGTCAGGCCGGGGGCGCGATGGGTCAGGGGGCTCATGGCGTTGAACAGATGGGTGACCATTCGCGCCCCGGCGTCAAAACCCGCCTGCGCCTGATCGAGGCGGCAATCGCTGTGGCCGAGGCTGACCACCGCGCCCGCCTCTGCCAGCGCGGCGATCTGGGCTGGGGTCGCGGCCTCCGGGGCGAGCGTGCAGATCAGGTGCGGCAAGGCGCGGGCGGCCGCGGTCAGGACGGCGAGGTCCTCGGCGGTCATCTGCCGGATCAGGGCCGGGTCATGGGTTCCCTTGCGGCGTGGATCGAAATGCGGGCCTTCCAGATGCAGACCCAGAAGGCCCGGCTGGCCGGTGGCGATGACGGCGGCATCGATGGCGGCGCGGGTGACCTCCGGCCGGTCGGTGATGAGCGTCACCATGGTCGCGGTGGTCCCGAAACCGGCATGGGCCGCACAGATCCTGGCGATGCCCTGCGGAGTGGGATCGTCGTTCAGCATGGTGCCGCCGCCGCCATTCACCTGCAGATCGACCAGCCCCGGCACGATCCAGCCGGGCGCGACGGGGGCGCCCTCGGCCTCGGTCGCGGGGGTGATCGCGACGACGCGGCCCCGATAGAGGTGGAGGGCCGCGTCCTCGTGCCAGCTGTGGCCGTCGAAAATCCGCCCGGCGCGGATGGCGGAAAGCGTCATGGCGTTCCTCACCAGACGGTGCCGCGGGCCAGCAGCGGCTCGACCCGCGTGACCACGCCGTCGCGGTGGAAGACCATGCGGTCGAACAGGTTCGACACCACGCAGGTATGGTTGGGCACCACCCGCACCTGCTGGCCGATCTGCGGCAGCGGTCCGGTGCAGGCGGAGAGGTCGACGACCGCATGTTCCTCGGAAAGCGAGGTGATGCGCGCGCCCGCCAGCCCCTCGATCTCGCCGAAATCGGCAAAGCCCAGCAGGTCCGAGGTCAGCGCCTTCGATCCCGCATCCAGCACTGCCCGCGTCGGCGTCGGGCGCGAGACGACCGTGGCCAGCACATGCATCGCCAGATCCTGCGGCCCGCATTCCCCCGCCCGCACCATCGCGCGGTCGTTATAGACATAGGTGCCCGCGCGATGTTCGGTGGCCGCGGGCACCTGATGCGCCTTCCACAGATCCGGGCTGCCGCCGTTGGAGCGCACCGGGCAGTCGATGCCCTTCGCCGCCAGCAGCGCCATGGCTTCGGACAGGAAAGCCTCGACTGCCTCAGCCCCTCCGGCTGCCGGATAGGTCAGCAGACCCGCGAAACGCAGGCCGGGCGCGGCAGCGATCTGGGCGGCCAGATCTGCCGCCGCCTGCGCGGTCTGGACGCCCGCGCGGCCGCCGCCGGTGTCGCATTCGACCATCACCGCCAGCGGCTTTGCGTCGGCGAAGGCCTGCGCGTAGCCCGCAATCGTTTCAGCGCTGTCGGCGCAGACGGTCAGCCGCGGCACCTTTTCATTCAGCGTGCGCAGCCGCGCCAGCCGCGCCGCGCCGAGGATGTTGTAGGTGATCAGGATATCGTCGAAACCGGCATCGGCGAAGGCCTCTGCCTCGGTCAGCTTCTGGCAGTTGATGCCCACCGCGCCCGCCGCCAGCTGCGCCCGCGCGACCGAGGCCAGCTTGTGGGTCTTGATATGCGGGCGAAAGGCCAGCCCATTCGTGGTCATGTAATCCTGCGCGCGGGCGATATTGGCGGCCAGCCGG
Source organism: Paracoccus sp. S1E-3 (assembly GCF_013868135.1). Taxonomy (GTDB): domain Bacteria; phylum Pseudomonadota; class Alphaproteobacteria; order Rhodobacterales; family Rhodobacteraceae; genus Paracoccus. The sequence continues at coordinate 65,727 of NZ_JACEMU010000004.1, forward strand.
TCCTCGTCGATGACCGGCATCGGGGTCGGCACCTCGGACAGGGGGGTGCCGGGGGCGGGCCAGGGAAAAGTCATGTCTTGTCTCCGAACGGATCGAGGCTGCGCGGCCAGATGTCCTTGCGCACCAGCCGGTAGGGGGTGGTTGCCGGATCATTAGGATAGGGTTTGCCGGCCGAGCAATAGATGATCTCGGTCGCGATGGGCTGGAAGGCCGCGTAGAAGTGATTGGTCGATTTGATGACCAGAATGCGGCAGGCCAGCGGGTCGATGCCGAGCGCCGAAAACAGCGAAGGGTCGTAGCTTTGCGCGCGCACGGTATTCAGGATCACCTCGATCCCGGTCTCGGTGCCCTCGGGCGTGAGCACGGCGATGCGGACGGCGGGACCGAAGGGGACGACGCTTTCGCCGAAACGCATCTCGGCCGTGGGGTTGATCCGCAGCACGCGGATCAGCGCATCGACCGGATCGCCGGTGAAGGGCGCGGATTTCGCCCCGAAGCGCAGCGGCACTTCCGCCCCTTCGCCCGCGACCATGCACAGCTGCACCGCGATGGGGTCCCAGATCGTGCCGATGGCCGTGCCAGTCGCGCCCTGCGCCAGCAGTTCATGCAGCAGCACGGTGGCATCGCCCGCCGTGCCGCCGCCGGGATTATCCCACATATCGGCGATCACCACCGGACCGGCCGGCGCCGCCATGGCCTGCGCCACCGCCTCGGGTTCCGCCAGCGCCGGCATCAGATGGCGGCCGCGATTGGCGTAAAGCTCCTGACCCAGCCGCCGCGCCAGTTCCGCGCCGAGGTCCGGTGCCGCATCGGTCACGGCCAGCACCTTGGTGCCCATTTCAGGGACATCACCCGCCATGAAGCCGTGAATGGCGGAGAGCGACAGGATGCGCGGATCGGACTGTTCCAGTGCCATCATGCGGTCGACAAAGCCGCGCATCGGCTCGCGCGAGGTCGGGAAAACATCGATCATCCGGCAGTCGTAAACCGACATGACCGGCTGCACCCGTCCCTCCAGCGTGTCGACGGCGATGCGCCACAGGTCTTCGGCCCGGTCGACGAAATCGGTATGGGGGAATTCCTTGAAGACGGTGAAGAAATCCGCCGCCGCGACCCGCTTGGCGGTCAGGTGGCTGTGCGGGTCCAGCTCGGCGCAGAGCAGGACATCCGGGCCGATGATCTCGCGGATGCGGGTCAGCAGGTCGCCCTCGGGGTCGAGATAGCCCTGCGCCACCATTGCCCCGTGCAGGCCCAGCACCACCCCATCGACCGGCATCGCCGCGCGCAGCTGGTCGAGGATTTCGTCGCGCAGGCCCTCATAGGCCCCGCGCGAGACGAGGCCCGCTGGATCGGCCCAGGCGGCGGTGCCCTCGATCAGGGTCCAGCCCTGTTCGGCGCAGACACGCCGGCCGACGGTGATCGGCGCGGTGCACAATGTCGGCGTGTCGGGGTGCTGACCGGGGGGCGCATAAAGCGAATCCTCGAAGCCCCTGCGGTCGATGACGATGGGCGAGAAGGTGTTGGTTTCGGTCGCCAGCGCGGCGGTGAAGACGCGCATGGTCATTGCGCGCGATAGGGCAGATAGCCCAGGAAACCGGCGATTTTCCAGCGGCCGTCCTCGCGCCGGCAGACATACAGCGTCTGCCAGTTCATCCGCTCAGAACCGCCATCGGCTTTCGCCAGATGGCCGTCGAACTTCTTGCGCACCATGGCGGCATCGCCGTCGATCTCGATCTCCTCCAGCCGGGTGGCGGCGAAGATGCCGTTCCGCGGATCGCCGGCAAAGGCGCCGGCATCGCGGGCGGCGCCGAATTCCTGCGCCTGCCGCAGCCATTCGCGCCGATAGGTTTCCAGCGTCGGGAAGGCCAGCGTGAAGCCCTGCGGATCGGGCTGGAAGTTGCCGCTGATCCCGGCGAAATTGGCTGCGACGAAATCCTGCGCCACCGCGTCCCAGTCTGCGTTGACGAAGGCATCGATGTCGCGCGGGACCAGCATCTCCCAGATGGCGCGGCGATCGGGGTCGGTGAAGGGGTTCAGAAACGGGTCGCGATCACTGGCCATCAGCCGCCCTCGTGAAAATTTTTTCGATCATGCTGCGAAAGTTCTGGAATTGTCGCGGTGAATCCGGCTTGATGTCAAGCGTTGATGAAAATAAATTTCTGAAATGTGCGGAAATATATGACGACGCGCGGGGATGAGGGGATGGGACCGGCATGACCGACAAGCCAGACAGTGCAGGCGGCGCCAACTCGGGGATGGGCGCGCCCGATCTGATCGCGGCGCTGACCGACGAATCGGGGCTGGTTTCGGCGCTCGAACGCAAGCTGGCGGCCTCGATCCTGGCGGATGTCAGTTTTGCCACCAACGCCTCCATCACCGAGATTGCCGCGCGGGCCGGGGTGTCGCCCCCGACGGTGACGCGGTTCTGCCGCCGTCTGGGCTGTGCCTCGTTTTCTGACTTCAAGCTGCAGCTGGCCAGAAGCGCCTATGTCGGGTTGCGTTATCTGCGGCCGGAACCGATGACCTCCACGCCCGCCGAGGTGGCCGAGGATATCGTGACCAAGGCCCAGAACGCCCTGTTCGAGATGCATCGCGGGCTGGATCTGGAGGCGCTGTCGCGGGCGGCCGGGCTGCTGGCGGGGGCGCAGATGATCTACGCTTTCGGGTCGGGGGGCAATTCCTCGATGATCGTCAACGAGTTGCAGAACCGCCTGTTCCGGCTGGGCTGCCGGATCACCGCCTCGAACGACCATGGGATGAGCCTGATGCTGGCGGCGGCCGCGGAGCCGGATGCTGTGGTGATCGGATCGTCCTTCACCGGGCGCAATCTGGAGCTGGTGCGCTGTTTCGGATTGCTGCGCGAACGCGGCATCAAGACCATCGCATTGACGCAAAGCAATTCGCCGGTCGCGGCGGCGGCCGATGTGGTGGTGGCGGTGGATCTGCCTGAGGGGCAGAACATCTTCCGCGCCTCCTCGACGCGTTACGCCTTTCTGGCGGCGGTGGATATTCTGGCCAATCTGGTCGCTTACGCGGATCGCAGCCGCTCGGCCCGGTTGCTGCGCGGGATCAAGGCGCAGCTGATCCGGCATCGCGACGGCGACGACCGCCAGCTTCTGGGCGACTGAACGACCCGCCGGGAGGGGGCGGCGCCCCCGGCGGATGCGGAAAAGCCGCAGGCAATTGGGGGGCGCGATGGCGGCAAGACTGGGAGTGGTGACTGGCGGGGCGGGGGATATCGGGCAGGCAATCGCGCGGCGGTTGTTGCGCGACCATGATGCGGTGCTGCTGGCGGACCGCGATCTCGGCGCGGCCGAGGCCGCGACCCGCGATCTGGGGCCGGGCTGCAGCGCCGTCTGCGTCGATGTCACCGATCCGGCCAGTTGCGCGGATCTGGCCGCAGCGGCGGCCGAGGCGGGGGGTGTGGCGACGCTGGTGAACAATGCGGGCGCCGCAGCCGCAGTCAGCCTGCGCAGCGCCGATGCGGCCAGCTGGCAGGCCGACCGGGCGCTGAACCTCGATGCGGCCTACTATGTCTTCTCGGCGCTGGCGGATCAGCTGGCGGCGCGGCGCGGATCGGTGGTCAATATCGTCTCGGTCAACGGCATGGGTGTGTTCGGGCACCCCGCCTATTCGGCGGCGAAGGCGGGCATGATCCACCTGACCCGGCTGATCGCGGTCGAATACGGCAGCAAGGGCATTCGCGCCAATGCGGTGGCCCCCGGCACCGTGCGCACCCGGGCATGGGAGGCGCGCGCCGCCGCCAACCCCGCCGTCTTCGATCAGGCGGCCGAACATTATGCCCTTGGCCGCATCGTCACGCCGGAAGACGTGGCCGAGGCGGTGGGCTTTCTGGCCTCGCCGCTGGCGGGGGCCATCACCGGGGTGGTGCTGCCGGTCGATTGCGGGCTGACGGCCGGCATCCCGGCGCTCGCCCGCACCTTCAGCCAATCCGATGACTATTGAGGCCGAGATGACCCTGTTTCTGGAAAACACCTGGACGCCGCATCCCTTGCCGGCCGGCACATGGACTGTCACCCTGATGAACCTTTCCGAGGAGGCACTGACGGATTTCACCCTGTCACTGACCACCATCACCCGGATCATGCCCGAACACCGGCTGGAGGGGGCGCGCCTGCTGCGCCGGGTGGCGAATTTCCACGAATTCGCCCCGCCCGAAGGGCTTGTTCTGGCCCCCGGCGCGTGCTGGCGCTTCTCGGCCGAGGGGCTGAACCGATCGCCCTTCCACCGCAACGATGCGGCCAAGACGGCGTGCGTGACGCTGAAGTCGGGCCAGCATCTGCCGGTGCAGCTAAGCGATCTGGTGCAGGGCCATGCGGTCCCGGTGCTGCCGCCGCCGCGCCTGCCTGAAGGCCGCCTGACGCTGCCCTTCGCCAGCATCCCGTGGCCAAACCGGATCGAGGCCGAGGCAGGGCCGGCCCCGGTGGTGATCCATGCGGCGGAAGGGACCTCGCGCGCGGATCTGCGGCTGATGCTGTCCATAGACGCGTTGCACGCGCGGCTGTTCCCGGCGGCGCGAAAACTGTTCCAGATCAGCCCCGCACCCGGCAGCCTTGCGCTGACCTTCGCGGACGATGCCGGCATCCCTGCCGAAGGCTATCGGCTGGATTTCACCCCCGAACGGATCACCCTGACCGCCAGCGCCGAGGCCGGGCGCCGCTACGGCCTGACCACGCTGGCGCAGATGCTGCATGGGGCCTTCGTTGATCCCCAGATGCGCTTCCCCGCGACCGGCCAGATCGTCGACAGTCCGCGCTATGATTGGCGGGGCAACCATCTGGACTGCTCGCGCCATTTCTGGACAGCGGATCAGGTGATGCGGGTGATCGACATCCTCGGCTGGTACAAGATGAACGTCTTTCACTGGCACCTGACCGATGACGAAGGCTGGCGGGCCGAAATCCGCGCCTATCCCGAACTGACCTCGGTGGGGGCTACGCGCGGCTATGACTGCCCCGGCATGCTGCCCCAGCTGGGCGACGGACCAGAGCCGCAGGGCGGATTCTATACGCAGGACCAGATGCGCGCGGTGGTCGCCCATGCGGGTGCACTCGGCATCGAGGTGATGCCGGAGATCGAGACCCCCGGCCATGCCGCCTGCGTGCTGGCGGCGCTGCCCTTCCTTGTCGATCCCGACGAGACACCCGACAGTTATCACCCGGTTCAGGGCTATCCCAACAATTCCTGGAATCCCGGTCTGCCGGAAACCTTCGAAGTGCTCGAAACCATCATCGCCGAACTGGTCGAGATCTTCCCGTCCCGGCATTTTCACATCGGCGGCGACGAGGTGGCCAAGAACGCCTGGCTGGAATCGCCCCGTGCCCGCATCCTGATGCAGCGCGAGGGCCTGTCGGGCACGTTCGAGCTGCAAAGCTGGTTCGCCCGCCGGGTGAAACAGATCCTCGACCGCCACGGCAAGGTGCTGGTGGGCTGGAACGAGCTGTCCCATGGCGGCGGTGTCGATCCCGAAAACACCCTGCTGATGGCATGGGAGCGCCCCGAGGTCGGGATCGAACTGGCGCGGACGGGCTATGACGTGGTGATGACGCCGGGGCAGGCCTATTACATGGACATGGTGCAGGGGCCGGACTGGCTGGAAAACGGCGCGGGCTGGGCCGGTCCGGTGCCCCCGGCCCAGACCTACGGCTATGAGGCCGAGGGCGAGTTTCCCGAAGAACTCCAGCACCGCATGCGCGGCATTCAGTCCTGTATCTGGTGCGAGCATTTCACCACCGTGGACTGGTTCAACGATCTGGTCTTCCCGCGCCTGCCCGCCGTGGCCGAAGCGGCATGGACCCTGAAGGCCAACAAGGACTGGCTGCGCTTCGCCGCGCAGGTCCGGCTGCATCCGAAGCTGTAGGGGAATGTGAAATGCGGATTGCCGGAGATGTGACCCCGATCGAGCGCGCGACCTGTTCCGCGGCTGCGACGGGGTTCAGCGAGAAGGGCTTTCCGTGTCTGGCCGCCTCGGCAGCAGCGGCATGGGGCCGCAAGCCCGGCAAGGACTGGCCGCGCCCTGCGGCCCGGATCCGGCCGCATCCGAAATCTTGAAGGAGGCGATTCATGCGCATTGCCGTGGGCGGGATCCACACCGAATGCTCGACCTATTCCCCGGCGGTGATGGGGATTGAGGAATTTCATATTCTGCGCGGCGACGCGCTGACGGGGCATGACTATTTCGCCTTTCTGGGCCGTCACCCGGTGCAGATCGCGCCCTTGCTGCATGCGCGGGCGGTGCCGGGCGGCCCGGTCTCGCGCGCGGCCTATCACGCGCTGAAGACGGAATTCCTGCAGCGGCTGGCCGGCTCGCTTCCGGTCGACGGGGTCTATCTGGCCATGCACGGGGCGATGAAGGTCGAAGGCATGTGGGATGCCGAAGCGGACTGGATTGCCAGCACCCGTGCGCTGATCGGTCCCGAGGTTCCGGTCGCGGTCAGCTATGACCTGCATGGGAACGTTTCGCAGGCGGTGGTGGACCAGATCGACATTTTCGCCGCCTACCGCACCGCGCCCCATATCGACGTGGCCGAGACGATGGAGGCGGCCTTCGCCATGCTGATCCGGGCGCTGGAAACCGGCGCGCGGCCCGGCGTGGTCCGCCTGCCGGTGCCGCTGCTGCTGGCGGGCGAAAAATCCTCGACCGAGGATGAACCGGCCCGCAGTCTTTACGCCGCCCTGCCGGGGCTGGAGGGGCCGGGCGTGTGGCGTACCGATCTGATGATTGGTTATGTCTGGGCGGATGAGCCTCGCGCCACCGCCTGCGCCATCGTCACCGGCACCGATCCGGCCGCGATGCAGACGGCCGCCTTGCAGGTTGCCACGGATTTCTGGGCGGCGCGGGACCGCTTTGCCTTTGGCCCCGTCACCGGCCCGCTGGACCTTATGCTGGATCTGGCCGAGGCCGCAACGACCAGGCCCATCATCCTCGCCGACAGCGGCGACAACCCGACCGGCGGCGGGGTGGGCGACCGCGCCGATGTGCTGGCGGCGCTGATCGCGCGGGACTGGCAAGGGGCGATCCTCGCCGGGATCGCCGACAGGCCGGCGGTCGAGACCTGTTTCGCCGCCGGCGAGGGGGCGGAAGTGGACCTCAGCATCGGTGCCACGCTCGACCCGGCCAGCCAGCCGGTTCGGGTGCGGGCGCGGGTCCTGCGGCTGGATGCGGGCGAGAGCCCGGCAGAGCGTCAGGCGGTAATCGGGATCGGCGGCATCCGCGCGGTGCTGGCCGCGCGCCGCCGCCCCTATCACAACCTTGCCGATTTCAGCCGGCTGGGGCTGGACCCGACAGAGGCGCGGCTGGTGGTGGTGAAGTCGGGCTATCTGTCGCCGGAACTCGCCCCCCTCGCCAATCCGAACCTGATGGCGCTGACCGATGGCGCGGTCAATCAGGACATTCCCCGGCTGGAAAACCTGCACCGGCCGCCCGGCACCTGGCCCTTCGATGCGGAGGCGCGCTTCAGCCCGCGCGCCGAATCCTCGGCCCGCTTCAAGGGCTAGGCCATGCGGATATGGCTGGACATCCTGCGCCATCACCGGGTCGTGCGTGCCTCGGCGGCGGCGATCTTTCTCTACGGGGTCGCGGGTGCGGCGACCGCGCCCTATCAATCGGTCATCGGCATCCGCGAGCTTGGCCTCAGCGACAATACCTATGCCGCCATCGCCCTCGCCGCCTCGGTCGCCAATGTGGTCATGGCCATCGCGCTCGGGGCGCTGTCGGACCGTTTCCACAGCTATCGCCGTCCGCTGATCTTCGTCGCCAGCTTCGGCATCATCGGCTACGGCGCGATCTGGGCCGCGCCCTCGGCACTGGTCTTCGCGCTGGCGACGGTGGGACCGCTGGCGCTGTTTCACGCCACCAATTCCATGCTGTTCGCGAATGTCCGCGCCCAGTCGGCGCGATTCGATTCCGCCGAAGCCGGGATCGTCAATGCCCTGATGCGCATGTCCATCTCGCTGTCCTGGGTGGTGGTGCCCGGCGCGGTGGGTCTGGCGCTTGCCGGACGGAACAGCATGATCGGCGCCTATCTGATCGCGGCGGCCCTGGCGGCATGCTGCCTCGCCACCATCGTTTTCTGGCTGGAACCCGACGCGCCGCCGCATCTGGACACCAATCCTCGGCGGCATCCCAAGGGGGGCACTGGCACCGCGCGGGTGGCGCCCACCGCCGGGCGCGCCGACCGGCCCGCGCAATCGCGCCTGCCGGTGTCGGTGCTGGCCGATATGGCGCAGATCCTGCGTCCGGGGCTGATGATCTCGGTCCTCGGGGTGGCGCTGATCTCGCAGGTGCTGCATGTCAATGCGACGGTGCTGCCGCTGATCACGCTGGGGCAGGCGGGGGGCACCTCCGAGGATGTGGGCTTCGTCGTCGGCATGGTCGCCGGGCTGGAGGTGGTGTTCATGTTCCTGTGGACCTGGTCGCTGCGCTACCTGCATCTGACCACGGCGCTGGCGGCGGCGACGGTGATCTATATGGGCTACTGTCTGGGCATCGCCTTCGCGTCGCGGCCGTGGCACATCTATGCCGCCAGCATTCTGGCGGGCGTGGGCGCGGCGGGGATCATCTCGATCCCGATTTCCTATCTGCTGGACCTCATCAAGGAGCGGGCCGGTCTCTCCGCCTCGTTGATCGCGGTCAACATGTTCATGGGCGGGGCCATCGGGGCGGCGATTTTCGCGCTTGGCGCGGCGGTGCAGGGCTATCCGGCGGCGGCGATCCTCAGCGGAATGGCGGGGATCGGCGGGGCGCTGCTGCTGATCCAACTGGAAAGGGGAAGGACATGAGTCGGATATTGCTGGAGGTCTGTGTCGATGACGCGGCGGGGCTGGCGGCGGCGCGGGTAGGGGGCGCCGACCGGGTCGAGCTTTGCGCCGCGCTGGCGCTCGGCGGGTTGACGCCGTCCGCCGGGCTGATGGCGCTGGCGAAGGACGCGGGGCTGCCGGTCATGGCGATGATCCGCCCGCGCGCCGGTGATTTCGTCTGGTCGCCCGAGGAGCGCAGCGCGATGCTGGCCGAGATCGGCGCCGCCCGCGCGATGGGGCTTGCGGGCGTGGTGATCGGCGCTTCCCGTCCCGATGGTCGGCTGGACATCGAGGTGCTGGCTGAACAGGTCGCTGCCGCCCGGGGCCTCGACATCACCCTGCACCGCGCCATCGACCTGACCCCCGATCCGGCCGCGGCGATGCGGCAGGTGGCCGCCCTCGGCATCGGGCGGGTGCTGTCCTCCGGCGGGGCGCGCAGCGCGCTTGAAGGGATAGCGCGGCTGCGCGCAATGGCCGAGGCCGCGCCCGAAGTGACGGTCATGCCCGGCGGCGGGGTCAGCGCGGGCAATGCTGCGGAATTTGCCAATCAGCCGGGACTGCGGGAAATCCACGCCTCATGTTCTCTGCCGCAGCCCGCGCCTGCGCTGCCGCAGGTGGCCGCCTTCGGCTTTCAGCCGCCCGGTGCGCGGGCGACCGATGCCGGTCAGGTCCGCGCCCTGCGCGCGGCGCTGGATCAGATCGGGGCGTCGCGTCCGGCGGGGTGAACCTCGTCGTAATAGTCGCGCAGCGCCAGCTTGCTGGCGGCGGCCTGATCCAGCACCACCGTGGTCTTGCGGTGCAGCTGCAGCGCCGAGGCCGGGCAGGCAGCTGAAAGCGGCCCTTCGATCATGGCGCGGGCGGCATCGGCCTTGCCTTCGCCATGGGCCAGCAGCACGACCTCGCCCGCGCGCAGGATGGTGCCGATCCCCATGGTGATCGCGAGGCGCGGCACCTGTGCGGGGTCGTCGAAGAAGCGGGCATTCGCCGCGCGGGTGGAACGGGTGAGCGTCTTCACCCGCGTCAGCGAGGCGAGGCTGGAGGTCGGTTCGTTGAAGCCGATATGCCCATTCGCCCCCAGACCCAGCAATTGCAGGCCGATATCGCCCGCGTCGCTGATCGCCTTTTCATAGGCGGCGGCCTCGGCTTCGGGACTGGGCGCATCGCCGCGCGGCAGCAGCGCCGCGCCTGCGGGCATGTCCACATGGTCGAACAGCTGCGCGCGCATGTAATGCCAATAGGATGCCGGATGGTCCGGCGGCACGCCCACATATTCATCCAGATTGAAGGACCGCGCCTGCGCGAAACTGACCTCGCCGCGCCGGTAGGCGGCAATCAGGCGGGCATAGACGGCCTCCATCGTGCCGCCGGTGGCCAGGCCCAGCACGGCGTCGGGCTGGCGTTGCAGGCGCCCGGCGATCAGGCCGGCGACGCAATCCACCGCGCTGTCGGGGGTGTTGTGGATCAGGACCTTCACAACGGCTTCCAGGCGATGGCGTCGATTTCGACCTTGGCATCGACCATCAGCCGCGACTGCACGGTCGAGCGCGCGGGCGGATGATCGATGAAGTGTTTTTCGAACACCGCGTTGAAGCTGGAAAAGTCGCGCGGATCATCCAGCCAGCAGGTCACCTTGATCACGTCTTCCAGCCCGCAGCCGGCCATGGCCAGCACCGCCTTGATGTTTTCGATGACCTGTTCGGTCTGGGCGACGATGCCGCCGGTGACGACCTCGCCCGCCACCGTCGGCACCTGTCCTGAGACATGGACGTAATCCCCCGCCCGCACGGCCTTGGCGAAGGGGCGCTTCTGGCCGCCCGCCTGGGGATCGGCGGTATCATAGCGGATAAGACGCGACTCGGTCATGCTGTACATCCTTGCAATTTCTTTTCATGTTCTTCCAGTATTTCCGTCGTGACAATCAATTTTTGCACATCATTTCCAACATTCGTGTAAATTATTTTCCTGTCGATCCTTTTGCAGACTCCACCGACCCTTGCCGCCCGTCGCTGGTCGCGCATCGGGTCTTCCCTCGCCCGCGCGGGCTGTTTACGACCGGGTCAGACCAGTCAGGGAGCGCGGGACATGGAATGGGACAGGCTGCTGTCGAACGAACGTCTGCACGGGGCGGCCACGGCTGGGAAGCCCAGCCGCTCGAATTTCGTGCAGGATTACGACCGCGTCATTTTTTCCGCGCCGTTCCGGCGGCTCGCCAACAAGACTCAGGTTCAGCCGCTTTACGAGAATGACCACGTTCATCACCGGCTGATTCACTCGGTCGAGGTGGGCAGCGTTGGCCGCACGTTGGGCATGGAGATCGGTCAATGGCTGGTCGCCGAGGGGTATCTTGCGCGCGGGCGGGAATATGATCTGGCCGATATCGTGCAGGCCGCCTGCGCCGCCCATGACATCGGCAATCCCCCCTTCGGCCATTCCGGCGAGGAAGCCATCGGCGCCTGGTTCAAGGCGCGTTTCGACCGGCCAACGGGGCTGCTGGCGCAACTGGATCCGGCGCTTCACCGCGAGTTCGAGAAATTCGAGGGCAATGCGCAGGGCTTCCGCATCCTCGCCCGGCTGGAGATGTATCGCAACGATGGCGGCATGCGGCTGTCCAAGGCGACGCTGGGCGCGTTCACGAAATATCCGCTGACGGCCGCCACCCGTCAGGCGCTGGAAACGGCCGGGGCTGCGCTGATGCCCTACAAGAAATTCGGCATCTTCAACGCCGAGATGGCGCTGTTCGACGAGGTTGCGGCGAGTTTGGGCCTGCCGCGCGAGAACTCTGCCGGCGGCGGCTGGTATCGCCGCCACCCGCTGGTCTTCGCGGTCGAGGCCGCCGACGACATCTGCTATCGCATCGTCGATCTGGAGGATGCCTTCACCACCGCCGAACTGCCTTATGAGCAGGTGCGCGACCTGCTGCAGGAGGTGACCGGCACCACCCCCCGCCCGCGCGGTGACCGCACCGAGGCCGAGCATGTCGAAGTGCTGCGGGCGATGGCGATCGGCGCGGCCATTCGGGCCTGCGTCGAGGTGTTCAAGCAAAGCTATACCGCAATCATGGCGGGCCAGCTGTCCGGCGGCCTGATCGAGCGCAGTGCGGTCGGGCCGATCTTCCAGCGCATCGCCACGCTGACACGCGACCGCATCTTCACCGCGCGGCGCAAGACCGAACTGGAGGTCTCGGGCCGGCGGGTGATCGAGAATGTGATGACCGGAATCCTGCCGGTCTATGAGGATCTGGCGCGGGCGGGTTGGGACCGCGACAGGCTGTCGCCCTATTCGATGCAGCTTGTCCGCGCGCTCGGTCTGGACCTGCGCGATATCGGGAATGCCGAACAGGCGCTGCACGGGCTGGCCGATTTCACCTCCGGCATGACGGATCGCTATGCGCTGCGCATCTCGCGGATGCTGTCGGGGACCTGAGGGACGATTTTCGCGATGGCGCCTTCAGGCCCATGCGGGCCTGTCTGCAGATGAGCGCGCGCGCCCGGCGGTGGACCGGGATGGAAAGCCTCCGGGGCGTCGTCAGCCGCGCCGAGCCGCATGACCCCCGTCCCCTTACCCGCAGGCGGGCAGCGCGGGTCTCCATCGGCGGATGCGGGTAACGCGCGCGCGCCCCGCGCGATCACGAGAACGCGCCCAGCAGGACGAACAGCGCCCCCTTGACCATCGCATAGACGACCGTTGCCGACAGCAGCAGCGCCACCACGCCGACGAAGACGCCGAGGCAGGCCCAAAGCCCGTCGCGTTCCAGCACCCCAAGTGCGATCAGGCAGATGGCGAAGGCGGGCAGCATGTTGCCGAAGGGGATGGGCAGGGTGACGACCACCGCCAGCACCAGCATGAGCGCCCCCAGCAGATGTTCCGCGCGCGGCCCGACCAGCCAGTTCCAGCGCGGGCGTAGCAGCTTTTCGGCACGGATCAGGAAAGGGCTGACGCGCTGGATCAGGGCCGCGAAAGTGGCGTGCGGGAAGCCACGCCCGGCGATGATCCGGGGCAGCCACGGCACCCGGCCCAGCATCATCTGCCAGGTGAGGTAGAGAAGTGGCAGCCCCAGCAGCCCCGACAGCCCCGGCGGGGCGGGCAGCACATTGGGCATGGCGAACAGAAAGATCAGCGCCGCACGGGCACGGCCCTCCATCAGGTGCATCAGATCGGCAATGGTGATCTCGCTGCGCGAGTCGTCCTCGGCGATCTCTGCCAGGATCTGGGACAGGCGCTTGCGCGGCGGGGGGCGCTTGCGCTGCAGGCCGTTGGGATCGCCACCGCCATCGCCACCGGTCTCGGGGCCTGCGACGGGGTCGGAAGAATGCATGAGATCAGTGTCCATGGTGTGGGCGAAAGGTTCGCCGAACTCGTCGGTGAAGGCAAGACGGCTTGCCGATCATCAACGCGCTGGCGGCGTGCCGGCCGTCATCCGACGCCGCATATCTGGGATCATGACCCGACTGCGATGGCTGTCCGGAGAAGGGCGGTTCGGCGCACCTCGGTTCGACCCGAAAGGGCCGAGGAATCTGCGCACCGCCCGGCAACCTGCATCGGGGTGGCCGCTCAGCGCGATCGCGGTTTTTGATCATGGCCGCGCCGGTGGACCGTCCGCGACCCGGCCCGTGCCCGACGGGCTTGGAGGGCGTGAGGTCCCGCCTGGTAGCCAGATACCGGGGATGAAGGGTCAAGGACTACGCGCGCGCCCGCGCGGGGCGCCGGGTCGGCGCGAAAGACCGCCGAACCCTCGCGACGACAGGCCGTCAGAAAACTTCCGCGCCGCGATGGGACCGGCCGGTAAACCGGGCCAGCCTCGCAGCAGCCACACTCGCCCGGAAAGCGCGGCCGGGTGCTGAAGCGGCGAGGTCCTCCGCAGACCCGGTAGGAGGGGCATATGCGGGATCCGGGCGCGGGCGCGATTCTGATGCATGGTTCGGGCGCGGTGCGGTCACGCGGCCCTTCGGGTCATGTCCCGATCCATCCTGTTGGGCGGCGCAGGGCAATCGCGGCGCCCGTTCCTCCTGCCGGTGACGGGCCGCGCGGAAGGGGATCGCGCGATCACGAAGTGGTGATTCACGGGATCGCGCTGATGCCCCTTGCCGCAGCGGCATTTTGCACCTAGCTTCACGTCACTTACTCGTTGGGGTGTCCCGCGCAACCGGGACTGAGAGGCCAAAGCCAACCCATCGAACCTGATCCGGTTAATACCGGCGGAGGGAACGGGTAGCTTGACGACGCCGCGCGCAGCGCCATGGCGTCGCAATTTCCCCCCGACCCTCCGCCGGTCTGAAAAAGGGGGGCGGCGTGACGGCCATCGCATTGACCATCGCGGGATCCGACAGCGGCGGCGGTGCCGGGATCCAGGCGGATCTGAAGACATTTTCGGCGCTGGGGGTCTATGGCGCCAGCGTGCTGACGGCGGTGACGGCGCAGAACACCCGCGCGGTGACGGCGGTCGAAATGGTCTCGGCCCGGCTGGTCAAGGCGCAGATCGCGGCGGTGCTGGACGATCTGGCGGTTGGGGCGATCAAGATCGGCATGCTGGGCGATCCGCAGGTGATCCGCGCCGTGGCCGAGGGTCTGCGCGGCTGCGCCATGCCGGTGGTGCTGGACCCGGTGATGGTGGCGAAATCGGGCGACCGGCTGCTGGCTGCCGAGGCGGTGTCGGCGCTGCGCGACGAATTGCTGCCGCTGGCCACGCTGCTGACCCCGAACCTGCCCGAGGCCGCCGCCCTGCTGGAACCGGAAGCGGCCCCCGATGCGGTCGCTGACACCCCGGCGGCGCAGGGGCGGGCGTTGCTGGCCATGGGACCTGACTGGGTGCTGATGAAAGGTGGCCATGCCGCGGGCGCGGTCTGCACCGACCTGCTGATCGGCCCAGAAGATCGGGTCTTTCGCGCCCCCCGGATCGCTACACGCAACACCCATGGCACCGGCTGCACCTTGTCCGCGGCCATCGCGGCGGGGTTGGCGCAGGGCATGGACATGCCGCAGGCCGTGGCCCGCGCGCATGACTATCTGCAGTCGGCCATCGCCGCCGCCGACCGGCTTCGCATCGGCTCGGGTCATGGCCCGGTGCACCATTTCCACGCATTCTGGATGGAACCGGCATGGGCCTGATCCGCATTCTGGGCGCCGGGGTGATGGGGCTTTCGGTCGCCACCGAACTCGTTTCGCGCGGCCACCGGGTCGAATTGGTCGACCCCCGGCCCGATCCCGGCCCGCATGGTTGTTCATGGTGGGCGGGCGGCATGCTCGCCCCCTTCTGCGAGGGTGAATCGGCCGAGGAACCGGTCGAGCGGCTGGGCCTCGGGGCCATCGACTGGTGGGACCGCCATGCCGGCGGGGTGCATCGCCGGGGCACGCTGGTCCTCGCCCAGGCCCGCGACCGGTCCGAGCTCGACCGCTTTGCCCGCCGCAGCCGTGGCCATCGCAGCCTGCACGCCGGGGAGATCGCCGCACTGGAGCCGGATCTTGCCGGGCGTTTCACCAGCGGCCTGTTCTACGCCGACGAGGCGCATCTGTCCCCCCGCGCCGCGCTGGCGGCCCTGCACCAGCGCCTGCAGGCGCAGGGCGCGACCTTTCACACCGCACCGCCCGATACCACCCCCGACCACATCATCGACGCGCGCGGGCTGGCGGCACGTGACCAGTTGCCCGATCTGCGCGGCGTGCGCGGCGAGATGCTGGTCCTGCGCTGCCCCGAGGTGACGCTGTCGCGTCCGGTGCGGCTGCTGCACCCGCGCATCCCGCTCTATATCGTCCCGCGCGGCGATGGCGTCTTCATGCTGGGTGCGACGATGATCGAAAGCGACCGGCGTGGCGTGGTCACTGCCCGCTCGGTGCTGGAACTGCTCAGCGCTGCCTATGCGCTGCTGCCGGCCTTTGCCGAGGCCGAGTTGCTGGAAACCGGCGCCGATGCCCGGCCGGCCTTCCCCGACAACCTGCCCCACCTGCGCCGGCGGGGCGCGACATTATTCGCCAATGGCCTGTATCGGCACGGGTTTCTTCTGGCTCCCGCCGTCGCCGCCATGGTCGCCGAGCATCTGGAAACCGGCGCCGCCCCCGAATTCATGGACGAGGTTTTGCTGTGAACATCACCCTGAACGGCACTCCGTGCCGCACTGCCGCCTCCACGCTTTCCGCCCTGCTGGCGGAACGGGGCTTTGGCCCCAAGGTCGCCACGGCGCGCAACGGCGATTTCGTGCCCGCGTCCCTGCGCGAGGCCACCCCCATCGGCGAGGGCGACCGGATCGAGGTCCTCGCCGCCATGCAGGGGGGCTGAACGATGCCGGTCTTCTATGGCACCGAAATCGCCAGCGCGCTGATGCTGGGCACGGCGCAATACCCGTCGCCGGCGATCCTGGCCGAGGCCTTCCGCGCCGCGCGCCCCGGTATCGCCACCGTCAGCCTGCGCCGCGAGGCCGGGGGCGGGCAGGGGTTCTGGGATCTCGTTTCCGGCCTCGGCGCGCGCATCCTGCCCAATACTGCCGGCTGCCACAGCGTGAAGGAGGCCGTGACCACCGCCCATATGGCCCGCGAACTGTTCGGCACCGCGTGGATCAAGCTGGAGGTGATCGGCCATGCCGACACCCTGCAGCCCGACGTGGTGGCCCTGATCGAGGCCGCCGCGATCCTGTCCGCCGATGGCTTCGAGGTCTTTCCCTATTGCACCGAGGATCTGAGCGTCTGCGGCCGCCTTCTGGACGCCGGCTGTCAGGTGCTGATGCCCTGGGGGGCGCCCATCGGCTCGGGTCGGGGGATCAACAATGCCTATGGGCTGCGCAGCCTGCGCGCGCATTTCCCGCAGGTGCCGCTGGTGGTCGATGCCGGGATCGGTCTGCCCTCTCATGCCGCGCAGGCGATGGAGATGGGCTTTGACGCGGTGCTGCTGAACAGCGCCGTGGCCTGCGCGGGCGATCCGGCCGCGATGGCACGCGCCATGGCACTGGCGGTCGAGGCCGGGCGCGCCGCCTTTGCCGCTGATCCGATGGAAGCCCGCGATATGGCGGCCCCCTCGACCCCGGTGATCGGAAAGGCCTTTCTGGAATGATCCTGCCGCGCTTCTACCCGATCTTCGACGATGCCGACTGGCTGGCGCGGATGCTGCCCTTGGGCGTCCGCCTGGTGCAGCTGCGGCTGAAGGATCGCGCGCCCGCCGATCTGCGCGACCAGATCCGCCGGGCGCGTGACCTGTGCCGTGCGGCGGGGGCCATTCTGGTGGTCAATGACCACTGGCAGATCGCGCTGGAGGAGGGCTGCGACTGGGTCCATCTGGGACAGGAGGATCTGGACCGCGCCGATCTGGACGCGATCCGCGAGGGCGGTCTGCGGCTGGGAATTTCGACCCATGACACGGAGGAACTGGCCCGCGCGCGGGCGCTGCGCCCCGATTACATCGCACTGGGTCCGGTCTGGCCGACGATCCTGAAGAAGATGAAATGGCACCAGCAAGGCGTTGAAAAACTGACGGAATGGAAGGCGCTGATCGGCGATGTGCCGCTGGTCGCCATTGGCGGGCTGACGCCAGAACGCGCCGTGCTGGCCTTCGCCGCCGGGGCGGATGTGGCCTCGGCCGTGACCGACATCACCCTGAACCCCGACCCCGAGGCGCGGGTCCGCGAATGGCTGCGGGTGACGGCATGACCCGCTATGCACGCCAGCAGATCCTGCCCGAGATCGGCGCAGCGGGACAGGCGCGCATCGCTGCGACGCAGGTGCTGGTGGTGGGCGCGGGCGGCCTTGGCGTGCCCGCGATCCAGTATCTGGCGGGTGCGGGCGTCGGCCGGATCACGCTGGTTGATCCCGACCGGGTCGAGGAGACCAACCTCCATCGCCAGCCCATTTATGGGCCGGCCCTCGGCCAGCCGAAGGCGCAGGTGGCGGCGGATTTTCTGCGGGCGCTGAACCCGGCCGTAAAGGTGACGCCACATGTGGCATGGGCGACGCCCGCCAATGCGCCCGCGCTGGTGGCCGATGCCGATATGGTGCTGGATTGCGCCGACAGTTTCGCCGCCAGCTACATGCTGTCGGACCTGTGCTTCGCGGCGAGAAAGCCGCTGATCTCGGCCTCGGCGCTGGGACTGTCGGGCTATGTCGGTGGCTTTTGCGGCGGCGCGCCCTCGCTTCGCGCGGTGTTTCCCGATCTGCCGGACAGTCTGGCCACCTGTGCCAGTGCCGGCGTGCTGGGTCCGGTGGTCGGGGTGCTGGGGGCCCTGCAGGCGCAGATGGCGCTGGCGGTGATGCTGGGGCTGACGCCTTCGCCGCTGGGGCAGCTGATGCGCCTCGATCTGGACGATTATCGCAGCTCTGCCTTTCGCTTCGACGCCGCGCCCGAACCCGAAGCCCCCCATCGCTTCGTGGCCCGCACCGATGTCGGCGCCGACGATTTCGTTGCCGATCTGCGCGACGCGGTCGAGGCGCCGATCCCCGCTGCCCCTCATGCCCGGCGCCTGACGGTCGCCGATTTCGGCCCCGGCGGTCCGCTGCCTGCGCCCGGTCAGCGGGCGGTGCTGGCCTGCCGGTCCGGTCTGCGCGCCTGGCGCGCCGCCGACCGCCTGCGCGCTGTCTGGCCGGGCGAAATCGCCCTGCTGGCCGACACACCCGATATCCCTGAAGGAGAGACCCGATGACCCCCATCCGCCTTGCGGCCCTGCTGGCAGGCCTGACTTTCGCGCTGCCGGCCATGGCGCAGGACAAGCTGACGCTGATCCTCGACTGGTATGTGAACCCCGACCACGCCCCGATCGTTCTGGCGCAGGAGAAGGGCTTCTTCGCCGATCAGGGGCTGGAGGTCGAAATCATCGCCCCAGCCGATCCGGCTGAGCCGCCGAAGCTGGTGGCGGCCGGCAAGGCGGATCTGGCCGTCAGCTATCAGCCGCAGCTTCACCTGCAGGTCCATGAGGGGCTGCCGGTGATCCGCGTCGGCACGCTGGTGGCGACGCCGCTGAACTGCCTGATGGTCAAGGCCGACGGCCCGGTGCAGAGCATCGCCGATCTGAAGGGCCGCAAGGTCGGCTATTCTGTCGCCGGGGTCGAGAACGCGGTGCTGGCGGCCATGTTGCGGCCGGCAGGGCTGGGGCTGGAGGATATCCAGATGGTCAACGTGAACTGGTCGCTGACGCCGGCACTGCTGACCGATCAGGTCGACGCGGTGATCGGCGCCTTCCGCAATTTCGAACTGACGCAGATGCGACTGGCCGGCACCGAGGGACGCTGCTTCTACCCAGAGGAGCAGGGCCTGCCGAGCTATGACGAGCTGATCTTCATCGCCAATTCCAAGACGCTGGATCGCGACCGCATCAGCCGCTTTCTCGCCGCGATCGAGCGCGGCACCGAATACATGCTGAACCACCCGAAGGACGCGCAGGCGGTGTTCGCGGCCTCGGCGCCGGATCTCTCGGACGAATTGAACACGCAGGCCTGGGCCGACACGCTGCCGCGTTTCGCCCACAGCCCGGCGGCACTGGATCACGGCCGCTATGCCCGGTTCGAGGCGTTCCTGAACGAGGCCGGACTGGTCGACAGCGTGCTGCCGGTCTCGGCGCTGGCGCTGGATCCGGGGGCGGAAGAATGAGCGCGCCCGATTATGGCCGCAGTTTCGCCCTGTGGCGCGATGCCTGCGCGGACCCCTGGCAGGCCTATACCCGCCATGCCTTCGTCGAAGGGCTTGCAGATGGCAGCCTGCCGCGCGAGGGATTTCTGAACTATCTGCGGCAGGACTATGTTTTCCTGATTAATTTCGCCCGTGCCTGGTCGCTGGCCGTGGTCAAGGCCGGTTCCATGGCCGAGATGCAGGCCGCCAGTGCCACCGTCCACGGGCTGCTGCATGGCGAGATGGCGCTGCATACCGGCATCTGCGAGGCCGCCGGCATCCCCCGCGCGGCGCTGGCAGCGACGGAGGAAGCGCCGCAGAACCTCGCCTATACCCGTTATGTGCTGGAGGTGGGCTATTCTGGCGATTTCCTCGACCTGCTTGCGGCGCTGGCGCCCTGCGTGCTGGGCTATGGCGAGATCGGTGCGCGTCTGATCGCGCAAGACCGCGACACGCCTTATCGCGACTGGATCGAGACCTATGGCGGCGCCGGTTATCAGCAGATGTGCCGCGACACCGGAACGCTGATCGACCGCGCGGTGGCCGACCGGCTGGGCCCAGCGCCCGAGACCTTGCCGCGCTGGGGGCAACTCGCCCATCGCTTCGCCACTGCCACCCGGCTCGAGGCTGTATTCTGGGAGCTGGGACAGCCATGAACGCTCCGGCCGCGCAGGGAACGATCGGCCTGTCGGGGCAGGTGCGGATCGGGGAGCGGCCGCTGTTCCCGCCGCTCCGGCTGACGCTGCCGCGGGGGACATGGACCGCGCTTCTGGGCGATTCCGGCGTTGGCAAGTCGACGCTGCTGCGGCTGCTGGCCGGGCTGCCGATCGGCGGCCGCTTCGCGGGCCGGATCGACAATCCCCTGCCGGTGGCGCTGATGGCGCAGGATCCGGGACTGCTGCCATGGCTGGACGTGCGTCAGAATGCGGCGCTCGGGTCGCGGTTGCGCGGCACCCGCGCCGATGCGGCGCGGCTGGACGACATCCTGATCCGCACCGGTCTTCAGGACCATGCGCACAAGCGCCCCGCGCAGCTGTCCGGCGGCCAGCGTCAGCGCGTGGCGCTGGCGCGCACCCTGATGGAGGACCGGCCGCTGGTGCTGCTCGACGAACCCTTTTCGGCCCTCGACATGCGGCTTCGGCTGGCAATGCAGGATCTGGCGGCGGAACTGCTCTGCGGGCGCACGGTGCTGATGGTCACCCATGACCCGGCCGAGGCGGCGCGGCTGTCCGACCGCATCGCCGTGCTGACCGCCGGCGGCCTGACCCTGACCGAGGCGCCCCGCAGCCCTGCGCCGCGGGCGCCGGATGATCC
Source organism: Paracoccus sp. S1E-3 (assembly GCF_013868135.1). Taxonomy (GTDB): domain Bacteria; phylum Pseudomonadota; class Alphaproteobacteria; order Rhodobacterales; family Rhodobacteraceae; genus Paracoccus. Next base: position 86,440 of record NZ_JACEMU010000004.1, read on the forward strand.
TCGGGTGCTGGCCTGTCAGGGCGCGCTGATGGCGCGGCTGATGGCGCAGGACAGCGCATGAGGGCGCGGCGCGCCGGGACGGTGATCATGGTGACGGCGGCCCTGCTGCTTGGCTGGCAGGCGTTGATCCTGCTGACCGGGCTGCCACCCTTCCTGCTGCCGGGGCCGGGCGCGGTGCTGGCGGCCCTTATCGGCCATCACCAGGTCCTTGCCGCCGCCGCCCTGCGCACCCTGGCCGAGATCCTCGCCGGTTTCGCCCTTGGCGCCAGCCTTGGCGCGGCGCTGGCGGTCGGCATGGCGGTCTGGCCACGGCTGGCGGCGGGGCTGCGGCCGGTGCTGCTGATCTCGCAGGTGGTTCCGATCTTCGCGCTGGCGCCGATCCTGACCCTGTGGCTGGGCTATGGGATGGCACCCAAGATCGCGGTGACGGCGCTGATCTGCTTCTTCCCGGTGGCGTCGGCCTTCCATGACGGGCTGATGCGCTGCCCGGCCGCCTGTCTGGATCTGGCGCGCAGCATGGGTGCAAGCGCGCGGCGCGAGATGTGGCACATCCGCGTGCCGATGGCGCTGCCGATGCTGGGCAGCGGGCTGAAACTGGCGGCGATCTATGCGCCGATCGGGGCGGTGATCGGCGAATGGGTCGGCGGCTCAGAGGGGTTGGGCGCGGTGATGATCCACGCCAACGGCCGGATGCGCATCGACCTGAGCTTCGCGGCGCTGGCGCTGGTGACGCTGATGGCACTGGCGTTTCACGGCGCGATTTCGTGGCTGGTCGGGCGGGTTTTTGCGCGGTTCGGCTAGCGGCGGCCGGCGTCGGCGGGGGCTGGCGCGATCCCGCAGATCCGCGCATCAGGCAGTTGACTTTGCCTGCGCCCCATAAGATGGTGCCGCACTCGGCAGCCCCGGCGGAACCTTCGGTCCCGCCTCGCGACCTTTTCCCAGCAACTTTCGGCGCAAGCCGATTTCAGGGCGGTGGCGAAGCCGGTCGCGAGATTTCCATGATCCAGAATTCAGATGACATGTCCTGTGCGCAGGACTGCGAACCCACGATCTTTTCCTTCTCAGGCCCGAGCGGCCAGATCCATGGCCGTGGCGCCGGCCAGCCGGTGCCGCGCGGCAGTGCCGATACGCTGGAAAGCCGCCTGCCCGTGATCGGCGCCGGGGACCGCTGCCTGATCGGCGGGGCCTTGCCCTTCAGCCGTCAGGATCACGACTATCTGTGGCAGGCCAGGCAGGTCAGCCGCCATGCGCCTGCCCGCGAGGTGGCCGCGCCCCCCGACCTTGCCTATCGCGACATCCGCGCCGAGCCGTCGCCCACGCTCTATGCCGCCTCGGTCGCGCATGCGTTGCGGATCATGGATCGCAGCGAGCCGGCGCTGTCGAAGGTCGTTCTGGCGCGCACCCTCGCGGTCGAGGCTGATGGCCCCATCCCGCAGGACGGCACCTTCCGGCGCATCGCCGAGGACCAGAGCGTCACCGCCTTCCGGGTCATGCTGCCCGACGACCCCCGGCATGGCGGCTGGACCGGCCGGGCGCTGATCGGGGCCACGCCGGAATTGCTGATCGACAAGGCCGGGGCGCGCATCTCGTCCCATCCGCTGGCCGGATCGGCGCGTCGGCAGGCCGATCCCGAACTGGACCGGCTGGCCCGCGAAAGGTTGCAGGCTTCGGAGAAGGACCGGCGCGAACATGCGATCGTGGTGGAATATATACTCGACACGCTGGCGCCGTATTGCACGCGCCTGACCTGCCCCGAGGGCACGGTCATCACCGGCACCCGCAGCATGTGGCATCTCGGCACCCGGATCGAGGGCAGCTTGCGCGATCCCGCACACCCCGCGGTCCTGCTGGCGGCGATGCTGCATCCCACGCCCGCCGTCTGCGGCATGCCCTGCGCCCGCGCCGCCGGGCTGATCCAGCAACTGGAACCGGTCGAGCGCGCCTTCTATGCCGGCGCCGTCGGCTGGTGCGATCTGGGCGCGGGCGGCGATGGCAGCTGGTATGTGGCGATCCGCTGCGCCGATATCTGCGGCCCCTACGCGCGGCTTTATGCCGGGGCGGGCATCGTGCCGGGGTCGGAACCGGCCGCCGAAGCCGCCGAAACCGGGGCGAAATTCGGCGCCATGCTGCAGGTTCTGGGCCTGCCCGGCGATACCGGCATGCCCCCCGCCACCAGCGAATTCTGAGGACATCATGGCGCTTCCCAATATCGCGGCCTATCCGCTTCCGGTCGCATCCGACATTCCGGCGCCCCGTGCGCCCTGGCAGCCCGAACCGGCCCGGCTGGCGCTGCTGATCCATGACATGCAGCGCTATTTCTGCGCCCCCTACGGCGAGGGCGACGCACCGCTGGGGCAGGTGATCGGCAACATCGCCCGGTTGGCCAAGGCCGCGCGGGCGGTTGGCATACCGGTCTTCTATACCGCCCAGAAGGGCGATCAGTTCCGGCCCGATCGCGGACTTCAGGCCGATCTCTGGGGGCCGGGGATGCGCGCCATCCCCGAACATGAGGAGATCGTGGCGGCCCTGACCCCGCAGCCGGGCGACCGGGTGCTGGTCAAGCACCGCTACAGCGCCTTCCAGCGCTCGGACCTGGCCGAACTGATGCGGGCGCGCGGCCGTGATCAGCTGGCGATCACCGGGATCTACGCCCATATCGGCTGTCTTGCCACCGCCGCCGAGGCGTTCCAGCGCGACATCCAGCCCTTCGCGGTCTTCGATGCGCAGGCCGATTTTGACCGCACCCGCCAGGACATGGCGATGGGCTGGATCGCCGCCTGCTGCGGGGTGCCGCTGGGAACCGACGCGCTGCTCCGCCGTATGGAGGGAGAGCGTTGATGCGTCTGACCGGATTTGACGGCGAAAGCGCCCTGGTCACCGGCGCGGCGGGCGGCATCGGCCGGGCGCTGGTGGCCGAACTGGCAGCCGCTGGTGCGCGGGTGCTGGCCACCGATACCGACACGGCGCTGGCATCGCTGGACGCGGCCGGGGACGAGGGTGTTGTCTGGCGCCCTCTCGATGTGCGCGACCCTGTCCGCGCCGCCGAACTCGCAGCCGAGGCCGCGCGTCTGCACGGGCCGCTGTCGCTGGGGGTTCACGCGGCGGGGATCCTCGCCGTTCAGCCTTTGATGGAGATGCCGGCAGAGGACTGGCAGCGGCTGATCGACATCAATGCGGGCGGGACGCTGAACATGCTGCAGGTCTTCGGGCGGGCGATGCGGCCGCAGCGGCGCGGGGCGATCGTGGTCATCGGCTCGAACGCGGGTGGCGTGCCGCGGCTGGGGATCGGTGCCTATGGCGCCTCGAAGGCGGCGGCGGCGATGCTGACCCGCGCGGCGGGGCTGGAACTGGCGGCCGAAGGCATTCGCTGCAATCTGGTCGCGCCCGGATCGACCCTGACGCCGATGCAGACCGCCATGTGGGACGACCCGCATGCCGGGGCGGCGGCGGTGATCGCGGGCGACGCGGCCAAGTTTCGCGCCGGCATCCCGCTGGGCAAGCTTGCAACGCCGCAGGATATCGCCCGGGCGGCGATGTTCCTGCTGTCGGATCAGGCCGGCCACGTCACCATGGCCGATCTTTACGTCGACGGCGGCGCGACCCTGCGTGCCTGAAGTCCATCGCCGCAGCCGGGCCTCGGGCTGCGGGCCGATCCATCCCGCGGCGCGGCACCCGCAAACCGTGTTCAGCGGTCGGCGGCTGGGGAGCGTCTCATGTGCCGCGCCTTGGTGGCGCGGGACGCATATGGGCCGCGGGTTGCGCCGACAGCGGCAGGAACGACGCAAGGGCGCCACGGCGCAGCGTTGCCCTGCCGTGGCGATTGCGCTGCCCGCTCAGGCGGCGCGGGGGCGGCGGGTCTCGATCAGCGACCACCAGGCGTTGGGGGTGGGCTGGCGGATCAATTCCTCGAAGGTGACGGCAATGCCCTGCGTCTTCAGCAGGCTGGCAAATTCCATCACCCGGATCGAATCCAGCCCGAACAGGACCAGGCTTTCATCGGGGCCGACCTCATCGTCATCCTCGATCATCCGGGCGATCTGGGCGGCCAGCCAGGCGCGGTTCAGCGGTTCGGTCATGTCAGGGCTCCTTCTTCGTGATCCTGTTCTTCCAGCAATGCGCGCAGTCGGCGCTTGTCGGTCTTGCCGATGGGTGTCAGCGGCAAGGAGTCGAGACGGCGGAACTGGTCGGGCAGCTTGTATCTGGCCAGCCCCGCCGCGCTGAGATGGCGGCGCAGGGCCGAGGGTTTCACCGCCTCGGTGCTGACGATCACCGCAACACTGCGCTCGCCCATCGCGGCGTCGGGTCGGGCGATCAGCGCCGCCTGACGAATGGCAGGGTGGCGCAGCAGCAGCGCCTCGATTTCCTCGGCGGCGATCTTTTCACCGCCGCGGTTGATCTGATCCTTGATCCGCCCGACCACCCGCAGATAGCCGTCGGCGCGCCGCACCACCAGATCGCCGGAATGATAAAACCCCTCCGCGTCAAATGCCTGCGCGTTATGGCCGGGGCTTTGATAATAGCCGCGGCAGGTATAGGGGCCGCGCACGGCCAGGGCGCCGGGCTGGCCGTCGGGCACCGGCCGGCCATCCTCGGGGTCGAGCACACGGATCTCGTCGTCCGGGCTGATCGGGCGCCCCTGGGTGGTGAACGTGGTCTCGGCTTCATCGCCGGGGCGGGTATAGTTGACCAGCCCCTCTGCCATGCCGAAGACCTGTTGCAGATCGGCGCGCAGGACCTCCGGCACACGCGCGGCCAGGGCGGGGGCGAAACTGGCGCCCCCCACCAGCAGGCGGCGCAGCGGGCGGGGCGCGCCATGGACCTCGGCATGGCTCAGCCACAGCTGCACGGCCGAAGGCACCAGCGCGGCCAGATCGATCCGGTGCCGGGCGATCAGATCGAAGCCGGCGACGGGCTCGGGGCCGGGAGCCATGACGACGGTGCCACCGGCGTGAAACACGCCAAGAATGCCGGGCGAGCTGAGGGTGAAATTATGCGCGGCGGGCAACGCGCACAGAAAGCGGGTCTCGGGTGTCAGGCCACAGATTTCGGCACTGGCACGGATGCTGTAATCGTAATCGTTATGGGTGCGCGGGATCAGCTTCGGCGTGCCGGTGCTGCCGCCCGACAGCTGGAAGAAGGCGACCTCATCGGCCGCGGTCGGGGTCGGCGGCTGCGCGGGCCGGCCGGTCGGGCGCAACCAGTCGTCCAGCCCCCCTGTCTGCGCGCCGCCACGCAGGATCACCAGATCGGGCCGGATGCCGCCGGCCTCCAGCGCGATCAGGAAGCGCGCGTCGGCGAACAGCTCATGGCTGGCATCGCCGATCAGCAGCGCCGGGCGCAGCTGGTCGACATAGCTGGTCATTTCCAGCTGGCGATGGGTGAAGATGGCGTTGACCGGGGCAATGCCGGCGCGGAGGAGGGCGTGGAAGACAATGACGAATTCGGCGCAATTGGGCAGCTGCACCACCGCCCTGTCACCGGGACCGAGGCCCCGCGCACGCAGCCGGTCGGCCAGATTCGCCGATGCCTGTGCGATATGGGCGTAGGTGAGCTGGTCCGCGCCCTCGATCACGGCGATCGCCTCGGGTCGGGCGGCAGCCTGCGCATCCAGCGCGCGGGTCAGCGGTTGGTCGATCCAGTAGCCGCGGGCGCGATAGCGCGCGGCAAGGTCGGGGGGGAAACGGGTATAGGCGATCGGCACGGGGTCCTCGGCGGCAGGGTTGCGATATTCTGCTGGCGCGGCCGACGCCGGGAAAGCATCGAATTGACTGGCGCGAATAACTGAGTAATTTTCTAGCCTATTGTCAAGTTGCGACCGGCGAACGGACGCCGATCAAGGATAGGCTTTTGAAGATGCGCGAAGAACGACCCGAATGGCAGCCGCTGACCGCCGGTCAGATGGATTTCTGGGAGGAGTTCGTCTTCCATCCCGAACAACCCGTCTCGACGGTGGCGCATTGTCTGGAACTGCGGGGACCGCTGGACGAGGCGGCGCTGATCGCCGCCCTGACCCGGACGGCGGCCGAGGCCGACACCCTGGCGCTGACCTTTCGCGAGGGTGCCGATGGCCGTGTATGGCAGCGCATCGATCGGGGGCGCGTTCCGCAAGTTCTGCGGCATGATCTGCGCGCCGAAGCCGACCCCTGGGCGGCCGCGCAGGCGGTAATGCGCGCAGATATCGACGCGGTGCTGGATCTGCGCCGCCAGCCCTTGTCGGCGCAGATGCTGTTGCGCCTCGGTGAGGATCGGTGGGCGTGGTATTTCCGTGGCCATCACATGATCCTCGATGGCTACGGCATGTCGCTGATCGAGGGGCGGGCGGCGCAGCTTTATGCCCATCTGACAGGCCATTCCGATGCGGGCGCGCCTTTCGGGCGGCTGGCGGATTTCCTGGCCGAGGACGCCGCCTATCACGCCAGCGCGGCCTGCGCGCAGGACCGCGCCTATTGGCAGGAACAGCTCGCCCCCTTCCGTGCCGCCCTGCCGGTGCTGCGCAAGGGGGCCGAGGACTACGGCGCCGCACCCCTGTGCGCCGCGTTTGCGCCCGGCACGGCCTTCGAGCATGATCTGCAGGCTGCGGCCGCGCGCCTGCGGCTCAGTTGGGCGGACACGTTGACGCTGATCTCGGGCGCCTGGCTGGCGCTGCACGATCCCGACCGCGCGGACCCCCTGTCCCCCCTGCCGATCTGGCTGCCCTATATGAGCAGGATGGGCAGTGTCAGCGCCAATATTCCGGCGATGGTGGTGAACATCCTGCCGCTGATCGTCACCCCCCAACCGGATGAGCCGCTTGTCGCGCTGCTGGGCAGGATGGCGCGCGATCTGCGCCGCCATCGCCGCCACGGCCGCTACCGGATCGAGGAGATGGCCCGCGATTGCGGATTGTCCGCCGGGCACCGTTTCCATTTCACCCCGCTCATCAATGTGATGCCTTTCGCGCCGCCGCGCTTTCCGGGGCTGGTCGCCACCCGCCATGTGCTGGCGGCGGGGCCGGGCGACGGCTTCAATATCTCGTTTCTGGCCGACGGTGCGGGTGCGGGCATCCGCGCCGCGATCGAGGCCGATCCGGCAACCCAGTCCCGTGACAGCTTTCCCGTCCGCGTGGCAGGGTTCGAGGGATGGCTGGAGCAGGCGTTGCAGGCACTGGTGCAGGTTGCCGACGCCATGGCGGTCTGAAGTCATCCGGCTGGCCGGGGACCGGCCAGCCGCGCCTTGGATCAATGCGCCCCGCAGCCGCAGGCGACAGGTTGGGACCGTCCCGGCTCGACCGGCAACGGCGTCACGTCGCCCTGACGGAGCCGCCGCGCCGCGGCGACAAGGTTGGTCAGCGATGCCTGGGTTTCCGGCCAGCCGCGCGTCTTCAGCCCGCAATCGGGGTTGACCCACAGCCGGTCCTCCGGGATCACGCTGGCCGCCTTGCGCAGCAGCACGACCATCTCATCGACTGCGGGGACGCGCGGGGCATGAATGTCCCAGACCCCCGGCCCGATCTCGTTCGGATAGGCGAAATCGCCGAAAGCCTTGAGCAACTCCATATCCGAGCGCGAGGTCTCGACCGAGATCACATCGGCATCCAGCGCCGCGATGGCGGGCATGATGTCGTTGAACTCGGCATAGCACATATGGGTGTGGATCTGGGTGTCGTCGCGGACCGGGGCCGAGGCGAGCCGGAAGCAGTCCACCGCCCAGCCCAGATAGGCATCCCAGTCCCGGCGGCGCAGGGGCAGCCCTTCGCGCAGGGCTGGTTCGTCGATCTGGATCGCCGGCAGCCCGGCGGCTTCCAGATCGGCCACCTCGTCGCGGATCGCCAGCGCGATCTGGCGGCAGGTCTCGGATCGGGGCTGGTCGTCGCGTACGAAGGACCATTGCAGGATGGTGACCGGGCCGGTCAGCATCGCCTTCATCGGCAGATCGCTCAGCGAGCTGGCATAGGCCGACCAGCCGACGGTCATCGGCTGCGGGCGCGAGACATCGCCGAAGATCAGCGGCGGCTTGACGCAGCGCGAGCCATAGCTTTGCACCCAGCCCAGCCGGGTGAAGGCGTAACCCGACAGTTGCTCGCCGAAATATTCGACCATGTCGTTGCGCTCGAACTCGCCATGGACCAGCAGGTCGAGGCCGAGCGCTTCCTGCCGGGCGATGCAGGCTGCGGTTTCGCGCTTCAGGAAGGCGTCGTATTCCGCATCCGAGATCAGCCCCTTGCGATGATCGGCGCGGGCGCGCCGCACCTCGGTCGTCTGCGGGAAGGAGCCGATGGTGGTGGTCGGAAAGGCGGGCAGCTTCAGCCGCGCCGCCTGCGCCGCCCGGCGTGCCGGAAAGGCCGAGGCCCGGCGGAGATCGGCCGGCGTGACGGCGGCGCTGCGGGCCTTGACCTTCGGGTCATGGATGCGCGGCGAGGCCCGGCGCGCGGCAAGCGCCGCCGCATTGGCCGCCAGCGCGGCGCGGGTATCGGTGCCGTTCAGCGTCGCCGTCAGGGTGGCGACCTCGGCCAGCTTCTGCACGGCGAAGGCCAGCCACGAGGTCAGTTCGGCATCCAGCTCGGTCTCGGCATCGAGATCCACCGGGACATGCAACAGCGAACACGAGGGCGCGATCTGGATCCGGTCCGCCCCGAACTTCCGCACTGCCGCCTGCGCCGGTTCCAGCGCCCGGCCCAGATCGGTGCGCCAGATGTTGCGCCCATCGACCAGACCCAGCGACAGCACCTTGTCGGTGCCCTTGGCCAGCAGCCCGGCCAATTGTTCCGGCGCGCGGACCAGATCCAGATGCAGCCCCGCCACCGGCAGCGACAGCGCCAGATCGAGGTTGTCGTCGAGCGCGCCGAAATAGCTGGCCAGCATCAGTTTCGGGCCGGCCGCCGCGAGCGCCGCGTAGGCGCTGCGGAAGGCGCGGGTCTGGGCCGGGGACAGATCGGTGACCAGCACCGGCTCGTCGATCTGCACCCAGTCGGCGCCGGCCGCCGCCAGACGCGCCAGCAGATCGGCATAGATCGGCAGGATCGCGGGCAGAAAGGCCAGCGGGTCCAGCCGGGTCTCCCCGAGCCCGGTTTCCTTGGCCTTGCCCAGGCTGAGCCAGCTGACCGGCCCCAGCAGCACCGGGCGGGTGTGGATCCCCAGCGCGCGGGCTTCCAGAAACTCCTCGACCGGCTTCAGCGAGGACAGCCGAAAGGTCTGGCCATTGGTGAATTCCGGGACAATGTAGTGATAATTGGTGTCAAACCACTTGGTCATTTCCATCGCCGGGGCGTCGTCGGTGCCGCGCGCCATGGCGAAATACTGGGGCAGGGTGACGCGTTCCGCCACGGGACCGAAGCGCTCGGGCACCGCACCCAGAAGCGCCGTGGTGTCCAGCACCTGATCATAGAAGGAGAAGTCGTTCGACGGGATCGTGGTGATCCCGGCAGACCGCTGGGTCTGCCAGTGATGCGCCCGCAGGCGAGCGCCTTCGGCGGCCAGTTCGGCCTCGGACAGGGTGCCTTTCCAATAGGCCTCGACCGCCGTTTTCAGTTCGCGCCGGGCGCCGATGCGAGGGAAACCAAGATTTGCTGCAATGACCATGATACGCTCCGAATTGATGTGTCGGGGCGAAACTAGGGGATGCGTTGCATGAGCGGAAATGGCATTAAATCATCAATCCATGAATGAGGCTCATCAATGCTCGACCGCCAGCACCTTGCCATCCTGCGCGAGGTCGACCGCACCGGATCGGTCACCGCCGCCGCCGACCGGCTGCACCTGACCCAATCGGCGCTGTCCCACACCATCCGCAAGTTCGAGGAGCGTCACCGCATCCGGGTCTGGCAGAAGGAAGGGCGCGGTCTGCGGCTGACCCAGGCAGGCGAATATCTGCTGGCCTTGGCGCAGCGGGTGCTGCCGCAGATCGACCATGCCGAGCGCGTATTGGCCGAATTCGCCCAAGGCCATCGCGGCGCCCTGCGCGCGGGCATGGAATGCCATCCCTGCCAGCAATGGCTGATGCGGGTGGTGGGACCCTATCTGGCGGCATGGCCGGACGTGGATCTGGACCTGCGCACCGCCTTTCGCTTCGGCGGCATCGGCGCGCTTCTGGGGCACGAGATCGACCTGCTGATCACCCCCGATCCGCTGGATCTGCCGGGCATCCATTACACGCGGGTTTTCGCTTATGATCTGGTGCTGGCGGTTCCGCAGGACCACCCGCTTCAGCACGTGGCCCAGCCGCAGGATCTGACCGCCGAGACGCTGATCACCTATCCCGTCGCGCCCGAGCGGCTGGACATCTTCACCCGCTTTCTGGTCCCCGGTAACTGCCTGCCGCGCCGTCACCGCACGGTTGAGACGACCGAGATGATGCTGCAACTGGTCGCCGCCGGGCGCGGTCTCAGCGCGGTGCCCGACTGGATCCTGCGCGACGAGGGCGCGACCCTGCCGATCCGCGCCGTCCGCCCCGGCGCGGGGATCGGCATGGCGCTGCATATCGGCGTCCGTAAGGGCGAGGAGGAGATCGATTACATCGCCGGCTTTCTGGAGCTGGCGCGTCAGACCGGCGCGCAGCTTGCCGGTGCCTCCGGGGCCCGTAGCCCTCGGCCGCGCCGGTCGGAGTGCCGATCCTTTCCCGAAGCGACCGTCCCGATCTGACGCCCGGCTTCAGGACATCCCCGGATGTGCAGGGGCTGGGTGGCGCCGGACCTGCCCGTCCGGCCTTGGCAGGCGCGGGGGCCAGCAAAGGCCGGGATGGGGGTGCAGGTTGATTCTGGAGGCCCAAAATACTACCGCAGCGGGAGATTTGCTGATGAATAACATGCTATTAACGGAAGTCGGACAAAATAATCCCGAATGCGTCTTGCAACTTTTCTCAAGTCGGGATCAGTCTCGGGCATGGCAGAATGCCACGAATTCAACGTGACATATCGCCACGGAGTTTCTGCATTGGCTGGAGAACCACATGACAATCAATTCAAGTGGCATGTCACGCCGCGACCTTTTGACGATGGTCGGGATGACAGCGGGGGCCTCGGCGATGTATGCGGCCATGTCGGGCATGGGCTACGCCGCGACATCCGACTACAAGGGGCCGATCAAGCTGGAAGGGGACCCCAAGGGGACCTCGGTGCTGGTGCTGGGTGCAGGTCTGGCGGGGATGACCGCCGCCTATGAACTGCGCAATGCCGGCTATGACGTGAAGGTGCTGGAATACCGCGAGAAGGCCGGCGGCCGGTGCTGGACGCTGCGCGGCGGCGATACCTATACCGAACTGGGCGGCGAAACCCAGGAGGTGAAATTCGCCGAAGGGAACTACGTCAATCCCGGCCCCTGGCGCATCCCCTCGGATCACTACGCGGTGCTGGATTACTGCAAGCGCTTCGGCGTCAAGCTGGAGCCGTTCATCCAGATCAACTGGAACGCCTATCTGCATAACTCGGAGGCGTTTGACGGCAAGCCGCAGCGCTTCAAGCAGATTCAGGCCGATTATCGCGGCCAGATCGCCGAGCTGCTGGCCAAGGCCGTTGACCAGAAGAAGCTGGACGGGCTGGTCACCGACGCGGATGCTGAAATGCTGGTCGCCTCGCTGAAGAAATACGGGGTGCTGAACGACGATCTCGCCTATGTGAAATCGGACGCGGTGTCGCTGTATCGCGGCTGGGAGAAGGATCCGGGCGGCGGCACCGAAGGGCCGGGGGTGCCTTCGGACACGATCTCGCTCAGCGACATTCTTCAGGGCCGGTTGTGGAACGACCTCATCACCGGCGAATCCATCGACCACCAGGCGGCCATCTTCCAGCCGGTCGGCGGTATGGACATGATCGCCCAGGCCTTCGCCCGCGAACTGGGCGAAGTCATCACCTATAATGCCAAGGTCATCCGCATCCGCGGCAGCGAAACCGGCGTCGAGGCCGCCTATGTCGACAGCAATGGCGGCACCGAAGAACAGACCGTCAGCGCCAATTACTGCATCTGCACGATCCCGTTCTCGATCCTCGGGCAGATCGACCACAATTTCTCGTCCGAGATGACCGCGGCGATCGAGGATGTCTATTACGAGGCCTCGATCAAGATCGGTCTGGAATTCAAGCGCCGCTTCTGGGAACAGGACGATCACATCTATGGCGGGATCACCTATACCAACCTGCCGATCACGCTGATTTCCTATCCGTCGACCAATTTCTTCAGCGACGGGCCGGGCGTGCTGCTGGCGACCTATTCCTGGGGTGCTGCGGCCTATCAGTTCAGCGCCGTCCCACCCGCCGAACGGATCGAGCGCGCGCTGGAATTCGGGTCGCAGATCCACCCGCAATATCGCGACGAATTCTCCAGCGGGGTGGCGGTCGCCTGGCACCGGGTGCCGTGGACGCTGGGCTGCTATGGCATCTGGCGCAATCAGGAGGAATATTACCCGATCGCCTGCCAGATGGATCAGCGCACGTTGATGGCGGGCGAGCATATCTCCTATCTGCCGGCATGGCAGGAGGGGGCGATCCTGTCGGCGCTGAACGCGATCGAGCGTCTGCACAAGCATGTCATCGGCGGCTAACGCCCCAGGAAAGGAGATTACAGCCATGAAACGCATTTCTCTGGCGGTCTTCGCCGCGGTGACAGTGCTTGCGGGCGCGGCCTCGGCGCAGGATTTCGTCCAAAGCGGAACCGCGGCCAAACTGCCGCAGACCGAAGGCAAGGCGATCTATAACGCCATCTGCTCGGGCTGCCATATGCCTGACGGGCAGGGCGCCGTCGGTGCGGGTCAGTACCCTGCGCTGGCGGGCAACGCCAATCTCGAGACGCCGGATTACCCGATCTATCTGATCCTCCACGGTCAGAAGGCGATGCCGCCGGTCGGCGATGTCATGGATGACGCGCAGATTGCCGCTGTCGTGAATTACATTCGCCACAATCTTGGCAATAATTACGAAGGCGAGACAACCGCCGAAGACGTGGCCGCCGCGCGCTGAGGCGGCCGCGTGTCCAACACCTATTGAAAGGATATCAGATGAAGAAATCATTTGCCCTGGCCGCCGCCCTGGCCCTGCTGCCGATGTTCGCTCAGGCGCAGGACGTGATCCGTCACAAGCTGCCCGATTCCGATTTCCCCATTGCGCGCGCGGTGGAGATCCCGGCTGGCAAGACGACGGTCTATCTCAGCGGTGCGGTGCCCTCGGTGGCTGACGCCGCCGCCGATCCGGCCACGCCCGAGGCCTGGGGCGACACCAAGACCCAGACCGTCAGCGTGCTGAACGGCATTGACGCCAGCCTGAAGGATCTGGGCCTGACCATGGGGGACGTGGTCAAGATGCAGGTCTTCCTGGTCGCGCCCGAAGGCGCCCCGGCCGATTTCGCCGGCTTCATGGAGGGCTATACCCAGTTCTTCGGCACGGCCGAGCAGCCCAACCTGCCGGCCCGTTCGGCGATGATCGTCGATCAGCTGGTCAACCCCAACTGGCTGGTCGAGATCGAGGTCACCGCCGTCCGTCCCTGATCCATTACAGGGCGACCGCAGAAATCAGGCGCGGCAGTCGGACTGCCGCGCCTTTTTCGTTGCCGAAGGGTTTCGGGCCGCCTTATCGGAACGGCCGCCCGGCGTCATCCCGGCGGCCGCGGTCACCCGCGCCTTACGGCTTCAACGCCGCGTCCGTGACAACGGAGGACCAGGCCCCTTCGGGTGCCTTGGAAATCACCGGATCAGAGCCGCCCGCCATCAGAATCTTCACCGTGCGGTCGGCATCCGCCGGATCGAGCGCGCCGTCCGATCCCGCGGTCAGCTTGGCGATTTCCGACATCATGCGCTTCTGATGTTCCTCGGTCTGGGCGCCGGTCTCGTCATGTTCCAGCACGATTTCGGCGGCTTCGTCGGGATGTTCCTCGGCGTATTTCCAGCCCTCCATGCTGGCCTTCACGAAGCGGGCCATCTTGTCGACGAAGGCCGGATCAGCCAGCTTGTCCTCCATCACGTAAAGCCCGTCCTCCAGCGTCGCCACGCCTTCATCTTCGTATTTGAAGGTGACCAGCTCCTCGGGTTTCATGCCGGCCTCGATCAGCTGCCAGTATTCGTTATAGGTCATCGTGCTGATGCAGGCCGCCTGCTTCTGCAGCAGCGGATCCACGTTGAAGCCCTGTTTCAGCACCTCGACCCCATCGGCGCCGCCGGTGGTGGGCAGCCCCAGCGTCGCCATCCAGGTCAGGAACGGATATTCATTGCCGCCGAACCAGACGCCCAGCACTTTGCCCTTGAAATCCTCGGGCGTCTTGACGCCGCTGTCGGCGCGGCAGGTCAGCATCATCCCCGACGCCTTGAAGGGCTGGGCGATATTGACCAGCGGCAGGCCCTTTTCGCGCGCCGCCAGCGCCGAAGGCATCCAGTCCACCATCACATCGGCGCCGCCCCCCGCCATCACCTGCGGCGGCGCGATATCCGGGCCGCCGGGCTTGATGGTGACGTTCAGGTCCTCGGCCTCGTAAAAGCCCTTGTCGAGGGCGACGTAATAGCCCGCGAACTGGGCCTGGGTGACCCATTTCAGCTGCAGCGTCACATCATCCGCCGCCAGCGCCGCCGTGACCGGCAGCAGGGTTGCGGCAAGACTTGTCATCAGGGTCTTCATCTTTCGCTCCTTGTTGGCGGGGTCATGCGCGCCCCGGTGTTATGATTGCTTCCGCTGGCTTGGATGCCAGAAGGTCAGGCGCCGCTCGACCAGGGCGACCAGCCCGTAAAAGGCCGTTCCCGCCAGTGCCGCGACGAGGATTTCCGCCCAGACGAGGGCCAGATTCAGCTGTCCCACCGCGGTCGAGATGCGGAACCCCATGCCGCGCGTCGGACTGCCGAAGAACTCGGCCACGATAGCACCGATCAGGGCCAGCGTGGTGGCGATCTTCAAGCCGTTGAAGATGAAAGGCAACGCCGCCGGCAGCCGCAGCTTCCACAGCGCCTGCCAATAGCCGGCATTCCAGCCCGCGATCAGGTCACGCTGCAACGGGTCGGTGGCGGCAAGGCCGGCCATGGTGTTCACGAGAATGGGGAAGAAGACCATCACCACCACCACGGCAGCCTTCGATTGCCAGTCGAAGCCGAACCACATGACCAGAATGGGCGCGATCCCGATGATCGGCAGGGCGGCGACGAAATTGCCCACCGGCAGCAGGCCGCGCTGCAGGAAGGGGCTGCGGTCGATGGCGATGGCGGTGCCGATGGCGGCCACCGCGCCCATCACCCAACCCGAGAGTGCGCCTTTCAGGATGGTCTGGACAAAATCGCCCCAGAGCAGCGGCAGGTTGTCCGTGAAAGCCCGCGCGATCTGCGAGGGCGGCGGCAGGATCACCGGGGGGACGTTGTAGATACGGGTAATCATCTCCCACAGGATCAGGACGGTGGCCCCGAAGATCAGCGCCACCAGAATCCGGGTCAGCCGGGTGTCGAAACGCGCCAGCCACGCGTTCAGCCCCCAGGCCCCCAGCCAGACCGCGAGGATGGGCAGCGCCGCGCTCATCGATCCAGCCCCATGCGGCGCAGGGTGATCCGCTCGATCCAGCCGACGATCAGCACCAGCAGCGCGGCTAGGGCCGCCGCTGTGAACAGCGCCGACCAGATCTGCACCGTCTGGCCATAATAGCTGCCCGACAGCAGCCGCGCGCCCAGACCCGCGGTGGCCCCGGCGGGCAGCTCGCCCACGATGGTGCCGACGAGGCTGGCGGCAATGGCGACCTTGAGGCTGGCGAACAGATAGGGCATCGCCGAGGGCAGCCGCAGCCGCCAGAACACCTGCGCGGCCGAGGCATTCCACGATCGCATCTGGTCCAGCTGCATCGCATCCGGGCTGCGCAACCCCTTCACCATGCCGACCAGAACCGGAAAGAAGCTGAGCCAGGCCGAGATGATCGCCTTCGGCAGCAGCCCCGTCACCCCGGCACTGGCCAGCACCACGATCACCATCGGCGCGATGGCGAGGATCGGCACCGTCTGGCTGGCCACCGCCCAGGGCATCACCGACTGATCCATCGCCCGGTTGTGCACGATGCCCACCGCCAGCAGGCCCCCCGCCAGCGTGCCGATGGCAAAGCCCGCCAGCGTCGCCGACAGCGTGACCCAGGCATGCCAGACCAGACTGCGTTTCGAGGTGATCTTCTGCCCGGCGATGCCTTCCCACAGCCCGGCGGCGACCTGATGCGGTGCCGGCAGCACCGGGCGTTCCTGTGCCATGGTATTGCCGATCAGCGCGGGCATGGTGGCGGTGACGCCATCGCGCTCCAGCTGCTGGCGCGCCCAGTTCATGTTCAGCCCGACCGCCGCCAGATACCAGACCACCACGATGGCCGCCAACACGGTCAGGACGGGCAGCACGCGGGTCATGGCGTCCCTTCCCAGAGATATTGAACATCGGGCAGGCCTTCCTCGTTCTCGCCCGCAGTGCGGGCGACCTCGCGAAAGCCTTCGCGGAGATAGAAGCGGCGCGCGCCCCGATTGGCCTGAAAGGTCCAGAGCGAGAGCCGCATTCGGCCCGTCTTCGCCGCCCCGAGCAGCGCCGCGCCGATCCTCCGACCGGGGAGGCGCATGTAGAACGAGGTGATCTCGGCCTCATCAATGGCCAGAAAGCCGGCAACCGCGCCGCCATGCGTGGCGACGAGGACATTGCGCCGGGGGATCACGACCTCGCGGTAGCGCTGCCGGACCGCTTCGGCGCTATGGATGCGCGGCATCCAGGGGGTGGCGTCGATCCAGCCGTTCGGGATCTCCGCACAGGCACCCGCGTCCTGCGGGCGTGCCGGACGCAAGGTGGGGGCAGCGTCACTCATAGGCATGTCCCGCGCGCAGCCCCTCGCGGACGCGGTGGGCGATGGCCAGAAATTCGGGGGAGTCGCGGATCTCCAGCGGGCGATGGCGCGGCAGGGGGCTGTCGATGATGTCGGTGATCCGACCCGGACGCGGCGACATGACGACGATGCGGGTGGACAGATAGACCGCCTCGGGGATGGAATGGGTGACAAAGGCGATGGTCTTGCCGGTGCGCGCCCACAGCTCCAGCAGCGCCTCGTTCAGGCGGTCGCGGACGATCTCATCCAGCGCGCCGAAGGGTTCGTCCATCAGCAGGATATCGGCGTCGAAGGACAGCGCGCGGGCAATGCTGGCGCGCTGCTGCATCCCGCCGGAAAGCTGCCACGGATATTTGCCGCCAAAGCCCTTCAGATCGACCAGATCCAGCACGCGGGCGATCCGTTCGGCCCGGTCGGGCTTCGAAAAGCCCATGATCTCCAAGGGCAGCGAGATATTCTTCGCGATCGTCCGCCACGGATACAGCCCCGGCGCCTGAAAGACATAGCCGTAGGCGCGGGCGCGGCGCGCCGCGTCCGGGGTCATGCCGTTCACGCTCAGCGCGCCGCCGGTCGGGGTTTCAAGGGCGGCGATGGTGCGCAGAAGCGTGGTCTTGCCGCAGCCCGACGGCCCGATGAAGCTGACGAAATCGCCCCGGTTGATGGTCAGATCGACGCCCTTCAGCGCATGGACCGGGCCGTCGGCGGTCGGGAAGGTCAGGTCGATCCCGCGCGCTTCAATGACCGGATCGGCAGCATTGGCATTCGTCATTCCGGCATATCCCACAGTTTTGGCGAGGCGAATTCGACCGAGTTTCCTGCCGGATCGCGGACATAGACCGAGCGTGCGCCATTCGGCCAGCGAAAGTCGCTCTCGACC
This sequence comes from Paracoccus sp. S1E-3, assembly GCF_013868135.1. Taxonomy (GTDB): domain Bacteria; phylum Pseudomonadota; class Alphaproteobacteria; order Rhodobacterales; family Rhodobacteraceae; genus Paracoccus. The sequence goes on from NZ_JACEMU010000004.1 coordinate 104,089, forward strand.
GCGACGCCCGCGCCGGTCAGCCGGTCCACCCAGTCATCCAGCGCCGCCATGGGCACCGAAAAGCACAGATGCCCGGCCCCCTCGGCACCGTGGGGGGGCACCGGCAGGGCGTCTGGCGGGGGCGGCTCGCGCGTCGCCTCGGCGCGAAAGATCAGCACGACGGTGGCGCCGCAGCGGAAGAAGACATGCCGCCCCTCCTTGGCCGTGATGACCTCAAGCCCGACGACGTCGCCATAGAAGCCCCGCGCGGCATCGAGATCGTCGGCATAGAGCGCGGCCTCCAGAACGCCCAGCATCGTTGGCATCAGCGCACCCCCATCGCCGGTTTTTCCGGCCCTGGCGTGGCCCGTTTCGTCCGTGCCGACAGTGCCCGGTCAGGTGTGACGCCCGGCGCGCGGGCGATGCCGCTTTGTCCGTTGCCGCCACCGGCGACCGCAGCGCCGCTATCCGCACGCGACCGCATTCACACCCCTCTCATCAGGCCGCCATCGACCCTGATGTTCTGCCCGGTGATGTATCCGGCCCCGTCCGAGGCCAGAAAGGCCGCCGTCCGGGCGATCTCCTCCACGGTGCCGTACCGCTTCATCGGCACCATGGCGGATCGTTCGTCCTGCTTCGGCAGGCTGTCGATCCAGCCCGGCAGCACGTTGTTCATGCGGATATTGCGCGCGGCATATTCGTCGGCGAACAGCTTGGTATAGGCCGCAAGCCCGGCCCGCGCGACCGCCGAGGTCGGGAACAACGGTGCCGGCTCGAACGCCCATGCGGTCGAGATATTGACGATGGCACCGCCGCCCTGACGCTCCATCACCGGCGTGACCAGCCGCACGGCGCGGACGACATTCAGGAAGTAGACGTCAAAGCCGCGATGCCAGTCCGCGTCGGTCAGTTCCAGCAGCGACTTGCGCGGCCCGTGCCCGGCCGAGTTGACCAGCACATCCACCCGCCCCCAGCGTTCCTGCGCCAGATCGACCAGCCGGGCGATATCGGCCTCGTTCTGGTTGCTGCCGGTGACGCCGATGCCGCCCAGATCCCGCGCCAGCGCCTCGCCCTTGCCGGAGGAGGAGAGCACACCGACCGCATAGCCATCCGCCGCCAGCGCGCGGGCCGCACCCGCCCCCATGCCGGACCCGCCGCCGATGATCAGTGCAACCTTCATCCTAGACCCCCGTCGCCGGAATGCCTGATCGTTCCACCGGCCTTGGCGCGGTGAGTTCCTTCCACGCACTCAGCGCCCGGTTCACCGTCCCGCGCGGCTCGCGGGCGACGAATTCGCCATGGCCCTCGCGGCTGTCGACCTTGCCCTCGGTCACGGCGACCACGCCGCGCGTCAGGGTGAAGCGCGGCAGGCCCTTCACATGCTGCCCCTCGAACACATTGTAATCAATGGATGATTGCTGGCTACCGGCACTGATCGTCTTTTCCGCCGCCGGATCCCAAACTACCAGATCGGCGTCACTTCCGACCAGCACAGCGCCTTTCTTCGGATACATGTTCAGGATCTTGGCGATATTGGTCGAGGTGACGGCGACGAATTCATTCGGCGTCAGCCGGCCGGTATTCACCCCATGCGTCCACAGCATCGGCATCCGGTCCTCCAGCCCCCCGGTGCCGTTCGGGATCTTGGTGAAATCGCCGAGGCCGGTGCGTTTCTGGTCGGTGGTGAAGGCGCAGTGATCCGTCGCCACCACAGACAGGCTGCCCGATTGCAGCCCGGCCCACAGACTGTCCTGATGCAGCTTGTTGCGGAAGGGCGGCGACATCACGCGGCGGGCGGCATGGTCCCAGTCGGGGTTGAAATATTCGCTTTCATCCAGCGTCAGATGCTGGATCAGCGGCTCGCCCCAGACGCGCTTGCCCTGCGCCCGCGCCCGCCGGATGGCCTCGTGGCTGTCCTCGCAAGAGGTGTGGACGACATAAAGCGGCACCCCGGCCATGTCGGCTACCATGATGGCGCGGTTCGTCGCCTCGCCCTCGACCTGCGGCGGCCGGGAATAGGCGTGCGCCTCCGGCCCGGTATTGCCCTCGGCCAGCAGTCGCGCCGAGAGTTCCGCCACCACATCGCCGTTTTCGGCATGGACCAGAGCGATGCCGCCCAGATCACCCACCCGGCGGAAGCTGGCGAACAGCTCGTCATCATTCACCATCAAGGCGCCCTTATAGGCCATGAAATGCTTGAAGCTGGTGATGCCGCGCTTCACCACCTCCTCCATTTCATTGAACACCTGCTCGCCCCACCAGGTGATCGCCATGTGATAGCTGAAATCGCAATGCGCGCGGCCGACCTTATTGTCCCACATCTGCAGCGCATCCAGCAGCCCCTGCTGCGGCGAGGGCAGCGCGAAATCGACCACCATCGTCGTCCCGCCCGCCAGCGCCGCGCGGGTGCCGGATTCGAAATCGTCGGCGGAATAGGTGCCCATGAAGGGCATTTCCAGATGCGTATGCGGGTCGATCCCGCCCGGCATGACATAGCAGCCGGTCGCGTCCAGCACCTGATCGCCTTGCAGGTTGTTGCCAATGGCCGAGATCCTGCCGTCCTCGATCAGCACATCCGCCTTGTAGGTCAGATCGGCGGTGACGATGGTTCCGTTCTTGATGACTGTGGTCATGTCTCCGTCCCTAGTCGTGATATGCCAGCGCGATCAGCGCGCGATTGCCGGATTCGATGGCGCGCCAGTTGACGAAAGCCGCGCCGTCGACGAGCCCCGCCCAGATATCGGGATGCCGGTCCTGCAGCGCCTTCTGATCCGTGACCCGGATCGTCAGAACCTCGCCCGGCGCGAGATGAACCGAGGTGAGGCCGCCATCCGCATCGCCAAGCGAACTCATGCAGTCGATCCAGGCGTCCATGTTGCGGCCGTAGAAATCGGGGAAGCCAAGTTTGGTGGAGAAGGTGTCGTGGAACGCCTGCCACGAGGGGATGGCGTCGCCGTCGATGGTGACGAGGGAGTTGGTCATGGTGCGACCCTCGTTTGGTTCTCCGATGAGTGCATCAACCCGCCGCTCCCAGCAATGCGCTTCGGAAGCCCCCGCAATTAATCATGTCGGTGACAGCGATGGTTTGGGTGTTAACAACGGTGTTGGTCATATTTCTAGGCTCCTTGCTGATTGGTCGTCACCAAAAGGCGCAATATCAGAAGCCCTATGCCAAATGCGGCCACGATCATCGCGTTCGTGAACACTCGTCCGTTTTTCCTGATCTGCACGTCGTTTTTTGCGATGGCGCTGTCATTCCGGGTGATAAGCGCATCAAGGAATTTCTCAGAGAGTTCTGGGAAATAGTAGTTCGAAAAACCATTAGATTCTCCTGATGCTGAATATAGCCTTACGGGTCTGCAAGAGTAAGCAGCCATACCCGCTGCACACAACAAAGTGGCCAGCGCTACGATCCTAAGAACTGCAGCACTACCTGTTCCAACATCGCCTTGTGCCAAAATAGTGATTACAATGCCAAGTGCAGCGCAAAATTGAATTGCACGCTGATCACTTGCTATTGCAAACGCAAGCTGCGCCTCGGCTCGACGTTCAGTCTGACGAAGCGCTTCTTTTTTTGCGTCTAGCACACTATACTGCAAATCTACCTCAAAGGATTTTTATTATGGCTGAAGAAAAGCCAGCGCCGCCCCCACCGCCTCCACCAGCCCCTCGGCCCCTGCCACTAACGCCAGTTGTTAAGCATCCGGGTCCGACCGGTGGCAGACGGGGATAGGTTTTCACCGCACCACCTCCGCCGCTTCCAACACCGAATGCAGCAGCACATCGGCCCCCGCTGCGGCCCATTCGGGCGAAATCTCCTCGGCCTCGTTATGGCTCAGCCCGTCCACGCAGGGGCACATGATCATCACGGTCGGCGCCACGCGGTTGATCCAGCAGGCGTCGTGGCCGGCGCCCGAGACGATGTTCATGTGGCTATAGCCCAAATGCTCGGCGGCGTTCCGCACCACGCCGACCAGCCCCGCGTCGAAGGTGACGGGGTCGAAATGGCCGACCGGCTCGATCTCGATGCCGAGGCCCAGATCGGCGGCGATCTGCGGGGCTTCCGCCTCCAGCCGCGCGCGCATTGCGTTCAGCTTGGCCAGATCAGGTGAGCGGAAGTCGATGGTGAAAACCGCCTTGCCGGGGATCACGTTGCGCGAATTCGGATAGACATTCGCCTGACCGACGGCGCCCACGGCGTCGGGCTGGTGATCCATGGCGATCCGGTGCACCGCCTCGATGATCCGCGCCATGCCGAGGCCCGCATTCACCCGCATGTTCATCGGCGTGCTGCCCGTATGCGCCTCTTTCCCGGTCAGCGTGACCTGCAACCACCACAGGCCCTGACCATGGGTGACAACGCCGATCTGCTTGCCCTCGGCCTCAAGAATTGGCCCTTGTTCGATGTGATATTCGAACATCGCATGCAGGGGCCGGCCGCCGACATCCTCGGTGCCGCGCCAGCCGATGCGGTCCAACTCATCGCCGAAACGCTTGCCCTCGGCATCCTCGCGGCTGTTGGCGAAAGCCTCGTCATGGACGCCGGCATAGACGCCCGAGGCCAGCATGGCAGGCGCGAAACGGGTGCCCTCCTCATTCGTCCAGTTCACCACCACGATGGGCCGGCGGGTCTTCAGCCCCATGTCGCGGATCGAACGCACGACCTCCAACCCCGACAGCACCCCCAGCACGCCGTCATATTTGCCGCCCGTGGGCTGGGTATCGAGATGACTGCCGATATAGACCGGATCGGCTTCGGGATCGGTTCCCTCATGGCGCATGAACATATTGCCCATGCGGTCGACAGCCATGGTCATGCCGGCCTCCTCGCACCACGACTGGAACAGGCGGCGCCCTTCGGCATCGGCATCGGTCAGGGTCTGGCGGTTGTTGCCGCCCGCGATGCCGGGGCCGATCTTCGCCATTTCCATCAGGCTGTCCCACAGCCGCGCGCCGTCGATCCTGATATTGTCGCCTTCCATCCGCATCACCCCCGTCTCTTGCGGCCCGCGCCCATCGCTTTGCGGGCCGTCAAGGCTTTGACCTCGCCCGCACATTCACGCTAACTGCGCCTGAAGACATGTCAACATTCCCGGCCCGATGACCGACCCCGCCCCGCAGAGCCGCATCCGCAAGCGCAATACGCAGGCAATTCTCGCCGCGGCGCTGGATGTTTTTTCGGCGCAGGGTTTCCGGGGGGCGACGCTCGACCAGATCGCGGCGGCGGCAGATCTGTCGAAGCCCAATCTGCTCTATTACTTCCCCTCGAAAGAGGCGGTCTATCTGGCGCTGCTCGGCTCGCTTCTGGAGGACTGGCTGCAACCCCTGCGCGCCATCGACCCCGAGGGCGATCCGATCGAGGAGATGTTGTCCTATATCCGCGCCAAGCTTCGGATGAGCCGCAGCCATGCCCGTGAAAGCCGCCTGTTCGCCGGCGAGGTGCTGGGCGGGGCCGATCATATCCGCAGTGTGCTGGAAGGTCCGCTGCGGGATCTGGTCGACGAAAAGGCGGCGCTGATCCGGGTCTGGATGGAGGCCGGCCGGCTGGCGCCCAGCGACCCCCATCACCTCATCTTCTCGATCTGGGCGCTGACCCAGCATTACGCCGATTTCGCCCCGCAGGTGCAGGCCGTGCTGGGACCGGGCCGCGATCCCGTGGCCGAGGGCCAATGCTTCACCGAGACGCTGTTCCGGCGGATGCTCACCCCCTGATCGCGTCCCGGCTGCGCTCATTCCGCGGCCTTTGCCATCGGGTTGTTGGGATGGGTCGTCCAGTTCCCGAACCCGTCCACCCGGCGGCCGGTGCGGGGGTCCGTCTCGCCCAGGGGCAGTTCGCGCATGGTGATGCAATCCTCGACCGGGCAGACATCGACGCAGAGGTTGCAGGCGACGCATTCGTCGTCCTTCACCTCGAACACGCGGCCCGGCAGCATGGCGATGGCCTGATGGCTGGTATCCTCGCAGGCGGCATAGCAGCGCCCGCATTTGATGCAGAGATCCTGATCGATCTGCGCCTTGGTGGTGTAGTTGAGGTTCAGATATTGCCAGTCGGTCACATTCGGCACCGCCCGCCCGATCAGGTCGGACAGCGCGATCTCCTTCTCGTCGAGATATTGGCCGAGGCCCGAGATCATCTCCTGCACGACCTTGAAGCCGTAAGTCATGGCCGCCGTGCAGACCTGCACATTGCCGGCGCCGAGCGCCATGAATTCGGCCGCATCGCGCCAGGTGGTGACGCCGCCGATTCCACTGATCGGCAGACCCCGCGTTTCAGCCGACCGCGCGATCTCGGCCACCATGTTCAGCGCGATGGGTTTGACCGCCGGCCCGCAATAGCCGCCATGCGCGCCCTTGCCGTCGATGGTCGGCTGCGGCGCGAACAGGTCCAGATCGACCGAGGTGATACTGTTGATCGTGTTGATCAGACTGACCGCATCGGCGCCGCCGCGCTTCGCGGCCTCGGCCGGTTTGCGGATATCGGCGATGTTGGGCGTCAGCTTCACGATGCAGGGCATGCGGCTGTATTGCTTCACCCAGCGGGTCACCATCTCGATATATTCCGGCACCTGACCCACGGCGCTGCCCATGCCGCGCTCGCTCATCCCGTGGGGGCAGCCGAAATTCAGTTCGACCCCGTCGGCGCCGGTGTCCTCGATGGCCTTGAGTATGGATTTCCACGAATCTTCGTCGCAGGGCACCATCAGGCTGATGACAAGCGCGCGGTCCGGCCAGTCGCGCTTGACCTGCTTGATCTCGCGCAGGTTCACCTCCAGCGGGCGGTCGGTGATGAGTTCGATATTGTTCAGCCCCAGCACCCGGCGGTCGGCACCGTAAACCACGCCGTAACGCGGGCCGTTGACGTTCACGACCGGCGGCCCTTCCGCGCCGAGGGTTTTCCACACCACGCCCCCCCAGCCCGCCTCATAGGCGCGGCGGACATTGTATTCCTTGTCGGTGGGCGGGGCCGAGGCCAGCCAGAACGGATTGGGGGATTTGATCCCGACGAAATTCGAGCGCAGGTCAGCCATGATCTTTTCCCATCAGCCATGCGTGAATATCCTCGGCCGCGTCGCGACCCTGCGCCACGGCGCTGACGGTCAGGTCCTCGCCTTCATCGGTGCAGTCGCCGCCGGCCCAGACCCCCGGCAGCGCGCTGCGCCCCGGACCGGTCACGGCGATCTTGCCGCCGGCGACGATCAGCCCGTCGGGCATGACGGACAGCCGCTGGCCAATGGCCGACAGCACCTGATCGGCGGGCAGCCGGAAGGTCTCGGCCAGATGCTGCAAGCCTGACGGGCCGTCTTCGGTATAGGCGAATTCGATCTCGGCGCCCGAGCCGTTCCGGTGCAGCGCCACCGGGGCGGCATTGGTGCGGATGCGCACGCCCGAGGCCGTCGCGTGGTCCTGCTCATGGCCCGAGGCCGACATCCGGTCCTGCCCGCGCCGATAGACGATGGTGACGTTTTCCGCCCCCAGCAGGCGCGACTGCACGGCCGCGTCCACCGCCGTCATGCCGCCGCCGATGACCACCACGTCACGGCCCACCGGAAGGGCGGACAGATCCGCCGTCTGGCGCAGCTCGGCGATGAAATCGACCGCATCGCGCAGCACGCCGTTCGGCGCCCCCAGCCCCGCATCGTTCACCCCGCCCAGCCCGACACCCAGAAACACCGCGTCGAAATCCCTGCGCAGCGTTTCCAGCGAGACATCGCGGCCAAGCGCGGTGTCGCATTCCAGCGTGATGCCGCCGATGCCCAGCAGCCAGTCGATCTCGCGCAGGGCGAATTGCCCGGTCGCCTTATAGGCGGCGATGCCGTATTCGTTCAGACCGCCGGGTTTCGGGCGCGCCTCGAAGATGGTCACGTCATGGCCGCGCATGGCCAGCCGATGCGCGGCGGCGAGCCCCGAGGGGCCTGCCCCCACCACCGCGACCCGCTTGCCGGTGGCGGTGTCGCGGGCGAAAGGCTGGGGCGATTGCATGGCCACATCGGTGGCGTAGCGCTGCAGACGGCCGATCTCGACCGGCTTGCCCTCGGCGGTTTCGCGCACGCAGGACCCTTCGCACAGGGTTTCGGTCGGGCAGACGCGGGCGCACATGCCGCCCAGGATGTTCGACGACAGGATGGTCACCGCCGCCGCTTCCGGCGTGCCGGTGGCGATCTGGCGGATGAACAGCGGAATGTCGATGTCGGTGGGGCAGGCGGCGACGCAGGGGGCGTCGAAGCAGAAATAGCAGCGGTCGGCGGCGACGGCGGCCTCATGCGGCTGCATGGCGGGGTCGTAATTGGCAAAGCCCGCAATGATCGTTTCGGCGGGCAGGCGCGCGGCGGCAAGTCCGGGCGTCTGAGGCGAGTTGGTCATGGTCTGGCTCCCGATGCACGGTGGCTGGGGACAGAATGCCACGAGTTCGTTTTTTATCAATTGGTAAAATTTCAGGTCGGATGTGCCGCCGGTCGAGCGCGAAACCCGAACGCCTGCGGGGCGGAGGGAGGAGCCGGAAGCCGGCCTGCCACTGGCATGGACCAGACGCTCAGGCAGCGCGCGCCTCCGAATGCAGACGGCCGGGCAGATCCCCGGCTGTCGGTTTTCTGTGATGATCTGGGCGCCTTACAGGAACTTGCCGGGCAGTTTCGGGCGATACATGAACAGCGTCGCCAGCGAGGTCAGGACAAGGGTCACCCCCAGCACCAGGAACATGTCGGCATAGGCCAGCACAAATGCCTCGCGTTGGACGGTGCCGGCCAGCATTGCCGTGGCGCGGCCGGTCGCGAGGACAGGGTCGACGGCCTGCGCCTCAAGCGTGCTGGCGGTGGCGTCGATGCGGCCCTGCACCATCGCCGACCCGCTTTCGACATGCAGTCCCAGCAGCGCGGAATGCAGCTGTTCCTGCTTGCGGGTGAAGGTCGCCACCAGCGCCAGTCCCAGCGCCGACGACACAGTGCGGGTGATATGGACCAGCGAGGCGATCCACGGGATTTCGCGGACGGTGATCTCTTCGGTCATCAGCACCATCAGTGGCACGGCGATGAAGGGCGCCGCGACCGATTGGACCAGCAGCGCCGGCAGGAATTGCGCGCCCGTCCACAGATGTGTCAGATCGGTCAGCATCAGTGTCCCGGCCCCGAACAGCAGCAGGCCGAAGGCGACCAGGTTGCGCGGATCAAGCCGATAGATCAGCCAGGCCACGAAGGGCGTCAGGATGATCTGCGGCAGGGCCGAGACCCAGAACATGGTGCCGCTTTCCAGCGCGCGGAAGCCCTGAACGCGGATCAGATATTGTGGGATCAGGTAGGCCGAGCTCATCAGCCCGATTCGCATGACGAACATCACCAGCAGGCTCAGCCCGATATTGTCGCGGGCCAGCAGGCGGGGGCTGACGACGGGGTCGTTGTGGCGCAGAGCATGGATCAGATAGGCCGCCAGCAGGAATCCGGCAGCGGCCAGCAGTCCCACGATCAGGCCCGAGCCGAACCAGTCCAGCCGGTTGCCCTGGTCCAGTGCCGTCACCAGCGCCGCCAACCCCAGCGACAGCGCCAGCAGCCCGAAGCCGTCATGGCGGCGGAAGCGCAGGAACTTGATCGGATCATTGGCCAGCCCGTAGGCACCCGCCAACAGCGTCAGGCTGCCCGGAATGACGTTGATCCAGAACAGATATTCCCATGACAGGTGGAACATGATCCAGCCCTCGATACTGGCGGCGACGGCCGGGGTCAGCGACGACACCAAGGCATAGAAGGACAGCGCGTAGATCCGCAGCGGCTGCGGCATGTGGCGCATGACCACCGCATAGGCCATCGGCATCAGGATCCCGGCGCTGAGGCCCCGAATGGCCTGAATGGCGATCAGTACCTGAAGGTTCGGGCTGAACGGCGCCAGAAACGAGGCCATGGTGAAGATCAGCGAGCCGATCAGCACCCCTCGCGCCGGCGACAGGATCGAGCGCAGCCAGACCGCCGAGGGGATCGCGGCCACCTCGGCCACGACATAGGCGGTGGTCAGCCAGCTGGCCTCGTCCATGCCGACGCCAAGGGCGCCCCGAATGTCGGCAAGCCCGATATCGGTCAGGCGCGAATTCAGAAGCGAGGTCAGCGTGCCCAGCAGAACCGCGCCAACACCGATCAGGGCGCGCAGGTCGGGCAGCTTGATGGCGGGGGGCGCTGCTGTGGCGGTCGTCGCGGACATGACATGGTTCTCCATCCCTCTGCCGCCTGTCATCGGGACAGGCGGCGGTTTCGGATCAGCGGATCTGGGCCAGTTGCGTATCTGCGCTGGCGTCGCGGTCGGTATGGACGGTCGCCTCGACTGACATGCCGGGGCGCAGCAGGCCTTCCAGCTCGGGGTCGCGGTCCAGAGCGATGCGGACACTGACGCGTTGCGCAATCTTGGTGAAATTGCCGGTGGCATTGTCGGCCGGCAGCAGGCTGAAGACCGATCCGGTCGCCGGGGCCAGCCGCTCGACATGACCCGTCAGAACCTTGCCGGGGAAGGTATCGACCTGCACGCTGACAGCCTGACCGGGCCGCACCTTGGCCAGCTGGGTTTCCTTGAAATTCGCGGTCACATACAGATCCGCCATCGGCACAACCGAAACCAGCTGCGAACCGGCGCGAACATATTGCCCCTCGCGCACGCCGCTGACACCGACGACGCCATCGATCGGGGCGGTGATCCGGGTCCGATCCAGCTCGATCTCGGCCAGCTTCAACGCGGCGGCGCGGCTGCTGCGTTCGGCCTCGGCCTGCTCGGCCTGGGTGGCCAGCACGTTCAGCTGCTCGCGCGCGGCGGCGATCGCGGCCTGCTGTTCGACGATGGTTGCCTCGATCCGCTTCATGTCAGCCACCGCGGCTTCCAGTTTCTGTCCGCTGGCCCAGCCGCCCTGCTTCAGCGTCGTCTGGCGCTGGTTCTCGCTGTCGATCCGCTCGCGGTCGGCCTCCAGCGCGGCAAGGCCGGCCTCGGCCTGTTCGATCACGCGATGCTGCAGAACGATCTGGCTTTCGATGTTGTGAATTGCGGCCGCCGCCGAATCGGCGCCGGCCCGCGCCTGATCGACACGGGCCTGATATTCGGTCGGATCAATCTGCATCAGCAGGTCGCCCGCCTTGACCGCCTGATAATCCGCGACCGACAGGCGAGTGATGCGACCCTCGATCTCGGCGCTGATCGGCGTGGTATCGGCGTGCAGCATGGCATTGTTGGTGGTCTGGTTGGTCAGACCCGCGACCCAGCTGCCCCAGCCAAGCGGCACCACCACCGCAAGGCCGATCCCGGCCACGATCACCGAGGCCCGCGCAAGGGTCAGGTAAGCACGGCGGCGCGGTTTCCGGGTCGATGCCTGCGGCGCGGCAGCTTCGGGTTTGGGTAGGATATGGACGACCGGCTTGCTCATCGGATCGGCTCCTTGAAACGGACTGTTCATGGGGTGGGCTGTCTGCCTGCCCTGCTGTTGACACCGATATAGGCGAGGGGTTCACATGATTGAAATGAATAGCTATGATTTGAAACATGAATAACATTCATGCAGCTGACCTGAACCTGATCCGCGTTTTCGACGCCCTGATGGAGGAGCGGAGCGTGACCCGCGCGGGCGACAGGCTGGGCCTCAGCCAGTCGGCGATCAGCCACGCGCTGGCCAAGCTGCGGCTGTTGACCGGGGACGAGCTGTTCGTGCGCGGCCCGCAAGGCATGCACCCAACGCCCCGCGCGATGGAACTGGCGCTTCCCCTGCGCGGCGCGCTGGCGCAGATCTCGACCGCGCTGTCGGCGCCGCGCTTCGATCCGGCCACCTCGGATATGACTTTTGTGGTGGCGACATCGGATTTCTTCATCGGCGGGCTGTTTCCGCAGGTCATCGCCCGCATCCGGTCCGAGGCACCGCAGGTCAGGCTGTGGCTGCGGATGTTCAACGACCTGAACCTGGTTGAGGAGCTGGACCGCGGCACGCTGCACCTTGTCGTGGGCGCCTTCGGCCGCATCCCCAGCCGCTATCGGCGCGAGCCGCTGGCCCCGGTCGAGATGGTCTGGATCATGCGCCGGGATCATCCGGCTGCATCGGCGCCGCTGACGCTGGAGACGCTGGGCCGCTATCCGCATGTCGATATCCTGCTGTCGGGGCGTGCCGTGGCCGAGGCGTCCGCGATGCAGGATCAGGAGGGGCTGGAGCGCGCCTTCGTCACCAGTGACCCGACGCAGTTGGAAACGCTGTTGCGCGAGGCTGGCATGACCCGCCGGGTCGGCGCCACCGTGCCGTTGATTCTGGCCGCGCCACCCCTGGTGGCCGCCACGGACATGATCGCGCTGGTGCCGCGCAGCGCGGCGGAAACCTACCGCAAGACCCATGGTCTTGCCCTGTTCGAAAGTCCCGTTCCGCGCCCGCCCACGCAGATCGACATGCTGTCGCACAACACCTATGGCGCCCATCCCGCCGTCGCCTGGCTGCGCGAGACGCTGCTCGAGGTGGTGCGTGAGCAGGACAGGCGCGACGTTCCGTAAGGAGGTTTGGGGCGCGCCAGCGGCATGGATGGTCGATGCAGGATTTTCGCGGTAGCGGCGGTTTGCGACCGATCAGTTGGCAGGTCCGGGAAGGTCGGGGAAGATCACCGAACGGAGCAGATGCACAACGCGCAGGAGCCGATTCAGCGGATCCGCCACGCTATGCAGCTTTCCGGCAATGATGCGGGCCTCGGCCAGGATCTTGTGGGAATGGCAGGTAAAGTCTTGCTGCGAGGTAGAGGATGGCGGAGACGAAGGGATTCGAACCCTCGATACCGTTTCCGGTATGCACCCTTAGCAGGGGTGTGCCTTCGACCACTCGGCCACATCTCCGCCGACGCGTTTAGCAGCGGGGAAGGCAGGTTCACAAGCGGAAAATGCCGCAGGCGCCGCGGTTCTTCAGGCGACGCGGATCAGCAGCGCCACGCCCGCCACAATCAGAACCATTCCAAGGATCTGGCGCGCGCTCGCGCCTTCGCGGAACAGCCGGGCGGACAGGATCTGGGCGAAGAAGACCTCGACAAGCGCCAGGGTGCGCACATTCGCGGCCGAGGTCAGCGCAAAGCCGATGAACCAGAACAGCGAGGCGAACGCCCCAAGCGCGCCAGCCGCCAGCGAGACCCGCCAGCTGCGGGCGATGGCGCGCAGGGTGTGGGGTTCGCGCAGGATCAGCCACAGCAGCATTGCCGCCGATTGCATCGCCAGCGCGATCACCAGCACGACCGCGGCGCGCAGCAACGCCTCGCCCTCCGGCAGGGCCAGGATGGCGCCGCGAAAGCCGATGGCGGACAGGCCGAACAGCGCGCCGGCGGCGATGCCTGTGGCCACCGTCCTTGATCGGGCGCGCGACCAGTCGGCGCCCGACATCAGGACCACGCCCAGCACCGCAAGCGAGATCGCGGCGAGACGCGCCAGCCCGAGCGGTTCGGCCAGAAACAGCGCGCCGAAGATGGCGAGCGTGACCGGCTCGGTCTTCATCAGGGCGGTGGCCACGCCAAAGCCCTGTCCGCGCATCGTCACCAGCATGAAGGCGGTGGCGGCGATCTGGGCGCCCGCGCCAAGCGCCGCCCAGATCAGCGTGTCGGGGCCGATGGTGGGCAGGCCCGTGCGCGATGCCAGCACGGCCAGAAACAGCGCCGCGAAGGGCAGCCCGAAGATGAAGCGCACGGCGGTTGCCCCGATCGTGCCGATCTGGCCGGTCAGTCCGGCCTGCGCGGCGTTGCGCCCGGTCTGGGCCGCCGCCGCGATCAGGGTGGCGAGGATCCACATCGGGCTCAGCCCTTGCGGACCGTTTCGATCATCAGGGCCACATGATCGGGATCGGCATCCGGGGTGATGCCATGACCGAGGTTGAAGATATGCGGGCCGCCCCGGAAAGCCTCGACGATGCGGCGGGTCTCGGCGACCAGTTCGGGGCCGCCGGTGACCATATGGCGCGGGTCCAGATTGCCCTGAACGCAGCCATCCTTCTGCACATGCGCCGCCGCCCAGGCCGCATCGACCGAATTGTCAAGGGCCACGGCATCGGCGCCGGTGGCGCGGGCAAAGCCTTCATAGCGGGGGCCGGCCTCGCGCGGGAAGGCGATGACGGGAATGCCAGGATGGCGCGCTTTCAGCGCTGCGATGATGCGGGCGGCAGGGGCGAGCGCGAAATCATCGAAATCCCGGCCTTTCAGGCTGCCCGCCCAGCTGTCGAACAGTTTTACCACCTCGGCCCCCGCCTCGATCTGGGCCGAGAGGTATTCGATGGTCGCATCGGTAATCCGGTCGATCAGCGCGGCGAAGGCCATGCGGTCGGCATCCTTCATCGCGTGGGCCGGCCCCTGATCCTTGGTGCCGCGACCGGCGACCATGTAGGTGGCCACCGTCCAGGGCGCGCCGGCAAAGCCGATCAGCGTGGTGTCGCGGGGCAATTCGCGCGACAGAATCCGCAGCGTTTCATAGACCGGCGACAGCCTGTCATGGATCGCATCCACCGGTTTCAGGGCGGCGACGCCGGACGCGTCGGTGATGGTCGACAGGCGCGGGCCCTCGCCGGTGACGAACCACAGATCGGCGCCGAGCGCCTGCGGGACCAGCAGAATGTCGGCGAACAGGATCGCCGCGTCGAAACCATAGCGGCGGATCGGCTGCAGCGTGACCTCGGCGGCGAGATCCGGGGTGTAGCACAGCGACAGGAAATCGCCCGCCTGCGCCCGCGTGGCGCGATATTCGGGCAGATAGCGGCCCGCCTGGCGCATCATCCAGATCGGCGGAGTGGGCAGGGTCTCGCCCGCCAGGGCGCGCAGGATCGTCTTGGTCATCGCGGTCTCCTTCGCGGCCTTTCACCGCAGGGGCGCGCCCATTGTCAAGTCTTCGCCGCGTCGCTATGCCTTCCACATGACACAATGGCCGACCCCTGAGAGCACCCTGAAAATCGGCACGCGCGGATCGCCTCTGGCGCTGGCGCAGGCTTATGAGACGCGCGACCGGCTGATGCTGGCCCACGGTTTGCCCGAAGCGGCGTTCGAGATCGTGGTCATCAAGACCACCGGCGACCGCATTCTGGACCGCCCCCTGAAGGAGATCGGCGGCAAGGGCCTGTTCACCCGCGAAATCGAGGATGCGCTGCTGGACGGCGCCATCGACATCGCCGTCCATTCGATGAAGGACATGCCGGTCCTGCAGCCCGATGGGCTGGTCATCGACTGCTATCTGCCGCGCCAGGACGTGCGCGACGCCTTTGTCAGCCCCGATTTCGCCTCCATCGCCGATCTGCCGCAGGGCGCCGTGGTCGGCAGTTCCAGCCTGCGGCGCCGGGCCCAGCTTGCGCATCGGCGCCCCGATCTGGTGCTGGTCGAGTTTCGCGGCAATGTGCAGACCCGGATGCAGAAGCTGGCGGACGGCGTGGCGCAGGCGACCTTTCTCGCCATGGCCGGGCTGACCCGGCTGGGCCGGCTGGACGTGGTGCGCAGCGAGATCCCGACCGATGAAATGCTGCCCGCGGTCGCCCAGGGCGCCATCGGGATCGAGCGCCGGCGCGACGATGCGAGGACCGGCCCGCTGCTGGCGGCGATCAATGACGCCGACACCACCTTGCGCATCGATGCCGAGCGGGCCTTTCTGGCCCAGCTGGACGGGTCCTGCCAGACCCCGATTGCCGGGCTGGCCGAATTGCGCGGCGACCGGCTGACCCTGCGCGGGGAGTTGATCCTGCCCGACGGTTCGGCCGTCTTCGCGAGCCTTCGCGAGGGGCTGGCGGCGGATGGCCCGGCCATGGGTCGCGATCTGGCCGATGAATTGCGCGCACGTGCGCCGGCGGATTTCTTCGACCTGTTCGGCAGCGCGGGCGAGCGCGGCTCGCCGCCGTTGACATAGGCGCATCATGGCGCGCACGCTGGGTTCCCGTGCCGAGGTGACTGGCCCGCTGATCCGCGCCGTGGCCCTGCGCCTGTTCGCCCGCCACGGCTATGCCGCCGTCTCCATGCGCCAGATCGCGGCCGAAGTCGGCGTGCAGGTGGGCACCATCTATGCCTATACCGAGGACAAGCAGGCGCTGCTGGCCGATCTGCTGAGCACCCATATGGAGATGATCCTGGCGGCGTGGCGGGACGATTCCCAGGCCCCGCCGCTGACCCGGCTGGACCGTTTCGTGGACTTCCATATCGACATGAGTCTCGATCATCCCGACGGTGTGTTCCTGTCCTATATGGAACTGCGCAATCTCAGTCCCGACAATCTGGCGCTCATCACCGGCTTGCGGCGGCGCTACGAGCGCGGGCTGCAGGCAATCCTCGATGCAGGGGTGGTTTCGGGCCAGATGCGGATCGAGGACACCCGGCTGACACGGATGGCGCTGATCGGCATGCTGACCTCGGTGACGAACTGGTATCGCGACGGCGGGCGTCTGGACCGCGACCAGCTGCACCACTACTATCGGGGTCTCGTCCGCGGCGCGGTCGGCGCGGCCGAGCGCTGATCGAACGCACTTGCCCCCGCCCCACCGGACGCCGATATAAAGCCCATGTCGATCTCGCCCACCTTTCTGGATGAACTGCGCGCCCGCGTTCCGGTCAGCCGGATTGTCGGGCGGAAGGTGACATGGGATCTGCGCCGATCCAATCAGGCCAAGGGCGACTGGTGGGCACCCTGTCCGTTTCACGGCGAAAAAACCGCGTCCTTTCATGTCGATGACCAGAAAGGCTTCTATTACTGCTTCGGTTGCCACGCCAAGGGCGACGCGCTGACCTTCCTGCGCGAGGCCGAGGGGCTGGATTTCATCGAAGCGGTGAAGGTGCTGGCCGCCGAGGCCGGCCTGCCGATGCCCGAACGCGAGCCGGGCGAGCGTCAGCGCGCCGATCGCCGCGACGTTCTGGTCGAGGCGATGGAGGCGGCGACCCGGCATTACCGGATGCAGCTGTCGACCGGGCAGGGGACGGCGGCGCGCGACTATCTGACCCGGCGCGGCCTCGATCAGGCGGCGATCGACCGGTTCGAGCTGGGCTTCGCGCCGGACGCGCGTCAGGGTCTGTTTCACGCCCTGCGCGAAAAGGGGATGCCGCCCGAGGTGATCGTCGATGCGGGTCTGGCCGCCAGGCCCGATGATGGCGGCGCGCCCTTTGATCGCTTTCGGGGCCGCATCATTTTCCCGATCCGCGATGCGCGCGGCCGCGCCATCGCCTTCGGGGGCCGCGCCATGGACCCGAATGCGCGGGCCAAATATCTCAACAGCCCCGAAACCCCGCTGTTCGACAAGGGGCGCAACCTTTACAACCTCGCGCCCGCGCGGGCGGCGGTGGCCAAGGGCGCACCGCTGATCGTGGCCGAGGGCTATATGGATGTGATCGCGCTGGTGCTGGCGGGGTTCGAAGGCGCGGTTGCCCCCTTGGGCACCGCGATCACCGAGGATCAGTTGCGCCTGATGTGGCGGATCTCGCCCGAGCCGGTGATCATGCTGGACGGCGATGCCGCCGGTCAACGCGCGGCGCTGCGACTGATTGATCTGGCGCTGCCGATGACCGGACCGGGGCAGGCGCTGCGTTTTGCGGTGCTGCCGGCCGGGCAGGACCCCGACGATCTGATCCGCGCGCAGGGGGCAGGGGCCATGCAGGCGGTGCTGGACGCGGCCCGCCCGCTGGTCGATCTTTTGTGGCAGCGCGAGACCGAGGGCCGCGATTTCGACAGTCCCGAACGCCGCGCGGCGCTGGACACCAGCCTGCGCAAGGCCATCGCTGTGATCCCCGACGAGACGACGCGCAACCACTATACCGCCGCTTTGAAGGAGCGCCGCTATGCGCTGTTCGGCGGCCGGCGCGGCGCCGGGCGCCTGACCCCCGGCCCCCGCGACACCCGCAATCCGCTGGGCCGACGCGGCCAGCCGGAACCGGCGCGCGCGCAGACGCGGGCGACGCCGCTCGGGCAGCAGGATGCGGGCGACGCCACGCTGGAGGCGATGGTGCTGGCGCTGTGCGCGGCCTATCCGGGCATCGCGCACCGGGTCGAATCGCGCATGGAACTGCTGGCCCCGACCGACGCGGGGCGGGCGGCGCTGTGCCACGATCTGCTGGCCGGCGCGGACAGCGAGCCGGGGCGGGCGGCCCTTGCGCGGATCATGGAGGATGCCTACGTCAAGGCCTCGCCGCTGATCCGCCAGCCTGACGATGCCGAGAAGGCCGCAGTGGTGCTGGCCAATATCCTCGACAAGATCGAAGCCCGCCGCGCTGCACTGGCCGAACTGGCCCGCGCCGAGGCAGAGATCCAGGGTCTGGTCGATGAAGGCCTGACCTGGCGGATGAGCGAATCCGCACGCGCCCGACACCGGGCCGAAAGTCCGCAGATCGAAGACAGTGCGGACATGAACGAAGACCGCAGCGCGCTTTCCGCGCGTCTTGCTTCTTATTTCGACACCAAGCGCGACAAGCGCGGGTGATTCGGGGCCGTTTCGCCAATTTGCGAATCGCCCGGCCTTTGAACCCCGCGCGCATCTTGTCTACAACGGTGCCGATCCCCATCTGATTCGGGCCAACCGAATCACTCCGCTGACAGGACGACCATGGCCGCCAAGGACGACGACACCTCCCGCGACGACAGCCAGGATAACGACCACTCGCTCGACATCAGCCAGACGGCCGTGAAGAAGATGATCGCCGAAGCGCGCGAGCGTGGCTTCATCACCTATGACCAGCTGAACGCCGTTCTGCCCCCCGAGCAGGTCAGTTCCGACCAGATCGAGGACGTGATGTCCATGCTGTCCGAAATGGGCATCCAGGTCGTCGAGAACGAGGAAGAAGGCGAGGACGGCGAGGGCGGCGAAGTGGCGGTCACTTCCTCGACCTCGCGCGAGGTCGCCCTCGCCAGCAGCGAAACCGAAAAGCTCGACCGTACCGACGACCCCGTCCGCATGTATCTGCGCGAGATGGGCAGCGTCGAACTGCTCTCGCGCGAGGGCGAGATCGCCATCGCCAAGCGGATCGAGGCCGGGCGCAACACCATGATCGCGGGCCTGTGCGAAAGCCCGCTGACCTTCAAGGCCATCACCATGTGGCGGCAGGAACTTCTGGACGAAGACATCCTGCTGCGCGACGTGATCGATCTGGAAACCACCTTCGGCCAGTCCATGGACGAAGAAAGCGTCGAAGACCTGAGCGACAGTGCCGCCCCCGCGGCGTCCCGCACCGAGCGCGAGCAGGAAACCGATGCCGACGGCAACCCGCTGCCGGTCGAGGATGACGAGGAAGACGAAGGCGCCAACCTGTCGCTGGCCGCGATGGAGGCCAGCCTGAAACCGCAGGTGCTGGAGACGCTGGAATCCATCGCGCGCGACTATGAGGATCTTGCCCATATGCAGGATCAGCGCATGTCGGCGACGTTGAATGAGGACGGCACCTTCTCGGCCGCCGACGAGATCGCCTATCAGAAGCTGCGGGGCGAGATCGTGGTGCTGGTGAATTCGCTTCATCTGCACAACAACCGCATCGAGGCGCTTGTCGATCAGCTTTACGGCATCAACCGCCGCATCGTGACGATCGATTCCGGCATGGTGAAGCTGGCCGATGCCGCCCGCATCAACCGGCGCGAATTCATCGACGCCTATCGCGGCGCCGAACTGGACCCGGCCTGGATCGACCGGATGTCGGCCAACAAGGGCCGCGGCTGGCAGGCGCTGTTCGAGCGCAGCCTCGACAAGGTCGAACAGCTGCGCAACGACATGGCCGAGGTCGGCCAATATGTCGGCGTCGACATCGAGGAATTCCGCCGCATCGTGAACCAGGTGCAGCGCGGTGAGAAAGAGGCCCGTCAGGCCAAGAAGGAAATGGTCGAGGCGAATCTGCGTCTGGTCATTTCGATCGCCAAGAAATACACGAACCGCGGCCTGCAATTCCTTGATCTTATTCAGGAAGGTAATATCGGCCTGATGAAGGCGGTGGACAAGTTCGAGTACCGCCGCGGCTACAAGTTCTCGACTTACGCGACCTGGTGGATCCGGCAGGCGATCACCCGCAGCATCGCCGATCAGGCGCGCACCATCCGCATCCCGGTCCACATGATCGAGACGATCAACAAGCTGGTCCGCACCGGCCGTCAGATGCTGCACGAGATCGGCCGCGAGCCGACGCCGGAAGAACTGGCCGAAAAGCTGCAGATGCCACTGGAAAAGGTCCGCAAGGTGATGAAGATCGCCAAGGAACCGATCAGCCTCGAAACCCCGATCGGGGACGAGGAGGACAGCCAGCTTGGCGATTTCATCGAGGACAAGAACGCGGTCCTGCCGCTGGATTCGGCCATTCAGGAAAACCTGAAGGAAACCACCACCCGCGTTCTGGCCAGCCTCACCCCGCGCGAGGAACGGGTTCTGCGGATGCGCTTCGGCATCGGCATGAACACCGACCACACGCTGGAAGAAGTGGGCCAGCAGTTCAGCGTCACCCGCGAACGCATCCGCCAGATCGAGGCGAAGGCGCTGCGCAAGCTGAAGCACCCCTCGCGCTCGCGCAAGCTGCGCAGTTTCCTCGATCAGTGACCTGATTTTTCTTAATTGGCGCAAGAACTTCTTGCGCCAATCGCACCGCGCGTCTTAGCTTTGTCTCATTCATCGGGGTAGGACCATGGTGCTTGCGCATCTCCTTTATCGCAGTTCCGGCCGAGACAACCTTTTCTTCTATCGCGATTGCGATGATATCCTCGCCGTCGCGCGCGAACGGAATGCCCGGCTTGGCCTGACCGGCTTCCTGCATGCCGAGGACGGCATTTTCGTTCAATGGCTGGAAGGGCCCGAAAACGCGCTGAATCAGGTCGTCGACAGCATCATGGAAGATGCGCGGCACCGCGACATCACCGTCTTCAGCCGCGGCGCGATCGAGGAACGTCAGTTCCCAGTCTGGGCTATGGGCTTTTCCGACGGCAGCCAGGCGCCGCTGTTCGATTTCCTTGCCGAGCGCGGCACCAATTCGCACGACCTCCGCGCCTTCGGATCCTGTCTGCACCGCTTCCTGCTGCTGCGCGCCGCCTGACACGCCGAGCCGGCGCTGACCTTCGGTTGCGGGGCTGGCCGGAATCGGCTAGGCACAAAACAGGAACAGCAGCGGGGGCCGAATGGGCGAGGGTTTTCAGGCGCAGTTTGATCTCTGGCTGGGCGATGCCGTGGTCATGGGGCGGGTGCTGGCGGTGCTGGGGGCGGCACTGGCGCTGCTGCTGCTGCTTTACTGGCGTGGCCGGCGCGATCTGGCGCAGTCGCGGGAGGCGGCGGCCCAGCTGACCCGCGATCTTGCCACGCGGGTCGAGGAATCGGCGCGGCAGCAATCCCAGTTGGCCGGTCTGGAAACCCGTCTGGCGCAGGAGGCGCAAGCGGGGCGCGAAAACGCGCTGAAACTGAGCCAGGTGGAAACCCGGCTGGAGGATCGGATCGGGCGTCTGGCGGAACTGGCCGAGGAACGCGACGGCCTGAACGATGCGCTCTATGCCGCACGGCAGGCGGTGTCGCGCCTGGAAACCGACCTCGCCCAGACGCGGCTCGCGGCCGAAAAGGACCGCGAACGGGCCGCTCATGACCTCGTTCAGTTGCGCGAATTGCGCGAGGAAATGACCGGCCATTTCCGCCTGATGGCCAATGAGACCCTGCGGGTGCAGGGGGCCGACATGCAGAAGACCCATGGCGAGCAGTTGAACGCGCTGCTGAACCCGTTCCGCGAGCAGGTGCTGCATTTCCAGCGCGAGTTGCGCGACCGCAACCGTATCCTCGACGAGGAGGGCGCGCGCCTGCGCGAACAGATCGCCAATATCGGCCATGAAGCCAGCGCCCTGACGCGCGCGCTGAAAGGCGACAAGCAGAAGCAGGGTGCCTGGGGCGAGATGATTCTTGAGAGAATACTTGAGGAATCCGGTCTAGAGCGTGGAATTCATTACGCTGTTCAATCCAGCTGGACCGATGAGGATGGTCGCGTCTGGCGCCCCGACGTGATCGTGCGGATGCCGCAGAAAAAGCTGCTGGTGGTCGACAGCAAGGTGTCGCTGAACGCTTATGAGGCGGCGGTGAATGCCGAAACCGAAGCCGACCGGGCGGCGTCCTTGAAGCGCCATGTCGAGGCCGTGCGCGCCCATGTCACCGCGCTGTCGGCCAGGGGCTATGACCAGCTTGATGACGGGGCGGTGGATTATGTGCTGATGTTCATCCCCATCGAGGGTGCATTTTCCGAAGCGCTGCGCGTGGATCCGGGGCTGGCCAGTTTTGCCATGGACCGCCGTGTCGGGCTGACCACGCCGACCACCCTGATGCTGACGCTGCGCACGGTGGAACATATCTGGACGGTCGAGCGGCGCGAATCCAACGCGCTGGAAATCGCCCGGCGCGCCGGTCAGCTTTATGACAAGGTCGCGGGCTTCGTGGACTCGCTGGACGAAATCGGCGCGGCGCTGAACAAGGCCAGCAACGCCCATCGCACGGCTGTCGATCGGCTGTCGCGCGGAAATGGCAATGTCATCCGCCAGGTCGAAATGCTGCGCGAGCTGGGTGCGCGCGCGACGAAAAAGCTGGCCATCGACCATGACAAGGCCGATGCGCTGCCCGTGCCCGAGGAGGGCGAGCCATGAACGAAATTCTTAAATTCGATACGCATGGTGTTGGTTTTTATGAAATAACCTCAGACGTGGCGCAGATGCTGTCGGGGCAGGGCGACGGCCTTCTGACGCTGCTGATCCGCCATACTTCGGCCAGTCTGCTGATCCAGGAAAACGCCGATCCCGATGTGAGGACCGACCTGCTGGCGTGGCTCGACCGGTTGGCCCCATCGGCCGATGCGCCGCAGATGGGCTGGATCACCCATCGTCTGGAAGGCCCCGACGACATGCCCGCGCATATCAAGGCCGCGGTGCTGCCGACCAGTCTGCAGATCCCGGTGCGGGCCGGGCAAATGTTGCTGGGCCGTTGGCAGGGCATCTATCTGGTCGAGCACCGCACCCGTCCGCATCGGCGCGAGGTTGCGCTGGCGTTCACTCCAACCTGACCCGCATCTGGTGTTTCGCACCTGAGGTCCTACAATCCTTGTTGCGATTCCTGCGCAGCTTGTGGATAACTCGGTCGTGAGGACGAGATAAGGGACACGAGGGATGCGCTGCCCGTTTTGCGGAAATGTCGATACGCAGGTCAAGGACTCGCGACCGGCCGAGGACAACGTCGCGATCCGCCGCCGCCGCTTCTGCCCGGCCTGCGGGGGGCGCTTCACCACCTATGAGCGCGTCCAGCTACGCGATCTCGTGGTGGTCAAGTCGAACGGCCGGCGCGAGGATTTCGACCGTGACAAGATGTCCCGCTCGATCCGCATCGCCATGCAGAAGCGTCCGATCGAGGCCGAGCGCATCGATCAGCTGATCTCGGGCATCGTGCGGCGGCTGGAAAGCATGGGCGAGACCGACATCTCCTCGAAGATCATCGGCGAGATCGTGATGGAGACGCTGGCCCGGATCGACAATGTCGCCTATGTGCGATTTGCCAGCGTTTACAAGAACTTCCAGGATGCCGGCGATTTCGACAAGTTCGTCTCGGAACTGCGTCCGCCGAGCGAGGACGCTTGATTTCCGACGCCGGCCACATGGACCACGCGCTGCGGCTTGCGCGGCGCGGGCTGGGAAACGTGTGGCCCAATCCGGCGGTCGGCTGTGTGCTGGTCCGCCCGGATGAGGGTGGTGGCGGCGTCGTCGGGCGGGGCTGGACCCAGCCGGGAGGCCGGCCCCATGCGGAACGCATGGCGCTGGATGCCGCCGGCGCCGCGGCGCAGGGCGCCACCGCCTATGTCACGCTTGAGCCCTGTGCGCATCAGGGCCGCGCCGGCCCCTGTTCTGACGCGCTGATTGCGGCGGGGGTGAGCCGGGTGGTGACCGCCTTGACCGATCCCGATCCGCGCACCGCCGGACAGGGCCATGCCAAGCTGCGCGCCGCCGGGGTCGAGGTCGTCGAAGGTGTCCGCGCCGCCGAGGCCGCGGCCCTGCAGCGCGGTTTTCTGAAGCGGGTGACTGAGGGCCTGCCGATGGTGACCCTGAAACTCGCCGCCAGTCTGGACGGACGCATTGCCACCGCCGCCGGCGAAAGCCAGTGGATCACCGGCGCTGTCGCGCGGCGCCATGTCCACCTGCTGCGGCTGCAGCATGACGCGATCATGGTCGGCGGGGGTACCGCCCGCGCCGACCGGCCTGCGCTGAACGTGCGCGGCCTCGGCCCGGTGCGCCAGCCGGTGCGGATCGTCGTCTCGGACCGGCCGGTGATG
Organism: Paracoccus sp. S1E-3; assembly: GCF_013868135.1. Taxonomy (GTDB): domain Bacteria; phylum Pseudomonadota; class Alphaproteobacteria; order Rhodobacterales; family Rhodobacteraceae; genus Paracoccus. The sequence continues at coordinate 128,292 of NZ_JACEMU010000004.1, forward strand.
GGGCTTCCCCCCGAGGATGCCGATCACGGCCCTTTGTGGCAGATATCGGGCGGGATGCATGCGGCACTCTCGGGGCTGGCCGATCGTGGGCTGACGCGGATCCTCTGCGAAGGCGGCGGGGTGCTTGCGGCGCAATTGCTGGCCGATGGTCTGGTCGATGAGCTCGTCCTCTACAGCGCCGGAATCGTGCTGGGTGCCGATGCGCGGCCTGCCATCGGTCCGCTGGGCTTGACAAGTCTCGCGGATGCGCCCCGCTTCACCTTGCAGCGCGCCTTCCGGCTTGGTCCCGATCTGTGCCAGCACTGGGCGCGCCCGGCGCCCTAACGGCGCCAGATCCACGCATGACCTGCCAGCGCGCCCTGCGCCTTGGCCAGCAGGCGCAGGGCGCGGCCTTGCCGGACAGCGGAGGCCGCCAACCGCTCCAGCGCCAGCTCCGGCGGGCAGGGCAGTCCGCTGATGGGATCGACATAGCGCGGATAGCCGATCAGCACCGCATGTGTCAGCGCGTCGAGATCCGGGCGCGCCCGGCGCCGCGCCGGCACCGGCCCGAGGTCGCGGGTCAGCCCCCATCCGGCATAGAAGGGCGCACCCAGCGTGGTGACGGGAATGCCGCGCAAAAGCGCCTCGAATCCGAGGGTCGAGGTCATGGTCCAGACCGTGTCGACCTGACCCAGCAGCGCGACCGGATCGGCCGCGCGGGCGATATGATCGGCCAGCCGCGCCAGATCCTGTTCCGCGACCGCGCCCGGCCGCAACCCCGCCTCGACATCTGGATGCGGCTTGTAGATCAGGACAGCGTCGGGGTTTTCCGCGCGCACGCGTTTCAGCAGCGCGAGATTGCTGCGTTCAAGGCCCGCGCCGAGGCGGATCGAGGTGTCATCCTCGACCTGTCCCGGCACCAGAATGCGCGGCCGTCCGTCCCCGTCAGGCAGGTGATTGTCGCCGCCCAGATTGTATTTGCTGAGACCCGCCGCGATCAGAGCTTGGCGCAGGCGCGCGGCGCGGGCGGCCCCGCCGGGCGGCAGGGGCGCGGCGATCAGCGCCTCCAGCGCCGAGGGGCGGCCCGGGTCGTAATAGATGCCGCCCTGATCCGCGACCAGTGACAGCGGCGGGATCAGCGCCGCCCCCAGGCCGCGCGAGCGCAGGAACCCGTCCTCGACCCGCAGCGCGTCGGGGCCGACCTCATCGGCGCGATTGGCCCAGACCAGCGTGACCGCCGCAGAAGGCCGGCGGGTAAAGCGGACCGGGCGGACCGATCCGAAGGCGCGGGCGATATACGGGCGCTTCCACAGCCGGATGCCATAAGCCAGGTGGCCCGCATGATCCTGCCGGAAGGCCTTGGCTTCGGCCTCGAGCTGATCCAGCGCGCCGTCGAAATCGGTCAGGGCGTCGCGGCAGGGATCGTACCAGATCGGCGCAATCAGGTGGCTGGCGGCGAAAAGGGCCTCGACAGGGGCGGGGCTGCGGCGGGGCTGCGCGGCTTCGTCATCGCTGAGGCCCCAGCCGGCATAAAAGGGCAGCCCGAACAGGCGCGGGCGATGCCCGGCCAGCATCGCCTCGTATCCCAGTTGCGAACTGACCGCATAGACCGCACTGGCGCCGCGCAGCAGCGACCAGGGCGAGACGGGACCGTCGCAGATGGTCTCGCCCGGCAGCAGATCGGCAGCGGTGAAATGGCCCGGACGCAGCCCCTGGGCGGTTTCGGGATGGCTGCGGATGACGATCCGCTGGCGGGGATGCTCGGCGCGGGCCGCAGCCAGCATCTGCAGGAAACGATCCCGATCAGCGCCCATCAGTGCTGCATCCCCCGCCGTCTGGTCGATGACCAGCACATAGCCCGGTTCGGGCGGCGGCCAATCCGGCAGGTGGGCGTTGTATTTCGACAGGTCCGCCGCGATCAGCCGCGCGATCCCGGTGCGGGCCTGGGCGTGAAATGGTGCGGTTGCGCCGCTGGCGATCAGCGTTTCGATCAGCGAGGGCGTCACCGGATCGAAATGCAGCCCACACGGATCCACGATCAACCCGATGGGGCCGCGCCGCGCCAGTGCACCGCGCGCCCGTCCGGGCAGGATGGAACGCAGAAAGGCATCCTCGACGTGAACCAGACCGGCGCCCCGGCGCCGGGCGATGGCGCGCCCCCGCCACGCAGTGCCCGCCGCGCCCCAGATGCCGATCAGATCGCCCGTGCCGGCCAGCCCAAGCCGGGGCCCCCAGCCGGCCAGATCGAGGATCCGCCGCACCCGGCCGCCCAGCAGACCGCCGTTATATACAAACAGCCGCCGGGGCGTAACCCCGGCGGCTGCATCGCGAATCTCGTGCATCAGTTCCCGATGTTTTCCAGCGTCCGGATCGAGTTGGCACCCCCCGTGATCGCCCCCAGCAGCTTCTGCCACTGCACGTAAGGCGCCTCGGTCACATAGACGGTATCGCCATCGCGGATCAGGAAATCGCGGGCCAGGAACAGACCGTTCGGCCGGGTCAGGTCCAGCACATAGGCCATGCGTTGCGTGCCCGAAACCGGCTGGCCCAGCACCGCCGAAGCGACCTGCGCAGGTTCATCGCGCAGCACGAAGACGCCGGTTGGGTCGGCCGTCACGGTGGACAGGCCCCCGACCATGGCGATGGCCTCGATCGCGTTGATCTGTTCATTGCCCAACGGCACCTTCGTCTGGCCGCCAAGCGCGCCGAGCGCGGTGAAGCTGCGCTGATCTTCCTCCACCAGGATCACGTCGCCGGGGCGCAGCGCGATATCATAGGAGGGGTTGAAATACAGGTCCGACAGCCAGACCTTGCCGGTCTCGCGGCCGCGCTTGACGGTGATGACCGCCACCTCGGGTTCGACATTGACGCCGCCCGACTTGGCCAGCATCGCCGACAGCGTCCGGGTCGGGCGCTCGATCGGATAGACGCCCTGGCCGAAGACCTTGCCCATGACCGAGACGGTGGCGCCGTCACCGGCCACCCGCGTGACCGAGACCTGCGGGTCCGGCGTCTGGCTTTCCAGCCGCTGGGTGATCGCCTGGCGCAGCTGGTCGGGCGAATTGCCCGCCGCCCGGATGCGGCCCGCATAGGGCACGAAGATATAGCCCTGGCTGTCGACCTGAAGCTGCTGCAGCTCGGTCGAGCTTTGGCCGAGACCCACCAGCAGGCCGTCATCGACGTTTTCCCAGATCATCAGCCCCAGCGTGTCGCCGGGCCGGATCTCGTCCGCGCCGACGGTGCCGGCATTCAGGAACTCTCGCGAGAAGCCATAGGACGGGGTGAAGTTGGCGGTGCGGTTGACGTGGTTGTTGACGAAAATCACGTGGGAATCGCCGCCGTTCTCGACCGCGCCGGACAGGATTTCCTTTTTGCTCGGGCCGGAACGCGGCAGGCCGCACGCGCCGAGGGCGGTGACGGCGATCAGGGCAGCGATCAGGGGCAAACGCATCGTTCGCGCCGGTGTGTTGAACACTTCTGTGGCGGTCAAGTTCTTATCTCCTGCTTCTCGCCGATTCCGGCGGTCCCTCGGCGACACGTTAGCGCGAGGAGTGTTGTTTATCTATACGTCGTTGCCATTTAGCGTGAATCCGATCCACGCTGCTGGCGCGTTTCCGCCCGCCCGAAGGCAAGCGCGTCATAGGGGTCATGGGGGGCCATCATCATGTCCACCACCAGCCGCAGGGCCGGGGCGCGGGCCCCGCTTGCGTAAAAACCGCCCGGTATCTGGCTGGTTTCCAGCAAATAATCCCGATACAACCGATAGTTGTCATGGTCCGGGCGCTGCGGGTGGACGAAAAATTCCGGCAGGTTCTGCCCCGAAACCAGCTGTGGCTTATCGAACACAGCCCGACCCATCGCCTTGACCGGCAACCCCCGCCAGAGGGCCTGCTGAGCCGAGGTGGAATTCACGGTGACCACCGATCGCGCCTGTCCCAGCAGCAGCGCCAGCTTTCCGCCGGGGACATGATGGACGCGGTCGGCGATGCCCAGTTCGCGGGCCTTGACCATGATGTCGCGGCGCTGATTGGTGCGGCCGTCATCCAGCGGGTGGCCCTTGAAGACCAGATGGTGATGGCGTGGCGCATGTACGGCGAAAGCCTCGATCACCTCGGTGGTGAATTCGGCCATGGCGTCGTAATCGGAATGGGCGCGGAAACTGGCATCATGTTCCAGCTGCATCAGCACCAGCGTGAAGGGGTGCCCGCTGCGCCGGATTTGCCGGGTGCGGATGAAGTGATCGACCGCGAAGACCGGGCTGAGCAGTAGCCGGCGCAGGTTCAGCCGAAACTCCTGCAGAACCGAGATGGCGCGATGGGTGCGGAATTTCGGGAAGCGTCCATTCGCGGTCAGGATGAGGAAATGATAGAGCGCGCCGTAGAACTTGTGCTGGCGCATGTCGCCCCAATTGGCCGGCGGCCGCGGCAGATCGGCCTGCGGCCCGCGCAGGGCGGCGCGCATCTCGGGCAGGGAGATCTGCATGAGCCGCGAATGCCCGTTCGAGCCGCCGCGTTCATAGGTCACCCAGAAGGGACGCAGATAGCCTTCCTCGAAAACGTGCAGGGTCAGGCCGCGGGCTTGGGCGGCGGCGCGGGCGGCGGCATGGACGGGGCGGACATCGCCGTAAAGGACGATGTCGGTGACGCCCTTTTCAGCGATCAGCCGGTCCAGATGGGCGGGCCAATCCTCGGGCGTTCCCTGATGCAGGATCAGCCGTGCGGGATCGGACCAGAAATAGGCGTCCCCTGCATTGAAGGCCACCCGCCAGACCTGCGCCCCGGTCGCGCGCAGCAGCTTGCCCAGCCGGTCGAAGAACGGCCCGTGCGGGCCTTGCAGCAACAGGAAGACGCGCCCATCTACCGGGATATCACGCGCCTGCGTCATCGGATCCTGCGACAGGGGGGGAGAGGACGTAGGGCGCGGCATCTGCGGGGTAAAACCGATACTGTTCAAACGTGCCTATTTTGCAGCTTCGCGCGCTTTTGGAAAGGGCCATGGCGGTTCTGCGTTAAGGCAATGTGACGTCGCCCTTCGGACTTGCCGGTCCGCGCCCGCTTCGCTACCCACGGATCAAATCGCAGGAGAGTCTGATGTTCACCGGGATCATTACCGATATTGGCACCGTCACCGAGGTCGAGCAGCGTGGCGATCTGCGCGCGCGGGTCCGGAACGCTTACGATATGGCGGGGGTCGATCTGGGGGCCTCCATTGCGTGCAACGGTGTCTGTCTGACCGTGGTCGGCAAAGGGCCGAACTGGTTCGACGTGGACATCTCGGCCGAGACGATTTCCAAGACCAATATCGGCCATCACGGCTGGGAGCCGGGCGTGCGCATCAATCTGGAACGCGCGCTGAAGGTCGGGGATGAGCTGGGCGGGCATATCGTCTCGGGCCATGTCGACGGCGTGGCCGAACTCGTCGAGATGCATGACGAGGGCGACAGCCTGCGCCTGACCTTCGAGGCCCCGCCGGAACTGGCGCGGTTCATCGCGCCGAAAGGTTCGGTGGCGCTGAACGGCACCTCGCTGACGGTGAACGAGGTCGACGGCAACCGCTTCGGCATCAACCTGATCCCGCATACGCAGGAGGTGACCACCTGGGGCACGGTCAAGGTCGGCGACAAGGTGAACCTGGAGATTGATACGCTGGCGCGTTACGTCGCCCGGCTGGCGGAGGCGGGGTAGCCCCGACGAAGGCCATGGCGTCGCCAGACGGCCTCAACGAATTTTCCCCCTATCTCTTGCGCTGGAACCTGATCCCTGACGGCGAACCGCTTGCGACGCCGACGGCTTGCCTGTTGCCGGTCCGGCAGGAGGGTCGCGCCGCCATGCTGAAGCTGTCCTCTACCGCAGACCAGCAACGCGGTGCGGCACTCATGGCGTGGTGGAACGGTGAGGGCGCGGCACGGGTGAAGGCGATGGAAAACGGCGCCCTCTTGATGGAGCGTGCCGAGGGCACGCGTTCCCTGGGGAATATGTCACGCAGCGGGGACGATGATAACGCCTGCCGCATCCTTTGCGCCACCGCAGCGAAACTGCACAGGGCGCGCGCGCAGCAAGCTCCGCCGCTGGTGCCTTTAACCCGGTGGTTCCGCGAGTTGGAACCGGCGGCAGCGCGCTATGGGGGGATACTGGGCCGCTCTGCCGAAACGGCAGGGCAGCTGCTAACCGATCCCCTTGATTGTGGTGTGCTTCATGGCGACCTGCATCATGATAATGTGCTGGATTTCGGTCGGCATGGCTGGCTTGCCATCGACCCTCACGGACTTGTTGGTGAGCGCGGTTTCGATTTCGCCAATATTTTCACCAATCCGGACCTGAGCGATCCGGAACATCCGGTCGCGGCCGATCCGGCCCGTTTTCTGCGCCGTCTGGAAGTGGTCGCAGAGCATGCGCGGCTGGAACGTCGGCGGCTGCTTCAGTGGATTCTGGCATGGACCGGCCTGTCGGCAGCGTGGTTTCTTGAGGATAACGATCCACTGGCCCGGATTGACCTGAGCGTCGCGGAACTGGCGGCGGCCGAACTTGACCGCTGACGGCTGGCAGCCGACAACCCGACCGGCCCGACATAAAACGGGGCGCCAGTGGCGCCCCGTTTTATGTCTGCGAGTGAACGAACCTTACCGCAAAATCGACCGGCCGGCGTAAACCGCCGCGTCGCCCAGCATTTCCTCGATGCGGATCAGCTGGTTGTATTTCGCCAGCCGGTCCGAGCGCGCCAGCGACCCCGTCTTGATCTGCCCGCAATTGGTTGCCACGGCCAGATCGGCAATGGTGGCGTCCTCGGTCTCGCCCGAGCGATGCGACATCACGCTGGTATAGCCCGCGCGTGTCGCCATCGCCACAGCGTCCAGCGTTTCCGACAGCGTGCCGATCTGGTTGACCTTCACCAGCAGAGAGTTGCCGCAGCCCTTCTTGATACCTTCCTCAAGCCGGCGCGGGTTGGTCACGAACAGGTCGTCGCCGACCAGTTGCACCTGCTTGCCCAGACGGTCGGTCAGCAGTTTCCAACCCTCCCAGTCGTCCTCGGCGCAGCCATCTTCGATCGACAGGATCGGGTAGTCGGCGCAGAGCGCGGCCAGATAGTCGACATTCTCGGCCGAGGTCAGGGATTTGCCTTCGCCGGCCATCTCATACTTGCCATTCTTGAAATACTCGGTCGAGGCGCAATCCAGCGCCAGCATGATGTCGTCGCCGGGCTTGTAGCCGGCTTTTTCGACCGCGCGCAGGATGAAATCCAGCGCATCGCGGGTGCTCGACAGGTTCGGCGCAAAGCCGCCCTCGTCGCCCACGCCGGTGGCGAGGCCCGCCGAGGACAGTTCCTTCTTCAGCGTGTGGAAGACTTCCGAGCCCATGCGGACGGCCTCGCGGATATTGTCCGCACTGACCGGCATGATCATGAATTCCTGAATGTCGATCGGGTTGTCGGCATGTTCGCCGCCATTGATGATGTTCATCATCGGCACCGGCAGGACATGCGCGGAGGCGCCCCCGACATAGCGATAGAGCGGCAGCGCCGATGCTTCGGCCGCCGCCTTCGCCACCGCCAGCGATACGCCCAGAATGGCGTTCGCGCCCAGACGGCCCTTGTTCGGCGTCCCGTCCAGCTCGATCATCAGCAGATCGATGCCGCGCTGATCGGTGGCATCCTCGCCGATCAGCGCCTCGGCCAACTCGCCATTCACGCTGTCGACGGCGTCCAGCACGCCCTTGCCCATGTAACGCTGCTTGTCGCCGTCGCGCTTCTCGACGGCCTCATGCGCGCCGGTGGAGGCACCCGAGGGCACCGCAGCCCGGCCCATCGTGCCGTCTTCAAGGGTCACGTCGACCTCGACGGTGGGGTTGCCCCGGCTGTCGAGGATTTCACGGGCATAGATGTCGATGATGGCGGTCATAGGTCCCTCCTGATCCGTTGCGCCGGGTATACCGCCACGGAAAGGGCGGTGAAAGGCGCTAATTTCGCTGCGGGCCGCGTTGCGCGCGGGTGCAGGCGATTTCAGCGCTGATGCACGGTGATTTCGGCCCAGATCGGCAGATGGTCCGAGGCCTGCCGCGCCAGCGGACTGTCCTCGACCCCGGTGGCGCGCACCTCGACCGCCTGGGACACGGCGATCCGATCCAGCCGCAGGCGCGGCATCGGCGCGGGATAGCTCGGTCCCGGCGCGATCACCCGCAGCATCTCCAGCGATTCAAGGCCGCGATCGCCGCGCCATTCGTTGAAGTCGCCCATCATCATCACCGCATCGCCGGACAACCGTGCGGCCTTGGCCATCAGCCGCGCCAGCTGGGCGCGCCGAGAAGATCGCGCCAGCCCCAGATGCACGCCGATCAGGGTCAGCCCCGCCACGCGCACGGCCAACGCGCCGCGCGGCTCGATCCCCGGCAGGGGCAGGCGGCGCAGCACGGCCTCCTCGGCCAGATCGGGGCGCAGCAGCACCGATTGGCCATGCCATCCCAGCGAGCTCTCGCCGGTGGTGCGCATCTGCACCGGCACCAGCCCGGTCAGTTCGCGGATCAGGGCGCGGGGCAGCGCCTCGGGCCGGGCGCCGAAGCGGAAATCGACCTCCTGCAGCGTGATGATGTCGGGGTTCAGATCGGCGATGACCTGCAGATTGCGCTCTGGCGCGTGGGGGCCGGTCATGCCGCGCCCCTTGTGCAGGTTATAGCTGGCGACGCGTAATCTCATGTGCCGCAGAAGGTCCGCAGGACGCGTTCGGACGGCGCGGGCGCCCGCGACAGATCCGCCCATTCGGGCCGCGCCTCGAACGGGTGAGTCAGGGCGGCTTCCAGACGCTGGAAGGGCGCCATGTCGCCGGCCACGGCGGCCTGTATGGCTTCCTCGATCCGGTGGTTGCGGGGGATCCGCAGGGGGTTGGCCGCGGCCATCAGGGCCGCGTCGGGGCCAGCAGCGCGCCAGTCGGCCGCCCAGGCGTCAAAATCCGCGCGGTCCAGAAATTCGTCGCGCGCGCTGCCATCGGCGAGGCCGGCGAAACTGCGGGTGAAATCGGCCTGCGACGTCGCCATCAGATCCAGCAGCCGGTTGACCAGTTCGATCGCCACGTCCGAGGGCGGAAGCCCGATCTTCGCGGCAAAGCGGCGCGCCCAGGCGGCCTGATAGATCTGCGGGAAGGCGTGCACGGCGCGGGTCGCCTCCTCGACGGCTTTTTCCTCATCCTCGCCCATCAGCGGGATCAGGCAAGAGGCGAATTGCGCCAGGTTCCACACCGCCACCTGCGGCTGTTGCGCCCAGGCATAACGCCCCCGGCGGTCGATCGAGGAAAACACCATGTCAGGATGATAGCCGTCCATGAAGGCGGCGGGGCCATAGTCGATGGTCTCGCCGGAAACCGCCATGTTGTCGGTGTTCATCACCCCGTGGATGAAGCCAAGCGCCATCCATTGCGCAATCAGCGCGGCCTGCGCGGCGACCACGGCCTGCAGCAATTGCAACGGGTTCTGCGCCTGCGGAAAATGCCGCTGGATAACATGATCGGTCAGCGCGCGCAGCGCCTCGACATCGCCGCGCAGGGCGAAATATTCAAAGGTGCCGACGCGGATATGGCTGGCGGCCACGCGGGTCAGGATGCCCCCCGGCAGCAGGGCCTCGCGCTGCACGATGCCGCCGGTGGCCGCGGCCGCAAGCGCGCGGGTGGTGGGCACGCGCATCGCGGCCATGAACTCGCTGTCCAGATATTCGCGCAGCACCGGGCCAAGCCAGGCCAGCCCGTCGCCCTGACGCGAGAACGCCGTAGGGCCGCTGCCCTTCAGCTGCAGATCGAAGCGCTTGCCGTCGGGCGCGACCACCTCGCCGATCAGCAGGGCGCGACCATCGCCGAGTTGGGGTGTCAGCTGCCCGAACTGATGCCCCGCATAGGCCTGCGCGATGGAGGCGGCGCCGGGTGGCAGCGCATTGCCTGCCAGCATCGCCAGCCCCTCGGGGCCGGCCAGCCAGTCGGCGTCCAGCCCGAGCCGTGCCGCCAGCGGCCGGTTCAGCGCCAGCAGTTGCGGGTTGGGGCTGCCCGCCGGGGCCGCCGCCGCGAAGAAGCGGGCGGGCAGGGCGATATAGCTGTTGTCAAACTGGGGTGCGGTCATGGGGAAGATTTAGGGGCAGCGGCGAGAATAAAAAAGGGGCCATTCGGGATGCAACCTCGAGACGCGGGGTGCGGCGTGAATTCGGTCGGCATCTCTGTGCGCCCGCTTTTCCCGACGAATCTCCGTGTGGATGAAATTCGCACGGCGCCGGCAGGCGCGCCATGTTTCCAGAACGGGTGCGACTGGCGGTCGGCGAGGTTCTGCGCCCTCAGGGCGTCGCGTCAGGGTGAACATTGGGGTCATTGTCAGAGGGGTTGGAAACAGAAGCGGGCGGACGCAACCAAGCCGAGCCACCGATAGCCGAAAGGTTGATGCCCGGAAGGAGATGCCATGGCGCCTGACAGCTTCCGGCAGCATCGGTGGTAGTCATGGCATACCGGGGCCGCGACAAAATTTCGGGCACGGCAGGCAGGCGTTGCGTGCGCTGCTGGTTTGCCAGAGCCTGCGATGTGCCTGTGCGGAACATAACGTCGCCGAAGGGCAGAATTCCGCAAAGCCGACTGAAGGGGAAATGCAGGCCGAGGCGGGAGAGGTCATTGGTCGGCGCAAGCGTTCGATGGCAGATATGCCGGTGGCGATATCCCGTGAAGGATTCGGGAGAGGGTGTCGATTCCGACGACACGCGATTTCACCCCGGACAGCGCCATCGCGCCGCGAGAGCGTTCATTGGTCCGATTGTCGCGTCGTCGTTGACCGCCTGCAAGGGGCCGCATCACTGCGCCACCGATGCCGAACGACGCGGAGAGGATGTCTCAACGCCCCGTATCCGGTCCGTCCAAGGGTTGATGCCGTTGCAGACGACGCCTCGCGGGTCGACCGGGTTCTCGCGACCCGCAAGGTCTCGTTTGGCATCTCACAGCGCTCGACTCCTGCGCCCTGCGCAGCCTGCCGGGAGGCAGCGACAGGATCTGCGCCCCGGCACTCGGCCCGCGCTGGAATGCGCGTGCGACCCAACCTCGGCGCAGAAGGCCTGAATATGGACGTCATCATCTAACACAATCTCGATGCCGGCACTTCGGGAAATACGCTCGCCATGATCCGCAATGCCGGCGTTGAGCCGCATGGCATCGAATAGCTTAAATCGCCCCGTCGCGCCCGCTGCTGGAACAGGTGATCGCACATATGGGAATCACGTCGCGCGATCTTCCGCGCAGGAAAGGCACACCCTTTGCGGAACTCGGGTTGGACGATCCGGCGCTGCCCGATGCCGCGCTGATCGAAGCCGTGATGGCGCATCCAGAATGCATGACCGGCCGGATTCTGATCGGTCTTGCCCGCTGCACCGTCATGGTTCTGATCTGGAACCAGTTCGCGCGCGGACCCTTCGCGACCATGCAGCGAAGGCGCGCAAACCCATTGTTCCCAGGGGCGAGTCGCGCTAGGGAGCGGGGCATGACCGGGACCCTGCGGCGACAGATGCGCATGCTTGCGCTTTGGGCGATGATGCTGCCCTTTCTGGGCGTATCGCTGATCGCCAATGGCGTCATGCCGTCGCGCGGGGCGGATGGTTATGTGACCTTCGTCATCTGCACCGGAACCGGCATGGTCGAGATGGCCTTCGACCCGGTGACGATGGAGCCGGTGGAGACGGGCGGTCTGGCCGATATGCCTTCCGATGACGACGAGACGGCAGCGAAGGCCTGCGCGTGGTCGGGAATGCAGGCGGCGTTCGACCTGCCGCATTCAGTGTTGTGGATGGCGCCCGCGCAGACGTCCCGGCGCGCCGATCCCCTGCGGGTCGAAACGGCCCTGCTGATGGCCCGTGCCACCGGGCTGCCGCCTTCGACGGGGCCACCCGCCGCAATCTGACGCTTTCCTTATCGAAAACATCAGACCGGATAATCACACCATGACCGACATCACCACGGGGGCCTCTGCGCCTCAGGGGGCCGCGCGCCGCGCCGGCGCCTCGAACCTTTACCGCGCAGTCTGGCGCTGGCATTTCTATGCCGGGCTGCTGATCCTGCCTTTCATGATCACTCTGGCCGTGACCGGGGCGATCTATCTGTTCCGCGACGAGATCGACCGCCGCGTCCATGCCGATTTCATGCGCGTCACCCCGGTCGAGGAGCAGCGCCTCGCACCCTCCGAAATCGTCGCGGCGGCGCTGGCGGCGCAGCCCGGCACGGCGGTGAAATATACCGATCCCGCCCAGCCCGATCTTTCGACCGAAATCACCATCCAGCCGGAAACCGGCCCGCGCATGGCCGTCTATGTGAACCAGTATGGTGGCGAGGTGCTGGAGGTGCGCCCCGACCGCAGCACCTTCGCCTGGACCGTGCGCTATCTGCATTCGCTGCGCTTCTTCGGCGCGAAGCCGCGCCTGATCATCGAGATCGTCGGCGGCTTCTCGATTCTGCTGGTCGCGACCGGGATCTTCCTGTGGTGGCCGCGCGGGCAGAAGGGCGGCGTGGTCTCGGTTCGCGGCAAGCCCGAGCGGCGGGTATTCTGGCGCGATCTTCATGCCGTGACGGGGATTTTCGCCGGTGGCTTCATCGTCTTTCTGGCGGTGACCGGGATGCCCTGGTCATCGGTCTGGGGGGCAAAGGTCAACGAATGGGCCAATGGACGCAATTTCGGCTATCCGGCCGGGCTGCGCATCGACGTGCCGATGTCGAACGAGCATCTGGACCATGTCGCCAAGACCTCGTGGTCGATGGAACAGGCGCAGATCCCCATGACCATGCCGCCAATGGACGGGCAGCCGATCGGACTTGATGCGGCGGTGGCGAAGTTCGACGCATTGGGACTGAACCGGGGCTATTCGGTGGCGCTGCCAACGACGCCCGAGGGAGTGTATTCCGGTTCGGTCTATCCCGACGATCTGAGCCGGCAGCGCGTCGTCCATCTGGATCAGTATACCGGCCATTCATTGATCGACATGAGCTATGCCGATTATGGCCCGCTGGGGCGCTGGCTGGAATTCGGCATCAACACCCATATGGGCCAGACCTTCGGGCTGCTGAACCAGATCGTGCTGCTAACGGCCTGTGCGGGCATCGTGCTGCTGGCGGTGTCGGCGGCGGTGATGTGGTGGAAACGCCGTCCTTCGGGCAGCCTCGGCGTGCCGCCGCTGCCTTCGGATCGCCGGGTGTTCATCGGACTGTTCGTCCTGCTCGGGATCGGCGGGCTGTTGTTCCCGCTGACCGGGCTGACGCTGCTGGTGATGATCGGGCTCGATCTCGCATGGCAATGGGGGGCAGGGCGCCGCTCGGGCGCCGCCGCCTGAGATGTCCTGCCTATCGGTGGCCGGCCCGGACCGGCTGATCCATGAGTTCAAGCGGTGCACGGCTAAGCTGGTTACCGGTCTCGGTCAGCTTGTGCAGAAGCCGCATGAACTCGGCCCGCTCAGCCTCGTCCAGCCCGGTCATGATCTTCTCCTGCGTGGCGCGGATCGCGGGCTGGATGGTCTGCAGCAGCGTTTCGCCGCGCGGGGTCAGCGTCAGGGCGCGGGCGCGGCGGTCATCGTCGCGCACGCGCCGCTCGATATAGCCGCGGCTTTCGAGGCGCGAGACGACGCCGCCGATGGTCACACGGTCATGGGCGATCAGTCCGGCCAGCGTCGCCTGATCGATGCCGGGCCGGTCGCGCAGAGTCGAGAGCGCCCCGTATTGCACCGGTGTCAGGTCAAAGCCCGCGGCTTTCGTTTGCGCGGCGAAGACCGCCACCGCGATCTGATGAAGCCGCCGGATCAGGTGGCCGGGAAGGTTGTAAATCTGTGTCATGCTCCAATTCTAACCTTTGGCGGCGCCGACACAACTTTCCATTTACAAGCATGCTTATCATAAGTATACGTTTCAATAAGAGGGGATCGCCAGAGGAGGAGGCTCGCCGTGGAAAATAGCATGCAACCCGAGGATTCGCCGGAATTGCAACAGCTCTACCGGGGATTCGAGGCGTTGCATCTGAACCCGCTCTGGACCCAGATCGGCGATCTGATGCCCGTCCATCCGCGTCCCCGCGCGGTGGCGCATGTCTGGAAATGGGCTGACCTCTATCCTCTGGCGCAGGCTTCGGGCGATCTGGTTCCGGTCGGTCGCGGGGGCGAGCGGCGCGCCATCGGCCTTGCCAATCCGGGGCTTGGCGGGAACACCTATATCACGCCGACGCTGTGGTGCGCGATCCAGTATCTCGGCCCGCGCGAGACCGCGCCCGAACACCGCCATTCCCAGAACGCTTTCCGCTTCGTCGTCGAGGGCGAAGGCGTCTGGACCGTCGTGAACGGCGATCCGGTGCGGATGAGCCGTGGCGATTTCCTGCTGACTCCGGGCTGGAATTTCCACGGTCATCACAATGACACCGATCAGCCCATGGCCTGGCTTGACGGGCTGGACATCCCGTTCAGCTTTCAGAACGATGTCGGTTTCTTCGAATTCGGCGCCGACCGGGTGACCGATTACGCCACGCCGCGCTTCTCGCGCGGGGAACGGCTGTGGGCCCATCCCGGCCTGCGCCCGCTTTCCGGTCTTCAGAACACCGTCGCAAGCCCCATCGGCGCCTATCGGTGGGAGTTCACCGATGCGGCGCTGACCCAGCAATTGCTGCTGGAAGACGAGGGCCACCCGGCCACGGTCGAGCAGGGGCATGCGGCGGTGCGCTATATCAACCCGACCACTGGCGGCGACGTGATGCCGACCATCCGGGCCGAGTTCCATCGCTTGCGCCCGGGCACCGAAACGCCCGCGCGGCGCGAGGTCGGCTCGACCGTGTTTCAGGTTTTTGAAGGGCGCGGCGCGGTGGTGCTGAACGGTCAGACCCACCGGCTGGAAAAGGGCGATATCTTCGTCATCCCCTCCTGGGTGTCGTGGTCCCTGCAGGCCGAGACGATGTTCGATCTGTTCCGCTTTTCCGATGCGCCGATCATCGAGCGGCTGAATTTCGAACGCACGCTGATCGAGGCGACCGAATGACTTCGGATCTGAAGCAGGCTGCGGCCGAGCTTCGGGCGCGGCAGGGCGACGGCGCGCGCTATGATGCGGCGAACGCCCCGGCCGAGGCGCTTCTGCGGGCGCGGCGCGGCGCCGCCTATCTGGCCCGGATCGCGACCGGGCTGACAGAGGACGCGTTGCGCGGCCCTTCGGCGCGACCCGGCTGGACCCGCGCGCGCGTGATCGCCGCCGTGGCCCTTCAGGCCCGCGGGATCGCGCAGGCGCTGGAGGATGCGACCGGGCGGACGGGCGACCGGGCCGAAACCGATCTTGCGGCGCTGGATCTGGCCGAAACGCTGCCGGCCCGCGCGCTGAACCATCTGGCGGCGCATGCCGAAATTCATCTGAACGTGGTCTGGCGCGATCTCGGTGAGGCTGAATGGGGTCTGCCGGTGACGCTGCCGGGCGGCGCGATTCCGGCGCATGACACCCCGCGCCTCCATGCCCGGACATTGTGGCGCGCGGCGCTGGAACTCAATGCCGGCGCGCGGCGGCGCGACCTGCCTTCCGCGCTCGCCGCCGAACTGACCGATCCCGATCTGCAAGGAGCTTTCGTATGACCAAGACCCTGTTCGCCTCGCCCGAATGGCCGACCGTTCCGGTGGCCGGCGATGATGCCGTCTATCCCGTTCACCGCATCTTCTGCGTCGGGCGCAACTATGCCGCCCATGCCGCCGAAATGGGGGTCGAGGTGGATCGCGAGGCGCCGTTCTATTTCACCAAATCGGCGCTGACGATCCTGCCGACCGGCGAAACCTATCCCTATCCGCCGGGCACCGAGAATTTCCATTACGAAATGGAACTGGTCGTGGCCATCGGCAAACCCGCCTTCCGGGTTTCGGTGGATGAGGCGATGGATGCGGTCTATGGCTTCGCCACCGGACTCGACATGACCCGGCGCGACCTGCAGCTTGCCGCGCGCGCCAAGCAGCGCCCCTGGGATCTCGGCAAGGATGTCGAGGGCAGCTCGGTCATCGCGCCTCTGACGAAGGCTGCGGATTTCGGCGCCATCGGCCCGCAGCGTATCCGGCTTTCGGTGAATGGCGAGACGCGTCAGGACGCGCATCTGTCGGACCTGATCTGGTCGGTGGCCGAACTCGTCTCGGACCTGTCGAAATTCTATCACCTCCAGCCCGGCGATCTGATCTATACCGGCACGCCCGCGGGCGTCGGCGCGGTGCTTCCGGGCGACCAGATCCTTGGCACCATCGACGCGCTTGCCCCGGTCGAACTGACGGTCGGAAAGCCCGAATGATGCGCTTTTACGGGTTCTTCCGGTCGTCCTCGTCCTATCGTTGCCGGATTGCCTTCAACCTGAAGGGGATCCAGCCCGACTTCGTGCCGGTCAATCTGCGCGCGGGTGAACAGCGCGACCCGGCATTTCTGGCCATGAACCCGCAAGGTCTGCTGCCGGCGCTCGATACGGGCCGCGGGGTGCTGACCCAGTCGCTGGCGATCATCGAATGGCTGGACGAAACCCGACCGGCGCCGCCCTTGCTGCCCGCCGATCCGGTGCAGCGGGCCGCGGTCCGCGCCTTCGCCCAGATCATCGCCTGCGAGATTCACCCGCTGCAAAACCTGCGCGTGCTGAATTTCATCAAGCAAAACTATGGTCTGGATCAGGACGGCGCCGATGCCTGGGCGCGCCACTGGATCGCCGAGGGGCTGACCGCCTGCGAGGCGATTGCCGCGCGCCGGTCGCATGGCGGGGCCTTCACCTTCGGCGATACGCCCGGTCTTGCGGATATCTGCTTGATCCCGCAATTGTTTTCTGCCGACCGCTTTGGCCTCGACAGTGCCTCATGGCCGCGCCTGCGCGAAATCCGCGCGGCCTGCGATGCGCTGCCTGCCTTTGCCGACGCGCATCCCGCGCGTCAGCCCGACGCTCAATAACGACCGACATGCAGGGAGGAAACGCAATGTCGATTACCCAACTGACCCGGCGCGCGGCCATCGCCGCCGCATTGGCCACCACCGCGCTCGCGACACTCGCCAGCGCGGCGCAGGCGCGTGAATTGCGCATGGGCGTCATCACGCCGCCCAGCCATGTCTGGACGCAGGTGGCCAACCGCATCGCCGAAAAACTGCCCGAGGCGACGGGTGGCGAGTTGACCGTCGCGGTCTTTCCCGCCGGCCAGCTTGGGGTGGAGCAGGAGATGTTCCAGCAGATGTCGGGCGGTCTTCTGGACAGCGGGCTGATGACGGCGGCGATTACCAGCCTGCGCGCGCCGTCGCTGCAGGGCTGGTTCACGCCCTATCTGTTCGCCGACGTGACGGAAGCTGCCGCCGCCGCCGACACCGCGGCCGCGCAGGAGATGCTGGGCCAGCTGGACGCCGCCAATCTGGTCGGTCTGGGCTATACCTTCGCCGGGCAGCGCCACATCCTGATGAAGGATGCGCCAGCCGCCACCCCCGCCGATCTCGCCCGCAAGAAGGTCCGCATCGTGCCCTTCCCGGCGATGAAAACCTGGTGGGAGGCGATCGGCGCGGTGCCGACCCCGGTGAACCTGACCGAGGTGTATCAGGGTCTGCAAAGCGGGCTGCTGGACGGGATCGACATCGACCTCGATGCGCTTGTCGGGCTGAAATTCGACGAGGTGGCCAAGGGCCTGACCATCACCAACCACATGCCCTTCCCGGCGGTGATGGTGGTCAGCAAGCCGACCTGGGAGTCGCTGACCGAGGATCAGCGCGCCACCTATACCGAGGTCGTGAACGAGGCGCTCGCCTGGGGGACCGCCCAGCAGGTCGAGGCGGAAAAGGCCAATCTCGCCGCGCTGGAGGGCAAGGTCGAGATCCTGACGCTGGAAAACGGCGCCGAAGTCTTTGCCGATGCCAACAAGGCCGTGCGCGACAGCTTCGCGAATGACGAGATCATTCAGCGCTTCATTACGGAAGTCGAGGCGGAATGACCTGGCTTTCCGCGCTTTCCGATCTGCTGGCCCGCGTCGAGCGTTGGGCCAGCAGATTGCTGGTCGTGGGTTTCGTCGGGCTGATCGTGGCCAATGTCACCATGCGCTATGTGCTGGCCCGCCCCATCGTCTATGCCGAGGAAGTGGCCGCGATCATGCTGGTCTGGCTGGCCTTCGTCGCTATCTCGATCTCGATCCACGACCGCCGCCAGATCGGGGTGACGCTGCTGGTCGAGCGGCTGTCGCCCGCGACCCGCCATATCGTCGATCTGGTGGTTCTGGGGCTGGTCGCGGCGATCCTCGCCACGCTGCTCTGGACCTCGGTGAAATGGGTGCTCTCGCCCGCGGTGGCATTTGAACAGATCATCACGCTCGGTCTGCCGAAATCGCCCTATTACTGGATCGTCCCGATCTTTTCCGTCAGCGCCCTGATCCATGTGCTGGCCGACCTGGCCGAGGGTCTCGCCGGCCGGACGAATATCGAACTCTCGACCGACAAGGAGGCCGAGGCATGACCGGCATATCCTTCCTGACGCTGATGCTGGCGGCGATGCCCATCGCCTTCGTGCTGCTGGCCGCCACCTTCGTGTTCGTGCTGGGCACCGGCAACCTGCAGATCCTGAACTCGGTCCCGCAGATCCTGTTCGGCTCGGTCGAGAATTTCGACCTGCTGGCGATCCCGCTTTTCGTCCTCCTGGGCGAGATCATGAATGAAAGCGGCCTGACCCGGCGGCTGATCGTCACCGCGCGGGTCTGGCTGGCGCGGCTGCCGCATAATCTGGTGGTGGTGAACCTCGTTTCGAACCTTGGCCTCGCGGCGATCATGGGCTCAGCCACGGCGCAGATGGCGGTGATGACACGCGTTGTCGTCCCCGAGATGGAAAAGGACGGCTATCAGCGCGGCTATGCCGCCGCCATCACCGCAAGCGCCGGTCTGCTGGGGCCGATCATCCCGCCCTCGATGGTGTTCATCATCTATGGCGTGATCGCGCAGGTTTCGATTTCGGATATGTTCATGGCCGGGATCATGCCGGGCGTGCTGCTGTTCGCCTTCATGCTGGCCATCGCGCTGTGGCAGGCGCGCCGCCATCGCGAAGAAGGCCATCCGGGCGCGCCGCTGCCCGAGGGTTCGAAGCTGAAGGCGACGCTGCCGGGGCTTGCGACCATGACCATCCCGCTCATCATCATCGGCGGCATCAGCGGCGGCATCTTCACCCCGACCGAAAGCGCCGCCGTGGCGCTTCTCGCGGCGCTGTTCTTCGGCGCGGTGGTGTTTCGCGAGCTGCCGCTGAAGAAGCTGCCGCTGATCATCGACCGCACGGTGACGAATACCGCCATTGTGCTGTTCCTGATCATGGCGGCCAAGGTGTTCGGCTGGGTGCTGACCTTCAATCAGGTCCCGCAGGCGGTCGCGGCCTTCATCGTCTCGCTGACCAGCGATCCGTTGATCTTCATGCTGCTGATCATGGCGGCGCTGATGGTGGTGGGGATGTTCCTCGACGGGATCGCGGCGCTGATCATCCTCACGCCGATCCTGCTGCCGGTGGCGGTCCAGAATTACGGCATCGACCCGATCCAGTTCGGGGTGATGATGTCGCTGACACTGGTGCTGGGCCTGTTGACCCCGCCGGTCGGGACCGGGCTGTATATTGCCGCAGCACTCAGCGATGTGTCGATCACCCGGCTGTCGCGGCTGGTGCTGCCCTATATCCTCGCCGCGGTGCTGGTGATCCTGCTGGTGATCTTCGTGCCATGGATGGTGCGGCCGTTCTGACGGCCGCACCCCTTTAGCGCGCTTGTCGCAACCTGACATCGGTTGGTCGCGCTGCGGCCAATCGCCTCTTATCCAGACCTGTTGACACAACCCCGGGCGGCGCCGTCAGGCGCGCGACATCTGAAGGTCTGCGGGCAATTGTTCTGACGGCGCCGCCCACCGTCCTCGCGCGCCCCGCCACGCACGCCAATCAGCGTCGTTGTCCTCCATTTGAAGGCGACCGGGCTATGCGTGCCGAAGTTCCCGCCACGAATTTTGCGGGTTAAGAAGCGCGCAATCCGCCAAATCGGAAACTCCGCCCGGATTGTGCCGCGCCTGACAAAGGGCGCACGTAGCACGGTTCCCTTGCAGCTTCGCGGCTGACCGCGTATCGCAATATTCAAAGGAGATATGCGATGAAATTCCTCGATCTCGCCAAGGTCTATATCCGCTCGGGCTCGGGCGGCGCGGGCGCTGTCAGCTTCCGGCGCGAGAAGTTCATCGAATTCGGCGGCCCCGATGGCGGCGATGGCGGGCGCGGCGGCGATGTGATCGTCGAGGCGATCGAGGGGCTGAACACGCTGATCGACTTCCGCTATCAGCAGCATTTCTATGCCCAGAACGGCCAGCACGGGATGGGACGGCAGCGCACCGGCGCCTCGGGCGACGACATCGTGCTGAAGGTGCCGGTCGGGACCGAGATCCTCGACGAGGACGAGGAAACCGTCATTGCCGACCTGACCGAGGTCGGGCAGCGCGTGGTGCTGGCCAAGGGCGGCAATGGCGGCTTCGGCAATCTGCATTTCAAGACCTCGACCAACCGCGCGCCGCGCAACGCCAATCCGGGGCAGGAGGGGGTGGAACGCACCATCTGGCTTCGCCTGAAGCTGATCGCCGATGCCGGTCTGGTCGGCCTGCCCAATGCCGGCAAATCGACCTTTCTCGCCGCGACCTCGAACGCGCGGCCGAAGATCGCGGATTACCCGTTCACGACGCTGCATCCCAATCTGGGCGTGGTCGGAATCGACGGGCGCGAATTCGTCATGGCCGACATTCCGGGCCTGATCGAGGGCGCGAGCGAGGGCCGTGGGATCGGCGACCGTTTCCTCGGACATATCGAGCGCTGCGCGACGCTTCTGCACCTGATCGACGCGACCTCGGAGGATGTGGTGGCCGATGCGCAGACGGTGCTGACCGAGCTTGCCGCCTATTCGCCGGTGCTGATGGAAAAGCCGCGTGTGACGGCGTTGAACAAGATTGACGCCGTGGACGCGGAACAGCTGGAAGAACGCCGCGCCGCGCTGGAAGATACCCTCGGCACCAGGGTGCTGATCATGTCCGGCGTGACCCGCGCAGGCGTGCCCGAGGTGCTGCGCGCGCTCTGGACCGACATCGCCCCCACCCGCAAGGCGGTGGAGGAGGAACAGATCAAGTGGCAGCCCTGAGCCCCGAGATTGCCGCGGCGCGGCGGTTGGTGGTCAAGATCGGCTCGGCCCTGCTGGTCGGGCCGGAGGGCCTGCGCACTGAATGGCTGCGCGCCCTGTGCGACGATGTCGCCATGTGGCGCGGCACCGGGGCCGATGTTGTGCTGGTGTCCTCGGGCTCGATCGCGCTCGGTCGGCGGGTGCTGGGCCTGCCGGCCGGGGCTTTGACGCTGGAACAGGCGCAAGCGGCGGCGGCGGTGGGCCAGATCCGGCTGGCCCGCGCCTATGAAGAAGCGCTCGCCCCGCATGGCGTCGCCACCGCGCAGGTGCTGGTGACGCTGGAGGATACCACCGACCGCAAACGCTACCTCAACAGTCGCGCCACCATGCAGGCGCTGCTGGGTTATGGCGTGGTGCCGATCGTGAACGAAAACGACACCGTGGCGACGGATGAGATCCGCTATGGCGACAATGACCGGCTGGCCGCGCAGATCGCCGTGACCATCGGCGCCGATCAGCTGCTGCTGCTGTCGGACGTGGACGGGCTGTATACTTCGAACCCGAAGACCGATCCGTCCGCGCGGCACCTGCCGCTGGTGGCACGGATCACTCCCGAAATCGAGGCGATGGGCGGTGATCCCGTCTCGGGCCTGTCCAAAGGCGGCATGAAGACCAAGCTGATGGCGGCGCGGACCGCCGTGTCGGGCGGCTGCGCGATGGCGATTGCCGAGGGCTCGGTCCTGCGGCCGATTTCCGCCGTGGCGAACGGCGCGCGGGTGACGTGGTTCCTGCCCGATGGCGACCCGCATCTGGCCCGCAAGCGCTGGATCGCGGCGATGAAACCGAAGGGCGAACTGGTCATCGATGCCGGCGCCGCCCGCGCGCTGGATGCCGGCAAATCGCTGCTGCCGGCTGGCGTAACGCGGGTTCTGGGCGATTTCGGTCGCGGAGAGCCGGTCGCGGTCTTGGGCCCTTCGGGCGAGACGCTGGCGCGGGGGCTGACCCGCTATACCTCGGACGAGGCCCGCGCCATCGCCGGCCACCGCAGCGAGGAAATCGCCGAGATCCTGGGCTTTGCGGGCCGGGCGGCGCTGATCCATCGGGATGATATGGTGGTGTGAGGGAGTGCTAAGGTTTTATATTATTTATATCATTGGTTAGTGAATCGTCACTAGTGATCGTTAAAGGTGAGTAACGTGACTGCATCATCGCTAAGAAATAAAATTTCCTCTCTCGAAAAGAAGATTGCCGACCTCCGAAAAAAGGACGCGCAAGAAGCGAAGAAGGAGTCCGATTTTAACGCAAAAGCTAATGCAGCCGAAGAGGCGGCCGCGAAAGCTAAGTCTCAATCAATCTCATCTTCGAAACGGCGCGAAGCAGTTTCTGCACGCAAACAAGCCGCGTCGGCGACTGCTAATCGCGCCAAGCTGGCAACGGATATCGCACGCAATAATGCTGAGCTGATGAAAATGCAAACCGCGCTGGCGAAGGAGGATGACAAGAGGCTCGCGAGCATCACGAAAGAAATTACACGACAGGAGGCGATACAGGCGCAACATCAGCGCCAAGAAGCAACCCGGGTTGTTGGCGCGATTTCTCACCGGATAGCAGCTGTAAGCCGCGAGGCAGGGGCATCTGCTGAGCAGTATGACGTATTTATTTCGCATGCTTCTGAGGATAAAGACGAGTTTGTCAGGGAGCTTGCCGAAAAAGCTGAATCTGCGGGGTTAAGGATTTTCTATGATGAAAGAAAACTAAAGTGGGGCGACAGTTTAAGAGAGCGAATTGAGCACGGTTTGGCAAATTCGCGCTTCGGTATAGTTGTTTTGTCGACGGCGTTTTTCCGCAAGGAATGGCCGAAACGAGAACTTGACGGTTTATTCAACCTTGAAATTGAGGGAAAGTCTCGGATTTTGCCCATATGGCACAAGATATCCAAGGACGAAGTCATAAGGAATGCACCAAGTCTTTCGGGCAAGTTGGCACTGAGCACATCAAGCCTCTCGGTAGATGAAATTGTCGAAAAATTGATGGAGATTGCCGCAGTTTAGTTTATCAACGCGGAGAGCTGACTCACTGAACTGACACTGACAAGCCCAGCTTGGAACAACGGTCTTGAGCCCCGCCGAGCGAGCAGCCAGCCAAAATAAAACGGCCGACCTATCAACGGGGCGTTCCGATCCATAGAAGCATAGCCTACTCTGGCAGCACCCTTACCGCGCCCTTGTCGGCACTTGCCGCGAAGGCCGCATAGGCTTTCAGCGCCGTGGTGACGTTGCGCTTGCGCTTCTCGGCCGGGTGCCAGCCGATCTCGTTCTGATGGGTGCGACGCGCCGCCAGTTCGGCCTCGGGCACCGCCAGATGGATGGTGCGGTTGGGGATGTCGATCTCGATCAGATCGCCGTCGCGCACCAGCCCGATGGTGCCGCCCTGCGCCGCCTCGGGTGAGGCATGGCCGATGGACAGGCCCGAAGTGCCGCCCGAGAAGCGGCCATCGGTGACAAGCGCGCAGGCCTTGCCGAGGCCCTTCGACTTCAGATAGCTGGTCGGATACAGCATTTCCTGCATCCCCGGACCGCCTTTCGGGCCTTCATAGCGGATGACCACCACATCGCCTTCCTTGACCTTGCCGGTCAGGATGCCGCTGACCGCCGCGTCCTGGCTTTCATAGACCACGGCGGGACCGGCGAATTTCAGGATCGATTCATCGACGCCCGCCGTCTTCACGATGCAGCCATCCAGCGCGATATTACCCTTCAGCACCGCCAGCCCGCCATCGGCCGAGAAGGGCGAGTTGACGGAACGGATCACCCCGCCCTGACGGTCCAGATCCAGCGTTTCCCACCGCGCGCTCTGGCTGAAGGCCACCTGCGTCGGCACGCCGCCGGGGGCCGCCGAATAGAATTTGTGCACTGCCGGGTCGTTGGTGCGCGAGATGTCCCATTGGTCGATGGCATCGCCAAGCGTGGCTGCGTGGACGGTCGGGCTGTCGCGGTTGATCAGCCCGCCGCGATCCAGCTGGCCGAGGATCGCCATGATGCCGCCGGCGCGGTGCACGTCCTCCATATGCACGTCCTGCTTGGCGGGCGCGACCTTGGACAGGCAGGGCACCTTGCGGCTCAGCGCGTCGATATCCGCCATGTCGAAATCGATCCCGCCCTCATAGGCGGCGGCGAGGATATGCAGCACCGTATTCGTCGATCCGCCCATGGCGATATCCAGCGACATGGCGTTTTCGAACGCCTTCTTGTTGGCGACCGAGCGCGGCAGGACGCTGGTATCCTCCTGCTCGTAATAGCGTTTCGCGAGGCCGACGATGCGCTGACCGGCTTCCTCGAACAGGCGCTGACGGTCGGCATGGGTGGCGAGCGTCGAGCCGTTGCCGGGCAGGGACAGGCCAAGCGCCTCGGTCAGGCAGTTCATCGAATTGGCCGTGAACATGCCCGAACAGGACCCGCAGGTCGGGCAGGCGGAGCGTTCGATGGTTGCCACATCCTCGTCGCTGACCCTGTCATCGGCGGCGGCGACCATGGCGTCGACCAGATCCAGCGCATGCAGCTTGCCGTCCTGCAGGACAACCTTGCCGGCCTCCATCGGGCCGCCCGAGACGAAGATCGCGGGGATGTTCAGCCGCATCGCCGCATTCAGCATGCCGGGGGTGATCTTGTCGCAGTTCGAGATGCAGACCATGGCATCGGCGCAATGGGCGTTGACCATGTATTCCACGCTGTCGGCGATGATCTCGCGCGAGGGCAGCGAATACAGCATCCCGTCATGACCCATGGCGATGCCGTCATCGACGGCGATGGTGTTGAATTCCTTGGCGACGCCGCCGGCCTTTTCGACCTCGCGCGCGACCAGTTGGCCCAGATCCTTCAGATGGACATGGCCGGGCACGAACTGGGTGAAACTGTTCACGATGGCGATGATCGGCTTGCCGAAATCGCCGTCCTTCATCCCCGTCGCACGCCATAGACCGCGCGCGCCGGCCATATTGCGGCCATGGGTCGAGGTGCGGGAGCGATAGGCGGGCATGATCTTTCCTTCCGATTGGCAGTACCCGCATGGCGGGACAGCGGCTACGGCGTCTCTCTTAACGAAGTTTCACAGGCATCGCCAGCAGCGGAATGCAGCCATGCACAGAATGCATGATCGGCAATATTCTTGCGCATATGGGTTCAGTTGTCGCGCCTCTCGACCACGATGCGGAATCGCGCGCGGCGTTCTTCGGGGGTTTCATCGCCGCGGAGGGGCTGGCGGACGGCACGCGCCAGCACCGGGGGCCGCCAGGGTGCGGGATCGTCGGCAAGACCGCCGGGCCGGGGCGACAGCGGCTGCGCACCCTCGATCACCGGGAAGACGGCGTCGCGGGTCAGGTCGAAACGACGCGGGCCACGGCCGATCTGGCCGTCGGTCACCAGACAGCCCAGGGCACGGGTGACATCACCAAGATCGGATTTCAACGGCAGAAACAGCATCCGCCCGGTCAGCGGCGGCCGGCCATACCCGGCTTCGGAGCGCAGTGTCACCTCGGCGATCTGCGGGCCCTTGAAAACGGTTTCCAGCACATCGGACAGCCGCCCCCGGCTGCCGGGATTGAGCAGCGAGCAGACCGGCATGCCGCGCACCTCCATCCCCATCACGTCGATGAGGTGGCGCCCAGCCAGACGAAAACGCGCCGCCCCTGGCGCAATGCGCTCAAGGATGAAGGCGTAATCCAGCGCCCGCCGGATCCCCTTGGGTTCGACATCGGCGCGGTCAGGAACCGCACGCCCCTTGCGCAGACTGTCCCAATAGCTGCGCAGTTCGGTCAGTGTCCGCGCCGGATCCGCGCTGCCTGCGACATGGAATTCCACCACATCGCCGCGCAGCGGCGCATCCATGTCGTCTGACCGGGGCCGTGTGCCATCGGGAAAACCGCCGTCGAAATCATCACTCATCACATTTCAATCCGATTACCGCATTTCGGCGTCAAGCGCCGGCATCTCAGGTTGCGGAAGCCCAGAGATACCCTATTCGTTCCGCTCTGCCGGGACAAATCTTTCCAGTTGGTTAAGACCAGAGGCTTGATTCTTGCCCCCCGTCCCGCGCAAATGCGGCCAAACGAGAAGGGGGCGGCATGGACCGGACCGGGCTACTTATCATTCTGTCTTCGCCATCCGGGGCGGGTAAATCCACCCTGGCGCGCCGGCTGATCGACTGGGACCCGACGCTGTCCTTCTCGGTTTCCGCCACAACCCGCGCGCCGCGCCCCGCCGAGGTGGACGGCCAGCACTATCACTTCATTCCCCGCGAGGATTTCGCCGCCATGGTCGAGGCGGGCGACATGCTGGAACATGCCGAGGTGTTCGGAAATCTGTACGGCTCGCCCCGCAAACCGGTCGAGGCGGCGATGCAGGCCGGCCGTGACACGCTGTTCGATGTCGACTGGCAGGGCGGCCAGCAGATCCGCGCCTCGGCGCTGGGACCGCATGTCATCAGCATCTTCATCCTGCCCCCCTCGCTGGATGAGCTGGAGCGGCGGCTGATCAGCCGCGGCCAGGACGCGCCCGAAATCATCAAGGCCCGCATGGACAAAAGCCGGGACGAGATTTCGCATTGGGCCGAATACGATTATGTTCTGGTGAATGACGATCTGGACGCCACCTTCGCGCATCTGACCGCCATCCTCTCGGCCGAGAGGATGCGGCGCGAGCGCCAGAAGTCCCTGGGCGGGTTCGTCAAGACGCTGATGGAGGGAGAGCGGGTATGATCTGGGAACTGGACGGAGTGGCCCCCGAAATCGCCGCGGACGCCTGGATCGCGCCCGATGCGCAGATCATCGGCCGGGTGGTGATCGAGCCGGGCGCCAGCATCTGGTGGGGCGCAGTGCTGCGCGGCGACAATGACGAAATCCGCATCGGTCGCGGCTCGAACGTGCAGGACCTGTGCTGCTTGCATACCGATCCGGGCTTTCCGCTGACCATCGGACCAGATGTGACCGTGGGCCATCGCGCCATGCTGCATGGCTGCACCATCGGCGCGGGCAGCCTGATCGGCATGGGGGCGACGGTGCTGAACGGCGCGAAGATCGGCGCGGGCAGCCTGATCGGTGCCGCGGCGCTGGTGTCGGAAGGCAAGGAGATCCCGGACCGGGTGCTGGTCATGGGCGCCCCCGGACGGGTCGTGCGCGAGATCGATGAGGCGCAGCATCAGGATCTGCTGGCCTCGGCCGCGCGCTATCAGGCCAATGCCGCGCGTTTCCGCGCCGGGCTGAAGCGGCTGGACTGACCGGGATGGAGGCCGGGCTGGTCCGGGACCTGATCGCGGCGCTGCCGGTCGCGGTGCTGGCGGTCGATGCCGAAGCGCGGGTGACCGCGGCCAACCGCGCCGCGAAGGTGCTGCTGGGCGAGGAACTGACCGACCGCCCCTTCGTCCATGTCCTGCGCCATCCGGTGGTGGTCCGGGCGGTGGACGCGGTGCTGGATCCAGCGCACGTCCCGCCACCGATGGTTGATCCGGCGCTGGCGGCGGTGGCGTCCGGCGGCCATCGGATGCGGGTCCAGATCTCGGCGCGGGGTCGCGACATTCCGGCCGAAATCACCGTTTCCGGCCTGCCAGAGCGGAAGGGCGCACTGATCGTGATCGAAGACGGTTCGGGCCTTGAGGCGGCCGAACAGCAGCGCCGCGATTTCGTGGCCAATGTCAGCCACGAATTGCGCACGCCGCTGACCGCGCTGATGGGCTTCATCGAGACCCTGCGCGGCCCCGCCCGCGACGACCCGGCGGCGCGCGAGCGTTTCCTCGGCATCATGGAGGCCGAGGCCGCCCGCATGAACCGCCTGGTCCTGGACCTGCTGTCGCTGAGCCGCGTCGAATCCGAGGAGCGCCGCCGCCCGGCCGAACGCATCGACCTAGCCATGCTGATCCGCGCCGTGGCGGCGACCCTGCAACCGCAGGCAGCAGCGGCGCATGTGCAGATCCGGGTCGAGGGCGCGGAGGCGCCGGTCCATGTCCTTGGGGACCCCGACCAACTGACGCAGGTCTTTCACAATCTCGTGGAGAACGCAGTGAAATACGGTGGCACGGGCGGCGAAGTGACGCTGCGCCTGTCGCCGGTCGCCCATGATGCGGTGCTGCGCGGTCCCGCCACCGCCGTCGAGGTCGCCGATCGCGGCGACGGTATCGACCCCATGCATCTGCCGCGCCTGACCGAGCGTTTTTACCGCGTGGACAGCCACCGCTCGCGTCAGAAGGGGGGCACCGGGCTGGGGCTGGCCATCGTCAAGCATATCATCAGCCGCCATCGCGGCCGGCTGAAGATCGAATCCGAACAGGGGAAGGGCTCCCGTTTCACCGTGATCCTGCCCGACCAGATCGAGCGGCGTTGATCCGCGCGCGGACGCGGCCGCGCTTGCCGGCACTGCGGCAAGGGTCTATCTGAGGCGCAGGAAAAGAGGTTTCAGATGACGCATAACCCGATCCGGCCCTGGCGCGACATTGAGCGGCGCAAATCGCGCAAGATCATGGTTGGCTCTGTTCCGGTGGGCGGTGACGCGCCGATCACTGTACAGACGATGACCAACACCGATTCCTCGGATGTGCGCGCAACGCTGGATCAGGTGATCCGCGCCGCCGAGGCGGGCGCCGACATCGTGCGCATCTCGACCCCGGACGAATCGTCGACCCAGGCGCTGCGCGAGATCGTGCGGGAAAGCCCGGTGCCGATCGTGGCCGACATCCATTTCCACTATAAACGCGCGCTGGAAGCCGCCGATGCCGGCGCCGCCTGCCTGCGCATCAACCCCGGCAATATCGGCGATGCCGGGCGCGTGGCCGAGGTGGTGCGGGCGGCGCGGGCGAATGGCTGCTCCATCCGCATCGGCGTCAATGCCGGCAGTCTGGAAAAGCACCTGCTGGAAAAATACGGCGAGCCGTGCCCTGATGCGATGGTCGAAAGCGGCCTCGATCACATCAAGATCCTGCAGGACCACGATTTCCACGAGTTCAAGATCAGTGTGAAGGCCTCCGACGTGTTCCTGGCCGCCGCCGCCTATCAGCAGCTGGCAGAGGCCACCGACGCACCCATTCATCTGGGCATCACCGAGGCCGGCGGGCTGCGCGGCGGGACGGTAAAATCGGCGATCGGGCTGGGCAACCTGCTGTGGGCCGGGATCGGCGACACCATCCGCGTCAGCCTGTCGGCCGATCCGGTCGAGGAGGTGAAGGTCGGCTTCGAAATCCTGAAGTCGCTGGGCCTGCGGACGCGCGGGGTTCAGATCATCTCCTGCCCCAGCTGCGCGCGGCAGGGTTTTGATGTCATCAAGACCGTCGAGGCGCTGGAGCAGCGGCTGGAACATGTGAAGACGCCGATCTCGCTGTCGATCATCGGCTGCGTGGTCAACGGGCCGGGCGAAGCGCTGATGACCGATATCGGCTTCACCGGCGGCGGTGCGGGGTCGGGGATGGTCTATCTCGCCGGGCGGCAGGACCACAAGCTGTCGAACGAGCGGATGATCGACCATATCGTCGAACTGGTCGAGGAGCGCGCCGCACAGATCGAGGCGGCGAAGGCCGAAGCGGCGGAGTAGGGTGTGCGGCATGCCGTGGCGTGCCGGCCCTCGGGATATTTATACCCAGAAAATGAAAGACTTGCGGGCGAAATCTGCGATTTCGCGCGGGGCCGGCGCTGTGCTTTTGCCATGCCAGTGCGTTTGGGCCGCCGGATGAAAAAAAAGGCTCCGACGCTCTCGTGCCGGGCCTTTCTCATGCAAATATATCGACTTAGCCGCCGGACTTCGCCTTGGCGCGGGTCTGTTCGATCACCGGGGCGAGGCCGGTCCGCGGCAGGCCGCGCATCAGCGTGTCGCCGATGATGAAGCTGGGCGTGCCGGCGATCTGCAGGGCATCGGCCAGCTGCGCATTCTCGCGCAACACGTCAGTCACCGCATCTGAGTTCATCGCCGTGATCACCTTGTCAGCGTCAAAGCCCATCTCCTCGGCGGTGGTCTTCAGCCCTTCGACGGTGACATTGCCGCGCATGGTATAGAAATAGTCGTGGACCTTCTTGTAGGCGTCATCGCCTTCGTTCTGCTTGACCGCGACGGCAAAGCGTGCAGCAAGGTCGCTTTCCTGCCCGAGGATCGGAAGATCCTTGAAGATAATTTTGATATTTCCGTCCTTTGCGACGGTTTCCTCGACAAGTGGGAAGGCCTGGCGGCATACGCCGCAGCGATAGTCGATGAACTCGACCACGGTCACGTCGCCCTCGGGATTGCCGCCGACCCAGCTGTGATCGTCCTCGTAGATCTGTTCTTGAAGCTGGGCGATCATGGCGCTGTCATTCTTCGCCTCGTCGGCCACGCGGCGCTGCTCCAGCTCGGTCATGGCCTCGATCAGGACCTGCGGGTTCTCCATCAGATAAGCGCGGACGGCGGCGCCGAACTGCTCCTTCTCGGCCTCGGTCATGGCGCCGAGATCCAGCGCGAAGGCGGGTGTGGTGGTCAGCAGCAGGGCGGCGATCAGCTTCTTCATCTCGTGGTCCTTGTCAGATTTGCGCGGAGACTGGCCCCAAAATCGCGCGATGACAAGCAAAGGATGCGTGATCCGCTTGACCGCGCGCGGGCCGGGCGGGCATAGACCATGGAAAAAACAGCGAGGCAGAGATGCGGCAGTCGAAGCGCGGACAGGTCGATCCGTTCATTGTGATGGATGTGATGGAGGCCGCGCGCCGGGCCGAGGCGGCCGGGCGCAGCATCATCCATATGGAGGTGGGCCAGCCCTCGACGCCTGCGCCCGCCGCGGCGCGGGCCGGGCTGAAGGCGCGGCTGGACCAGCCACTGGGCTATACGGTGGCGCTTGGCCTGCCGGAATTGCGGGCCGGGATCGCGGATCTGTATCGGCGCTGGTACGGGGTCGATCTGGACCCGGCCCGCGTGGTGGTGACGCCGGGATCCTCGGGCGCCTTCATGTTGGCCTTCGCGGCGCTGTTCGACGCCGGCGACCGGGTGGCCCTGGGCGAGCCGGGCTATCCCAGCTATCGCCAGATCCTGCGCGCCATGTCGCTGGAGCCGGTGGGCATCCAGACCGATCCGGCCCATCGTTATCAGCCGCAGCCGCACGAAATTCCTGCCGATGTGGCGGGACTGATGCTCGCCTCGCCCGGCAATCCTTCGGGGACGATGCTCGGCCTCGATGATTATCGCGGGCTGCTGGCGCGGACGCAGGAGCTGGGCATCAGCGTGATTTCGGACGAGATCTATCACGGGCTCAGCTATGGCGAGCGCTGCCATTCGGCGCTGGAGGTCAGCGACGAGGTCTATGTCATCAACTCGTTCTCCAAGTATTTTTCCATGACCGGCTGGCGCATCGGCTGGATGGTGGTGCCGGCCGATCACATCCGCACAATCGAGCGCATCGCCGGGAACATGTTCATCTGCCCGCCCCATGCCAGCCAGGTTGCGGCCCTCGCCGCGCTGGAGGCGATCGACGAATGCGAGGCCAATATGGCCACCTATGCTGAGAACCGCCGCCTGCTGCTGGAGGCGCTGCCGAAGATCGGCTTTGACCGTATCGCGCCGCCGGACGGGGCCTTCTATATCTATGCCGATGTCTCGGACCTGACCGAGGACAGCCGCGCCATGGCCGCCGAGATCCTGGACGGCGCAGGCGTGGCCGTCACGCCGGGGCTGGATTTCGATCCGGTGCGCGGCGCACGGACGCTGCGTTTTTCCTATGCCCGCAGCACGTCGGACATCGTCGAAGGCATTGCCCGGCTGACCCGCTTCATGGGCGCGCGCTGATGCGCTGGCTGCCGCTGATCTGGCTGCTGATCCCTTTGGCGGCGCATGCCGAGGGGCCGGTGCGGCTGGATGTGGCAGCTTCGGCGATCGCCGCCGACAGGAAGGATCTGACGATTACGCTTCGCCTAGATGCACCGGCGCCTTACCGGGTGTTTCTGCTGGATGCACCGAAGCGGCTGGTCATCGACATGGAGGGGCTGGACCTCGCCGGCGCGGATGCCGCCCGCATTCCCGGCGCCGCCGCGATGGAGGCGGTCCGCGCAGGGCCGTTCCGCCCCGGCTGGGGGCGGCTGGTCTTTCAGCTGCGCGCGCCCTATGCGGTGATCGAGGCCGTCCAGCAGACCGCGGGGCAGGGCGCGACCCTGCGCCTGCGGCTGTCGCCCGTCGCGGCCGAGGATTTCGCCGGCGCGCCGAATGCCATGTCGGCGCTGTGGGATCTGCCGCAGCCGACGACGCCGGTCGTCGATCCCTCGCGTCCGCAGCCCCTGCGCGTGGCCATCGATCCGGGCCATGGCGGCATCGATTCCGGCGCATTGGCCGAGGGCCTGCGCGAGGCCGATCTGATGCTGGCCTTCGCCCGCGAACTGACCGAGAAGCTGATCCGTGCCGGGTTCGAGGTGGTGTTGACGCGGCGCAAGGACGAGTTCGTCGGACTGGAGGCGCGGATGACCGAGGCGCGGGCCTCGGGGGCGGATCTGTTCATCTCGCTCCATGCCGATGCGCTGCCCGACGGGCAGGCGGCGGGGGCCTCGGTCTTCATCTGGAACAGTCAGGCCGATGACCGCGCCTCGCGCCAGCTGGCGGCGCGGCATGACCGGGCCGATCTGGTCGCCGGGCTGGACCTGCAGGGCACGGACGATCAGATCGCGGGCACCCTGATGGATATGGCCCGCGCCGATACCCAGCCCCGGTCCGAGGCATTCGCCAAGCACATGTCCGCGCATCTGGCGCAGGCAGGGCTGGCGCTGCACCGCAACCCGGTGAAAGGTGCGGCCTTCAGTGTGCTGAAATCACCGGATATTCCTTCGACCCTCGTTGAGCTGGGCTTTCTGACCGATGCCTCCGACAGAGCCAACCTGACCGATCCTGCATGGCGCGCCCGCATGGCGCAGGCGATTGCCGGGGCGGTCACCGACTGGTCAAAAGACGACAGCGCCCGCGCCGCCCTGCGACGGCATTAGCGAAACCGGGCGCGATTCCGCCCTTTCACCGGCGCGATGACCCAAGCTTGTTTTGACTGCGCCGCCCCTGAAGTCTAAGAAGCCGGATAAAATCGAGTGAGGCAGCTGCGTGGTCCGATTCATTCTTTCGTTTTTCGGCGGGATCTTCTCGCTTCTGGTGACCGGGCTGCTTTTCGCCATGCTGATCCTTGGCGGGGTCTTCTGGGCCTATGGCCGCGACCTGCCCAGCCATGAACAACTGTCCCAATATGCGCCCAAGACCATCAGCCGCATCTATTCCGGCGAAGGCCGTCTGATCGACGAATTTGCGCAGGAGCGCCGGATCTTCGTGCCGGGCGAGGAAATTCCCGATCTGGTCAAGCAGGCCTTCGTGTCGGCCGAAGACAAGAACTTCTACCACCATCAGGGCTTTGACATCAAAGGCATTGGCAAGGCTGCCTATGACGCGATCGCCTCGGGCGGCGAGAACGTGCGCGGCGCCTCGACCATCACCCAGCAGGTGATGAAGAACTTCCTGCTGTCGTCGGATCGCAGCATCGAACGCAAGGTCAAGGAACTGATCCTGGCCACCCGGCTGGAGCAGTCGCTGACCAAGGACCAGATTCTGGAACTGTATCTGAACGAGATCTTTCTGGGCCAGAACAGCTATGGCGTGGCCGCCGCCGCGCAGACCTATTTCAACAAGACCCTGTCGCAGCTGAAACCGCATGAGGCGGCGACGCTGGCCTCGATGCCGCAGGCGCCGGGGCGCTACCATCCCGTCAAGGCCAAGCAGCGCGTGACCGAGCGGCGCAACTATGTGCTGCGCGAGATGTGGCAGAACGGCTATATCGACGAGGCGACCTATCGCGCCGAGTCCGAATTGCCGCTGCGCTCGGTTCAGAACGGCGACTTCCCGGCCTTCGCCGAAAAGCTGCCGCCGCGCGACTATTTCACCGACGAGATCCGCCGCCAGCTGTCGCAGGATTTCGGCCAGGACGAATTCTTCGGCGGCGGTCTGACCATTCGCGCCACCGTCGATCCGGCCCTGCAGGGCGTGGCCGCGCGGGCGCTGCAGAACGCGCTGGAAAGCTATGACCGCGGGCGCGGCATCTGGCATGGCGTCATCGCCAAACTGCCGCCTGAAGACCTGACCACCGAAGCCGGCTGGCGCGGCGCCCTGTTCGCCGTCAAGGAGGCGCCCCGCGATGTCGAGGGCTGGATGCCGGCGGTGGTTCTGGGGATCGAGGGCGGCGATGCCCGCATCGGCATCGAAGGGATCGAGGAGGACGCCGATGGCCACTGGATCCCGGCCAAGGATGCGCAATGGGCGCGCCCCCGTCTGGCCGATGGCAAGCTGGGCGCGCGCGCGCAGGGGGCGGGCGATCTGGTCCAGCCCGGCGACGTTGTGATGGTCCGCGCCATGACTGAGGACGGCACCGGCAAATTCGTCCGCTGGACGCTGCGGCAGGTGCCGCAGATCCAGGGCGGCTTCATGGCCATGGACGTGAACACCGGCCGCGTCATTGCCATGCAGGGCGGTTTCTCTTACCAGTCCTCGGTTTTCAACCGGGCGACGCAGGCGATGCGTCAGCCGGGGTCCAGCTTCAAGCCCTTCGTCTATGCGGCGGCGCTGGATAACGGCTATACGCCCGCCACCATTGTCGTCGACGAGGAAATCGCCATCAACACCCCCGCCGGCCTGTGGCGGCCGAAGAACAGTTCGAACCGCACCTACGGCCCGACGCCGTTGCGCACCGGGATCGAGCAGTCGCGCAACCTGATGACCATCCGCGTCGCGCAGGATATCGGCATGGACATGGTGGCCAAATATGCCGAGCGTTTCGGCGTCTATGACGACGGCCAGATGAAGCCGTTCCTGGCGAACTCGCTGGGCGCGCAGGAGACCACGCTGTTCAGGATGGTCGCCGCCTATGCCATGTTCGCCAATGGAGGCGAGCGGGTCGAACCCACCCTGGTCGACCGCGTCCAGGACCGCCGCGGCCGCACCGTCTATCGCCATGATCAGCGCGATTGCGTCGGCTGCACCCAGAACGCGCTGCCCGCCGGCACCGCCCCCGAGATCGACACCAATCGCGAGCGGGTGATGGATGCGGTGACCGCCTATCAGCTGACCTCGATGCTGGAAGGCGCGGTCATGCGCGGCTCGGGCAAGGGGGTCAACCTGCCGGTGCCGATCGCCGGCAAGACCGGCACCACCAACGACGCCAAGGATGTCTGGTTCATCGGCTATTCCAGCAATATCGTCGCAGGCTGCTATCTCGGCTATGACCAGCCGCGTTCGCTTGGCGACAACGCCTTCGGCGGCACCCTGTGCGTTCCGGTGTTCAATGCCTTCATGCGCGAGGCGGTCAAGGAATTCGGCGGCACCAAGTTCCGCGTCCCCGAGGGCGGCCATTTCGAGAAGATCGACCGCTTCACCGGCCAGCGGCTATCGGCGGGGGCATCGGGCGCCAATGTGATCTCGGAATTCTTCCGCAACGGCACCGAGAACGACGCCGGCCGGATGATCGACGGCGGCTTCGTGGCCAAGGTCATGCCGAAGGTCGAGGGCATCCCGGACACGCTGAAGGAACTGCCCAAAACCTCGGGCGCGGGGGCAGGCGCGAAATCCGTCACCACCTCGTCGGGGCAGAAGCGGGTGATCCCGCAAAAGGCCGATTTCGGGACCATGTCCTCGGGCGGTCTTTACTGACCGCTTCCGCCGCGCCCTGACAGCGCCGCCTTCGGGGGGCGCTGCCCTTGTTCGGGCGCCCGTCTCACGTTATCTCAGCACCGACCCGTCAAGAAGGACTTCCCCATGCGCGCCGATACCGCCGCCACCATCGAAGCGATCCGCAAATCCCTGCGGCTGCTGGCGCAGCGCATGGATTGGGACACCGCGCCCCACCGCCTGGAAGAACTGAACGCGATGATCGAGGATGGCGACCTGTGGTCGGACCCGGCCCGTGCGCAAAAGCTGATGCGCGACCGTCAGGCGCTCTCGGACGCGGTCGAGGGTTATCGCCGTATCGACAGCGACCTGAGCGCCAATGCCGAAATGATCGAACTGGCCGAGGAGGAGGGCGACACCGATCTGGTCGCCGAGGCCGAGGCCAATCTGAAGGCCCTCGCCGCCGAGGCCGCGCAGAAGGAACTCGAGGCGCTGCTGAACGGCGAGGCCGACGGCAACGATACCTTCCTGGAAATCAACGCCGGGGCCGGCGGCACGGAAAGCTGCGACTGGGCCTCGATGCTGGCGCGCATGTATGTGCGTTGGGCCGAGAAGAAGGGCTATGAGGTCGAACTTATCTCGGAAACCTCGGGTGACGAGGCCGGGATCCGCTCGGCCGCCTACAAGATCTCGGGGCATAATGCTTACGGCTGGCTGAAATCGGAATCGGGTGTGCACCGGCTGGTCCGCATCTCGCCCTATGACAGCGCCGCGCGGCGGCATACCTCGTTTTCGTCGATCTGGGTCTATCCGGTGGTCGACGACAATATCGAGATCGTGGTGCCGGATAACGAGATCCGCATTGATACCTATCGTTCGTCCGGTGCGGGCGGTCAGCACGTGAACACCACCGACTCGGCGGTGCGGATCACCCACCTGCCGACGAATATCGTGGTGACCAGCTCGATGAAATCGCAGCACCAGAACCGCGAGGCGGCGATGAACGCGCTGAAGGCGCGCCTGTATCAGCTGGAACTGGACAAGCGCAACGCCGAGATCAACGCCCAGCATGACGCCAAGGGCGATGCCGGTTGGGGCAACCAGATCCGCTCCTATGTGCTGCATCCCTACCAGATGGTGAAGGACCTGCGCACCGGGCACGAAACCTCGGACACGCAGGGGGTTCTGGACGGCGATCTGGACGCTTTCATGGCCGCCACGCTGGCACTGGACGTGTCGGGCAAGAGCCGGGCGGAGGCGAACGCGGAGGAGTGAGTGGGCCTGCAACATGGCCGCATGTAACGGGCATCATTCGGTGAAGCGCGTTGCCTCACATGCCGCGATCGGAGAGTGCCTTGGGCACCTGACCCGCTGTCTTGCCAGCTAGCGCAGTTCTGTCATCCATCACGCCCCCTGCGCCCGTCATGCGTTGAAGCTGCAACCGGGCTGCGGGGGGACGGTGCGCTTGGAAGCGCATGCGCTCGGGTCGCCAAGACGGGGAACGCTCAGTGGATGCGCTCCTTCGGCTCGCAATCGACCGTTTCCATCTGCAGGGTCGTATGATGCAGGTCATAATCGTCCTGCAAGCGCTTCTCGATCTGCTGCCGGACCGCTTCAGCGTCGGCGCCGTCCTCGATCACAGCATGCGCCGTCAGCGAATTCTGGCTTTTCGTCAGCGACCACAGGTGCAGGTCATGGACCGAGGCGACGCCTGGGGTCGTGGCGATGGTCTTTTCAACCTCGGCAAGGCTCATCCCCTCGGGCACGCCTTCCAGCAGGATATTCACGCATTCCTTCAGCAACACCCAAGTGCGCGGGAACACCATGAAGCCGATGCCGACGGCCAACACCGAGTCCACCCACGTCCAGCCGGTGAAATAGATGATGATCGCGCCAAGAATGACGCCGGCCGAACCGAGCATGTCGGCCCAGACCTCAAGATAAGCGCCCTTCACGTTCAGGCTGCTGTCCTTGTGCCCGGTCAGCAGCCGCATCGAGGTCAGATTGACCGCAAGGCCGATCGCCGCGACCACCAGCATGCCGACCGACTGAACCTCGGTCGGCGCATACAGGCGCTCATAGGCTTCGTAGAGGATGTAGAACGCCACCCCCAGCAACAGCAGGGCGTTGAAGGTCGCCGCGAGGATCTCGAAGCGGGCATAGCCATAGGTTCGCAGCAGATCCGCCGCGCGCCGTCCAAGGTAGATCGCGACCAGTGCGATCCCCAATGCCAGCGCATCGGTCGCCATGTGCATGGCATCGGAAAGCAGCGCCAGACTGCCGGTGACGAAACTGCCGATGATTTCGGCGACCATATAAGTCGCTGTCAGTCCGAAGGCCATCCACAGGCGCGGGATCGGGGTGTTCTGAATGTCCCCGTGATCATGGTCGCCACTCATCGGCATCATCTCCTGACAGTGTTGGCTGCCCCGGTGATCGGACCAGGACGGGTTCGGCAGCTTCGGTCGGGCTGATCTGCCTTGCGAGGATCAGCCGGCTTCAATTCTAGCGCAGGACAGGCACTGATGCCATCGCTGGTGCCGGCGTTGTTGATTTCAATGTCATTTCTGCAGGACGGGGCGTCACCGATACCCCGCCGCCTGCAACTCGAACAGCTCGCGATAGCGGCCCGGCTGTTCCATCAATTCCTCATGTGTGCCCTCGGCCTCGATGCGGCCGCGGTCCAGCACCAGGATACGGTCGGCCATCCGCACCGAGCTGAACCGGTGCGAGATCAGCACGGCAGTCTTCCCCGCCGATAACTCCTTGAAGCGTTCGAAGACCTCGAATTCGGAACGGGCATCCAGCGCCGCGGTTGGCTCGTCCAGAATCAGCACTTGGGCGTCGCGCATATAGGCCCGCGCGATGGCGAGTTTCTGCCACTCGCCACCGGACAGCTCGACCCCGTTGGCAAAACGCTTGCCGATCATCTGGTCATAGCCCGAGGGGAGCTTTTCGATCACCCGGTCGGCCAAAGCACGCTCGGCGGCAGCCTCGATGCGCGGGCGGTCGTCGCGGGCCTCGATCCGGCCGACGGCGATATTGTCGGCGGCGGTCAGATTGTAG
Source organism: Paracoccus sp. S1E-3 (assembly GCF_013868135.1). Lineage (GTDB taxonomy): Bacteria > Pseudomonadota > Alphaproteobacteria > Rhodobacterales > Rhodobacteraceae > Paracoccus. The sequence goes on from NZ_JACEMU010000004.1 coordinate 167,060, forward strand.
CGGACGAAATCCTGAAAGATCACCCCCACGGCCGCCCGCAGGCTGGCGAGGTCATAGTCGCGAAGGTCGCGCCCGTCCAGCAGGATGCGGCCCTCATCGGGGTCGTAAAGCCGCGCCAGCAGCTTGACCAGCGTGGTCTTGCCAGCGCCGTTTTCGCCCACCAGCGCCAACGTTTCGCCCGCATGCAGGGTGAAGGAGAGGTCGCGCACCGCCCAATGGGTCGCGCCGGGATAGCGGAAGCCGACATTCTCGAACACGAAGCCCTGACGGATGGGGTCGGGGACCGGGATGGCATCGGGGGCCGAGATGATTTCCGGCGTGACCTTGAAGAAATCGAACAGATCGTCGAGGTAAAGCGCCTGCGCAGCGGTGGTCGAGAAGGAGAGCAGCAGCCCTTCCAGCAAGGCGCGCAGGCGCTGGAAGGACCCGGCGAGGAAGGTCAGGTCGCCGATGGTGATGGTGCCCGACAGCGTCTTGCCCACGATCCACAGATAGGCCGCATAATAGCCGAGCGTGCCGATGGCGGTGAAAGCTGCGCCCCAGCCTGCACGCGCCTGCGCAATGCGGCGACGTTCGCGGTAGAAGCGCTCGGACAGCGCGCGGTAGCGGTCGGCAAGGAAAGCATGGAGACCGAAGATCTTGATTTCCTTTGCCGTTTCCGATTCGGCCGAAATTCTGCGGATATAGTCCAGTTCGCGCCGTTCCGATGTGCGGCCGAAATCCAGCGCGTAGTTTCGGCTGTTGAAATGCGCCTCGCCCAGAAAGGCCGGGATCAGGGTGACCAGCAGCAGCACAACCAGCCAGGGGTTATAGGCGATCAGACCGCCGGCAAAGGTCAGCACGGTCACGATATCCTGCATCTGCCCGAAGATCTGCCCCATCAGCGTCATGCGTCCGGCGGCCTGACGGCGGGCGCGATCCAGCTTGTCCTGAAACGCGGCGTCCTCGAAATCCTCCAGATCGAGCTCGGCGGCGTGGGCCATCAGATCCATGGTCATCGAAATGGTCAGCCGCTCGGCCAGCAGGGCATCGATCAGCCCGACCAGTCGCCCCAGCAGATCCGAGACGATGGCCAGCCCGAATTCCAGCGCCACCAGCCAGGCCAGATGCCCGGTCAGCCCGCTGGACCACCATTCGGTCAGCGTCTCAGGCCCGTCGAGCGCGACCAGCCGAATCACCTCGTCGATGATCAGCTTGCCGATCCAGAGCGAGGTGATCGGCACCAGCGCCCGCAACAGTCGCAGCAGGATGGTCGCCGCCGTCAGCCCCGGCGCCGCCTTCCAGACCATGCGCAGGAAGGGGGGCAGGTTCTTCATCGCCGCCCAGCGGGCGGCGAAGGTCTTTGGCGGCTCCTTCGGCGGCGGGGCCATCAGGCGGCCTCGACCACCTGAGCGCGGGCGATTTCATCGGCGGTGAAGGGGCCAGGGAAATGGCAGGCCGTCAGATGCCCCGGCTCGCCCATCAGTGCCGGCACGGTTTCGGCGCAGACCGGCTGGGCGCGCGGGCAGCGGGTGCGAAAGACGCAGCCCGAGGGGGGCGCCATCGGCGAGGGCAGCTCTCCGGCCAGCGGGATGATGGTCTTCGACCGCTCCATCTCGGGGTCGGGGACCGGGACGGCAGACAGCAGGGCCTGCGTATAGGGGTGCTGCGGGGTGGTATAGAGCGACTCCGCCTCGGCCACCTCCATCACCTTGCCCAGATACATGACCAGCACGCGGTCGCTGATATGCTTCACCACCGACAGGTCATGGGCGATGAAGATCAGCGCCAGACCCAGATCGCGCTGCAGATCAGCCAGCAGGTTGATGACCTGCGCCTGAATCGACACATCCAGCGCCGAGACGGGTTCGTCGCAGATCACCAGCTTCGGTTCCACGATCAGCGCCCGCGCGATGCCGATCCGCTGGCATTGGCCGCCCGAGAATTCGTGCGGATAGCGGTTGATCTGGTTGGGCAGCAGCCCCACACGTTCCATCATCTCCTTCACGCGGGTCTTCACCGTTTCGCGCGACAGGCCGGGATGGTGGGTGACCAGCGGCTCGGCGATGATCTGGCCGACGGTCATGCGCGGGTTCAGCGAGGCCAGCGGGTCCTGGAAGACCATCTGGATGTCGCTGCGATATTTCAGCATCTTGCGCGGCGACAGGCCGATCAGATTGGTGCCGTCCTGCCAGCGCGCGGTGCCGCTGGCGGGGGCCAGACCGATCAGCGCCCGCGCCAGCGTCGACTTGCCGGACCCGGATTCGCCGACCACCCCCAGCGTCTCGCCGGGGTTCAGGGTGAAATTGACGCCGCCCACCGCATGCAGCAGGCGGGGCTTCGTCCAGGGCAGGTCGCCCTCGCGCCGGATGTCGAAGGTGACGCGCAGGTCCTGCACCTCCAGAAGCGGCTTAGCGGTTGTCATCGGCCATCTCCTCGGTGGTGGGTCGGTCGGTCAGTGCGTCCAGCATGTTCATCTCGGGATCGCCGATATCCATGCCGCCTGTATCGTCGGCGGCAGCCTCCATCGGCAGGTCCTCGTGATGCTTGGGGCCTGCGCGCACCGTGTCGATGCCGGCGAAGCAGGCACGTTCGCGGCCGGGCGCGAAGGTTTCCAAGGGCGGCATGGTGGTCTGACAGACCTCCATCACGTAATCGCAGCGCGGCGCGAAGGGGCAGCCGGCCGGGGGGCGCGACATGTTGGGAGGGCTGCCGGGAATGGCCGACAGCTTGTCGCCCTTCTGGTCGACGCGCGGAATCGCTGCCAGCAGTCCCTGGGTATAGGGATGGGTCGGGTCCGCGAAGACCGGATCGGTAGGGGATTTTTCCATCACCCGGCCGCCATACATCACCATCACCCGCTCGCAGGAGCCGGCCACGACGCCCAGATCATGGGTGATGAGGATCATCGCCATGCCGAATTCGGTCTGCAGATCGTCCAGCAGCTTCATGATCTGCGCCTGCACGGTCACATCCAGCGCGGTCGTGGGTTCGTCCGCGATCAGCACGTCGGGCTTGCACAGCAGCGCCATGGCGATCATCACCCGCTGGCGCATCCCGCCCGAGAATTCGTGCGGATAAAGCCGCGCGCGCCCCCTGGCGTCGGGGATGCGCACCGCGTCCAGCATCCGCACGGATTCCGCCACCGCGGCCGATTTCGACAGCCCGTGATGCAGGGTCAGCACCTCTGCCATCTGATCGGAGACCCGCATATAGGGGTTCAGCGAGGTCATCGGGTCCTGAAAGATCATCGCGATATGCTCGGCGCGAACGTCGTTCAGGGTTTTCAGCGGCGCGTTCAGGATTTCCTGCCCGTCGAACTTGACGCTGCCGGTGGCGCGGCCGTTTCTTGCCAGAAGCCCCATGATCGAAAACGCCAGCTGCGACTTGCCCGAGCCGGATTCGCCCACGATGCCCAGCGTCTCGCCCCGTTCCAGCGACATGTCGATGCCGTTGACGGCATGGACCTGGCCATCATTGGTGTCGAAGGTGACGTTGAGGTTCTTGATGTCCAGAAGCGCCATGTCAGCGGTCCTTCGGGTCGAGCGCGTCCCGCAACCCGTCCCCCACGAAGAAGAACGAGAACAGGGTCACAACGAAGAACCCCAGCGGGAAAGCGAGTTGCCAGATGGTGCCGTAACGCATGGTTCCGGCCCCTTCGGAAATCAGTGCGCCCCATGAGGTCAGGGGTTCCTGCACGCCGAGGCCCAGGAAGCTGATGAAGCTTTCGGTCAGGATCATCAGCGGCACCAGCAGCGTCGCATAGACCGCGACCACGCCCAGAAGGTTGGGCACGATGTGGCGCAGGATGATCCTCCAGCTGGGCACGCCGGTGGCGCGGGCGGCCTCGATGAATTCGCGGTTCTTCAGCGTCAGGGTCTGGCCCCGGACGATGCGCGACATCTCCAGCCATGAAATCAGCCCGATGCCCAGAAACAGCATCGAGATCGAGCGCCCGAACATCACCAGAAGCAGGATCAGCACGAACATGTACGGGATCGACATCAGGATATCGACCAGCCGCATCATCACCTGATCGGTGCGCCCGCCGATATAGCCCGAGGTTGCCCCGTAAAGCGTGCCCACAACCACCGCGACGAAAGCGCCGACGATCCCCACCATCAACGAGATCTGCGTGCCCTGCACAGTGCGCGCGAACAGGTCGCGGCCCAGATCGTCGGTGCCGAAATAATGCCCGTTGGCGATGGAGGGCGCGCCCAGCGTCGCGGCGGAGCCCATGACCTCATAATCGATGTCCTCGTTCGACCAGGCGGCGATGGAATTGCCGAAGGCCGCGAACAGCCCGATCAGAATCAGCACCACCAGCGCCACCAGGGCGGCGCGGTTGCGGAAGAAACGCTTGCGGGCATCGGCCCAGGGACTGCGGCCCTTGACCTCGGCCTGCGCCATGCGGTCGGACATTCCCTTGATTTTGTCGTGTTCTATCATTGTCATGGCATTAATACCTGATCTTCGGGTCGATCCACGCATACAGAATATCGACGACCAGGCTGAACAGGATGGTCAGCGCGCCGATCAGGATCGTGACCCCCATCATCACCGCGTAGTCGCGGTTCAGCGCCGAATCAACGAAGGCCTTTCCGATGCCGCCGGTCGAGAAATACATGTCGATCACCACCGAGCCGGTGATCATCGACACGAAGGCAGGCCCCAGATAGGAAATCACCGGCAGCAGCGCGGGCTTCAGCGCATGCCGCAGGATGACCTTGCTTTCGGGAAGGCCCTTGGCGCGCGCGGTGCGGATGTGGTTCGAACTCAGCACCTCCAGCATCGAGGCGCGGGTGATCCGGGCGATGGACGCCATATAGGAGGTGGACAGCGCGATCACCGGCATGATCCAGAAGGCGGGATCGCTCCAGCTCCACCCGCCGCCGGGCAGCCAGCCGAGGATCAGCGTGAAGACCAGCACCAGAATCGGCGCCATCACGAAGTTCGGCAGCACCTGCGCACCGATGGAAATTCCCACCGCCAGATAGTCCAGCCAGGTGTTGTGGCGGATGGCCGCAGCGGTTCCCAGCGCACAGCCGACCAGAACCGCAACCACGAAGGAAATCATCCCGTAGGTCAGCGTCACCGGAAATCCTGCGGCGATCACCTGATTTACCGTGCGGTCGGGATATTCGAAGCTGGGCCCGAAATCGAAGCGGAAGACGACGCCTGAAAGGTAGTTCCACAACTGTACCAGCACCGGCTGGTCCAGCCCGTATTTCGCATTGATATTCGCCAGCACCTGCGGGGGCAGGGCGCGTTCCTGGGTGAAGGGTCCGCCAGGGGCCATGTGCATCAGCAGGAAGGATGCGACGATCAGCAGAAGCAGCGTCGGAATCGCAACGGCGAAGCGTCGGAGAATGAAGCCAAACATGCCTGTCTTTTCCTCAGGGGTGGTCTGCCCGAAAATGGCAGCCCGTTTCCCGAAAGGGTGAATAGGTCAAACGGGAGGCGCGATCCCCGCGCCCCCCGTCGGAGGTGATCAATGACGAGAGCGTCACTCGGCGACGCGGTACATGTCCTTAAGATACCAGTCGTTCATCACGTTATCCAGCGGCAAGCCCTTCACGTCCTTACGGATCATGTCGGCATTGGCATAGTGGTAGACGAAGGCCGCGGGCGCCTCGGCGGCAAGGATTTCCTCGGCGCGCTTGTAGATCGGCTTGGTGTCCTCGGCGGTCTTGGCGTCGGCCATCAGCTTGTCATATTCCGCGTTCGACCACTTGCCCGAGTTGTAGCCGTCGGTGCGGAACCAGTCGAGGAAGGTCGAGGCTTCGTTGAAGTCGCCGCACCAGGCATAGCGCGCCACTTCGAAGTCCTGGTTCTGCAGGCGGTCGGTGTGGACCTTCCATTCGACATTGTTCAGGGTGACATTGACGCCCAGCTGTTTCCAGAACTGCTGAACGGCCACTGCCAGCTTCTTGTGATCTTCCGAGGTGTTGTACTGAATGGTCAGGTTGAGCGGGTTATCGGGGCCATAGCCGGCCTCGGCCAGCAGCGCCTTCGCTTCCTCGAGCCGCTGTTCCTGGGTCTTTGCCTCATCGGCGTTTTCAGGGGCCTCGAAGCCCTCGATCGCCCAGTGGGTCCAGGTCCAGGCCGGCTTCTGGCCGCCCTGCAGTACCTTGTCGACGATCACGTCGCGGTTCACCGCCAGCGACAGCGCCTTGCGCACGCGCACATCCTTCAGCGCTTCGGGGCCCTTGTCCGAAACGTTGAAGATATAGGCATAGGAGCAGGCTAAGGGGGTGGTGATCGCCTCCTCGGGGTTCGACTCCTTCAGGCGCGGATATTGACCGGCGGGAATGTCGACGCGGTCCAGCTCGCCCGACTGATAGCGGGTCAGGCCGATATTGATGTCATTGACGGTGATGCCCTTGGCCTTGGTGATGATGGTATTGGCCGCATCCCAGTAATTATCGTTCTTTTCCAGGGTGATATCCACGCCCAGATTGTGGCCGGTCAGGACATAGGCGCCATTGCCGACCAGCTTGCCCGGCTGCGTCCAGGCGTCGCCTTCGGCTTCCACGACCTTCTGATTGACCGGGAAGGTCGAGGCATGGGCCAGCGTCTTGATCAGATAGGGCGTCGGCGTCGACAGCTTCACTTCCAGCGTGTGATCGTCGAGGGCTTTCACGCCCAGTTCTTCCGGCTTCTTCTCGCCCTTCACCACGGCGGTGGCGTTTTCGATGTTCATCAGTTCGATGAACCAGGCATATTCCGACGCGGTCGCTGGGTCGGCCACCCGGCGCCAGGCATAGACGAAATCATTGGCGGTGACGGGATCGCCATTCGACCATTTGGCTTCCGGGCGCAGCTTGAACGTATAGGTCAGCTTGTCGTCCGACAGCGTGTAATCGGTCGCGACGCCGGGGACCATGGCGCCCTTGTCATCCTCGTTATACAGACCCTCGAACAGCTGGCGCAGAATGTCCGATCCTTCGACATCGGTGTTCTTGGCCGGGTCGGTCGACTTGATCGCGTCCAGCAGCCAGAAGTTGTATTCCTGCTTGTCGGCCAGTTTCGTTCCCTCGGGCACGCTGGCGGCGACGGCGGGCAGCGCGAAGGACAGCGCAAGCGCCGTCGTGATCAGGAATTTGGTCATGGCATATCTCCCATTTTCGTTGGACGCTCTTTCGGCGCCGGAATGGCGCAACGTTAGGCAAAACGATCCGTCTGGCAAGTGTTGTTACGTTTCGGTCACGGAACGTCGCGTCAACTTCGCGGCGCTGCAGCAATGCATTTGCAGCATTCCGCCGATTTTCCAGCCTTTGGGGTTGAACGAACGCAGGGGCAGGTTACAAAACGGAACATTCGTGCGCGCCGGGCTGGCAACGACAAGGTGCGCCGCAAGGGGAGGGATCTATATGAGCGGGCTATTGGCCCTGTCGCGCGGCATCGACCGCGTCAACACCACGATCGGCAGGGCGGTGTCCTGGCTGATCCTGCTGGCCGTGCTGGTCAGCGCCGGCAACGCCATCGTGCGGAAGGTTTTCAACACCTCATCGAATATGTGGCTGGAACTGCAGTGGTATCTGTATGGCGCGGCCTTTCTGGGCGCCGCCGCTTATACGCTGCTGGAAAACGAACATATCCGCATCGACCTGGTCTATGGCATGTGGCCGCGGAAGGTGCAGCACTGGATCGACCTGATCGGCAGCATCCTGTTCCTGATGCCCTTCGTCATTCTGATGATCTATTTCCTTTATCCCTGGACCGTCCGTTCCTTCGAGCGCGGCGAGATCTCGTCCAGTGCGGGCGGGCTGATCCTGTGGCCGGCCAAGTCGATGCTGCTGATCGGTTTCGTGCTGCTGTTCTTTCAAGGCATTTCCGAAATCATCAAGAAAATCGCGGTGATGCGCGGGTTGATCCCCGATCCGCATGCGATGGCCGGCCATCACGCGCCGCTTGAAATCGACCCGGCGCTGATCGCCGAATCGGGTTTCGGCGCGCCCAAGGATGAACCCAGGGATGACGGCCGGGGGACCCGCACATGATGGAGCTTATCGCGCAGAACATGGCGCCGATCATGTTCGCCTCGCTGATCCTGTTCCTGCTGTTCGGCTATCCGGTGGCCTTCGCGCTGGCGGCCAACGGTCTGCTGTTCTTCATCATCGGGGTCGAACTGGCGCCCTTGTCGAACGGCAGCATCTATCTGGACTGGAATCTGCTCGGGACCATGCCTGACCGGTTATGGGGGGTGCTGGCAAACGAGACCCTGCTTGCCATTCCATTCTTCACCTTCATGGGCATCCTGCTGGAGAAATCCGGCATGGCCGAGGATCTGCTGGACACCATCGGTCAGCTGTTCGGCCCGGTACGCGGCGGTCTGGCCTATGCGGTGGTGATCGTGGGCGCGCTGCTGGCGGCCACGACCGGCGTGGTGGCGGCATCGGTGATCGCGATGGGGCTGATCTCGCTGCCGATCATGCTGCGCTACGGCTATGACCGCAGACTGGCATCGGGGGTGATCGCGGCCTCGGGGACGCTGGCGCAGATCATTCCGCCGTCGCTGGTGCTGATCGTCATGGCCGACCAGCTGGGCCGGTCGGTCGGCGACATGTACAAGGGCGCGCTGATCCCCGGTCTGGTGCTGACCGGCATCTATCTGCTGTATATCTTTGTCGTCTCGATCTTCCGCCCCTCCTATGTGCCTGCGCTGCCGAAAGAGGCTCGGACGCTGGGCTCGGGCGTCGTGTCGCTGCTGGTGCTGCTGGCGGTGGGCGTCGCCATCTTCTACGCCGCGCATCACTATCTGTCGGCGACGCAGGGCACCAATGCCGACATCCTCGGCATGGCGGCGGCGGTGGCGGCCATGTATCTGCTGGCGATGACCGACAAGGAGGGGTGGCGCTTCCTGATCAAGGTTGCCGCCGGTCTGGTCGGGGCCTTGGCCGGATGGGCCTTCCTGCACTGGGTCAACGGCCTGGATGCCTTGAACGGCGTCTCGACCAATATGCGGACCGGCACACTGATCGCGGCGGTCTTCGCCTCGGCAGTGCTGGCCTTCGCCATCTACAGCGTGCTGATGCGCATCCTGTCGGGCGTCATCGACTTCACCTGGAAGAAGGAACACGGCTTCAACCTGACCAGCCGTCTGGCGCAGCAGGTCATCATCGTGCTGGTGCCCCCGCTGGCGCTGGTGTTCTTCGTGCTGGGCACAATTTTCCTGGGCTGGGCCACCCCCACCGAGGGCGGCGCCATGGGCGCGGTCGGCGCGCTGGTGCTGTCGGCGATGAAGGGCCGGCTGAGCTTTGACGTGATCAAGCAGGCGCTGGCATCGACCACGCGGCTGTCGGCCTTCGTGATGTTCATCCTGATCGGGGCGCGGGTCTTCTCGCTGACCTTCTACGGGGTGAACGGGCATCTGTGGGTGGAGCACCTGCTGACCTCGCTGCCGGGGGGCGAATATGGCTTCCTGATCGCGGTGTCGGTGCTGGTCTTCTTCCTGGCCTTCTTCCTCGATTTCTTCGAGCTGGCATTCATCATCGTGCCGCTTCTGGCCCCGGCCGCGGAAAAGCTGGGCATCGATCTGATCTGGTTCGGGGTGATCCTGGGGGTGAACATGCAGACCTCGTTCATGCATCCGCCCTTCGGATTCGCGCTGTTCTATCTGCGATCCGTCGCCCCGCGCGTGCCCTATCTGGACCGCCTGACGGGCAAACAGATCGCAGGGGTCAAATCCAGCCAGATCTACTGGGGTGCGGTGCCCTTCGTGCTGATCCAGATCCTGATGATCGGCGTCGTCATCGCCTTCCCGGGTCTGGTCATGCACTACAAGGGCGCGCCGGTGAACGTCGAGGATGTCAAGATCGAGATCCCGATGGGCGGCGGCGAGGGCGGCCTTGGCGGCTTCGGTTCGCTGGGGGGCTTGGGCGGTTCGCCGTTTGGCGCCCCCGCCGCGACCGATGCGGCACCGGGCGGCGCACCCGCACCGGCGGCCAACGATCTGGGCGGCCTTGGCGGCCCGCCGAATTTCGGCGCGCCGGCGGACGCTCCCGCGACCGAGCCTCCGACGCCTGAGGCACCCGCGCCCGAGACGCCTGCGACCGAGACGCCAGCGCCTGCTGCGCCGGCGCAATCGGGCGGGATGGACCCGCTGGGCGGCCCGCCGCCGGGCCTGACCGCACCCGCCAACTGAGACCGGAACGGGGGCCGCGCGGCCCCCGTTTCCTTTCCCGCCGCGTGTCGCTCGCGTTTGCCCTGCAGGAGTATTCCGTGACCATGTTCAGGCTGATTTTGGCCGGCCTGGTGCTCGCCTCGCCCGCGGGAGCAGAGGTCTTGGGCTGTTTCGGCCGCAGCTACGCGCCGGAACATCTCGCCGCCAATCCCGGCCAGCAGATCCGCGAGATCCGCGCCAAACGCCATGTCGAGCAGTCTGGCGGTCCCGAATTCTACGATCTTCGCGTGCATTTCCGTGACGATCCGCGCGAATTTTCGGCCGCGACCTATTGCGAGGACGAGGGCGGCCGGCAGATATGCATGGTCGAATGCGATGGTGGCGTCGTCTTTCCCAGCATCGATGGCGATGGCCGGCTGCAGTTGCGCACCAGCTATCTGCGCGCCGAGACCGCGCAGCCCTTGCCCGGCCAAAAACTCGAAGAAGGAGGCTGCGCCGAGCCGGTGACCCGCAGCATCGCTGATCGGACGCCGCTCGGTGACACGGCCACGGTCTTCCTGCTTCAGCCGCGCGAACTGGCCGAATGCGACTGGTAACCCTGATGCGGATCGAAGCGGTTTGGCGGGATCAGCAATCCGTCGCGGCCGGATCTGCGCAGACAGGGCGCCCGGCCGACAGAGCTGCGGCCTTGGCGCGCAAGGCGTCGGCCCGCGCCGTCAGGGCGGCATCGTCGGTGATCTGCGCGGCCGTCACCTCGGCCTTGGAAACCGCCAGCGCTGCACCCGCAGCCTGCAGATCCGAAACCACCTGATCGGGGCTGTTCATGGCGATGCCGGCATGTCCGGGAATTGCGGGTTCGGCCAGCAAGCGATCGGTCGGCATCAGCGCCGGATAATCGCCCGTGGAATCAGTACAGGCCCCCAGCATCAGCAGAGAGACAAGCAGGCTTAGACGGGGCAGGGCGCGTTTCGTCATCTAACCACTTGATACTATTGGTAGGGGTGGTCGGACTCGAACCGACACTTCTTGCGAAAACGGATTTTGAATCCGTCGCGTCTACCATTCCGCCACACCCCCGCGACCAAAATCGGCTGCATCGCGTTCACCCATTCGGCGCAGGCGCCTGATTGGATGGATTGGGAAATACCCGTCCCGCGCGCGCCCCGCAACCGAATTATGCGCGGCCGAGCCTGGTCAACCGCGCCGCGCGCAACTGCGCGAAATCGTCGCCGGCGTGATAGGACGACCGCGTCAGCGGCGTGGCCGAAACCATCAGAAAACCCTTGCCATAGGCCGACTTCTCGTAGCCCTTGAACTCGTCAGGTGTCACGAAGCGATCGACCCGGTGATGCTTCGGTGTCGGCTGCAGATACTGGCCGATGGTCATGAAGTCGATATCGGCGGCGCGCATGTCATCCATGACCTGCAGCACGCCCTGCCGATCCTCGCCGAGGCCGACCATGATGCCGGATTTGGTGAACATCGCGGGGTCCAGCTCTTTCACGCGCTGCAAGAGCCGCAGCGAATGGAAGTAACGCGCGCCGGGCCGCACGGTCGGATAGAGGCCCGGCACGGTTTCAAGATTATGATTGAACACGTCAGGGCGCGCCTCGACGACGATTTCCAGCGCGCGGGGGCCGCATTTCAGGAAATCCGGCGTCAGAACCTCAATGGTGGAACTGGGAGAGCGGTGCCGGATCGCGCGGATCACCTGCGCGAAATGTTCGGCCCCGCCATCCTCCAGATCGTCGCGGTCGACCGAAGTGATGACGACGTGTTTCAGGCCCAGCTTCTGGACCGCATGGGCCACGCGACCCGGCTCGAACGGGTCGAGCGCGTCGGGCCGACCGGTAATCACGTTGCAGAACGAGCAGCCGCGGGTACAGATCTCGCCCATGATCATCATGGTGGCGTGACCCTGGCTCCAGCATTCGCCGACATTGGGGCAGCCGGCTTCTTCGCAGACGGTCGACAGCTTGTTCTCGCGCAGGATGTCGCGGGTGTCCTTGTAGCCCTGCGAGGTCGGCGCCTTGACGCGGATCCAGTCGGGCTTTTTCGGCTGCGCCTGATCGGGGCGATGCGCCTTTTCGGGATGGCGCGCGCGGGCGGCGCGAAGGGCGGGGGGCTGTTCGGACATGGCGGCCTCTTGTCGGGTCTTCCCCGAGTTAATCCTTTACGCGCCCGCGATCAACGCCTTGTCCGGCAACGCAGCCATGCATGCGCTTAAGGCACGGCCGACGGCGCGGCCCGCATCCTCGATCTCCACGGCAAAGAGCGTCCGGGGCAGCGCCAACGTGGCTGCAAAAAGGAAAAGGTCGCCCATGGGCGACCTTTTTGCAGGCAGGCGCTGTTTGCAGACGGTGGTGCGGGTCAGCCGATCAACGGGCCACCTGGGCCATAGCGGTCGGCATAATGGCGCGCCAGCCGCTCCAGCGCCAGTTTCAACACCACCTTGCCGGATCGAGCCGACCAGCCCAGCCGGCGCTCGGTCATTTCCAACCCGTCCAGAAAGCAGCAAACCCGCAGAACCAGATCGCCCATGCCGGGTCCAAGCTCGCGCAGCGCCTCGGCCACGCGCGCGCGGGCACGGTCGGAACCGCCGGGGTGACGCCCCGCCTGCATCGATTCGTCGATACCCGAGGTCATGAACCGGTCCCAGTTCTGCGTGACGCGCGGACCCATCTGGGCGGTTTCGAAATCCTCGCGCAAACGCTCGCCCGCCGCGACGAGATCGGCATCCAGAAACGGCTTGCCCTTGCCGTCGCGGCGCCGGGCCAGCAATTGCAGCGGGCTTTCGGCCAGATTGACCCGCATCCGGCGCGGCTTGCCGTCCTCCAGGTCGGGCAGTTCGCGGGTCCCCCAGACGCGGTGCTGATCGGCGTGGACGAAAGCGGTTGGGTCTTCGGCCATGCCGGGCATCGGTGTTTCGATGCACACGGGCTTGGCATCGGCGAAATCGCTGGCGCGGGGCAGGCCGCCGTCGGTCGCCCCCAGCCGCCGCAGCGTCGCGCGACCTGCCGCCGACAGGCGATAGCGGATCATTCGGCCACCGTGGGACAACTGCTCGACCCAGGCGTTCAGGGCGAATTCCTCGGCCAGTTTGCGGTCCAGAATGGCGGTGCGCACCTCCCCGCGGGTAACGATGGCCTTTTCCATCCCTGCGGCCACCACCATTTCCGCACCCGGCTCGGCCAGCCGGCGCAACACCCGGCGCGTCTGGTCCTGATTGGCGCGGTCGCTCCGGGGGGGCAGGGCCTTGACCCCCATGTCCTGCAAGGCGCCGTCAACCAGCGGGTCATCGCGACGGCATTCGAAACGGCGGATCCGACGCAGGATGGTCGAGGCATGACAGCCCGACTCGCGGGCGATGGCGCGGATCGATTCGCCACCTTCGACATGGCGCAGATACAGCCGAGCATCCTCGGCCAGGCTGTCTTCGCTGGCTGTCCCGGCAGATGCCAGAACGGGCCCGACCGCGGCGCCCCCAAGCGCCTTGGGAAGGACCGCGCCGGCCATACCGAAATCTGGCGTCAAAATGGTCATATTCGTCCCTTGTCTGGTGGCGGGCAGGTCGGCAGCGAGTCGCCCGCTTGGTGTCTCACCTGCCTTTTGGGACAGGTTATGGTTAAGCAGAACTGCATATTTCCTAACAATCCCTAAAGATTTCCTTCTAGGTCGGACGTTGCACATGCGATTTCGGCAACGCACGTTAAAGTTGTGTGAACTTTGCCGCGACATCACCGCACAGGAGGATTCGCGATGAGCTTCATGAACGACCCCGCCATCTTCGATACTGCTTCGCAACATGCGCCGCTGCTGCGCCCGGCCGTGCTGATTCGTGCCGCCAGGGCGGGACAGGCCGGATGGCGGCGCGAGCGGGATCTGCCGCGCCTGTTGGGGCGTGAAACGCTGCCGTCAAACCCGGCAGCGCTGCGGATTCTGCGCGGCGCGGAGCAGGCAGCCGACACCGCCCGGCGCGAGGGACGCGCCGATTATGATCTGCATCGCCATGTGCGGCTGATCATTGCGCTTCTGGCCGAACTTCGCCTTCAGGCCGAGGCGATTCCGCAGGCTACCAGCAACGTGATTGCCTTCAACGCCCGCGGAACAACCCGCCCAGCACGCCGCGCATGATGCGCGGGGCGGAGCGGCCAAGTTCACGCGCGACACTTTTGCCGAAGGTCTCCAGCACCGTGTCGCTGCCGGAACGGCGTTTGGTGGAATCGCTACGGGATTTGCTGCCAGATCTGCCGTCGTTATTGACGGGAATGGTCAGCTTCGGGTCATAGCGGCGGGCGCGGGTGAATTTCTCATCCGGCTTGCCGCCGACCTCCCACAGATCCGCATCATCTGCCGCTGGGGCGGCGACAGCCTGCGCTTCCGCAGCGGCCTCGGCAGCCCGCTTGCCCATCAGTTCCGAAGCAGATTCGCGGTCCAGAGTCTTGTTATATTTCACGTCCATGGGCGAGGCGGCAATGATCGCCGCACGCTCGGCTTCGGTGATCGGCCCCAATTGCGAGAATGGGGGGCGGATCAGCGTGCGCATCACCACGCCCGGCACCCCCTTTGGGTCCAGGAACGAGGTCACCGCTTCGCCGGTCCCGACCTGCTGGATCGCCTCGGCGGTATCGAAATCGGGATTGGGGCGATAGTTTTCGGCTGCCAGCCGCAACGCCTTCTGGTCCTTGGCGGTAAAGGCGCGCAAGGCATGCTGCACGCGATTGCCCAGCTGGCCCAGGATTTCTTCGGGCACATCGGTGGGATTCTGGCTGATGAACCAGACGCTGACACCCTTGGACCGGATCAGCCGCGCCACCTGTTCGACCTTGTCCACCAGCGCCTTGGGCGCGTCATCGAACAGCAGATGCGCCTCGTCGAAGAAGAAGGCGCAGACCGGCTTGGCCGGGTCGCCGATCTCGGGCAACTGCTCGAACAGTTCCGACAGCAGCCACAACAGAAAGGTTGAATAGAGCCGCGGCGCGTTCATCAGCTTGTCCGCCGCCAGGATATTGATCACACCTTTCCCCGAGGCGTCCTGCCGGATGATGTCCGACAGTTGCAACGCCGGTTCGCCAAACAGCTTGTTGCCGCCTTCGCCTTCCAGCACCAGCAACGCGCGCTGGATCGCCCCGACCGAGGCGGCGCTGATATTGCCATAGCTCAGCGACAGATCGGCCGCATTCTGCCCGATCCAGAGCAGCATCGCCTGCAGATCCTTCAGATCCAGCAGCGCCAGCCCCTGTTCGTCGGCAACGCGGAAGGCGATGTTCAGCACCCCTTCCTGCACGTCGGTCAGGTTCAGCAGCCGGGCGAGCAGCAGCGGTCCCATCTCGGCCGGCGTGGTGCGGACCGGATGGCCCTTTTCACCGAAAACGTCCCAGAAAGTCACCGGATAAGACTGATATTGCAGATCAATTCCAATCTGCTCGGCGCGTTTGGCAAAGCTGTCATGCAGTTTGCCTTCGGCCGAGCCCGCCTTGGCCATGCCGGCCAGGTCGCCCTTAACATCGGCCAGAAACACCGGTACCCCGGCCTGCGAGAGTGATTCGGCCAGCGTCTGCAGCGTTACGGTCTTGCCGGTCCCCGTCGCGCCCGCGATCAGGCCATGCCGATTGGCATATTTCATCAGCAGCGTTTCGGGTTCGCCGTAATTCGGCCCTGCGCCGCCAACGAAAATACTGCCATTGTCCAGGTCGATCACGTTCATCCGGGGCCTCAGTGGTGCTTTTTTGCCGAAGCGCGAAACATGCGCACGGAAAGAGAATACTAAGTTAATTAATTTGTGCCAGACTGGGGTTGTTCACGGGGCCTTCGGTCCCTTCCTGAACACTTCCTCCCTGTTGGACTGCCGCGCCCTCGGGCGCGGCTTTTTTCGTTTCCCCAACATTAATGAACTATCCGAAAGGATAGTTGACTGTCGGGGGCACCGCACATTACCGTCCCATCAATCATGATGACCGGCCAGTCCGGCAGGGAGAGAAGGGTCACGCTCGCGTGGCCCTTTTTTGATCCTTATCAGACCGTTACACCGAGGTTCTTGCCACAATCCCGTGACGGAACTGTGACAGCAGGTTTTTTCGTTCGGCCCTGACATTCCGTTGCGCAGGTGCTAACCCTGCTGCGACCGCATTCACGGAAGGAGACATGCATGTCACCGAAAATCACCTCGACCGCGCTGGCGGCGATTCTCGCGCTGAGCGCGGCGCCGCTGATGGCGCAAACCGCGACCGAGACCCCGGCACCGGCGCCCACGGATGCTGCACCTGCGACCGATGCTGCGCCCGCGCCTGGCACAGATACCGCACCTGCGCCGGCCACCGATGCCGCACCCGCCGCAGACGCAGCGCCCGCGCCGACTGCGCCCGCACCTGCCGCCCCGGCCGAGGCCCCTGCTGCAGCCACCACTGAGACGCCGGCCCCGGCGCCCGCAGGCGCGGCTACGGGCGAACCGCAGGTTGGCGCCTATTATGTGGCCGAGACCTTCGATTCCTGGCAGATGCGCTGCATCAAGACCGAGAACGACGCCGATCCCTGCGAGCTGTATCAGTTGATGAAGGACGGCGAGGGCAACTCCGTCGCGGAAATGACCCTGATCCCGCTGGCCAATGGCGGCCAGGCGGCGGCGGGCGCGACGGTGGTGTCGCCGCTGGAAACCGATCTGCAGCAAGGGATCAAGCTGAAGGTCGATTCGGGCGCGGTCAAAGCCTATCCGTTCAATTTCTGCGCCCCTGTCGGCTGCGTCTCGCGCGTGGGGCTGACCGCGGATGAGCTGGCCGGTCTGAAGCGCGGCAACACCGCCACCATCAGCGTGCTGCCCTACGGGGCGCCGAAGGAAGCCGTGGTGAACCTGAACCTGTCGTTGAAAGGCTTCACCGCCGCCTATGCCGCGCTGGAAACCTCGGTGAAAGAGATGCGTGCCAAGGCCGAAGCAGCCGAAGCCGCCGCCCCGGCAGCACCGGCACCGGCGACTGACGCCCCGGCCGCCCCTGCGCAGTAAGCGGATCGCAAGACAAAACACAGAAGGGGGCCGCAAGGCCCCCTTTTTTTCACGCGGGTCGGAGGTACCGGGATCAGACGTGCTTGATGATCCGGCGCTTGACCAGCCGCGAGGTTGAAACGGGCCGCGTATCGGCGGGCTCGGGCAGGGCGAGGACGATGCGGCGCAGCATATCTATCGCCTCGTCGCTTTTGACCGGCAGCGATTTCGCCGCGACGGGGGCGCCGATGGTGATCTGATATTGCTGATCGGCCTTGTTCAACACCTCGTGGAAAAGGGTCACGTCGCGCAGGGTCGGATGGATGGCGTCGAACAGATAGAACAGGATCGAATTGCGCGCCCGGATCCGCAACGGAATCACCGGCACGTCCATCTTGCGCGCGATCATCGCCGCCGAGGCCATCCAGGGCCGTTCATGCAGCGTCAGGCCGCGCCGTTTGGCGAGCCGGCCAGAGGGGAAGATCAGCCCGATTCGGTCCCTGGCCAGCCAGTCGCGGGTCTGTTCCATCGTCGCGCGGGTCTTGGCGTGGGTGCGCTTTTCCAGCCGCCATTCGACCGGCACGATCAGATCCTCAAGCTGCGGCAGGACGCGCAGAATATCCTGATTTGTATAGATAAACAGGTCGGGTCGCACCCGTCTGATCAGCGAATACAACACGATCCCGTCGGCGATTCCCGTCGGATGATTGGCCACGATCAGCGCCGGGCCGTCCTTGGGGATATGTTCCAGCCCGGAAACCTCGAGATCGCGGATGATCATCCGCTCCATCCGGGCGAAGATTTCCGCCGTGGGGGCATCGCGGAATTCGGCGCCCAGTTCCAGCGTACGGGGATAACCGAGCATCCGCATGAGCAGCCGCCGGGCCAGCGTATGGTGCAGCCGGCCTGAAAAAAGCCATGGCGCCCGTTCTTCGACAAGCGGGTCGAGACGGTGCTGCATCTCGTCGCGAGGAGTGATGTGCGCGCGGGTCATGGCGTCAGACTATCTTGCCCCCGCCCGGACCTGCAAGAGGGGGGCAGGGGCAAGATTTCAGGCGGCGTTGCGGATGCGCGTCACCATTTCCGACAGGTTTTTCGACAGCTTCGGTGTAGCCAGAATCCGATCCAGCGCGGCGCGGGCTTTCTCCTGCCGGGCCGGGTCGTATTTGCGCCAGCTGTCAAAGGCGCTCGACATGCGGGCGGCGATCTGAGGGTTCAGCGGGTCCATCTTCAGCAGCCAGTCGGCGAGAAAATCATAGCCCGATCCATCCGCCGCGTGGAAAGCGGCGTGATTCGCCGTGAGGCCGCCGATCAGAGCGCGGAAACGGTTCGGGTTTTTCCAGTCGAAGTCGGGATGAGCCGCAAGGCCGCGCGCCACCGCCACCGCCTGTGCGGGTTCGGTGTTCAGCGGCTGCAGCATGAACCACATGTCGATGACCAATCGGACATTCTTGAATTCGTTATAGAATGCCTTCACCTCGGTGTCGCCCCGGCCGGCCGCGATCAGGGCGGCAAGGGCGGCGGCGCGTTCGGTCATGTTATTGGCCGAGGCATAGAGCGCGGCGGCATGCTCGCCGCCGTCGATATGGTTCAGCAGCCCCAACGCGGCCAGCCGCAGCGACCGCTTTCCGGCCGAATCGGCATCCGGGCTGAAGCTGCCGGTGAGGACGCTGTCCTGATAGACCGCCTCCAGCGCGGATTGATGGCTGCGGGCGATCTCTGAGGCGAGGGCCTCGCGGGCGGCATGGATCGCATCGGGGTCGGGCACGCCACCGGCATCGCTCACGGCGGTGGCGATCTCCTCCTCGGCGGGGAGTTTCAGGCACAGCGCGCGATAGGCGGGATCCAGCGCCGGGTCGGCGAGAAGCCGCCCAATCGCCGCCAGATATTCCGCATCCGGCGCCGCCCCCCGGATCATGGCCAGAAGCGTGTCGCGCGCCAGTTCGCGCGCCGCTTCCCAACGGGCGAAGGGGTCGGTGTCATGGGCCAGCAGGAAGGCCCGGTCCGAGGCCGAGAGGTCACGCTTCAGGACCACCGGCGCGGAAAAACCCCGCAGGGCCGAGACCATCGGCCGCGTCGCCAGACCGTCGAAGGTGAAGTCCTGCGCGGCTTCGGTCATTTCCAGAACGGTGGTCGGCACCACCTCGTCCCCATTGGGTGACAATAGCCCCACGGCGATCGGGATCACGCGGGCAGGCTTGTCCTGCTGGCCCGGCGTGGGCGGCGTCGACTGGGTGAAGCGCAGCGTCAGGCGCCCGGCGTCGGCATCCCAATCCTCGGTCATGGTCAGGATCGGGGTGCCGGCATCGGTATACCAGCGTTTGAACTGGGTCAGGTCGCGACCGGTCGCGTCCTCGAACACTTTCAGCCAGTCCTCGATGGTGGCGGCATCGCCATCATGGCGGTCGAAATACAGATCCAGCGCCCGGCGATAGCTGTCGTCGCCGATCAGCGTCTTCAGCATACCGATCACCTCGGCCCCTTTTTCATAGACGGTGGCGGTATAGAAATTGTTGATCTCGATATAGGATTCCGGCCGCACGGGATGGGCCAGCGGACCCTGATCCTCGCGGAACTGGCGCGCGCGCAGGGTCAGCACGTCATTGATGCGCTTCACCGGCGCGCTGCGCATGTCGGCGGTGAACTGCTGGTCGCGGAAGACCGTCAGGCCCTCCTTCAGACACAGCTGGAACCAGTCGCGGCAGGTGATGCGATTGCCGGTCCAGTTGTGGAAATATTCGTGGCCGATCACACCTTCGATCCGTTCATAGTCGCCATCGGTCGCAGTTTCGGGCGACGCAAGGACCAGCTTGGAGTTGAAGATGTTCAACCCCTTGTTCTCCATCGCGCCCATGTTGAAATCGTCGACGGCGACGATATTGAACACATCGAGATCGTATTCGCGTCCGTAGGCTTCCTCGTCCCATTTCATCGACCGGATCAGGCTGTCGAGCGCGTAACCGGCGCGCGGCTCGTCACCGGGGCGGACCCAGACATTCAGGTCGACGGACTGCCCCGACATGGTGGTGAATTCGCCCGAAACGGCGCGCAGATCGCCCGCCACCAGCGCGAACAGATAGGCGGGTTTCTTCCAGGGATCCTGCCAGACGGCCAGTCCCGGTTCCTCGCGCAGAGGATTGCCGTTCGACAGCAGCACCGGCAGATCGGAATGGATGGTCACCTCGAAAGGGGCCATCACATCGGGGCGATCGGGGTAGGGGGTGATATGGCGAAAGCCCTCGGCCTCGCATTGGGTGCAGAACATGCCGTTCGACAGATACAGACCTTCGAAGGCGGTATTGGCCGAGGGGTCGATGGTGACCTCGCTCTGCAGGGTGAAGCGGGCAGGCAGAGCGGCGTGGATGGTCAGCGTCTCGGCCGCGCGAGTCCAGTCCGCCGGCGTCAGGTCGACCCCGTCAACCGCCAGCCGGTGCAATATCACGCCGGCGCCGATATCCAGCACCAGATCGCCGGCAAGCACGCGTTCCATGTCCAGAGCGGCCTGAACCACGGTGGCCTTCGGATCCAGGGCGAAATCCAGCCGCACCTGCCTGATCTCGAAAGGATAGGGGCGATAATCCGCCAGCAGATGCGGGGTCTGTTGGGATTGGGCAGCGGGCATATGCGGGCCTTTCGGAAAATGCTTTGCAAATGGGAACTTGTCCTGTCTCTCCGAGTTAAGCGCAAGATAGCCGCCTCGCAAGCCGCTGGGGTTTTCCTGCGGCGAATAACGAACCGGCAGATATTCTGAAGGAGACCTACATGGCCAACTACGATCCGAACGATCCGAACAAGACAACCGTGCGCGAAACCTATGTCGAGCCGGTCGAAAAGCGCTCGTCGCCGCTGCCGCTGATCATCGGCATCCTGCTGGCTCTGGCGCTCGCTTACTTCGTGCTGACCCGCTTCATGGGCAACGACGATACCGTCGTGGTAGAGGAGCCCGCCGTGACCGCGCCGGCTGAAACTGCGCCCGCCGCCGCGGCGACCGATGCAGAAGCCGCCGCCGACAACGCCGCCGCCGCCGCCGACAGTGCGACCGAAGCCGCCAGCGATGCCGCTGCCGCCGCAGGTGACGCCGTCGAGGCTGCGGGTGAGGCCGCCGTTGCTGCGGGCGACGCCGCCGCGACCACCGCGGGCGAAGCCGCTTCGGATGCCGCCACCGCCGTTGAAGGCGCGGCTTCGGACGCAGCGACGGCCGCCGGCGAGGCTGCCTCGGATGCCGCAAGGGCTGTCGAAGGCGCGGCCAGCGACGCCGCGGACGCCATTGAAGGCACCACGACCGAAACTCCGGCCGTGCCGCCTGCGACCACCACGACCCCGCCCGCCAACTGATCCCGGACGGACGCAAAGCGGCGCAAATCGCGCCATCGGGGCCGCTGCACCAACGTGCAGCGGCCTTTTTGCACCTGTTTCAAAAGTTTCAATGACCCGCCAGGACATTTTCACAAGCTTACCGGGCGCCAATTGCTTGTGAACCATTCTTTCGCAATGATACACCTTTCCCGACCGACATCGGAGGGAGATGGCGATGAAGATTGGCGCATTGAAGGAAAGCCAGGATGGCGAAGCGCGGGTGGCGATCACGCCCTCCACGACGGCGCATCTGAAAAAGCTTGGACATGAAGTGCATATCGAAACCGGCGCGGGTGCGCGGGCCGGGTTCTCGGATGCGGATTACGAGGCGGCGGGGGTGATCATTCATCCCACGCCCAAGGCCCTGACCGAGGCCGTCGACGTGGTGGTGAAGGTTCGCCCCCCCGAAGATGCCGAAATCAAGCGGATGCATGAAGGCCAGACGCTGATTTCCTATTTCTACCCGGCCCAGAATGCCGCATTGCTGGAAGCCGCGCGCGTGCAGGGCGTCACCGCCATCGCGATGGACATGGTGCCGCGCATCAGCCGCGCGCAGAAGATGGACGCACTGTCCTCGATGGCCAATATCGCCGGCTACCGGGCGGTGATCGAGGCGGCGAACAATTTCGGCCGCTTCTTCACCGGCCAGGTGACGGCCGCGGGCAAGGTGCCCCCGGCCAAGGTGCTGGTGGTGGGTGCGGGCGTGGCCGGTCTGGCCGCGATCGGCACCGCGGTCAGCCTGGGCGCGCAGGTCTATGCCTTCGACGTCCGCCCCGAAGTCGCCGAGCAGATCGAATCGATGGGCGCGGAGTTCGTCTTCCTCGAATTCGACGAACCGGCGCAGGACGGCGCGGCCACGGGCGGCTATGCGGCCCCTTCCAGCCCCGAATTCCGCGAGAAGCAGCTGGCGAAGTTCCGCGAGCTGGCCCCGCAGATGGACATCGTCATCACCACCGCGCTGATCCCCGGCCGCGATGCTCCGATCCTTTGGACGAAGGACATGATCGAGGCGATGAAGCCCGGCAGCGTCATCGTCGACCTGGCCGCTGAAAAAGGCGGCAATGCCGAACTGACCCAGCCGGACGAAAAGATCGTCACCGAAAACGGCGTCACCATCATCGGCTACACCGACTTCCCTTCGCGGATGGCCACCCAGTCTTCCGAGCTTTACGGCAATAACATCCGCCATTTCCTGACCGATCTGACGCCCGCCAAGGACGGCAAGATCGTGCAGAACATGGAAGACGACGTGATCCGGGGCGCCACCGTCACCCATGACGGCGACATCACCTATCCGCCGCCGCCGCCCAAGATCGCCGCCATCGCGGCGCAGAAGCCGAAGGAAAAGAAGAAAGAACTGACGCCCGAGGAGCGCCGCGCCGCCGAGGTCGCCGCCTTCAAGGCCCAGACCCGGTCACAGGTCACGCTGCTGGCCGCGGGCGCGGTCGTCATGCTGCTGGTCGGGCTGTTCGCGCCGGCCTCGTTCCTGTCGCATTTCATCGTCTTCGTGCTGGCCGTCTTCGTGGGCTTCCAGGTGATCTGGAATGTCAGTCATTCGCTGCACACGCCCTTGATGGCGATCACCAACGCCATCTCCTCGATCATTATCGTGGGGGCGCTGATGCAGATCGGCTCGGGCTCGTGGCTGGTGGTCCTGCTGGCCATGCTGGCGGTGCTGATGGCCGGCATCAACATCTTCGGCGGCTTCCTGGTCACGCGCCGGATGCTCGCCATGTTCCAGAAATCGTAAGGAGGGCGCCATGGAGCAAGTGGTCGTTATTTCCGATCCCGCCGTGCCCGCCCACCTGATGGCGGCGCTGCCAGAATTCGGCTTCACCACCGCCGCTTACGTGGTGGCGGCGGTGCTATTCATCCTGTCGCTGGGCGGTCTTTCGGGGCAGGAAAGCGCCAAGCGTGCGGTCTGGTACGGCATTGCCGGCATGACGCTCGCCGTGGTGGCGACGCTGCTGGGGCCGGGCTCGGGCAACTGGCTGCTGTCGCTGGTGATGATCGCCATCGGCGGCGCCATCGGCTGGGTGGTGGCCAAGCGTGTCCAGATGACCGAGATGCCGCAGCTGGTCGCCGCCATGCACTCGCTGGTCGGGCTGGCGGCGGTCTTCGTCGGCTTCAACGCCCAGTTCGAACTGGGCCGCGTCACCCGTCTGCTGCGCAACAACGCCGCCCAGACCTTCGAGGGCTTTGCCGCCGTGCTGGCCCACAAGACCCCGCCCGAAATCGCCATGCTGAAGATCGAGGTCGCGCTCGGCATCTTCATTGGTGCGGTGACCTTCACCGGCTCGGTCGTGGCCTATGGCAAGCTGGCCGGCAAGATCGACGGCAAGCCGCGGAAGCTGCCGGGCGGCCATCTGCTGAACGCCGGTGCTCTGGCGCTGGTGGTGCTGTTCACGATCCTTTACTGCGCCGGCGTCGGTCCGGGCACCTTCTGGCTGCTGCTGATTACTGCGCTCGCCTTCTTCATCGGCTGGCACCTGATCATGGGGATCGGCGGCGCCGACATGCCGGTCGTGGTCTCGATGCTGAACAGCTATTCCGGCTGGGCGGCGGCGATGATCGGCTTCACGCTGGGCAATGACCTGCTGATCGTGGTCGGCGCGCTGGTGGGGTCCTCGGGTGCGATCCTGTCCTACATCATGTGCAAGGCGATGAACCGCAACTTCGTCAGCGTGATCCTGGGCGGCTTTGGGGGCACCACCGGTCCGGCGGCGGAAATCGAGGGCGAGCAGATCGCCATCGACGCCGAAGGCGTAGCGGCGGCCCTGAACGAGGCCGACAGCGTCATCATTGTGCCGGGCTACGGCATGGCGGTGGCGCAGGCGCAGGGGCCGGTGTCGGAACTGACCCGCAAGCTGCGCGCCGCCGGCAAGGAGGTCCGCTTCGCGATCCATCCGGTCGCCGGGCGCCTGCCGGGGCATATGAACGTGCTGCTGGCCGAGGCAAAGGTGCCTTACGACATCGTCATGGAGATGGACGAGATCAACGAGGATTTCCCCAACACCGACGTGGTGATCGTGATCGGCTCGAACGACATCGTGAACCCGGCTGCACAGGAGGACCCCAACAGCCCCATCGCCGGCATGCCGGTGCTGGAGGTCTGGAAGGCCAAGAACGTCTTCGTCAGCAAACGGGGGCAGGGGACCGGCTATTCCGGCATCGAGAACCCCTTGTTCTACAAGGAAAATACCCGGATGTTCTATGGCGATGCCAAGGATTCCGTGAACGCGCTGCTGCCCCTGATCGAATAAGGGATCGCGCAAAGAACAAAGGGCGGCGCCGACGCGCCGCCCTTTTGCCATTGTGTCAACAGGTTACGGATAGATCATGATCGGCGTGCCATCGGGGACCATGGCATAGATATCCTCGATCTCGGCATCGGTCACGGCGATGCAGCCCACGGTCCAGTCGCGCTTGGTGGCGACGCGGCCCTCGGGACCCTGGCCATGGATGAAAATGTCGCTGCCCACCTGCAGGCCCTGGGCCAGGGCGCGGGCCTTGTCGGCCTCGTTCGGATAGGAGATCCCGACCGAGAGGTGATAGCGCGAATTAGGATTGCGCCGGTCGATATAGTAGAGCCCCTCGGGAGTCTTGCCGTCGCCTTCGTATTCCTTGTTGCCGACCGGGGCATAACCGAGACCAAAATTATAGGACTTGATCGGGCGGGTGCCGGAATAGAATGTCATCACGCGGCGCGACTTGAACACGTCGATGCGGGTGACGGGCGGCCCGGAATAGGTCTTGAACTTGGGATCGGTGGTCGAGCAGCTGGCAATCGCCAGCAGGCTGGCGCCGCCCAGCATCAGTTTCAGGAAGTCCCGCCGCATCCGTTATCCTTTCATGCGCCCGCCGTTTTGCGCCGCATTGTGACCGCTGGGGCAGGGCGGTGCAATGCGGCCACGCTTCACGAGGGCTTGAGCAGCCCATCCTTACGTCCCGCTTTGTGGATCGCAGCGGCCCGGCTAACCTGCCGGAATGGATCGCAATCTTGACCACCCATTGCGCACCACATTGGTGAACGAACTGCACGCCCGGCCATCGCCACGGGTGCGGGCGCCGTGCCATGCCGTCTATCTGGCCTTCAAGGAACCGCGCGAGGCCGCCGCCCGCGACCGCAGCCTTGACGTCGCCCATCTCGCGCAGTTGGCACATCGCCACGGTGCGCCCAAACCCGACGAGGAGACGAGCCATTATGCCGCCCGTCTCGGCCGCTATGACGTGACATGGGAAAGCCATACCGAGTTCGTCAGCTATACCGCCATCGCTGAAGGGCTGCCGGCGCGGCCCTTCGACCCGAGCGCCGCGGCCATCTTCGCCGCCGACTGGCAGGCCAGGGCGCCGGGGCGCCGTGTCACCGCCGTCATGGTGCGGGTCGAGCAGATGCCCGAAGACCAGTCGGGGATCGAGCGCGAACTGGCCGACTGGTTCAGTGTCGACAGCCTCGCGACCTTCTGGGTGCTAGACAAATCGGCGCTTGTCGCCTCGGACTTCCGTATCGACCCGGATGGTTGGATGCGCTTCGCCGTCTTCGTCCGCCCGGATCTGGG
This sequence comes from Paracoccus sp. S1E-3, assembly GCF_013868135.1. Taxonomy (GTDB): domain Bacteria; phylum Pseudomonadota; class Alphaproteobacteria; order Rhodobacterales; family Rhodobacteraceae; genus Paracoccus. The sequence goes on from NZ_JACEMU010000004.1 coordinate 193,056, forward strand.
GTCGGGGCGCACCGGGCGCATCATCCAGCGCCTGTGCGAGATCGAGACCTATCGCGCCATGTCCATGCTGGGCCTGGAACGCGCGCGAATGCTGTCCGAGCGGCTGAACGCGCTGGAACCCGAACTGGCCGCCATGACCGGAGACATGGAAAACGGTCCCGCCGAAACCACGCTGCATCGACTGCTCTCGGTGGCCGCGCAACTGGAATCGCTGGCCACGCAAAGCGTTTTCCGCTTTGGCGCCACCCGCGCATATGAGGCGATCGCCATGGATCGCGTACGCGCGCTGCGCGAAGAACGCTTCAAGGACAGGCAGTTACTCGGTGAATTTCTGACGCGGCGTTATGATCCGGCGATGCGGACCGTGAAATCGACCGAGGCGCGGCTGAACCAGATGCTGGAACGCACCGGCCGCGCGGGAGAGTTGCTGCGCACCCGCATCGAGGTCGAGCGCAGCGCCCAGAATCAGCAATTGCTGGAAAGCATGGACCACCGGGCCGAGCTGCAACTGCGCCTGCAGCACACGGTCGAGGGACTGTCGGTGGTGGCCATCAGCTATTATGCCGTCGGGCTGCTGGGCTATATGTCGGCGCCGCTGGCGAAATCGGCCGGTATCGACAAGACCGTGCTGATGGCGCTGGCGACACCTGTCGTTGTCGGGCTGGTCTGGCTGGGTTTGCGGCGGCTGAAAGCGGCGATCCATCATTCGTGACTGGACGGGTCGGGGCAGGGCGGCGATAACGCCCCCAAACATGGAGAATCCAATGAAAGTCCTACTCGCCCTTGCCGCTGTTCTGGCCCTGTCCGCTTGCGGGGTCCCGCTGGTTCCGTTCATCTGATCGCCATGACGAAAGCGCTGAAGATATACGGCCTCGACTATTGCTCGACGGTGCAGAAGGCCCGTGCGGCGCTGGAAGGTGCCGGCTGGCGGATTGATTTCCGCGATGTGAAGGCAGACCCTCTCAGCCCGGCGGAGTGGCAGGATATGCTGGACCATTTCGGCGAGAAGCTGGTCAATCGTGCCAGCCTGACCTGGCGCGGCATGTCCGAGGAGGAGCGCGCCTTGCCGCCGGTCGAGATGCTGGCCGCGAAGCCTGCGCTGATGAAACGCCCGGCCATCGACCTTGACGGTCAGTATTTTCTGGGATGGACAGCGAATGTGAAACGTGCGCTCGGCGCCGAATAGCCATTCGGGGCGCGAGGCGCATCTAGTCCTTCCACTTGATCGAGCAGCCCATCGAGGCGACCTGATCGCGCGGGCCAAGACCTGTCTGTGCGATCTGCACCATCGCCTCGAACAGTTCGCGCCGGGCATTGCCGGGGCCGGCCTGGCGCCCCGAAGCATCCAGTCGGCCACGGTATTGCAGCTTGCCCGCGGCATTGTAGCCGAAGAAATCCGGCGTGCATTCCGCGCCATATGCCCGCGCCACATCCTGCGATGCGTCATAAAGATACGGGAAATCGAAGCCATGTTTCGTGGCCTCGGCCTTCATGAATTCCGGCGCGTCCTGCGGATAAGTGGCGACATCATTGGCCGAGATGGCAACGACGCCGACGCCATGATCACGCCGCAGCTCGGCCGCGTCACGGGTGATCCGGTCGATTACGGCCTGAACATATGGGCAGTGATTGCAGATGAACATGACCAGCGTGCCGTTCGGACCCCGCAGGTCATCCAGCCGGTAGAATTGCCCATCAGGATCCGGCAGCACGAAATCCACGATCGGCGCATCGAAATCGCATACCGGTGTTGAAACGGCCATCTTATCCTCGCATTCACGGTCTGGCGTAATAAAGGATGGCGGCGCTGCGACCGCAAGGTCTCGACCAGCGATAGCACTCAGACCGCCTCGCGGATTTTAAGATTGTAGTTACATAATACCGATTATTGATATTACGCATGCTGCCCCATGGGCCTGTGAACCCGTCGAATTGGTAAGGCTTCCCCTCCGCCGCGCCGTAACGTCGGTCGATGTCCTTCGCCCTTTTCCACCGGTCATCACTCCGAACAGTCAGCCTGACGATGAGATGCTGATCGCGATGGTGGCGCAGGCAATTTGGGCGGATCGAGCACGTCACGGCGCGTCGGCTGATGCGGCCTCAAACGACTGCGCGCCCTTGCGAGCGGTCCGCCCATCCCCTACATCTTTTCAGAAAGCCAAAGGATAGCCGCATGGCCATGGAAGCCCACGACATTGAAGCCCTGATCCGCGCTGCGTTCCCCGACGCACAGATCGAGATCACCGACCTTGCCGGCGACGGTAATCATTTCGCTGCCGAAGTCATCGACGAATCCTTTCGTGGCCTGAACCGTGTCCAGCAGCAACGCGCCGTCTATGCGGCGCTCGACGGCAGGATGGACGGCCCGAACGGGCAGTTGCACGCCCTTGCCCTGACCACCAAAGCCCCCGATTGAGGACCCCTCCGATGACCGATGCGCGCGCGCAGATTCAACAGACGCTGGACGAGAACGATGTCGTCCTGTTCATGAAAGGCACCAAGGAAATGCCGCAATGCGGGTTTTCCAGCCGCGTTGCCGGGGTGCTGAACTACATGGGTGTCGCTTACCGCGATGTGAACGTGCTGGCCGATGAGGCTGTGCGCCAGGGCATCAAGGAATATTCCGACTGGCCGACCATTCCCCAGCTTTACGTCAAGGGCGAGTTCATCGGTGGCTGCGATATCGTTACCGAAATGACCCTCTCGGGCGAACTGGACCAGCTGTTCGACCAGAAGGATATCACCTACAACAAGGATGCGGCTGAAAAGATCCGTGCCGCAAACGCCTGATTGGGCACCAGAAAAGCCGCAGCTGATCTTCACGAAAGCCCCGCCCCCAGGCGGGGCTTTCCTTTTGACGCGGCGGCATTTCCTCCCTAACCTGCCCCAGTCAAAAACAATATCCGTGGGAGGAAGAATATGACCATTCGCAATCGTCTGGCCGCAGCCGCACTTGGCCTGTCGGCCTTGGCGGCGCCGCTGGGTGCCAATGCCGCCGAATTCATCAACGTGCTGACCGGTGGCACCTCGGGCGTCTACTACCCGATGGGCGTGGCGCTGTCGAAAATCTATACGCAGGCGCTGCCGGATGCGAAGGTGCAGGTCCAGTCCACCAAGGCCAGCGTCGAGAACCTGAACCTGCTGCAGCAGGGCAAGGGCGAGATCGGCTTTTCGCTGGGCGATTCGGTGAAAATGGCGGCCGAGGGCAATGCCGATGCCGGCTTCCCTGCCCCGCTGGACAAGCTGCGCGGGATTGCCGCGATCTATCCGAACTATATCCAGATCGTTGCCAGCGCCGATTCCGGCATCAAGACCCTGGCGGACCTGAAGGGCAAGTCCGTCTCGGTCGGCGCGCCGAAATCAGGGACCGAGCTGAACGCCCGCGCGATCCTGGAAGCGGCCGGGATGAGCTATGACGATCTCGGCAAGGTCGAGTATCTGCCCTTCGCGGAATCGGTCGAGCTGATGAAGAACCGCCAGATCGATGCCACGCTGCAATCGGCGGGCCTCGGCGTCGCCTCGTTGAAGGACCTGTCGACCTCGATCCCGATCACCGTCGTGTCGGTTCCGGCCGAGGTCACCGAGAAGCTGGGCGCGCCCTATATCGCGGGCGAAATCCCGGCCGGCACTTACGAGGGTCAGGCCGAAACCGTACCCACCGTTGCGGTGATCAACTATCTTATCAGTTCGGATGCGGTCAGCGATGACGTGGCCTATGCGATGACCAAGTCGATGTTCGAAAACCTCGACGAGATGAAGGCCGCCCATGCCGCCGCCAATGACATAGACGTTCAGAAGGCGCTGCTGGGGATGCCGGTGCCCGTCCATCCGGGGGCGCAGAAATATTATGACGAAGTCGGCGTGAAGGCCGAATGATCTGCCGGGCCGAGGCGTTCGCGTCCCGGCCCTTTCCAATTTGCCGAAAGCCCCGACATGACAGACGCCCTTCCCCCGGCCGATCAGGCCGATCTTGGCCTGCACGATCCCCTCGCCGAAAGCTTTCCGCCCAGTCTGCAGGGGCGCCTGCTGTTCTGGATCGCGGTGGCCTTTTCACTGTATCAGATCGCCATCTCGGCGCATCTGATCGGCCTGAACAGTCAGGTTCAACGCGCCATTCACCTTGGTTTTCTGCTGCTGCTGGGCTTTCCGCTGCTGGCGCTGCTGCGCCATTATTCGAAGCCCGTGCAGCTCGTCGCCTGGGGTATGGGCCTTCTGGGGGTGGTGATCGCGGCCTATCAATGGGTCGAATATGTGCCGCTGATGATGCGCGCGGGCGACATCAACGGGGTCGATACCATCATCGGCATCCTGACCATTGTGGCGGTCTTCGCCGCCGCCTGGGTGGTGATGGGCCCTGCCCTGCCCGTGGTGGCCGGCCTTTTTCTGCTCTATGCGCTGTTTGGCGAGTATTTTCCCGGCGCCATGCAGACGCGTGGCTATTCGCTGGAACAGGTTGTCGAACAGATGGCCTTCGGAACCGAGGGCATCTACGGCACGCCGCTTTATGTCAGCGCCACCTATATCTTCCTGTTCATCCTGTTCGGATCCTTCCTGGAAAAGGCCGGGATGATCAAGCTGTTCACCGATGTCTCGCTGGGGCTGGTCGGGCACAGGATGGGCGGGGCGGCCAAGGTGGCTGTCGTGTCCTCTGGTCTGATGGGCACGATTTCGGGGTCGGGCGTGGCCAATGTGGTCACGACCGGACAATTCACCATCCCGCTGATGAAACGCTTCGGCTATCGGCCGGCCTTCGCCGGCGGGGTGGAGGCGACGGCCTCGATGGGTGGGCAGATCATGCCGCCGGTGATGGGGGCCGTGGCCTTCATCATGGCCGAAACCCTGGGCGTGGCCTATGTCGAGATCGTCCGTGCCGCGATCATCCCGGCGATCCTCTATTTCGCCTCCGCCTTCTGGATGGTCCATCTTGAGGCCGGCCGGCGCAATCTGCGCGGGATGGACAGAAAGGACCTGCCCTCCGCCCGCAAGGCGTTGCGGGAAGGTTGGTACCTGATCCTGCCGCTGGCCGTGCTGGTCTTCCTGCTGTTTTCCGGCTTCACGCCGCTTTACGCGGGTGCGGTGGGACTGGCGCTGACGATCATGCTGATCCTCGGGGCCTCGCTGATGCTGGGGCTGCCATCGCCGGTGATCCGCGTGGTGTTCTGGATCGGCCTGGGTCTGCTGGTCGGCTATATGCTGCAAAACCGGATGGAGACAATGCTCTGGCTGGTTGTGGCGGCGCTGCTGGTCCTCAGCGCGTTCACCAATGGCGGCCGCCAGACCATCGCGCAGGTCATCGACAGCCTGGCCGAGGGCGCCAAGACCGCCCTGCCCGTCGGCATCGCCTGCGCGCTGGTGGGCGTCATCATCGGCACCATGACCCTGACCGGCGCCGCCAACACCTTCGGAATTTTCATCGTCAGCGTCGGCGAGAACTCGTTGCTGCTGTCACTGATCCTGACGATGATCACCTGTATCGTGCTGGGCATGGGCATCCCGACCATCCCGAACTACATCATCACCTCCTCGATTGCCGCGCCGGCCCTGCTGGAGCTGGGCGTGCCGCTGATCGTCAGCCACATGTTCGTCTTCTATTTCGGCATCCTCGCCGATCTGACGCCGCCGGTGGCGCTTGCATGCTTTGCGGCTGCCCCCATCGCGCGCGAGTCGGGCTTCAAGATCAGCCTCGAAGCAATCAAGGTCGCGGCGGCCGGTTTCGTCATTCCCTATATGGCGGTCTATACCCCTGCCCTGATGCTGCAGCCCGGCGGCCCGCTGACCGAGGCCATGGGCTTCCCGCTGGCGGTCGTCTACATCGTCGTGAAATGCGTGCTGTGCATCGGGCTCTGGGGGGCGGCCGTGGTCGGGTGGTTGGGCCGCCGCCTGCAGTGGTGGGAACGCGTATTGGCGATGGTCGCCGCCTTCACCCTGATCGCGGCGCTGCCCATGACCGACGAAATCGGCTTTGCGCTGTCCGCGCTTTTCGCCTTCATTCTGTGGAGAGGAAGGCGTCAGGCATGAGTTGCCTGCTGATCGGCGCGGTTGCCCTGACCCTTTCGGGCGATCGCTTCACGCTGGAATGGACCCATTCGATCGAGAAGACCGCCTGGCGTGAGGAATGGATCGTCAATCAGGACGGAATGCGGGTGCTGCGGGCCGCGGTCAAAGGCTCAGGCGCGGGGATGGAGCCGGGGCCGAATGCCGCACTGGTGGATGGATGGTGGGTCTGGCGCCCCAATCTGCCGCCGCAGCCGGAACTGGTTCTGGCGGCATCGGGTGCCACGCCATCGGCGTGGCGGATCTGTGATGGCGCCGACTGCCGCGAATTGGGCGCAACGCCCGGCAAACCGATCGTCCTGCGCCCCTGTCTGAGCCAGTAAAAAAATCCGCCGGTTACGGCGGATTTTTCAGTGATGGGGATCAGCGGCGGGTGCGCCAGTCATCCTCGTCCTCGTCGAGGTAGAGATCGTCATCCTCGTCGAAATAGAGGTCATCCTCGCTGCGCCGCGATGCCAGTGCATTGGCAATGGCCATGCCGACGGCAAAGGCGCCTACCAAACCGATGCCGGGGGCAGCGCGTTCGACCTTGGCCTTCACCTCGTTCAGTTCGTCATTGCCGAGGCCGGCCTTGCTGGCAGCGCCCTTCACCGCATTGCTGGCCATCGCCCCAACACCCGACCCGGCCGTCTTGACAAGATCGCGGGCCTTGTCCGGGGCGCCGCCAAAGAACGCGGCGACATGGGCCTGCGCGTTGTCCACCGCCTCGGTGGCGGTCGACTTCACCTTGTTGATGGCCGCGTCCGCCGCGCCTTGCAGGCGCATTTCGACCTCGGTCTTCAACTCGTCGCCAGTGGGCATCCGGTGGCGCTCCGAGCCGGATTGCGACCAGATCACAAGCCCCACCAGGACGAACACACCCCCGACGATCAGCGAGGCCACTGTCGGTCCGAGTTCGAGGTTCCAGGCCAGCAGGCTCCAGACAGCGGCGATAAGAAAGCCCAAGCCGATCAGCGCGGCCACCGCCGCGCCGAGTTTCAGCGAGGTCCGCCGTGCCTTGTCGCCAAGCGCCAGTTGCAACCTGTTGACATAGTCGAACATCGGATCAGCGGCGCGCCAGGATCAGCCCGACCAGAAAGCCCACGCCCGCAGCAATGCCAAGCGCCTGCGCCGGATTGCGGCGCACCATGTCCGAGACGTCGTCATAATAGCCCTCGGCTGCGTGGCCGGCCTGTTTCAGCTGGCGTTCGCCCTCGCGATACAGCCGCCCGGCTTCCTCGCGTGCGATGCCCGCGTATTCACGGCCCAGATCGCGTGCCGAATCGGCGGCGGCGACCGCTTTCTGCCGGGCGTTATCGGCGAGGTCCTGCACCTTCCCGGCCAATTCCTGCTCTTTCTCGCTGGCGCGATCAACGGCACGGCGTGCCGCACCGCGCGCATCCTCTGCGGCATCCTGCAGATCAGATTTCAGATCGTCAGCGGTATATTCTTTATTGGCCATCACGGCTCTCCTTCTGCATTTGTCGATCTCAGCAGAAGAACGCCTGCGCAGGCGGTCGCGTTCCGCCAGCTGCACTGATAAACGTAAAAAATCGATGTGCAGCGGCGATTGGGGGATGGTACCGCCTCCCCGGCTCGAACGGGGGACCTCTGGATCCACAATCCAGCGCTCTAACCAACTGAGCTAAGGCGGCACGTGGCGGTGATGTAGCGCCACCCGCACAGGGATGCAAGGCCGGACTTGTCGCAAATTTGCGGGCGCGCTAGGACAAAAGAAAAGGAAAGATCATGGGTATCAACAGCGAAAGCGACATTTCGGCCAATCTTCAGATCGGTCCGACGGATCAGGGGATGGTGCGCATCTATGTCGAGGGGGATGGCATCGACCTGCCGCTGGACTTCGACCCCGAGGAGGCCACCGAAATCGCCGAGGAACTGCTGGCGGCCGTCGAGGCCGCGCGCAGCCTTGGCGCGTCGGCCGGCAAAAAAGGCAAGGGCAAGCCCCGCCGCTGAACGGTCACAGCGGGCCGGCCCCCAGCGGGTCGGTCAGCGCCTGCAGGCGAATCGAGGCGACGCGCGCGATGTCCCGCATCAGCCGGCTACGTCGCGCCCCGGCCACTTTCGTCAGCGGTGATTCGCGCAGGATCTCGGCGCCATAAGCGTCGGCGCGGATCAGGCCGGTGTCCGGCGGCAGCAGTTCGTCGGGGAAATCACCGTCGACCGCCCAGAAGAAACGATCGCTCCATTCCAGATAGGATTGCCACTTCCGGTCGCTGATGAAATCGGTCCGGCAGCTTTTGCATTCGACGATCCAGATCTCACCCGCGGGCGAGATCGAGATCACGTCGACGCGCAGCCCGCGCGCCGGGACGAATTCGCACAGGACCGCGTGGTCGAAACTGCGCAGCATCCGCGCCACCCCGCGGGCGAGGCGAAATCCTGGCTGATCGGGCAGAAAAGGGTCCGAGGTCATGCGGCACAACATGAACAAACAGGAAACAAACCGCAAGCCCCCTGCCCCCACATACGCCCTTGAAAGCGGACCGTCCCGCGCCTATTTTTGGGATCCGGCGGGTTTCTGCTCCTCGCGTGTGGGCCACTTTTTCCACTGGCCTATAATTTCTCGATGGGAACTGGCTCTGTCGTGACCCTGGTTACGTTACCCGGTGCCCACCTGGTACTCCAGGCTTTCGGGAAAACCTGCGCCCCACGGTCGCTGCGGTTCTCGCCACAAAGCCGTCCCTTCGGGGGCGGCTTTTTTCATGCCTGCATCAGATACGAAAAAGGGGCGACCCGAAGGCCGCCCCTTCCCCCGAGAGACATCGGGGATGGATTAGAACCCGTAAACCAGCGAAACACCCAGGGTGTTGTCGGTGCGGATCGCGCGCTCTTCCTGATATTCGGTCGAGTACGAGATGCGGGTCGCCAGCTGGTCCGACATCTTGAAGTTGACGCCAAGTTCGTTGGTGATCTCGTCGCCAGCCGAATCCGAGGTCAGATAGTCGGTGTCGTTGGTCAGGAAGATCATGTCGTTGAAGCGGTGGTAGAACCGCGACGACGCGATGTAACCGGTTTCGGTTTCCGAACGCAGGTTGTCGTTTTCGTTGAAATCGACTTGCTGGGTGTAGCGGATACCCACACCAGCCTGGACGCGCCATGCGGTGTCCGGGGTGCTGATGATGCGGTAACCAGGACCGAAGCCCAGGAACGCGTCACGTTTCTTTTTGCCTTCCAGGTCGTCGATCTCGTCCTGGGTCAGCAGGCCGTCTTCCATGTCGTCCAGGTCTTCCTGAACCATGCCGTCCTGGTTGATACGACCCAGAGCGAAGGCATAGAAGCGATCGTTGAAGTAGTATTGCGCGTCATAGATCGCGTAGACTTCTTCTTTGTCTTTGTCGCCATCATCGTCTTCACCGAACTCGATGCCGAGGCCGACCGACTGTGCGAACGGGCCTTGGTTATAGGACATGCGACCGGCCAGTGCGAAGTCCTGGCTTTCGTCATTCCCGGACGAGCCGGCATAGGTCAGCGCCACGCCGCCGAACAGGCCCTGACGACGATCTTGCGGACCAAAACGGTCTGCGTCGTTCGAACGGGCGAAATCGTCTTCAACTGCTTCCTGCACGTCGTCGATGCGGTCGTTCACTTCCGAAACGCCGGACACGTTGGCTCCGGCAGCGATTTCGGTTTGCGCAAAAGCCGGGGCCGACAGCGCCGCGGCGATCGCGGAAGCACCAGCGAGAAGAGCAACTGCTTTCATGGGTTCATCCTCATTTTCTGCATGACGGAGGTTGGGTCCCGTCATTCCTGTCCCGTCAACTACCCCCCTAGGGCCGAGGTTTCCATGCACCGGGACAGATCAAATGCCTCGCAAAAATGTGAGAATTCGGGATGGAACTCATAACTAAACCTATCCTTTTAGTTAGTATTCTGGGGGAAAAAAGGTTTCAAATCAGTCGTTTGCGTTAACTATTGCGTTGCCGAACCCCGTTCACGCGGGATCACAGAGGCTCGAAATCAGGTTACGAAACTGTAACAGACAGGGTCAAATTGTGATGCGGTCGTTGCATCAATGTCACACCATTCCGCGGAATTATTCCCGCCCGAAATGCTGCTGCGAAGTGGGAAGCAGCTAGGGCGCCCGATCCGCCGCCCCGTGGCGGGTTGTCGCAGGCATGCGCAGCCGTGCCGGCTGGCGCCATACCCGAATCCGGCGACCGGGGCCGGGCGTTTCGGGATCCTCGGCCATGCGCATGACGGCGATGGCGAACTGGACGCCGGCAAACAGGACGGTGTGGAACGCGATCAGCATCGCCACGGCGACCCAACCGCCGCTGACCGAGGTCACCAGATGGCGCAGATTGGCCACGTTCAGGCCGATCAGCGCGCCCGTGAAGATCACCGCCAGCAGGAAGCCGATGGCGATATTGACGATGTACAGGCGAACGAGCTTGGGCATACGCGGTCTCCGATGCCGATCCATCAAATCTAGCCATCGGAGGCGCATTTGGAAAGTGGTTTGACGGGGCCTAGTGGCCCTGCCGGTCAGCGCATCGCGTCGGGTGCGGCCTCGCGGGCCATGTGGTCCAGCACCGCGTTGACGAATTTCGTCTCGGCGCCCTCGGTGAAGAAGGCATTGGCGACGCCGACATACTGGCTGATGACGACACGCGGCGGCGCCTTGCCGGCCACCAGTTCGGCACCGGCGGCGCGGAAGACCGCGCGCAGAACGGGGTCGATGCGGTCGATGGGCCAGCGGGCGACAAGGGCGCGGTCGGTCATCTGGTCGACCCGCGCCTGCCACATCACGGCATCATTCAGGATGCGCGCAAACAGCGCCTCGTCCGCTTCGGGCGAGGCATCGCCTTCGGTCTCGACGCCGATGCGCCAATCTTCGAATTCACGTTGCACGCGTTCGACGGATTGGCCCGAGGCCTCCATCTGGAACAACGCCTGCACGGCGTAAAGGCGCGCCGCGGTGCTGCGCTGGCGGCGTTCATCCTGTCGGTCTTGGCTGCTCATGCGCCGGTCGGTCCTTCCAGTCGTCCCGCCAGCCGGATCGGATCGCGGTCCTCGGTGTCGAGCGCGGGCTGCGGGCGGGTGGCGGCGTATTTGCGCGACAATGCGAACAGATGCAAGGCCGCTGCGGCCGCGCCGCCGCCCTTGTTCTGCCCGGCCGGATCGGCGCGCACGATGGCCTGCGCCTCGTTCTCGACGGTCAGGATGCCGTTGCCGATGGCCAGCCCTTCAAGACCCAGCAGCATCAGCCCGCGGGAACTGTCGTTGCAGACGGTCTCATAATGCGTCGTCTCGCCCCGGATCACGCAGCCAAGCGCCACGAAGCCATCATAGTCGCCGCCCTCGGCAGCCATTCCGATGGCGGTGGGAATTTCCAGCGCGCCCGGCACCTCGATCTGATCGACCACCGCGCCGGCCTGTTCGGCCACGGCGCGCGCGCCCGCGATCAGCCCGTCGGCGATCTCGCGGTAATAGGGCGAGACGACGATCAGCAGCCGCGGCGCCACGTCGAAACGCGGCAGGGGCAATTCGTAATGCGACACTCCGGCCATGGGTTACTCCTTCGCGATGGGACGGGTTTCGGCGATGGACAGCCCGTAGGCATCCAGACCCACGACCTTCAGCGGGGCCGAGTTGGTCAGCAGGATCAGTTCGTGCAGGCCGAGCGTCGACAGGATCTGCGCGCCCAGGCCATATTGCCGCAGCGTATGCGGGCTGGCCTCGCCCTCGACGGGAATGGTCTTGTTGAGGTCGCGGATCAGCACCACGACGCCGCGGCCTTCTTCGGCGATCATGCGCATGGCGGCGGGCAGGTCCCCCGCGCGATCGATGCCGAGCAGGTCATGCAGCGGATCGAGCGCGTGCATCCGCACCATCACCGGTCCCGGCGCGCAGAGATCGCCCTTCGACAGCACGATATGCTCCGCGCCATGGGTCTCATCGGCGAAGACCCGCATCATCCAGTCGCCGCCATGGACCGAGTGAACGGCGCGCTGCGCGCGTTCGGCGATCAGGTTGTCATGGCGCCGGCGATAGGCGATCAGGTCGCTGATGGTGCCGATCTTCAGCCCGTGCTTCTGGGCGAAGGCCACCAGATCGGGCAGCCGCGCCATGGTGCCGTCTTCGTTCATGATCTCGCAGATCACGCCCGAGGGGTTCAGCCCGGCCAGACGCGAGACGTCGACCGCGGCTTCGGTATGGCCGGCACGGACCAGCACGCCCCCATCGCGCGCGCGCAGGGGGAAGACATGGCCCGGTGTGGCGATGTCGGCCGCCCCCTTGGTCGGATCGATGGCGACCGAGATGGTGCGAGCGCGGTCATGGGCGGAAATGCCGGTGGTCACGCCTTCGCGCGCCTCGATCGACATGGTGAAGGCGGTTTCGTGGCGGCTGGAGTTCTTCGGCGACATCAGGCTGAGCCCGAGCGCGTCGATCCGCTGCCCCGGCAGCGCCAGGCAGATCAGACCGCGGCCATAGGTGGCCATGAAATTGATCGCGTCGGGGGTCGCCATCTGGGCCGGAATGACCAGGTCGCCTTCATTTTCGCGATCCTCGTGGTCGACCAGAACGAACATCCGGCCGTTGCGGGCGTCCTCGATGATTTCCTCGATGCCGGAAATCGCATCGGACCAGTCCCGTTCGACGGGTCCGGGCTTGTCGTATCGCATGTGCTGCACCTTCCTGGTCCGTCCCGATTCGGGACGCACAAGTTTATGACGGGCCGGGCAAGTCCCTGCAATGGCTGCAGGACCGTCGCCGCGTTCGCCCAACGCGAACGCGGTGTTTCGCGCCGGTTGCCCGGCCTCCCCGTCACGACATTGCGGACGCGGCGATCAGAACAGTTCGGCACTTCCTCCGGGCCATTCGCCCGGACGCTCGACAATGGTGTCGCCGATGAGCTCCTCCTCGACGCGGCAGGTCGCGGGCCAGAGTGTGACCCGCCGCGCCGAGTTGCCCCCTGTCGAGCATCTTTCGATGCGGATGCCTTCGCGGGCGAGGAAATCGCGGGCAAATTCCGCGTTCTTCTCGCCGATATTGCCGAGGCCCGCAATCATCCGCGCGCCGCCGAATATATGCGCGCGCAGACGGCGGCGATGACCGCCCGCCTGGATCACGCCGTTGATCAGCAGCTCCATTGCGTTGACGCCGTAGCTGGCCGAATTGGTGCCGCCGGTCTTGCCGGTGGGCAGCAGGAAGTGGTTCATGCCGCCGACGTGAAACAGCGGGTCGATCAGGCAGACCGAGACGCAGGACCCCAGCACGGTGGTCAGGCAGGTGTCGCCGCTCTCGCGCATGACGCGGAACTGGCCCTGGATGACGTGGATGCGTTCGCCCGCCGGCCGCGGCATCATGGCGTCCGGCTGCCGCGCAGGCCGCGTTCGGTGGCCGCGAGCAGTTCGGCGGCCATGCCGTTCAGCGGCACCAGCTTCTCAGCCCCGCCATTGCACCAGGCCATGCGCGGCATGCCCCAGACGACCGAACTGGCCTCGTCCTGGGCGAGGCAGGTCGCACCGGCGCGGCGCAGGTTCAGCATCCCTAACGCCCCGTCGGCCCCCATCCCGGTCAGGATCGCCGCGACGATCCGCTCGGCCATGCCGAGCGCCGAGTCGAACAGCACGTCGACAGAGGGCCGGTGACTGCTGACCTTTTCCGAGGCGATCAGCGCCGCGCGCGGTCGCAACCCCGGCATCATCGCCAGATGGTGATCACCGCCGGGGGCCAACTGGATCGTGCCCTGAACGATGGGCGCGTTGTTTTCGGCGAGGACGACATGCGGTGCGTAGCGCATGTTCATCCGCTGCGCGAAGCTGGCGAGGAAACTGGCTGGCATATGCTGGGTGATCAGCATCGGCGGGCAATTCGCGGGCATCCCGGAAATGATGGTTTCCAGCGCGTCGACCCCGCCGGTCGACGAACCGATCAGCACGATCTTGTTGTTCCAACGGAAGGGCCGCGCGGGCATCGCGATCGGTCCGGCTGGCGCCGGGCCGCGCTTGCGGAGATTCGCGCTCGAGGCCCCGACCACGAGCGTGGGAAGATCGGCGAAGGCGTTTGCCGCCTCGCCCATGCGGGGCTTGCCCACGCATTCGACCGCGCCCCGGCACAGCGCCTCGATCGCGGCGGCGCTGCCCTTCTGCGTTTCCGAGGACACCATGACCACCGGAAGCGGCCGCAGCCGCATCAATTCGCGCAGAAAATCCAGCCCCGACTGGCCGGGCATTTCGACATCCAGCGTCAGCACGTCGGGCGACAGGCTGGAGATGGCGGCCCGCGCCTCGGCGGCGTCCGAGGCTTCGCCAACAACCTCGATACGGAGGTCGCTGCGCAGGCGCATCGTGATCAGGCGGCGCATGGTGGCGGAATCGTCGACGACCAGCACACGAATCGGCTTCATCAAAAGACCGTCCCTGCGCGGCCAGCCGTGCCTGACATCATTTGCCACTCCCTTCCGGTCATGCCGCAAGATAGGCAGAGAGGCGTGAATATAGGTTTAACGCAGCCCCAAGACGGTCCTAGCCCTGCCAACGCCCCAGCAAGGAGAGCGCCAGATAGGATAGATTGCGGGAAAATCCGGGAATTTCGATGATCTCCCCCCGGGCTGCCGCCGCGAGTTTCCGGCGCGCGCCCGCGCCCGCATAAAGCGCCGGCGCGGCCCGCCGGGGCACGGAACCTGCCGCCGCCCGAGCCGAATCGAGCGCGGCGATCCCCGTTTGCGCGATCGCCGCGAGCCCGTCCGGCGAATCGCTGAACAGGCCCAGATTCAACGCCCTCAACTGCGGATAAGCGCCCAGCCAGCTTGCCAGCCCCGCACCGCGTGCCTGATCACGCACCAGTTCGGTCGCGGAAAATCCGCAGGCAGCAGCCGCCAGTCGCATGACGGTGCCGGTGCAACCGTCAATATGGGTGATCACCTCGGACGGGGTCTCGAAAGGCTCGCGTAACGCGTCGCGCACGCGCGCCTCGACCAGATCGGCCAAAGGGGCAATCTCTGCCCCCCAGGCGGCCGCCAGCGGTGTCAGCACCTCATGCGTGGCCGGATGCCGACCGGCGGCGATGGCGGCGATCTGATCGGTCCACCATTGCAGGCGCATCTGGGAAATCAGCGGTTCGGCAGACGCCAGCGCCGCGCGGGCGATCTCCAGATTGGCCGCGTAAAGCGTCGCCAGCCGTGGCCGGTCGCGCGGCTCTGCCGCCATGACACTGGCGAAGCGGTCGGGATCGGCCTCGCGCAGCAGTTCGGCGCAATGTTCGGGGGTCACGCTGTCGCCCCGTCGCGGATCAGCTTCCAGACGATGGCGTCGTGCAGGGCTTCGAAACTGGCATCCACGATGTTCGCGGACACGCCGACCGTGGACCAGCGGTTGCCCTGCCCGTCCTCGCTGTCGATGGTGACGCGGGTCACGGCTTCGGTGCCGCCCTGGGTGATGCGGACGCGGAAATCGACCAGCCACATATCGTCGATGCTGGCCTGATAGGCGCCCAGATCCTTGCCGAGCGCGCGCCACAATGCGTTGACCGGGCCGCGGTCGTCGCTGTCCGTCTCGCCATGGGATTCGCTGACCGACATGACCCGTTGGCCGTGGAGGCGGACCGTCACCACCGCTTCCGAGACCGAAATCTGCTCGCCCCGCGCGTTGCGGCGGCGTTCGACGATGACCCGGTAGCGTTCGACATCGAAGAAGCGCGGCAACTGGCCCAGATGGCGGCGCGCCAGCAGTTCAAAGCTGGCCTGCGCGACATCGTAAGCATAGCCCTGATCCTCGCGCGCTTTCACATCGCTGAGGATCGCGGCCAGATCGGCGTTTTCGGCGATCTCCAGCCCGGCCTCCTGCAGACGCGCACGCAGGTTCGACTGCCCGGCCTGATTGGACATCGGGATGACGCGGGCATTGCCGACCGTGTCCGGCGCGACATGTTCATAGGTCGCCGGGTTCTTGACGATGGCGCTGGCATGAAGCCCCGCCTTGTGGGCGAAGGCCGAGGCGCCGACATAGGGCGCATTCGGCGCCGGCGCGCGGTTCAGGATCTCATCCAGCCGGCGCGAGGTTTTCAGCAGCGTTTTCAACGCATCCGGGCGGATCTGCGGGACCAGAGGCGCGAATTCCGGCTTCAGCGCCAGCGTCGCGATCAGCGTGGTCAGGTTGGCATTGCCGCAGCGCTCTCCCAGCCCGTTCAGCGTCCCTTGTACCTGCCGCGCCCCGGCCCGGATCGCGGCGAGGCTGCCGGCGACGGCATTGCCGGTATCGTCATGGGTGTGGATGCCCAGTCGCGCTCCGGGGATGCCGGCGGCGATCACCTCGGTGGTGATCGCTTCGATTTCATGGGGCAGCGTGCCGCCATTGGTGTCGCAAAGCACGATCCAGCGCGCGCCGGCATCGCGCGCCGCGATCAGGCAGGCGAGCGCATAATCGCGGTTGGCCTTCCAGCCGTCGAAGAAATGTTCGGCATCGAAGATCGCCTCGCGGTCCTGCGCGACCAGATGTGCGAGGGAAGCCGCGATATTCTCGCGGTTTTCGTCCAGCGTGATGCCGAGCGCCGCGTGGACATGAAAATCATGGGTCTTGCCGACCAGACAGACCGCGCCCGTCCCGGCATTCAGCACCGCCGCCAGCACATCGTCATTCGCGGCCGAGCGCCCTGCCCGCTTGGTCATCCCGAAGGCCGCCAGCCGCGCCCGCGTCTTCGGCGCAGACGCGAAGAAATCACTGTCGGTGGGGTTCGCACCGGGCCAGCCGCCCTCGATATAATCAACCCCCAACGCGTCGAGCATCCGCGCGATCTCAACCTTCTCGGCGGCCGAGAACTGCACGCCCTGCGTCTGCTGGCCGTCGCGCAGCGTGGTGTCGTAAAGGTAGAGGCGGTCGGTCACGACATTGCCTCCACCGCCACCGCATCGAACCCCGGACCCGGGATCAGCTCGACACCTGCGGCGGACATGCGAACCTCGATCCCGGCAGCCAGCAATTGCTGCTTCATCGCATCCACGGCCGAGAAATCCTTGCTGGCCTTGGCCGCCTCGCGCAGCGCCGCAAACCGCACGGCAAGCGGCGTCAGGTCGGGCCCTTCGGCCAGCCATCCCCCCATCCCATCGCCCAACAGCCCGATCATCTGCGCCGAGGCCTTCAGCCCCGCCGCATCGCCGGCCCGCGCCAAATCATGCAATGCGGCAATCGCCCCCGCCGTGTTCAGATCGTCCGCCAGCGCCGCGATCACCGCAGGCGACGGCGTGTCGGCTTCGACCCCGTCCGTCAGCGCGCGCCATTTGCGCAATGTCGCCTCGGCCTCGGCGGCTTTCTCGGCCGTCCAGTCCATCGGCTTGCGGTAATGGGTCATCAGCAGGACGAAGCGGATCACCTCGCCCGGAATGCCCTGATCCAGCAGGTCGCGCACGGTGAAGAAATTGCCCAGGGACTTGGACATCTTCTTCCCCTCGACCTGCACCATCTCGTTATGCAGCCAGGTGTTCGCCATGACCCTGGTGCCATGGGCGCAACGGCTTTGGGCGATCTCGTTCTCATGATGCGGGAATTGGAGGTCGATCCCGCCGGCATGGATGTCGAACACGTCGCCCAACAGTTCCGCCGACATGGCCGAGCATTCGATATGCCAGCCCGGACGGCCCCGGCCCCATGGCGAGTTCCAGCCCGGCAGATCCCCTTCCGAGGGTTTCCACAGCACGAAATCCATCGGATCGCGCTTATAGGGCGCGACCTCGACCCGTGCGCCCGCGATCATGTCGTCCAGCGAACGCCCCGAAAGCTGGCCGTAATCGGGGAATTTGCGGACCTCGAACAGGACATGCCCGTCTGCCTCGTATGCGAAACCCTTTTCGATCAACTCCTCGATCATGGCGATCATCTGGGCGATGTAATCGGTGGCGCGCGGCTCATGCGTGGGCCGCAGCGCGCCGAGCGCATCCATGTCGTCGTGATACCAGCCGATGGTTTCCTCGGTGATGTCGCGGATCGGGCGGCCGGTCTCGGCGGCGCGGGCGTTGATCTTGTCGTCCACGTCGGTGAAGTTCCGCACGTAAGTCACGGCATCTTCGCCATAAACCTGCCGCAGCAACCGGAACAGCACGTCAAAGACCACGACAGGGCGCGCATTGCCCAGATGGGCGCGGTCATAGACGGTCGGCCCGCAGGCATAGACCCGCAGGTCCGCCGCGTCGATCGGCGCGAAGGGCTCTTTCTTCCGGGTGCGCGAATTGGTCAGCCTGATTTCGACCATGGGTCCCCCTTGCGGGGATCCGGCAGCACGCACCTCGCCCCGCATGAATGCGTCAGCGAATAATGCAGATGATGGTGCGGCCTGCGAACATGGCGCAGACTTAGCCCATCGGCGCGGCGCTGCCAAGCGCGAACCGTTAGCGCCGTCAGGCTTGCCGCCATCATCCGCCACGCCTATGCAGGCCGCAACACCCATTTCAAAGGATATGCCCATGTCGTCCAAGACGGATTTCAACGACCGCATGCTCTCGCTGGGCCTTGCCCGCGTGTCCGAAGCCGCCGCCCATGCCTCGGCCACGCTGATCGGGCGCGGCGACGAAAAGGCCGCCGATCAGGCCGCCGTCAATGCCATGCGCGACCAGCTGAACAAGCTGGACATCAAGGGCGTCGTGGTGATCGGCGAGGGCGAGCGCGACGAGGCCCCGATGCTGTTCATCGGCGAGGAAGTTGGCACCGGCAACGGTCCCGAGGTCGATATCGCGCTCGACCCGCTGGAAGGGACGACGCTGACCGCCAAGGACATGCCCAACGCCCTGACCGTGATCGCCATGGCCCCGCGCGGCACGCTGCTGCACGCGCCCGATGTCTACATGGACAAGCTGGCCATCGGGCCGGGCTATGAAAAGGATGTCGTCAGCCTCGACATGACCCCGACCGAGCGCGTCGAGGCGCTGGCGAAAGCCGGGGGCGTGAAGCCTTCCGACATCACCGTCTGCATCCTCGAACGTCCCCGCCACGAAGACCTGATCGCCGAGGTCCGCGCCACCGGCGCCGCGATCCGGCTGATCACCGATGGCGATGTGGCCGGCGTCATGCATTGCGCCGAACCCGAACTGACCGGCATCGACATGTATATGGGCGCCGGCGGCGCGCCCGAGGGGGTGCTGGCAGCCTCGGCGCTGAAATGCATGGGCGGCCAGATGTGGGGCCGGCTTCTGTTCCGCAACGAGGATGAAAAAGCCCGCGCCCGCAAGGCCGGGATCACCGATTTCGACCGCATCTATTCGCGCGACGACATGGTGACGGCGGATGTGATCTTCTCGGCGACCGGGGTGACCAACGGCTCGATCGTGCGCGGCGTGAAGCGCGAGCCGAAGTTTCTGGAAACCGAGACCATCCTGATGCGGTCGAAAACCGGCTCGGTCCGGCGGATGATCTATCGCAACCCGATCCGCTGAGGGGCCCCGCGCCCCTCTGGCCTGCGGCCATTCACCCCTGGGGATATTTCAACCAGCGTGAAAGCCTTTCACTCTGGCGCAAATATCCTCGGGGGAGTCCGCAGGGCCGGGGCGGACAGCCCTCCGCCGTCCCGCCCTTGCGACTGCGCCGCACATGGCGCATCAAGCGAGGCATGAGCGCATTCCTGAACGTTGAAAATTCTCTGACCGGCCGTCGCTGGGTCGGCCCCGAAGATCAGCTTTCCCGTCAGGCCGAAGCCTTGGCACAAGCCGCCGATCTGCCGCTGCCGGTGGCGCGGATCCTTGCCGAGCGCGGCATCTCCCCGCCCGAGGCCGCCGGATTCCTGTCGCCGACGCTGCGCGAAATGCTGCCCGACCCGCTCAGTCTGCGCGACATGGCGCTTGCCGCAGACCGGCTGGTTCGCGCCGCAACCGGCGGCGAACGGATCGCCATTTTCGCCGATTATGATGTGGATGGAGGTGCTTCGGCGGCGCTTCTGCTGGATTGGCTGCGCCGCCAGGGACGCGACGCGACGCTGTATATCCCCGACCGCATCGACGAGGGTTACGGACCGAACGCCCCCGCCATGGCGGCGCTGGCAAGCGACCATGACCTGATTGTCTGCGTCGATTGCGGCACCCTGTCCCATGATGCACTGGCCGCGGCCGAAGACGCAGATGTGATCGTGCTGGATCACCATCTGGGCGGCGAGACCCTGCCGCCGGCGCTTGCCGTGGTAAATCCGAACCGGATGGATGAGGAAGGCAGCCTCGGCCATCTCTGTGCGGCCGGCGTTGTTTTTCTGACCTTGGTGCAGGCAGGCCGGGTCCTGCGCGCGCAGGGGTTGAGCGAGCCTCCGCTGCTGCCGCTGCTTGATCTGGTGGCGCTTGCGACTGTTGCTGATGTCGCGCCGTTGACCGGCGTGAACCGCGCTTTCGTGCGTCAGGGTCTGGCCATCATGGCGCGGCGCGAGCGTCCCGGTCTGGTCGCCCTGTCCGACGTGGCGCGGCTGGACAGCCCGCCCACCAGCTTTCACCTGGGTTTCATGATCGGCCCGCGCGTCAATGCCGGCGGCCGGATCGGACGCGCCGATCTGGGCGCGCGCTGCCTGTCGGCCACCGACCCCGTTCAGGCGCGCAACATGGCCGAACAGCTGGACCAACTGAATCGTGACCGCCGCGCCATCGAGGCTGCCGTGCGCGAGGAGGCCCTGGCGCAGGTCGAGGCGCGCGGCGATGCCGTGCTGTCCTGGGCTGCGGGCGAGGGCTGGCATCCGGGCGTCGTGGGCATTGTCGCGGCGCGGGTGAAGGAACGCAGCGGCCTGCCCTCGGTGGTCATCGGGATCGAGGACGGCGTCGGCAAGGGCTCGGCCCGGTCTGTGCCGGGCGTCGATCTCGGCCGCGCGGTGCAGCGACTGGCGATGGAGGGGCTGATTGAAAAGGGCGGCGGTCACCGCATGGCTGCCGGGCTGACCGTGGCCGAGACGGGAATCGCCGCCGCCATGACGCGTCTGGCACAGATTCTCGCGCCGGAGCTGGCCGGACGCAGCGGCCTGGGCGATCTGCGGATCTCCGGTCTGATGGAGCCCACAGCGGCCACGCCGGACCTGATGGCGCTGATCGAATCGGCAGGTCCGTTCGGGCAGGCCGCCCCTGCCCCGCGCTTCGCCTTTGCCGACCTGATTCTGGAAAGCGCCGCCAC
This sequence comes from Paracoccus sp. S1E-3, assembly GCF_013868135.1. Lineage (GTDB taxonomy): Bacteria > Pseudomonadota > Alphaproteobacteria > Rhodobacterales > Rhodobacteraceae > Paracoccus. The sequence continues at coordinate 214,178 of NZ_JACEMU010000004.1, forward strand.
CATGGGCGACAATCACCTGCGCGCCGCCTTCAGGGTCGCCGGGCAAAAGCCGTTGGAGGCCGTTGCCTGGGGGGCGATGGACAGCACGCTCGGGCCGGCCCTGATCGGCGCGCGGGGACGGCGTTTTCATGTCGCCGGCAAGCTGGAATTGTTCCACTGGGGTGGTCGCGCCCGCGTGCGCCTGCGTCTGGACGATGTTGCCGAGGCGTAAGGAAAAATTTTTTAAACGACGTTGATTTTTCGTCTTGCAGCCCTCTCGCGGCTGACCTAAACACCGCCTCACGCAGACAGCGAAAGCTGAAAAGCGCCAAAGGATGGCCCGTTCGTCTATCGGTTAGGACGTCAGGTTTTCAACCTGAAAAGAGGGGTTCGACTCCCCTACGGGCTGCCAACCTTCCCGTGAGATACGCCACAACAGATTTTCCGGTTCGGAAAATCGTTAGAAATCAATCTTCATGTTTCTCATGCGTCCATCTTCATGTTTCTCATGCGTCCAGATGAAGCCGTATCCATCCACGGCGATACCATACCGATCCATGGTATCGAGATTACCGTCGATACCATACTGCTACACGCGCATGATGCTCTCCAGTCACCTCTCTGTGGCGGTGGGCATCAACACCGGCGCATTCGTTCTGCAGAAGCCAGCCTATAAACCTAATCCACTACATTATCGCTATTAGCGATAACTTACTTGCGCTGAAGCCGAATCGTCGTTACTATGGCGCTTGTGATGAACCTTGCATATGCAGAACCCGACAAAGGCTGGGGCCGGAGGCCCTGTGAAGGCTTAGCGCCTTCGACTCGTTCCTGCGTCTCTGGCTGGACCGTGGCAGCGCGCCGCGCCCGCCCGGGGCCGGGCGCGGCATGTAAGGGGTCAAACGTCGCTGATCGCATTCCTCGTTCCTACGGGGGCCAACGCTCTTGTTGGCCGGAACTGAGGAGCAGTAACCATGCAAGAGAAGAAAGTTCATTGCCAGCGGCGGCATCGCAAACAACCGTCTCGGCGGCGATATCTCTGGATCATCGTCGTCACCATCTTTCGGGTCTTGGACCTGTTGATGTCGTGGTGGGAGTGAACGATGACCCCTTTATAGCCCTCAGGAAGCACGATGGCTGAGAAGAAAATTCCCACAATCAACGAGGCGCTTGCGCTGGCCCGCATGTATTGGGGCTATTCGCAGACAGAAATGGCAAATGCACTGGGTATGTCTCAGGCCATGGTTTCTGAAATTGAGCGTGGCACCAAGTCCGTAACGCTCGAAACGCTTGACCGTTATGCGAACGCGCTTGACGTGAAGAAATCCCAACTGATGTTTTTTGCAGAGGAGATTGACGGGAAGGGTCCAGTCAGGAAAGGTCGGTTGATAATTGCAGACGCGGCTTTGCGCATTCTGCGAAAGCTCAAACCCACAGAGAAGATGGATGCAGAAGCGCGCTGACAAGCGGAACGGTGAGAGGTATCCGCTAAATCGGTCGCCGCTCGCACAGAATCCGTCTCAAAGCGACTTGGCAATGCTCGTCAGAGAGACAAAAGCCGATTTAAACACCCTGGCAACGCCTGAATTTAAAGAACAGTTCTTGGTTCGGCGGACCATCGAAACCAACGGCAAGACTCGCAATCTGGTTTATCCCGAGGGAAGACTTCGAGCCGTTCATGAGCGACTGAAATTTCATCTCTCTAAGATCGTTCAGCCGAGTTACCTGATGAGTCCTCGAAAGAGGCGCTCCCAGCGAGATAATGCGGTAGCGCACCTAGAGGCGACGCAATATCTGACGCTTGATCTCAAACAATTCTACCCTTCTACCACTCGGCAAATGATCCGAAACTCGCTCGTAGCACAGTTTGGAATGCAGGCTGATGTCGCTGGGCTGATAGCACACCTTGCTACTGCAGACGACCGTGCCTGTTTCGGCTCTCCGCTGACGCCTGTCCTTGCGTCAATCGTCCACCGTCCAATGTTCGATCTGATAGCGGGGCGCTGCAACGTTGACGGTCTAAGCTACACGGTCTGGGTGGATGATCTGACGATCTCTGGACCGCAGATTACAGGTCAGTTCCGTTCGGACGTGCGAGGCATAATTGCCCAAAATGGTCTGCGATCGCATAAGCTGCGGAGCCAGACTGGAAATCATCCGGTCTTCATTACGGGCATTGGCATCGTCGGGGCGAACCTGATCGTTCCCAAGCGGATCGAACTACGCTCAAAGGAATTGTGGGCCGAATTTAAGGCGTCGCAGACGTTCGAAGAACTGGATTCAAGTGCGACACGACTCCTTTCTCATCTTGGCGGCGTCAAGGCCGTCGTCGGCCCATCTACAATTCGAGGACAGAAGCTCTCTAGCGAAATGAATTCCGTCCGTCAAAAGCGTGAGAAGGCGCGCCGGTTCCACCAAGCATTCGTTGCCGAGCAACGGACTCGATCATCGCAGGCTTGCTGTATCCAAAACGGCGATGGCGTGGGCGAGCAGGCTGAGATTTCCTTCTGAAAACGCTGGTAATCTGCTGATAGTTTCATGGTATCCTGCATGGTATACCGCTAAAAAATCCATTTAAGATCAAAGCGATATGAAACTCCTACGGGCTGCCACTTTGGATTTTATCTCCCTGATTACCGTAAGTTGCTTGAGCTATTTGTCCAGCCCTTCAGAAGGTGGAACCCATTCGCGCCGGTTTTTGATCCGTGACCCCTTTCCGCTTTCTGCTTTTGGGGCAGCACAGATCGTAAGGCTGCGGCAGCAACACTGCCTGCGCCGCCAGCATCATCCCGCGGGGCAAGGTGACTGGGACATCTGGACGCCGCAACGGTGCTCAACATTGATCAGGTGACGATTGCGAGGCGTGTGCCGATGTCATGCGGCAACCTCATGCAGCGCCGCGAGCGTCCTGTATTCCAGCATCGTCTCGAACGAACAGAGTTCGGGCGCCGGAAAGCGGACCGTCATGGCGTTGGGGGTGAGCCGCGTGGCTGCCAGCGCAAGAACGTCGCCCAATACCTCCTGATCCGCCAGCGTCAGCCATTCCAGCAGATAGGCGATGCCGAGGTGAAAATCGAACCTGTCGTGATTTGCACGCCGCACCTGAAAATGCGTGGCCAGGTCGTCGCGCAGTCCGCGCATCCGCAGCTCGTCGCTGGCCGCCGACGGGATCAGGTGAAAGCTCAGGGCGGCACTGTCGATCACCAGATCGCCGAGCCGCATATCGAAATGCATGGCACCGCGATCCCGGAAATCCGCAAGTCTGCGGCGGATGTGATCGTCACAGTCGTCCATCGCCGTATTGGTCGCGAGATCGGTAGGCCATTCCCCCGGCGAACGCATCGCGTCATTGGCGATGCCCAGGATGGTCATGTGCAGGCTTGGTGCCGGCAGCAGGGCAAGCTTGCCCGCAACCGGGCTGTCGCGCAGGTCGTCGAGAAAGCCCGCGACCCATTCGTAAAGCGGATGCCTGGCCGGCAGCCGGCACAGGATCGTATTGCCGCGATAGGTCAAGGCGTGGCCATTTGGCGCGAATTTCGTGCCGACGCCGACCGGAGCGCCCTGTTTTTGCGGCGGCGTCCGATCCGACAGGGTGGGTGGGGGGCTGGGCATCAGTAGAAACCTTCCTTCAGGGGGACGATCGCCGCGCCTCGGGACGACGCGTTTCCGCCAAGCTGCGAGATGATGAATTTCGGACGCGGGGCGGCGACGCCGTAACGGGCCTCGCTGAAGATGCGCACGCCGTCGATCAGCATCTGTGCGAGGCCGGGCGGGATCTGGCCGCCATAGGCGACCGCCTGCGGGTTGATGATTGCGATAATGGCGTTGACCATCCGTATATGGGCGGGCTGGACCTTTTCGACCCATTCCCGCAATCCGGGCCAGTTCGGGTCGAATCGGTCGCGCAGATAGGTGACCGACGGAATATCAACACCGTAACCCGCAAGATGCTCGATCAGCAGCTGCAGCGCCGGGCGCAGCGGGCGGTCTGCCTCGTCGAACATGCCGCCGAATTCGCCGGCATTTCCAAATCCGCCGGTCAGCAGTTCGCCATCATGGATCAGGCCGCCGCCGAAGCCGTAATTGAACGACAGATAGGCGAAGGTGCGAACATGATTGCCGATGCCCATCATGTTTTCCGCCAGTGCCGCCGTATTACCGCCATTATGGACCCAGACGGGCTTGCCGAAGCGCGCCGACATGAGGGGGCCAAGCTCGATCAGCGACCAGTCATGCAGGGGCAGCGCCGCATTCATCTGGGTGCCGCTGACATGATAACCGGCAATGCCGAGCCCGATGCCGCAAAGCCTTTCGGGATCAAGGCCCAGTTCGCACTGCATCGCGTCGAGGATGGATCGGATCAGGGTCAGCGACTCCTCCATGCCGCGATCACGCGGGACGGTGCGCTCGGCCAGGATCGTGCCCGCCTGATCCATCACGCAGATATCGATCACATTGACATTGACCGAGATGCCCGCTGAATACGCATGCGCCCCGTTCAGCCGCAGCGTCGGGCTGGGCTTGCCGCGCCCCGTTCCCGGAACCGGCGGTCCCACCACAATCAGCCCGCGTGCCGAGAGCGTCTCGACCAACCGGTGAATCGATTGCTGGGCGAGGTCGAAATGACTCGCCAGATCGACCCGCGAAATGCCCGGCCTGTGCCAGATCTGACGCAGGACGCGACGCTCGCTATCCGTGACGGTCGCGGCGTGATCCGGCTTCTGCCCTGTTGACAGGTAAGGATCGCGATTTCTTCTCTGCATCCTGTTTATAACTCACAACATTAATTAAACTAACAGTATCGCCCATAATCCTCCGCGTCTACGCGAAATATGGCGATGCAATGCGCAAGCCTGTCATGATTTTGTTACTCATCATGGATAATTAAGCGGCAACTTTAGCGAATCCTCGTCCTGATGGGCGATCGAAGGGGAGAATGTGATGAAGCTGAACAGCTTGCCGGTCGCCGCGACCTTCCTGCTGGCATCCTTGGGACCGACGGCGGCGGCCGAGTTCCAGTTCTGGTATGGCAATACCGGCGCGGCCGAAACCGCGATCCAGAACGCCTGCGCGGCCTTCAACGACAGCCAGACAGAACACAAGATCACCTGCGTCGGGCAGGGCTCCTATGACACCGCCATGCAAAAGGCGATCGCGGCGGTCCGGGCGAAACAGCATCCGGTGCTGATTCAGTTCTTTGACGCGGGCACGTTGGACCTGATGCTGTCGGGCGCGGTCGAGCCGGTGGCGCAGGCGCTGCCGGACGTGGACTGGAGCAACTACGTCACCGGCGCGAAATCCTATTACGAGACGTCCAAGGGCCAGCTTTATTCGCAGCCCTATAACGCCTCGACGGTAGTGTTCTACGGCAACAAGGAAGTGATGGCGAAGGGCGGGATCGACGCGCCGCCCCAGACCTATGAGGCGCTGGTCGAGGCGCTGCGCAAGCTGAAGACCGCCGGCGTCGAGTGCCCCTATGTGACCGACGGCCATCCCTGGCGGGTGCTGGAGCAGGTGGCGGCCCGCCACGGCGCGCCCATTGCCAGCCGCAGCAACGGCTATGACGGGCTCGACGCGGAATATCAGATCAATCAGGGTCTGCCGGCGCAGCATCTGACCAACCTCGCCGCCTGGCACGACGAGGGGCTGGTGAAACTGGACCCGGAAACCCGCGCGGGCACGTTCAGCGATGCCTTCAACGCCGGCGAATGCGCCTTCATGGAGGCGTCGACCGCGAATTACAGCGCCGCCTACAAGGCGCTTGGGGACAAGGTTCTGGTCGGAATGGCCCCGGTTTACGAGGGCACCGAGCGCAAGAACACCTTTGTCGGTGGTGGCTCGCTGTGGATCATGAAGGGCCACGATCCGGAAGCCGTCGCGGCGGCCGGCGAATTCCTGAATTTCGTCCGCCAGCCGGAACAGCAGATCAACCTGATCCGCGAGGCGGCATTCGTCCCGGTCACCAATGACGTCATGACGGTGATGCGGGACCAGAACCTGCTGACCGACCCCGCCTTTGGCTCGATCGAGGCCGGGATGGAATCGCTGAACCAGCCCGGCAATGAAAACAGCCGCGGCATCCGGCTGGGCTTCTATGTCCAGTTCCGCGACATCTTCAAAGAGGAAACCCAGCGCGCCTTCAGTGGCGAGCAGACCATGCAGGCGGCGCTGGACAACGCCAAGACGCGGGGCGACGAGCTGCTGCGCCGGTTCCAGCAGACCTATAGCGGCGTCGAACTACCGTGATGCATCCGAAGGGCCGCCCCCATCACCGGGCGGCCCTTTCACCCATGTAAGAGGCCGGTCATGCCCCCTTCCTTCGCCGGGCGCTGGACGCCGTTCTGGCTGTCGCTGCCGATGCTGCTGATCGTGGCATTGTTCTTTTATATCCCGGTCTACCTGTCCTTCTGGTGGTCCTTTACGCTGGAGCGTCCCTTCGGCGGTGGTTCCGAATTCGTGGGGTTCCAGAACTATGCCCGGGTGCTGAGCGATCCGATCTTCTGGGATGCGGCATGGCGGACGCTGGTCTTCATGGTCTTCGGCTCGACGCTGGCGATCATCGTGCCCTTGATTCTTGCGCTGGCCGCCGACCGGATGGTGCCGCTGTCGCATACGGCGCGGAACGTGCTGATCTGGCCGAAGGGGATCGCGGGTGCGTCGATCGGGGTGGTCTTCGCCTTCATCTTCAACCCCTTCGTCGGCATCATGGCGCCGCTGAACGGGCTTTTCCCCGGCCTGTGGAACCCGGGAAGCGACGGAACCGACGCTTTCATCATGCTGCTGATCGCCCATGTCTGGAACGGCATCCCGTTCAACTTTGTCATCCTTCTGGCGGGCTTGCAGGCAGTGCCGCGCAGCCTGACGCAGGCGGCGGCGATCGACGGCGCAAGCCCATGGCGGCGGATCCGCGATGTGCAACTGCCGATGATCGCGCCGCAGCTGTTCCTGACCTTCGTGCTGGAATTCACCGAATCCGTCGTCTCGGCCTTCGCGCTGATCGATACCATGACCCAAGGCGGCCCCGGCGGCGCCACGCGGCTGCTGGTTTACAAGATCTATCAGGACGGCTTCAAAGGCTATGACCTGTCGGGGGCGGCCACCCAATCGGCGATCCTGATGGTGTTCGTGCTGTGCCTCGCCGCCTTCCAGTTCCTGTATCTTGAAAAGAAGGTGCGCTATGAGCGGTGACATCGTCGAGGACACCCGCGGCATCGACCGCACCGCCAGCATCGTGCTGGCGCTGGGGCTTCTGTTCATCCTCGGGCCGCTGGTCTTCACCCTGATCACCGCCAGCCAAAGCTATGACAGCTTTGTCCGCTCGGGCATCTCGCCGGTGCCGGGCACGCATCTGATCGAGAACATCCGGCGCCTGTTCACCACCACCGCGATCCCGGCGCAGGTGGTGAACAGCTTCATCGTGGCGCTGATGGTGGCGGCCTTCAAATGCGCGCTCGCCTTCGTCACCGCCTTCGGGCTGGTGTTCTTTCGCGTCCACTATGCGGGGATCGTCTTTGCGGTGCTGATGGGCACAGTGCTGCTGCCGCTGGATCTGCGGGTCGTGACCACCTATCAGGTCGTCTCGAACGTCGCGATGCCGGTGAATGGCCTTTTGAACGCGACGGGCATCAACGCGATGATCGCGGCCTTCTTCGGCGCGCCCGTTGATCTGCAACTGAACCTGCTGGACAGCTATCCCGGCATCGTGCTGCCGGCGCTGGCGACCGGAACCGGCGTTTTCATGATGCGGCAGTTCTTCCGCACCCTGCCGGGTGATCTGGTCAAGGCTGCGCAGATGGACGGGGCGGGCTGGTTCCGCTTCATGATCGACATCGCCCTGCCGCTGGCGCGGACCAACCTGACGGCGCTGTTCATCCTGATGTTTCTGGGCGGCTGGACCATGTATCTGTGGCCGCTGCTCGCCTCCTCGACGCCGGCGATGCAGACGGCGGTCGTCGGCCTTGCGCGGCTCTCGCCGCAGGGCGACGGTCAGGTGCCCGACTATCCCCTGATCATGGCCGGGGCCGTGGTCGTGTCCATCCTGCCGCTTCTGATGATCGCCTTTCTGCAGCGCTTCATCGTGCGCGGCCTGACCCTGACGGAGAAATGACGATGCAGGCCACGATAGGGGCGGAAATCCGCCTCGACGCGCTGACCAAATCCTATGGCGACAACCTTGTCCTGCCCGGCCTCGATGCGACCCTGGGCGCGGGCGAGTTCACGGTGATCCTCGGCCCCTCGGGCTGCGGCAAGTCCACGCTTCTGAACCTGCTTGCGGGGTTGGAGCGGGTGACCTCGGGCCGCATCCTGATGAACGGGCGCGAAGTGCAGGGCCTCGCGCCGCGCGACCGGGGCGTGGCCATGGTGTTCCAGAACTATGCGCTCTACCCCCACATGACCGTGGCCGAGAATATTGGCTATGCCCTGAAGATCGCGGGCGTTCCGCGGGCCGAGCGTGACCGCCGCATCGCCGAGGCCGCGCGAACAGTAGCGCTTGGCGACTATCTGACCCGCCGGCCGGGCGAGCTGTCCGGCGGTCAACGCCAGCGCGTCGCCATCGCACGCGCCATCGTGCGCGAGCCTTCGGTCATGCTGTTCGACGAGCCGCTGTCGAACCTCGACGCGCAACTGCGCCACGGCACCCGGATGGAGCTTGCCGCCCTGCACCGCCGCATCGGCGCCAGCAGCATCTTCGTCACCCATGATCAGGTCGAGGCGATGACCTTGGCCGATCGCATCCTGATCCTGAACAAGGGCCGGATCGAGCAGTTCGACACGCCCGAAGCGATCTATCGCCGCCCCGCCTCGACCTTCGTCGCAGGGTTCATCGGTGCACCGCCGATGAACCTGCTGGACGCCATTGCCGAGAGCGGCCGGGTGCGGCTGGCCAGCGGCACGGTGCTGGCCGGCACCGGCGCGAATGGCCCGGTCACCCTCGGCATCCGCCCCGAGACGATCCACCTGAACGATGTGGGTGAGCCGGTCGTGGTCGATTACGTCGAGGATCTGGGCGGCCATCACGTTCTGGCCGCGCATCTGGAAGACGGGCAGTCGCTGCGCATCGTGACCCCGCCCGACCGCCGCCCTGAACCCGGCGAGCGTCTGCATGTCTCCTTCGCAGGGGCGTCGGTGCACCTGTTCGACGCGATCACAGGCCGCCGACTGGCCGATCCCGCCCCGATCCGCAGCGAAGGAGTTCCGGCATGACCCTCTCCGATGCCGAGCGCAGCGCGCTGATCGAAGCGGTCCGCACCGCTGCGCGCGACCATGTGCTGCCGCGGTTTCGCGCGTTGTCACCCGCCGACATCGCCAGCAAGGCCGCTGCCGACGATCTGGTGACAGCCGCCGACCTCGCCGCCGAGGCCTATTTGACCGAGGCGGTCGCGCGCATCTTTCCGGGCGCGCTTGTGGTGGGCGAGGAAGCCGCCGCCGCCGATCCCGCTTTGCCGTCGCGGATCGCGGATGCCGATGTGACGGTCATCATCGACCCCATCGATGGCACCTGGAATTATGCCAATGGTCTTTCGGTCTTCGGCATGATCCTGTCGGTCGTGCGCGACGGGGAAACCGTATTCGGGCTGCACTACGATCCCCTGAATGACGATTGGGTCGAGGCGGGTTTGGGCGCCGGCGCGTGGCTGCATCACAACGGTCGGCACCGGCTGCGCCTGACGCCGCGTTCGCCGCGCCCGGCGGCACAGCTTTTCGGCATGATCCCGATCTGGCTGTTCGAGCCCGGCCGCCGCCCCGCGATCTTCGAGGCCGAGCGTCGGCTGGCCCGCGTCAGCTCGCTGCGCTGTTCCTGCCACGAATACCGGCTGCTGGCGCAAAGCAGCGTCGATTTCCTGCTGAGCGCCACGGCCAAAAGCTGGGACCATGCGGCGGGCGTCCTGATTGCGACCGAAGCAGGGGGTGCCACGCGGATGCTGGACGGTGGCGCCTATCTGCCGGGCCTCAGCCAAGGCTCGCTGCTGGCAGCACGCGACGAAAGCACGCTGGAGACGGTGCAGGCCATGATCGCGGAGATTGGCGGCACGATCGAAATACGGTAGGCGTGGCGCCCGGTCGAGGTCCGGGCTTTTTGCCCCCGCGGTCACATTGGAAGAGCCGTCATCCGTGATCTTGGCATGATCGGGCTCTTTACCAATGGGCCGGCGGGGCTGATGAAAAACTGGCCGGTCGACTGGACGCCGCCGGCCTGATGGCCGAAGTTCGATGGCATGGGGTCTGCGCTGTCGCCACCGCGCCAATTCAGCGCATCCCTTCGACCGCTGACAATCTGATCGAACCGAGGCCGCTGTGACCGTTACCGCTTTTCTTGCCCTCTCGCTGCTGGTCGGCATCTCGGCCTTCATTCAGGGTGCCGTCGGGATCGGCTTCGCACTTATCGTCGCGCCGGTTTTCGGCTTTTTCGACGCCAGCTATCTGCCGGTCACGCTGCTGATCCTTATGTTGCCGCTGAACTTCCTCGTTGCCTGGCGCGAACGTGGCGCCATCGACCGGCAGGGCACCGGCTGGATCACCTTCGGACGCTTCTTCGGCACCTTTCTGGGGATGGGAGTGCTGCTCGCGCTGTCGGTGCGACAGCTTGAGATCGCGGTGGGCCTTTTGACCATCCTCGCGGCCGTCGTGGCGTTGCTGTCGCCTCCCTTCAACCCGACGCCGTCGGCGGCGGTCGGCGTCGGCCTGTTCACCGGCGTCACCGAGACGGCGACAGGCATCGGCGGGCCGCCTCTGGCCCTGCTGTATCAGCACGCGCCCGGACCGGTCCTGCGCTCGACCGTCGCCACCTGCTTTCTGATCGGAGAGCTTATCTCGCTGGTTATTCTGCTGATCGCCGGACGCATCGGTCAGATGCAGGTGCTTGCGGCGCTTTATCTGATCCCGGCGGTGCTGATCGGCAGCGTGCTGTCGCGCCACGTCCATTCGCGGATCAACGGGCCGGGCCTGCGGCTGGCGGTTCTGATCTTTTCCATCGTCAGCGGCGCGGCGCTGGTGCTGAAGGGGTAGCAGCAAAAGCCCGAGGGCCTTGTGGAGCCGTCCCCGCCCCGGTGATCTCCCCAACCGGCGCTGAGGGCTGACCCGGACAAGGATCATGGGATCGTCATCGCCCTCACGCGCATCAGACATCCCCCGAGACCGACAGGACATCGTCGAAGCCCGCACATATACATGCCGCAAGCGACGCGCCATCAGAAGACCGGCGGTCGCTTCTTGCTGTGACGGAGATCGGCGAAATCACCCCCTGCCGCCCGGTCAGCAACCAGCCTGTGGGTGCGAGCATGAAATCCTCGGCCATCAGCACGGGGGATATGTCCGACAGCTTATTGCGCGCCTGTCCCGCCAGCCAATTCTTGACAAGGCCTGCGGGCCGCGTGTTGGCTGGGGCAACCCGTTCCGCCGACGCATGATCGGGCCGGGGACGACCGCGATCAGACGGCATCAGCGCGGAGGAGGATGACATGAGCCTGAATTTTCCGCGCCTTCCAGAGTCTTTCAAAACGGATCGCGCTGGTTTTGTTCACGTGCGCGGCGCGCGCGAACACAATCTCAAGAATGTCGATGTCGATATTCCGCGCGACGCCTTTGTGGTCTTTACCGGGATTTCGGGATCGGGGAAATCCTCGCTGGCCTTCGGGACAATCTATGCGGAATCGCAGCGGCGCTATCTGGAATCGGTCGCCCCCTATGCCCGCCGGCTGATCCAGCAGGCGGGCACCCCCGAGGTCGACGCCATCGACGGCCTGCCACCGGCGGTGGCGCTGCAACAGGCGCGGGGGGCGGTGAACGTGCGGTCCTCGGTCGGCAGCGTGACCACGCTCTCCAGCCTGGTGCGGATGCTCTATTCCCGCGCCGGCGTCTATCCCGCCGATCAGCCGATGCTGTTTGCCGAGGATTTCTCGCCCAATACGGTGCAGGGCGCCTGCCCGACCTGTCACGGCATCGGCCGCGTCTATGATGTGACCGAACAGACCATGGTGCCCGATGACAGCTTGACCATTCGCGAGCGCGCCATCGCCTCATGGCCACCGGCATGGCACGGGCAGAACCTGCGCGATATCCTCGTCTCGATGGGCTATGATGTCGACACGCCCTGGCGCGACCTGCCGCAGAAGGACCGCGACTGGATCCTCTATACCGAGGAAACGCCGACGGTGCCGGTCTATCCCGGCCTGACGCCCGAACAGACCCGCGTTGCCGTCAGCCGCAGGATGGAGCCGGGCTATCAGGGCACCTTCACCGGCGCGCGCCGCTATGTGCTGGACACATTCGCCAATACCAAAAGCGCGCTGATGAAGAAGCGGGTGTCGCAATATATCATCGGGCGTGACTGTCCGACCTGCCATGGCAAGCGGCTGAAACGCGCGGCGCTGTCGGTGACCTTCGAGGGGCTGGACATCGCCGCTTTCGGCGATCTGACGCTGCTGAATCTGCGCGATCTGCTGCGCCCCGTGGCGCAGGGCGATTACGGCACCGGCCTTGCGGGCGAGGTTCTGGACAAGCTGGCCCGCGATGCGGCGGTGTCGAAACGGGTGGCGGCGGGTGGCTCGGCCCACAAGGCCGCGCCCGACATTCGCCGGACCCCGAACATGTCGGATGAAAAGGTGGTGGCGGCGCAGCGCCTTGCCGCCGACCTGATCGAGCGCATCAACCCGGTGATCGACCTCGGACTGGGCTATCTGTCGCTGGACCGGGCGACGCCGACACTGTCTTCGGGCGAGCTGCAGCGGCTGCGGCTGGCCACGCAACTGTCCTCGCAACTGTTCGGGGTGGTTTATGTGCTGGACGAGCCTTCGGCGGGGCTGCATCCGGCGGACGGGGAATCGTTGCTGCAGATTCTTCAGGGGCTGAAGGCGGCGGGCAATTCGGTCTTCGTGGTTGAACATGATCTGGACCTGATCGCGCAGGCGGAATGGCTGGTGGATGTCGGCCCCGGCGCCGGCGATGGCGGCGGCCGGGTGATCTATAGCGGCCCCCTGCCCGGCCTGGCCGATGTGGCGGACTCGGTGACGCGGCGCTATCTGTTCGATCCGCCGAAGCCCCCCGCGCGATCCCCGCGCGAGCCGCAAGGCTGGCTGCAGTTGGCGGGGGTGACGCGCAACAACCTGCACGATCTGGATGTGGCCTTCCCGCTCGGTTGCTTCACCGCCGTGACCGGGGTGTCGGGATCGGGGAAATCCAGCCTGGTCGCACAGGCGCTGCCCGATCTGGTCAGCGAAGCGCTCGGCCTCGCCCCGCCACTGGCCGAGGAAGGCGATGCCGATCCCCTGCTGGAAGCCGCGCAGGAGGCCACGCGCGGCCGGATCACCGACGGGATGGACGACATCCGCCGCATCATCGAGGTCGACCAGAAGCCCATCGGCCGCACGCCGCGATCAAACCTCGCCACCTATACGGGCCTGTTCGACCATGTCCGCAAACTGTTCGCCGCCACGCCCGAGGCACGCAGGCGCCGTTACGGCCCCGGCCGGTTTTCCTTCAACGTCGCCCAAGGTCGTTGCCCGACCTGCGAGGGCGAAGGCTTCATGATGGTGGAGCTGTTGTTCCTGCCCAGCGTCTATGCCCCCTGCGCCACCTGCCATGGCAGCCGCTACAACGCTGAGACGCTGGAAATCACCTGGCAGGGCCTGAACATCGCCGAAGTCCTGGCGATGCGCGTCGATGAGGCGCATGAGGTCTTCCCCTCCGAGCCGCAGATCATGCGCGCCCTCACCCTGCTGCAGCAGCTCGGGCTGGGCTATCTGCGTCTTGGGCAGCCCGCGACCGAACTGTCGGGCGGCGAGGCGCAGCGCATCAAGCTGGCGACCGAGTTGCAGCGGATGCAGCGCGGTCAGACGCTGTATGTGCTGGACGAACCGACCTCGGGGCTGCATCCTTTCGATGCGGATCGGCTGATGCGCCAGCTTCAGGGACTGGCGGATGCGGGCAATACGGTGGTGATCGTCGAGCATGACATGCGCGCCGTGGCGCAGGTCGATTGGGTGATCGATCTCGGTCCCGGCGCGGGCGAGGATGGCGGCCGGATCATCGCCGAAGGTTCCCCGCCCGAGGTTGCGCAGGCCGCGGGCAGCCGCACGGCGCCTTATCTTGCCGCGGCGCTTCAGGCCTTCTGCGAAGGCCCCCTGCCAGACTAATAACGCCACCAGATCGGCGGCGCAGCCGCCCGGACCCGCATCGCCGCCAGCGGCGCCCCAACGCGGAGGAGAGGACGAACCTGCACGCGCTCACCGGTCTTCCGGTCTCGCGGCGGGTCCGTCGGGCCTGATTGACCCCCTTATTTCCGCCCGATAGCAACGGATAATACCGCAGGGGCAAGACCTTGCGGCGAGAGGAGATGTGATGTTCCGGTTTCGCAGCCTGTGGCCTGCCCTGCTCCTCATGGTCGCCGCCGCCCATGCCGAGACCTTGCCCGACTATCAGCCCCCCGCCTACCGGCAGGTCTGCGCGATGACCGAGGTGTTGGACGCACCGGGCGGCAGACGGATCGGGCAAGTGCCGGCCGGAACGCGCGTCACCATCGGCGATCTGCGCTTTGACGGGTCCGGCCGCGATTACCTGCGGATCACCGATGGCGCATTGCAGGGTTTTGCCGCCGTCGACCGCATGGCGCATTTCTGCGATTTCGGACAGCGGCAGAACGCGGGCGCGCCGCGCTTTCTGGCGCCCCCGAACAGCTGTCACGTGATTGTCGCCTCGCGCCGCACCATTCCCGAGGTGCAGACCTATGCCCGCGAAAACTCCGCTTATCTGCCGCTGATGTCCGTCTTTCAGTCGGTCAATGGCTGGTATGCGATCTCGATCGGCCCGATCAGCCTGAAGGCCGTGGGTCAGGTGTTGGGCCCCGGCTCGCCCCTGCCGGACGATGCCTATTGCACCACGGGGGCGAATTACGTGGGCATCCTCGACCGGCGCGGCGATGTGTTCGACGCCCTCAGCCCGACGCCGCCCGACGACCAGACCGAACGGTGGCGCTGGAACTGCCAGAACGGCAAGACCGCTGATTGCCTCAATTACACCAGGGCGGCCTGGGACAGCCGCCCCCATGACGACGCGCTGATAGCAGAGTTGACCCGGTTCGATCTGTTGGGCTGCATGGGCGGCCTGCCGCTGCATTGCGAGGAGCTGATCAAGCCCGAACTGGGCGGCTGGATCGAAAAGGCAGCCTCGATTTCCCAGCAAGAGGACGCGAATTTCCCGCCCCGGATGGAGCCCGAACTCGGCAAGGTCAGCTGCGATGCCGGCCGGCTGGACGGCTGCCTGTATCTGGGGCGGCCCGAACTGCAATTCAAAACCGGAGACCGGGCCGAATATCTGACCGCCCTTCAGGCCTACCTGCAGATGTGCCGTCAGGTGCGCGGCTGGGTCTGCGCGGAACTGGTCCAACTGATCGGCATGAAGGCCGAGGTGGTCGGCAGTCCCTTCGCCCCGGATGACCAATATGCGCTGGCGCAGATCCTGACCCCGACCTGCGCGCGTGACGCGGATCAGGGCGTCTGCAGCCGGGCATATGCCGGCTACGCGGCTTTTCTGAACGGGGCCGACAACCGCGGCGCCCCGCCGGATGAAAACCGCCTGGCCACGGCCTTCGCGGCCCTGAGCGACGGATGCGCGGCCGGGAACGTGACCGCTTGCGTCGCGATCAGCAATCAGCGGAGCAGGGCCGATGCGGCGACCCGCCGCCGCGCCGCCGCGAAGGCGATCGCGTTGTGTCAGCAGCCCGGTGCGGATGCGCCGGGCTGTTCGGACCTCGCGTCGACGCTGCCCGCCGACCTGCCCGAGACGGCTGGCCCGGCCCTCGCCCGATACGAGGAATATGCCGAAGCCTGCCGGACGGTCAGCACACGTTATGCCAGCGACGCGTGCAACAGCGCGCTGCATGCCTATCGCCAAGCCAAGGCGGCAGCCGATATGTCCGTGGCGGAAAAGCTGCTGCGCGAGAATTGCCGTTCCGACCGGATCGCGGGCTGCGCAGCGCTGGCGCGTCTGTTCGAGCCGCGCGAGGCCGGGGCCGAGGGCGCCACCACCGCGGACCCGGGCCAGCCGGAGCAGCGGCTCGCGGCGTTGCAGAAGGGCTGCAAGGCTGGCGCGCAGGCGATGGGGAATTGCGCCTCGCTGGGTTATCTGCAGGAGCAGCGGGGGGATTTCGCAGCCGCCAGTGCCGCTTATGCCCTGGGCTGCACCTCGGCGATGTTCATCAGGGACCCCAGCTATCAGGGCGATCAGGCCTGCTTCTGGGGCGGCGAACACGCGATGCGCAACACCCGTGATTACGCCACCGCGCGGCGCTATCTGACCTTCATCTGCGATTCCGACGACTGGGAAATGACCCCCTCGGCCTGCACATCGCTGGGAAAGATGGAAGCCGCGGGACAGGGCGCGCCCGTGAACGCCGCCGCCGCCATGGCACAGTTCGAGCGCGCCTGTTTCCACGACCGCGCCGAGACGTGGGATGGCGAGGGTTGCCTGCTTTACGGCCAGTTGATCGTCGCGAACCGGGACCGGCTGGACTGGAACGATATCCCCTATGGGGTGACGATCGCCGCACCCGGCCACAAGACACCGCCCGAGATCACCGCCTACGGCCTCAGCCGGGCATCCCATGCCTTCCTGCGCGCCTGTCGTCAGACCGACGGCGCCGATCAGCAACCGGCATGTGCAGCAAACTGGGCGTTGTTGACGGCATGGTCGCGCGGCGACTATCCGCGCCTGCCGAGGACCTGCCGCGTGCAGAATGCGGCGGGCAGGGTCATCTCGGAAAAGCCGTGCCAGTATTTCGTCTTTCACGTGCTGGAATTTGACGACGACGGCCAGGCCGGCCTTTATGTCTGGCCCGACGGCGACCGCACCGTCACCCGCGACAGCAAGGGCAAGCGCTATCTGAACGGGGCCGAGGTCGGCGGTCACAGCGTTGAGAATGGCTGGGAATGCTGGACGAATGCCGCGTCGGGCAACCGTTTCTGCGCCGACCAGCCCGAGGAGGCGGGCGAATACTGATCGCCCGTATTGACAGATCGCGCCCCGGCGCACAGCTTGCTGCCATGGCCCAGAACCCCGATATCGTCACCCGACTAGCCACCCACCTGAAAGAGGCGCGCCGCGCCAAGGGGCTCAGCCTCGAGGCGGTGGCGAAGCTGTCGGGTGTCAGCCGCTCGATGGTCAGTCAGATCGAGCGTGGCGAATCAAGTCCCACGGTCGCAACGCTGTGGAACCTGACGCAGGCTTTGCAGGTCGATTTCGCCGGGCTGCTGGAAGACCGGGTGGAACCCGAAATCCGCGTGGTGCCGGCCGCAGCCGCCCCGGTCATCGAAGGCCGTGGCCGCGATGTGGTGATCCGCATCCTCAGCGCGCCGCAATCGGTCGGGGACCACGAGATCTATGAGATTCGCTTCAAGCCCCATGCCGTGCTGGACTCTGCCCCCCATCGCGCCGGTTGCCGCGAGGATCTGCTGGTGCTGGAGGGCGCGGTCACGGTCAGATCGGGCAGCGAGACGGCAGAGTTGCGGGTCGATGACGCGGCGAATTATGCCGCCGATTGCCCCCATAGTGTGACGGCGGGGGAGGATCCGACCCGGGTGCTGATGATCGTCAGGAACAGCTGAAATCCGTGATCCCGGATTTTATCTTCTATCTTGCACGAATCTGGTCCCGATCGTATCTTCCGTTAAAGCGGAGAGGATTCATTTATGGCGGATGCAGCGGAATTTCTGGACCACACTAATGCCCAGCTGGCGGCCATTGCCGCGGACGGCCTGACCAAGCGTGAACGGCTGATCACCAGCCCGCAGGGCAGCCGGATCACGCTGGGAAATCGTCAGGCGATCAACCTGTGCGCCAACAATTATCTCGGGCTGGCCAATCACCCGGTGCTGCGCGCCGCCGCCGATGAGGCGATGGAGACCCATGGCTACGGGATGGCCTCGGTTCGGTTCATCTGCGGCACGCAGGATCTGCACCGCGAACTGGAACTGCGCATCGCCCGCTGGCTCGGCCATGATGACAGCATCCTGTTCGCCTCCTGTTTCGACGCCAACGGCGCGCTGTTCGAACCGCTGCTGGGGCCGGAAGACGCGGTCGTCTCGGACGCGCTGAATCACGCCTCGATCATCGACGGCATCCGGCTCTGCAAGGCCAGGCGCTATCGCTACGCCAATTCCGACATGGCGGATCTGGAGGCGCAATTGCAACAAGCCCGCGACGACGGGGCGCGCTTCATCATGGTCGCCACGGACGGCGTCTTCTCGATGGACGGCTATCTGGCGAAGTTGCCGGAAATCCGGGCGCTGGCGGATCAATATGGCGCGCTGCTGATGGTGGACGACTGCCATTCGGCGGGGATACTGGGACCGAAAGGGGCCGGCACCGCCGCGCATTTCGGCACCCGCGCCGATGTCATCACCGGCACGCTGGGCAAGGCCCTGGGCGGTGCGCTCGGCGGTTATATCGCCGGGCCGCAGCCGGTGATCGATCTGCTGCGCCAGCGCGCCCGCCCCTATCTGTTTTCCAATGCCCTGCCCCCCGCCATTACCGCCGCCGGCCTGGCCGCGATCGATCTGGTCGAAGGCGCCGATGACCTGCGCGGCGATCTGTTCCGCAAGACCCGCTACTGGCGCGACGGGCTGGCCGAGGCCGGTTTCGACCTGCTGCCGGGCGAAACCGCCATCGTCCCGGTCATGCTGGGCGAGGCCTCGCTGGCGCAGGCCATGGCAGAGGCACTCGACGCGCGCGGCGTCTATGTCGCGGGCTTTTTCTTCCCGGTCGTGCCGCGCGGTCAGGCGCGTATCCGCACCCAGATGAACGCGGCCATCGCCATGGAGGATCTGGATATCGCATTGCAGGCCTTCCGCGAGGCCGGACGGGAAACAGGAGTGATCTGATGAAGGCTCTGGTCAAGGCAAAACCCGAAGTCGGGCTGTGGCTCCAGGACGAGCCGGTGCCGGAAATCGGTCCCTCGGACGTGCTGATCCGCATCCGCAAGACCGGCATCTGCGGCACCGACATCCATATCTGGAACTGGGACGAATGGGCGCAGCGCACGGTGCCGGTGCCGATGATCACCGGCCATGAATTCGCCGGAGAGATCGTCGAGCTGGGCCGCGACGTGAGGGATCTGCGTGTCGGTCAGCGCGTCTCGGGCGAAGGGCATCTGATCGGCACCACCAGCCGGCAAAGCCGGTCGGGCCAGTTCCATCTGGACCCGGAAACCCGAGGGATCGGGGTGAATGTGCAGGGCGCCTTCGCGCAATATCTGCGCCTGCCCGCCTTCAACGTGGTGCCGCTGCCCGACAGCGTGCCCGACCGGATCGGCGCGATCCTCGACCCGCTGGGGAATGCGGTTCATACCGCGCTCAGCTTCAATCTGGTGGGCGAGGACGTGCTGATCACCGGCGCGGGCCCCATCGGGATCATGGCGGCGGCGGTGGCGCGCCATGTCGGCGCCCGCCATGTGGTCATCACCGATGTGAACCAGACCCGGCTGGACCTGGCCGCCAAAGTGGCCGATGTGGTCACGGTCAACGTCGCCTCCGAGGATCTGGCCGCCGTCCGCAGCCGCCTTGGCATGCGTCAGGGTTTTGACGTGGGTCTGGAAATGTCCGGGAACCCGCGCGGCTTTGACCAGATGGTCGAATCCATGGTCATGGGCGGGCGCATCGCCATGCTGGGCATCCCGCCGGGATCGACCCCAGTGGATTGGAGCAAGATCGTCCTGAAATCCTTGACCATCAAAGGTATTTACGGACGCGAGATCTTCGAGACCTGGTACAAGATGCTGGCCATGCTGGAAAACGGGCTGGATATCAGCGGGGTGATTACGCACGAAATGCCGGTCGACGACTTCGCTCTCGGGTTCGAGACGATGCGGCAGGGCCAAAGCGGCAAGATCGTCCTCGACTGGGATTGATGGCAAAGGAAAGGCCGGGCGCGTGACCCGGCCTTTCCGTCACTCGCGTTCCAGCGCGACGGCGATGCCCTGCCCCACGCCGATGCACATGGTCGACAGCGACCGCTTGCCCCCGGTCAGCGCCAGCTCCAGCGCCGCCGTGCCGGTGATGCGCGCGCCCGACATGCCCAAGGGGTGACCGAGCGCGATCGCCCCGCCATTGCGGTTCACCCGCGGGTCATCATCGGCAATCCCCAGCAATCGTAAGGTGGCGAGGCCCTGCGCCGCGAAAGCCTCGTTCAGCTCGATCACGTCGAAATCGGCTTGTGCAAGCCCCAGCCGCGCCATGAGCTTCTGCGAGGCGGGCGCCGGACCGATCCCCATGATGCGCGGTTCGACCCCTGCCGTCGCCCCGCCAAGAATGCGGGCAATGGGCGTCAACCCATGGGCGCGCGCCGCCTCGGCCGAGGCGATGATCAGCGCCGCCGCCCCGTCATTCACGCCCGAGGCATTGCCCGCCGTGACCGAACCGTTCGGGAACAGCGGGCGAAGCTTGGCCAAAGTCTCTGCCGTGGTCGTGCGGGGATGCTCGTCGGTGTCGACGACGACCGGATCGCCCTTCTTCTGCGGGATCGAGACCGGCGTGATTTCCCGCCCGAGGCGGCCATTGGCGATGGCGGCGGCGGCCTTCTGCTGGGATGCCAGCGCCATGGCATCCTGCGCCGCGCGGCTGATGCCGTAATCATCGGCGACGTTCTGGCCGGTCTGGGGCATGGAATCGGTGCCGTAGGCGGCCTGCATCGCCGGGTTCACGAAGCGCCAGCCGATAGTGGTGTCGTAGATCTCGGCATTGCGGGAGAAGGCGCTGTCGGCCTTGGGCAGAACGAAAGGCGCGCGCGACATCGATTCCACGCCGCCCGCGATCATCAGGCTGGCTTCGCCCGCCTTGATGGCGCGGGCGGCGGCCAGCACCGCGCCCATGCCCGACCCGCAGAGCCGGTTGATCGTCGTGCCCGGCACAGCGATGGGCAGCCCCGCCAGCAACACCGCCATGCGGGCGACGTTGCGGTTATCCTCACCCGCCTGATTGGCGGCGCCGTAATAGACGTCGTCCACGGCCTCCCAGTCGACGCCCGGATTGCGCGCCATCAGCGCCTTCAAGGGTGCCGCGGCCAGATCGTCGGCGCGAACGGCAGACAGCGCGCCGCCGTAACGGCCGATGGGGGTGCGGATATAGTCGCAGATATAGGCCTCGGTCATCTCACAGCTCCGGTACGGTCAGGTCGGTGATGGGGCCGGGGCGATGCAGCTCTGCCCCGGTCAGCGCTTGCAGCTCGTCCAGCGGGATCGCCGGCAGCTTTTCGCGCAGGACGAAATGGCCATCCTCGACATCGATCACGGCGAGGCTGGTATAGATGCGGGTGACCACGCCCACCCCGGTCAGCGGCAGGCTGCAGCGCTTGACCAGTTTCGGCTTGCCGTCCTTGGTGACGTGATCGGTCAGGACCGCGACCCGCTGCGCCCCATGGACCAGATCCATCGCCCCCCCGACGGCGGGCACGCCCTTGGGTCCCGTCGACCAGTTGGCGAGATCGCCGTTTTCCGCGACCTGATAGGCGCCGAGGATGGCCACATCCAGATGACCGCCGCGCACCATGGCGAAACTGTCGGCATGGTGAAAGAATGCCGCACCCGGCTTCAGCGTTACCGCCTTCTTGCCGGCATTGATGAGGTCCCAGTCCTCCTGCCCCGGTGCGGGAGCCTCGCCGAAATTCAGGATGCCGTTCTCGGTGTGGAAGATCGCCTCGCGTCCCGCGGGCTGGAACTTGGCCACCATTTCGGGGAAACCGATGCCGAGGTTGACGTAAGCGCCATCGGCGATGTCCTGTGCGGCGCGCCAGGCGATCTGGGCGTTGGTGAGTTTGCGGGTCATGGGTAAGCAGCCTCCTCGCGGTTCAGCACTTCCTCCTGCGCTGGGCGCGGGACTTCGATCACCGATTGGACGAAGATGCCGGGGGTGATGACGGCTTCGGGATCGATGTCGCCCGCCGGCACGATGCGACTGACCTGGGCGATGGTGTTGGCAGCCGCCATCGCCATCAGCGGATTGAAGTTCCGCCCCGCCATCCGATAGGTCAGGTTGCCATAGGGATCGCCGAGTTCGCCCTTGATCAGCGCGAAATCGGCCTTCAGCCATCGTTCCTGCACGTAAGATCGGCCTTCGAATTCAGCGATCCGCTTGCCCTCGGCCAGTTGGGTGCCAAAGCCCGTCGGCGTATAGAAGGCGGGGATCCCGGCGCCGCCCGCGCGGATGCGTTCGGCAAGCGTGCCTTGAGGGACCAGTTCCAGTTCGATTCCGCCGGCCAGATAGAGGTCGGTAAAGACCTTCGGATCGGCCGAGCGTGGGAACGAGCAGATCAGCTTGCTGACCAACCCCTGTTCAATCAGCGCCGCGAGTCCGACATGCCCGTTGCCGGCGTTGTTGTTGATGACCGTCAGATTCTTCGGGCCGTGGTCGATCAGCGCATGGATCAGTTCGATCGGCGCGCCCGATCCGCCAAAGCCGCCGATCATCACCGTGGCGCCATCCCTGATCGGGGCCACCGCCTCGGCCGTTGACGCAATTGTCTTGTCCATTCCCCTCTCCCACAGAACAGCTCATCAGATGGGCCGAGGATTAGGGGCAAATCAGCCTCGACAGCAACCCAATTTGTGCGATATACGTTATTTGTTCGACAATCGCACAAATGAGGCGCGAAATGGTGGCAGCACGGGATGTGATGGGCGGGCTGGCCAAGGGGCTGGCGGTGATCGAAAGCTTCACCGCCGAGCGTCCGCGCCAATCCATCGCCGAGGTTTCCGCGACCAGCGGCCTTGACCGCGCCACCGCCCGGCGCTGCCTGCTGACGCTGGCCGAGCTTGGTTATGCCGATTACGACGGCAAGTTCTTCACCCTGACGCCGCGGGTCCTGCGGCTGGGGACGGCCTGTCTGGCGACGATGCCCCTGCCTCGCCTGGTCCAGCCAACGCTGGACCGCCTGTCCGAAACGCTGAACGAAAGCGTCTCGGTCTCGATCCTCGACGGGGCCGAGATCGTCTACGTGGCCCGCGCCGCGCGCCAGCGGGTGATGTCCATCGGCCTCAGCCCCGGCTCGCGGCTGCCGGCCTATTGCACCTCGATGGGGCGGGTGCTGCTGGCATCGCTGGCCGAGGCTGAGGCCCGCGCGGTGCTGGGCGCAGGCCCGCTGCCGGCGCGCACGGCGCTGACGCTGACCGTTCCGACGCAGATCATGGCCCGGCTGGAACTGGTGCGCAGCCGCGGCTTCGAGGTGATCGACCAGGAGGTCGAGATCGGCCTGCGCTCCATCGCGGTGCCGCTGATGAATGCGCGGGGCCGGGTGGTGGCGGCGCTGAATGTCGGCGTGGCGGCGGTGCAGAAAAGCGTCGAGGACCTGCAGGTGCAGTTTCTGCCCGCGCTTCTGCAGGCGCAGGCGATGCTGCGTCCGATGCTGACCTGACCGGTGCGTCAGGTTGCGGGCGCATGAAATCACCGCCCGAGGCATGACCCTGCCGGAAAAGTGACGGCGAGAAACGCCTCGCGATTTTCCCGCATCGCATGGCGATGCTTGGCGCCCCTTGGGGGTTGTGGAGTTTCTTCCTGCCGCGCTGCGCGGGGAAGCAGATACCTGCGCCGATCAGGTCCCAAAGTGCGCTTCACGGCCGTAATCGGCGCCCACATCGCCTGTTTGGAACGGATGGGCCGGACGGTGGGTCCGCAAGGTTGAGCTGCCCGGCGTCCCATCTGGGGCCTGAGATGAACCGTGAAGCAGCGATCTGTCCCCTATGGGTTCGGAGCCTCGCCGTCGTGCCGTGCCTTCAGCATGGCCAGCATGTCGTCGAACAGGTTCCGCCAGCCGGCATCGTCAAATTCGATCAGCCCCAGCGCCCGCAGCAGGAACGCCCCCTCGCCCGCCAGAAACGCCAGCGCCACCCGGCGGTCCTCGGCCCGGTCCATGTCCAGACCGGCAAGGCGTTGCGTATACCACGCGCGCCCTTCGGCCACGCGTTCGGGGCGATCCAGAAGCGCCGTCATCATCACCGCCGAACGCGAGTGATCTGCGGCGTCTTCGTCCCGCGTCACCGTCAGATGGCCGCGAATGATGTCCAGCGGGTCGGCGTCAAGGCCAACCAGTCCGGCGATATCGGCTTCGAAGGCGTCGCTCCAGCGGTCGATCATGGCGTCGATCAGCTTATCCTTGGTGCCAAAGCAATACTGCACGCCTCCCTTGGTAATCCCGGCGGCGCGGGCCACGGCGTCAAAGGTCAGCCCCGCAGCCCCCTCGGCCGCGACAATGCTTTCGGCGGCATCCAGAACCTTGTCCCTGTCTATGCTGCGCGGGCGTCCGGCCATGCGGCCCTCCTGATTTCCATACAAAGATACTGAATAGCATCTTTCATTTCAATACGTATGTATTTATAGTGTGCCGTGTCATCCCGCCCATGAGAAAGGAAAGGCAATGCTGTCCCGTAATCGCTGGCTGGTGCTGGCCGTGGTTTCCAGCGCGCTGCTGCTGATCGTCATCGACATGACGGTGCTGTATACGGCGCTGCCCCGGCTGACCCATGATCTGGGCGCGAGCGCCACCGAAAAGCTGTGGATCGTGAATGCCTATCCGCTGGTGGTGGCGGGGCTGCTGCCGGGGCTCGGCACGCTCGGCGACCGGGTCGGGCACAAGCGGATGTTCCTTCTGGGACTGGTGGTGTTCGGGGCGGCCTCGGCTCTGGCTGCCTTCGCGCCCACGCCGCAGGTGCTGATCGCGGCACGGGTGCTGCTGGCGGTGGGGGCGGCGATGATGATGCCGGCCACGCTGTCGCTGATCCGGCTGACCTTCACCGACGAATCCGAACGCGCCTTCGCCATCGGCGTCTGGGCCGCCGTCGCCTCGGGCGGGGCGGCACTGGGCCCGGTGCTGGGCGGGTTGCTGCTGGAACATTTCTGGTGGGGCTCGGTTTTTCTCATCAACGTCCCTGTGGTGCTGGTGGCGCTGCTGGCGGGGGCGGTGTTGCTGGAAAACCGGCCCGGCCACGCCGACCGGCCCTGGGACCTCATCGGATCGCTGCAGGTGCTGGTCGGTCTGGTCGGCGTCACCTTCGCCATCAAGGAAATCAGCAAGCGCAGCCCGGACCCGGCGCTGGCGCTGCCGGCGCTGATCCTCGGGCTGGCGTTTCTGACGCTGTTCGTACGCCGACAGCGCCGCAGCGCCCATCCGCTGATCGACTTCACGCTGTTCTCCAACCCGCGCTTCTCGGCGGGCGTGGCTACCGCCCTGACCGCGTCGGGCGCGCTGGTGGGGGTGGAACTGGTGCTGAGCCAGCATGTGCAGCTGGTCCAGAACCTCACTCCCCTGCAGGCGGGGCTGGTGATCCTGCCGATCCCGGCCGCGGCCTTCTTCGCCGGACCGCTGACCGGGCTGGCCCTGCCCCGGATCGGGACGATGCGGGTGCTGTGGGTTGCGCTGCTGGCGACGGGGCTGTCGCTGGTGGCCTATCTGCTGCTGCGGAACGGGTCGGCCGCGCTGTCGATCGCGGCGCTGGCGGTGATGGGCTTTTCTGTGGGCGCCGCCATGACCGGGGCCTCCAGCGCCGTCATGCTGTCCGCGCCCGAAGACCGCGCCGGCATGGCTGCCTCGGTCGAGGAGGTTTCCTATGAGCTGGGCGGGGCGCTTGGCGTGGCCCTTCTGGGCAGCCTGATGACCGCGATCTATACGCGCAGCCTGGTCCTGCCCGACCATCTCGCCATCGCGCCCGAAGCCCGCGACAGTCTCGACGAGGCGCTGATCCTGTCCGAGGCCCTGCCCCCCGAACAGGCGGCCGCGGTCACGTCGCTCGCCCGCAGGGCCTTCGAGAGCGCCTTCATCGGCGTCACGGTCGTGGCGGTGGTGATCCTTATCGCAATGGCGGTCCTGATCCGACGCGTGGCCTACCGGGCGCCGCGCCAGTCCGGCACCGCCAGTTCGGCCGCGAGATAGTCGACCAGCATCCGCAGCTTGATCGGCATCGGGGTGACCGGCGGCCACACCGCCATGATCGGCAGCGGGCGCGGTTCGATATCGGGAAGCACCCGAACCAGCCGCCCCTCGGCCAGAGCGGGGGCAACGATGAAGCCCGGCAGCATCGCCAGCCCCAGACCCTCGACCGCCATGTCGCGGATCGCCTCGCCATTGTTCAGCATCAGCCGACCCTTGACCGCGGGCGAGACCATGCGGTTTCCCTGTTTGAACTGCCAGATCTGGGCGTTGGGGACATGGCTGTAGCCGATCACCGGATGTGCGGCCAGCTCGGCCGGGGTGGTAGGTGTCCCCACGCGTTCCAGATAGGCGGGGCTTGCCACCACCACGGGGCGGTCCTCGCACAGCTTGCGCGCCATCAACGCGCTGTCACGGGCATGCCCGATGCGGATGCCCAGATCGAAGCCCTCGCGCGTCAGGTCGCGCAACCGGTCCTCGTAGTCGATGCGCAGCTCCAGCGCCGGATGGGCGGTTGCGAAGCGCGCCAGAATCGGCGTCAGATACATGGTGCCGAAGGTCATCGGCGCGGCGATCGCCAGCGATCCGCGCAGGCTGGCCGCCCCGTCCATTCCCCAGCCCGCGCTTTCGGTGGCCGCAACCAGTTCCGACAGCGCCGGGCGCAGGCGCTCGGCCAGCCTGATCGCGGCCTCGGTGGGGGTGATGCGGCCGGCATTGCGCTTGAACAGCGCCGCGCCGATCACCGCCTCGAAATCGGTGATCCGCTTCGAGATGACGGATTTCGACAGGTTCAGCCGCGCCGCGGCCGCGGTGACGGTGCCCAGTTCCATCACCGCGAGGAAAGTCTCGATCTGGTCAAGGTCATAACGCATACTGGGATCATAGCAGCCCGCGTGCCGTTCGCAATATTCGAACGCTACCTTCGAATTTGTCCGTCTGGCGTCAGGCGTTGCGAGGGTCGATATTCACCTCAGCGAAAGGGAGACCGACATGGACCTTACCGGCATTCACCACCTGACCGCGATCACCGCCGACGCGCCGGCGAATAATCGCTTTTATACCGACACGCTGGGCCTGCGCCGCGTGAAGAAGACCGTAAATCAGGACGACACCTCGGCCTATCACCTGTTCTTTGCCGATGGCAAAGGCAGCGCCGGGACCGACCTCACCTTCTTCGACTGGCCCGTCTCGCGCGAGCGGCGCGGCACCCATTCGATCAGCCGCACCGGCCTGCGCGTCAACGAATCCAGCCTGGATTTCTGGGCCGGGCGTCTGCGCGACAAGGGTCTGACGGTCGGCGATATCGGCACCACCGATATCCGCGCGACGCTGGATTTCGAAGACCCCGAGGGGCAGCGCTTCCGGCTGACCGGCGATGTCGAAGGCCCCGCGGACCCGTGGGAGCGCAGCCCGGTCGCGGCGGAACATCAGATCCGCGGCCTCGGTCCGATCACCATCTCGGTGGCCGATCTGGCCCCGACCGAGGCGGTGCTGACCACGGTGATGAACATGCGCCGGGTTCGCGATTACGCCAGCCCCGACGGGCAAGGACAGGTCCATGTGTTCGAGATGGGCGAAGGCGGTCCCGCAGCGGAACTGCATGTCGCCGTCCAGCCCGACCTGCCGGTCGCGCGTCAGGGCGCGGGCGCGGTTCATCACGTCGCCTTCCGCACCCCGGACATCAAGACCATTCACGAATGGGCGAACCGCCTGGACGAGTTCCGCATCCCTTCCTCGGGCGAGGTCGAGCGCTATTACTTCCGCAGCCTCTATTTCCGCGAGCCCGGCGGCAACCTGTTCGAGATCGCCACCGACGGCCCCGGCTTCGCCGTGGACGAACCGATGGAGACCATGGGCGAGGGCCTGTCCCTGCCCCCGTTTCTGGAGCCGCGGCGGGCGCAGATCGAGGCCGGGCTGAAACCGCTCGACTGAGGCCGCGCTCGGCCGGAACCAGCCCTCAAGGGGCACCGCCTGTCTGCCAGCCCTTTACACCTACGGCAAGTTCACGTCGGTTGGCCGCGTTGCGGCCAACCTTTTCTTTACGGGTCTATGCCTGACTGGAATCCGAAGGGAGCTGTCAGGGGAACCCTGTCCCGAAAATATCTTCGACAGGCGGTGAGCGCCGTCTTCCGCGTCTATGCCAGTAGATCGACATCCACTATTGCCGCAATCCGCGGTGGGGTCTGATTGCGGCGCCCCCCGATCCTTTCCGTCGAAGCGGCCGGATTGGCAAGCAAGTCATGCCGAACCAGCCACATGGCAGGGGGATAAGATTGGGAAATGACACCTCCTACGTTTGCGGCGATTGCGGGCAAACCTCCGTCCTGAAGAACAACAGTGCGGTGGTTTTGCGTATCGTTGCCTCCGCGACTGATTTCGTGCCGAGCGGGCCAAGAATTCATGTGAGACACCGAACCGCGGGAACCTCAGACGATCCTGCACGGATCGTCATGGTATTCGACAGGCATCACTCAAAGGACGCGAGAAACCGTCTTGTCATCGACGGCAAGATTGCATTTCGGGCTGCGACCGGAATACCAACCAAGCAATGAAGCGGGTTTCGTAAGCCCGTCAGGTTTGCGGTACGATGCGTCGTGGCGACCATATCAGCAGGGCCTGCAGACAGAGACCAGCCCCGGTTGCAGATCGCAGGCGGGGCTGGCAAGCTGGCATGCAAATCGGATCAGGCTTCCTCTTCCTGGAACGCCTCTTCGCGGGTCTTGCGGAAGGCCGGAAAGATCATCAGGCCCAGAAGCACCACGGTGGCGATCAGCATCACCAGACTGATGGGCCGCTCGATGAAGATGCTCGGGTCGCCCTGGGTGATCAACAGCGTGCGGCGCAGGTTTGCCTCCAGAAGCGGGCCAAGGACGAAGCCCAGCAGCAGCGGCCCCGGCTCGCATTTCGCCTTGCGGAAGACATACCCCAGAAGGCCGAAGCCGGCGGCAAGGATCACGTCGAAGATGCGGTTGTTCATCGAATAGACGCCGATGCAGCAGAACAGCAGAATCGCCGGGTAGAGCAGACGATAGGGTACCGTCAACAGCCGCACCCACAGTCCGATCATCGGCAGGTTGATGACCACCAGCAGCAGGTTGCCGATCCACATGCTGGCGACCAGGCCCCAGAAGATCTCGGGCTGGTTGGTCAGCACAGATGGGCCCGGGGTGATGCCGTGGATCATGAAGGCCGACAGCATCATCGCCATCATGTTGTTGGATGGAATCCCCAGCGTGAGCAGGGGAATGAACGAGGATTGCGCGGCGGCGTTATTGGCGGCTTCGGGGGCGGCGACGCCCTCGACCACCCCGGTGCCGAATTTCTCGGGGTGGCGCGAAACCTTCTTTTCCAGCGAATAGGCGCTGAACGAGGCCAGCGTCGCGCCGCCCCCCGGCAGCAGGCCCAGCAGCGTGCCAAGACCGGTGCCGCGCAGCACGGCGGCCCAGGAGTTGCGGAAATCCTCGCGCGTGGGCCAGAGCCGGGTCAGCGGGGCGACGGTGACGCCCTCCGAACCGCTGCGTT
Organism: Paracoccus sp. S1E-3; assembly: GCF_013868135.1. Classification (GTDB taxonomy): domain Bacteria; phylum Pseudomonadota; class Alphaproteobacteria; order Rhodobacterales; family Rhodobacteraceae; genus Paracoccus. The sequence continues at coordinate 243,581 of NZ_JACEMU010000004.1, forward strand.
CCAGGTTCGAGATGATCTCGGAAAAGCCGAACAGGCCGATGGCGATGACGATGAAATCGATGCCGTCGAACAGCTCGACCGCGCCGAAGGTCAGGCGTTCGGCGCCCGTCGCCTGATCGGTGCCGACCATGCCCAGCAGAAGCCCGATCAGGATCATGCCGATGGCCTTCAGCACCGGGCCGCTGGCCAGGATGGTGGCCGCCAGAAGGCCAAAGACCATCAGCGCCACATATTCCGCCGGCCCGAAATTCAGCGCGAAGCTGGATAGGGTCGGCCCGGCGACGGCGATGGCGAAGGTGGCGACGGTCCCGGCGAAGAAGGATCCCAGCGCCGCCACCGCCAGCGCCGCGCCCGCCCGGCCCTGCCGGGCCATCTGATAGCCGTCGAGTGTTGTCACCACGGCCGAGGCCTCGCCCGGCAGATTCACCAGAATGGCGGTGGTCGAACCGCCATATTGCGCGCCGTAATAGATGCCAGCCAGCATGATGATGCCCGCGAGTGGCGGCAGAAAGAAGGTGATCGGCAGCAGCACCGCGATGGTCGCGGTCGGCCCGATCCCCGGCAGCACGCCGATCAGCGTGCCCAGAAGCGCGCCCAGCAGACAGAAGCCAAGGTTGGCAGGCGTCATCGCCTCGCTGAACCCAAGCATGAGTAGATCCACGAAATTCATGACGCCCTCCCCAGACGCACGATGTTCAGACCGGCCAGAGCGGCACCTGCACCCCAAGCCCATAGACGAAGACGATGGCGCCAAAGGCGGTCAGCCCCGCCGCCAGCAATAGCGTCGTGCGCCATTTTCCGCCCGGATCGGCCAGCGATCCCGCGATCACCAGAAGCAACGAGGCGATGACAAAGCCCAGATGCGTGGCGGCATAGGCGAAGGCGACGATCGACAGGGTGATGATGATGACCGGCCGCAGCTTGATCGGCTCGATCGGCTCGGCGTCGCGGCGCAGCGCCGCGAAACCGATCACCAGACCAAGGACGATCAGCAGCACGCAGACGACACGCGGCAGAAAGCCCGGTCCCATCTGCGCCAGCGTGCCGCCCTCCAGCACCCGCGTCTGCCACAGGCCGAGTGCGCCAAACCCCACGAATATCGCCGCCGTCAGAAGATCGGGACGGTCGCCCTTGTCGGACGCAGCCGGCCCGGCCATCACTGGTTTTCCTTGATCAGCTTGAAAATCTCCTCATAGCGCGCCAGCCGTTCGGGCATCGCGGCCGACCAGTCGGCGCCCGACTGATAGGACAGCGCCAGCCCCTGCTGTCTGGCCTTTTCCTGGAATTCGGGATTGGCAAGCGCCCTGTCCACGGCGTCAGACAGTTTGGCACGCAGATCCTCGGGCACCGCGCAGGGCGCGGCCAGGCCGCGTTCGGAGGACATCAGCACATCAAAGCCCTGTTCGGTCGCGGTCGGCAGCTCCGGCGCCAGGATCGAGCGTTCGCCGGCGAATTGCGCAAGGCCCTTGATCTGGCCCGGCTCCGCGCTGGCGAATTCGCCGACATTCAACCCGATCGCGGTAACATGGCCGCCCAGCAGCGCGGTCTTGGCCTCGTTCGCGCCGCCGAAGGGCACTGCGGTCAGATCGACGCCGGCCGATTGTTCCAGTTGCAGCATGGCCAGATGCTCGTCTGTGCCGACGCCGGTGGTGCCGATCGAGACCGCGCCGGGGTTGTCCTTGGCATAGGCCACCAGATCGGCCAGGCTGTTGAACTCGGACGCGGCCTGCACGACGAACATGCCGGGATCCTCGACGATGCGCGCGATCGGACAGATATCGTCCGGATCGAAGCGCAGCTTGCGGTCGATGCGCATGGTCAGAAAGCCGGGCGTGTTCAGCGACGAGATGGTGTAGCCATCGGGTTTTGCCTGCGCCAGCGCGGTATAGGCGATTTCGCCCGAGGCCCCGGGCCGGTTCATGACCGGGATCTGCGTGCCAAGATCGGCCTCGAGATAGGGGGCCAGCGTGCGCAGCATGATATCGGTGCCGCCGCCGGGTGCATAGGCCACGATCATCTCGATGGGCCGGTCGGTGGGCCAGTCGGCAAGCGCCGCGGTGGTGGCCGCGAGCGAGATGGCTGCCGCGAGCGGCAGGGCAAATCTGGTGTTCATGTCTTCCTCCCTTGTGGCCATGGCGCCGGGCCGATGGCCGTTGATCCGGCTTATGCCGGGATTTCGCAACCAAGCCGCTTCAGCGCCACATCGACCCAGGACCGGTCATTGGTCCCGGCGGCAATGGCGGCCATCTGGCGGGTCTCGGCCTCCTGCTTGGCGATGGTCCTTTCGTGGACCTCGGCAATCTGATCGAAGGGCACGCACAGCACGCCGTCGCTGTCGCCAAGGATCAGGTCGCCCGGCTCGATCACCATGCCGTCAATGGCGATGGGCACGTTGATCTCGCCCGGGCCGTCCTTGTAGGGGCCGCGATGCGTCACCCCCGCCGCCCAGACCGGCAGATTGGTTTCGACGAAGGCATCGACATCGCGGATGGCGCCGTTCAGCACAAAGCCCGCTACGCCACGCCTGATCGCATGGGCAAGCATCAGTTCGCCCATCAGCGAATTGGTCAGATCGCCGCCGGCATCGACGACGATCACATCGCCCGGCCGGGCCATATCGATGGCCTTGTGCAACATCAGGTTGTCGCCGGGACGTGCCTTGACCGTCAGCGCCGGTCCGGCCAGCTGGCCGGTACGATGGATCTTGCGCAACCGGTCGCCGGCGGCGCTCATGCGGGCCATGCTGTCGCTGACATTGGCCACCGGCAGGGTCGCATATTTCGCCACCCAGTCGGGGGGCGCCACCCGTTGGCGTTCCAGAATGCGGAATCCGATGGACATGGGCGTGCTCCTCAGCTTGCGGCGCGCGTGGCGGCGGCAAGGCGTTCGTGGTTGATGATGCGGGTCTGCGGGACCGGTGCCCCGGCCAGGACATCGACGATCCCCTGCGCCGCCTCGACGCCGACGCGCAGATTTGCAGCCGAGGTCACGCCGCCGATATGGGGCGTGGCGACGATGCGCATCTCGGTCCAGAAGGGGTGGTCCGGGTCTGCCGGTTCCTTGGCGAAGCTGTCGAGCCCCGCCCCGGCGATGTGGCCCGCCCGCAGGGCGGCCAGCAACGCGTCTTCGTCGATCAGACCGCCGCGGGCGGTGTTGACGATGATGGCGCCGGGCCGCATCAGTGCCAGCCGTTCGGCGTTGATCAGGTTGCGGGTCTGCGGGGTCAGCGGGCTGTGCAGGCTGACGATATCGCTTGCGGCCAGCATCGCGTCCAGATCGGGGGCGCGGGTCACGCCCTCGGCGGCGAAAACCTCGTCGCGGGCAAAGGGATCATGGGCCAGCACCGTCATCCCCAACCCCTTGGCATAGCGCGCCGTCTGCCGCGCGATGGCGCCGAATGCAATCAGGCCGAGGGTCGAGCCGGCCAGTTCGCGGCCCTGAAAACCCGGCTTTTCCCAACGCCCCTCGCGCAGGCTGCGATCCAGCGGCACGATCTGCTTGGCCACCGCGAACAGCAGCGCGATGGCATGTTCGGCCACCGAGACCGCATTCGCCCCGGAGGCGACAATGACCGGAATGTTACGCGCACTGGCTGCGTCGACATCGATATTGTCGACCCCGACCCCGTGTTTCGAGATCACCCGCAATTGCGGCGCCGCCTCGAAGATACGCTCATCGATGCGGCCCATGCGGACGAGGATACCCGCGGGCCTGGCCTCGGCCACGATGTTCAGCAGACCGTCGCCCTCGGTATAGGGTGGCACATAGACCGGCAGGTAACCGGCGGCTTTCAGGACCGCATCGGCCTCGGGCGCCAGACTGGGCCCAGTGATCAGGATGGTCTCGGTCATCTCCCCCCACTTTCGATGATATTCGAGCTGCGATCAGTGATACGATTTGATTTACTAAATGAAAGCGCGTAATTATTGATATTAAGGTAAGGAAAACTGAATTTATGGACACGCGCCAGCTTCGCACTCTGCTTGCCATTGCCGAAACCGGCAGCTTTGCCCGTGCCGCCGAGAAGGTGGCGCTGACGCCCTCGGCCGTCAGTCAGCAGATCCAAAGCCTTGAAAGCGAAGTCGGCGCGCAGCTGTTCAATCGCGAGAACCGGCCCCCGACACTGACCTCAGCAGGGCACCAGATGGTTGCGGCGGCGGAAGAACTGGTCAGAGCCGCCGAGAACGCCATCGACGCGATTTCCGGGCGGCGCATCATCGGCACATTCGGCATCGGCTCGGTGCGGACGAGTGCCATCGGGCTGTTGCCGCAGGCGATCTCCCGCATGGCGGCGAATCATCCGCAGCTGAAGATCAAGCTGCGCGTCGGCATGTCGGGGACGCTGGTGCAGGATGTCGCCGCCGGTCGTCTGGACGCCGCCGTGATCGCCGAGAACATCGTCTCGAACCGAGACCTGCGCTGGCAGCCTTTCATCCGCGAGCCGCTGTGCGTCATCGCACCGCCCGGCACGGCACCCGGCCGCGTCAATGATATCCTGACCGGCCATCCCTATATCCGGTTCAGGTCCGATGTGCCGCTTGCGAACCTGATCGAGTCCGAACTGGGCCGGATGAACCTGCCGCTGCATGACATCGCGGAAGTGGACACGATCCCGGCCATCACCGCCTGCGTCACGAATGGGTTGGGCGTGTCGATTGTGCCGCGCATCGCGATCCTCGACCTGGCGGCTGATCTTCTGGTCCTGCCCTTTGGCGTTCCGCCGATTTACCGCCAGATCGGATTGCTGATGCGCCACCAAAGCCCGCGCGCCAGCCTGATCCAGGAGCTGCATGATCATCTTGCAGAGGTCAGCGGCGAATACGGGATGCCGTCGTGAAAGTGCTTGGATTGCCAGGCTTCAAAACGTTTTATGATGATCGCACTGACTGTCATACATCGCATCGACCTCTCATATCTCGGTTGGGATAAGGCCCGCGGTCGCAGGTTCGCGACGCAGGCGAGCACCGGGCCCACGGCCTCTCGACACTCCTGTCATGAAGAAACCGCCATCGGAAATTCCGACGGCGGTTGCAACATTCACCGCAAAGGACGGCCGCTTGTCCGACGGCCGTTTTTTTTTCGCTCGATCCGCGCAGCGATCCGCCCGCAGCTTCGCACCGGACGCCGCCACGAAGGCCGCACTTGCAACACGCCCCGGCGCGCATGAACAATCAGCCTGAACGAAACGAGGGAGAATCGCGATGGCGAGCGAGGGATTGGGTGACACGATCGGTCCGATCGTCGTGCTGATGGGCGCCGCCGTCGCGGCGGTGCCGCTGTTCCGCCGCGCCGGGCTCGGCTCGGTTCTGGGCTATTTCGCCGCCGGGGCGATTGTCGGGCCGTCGATCATCGGGTTGTTCAACGACCCCGAAGCGATCCTGCATTTCTCGGAACTCGGCGTGGTGATGTTCCTGTTCGTCATCGGGCTGGAACTCAGACCGCAGAAATTATGGGCCATGCGCGGACAGATCTTCGGGCTGGGTCTGGCGCAGGTGTCGGTCGCGATCCTGCTTCTGACCGGCGCGGGGCATCTGATCTTCGGGTTGCCCTGGGTGATTGCCTTCGTCGCCGGTTCGGGTTTCGTGATGTCCTCCACCGCCGTCATCATGTCGATGCTGGCCGACCGGGGGGAAATCGCCAGCGCCGAGGGGCAGAAGGACGTCTCGATCCTGCTGTTCGAAGACCTGATGATCGTGCCGCTTCTGGCTGCAATAGCCTTCCTGTCGCCGACCGAGACCGAAACCGGCGGCCTTCAGGCGATCCTGTTGCCGCTGGCCGGGCTGATCGTGCTGCTGGTCGTCGGGCGCTGGCTTCTCGACCCGTTCTTCGCGCTTCTCGCCCGTGCCCGCGCCCGCGAGGTGCTGACGGCGGGGGCGCTTCTGGTGGTGCTTGGGGCGGCCCTGCTGATGGAAACCGTGGGCCTCTCCTCGGCGATGGGCGCGTTTCTGGCCGGGGTGATGCTCTCCGGTTCCAGCTATCGTCACCAGATCGAAAGCGATATCGAGCCGTTCCGGGGCCTGCTGATGGGGCTGTTCTTCATGGCCGTCGGCATGTCGCTGGATCTGAGCATCGTCGCCGCCGAATGGCCGCTGCTGCTCGCGATGCTGGCGGTCTATGTCGTGTTCAAGGCCATCGCGATCTATACCGTCGCCCGCGCCTTCGGCAGCACCAACCTGGCGGCGCTGCACCGCACGGCGATGTTCGCGCAAGGGGGCGAGTTCGCCTTCGTTCTTTATACCGCCGCCCTCAGCGACGGGCTGATCAGCGGACGGGAATCGGCGATCTTTTCCAGCGTGGTCATCCTGTCGATGGCGGTCACGCCGCTGATCCTTCTCGCTTCGGATCACCTGCTGCGCGAGGAAACCTCGATGGAAGGGGTGGAGCCCGCGCGCGACCTCAAGGGCCGGGTTCTGGTGATCGGTTTCGGCCGGTTCGGCCAGATCGCGCTGCAGATGCTGCTGGCGCAGGGCGTCGAGGTCTCGGTCATCGACAGCAATCCCGACCGCATCCGCGAGGCGGAGCGCTGGGGGTTCAAGGTCTATTACGGCGACGGCACGCGGCTCGACATCCTCCGTACCTCGGGCGCCGAGGATGCCGAGGTCATCATGGTCTGCGTCGACAACCGCAAGGCTGCGAACCAGATCGTCGAACTGGTGAAGCACGCCTTTCCGCAGTCCAAGCTGCTGGTGCGCAGCTATGATCGCGGCCATTCGATGGAGCTGCGCCGCGCCGGCGTCGATTACGAAATCCGCGAGACCGCCGAGTCGGCCTTCCTGATGGGGGCCGAGGGGCTGCGCGAACTTGGCTGTTCGGAAAGCACGGTCGAGGAAACGCTCGCCGATATCCGCCGCCGCGACGCCGACCGGCTGATCGAGCAGACGCAGGGCGGAATGATGGCCGGGCGCGACCAGTTGCTGACCAACCCCGTCCCGGAACCGCTGACCAATCGGCCGAAGCAGAGCGGCCCGCAACCTTCCGAGGAGGAGGCCTGCGGCTGAGCCTGCGAAGTTGCGGGGCCGGAATCGCCGGCCCCGCATCTGCGATCCGATTATCGGGACGCAGCCGGGTTCACCCCCGGCCATGCGGCTCCATCCAGTCGATGACCGGATTGATCGGAATGATCCGATAGGGGTTAATCGTGTCGTGGCTATAGTGATAGTGCCGCACGATATGGTTGAAATCCACCGTCTCGGCCACGCCGGGGATCTGATACAGTTCCCGCGTCCAGGCCCAGAGATGGGGATATTCGCGCAGCCATTTCCGGTTGCATTTGAAATGCGTGTGATAGACCGGATCGAAGCGCAGCATGGTCGTGAACAGGCGCCAGTCGGCCTCGGTCAGGCGGTCGCCGGTCAGATAGCGGTTCGTCGACAGCAGATCGTCCAGCCAGTCGAGGCTTTCGAACAGCGGAATGACGGCCTCGTCATAGGCTTCCTGCGTGGTGGCGAAGCCGGCCTTGTAGACGCCGTTATTCACCGTGTCATAGATACGGCCATTCAGCGCCTCGATTTGGGGACGCAGATCCTCGGGCCAGTAATCCGCGGTGTTGCCGGTCAGCCCGTCAAAGGCCGAGTTGAACATGCGGATGATCTCGGCGCTTTCATTGCTGACGATGGTGCCGGTTTTCTTGTCCCAAAGCACCGGCACAGTCACCCGGCCCGAGGCATGAGGATCGGCCTTCAGATAGATGTCGCGCAGGTATGGCAGACCGAACAGCCGGTCGCCGGTCGCGCCGGGGAAATCGGTGCGGAACTCCCACCCTTCGGAGAGCATGTCGGGATGGACGGCGGAAATGTCGATATGCGGCGTCAGCCCCTTCAGCGCACGGAAGATCAGCGTCCGGTGCGCCCAGGGACAGGCGAGGCAGACATACAGGTGATAACGCCCGCTCTCGGCGGCAAAGCCGCCCGTCCCGGTCGGACCCGGCGCGCCGTCGGGGGTGATCCAGTTACGCCAGCTTGACGGCTTGCGCTGAAACCTTCCCCCGCTGCTGGAGGTGTCATACCACTGATCCTGCCAAACCCCGTCGACGAGCAAACCCATAGGTCTTTCCTTTCCATTGAAATCCGGGACGCCCGCGCGGGCGTCCCGGCATGTCGCGACCCGCTCAGCGGATCTTGCCTTCCTTCATCAGCCCGAAGCGCTTGGGGAAATACCATTGCAGCACCTCGCGGAACTTCTGCGAGCTTTCGCGCGCCCAGTTCCGCATCAGCTCGGACCCGAACTGAATCGCCGTGATCGGGGTCGCGCCCGCCGCGCGCATCCGTTCCAGCGCCTGATCGTGGGCGACATGCGAAATTCCGCCCACCGCATCGGCGACCGGATAGACCTGATAACCCTCGGCCAGCATGTCGAGTGTCGGGAAGGTCAGGCAGACCTCGGTCCACAGTCCCGCCATGACGATCTTGCGCCGGCCCGTCGCCTCGACCGCCGCGCGGAAATCGGCATCCTCCCAGGCATTGACGCCGGTGCGGTCGATCTCGGTCACACCGGGCAGCTCGGCCATGATCTCGGTCGCCGTGCCGGTATTGACGCCCATATCGACGCCCACGGTCGAGACGACCACCGGAATGTCATAGGCCCGCGCCAGCCTGCACAGCGCGATGACGTTGAGGTTGATTTCCTCGACCGTGGACGAGGTGACGGTGCGATACTGTTCTGGCTGATAATCGATCAGCACCAGGGCGCAATTCTCGGGCGTCAGCAGATGATCGGTGACGGGATCGCGGATCGGTTCGGCTTGGGTCTTGGCCATGGTCTTTTCCTCCAGAGGGTGAATCAGGGGTCTTCGCCGGGCTTCGTCGTGAACAGTTCGGCCCATTCGGGATGGCGGGCGTATTGGGCGCGCACGAAGGGGCAGATCGGGATGATGCGGAAATGGTTCTCGCGCGCATCTTCCAGCAGATGGTCCAGCAGCGCCTTGGCGACGCCCTTGCCGGCCATCGCTTCGGGCACGCCGGTATGGTCGGCGCTGATGACGCCGGGGCCGCGATGAGTGAAGGTGATCTCGCCCTCGGCGTCGATTCCGTCGATCCGGGCGACATAGCGGCCATGGCGGCCGTCATCTTCCTTGGTAATGGTGGTGGTCATCTCAGAACTCCCTTTTCAGAATGGTCCGGTCGACGGAAAGCGGCCCGGCGCCAAATGCCGCGAGGAACAGCGCCGCGACCGTCCACAGGGCGGAAAGACCTTCCGCCTTGAACTGGACCTGATGCAGGAACATGGCCCCGCCATCGGCGGCGAGGTTGCGCAGGCCGTCCTCGGTCAGAAGCGTCTGGCCCAGGGCCTGCGCGGCCGACATACCCGAGGGCGTCAGCGCCAGATCGCCATAAGGATGGGTCCAGTGGAACCAGAAGGTCACGGCCAGCATCAGCCCGTTCGCCAGCGCCGCCGGACGGGTCAGAAAGCCCGCGAGGATCAGTAGACCCCCGGTGAACTGCATGACGGCCAGCAGCGCCGACCAGAACCAGCCCGGATACAAGCCGATGCTTTCGGTGAAACCGGCCATGGCATAGGGCGCCTTGATCTTCGGCCAGCCCTCGACGATCAGAAGAGCGCCGACGGTGACGCGCAATCCGAAAAAGGCCAGCGGTTGGGCGAATCGTTCGTAAAACCCTTCGAGGAAGGGCAGGATCAGGCGGGTATCGGAATTGCGGTTCATCGCGTCTCCTCCAGCCGGAATGAAAAAGGGCGCCCCCGCTCGGGCGCACCCTTCACCTTGTCACGCGGTCTTTTCGCGGGCCGCCTTGGTGGCGTCGGTCCACCAGGCGAGTTCATCGAGCATGGCGTTCAGCGAGGGCTGAAGGACCGCATCGATCTCGGCCATCTCGGCATTCTGACCGATCGGGCTGACCTTCATGAACTCTCCGCCGCCGATGTGAACGGCGTTGCGGATCGGAACCATCTGCAATTCGATCCCGATTCCGCGCAGATGCTCGATCGCGCGGGCCGCCCCCACGCCGCCATAGCCCACGGCGGCCAGCGGCTTGTGATTCCATTCCTTGTAGGCCTGATCCAGCGCGTTCTTCAGCGAACCGCTGACCGAGTGGTTATACTCCGCCGTCACGAAGATATAACCGTCGAATTCGGCCAGCTTCTGCTGCCATTTCACCACACGCGGGTCGGCCGAGGGCACCCACAGGTTCGAGGCGACCTCGTTGAACAGCGGCAGGTCGTAATCCCGCAGATCGACCAGTTCGAAGTCCATGTCGTCCCGCTTGCGGGTGTTTTCCAGCAGCCATTGGGCCGGCTTGTCGGCGAAGCGCGTATCGCGGGTCGAGCCGACGATGATGGCGATTTTCGGTTTGTTCATGATTGTCCCGATCTTTTCCGGTTCAGGTTCCGCCAACCCCATGGTCAGCAGGTCAACGTCTTGCTCAGGAAAGCTACGATCAGGACGGGTTCCGCGCAAGCATGGTCATTTGGAATGCGGCGTTCGGAAATGCCGAACGATATGCGCGGAGTCCCTCGCTCTCTTGCGCCCCTGCGCAACCTTGCTTCTCCGGTCCGCCGCCGCCTTGCGGGCCGGCGGGTCGCCGGGCTAGGCTGGCGGAAACAGGGCCGGTTCAGGGCGCGAAAAGAGATGAGCAATCTCGCCTACAAAATTGATATCATTGTAATTGGCGGTGGTCAGGCTGGACTGTCCTCGGCCTATCATCTGCATCAGATGGGGTTGCAGGGCGGCAAGGGCTATCTGGTGCTGGACAAGTCGCCCCGGCCCGGCGGCGCCTGGCAGTTCCGCTGGCCCAGCCTGACCATGAAGACCATCAATCGCCTGCACGATCTGCCCGGCATGGGCTTTGCCGAGGTGCTGGACCCCGGCCAGACCGAGGTGCGCGCCGCCGAAGCCGTGCCTGCCTATTTCGAGGCTTACGAGCAGCGCTTCCAGCTTCCCGTCTATCGCCCCGTCACCGTCCGCGTGGTCTGCCGCCGGGGCGACCGGTTCCGGGTCGAGACCGATCAGGAAACCTTCTCGGCCCGCGGCATCATCAATGCCACCGGCACCTGGGACGCCCCGCAGATCCCCTACTATCCGGGGCGCGAGCTGTTTCGGGGCCGGCAGATGCACACCCACGATTATCGCACCGCCGACGCATTCGCCGGCAAGCGGGTGCTGATCGTCGGCGCGGGGATCTCGGCCCTGCAGATGCTGGACGAGATCTCGCGCGTGACTGAGGTGATCTGGGTCACCCGCCGTCCGCCCGAGTTTCGCGCGGGCGATTTTACCCCCGAGGACGGTCGTGCCGCCGTCGCCATCGTCGAGGAGCGCGTCCGCCAGGGGCTGATCCCCGGTTCGGTCGTCTCGGTCACCGGGCTGCCGATGACGCCGGCGATCCGCGCCATGCGCGAACGCGGCGTGCTGAACCGCCTGCCGATGTTTTCCGAGATCACCCCCACCGGGGTCAGATGGGCCGACGGGCGCGAGGAAGCGGTGGATGTCATCCTCTGGGCGACCGGGTTTCGCAGCGCGCTGGATCATCTGGCGCCGCTTGATCTGCGCGAACCGAATGGCGGCATCGTCATGGCCGGGCGGCTGGCCACGCAGGTGGCGAAGGACCCGCGCGTGCATCTGGTCGGCTATGGTCCCTCGGCATCGACCATCGGGGCAAACCGCGCGGGCGGCGCGGCCGCGCAGGAACTGGCCCGGACGCTGGGCCTGACCCCGGCTCGGCCGTAATTGCACAGGGCCTCGGGCGGCGCGTGAAATGTCTGATCGCGCGCGGCCGGACAGGTCGGCCCGGCGCCGCGCCGGACCAAGCTGCCCCCTCGCGACCGGCCTTTCCTCCCGCGGTTCAAGCGCGCCGCCGACGGTGGCTGCATCAACCTGAACAGGTGATGGCGGCGGGGCGTGAGTGGCTGGCCATCTGCGGATGGAAGGCCGCAGGCGCCGCGCGCGGCAGGGCGTGCTGCCGATAGACGTGGGGCTTGGGCACCGCCCGGCGCGGCCGTCCGAGGCTTTCCAGGCCTCGTCGACCCTCGCGCGGCCCGCTCCGCGATGTTGCGGGGCCGTGTCAGGCTGCGGCGGTCAGCGCCGCGAACATGCCAGTCATGTCGTCCAGCACCGGGGCCGCGCCCTTTGCGCGCAGCAATGCGGCGTGATCCTCGCGCCGAAGCGCCAGATGCGTCCCGCCGACAAACCCCACCGCGCGAGCGCGCGCGCGCAATGCGCCGGTGACGCCATGGGGGGAGTCCTCCAGCACGACGCAATCTGCCGGGGCGACACCAAGTCGATCCGCGGCCAGCAGAAACAGGTCGGGCGCGGGCTTGCCCTGTGCCACCTGATCGGCGCTGAAGGCGCGGCCCTGAAACCAGCGCTCCAGCCCCGAAACCCGCAGCGTCTCGCCCATGCGGCGCAACGATCCGCCGGTGGCGATCGCCATGCCGATCCCCGCCGCCTGCAACCGGTCCAGCAGGTCCGGCACACCGTCAATGACCCGCAGCCGCTCGGGATAGAGCGCCAGCAGGCGGTCCTCGAAACGCTCGACAAAGGCGTCGGGCACGGGGCGGCCCAGCCGGTCGGCGACATAGGCGCGGATCACCGGCAGCGCGACGCCCAGAAACTGCCGGCCAACCTCCCCAGGCGTGGCGTCGGCGATGCCCAGGGCGCGCATTTCCTCGGCCAGCAGGCCAAGCGACAGGGGTTCGCTGTCGACCAGCACCCCGTCAAGGTCAAAGATCACCGCGCGCGTCATCGCGGTCAGATCCGCTGTTCGGTCTGGGCGTCGAACAGGTGGACATTGGCCGGGTCGATCACGAAATGGATCTGCGATCCGGGCGCCGCGCTGATGCGGTCCTTGACGATGGCGTCGATCACATCGCCCCCCGCCTTGGCGAAGATCTGGGTTTCCGACCCGGTCGGCTCGACCACCACGACATCGACGGGAATGCCCGCATCTCCCACCCCGATATGTTCGGGACGAATGCCATAGATCACCTCGGCCCCCACCTCCGCCGGGGTGTCGGGCAGCGGCAGCCGTAGCCCGCTTTCCGAGGCGAACTGCTTGGCGCCGCCTTCGCTGACGATCCTGCCGCGCAGGAAATTCATCGACGGCGAGCCGATGAAGCCGGCCACGAACACATTGCTCGGGTAGTCGTAGAGATGCAGCGGAGCGCCCACCTGTTCGACCCGGCCGTCGCGCATGACGACGATCTTGTCGGCCATCGTCATCGCCTCGATCTGATCGTGGGTGACATAGACGATGGTGGTTTTCAGCCGCTGATGCAGTTCCTTGATCTCGACGCGCATGGTCACGCGCAGCTTGGCGTCGAGGTTCGACAGCGGTTCGTCGAACAGGAAGACCTGCGGGTCGCGCACGATGGCGCGGCCCATGGCGACGCGCTGGCGCTGCCCGCCGGAAAGCTGCTTGGGGAAGCGGTCCAGCAGATGCGCAAGATCGAGGATCTTCGCCGCGCGGCCGACCTTCTCGTCGATCTCGGCCTTGGGGCGCTTGGCCATCTTCAGCGGAAATCCCATGTTTTCGCCCACGGTCTTGTGCGGGTAAAGCGCATAGGACTGAAACACCATGGCGATGTCGCGATCCTTGGGCGAGACATCATTGACCACCTTGTCCCCGATCGAGATGGTGCCGTCGCTGATCTCCTCCAGCCCCGCCAGCATCCGCAGGAGCGTCGATTTCCCGCAGCCCGAAGGGCCGACGAGCACGACGAACTCGCCGTGTTCGATGTCCACATTCACCCCATGCATGACCTGAACGGCCCCATAGCGCTTGATCACGTTGTCGATTTTCACATTCGCCATGGCGGCCTCCGGTGAAAGTTATTGGGGCAGGACGATCTGCATCTTCACATCGGCCGGCGGGGCCGAGGCGGCGATCTCGAAAGCCTGCACGCTGTCCTTGAAGTCGAAGCTGCGGGTGATGAGCGGTTTGACGTCGATGGCGCCCGAGGCCAGCATCGCCACGCAGCGCGGAAAGACATGGGCGTAGCGGAAGATGTTTTCGACGCGCGCCTCGCGCACCATCGCCGCGCCGGCATCATAGCTGATCGGGTCGGGCTGGCCGCCGATCATCACCACACAGCCGCCAGGCGCCAGCGGCTCGAACACCCCCGCCGCCGCGCGGGGCGAGCCGGTGGCCTCGAACACCACATCCGCGCCCCAGCCCTCGGTATCGGCCTTGACGCGCTCGACGAGGTTTTCGCGGGTGACATTGACGGGGATGAGGGCGGGCGACAGGCTGGCGGCGATTTCCAGCTTCTTGTCGGCCAGATCGCCGACATAGACGCGCGCGCAACCGGCTGCCAGCGCCGACAGCGCCGTCACCAGACCGATCGGACCTGCCCCCAGCACCACGCCGATATCGCCGGGCCTGACGCGCGCCTTGGTGGCGGCATGGACGCCCACGGCCAGCGGCTCGACCATGGCGGCTTCGGCGAAGCTGACATTGTCCGGCAGCTTGAAGGTGAAGGCCTCGGGGTGAACGCAGGTCGGGCGCAGGATGCCGTGAACGGGCGGCGTGGCCCAGAAGCGAACGGCCGGGTCGATATTATACATCCCCAGCCGGGTGGCCCTGGAATTGGGATCGGGAATCCCCGGCTCCATGCAGACGCGATCACCGACCTTCAGCGTGGTGACGGCGGGTCCGATCTCGATCACCGTGCCTGAAGCCTCGTGGCCGAGGATCATGGGTTCCGTCACCACGAACGGGCCGATCCGCCCATGGGTGTAGTAATGCACATCCGATCCGCAGATTCCCACCGTATGCAGCTTGATGCGCACATCATGGGGGCCGAGGACTTCTTCTTGACGGTCGATGGCGGGGAAATCCCGCAGCAAGAGTTCATCCTTGCGTTCAAGAACCAGCGCTTCCATGGCTATCCCTCGCGAATGATATAGATGGCGGCGATCAGGGAAAGCGCCACGCCGAGCCAGATCGACAGTCCGAGCGGCTCCAGAAAGCGGAACCAGAACAGCGACAGCGCCACCCACAGCACCACGCTGATGAACACGCGGTCGAACCAGTTGGTCTCGATCGGCAGGAAGCCCTGCCGGATGCCGGGGGCGCGCTCCTCGTTCTCCTCGATCAGACGGGCCAGAACGAGGGCCGGGTTTTCCTCTTGGGCGAGTTTGTCCAGTTCGTCAGCCATGGCTTATCCTTTCACCGCGCCGAAGGTCAGACCAGTCACGATATGACGCTGCACCAAGCTGAAGACGATCAGCGCCGGGATCAGCGTGAAGACCGAGATCGCCGCCATGATCCCCCATTCGGTGCCGGTGGTGGTGACATATTCCGACAGGCCCGTGGTCAGTGTGCGGGCGTTGAAGTTGGTAAGCGTCGCGGCCAGCAGGTATTCGTTCCAGGCGAAGACCCAGGTCAGGATCAGCGTGACGGCGAGGCCGGGCCGGGCCAGCGGGAACACCACCTCGGTGATCACCTTCCAGGGGCTGGCCCCGTCGACATAAGCGGCCTCGTCCAGTTCCTTCGGAATGCCGTCCACGGTCGGGCGCAGGGTCCAGATCGCGAAGGGAAGGTTGAAGGTGCAATAGACGAGGATCATCCCGATCCGGGTATCGGCCAGCTTGAAATCGCCGATGGCGTAGACCTGCGTCAGCAGCAGGAACATCGGCAGCAGGAAGACGGCCGGCGGCGCCATGCGGTTGGTGATGGTCCAGAAGAAGATGCTTTCCTTGCCCGGCAGGTTGAAGCGCGACAGCGCATAGCAGGTCAGAAAGCCCAGAAGCGTGCACAGCACCGCATTCCCGGTCGAGATGATGAGCGAGTTCATCATGTAGCTGCGCAGGGTGCGGTCGTTCAGCACGTCGATATAGTTCTTCCAGTAGAACTTGGTCAGGATCACATCGGGGGTCGAGAACAGCTCGACCGCCGGTTTCACCGAGACGACGAACAGCCAGTAGATGGGGAACAGCGTCAGGAAGCTGATGAAGGTCCAGAACAGGATCATCAGCCAGGGGCGGAGCGTCTTCATGGCTTAACCTTTCCGGGTGTTGCGGGGCGCGATCAGGCCCACGTAGAGCAGCCAGCAGATGACGATGGTCATATACAGGACCACCACCGAAATCGCCGAGCCATAGCCGTAATTCGTGCGCGGGAAGACTTCCTTGAAGATATGCACGCCGATATAGCGGGTGGCCGAACCGGGGCCGCCGCCGGTCAGCATCAGCACCTCGTCCACGGTGCGCAGCGCGTCCATCAGGCGGATGAAGACGGTGGCGACGACGGCAGGGGCGATCATCGGCAGGGTGATGTGCCAGAAGATCTGGCGCTTGTTCGCGCCGTCGATCTGGGCCTGCTCGAACGGGTCGGGCGGCAGCGATACCAGCGCCGCGATCAGCGACAGGGTGACCAGCGGCGTCCAGTGCCAGACATCCATCACCACCGTGGTGATGAAAGCGGCGGCGGCGCTTTGACCGATGTTCAGATCAAGGCCGAACCAGCTTTGGACCAGGCTGGGAATGATGCCGATGGACGGCGTGGTCATCAGCTTCCAGATCGAGCCGACGATGATAGGCGCCATGATCAGCGGCAGCGTATGGATGGTGCGGAAGAAGGCCTTGCCGGGGAAGTCCTTCATGAAGGCCTGCGCCAGCAGATAACCGAGGATCAGTTCCGACACCACCGCGAAGAAGACGAAGGCGAAGGTCACGCCCAGCGAGGCGAGCAGCTGCGCGTCGAACACCACCTGGCGATAGTTCGAGGCCCAGTTGAACACCATGTTCGGATTGGCCGCGAAGGGGTTCCACTGGTGGAAGGACACCCAGATCACGTAGAAGAAGGGGACCACTCCGAAGAAGAACAGAATGATCATCGTGGGCGCCAGCAGCAGCCAGCCCAAACGATTGGAGTGCATGCGCGGATCCTCCGGCGTCACGGGGTCAGGTCGGGCTTTCGGGAACCGGGGCCGCACGCGGCCCCGGTCGTCTGCAGGGAAGCGTTACTTGCGGTAACCGAGCGCGGTCAGTTCTTCCTCGGTCTTCTGGGCCATCTGGTCGAGGCCGGTATCCGGGTCGATCTTGCCGGTCAGGATGTCATAGAAGATCGGCGCCACCGCCTCGCGCACCTGGGCATGGAAGGGATAGGGCGGCGCGCCCGCATAGAGCTTGCCCTGATCCTTCAGCATGGTGAAATAGCCGCCCAGCTTGGCGTCCAGTTCCTTGACCTTCGGATCGTCATAGGTGGCGTTGTTGGTGATACGCGAGCCGGCAAGTGCCCAGTCGGGCTGGACATCGTTCTGTGCGATGAACTGCAGGAACAGCATCGCCGCATCCTGATTTTTCGAGGTCACCGGGATACCGAAGGCGCCGCCGTCATAATAGCCGACATAACCCTCGCCCGCCTCGGCCTGCGCCAGCACGCCTTCGGACAGCGGCGGCATGGCGACGCCGATCTTGCCCACGACCTTCGACTGGTTTTCGTCCGAGGCGATCCAGGCGGCGTTCTCGCCATAGATCAGGCCCTGCGCGGCGCGTCCGGCGGCCATGGTGGTCGCGGTTTCGGTCCAGGTCGACTGCACCGATTCCGGCGGCGCGATGTCGCGCAGATGCAGCCAGTATTTCATCGCCGCCTTGGCCTCGGGCGAGTTCATCCGACCGCCATTCTCGACGGTGGCGGCATAGTTGTTGGCCGCGTCGATGCCCCAGTTGTAGACGCCGAAGGTCGGCTCGATCGATTCGACGAATTCGTACCAGCTGGCCGGGTGGCCGGTATGGGCCTGCGCGGTGGTGCCCCACAGATCGAGCCCGTTCTCCTTGCCGTATTCGGTGAAGAATTCGGCAATCGCCGTATATTCCTCATGGGTCGTCGCGGGCTTGAGGTCGTTGCCGGTCTTTTCCTTGTAAGCGGCCTGAATCGCGGGATCGTTGAACAGGTCCGTGCGATACAGGTAGGTCTTGATGAAGGCTTCGACCGGAATGCCATACAGATCGCCGTTCTCGCCGCGGAAATAATTGGCGAAGCTGGTGAAGTTCGCCTCGTCATAGTTCGGCGATTTCAGCTCCGGCTTGTCCGCCAGCAGCTTGGTCGTATCGACCAGGAAATTGCGCGAGAGATACGCATAGATGATGTCCTGTTCGATATAGACCATGTCATAGATGCCGGTCTTGGCCTCCATGTCCTTGATGGCCTTGTCATACATCTGATCCCAGGACGTGGTTTCGATGTCGACGCGAATGCCGGTCAGCTTTTCGAATTCCGGCGCCAGCACGTCCTTGACGTAATTCGATGGCGGAGTCGATTCGGTGACGCCGTGCAGCGTGACGCCCTGATAGGGCTTGGCCGCTTCGGCCCAGAAAGTGGATGCGTCCTGTGCATAGGCCATCCCGGCAGTCACGGCAAACGCAATGGCCGATGCGCCGAGCTTGTATGCGAAGCTCATGTCAATCCTCCCAGATTTGTCAGTTCGGTGCGCAGGGCTGCGGTCTCCTCGTCCGCAGACGCCCTCCCCTGCGGCAATCTTTACAAATGTATTTCGACTCACTCAAGTGATATTTTCATCTGTATTTTTAGCGAGGCAATTGTATGCTGAACTGGCGGGGCTGGTTGTTCCCAAGTGATTGGAATTACAAGCGGACAGATTACAGCAGGGACCGGACGCAGCATGGCCAGAGAAAAAGTCGATGACAGCGACGCCTTCATCACCGAGGTCTGCTGGCATTATTATGTCAACAGCATGACCCAGGCCGACATTGCGCGCCACCTGGATGTGACCCGGCTGCGGGTCAATCAGGCCATCCAGCGGGCGAAGGCACTGGGCATGGTGAAGGTGCAGATCGAATCGCCCTTCCTGCCCCGGATCGAATTGCAGGAAAGACTGGTCGCCGCCTATGGCCTGCAGCAGGCCATGGTAGCCCCAGCGGACCCCGAGCATTACGATTACAACTATCCCGCGGGGGCCGCGCTCGCCAGCTATCTGCTGCGCCGGCTGGAGGCGGACGACTGGCGCAAGATCGGGGTATCCTGGGGCATCACCCTGCAAAGCGCCATCACCAACCTGCCCCGCCAGAGCCATCCCGAGCTGGAGGTGATTTCCATGTTCGGCGGCACCGTCCGGGGCGCCACCTTCAACTCCTTCGCGATCGTGTCCGGCCTGGCGGAACGGCTGGGGGCCAGCTATTCGATTCTCGCCGCGCCGAACTTTCTGTCCAAGGGTGTCGACCGCGACCTGTTCCTGTCGCAGGAACAGTTCCGCGAACATTTCGCCAAGTTCGACCGGCTGGATGCGGCCATCCTGACCTGCAGCGATGTGTCGCCGAAATCCTATCTGGTGCAGGAAGGACTGCCACCCGAGGTCCGTCCCGAGGATCTGATCGCGGCGGGTGCGGTGGGTGATGTGGTCGGAATTTTCCTCGACAAGGACGGGGTCGAGGTGCCCAATCCGCTCAGCTCCCGCAGCGTGGGCATTCCGCTGGACACGCTGCTTAACGTGCCCACGCGGGTGCTGGTCGCGGCCGGTCCCCACAAGACCGAGATCATCCGCGCCGTGCTGCGCCGGGGCATCGCCAACACCCTCATCACCGATGACCTCACCGCCGAGGCGCTGCTGCAGGGCGCGCCCTGACCGGCGCGGCATGACCGAGCAGCCAATCTTGTCCGGTACAAAATTTCCATTTGTATTGTTCTGAATGCAAATGTAACGTCCCCTCATCATTCACCGGCTGGGAGGGCACGGCATGGGACGTTTGGGGATTCACTCGTTTGTCTGGACGGGCGGCCAGACCCAACAGGGGCTGGAGAACGCGCTGGAGAAATCGGCCGAGCACGGTTACCGCACCATCGAATTCGCCTATCTGCGGCCCGAACTGTTCGATCTGGACCGGCTGGCGAAGAAGGCGCAGTCGCTGGATGTGCAGATCGGCGTCACCATGGGGCTGCCGCGCGACAAGGACGTGTCGGCGACCGATGCCCAGACCGTCGAGGGGGGCAAGCGGATGCTGGCGGATGCCGTCCACGCGGTGCGCGACATCGGCGGCAACAAGCTGGGCGGAATCCTCTATTCCGCGCATACGAAATACGACCGCCAGCCCACGGAGGACGGCTGGAAGAACAGCGTCGAGGCGATTGCCGAAACCGCCGAGATCGCCAGGGCCGCCGGCGTGGATCTTGTGCTCGAGGTGGTGAACCGCTTCGAAACCAACCTGCTGAACACCACCGCGCAGGGCCTGAAATTTCTTGACGACACCGGCCGCGACGATGTCCGCCTTCATCTCGACACCTTCCACATGAATATCGAGGAAGCCAATCCCGCCGCCGCGATCCGGCTGGCGGGCGACAGGCTGGGCTATTTCCATATCGGCGAAAGCAATCGCGGCTATCTGGGCGACGGGGTGATCGACTTCGACCGCATCTTCGATGCGCTTCTTGATATCGACTACCAGCGCGACATCGTCTTCGAAAGCTTCTCGACCGCGGTGGTCGACGAGGGGCTGTCGCTGGCCTGTGCGATCTGGCGCGACACTTGGACCGAGAACGACCCGCTGGCCGCCCATGCCAAGGGGTTCATCGAGCAGAAAATGGCCGAGGCCAAGCGCCGCCGCGCCACCAATGCCCGGCCCTGACATGGCGGTGCTGACCCCCGACGCGCTTGGCCCCACGGTCTGCGTGGGCGAAATCCTGGTCGAGATCGTCGCCACCACCATCGGCGAGGGTTTCCGGGCCGCACAGCCGCTAACCGGCCCCTATCCCAGCGGCGCGCCGGCGATCTTCATCGATCAATGCGGCCGCATCGGCGGGTCGGCGGCGATGATCGGGGCGGTCGGCCGCGACGATTTCGGCGCGGTCAATCTCGACCGGCTGCGCCGCGACGGGGTCGATGTCTCGGCCGTCTCCGAGGATGCGGATTTCCCCACCGGCAGCGCCTTCGTGCGCTACCGCGCCGATGGCTCGCGCGATTTCGTCTATAACATTGCCACCTCGGCGGCAGCGCGTTTCGGGCTGTCGGATGCGGTGCGCGCGCTGATCGACCGGGCGGGCCATCTGCATGTGATGGGCACGGCGCTGTCCATGCCCGCCGCCCGCAGCGTCATCGAATATGCCGCGCCACGCATCAGGGCGCGCGGCGGCAGCCTGTCTGTCGATCCGAACCTGCGCAAGGAACTGGCCCGCGACGCCGAAACCGAGGTGCTGTTCAAGCGTCTCATCGCGCTTTCGGACCTGCTGCTGCCCTCGGGTGACGAGCTGGAGCGCGCCGCCGGCATCACCGGCCAGGACGCCGCCATTACCCGCCTGTTCGAGATGGGCGTCAAGGAAATCGCCCTGAAACAGGGGGCTTCCGGGGCCACCGTCTTTACCCCCGACGCGAAGCCGGTGCACCATCCGGGCTTCCGCGTCGAAGAACGCGATCCGACCGGCGCGGGCGATTGCTTTGGCGGCGCCTATGTCGCCTGCCGCCGTCTGGGCCTGAGCATCCCTGACGCCCTGCGCTATGGCAACGCGGCAGGCGCACGCAATGTTACCGTGCTGGGCCCGATGGAGGGCGCGGGCACACGGGCCGAGCTTGACGCCTTCATCGCAAAACAGGAGGGATCGGCATGAGCCTTGCAGCGCTGACCGAACTGGCGCCCGAACGGGTGGCGGGACGCCCGGCCGGGATCACCTCGGTCTGCTCGGCCCATCCGCTGGTCCTGCGGGCGGCCCTGCGGGCGGGTGTGGAAACCGGCGCGCCGGTGCTGATCGAGGCCACCTGCAATCAGGTCAACCATCTGGGCGGATATACCGGCATGACGCCGCAGGATTTCGCCAATCTGGTCTTCAGCCTGGCCGCGCAGGAAGGCTGTCCGCCCGAACTGATCATTCTTGGCGGCGATCATCTGGGGCCGAACCCGTGGCGCGACCAACCGGCGGAAGACGCCATGGCCGAGGCAGAGAAGATGATTGCCGCCTATGTCGCGGCGGGGTTTCGCAAGATCCATCTGGATGCCTCCATGGGGGCCAAGGGCGAGCCCGAGGCGCTGGATGACGAAACCACCGCGCTACGCGCTGCGCGGCTGGCTGGGGTGGCCGAACGCAGCGCCCGCGCCATGGGCGGCGCGATGCCGCTTTACGTCATCGGAACCGAGGTGCCCCCGCCCGGCGGCGCCGATCACGCGCTGGATGCGATCACCCCGACCTCGCCCGAGGCCGCCCGGCGCACACTGGACATCCACCGCCGCACCTTCGCCGATGCAGGGCTGACCGGCGCGCTCGACCGCGTCATCGCCGTGGTGGTCCAGCCGGGCGTCGAATTCGGCAATCAGAACGTCGTCACCTATCGCCCCGACCTGGCCGCGCCGTTGGCGGCGGTGCTGACCGGCGTGCCGGGTCTGGTCTTCGAGGCCCATTCGACCGATTATCAGGGCCCCGCAGCCCTGTCGGATCTGGTGGCCGACGGTTTCGCCATCCTGAAGGTCGGACCGGAGCTGACCTTTGTGCTGCGCGAGGCGCTCTATGCGCTGGATCTGATCGCCTCGGATCTGGAGCCCGATTACGGCGACCGACCGCTGATGGCGGTAATGGAGGCCGAGATGCTGGCCCAGCCGGGCCATTGGCAGCGGCACTATCCGGGCGATACGGCCGCGCAGCACCTGTTGCGCCATTATTCGCTGTCCGACCGCATCCGCTATTACTGGCCGACCGAGGCCGCGCAGGCGGCGGTGGCGCGGCTGTTTGCGACGCTCGCCGGACAGGGCATCCCCCTACCCCTGATCCGCCAGCACATGCCGGCGGCGGCGGCGCTGGCGGACACCCCCTTCAACCCCGAGGAGGCGGTCATCCAATGGGTGGGCCGCAGCCTCGATTCCTATCACGCCGCCTGCCGTGCCGGCGCGGCCCCCGACTATAGCGGAGCATGACAATGACGATGGATATTTTCCGGCTGGACGGAAAGGTGGCGCTGATCACCGGCGGCAATCGCGGCATCGGGCTGGCGGTGGCGCGCATCTTCGGCGAAGCGGGCGCGCGCTGCATGCTGACCAGCCGCAGCGAAACCCCGGCGCTGAAGGCGCTGCTGGCCGAGACGCCCGACCGCTTCGACTGGGTGCAGGCCGATGTGAACGATGCCGACGCGCCCGAACGGATCGTCCAGGCGACGCTGGACCGCTTCGGCAAACTGGACGTGCTGGTGAACAATGCCGGCGTGGCGGCGAATGGCGATTTCCACGATTTCGACGACGAGCGCATGCATTACATCTTCGATACCAACCTGATCGCGCCGTTCCGGATCGCCCGCGCCGCGATCCGGCCGATGCTGGACCAGGGCGGGGGCGCCATGGTCAATATCGGTTCGATCTCGGGCATGGTGGCCAACAAGCCGCAATTGCAGGTGGCCTATAACTCGTCCAAGGCCGCGATCCACACCATGACCAAGACCATGGCCTTCGAATATGCCGACCGTGGCATCCGGGTGAACGCCCTGGCGCCGGGCTATGTCGTCTCTGACATGACGGCAGGCGGGATCGCCAATGCCGACTGGAACAGGGTCTGGACGGAAAACACGCCGATGGGCCGCTTCGGTCAACCTGAGGAGATGGCGGCCTGCGTGCTGTTTCTCGCCTCGGACGCGGCGAGCTATGTCACCGGATCGGTGCTGGTCGCCGATGGCGGTTATCTGACGCATTAACGGATTGGGGAAAGACATGGGAACGGAAATGAAGAGCAAGATCGCGGCGATCACCGGCGGGGCATCGGGGATCGGCCTCGCCACGGCAGAGGCGCTGCTCGATGCGGGCGCCACCGTGGTGCTGGTCGACCGCGACGCGGCGGCACTGGAACAGCTGCGCGAACGGCTGGGCGAACGGGCGATCCCGCAGGTGACAGACCTGCTGGACCCGGAAAGCTGCGCGGCGATGGTGCCCCAAATCCTTGAAAAGGTGGACCATATCGACATCCTCCATTGCAATGCCGGCACCTATATCGGGGGGGATCTGGTGGAAACCGACCCTGCCACCATCGACAGGATGCTGAACCTGAATGTGAATGCGGTGATGAAGAACGTCCATGCGGTGATCCCGCATATGGCGGAACGCGGGACCGGCGACATCATCGTCACCTGTTCGGTGGCCGGCCATTTCCCCGTCCCGTGGGAGCCGGTCTATTCCGGCTCGAAATGGGCGATCACCTGTTTCGTCCAGACCATGCGCCGGCAGCTGAACAAGCAGGGTATCCGCGTGGGCCAGGTCTCGCCCGGACCGGTGATCTCGGCGCTGCTGGCGGACTGGCCCGAGGAGAACCTGCGCAAGGCCAAGGAAAACGGCAGCCTGATCGAACCGTCCGAGGTCGCCGACGCCATCATGTTCATGCTGTCGCGGCCGCGCAACGTGACCATCCGCGACATGATCGTTCTGCCGACCAATTTCGACATCTGAGGGCGACATGAGCGACTTCACCGGAAAGACCGTGCTGATCACCGGCGCGGCGGGCGGCATCGGCACCGCCCTGGCCGAGCGCTTCGCGGCGGCTGGCGCCCGGCTGGCGCTGGTGGATATCGCCGCCGCGGACGACCTGGCCGCACGGCTGGGCGCGGATCACCGCGCCTTTCAGCTGGACCTCGAAGACCCGGTGGCCATTGCCGAAACCGTGGCCGGGATCGGGACCGGGATGGGCATAGATGTGCTGATCAACAATGCGGGGCTGGGCGTGGTCTTTCCCGCGGCGAAGCCCGATGTGGCGCTGTGGGACCGCACCATGCGGATCAACCTGCGCGCGCCCTGGCTGATGGCGGTCGCGGCGCTGCCCTTCCTGAAAGCCTCGGGCGCAGGGCGGATCATCAACCTGTCCTCGCAGGCGGGGGTGGTGGCGATCGACGAACACGCCGCCTACGGATCCAGCAAGGCCGGGCTGATCCTGCTGACAAAGATCCTCGCACTGGAATGGGCGCCCTTCGGCATCACCACCAACGCCATCGCGCCCACGGTGGTGGAGACGCCGATGGCGCTGGTGGGATGGTCGGGCGAGAAAGGCGTGAAGGCGCGGCAGGAGATCCCGGTCGGCCGCTTCGCCAGACCCGCCGAGATCGCGGCGGCGGCCGCCTATCTGGCCTCCGAAGACGCGGGGATCATCAATGGCGAGACGCTGATGGCCGATGGCGGTTTCACGATCCGTTAGCGAGATTCTGCGGCCCATCGGCCGTTTCCGTCTGGCCGGGAGCGGGCGCGCTCTTGGGCGGATACCCGGGCCGACCCTTCCGAGCCAGACTGGCGGGCCAGCTGACGTCGTTACGGTCGATCGGGGATCGCAGCCGGCTGGCGAAATTATGCAGATCTGCGCGTGGTGGTTCCGGCCGGACAGGCGGGAAAGGCACGCTCGGCGCGAATAGGTCTGCGCGGCGCATCTTCAGCGTGCAGCAGAGTTGTTGAACATCTGCCGATCCGGTCGTTGCGGTCTCGCCACCCCGTCAGGCCACGGCACGGCGATCCCATGCCGATCAGCCGACGGGGGGCGCCGCCGCGCTTGCCCGCGCTTCAGGGGGATCGGCGCTCGAGGTCTTTCAGCAGGAATTTTCCCAGGCCTTCCGTCGCCGTCCGGGCGCCCAGACAGGCGGCGGCGGCGCGAAAACCCAGATCGACGCAGGCCACCTGCCCCCAGCCCTCGTGCAGCCCGTGGATCACCCCCGCCGCGAAGGCATCGCCCGCCCCGACCGGGCTGACGATCCTGTCGGGCGGCAGCGGCGTGGGCACATGGACCCGCGCCTGCCCGTCTTCCAGCCAGACCGTCAGCGCGCTCGAGTGCAGGATGACCGCGCGCCGCAGCCCACCCGCCGCCAGCGCATGGGCGGCGGCGATCAGGCCGGCCTCGTCAGCGGGGCCGCTGATCGGCAGGGCGGTCGCACGGGCAGCCTCGATCTCGTTGAGAAACAGGACGTCGATCTCGGGCAGGCAGCCGAAGACGGTCTGGCGAAAGCGCGCGCTTTGCGAGGAGACCAGATCGACGCAGGTCAGCATCCCCGCCGCCCGCGCCTCGGCCAGCACCGAAGCCGCACGGGGACGGCCATCGGCACCCGGCGCATCCAGCCAAGCGAGCAGGTTCAGGTAGCCGAGATAGAAGATCTTCAGCCCCATCGCGGCGAGGCCCGCGACGTCGATCCGGTCCGCATCCAGCAGGTCATTCGCGCCCGAGTGATGAAAGAAGGTGCGGCTATCGCCCGGCACGTTCATCACATGGGTCTGCGCGGTGGTCGCCTTCGCAGTCCGGCCGATCCGCGCCACCTCCAGCCCCGCCGCCCGCGCCAGCGCGATCATCTCGTCCCCGAGGGCGCGCGCGCCGACCAATCCGACCGGCACCACCGGATAATCCGCCCCCATCGCCACCAGCCCGGCGGCGACATTGGCAGGGCCGCCGCCCAGTCCGCTGGTCTGCGCCCGGATCTGGACCAGATCCGATTTTTCCGGCCAGACCGGGATGTCATGGACGACATCGAGGATCCAGTTGCCGGCGCAGGCAATGCCGGCCCGCGTCATGCTTCGGCCTCGTTCCACAACAGACGATAGGGCGACGCGTCCTCCTCGATTGCCGAAAACCCGCCGAGCGGTTCGAGGAAGAAGTTGGCGGCAGGATCGTCATTGCACTGGCTGACCTCGCCCGCGAAGGTGGGCGCGCCCTCGGCCCGGCAGCGGTGCTGCATGCCGCGCGGGACGGTGATGCCCTGCCCCGCCTCCGGCCGGTGGACGCGGCAGCAAGCAGGGTGTTCGGCGCCGTCGATGCGGACACGGTCGGGGACCGGTTCGCCGGTCCGCGGGACGTCGGCACCTTCGGGTGTGAACCCGATGCACAACATGCCGCCGCCGGGCAGGATGATGTCCTCCAGCTTCATGCGATGGACGTGGAAGGGGGATTCCTGTCCGACACCCGAGAACAGCAGTTTTTCGGCATGGGGCCGTTCGCCGGCCGTATCGAAGGTGCTGTTGCGGGTGCACAGCCGCACCAGCACCCGCCGGTCGAAATCGCCCGAGCCGAAATCGGGCGATGCCCAGACCTGCGCGGCCGGCATGGTTTCCGCGTCGCGAATGGCGGCGTTGATGCAGGACCGTTTCATTGCGGATACTCCACATCGACCACGCGGCCCTCGACACCGGCCGTCAGGGCGGCGGTCAGGATGGCGTGATGGGCGCCGGCTTCCTCGGGGGTGACGCAGGAAAAGCCGCGCGCGTCGCCGCCGGCCAGCTCATCCACGAAGGCCGCCCACATCTGCAAGATCGCATCCGTAAAGCCGAACTCGAAGATGCCGCCGGTGATGACCGGGAACAGCGATTGATAGCCCAGATCCTCGACCTGCCATGTCTGCCCCCCGCCGGGAGCATAGCGCATGAACCGCCATTGCCGGGGATTCTTGGTCGAGAACTCGGCCGAGCCGCGCATGCCAAGCACCCGGATGGACCAGGTGTTCGATTCCCCCGGCGCGATCCGCCAGGTTTTCAGAACCAGCGGAAATGCCTCCGCGCCTTCGCCAACCATGCCGGTGATGGTGGCATTGTCCCAGGTCTCGCAGGGGACGCGGCCGCCCTGGCCGTCGGGGCGCGTCCTCACCCGTTTCACCAGGGTGGCACCGACACGTTCGGGCCGCCAGCCCATGCGCAGCGGCACATGGCAGACATGCATCCCCAGATCGCCCATGCAGCCATATGCGCCATTCACGTCCACCATGCGCTTCCAGTTGATCGGCTTGTCGGGGTTGATGTCCGAAGAATGCAGGAAGGCGCATTCGACTTCCAGAATATCGCCCAACCCGCCCGAACGGGCAAAGTCGATCACCCGCTGCGCCCCCGGATAAAACGGCATCTCCGAGGAGCAGCGCACCAGTTGCCCCGGCCCATCCCGCAGCGCCGCCATGATCGCGGCATTCTGTGCGCGATCCATGCCGAAGGGCTTTTCGCCCAGCAAAGCTTTGCCAGAGGCGATGATCTCGGGATAGATTTCGGCGTGCAGGACGTGGGGCACGGCGCAATAGATCGCCTCGATACCGGGGTTGGCCAGCAGCGCGCGAAAGTCGGTGGTCTGCTGGGTGACCGAGGGGAGGTTCTCCGTATACCACTCCATCAACGCCGGATTGGTGTCGCAGACGGCAACGATCTCGGGCCGAGCGCGCATGTCGGTCAGATGCATCCAGCGCGCCGCGGCCGAGGCGAATTCGCGTCCCATCAGGCCGCAGCCGATGATGCCGAAGGTGATCCTGCGCATCGTCTAGCCCAGCCTCGCCATGGCGTCCTCGGTCGAGGCGCCGTCATGGACGATCGCCATCAGCGCCGCGGTCATGGCCGCCGGATCGGCATGGTGGATGACGTTGCGCCCGTAAACGATGCCGCGCGCACCCTGTTCCATCAGCACCCTGGTTCGCGACAGGATCTCGCGGTCCGAGACCTTGCCACCGCCGCGCACCAGCACCGGCACCCCCTGAGCGATCTGGATGACGCGGTGATATTCCTGCGGATCGTCGCAGGGATCGGACTTGATGATGTCGGCACCCAGTTCGACCGCCTGCCGGACCAGCGACAGGATCTTGTCGATATTGCCGTCGACCATATAGCCGCCCTTCGAATTGTCCTGCATCACCAGCGGCTCGATCATCAGCGGCATTCCGGCATCGTCGCAGGCGGGCTTCAGGCGGTTGATGTTGCGGATGCAGGCCTCGTAGACCTCGGGTTCGTCGGGAAGCATCAGCAGGTTGACCACCGCACAGGCGGCGTCCAGCCGGACGGCCTGCTCCACGGCGCGGTCGATCACCGCCGAGAACAGCCTGCGCGGCAAGGGCGTGCCATAGACATTGGCGATGTCGGTGCGCAGCACCAGTGCCGGGCGGTCCTTGCCGGGGCGCGACTGCAGGATCGGCGCGGTGCCGGGCGGCAGCTGGATGGCGTCGGGCCGGGCCTCGGCCACCACCTCGATTGCGTGGCGCATATCCTCGATCCCGCCGAGGAAACTGTGTTCGTTGAACATGCCGTGATCGATCGCCACGTCGAAGCAGTTCCCCGAGGTGCCGAACAGACGCATCATGCGGGCTTGTTTCATCTTTCCCTCCTCCTCAAACCGCCGTGAAGCCGCCGTCGATTGGCAGCGCCGCGCCCGAGATCATCGACGCGCCATCGGAGAGCAGGAAGGCGATGGGCGCGGCGATCTCCTCCTCGGTGGCCCAACGACCCAGCGGCATCTGCGCGAGGAATGGCCCCTCGATTTCCGGGCGCCCCCAATACCAGGCGGACATGGGCGTCATCACCACCGTGGGATGGACGCTGTTCACGCGGATGCCGTAGGGCCCCAGTTCCAGCGCGGAGACCTTGGTGATGTTATCCAGCGCCCCTTTCGAGGCGCCGTAGCTGACATGCCCCTTCAGCGCCACCAGCGAGGCCTGGCTGGAAACATTGACGATGGCCCCGCCCTGCCCCAACCGGATCATGCTGGCGGCGGCATATTTCGTCACCAGCAGCGCGCCGCGCGCATTGATGGCGATCACCCTGTCGAAGATGTCGATATCGGTGTCCATGGGTGTGGCGATCTCGCCGCCGAAACCGCCGCAATTGACCACCCCCCACAGGTCCAGCCCATCGAGCGCGGCGCGGACGCTGGCTTCCGAGGTCAGATCGAAGGCCAAGACCCGGCAACCGGTTTCCGCCGCGAGCACATCCAGCTTTTCGCCGTTCTGTCCGGCGGCGATGACATCGGCCCCCTTCTGCCGCAGCAGGCGCACGGTCGCCCCGCCGATCCCGCCGCTGGCGCCCGTCACCAGGATCGCCCCCTTGTCATAATCCGCCATTCGCCCCTCCTATCCGAAGCATCAGCCTGTCTCCTCTGCGCGCAGGGCGGCCAGAACCTGCGCCACGAACTCGTCCCCGGCCGGGCTGTTGCCATCGACCTCGATCACTGGACCCAGCGCCACCGGACGCGCGCGCGCCGTCAGGTCCCGCAGCGCGTCGGCGGCAGCGCTGGCGGGCGGATGCCCGGCGTGGTGGTGACCGGCGCTGTCGCGATAGCGGCGGTTGGCGTCGGCGGGTGCGACGGCGACCCAGATCTCGATCACGCGCGTGACACCGGCGCGCGCCAGATGGTCGCGCAGCACGCTTTCGGGCTGAAAACCGTGCCAGGCATCGATCACCGCGACCACGCTGTCGGGCATCTCGGCCACGAGGTTGAAGATCGCGTGATAGCCGGCGCGGCCGAGCATCCGGTCATGTTCGCGGTCGCCGGTGCCGATCTCGGCCAGCAGCCC
Source organism: Paracoccus sp. S1E-3 (assembly GCF_013868135.1). Lineage (GTDB taxonomy): Bacteria > Pseudomonadota > Alphaproteobacteria > Rhodobacterales > Rhodobacteraceae > Paracoccus. Next base: position 273,725 of record NZ_JACEMU010000004.1, read on the forward strand.
CTCCTTAACACTGTCGAGGCAGAAAGGCATCGCCGCAACCCCCTGCCCGGTCAGCGCGCGGATCAGCAGGCGGGTGACGCTCGACTTGCCGCTGGCCGGTGGACCGTTGACCAGCACGAGCTGCTTCATGCCCGGCACATCCCTGCGTCGGTGGCGGCCGGTCCCGCCTCCCCCCTCAGCCGCACCGCCTTAACCGTCAGGCTGTGGTTCAGAAGCCGATCGGTTTCAGGGCGGCGGATGGCGTTTCTTTCGAAAATTTCTTTCATGCAGAGTCCTCGTTGTCCTGATTGGGCCGTTTGGACAGTCTGGATGCCCGATCAGGCGGAATCGCGCAGCACCAGCCGGGCGGGGATGCTGCGGAAGTCATGGGGGTCACCGGCGTGGCGCGGGGTCTCGATCCGGCTCAGCAGGATCGAGACCGCCTCGGCCGCGATGCGGGGCACATCCTGCTCCACCGTGGTCAGGCCGGGATGGAGAAACCGCGTCAGCGCATCATTGTCATGGCCCGCCAGATGGAAGCCCGACACCTTGCCCTGCGGGAACAGCCCGAATTCATGCGCCGCCTTCAACGCCCCCATGGCGATCCGGTCGCTGGCACACAGCACCGTTGCGCGGGTATGCCGGCCGGCGGCGAATTCGGCGCTCATCACCGCATGGCCGTGGCGCTCGAAATCCCAATGCGGGCCTGCCACTGCGCCGGCCAGCACCTCGGCCGGGCGATTGTGGCGGGCCATGGCGGCGCGATAGGCCTCGCTGCGTTCGACCGCGTTCATGTTCACGCGCGGCATGGGCAGAAAGACCGGATCATGGCCCGAGCGGATCAGGTAATCAACCATCAACCCGATGCTGTGCTGGTTGTCATTGCCGACGAAATCGAAGGCGTCGAGCTCGGTATCGGCGCGGGAATCGATCAGCACCAGCGGCAGATGCGCCTCGGTCCGGCGCAGCATTTCAGTGTCCGAGGCCAGCCCCAGCGGCGCGATCAGGATGCCGTCGGCATTCATTGAGCGCAGTGCCTCGATCGCTGCCACCTCGCGCGCGGGGTCGTTGTCCGAGTTCTGGACGATGATCTTGTAATCGCTCTGCCCGGCGGCGGCGTCGATGGCGTTGATGAGGCTCGTCTGGAAGATGTCGTTCAGATGCGGCACCACAACGCCGATCATGCCGGTGCGCTTGCGATTGAGGTTGCGGGCGAAGAAATTCGGCACATAGTCGACCGCCGCCAGCTGTGCCTCGATCTTGGCGCGGGTGTTGCTGCGCACACTGGACGGGTCGTGAAAATAGCGCGACAGCGTCGGGCGCGAAACGTCGATTTCGCCGGCGAGTTCCTCCATCGTGCGGATGGTCTTCCTGATCATGCCGGTCCCATGCTCAACCCTGACCCTCATTGAACAGCGCGGCGACCTGATCGACAAGGCTCGCCTCATAACTGCGCGGATGAATGGGGAAAGGCCAGCCTCCTTTCAGCGCCGTGATAAACTCGCGGTTTTCCGCAAAAGGCCCGGTCACATGGATCGGACCTTGCGCACTGATGGCGCGCAGCCCCGCGATGGTCTCCTGCGCCAGCAGCCGATCCAGCCCGGGCGCCGGATCCTCGTCGCCGGGCCGGACGGGCGCCCCGGTCCCGTCGATCAACCGGAAGCCGCCGGTCAACGGGTCCTGAGCAATGCGGCACAGTTCGGCCGGGCGCGCGGGCAGGTCGGCAGGGGCGGCCAGAATATCTGCCCGCGCCTTTCCAGCCATGAAACGGAAATTCGGCACCAGCCGGCCGAAGATATCGAGGCTGGCCATGACGCCGGGCGCCGCCTGGGGCGGCATCGCCTCGACCCCGATGGCGAAGGCGGTCAGCCAGGTGCCGGTGGACATGGCGATCGCGGGCGTCCTCGGGCCGCGACCGGCATGGGGCACCAGTGCGAGGCTGCTGTCATGGGCACCGACATGGACGGGGATGCCGGCTGGCAGACCATGCGCCGCCGCGAGAGCGGGACGCAGCACGCCGGCGACGGCACCGGCAGGCGCCAGCGGCGGAAACAGCCCGCCTGTCACCCGCGCCATCGCACCCCCCGCCGCCGTCCCATCCGTCAGCGACCACAGATCGCCATGACTGGTCGCATAGGAAATTTCGCTGAGCGCACGCCCCGTCAGCCGCCAGGTCCAGTATTGCGGCCAGAACAGCGCATGGCGGGCCCGCGCGACCCGATCGGGAAAGCGGTGGCGCAGCCAATGCAGTTGGGCGCCGATATTCAGGCCGCCCGGCATCCGGGGCGATCCGGTCACCGCGAAATCTGGCCGCAGGCGGTCATATTCCGTCGCCAGTTCATCCGGCCCGGCGAATTCGTAATCCGGCACCGGCAGCACCAGTCCGTCATCGTCCACCAGCGCCACCGTCGCGCCGTGGCCGATCACCATGATGCCCGAAAGCGGCGCCACCTCCGCGAATGCCGCCAGCGCCGAGAAGATGAACGCGGCCTGCAGCTCCACATCCAGATGCGGATAGGGCGGACCCGGCAGCACCCGGTTTTCCATTCGGCGCAGGGCAATCTCGCGCCGCGTGGTCAGATCGGCCAGAATGGCGCGGCTATTGGTCTTGCCGATATCGATGATGGCGACATTAGCCATCGGTGGCCTCTGCCCGGTTCTGCGCCTGACGATATTTCTCGGCATCCCAGTTCAGCAATTCGGCGCATTCGGCGGCGGTGAAATACCGGATCTCACCGCCGCCATTCATCAGATAGCGCTTGAGGACCATGGCATAGCCGGTCAGCAACGCCTGGGTCCCGCGCATGGCGTCGGTGCGGATCAATGCGCCATACCCCTCGACCAACACCACGGCGTTCAGCGGCAACGGTTGCGCCGCCAGCGCGGCAAGGCGCGCAGGCAGATCCGGCCCCGCCGGCAGGATCGGGATCGAAGGCCCGAAGAAGACGACGAAATCCGGCGCGATAGCGCAATTTCCGGCAAGCGCGCGCAGCGCCGGCGACAGTGCGAGGTCATGAGCGCCCGGCGCAGACGCCGGCGCATAGCCGGTTCCGTCCAGTCCGGCCAACGGCGCGGCCATCACCGACATCGCCGGGGTGCCAGTGCCGCCCAGAAGGCGCCGTATCCCGTCAATCAGCACCTCGGCCGCGCGGGGCGTATCAGCCCCGACGATCAGACCGTGATTGCCCAGCACGATGACCGGGGCCGTCTGCGCACCCGACGCGCGCAGCGCTTCGGTCAGCGGCACGCCCGGTTTCACATAGGGTTGCCAGTGGCAGTTCCTCCCCCCCAACCGCTGCTGAAGACGGGCGCCGGCATCGGCCAGAATGGCCGTGGCGATGGTATCGACGCAATGGACATGGATCACGCAACGCGAGGGCAACAGCGCATGAAAGGGCGCCTCGACCGAGGCGCGCAGGCCCCCCGGTCCGCCCGGCAGGGCCATCGCCGCGATCTCGGCTTCGGCCAGATTGCCCGCCAGCACCCGCGCCCGGAGCGCCGCCAGATCAAGCGGCACCATGATCGGTTGCCTCGCAGCCTCGGCCAGCCAGCAGCCCGAGGCCTTGATCCACATTACCCCGCCATCCTTGAGCGAGCTGTTTCCGCCCGCCCCCTGGATCAGCCCGATATCGCCGCCGATCCGGGCCGAGACCGCCAGGAACTCGTCCCAGAGCGCGCTTTGGGGATGCGCCACCACGTCTCTCACCAGCAGGTATAGCCGGCATCGGCCGAGACAATGGCCCCGGTCATCAGGCTGGACGCGTCCGAAGCGAGAAACAGCACCACCGAGGCGATTTCATCCGGGCGTCCCAGCCGTCCCATCGGCGTCATGTCCAGCCAGACCCGTTCCATTTCGGGGATGTCCTTCAGCACCCGGCTGACCAGTTCGGTCTCGATCACCGTGGGGGCGACGGCATTGACCCGGACCCCGCGCGCCGCCCATTCGGCGGCCAGCGATTTCGTCAGGTGATGCACCCCCGCCTTGGAGGCATTGTAGAAGCTCTGCTCCTGCGGCTTGTTCACGATCAGTCCCGACATCGACCCCATGTTGACGATGCTGCCGCGTCCCCGTGCCAGCATCCGCCGCCCGAAGCTGCGGGCACAGAAGAACACCCCGTCGAGGTTGACGGCCATGTGGCGCCGCCAATGATCGTCGGGGCAGTTCTCGGCCGGCATGTTGGACTGCACGATGCCGGCATTGTTGATCAGGATATCGACGCCGCCCTCGGCCTCGAGCGCTTCGGCAACGGCGTCAACGGCCGCGCTGTCGGTCACGTCGAGCGCGACCGCCTGCGCCTGACGACCGTCCGCGCGCATGGCATCGGCCTTCGTCGTGGCGGCAACCAGGTCCAGATCGGCGATCACCACCCGCGCCCCCGCCTCGGCGAGCGCGTCGGCGCAGGCGGCGCCGATTCCCTGTGCGCCACCGGTGACCAATGCCAGCCGGCCGCCCAGATCGAATTTCTGCAAATACATCGCCTTTCTCCCTCGCCGCGCGATTTCGCAGAGGGCTGCCCGCGTCCGCCGGCTGGCGCCCTACCATGGATGAAATCATGCGGCATATTATTTACATGCGTCAATTTCAATTTTGGCATATCACGACAACGCGGATCACATCTGCCGCGCTGCCGCCCTCATCATCATCGCCGTTCGGGGTATCATGGCAGCATTAGGAAGTTTTTTCTTTACGCGCGTAATTTATACTGGCAGCCTCTGACGGGGCGAGGAGGCCCCGGCGGGCCGGTCCCGCCCCGGGCGATCGACAGGGAGGGGTGATGTCTGAAGTTCAGGGAAAGGTGGCGCTGATCACCGGAGCGAGTTCCGGCATCGGGCTGGCCACCGCCGAGGCACTCGCCCGTGAGGGCGCCAGGGTGGCGCTGCTGGCGCGCTCTGTCGACAAATTGCAGGCTGCGGCCGAACGGCTGGGCCCCGATGCCATCGCCGTGGCAGCCGACCTGACCGCGCCGGACGCCCCCGAGAAGGTGTTGGCGCAGGTTGAGCAGGCGCTCGGGCCGGTCGACATCCTGATGGCCAATGCCGGAATCTACCTTGCCGGGGACGTCGCCAGCGCCGATCCCGGCGCCATTGACCGGGTGCTGGCCACCAATGTCACATCGGTCTTCCAGATGGTGCGCGCCGTCCTGCCCGGCATGATCGCGCGCGGCGGCGGTGACATCCTGGTGACCAGCTCGGTCGCGGGTCACCAGGCCATCCCGTGGGAGCCGGTCTACTCCGCCTCGAAACATGCGGTGCAATCCTTCGTGCACGGGCTGCGCCAGCAGGTCGGCCCGCAGAATGTACGGGTGTTGGCCATCGCGCCCGGCGTGGTGCTGAACGATCTCTGGGGGATTTCCGATCCCGAGGAGATCGACCGCAAGGCCGCCGAAGGCATGGGCCTGCGATCCGAGGACGTGGCCGAGGCGGCCCTGTTCATGCTGACCCGGCCGCGCAACGTGACCATCCGCGATCTGGTGATTCTGCCGCGGGCCCAGCAGATCTGACAGCCAAAGGCTTGCCCGGCAGGCCTCATTGCCGCCGGGGGCCACCCGTCGCGAGGAGGCGCGGCGGTCCAAAGCGGACCCGGCAAGGGCCGCACCCAACAGGAGGAGACAGCATGAAGACCTTTTTCATCTCCGCAGCGCTTGCCTGCGCGATGGCCACCGCCGGTCTGGCACAGGACGCCAAGGCGCCCGAGGACATCACCATCGCGTTGGTGCCGGGCCTGACCACCGACGCCTTCTACATCACCATGAACAGGGGCGCGCAGGCGGCGGCCGAGGCACTTGGCATCAAGGTCGATTTTCAGGGCGCGGAGGAGTTCGACCCGGTCCTGCAGACCCCGGTTCTGGATGCGGTGATCGGGCGCGGGCCCGACGCCATCCTGATCGCGCCGACCGACAGCACGCAGATGATCGAGCCGCTACGCCGCGCCTCTGACGCGGGCATTCCGGTCATCACCGTCGATACCTTCATCGACGATGGCAAATATCAGGACGGCGCGGGCGACGGGGATTTCCCGCTGGCCTATATTGCCTCGGACAATCTGGGCGGCGGCCGGATGGCGGCGCGTTACATGGCCGACAAGATCGGCGGCGAGGGCAAGGTCTACGTGTCCAACCTGCGGCCGGGCGTCTCGACCACCGATCAGCGCGAGGAAGGGTTCAAGGCCGAGATGGCCGCCAGCTTCCCCAAGATCGAAGTTCTGGAAACCCAGTATAACGACAACGACGCCTCGCTGGCCGCCTCGCAGTTCCAGGCTGTGCTGGCGCGCAATCCCGACATCAAGGGCGTGTTCGGGGCGAACCTGTTTTCGGCACTCGGGGCCGGGAACGGGGTCGAGAGCGCCGGCAAGGTCGATGACGTGACGGTGATCGCCTTCGATGCGCCGGGTTCCATCGTGAACAACATCTCCTCCGGGCTGATCGATGCGGCGATTGCCCAGCACCCGGCCGAGATCGGCTATTTCGGGGTCATGGCCGCCTATGCCAACCTGACCGGCCAATCGATCCCGACCGGCATCGGCACCGGTTTCACCGTCATCGACGCCGGGAATGTCGATGACGAGGCGACGAGGAAATTCATCTATTCGGAATGACGATGGAGCGCATCGCCAAACAGAACGGGACTTCATTCGTGAAGTCCCTGCTGAACGCCTGGTCCTGGCTGTTTCTGGTGCTGATCCTCGGTTTTTTCGAGATCTACGCCCAGACCCAGACCGGCAGCACCTTCGTGTTCCGGGTCTATAACCTGCAATCCATCGCGGTGGCGGCCTCGCAGATCCTGCTGCTGGCGCTCGGGCTGACGCTGGTGATCGTGGCGGGGCATATTGATCTGTCGATCGCCTTTTCCTCGGGCCTTGCATCGGTGGTGATCGCGCTGGTGATCCGGGCGGCCGGCCCCGACGCGGGCTGGGAGATCGTGGCGCTGGCGGCCTTAGCCGGGCTGGGGGCGGCGGCCGTCGTCGGGCTGGTGAACGGCTGGCTCGTCGCCTGGCTGGCGGTGCCGAGCTTCATCGGCACGCTGGGCACTTACGGGGTAGCGCGGGGGGCAGCACTGATAATGGCCGGCGGGGCCACGGTGTCGATCCGCAACGAACATGCGCGCGAGATCGGCAACGGCAACCTGCTGGGCTTTCCGATCTCGCTGATCACCGCGATCGTGCTGGCGCTGATCTGCCACTACGTCTTGCAGCACACCCGCTTCGGCGCCCATACCTATGCGCTTGGCGCCAACCCCGCCTCGGTCGAACGCGCGGGCGTCGATGTGAAGCGGCACCTGCTGATCCTGTTCGTGATATCGGCGCTGACGGCGGCGATGGGCGGGCTGATCTATACGTTTCGATTCTCCGCAGGCGCGGCGAATTCGGGCGAGCCGATCCTGCTTTACGCCGTTGCCGCCGTCTTCATCGGCGGGGCATCCCTGACCGGCGGCCAGGGCACCATCACCGGCACGGTGATCGGAGCCTTCATCATCGCGGTGATCCAGTTCGGCCTGGTCTTCTGCGGTCTGCCCCCCTACTGGCAATTCGTCGCCGTGGGGCTGGTCATCATCGTGGCGGTGCTGGTCGATCAGTCGAAGGATCGGATCGTGGGGGCGCGAGCATGACCGAACTTCTGAAGGTCGCGGGCCTGCGCAAGCGTTTCGGCGGCAACGAGGCGGTGAAGAACGTCACCTTCACCGTGAACGCCGGCGAATGCGTGGTGTTGGCGGGCGATAACGGCGCGGGCAAATCGACGGTCATCAAGATGATTTCGGGCGTTCATGCGCCGACCGATGGACTGGTTTACCTGAATGGCGAGCTGTTGACCGGCCGCACTCCCGAGGCGGTGCGCACGGCTGGGATCGAGACGATCTATCAGGATCTGGCGCTGGCGGATAACCTCGATCCCGGCCTGAACCTGTATCTGGGGCGCGAGCGCACCATCCGCCGCTTCGGCCTGCCATTTCTGGACCGCAAGACCATGCGCAGGGATGCGGTCGAGGTGATGAAAAGCCTTGGCATCGTCGTCCCCGACCCAAGCGCCCCGGTGCGCGAGATGTCGGGTGGTCAGCGTCAGGCCATCGCCATTGCCCGCGCGATCCACTGGCAGGCGCGGCTGGTCATCATGGACGAGCCGACGGCCGCGCTCGGTGTGCCCGAACAGCGCGAGGTGATGGCGCTGATCGAACGGCTGAAGGCCAAGGGGGTGGGGATCATCCTGATCTCGCACAACCTGCCCGACATCTTCGCCGCCGCCGACCGCATCATCGTGCTGGCGCGCGGCGTGGTGGCCGGCGAACGCCGTCCGGCCGACACCAATGACGAGGAGATCGTCCGCATGATGATGGGCGCGACCCTGTAAAGTCGCGCCCCGCGGGTTTATCCGACCCCCCGACCGGGAACATGGTTTGAGCGCCTCGCTGCGCGATGGCGCGGGCGCCGTGCCGCACCAGCTGTGTGCGCCCGGTCGGCATCCCAACTGCCGCGCAGGAGATCGGCAGCGTCCGGGCGGAAAGCGGCTCCGGCATCACCTCCCCCCGGCACGGTGAACATCAACGGTCGGTCCGATTTTTTTCCGTGCGGGACCTCTGCTGCGATGGCAACCGTTACACAGGCCCGCAAATCGCCGCGCCGCCTGCGGTCAGCGCCGGAAAATCCCGGTGCTGCCGCCGTATCCGGCTGAGGGCTATCCCGGCCCCGACGGTCAGCGCCATCGCGAGAATCAGCAGGGCGATGAGGCCATGACCGGGTTCGCGGCCCCGGCACAACCCGGACACCCGCCTCGCCGAGATCCCTCATATCGCCCATTCCGACAGCACCCGCGTCGGGCGCGGATCGACCGGCCAATGGGTCACGCGAGGGCCCTTCGGCGCACGAGGGCTTTCGACGAGTTGCGGCACCGGCGATGGCCTCTGTCCGGCCGGCCAGAACCGGTCGGGACCGGGCACCAGGGCCTCGATCTTGCCAGCAGGGCCGAGGGCTGCAAGCTCCTCCTGATAGCGCGCGCCCTCCGCGAACATGCTCAGATCCAGCATGGCGCGGGTCCCGTCGCCGAAATCGACGATGACGAAGCCGTGGTCCCGGACATCGGGCGTCGCGCCATCATAGCGCTCGTCCAGATGATTGACCGCCTGGCCGGCGCTTGCCATCACCCGCACCGGTTCGGCCTGCAAGATCAGCCGCATGAGGTCGAAGAAATGGCAGCATTTCTCGACCCGCGTGCCTCCATTCCAGAAGCCCCTGCCCGGTCAGTTCGGCCAGCGATTTGCGCAGCGTCCCGACCGAAGCCCCGAACCGCGCCGCCAGTTCGCGTTCGGGCGCGAGGCGTTCGCCGTCCAGAAGATGACCGGCGGCGATCTCGCGCGCCATAAGGTCGCTGATGCGGATATAGATCAGCAGGGCTGTGGGGTATTCATGGCCGGCCCGCGATGAATTGATACATCATTGCTGTATAAAAAATCCTGATGGGCAAGGAAGAATCGCGGCGGGGAAATTTATCGCATGACCGTTGTCCCGATCACCTCCGCCACGCTTGATGCCGCCGAGATCGCGTGGTTTTCCGCCCTCTGCTCGGATGATTACCGTTATCTGGGGGTGCCGGACGGGACGCTGCGGTCCAGTTGGGATCATTGCGCCGCTATCGTGCGCATGGCCGAGGCGCAGGGGTTTGACAATATCCTGTGCCTGTCCTCCTATCAGGTGGGGCAGGACACGCTGAGCTTCGTCGCCGGCTGCGCACCCCTGACCAAGCGCATCAACATGCTGGCTGCCAGTGCTGCGGCGAGATGCAGCGGATCATGCTGGCCCGCACCATCGCCACGCTGGACCATATGCTGAAGGGCCGACTGGTTCTGAATATCATCAGCAGCGACTTTCCCGGCGAGACGGCCGACAGCACTTTCCGCTACCAACGCTCGCGCGAGGTGGTCGAGATCCTGAAACAGGCCTGGACGCGGGACGAGATCAACCATGACGGTGCGGTCTATCGGTTCCACAGCGTCCCGACTGCTCCGGCGAAGCCCTTTCAACAGAATGGCGGCCCGCTTCTTTATTTCGGCGGCTACAGCCCCGACGCGCTGGAACTGTGCGGCCAGCATTGCAACGTTTATCTGATGTGGCCCGAAACGCGCGAGGATCTGGCCGGGCGGATGCGAGCGGTGAACGCCGTGGCCGAACGCCATGGCCGGACACTGGATGTCGGGCTGCGTGTCCATGTCATCGTCCGCGAAACCGAGGCCGAGGCGCGCGATCATGCGCGCAGGCTGGTCTCGAAGCTGGATGACGATCTGGGTCGGGCGATCCGCGAACGGGCGCTGGATGCGGGGTCGCTGCGTGTGGCGCATCAGACCCGCAACCGCGACCTTGCCGATATGGATGGCTTAATCGAACGGCACCTGTGGACGGGGATCGGCCGGCTGCGGTCGGGCTGCAGGGCGGCAATCGTCGGGTCGGCCGATCAGGTGCTGTCGGAAATCGAGGCCTACCGGAAGATGGGCATCCGCGCCTTCATCTTCTCGGGCTATCCGCATCTGGACGAATGCGAATATTTCGGCAAACTGGTCCTGCCGCATGTGAAGACCTGTTCGCCGCCCGAGGCTTACGGACGGGTGCCGGCAAGGACCCCCGCCACCCCGCTTGGAACCGGAGAACGCTGCTGATGGAACGCGTGGCCCTGAATGCCGATCTGGACCTCAGCCGCATCGTCTATGGCATGTGGCGTCTGGCCGGGGATGCCGATACCAGCCCCGCCCATGTCCGCGCCAAGATCGATGCCTGTCTGGAACAGGGCATCACCAGTTTCGATCAGGCCGACATCTACGGCGATTACGAAAGCCAGGCGGTGCTGGGCCGGGCGCTGAGGGCCGCGCCCGGATTGCGCGAGCGGATCGAGATCGTCAGCAAGGCCGACATCGCGCTGATCTCGGACAAGGCGCCGGGACGCCGGATCAAGCATTACGATACCGGGCGGGCGCATGTGCTCGCCTCGGTCGAGCAATCCCTGCTGGAGATGGGGCTGGACTATCTGGACCTGCTGCTGATCCACCGGCCCGACCCGCTGATGGATCAGAACGAGACCGGCGCCGTGTTGGACGAACTGGTGACCAGCGGCAAGGTCCGCGCGGTCGGGGTGTCGAACTTCCGGCTGTTCGATTGGAACCTGCTGCAATCGGCGATGAAAACGCCGCTGGTGACCAACCAGATCGAGTTGAGCCTGATCCATTCCGAACCCTTCCGCAATGGCGACCTCGCCTTCCTGCAGGAGCGCGGTATCCCGCCGATGGCCTGGTCGCCGCTGGCGGGGGGCGCGCTGTTCGACGGCGCGAACCCGGCGCTGCTGGCGCGCCTGAGCGAGATCGGCGCCGCGCACGGCACCGACGCCACTGCCGTGGCCGTCGCCTGGCTGCTGCGTCACCCGGCGCGGATCATCCCGGTGCTGGGCAGCAACAATCTCGATCGCATCCGCCGCATGGCCGAGGCCACGCGCATCACCCTCGACCGCGAAAGCTGGTTCGAGCTTTACCAGCTCGGCAATGGCTTCGAAGTTCCCTGAAGATCGCGGAACCCATGCAACAGCCCCACCATTCCCCTTCTTGGGTCGAGACCGTGCGCGCCTGTCGCGATGCATCCGGCCGGTGTGCGCCTGAAATGGCGGGGGTGTCCGCGCACGGCCTCCGTTCGCGTGCGGTGACGCGGGCGCTATGGCCGCCCGCGCCGACCGCGTGCGACTTCACCCTGTTGAGAGGGGCCACGCGCCTCGCCCTCCACATGCCGTCCCGCGGACAGGGCCTGCCGCGTCACGGCCTCGCCCGCGCGGCGAACCCCGACCTGCCGGGCCAGTTGCGCCGCCCGCAGGGGCTTTCGGTCGCGTTTCGCATACCGGCGCCGGGACGTGCATGACGAAGCCGATCATGCCATGGTCCCTGGCAGGGGCGCGCCGCTTCTGTTCTGTCGCGGCCGAACCGCGTCGCAATAAGGGCCCCACGACAGACGGGCCGCAGGAAGGGGAAGCGATGAGCGACATCCTCATAAAATTGTTGAGGCCGCTGGAATGGATCAATGCGCGGCTGACGGGACTGGGATCTCTGCTTGGCGCGCTGGCGCTGGCACTGATGGTTCTGGTGATCCTGACACAGGTTTTCTGCCGCTATGCGCTGAACAACGCCCTGCCCTGGCCCGAGGAGGCCGCGCGCTTCCTGATGCTGTGGATGACCGGGCTGGCCGCGCCCGCCGTCTATCGCCGGGGCGGCTTCGTGGCCATCGACATGCTCGAGGCCGCGCTGCCGCGCCGGGCGGCCGCGGCGCTGGCACTGGCATTGCTGGTGATCTCGGCACTGGTGCTGGCGATGGCGTTGCAATTCGGCTGGAAGCACGTCAATTCGGGCTGGCTGTTCAATGCCGCGTCGCTGTGGGTGCCGCTGGACCTGCTGGGGATGGCGGCGATCCGGGTCAAACTGGCCTGGATGTATATGTCGATCTTCCTGGGCTTCGCTCTGCTGATGGCCGTGAATGCCGAGCTGATCCTGCGCAGCCTTATCCAACTGGGCGGCGGGGGCGACCGGCTGACCACGATTCCCTCCACCGTCATGGCGGAGGCCGAATAGATGCTGCTGTGGTTTCTTCCGGTTTTTCTGATCCTGCTGCTGATCGGGCTGCCGGTGTTCTTCGCCCTGCTGGCGGCGCCGGGACTGGTGCTGTGGCTGAACGGGCAGGAACGCGATGTCGCGCTGCTCTATCGCAATGTCTATAACGGCATGGACAGCTTTCCACTCATGGCGATCCCCTTCTTCATGCTGGCGGGCGAGTTGATGAACCGGGGCGGCATCACCGAACGCCTGGTCGAATTCGCCCAAGCCCTGATGGGCCATCTGCGCGGCGGGTTGGCGCATGTGAACATCCTGTCGTCGATGCTGTTCGCCGGTCTGTCGGGGTCGGCGGTGGCCGATACCTCGGCGCTGGGATCGATGCTGATCCCGGCGATGGAAAAGCAGGGTTATACGCGACGCTTCTCGGCGGCAATCACCGCGGCTTCCAGCGTGATCGGGCCGATCATCCCGCCTTCCGGGATCATGATCATCTATGCCTATGTGATGGGCGAAAGCGTGGCGGCGCTGTTTCTGGCCGGAATCGTGCCGGGGATCCTCGTCGGGCTGTCGCTGATGCTGATGGTCAAGGTCATGGCCGACCGATATGACTTTCCCGTCGCCAGCCCCCGCACCACCTGGCGCGAGAAGGGTCAGGCCAGCCTGAAGGCATTCTTCCCGCTGATGACGCCCGTCATCATCATGGGCGGCATCCTGGGCGGCATCTTCACCCCGACCGAGGCCGCCGCTGTTGCCGCCGCCTACGGGCTGGTGATCGGGCTGTTCGTCATGCGGACGCTGACCCTGCGTGACATTCCGGGCATCCTGCAGCGCTCGGCCGCGACCTCGGCGGTGGTGCTGCTGCTGGTCGGCGCCGCCATGGCCTTCAAGACCGTGGTCAGCCTGTCCCACGCGCCCGAGATCCTTGCCGCGGTGATCCTCGGGCTGTCCGAGAACCCGCTGATCCTGCTGTTCCTGATCAACGTGCTGCTGTTCATCGTCGGCATGTTTCTGGACGCGGGGCCGGCGATCATCATCCTCGGGCCGGTGCTGGGGCCGATCTTCACCCAGATGGGGGTCGATCCGATTCATTTCGCCATCATCATGTCGGTCAACCTGACGGTCGGCCTGATCACGCCGCCGATGGGACTGGTGCTGTTTGTGGCATCCTCGGTCTCGGGCGAACGGATCGCCACCATCGCGCGCGCGATCCTGCCCTTCCTCGCGATGGAGGTGATCGTGATCTTCCTGATCACCTATATCCCGGCGATTTCGATGACGATCCCGCGTTTGACGGGCTTTGCCGATTAGGCTGTTATGCACAAACCACAAGGGAGACGACGATGCTGACCAGAACCCTGACCGCAATGGCGCTGATCTGCGCGTTCGGCACCGCCGCCGCCGCGCAGGAATACACGCTGCGTGCCACCGCCAATTCCAACGAACAGGACGAGGATTTCGACGGGCTGGTCGTGTTCAAGAACTATGTCGAGAACGCCTCGAACGGCGCCATCAAGGTCGAACTGTTCATCGGCACCCAACTGTGCGGCAACGGCGCCGAATGCCTGCAGGGTGTGGCCGATGGGTCGATCGACATCTTCATCGCGACCTCCAGCGGGGCGGCGGGGATCTTCCCCTATATCCAGGTGCTCGACCTGCCCTATCTGATGGATGACGACCGGGTCGCGGAAAAGCTGCTGACCGGGGATTTCCCGCTGAAGCTGCGCGACATGGCGCTGGAAAGCAGCGGCGGCAAGATCCGGCTGATGACCATCGGCAATACCGGCGGCTGGCGCAGCTTCGCCAATACAGAAAAGCAGGTCCGCAGCCCCGCCGATCTGGCCGGGATGAAGCTGCGCACCGTCGAAGCCGACCTGCCGCAGGAACTGGTGCGCGCCTTCGGGGCCTCGCCCACGCCGATTCCCTGGCCCGAGCTGTTCACCTCGTTGCAGACCGGCGTGGTCGAGGGGACGCAGAACGGCATCACCGACATCATGAACATGAAATTCCCCGATGCCGGGCTGGATTACCTGACCCTCGACAACCACGCCTATATGAGCGCCTTCTGGTTCATGTCGAATGACAGTTTCATGGCCCTGCCCGAGGATTTGCGCCGCGTCGTCGTCGATGGCTTCTATCAGCTGCAGCAGGCGACCTTCGCCAGCCCCAAGCGCAAATCCATCAGGGGATACGAGGATTTCGTCGCCGGCGGCGGCGATCTTTACGTCCCCACGCCCGAGGAAAAGCAGGCTTTCCGGGACGCCGCCGCGCCGGTTTACGAATGGTTCACGACCAGCGTCGATGGCGGTGCCGAAATCTTTGCCACCTTCGAGGAGGCCGTCGCCAAGGCCCAGTCCGAGGTCGATGCCGAACGCGCAGCCGAGATGAACTGACGCGCGGGGGCGGCGGCGTGCCGCCCCTAACGCCGCAACCGCGCGATCAGCGACGAAGTATCCCACCGCCCGCCGCCCATGCCCTGCACCTCCTTGTAGAACTGGTCCACCAGCGCCGTGACCGGCAGGCTGACGCCCAGATCGTCCGAGGCATCGAGGCAGATCCCCAGATCCTTGCGCATCCAGTCGACGGCGAAGCCGTGTTCGAATTCGCCCGCCG
Source organism: Paracoccus sp. S1E-3 (assembly GCF_013868135.1). Taxonomy (GTDB): domain Bacteria; phylum Pseudomonadota; class Alphaproteobacteria; order Rhodobacterales; family Rhodobacteraceae; genus Paracoccus. The sequence continues at coordinate 288,878 of NZ_JACEMU010000004.1, forward strand.
CCATGGTCTTGTGGCGGTTGGCCATCTGCCAGCTGCCGGCCGCGCCCTGGCTGATGACCTCGACCACCTTCTCGATCTCCAGCCCCGATGCCTCGGCGAAGCGCAGCGATTCCGACAGCGCCTGCACCAGCCCGGCAATGGCGATCTGGTTGCACATCTTTGTGGTCTGGCCCGCGCCCACCGGCCCCATCAACCGGCAGATCTTGGCATAGGCCTCGATCACCGGCCGGGCGCGGTCGAAATCCGCCGGGCTGCCGCCGCACATCACCGAAAGCTGGCCGTTTTCCGCCCCCGCCTGGCCGCCCGAAACCGGCCCGTCGACATAGCCGATCCCGGCGTCCGCCGCGATTTCCGCCAGTTCACGCGTCACCCGCGCCGACACCGTGGTGTGGTCGACGAAAATCGTGCCAGCGCCCATGCCGGCGAAGGCGCCGTCTTCGCCCAGACAGACGCTGCGCAGGTCGTCGTCATTGCCCACGCAGGCCATGACGAATTCGGCGCCCATGGCGGCCTCGCGCGGGGTGGGGGCGGCGCGGCCGCCATGGCGTTCGACCCAGGCCCCGGCCTTGGCGGGGCTGCGGTTATAGACGGTGACCTCGTGGCCCGCGGCAGCCAGATGGCCCGCCATTGGAAAGCCCATCACGCCCAGTCCCAGAAATGCCACCTTCGCCATTAAAGCCCCCTTTTCCTGCCGTTATCCGCGTTGAAAGCCAGCTTCGCTTGGCCTACACAGCCGCAAAGACACCACCCCCCGGCCCCGCGGTCAAGCGAGGGCGTTGCGAAGGATGCCGCCCGAAGATGCTGACCCTGTTCCGCTGGTTTCTGCGGCTGACCCTTGGTCTGATCGTCGGGCTGCTGCTGGCGGCGGCGCTGATCTGGTATTTCGCCGTCCGCTCGCTGCCAGATTACAACGCCAGCTACCGCGTCGCCGGGATCACCGCGCCGGTCGAGATCGTGCGTTCGACCGAAAACGTGCCGCATATCTTCGCGCAGGCTGACAGCGACGCCTATTTCGCGCTTGGCCTCGCCCACGCGCAGGATCGGCTGTTCCAGATGACCGTGCTGCGGCGCGCCGCCCAGGGCCGGCTGGCCGAGATCTATGGCGCGCGCGCCCTGCCCGCCGACGATCTCGCCCGGCGGATGGGGATCGCACGGGTGGCGCGCGCCTCGCTGGCCGCGCAGACGCCGCAGACGCGGGCGGCACTGCAGGCCTATGCCGATGGCGTGAACCAGTGGATCGAGATCGTCAATCAGGGCGCGCTGGGTCGCGGCGCGCCGGAATTCTTCCTGTTCCCCGACGATATCGCCTATTGGCAGGCCGCCGATTCGCTGGCCATCCTGAAGCTGTTCGCGGCCGCGAGCAGCCGGCAGATCCCTGCCGAGGTGCTGCGCGCCCAGCTGTCGCTGGTCGCGCCCGAGCGCGGTCAGGATCTGGTCGCAAGTCTGGGCGAGCCGGCGATGCCGGCCTATGCGACGCTGTTTCCGGGCGCCCGCATCTCGCCCACGCAGCCCGCGCCCGCCGAGGGCTGGCCCTATGATCTCGCCGGTTATCTGCGCCCCTTCTCGGGTCAGGGCGCGACTGCCTTCGCCGCAGACGGACAGCGCACCACCGCCGGGCTGCCGCTGCTGGCCAATGACCCCCAGGCGGCGCTGACGATGCCCTCGCTGTGGTATCTGGCGCGGATGCAGCTGCAATCGGGCGACGTGATCGGGGCCACCATTCCCGGTATTCCGGCGGTGATGTCGGGCCGCTCGGCCAAGCTGGCCTGGGGCTTCGTGCCGGCGCAGATCGACGATGCCGACATCCATATCGAAGAAATCCAGCCCGGCGACACGGACCGCTATCGCGGCATCACCGGCTGGCAGGATTTCACCGCCCGGCGCGAGATCATCCGCGTCCGCGATGGCGAGGACCGCGACATCACCCTGCGCGAGACGGAAAACGGCCCGCTTCTGTCGGCGACCAGCTTCGGCCTCGGCTCGGTCACGCCGCCGGGCTTTGCGGCCTCGCTGTCCTGGACCGGGCTGACGCCCGACGACCGCACCATGAGCGCGCTGATCGGGGTCATGACCGCCCCCGACCGGGCCACCGCCTTCACCGCCGCGCAGGATTGGGTCGCCCCGGCGGTGCGGCTGTCGCTGGCCGATCGCGACGGCATCGCCGAGCGGCTGGTCGGGCTGGTGCCGCAGCGCCTGCCCGAAAACGCCACACTGGGCCGGATGCCAACGCCAGGCTGGATCGCCGGCAACCGCTGGCAGGCGCTTGGCCGGCCGGAATCGCCCGACGTGACGGTGAACGGCCTCGACCTGTCGACCGGCGCGCTGAGCGGCGGCGCTTACGGCTTCGACGGCGATTTCGCGCTGCGCCGCGAACGCCTGCGCCGGTTGCTGGATGGCCGCGAGGTACATAGCCGTGACAGTTTCATCGAGACCCAACTGGACATCGTCAGCCCCGCTGCGCGCGCGCTGCTGCCGCTGGTGGGCGCCGATCTGTGGTTCACCGGCGAGCCGGCGGCGCAGGGCACTCCGGAGCGCCAGCGTCAGGACGCCCTGCGCCTGCTGGCCGAATGGGACGGCGCCATGAGCGAGCACCTGCCCGAACCACTGATCTATGCGGCATGGATGCGCGCCCTGCAGGACCGGCTGATCCGGGATGAACTGGGTCCGCTGGCCGATCATATCAGCGCCCTGCAGCCCAGCTTCATCGAACGGGTCTACCGCAACCGTGCAGGGGCGGCGGCCTGGTGCGACATCCGCCAGTCGGCGGCGATCGAATCCTGCTCGACCGTGGCGCGGCAGGCGCTGGATGCAGCGATCATGGACCTGACCGACCGCTACGGCCCCGATGTGACCAGCTGGCGGTGGGGCGATGCGCATGAGGCCGTGCAGATGCATCCGGCGCTGGGGCCGATCCCGCGGCTGGGCTGGATCGCCAATCTGCGCCAGTCGCTTTCGGGGGGCGACACGACGCTGGCGCGCGCGCCCGTCGAGAATGCGGGCGGGCGCCCCTTCCGCCCCACGACCGGCGCGGGCTATCGCGGGGTATACGATCTGGCCGATCCGGACAGTTCCGTCTTCATCATCGCCTCGGGGCAGTCGGGACATCCCTTCTCGCGCCATTATGACGATCTGGCGGTCAAGTGGCGGCGCGGCGAATATATCACCATGTCGCTCGATCCCGATCTGGCGCGGGCTGCGGCGGCCGGAATCACGCGGCTGATCCCGACCGCGGCCGCGCCTGCCGCCGAATAAGCCCAGCCGGTCTTGGCAAAGCAGAGCGGCGCAGAATATCAACGGATGAAACGTGGTAAGGCGGATGAGCAAGCAAGCTGACCTTCTGTGCATCGGGGCGATGCTGTGGGACGTAATCGGCCGCTGTCCGCGCCCGATGGCCTCGGGTGCGGACATGCCGGGCCGTATCAGCCATATTCCGGGCGGCGTGGCGCTGAACGTGGCGCTTGCCGTCGCCCGCTGGGGCATGGCGCCCGCGATCCTGTCCGCCGTCGGTCGCGACAGCGAGGGCGAGGCCCTGATCGCGGCTGTCGCCCGCTGCGGCGTGGTCACCGACTATCTGTGCCGCGATGGCGGCCCCACTGATGTCTATATGGCGATCGAGGACGTGAACGGCCTGATCGCCGCCATCGCCGACGCCCATTCGCTGGAAGACGCAGGCGAGCGGGTGCTGGCCCCGATCCGCGATGGCCGTCTCGCCTCGGGCGCGGCGCCGTGGCCGGGTGTGGCGGTGATCGACGGCAACCTGACCATGGATCAGCTGTCGCGCATCGCGACCGAGCCGGGCCTCGCCCATGCCGATCTGCGCATCGTTCCCGCCAGCCCCGGCAAGGCCGAGCGGCTGGCGCCGCTGATCGGCGCCGCCCATGGCTGCTTCTATCTGAACCGCTTTGAAGCCGAGATTCTGGCCCATCGCGAGCTGCCCGACGCGCTGACCGCCGCGCAGGCGATGCTGGATCTCGGGATGCACCGGGTGCTGGTCACCGATGGGGGCCATCCGGTCGCGGACGGACTGGCAGGCGCCGGGGTCATCAGCGTGACCCCGCCCAGGGTGACGATTGCCCGCGTGACCGGCGCAGGCGACAGCTTCCTTGCCGCCCATCTGGCCGCCGAACGGGCCGGCCTTGACCGTATGCAGGCGCTGACCCGCGCCACCCAAGCCGCTGCTGCCCATGTTTCGGGAAAGGACATGCCATGAAGAACCTGATCGATTACGCGCCAGAAGTGGCCGAAGCCCGTGCCAAGGGCACGCCGATCGTCGCGCTGGAATCGACGATCATCACCCACGGCATGCCCTTCCCGCAAAATCTGGAAATGGCCCGCAGGGTCGAGGCAGAGATCCGCGCCCATGGCGCCGTCCCCGCCACCATCGCGGTGATGGACGGGCGCATCCGGATCGGTCTGGACGACACGGCGATGGAACAGCTGGCCCGCATCCCGCAGGCGCAGGTGATGAAGTTGTCGCGTGCCGATCTGGCGGTCTGCGTCGCCACCGGCCGCACCGGCGCCACCACGGTCGCGGCCACAATGATCTGCGCCCATCTGGCCGGGATCGGCGTCTTCGCCACCGGCGGCATCGGCGGCGTCCATCGCGGGGCGGAGTTGAGCTTTGACATCTCTGCCGACCTGAACGAGTTGGCACAGACCCCGGTGACAGTGGTCTGTGCCGGCGCGAAGGCGATCCTTGACCTGCCGAAAACGCTGGAGGTTCTGGAAACCCTGGGGGTGCCCGTCATCGCTTACGGACAGGACCAGTTGCCGGCCTTCTGGTCGCGCGAATCGGGGCTGAAGGCGCCGCTGCGCATGGACGATCCGGCTGGGATTGCCCGCGCCGCCGCGATCCGCGCGGATCTTGGCCTGCCGGGTGGCCAGCTGGTCGCCAACCCGATCCCGCCCGAGGCAGAAATCCCCCGCGCGGTCATCGGCCCCATCGTCGACAAGGCACTGGCAGACGCGGCCCAGCACCGCATCGCCGCCAAGGCGGTGACGCCCTACCTGCTGCAGCGCATCTTCGAACTGACCGAGGGCGCCTCGCTCGAGGCGAATATCGCGCTGGTGATGAACAATGCCCGGCTTGGCGCGCAAATCGCCATCGCGGCGGCGACGCTCGGCAAATCGGTCTGACCGGGACGACGAAACGCACCCCGCTTGCAAGGCCCCGCACGCGGGGTCTTGACCGGAGCGGCCGCGCCGGGAAAGCATCGCCAGGAAGGAAAGCGCGATGACCAACGAACTGCCTCCGCTGCGCCCCGCCCATATAACACGTCGGCGGTCCCGCCCGTTTCCGGCGCTGAGGGCGTCGTTCTTCACCGGCCTGATCGTCATTGCGCCCATCGGCATCACCATCTGGCTGATCTGGGCGCTGACCGGCTGGATGGACAGCTGGGTCCTGCCGCTGATCCCGCCGCGCTGGCGGCCGGAAAACTATATCGGCATCGATCTGCGCGGCGTGGGCGTGGTGGTGTTTCTGATCTTCACCCTGCTGATCGGCGCCATCGCCCGGATCTGGATCGGTCGCGCCCTGATCCGCGCCGCCGAGGCGCTGGTGACGCGGATGCCCTTCGTCGGCGCCATCTATGGCGGGCTGAAGCAGATCGCGGAAACCATCCTCAGCCAGGGCGACGAGAAATTCGACCGCGCCTGCCTGATCGAATATCCGCGCAAGGGCTTGTGGGGCCTGGGTTTCGTTGCGGGACCTGCAAAAGGGGAACTCGCCGCGCTCGCGGCCGAGAACGGCCATGGCAATTATCTGGCGGTGTTCCTGCCGACGACGCCCAATCCGACTTCCGGCTTCCTGCTGTTCGTGCCGGAAGCGGAGGTTCACATCCTCGACATGGGGGTCGAGGATGCGGCCAAGCTGGTGATCTCGGGCGGCCTGGTCTATCCGCCCGAGGAGGCCCGCGGAAACAATGCCGAGAAATCCACCGAGTCGCGGTGATTGAGGTCGTCGGCGTGTTGGTCGAGGAAGGCGTCGGCGGCCGCGCGCCCGGCGTTGAACATCCGTTCCAGCAGCCCCGGATCGGGCAGTATCTTGGTGCGCGCGCTCAGATCGTTCATCAGCGTGTCGTCCAGAATCATGTGCAACAGCACGTTCTTCATCACCTTACCCTGCAGGCGCCCTTCGTCATGCAGCCGCTTGACGAAATTGATCGCCCTCAGTTCCGACAGCAGCGCGGTGTTGAAGCTGACCTCGTTCACCCGATCGGCAATGGCGGTCGGGGTTTTCGGCAGCGCCTCGCGCCGCCAGGGGTTGATGTTCACCAGCACGATGTCGCGCGGCAACCCCTCGGCATAAAGCGGCCAGAGCGCGGGGTTGCCGGAATAACCACCGTCCCAATAGGCCTCCAGATGGCCGGTCGCGGGGTCGTGGATCTCGACCGCGCGGTAGATCGTCGGCAGACAGGCCGAGGCGAGAACCGCATCCACCGTGACCTCGGCATCGGCGAAAACACGGGGCTGGCCGGTGCGCACATTTGTTGCATTCACGAAGATCCGGGTCGAGCTTTCCGCGCCTAGATCAGGATAAGGCAGCGTTTTCAGGATCGTCCGCAAGGGGTTTGTGTAAAAGGGGCCGTAGTCGTAGGGGCTGAACAGCCGGGTCATGTTGTCGAGCCAGACGAAGGGCGAAAACGCTTCGGTCCAGCGGGCCAGGCCGCGCGGCATCGGGAAGAAGGAATGCCACCAGCGCAGCAGCCGCGAATCGCTGACCTCGCCCACCTCGGCCCAGATATGTGCCAGGTTCTCGCGCGCCGCCTGCCGGCCCTGCCGCCCCTTCGCCGCCGCCAGCCCCGCCTGCAGCGCGGCCCCGTTCAATGCCCCGGCCGAGGTGCCGCTGATCGCCGCGATCTCCAGCCAGTCTTCGTCCAGAAGTCGGTCCAGCACGCCCCAAGTGAAGGCGCCATGCGCCCCGCCGCCCTGAAGAGCAAGGTTGATCCTGCGCCGATCCATATCTGTACCCCGCCTTCTTGTTGGCGGATTCTTACGCCGATTCAACTATTCGCTGCAACGCCGCATAAAAAAGCGGGTGATGGGCAGAAAGCCACATCACCCGCAAGGAACTGATCCGAGGGTCGGGAGACGAACGCGGAACAGGTCAGGCAGACAGGATCGCAGGCAACCACAGCACCGCTGCCATGGTGACCGAAAGCGCGAGAACGCCAGCCGCATCGGCCAGCAATTCGCCGATCGAGGCGCTTTCACCGGCGAGAACGGATTTCACAGCTTGGCTCATGACAATCTCCCTTGCGAGTTGCCTTTTTGTTCTCACATTCATGCGAGTCGCGCAAGAACTTTTTAAGAACATCTTAACCGGTCTTGATCAACCGGATCGCCTGATCCTGTTCCATCAGCCATAACAGAACGCGGATTGCACGGCCGCGTTTGCTGATCATCTCGGGGTCGCGTTCCAGAAAGGTGCGGGCATCGGCCTGCGCCACCTGCATCAGGCCGGCCTGGCGTTCCAGATCGGCGATACGGAAACGCGGCAGGCCCGACTGGGCGGTGCCGATCAGGTCGCCCGCGCCGCGCATCTCCAGGTCGACCTCGGCGATGCGGAAACCGTCCTCGGTTTCGCGCAGGGTATGCAGGCGACGGGCGCCATTCTCGGTCAGCGGCGCGTGATACATCAGCACGCAGCTCGACACCGCCTGCCCGCGACCCACCCGGCCGCGCAGCTGGTGCAGTTGCGCCAGACCAAAGCTTTCGGCGCGCTCGATCACCATGATCGAGGCCTCGGGCACGTCCACGCCGACCTCGATGACGGTGGTCGCCACCAGAATCTGCGCCCGGCCGGCGATGAAATCGGCCATGGCGGCGTCGCGCTCCTCGGGCGGCATCTGGCCATGGACCATGCGCACCGCATCGCCGAACCGCGCCCTGAGCGCCGAAAACCGCGCCTCCGCCGCCGTCAGATCCGAGAGTTCCGATTCCTCGACCAGCGGGCACACCCAATAGGCGCGCGCGCCGCCCTGAATGGCCTTGCCGACCCGGTCCACGATCTCTTCCAGCCGCCGATCGTCCAGCATGATCGTGGTGATCGGCTTGCGGCCGGGGGGCTTTTCGTCCAGCACCGAAAGGTCCAGATCGCCATATTGGGACAGCGCCAGCGAGCGCGGGATCGGCGTCGCGGTCATCACCAGCACATCGGGCGGCGCCGCCTCGCCCTTGGCGGCCAGCTTCACACGCTGCGCCACGCCGAAGCGGTGCTGTTCATCGATCACCGCAAGGCGCAGGTCGTGAAAGCGCACCTCGTCCTGAAAGACCGCATGGGTGCCGACCAGAATGTCGATGCGTCCCTCGGCAAGGTCGGTCAGGATATTGGCCCGCGTGTCGCCCTTGTCACGGCCGGTCAGCGCCTCGATCCGAATGCCCGCCGCCTGCGCCAGCGGCATCAACGCACGCAGGTGCTGGCGGGCGAGGATCTCGGTCGGGGCCATCAGCACGCCCTGCCCCCCCGCCTCGACCGCGATCAGCAAGGACAGCATCGCCACCAGGGTCTTGCCCGCCCCCACATCGCCCTGCAGCAGTCGGTTCATCCGCAGGTCCGATTCCATGTCCTGCGCGATTTCGGCCACGGCACGGGTCTGTGCCCCGGTCGGGGGCCATGGCAGGCTGGCCAGCACCCGCTGGCGCAGATGCCCGTCCCCCCGGCTGGGCCGCCCCTTGCCACGCCGATGCTGCCGCCGCGCCAGGGCCAGGGTCAGCTGATGGGCGAAAAGCTCATCATAAGCCAGCCGCATGCGCGGCTTCGATGTCGCCGCCAGATCCGCCGGTGCCTGCGGCGCATGGGCCTGCGCCAGCGCCTCGCGCCAGCCCGGCCAGCCCTCGCGTCCCAGAAGCGCGGGGTCGATCCACTCGGCGAGGGCAGGTGCACGGGTCAGCGCGGCTTCGGCCCCCCGCGCCATCTGTTTTTGCGTCAGGCCCGCCGACAGCGGATAGACCGGCTCGTAATCCGCCGGCAGTGCCTCGCCCTCGGACAGGATATGGTCGGGATGGACCATCTGCGCCACACCGTCGAACAGCTCGACCTTGCCCGAGACGATGCGGCGCTGACCGACCGGCAGCTCCTTCTCCAGCCAGTCGCGGCGGGCGTGGAAAAAGACCAGCACCAGATCGGTCTGGCCGTCGCTGCAGATGACACGATAAGGCCGCCCGCGGGCCGAAGGCGCCGCGTGACGCAGGACGGTCACCGTCAGCGTCGCGATTTCAGGCGGACGCAGATCCCTGACGCTTTCCACAGCGCGCCGCGCCACCCCGCCGGTGGGCAGCGTGTAGATCAGGTCGCGCGGGCGGGTAATGCCCATGGTTTCCAGCGCATCCGCCGCCTTGGGGCCAATGCCCGGCAGCGTCTCGACCTCCGCGAACAGCGGAAACAGCGCCGGAGGTCGCCCCTTCACCGCTGTCCGATCAGGCTCAGCCATGCATCCTCGTCGATCACCTCGACCCCCAGCGCTGCGGCCTTGCCGGCCTTCGATCCGGCGCCGGGCCCCGCCACCAGAATATCCGTCCTGGCCGAGACCGAGCCCGCCACCTTCGCCCCCATCGCCTCGGCCCTTGCTTTCGCCTCGGCGCGGGTCATCCGTTCCAGCGTGCCGGTGAAAACAACGGTCTTGCCGGCGATCGGGCTGCCATCGACCGCCGGCGCTTCGGCGGGTTCGATCCGACGCAGCTGCGCCACCAGATCGTCAATCGCGCCGCGTTCGGCCGGCTGGTGGAAGGCCGTCACCAGCGACTGCGCCAGCACCGCGCCCACACCGTCGATGCTGACCAGTTCGTACCAGGCGGCGCGCGCGGCGGGCCAGTCCTGCGCATCTTCGGGGCGCGCGTCCCAGACGGACTGCCGCGCCTCGCTGATGCGGGCGCGGCGTCTCTCGGCCTCTGCCGCGCACCGCTCGGCCGCGACGGCGTTTTCGGCGGCAATGTGTCGGGCGGCGGCGGGGCCCGCCGCATCGATCCCGGCTATGAGACTTTCCCAATCGCCGTAATGGCGCGCCAGCGTGGCCGCCGCGACCTCGCCCACATGGCGGATGCCGAGCGCGAAGATCAGCCGCGCCAGCCCGATCTCGCGCCGCGCATCAATGGCGCGGAACAGGTTCTCGGCCGAGGTCGCCCCCCATCCGTCACGGTTCTTCAGCTTGGTCAGGCTGGCGCCGTCCCGCGCCTGAAGGGTGAAGATGTCGGCCGGGTTCCGGATCGGCAGGGTTTCGTCGCGGTAAAAGGCCTCGATCTGCTTCGCGCCCAGACCTTCGATGTCGAAAGCCCCACGGCTGACAAAATGCTTCAGCTTTTCAATCGCCTGGGCGGGGCAGGCCATGCCGCCGGTGCAGCGGCGCACGGCATCGCCCGGCTCGCGGATCGCGGCCGAGCCGCATTCCGGGCAGGTCTCGGGGAAGATATAGGGCTGCGCGGCGTCGCTGCGCTTGGCCACATCCACATCCGAAATCTTCGGGATGACATCGCCGGCGCGGTAAACCTTCACCCAGTCGCCGATGCGGATATCGGTATCGCGGATGCGCTTGCCCGCGCTGTTGAGGCCGGCGATGTAATCCTCGTTATGCAGGGTCGCGTTGGACACGGTGACGCCGCCCACGGTCACCGGATCCAGCCGCGCGACCGGCGACAGCGCGCCGGTGCGGCCGACCTGGATTTCGATATCGCGCAGCCGGGTCCAGGCGGTTTCGGCCGGAAATTTATGCGCGATGGCCCAACGTGGCGTGGTCGACCGAAACCCGAGCCGCGCCTGCAGGCCCAGATCATTCACCTTGTAGACGACCCCGTCGATGTCATAGCCGAGGCTGGCGCGCTGCCCTTCGATCGCTTCCCATTGGGCGAGCATTTCGGCGGCGTTATGGCAAAGCTTCGTCAGGCTGTTGGTCTGGAAGCCGAAACTGGCCAGCCGGGCGATCGCGCCCATCTGGGTGTCGGCCAACGGCGCGCTGATCTGCCCCCATGCATAGGCGAAGAACTTCAGCGGCCGGGCGGCGGTGACGGCCGGATCCAGCTGACGCAGCGATCCGGCGGCGGCATTGCGCGGATTGGCGAAGATGCGCGCGCCTTCGCCAGCGTTCAGCGCGGCGAAATCGCTGTGGGACATATAGACCTCGCCCCGCACCTCGAGGATCTCGGGCGGATCGCCCTTCAGAACCTGCGGAATGTCGGGGATCGTGCGGGCATTGGCGGTGACGTTTTCGCCGACCGTGCCATCGCCGCGGGTGGCGGCCTGCACGAGCCTGCCATTCTCGTAACGCAGCGAAAGCGACAGCCCGTCGATCTTCGGCTCGGCGGTGAAATCAAGCTCCGCCCCGGTGCGCAGCCCGAGGAAGCTGCGCACACGGGCCACGAATTCGTCGATCTCGGTCGCGGCGAAGGCGTTTTCCAGGGACATCATGCGTTGCGCATGGGTGATCTTGCCGAAGGCCTCGGACGGGGCCGCGCCCACCTGCCGGGTGGGACTGTCGGCACGCATCAGGGCCGGGAAAGCTTCTTCGAGGGCCGCGAGCGCGCGCTTGGCGCGATCATATTCGGCATCCGAAATGGTCGGCGCGTCGTTCTGATGGTAGTCCAGATTGGCCTGGGCCAATATCTCGCTGAGCGCAGCGATCCGATCCGCGGCCTCTGCCTCGGTCAGTTCGGACGGGTCATCACCCGCTTCCGTCAGGTCCGCGAACGCCGTGCCTTCCTGGCGATCCATCCGCGTAGGCGTGCCGTCCGCATCGCCGTTTCGATCCGATCCCGCCATGTCCTGCCCCCATCGTTGGTCACGGGCAGCCGCATTGCAAACGGCCCGCGCCTAGGGTGATAAACCGGGAGCGGCGACGAAGCCAGACATGTCGGCCCGAGAGGCGCCCGGCGCGATGTCGGCCGCCGCGGCCTGGGCCTGATCGGTGCGGGATCAGGCGCCGATTGCCAGCCGCTCGCTATCGGCATGGTGCGGGTCGCGCAGCACATAGCCGCGGCCCCAGACCGTCTCGATATGGTTTTGGCCCTCCATGGCCTCGGACAGCTTTTTGCGCAGCTTGCAGATGAACACGTCGATGATCTTCAGTTCCGGCTCATCCATGCCGCCATAGAGATGATTCAGGAACATCTCCTTGGTCAGGGTCGTGCCCTTGCGCAGGCTGAGCAGTTCGAGGATCTGGTATTCCTTGCCGGTCAGGTTCACCGGCTTGCCATGCACTTCGACCGAGCGGGCGTCGAGGTTGACCACCAGATCGCCGGTGCGGATCACCGAATGGCTGTGTCCCTTCGAACGGCGGATGATGGCGGCAATGCGCGCCACCAGTTCCTCGCGATGGAAGGGCTTGGTCATGTAATCGTCCGCGCCGAAGCCGAAACCGCGCAGCTTGCTTTCGGTATCGTCCGAACCGGTCAGGATCAGGATCGGCGTATTCACCCGCGACATGCGGATCTGGCGCAGAACCTCCATCCCGTGCATGTCGGGCAGATCCAGATCCAGCAGGATCAGGTCGTAATCATAGAGCTTGGCGAGATCGATCCCTTCCTCGCCCATATCGGTGAGAAAGACGTTGTAATTCGCATGCGTCAGCATCATTTCGATGCTGCGCGCGGTGGTCGGATCATCCTCAACCAGAAGGATACGCATGGCTCGGTCCCCGTTTCGAATCGATGTCTGAAGTTCACATTCACGGCAAATGGTTAAGATCGGGTTACTGAACGCGATTTCATGGCGTATATCAACTTATGGTTGTCTGTATTGCTGCAAGGTGGTCACCCGCAATGCGCGGACGCCATGGTCGCGAATGGCCGTGCACCAGCTGTCGAATTCCTCCTCCGACAACCCATAGCGGGTGATGGCTTCGTCGCGCCCGATCAGCCCATGGGCCACGGCCTTTACAACGACGGCCTTTCGGCTGGCCACCCACCGCGTCGCGGCAGGCGGCAGGTCAGCCAGGGACAGCACCGTGCCGTCCGGCAGATGGACCGCGCGCGGGCCAGTAGTTCTTCGCAGATACATCGGCACCTCCTTCATGCCACCTGCCTAGACCAGACTGTTTAAGACTGCGTGAAGCCGCCCCTTGTGAAAACGCGGATAATTCCTATAATTTTCACGAGATCGGAGCCCGAAGCGGCAGCCCGAAAGGATATTCCGTGACAGTCACGACCAAAATCGCCCCGGAAACGGGTTTGAATTCATTGGGTTTTGCCAAACCGCCGGCGGAGACGCGGGTGGTTGTGGCCATGTCGGGCGGCGTCGACAGTTCGGTCGTGGCCGCCTATCTGGCCGAGCAGGGCTATGACGTCATCGGCGTGACCTTGCAGCTTTACGACCATGGCGCGGCGCTGGCAAAAAAGGGCGCCTGCTGCGCGGGTCAGGACATTCACGATGCGCGCCGGGTCGCCGAACGCATCGGATTCCCGCATTATGTCCTTGATTATGAGAATAAATTCAAGGAATCGGTGATTGATGAATTCGCCGATGCCTATCTGGCCGGCGCCACGCCAGTGCCCTGCATCCGCTGCAATGAGCGGGTGAAGTTCCGCGACCTGCTGGAAACCGCCCGCGACCTCGATGCCGATTGCATGGCGACGGGCCACTATATCCAGCGCAAGATGGGCGCGAACGGTGCCGAGCTGCACATGGCCAGTGACCCCAATCGCGACCAGAGCTATTTCCTGTTCTCGACCACGCAGGAGCAGCTGGATTTCCTGCGCTTCCCGCTGGGCCATCTGGCCAGCAAGGCCGAGACGCGGGCGATGGCCGCGCGTTACGGGCTGTCGGTGGCGGACAAACCAGACAGTCAGGACATCTGCTTCGTGCCCAATGGAAATTACGCCGCAGTCATCGAAAAACTGCGCCCCGGCGCCGCGGATCCGGGCGAGATCGTGGACATGGATGGCAATGTTCTGGGCACCCATAATGGCGTCATCCACTATACCATCGGCCAGCGGCGCGGGCTGGGCATCGGGGGCCTCGGCGATCCCCTTTACGTGGTCAAGCTGGACCCGGAAGCGCGCCGCGTCATTGTCGGCCCGCGCGAGGCGCTGTCGACGCGGACCGTCCCGGTGGGCGAGGTGAACTGGATCGGCGATGAAAACTTCGACGGCATGGCACCGCGCGAAATTCTGGTCCGCATCCGCTCGACCCGGCCGCCGCGCTCCGCGATCCTGCGCCCGACCGGCCCGCGCAGCGCCGAGGTCGATCTGATGGACCCCGAAGAAGGGGTCAGCCCCGGTCAGGCCTGCGTCTTCTACGACACCGGAAGCACCCGCGTGCTGGGCGGCGGCTGGATTCAGCCCCGCCGCTGAGGCCTCTGCCGACGATCGGCCCGTCAGCCGCGCAGTCGACTTCGCGCGTCTGTTTACTTATATATATCCGGTGTGTTGCGTGAAATAATTCAGGCGCGGGCCTGTTTCCTTCGCGCCAGAAAATCCAGCACCGATTTTGCCGCCCGCAGGCCGGGGGGTGCCCCGCCCTCGCCCAGCCGCTTCATGGTCAGCGCCATCGCCTCCGCTTGGGCTGCGCGCTTTTCTGGCTGTTCCAGCAGGTCCAGAAGCCCCCCCGCGATCGCATCGGCGCGGCAATTGCCGCCCAGAAATTCAGGGATCGCGCGGGTATCGCTGACCAGATTGACCAGCGTGACGGTATCGGTCTTCAGCAACATTCCGATGATCCAGCGCGACAGCGGCGCCATGTCATAGGCGATGACCATCGGCACCGCATTGGCGGCGAGTTCCAGACTGACCGTGCCCGAGGCCGCCAGCGCCAGATTGGCAGCCTGGAAGGCAGCGCGCTTGCCCGCGGCTTCCTCGACCACGATGGGCGCGGTGGGCCAGCGGCGGGTCATTTCCCGCACCAGTCGCGAGACGCCTGGCACGGTAGGGATCACCACCCGCAATTCGGGGATACGGTCGCGGACGCGAATCAGCGCCTCGTCGAAACGGGGTCCGAGGCGCGAGACCTCGCCCCGGCGCGAGCCGGGCAGGCACAGCACCAGCGGGGCGTCGGGGGCGATGTCATGGGCGGCACGGAAGGCCGCCGCCTCGGCCTTGGTGGCGCGCTCCTCGGCCACGACGGGATGGCCGACGAAATCGCAACTCATTCCGGCGGCCTCCATATAGGGTGGCTCGAAGGGCAACAGCGCGAGGACGTGATCGACCACTTTCGCCATTTTCGCCGCCCGGCCCGGACGCCAGGCCCAGACCGAGGGCGCGACGTAATGGACGACCGGGCCGTCATAGCCGAGTTCCTTCGCCGCCCGTGCCACCCGCAGGCAGAAATCGGGGCTGTCGATGGTGATCAGCGCATCCGGCCGCGCTTCGGCCACGGCAGCGGCGGTCTCGGCGATGCGGCGCTTGAGATGGCGATATTTGGGCAGCACCTCGGCGATGCCCATGACCGACAGTTCCTCCATCGGGAAGCGGCTTTCGAGACCCTGCGCCGCCATCTCTGCGCCGCCGATGCCGGCGAAGCCGATGCCTGGTTGCAATGCCTTGAGGCCGGCCATCAACGCCCCGCCCAGCTTGTCGCCCGACGGCTCGCCCGCGATCAGGAAGACATGCATCCTGTTCCTCCCTTGCTGCAACCGGCCGCCGCAGAGCGACCGCCGTTCAGCGCGCCCAAAGGAAAACACCCGCAGCGCGGGCGCGTTCCACCGCCTCCTCGCGTTCCAGCAGAATGACGCCGCCGGCCTGCCAGGCAATGCCCGCAAGTCCGGCCCGCGCCACCTGATCGACCGTTCCGGGGCCGATGGCCGGCAGGTCGATGCGACGGTCCTGCCCAGGCTTCGGGGCCTTCCAGAATACCCCGCGCGGGCCGTTCGGGCGCGGCCGCATGTCGCGATGGGCAGCGACGAAATCCAGCATGGCGCCGGTGCCGGGCAGCGTTTCCACCGCCAGACACAGTCCCTGCGCCACCACCGCGCCCTGCCCCAGATCGAGCGCCCCCAGCCCTTCGACGATCTTCGCCGCGCGGTCGGCATCGGCGATGTCGGCGGCGGTGGGTTCGCCCACAAGGATGCCCTCGCCGGGAACCAGATCCGGGGCGATCTCCTCGGTGCCGGCGACGGTGAAGCCGGCCTCCTCGAACAGGGCGATCACCTCGCGCAGGGCGGCGTCATCGCCCGATTGCATGGCGGTCAGGATGCGCGGCACCAGA
The DNA here is from genome assembly GCF_013868135.1 of Paracoccus sp. S1E-3. Taxonomy (GTDB): domain Bacteria; phylum Pseudomonadota; class Alphaproteobacteria; order Rhodobacterales; family Rhodobacteraceae; genus Paracoccus. The sequence goes on from NZ_JACEMU010000004.1 coordinate 305,004, forward strand.
CTGGCGGTGCGCGGATCGAAGGCCTCGGGGTCAAGGCGCGGACGGCGGACGGCCCCGGCGAAGGTCACGCGATCGACGCCCTGCGCGGCCAGCCAGTCGAAAAAGGGCACCAGCCGTTCCAGCCGGAAGCTTTCATGCGGCATCGGCGGCGAGAACCCGTCGAGCGCGGCCACGACAGGCCGGTCCAGCCGGGCGGCGATGGCGGGAGCGAGTGCCCCCTGACCGGCGATGATGGCGGTGCGGCTCATGCGGGTTTCAGGAAGCTGCGCTCGGATGGCCCGAGGATGAATTCCAGCACCTCGCCCACCATTTCCCCCCGGTCCATGGTGGAAAGTTCGCGCGCCGTGTCGCGGAACGCGCCGTCATGCAGCCGGGCCAGAACCTCGCGCAGTTCGGCGATCTCGGCACGGCTGGCGCCGCGGCGTTTGAGGCCGACCAGATTCAGCCCGTCCAGATGGGCGCGCGGCCCCTGCACCAGCCCGTGCGGGATCACATCGGCGGTGACCATGGACAGCGCCCCGATCATCGCGCCGCGTCCGATGCGCACGAATTGGTGGATGCCCGACAATCCGCCCACGATCACATCGTCTTCCAGCACGCAATGCCCGGCCACCGCGACCGAGTTCACCAGGACGACCCGGTCGCCGATCTGGCAATCATGCGCGACATGGCAATTCGCCATGAACAGCCCGTCATCGCCGATGCGCGTCACCCCGCCGCCGCCCTCGGTGCCGGGATTCATCGTCACATATTCGCGGATGCGGTTGCGGGCGCCGATTTCCAGCCGGGTATGCTCGCCCTTGAATTTCAGGTCCTGCGGATCCTGCCCGATCGAAGCGAAGGGAAAGATCACCGTGCCCTCACTGATCGAGGTATCGCCGCCGATCACCACATGGGATTTCAGCTCGACCCCGGTCCCCAGCCGCACCTGCGGGCCGATCACGCAGAAGGGGCCGATGCGGACATCGGGCCCGATTTCCGCCCCCGGCGCGATGATGGCCGAGGAGTGGATCGCCGGATCAGCCATCCGCGGCCTCGCACGCGGGCTGGTCCATCATGGCCGTGAACTCCGCCTCGCAGGCGACTTCGCCATCGACGATGCCCCGGCCTTCGAATTTCCAGATCTTGCCGCCGCCACGCTTGACGGTGACATGCAGTTCCAGCACGTCGCCCGGCACCACCATGCGGCGGAATTTCACCTTGTCGATGGCCATGAAATAGGTCCGCATTCCGCGATCGGCCAGATCGAGGCTGACCCCGACCACCACCGCCGCCGTCTGTGCCATGGCTTCGACGATGGTCACGCCCGGCATCACCGGCTGGTTGGGGAAATGGCCCTGGAAATGCGGCTCATTGAAGGTAACGTTCTTGATGCCGACGCCGGATTTGTGCGGCACGATCTCGCGGACCTTGTCGATCAGCAGGAACGGGTAGCGGTGCGGAATGATCCGCTGGATCAGGCCGATATCGGCTTCGGAGGTCGGGATCTCGGCCATGGACGGGTGCCTTTCGGGAATGTTCGCTGATGGTGCTAGCAAACGGGGGGGCGGATTGGCAAGGCGAAGCGGGCGCGCGTCAGGCGCGCCGACGACCCTCGACCAGCCAGCCGGCCAGCATCACTCCACCAATCAGGCACAGCCATGCCCAGCCCGGCAGCAGCGGCCGGCGGCTGAGACCGGTGACGGTTTCCGCATCGCGCGCGATCAGCCCGATCCAGCGCCCGGCCGCGCCGCGCCCCTCGGTCGGGCGGCCTGCCGCCACCCGGCGCAGGTCGGGAATGCCATCCGACAGCCGTTGGATGCTGCCGCCGGAATTCTCGGTCAGTCCGGCCATATCGGCGGCATTGGCGACGGTGCGATCAAATTCGCGTGGCGCCGCCGGACCCACCGCGATGGAGCGCGCCAGATCGTCCTGCCGCACCGTGTACAGACCCGGTTCGGGCGCCGTGAAACGGCCGGTGAACTGGCCCGGACCGCTTTGCTGCAGGGTGATCTCGGCCGTCTGGCCCTGTGGACCGGTCAGGCTGACCGGCCCCACCGTTTCGCGCAGGCTGCGGCGTGTCACCTCGATCTGCTGACCGGGCAGGCCGCGCAGCTCCAGCGCTTCCTCCTCAAGCTCCGGTTCCTTCATCGACCAATGGGCGACCCGGCGCATCAGGTCCAGCTGCGGGCCGCCGCCTTCGAAGCCGCGCCCCCACAGCCAGATCTGATCCGAGGCGATCAGCGCCACCCGCCCCTCGCCCTGACGGCGCAGCATCAGCAGCGGCTGGTCGTCCTCGCCCACCATGGCGACTGTCGAATCGGGCGCGGGCGAGGTCTCGATCATCCGCAACCAGCGGCCCCAGCTGTCCTCTGACGGGGTTCCATCTTCGGGCGGCGCGCCGGGCAGGCCCGCGGTGACCGGGTGCCGGCGGCCAGCCTCGGTCAGGCGCGGCAGTTGCGGCGTCGCGATCACCCGGCCGGTCGGGCGGGCGGGCAGGATCGGTCCAAGCTCCGACCGGGCGATGCTGTCGACGCCGGCAAATTCCGGGCCGGCCGAGACCAGCACCGCGCCGCCGTTTTCGACGTAGCGGCGGATATTGTCGTAATATTCCGGCAGCAGAATGCCGCGCATCCGGTAGCGGTCGAAGATGATGAGGTCGAAATCCTCGATCCGTTCCATGAACAATTCGCGCGTGGGGAAGGCGATCAGCGCCAGTTCATCCACCGGAACCCCGTCGAATTTTTCCGGCGGCCGCAGGATGGTAAAATGAATGAGGTCAATATTCGCATCCGATTTCAGCAGGTTGCGCCACGTTCTTTCACCGGGATTCGGCTCGCCCGAGACCAGCAGCACCCGCAGCCGGTCGCGCACCGCATTGATCGTCAACGCGGCCTGATTGTTCAGACCGGTCAGCTCACCCGCCTGAGTGTCGACCGAGATCAGCACCACGTTCGGGCCGGCCGTCTTTAGCGTGACCGGCAATTCGACCTGGGTGCCGGGCGTGACCGCAACGCTGGCGATCACTTCGCCATCGAGGCGCGCCGTCAGCGTCAGCGGGCCCGCCACCGCCGGGGGCAGCGCGCCTTCATCGGCGATATGCAGGCGGATCGTCGTGGGCTTGTCGATCAGGGCGAAGCGTGGGGCCTCGTCGATCACGATGCGACGGTCCCAGTCCTCGGGCGTGCCGGTCTGCAGGAAATGCACCGGTGCTGGCGCCGTTACCGGCATCGACCCCGCATCATGGCTGAGCCCGTCGCTGATCACGATGGTCCCCGCCAGCCGGTTCGCCGGTTCGGCGGCGATTGCCCTGGAAAGCGTGGCGCCAAGCAGCGTGCCATCCTCGCTGTCGCCAACGGTGATGCGCCGAATCTCGGTGTCGGGCCAGCGGGCCAGCTGATCCTCGATCTGCGCCAGCGCCGCGTCGCTGGCAGCCGCGCGGCCGGGCAAGGACTGGCTGGCGCTGCGGTCATCGACCAGCAGCACGATATCCGAAAGCGGCCGCGCCATCCCCCGCTGCAGCCCCGGCCCCGCCAGCGCCAGCGCGATCAGCAGCAGCGCGAGGCCCCGCCACCACGCCCCGCGCAGGCCCCGCCACAGCGCGAGCGCGGTGGCGAGCACCGCCAGCAGCGCCACGATGATCGTGAGCCACCCGGCCGCGACCGGGCCGATCAGCGGCGCCAGAATCGGGTCGAGCACGAACGCGCCCCAAGCCAGGCTGCCGTTCATTGCGCACCCTCCGCGGCCAGACGTTCCAACAGCGCGGGCACGTGGATCTGGTCGGACTTATAGTTGCCGGTCAGCACATACATGATCAGGTTGACGCCGAAACGATGGGCCATTTCGCGCTGGCGTTCGCCGTCGAGGCCCGCGCCCACCGCGAAAAGCGGCAGGCCGCGTTCGTCGACCGCCCAGGCTTCGGCCCAGGCATTGCCACCGATGACCACCGGCGAGACGCCGTCATTCACCGTCCCCGACTCGGCCGTGGTGGCCTCGACCCAGACCTCGCCATTGCTGAAACGGCCGGGCAGGTCGTCCAGCAGATAGAAACTGCGCGTCAGCACATGGTCGCCCGGCACCAGTTGCAGGGGCGGCATCTCCAGCGGGCCGGCCAAACGGCGCAGGTCGTCAGCGCCATCGGCGGCGCTGCCGGCCAGATCGGCGTCGCGGGTGTCGAACAGGATCATGCCGCCGCCGCGCAGAAAGCGGTTCAGCCGCAGATAGGCCTCGGCCGAGGGGACTGGCTGGTCAGGACCGATGGGCCAATAGAGAAAGGTCATCAGCGTAAGGTCGGCGGTTTCCAGATCGATGGCGACGGGGGGCGTCGGCTCGACCGTGGTGCGCGCGATGAGGGTCTGGGACAGCCCCTCCAGCCCGGCGCGCGAGACCTCGTCCAGTTCCGCATCGCCCGTGAGCACATAACCCATGGCGAATTCCGAGGCCGCACGGGCCAGTTCGGGATCTATGTCCTGCGCGCGGGGCGCGGTGCCGGGCAGCGTCAGCAGAAGGCCCGCGATCAGCGCAGCCGCAAGTTGCCCACGTCGCAGCGCAAGGCTGCCCAGCAGGTCGGCCAGCAGCGCCGCCGCCGCCGCCAGCAGCAGCCAGCCGGCCAGCGGTATGCCGGATGGCGTGTCGGACTCGATCACCGCGCCGGGCCAGTCGGCGACAGTCATGGGCACCCCGGCATTCAGCGCCAGGATCCGTTCGCCCGACGCATAGATGCCCGCCGGCAGATCGGGCGCGGCACCGCGGGCCAGGACCTCGGTGGTGACCGGAACCGGGGCCTCGGCGGCCGACAACCGGCCCTGCCCGTCCAGTACCTGGGTCGCGGTCCAGATCCCGCCCTGCGGCAGATCCCGCGTGGTGACGGGCGCACGCCCCGCGCCGGCGATCAGCCGCTCCAGCATCTGCACGAACAGCCCCGAGATCGGCAGCGAGGACCAGTCGGCATTGGCCGAGGAATGGAACAGCACCAGCCGCCCCTCGCCCAGCGGCGCGCGGGTGACCAGCGGGGTGCCGTCCGTCAGCACGGCAATGCTGCGCGACGCCAGATCCGGCGCGGGCTCTGCCATCAACTGGCCGCGGATCGTCACCTCTGCCGGAACGGCGAGCCCCGCAAAGGGGCCATCGGCGGCAAAGGGCGCAATCGGGCGCGGCGCGCCCCAGCTGAGCGCGCCGCCCATGTCACGCCCACCCGGCCGCAGCCGCACCGGCAGCAGCGGTTCGTTCGCGAGCTCGGGATCGGCCGCCATGCGTGGCCCGGCGAAACGGATCAGCAAACCGCCCTTCGCCACCCAGTCGGCCAGCGGACCGTTCGCCTGCAATCGCGTCTGATCCATCAGCACGATCACGTCGGGCTGGGCGGCCAGGGCGTCGTCCAGGCCCGCCTCGATCACCCGCGCCGAGCCTTGCAGCGCGCTGCGCAGGAAATGCGCCGGCGACAGCAGGGCCTGCCCTTCGGACCGGGCCTGCGCCTGACCGATCAGGGCCACCACCGGCCGGCGCAGCCGGTCATCGCCCAGCACCACCGCAGCGGCCGATTCAACCCCTTCGATCTGGAACCGCGTGACCCGGCCCAGCAATTCGGGCGGGAGATCCACCACCACCACCGGGCGCGAGGTGATGCCCTCGCGGCTTGTCGGCGCGCCGGGTGTCAGCCGGGCCAGTTCGCGCGGGATGCCCTGCGGATCGGGACCGAGCGCCAGCACCGCGCCCATGTCGGCCGCAGTCGACTGGATCTGCAGTTCCGGCCGGGCACCGTCGCGGCTCATGCGCAGCGTCTGTGGGGCGACGCGGGGCGCCACCACTCCCACCGGGCCGCGCGCCGACAGCGCCGACAGCCATGCCGACCGCCTCGGATGGTCCAGCCCATCGCTGAGCCACAGGGTGCGCAGCCCGCCCGCCGGCGCATTCGCCAGTAACGCGTCAGGGGCATCGGGATAGGCGCCGGGCCACGCCTGCGGGGTCGCCGCACGCAGCAGCGCCGCCACCCCATCATCAGCGCCAAAGGGCAACGCGCCGTCTGACCGGCCATCGGCCAGCAGGACCGCCACCGGGCGGCCACCGCCGATCGCGCCTTCCGCCGCCCGCAGCGCGCGGGTCTGGGCCGCACGCCAGTTCGGTGCGGCGGTGGCCCCCGCATCCATGACGATCAGCAGCGCCTCGTCCTCGATCACCGGCGGTGCCGGGCGCCAGATCGGGGCGGAAAAGGCCAGGATCGCCGCCGCAACCGCCAGCAGGCGCAGCAGAAGCAGCCACCATGGCGTCCGCCGCGCGACGGGATGGGGATCCTGCAGGCCCACCAGCAGCGCCGTGCCGGGGAAGCGGACCCGTCGGGGCATCGGCGGCAGCGCCCGCAGCAGCCACCACAGAAGCGGAAGCGCCGCCAGCGCCAACAGCATCAGCGGCGCGCCGAAACCTATCGGACCCAGCACCATCATCGCGCCGCGAGCACCCCATGCAGCCAGATCATCGCCTCGGAGACCGGGCGGCCCAGATCATGGGTGCCGAACACCATGCCCGCCTGCCGCGCCATCCGTCCAAGCGCCATGCGACGTTCTTCCAGTCGTGCCAGATAGGCCGTCCGCAGACCGCCTGCGTCGCGGGTGTCGTGGTGCAGGCCGCCCGCAGTTTCGAAGCGGATGGCGCCGTCGAAGGGAAAGCTTTCCTCGTCAGGCTGCAGCACCTGAAGGAGAACCCCACTGGCGCCGAGCTCCGCCACCCTTCGAGCAAACACCTCCAGAGCACTTAAATCATTCAGGAAGTCGTCGATCATCAGGACCACTTGCCCGGTCCGCACCGCAGCCGCAGGCGGGGCATCGGCGTCCTGCACCAGCGGTGTCAGCGCAGCGATGCCCGCAGACAGTTTCGCCGCCTGCGCTGCACCGGAACCGGGATTGTCGCCCAGAAGCGCCACCCGTTCGCCGGCCCGGATCAGCGACAGCGACAACGACAGCGCGATGAGGCGTGAGCGGTCGAGCTTGGTCTCGCCCCCCTGCTGACCAGCGTAATTCATCCCCGCCCCCCGGCCCAGCCAGATCGCCGCTGTCCGTGCCGTCTGCCGTTCGCGGTCGCGCACAAAACGCGAATCGCCCCGTGCCGAACGACGCCAGTCGATGGCCGAGGCGGTGTCGCCCTCATGCGCCAGCCGATATTGCCAGAAATCCTCGCCGTGTCCCGGTCGGCGCAATCCGTGCCCGCCCGGCGCCACTGTGGCGGCGATGGGCCCGCGCGCCAGCACCAGCGGCGGCAGGGCCGCAGCCGCCGCCTCGGCCCTCGCGCGCAACTCGGCCGCCGGGATTCGGTCTGGGCTCACGCCGCCTTCCGAAGCTGGCTATCGCGGATACGGGCGATGATATCGTCGACGGTCTCGCCCCGCGCACGCGCGCCGAAGCTGAGCGCCATACGGTGACGCAGCACTGGGGCGGCCATGGCATCGACATCCTCCAGCGTCGGGGCGAAGCGGCCGTTCAGCACCGCCCGCGCCCGTGTCACCAGCATCAGTGCCTGCGCCGCGCGCGGCCCCGGCCCCCAGCTCAGCGTCTCTGCCACCCAGGGCGCGCCCTCCGGCCCCGGACGCAGCGCCCGCACGAGATCGAGGATCGCATTCACCACCGTCTCGCCCACCGGCATCCGCCGGATCAGCGCCTGCGCGGCGATCAGCCCGTCCGCATTCATCACCGGATGAGGATCCTCGCGCTCGACCCCGGTGGTGGCCAGCAGAATGGCGCGTTCCGTGTCGCGGTCGGGGTAGTCCACATCGACCTGCATCAGGAAGCGGTCCAGCTGTGCTTCGGGCAGCGGATAGGTGCCTTCCTGTTCGATCGGGTTCTGCGTCGCCAGCACATGGAACGGCCGGCCAAGCGGGCGATGCGTGCCGCCGACGGTCACCTGCCCCTCCTGCATGGCCTGCAGCAGCGCCGACTGGGTGCGCGGGCTGGCACGGTTGATCTCATCCGCCATCAGCAGTTGGGTAAACACCGGCCCCTCGACGAAACGGAACGCGCGCCGGCCGTCCGGCGACTGGTCCAGCACCTCGGAACCGAGGATGTCGGCGGGCATCAGATCGGGGGTGAACTGGATCCGCGCATCCTGAAGCCCCAGCACCGTGGCCAGTGTGTCGACCAGCATGGTCTTGCCCAGACCGGGCTGACCGACCAGCAAGGCATGGCCGCCCGACAGGATCGCCGCCAGAACCTGCTCGACCACGTCGTGCTGACCGACGAAGCGGCGCTCGATGCTGGACCGCGCCGCGATCAGCTGGGCGCCCAGGGTCAGGATCTCATCAACCAGTTTGTCATCCTCGGTCATGACAATTCTCTCATTCTGCTCTAAGCCATATGAAACCACGGATCGAACACGGGCGAAATGGGCAATCCGTCAGACATCACACCAGGCGGCATCCCGGCGGGGGATCGCGCAAGCGGCATCTCGCAGGCCGCGCGCGAGATCGGACAGCGCGGGCCGGCGCCGGTGCATCTGTGGAATCCCCCCTATTGCGGCGAGATGGATATGGAGATCCGCGCCGACGGGACGTGGTATCACGAGGGCGGCCCGATCGCGCGCCCCGGCATGGTCCGCATGTTCGCCAATATCCTCAAATACGAAAACGGTCGGCACTATCTGGTCACCCCGGTTGAAAAGATCGGCATCCGGGTCGTGGACGCCCCCTTCATCGCCACCGATGTCGATATCGGTGGCGACGAGATCGTCTTTCACACCAATATCGGTGACAGCGCCCGGCTGGACGCCGATCATCCCCTCGTCATGGTGGGCACGGCCGAGCGACCGCGCCCCTATGTCGACATCCGCGGCGGCCTGCGCGCCCGGATCGACCGCAAGAGTTTTTATCGGTTGGCCGAACATGCCACCAAAGGCCCGGACGGGCTGATGGGGGTGTATTCGGCCGGTGTTTTCTACCCGTTGGAGTTACCATCATGGCACGGTTCGCCGCCAATCTGACCCTACTGTTCAACGAACTTCCGATGCTGCAACGATTCGATGCCGCCAAACGCGCAGGCTTTCAGGGGGTCGAGATCCTGTTCCCCTACGACCTAGCGGCGCCCGAATTGCGGCAGGCCGCGCGACAGGCCGGCATGGATATCGTGCTGATCAACTGCCCGCCGCCGAACTGGGCCGGCGGACCGCGCGGCTTCGCCGCCGTCCCCGGACTGAGCGACCGCTTTCAGCGCGATTTCGAACGTGCGCTGCGCGTGGCCGAGGCGCTGTCGGCGCGCCATATCCACATCATGTCCGGCAAGGCCGAGGGCGCCGCCGCCATGGCCTGCATGATCGACAATCTGCGTTGGGCCGCCAACCGAGCGCCCCATGCCAGCCTGACGATCGAACCGATGAATCAGACCGACATGCCCGGCTATTTCCTGTCCTGCTTCGACATGGCGGCCGAGGTGATGGACGCCGTCGACGCCCCCAATCTCGGACTGCAATTCGACGCCTATCAGGCCCATATGATCACCGGCGACGTGCTGGGCACCTGGGAAAAGCACGGCCACCGCGTTCACCACATCCAGATCGCCGGCGCCCCCGGCCGCCACGAACCGCGCGAGGGCGAGATCGACTACCCGGCCTTCTTCCGCGCCGTGGACGCGTCGTGCTATCCCGGCTGGGTGGCGGCGGAATATACCCCGCGCACCACAACCGAAGCCGGCCTGCGCTGGATGGCCCGGAGCGCCGGGATCTGACCGCGCCCGGCCGAACGGCCGAACGGATATTTTTGCCAGAATGAAAGCCGGGCCAATTCACTTCGACCCGGATATTCCGGAACGAGGCCCGGCCCACGAGGCAACGCCCCCGTTGCGGGCGCCAAAAAAGAGGCGGCGCGTCCGCTGCGTCGCCCCGAACCCCTCCCCGGCGCCGCGTTCAGACGCGCTTCAGCGCGATCACCGCGTTCAGGCCGCCGAAGGCGAAGGCATTGGACAGGACCGCATTCACCTTGGCCTCGCGCGCCACGTTCGGCACCACATCCAGGGCGCATTCCGGGTCCGGTTCTTCATAGCCGATGGTGGGGGCGATGATGCCATCGCGCAGTGCCATGATGCAGGCCAGAAGTTCGATCGCGCCGGTGCCCCCGATGACATGGCCGTGCATCGACTTCGTCGACGAAATCATCAGCCGGTCCGCGTGATGGCCGAAGGCATGGGCGACGGCCGCGCATTCGGTCTTGTCATTGGCCGCGGTGCCGGTGCCATGGGCGTTGATATAGCCGATTTCATCGGGGTTTATCCCTGCATCGCGCATCGCCCCGGTAATCGCGCGTTCGGCACCCTGCGCGCTCGGCATGACGATATCCTGCGCATCGGAGGACATCGCAAACCCGACCACCTCGGCCAGGATATCTGCGCCACGGGCGCGGGCGTGGTCGTAATCCTCGAAGACGAAGACGCCGGCGCCCTCGCCCTGAACCATGCCGTTGCGATTGGCGCTGAAGGGGCGGCAGGCATCCTTGGACATGACGCGCAGGCCCTCCCATGCCTTGACGCCGCCGAAACACAGCATTGCCTCGGAGCCGCCGGCCAGCATGACCCGCGCCGCGCCCGAGCGCACCATCTGGAAGGCCAGCCCCATCGCGTGATTGGAGCTGGCGCAGGCGGTGGCGACGGTGAAGGACGGCCCCCGCATTCCGAACTCCATGCTGACATGCGAGGCGGCGGCATTGTTCATCAGCTTCGGCACCACGAAGGGATGGACGCGGTTCTTTCCTTCCTCATAGACGGTGCGGTAATTCTCGTCCCAGGTGTTCATGCCACCTGCGGCCGTGCCCAGCACGACGCCCGCCGACAGACCCAGCTCGCCCTGAAAGTCCAACCCGGACTGGGCGACGGCTTCCTTTGCCGCCAGCAGCGTGAACTGGGTGAATTTGTCGTAAAGCAGGATCTGCTGGCGGTTGAACCAGGTCTCGGGCTGCCAGTCATGGATCTGGCCGCCGATCTGGATGGTCAAGCGGTCTACATCGCGAAAATCCAGTTGCGAGATGCCGCAACGCCCCTCGCGCAGCGCCTCCAGCGTGGAAGGCACATCCAGCCCGAGCGCATTGACGGTGCCCATTCCGGTGATGGCGACCCGGCGCAGCCCGCGCATGGGCCGGGCGACCTCGACGGTTGCGGATGCGCCATCCTTGGCCTGCTTCACACTCATCCTTTCGCCGCCACCAGCTTTTCCACCGCCGCAATGATGCTGCCGGTGCTGCTGATGTCGAATTCCGATTTCTCGGGTTCATTGGCGTTGAAGGGGATGGTGATGTCGAACTCCTCCTCCAGGGCGAAGATCGATTCGACCAGCCCGAGGCTGTCGATGCCCAGATCAGCGGGAGAGGAATCGTCGGTCACCTGTTCGACGTCCAGCATGGCCTGCTCGGCGATGATGTTGCGGATGCGATCGCGAATATCGGTCATGTGGGTCTCCGTTCAGGCCTTTTCGATCAAGTCTGTAACAGTTTTCTGAAGCTTTGCGACTGTGGCGGCAAGTCGCGGCAGGCGCCGGGTGGCGCGATCCATTTCCAGCCGGGTCGTCATTTCGACCGCCGGATTGCCCAGCACCACGCGCCCTGCCGGCACCCGGCTGAAGATCTTGGCCGAACCGCCCGCGATCACGTCATCGCCGATGGTGATGTTGTCGGAAACGCCGACCTGGCCCGCCAGCACCACCCGGTCGCCCAGCACCGAGGATCCTGCAACCCCCACCTGACCGCAGATCAGGCAGTCGCGCCCGATCACCACATTGTGGCCGAGATGAACGAGGTTATCGAGCTTGGTCCCCGACCCGATCCGGGTCGCCCGGACCGTTCCCCGGTCGATGGCCGCGCCGGCGCCGATCTCGACATCATCGCCGATCTCGACGCCGCCGAGCGAGTGGATACGCTCCCAGGATTGCGGCATGAAATTTTCGCGTTTTCCAAGATTTCTGCGCATTTCCTCGACACCGGATTCTTCCGCCGTGACAAAGGAAAATCCGTCCCCGCCGATGATCGCGCCGGGCTGGATCACCACCCGGTCGCCGATGCGGATGCCGTGCTGGAGGCGTGCGCCGTTCAGGATCAGCGCATCGTCGCCGATCCGGGCTCCGCGCTCGATCGAGACATGGCTGGCGATGCGGGCGCGCGCACCGATCACGACGTCCGCGCCGATGCTGACGAAGGGTCCGATGGCGGCGCCCGCGCCAATCGTGGCCGAGGGGTCGATGACTGCGCTGGGATGGATGCCGGGGGCGATGTCGGGGCCGGGATCAAAGCTGCGGGTCAGCCCGGCCATGACCAGACGCGGGCGCGGCGCGAAGATGGCGGCAGCCAGTCCGTAAGCCTCGGGCTGCATGCCTTCGGACAGGATGGCGGCGGCGCCGGGGCGCAGCGCCTCGGCATATTTGGGCGACATGGCAAGCGCGATCTGGCCCGGCTGGTCCTGCCCCGGCTCTGCCGCGCCAGAGATCAGCATCGTCTGGTCGCCCCAGGCACGGGCGTTCAGCGCCTGCGCGAGTTCCTTGATCGTGATCTGCATGGCGGTCTCCTTTTCGCGGACTGATCTAGACATCCGCGCGCCGCTTTGCCAGTCCCGCGCCTGCGCGCGTCAGGTCCCGGCCTCCGCCGCCTTCTGCATCGCCGCCCAGACCTTGGCATCGCGCCCATAGGTGTCGGGATAGGTCCGCAGCGTCCCGTCCGGCCCCGGAATGGCGGTGAAATAGACCAGGTGGATCGGCAGCGGCTCGTCCAGCTTCAGCCAGCGCTCCTCGCCGGTGTCCAGCACCTTGTGGAACAGCGCCTTCGGGTCCGCGGAATTGCCGCGCAGCAGCTGGTAAGCCAGCTCGAACGGCTTGGCCACGCGCACGCAGCCATGCGAGGCGGCACGGTCGCGATTGCCGAACAGCCCCTTTGACGGGGTGTCATGCAGATAGATATTCCACGGGTTCGGGAACATGAATTTCACCAGCCCCAGCGCATTGTCGGCCGAGGGCTTCTGCCGCAGCCGATAGGGAAAGTTCTTGTCGCTGTACTTGCTGAAATCGATCTGATCGCGCGGCACGATACGACCCTTGCGATCGACCACGTCCAGATGCGCGACCGCATAGCGGTTTGCGCGCAGCTTCGACAGATAGGACTGCGCGGCGATGGATTGCGGCACATTCCAGCGCGGGTTGGGCACGACGAATTCCATCACGTCACTGAACTCGGGCGTTTCCCAGTCGGGATCGGGCTTGCCGACAACAACGCGGGTATCGAAAACGGTCTGCCCGTTTTCGCGGATTTCGGCCATGTAACTGGGAATGTTGACCCAGACCATGCGCGCGTTCAGGTCGTGGCCATTCAGCCAGCGCAGACGTTCCATCGCGATCATCAGCCGGCGCACGTCCGGTCCCGCATCGCCACCGTTCAGCCGCGCCACCGTCTTCGGGCCAGCAATCCCATCGTCGGGAAGCCCGGCGGCTTGCTGATACCGGGCGACCGCCTGCCCGAGGCCCTCATCGAAGACCTGCGCATCCGCCGGGGCGGTCGGCGCGGCAAATCCGATGCTGGCCAGGCGCGCACGCAGATTGGCGACCTCGGGTCCGGTGACGCCGGGCTTGTAGAGACCCGAGGCAACCACGGGCGCGTCCGCCGGGGCGATCAGTGCCGCGTGTTCCGCCAGCATCTCCTGCAAGCGCAGATATGCCGGGTCATGCGGCGGCAGCGACGCCAGCGCGGCGGCCGGATCGCCCCCGGTCAAGCCCTTCAGCAGAGCCGCCATGTCGACCGGGATCACGCTGCGCTTGTTCATCGAATCGGTGCGCTGCGGATCGACCAGCCCGTTCGAGACATCATTGGCCCAACGCGAAAGCAGGCGCGCGTAACGCAGCTCCGCAGTGATGTCCCGGGCCGTTTCCCCGGCGCTCAACCCCGTCACGTCATAGCGGGCCGGGGGCAGCCCATGACTCGGTGCGGTGGCGACGGCGGTCAGCAGCGCCGCACGGCGCGCTTCGGCCTCTGACCCCAGAAAGACGGGCTGCAGGCCATGGGCGCCGTAAAAGGCCGCCAGCCCCGGATCGCCCGCGACGGTCTGGGCCAGTTCCATTTCGGCCTCGCTGAAATCGAGCCTGGGCGCGGGCATCGCCGCGGCGAGTGCGGGGATCAGCGCCATACAGGCACCCGACAGGGTGATTCGGCGAATACGATTCGCAAACTTGTTCACGTTTTGACCTCTGCTCGGCGCTTTTACCCCCTTTTGCCAGCGCCGACCGGAATCGTCCAGTGAAGCTGCGACGTCTTGGGGCTTGACGCATCCTTGCTGATCGAATCGTTGCCAGCCAACAACAAACTGGCGGATTTCCGCCGATTTTGGCACGAAATCGCCGTCGAGGGAACGAATTGCTTTCAGGCCGTGCGGGCTTGGTGACATATTCTTAACCAGTCCCGGATAACCAGGGACCTGCCACCGACCGTGGTGAGTTAAGAAAAGCAGGACAGGCGATCTGAAATGACAATCGACATCACCCGCCGCGGCATCTTCGGGATTTTTGCCGCAACCGCCGTTGTGGCCGCGCCCGTAGCCAGCAACGCCTTTGGCATTTTGCGCCGCGCCGGCGACTATCGGCGCGTCAGCATGTATTCGCCGCGCACCGGCGAAAGCATCGACACGGTCTACTGGATCGACGGGAAATACATCCGCGACGCCCTGAATGAGATCAACTACTTCATGCGCGACTGGCGCAGTGGGCAGGCGATCGGGATCGATCCGCGTGCCATCGACATCGCTGCCGCCTCGCATCGGATGCTGCAGACCAACGAACCCTACATGATGCTGTCGGGCTACCGCTCGCCCAAGACCAACGCGATGCTGCGCTCGCGCTCGGAAGGGGTGGCCAAGAACTCGCTGCACATGAGCGGGAAGGCCGCTGATCTGCGGCTGAAATCGCGCTCGGTCAGCCAGATGTACAAGGCCGCGATGGCCTGCCGCGCCGGCGGCGTCGGCAAATACTCACGCTCCAACTTCGTGCATATGGATTGCGGTCCCATTCGGACCTGGGGCGCCTGAGGTCAGTACTCTCAGCATCAGGCCCGTCAGATGACGGGCCTGATGCATTTCCGACATCGGCGGCGCCCGCCGCGCTTCTGCAAATTTCCCGCGGGAAGCGCTTGCCCCTTACGACTGCGCATCGGCCGTCCCTGCCCCGTCCAGTTCATCGATGATCTGCTGCCACAGCGCGGCAGGCTGCGCACCGGTCAGGACATGGCTATTGCCGATGATGAAGGTCGGAACCGAGCGGATGCCGCGCTCGCGCGCATGGGCCTCGCGGGCCAGAACTTCATCGCGGTCGGCGTCGCTCGCCAGCAGCCGCAGGATCATTTCGGGATCCATGCCGGCCTGTTGCCCGATTTGCGCCAGCACCTGATGGTCAGCGATATTCCGCCCCTCGCGCCAATAGGCGCGCATCAGCCCTGACATGACCCGTGTCTGCGCCAACTCGATCCCAGCCCAGTGCAGAAGGCGAAATGCATCCAAGGTCTGCGGCACGCGCTGGATCGCTGCCATGTTGATCGATAGCCCCAGGCGCTCGGCCGCTTCGAGGAACGGCTTGTTGGCCGCGATGATCCCCGCCTCATCCCCGAATCTCGCCTTCATATAGTCGAGATGATCGGCACCCATGGGCGGCAGGTTGGGGTTCAGCCGGAACGGGTGCCAGTTCAACTGGAAGGGATGGTCGGGCCGTGTTTCCAGCGCATGGTCAAGCTCGGCCTTGCCAATCAGGCACCAGGGGCAGGTTGGATCGGCGAAAATATCCAGCGTGGTCGTCATCCGGGGTGGCTCCTTGCAGTTGAGTCCGCGCCGGCGCATGTCCTGCACGGCCGCGTCCTTGCTGCGATACCCCGGCATGGCTACCGCAAACAACCCTGATCGCCTCGCATCCGCGCAAAGGTCCGCATGTGCCATCAGCCCTTGGCGCAGCAGGATCTAGAAATAGTCGATATCCAGTGCGGTTTGGGTGAGATTGACGCCCAGCAGCGTGACGGAGCCGTGCAGGTTGCCGATCGCCCAATCGACCACCGTATTGGTTCCGAGATGCGACAGTTCGAGTTCGGCGCCCGAAAAGAACATAAGCGTATCTTCCGACGCGTTGAAATCGCGGATGACGTCACGGCCGCGATCGAGGATGAAGACATCGGCATCCGCCCCTCCCGTCAGCATATCATCGCCCCGGCCTCCGCGCAGGGTGTCGTTCCCGTCGCCACCGTTCAGGGTGTCGTTTCCATCGTCCCCGCGCAGGAAATCGGGGCCCGGTCCGGCCCAGAGACCATCATTTCCCGGGCCGCCGCTCAGCGCGTCGTTCCCCGCGCCACCCCACAGCATGTCATTGCCGCCTCCTCCGTCGATGACATCATTCCCTGGGCCGCCGTTCAACTGGTCCTGGCCGCCCCAGCCATAAAGGGAGTCGTTCCCCGCCTCGCCATTGATGATATCGTTGCCAGCATAGCCGGCGATCCAGTCATGCCCATCACCGCCGAAGCCGCGATCATCCCCGACCCCGAGATCCAGGATGTCGTTGCCGCCCTGTCCGTGCAGGATATCGTCGCCATTACCGCCAGAGAGGCTGTCATTGCCTCCGCCGCCATATAGCCGATCATCGCCACCATGGCCGAGCCCGCGATCGTTCCCCTCACCCAACCAGATATCATCCGCCCTGCCGCTGCCGAGGACCGTGTCATGGCCCCCTGCGGTCGCGACATGCGACAGCGACCCGGCCATCACCACGCGATCATTTCCGGAAAATGTCGCCAACTTCTCAATCGAACTGACGCCGATTTCATATGTCCCCAGATGAGACGCAACTTTCGCCGTCCCCGAATCATTGAAGACCAGCGAGGTGGCGCCGCCGCTTACGGAAAATACAAGCGTGTCGGCGCCTTTTCCGCCTTCGATAAAAACGTTAAACTTACCGTTATAAACGATCCGGTCATTCCCGCCTCCGCCATTGCTGTTCGCAATCCCTTTGGGAAGTTTCGCAACATCATAAAGCGCCAGACCCAGATCGATCGCGAAATCGGTCTTGTAGTGGCGCAAGTCGCTGCGAAACATCTCGGCCGTGTCATAACCCTTGATCCGAGCAAGCTCGTCCGGCTGCAGAAGCAGGATCGAGCCACGCGCCTCGGCCGCGTATGCCTGCCCCTCGCGCACCTTGTCCCAACTGGCCTGGATATCGGCGCTATCGCCGCGATAAGTCGAGATGTCGTCCGACAGGGCCGAGACCACCATCTGATGCGCGCCGAACCTGGCCGTCATGGTGTCGTGAAGCTCAACCAGCCGGTCACCATAACCGCGCGCGGCACTGGCGGAACGACCATCGGTTTCGCCCTGAATCCAGATCATGCCGATCAGTTCCGCCTGCCCACCCGCCGTCACCGCCCTGATCTTCGCGGTCAGTTGGTCCAGCAATTCCCCCTCGTTCGCCTTGGTACCGGGGGACCAGTCACCGTTTCCGTGAACATCCAGATAGGGGCTGAGCGAAGTCCCATTGACCGCAAGATTGACCAGAACGCCGCCTTCCGCCTTCACCCGCGCTTCCACCGCCGCGATCATCGCGCTGTTGTTGGCGTTCGACTGCCCGGCGATCACATAGATGGGCGTCTTCTTCATCATTGTCTCCTGGGCGGGCGTTTGACTTAGCAAAGCCCATCCAGTAGAAAATTTCGTTACCGAGCCAACCAAATCATCGTTAACCCGCCGGAATTTTGCGTAAAATTGTAATGACCATCGACGGCACCCCGATATTCTCTGGACACGATATTCGCGCCGTTCATTTCGGGGAAACCGAACGCATTGTGGTCAGTTTCGACCATGGCCGTAAGGATCGTGATGGTTTCCCGGTAATTGGCCAGCAAATGAAAATGGCCAAAAGAGGTATTGGCACCCTGTCCGTGACGGTGTCGCAAAATAACTGGTTTCTGACGCCGGAATTGCCGGCATTACGGGATGCGCTTCAGAAACATTGCGAAAATGCGCGCGACATTCGCGCAATGACCTTTTCCATGGGTGGTTTTGGATGCGCCCTGTTGTCGCGCGCATTGAATATGCGCCGGGCCGTCATGTTTTCGCCGCAATATTCCATTTTTCCCGCCAAAGCCCCCTGGGACAAGCGGCGAAACGGAATCTCGAAAAGCTATGACGAAGCGCTCGACGATCTGGATCAGACCATAAAGCACGATCTGGAAGGGGTCATCGTATTTGATCCCCGTATTCGCATGGACGTTCTTCATGCCCGCGCATTGGGGCGCATCGCGCCACGGATGCAGCTTGTCGCGACGCCGTTCACCGGACATCCCGCGAACAAGTTTCTGCTGCCGAAATCGGAATATTGGAAATACGGCTATCGGTTGTTCCGCGATGACAGCCCGGCCGCTTGGTTCCACAAGATTCGCCGCAAAAAGCGCGAAGAAACAATCGAGTATCTGAACGGCATGGCGTCCTATCTGGATGCCAGAGACAAAAGAGGGGCCAAAAGGCCCCCCCGGTGATCGAAATCGGAAGATCTCGGATCAGAGCAGTTTCAGATCCGAAGCCGATTCGCGGCCGTCGCGGCCCGACTGCAGTTCGAAGCTGATTTTCTGGTTGTCCTGCAGACCGGTCAGGCCGGCGCGCTCAACAGCCGAAATGTGGACGAACACGTCTTTTCCACCCGAATCGGGGGCGATAAAGCCGTAGCCTTTGGTATTGTTGAACCATTTGACGGTGCCAGTGGCCATTCCGTTCTCTCCTTCAAATTTCCCGATCGCGGGTTTGCGACCAGGCCGTGCAGCCCTTTCGATATTCCGGCTGCCCCGTGAAGGGAGGCGGTAGAAAGTCATGCTCACACCGGCAGCATGGACGAGCGCGGCGGAAACGCAAGCGGGAAACGCCGCAAATCAGGCTTGCGGCGTTAACTTTTGTTGGCATCGGCGTAAATCAGCCCAAGTCCGGCGGGGTCGCCTCAACGCCAAGTTGAGCGATGACCGCGTCGAGGTCCAGCGTTTCACTGCCCTGCCTGTCCAGACGCCGCATCGAAACGCTGCGGTCTTCGACTTCCTTCATGCCGATGGCCAGAATCACCGGCACCTTGCCGACGGAATGTTCACGGACCTTGTAGTTGATCTTCTCGTTGCGAATATCGGCCTCGGCGCGGATCCCGGCGGCGCGCAGGGCGGCCACGACCTCGTGGACGTAATCATCCGCATCCGACACGATCGAGGCCACGACGACCTGACGCGGCGCCAGCCACAAAGGCAGCTTGCCGGCGAAATTCTCGATCAGGATGCCGATGAAGCGTTCGAAACTGCCCAGCACGGCACGGTGCAGCATGACCGGGCGATGCTTGGCCCCGTCTTCGCCGATATAGCTGGCATCCAGCCGCTCGGGCAGGTTCGGATCGACCTGCAGGGTGCCGCATTGCCAGTCGCGCCCGATGGCGTCGGTCAGCACGAATTCCAGCTTCGGACCGTAGAATGCACCTTCGCCTTCGAAAATCTCGTAGGTATGGCCGGCGGCCGTAACCGCATTGGCGAGCGCCGCCTCGGCATGATCCCAGCTTTCCTCGGTCCCGATGCGCTTTTCGGGGCGCGTCGACAGCTTGATGCGCCAGTTGTCGAAGCCGAAATCGGCATAGACGCGCGACAGAAGCCGGATGAAGCGCAGCGATTCGCTTTCGATCTGGTCCTCGGTGCAGAAGATATGCGCATCGTCCTGCGTAAAGCCGCGCACCCGCATGATCCCGTGCAGCGCGCCCGACGGCTCATAGCGGTTGCAGGCGCCGAATTCGGCCATGCGCAGCGGCAGGTCGCGATAGGATTTCAGCCCGACATTGAAGATCTGGACATGGCACGGGCAGTTCATCGGCTTGAGCGCGTTGACCGTCTTCTGCCTGGCATGTTCCTCGTCGACTTCGACGATGAACATGTGATCCTGATAATTGTCCCAATGGCCGGATTCTTCCCACAGCTTGCGGCTGACCACCTGGGGCGTGTTCACCTCGACATAGCCGTCCTCGCGCTGGCGACGGCGCATGTAGTCGCGCAGCGCAACATAGATGTTCCAGCCATTCGGGTGCCAGAAGACCTGGCCCGGCGCTTCCTCCTGCATGTGGAACAGGTCCATCTCGCGGCCCAGCTTGCGGTGGTCGCGCTTGGCGGCCTCCTCCAGCATGTGCAGATGGGCCTTCAGATCGTCGCGGTTGCGGAAGGCCACGCCATAGATCCGTTGCAGCATCGGGCGCGAGCTGTCGCCCAGCCAATAGGCGCCCGCCACATGGGTCAGCTTGAAGGCGTCGGCGGGCAACTGCCCGGTGTTCTGAAGATGCGGGCCGCGGCACAGATCCTGCCAGTCGCCATGCCAGTACATCCGCAGATCCTCGCCTTCGGGGATGCGGTCGATCAGCTCCAGCTTGAAGGGCTCGCCACGCTCCTTGTAATAGGCGAGCGCGTGGTCGCGGTCCCAGACCTCGGTGCGGACCGGGTCGCGGGCGGCGATGATTTCCTTCATCTTCGCCTCGATGCGGCCCAGATCCTCGGGCGTGAAGGGTTCTTCGCGGTCGAAATCGTAGAACCAGCCGAAATCGCGGACCGGGCCGATGGTCACCTTCACATCCGGCCAGATCTCCTGCACCGCACGCGCCATCACATGGGCGAAATCGTGGCGGATCAGTTCCAGCGCCGGGGTTTCGTCCTTCACCGTGTTGATGGCGACGCGCCCGCTTTCGGTGATCGGCCAGGACAGGTCGATATGCCGCCCGTCGAGGCTGGCGGAAATCGCCTTCTTGGCAAGGCTGGGGGCGATGGACTCGGCCACTTCGGCGGCGGTGATGCCGGCCGGATATTCACGGCTCGCGCCATCGGGGAATGTCAGGGAAATCTGGCTCATGGCCGTTCTCCTCGTCGGTTTGGCGCCCACGGAACGCCCGGTTGCGGGTTATGTCGGATGCTGAAATGCGATGAAAGCACCGCAAAGTCAACCGGCTGGCGGTCAGATGTCGGGATCGTTGGCGATTTCGGCGATCAGCGCGCCATAGCGGCGCTCGGTCTCGGCCTGCGCTGCTGCCACGCCCGGCAGGGCCAGAAGGCGCGCCATCTCGGCCTCCGTCTCGGCGCCGTAACGGTCCAGGATGCGGCGATCCTCGATATCGGCGCGGGCGAAACCCATCCAGTAGGCCTCGCTGTGACGTTCGAATTGGGATGGGCTGTCGATGGCGCTGGCGCCGCGCCCGCGCTTGCGCCGCATCATGTAGGCGTCGATCGACTTGATCGGATAGTGGTTATACCAGGCCAGCTCGTGGGTGATCCGATCGGCCGGGACATTGCGCAGATAGTCCCAAGTCCTGCCCGCAACGGGAAAGCTCTCCTCAGCGCCGTTGGCGCGCATATAGCGGACGGCATCCCCTGCGCCCTGAAAGCCGATCGGATAATGATTGTGCAGGCCGCGCCACCGCCCGCGTCCCCGGCTGAGGCATTTGACCGGGCCATTCTGCCTGGCATTCTCGGGCAGGCGGCGGGTGAATTGCCGGGTCACGCGGCCCGGACGCCACTCCATCCCCTCGCTGGTGCCGAAATTCATCGCGTTCAGCGCGATGACGTCCACCTCGGGTGCGGCGAGCGCAGTCAGGTCGCCGACCCGTCCGGCGCCCTGCGCGACATACAGAAATTCGTCTGCGTCCAGCACCATGATCCAGTCGGCATCTGCATCGAAGTGATGCTTCCGCCTGATCCGCGCATAGCCACGATGCTGCGGCACATCGCCGGGCTTCAGCGGGTTGCGGGTATGGGTCACGATACCGTTGGCGTCCAGAACGTCCAGCAGCAGGTCAGTGCCGTCGCTGCAGTCATTGCTGGCGATATGGATCGCGTCGAAGCCCAGCACCCGGTGATGGGCCACGAATTCCAGAATGAACGGCCCCTCGTCCTTCATGGAACTCAGCAACACGTGACGGAGGGGGCTGCTCATGCGGGAATCCTGATGTTCGGCGGCGAAATTGCCAAACCCGCGCCACCGGCGCAAGTCGCCGAGTCGGCTTGCTGATTCCCGCAAGGAGGTATAAGGCGCAATTCTCCTGACAGGGGAAACTCATGCAAAGCACGGCCCAGAACCGTCCGGCCAATGCGCGTTCGTTGTCGATCCCCGAATTCGTCGCCATGTTGGCGGTGCTGTTCGCGACGGTCGCCTTTTCCATCGACGCGATGTTGCCCGCGCTTCCCGAAATTGCCCGCGAGCTGTCGCCGACCGACATCAACCGCGCCCAGCTGATGCTGACCTCATTCGTGGCCGGCATGGGGGTGGGCACGGCGGGCGTGGGCGCGATCTCGGATGCCATCGGCCGCAAGCCGGCGATCCTGCTGGGCGCTGCGATCTATATCGGTGCGTCCTTCGCCGCGATCCATGCCCAGAGCCTGCAGGGGCTGCTGATCCTGCGCTTCATCCAGGGCTTTGGCGCGGCCGGCCCGCGCATCGCCGGCACCGCGCTGATCCGCGACCTTTATGCGGGGCGCGAAATGGCGCGCATCACCAGCTTCGTGATGATGATCTTCATCATGATCCCGGCGATTGCGCCGACGCTGGGCAAGTTCATCATCGACCTGGCCGGAAGCTGGCGCGCGGTCTTCGTGGCCTTCATCCTGTTCGGCCTGCTCGGCAGCTTCTGGGTCGCGCTGCGCCAACCCGAGACCCTGCCGACCGAGCGGCGGATTCCCCTGAGCCTCGGCAATATCTTCCGCTCGGCCCGCGAGGTCCTGTCGAACCGGCAGGTCATGCTGGTCACGCTGGTCCTGACGCTTGGCTTCGCCCAGATGTTCGCGCTGCTGTCCAGCTCACAACAGTTGTTCGGTTATACCTATGGCCGCAGCGAAACCTTCACCAAATGGTTCGCCCTGATGGCGCTTCTGTCGGGGATCGGCACCATTGCCAACGCCCGCTACGTCATGCGCTACGGGATGCGGCGGATCGCGCGCTCGGCCTATGCGATGCAGATCCTGTCCTCGACGGTAGCGCTGATCCTGGTGGCCTCCGGTCTTCTGAAGGGCGATCTGGCCTTTTACGGATTCTTTGTCTGGGCGGTCAGCGTCTTCTTCATGGCCGGGGTGACGTTCGGCAACCTGAACGCCCTTGCGATGCAGAACATGCCGCATCTGGCCGGGATGACCGCCAGCGTGGTGGCCGCCCTGTCCAGCCTTGGCGCGGTGCTGATCGCGGCACCGGTCGGGCTGGCCTATAACGGTACACCGCTGCCGATCATGCTGGCCACGCTGATCTGTTCGGGGCTGGCGTGGCTGCTGATGGGCCGGTTGCGCGACTAGCCGAACCGCTCTGGCCGGGCATAGATCTCGGCCCGCGCGGCCGAGCGCGCGCGACCGGCCAGCCCGATCCCCGCAGCGTTCGCCGCCGCCACCGCGGCCGTGGTCGGCGCCGCCAGCGCGATCAGCGCCGGCGCCCCGAGCGTGGCCGTTTTCTGCACCAGATCGACCGAAATGCGGCTGGTCAGCACCACCGCCCCCTGCCCGATCAGCCCCGCATCCGGGCCCCGCAGCAGCGCGCCCGCCAGCTTATCCAGCGCGTTGTGCCGCCCGACATCCTCGCGCAGGGCGATAAGCCCTCGCCCCGGCACCAGAAACCCCGCCGCATGGCTGGCCCCGGTCGCATCGCGCAGGCGCTGCCCGGCATCCATCTGCGCCAGCGCCGAATCCAGATCATCGGGGGAAATCACGCAGGTCCCCGAAACCGGCTCCAACACGCGCATGGCGGCGGCCAGCGTCTCGACCCCGCAAAGTCCGCATCCCACCGGCCCCACCGTCCGCCGCCGCCGCCCTATGAAGCGCTGCCCGGCTTCGCGCGCCAGCCAGATGCGCAGATCGATCCCATCCGCCACCCGCTCGGGGGTGACGGCCTCGATCTCGTCGGGGGTAGCGATGCCTTCGGTCAGCGAAAAGCCATAGGCGAAATCCTCCAGATCGGCGGGGCTGCCCATCAGCACCGCCTGGGTGCTGCCGTCATAGCTGATGGCGATGGCGGTTTCCTCGGCCAGGTCGACCTCGACCGGGGATTTATCCGACATCCGCCGGGCAGAGGTAGCAAGAACGCTCACGTGGGTCTCCTGTCAAACTGGCGCGACTGAAGCCGCAGCCGGGGGCGCGGTCAAGGGCGCAAGGTGTCGCTCGGACGGGAAACGCGTGACGAATCCCTTGCCGCAGCGGGCCCGACAAGCCTACCATCCGGGAACCCGCCCGACACCCGAACGTTGCACAGGGTGGGCCTGACACAGCAGAAAGGACCCGGCCATGCACATACTTCCTGTTTCGGCCCTGCTGGCGATGACGGCACTTTCTGCAAGCGCCGATGTCTCGGAAACGCCGATCCCGGACGGCCCGGCCATGGCGATCGAGGAAATTCTGGCCGATATTCCCGAGCCTGATCCCGCCGCCCAAACCACCCCTCAGGCCGGAATCGTGCCGGCACAGGCCGAGAGCAGCCCCGCCATTCCCGCCGCCGACCCGGCCACCGAAACCGTGGTCGAGACGGAATCGGTGGTCGAGGTGCCCACGCAGGCGTCGCCCGAGGCAGCCGCGCCAGTCGATCCGCCACAGCCGGCCGAGAGCACCGCCACCACGACCGCCGCCCCGGCACCGGCCGAGAGCGCGCCGGGGCCAGACAGCGCAGCTGCGGACAGCACCGCGCCGCACGCGGCCCCCGAATCGGCGACGGCGGCCCAGCCGAAGGCCGGAAACGAGGCGCCCGAAGCCGTGCCCACGGCGCCGCCAGCGGCGGTTGAGAACAGCACGGCAGCGGCGAGCGCCGGGGCCACGGACGCCACACAGCCGGCGACCAACGCCTCGGACCCGTTGCCGGAATCGACGACATGGCAGCCGCCGGTTGCCAGTGGCATCGATCTGAAGGGCAATCCCCGCAGCTAGAACAGCCGGGCGCGGTGCGGATTGACGCGCCGCAGATCGCCACGGCGCAGGGTCAGGCCCAGCCGGTCATAGAAATCGAGGATCTCGATTGCGACCTTGCGGCCGTTCTGCAGTTGATCGCGAAAGGCGGGCGCGCCAAACCAGCCGTCCAAAGCCGCATCGGACAGCGCCCGGATGATCGCCGCCATCTCGGCGGTGGTCGTGCGCAGGAAGAAGTGGTCGCGGGCGATCTGGTCCACCCGCCCCAGCCGCTGGGCGAGTTTCAGCAGCCGCCGGGTCTCGCTTTCCGGGACGTCCAGCGTTTCGGCAAGGTCGCGCACACGCGGGGGGCGGAACCGCCCCTCGCCGCTCAGCAGTGGCAGGATGCGCGCGTAAAGCGCCTCGTCCTCGGGACCCATGCTCGGGGCGTGTCCGGGCAGGCGGACGAACCCGGCCTCGACCGCGATGCGCCCGGCGTCGGCCTCCTGCCGCAGCAGTGCCGCGAAGCCGGGCACCGGCAGGCGGGGCGTCAGCGACAGCCGCAGCGCCTCTTGCCCGATCCCCTGATGATCCGGGTTGTCGGCGTGATAACTGGCCAGCAGCGCGCTCATCTGATCCTGCAAAGCCGCCAGCCGCGAGAGGGACAGCGCGATCCGCGCCTCTGCCGGCCCGAGGATGACAGCCGCGCCGGTTACCGGGGCGTCGGGCGCAAGCGCGCGGTCGCGCAGGAACACATCAAGGGCGACGTGGAAGGGCGCAATTTCCAGCAGCGCCGCCAGCGCCTCGGCAGGGTCCGCCAGCGCCATCGCCGACAACGCGGCATGGCGATCGGGCACCCCCCGGCGCCGCGCGGGCGCCCGCAGGTCCAACACCCGGCCACCGCCCAGGGTCCGGCTCGCCGAGCCGTCGCGCAGGATAAAGGCGTCACCCCAGCCAAGCGCCAGCGGCCGGTCCAGCACCAGCTGCACCAGTTCTCCGCCGGGCAGATAGGCGTTCAGCGGCACGATCCGGGCCTCCGCCTCGGCGGTGCCGATATGCAGGCGCGCCCGCATCCCGCTGCGAAGGGGCGTCGGCGCGATCCAGCGCAGCACCGCATCCATCCGGTCGGTGGGGGCGTGCAGCTCCGGCGCCAGCACGACATCGCCGCGCCCGACCTGATCCTTCGCCACCCCGGCGAGGTTCAGCGCCACCCGCATCCCCGCCTCCGCCCGCGCGACGGGGCGGTTCTGCGCCCTGACACCCCGCACCCGGACGGCCTGCCCTGAAGGCGAGATCGTCAGATGATCTCCCGGCCCGATCCGGCCTGCGCGAAGAATGCCGGTCACCACCGTCCCCGTGCCTTCCATGGTAAAGGACCGGTCGACAATCAGCCGCGGCTGCCCCGCGGCGTCGCGGCGCACGGTATCGGCTGCCGCCTGCGCCAGCAGGCCGCGCAGATCGGCAATCCCCTGCCCGGTGCGGGCCGAAACCGCCACCATCGGTGCCCCCGCCATCGGTGTTGCTGCCAGTTCCGCAGCGATTTCGGCGTGAAGGGCCGCGATCCGGTCCGCATCGGCAAGATCGGCCTTGCTGATCGCCACCACCGCGCGGCTCACGCCCAGCAGCGACAGGATGGCCAGATGCTCGCGCGTCTGCGGCATGATGCCGTCATCGGCGGCGATCACGATCAGCGCCAGATCGACGCCGCCTGCCCCGGCCACCATGGTGTGAATCAGCTTTTCATGTCCCGGCACGTCGACGAAACCGGTGAGGCTGCCATCCCCCAGGTCGGCATAGGCAAACCCCAGATCGATGGTGATGCCCCGCGCCTTTTCCTCGGCCAGACGGTCGGCATCGGTTCCGGTCAGAGCCTCGATCAGCGCGGTCTTGCCATGGTCGATATGGCCGGCCGTGCCGACAATCACCGCCCCAGTCCCGTGAGCGCCGAGGCCAGCTCGCCATCCTCCCGCAGGGCCCTGAGGTCGAGGATCAGCGCGCCGCCCTCGATCCGGCCGATGATTGGCACGGCAAGGCCACGAAACGCGGCGGCGAGGGTCTGCGGTGCCCGCCCCGTCGGCCCGCTCAGCGCAAGCCCCGCGCTTGGCAGCGTATCGGTGGGCAGCGCGCCCGAACCGACCTGGCTTTCGCATTCGCAGACGGCGACCGTATAGCCGATCCGGCCCATCGCATCGGCCACCACCGGCAGCAGCCTGGCCGCCTGCTCGGCAATATCGGATTGCGGGCGCGCCAGCATCCGCAGGGTCGGCAGCCTTTGGGCCAGCCGGTCGGGGTCTTGGTACAGCTTCAGCACTGCCGCCAGCGCGGCGATGCGGATCTTGTCCAGCCGCATGGCGCGCTTCATCGGGTTGGCATTGATTTTCGCGATCAGATCGGCGCGCCCGACGATGAAACCCGCCTGCGGGCCACCCAGCAGCTTGTCGCCGGAGAATGTCACCAGATCGGCGCCCTCCGTCACCGCATCGGCCACGGTGGGTTCCTTGCGCAACCCATAGCGCGACAGGTCGATCAACGACCCCGAGCCGAGGTCGTTCAGCAACGGCACCCCGGCCGCGCGGGCGATCTCGGCCAGTTCGGGGGCGGCGACCTCATGGGTGAAGCCCTCGATCCGGTAATTGGAGGTGTGGACCTTCATCACCACGCCGGTCGCGTCCGAGATCGCAGCCCGATAATCTTTCGCATGGGTGCGGTTGGTGGTGCCGATCTCGACCAGATCGGCGCCGGCGCGGGCCATGATGTCGGGGATGCGGAAGGCGCCGCCGATCTCGATCAACTCGCCGCGCGACACCACAGCCTCGCGGCCGAGCGCCAGCGTGTTCAGCGACAACAACACGGCGGCAGCATTGTTGTTGACCACGGTGGCATCCTCGGCCCCGGTCAACTCGCGCAGCAGCTTGCGCAGGTGGTCGTCACGCTCGCCCCGGCCGCCGCTGTCCAGATCGAATTCCAGCGCCACCGGCGCGCGCATGGCGGCGGCGGCGGCTTCGATCGCCTCCTCGGGCAACAGTGCCCGGCCCAGATTGGTGTGCAGAACCGTGCCGGTCAGATTAAGGCATGGCCGCAGCGGGTCCAGCTTGTCCAGCAGGGCAAAGGCGCTTGCCAGCGCGATGGCCGAAGGATCAACCGGCATCGGACCGCCGTTCAGGATTTCGCCGCGCATTGTCTCGACCGCGCTGCGGATCGCCGCCGTGGTCTTGATCCGCCCATGCATCCCGACCATCGTTTCCCCGATATCGGTGCCCAGCAGGCGGTCCACGGAAGGCAATCTGCGCAGCGTCATCTCAGTAGCCGATCAAATAGGGATTGAACCCACCTCGCCGCCACGCGCTGTCCCGCAAGAGCGCATCAAGTCCGAGGCTGGCAATGTCATCCGCGACGGCTTCCAGCGCCGGGTCGCGATTCTGATAGAATATCTTTACCCAAGAATGGCATTCGTCGCAGACTTCGGCCTTGATGACCGGATCGGTGCCGCCATCGTCGATGGCGCGATAGCCGATGCCCTTGGTCGAGCCGCAGCAGAGGCATTTCAGCCGGACCTCGTTCCACTGGGTCGCGCAGGTGGCGCAGCAGGCATAGCGCGCGCCTTCCTGATGCTGGGTCGCCGTGACCATCGAGGCACCCGGCCGCCCGCCGCAGGCCGGACATGTGCCGATCCTGATCGGGACCAACTTCGCGCCTTCCAGCACCTGCGCCGCGCGGGCCGCCGCCACCTGCAGCGCCGCCGCGACAAATGCCGCCGGCGCGGCGAAGCCGTCGGGCACCCGGTCGGCGGCCAGTTCCGCCAGCAAAGCCTGCCGGTCCGGGGCGGGCGCCGCGCGCAGCGCCTGCAGGGCGGCGCGGGCGGGGGCGGGCATTCCGATCGCTTCGGCCTCGGTCAGAAGCGCATCGACGATGCGCGCCGTCCCTGCCGAGGCGATCAGCGCCGCACGGTCGATGGGCGGCATGCGATAGCTGCGGTTCCGTTCGATCATCGCGGAATCAGGGGGCGCCGGCGCATCCAGCGATGCCGCCACCCTGCCCTGCGCGTCGCACAGATCGGCAAGGAAGCGTAGGTAAGGGGCCAGCTTCGATGACTGCGCCAGATGGCGCAGGCGCGTGGCCCGGCGCTGGAACAGCGCGCGCGGGTCGGGAAGTCGGGCAAATTGCGGGGTCGCAACGCCACCGATCACGGAGGGGTCTGGTGTCAGGCTCATCATCAATTCCGGGGCGCGGCCCTTGCGGGCCGGCTTCCCTATTCTGCCGGAGGGCTGTCCTGACGTCTAGCGACTTCGCGTAGCCATTTCCGGTGATGCCGCCAGGCCCAGCCGCCAGTGACATTGCCCGAGGTCATCGCGCTGATCGTGCCGCGCGTCCAGATCGCCGCATAGACATGCACGATGATGACCAGCACCGACAGCACCGCCGCGATGGAATGCACCAGCAGCGCCCACCGCCGCACCGGAATCGAGACCAGATCGGGAAAGAACTGCTGCCAGATCATCAGCCCCGAAGCCACCATCGTCAGCAGCAGCCAGAACATGCCCCAGAAGACCAGCTTCTGGCCGAGGTTATACTTGCCCAACTCGGGCAGGCGCTCCTCGTGGCCGGCCAGCAGATCGGTGATCTTGCTGGCCCAGACGACATCTTCGCGCCGCATCAGGTTCAGTTTCCACAGCTGCAGGAACAGCAGCAGGAAACTGAGACAGGCGACTACACCGAAGATCGGGTGCAGGAAGCGCGCATTCTGACCACCGCCGAAAATCCCGGTCAGGAAGAACAAACGCGGCCAGAACAGCGCGAAACCGGACAGGATCAGCAGGATGATCAGGATGGCGGTGAACCAATGGTTGATGCGGGTATGGGCCGCGTAGCGGCGCACCTCGACCGGTTCGGTCGCGATGATTCGGTCGCTGCTTTCGGAATATTCGCGATCCGCCATCAGGCCTTCCCTTCATCCTGCGGGGTGGCAAGCTCTGCTGTCTCGACCGGACCGAGGATGTCCTCGACCATCTCCTCGGCCTCGACCTGATCGTGTTCGGTGACGCGGTTCGGCTTGGTGAAGATCGAATGCAGCACCGCGCCCACCGCCGCCAGCCCGATCGCCGCCATGCCGACGGACTTGGTCGGCCCCTTCCAGCCCTGCACCACATCCGAGATCTTCGGATCGGCCGGCAGCCCCGAATAGAGTTCCGGCTTGTCGCCGATCGGCAGCACATACATCACATGCGTGCCGCCGACACCCGGCGGGTCATAAAGCGCCGCGTGGTCGTAGCCACGCCCGTTCAGATCGGTGATGCGTTCCTCGGCATGGGCGATCATGTCGTCCTTGGTGCCGAAGACGATGGCCTGGGTCGGACAGGCCTTGGCGCAGGCCGGCCCCTGCCCCACGGACACCCGGTCCGAACACAGGGTGCATTTCGCGACGACATGTTTCGTCGGCGACATGCGCGGGATGTCGAAGGGACAGCCCGAAATACAATAGCCGCAGCCAATGCATTTATCGTGAATGAAATCAACGATGCCGTTGGAATACTTCACGATCGCGCCCGGCGAGGGACAGGCCTTGAGGCAGCCCGGATCCTCGCAATGCATACAGCCATCCTTGCGGATCAGCCAATCGAGATTCCCCGTCTCGGGGTCCTCGTATTCGTTGAAGCGCATCAGCGTGAACATCTCGGAACTCAGATCATGCGGGTTCTCGTAGGACCCGAAATTGACCCCGATCTCGGGATGGGTGTCGTTCCATTCGATGCAGGCCGACTGGCAGGCCTTGCAGCCGATACATTTGCTGATGTCGATCAGCTTGGCCAGCTTCTCCAGCTGCCGCGTGGGCGGCGGCAGGTTCGGCGTGGCCGAAGCGAGGACGATATCACCGTCGCCCAGATTGGGCGCCAGCGCCTCGACCGGTGGGTTCGACACCGCCGTGGTTGGCGGAGGGGCCATATTCTCGCTCATGCCACCGGCTCCTCTGACGGTTCGATATTGACAAGGAAGGCCTTGGATTCAGGGGTCTCGATATTCGCGTCCCCGATGAACACGGTCAGCGAATTAGGGCCGAAACCCTTCTTCGCATTGCCGGTGAACCCCCAATGGATCGGCATACCGACGACATGGACGGTCTTGCCGTCGCAAATCAGCGGTTTGATCCGCTTCGTCACCACCGCCTTGGCCTTGACCGAACCGCGCTTGTTCCAGATCCGCACCCAGCCGCCATTGGTGATGCCTTTCTCCTCGGCCAGCTGGACCGAGAGTTCGACAAAGAATTGCGGCTGCAGCACCGAGTTCACCCGGTTGTGCTTGGTCCAGTAGTGGAAATGCTCGGTCAGGCGATAGGAGGTGCCAACATACGGGAACTCCTCCGAGGTGCCCAGATCGGCCACATCGGCTTCGAACACCCGCGCCACCGGATTGCCCCGCATCTCGGCGTTGAAAACGTTGGGGACGGGGCTTTCGAAGGGCTCCATATGGGTCGGGAACGGCCCGTCGCGCATCATCGCCCGGCTGAACAGCCGCGAGGTGCCTTCGGCGTTCATGATGAACGGGCCGACATCCTGCGGCTTGGCGGTGGGCGAAATGTCGGGCACGTCATTGCCGACCCATTTCTCGCCGTTCCACTCGATGACCATCCGGCTGGGATCCCAGGGCTTGCCATCCATGTCGCAGGACGCGCGGTTATACAGCGTCCGGCGGTTCAGCGGCCAGGACCAGGTCCAGTTCGGATAGACGCCCATACCCGAGGGATCGGCATTGTCGCGCCGGGCCATGTTGTTGCCGTCCTCGTTCCAGCAGCCGGAATAAACCCAGCAGCCGGACATGGTCGAGCCGTCATCGCGCAGCTGGCTGAAGTTCAGCACCTGCTTGCCCGCCTCGACCACGACCTTGGTGGGATCGGTGGTGTCATAGACGGTCGTGAGTGCCCGGCCGTTGATCTCGCGCGCAAGCTCATCCGGGGTGGGATCGCCTTCATCGGCATACTCCCAGTTCAGGTTCAGGATCGGATCGGGGAAGACCCCGCCTTCCTGACGATACAGTTCGCGCACGCGCAGGAAGATCTGCGCCATGACCCAGGTGTCCAGCTTGGCCTGGCCCGGCGGGGTCGAAGCCTTCCAGTGCCATTGCAGCCAGCGCCCCGAATTGGTCAGCGAGCCGTCATCTTCGGCAAAGCAGGTCGAGGGCAGCTGGATCACTTCGGTCTGGATCGATGCGGTGTCGACATCGTTGAACTCGCCATGATTTTCCCAGAAACGCGAGGTTTCCGTCTCCAGCGGGTCGATGGTGACCAGCAGTTTCAGCTTCGACAGCGCCGAAGTGATCTTGCCCCGGTCGGGGAAAGCCAGCAGCGGATTGAAGCCCTGACAGAAATACAGGTTCACCCGGCCGTCATTCATCAGCTCGAACATGCGCAGGATGTCGTAATTCGGCACATCCAGCTTGGTGAGGTAGTGATAGGCCCAGTCGTTTTCCGGCTGCGCGGCATCGCCCCACATGGCTTTCATGAACGAGACCATGAACTTCGGATAGTTCTGCCAGTAGCTCGTCTGCCCCGGCCGCAGCGGCGTGAAGCTGCGGGTGGACATATAGGTTGCGTAATCGACCTCGCTTTCCTTGGGCATGTTCAGATAGCCGGGCAGCAGGTTCGACATCAGGCCCATATCGGTCAGGCCCTGAATGTTGGAATGCCCGCGCAACGCGTTCATGCCGCCGCCCGCCATGCCGATATTGCCGAGGATGAGCTGCAACATGGCCATGCCGCGGATGTTCTGGCTGCCCTTGGAATGCTGGGTCCAGCCAAGCGCATACATCGACGTCATCGTCTTGTCGGGCGCCGCGGTCTCGCCGATCATCTCGGCGATATGCAGGAACTTGTCGGTGGGCGTGCCGGTGATGCGCTCGACCATCTCGGGCGTGTACTGATCGACATGCGCCTTCAGCAGGTTCCAGACGCAGCGGGGATGCTGAAGCGTCATGTCGACCTGCGCGAAGCCGTCCGCACCGATCACATAGTCCCATTCGGACATGTCATAGCTGCGCGTCTCCGGGTCATAGCCGTTGAACAACCCGTCCGACCAGCCAAAGCCATCCTTCACGATGAAGGCGGCGTTGGTGAAGTTGCGGACATATTCCCAATGGACTTTGTCGTTCTCGATCATCCAGCGGATCATGCCCATCAGCCAGGCGATATCCGTGCCGGGCCGGATCGGGGCGTAATAGTCGCTGACCGCCGCCGTGCGGGTAAAGCGCGGATCGACCACGATCAGCCGGGCTCCGCGATGGGCCTTCGCTTCCGTTACCCATTTGAATCCGCAGGGATGGGCCTCGGCCGCATTCCCGCCCATCACGATCACCAGATCGGTGTTTCGGATGTCCGTCCAGGAGTTGGTCATCGCACCGCGACCGAAACTTGGAGCCAAACTGGCCACCGTCGGTCCGTGTCAGACACGTGCCTGGTTGTCGAATCCCGCAATGCCCATCGCCTTCACGACCTTGAAGGTCGCCCAGGCGGTTTCATTGGTGGTGGCCGAGGCGGCGAGGAAACCGGTCGTGGTCCAGCGGTTCACGGGCACCCCGGCCTCGTTGAACTGGACCAGGTTTTCGTCGCGGTCGTCCTTCATGGCGCGCGCGATCTTGTCGAGCGCGTCCTCCCAGGTGATCGGCTCGAACCGGTCGCTGCCGGGGCGGCGGATCTTCGGTTCGGTCAGCCGGGTGTCCGCGGTCACGAAGTCCTTCAGCGCCGCACCTTTCGGGCACAGGGTGCCACGGTTGGTCGGGTGGTCCACATCGCCTTCGACATGGATCAGATCGGCCTGACCCTGATGCACATCACCTTTGGTATACATGATGATGCCGCAGGCAACCGAGCAGTAGGGACAGGTGTTGCGCGTCTCGTTCAGCGTCGCAAGCTTGTAGGGACGGATCAGCGCCAGTTCCTGCGCCTCGGCCTCTCCAAAGCCCATCGACCCAAGCGATGTCGCCACCACACCCGCGCCAGCCAGCTTCAGAAAGCCGCGCCGCGAGAGGTCAATATTCATGATCCCCTCCTGTTGCCTACCCTGAGTTCGGTCTGTCGAGGTTCCTCTTTCAGGCGCGTTTTGTCAATGCTCGGGGCCGCGGGATCACACCTTCCCGGCAGAATGACTCCACCGAAAAATATGGGGACCAAACCACGCTATATCAGTGGCTTAGACGCCGTGGCGCGACGGCGGCCAACGGACCCTCGCCGCCGCCCCCCGAAACTAGTCCAGCCCGGCCAGTGTTGCCGTCAAGGCGTGGTAGATGTCGGGTTTTCCGGGGAACAGGGTTTCCACGGGGCGCCCCTGCTCGTCGATCTCGCCGAACCAACCGCCGTATTCGTGATCGATATGGTGCCGGTCCAACTGCGTCCACAGTCGGTCGAGATCGGCCAGCGAGGCGGCGTCCCCGGTCGCCCGATGCAGCGCATGGGCCGTGGCCACGGCCTCGGCCACCGGCCACCACAGGCGGCGGCGATTGTCGATCCGTCCGTTCCACCCCATCGTATAGGCGAGTCCGCCCTCGGGCAGCCAGGCATCGGCCATGGCGCGGGTATAGAGCTGCCTTGCAGCCTCGACCGTCCAGTCGTATCGCGCATCGCGGCCGCCCAGCTCGCGCATTTCCAGGATCAGGCGCGCCCATTCGATCGCATGGCCGGGCGTTGTGCCGGGCGGTCGGAACATCGGATCGCCTGCGAAATCGCGGTCGACCTGCCAGTCCGGGGTGAAATGTTCGGGAACCACCCATCCCGCGGCGCGGGCGTGGCGGTCGATCATGAAGCCCGCGATGCTGCGCGCCATGGCCAGATATTCGGGATCCCGCCAGGTGTCATAGGCGGCCAGCAGCGCCTCGGTCAGGTGCATGTTGGCATTGCCACCGCGATAGGCGGGAGGGTTGGTCCAGTCCTCGTCGAAGGTGTCGGACACCGCGCCCGGATCCTCCTCCCAGAAGCGGTTCTTCAACTCGGCCATGACAAGATCGCGCAGCTTGTCGGCATCCTTCTGCCCCAGACTGGCTGCCCATGCCGCCGCCAGCAGCACGAAGGCATGGCCGTAAGCCTGCTTCCTGCGATCGCGTGGACCGGCGTCATCCGCGCTCCACCAGAAGCCCCCGTTGACGGGATCGAGATGACCGTTGAGAAGATAAGCCATACCGTGATCGACGATCTCGCCGGCGCGGGGATGACCCAGGGCCGCGCCGCGCGCATAGGCGTGGATCATCCGCGTCGTCTCATGCAGTTCGCGCGTAGGGTCGGCCATGGGCGAGCCGTCGCGCGCCAGTTTGTGGAATCCGCCCGCCGGATTGACGGCGGCGGCGTGAAAATCAAGCAGCCGAAGCGCCTCGGCACGGCTCCAGTCAGCTCCGTAGTCAGTCACCGGCGGCATCCTTTATCAGGTTGGGTCGTCCCGACATGGCTTGCCTGTCACAGCAGAACAGTCAATATGTTCAGCGAAACATATCGGAGGATCACCCCATGCGCCGAACCAGTCTTGCCGCCCTGATCGCCACCACGCTGGCCGTGCCCGCCATGGCCGAGGAGGTGACGGTGTTCGCAGCCGCCTCGATGAAGACCGCGCTCGACCAGATCGCGGCGGATTACGAGGCCGCGACCGGCAATGACGTGGTGGTCAGCTATGCCGGGTCGAACCTGCTGGCCAAGCAGATCATCGATGGCGCGCCCGCCGACATTTTCATCTCGGCCGCCGTTGGCTGGATGGACGAGGTCGAAAAGGCCGGGATGATTGCCGATGGCAGCCGCCGCGATCTGCTGGGCAACACGCTGGTGCTGGTCGCCCATGAGGACGTTCCCGCACAGGAGATCAGCGCCGCCACCGACCTGAAAGGCCTGATCGGCGACGGCAAGCTGGCCATGGCGATGGTCGATTCCGTGCCGGCCGGGCAATATGGCAAGGCGGCGCTGGAAAGCCTCGGGTTGTGGGAAGGCGTGGCCCCCGCGGTCGCGCAGGCCGACAACGTCCGCTCGGCGCTGGCGTTGGTGGCGACGGGGGAAGCGCCCTACGGCATCGTCTATGCCACCGACGCCAATGCCGAGCCGAAGGTGCATGTCGTCGGCACCTTCCCCGCCGACAGCTACCCGCCCGCCATCTATCCCGCCGCCTTGCTGAAAGGCGCAGCCGACCCCGCCGACACCGCCTTTTTCGAGGCATTGTCAGCGCCCGAAGCCGATGCCATCTTCGCCGCACAAGGTTTCAAGGTGCCGGAATAAACACAACGGATGGACTGGCTGATACCCGAGGAATGGCAGGCCGTCGCGCTGTCGCTGAAGGTCTCGTTCTGGGCGGTGCTGGCCAGTCTGCCTTTGGGCATTCTGTGCGCCTATGCGCTGGCGCGCTGGCGCTTTCCGGGGCGACAGGTGCTGAACGGGCTGGTCCATCTGCCGCTGATCCTGCCGCCGGTGGTCACCGGCTATCTGCTATTGCTGGGTTTCGGACGCCGGGGCCTGATCGGTGCGCCGCTGGCGGAATGGTTCGGGATTGTCTTCGCCTTTCGCTGGACCGGCGCGGCGCTTGCCGCCGCCGTCATGGCCTTTCCGCTGATGGTCCGCACCATCCGCCTGTCCATCGAGGCGGTGGACCCGAAACTGGAACAGGCGGCCTCGACGCTGGGGGCGCGACCCGCCAGCGTCTTCGCCACCGTCACCCTGCCGCTGATCCTGCCCGGCATCATCGCCGGCAGCATCATCGCCTTCGCCAAGGCCATGGGCGAATTCGGCGCGACCATCACCTTCGTGTCGAACATTCCCGGCCAGACCCAGACCCTGCCCACCGCCATCTACAGCCAGCTGCAGATCCCCGGCGGCGAGGCGCAGGCGGCGCGGCTCGTCGCCATCTCGCTGGCGGTGGCGCTCGGCGCCTTGCTGGCATCGGAATGGGCGGGCCGGGCCGTCGCGCGCAGGATTTCGGGCGCATGAGCCTGTCTGTCCAGATGCGCCACCGCTTTCAGGGATTTGCGCTGGATGTCGATTTCGAGGCCGGTCCCGGCGTGACGGCGCTGTTCGGCCGGTCCGGCGCCGGAAAGACCACCGTGGTAAACGCGGTGGCCGGGCTGTTGCGCCCCGATCAGGGCCGGATCGCGCTGGCGGGCCGGGCGCTGCTGGATACCCGGCGCGGCATCGACCTGCCCCCGCCCGCGCGCCGGATCGGCTATGTCTTTCAGGATGCGCGTCTGTTCCCGCATCTGAGCGTGCGCGGCAATCTGGACTACGGCCGTCGCTTCGCCCCGCGCGAGGCACGCCCGGACAAGGCCGGCGTCACCGAGATCATCGACCTGCTGGGCATCGGCGCGCTTCTGGATCGGCGTCCCGGCGCCTTGTCGGGCGGCGAGAGGCAGCGCGTGGCGCTTGGCCGGGCGATCCTGTCCGGGCCGCGCCTGCTGCTGATGGACGAACCCCTCGCAGCCTTGGACGAGGCGCGAAAGGCCGAGATCCTGCCCTATCTGGAACGCTTGCGCGACGGGCTGGGGCTGCCGATCCTTTATGTCAGCCACGCCCTGCCGGAAATCACCCGGCTGGCGAATACCGTGGTGCTGCTGGAGCACGGCCGGGTGACCGCCGCCGGGCCAGCGGCGCAGGTGCTGTCCGATCCGGCCAGCGGCCCGGCACTGGGCCGCGAGACCGGCGCGCTGCTGGAAGCGGTGGTGGCCGCGCAGGAAAGCGACGGGCTGGCGCGGCTGGATACGCCCGCCGGGCCGATCTGGGTGGCGCGGCCTGATCTGGCGACCGGCGCCAGGGTGCGGCTCAGGATCGTGGCGCAGGACGTGATGCTGGCGACCGAGGTGCCACGCCATATCTCGGCGCTGAATGTGCTGACAGGCATCATCGACAGCATGGACACCGAAGCCGATGGCAGCGTGCTGGTGCGGCTGCGGCTGGGGGCCGAGGCGGCGATCCTGTCGCGGATCACCGGGCGGTCGCGGGCCGCGCTGCAACTGGAGGTGGGCATGCCTGTCCAGGCGGTGCTGAAATCCGTCTCGATCGT
Source organism: Paracoccus sp. S1E-3 (assembly GCF_013868135.1). Lineage (GTDB taxonomy): Bacteria > Pseudomonadota > Alphaproteobacteria > Rhodobacterales > Rhodobacteraceae > Paracoccus. The sequence continues at coordinate 342,846 of NZ_JACEMU010000004.1, forward strand.
CGAGGTGGCGCCCGGCTGAGCACCAAAGCCCCCCGCACCACATGGGCGCGGGGGAATTGCAGTCGGCGCCTGCAACGCCGTGGCCTGTCGGCTGGTCGCCCGCGGCCCTGCGGGCGCGGGGCAACGCAGATCAGGTGTTGAACAGGAAGTGCAGGACGTCCCCGTCCTTGACCTCATAGGTCTTGCCTTCGATGCGGAACTTGCCGGCCTCGCGTGCGCCCGCCTCGCCCTTGCCGGCGATATAGTCGTCATAAGCGATGGTTTCGGAGCGGATGAAGCCGCGCTCGAAATCGCCATGGATCACGCCAGCCGCCTGCGGGGCCAGCGTGCCCTTGCGGATGGTCCAGGCGCGGGCCTCTTTCGGGCCGACGGTGAAATAGGTCTGCAGGCCCAGCAGATCGTAGCCGGCGCGGATCAGCCGGTCCAGCCCGGCCTCGTCCAGCCCCATCTCGGACAGGAACATCTCCTGTTCTTCGGCCGGAAGCTGGCTGATTTCTTCTTCGATCCGGGCCGAGATCACCACATGGCCCGCGCCCTGCGCATCGGCCATCGCGGCCACGGCGTCGGAATAGGCATTGCCGGTCGCGGCTTCGTTCTCGGCCACGTTGCAGACGAACAGCACCGGTTTCGCGGTCAGCAGCTGCAGCATGTTCCAAGCCTTTCGGTCATCCTCCGCCACCTGAACCGTGCGCGCGGGCCTGCCGTTTTCCAGCGCCACCTGCGCGGCTTTCAGCAGGCGTTCCTGCTCGACCGCGTCCTTGTCGCCACCCTTCAGCTTGCGCGACAGGTTGGCCAGCCGCTTTTCGACCGATTCCAGATCGGCGATCATCAGCTCGGTCTCGATCGTTTCGGCATCAGCGATCGGATCGACGCGGCCTTCGACATGGGTCACGTCGCCATCCTCAAAGCAGCGCAACACATGGGCGATGGCGTCGACCTCGCGGATATTGGCGAGAAACTGGTTGCCGAGACCCTCGCCCTTCGACGCCCCCTTCACCAGACCGGCGATGTCCACGAAAGTGATCCGGGTCGGGATGATCTGCTTCGATCCGGCGATCTCGGCCAGCCGGTCGAGGCGCGGATCGGGGACGGCCACGTCGCCGACATTCGGCTCGATGGTGCAGAACGGAAAATTGGCCGCCTGCGCGGCGGCGGTGCGCGTCAGCGCGTTGAACAGGGTGGACTTGCCGACATTCGGCAGCCCGACGATCCCCATGCGAAAGCCCATGTCGAAATCCCGTGCGATTGGTTTGCGGGGTCTTTACGCGGCCCGTGCGGCTTCGTCCAGTTCCCCGGCCTTTTCCCTGCCGCTCAAATGGGGTTTAACCGCACAGATTCCTAGCGAAGCGGACAAGATGATGAGACGCGCGATCCTGTGGGACATGGACGGCACGCTGATCGACAGCGAGCCCGCCCATGCCGCGGCCTTCGACGAGGCCGTGGTCGAGATGGGCCTGTCCTTCCCGCCCAATTTTCACGACCAGCTTCTGGGTCGCTCCTCGGCCGAGGTGCACAAGGCGGTCGCCGAACAGGCCCCTGACCTGACCTATGAAGACTGGATGGCGCGGAAATGGGCGCATTTCGTGGGCCACGCGCGGCAAGTGCACCGCCGCGACAGCGTGGCGAACATCGCCGTGACGAAGGCGGCCGAGGGGCTGCCGATGGCGGTGGTGTCGAACTCGACCGCAGACGAGGTCGCTTTGGCGATGGAGGTGACGGGCCTTGACCGGATCATTCCGGTCACGGTCAGCCGCGCCGATGTGAAGGAAGGCAAGCCCAGCCCGGAAGGTTATCTGCTGGCCGCCAGGCGTCTTAGCGTGCCCCCTGCCGATTGTCTGGTGGTCGAGGACAGCCTCGTTGGTGCGCAAGCCGGGCTGAATGCGGGGATGCGGGTGCTCTATCATCCGCAGCTGCCGGCCGCCGATCCCGCCGCCCTGCCCGCTGGCCTGCGCTATCTGTCCCCCGACGCCGATCCGGCCCCGGTGATCGAAGAAATGCTGGCCTGACCGGCGCCCGTGAACCTCGGGGATGAGCGCGCTTCCACGGGGCATCGCCGGTCTCTGCCCGATCGAGAGGGTCGCGGTGCCCTGCGGACCGATCTTCACCGACTGGCCTCGCGACCGGGTGCCCGCCTCGGCGCATGGGCAAGACGCACGGGACATGACGCCACACGGAAGGAACCCTCGTTGCCGCCGCTCTGGCATCCGGGCATAACGGCGCCGAACCCTGACCACAGCCGCCGGGACGAGTCGCACCCATGAAAGACTTCGAAAAGCTGATCGAAATCCTCGACCCCAACACTCTGCTGGGCGCGCTGATGATCGCGGCGCTGCTGTTCGCCGCGGGGCTGATCCTGTCATGGAGCATCAAGCGCCTGACCATCGAAGCGCTGCGCCATGACCGGCGCGACATGATCGACCAGATTTCGCTGAATTTCCTCAGCCGGCTGATCGGGCTGTTCGTCTGGGTGGTGCTGCTGACCTTTTACGCTCACCTGATCCCGGCGCTCGACCGGCTGGCAAGCGCAATGCTGGCGGGGGTCGGCCTTGCCTCGGTCATCATCGGTTTCGCCGCCCAGCAGACGCTGGGCAACCTTGTCGCCGGGATCAGCCTGGTGCTGTATCGCCCCTTCCGGCAGGGCGACCGGCTGCAGGTCGCAGCCCCTGCCCCCAGCGAATATGATACCGGCACCGTCGAGAACATCTCGCTGGGCTTCACCACCCTGCGCAGCGATGAGGGCCACGAAATCATCATCGCCAACGGCACCATGGCCCAGCAGACGATGATCAAGCTGCTGCCGGAGGCGGCGAAACCCGCCGCCCCGAAAGCATAATTCAGGCGGCGACGATCCTGACCGGGATCGACTTGGCCGCCGGAGTGCCGCTGAGCGGGTCAAAATAATACAGCGGCAGCAAGGGGTTCAGCTCGGGATAATAGCCCGCGACCGCGCCCCGCGGCAGCGAATAGCGCACCACCGAAAGCCCCTCGACCCGGCGGGTCACGCCATCGGTGCTGAGGGTTTCCAGGTCGATATTCGCCCCCTCGGTCAGGCCGCGTTCGTCCATGTCGTCCCCGTTCATGAACAGCACCATGCGGTCGCCGTAAACGCCGCGGTAGCGGTCGTTATCGCTGTAGATGGTGGTGTTGAACTGGTCATGCGAACGGATCGTGGCCAGCCGCAGCATCGTCGGATCGGCCACCGGGTCATTGGCATGCAGCCCCGGCAGGACGAGGAAATTCGCCCGGCCGTTGGGGGTGTTCCAGATCCGCCGGCGCGGCGGTATATCCAGATGAAAGCCGGTGGGGACGGCGATGCGACGATTGAAGTCGCTGTAGATCTCGGGATAGACCTCGGCGATCTTGTCGCGGATCAGGCTGTAATCCTGCGCGTATTCCGCCCATTTCACCGGGCTGTCGGGCACGGCGGCCATGGCGATGCGGCAGACGATCTCGACCTCGCCGAGCAGATCGGGGCTGGCGGGCGGCAGCACGCCGCGCGAGGCGGTGACATTGGCCATCGCGTCCTCGATGGTGACGAACTGTTCGCCCTTGGTGGTCGCCAGCACTTCCGAGCGCGCGATCACCGGCAGGATCAGCGCATCAAGGCCGTGGATCACATGGCCCCGGTTCAGCTTGGTGGCGATGCCCACCGTCAGCCCGACCGATTGCATCGCCCGATAGGCACGCTCGGTATCGGGCACGGCGCGCACGAAATTGCCGCCGAGTCCGATGAAGACGCGGACGGTGCCCGCCTCCATCGCCGCCACGGTTTCGACGGTGTTGTGGCCGGGGGCGCGCGCCGGCTCGAACCCGAAGGCGTCGCGGACGCGGTCCAGATACAGCGCGGTCGGTTTTTCGTTGATCCCCACCGTGCGGTCACCCTGCACGTTGGAATGGCCGCGCACGGGCACGATCCCCGCGCCGGGCTTGCCGTAATTCCCCCGCAGCAGCAGCAGGTTCGAGATCTGCTGAACCAGTTCCGTCCCGCGCTGATGCTGGGTGATGCCCATGCCGTAGGCGATCATCGTCGCGTTGGATCTGGCATAGATGTCGGCGCATTCGCGGATCTTGGCCTCGGACAGGCCGCAGGCAGCGACCAGCTCGGGCCAGTCATGGGCCATCACGTCGGCGCGCAGCGCCTCGATCCCGGCGGTGTTGTCGCGGATGAAATCGTGATCCAGCACCGCCTCGCCCGCGGCATCGCGTTCGAACAGAACCCGCATCATGCCCTTCAGGAAGGCCAGATCGCCGCCGATACGGATCTGCAGGAAGTCGCTGGCGATGTCGGTATGGCCGAAGCGGGCCATCTGGATCACGTCCTGCGGTTCGGTGAATTCGATCAGCGCGCGTTCGGGCATCGGGTTCACGGCGATGATCGGCACGCCGCGTTTACGGGCCTCGACCAGATTGGTCATCATCCGGGGCGAGTTGGTGCCGGGGTTCTGGCCGAGGATGAAGATCGCCTCGGCATGCTCCCAGTCCTCCATCACGCAGGTGCCCTTGCCGATGCCGATGGCGGGGGGCAGCCCCTCGCTGGTCGGAGCGTGGCACATGTTGGAACAGTCGGGGAAATTGTTGGTCCCGTAGGCCCGCCCGAGGATCGCCCACAGGAACGCCGCCTCGTTCGGGGTCCGCCCCGAGGTGTAGAACCCCGCCAGGTTCGGATCGTCGAGGGCACGCAGATGCCGGCCGATCAGGTCAAAGGCGTCGTCCCAGCTGATCGGGACATAATGATCGGTGGCCGCGTCATAGCGCATCGGCTCGGTCAGGCGGCCCTGCATCTCCAGCCAGTGATCGGATTGCCGGGCCATTTCGGTGACGGTGTGGCGGGCAAAGAAGTCGCGGTCGGCGCGCAGCTTGGTGGCTTCGAAGGCGAGGGCCTTGGCGCCGTTCTCGCAGAATTCCAGCCGCTTGGTACAGGCGGCATCGGGATAGGCGCAGCTGGGACATTTGAAACCGCCGGGCTGGTTCATCGCCAACAGCGCCCGCGACCCCTTGGTCAGCACGCTCTGCTGCATCAGCACTTTGGCGGTCGCCGCCGCCGCCCCCCAGCCACCGGCGGGGTGGGTATAGGGTTTGATCCGGGGGATCCTGTCGGCCATGAGGGCATGCTCCTTTTACGCGAAGTCAATCTATACTCTCCGTCCCGAACCGCCAACCGCCGAAAGTCGGGTTGAACCGCGCCGCAGTTCAGTTTCTTATCGATGACGTGGGGTCGCGAATCGGCGTCCGATGCAACAATCCGCCGCGAATGATCGGAATCTGTTCCGAAACTTTCCGGCCGGTTGCCCGCGTGGTAGTTTTCGAACCGGAGAAAATCATGGCACAAGAAATTTGCGAAATCTGCGGCATCCGTCCCGCCACGATGCGCGTCGCCGTCATGCAGGACGGTCAACGCGAAGAATTGAACATCTGCGAATATGATTACGCCCGGCTGACGCGCCAGCAGCAGCGGCGGACTTCGCCCATGGAATCGCTGTTCGGCGGCGACCCCTTTGGCAGCGATATCTTCGGCGACTTCATGGGCCGCGCGCGCGACGCCATGGGCGACAGCGGAATTCGCAGCCGCCGCCAGGCTGCGCCCGATTCCTCGCTGGGTGAGCGGCAATATGTCGACACCTTCAGCGAGCAGGCCAAGGCCATGCTGCAGAAGGCGGCCGAACGGACCACCAAGGCCGGCCGGCGCGAGATCGACACCGAACAGCTTTTGTATGTGCTGCCGGACAGCGACGCGGTTCAGGCCATTCTGAAGCAGTTCAAGGTGAACCCGGCCGATCTGCGCGCCGAAATCGACCGCCGCGCCACCGATGAGCCGGGCGGCAAGGTCAGCGAGGATGACGAAATCGGTGTCTCGCCCCGCGTCAAAAGCGCGCTGAACCGGGCTTTCACCGCCGCCAAGGAGTTGGGCCACAGCTATGTCGGGCCGGAACACCTGCTGATCGGTCTGGCGGAAGTGCCCGACAGCTATGCCGGCACGCTGCTGAAGAAATACGGGCTGACCCCGCAGGCGCTGCGCCAGCAGACGGTGAAGGTGGTCGGCAAGGGGGCCGAGGATGGCCGGATCGAAGCCCCCACCACCACCCCCGAACTGGACAAGTTCAGCCGCGACCTGACCCAGATGGCGCGCGACGGCAAGCTCGACCCGGTGATCGGGCGCGCGCAGGAAATCGAAACCACGATCGAGATCCTGGCCCGGCGCAAGAAGAACAACCCGGTGCTGATCGGCGAGCCGGGCGTCGGCAAGACCGCCATCATTGAGGGTCTGGCGCAGCGGATCGTGAATGGCGAAGTTCCCGAGGTGCTGCGCGACAAGCGCCTGATCGAGCTGAACATCAACTCTCTGGTGGCCGGATCCAAGTATCGCGGCGAGTTCGAGGAACGCGTCAAGAAGCTGATGGAGGAAATCACCGCCGCCGAGGATCTGGTGCTGTTCATCGACGAGGTGCACACCATCGTCGGTGCCGGTCAGGGGGGCGGCGAAGGCGGTCTCGACGTGGCCAACACCTTCAAGCCGGCGATGGCGCGGGGCGAGCTGAACCTGATCGGCGCCACCACCCTGTCGGAATATCAGAAATATATCGAGAAGGACGCCGCCCTCGAACGCCGCTTCCAGCCGGTGATGGTGCCCGAACCGACGGTTGACCAGACCATCAACATCCTGCGCGGCTTGCGCGACAGCATGGAGGCGCACCACAAGGTCGTCATCCTCGACGAGGCGCTGGTGGCCGCGGCCGAGCTTTCGGACCGCTATATCACCGGCCGCTTCCTGCCCGACAAGGCCATCGACCTGATCGACCAGGCGGCGGCGCGGGTGCATCTGTCCACGACGTCACGCCCGGCCGATATTCAGGAATCCGAGGCCGAGATCGCCGGGCTGAAGCGCGAGCAGGCCTATGCGACCTCGCGCAAGAATTTCGACAAGGCCAAGGAATACGAAACCCAGATCGCCGAACGCGAGAAAGGTCTGGAAGAAAAGACCGATGCCTGGCGCGCCAAGGTCGGATCGTCGAGCGCGGATGTGAAAGTGGGCGACATCGCCGATATCGTATCCAAGCTGACGGGCATCCCGGTCAACGACCTGACACAGGAAGAAAAGAACAAGTTGCTGCAGATGGAGGCCCTGCTGCACCAGCGCGTCATCGGCCAGGATCAGGCCATCGACGCGGTGTCGGACGCGGTGCGGCTGTCGCGTTCGGGGCTGAAGCAGGGCAACCGGCCGATCGCCTCTTTCCTGTTCCTCGGCCCGACCGGGGTGGGCAAGACGGAACTCGCCAAGGCGCTGGCGGAATCCATCTTCGGCGATGAGGATGCGGTGATCCGCATCGACATGTCCGAATATATGGAACGCCACGCCGTCGCCCGGCTGATCGGCGCGCCTCCGGGCTATGTCGGCTATGACGAGGGCGGCCAGCTGACCGAGCGTGTTCGCCGCCGCCCCTATGCGGTGATCCTGCTGGACGAGATCGAGAAGGCCCACCCTGATGTCTATAACGTGCTGCTGCAGGTGCTGGACGATGGGCGCCTGACCGATGGCAAGGGCCGGGTGATCGACTTCAAGAACACCATCGTGATCGCCACCAGCAACCTCGGCTCCAAATACATCATGGACAATGCCAAGGCAGATGGCGGCAAGGTCACACCCAAGGTCCGCGACGAAGTGATGGAGGTCCTGCGCGGTCATTTCCGCCCCGAATTCCTGAACCGCATCGACGAGATCATCATCTTCGACAGTCTGGCGAAGAACGAGATCGGCAATATTGTCAGGCTGCAGCTGGACGGTGTGAAGCGCATCGCGCTCGGTCAGGACATCACGCTGAATTTCGACACCAGCATGGTCGACCATCTGGGCGAGGAAGGCTTCCAGCCGGAATTCGGCGCCCGCGAGTTGCGCCGTCTGATCCGGCGCGAGATCGAGGCGCCATTGGCCAAGGAAATGCTGGCCGGCAAGATCAAGGAAGGCGACACCGTCACCGTCAAATGGTCGGAGGCCGATGGCGCCGCTTTCGACGTCACGCCTGCAGCCCCGAAACCCAACGGGGCGGCGAAGGACGCCAAGAAGAAAGCCGCCGGCACTGATGAGAAAGCCGCGACTGACGGTGGCAGGGACGCGGCGCCGCCGGCCTGATCGCATCCAGCTCGGGGACGCGCGACATCCGTTGGGGTGCCGCGCGTCCTCTGATATCGCGGCTGATATCCCAGCTCCTTCGCAAAAGGGATTGCGAATGCGGGTGCAGGCCGCAAGACTTGAGCCAGGTGATTGATGACCGCAGAGGAGCGCCTATGACCCCCGTCCAGATCCAGTCCGTCGAAAACCCGCTGACCCGCGCGGCGATCTTCATCGTGGTGACGGTCAAGCCTGACGCCGCTTCGCTGGAAACCGTGCGCGGGCTTTTCGGCAATATGGGATCGCTGCTGCGAGGGGTCGGCTTTCGCAACCCCGATGACAGCCTGACCTGCGTGACCGGCATCGGCTCGGACCTGTGGGACCGGTTGGGCCAGCCGCAGCGCCCGGCCGGGCTGCATCCCTTCCGCGCCATTCACGGGGTTCATGACGCGCCCTCCACCCCCGGCGATATCCTGTTCCATATCCGCGCGCAGGGGCGTGATTTCTGCTTCGAACTGGCCACCCAGATCATGCGTCAACTGGGCGATGCGGTTGAAGTGCAGGACGAAACGCAGGGCTTCAAGTTCTTCGACAACCGCGACCTGCTGGGCTTCGTCGACGGCACCGAAAACCCGCAGGGGATCGCGCTCGGCGCATCAGTGCTGATCGGCGACGAAGATCCCGCCTTCCGGGGCGGCAGCTATGTCATCACCCAGAAATACATCCACGACCTGACCAAATGGGACGCCCTGACGGTCGAGGATCAGGAACGGGTGATCGGCCGCCACAAGCTTTCGGACATCGAATATCCCGATTCCGAAAAGGCGCCCTATGCTCATAACGTGCTGACCAGCATCAACGACGCCGAGGGCAACCAGCTTCAGATCCTGCGCGACAACATGCCCTTCGGTCGGCCGGCGGCGGCGGAATTCGGCACCTATTTCATCGGCTATGCCTGCGAGCCGGCCCGGACCGAGCGGATGCTCGACAATATGTTCATCGGCGATCCGCCCGGCAATTACGACCGCATCCTCGATGTCAGCACGCCCGTCACCGGCAGTCTGTTCTTCGTCCCCTCGATGACCCTGCTGGAGGCGCTGGCGGATCCGCCCGAACCCGCCCCCGCCGGGACCGCAGATGATACGGCAGACGATCATGCGCAGGCGGATGACACGGCCGCGCCCGCCGACGGGTCGCTGCGGATCGGATCCCTGAAACAGGAGACATGAGATGAACAACCTCTATCGCGACCTTGCCCCGATCAGTTCGGGCGCCTGGGACCAGATCGAAGACGAGGCCAAGCGCACGCTGCGCCGCTATCTCGGCGCGCGGCGCGTGGTCGATGTTCACGGTCCCGCCGGCCCCGAACTCAGCGCCGTGGGCACGGGGCATCAGCACAAGATCGACCCGATTGCGGACGGCGTGCAGTCCGAACTGCGCGAGGTCAATCCGCTGGTGGAGTTGCGCGTGCCCTTCACGCTGTCGCGCCGGGCCATCGACGATGTGGCGCGCGGGTCGAACGATTCGAACTGGCAGCCGCTGAAGGACGCCGCCCGTCAGATCGCGCTCGCTGAGGACCGGCTGGTCTTTCACGGCTATCCGGCCGCCGGCATCGACGGCATCCTGCCCGAGACCAGCAACCCCGTCCTGGACCTGCCCGCCGATGTCGCCGACTATCCCGAGGCCGTCGCCCGCGCGGTCAGCGAATTGCGGCTGGCCGGGGTGAACGGGCCTTATGCGCTGGTGCTGGGCACCGCTGCCTTCACCGCGGCCACCGGGGGCGCCGAGGACGGCTATCCGGTCGCGCGCCATCTGGCCAAGCTGGTCGATTCCGATGTGGTGTGGAGCGAGGCGCTGGAAGGCGGCGCCGTGGTGACGACGCGCGGCGGTGATTTCGACCTGTATCTCGGGCAGGACATTTCGATCGGCTACCTGTCCCATGACGCCGAGAACGTTAATCTCTATCTGCAGGAAACCGTTACCTTCCAGATGCAGACCACCGAGGCGGTGGTCGTGCTGAAATCCTGACTGCCCGCTGGCCCGGTGTCACAGCACCGGGCCCAGGATCGCCAGCGCGTTGTTCCAGATCCGCAGTGTGACCGGCCATGCGGTCACCTCGGCCAGCAGGATCTGGCGGCTGTCGGCCAGATAGCTTTTCTGGCGTGCGCAGATCAGCGCGGTGGTCGCCTTGTCGTTCAGCAGAATGTTGTTTTCATAGTTCAGATCGAAGCTGCGCCGGTCCATATTGGCCGACCCGATCAGTGCGATCCGGCCGTCGACGGTCATCGACTTGGTGTGCAGCAGACCGGGCCTGTATTCCCAGATCTTCACCCCCGCCTCCAGCAGATCCTCGTAATAGCTGCGGCTGGCGCCGCCAACGGCGAAATCGTCGTTGCGCGCCGGGAAGATGATGGTGGTGTCGACGCCGCGATTGGCCGCCGCGCAGAGCGCATCCTGGATCGAGCTGTTGGGCACGTAATAAGGCGTGGTGACGAACAGATGGCGCCGGGCGATATAGATGAGGTTCTCGAACACCTCGGGCATTGCGGAATAGCGCGCGGTCGGCCCGGTGCCGATGACCTGTGCGGCAAAGCCGGGCTTGCTGGGCAGCAGAGGCTGGCGCAACACCTCGGTCAGGTCCTCGCTGGTGCTCTCCATCCAGTCGGTCGCGAAAAGATGCTGGTTCTGACGCACGACCGGGCCTTCGAAGCGCATCAGGATATCCACCCAGGGGCCGAACTTCGCCTTGGGCAGGAAGGCCGGATCGGCGCAGTTCTGACTGCCGCAATAGGTGACCGCGTTGTCGATCACCACGATCTTGCGGTGGTTGCGCAGATCGATCCGGCCATCGATGGCGTCCCAATGCGGGCGCAGGGCGATGCCTGTCTTGACGCCCGCCGCCGTCATACCTGCCCAGGCGGGGCTGAGCGTCAGGGCGCGTGAACCGATGGCGTCCACCAGCGTCCGGCAGGTGACCCCGCGCGCGGCGGCGCGCTTCACCGCCTCGATCACCTTGGTGCCGTTATGGTCGATGAGCCAGATATAGAACAGCAGATGGACATGGTCCGTCGCGGCGTCGATATCGGCGACCATCCGGTCGATGCCGCTGTCGGAATCCGCCATCAGCTCGGCATGATTGCCGCCGACCGCCGGATAAAGGCTGATCGATTCGCCGACCTTGAACAGCGGCCGATACATCGGCGTGACCTTGGCCTGATTTTCAGGGGCATCCCAGCCCGGCAGCGTCTGCGGCAGGGGCAGGTGCTTGTAGATGCGGGTCAGACGCTCGATCCGGTTGCGCCCGATGCTGGTGCTGCCCAGCAGCAGATAGGCGAGCGCACCGGCAAAGGGCAGCACCAGCACCACCACCAGCCATGCCAACCGCGAGACCGGCTCTCGGTGGCGGCGCAGCAGGATGTGGAAGCCGCAAACGGCCACGGTCAGGCAATAGAAGAAAAGCGTCGTCATCCGGCCCCCCGGTGTCCGGCGCGCTGTGGCGCCTGCTCCTCCAACTCTGCCCCGAGGGCGGCCAGCGTGCAATTCCCCCGCGCCGAATCACGGCGGTGTCGGTCTGCCGCGGTAGGTCCCGCGCCTCGGTACAAAGATTTGCGCGCGGGCCAGAACGCTGGGCGGTTTGCCTAAAATCAAGGCAATTAGGGGGAGAGGATTCGCGCCGAAAACCTTGATCGCACGAGCAGGGTCTGCCCATTTTCGCGGCACGAAAAAACACGATCTTCAGGGTCGGGTTTTTTCGCTTGCCATACACGATAATCTTGGTCGTAATTATGAGGTAGGGCCCACACTGGCGCCCGCACCACAAAGAGGAACAGGCAGATGACTGAAGTCAGGGCTTCCAGAACCATCATCCCGGCCACCGGCGCCCCCATGTGCCGCCCGCAGATGCGCGGCTGAACCGTCCACCCGAACGCTTCCAACATTTGCAGATTGCTCACAGGGAACTGATCCACATGAAATCGCATCCGACCCATACCATCGCCTATCCGTCTGCCTGGCTGCGCGCCGGTATCTCGACGCTGGCACTGGCGCTGGCGCTGAGCGTCCTGCCCGCCACCTCGCGCGCGCAGGAGCTGCTGAATGTCAGCTATGACCCCACGCGCGAGCTTTACCGCGACGTGAACGAGGCTTTTGCCAAGAAATGGCAGGCCGACGGCCACCCGGCGCCCGCGATCGAAACCAGCCATGGCGGATCGGGCGCTCAGGCCCGCGCGGTGATCGACGGGCTGAACGCGCAGGTGGTGACGCTGGCACTGGCCTCGGACATCGACAAGATCGCCGCGACCGGCAAGCTGCCGGCCGACTGGCAGTCGAAGCTGCCGCACAATTCCAGCCCCTATACCTCGACCATCGTTTTCCTGGTCCGCAAGGACAATCCCAAGGGGATCAAGGACTGGGGCGATCTGATCAAGGACGGGGTCGAGGTGATCACGCCGAACCCCAAGACCTCGGGCGGGGCGCGCTGGAACTATCTGGCCGCCTGGGCGTGGGCCGAGAAGAACGGTCAGGACCCGAAAGCTTTCGTGGCCGAGCTGTTCAAGCATGTCCCCGTTCTGGATACCGGCGCGCGCGGAGCGACCACGACCTTTGCGCAGCGCGGCATCGGCGATGTCCTGCTGGCCTGGGAAAACGAGGCCTATCTGGCCCTGAACGAGCTTGGCCCCGACCAGTTCGAGATCGTCGTGCCCTCGGTCTCGATCCTGGCCGAACCGCCGGTCGCCGTGGTTGAGGCCAATATCGCCGATGACGCGCAGCGCGCCCTCGCCGACGCCTATCTGGACTTCCTCTACAGCCCCGAGGGGCAGGCGCTTGCCTATAAGCATTATTACCGTGCCTGGGATACCAGCGCCGCCGCGCCCGAGGACGTGGCCCGCTTTCCGAAGCTGGAACTGGTCAACATCAGCGACTTCGGTGGCTGGGCCAAGGCGCAGCCGGAACATTTCGGCGATGGCGGCGTCTTCGAACAGATCTATACGGCGAAGTGACGCCCATGGGTGTTCTCGTCCGCAAAACCCCGATGCCCGGCCTCGCCCTGTCGGCCGGCATCACCCTGACGATGCTGTCCATCGTCGTGCTGCTGCCGATCGGCGCCCTTCTGTTGAAGGGCGCCAGCTTCGGCCCCGGCAATGTCTGGGACGTCATCAACCGCGAACGAGTCTGGGCGGCGCTGTTCCTGTCCTTCCGGCTGTCCTTCTTCGCGGCGCTGTTCAATCTGGTCTTCGGGGTGGTGCTGGCCTGGGTGCTGGTCCGCTATGACTTTCCCGGCCGGCGTCTGGTCGACGCCGCCGTAGACCTGCCTTTCGCGCTGCCCACCGCGGTCGCCGGTATCGCGCTGACCACGCTATACGCCCCCAATGGCGCCTTCGGGCAACTCGCGGCGCAGATCGGCTGGAAGATCGCCTACAGTCAATGGGGCATCCTGCTGGCGCTGATCTTCGTGGGCCTGCCCTTCGTCACCCGCACCGTCCAGCCGGTGATCGAGGAGATCGAACGTGAGGTCGAGGAAGCCTCGGCGACGCTCGGCGCCTCGCGGCTCTATACGCTGCGCCATGTGATCCTGCCGATGCTGACGCCCGCCGCGCTGACCGGCTTTGCGCTGGCACTGGCGCGGGCGGTCGGCGAATACGGATCCGTCATCTTCATCGCCGGAAACATCCCCCTGAAAACCGAAATCGCGCCCCTGCTGATCGTCATCCAGCTGGAGGAGTTCAACTATGACGCCGCCGCCTCGATCGGCATCGCCATGCTGCTGATCTCATTCGCGATGCTGCTGGCCATCAACATCATTCAGATCGTTTCGCGCAGGAAAATGGGCCATGTCTGACACCAGCCTCCTCTCGCCGGGCGCGCAATCCGGCCGCCCGCGCAAATTCCGCGCCGCCACGGCCGAAAGCACGACTGCGCGGCTGGCGCTGATCGGCGTCGCGCTTGCCGGGGTCGCCATCCTGATCCTCGCGCCGCTGGCCACCGTCTTCGCCGGGGCGCTTGCCGAAGGCTGGGGCGCAGCACTCGCCAGCCTGACCAAGCCCGACGCCCGCAGCGCCGTCCAGCTGACGCTGATCATCACCGCCATTGCCCTGCCGCTGAACGCGGTCTTCGGGATCGCCGCAGCCTGGCTGATCACCAAGTTCGATTTTCGCGGCAAGGCCTTCCTGATTACCCTGATCGACCTGCCGTTTTCGGTCAGCCCGGTTGTGGCGGGCCTGTGCATCGTCCTGCTGTTCGGGGCCAATTCGCTGATCGGCGGCTGGCTGGTGGCACATGGATTCCCCATCGTCTTCGCCATCCCCGGCATCGTGCTGGCCACCGTCTTCGTCACCTTCCCCTTCGTCGCACGCGAACTGATCCCGGTTATGATCGAACAGGGCCGCGCCGAGGAGGAGGCCGCGCTGACGCTCGGCGCGTCGGGCTGGCGGACCTTCTGGACCGTTACGCTGCCCAACATCCGCTGGGCGCTGCTGTATGGCACCCTGCTGTGCACCGCCCGCGCCATGGGCGAATTCGGCGCCGTGGCGGTGGTCTCGGGCAAGATCCGCGGCAAGACCGCCACCATGCCGATCACCATCGAGATGCTGTATAACGAATATCTCTCGGTCGCCGCCTTTTCGATGGCCGCGACGCTCACCGCGCTGGCGCTGATCACCCTGACCCTGAAAACCGCGCTGGAGCTGCGTCACGCCGACCAGCTGGCCGCCATCCGCCGCCATTGAGGATCCCCCATGCATATCGAAATCGACGAAATCGCCAAGGAATTCGGCACCGCCATCGCGCTGAAGCCGGTGTCGCTGTCGGTGCCCTCGGGCGCGCTGGTGGCGCTGCTGGGGCCGTCAGGGTCCGGCAAGACGACGCTTCTGCGCATCCTCGGCGGGTTGGAGTTTCCGACCTCGGGCCGGGTGCTGTTCGACGGACAGGACGCCACCGGGCTGAGCGTGCAGGAACGCCGCGCAGGCTTTGTGTTTCAAAGCTATGCCCTGTTCCGCCACATGACGGTATTCGACAACATCGCCTATGGGCTGAGGGCGCGCCCCCGCGCCAAACGCCCCGAAAAGGCAGAGATCGCACGGCGGGTAACGAAGCTGCTGGATCTGATCCAGCTGCCTGATCTCGGCGGGCGCTATCCCAGCCAGCTGTCGGGCGGCCAGCGTCAGCGCGTGGCGCTTGCCCGCGCGCTGGCGATCGAGCCGCGGATGCTGCTGCTGGACGAACCCTTCGGCGCGCTCGACGCCAAGGTCCGCAAGGAGCTGCGGCAGGGCCTGCGCGACATCCATGACGAAACCGGGCTGACCACCATCTTCGTGACCCACGATCAGGACGAGGCGATGGAGCTGGCCGATTTCGTGGCGATCATGTCCATGGGCCGGATCGAACAGGTCGGCCGCCCCCAGGACATCCGCGCCCGTCCGGCCACCCAGTTCGTGCGCGATTTCATCGCCGCCTGACGACAGCCCCGATATGGCGGCGCCGCCGCCATATCGTTCCACGATATCTGTCGGTGCGCCCGGCGATAAGGACAGAGTTCCCCAACGCTGCCGCGGATCAAAACGACATCCCCGTTCCCCTGTATCCGAGATGGACCCTCCCGGCGACCCACGGCAACATCCGAACGATATTCCACGATCATCGGTGATTTCCCTCAACCCGGAAGGCAATCTCTATTGTGTCCGGGTCTTGCAGGAAATATTTCCCGTTCCGATACGAGGGGCGCCATGACCATCACCATCACCGGAATGTCCAAAAGCTTCGACGCGACGCAGGTGCTGCGCGGCATCGACCTGAAGGTCGAGGATGGCGAGTTGCTGGCGCTGCTGGGGCCGTCCGGGTCCGGCAAGACGACGCTTCTGCGCATCATCGCCGGGCTTGACTGGCCCGATGCCGGGCAACTGGTTGTGGCGGGTCAGGACTGGCTGGCGCTGCCCGCCCAGAAACGCCGCATCGGTTTCGTCTTTCAGCAATACGCTCTGTTTCCGCATATGAATGTGCGCGACAACATCGCCTTCGGCCTGACCGTGCGACCGCGCGCCGAGCGCCCCAGCCAGGCCGAGATCGACGCCACAGTCGACAACCTGCTGACGCTGCTGCAGATCGACCATCTGGCCCAGCGTTTCCCCAGCCAGCTTTCGGGCGGCCAGCGGCAGCGGGTGGCGCTTGGCCGGGCACTGGCAATCCAGCCTTCGGTGCTGCTGCTGGACGAGCCCTTTGGCGCGCTCGATGCCGCCATCCGCCGCGACCTGCGCCGCTGGCTGCGCGAGGTGCATGAGAAGACCGGCTCGACCACGATCTTCGTCACCCACGATCAGGAGGAGGCTTTCGAGCTTGCCGACAGGGTGGTGGTGATGGGCGATGGCGAGATCAGCCAGATCGGCACCGCCGACGAGATTTATGACCATCCGGCATCGGCCTTCGTGGCGCAATTCATGGGCGCGGTGATCGCGCTGCCGGTCACGCTGCGCGGGGGCCGCGCCATGGCGCCGGGACTGGATGCCAGCGCCCTGCCCGCCTGCACCGAAGCCGAC
Source organism: Paracoccus sp. S1E-3 (assembly GCF_013868135.1). GTDB lineage: Bacteria > Pseudomonadota > Alphaproteobacteria > Rhodobacterales > Rhodobacteraceae > Paracoccus. The sequence goes on from NZ_JACEMU010000004.1 coordinate 359,478, forward strand.
GGGCCGGGCACGCTGTATCTGCGCCCCGACAGCATCATGCTGGACCCCGACCCGGCCAGCCCTTGGGCGGTGACCCGGCGCGACAGCACCGGCACTGACCTGCGGCTGGTGCTGACCGACCCGCAAGGCGCGCAGATCGACGTGGACCTGCCCCGGCGCGGTGCGCCCACGATCGCGCTCGGCGACCGCTTGCGCTTGCGTCCGCTTTGGGGTGCGATGTTCTCGGAAGGCGCGCCCCTTGCCGCCGATCCCATCCAACTTTCAGCCTGAGGAGCTTTCCATGAAACACGGTCTCATCCGGGCCGCAGCCTTTGCCATCGGCATCGGAAGCGCGTTCCCGGCCCTCGCGCAGGACAAGATCCTGAATGTCAGCTATGATATCGGTCGCGAGGTCTATGAGGCGCTGAACCCGTTGTTCGTCGCCCAGTGGAAGGACCAGACGGGCCGCGACCTGACCATCGACCAGAGCCATGGCGGTTCCTCGAAACAGGCGCGCGCCATTCTGGAAGGGCTGCCGGCCGATGTGGTGACCTTCAATCAGGAAATCGACGTCGACATGCTGGCCAAGGGCGGCATGCTGCCCGAGGACTGGCGCACAAAGCTGCCGAACAACGCCTCGCCCTATTATTCGCTGCCGAGCTTCCTTGTGCGCAAGGGCAATCCGAAGAACATCCGCGACTGGTCGGACCTCGCGCGCGAGGATGTGGCCCCGGTCTTTCCGAACCCGAAAACCTCGGGCAACGGGCGCTACACCTATCTCGCCGCCTATGCATATGGGTTGGAGAAGAACGGCGGCGACGCGGCCAAGGCACAGGAACTGGTGAAGGGCATCTTCGCCAATGTACCAGTGTTCGACACCGGCGGTCGCGCCTCGACCCAGACCTTCGCGGAACGCGACATCGGCGATGTGCTGGTGACCTTCGAGGCCGAAACCGGCGCCATCGCCAAGCAATATGCCGACAAGGGTTTTGAACGGGTGACGCCGTCGCTGTCGCTGTTCTCGGCCTTTCCGGCGGCGGTGGTGACGGCCAATGCCGACAAGAAGGGCACGGCCGAAGTGTCCAACGCCTATCTGGAATGGCTCTACTCGCCCGAGGCGCAGGAGGTCATCGCCCAGAACTTCTACCGCGTGAATGATCCTGAGGTGACCGCCAGACATGCGGCCGAGTTCCCCGAGGTGAAGCTCGTCACCGTGGATGAGGTCTTCGGCGGCTGGGACGCGGTCAGCAAGGATCACTTCGCCGAAGGCGGCATCCTCGATCAGGTCTTCGTCAACCGATGAGCGCCGCGGCGCCCATCCGCACGAAACGCGTCCTGCCGGGGTTCACCTTGAGCCTCGGCACGACGCTGCTTTACATGACCGTCATCGTGCTGATCCCGGTGCTGGCGCTGATCCTGAAGGGCGCGGAAATCGGGCCGGCGCGGTTCTGGGCGATTGTCTCGTCCCCGCGCGCGCTGGCGGCGTTTCGGCTGACCATCACCGCAGCGCTGATCGCCACCGCGATCAATGCGGTTTACGGGTTGCTGATGGCCTGGGTGCTGACCCGCTATGACTTCTCCGGCAAGCGCATTCTGGACGCGCTGATGGATGTGCCCTTCGCGCTGCCCACCGCCGTCGCGGGCCTGTCGCTGACGGCGCTGTTTTCGGCCAATGGCTGGTTCGGGCAGGTGCTGGCGCCCCTGGGGATCAGCATCCCCTATACGCTTCTCGGGGTGGCGATCGCGATGTCCTTCACCTCGATCCCCTTCGTCGTCCGCACCGTCCAGCCGGTGCTGGAGGATCTCGACCCGGCTTACGAACAGGCCGCGCGCACCCTCGGCGCCAGCGAGTTCACCATCTTCCGCCGCGTGGTCTTTCCCCAGATCCTACCCGCTTATCTGGCCGGCTGCACGATTGCCCTCGCCCGGAGTTTGGGTGAGTTCGGCGCCATCGTCTTCATCGCCGGCAACCTGCCCCTCAAGACCGAGATCGCCGCGCTTCTGGCCTTCATCCGGCTGGAGGAATACGATTACCAGGGCGCCGCCGCCATCGCACTGGTGCTGCTGTTCTTCGCGCTGATCCTGCTTCTGGTCTCGAACCGCCTGCAGGCCTGGGCGCTGCGCTACAAGGAGCGGTGATGAGGCCCCAATCCCGCCTTGCCCCCCGCATCCTGATCGGCCTTGCCGTGATCGCGACCCTGCTGATGATCGTGGTGCCGCTGGTCTATATCTTCGCCGCCGCCTTCGCCCAAGGGTGGCGGGTCTATGCGCAGAACATCCTTGATCCGCTGACGCTGCACGCGATCTGGCTGACGGTGCTGGTGGCGCTGATCGTGGTGCCCGTCAACATCGCCTTCGGGGTCGCCGCCGCATGGGCCATCGCGCGCTTCCGCTTTCCGGGCCGCAGCCTGCTGATGACCGCGATCGAGATCCCCTTCTCGATCTCGCCGATCATCGCCGGCATCTGCTATCTGCTGCTTTACGGCCGCCAGGGCTATCTGGGGCCGTGGCTGGAAGCCCATGATATCCAGATCCTGTTCGCCCTGCCCGGCATCGTGCTGGTGACGCTGTTCGTCACCTCGCCCTTCGTCGCGCGCGAGGTGCTGCCCCTGATGCAGGCCCAAGGCAGCGAGCAGGAGCAGGCGGCGGTGACGCTCGGCGCCTCGGGCTGGCAGATCTTCCGCCGTGTGACGCTGCCCAATATCCGTTGGGCGCTGCTTTACGGGGCGGTGCTGTGCACGGCCCGCGCGGTGGGCGAGTTCGGCGGCGTCTCGGTCGTTTCGGGCAGCATTCGCGGGCAAACCAACACGCTGCCGCTCCATGTGGAACTGCTGTTCAACGACCTGAACATCACCGGCGCCTTCGCCGCCGCCTCGACGCTGACGCTGATCGCGGTCGTCACGCTGCTGCTGAAATCCGTGCTGGAGGGTCGGGCGCGCTAAGCTTGCCGCGCCCCCCGCGCGGGCCTAGTCTGGTCCCAGCAGAAGGAGTTTGTGATGAGCTGGAACCCCGCCCTCACCCCCGGCAATCCCGACGAAATCGGCCTCGACGCCATCGAAACCGTGATCTTGCCCCGCAGCCGCGATCTCGGCGGATTCGAGGTCAAGCGCGCCCTGCCCGCGCCCCAACGGCAGATGGTCGGCCCCTTCATCTTCTTCGATCAGGCCGGGCCGGCCGAGTTCCTGACCGGGCAAGGCGTCGATGTGCGCCCCCACCCCCATATCGGGCTGGGCACGGTTACTTTCCTGTATCGCGGCGATTTCCATCACCGCGACAGCATCGGCACCGATCAGGTGATCCTGCCCGGCGCGGTCAACTGGATGGTGGCAGGCAAGGGCGTGTCGCATTCCGAACGCACCTCGGAAGCGGGCCGCAAGGGACCGCACAGCCTGTATGGTATCCAGACATGGATCGCCCTGCCCGAAGACCGCGAGGAGATGGACCCGATCTTCGAACATCACGGCAAGGAAACCCTGCCGCAATTCGAGGCGGAGGGCATCAAGGCCACGCTGATCCTAGGGGATGCCTATGGTGAAAAAGCCCCGGCGACGCTCTATTCCGAGACCTTCTATCTGGACGTGACTCTCGCCCCCGGCGCGCGCTTCCCGCTGCCCGACGATCACGAGGACAGGGGCCTCTATATCACCGAAGGCTCGGTCACGGTGGCGGGCGATAGTTTCGAGGCCGGGCGGATGATGGTCTTCCGCCCCGGCGACAGGATCACCGTCGCCGCTGGCCCGCAGGGCGCGCGGCTGCTGGCGCTCGGCGGTGCCACGCTGAACGGGCCGCGCTATGTCTGGTGGAATTTCGTCGCCTCCAGCCGCGAAAAAATCGCCCATGCCCGCGAGGAATGGCGCGCAGCGAACTGGGGAGAAGGCCAGTTCGACCTGCCGGTCGGCGACGATCACGAATATATTCGCGCGCCCGACAAGTAACCGGGCGCAGGTTCAACCGATCTGCGCGGACCCGGCGGGATCGCGCATGATCGCCACGGCAGCCGCCACCAGTTCGGCATTTCCCGCCGTGACCTGACCGTCCGGGCGCAGGCAACCGTCCTCCAGCCCGACCCGTGTCGAAAAAGCGCCGTCACGCGCGCGGCGGATGAAATGCCAGACGGTTGCGTCGAAGCCATGCAGCAGTCTCGGGCAGTGCAGTCCCGCGCCGTCCAGAACCGCCAGTATCCCGTCTGCGATGCGGTCGGCTGCGGTCGGGTCCTGTTCCTCGATCTCGATCAGCACCCGGAACACCCGCTCAGGCGCGGGCAGCGACACCAGCCGCTTTGCGTCCGCGACCGTGGCCAGCCCCGCCTCGATCCCGACGCCCTTTTCGGTCAGCAGCGCCATGACCGCCGGCGCGTCGGCCTCTGCCAGATTGACCGAGGCATAGTCGGGCAAGACGCCCCAAGCGGCGATGCGCGCGCGGGTCGCATCTGCGTCGCCTTCGATCCACGCGCCGGTCGAGACCCCGATCAGCGTGCCGCGACAGGCCCGCCGCAGCGGCGGCATCAACGCATCCACCGCCGCGAGGCTTTCCCGCCCACCCGCATCGCGCGGGTGGATATGCAGCTCGGCCGCGCCGGCGGCGATGCAGGCGCGACTGTCACGGATCATCGCCTCGATGCTCAGCGGCAATTGCGGGTGATAGCCCTCGGGCCGCGCGCCGTTGATGCACGCCTGAACGATCATTGCGCTTCGGCCCGCAGCTCAGCGCCAGCCAAGCGCAGGGGCGACATGGCGCAGGATGCTGTCCAGCACATGCACGTTATAGGCGACGCCCAGCATGTTCGGGACCGCAAGCAGCAGCGTATCGGCCTCGGCGATGGCCTCATCCTCGCGCAACTGCTCGATCAGCCGGTCGGGCGTATCGGCATAGCTGCGCCCGAAGATCGAACGGGTCTGGTCGATGACGCCGATCTGATCCTCGTCCTTGCCGCCACTGCCGAAATACATCCGGTCCTCGGGCGTCATCAGTGCGAAGATCGAGCGGCTGACCGAGACGCGCGGCGCACGGTCGTGCCCGGCGGATTTCCAGGCCTCGCGGAAGGCACGGATCTGCTTGGCCTGCTGAATATGGAACGGCTCGCCCGTTTCATCCGTCTTGAGGGTCGAACTTTGCAGGTTCATCCCCTGCTCGGCCGCCCAGATCGCCGTCGCGTCCGAAGCCGCCCCCCACCAGATCCGGTCGCGCAGACCCTCGGAATGCGGCTCCAGCCGCAGAAGGCCGGGCGGGTTCGGAAACATCGGGCGCGGATTGGGCTGGGCAAAGCCCTCGCCGTCCAGCAGCTGCAGAAAGATTTCGGCCTTGGTCCGCGCCATCTGGGCATCGTCCTCGCCCTCGTTCGGGGCATAGCCGAAATAGCGCCAACCCTCGATCACCTGCTCGGGCGAGCCGCGGCTGATCCCGAGCTGCAGGCGTCCGCCCGCGATCAGATCGGCGGCGCCGGCATCCTCGACCATGTAGAACGGATTTTCATAGCGCATGTCGATGACGCCGGTGCCGATCTCGATCTTCGAGGTCCGCGCCCCGACCGCCGCCAGCAGCGGAAAGGGCGAACCGAGCTGGCGCGCGAAATGGTGCACCCGGAAATAGGCGCCATCGAGGCCGATCTTTTCCGCCTCGACTGCCAGTTCGATGGATTGCAGCAGCACATCTGCGGCCGTGCGCACCTGCGAGCCGCGATCGGGCGACCAGTGCCCGAAGGACAAAAAGCCGAGATTCTTCATCTGATCCCTCCAGATTTCCCCGACCGTCAAGGGCCGTGCATAATCCGAAGTTAGGAAACGCGGGGGGGGGAAGTGCAAGCGCCTCATGCAGCCATGCAAACCGGGCTTGCCGGGGCTGATCAATTGATTGCCAGATCCGGGAAGGTGGTCGGGGCGAGAGGATTCGAACCTCCGGCCTACGGTACCCAAAACCGTCGCGCTACCAGGCTGCGCCACGCCCCGACGGGTTGCTTCTAGCGGCAGTCGCGACCGGGGGAAAGCCCTATCGGCAGGGTGCGGCCGCCTGTGTCTGATCCAGACGCGGATGCGCCATCGCCATGCCGACCTCAAGACCCTGCCGCGCGGCCTCGCCCCCGGCGATTTCCAGCACCATCAACCGCTCGGGCGCGGGGTCGCCGGGCGCCGCACCCGGCACCGGGGTCAGGTCCAGCGGCGTGGCCGAGGCCTGGATATGCCGGATCACCCCCTTGGCGTCCATGAACAGCATGTCCAGCGGAATCAGCGTGTTCTTCATCCAGAAAGCCGCCTCGCGCGGGGCATCGAAAATGAACAGCATACCGGAATTTTCGGCCAGGCTGGTCCGGTTCATCAGGCCCTGCGCGCGCTCTTCCGGGTCATCGGCGATCTCGACCTGAATGGCGCGGCCGGCATCCGGGAACAGCGCCACATCCTCCTGACAGGCAGGCTGCGTCGCGGCGAACGCGGTGCCCCCCGCGCAGGTCAGGCCGAGCCACAGAAGCGCCGAACGCGCCAAACAATCCAGGCGGGTCATGCGTCGTCCGGGTTCGGGCTGCCGCGTTCCCACGGGGCGATCTGCGCCGCCATCAGACCGCGACGGCCATCGACCACCCGAAGCGCCACCGCCTCCCCCACACCGAGATCGGCCAGACCGGAATGGCGCAGCACCTCGCAATGCAGGAACACGTCGCCCGATTGGCCGAACAGGTTGGCAAAGCCGAATCCCTTGGCCTTGTCGAACCACTTCACCCGCGCGGGCAGGAAAGGCAGCGTCGCCAGCATCTCGGGCGGCGTGTCGGCCAGATCGCTGATCGGCGGCACACCGTCGTTGTCCGGCGGCTCGATCGACAGGATCCTGACAGCCTGCAGGCCACGCGCCGTCGGTTGCACCAGCACCCGTACACGTGCCCGGTCAGCCACCGAACCCTGCCCGAAGTTGCGCAGGACGTTCGTGTGCAGCAGGATATCGGGCCCTGTCTCGTCGCTGATGATGAAACCAAACCCACGCGCCGGATCGAACCACTTAATCGTTCCGCTGACCTCTATAACAACACTGTCGTCTGCTATCGCCATACCACTGCTTCATTCTCGCGCCGCAAAATGCGTTCGGCGCATCCAGCCCCACCCAGAACCCGACTCATCGCAAGATACTCACATATGCGCCGCATTCCGTCCCCATCAAAATACATTACTTGACGTAACGTAAAGCGAGCGCAAGCCCATACATTTCAAGCATATAAAATTTTAATCAGTCATACACGAGTCACGGAGACAAACGCTGCACCTGCCAGGTTGCGGATGCGACTCGCCCCTCCCCGAGCGAAGGTGTCTGCTTGACCCAACTGAACCGATCATGCAAGCGAAACGCTCCGTCACGCCAGAACTCAACTTGCACGGGGTCGATCCGGAACCCGCCCCAGAAGGGCGGCCGGGGCGGATTTGCCCCCCATTTCGCACCCTGCCGCGCCACCGCCAGCATCAGCGCCCCGCGCGAGGCGAGCGGTCGGCTTTGCGCCGAAGCCCAGGCGCCGATGCGGCTTTCCAGTGCGCGGCTGGCATAATAGGCATCGGCCTTCGGACCGTCCTCGCGCGTGACGGTGCCGCGCACGCGGATCTGGCGGCGCAGGGATTTCCAGTGCAGGACGAAGGCCGCCTTGCCGGTTGCGGCGATCTGCTGGCCCTTGGCACTCTCGTAATTGGTGTAAAAGACAAAGGCGCCTTGCCCATCGCCGTAGGATTCGATGTCCTTCAGCAACACCATGCGCACATCGGGCATGCCGTCGGCATCGACGGTCGCCAGCGCCATGGCATTGGCATCGTTGGGTTCAACCGCCTCGGCTTCGGCCAGCCACGCCTTTGCGATCAGAAACGGATCATCGCCCTCAATTGAGTCGTTCTGCGCGCTCATGCTTGATGCCTCCTGGGCTTTCCCCTAATCCTGCCAAAAAGGTAAGACGGAGAGGGGCATGTCAAGCAGCGAACGCAGCGGCCTTATGGCCGGCAAGCGCGGCCTTATCATGGGGCTGGCCAACGACAAATCGATCGCCTGGGGGATCGCCAAGCAGCTGTCCGATCAAGGCGCCGAAATCGCGCTGTCCTATCAGGGCGAGGCGATGAAGAAACGGGCCGAACCGCTGGCGCGCGAGCTGGGCAGCGACCTGCTGTTCGATTGCGACGTCTCGGACGAGGATTCCGTCAAGGCGATGTTCGATGCGATCAGCGCCGAATGGGGCCGGATCGATTTCCTGGTCCATGCGATCGGCTATTCCGACAAGGATCAGCTGCGCGGCCGATATGTCGATACGACGCGAGACAATTTCTTGAAAACCATGGATATTTCTGTCTTCAGCTTCACCATGGTAGCGCGTTACGCGGCCGCCCTGATGCCCGAGGGCGGCAGCATGGTCACGCTGACCTATTACGGCGCTGAACGCGTCATGCCGCATTACAACGTGATGGGCGTGGCCAAATCCGCGCTGGAGGCCAGTGTGCGCTATCTGGCCGAGGATCTGGGCAAGGACGGCATCCGCGTCAATGGGATCTCCGCCGGGCCGATCAAGACGCTGGCGGCATCGGGCATCGGCGATTTCCGCTATATCCTGAAATGGAACGAGCTGAACTCGCCCCTGCGGCGCAATGTCACACAGGACGAGATCGGCAAGTCGGCGCTTTATCTGCTGTCCGATCTGGGCAGCGGCGTGACCGGCGAAACGCATCACGTCGATGCCGGCTATCATGTTGTCGGCATGAAGGCGGTGGACGCGCCCGATATCGACGTGGTCTCGGGCCGCAAGGACGCCTGATCTGGCGGGGATCGAACCCTATCTGGCGCTGATCGGCGCCATGACCCTGGCGATCCTGTCGCCGGGGCCGGCGATCATCGCCGCCATCCAGACCGCTTTTTCACGTGGGCGCGAGGTCGCCCTGCCCTTCGGCATGGGCCTGGCCCTTGGCGCCTCGCTTTGGGGATTGTTTGCCCTCGCCGGGCTGGCGGTGATTTTCAAGCTGCATCCCGGGCTTTATCGCGGCGTGAAGATCCTCGGCGGCATTTATCTGCTGTGGATGTCCTGGGGTCTGTGGCGGGCCGCCACGCTGCCTTTGCCAGAAGCGGCCGAAAAGCGCTTCGGGCGCGGTTTCTGGGGCGGCGTGGCGCTGAATCTGTCGAACCCGAAACCGGCGCTGTTTTATTCGGCGCTGCTGCTGTCGCTGTTTCCGGGGCCGCTCAGCCTTGCCAGACAGGCCTCGATTTACCTCACGGCGCTCTCGACCGAGCTGTTCTGGTATGCCGTTGTAACCATTGGCATGTCGACAGCGGCGATGCGCCGGCGCTATTTTGGCGCGAAATTCTGGATTGACCGGGCCGCCGCCGTCGCACTATTCGCGCTCGGGATTCTGCTGATCGTCAAAAGCTGAGAGGGACCATGAACGACGCCGACCGCCTGCCCCATGAGAAGGGCTTCCATGTCAGCTGGGACCAGCTGCACCGCGATGCCCGCGCCCTGGCCTGGCGTATGGACGGGACCGAATGGCGCGCCGTCGTCGCCGTCACCCGTGGCGGCATGGTCCCCGCGATGATCGTCGCCCGCGAGCTGGACATTCGCACCATCGACACGATTTCGGTGAAATCCTACAAGGGCGTCGGCGCCGAGGCCGGCCAGAACGAGCTGCAGGTCCTGAAACAGCCCGATCCGGCGCTGATGGGCGACGGCGAGGGAATTCTGGTCGTCGACGACCTGGTCGATTCTGGCCGCACGCTGGAGCTGATCCGCGAGATGTATCCCAAGGCCCATTTCGCCACCGTCTATGCCAAGCCCAAGGGCAAGCCGATGGTGCAGTCCTACGTCACCGAGGTCAGTCAGGACACCTGGATCTTCTTTCCCTGGGACATGGCGCTGCAATATGTGCGCCCCTATCGCGGCGAAGACTGATCTTTTCAGCGGCTCCTTCGGGGGCCGTTTTTCATTTCCGGTCCGAGGGTTGGCGGCTCACGACCACCTCACGATTGCGCAATTTCCGGGCAGGTCGGGAACCGGACTCGGCCATTCGGGATTGGTCCTGTGATGCGGATGCACAGCAGCATTCGCGGCATGATTGAGGAGATGATCATATGCGCAACTTTTTGCTGACCACCGCCCTCGTGCTGCCCCTGACGGGTATGGCCTTCGCGCAGACCGCGACGACGACCCCAGAGGCCGCGGCCGACGCAGCCGCGCAGAGCGCCGAAACCGCAGCCGACGCGGCAACCGATGCGGCCAACACCGCCGCTGACGCCGCCGCCACCGCTGCCGATGACGCGGCCGAAGCTGCTGGCGACGCCGCGGACGCCGCTGCGGATGCCACCGCCGCCGAAACCGCGCCGGCCGCAGATGCCGCCGCCGGGACCGAGATGGAGCCCGATGCCGACGCTGCGGCTGCGGATGCGGCCACCTCGGCAGAAGCGGCCGAGACCGCAGCCCTGCAGGCCGAGATGGCGACCAGCGACAAGATCGCCCGCGAGCAGGCCGGTAACGAGCTGCGCGTGGACTGGGTGACCGGCGCCAATGTCACCTCGCCGGACGGCACCGCCGTGGGTCAGGTTCGCGACATCATCGTTGATGCCGAAAGCGGTCAGATGATCGCCGCCATCATCGGCGTGGGCGGTTTCCTGGGCATCGGTGAAAAGCAGATCGCGGTGCCGTGGGATCAACTGACCATCAACTATGATGCGCAGGAAATAACCACCGAGCTGACGCAGGACGAGGCGAAAGCAGCCCCGGATTATGTCTTCCGCGAGCGCGAGTCCGCCCCGGCTCCGACCCCGGCACCGGCCGAGACGGCCCCCGCCGCGGCTGATCCGGCAGCAGCGCCTGCTGATCCGGCAGCACCGCCTGCTGATGCGATGGCCCCTGCCGACCCGGCCGCACCTGCCGATCCGGCGGCGCCGGCGCCGGCCAACTGATCGCCGACACCATCACCATGCAGAAGGGCGGCCGACCGGCCGCCCTTTCTCTGTTTCGCGTCATGCGCCGCGCCGTCAGGGCCTAGCCGTTTCCGCGCACAAATCGCGTCGCTCCTTCGGCGGCCCGGATCAGGGCGCGGGACTTGTTCACCGTCTCCTGATACTCGCCCTCGGGGTCGCTGTCATAGACGACGCCACCGCCAGCCTGCACATAAAGCTGGCCGTCCTTGATGACGCCGGTGCGCAGCGCGATGCACATGTCCATCTCGCCATTGGCGGCGAAATAGCCCACCGCACCGCCATAGACGCCGCGCTTTTCGGGTTCCAGCTCGTCGATGATCTGCATCGCGCGGACTTTTGGCGCGCCCGAGACCGTCCCGGCGGGAAGGCCCGCCAGTAGCGCCGACAGCGCGTCCTCGCCCTCGCGCAACTCACCCACCACGTTCGAGACGATATGCATGACGTGGCTGTAGCGTTCGATCACGAATTGCTCGGTCGGGTGTACGGTGCCGATCCGGGCGACACGGCCCACATCGTTACGCCCCAGATCCAGCAGCATCAGATGCTCGGCCAGTTCCTTCCGGTCGGCCAGCAGATCGGCCTCGAGCGCGCGGTCCTCGGCCTCGTTCGCGCCGCGCGGGCGGGTGCCGGCGATCGGGCGGATGGTGACCTCGCCGTCGCGCAGGCGGACCAGAATCTCGGGACTGGCCCCGACGATCTGAAAGCCGCCCTCCTCGGGGGCGAGGTTCAGGAAGAACATGAAGGGCGACGGGTTGGTGCGCCGCAGGCTGCGATAGAGCGCGAAAGGCGGCAGCGGAAAATCCATCGCCCAACGCTGCGCAGGCACCACCTGGAAGATGTCGCCCGCGCGGATATAATCCTTGGCCCTCTCGACCGCGTCCTTGTAGCCCTGATGAGTAAAATTGGACCGTGGCGCGCCGATGGCCTGCGCGCGGCCGATTTCGCGCGGCTCGTGCGGCAGCCTGTCGAGGCTGCGCAGCGCCTCGGACAGGCGTTCGGCAGCCTGCGCGTAAGCGGTGCGCGCCGGCACGCCCGGATCGAACCAGACCGGCGCGCACAGGGTGACCTCGCCTTTCACCCCGTCCAGCACCGCCACGACCGAAGGCCGGGTCAGCATCGCGTCGGGCACGCCGATCGGGTCGAGATTCACGTTGGGCAGATTCTCCACCAGCCGGATCATGTCATAGCCCAGATAGCCGAACAGCCCCGCCGCCGCCGCGGGCACGCCGTCAGGCATCTCGATCCGGGTTTCGGCGATCAGCGCGCGCAGGCTTTCCAGCGCCGGGCGTTCGTCATCGGTGAAGACATCGGAATAGCGCGCCTCGCGGTTGATGCGCGCGCGGCCGGCGCGGCATTCCCAGATCAGGTCGGGCTTCATTCCGATGATCGAATAGCGCCCGCGCACCTCGCCACCGGTCACGCTTTCCAGCACGAAGCTGTTCGGCGCGGCCTCGGCCAGTTTCAGCATCAGGCTGACCGGCGTGTCCAGATCGGCCGCCAGCCGCATGGTCAGAAGCTGGTTTCGCCCCTGCTCCCAGCCAGGGGCGAAATCCGCGAAATCAGGGCTGATCTGCATCGCTCACATCCGCGATTCGACCGCCGCGATCCCGGCCGGGTTCAGCGTGACGCCGTTCTGCGCCTGCACGGCACGCGAGTAATAGTCGAACATGTCGAATTGCAGCGACTGCTCCAGCCGGGTGCGGGCGCTGTCGAGGATCTCGGCCGCCGCCTCGGCGCCAAGGTCTGCCGGCTCGATCCGGTCGACGCGCACAAGCGCCACCCGCTTGCCGTCATCGACGATCTCGGTCTCGCCTTCGCCGAGCTTGAAGGCCTCGCCGATCAACGAAGGCGGCGCGGTTTCCAGATAGCCATCGCGCAGCAGCCCGATCTCCGGCGTCCAGTCGAGCGCCGCAGTCTGGGGCGCGGGCGCTTCGGCCCGAGCACCGTCGGTCGGCGCCGCATCCGGCGCGGCGGCGTCATCCCCGTCGACCGAGGGCATCGGCGGAATGGTTTCCGACACCGCCTGCAGCTTGCGTTCCTCGGCCAGGGCTACCAGCTGGCGATTGGCTTCGCCCTCGGCCCAGTCGGCGGCGACCTTCTCGCGCACCTCCTCGAAGGGGATCAGCGTCGGCGGCACGATTTCGTCGAGGCGCAGCGCGAAGATGCCGCCGTCCTCCAACTCGAAAAGCTCGGGAAAATCGCGGTCGGTGACCGCCGCCGCCTGCTCCCGGAAGGAGGGATAGCCACCGATTTCGCCCGGTGCGGCTTCGAGCGTGGCGGTCCAGTCGACCTGACCGAGTTCGGCGCCGGTTTCCTCGGCGATCTGTTCCAGCGTGGCGCCACCGGCCAGCAGATCCTCGATCGCCGGGGCCTGATCGGCAATCAGACGGCGGGCGCGATCGGCAGCGGCCTCGGCGCGCAGGTCGGGCAGCGCTTCCTCGAACGAGACATTGACGGGATCGAGGATCGCGTTCACCGCGAACAGTGCCGGGCCAAGCTCGGTATCGACCGGGCCGATCACGCCGTTATCGGCGGCGGCAAAAACCGGTGCGCCGGCGGTGCCGAGTTCGGCCTCCGTCTTCTCGCCGAGATCGGTATCGGCGAGGGTTAGCCCGCGCTCGGCGGCGAGCTGTTCGAAACTCACCTCGCCCGCATCCAGCCGCGCCTTGGCGGCGGCGGCGGCATCGGCGCTTTCGAAGACCAGCCGGCCAACCAGACGGCGCGCGGGCTGGATGTAGTCATGGGCCTTGGCGTCATACAGCTCGCGCAGCGCGGTCTCGTCCAATTCCACCGTGTCGGCCAGCATCTCTGGCGTCATCCAGATATAGCTGATCTTGCGGATCTCGGGCGCGGTGAAGCGGTCGGCATTGGCCTGATGCCAGGCGGTCAGGATCTCGTCATTGGCGGGGGTGACCGGCGCGGGAAGGTCGTCCGCCGTCAGCTCGACCCAGGAAATGTCGCGTTTTTCAAGCTGCCAGCCAGCAGTCTGTTCGGCCTGCGCCTCGGGCGCGGTGACGCCCGAGACCACCGCCGCCTGAAGGATGGTCCGCGCCAGATCGCTGCGGACATCGCGTTCGAAACGCTCCTCGGTCATGCCTTGGCGGCGCAGGGTTTCGGCATAGGCGGCGCGGTCGAAGCCGCCCGGCCCCTGAAAGGCCGGCGCGGTGGTGATCGCATCGGCCACGGCGCGGTCGCCGACCGAGACCCCGGCAAGACGGGCTTCCTCTGCCAGCGCGGCCGCGTTGAACAGCTGCGCCTGCACGGCCTGGGTCAGCCCCATGGCGCGGGCCTGTTCCATGGTGAGCCGCTGGCCGGTCTGGCGGCTGATATTGTCCACCTCGCCCTGCAGGGCGCGGGCATAGGACTGGGCATCGATCTCGGTTTCGCCCACGGCGCCGATTTCCGAACTGCCGCCGGTGAAGCTGGTGACGCCAAACCCGCCGAGACCCAGCAGAAGCAGCCCCATCAAGATCCAGACAATGGTGGATTTGCCCTTGGTCCGCAGGCTGCTCATGCGTCGTATCCTTTATGTTGTTGGCAGGGTTTTAGGGCGGCAACCGATCCGCTTCAAGGGCGGGCGTCGGGGCGGAAGCCGGCCAGCCGCGCGGCCATGGCGGCGATGCCCTGCGCATCGGCATTGGCATAGGCAATCCGCAGGTGTCCATGACCCTGCCCTTCAGGCATGAACATGGTGCCGGGCAGCATCAGGATGCCCGCCTCGTGTACCAGCCGCTGCGCCAGTTCGTCCGATCCCATGTCATGAGGATGCGCGACCCAGGCGAAATAGGCGCCGGCCGAGACCACCTGCCAGCCCGGCACACGCGCCATCGCGGCGACCATGGCGGCGCGGCGCGACAGGATCTCGGCGCGTTCGGCGGCGACCCAATCGCCCATTTCGCGCAAACCGTATTCCGCGCCGATCTGCCCGATCTGGCTGGTCGAGATCGCCACGGTATCAAGGAATTTCTCGATCTGGGCCAGCCGCTGCGGCCCGGTCAGGATGGCGCCGACCCGGTGCCCGGTCAGCCGGAAGACCTTGGAAAAGCTGTAGAGCTGGATCAGCACGTCATCGGCGTCGGGCCGGGCGCGCAGGTCGTGGGGGGCGCCCTCGCGGCTGTCGAAATCACGATAGGTCTCGTCCACGATCAGCGCCAGTCCCCGCGCACGGGCAAGGTCGTAGAAGGCCGAGAGCGTCGCCGCCGGGTATTCCGCGCCGGTCGGATTGTTCGGGCTGACCAGCACGATGGCGCGGGTCCGCTCCGAGATCAGCGCCGCCGCATCCCCGGCGCGCGGCACCATGTCGGGGCCGCAGGCCAGCGGAACGGCGCGGATGCCCTGCATGTCCAGCCACATCTTGTGATTGAAATACCAGGGCGCCGGGATGATGACCTCATCCCCTGCCCCGGCGAGCGAGGCGATGGCAGCGCAGAAGGCCTGATTGCAGCCCTGAGTGATGGCGACATGGCTGGCAGAGACCGGCGCATCGTAGAAACGCTGCCAACTGGCCGCCAGCGTCGCGCGCAGATCGGCATTGCCCAGAACCGGGCCGTAGAGATGCGCTTCGGGCCGGTTCAGCGCCGCATCCGCCATCACCCGGCGCAGCGCCTCGGGCGGCGGCTCGACCGGGGCTGCCTGACTGACATTGATCAGCGGGCGTTCGGGCGGAAATACCGCCCCGGCCAGCCAGCGGCGTGCCTCCATTACAGGCGGGGCGAAGGTGGCGGCGAGGGTCGGGTTCAGAGGGGTCATGGCAGCAGGCTCGGGACGGAAAGCGTGGGAAGGCTGAGATCGGGCGCCGGGCGCGCGCCGCGCCTTGTGCTGACTGCCTGCGCCTCCGCTCCGCTTGGTGCCACGCGAGAGGTTTCGACCGGGGTTTCAACTGCGACGGCACGCGCGGGCGCATCCGTCACGGTGGGGACCGGATCGCTCGGCAGGGCGGCGGCTTCTGGCGGGGGCGGGACGGCCTCGCGGGCGGGATCGGGCGTTTCCAGCATCGGTGGCGTGAGGCGTGAGGCCTCGATCGCGGGCATGGCGGTGGAGGTTGGGGCACCGGCCTCCGGTGCCGGATCGCTGGCCTGCGCAGCCTCGGTCTGGGTCGCGGGTAGGGCCGCGCTGGCGGTCTCGGGCACGCGGCTCTCGGGCATCACCGGGGCATCGGGGCGGGGGGCGGCGGCGGTTTCGGGCGCGGAATCGGCGGCCGGGAGCGCGGCCTGCGTCTCGGCCGGCAACGGCGTTGGCGCGGTGCGCGAGGCGATGGCCGGGCCGGCATCCTGACCGGGGTCGCTGACCCGGCCGGGGCGGGACGCGCTGACCGGGGCGTCAGCCGCAAAGGCGGGGACCGGCGGCGCGGTCTGGGCCTCCTCGGCCGGCTGCGGCGCATCGCTGAGTTCCGGCATATCGGGGCGGCCTGCCGGGGCGGTGGCGGGCGCGGGGTTGGGCTCGGTCGCCGGGGCGGTGACGATGGGCGCCTCGGCCAGAGCGGGGCTGCCGGGGGCCGAGGCACCGCCCGGCACGATCGGCGGCAGGTCATCGGCGCGGGCAAATTCCGATCCGGGCGTTGGCACCAGCGGCGCGGCGACCGGGGCCGCATCCGGCGCGCCCGCCCCCGTCGCAGCAGGCGCAGCAGGCGCAGCAGTCTCGGCAGGCGCGGCGGTCTCGGCAGTCGCAGTAGCCTCAGAGGCGGGCGTTTCAGCGGCTTTATCAGACGGAATAGCGGCCACCGCTTCCTCGGTGGTGGCGGCCACGGGCGCAGCGGCGGGCTCGGTCAACGGCGGCGCGGAAGCGGGGGCCCGCGATGCGGGCATTTCCGGCAGCGGCAGCGCCAGCGAGAGTGCCGCCAAAGCCGCCGCCCCGATCAGCCCGCCATGCAGCGCGCCCCGTCCGAATCCGTCCGCCGTTGCCATTCCCGCCCCATTTCGTGACGCGCGACGGCTTGCCCCGCCACGCCATTTGGCACATCTATAAGACCTGATCCCGCCGGGTTCACCCCCAATCGCCACGGACTGACATGATCCTGCTCATCGACAATTACGACAGCTTCACCTGGAACCTTGTGCATTACCTTGGCGAAGAAGGCGCGAATGTCGAGGTCTGGCGCAACGACGCCCTGACGGTCGAGGAAGCGCTGGCAATGCGGCCTGACGGGATCGTGATCTCTCCCGGTCCCTGCGATCCGGCGCAGGCCGGCATCTGCGTGCCGCTGATCCGCGCCGCAGCCGAGCGCGGCGATATCCCCCTGTTCGGGGTGTGCCTTGGCCATCAGGCCATCGGCGAGGCCTTTGGCGCCCGGATCATCCGTGCCGACCGCATCCTGCACGGCAAGGTGGACGAGATGTTCCATGACGGCACCGGCGTCTTCACCGGCCTGCCCTCGCCGCTGAAGGCCACGCGCTACCATTCACTGACCATCGCCCCCGACAGCCTGCCGAACAGACTGCGCGTCACCGCGAGTGCCGGCGACGGCACCATCATGGGCGTGATCCATGACGAACTGCCGATCGAGGGCGTGCAGTTTCACCCCGAATCCATCGCGTCGGAACACGGCCACGCCATGATCCGCAGCTTCCTCGACCGCTGCCGAAAGGCCGAACTCGCATGACCATTGATATTCGCCCGCTGATCGGGCTTGCCGCCGAGCGCCCGCTGACCTCGGACGAGGCTGACGGCGCCTTCGCCGCCCTGTTCGAAGGCGCAGCCACCCCCGCCCAGATCGGCGGGTTGCTGATGGCGATGCGGGTGCGCGGCGAAACCGTGGACGAGATGGCCTCGGCCACTCGCGCCATGCGCCAGCGCATGAACCGGATCACCGCCCCCGCAGAGGCGGTCGATATCGTCGGCACCGGCGGCGACGGGCGCAAGACGCTGAACATCTCGACTGCCGCGGCGCTGGTGGTCGCGGGCGCGGGGGTGCCGGTCGCAAAGCATGGCAACAAGGCGCTGTCGTCGAAATCGGGCTCGGCCGATGCGCTGACCGAACTTGGCATCAACATCATGGCCACGCCAGAGCAGTCGCAGCAGGCGCTGAACCAGATCGGCCTCTGTTTCATGATGGCGCCTGTCCACCATCCGGCGATGCGCCACGTGGGCGCGCCGCGTGCCGAACTGGGCACGCGAACCATCTTCAACATCCTCGGGCCGATGACCAATCCCGGCGGCGTGACGCGCCAGCTGACCGGGACCTTCGATGCCACCTGGTGCCGCCCCATGGCCGAGACGCTGCGCGAGCTGGGCTCGACCCATGTCTGGCTGATCCATGGCAGCGACGGCACAGATGAGCTGGCGATCTCGGGCGACAGCTTCGTGGTCGAGATGAAGGACGGCCAGATTCGCGAATTCACCGTCACCCCAGAAGATGCCGGGCTGCCGCGCCATGATTTCGACCAGATCGTCGGCGGGGACGCCGCCCATAATGCGGCGGCGGCGCGCGAAATCCTCGACGGCGCGAAAAATGCCTATCGCGATGCGGTGATCCTCAATGCGGCGGCCGCGCTGCTGGTCGCGGGCCGGGTCACCGATCTGCGCGAAGGCGCGGCGCTGGCGACACAAAGCCTCGATTCGGGGGCGGCCAAGGCCAAGCTGGCGGCACTGGCGGCAATCGTGCCGCTGTGATCCCGCCCCAGCCTTGGGCGCATCTGCCCTTCTTCCGCGACCGCTGGCCTGCGATCAGGGCACGGCTGGCGGGCAGCGATTTCCTGCCCGGCCCCGAGGCGATTTTCCGCGCCCTGCAGATCCTTCCGCCGCAGGCGGTTCGGGTGGTGATCCTGGGTCAGGACCCCTATCCGACGCCCGGCCATGCCGACGGACTGGCCTTCTCGGTCACGAAAACGACCGCTCTGCCCCGATCTCTTTCCAATATTTTCAAAGAGATGGACAGCGATCTTGAGGCAAGGCCCGCAGATGGAGACTTGTCGCATTGGGCGCGGCAGGGCGTCCTTTTGCTGAACACCTCGCTGTCGGTGTCCCCCGGTGCGGCCGGTGCGCATGCCCGTTGGGGTTGGGACCGGCTGGCGGCGCAGGCCGTGGCCGAAGCGCAGCGCCATCGCCCGCTGGCCTTCATCCTGTGGGGCAATCACGCCCAAAAGGCGCTGTCCGACCTGATCCGTCCCGAGGATCTGGTGATCGCCAGCGCGCATCCCTCGCCGCTCTCGGCCCGGCGCGGCTTTTTCGGATCCCGCCCCTTTTCACGGGTGAACGCCTGGCTCGGGGCGCGTGGCGAGGCGCCGATCGACTGGGCCGGCCGATGACAGCGCGCCACAAAAGGTTCGTGGGCATTTCGCATGGCGGGGGCTTTTCGCGCCGCCTGCCAGGGCCTATGGTCGCGCCATGGACATTCTCGACAGGATCAAGAGCTACAAGCTCGACGAAATCGCCGCCGCCAAGATCGCCCGTCCGCTGGCGGCTATCGAAGCTGCCGCCCGCGCCGCCAGCGCCCCGCGCGGTTTTGCCGATGCGCTGACCGCCAAGGCCGCCGATGGTTACGGGCTGATTGCCGAAATCAAGAAAGCAAGCCCATCGAAGGGATTGATCCGGCAGGATTTCGATCCGCCTTTTTTGGCACGGGCCTATCAGGCAGGGGGGGCCGCCTGCCTGTCGATCCTGACCGACACCCCGTCCTTTCAGGGCGCCCCCGAGTTTCTGACCGCCGCCCGCGCGGCCGTCGATCTGCCGGTTCTGCGCAAGGATTTCCTCTATGACACCTATCAGGTGGCCGAGGCGCGTAGCTGGGGCGCCGATGCCATCCTGATCATCATGGCCTCGGTCGACGATGCCTTGGCAGCCGAACTGGAAGACGCCGCCCGCCACTGGGGCATGGATGCGCTGATCGAGGTGCATGACCGTGCGGAACTGGATCGCGCCCTGCATCTGAAATCGCCTCTGATCGGGATAAACAACCGCAATCTCAAGACCTTCAATCTTGATCTTCGCGTGACCGAGGCGCTGTCGCCCCATATCCCCGCCGGCCGCGATCTGGTTTGCGAAAGCGGGCTGTTCACCACCGACGATCTGGACCGCATGGCGCGCGTGGGCGCCCGCCGCTTCCTGATCGGCGAAAGTCTGATGCGCCAGCAGGACGTGACCGCAGCCACCCGCACATTGCTGGGCGCCGCATGAGCCTGACGCATTTTGACAAGCAAGGTCAGGCCCATATGGTCGATGTCTCGACCAAACCGGTTACCGACCGCGAAGCGACTGCCGAGGGTCATGTCATCATGCTGCCCGAGACCTTGGCGCTGGCGCAGGGCGGCGCAGCGAAGGGCGATGTGCTGGGCGTCGCGCGGTTGGCCGGGATCATGGCCGCGAAGCGGACCTCTGACCTGATCCCCCTCTGCCATCCGCTGCCGATCACCAAAGTGGCGCTGGAGCTGCTGCCCGATCCCGAATTGCCCGGCATTCGCGTCACCGCGACCGTGCGCACCTCGGGCCAGACCGGTGTCGAGATGGAAGCGTTGACGGCGGTCGCCGTCGCCTGCCTGACCGTCTATGACATGCTGAAGGCCGCCGAGAAGGGCATGCGCATCGAAAATATCCGCCTTCTGCGGAAGACGGGCGGAAAATCAGGTACTTACGAGGCATGAATGATCACGGTTGATGAGGCGCTGAGCATGGTTCTGGCGCTTGCCGGGCCAGTCCCGACCGAGGAAATTGCCCTCGCCGACGGGCTGGGACGGGTGCTGGCCGCACCTGTGTCCGCGCGCCTGACCCAACCGCCTTTCGATGCCGCCGCGATGGACGGCTACGCCATTCGCCGCGCCGAGCAGAACCAACCGCTGCGCGTCATCGGCGAGGCTGCGGCGGGGCGCCCCTGGGACGGCGCGGCCGAGCCCGGATCAGCCGTCAGGATCTTCACCGGCGCGCCGGTGCCCGCAGGGTATGACTGCGTGGTGATGCAGGAAAATGTCGACAGAGAGGGTTCGGACATCCAGGTCAGCGTGATCCAGCGTCACAACAATATCAGGCCGCAAGGCAATGATTTCAGAGAAGGATTTGAGTTCGATCCCCGCCACCCGTTGACCGCTCGCGATCTGGCGCTGATCGCGGCCATGAACGTTCCGCGCCTGACCGTCGCCCGCCGTCCTCGGGTCGCCGTTCTGCCCGGCGGGGACGAACTGGTGCCCCCCGGAACCGTGCCGCAGCCGGGTCAGATCGTCAGTTCCAACGACATCGCCATCGCCGCCATCGCCCGTCGCGCGGGGGCCGATGTGGACCTGCTGCCGATAGCAGCCGATACCGCTGCCAGCCTGCGCGAGGCCCTGTCGCGCGCCGCTGGCGCGGACCTGATCGTAACCATCGGCGGCGCATCGGTCGGCGATCATGACCTGATCGCCAGCGTCACTGAAGGCATGGGGATGGAGCGTTCCTTCCACAAGATCGCGATGCGGCCCGGCAAACCGCTGATCGCCGGGCGGATCGGTGCCTCGGCCCTGATCGGTCTTCCCGGAAACCCCGTATCTTCAATCGTATGCGCCGAACTTTTCATGCTTCCGTTGCTTGAGGCCATGCAGGGGCTGCCCTACCGGGACCGCTTGCGTTACGGCCGGCTGGGGCGGTCAATCGGCGCCGAGGGCGACCGCCAGCACTACCTGCGTGCGACCCTGTCCGAGACCGACGGACTGCCCGTCGTGACGCCCATGGAAGATCAGGATTCCGCGCGGCTTGGCCTGCTGGCGCAAGCCGACGCATTGCTGATCCGCCCCGCCGGTGATCCGCCGCGAGAAGCTGGCGACCAGATCAAATTCATCTCGCTGGATTAACCATTCCTTTACCTTGCCGGAGGCAGTCTATTGACCGATAAGGGGAATTATGCCAGAACATTCCTCGAACGCGCAAGCAACGGGACCGGAACATGCTGACGAAAAAGCAGATCGAACTGCTGGAGTTCATTCACAAGCGTATGGCGCGTGATGGCGTTCCGCCCTCCTTCGATGAAATGAAAATCGCCCTCGATCTGCGGTCAAAATCCGGCATTCACCGACTGGTGACAGCGCTCGAGGAACGCGGCTTCATCCGCCGGCTGCCGCATCGCGCGCGGGCGCTGGAAATCGTCCGGCTTCCCGACAGCCTCGCTAAGACGGTCTCGGGCTTCTCCCCGCAGGTGATCGACGGCGACCGAACGATGCCACCCGCGCCGGTGCGGGGGGCCATGGATGTCGTCGCCAGCGCGGTGGAACTGCCGGTCATGGGCCGTATCGCCGCCGGCGTGCCGATCGAAGCCATTTCCGAAGTGTCGCATCACATCGCCGTTCCGGGCAGCATGCTCACGGGGCGCGAAAGCCATTACGCTCTCGAAGTCCGCGGCGATTCCATGATCAATGCCGGCATCAATGACGGCGATGTCGTGGTGATCCGCGAACAGGATGTTGCGCAGAACGGCGATATCGTGGTGGCTCTGGTGGAAGGGCATGAGGCGACGCTGAAATATTACCGACGCAAGGGCGCGATGATCGCGCTCGAGGCCGCCAACCCCGCTTACGAAACGCGCATTCTGCCCGAGGACAAGGTACGCGTGCAGGGCCGGCTGGTCGGACTCATCCGCAGCTATTAAGACCGGCACATTCGGCGCACCGTGCTCGATCTCGTAGCCGCGCGAAGTGCAAGAAGCGTGCTTCGTTTCGTCCTGACCGGCCCCGTTTCCGTCGTCCATTCTGAAAATTCGTGCATGACTGGCCTCTGGTCCATCGGGACGATGGTTTTCGGGGCCGGTGGGTGGCAGCCCGGAGCACGGCAGCCCGGAGCGCTGTGCGAGCGTCTGCTGTTGCAGAGCCTCCTGCACCTTTCGATCAGGATTTGCGCTTCGCGGAAGCTGTGGAAGATCGTTCCCGTCAGAAGCTCGTCGCGCAAGCGGGCGCTGAAGCGCTCGCAGCAACTCGTCATCGGGCAAACAGCTCCCCGGACTGTTTTCTGATCCTCCTCCATCCCAGGGTGAGCCCGGTTCGATACGGCCGGTCTTTGCCCTGACGGCCGCGATCCCGTCCCTGACCGCCCGGGCGATGAATTCCGGGCCATTGTCCGAACGGATATGCGTTGGCACGCCGCGCGGAGATCGAAACGTCGCTGGCCGAGCAGGTTTGAAAGCCTCACGTCCCTCGAGACTTCGCGGCGTCCGCATCATACGGAGGGCGGAACCACCGCCGAAGCGCGAGATGCGTAGAAAGCGGCCTCTCGTCCATCTCGAGGCCGAGGGAGGCGTTGGCGCAGATCCTTTCGCGCAGCGGTCGAGAGACGGATGGCAGGGCAACGGTTAATCCGGCCTGTGTCGCGCGGCCCCGGAGATCCAAAGCGGCGGAGGCGACCGAGTGAGCGGGAATATCCTGTTGAAATCGCGTCCTCAGGAAACGCTCGCACCGGGAACCGGGCGCAGCAAACGGCCGATGACGGCACACATGCTGTGCGATTGTTTTGACCGGCCTGACGACGGTTATGACGGTTATTCCGCCTCGGCCAGCTTGTCCGCATGGGCGGTCGGCAGCCGCAGGCGCACGCGCTTTATTCGGCGGGGATCGGCATCGACGATCTCGAATTCCGCGCCGGAATCGTGCGGGATCACCTCCCCACGCAGCGGGATGCGCCCGGTCAGCGTGAAGATCAGACCGCCGAGCGTATCGACATCCTCGTCCTCGTCGCCGGGGGCAAGGCGCAGGCCGGTCGCCTGCTCCAGTTCTTCAAGCGGGGCTTTGGCCTGAATAAGCCATTGACCGGGCTTTTCGGCGATCCAGGGTTCACCCTCGGCCTCGTCATGTTCGTCCTCGATCTCGCCGATGACCTGTTCGATCAGATCCTCGATGGTTACCAGCCCGTCGACGCCGCCATATTCGTCGATCACCAGCGCCATGTGGATACGCTCCTTCTGCATCTGCTGCAGCAACACGCCGATCGGCATTGAAGGCGGCACATAAAGCAGCGGGCGCAGCATCGGCCGCAGGCTGAACTTTCCGCCCGGCTTGGCGCCAAAGCCGTGTTTCAGCGCCAGATCCTTCAGGTGGATCAGCCCGACAGGCGTGTCCAAAGTCCCACGATAGACCGGAATCCGCGAGAACCCGTGTTCGCGGAACATCTCGACCAGCTCCTCCAGCTTGGCGGTGACCGGCGCGGCCACGATCTCGACCTTGGGGATGGCCACGTCGTCCACACGCAGGCTGCGCAGGTTGCCCATGCCCGGTGCCGCCGGTTCGGGCGCGCGGTATTCCTGGGGGATGGCATTGCCGTCGTCGCCCCCCGAAAAGGCGCCGAACAACCGACCCAGAAATCCGCGCGAGGCGGGCAAATCACGCCCCTCTCCGCCAACACCGTCTGCCCATCCGGCCGGATCGGCACCGACATCGGCGGTGGGCACGGGACTTCGGGACGGGTCGCTGTTCATGGGGTCCTCTCGAGATAAGGGTCACGGATGCCGAGGGGCAGCAGGATCGAACGCTCGGCCGCCTCCATGGTTTCGGCATCGGGGTCGTTCAGATGATCATAGCCCGCCAGATGCAGGATCGCATGGACCAGGAGATGGGTGACATGGGCATCGAAGGTCTTGCCCTGCTCTGCCGCCTCGCGGGTGCAGGTCTCGAAGGCGATGGCGATATCGCCCAGCTCATCGGTGTCGGGGCGCGGCGGATGGGCGCCGGGCGCGCGTTCGACATGCTCGACCGAGGGCCAGGAAAGCACATTGGTGGGCTGCGGCTTGCCGCGGAAATCGGCGTTCAGATCGGCGATACGGGCATCATCGCAGCCCATGACGACGATCTCGGCATCCATCTGCAGCCAGGCCAATGTGGCGTGTCCGGCCCGTTCGGCCAGATTTTCAAGACCGGCGCTCTCCCACCTGTCATCCTCGATCACCACATCGATCTCAGCCATCGCTGCGGCCCTGTGCCAGCGCCGAGGATCCCGGTGGACGGCGCGCGATGTAGCTGCCCGCGCGTGACGGATCCTCGCCGCGGGCGATCGCGATCGCGTCGTCGGCCTCGTAGGCTTCGATCACGCGGGCGACCAGCGGGTGGCGCACCACGTCCTTCGAGGTGAAATAGTTGAAGCTGATACCCTTCACCCCGGCGAGGATCCGTTCAGCGTCGACCAGCCCCGAATGGGTGCCGCGCGGCAGGTCGATCTGGGACCGGTCCCCGGTGATCACCATGCGCGAGCCCTCGCCCAGACGGGTCAGAAACATCTTCATCTGCATCGTCGAGGCGTTCTGCGCCTCATCCAGCACCACGAAGGCGTTGGACAGCGTGCGGCCGCGCATGAAGGCCAGCGGCGCGATTTCGATGCGCTTTTCCTCCATCAGCTTGGCCAGTTGCTTGCCGGGCAGGAAATCGTTCAGCGCGTCGTAAAGCGGCTGCATATAGGGGTCGACCTTTTCCTTCATGTCGCCGGGCAGAAAACCCAGACGCTCACCCGCCTCGACGGCCGGGCGCGACAGGATGATGCGGTCGACATGGCCGCCGATCAGCATGGTGACGCCCACGGCGACCGCCAGATAGGTCTTGCCGGTGCCCGCCGGACCGATTCCGAAGGCCATTTCATTGGCGAACAGGTTGCGGACATAGTCCTTCTGCGCCTCGGTCCGCGGTTCGACGGTTTTCTTGCGGGTGCGCAACTCGATCGGGCCGCTGGCGAACATTTCCAGCTGCTCGGTCGGCGACAGCGTGGCGGGCTCGGCCTCGGGGCCCATGCGCAGGGCGGCGTCGATTTCGGCGCTGCCGACCGGGCGGCCCTGTTCGAGGCGGGCGTAGAGCGCGCGCAGCAGTTGGGCGGCATCGGCCTGCGGCTGGGCCTCGCCGACCACGGCCAGCAGATTGCCCCGGCGCAGGATATGGACGCCCAGGGCGCCTTCGATCTGCGCAAGGTTCCGGTCGGCCGGCCCGCAGAGTTCGATCAGCAGCCGGTTGTCTGGAAATTCAAGAAGCGTCTCGCCCTGCGATGCGGCGGTTGGCGCGGCGGTATCGGGTGAGGTCGGGGTCAGGCCCAAGGAGGTCTCCGGATTGGTGTCATGTCCATGGTGGAGTGTGCCCGTGATTTACACAAGGGCTGGAGCAAGAAACCGCGCGACTGTCGCAAAAGTTTCACGTTGCCGCAAATTCAGGGGCGCCAGATGCCACGGATGAAGTCATGCAGATGCGGTTCGGTGGCGGCATCCATGGCGGAAACGTCGCCCTGCCACCAGACCCTGCCCCCGGCCAGCATTGCCACGCGGTCGCCGACGCAGCGCACGGTGGTCATGTCATGGGTGATGGTGATGGCGCTGGCGCCGGTCTCGGTCACGATGTCGCGGATCAGCGCGTTGATGCGCGCGGCGCGGATCGGGTCGAGGCCGGTCGTCGGTTCGTCAAAGAAGATCACCTTGGGGTCGGTTGCGATGGCGCGCGCAAGGCCCGCGCGTTTCGCCATGCCGCCCGATA
The DNA here is from genome assembly GCF_013868135.1 of Paracoccus sp. S1E-3. GTDB lineage: Bacteria > Pseudomonadota > Alphaproteobacteria > Rhodobacterales > Rhodobacteraceae > Paracoccus. The sequence continues at coordinate 385,760 of NZ_JACEMU010000004.1, forward strand.
GCGCGGCGGGATGCAGGTCGGCGACCTCGGGGCCGAGGCCCACGCGGGCCAGCTTCTCCAGCGCGACGGCGCGCGCCTTGCGGTCGCCGAGGCGGGCGCGCAGGCGGAAGGCGACATTCTGCCAGACGGTCAGGCTGTCAAACAGCGCCGCACCCTGAAACAGCATGCCGAAACCGTCCAGAAATGCCGGGCGGCGGGCGGCGGTCAGCGCCGCGCCCTGCCACAGCACTTGCCCGGCATCCGGGGTTTCCAGCCCGAGAATGCATTTCAGCAGCACCGACTTGCCGGTGCCCGACTGGCCGATCACCACGAGGCTTTCACCGGGTGCCACCGCCAGGTCCACCCCCGCCAGCACCGTCTGGGCGCCGAAGCTTTTGGTCAGCGCGCGGGTCTCCAGTACGGGACTCATGCGAAGAAAATCCCGGTCAGAATGAAATTTGCGGCGAAGATGCCGACTGCGGCCGCCACCACGGCATACTTGGTGGCCCGGCCTACCCCCGCCGCGCCCCGGCCCGCATTCATCCCGAACCAGCAGCCCGACAGCGCCACGATCAGGCCGAAGACCGCGCCTTTCAGAAGGCCCGAGATCACGTCCCAGCTTTCCAGAAACGACCAGCTGCCGTTGATATAGGCTGCCGAGGTGAAGCCCAGCGACTGTGTGCCCACGATCCAGCCGCCCATGATGCCGATCACATCCCCCACGCCGACCAGCATCGGCACCGCAAGGATCGCGGCCCAGATCCGCGGCGTGACCAGATGGCGGATCGGGTCTGCCGACAGCGTCACCAGGGCGTCGATCTGTTCCGTCACCCGCATGGTGCCGATTTCCGCCGCGATGCTGGACGCCACCCGCGCCGCCACCATCAACCCGCCCAGCACCGGGCCGAGTTCGCGCGCCATGCCGATGGCGACCACGGCGGGCATCACGTCGCCGGCGGCGAAACGCTCGCCCCCCGAATACATCTGCAGGGCCAGTGCTGCGCCGGTGAACAGCGCCGTCAGCCCCACCACCGGCAGCGAGAGCCAGCCGATCTGGACCATCTGGCGCAGGAACTCGCGCGGGTCGGGCATGGCGAACAGCCCCCGCGCGGCGAAGATCGCCATCCGGCCGGTGCCGCGCAAAGCGGCCAGCACGACGCGACCAAGTCCGGAGACGGGGGCGGTCAGGATCATACGGTCTGACGCGGATAGCGGCGGCCAAGCCCGGTCAGCACCTCGTAGCCGATGGTGCCCATGGCTTCGGCCACGGCATCGACGGGTTGCTGCGGGCAGATCAGGTCCAGTTCATCCGGCACATCGGCCAATGCGGACACATCGGCGGTGATCAGGTCCATGGATACGCGGCCAAGGATCGGGCAGCGGATATCGCCGGCGAACAGGTCGATCCGCGGGCGCTGCCCGTCCGAGGAGAGCGTCCGGTGCAGCCCGTCCGCATAGCCCGCGGCCAGCGTCGCCACGCGGGTCGGCCGCTCGGCCGCCCAGGTGTTGGAATAGCCGACCGTCTCGCCGGGGGCGACCTCACGCACCTGAATGACCGGCAGCGATAGGCGCAGGACGGGGCGCGCATCGGCAAAGGGCATCCCGCCATAGAGCCCCACACCGGGGCGGGTGATATCGAAATGATACTCCGGCCCGAGCAGGATGCCCCCGGTCGCAGCGAAGCTCAACGGGACGGTCACGCCCTCGGTCATCGCGCGAAAGGCGGCCAGTTGGCGACGGTTCATCGGGTGCTCCGGCTCATCGGCGCAGGCCAGATGCGACATCACCAGTTCCGGGCCAGCGGCGAGGATTTCAGCCTTCAGCGCCGCCCATTCGCCCGGCTCGAACCCCAAGCGGTTCATGCCGGTATCCAGCTGGATGGCGAAGCCACGGCCGGGACGGATGGCGCGGTCGCGAAAATATTGCTCGGGGCTGTTCAGGACCGGGATGGCGTCACCCAGATCGGCGCCCGCCATATGGCCCGACAGCACGAAGATGCGCGGTCCCTGCCCCAGGGCCTCGCGCAGGGCGCGCGCCTCGGATGCCAGCGCCACGAAGAAATCGGTGGCGCCTTCCTCGGCCAGGGCGCGGGCGACAAGGCCTGCGCCCAGCCCATAGCCATCAGCCTTGACGACCGCGGCCGACCGCGCGCCCGGTGCCTTGCCGGCAAGGGCGCGGTAATTGGCCTTCAAGGCCGAAAGATCAATCTGCAATGCCATGGACCGGCTTTCCCCCATCCCCCCCGCTTCGTCAAGGGCGCGCCCATTCGTGCCGCCTTTGGCAAGACCTGCCGAAATCAACGCCGAGAGGAAAATATGCGCGATATTCGGAACCAGTTTGAGAAATACCGGCAGGCAGCCAGACTGGGCCCTGCCGGTAACACATCGACGCCCGGCACGCGTGCGGCAAGCGGATCGCGCGCGAAGGGCTGAAATTCATGCTTGGAGGACGGCAGCTTCGAGGAATTCGGCATATCCGTCACCCCTTGCTCGGTCGAGTTCGTTGGGCAGCGAGCGCCCGACGCGCAACGGGGTGGTGAGCGAATGGGGCACCATCAGGGGGGCGCATGATTTACGCCTATGTGCCGAATAACATCATCTCCGGTGCCGCGCGTTCGGAAATCCATACCGCGAAGATCCGAAAAGATCACGGATAAGGCGATCCAGAATGGCGCATCCCGGATCGGGCCGAACGATTCGGGCACCCCGTTGGTGACTTATACACAGGTAGTACAGCGCAACATCCTCGCCGCCGCCGGGCGCGTCGTCACCGCCGAGGGGATCCAGCCCCACACCATGCGACATGGCGTGCCTTCACCGGTCTGTGCAATAAAAAGCAGGACAATCCATGGAAAAAGCGCGATAAACTGCCGCCATGAAACACCCTGTGACTCGCCGCACGCTGTTCCTTTCACTGATGGTCCTCGCAGCCCCCGCCGCGGCCGAGGACATCACCGCGGTCCCATTGCCGGTGCCATCCGGCCAGCCGGTCTATTGGCAGGAGACCATCCACGGCACGCCCGGCACCCGAGGGCTGACCTATCGCTTTCGCTTCGTCGCCCCCGATCTGGCCGATCTGGTGCCCTGGGCGGACGCGGCCCCCATGGATGAACTGACCGAGGAAGACCTCGCCGCGCTGGAAAACCTGGCCGATAGCGAGGGCGATCCCGCCGCCTCGATCCTGTCCACGGCGGTGGATGACGGGCTGATTTCCCAACATGAACTGACGCTTGCCCCCGCGATGTCGGTGCCCGACGCCGAGGAGGTGGCCGATGCGGTCATCGCCTCCGAACTCGACGGCGAGGTGCTGCCCCCCGCCCCCGCTTTCATGGTGCAGGACCCGATGCATGACGACATCGTCTGGCTGTGCGAGAATTTCGTGCTGCCGCGCATCGCCAGCCCCGCCCCGCGCCCGACTGAAATCGTGATCTCGCTCTCGGACCGGCCCACGGCGGCGGGCGATCTGGCGACCGGCGCGGTGCAACTTTTCGAGGCCTTCAGCCTGCCGCCCGACCGCGATATATGCGTGTGGGAACCCTTCTGACGGCTGATGCAAGCCTGCCACAGGTCGGCGGGCAGACGCCGATTGCGATCAGCCTCTGCTACCCCCGTAGGCTTTTCCTCCGTAAAATCAGCGCGTCCGCGCATCCCGCGTGCCGACAATCGACAAAAAGGGGCACCAACCCCTTATACAGGAGCAGACAATGTCGAAGAAAATCGCGCTTGCCCTCATCGCCGTGGGCGTTCTGGCCGCTTGCCAACCCCGCCAGCCCGAAGTCATCACCACCCCCGGCCCCGTCTCGGTCGAGCCGGTCTATCAGGGCAAGTACGGCGCCAACTGATCCTGGCCAGCCGTAGCGCGGGCGGACCGACTGCCCGCGCAACCTCACGCGCTTGCCCCGCATGGGCGGCGCGATTGACCGAATGCGTGGAACAGGGGCACGACATGCTGAAACATCGCGGATTTCCATCCCGGCTGCCCTCGAGCGACTATCAGTTCACGATTCGACGCGCCAACGCCAAGGGCGCCACCAAGCTGATCGCCCGCGAGCGCTTCCGCGACCGCAGTGCCGCCGACCGCCGTGCCGATACCGCCTTTCTGGCCGCGCTCATCACCCATTTCGGCGAGGAGGAGTTCGAACGCGGCAACCTCGACGCCGGGCGGCTGTCCTGGCTGCTGGGCCGCGAAGTGGTGCCGGTGGGCAAGCTGGATCCGACATCCTATGAACAACTGTTCCGGATCGATATGCGCAAGGCGCAGGCCAATTTCCCCGAGATCTTTGCCGCAAGCGACGAGGATCAGCCGGAAGATGGCGACGACTGGGACGATGACGAAGATGACTGGGACGATGAGGAGGACGAGGACGATCAATAAGCGGCGGATTGCCGCTTATTGGAATTTCACGCGCTTGTCAGTTTCGCGGCGTGAACCGCTGTGGCAGATTGCGCGTTACAAGCGAATACATCCGTAGAAAGCGGATTTCAGACAAAGTTCAGACAAAGGCAGTGTACTATGCAGACCAAAACCTCTCTGCGCCTCGTGGGCGCCCTTCTTGCAGCAACCGCGCTGTCGGCTTGCCAGCAGGGTCCCTATGGCGGCGCCGGCATGTCGCCCGACGCGCAGCGTGCGCTGATCGGCGCGGGTGCTGGCGCTGTGGCCGCGAAAGCCTTCGATGAAGATATCGGCACCGGTGCCGTGCTGGGCGCGGCTGCTGGCGCGCTGTGCGACGACGCGCGCGTCTGCCAGTAAGCCTGGCGACGGCCTGTCCATAACAGATCAGCGCGGCCGCCCCGGTGGCCGCCATATTTTTCACCCTCAGGCCGCAACGCCAGCGTTGGCGGCCTTTATACGGAGCATGACAGACATGCAAAAACTCACATTTGCGGGGATCGCCGCGGTTCTGGCCTTCGGCGTTGCCGGTTGCACCCAGAACATCAACCCGACCGATGTCGACCGCGCCGCAATCGGCGCGGCGGCTGGTGCGACCATTGCCAAGGTCGCCGGTAAAGATAACAGCGACGTGCTCAAGGGTGCTGCCATCGGTGCAGCGGGCGGTGCGATCTGTAACGACGTCGGCTTCTGCCGGTAATCGTCACACTTCCTGCGGCGCTCACGTGTTGCAGGAAACTCCATGTGAAGCCGCCTCGGGTCCTGCCGGAGGCGGCTTTTTCGTGCCGGTATCGCTGGCTGGTTCCAGAAGATCCGGGATCGCCGGTCGCATCATCAGGGCCGCCCGCATGATGCGATAGCCATGGGCGCAATCGTTCCCGGCCGGGCGCCAGATGCGGCAGGCCGGGCGGCTCGCTGGGGCAGAAGGTGAGCAAGATCCCCTCAGCCTTCCCCCATGCGGCGGATGGCCGCCCCAAGCCACTGATCTGTCATACTTTCTGCTGCCTTCGATGCCGGGGCCGGACACGACCATTGCGGTGGCCGTCGTCGATAGGGTAGATACCGGTCAACCGCTCTGGCCGCGGGCAAGGCGATGGGGATAGGAAGCATCCCCCGCGTCCGGCCCATCCGGCCGTCATCCGCGCCGATCTCGGTCAGAGCCAGAGGTCGATGATGTAATCAGGGGATTTGACTGACCCGATGCCGCCCCTCGACCAGATCCTCGCCCCGCAGGCGCAATCGGCGGTGATCGCCGGGCTGTTTCTGGCCATCGGCTGGTGGGTGGTGGCGCTGCAGGGCCGCAGGCGCGACGCCAAGCTGCGCGCCGAACGCGTGCGCGATGTGCAGCGCGCGCTGTTTGCCGAAATCCGCGCCTATCTGGCGGTGCTGGAGCGCGATCACATCGCGGAATATGGCGCGGCGATCGCCGCGCGGATCGAGACAGAACAGGGCTATTTCCCGGTCATACCGACCGAGCATAACAACGCCATTTTCCACGCCATCGTCAGCGAAATTCACGTTCTGCCGCGCGATACGGTCGATCCGGTGGTGCTGTATTACAGTCAGCTCAACGCGATCGGGGCGATGATTACGGATCTGAGGGCGCTGGATACGGCGCGGATCGGGCAGGAACGCGCGGCCGCGATGTATCGGGATTATATTTCAATGAAGCTGGGCGCCATCGAACTGGGCGAAGGCGCGTTGGCGGCCATCCGGGCCAATATGGACGGGACGGGCCGGTCGGTTCAATAGCCCGGACGCGGACCGGTCCTGACCTTGATCGGCTTGGGCGTATAAATCGCAGACATGTCGATCTCCATTTTCATGGTCTCAATATAGGAAAGATTGCGGCATTTCGCAATCTTTCGCGTAAAAACTCAGGGCAACACCCCCGCCCGGCCGATTTCCTCCAGCCGCAGCGGGAATTTGTCGATGGCGCGCGAGATTTCACGCACGCTCCACGGGGCGGGTTTGCGTTGCTTCACCTGCCCATCCTTGTCCATGATCACCAGTGAAAAGCCGCGCGGATGCAGCTGCTGCCGCCATGGGCTGCGCGCGCCCGGATCGGTATCGGTGATGACCACCACGTCGCGGTCTATCAAGGGCTGGGGAAGGTCCTGCAGGGCCTTGATCTGCACGAGGAAGGACGGATCGGCGGCGGTATCCGCAAAGACGACCACCGGCCGGGCCTGCCACAGGAATTCCTCTGGCGTGGTGGTCGTGGCTTCCAGGACATGCAGCCCGCTGGCAGTCGCCGCATCATTCGGCGCGGGATCGGGACGCGCCGCCTGGGCGGCATCGACATCCGCCGCCGAGGGCGGATTGACGCGCGAGGGCGTCCCCATCTCGCGCCCCGGTCCCATCGCCGCCACCGCCAAGACCATCATCGTGATCGCAAACAGATTTTTCATCAACACCTCGCTTATCCTAGCATATAGGCGCAGCCGGCGATTGGGAAAGGAGGCAGGGGAGGTTTCGATGCAGTCAGGGTGCAGACAAGCCCGAAACCCTGGATTAGAAATCGGGGCATGACCATGTCTCGATCCCCTGCCCGTCTGCCTGACGATTTCGCCGCCTCGCTTGGCCATGCCATCGCCAGCTTCGGCTTTCTGGAGGAAGCGCTGAAGCGCGCCATCTTCGCCTTGTCGCTGGACGGGCTGGGCAAGCGCCCGGATGACCGCGCGGTGGCCTCTTTCCTGCAACGGATGGAGGATATTGCCGATGATACGCTGGGAACGCTGATCGACCAGTTCATCAAGCAGATGGGCCGCGCCCAGATCCGTGACGAAGACAAGCTGGCGGCCGAGCTGCGCGCAATCCGCAACAACCGTAACCTGCTGTGCCACGCCTCATGGAAACCCTCCGAGATACAGGGCCGCTGGCGTCCGTCCTTTCTGAACACTAAAGGTGAGGTCTTCCCCAGCGACATGGGCCAGGAAGACATCGACGCCATCGCCGCCGAAACCTTGCGGGTGGCGGGCCGGGTGGTGTCGATCATGCGCGCCACCGGCATTGACGGCGAATGGGTCGGCCACGACCCGGTAAGCTGACATGCTGATCGCGCATCTGCCCTCGGGCTATCTGCTGGGACGCGGCGCGAATGCGGGCGGGCGGGCAATGGTGGCGGCGCTGCTGGGATCGGTCGCGCCCGATTTCGACCTGCTATGGTTCCATCTGGTCGATCATGGCCGGGTGCATCACCACGACTATTACAGCCATATTCCCGGTTTCTGGCTGCTGGTGGCCCTGCCCGTACTTGCGCTTCTGCGCTGGTTTGCACCGTCCCGATTGAGGATCGCCGCGATATTCTTCGCCGGCATCTTCCTGCATCTCGCGCTGGATACACTGGTCGGCGGGATCATGTGGCGGTGGCCCCTCGACGATCATCTGTATTCGCTGGCCGTGGTGCCCGCCCGTTACGGCAACTGGGTCGTCAGCTTCATCCTGCATTGGAGCTTTCTGACCGAGATCGCCATCACCCTTCTGGCCGTGTGGCTATTCTGGCGCGACCGGCGGGGCCGGCCCGCCACAGGATAGCTGACGCGCAGGAATTCTGCCGCGTTGCAACGGCACGCGCGCCACGCTAACACCCGTCCAGGCTAGACCACATGCAAGCGACAAGAGGATTTCATGTCCGCCCCCCTTCGGCTTGGCATTGCCGGGCTCGGCACTGTCGGTATCGGTGTCATCAAGATCATCCAGAAACACGCCGATCTGCTGTCGGCGCGCTCGGGCCGTCCGGTGACGATCACGGCGGTCAGCGCGCGGGACCGGATGAAGAACCGCGACGCGGACCTGTCGGCCTATGTCTGGGAGGATGATCCGGTCAAACTTGCGGCCCGTGACGATGTCGACATCTATGTCGAGCTGATCGGCGGGGATGAAGGCGTGGCCCGCCAATCCGTCGAACTGGCGCTGAAATCCGGCAAGGACGTGGTCACCGCCAACAAGGCGCTGCTGGCCATGCACGGGCAGCAGTTGGCCGAGCTGGCCGAGGGCCAGGGCCGGGTGATCCGTTTCGAGGCCGCCGTCGCCGGCGGCATCCCCGTCATCAAGACCATGACCGAATCGCTGGCCGGCAACCACATCGCCCGCGTCATGGGGGTGATGAACGGCACCTGCAATTACATCCTGACCCGGATGGAAAGCGCGGGTCTGCCCTATGAGGCCGTGTTCGAGGAGGCCCGTCAGCTGGGCTATCTGGAGGCCGATCCGACACTGGACGTGGGCGGTATCGATGCCAGCCACAAGCTGGCGATCCTCTCCTCCATCGCCTTCGGCACCCAGGTCGCCTTTGACGGGGTCGAGATCGAGGGGATCGAACGCGTCAGCATCGACGATATTCGCCGCGCCGCCGATATGGGCTACCGCATCAAGCTGCTGGGCGTGGCGCAGATGACCGGGCGCGGGTTGGAGCAGCGCATGTCGCCCTGTCTGGTGCCCGCCGACAGCCCGCTCGGGCAGTTGCAGGGCGGCACCAACATGGTCGTGATCGAGGGCGACAGCGTGGGCCAGATCGTGCTGCGCGGCGCCGGCGCCGGTGAAGGCCCGACCGCCAGCGCGGTGATGTCGGACATTATCGAACTCGCGCGCGGGGTGCGCATGCCGGTCTTCGGCGAGCCCGCGAAGCAGCTGAAAAAGCCCGTTCATGCCCGCACGGCCGTGCCCGCTGCCTATTATCTGCGGCTGGCCCTGCTGGACAAACCCGGTGCGCTGGCGAAGGTCGCCACCGTGCTGGGCGACGCGGGGATTTCCATCCACCGGATGCGGCAATACGATCATCAGGATGGCCCTGCCCCGGTGCTGATCGTGACCCACAAGACCACACCGGACGCCATCGATCACGCCATTGCCGAACTGCCGAAGACCGGGGTGATCGCCGAGGATCCGGTGGAATTGCGGATCGAGGAAGTCTGAATCGAGGGCCGGAGCGCCACCGCCAGCCCCCCGAGGTATTTTCGCGCGGAAGATGGTGCTAGGCTTCGGCACATGAGTCGGAAGCTGGTCAATCAGATATGCGCGCGCCTGCCGGGGGCGGAGGTCTCTGACCCTTGGGGCGGCGGTCATGATTGCTGGAAGGTCGGCGGCAAGATCTTCGCCCTGATCGGCGCGATGGAGGAGCGCGTCTCGGTGAAATGCGACGGCATCGAGACGGCGGCCATGCTGATCGACGCCGGCGTGGCGCAGAAGGCGCCTTATCTGCACCGCAGTTGGGTGGCACTGGATTGCGACACTGCGGCCGCAGATGAGCTCGCGCACCGGATCCGGCAATCCTACCGGATCATCCGGGCCAGCCTGCCGAAGCAGGTGCAGGCGGGGCTGGGCGCCTTCCCCCAGGACGGATAAGCCTGCGTTGGGGCTTTGGCCAGAATGATCCGCGCGCCGTGCCGGGATCAGCCGACCCCGCCGGGCAGCGGGGCTTGCCATGCAATCAGGTCGTGCGCCGTCCATCGGTCCCAAACCGGGCCGGCAACCCTCATTGACACGCGCCCTGCTGGCGATCCGCCGCCAACATCACCGCCAGACTGTCCCCCGCGCCGAGGAATTGCCCTGAAGCCGCCAGCCCATGCCGCGCGTTGACGGCTTGAGGCGCCGCGGGGCACCGGCCTTGCCGAGGCCGATGCGGAAGGCGTTCTTCCATCACCCCGCCTTCTGCATCCCCCACCGGCCGGTCCCGGCGGGCCTCAGCGGAACAGGATCAGGCTGGAGGGCGACCAGCCAACCGTGGCACGTGTGCCGACATCGGGGATGTCGCGGCCGAAGACGTTGCGCATCGAGATGCGGACGGGCGCCGACAGCGTCCCATCCACCTCGTCCAGACGGGCGTCGTAATAGGTCATGTCGCCGTAATAGACGACCTCGTCGATCACGGCGCCGTTCTGGCGGGGCGCGGTCTGTGGCTGGCCTTCGGGGAAGATGCTCATCGCTTCGGGGCGGAAGCCGATCATCGGCTGTTCGTCATCCTCGCCCTTGGCGGCAACCTGTGAATGCGGCAGGTCGATCTCGCCCAGCCCTTCCACGTCGACGCGGACGGTCTCGGCATCCTCGGACAGGATCGTCACCGGCAGGAAGTTCATCACCCCGATGAAGTCCGCGACCCGGCGGCTGACCGGGCGCGAATACAGCGCCTCGGGGTAGTCCAGCTGGGCGATCTGGCCTTCGAACATCACGGCGATGCGGTCGGACATCACCAATGCCTCCTCCTGGTCATGAGTGACCAGCACGAAGGTAATGCCGACCTGACGTTGCAGCTTGATCAGCTCGACCTGCATCTGTTCGCGCATCTTGCGGTCAAGCGCGGAAAGCGGTTCGTCCAGCAGCAGCACCTTGGGCTTCAGGATCAGCGCCCGCGCCAGCGCGACCCGCTGCCGCTGGCCGCCGGAAAGCGCATGCGCCGCACGCTTGCCGTAACCGGCAAGGCCCACCATCTTCAGCGCTTCTTCGACCGCAGCGGCCTTTTCGGCCTTCGAACGCGGGTCGCGGCGCAGGCCGAAGGCCACGTTCTCGGCCACGGTCAGATGCGGGAAGATGGCATAGGACTGGAAGACCATATTGGTCGGCCGCTTGTTCGCGGGCACATCCGCCATGTCCTTGCCGTCGATCAGCACCACCCCCGAGGAGATATCCTCGAACCCGGCGATGGTGCGCAGAAGGGTGGTCTTGCCGCAGCCCGAAGGCCCGAGCAGCGAGAAGAACTCGCCTTCGCGAATGGTCAGGTTGATGCCGCGCAGGGCGTGATAATCGCCGTAATATTTGTGCACCTCGCGGCATTCGATCATCGGTTTCGCCGCCTGCAGCTCGGCATAGCGGTTGGCCGATTTCGCCTTGCGCGGCGCCGGGGGCTTGGTGGCGGATGCGGTTGCGGTCGTGTCGGTCACAGGAAACCCCCATGGTCTTTCTGGCCGGTGCGGGCAAGGCCGCGGCGGCGGAAGTATTCGGCGACGGCCAGCAGGATGATCGACATCACCACCAGAACGGTGCCGAGCGACATGATGACCGGGATGGATTTCGGGAAGCGCAGCTGGCTGAAGATATAGGTCGGCAGCGTCGGCTCGTTCCCGGCGAGGAAGAAGGCGATGATGAACTCATCGAGCGAGATGGTGAAGCTCATCAGCAGGGCTGAGATGATGCCCGGCATCACCAGCGGCAGGATGACCAGGCGAAACGCGCTCCATTTCGTTTCGCCGAGGTCATAGGCGGCTTCTTCCAGCGATTTATCGAGGCTGTTGAAGGCGGTGGACAGGATGGCGATGGTATAGGGCAGGCAGATCAGCGTATGCCCGAGGATCACCGTGAAGATCGACAGCTTCACCCCGATCGCCAGCAACACCACCAGCATCGACATGGCGATGATGATTTCCGGCAGGACCAGCGGCAGCATGATCAGCCCCATGATGCCGGTCTTGCCCGGAAAGTTGAACCGGGTCGAGGCGCGCGCCGCGAACACGCCCAGGCAGGTCGCGAAGGTGGCCGAGCTGATGGCGATGATCAGCGAATTGGTGAAGGCGCGCCGCAATGTCTGGTTCGCCAGCATCTGCGCGAACCAGTCGGTGGTGAAGCCCTTCAGCGGAAAGGCGATGATGGTGCCGGAATTGAACGCGAAGATCGGCAGCAGCAGGATCGGCGCGTAAAGGAAGATCAGATAGGCGATCGCATAGGCGCGCAGGCCGCTTCCCTTCATTGTTTCACCCTCAGGAAACGGCGGTTGAGGAACAGATAGATCAGGCTGATCACGGTGACGATCAGCATGGCCGTTACCGCCAGCGCCGAGCCCATGGGCTTGTTATCCAGCGCCAGCATGTTCGCCTGCACCATATTGGCGACCATGGGCATCTTGCCACCGCCGATCAGTTCCGGCGTCACATAATCCCCGATGGTCGGGATGAAGACGATCAGCGTGGCCGCGATCACGCCCGGCATGGCAAGCGGCAGTGTCACCCGCCAGAACGTCATCAGCCGCGATTCGCCTAGGTCCCGCCCGGCTTCCAGCAGCGAGCGGTCGATCTTTTCCAGCGCCACATAGATCGGCAGGATGGCAAAGGGTGCATAGGCATGGGCCAGCGTGATGACCATGGCCTGCACGTTGTAAAGCAGGAATCCCAGTGGCTCGTCGATGATACCGAGGCTCGTCAGGGTCGAGTTGATGACGCCGTTATGGCCCAGGATCACCTTCCACAGAAACACCCGGATCAGATACGAGGTCCAGAACGGGATGGTGATGAGAAAGATCCACAGCGCCTTGCGTTCGGGCGGCACCACGAAGGACAGGAAATAGGCGACCGGGAAGGCCAGCAGCACCGTGGCCAGCGTGACCGCGAAGGCCACCCCGAGCGAGCGCGCCATCACCTTGTGGAAGATAGGATCGGACCAGACCGCCCGGTAGTTCTCCAGCGTGAATTCGCGGATCACCTCCAGATAGCCGTCCTTGAAGAAGGAATAGGCGAGGATGGTGATCAGGGGCGCGGCCAGCATCAACACCGCGTAGATCAGCGGCGGCGACACCATGGCCAGACCCTGGCGCGCCTCGGCGTCGAAACGGGTTGAAGACATCATTTCTCCCAAGCGGGGGCGTTTGGACCGACTCTATAAAGGGAATGGGGTCAATGAAAAGCCGGATAAAATGGCAACAGCCCCTCAGCAGACTTCCCTAACGTGATCTTTTTGCTGGCGCCTTTTTTACGCGGCGGCAGGTCTTTCGTCTCGACACAACCCAATCGGCGTGCACAATGACGCTCAAGCGGGGCAGGACAAGCCCCGCGCAGTGGAGGAAACATGACTGACAATTCGAAACTTGATCGCCGCCGCTTCCTGACACGTGCGACGATCGGGGGGGCGTCTGCGGCGGCCGCCTCGACGCTGGCGGCGCCTGCGATCGCGCAGGAACAGCCGTCGGTCAACTGGCGCCTGACCTCGTCCTTCCCGAAATCGCTGGATACCATCTATGGCGGCGCCGAAGTGCTGTCGAAGATGGTCAGCGACGCGACCGACGGCAAGTTCAAGATCCAGGTCTTCGCCGCGGGCGAGATCGTCCCCGGCCTGCAGGCCGCCGACGCCGTCAGCGATGGCACCGTCGATTGCTGCCACACGGTTTCCTATTACTACTGGGGCAAGAACCCGACCTGGGCGCTGGGGGCCGCGGTGCCGTTCGGCCTGTCCGCACGCGCCCAGAACGCTTGGCAATATCATGGCGGCGGGATCGATCTGTTCAACGAATTCCTGGCGACCCAGAACATCATCGGCTATCCGGGCGGCAATACCGGCGTCCAGATGGGCGGCTGGTATCGCAAGGAAATCAAGACGGTCGAGGACCTTAAGGGCCTGAAAGTCCGCATCGGCGGTTTCGCCGGCAAGGTGGCGGAAAAGCTGGGCGTGGTGCCGCAGCAGATCGCCGGCGGCGACATCTATCCGGCGCTGGAGAAGGGCACCATCGACGGTGCCGAATGGGTCGGCCCCTATGACGACCAGAAGCTCGGCTTCGCCAAGGTTGCACCCTATTACTATTATCCCGGTTGGTGGGAAGGCGGCCCGACGGTCCACTTCCTGTTCAACAAGGAGAAGTTCGAGGCCCTGCCGCCGATCTACCAGTCGATCCTGCGCACCTGCAGCCAGGCCACCGATGCCGACATGCTGGAAAAATACGACTGGAAGAACCCCAAGGCGCTGAAGGAACTGGTCGCTGGTGGTGCCAAGCTGATGCCCTTCCCGCCGGAAGTGCTGCAGGCCTTCTTCGACGCCGCCAACGAGGTCTATGCCGAGCTGGATGCGACCAACGAAAGCTGGAAGAAGATCTGGGATTCGATCAAGGCCTTCCGCGAGGAATGGTACCTGTACAACCAGACCGCCGAATACACCTATGACACCTTCATGATGATCCAGCAGCGCAACGGCACGCTGTGATCTGACCCGGAGTTGCGGGAAAGGGCGCCCTCGGGCGCCCTTTCTTCGTTTCATCGGGTGCGGTTATCCGCCTGCGCGCGCACCGCCAGCCGGCCAGCCTGCGAAATCCGGTAGGGGCCGGAATTGCGCGACTCGATCAGCCGCTTACGGCGCAGCCGCAGGATCAGCACCACCGGGCAGCCGACCAGCACCGCGCCATCATGCGTGAAGCAGTCGGCATCCAGAATGCGGCCATTGGGGCCGCGCTGGTGGCGAATATGCCCGCCCTGCGCCAGCACGTGCAACACGCGCTGTTCTTCTTTCGAGATATTCATGGCAAAGCCTGTCTGTGAACCAAAAGCCTTCACGGCGCGGCAGAGATCCCCTGCGCGCCGGATGCGACAGACCGGCCCGGACAATCCGGGGCGCGGTCAAAGGCCCGAGACAAGCTCCAACATCGACAATTCCATCTGGATCAGGAATGATGCGCCAGCAGATAGCTGCGACCCGCCCGCCCGGTCAACACGTGGCCGCGCGTCCGGGGCGGCCTGTTGCGCGGATGCCCCGAAAATCCGGGTATTCACCCTTTTCAAACCGCCCAATCCCTGCTATGCGCGCGCCTTCGGCCTCACCCTTGGAGGAGGCCGCGTATACATGAAAGGAAAATATCATGGCCAAAAAGATTCCGGATCTGGTGGCCGAGGCACGCACGGGGACAGGCAAGGGGGCCGCCCGTCAAGCTCGCCGCGAAGGCAAGGTGCCCGGTATCGTTTATGGTGACCACAAGGACCCGGTCGCCATCCAGTTCGACTTCAACAAGCTGCTGACCGCGCTGCGCGCGGGCCGCTTCATGTCCACGCTGTGGAACCTGAAGGTCGACGGTCAGGAAGACGTGCGCGTCATCTGCCGTGGCGTTCAGAAAGATGTGGTCAAGGACCTGCCGACGCATATCGACTTCATGCGCCTGCGCCGCACCACCAAGGTGAACCTGTTCATCCATGTCGACTTCATCAACGCCGAGGCCAGCCCCGGTCTGAAGCGCGGCGGCACGCTGGTGACGGTGCGCCCCGAGGTCGAGCTGATCGTGACTGCCGGCGACATCCCCGAAAGCATCACCGTGGACCTGACCGGTCGCCAGATCGGCGATTCGATCCACATCCAGGACATCACCCTGCCGGCCGGCGCCAAGCCGACCACCGACCGCAACTTCGTCATCGCCAACATCGCCGCCCCGTCGGCGCTGGTGTCGGCCGATAACGAGGAAGGCACGGACGAAGAAGAAACCCCCGCCGAGGCCTGATCCTCGCCGGTATGCGAACGAAAAGGCGGCGCGATTGCGCCGCCTTTTTTCATGACCGGGATCGTGCCTGTCAGCCCGAGGCCGATTGCGCCTGCGACCCCACCGCATCGATCGCATCAAGCGTCGCCAACCAGCAGAGCATGATCGAGGCGTGGCGGTTGGGATAATCGCGAGCGGGCATCAGAACCTCCAGGCCCCGCCAGGGTGCGTCGGGGACCGGGCCGCCCTCTTTCAACATGGCCGAAAGCTGCGCCGCGCCGCGCGCGATCTCGTCCCGGCTGGCGCCGATGATCGCCTGTCCCAGAACACCCGCCGAAGCCTGACCCAGCGCGCAGGCCCGCACCTCCTGCCCGAAACCGGCGATGCGGCCGTCTTCCAGCCGCACATGCGCCGTCACCGTCGATCCGCATTGCGGCGAACGCTTCATGGCGCTGCCCTCGGCGTCCGCCAGCTTGCCCAGATGCGGGATATCCGCCGCCAGCGCGAGGATCCGTTTCGAATAAAGCTGCATCATATCGGCGTCGGACATGGTTTTCCTCGCATGGTTGCGAGATTAGATAGGCACCGAAGCCGCGAAAGGAAAGACGATGTTCGACCCCGCCACCCTGCACTATGACGCCCATGGGCTGATCCCCGCCATCGCGCAGGACGCCACGAATGGCGATGTGCTGATGATGGCCTGGATGAATGCCGAAGCCGTGGCGCGCACGCTGGAGACGGGTCGGGTGACCTATTGGTCGCGGTCGCGCCAGTCCTTCTGGGTCAAGGGCGAGACCTCGGGCCACGTCCAGAAACTGGTGGAAATGCGCGTCGATTGCGACCGCGACACGCTGCTGGTGCTGGTCGACCAGGCCGGTCCCGCCTGCCACACCAACCGCCGGTCCTGTTTCTTCACCGCCCTGCGCGACGGCGCCGAGGTCGAGATCCTGCGCCCGTTACAGGCCGACTAGGGCGCGAATATCGGCTGCGCTGGCCCCCTGCCCGCGCAGTTCGCGCAGGGATCGGGCGTCGTCGCGCTTGGCCAGCCGCTTGCCGGCATCGTCCCGGATCAGCCGGTGATGGTGATAGTCCGGCGTGGGCAGGTCTAGCAGGCGTTGCAGCAGCACGTGAATCCACGTCGACTCGAACAGATCCAGACCGCGCGTGACTTTGGTGATGCCCTGCGCCGCATCGTCCACCACCACGGAAAGGTGATAGGATGTCCCCATCCCGCGCCGCGCCAGAACCACGTCCCCGATGCCGGTCACAAACGCCTCGCGCGTCAGGACATGCGGACTGTGATCATTGAAATTCAGCATGTTATCGCCAAGAACCGAGAAAGCCGCCTCGGCATCCAGCCGGATCACATCGCCCTCTGCGATACCGTACATCCGCCGCCCGCGACAGGTGCCGGGATAGACCAGCCCGTCCGGTCCCAGGATCGGCGCGCCTTCCTGCGGAGCCGAAAGCGCCGCCCTGATATCGCCCCGCGTGCAGCTGCAGGGATAGGTGACGCCCAGCTCGGCCAGATGATCCAGCGCAGCCTGATAGACGGCCAGCCGGTCCGACTGGCGCATCACCGGCTGCGGCCAATCCAGACCCAGCCATTCCAGGTCCTCGAAGATCGCAGCCTCGAATTCCGGGTGGCAGCGGTCGCGGTCGATATCCTCGATCCGCAGCAGGAACTGACCGCGGTCCGCCGCATCGAAGGCGGTCAGCGCCGAAAACGCGTGGCCCAGATGCAGAAGCCCCGTCGGCGAGGGCGCAAAGCGCGTTACTGCCCCGCCAGCCATGCCCGGAAATCATCCTTCGCGCGGGTGGTATAGGCCGGATAGCGGGCCTTGCGCCCGCGCCGGCCGCCCTTCGCGTCAATCGGCGGGAACAGCCCGAAATTCACGTTCATCGGCTGGAAGGTCTTGGCCTCGGCGCCGCCGGTGATGTGGTGGATCAGCGCCCCCATGGCGGTGTTGCCCGAGGGCGGCGCAAGGTCACCACCCTTGGCCTCGGCCGCGGCCATCCGACCCGCCAGCAGACCCATGGCAGCGCTTTCGACATAGCCCTCGACGCCGGTGACCTGACCGGCAAAGCGCAGGTTCGGCCGGCTGCGCAGCCGCATCCGGTCGTCCAGCAGCGTGGGCGAGTTCAGGAAGGTGTTGCGGTGAATGCCGCCAAGCCGCGCAAAGCCGGCATCCTGCAGGCCGGGGATCATGCGCAACACCTCGGTCTGGGCGCCATATTTCATCTTGGTCTGAAAACCAACGATATTATACAGCGTTCCCAATGCGTTATCCCGCCGAAGCTGGACGACCGCATAGGGCTTCTCGTCCGGCCGGTGGGGGTTGGTCAGTCCCACCGGCTTCATGGGACCGAAGCGCAATGTCTCGCGCCCCCGCTCGGCCATGACCTCGATCGGCAGGCAGCCGTCGAAATAGCCGGCGGTCTCGCCCTCGTGAAACTCGGTCTTGTCCGCGGCCAGAAGCGCGTCGATGAAGGCCTCATATTCGGCCTTGGTCATCGGGCAGTTGATATAGGCGGTGCGTTCTTCCTCGGTCTCGCCCTTGTCGTAGCGCGACTGCCGCCAGGCGGTGCTCATGTCGATGCTTTCCGCATAGACGATGGGGGCGATGGCGTCGAAGAAGGCCAGCGACTCCGCCCCGGTTTCGACGCGGATCGCCGCCCCCAGTGCGGCCGAGGTCAGCGGTCCGGTGGCGATGATCCAGCGCCCTTCGCGCGGCAATTCGGCGATCTCGCCCGCCTCGACCGAGATCAGCGGTTCGGCCCGCAGCGCGGCGGTGACATCGGCCGAAAAGGCATTGCGGTCGACGGCAAGCGCCCCCCCGGCAGGCAGCTTGTGGCGATCGGCCATGGCCATGATCAGGCCGCCGGCCGCACGCATCTCCCAATGCAGCTGACCCACGGCATTGTTTTCGTCATCGTCCGAGCGGAACGAGTTCGAGCAGACCATCTCGGCGAAATCGCCGGTCTTATGCGCGAATGTTTCGACCACGGGCCGCATTTCATGCAGCACGACCGGCACCCCGGCACGTGCGATCTGCCAGGCGGCCTCCGAACCGGCGAGGCCGGCACCGATGATGTGAATGGGTTCCATGGGCGGCGGTTAGCAATCCGTGGCGCGGGACGCAAGATGCGGCGCGGGGTCGCCCCCGCGCCTGCGGGAATCAGGCGTCCAGCTTTTCGACGCGGGGCGTGGTGGCGATCCGTTCGATGGCAATCCGGCGCGGCTTCAGCGCCTCCGGCACTTCACGGATCAGCTCGATATGCAGCATCCCGTCGCGATGCGAAGCGCCTTCGACGCGGATATGTTCGGCCAGCGTGAAGCGCCGCTCGAAGGCGCGATTGGCGATACCGCGATGCAGGAAGGTGCGCTCGCCCTCGGTCTCGGCCTTCTTCGCGGCGACGATGACGGCACCGTCGCGCAACTCGACGCTCAGGTCGTCGGCGGCGAAACCGGCCACGGCGACCGAGATGCGATAGCTGCTCTCGCCGGTCTTTTGGATGTTGTAGGGGGGATAGCTCTGGCCGGCACTGTCGGCGGACAGCACGCGGTCCATCAGGTCTGCCATGCGGTCGAAACCGACCGAGGCACGATACAGAGAAGCGCGATCAACATGACGCATTGTTACATCCTTTCAAAGCGATGCGATTCAGGCCCCCGGACACCGGGCGGCGATGACGGGAACCCTCGCGGCGTCCCCATGCGTTCAGTTGGGATCAGCTTCAGGTGGTTTCAAGGGCGCGCGGCCGGGGGCCGCCTGTTGCCCAATCCAGCAATTCGACCGTGTGGACGATGGGCGTGGCCGTCGCCGACCCGATCTGGATCATGCAGCCGATATTGCCCGCCGCGATGATATCGGGCGCCGTCGCTTCCAGCGTGGCCACCTTGCGGCGCTTCAATTCCCCCGAGAGTTCCGGCTGCAGCAGGTTGTAGGTCCCGGCCGAGCCGCAGCAGAGATGCGGGTTTTCCGGGTCCACGATCGTAAAACCCGCCTGCGCGAGCAGGTTTTTCGGCGCGGTCTTGATTTGCTGGCCATGCTGCAGCGAACAGGCCGAATGATAGGCCACGCGAGCCGCCTTGGGCGAAATCTCGGGCAGGCCGAAGACCTCGAAGAACTCGGTCACGTCCTTTGCCAGCCCCCCGATCCGCCTGGCGTCCTCCTCCACCGGATCGCCGGCGAACAGGTGGCCATAATCCTTGATCGTGGTGCCGCAGCCCGAGGTATTGATGATGATCGCATCCAGCGGGCTTTCGCGATCCGCCGCGATCAGCGAGGCGATGGCCGCCCGCGCGGTCGCCTTGCCCTCGTCCTCGCGCCCCATATGCAGGGTCATCGCGCCACAGCAGCCGAAATCTTTGGGGATCACCACCTCGCATCCGGCGCGGCGCAGCAGCCGGATGGTGGCGTCGTTGATATCGGTGTTCAGCGCCCGCTGCGCGCAGCCGATCATCAGGGCGACACGGGCGCGTTTTTCGCCAAGCGGCGCGAAGGTCTGGGCATCGTCGTTGCGGCTGACCGGCGGCAGGCTGGACGGGGCCATTTCCAGCATCGCCCGCAATCGAGCATCCGGCACCAGCCCGCGGAAAGGTCTGGCGATTTTTGCGCCCAGCATGGCCAGCCGGAAGCGCCCGGCATGGGGCACGATCTGTGCCAGCATCCAGCGCAGTGCGCGGTCGTGCCAGGGACGGCGATAGGTGGCCTCGATATGCGCCTTGCCGATCTCCAGCAGATGCGCGTAATGCACGCCCGATGGGCAGGTGGTCATGCAGGCCAGACAGCCCAGACAGCGGTCAATATGGGTCACCGTGCGGGCATCTGCCGGGCGCCCCGATTCCAGCATGTCCTTCATCAGATAGATGCGCCCGCGCGGGCTGTCCAATTCATCACCACGAATGAGGAATGTCGGGCAGGTCGCTGTGCAGAAACCACAATGCACGCAAGTGCGCAGGATCTTGTTGGCTTCGGCCAGATGCGGATCGGTCAGCTGTTCGGGGGTAAATTCGGTCTTCATCTGCGTCCTGCGAACAATCCGCGCGGGTCGAAAGCGGCGCGCAGACCGACTTCGAGCCGGGCGGTGACGGGATCGGCCTGGGGCAGCTGCGCGGCCTCGCCCGTGATCCGGGTGGCGCGTGCGCCGGGCGGCAGATCGGGGCGCCAGCCGACGGGCGCCTCGGCCCAGATCAGCGACCCGCCCCAGTCGATGGCATGGCGCCCCGGCAGTTGTGCCAGCACCGCCGGTGCCTGCGAGGGCCGAAGAACGATCCGCCACACGGGCCCTTCAGCCACCTGAGGATAATCGCGCAATTCATTGAAATCTTCTGCAATTTCGACGATTTCGGCGGATCCGAACCGTGCCAGTGCCGCCGCCAGGGCACGGGCGCGCAGCTCAACCGATCCGGGCAGCCCTTCCAGCCGCAGGACCACCCGGCCAACTGGCAGCCGCCCGGCCCCGGTCACGTCGTAAGGGCCGCCAAGCGCCGTGGTCATGGCGGCAATGGCGCTGGCATCGTCCAGCCCGTCCAGCCGCAACACCGCGCGCGTCGGTGGCACCGGGGTCGTCCTGAAAGCGATCTCCGTGATTGCGCCCAGCGTGCCGCGCGACCCAGCCAGCAGCTTCACCAGATCATAGCCGGTGACATTCTTCATCACCCGGCCGCCATTCTTGACGATCTGGCCGTCGCCAGTGACCAGCCGCACGCCCAGCATTGCATCGCGGCACGCGCCGCCCGAAACCCGGCGGGGCCCCGAAGCATTGCTGGCGGCCACCCCGCCCATGGTCGAGCCGGGGCGCGGATCGGGTTCAAACCCGAGCATCTGTCCTTCGGTGGCAAGCGCCGCCTGCACCTCGGCCAGCGGCGTGCCGGCATGCACCACCAGTGTCAGGGCGGCGGGTTCATAAAGCGTGATCCCGGTCATTCCGCGCATGTCGATGCGCATGCCCTGCCCCTCGCCCGGCTGCAGGCGCGAGGCCCCGCCGGTGATCGCAACCGGACCCGCAGCGCCGCGCAGCATCGCCGCCAGATCGGCTTCGCTCTCAGGCCGCATCGGACCTCCGGCGGGCAGAGCTGGCCAGCGGAAACACCTTGGCCGCATTCAGCCGCCATGTCGGGTCGAAGACATCCTTCACCTGCATCTGCAATTCCAGATCCTCGGGCGTGTATTGCGTGCCCATCAGCTCGCGCTTTTCCACCCCCACGCCATGTTCGCCGGTCAGGCAGCCGCCGACCTCGACACAGAGGCGCAGGATCTCGGCGCCGAGCGCCTCGCAGCGTTCCAGATCGCCGGGGGTGTTGGCGTCGAACAGGATCAGCGGGTGCATATTGCCGTCGCCGGCGTGAAAGACATTGGCGACGCGCAGCCCCGCCTCTGCCGACAATTCGCCGATGCGGTTCAGGACATGGGGCAGTTCGCTGACCGGGATCGTGCCGTCGAGGCACATGTAATCGCTGATGACACCCATCGCGCCGAAAGCGGATTTGCGGCCCAGCCAGATGCGCCTGGATTCGTCCTCGGAGCGGGATTCGCGGATTTCCACCGGGCCGAATCCCTCGGCGATCTGGCGGATCAGCGTCAGTTGCTCGTCGATTTCGGGGGGCGTGCCCTCGACCTCGATAATCAGCAGGGCCTCGCATTGGGGATAACCCGCGCCGCAGAAGTCTTCGGTCGCGGCGATGCAGGGACGGTCCATGTATTCGATGGCGACCGGCAGGATGCCCGAGCGGATGATCGCGGCCACGCAGGCGCCTGCGGTTTCGGCGCTGTCGAAGGCCACCAGCACCGGGCGTGCGCCTGCGGGTTTGGGCAGGATGCGCAAGGTGGCTTCGGTCACGATGCCCAGCTGGCCTTCGGAGCCGCAGATGAGGCCCAGCAGGTCAAGGCCCGCGCCCTCGCCCATCGGGCCGCCCAGCTCCACGACCGAGCCGTCCATCAGCACCATGGTCACGCCCAGCAGGTTATTGGTGGTCACGCCGTATTTCAGGCAATGCGCCCCGCCCGAGTTCATGGCGATATTGCCGCCGATCGCGCAGGCCAGTTGCGAGGACGGATCGGGCGCATAGAAGAAGCCCTGCCCCTCGACCGCGCCGGTCACCGCCAGATTGGTGCGCCCGCATTGCACGCGGATCAGCCGGTCCTCGGGCGAGATCTCCAGGACCGCATTCATCCGCGCCAGCCCGATCATCACCGCATCTGCGGTGGGCATGGCGCCGCCCGCAAGGCTGGTGCCAGCACCGCGCGGCACCACCGGCACGCCCTCCTCGGCGCAGATCCGCAGCACTGCCGCGACTTCCCCGGTGGTCGAGGGGAGCACCACCACCAGGGGCGGGCAGCGATAGGCGGACAGCGCATCGCATTCATAGGCGCGCGTCTCGGCCGGATCGGTGATGACGGCCGCCTTGTCGGCCAGCACCGCCCGCAGCCGCTGCGCGATCTGGTCGCGGCGGCCGATAACGCCCGCATCGGGGGCGGGCATCTGCATCTCAGGCCTTCGCGGCGGCGATGGCGCGCGCGATCTGGTCCTTCAGCAGGACGCGACGGCGGCGCATCTCGGTCTCGGCATCTTCGGCGGTCGGCTTGACGAAGGTTTCCGCGGCCACGACCTCGTCGTTGAGGCTGTCATATTCCTCCAGAAGCTTGGCGAAATGCGCGTCCGAGACCTTCAATTGATGAATGATCTCAGCGTCGTCGGGGAATTCTTCATGAATGGCATGAGGCGCGGCCAATTCATCCTCCTCTGGCTATATTTCCCATTGTTAAAGGCCACCTTTGCGACTCGCAACCGCAACAATCTCGTCCTATCACTATGTCTATGCATATGCCGTCGATCCTGTCCGTTCTGTCCACCGGTGATATCGCCGCGCTGATCTGGCTGTTCGCGGCCTGGATCGGGATCGGCTATCTGACTGAGCACCCGCCGAAAAATCACCCTTCGGTCACAGTGCTGATGGTCAATTACCGGCACGAATGGATGCGCCAGTTCATCACCCGCCAGCCGCGCATCTTCGACAGCGCGATCCTGCAGACGCTGCGCGAAGGGCCGACCTTCTTCGCCTCGGCCTGCCTGATCGCCATCGGCGGCGGCATGGCGCTGGTGGGCAATCCCGAGCGCCTGAGCCAGGTCGCGGGTGAGCTGGAACTTGGCGGCGTCCCCACCGTGCTGTGGCAGGTCAAGGTCATCACGGCGCTGTTCTTCGTCGCCAACGCGCTGCTGAAATTCATCTGGTCGCACCGGCTGTTCGGCTATTGCGCGGTGATGATGGCCTCGGTGCCGAATGACCCGGCCGATCCGCTGGCGACCATCCGCGCCCATCAGGCGGCCGAGATCAACGTGACCGCCGCCAAAAGCTATAACATGGGTCTGCGCAATATCTATTTCTCGCTGGCGGCGCTGGGTTGGCTGGTCGGGCCCTGGGGGCTGTTCGTGACCACCTGTTTCGTGCTGGGGCTGACCTGGCGGCGCGAATTCGCGTCGCATTCGCGGCAGATCATGCTGCAGGACCTGCCGAAAATCGGCAAGATCTGATGCGGCGCCGGGTACTGTACATCCCCGGTTACGACCCGATTCCGCCCCGCCGCTACCGCGAGCTTTACAGGCGCGAGGGGGCGGATCAGGCCGCCATCAGCGGCTATGCGCTGGAAACCGGCGCGCGAACCGATCGCACCGGCTTTGGCTGGGGCGCCAGCACCGTCACCGCCGGGCAGCCCGGCCGGGCCGAGTTCGAGGTGCTGGTCTGGTCCGATATTGTCGCCGCCTCCATGGGGCAGTCGATTGCCGCGACCTACGGGCAGCTGGCGCGCACGGCCTGGGCCTATATCGGCTCGGGCGCGTTATGGCGGCTGATGCGGCTCAGGCGCGGGCCGGTGCTGGCGGCGCTCTATCCCATCGCGGCGCTGCTGGGGCAGGCGCTGGCGGCGGGATTGGCCGGGTGGCTGGCGGGCTGGCTGGTGGCGCTGGTGGCGACGTGGTGGCTGGGGCTGCCGGTGGCGCTGGCGGTGTTCGTGCTGGGGCTGCGGCAATGGCGCAAGCTCGACGGACGGATCTTTGCCCATTACCTGATGCATGACTATGCCTTCACCGCGCAGAATGGCGGGGCCTATCCGTCCGCGCTTCAGGCCCGGATCGACGCCTTTGCCGACCGCATCGCCGAAGTGGCGCAGGAGGACTGGGACGAGGTGCTGGTCGTCGGCCATTCCTCGGGCGCCTATATCGCGGTTTCGACGCTGGCGGGGCTGGCGCGGCAGGGGCGGCTGCCGGCGCATGTCGCGCTACTGACGCTGGGCCATGTGGTGCCGATGGCGTCCTTCCTGCCGGGCGCCCGCGCGCTGCGCCGCGATCTGCATGATCTGGCGGCGGTGCAGCAGGTCTGGGTCGATGTAACTGCCCCTGGGGATGCCTGCAGCTTCGGCCTCTGCGATCCGGTCGCGGTGTCGCGCTGCGTGCCTGCGGACGGCGGCGGCCCGCTGGTGCTGTCGGCGGCCTTCACCCGCACGCTTTCGCCTGAAAAGCAGCAGTCCCTGCGCCACCGCTGGTTCCAGCTGCACTTCCAGTATCTCTGCGCCTTCGACCGGCCCGGCGATTATGACTATTTCCAGATCACCGCCGGGCCGCTGACGCTGGCCGAGCGCTTCGCGGGACGCCGCCATTCGCCGGGGCGCATCACCACTCCCGCCAACAGATGGCACTACCCATGATCCCGCCCAAACCCCCCAGCAGCCAAGCCAAGGGCGGCATCCTGCACTATATCCGCGCCTTCCGCCGCGACCTGTTGTCGGCGCTGCCCGCGCGGCTCTATCGGGCATGGATGGCCGAGTTCCGCAGCGGCCCCATCCACAGCTTCCTTTGCAACGACCCCGATCTGGTCGCGCGGGTGCTGCGCGAACATCCCGACGACTTCCCCAAATCGAACCGCCTGCGCGAGGGGCTGGCCCCGCTTCTGGGCCGCTCGGTCTTTGTGACCAACGGCGCGGAATGGCAGCGTCAGCGCCGCATCATCGATCCCGCCTTCGAAGGCGGCCGCCTGCGCGAGATCTTCCCGCAGATCTGGGACGCGAGTTGCGCCGCCGCCCGCCGCCTGCCGCCGACAGGTGAAATCGACCTCGAACCGGTAACCTCGCATGCTGCAGCGGATGTGATCTTCCGCACGTTGTTCTCGATCCCGATCGAGGACGCCACCGCCGCGCAGGTCTTTTCCGCATTCCGCGCTCATCAGGACGCGCAGCCCATCGTGAATGCCGCCGCGCTGATCCCGCTGCCTGCGTGGTTTCCGCGCTTTCATTCGCGCCGCACCCGGACCACCGCCGCCCATATCCGCGGCCTGATCGCGCAGCTGGTCGCCGAGCGCGCCGCCCGCATCGCCGCGGGCACCGCGCCGGATGATCTGGCGACCAAGATCATGACTACCCCCGATCCGCTGACGGGGCAGCGCTTCACACCGCCCGAAATGGTCGATCAGGTGGCGATCTTCTTTCTGGCCGGCCACGAAACCAGCGCCTCGTCGCTGGCCTGGGCGCTGTGGCTGCTGGCCGCCAATCCCGATTGGCAGGCGCGTGTCGCGGCCGAGGCGCGGGCGGAGCTTGATCCAGAAAATCCCGCCTTTTCATTGGTTTCCTGCCTGAAGCTCAGCCGGGCAGTCTTCCGCGAGGCACTCCGCCTTTACCCCCCCGTGCCAATGATGGTGCGCGAGGCCGCCTGCCCTGAAACCTTCCGAGAGCGCGCGGTGCCGAAAGGGGCGCAGATCGTCATCTCGCCCTGGCACCTGCACCGCCATGAACGGCTGTGGGACAATCCCGACGGCTTTGACCCCGCGCGATGGGAGACTGCGAACGGACGCGACTGCCAGCGTCGGGCCTATATCCCGTTTTCGGCCGGCGCGCGGGTCTGTCCCGGCGCGGGTTTCGCGATGGTCGAAGGGCCGCTGATGCTGTCGCTGATCCTGCGGGATCACCGGCTGGAGACGACCACCCCGCCCGTGCCCGTCGCCCGGCTGACCGTGCGCGGGCGGGACGGGATCAGGGTCAGGATTTCACCTCGCGACCCTGACGGGTCCTGCCGTCGGTGACGCGGGTATAGGTGCCCTCGCCCGACAGGATGCCGCGAAAACCGCCCGGCTCGTCCAGCGAGAACACGATGATCGGCAGCTTGTTGTCACGCGCCAGCGCTATCGCCGAGGCATCCATCACGCCCAGGTTTTTCTGCAGCGCCTCGTCATAGGTGACCTCGTCATAGCGCAGGGCATCGGCGAACTTGTTCGGATCCTTATCATAGACCCCATCGACCTTGGTGCCCTTGAAGATCGCCTGGCAGTTCATTTCCGAGGCGCGAAGGGTGGCGGCGGTGTCGGTGGTGAAATAGGGGTTGCCGGTGCCCGCCGCGAAGATGATGACGCGCTTCTTTTCCAGGTGGCGCACGGCGCGGCGGCGGATATAGGGCTCGGCCACCTCGTCCATGCGGATGGCGCTGATGACGCGGGTGTGGATGCCTTTGGCTTCCAGCGCCGATTGCATCGCCAGCGCGTTCATCACCGTGGCCAGCATGCCCATGTAATCGGCGGTGGTGCGTTCCATCCCCTGCGCCGAGCCCTGCAGGCCCCGGAAGATATTGCCGCCGCCGATGACCATGCAGACCTCGACGCCCATGTTCTGGACCGATTCGACCTCGTCGGCGATGCGGGCGATGGTCGGCGGGTGCAGGCCGTAACCCTGATCGCCCATCAGCGCCTCGCCCGAGATCTTCAACATCACCCGGTCATAGCTGGTCGGGGTCTTTACTTCGGTGTCGCTCATCTGCTTTGCCCTTCCAGCGGTTCAATTGGTCCGCAAAATGTCGCAAAAGGGCCAAAGGTTCAACTGGGTGCACGCATGGATGCGCAGAAGATCATCGCCGGGCTGGACCCGGATCGCCATGTGGTGATCGCGGGGCCGACCGCTTCGGGAAAATCGGCGCTGGCATTGAAGATAGCGCAAATGCAGGGCGGCACGGTGGTCAATGCCGATGCACTGCAGATCTGGTCGTGCTGGCAGGTGCTGACCGCGCGGCCCGATCGGCAGGACGAATCTGTCGCCCCGCACGCACTTTACGGCCATGTCGATCCGGGCAGCAACTATTCGGTCGGGGACTGGTTGCGGGACGTCGCCGGGCTGCGCGGGCGGCTGATCGTCGCGGGCGGCACGGGGCTGTATCTGACGGCGCTGACTTCGGGTCTGGCGCAGATCCCGACGGTTTCGGCCGAAATTCGGGCGCGTGGCGATGCCTGGCTGGCCGCAGGGGGATTGGCGCAGATGGTCGCCACCCTCGATGCGCCGACGCGCGAGAAGATCGACATCCGGAATCCCGCACGCGTGCAGCGGGCATGGGAAGTGCTGGAAGCCACCGGGCGCGGGATTTCTGACTGGCAGCAGGACACACCCGCCCCCCTCATCCCGCCCGAGGCGGCCCATTGTCTGGTGCTGACCTCGGACCGGGACTGGCTGGCGGACCGGATCGATCGCCGCTTTCGACAGATGTGGAATCAGGGTGCGGTCGAGGAGGTGCGCGCGATGCTGCCCCGATGGGAGGCAAACGCGCAATGGACCCGCGCCATCGGCGCCCCCGAGATCGCCGCCTATCTGCGGGGCGAGAGCGACGCGGAAACCGCCATCGCACATTCGATCATCGCCACCCGCCAATATGCGAAATCACAGCGGATCTGGTTCCGCAACCGCATGAAGACCTGGGAAACGCTGTGGATGGGGCCGGAGGGTTGATCAACCCTCTGCCACATCTTCCTTGGCCTGCGCGCCACGGAACCCCATCGCGACCACGAATTTTTCCGACGAATCGGCGCGCGAGGCGCCCGGCTTCACATTCGCCACCTTGTCGAAATTCTGCTTCAGCAGCGTCTGCAGGTTCTGTTCCGCCCCGCCGGCCAGAACCTTGGCGACAAAAGTGCCCCCCGGTGCCAGCACATCAAAGGCCAGCTGCGCCGCCGCCTCCACCAGGGCCACGATGCGCAGATGGTCGGTGCCCTTGTGGCCCGAGGATGCGGCGGCCATGTCGGACATGACCACATCGGCCTCGCCGCCCAGCCAGTCCTTCACCTTCGTGTCGGCGCCGTCTTCCAGGAAATCCAGCACATGGATTTCCGCACCGGGGATCGGATCGACCTCCTGCAGGTCCACCCCGAGGATGCGGCCGACCTTCTTGCCCGATTTCTCGCCCAGGGCGTTGATGCGCGGGATCGCCACCTGAAGCCAGCCACCGGGCGCACAGCCCAGATCGACGACCCGCGCGCCGGGCACGAGGAAGCGATATTTATCGTCCAGCTCCATGATCTTGTAGGCCGCCCGGCCGCGATAACCCTCACGCCGCGCCCGCGCCACATAGGGGTCGTTCAGCTGCCGCTCCAGCCACAGGGTCGAGCTGAGCTTGCGCCCCTTGGCCGTCTTCACCCGCACCTTCAGATCGCGCTGCCCCCGCCCCGAGGATTTGCGTTCGCGCGGCCCGTCCACGCCGCCGCCCGGCTTCTTCACCATCAGGTTACCCCGTTCAGTTCGTCATCGGTGATGGCCCCGTCGCGGACCATCTGGGAATACAGCAAGCCCTCGCGCAGGCCGCGATCGGCGACCGACAGCCGCCGGGTCGGCCAGATGCGCATCAGCGTCTGCAGGATCGCGGCGCCCGACATGATCAGCGCGTGCCGTTCACGCCCGATCCGCGGATCGGCGCGCCGGCCTTCGGGGCCGAGCGCCAGATAATTGCGGATCACGGCGTCGATTTCGGCGCTCGTCATGGTCAGGCCGTCGACCTTGGTGCGGTCATAACGCTTCAGCCCCAGATGGCTGGCTGCCACCGTGGTCACCGTTCCCGAGGTGCCGATGATCTGAAAACCGCGTTCCGGCGCACCCTTGGCGTAAGGCGCGAAATCGGCCAGCATTTCCTCGAAATACCAGCTCATGAGGGCAAAACGGCCGGGATCGTCGGTGACATCGGCGAACTGGTCGCGCAGCGTCGCGACGCCCAGCGGGACGGAGATCCAGTCGACCACCCGCGCGCCCCCCGGCGCGGTCGAGTTGAACCCATTGCCGAGTTTCATGATCGCGCGCGAACGCTCGCGCGGATCGACATCGCCCAGATCGATCCAGACGAGTTCGGTCGAGCCGCCGCCGATATCGACGACCAGCAGCTGCTCGGTCTTCTGATTGACCAGCGGCGCGCAGGAGATGACGGCAAGGCGCGCCTCCTCCTCGGCCCCGATGACCTCGATCGGCAGGCCGGTCTCGCGCCGGATCATGCGCATGAAGTCGCGGCTGTTGCGCGCGCGGCGGCAGGCCTCGGTCGCGACCAGGCGCATGTTCTGCACCTCATGCTGCTCCAGCTTGCGCCTGCAGACCTGCAGCGCATGAACGGTGCGTGACATGGACGCACGCGACAACCGGCCCGAGGCCTCCAGCCCCTGACCGAGCTGGACCGGCTTCGAGAAGCTGTCGACAACCTGAAACTGACTGCCCGTCGGTCGGGCAATCAGCATCCGGCAACTGTTTGTTCCCAAATCCAAAGCCGCGTAAAGCGACCCCGAATCGGGCTGGCGGGTGCCTGACGGCTCAACCTTAGGAGTCGGGAACGCGTCCACACCCGCAGGACGCCTGGGCGCCATGGTCACGCCCTCCGATATCAAGTTAAGCCCAAGGTAACGAGCCGGGGGCCGGCGTTCAAGGGGCGCGGATCACCCCTTGGGGTCGGGCTTCTCCTCGGGCGTCGTCGCGGGGTCGTTGCCGGAGCCGAACAGGCCGGCCAGACCGCGCGTGACCAGATTGCCGACCTTGGGTCGGGGCTGGGCGATGAAGGGCAGCGGGCGGCAGACCTCCATCGCGGCCACGCCGACGCGGGCGGTCAGCGCGCCATTCACGACACCTTCGCCAAAGCGGCGCGACAGCTTGGCCAGCAAGCCGCCGCCGGCCAGCGTGTGGATCATGTCGTCGCCTGCGGCGACCGCGCCGGTGGCGACCAGATGGGTCATCACCGTGCGCGCCAGCCGCCAGCCGCCCACCGCCCCCGCCCGGCCGCCATAGATTTCCGCCATCCGGCGGATCATCCGCAGATTGGCCGCCAGCGCCGCCGCAACATCGGCGAAGGCCAGCGGGATCATGGCGGTCGCGGCGGCGACGGTGCGCGCCGCCGCCTCGATCTCGCGCCGGGCCTCCTGATCCAGGGGCGCCAGCAGCTGGGTTTCGGCCAGCGTCAGCAGGGTCTGGGCATCAAAGGCGTCGCCGCTGCGCTCCGCGAGGGCGGCGCGGCCCCATTGCGCCTGCGGACGCTCGGCATAGATCGCGTCCAGCCGCTTCACCACCGCGCGCGCCGCCGCCAGATCATCCTTCGACAGCGCCATTCCGGCATCGCGGTGGATCTGGTCGATCTGCGCGAACCGCCCCCAGGCGCGGTATTCGCGCCAGGCCACCGCAAGCACGGCCAGCGTGAACAATGCGAACAGCGCCACCCCGATCCAGCCCAGAATAGGCCAGGTCACCATCAGGCCCGAGATATAGTTCAGCGCCCCCACCGACAGCAGGAACGTCAACAGCGCCGCCCCGGTGTTGAACAGAAACCGCGTCAACCTGGATGGACCGCGCCCGGCCAGCCGGGTCACCAGTTCCATCGTCCGCGGGCGCGGCAGGGCAGAGGTGTTGTCCTCGATGGGCGCAGCATCTGCGGGGCTGGGTCGGCGGCCGGGCGCGGCCTGTGGCGCGGCATCATCCAGTTCGATCAGCACGGGGCCCTGGCGGCGGGTTTCGGTCACAGGCGGTCTCCGATCAGGAATTCGGCGGCGCGGTCCAGCCGGATATGGGGCGGCCCGTCGCCGGGGCGCAGGGTATTGGCGGCGGGGCGGAAATTCATCGCCGCGTAATCGCCGTCCAGCCATTCCCGATGCCCCTCGCGCGCGGGGACCAGCAGCGCTGCGGGATCGGCAGGCAGTTCGCCCGGATAGAAGGCGGCGTTACGACCGTCCATCAGCGTGCCGCGCACGGCCGGCAGTTCCTGACCGTTCTGCTCGATCATCGCTTCGGTCGTCGCCCGCAGCGCGGCAATGGCCATGGCATCGGTGCGGGCACCGGCGAAATCAGCGCGGTCACGGGCCTCGCGCAGCAGGGCGGTGGCGATATTGGCCAGCCGCTGGTGCTGGGTGTGGTGGATATGGTCGGCCTTGGTGGCGGCGAACAGGATGCGCTCGACCCGGCGCAGGCCCAGCAACTGCGCCAGCCAGCCGGTTCGCCCCGGATTGAAGGCCGAGAGGATATCGGCCATCGTCCGGCGCAGATCCTCAAGCGCGGGGGGCCCCGCATGGATCGCGCCCAGCACATCCACCAGCACCACCTGTCGGTCGATGCGCGAGAAATGGTCGCGGAAAAACGGCTTCACGATGCGCGACTTGTAGGCTTCATAGCGACGCGCGAATTCTCGGCGCAATGGGGATTTCCCCTCGACCGGCGGCAGCGGCGCGAAGGTCAGCGCCGGCGACCCGGCCATCTCGCCCGGCAGCAGGAAGCGGCCCGGCGTGCAGTCGGACCAGCCCCCCTCGCGCGCGGCATGGAGATGCTCGGTATAGGCGGCGGCGAGGGCCTGCGCCGCCTGCTCGTCCAGCGATGCGCCCAGATCGGTCGCGGCTAGCGCGGCCAGATAGCCGTCGGCGCCGGGACGGCCGGGCATGCGCTCCAGCACCTCGGCGGACCATTCGTCATAGCTGCGCTCCATCAGGCGCAGGTCCAGCAACCACTCGCCCGGGTAATCCACGATGTCGAGATGCACCGTCTGCGGCTTGCGCCAGCCGCCCAGAATGCCGCGCGGCTGGGTTCGGAAGGACAGCCGCAGTTCCGAGATATGCCGGGTGCCGTCGGGCCAGAACGGCTGCGGCCCCGTCAGCGCGCCCAGATAACGCTCGAAGTCGAAACGCGGGACGGTATCGTCGGGCTGCGGCTGCAACCACGCCGCCTTGATGGAGCCATCGGCGGCAGCCCGCAGCGCCGTCATCCGACCGCGATCCATCAGATTGGCGACCAGCGAGGTGATGAACACCGTCTTGCCCGCCCGGCTGAGACCCGTGACCCCCAGTCGGATCACCGGATCGCCCACGCCGATCCCGCGCATCAGGTCACTGGTAAAATCGGTAATGCCCATCGCCCCGCCATGTCTTTTCGGGACAACACGTATCCCCTGCACCGGGTTTCATATCGGGCCGCGACGCCGGCGGCGCAAGCATTTCCGCTGGCGGGACGCGACCTTGCGCGCCATAACGCCGCCATGACAGACACCGCGCCGACCACCCTGCCGATCGAGGACGCGCTGCCCGCGCTCCGCGCCGCGATGGCCGAACGGGGCCGCGCGGTGCTGATTGCGCCGCCCGGTGCCGGCAAGACGACGCGGGTGCCGCTGGCGCTGCTGGATCAGGTGCCGGGCAAGATCGTCATGCTGGAACCGCGCCGGCTGGCCGCACGCGCCGCCGCCGAACGGCTGGCCGAAAGCCTCGGCCAGCAGCCGGGCGGCGATGTCGGTTACCGGATGCGCGGACAGGCCGTCGCCGGCGCGCGGATCGAGGTGGTGACCGAAGGCATCCTGACCCGGATGCTGCAATCCGATCCCTCGCTGGCCGGCGTGGGCTGCGTGATCTTCGACGAATTTCACGAACGCAGCCTGAATGCCGATCTGGGGCTGGCGCTCGTCTGGGAAAGCCGGGGGGTGCTGCGCCCGGATCTGAACCTGCTGGTGATGTCGGCCACGTTGGATGCGGGCCCGGTGGCGCAGATGCTGGACGACGCCCCGATCATCGAAAGCCTGGGACGTGCCCATCCGGTGGAAACCCGCCACCTGCCCCGCCCCCTGCCCGGCACCGCGCGGTTTGAGATCGAAGCCGCCCGCCTGATCGCCGAGGCCGAGGCCGAGACCCGCGCCGACCCCGGCGGCACCATCCTGGCCTTCCTGCCCGGCGAGGGCGAGATCCGGCGGGTCGCCGCCGCCCTGTCCGACCTGCCGGCCGAGATCCTGCCGCTTTACGGCGCCATGGATTTCAAGGCGCAGCGCGCGGTGCTGGCGCCGCCCGGCGCGCGCCGCCGGATCGTGCTGGCCACCGCCATCGCGGAAACCTCGCTGACCATTCCGGGCGTCCGGGTCGTCGTCGATTGCGGGCGCGCGCGCCGGGCGCGGTTCGATCCCGGCTCGGGCATGTCGCGGCTGGTGACCGAACGCGTCAGCCGGGCCGAGGCCGAGCAGCGCCGTGGCCGCGCCGGACGGGTCGCGCCGGGCATCTGCTATCGCATGTGGGCGCGGGCCGAGGAAGGCGCGCTGCCCGAATACGCACCGCCCGAGATCGCCGTGGCCGACCTGACCGGCCTCGCGCTGGAATTGGCCGATTGGGGCAGCGACGCGGCCGGTCTGGCCTTCCTGACCCCGCCGCCCGAAGCGGCGCTGAACGAAGCCCGCACGCTGCTGATCATTCTCGGGGCCCTCGACATGGCAGGCCGTATCACCCCCCATGGCCGGGCCTTGGCGGCGCTGCCGGTCCATCCCCGCATCGCCCATATGCTGACTGTTGCCGGTAGCGGGGCGGCCGATCTGGCCGCGCTCATGGAAGACCGCGACCCGTTGCGGGGTGTCGGCGCCGATCTCTCGCTGCGGCTGCGGGCGCTTCAGGATCCGGCACGCCACGGCGCGGCCCGCCCGGCGCTGGAACACATCCGGGCCGAGGCAGCACGCTTGCGCAAGCTGACCTCGAACAAGCCGGCGCTGCCCGCCGGGGTTATGGCCGCGCTCGCCTATCCCGACCGGATCGGGATGCGCCGGCCGGGCGAACAGCCGCGCTATCTGCTGTCGGGCGGCCGCGGGGCGGTGCTGCCCGAAGGGGATGGGCTGGGCGCCGAGCGCTTCATCGTCGCCACCGATCTGGACGGCGAGGGTCGCGAATCGCGCATCCGTCTGGCCCTTCCGATCACCGAAGCCGAAATCCGCGACCGATTCAGCGACCAGATCACCCGTGTGGCGGCGGTAGAATGGTCCGCGCGCGATGGCCGCATCCTCGCCCGCCAGCGCGAGAAGCTGGGTGCGTTGACCCTGACCGAGCGTCCGCTCGAGACGCCGGATGCCGAAGCGCTGGCGCGCGCGGCATGGGAGGGGGTGCGGGCCGAGGGCCTCAACTGGTCGCCCGCCGCCACCCGTCTGCGGGCGCGGATCGGATTGATTCCGGACGGCCCGGATGTCTCGGACGCTGCACTGTTGGCCGATCGCGGTTGGCTGATGCCCTATCTGGGCAAGGTGCGGAACCGCAGCGATATCAGGTCGCTGGATCTTGTTCCCGCGCTGATGGACCTGCTGGGTTGGGATGGCCAGCAGGCGCTGAACCGGCTGGCGCCGGCCCATTTCACCACCCCTTTGGGGCGCAAGGTGCCGATCGATTACGACGCCGAGACCCCATCCATCGAGCTGCGCCTGCAGGAACTGTTCGGCCAGACCACCCATCCGACGGTTGGGCGCCAGCCGCTGCGGATCACCCTGCTTTCGCCGGGTCAGAAACCCATCGCGGTGACCAGTGACCTGCCCGGCTTCTGGGCCGGCGCCTATGCCGAGGTCCGAAAGGACATGCGCGGCCGCTATCCGCGCCACCCTTGGCCCGAGGACCCGACCGTCGCCGATCCCACCCTGCGCGCCAAGCCGCGCGGGACCTGACCGGCGCGCGCCCTCTGCCTTATTCCGCGCATCCGCCTGCCTTAATCCGCGCATCCGCCTGCCTTAATCCGCGCGCATCCGCGCGACGCGCCGATCCATGACCCGCCGCCACAGCGGCGGCAGCATCGCCATCGCTCCCATCACCGGCAGCGAATAGGGCAGCATCGGGCGTGGGTTCTCGGGCGTCAAGCGCAACGCCGGGTAGGGCCTCGCCGGATGGGCGTGGTGATCGGAATGGCGCGGTGCGTTGACCATCGCCAGCGAGGACAGCGGATGGGGCGCGTCCCAGCTGTGCCGCGGTCCGACCGGTGCCAGCCGCCCATTGCTGATATGGCGGCGCAATCCGTAATGCTGGACGTAATCCGACAGCATCAGCTGCATCTGGGCATAGAGGCACAGGCCCAGATAATCCAGCATGGCGCGCGAACCCAGGCCCAGCCCGACGGCCGCGATGCAGACCAGACCGCCACCCACCCAGAACAGATAGGGATTGCTCCGGCCTACCCGTGCGGCGCGGGCACGCTCGGCCCGCAGCCCGGCGCGGAAGGATCCAAACCATGCGCGCGGAAAGAAGCGCCAGAAGCTCTCGCCCAGCCGGGCCGAATTCGGATCGGCATCGGTGGCGACATGGACATGATGGACCAGCCGATGCGCACTGACGTGATGGCCGAACAGCAGGCTGATATAGACCGCCGCACCCAGCCGGAACAGGGCGCGGCTGTGGCGGTGGATCAGTTCATGCGCGTTGGAATTCGAGACCTGCCCGAAATACATCCCCGCGCCCAGAAACAGCCCCGCCCTTTGCGGCCACGCCAGCCAATCCCCCGCGAAGGCCCAGAGCGCCGCGCCGAGCAGCGCGAAATGCGCCAGTGCCAGAACCACCGACAGCGCATCTGCGGCCGGAAAACGCGCCTCCGGTCCGGCATCGCCAAAGCCGCGGGCGATCAGCGTATCGGCAACCGGGCTGACCGCCGCCATCCACAGAAACCCCAGCCAGAGCGGCCAGCCCCCCGAGACCGCCCCCCAGATCAGCAGGATCGCCGGGGCGAGGGCCGCAAGCGCGAAACCCGCAACCGGCGCCACCGGCCGTGTCATTACAGTCCGACGAGTGCGCGGGCGAAGTCCTGCGGCTCGAACGCGTCGAGATCGTCGATCTGTTCGCCGACGCCGATCGCGTGGATGGGCAGCCCGAACCGGTCGGCAAGCGCGACCAGCACCCCGCCCCGGGCGGTGCCGTCCAGCTTGGTCATCACCAGCCCCGAAACATCGGCGAGCTTCTGGAAGGTCTCGACCTGGCTCAGCGCGTTCTGACCGGTGGTCGCGTCCAGCACCAGCAGGGTGTTATGGGGCGCGGACGGATCCTTCTTGCGGATGACGCGGACGATCTTCGCCAGTTCCTCCATCAGGTCCTGACGGTTCTGCAGGCGCCCGGCGGTGTCGATCATCAGCAGGTCCGCGCCCTCGGCCTCGGCGCGGGTCATGGCGTCGAAGGCGAGACTGGCGGGGTCGGACCCTTCCGGCGCGGTCATCACCGGGACACCGGCACGCTGCCCCCAGACCTGCAGCTGTTCGACCGCCGCCGCCCGGAAGGTATCGCCCGCCGCGATCACCACATTCTTTCCCGCCGCCTTGAACTGGCTGGCCAGCTTGCCGATGGTGGTGGTCTTGCCCGAGCCGTTGACGCCCACCACCAGCACCACCTGCGGTTTTTTCGGATAAAGCGGCAGCGGCCGCGCCACCGGGGTCATGATCCGGGTGATCTCATCGGCCAGCAGGGTCTTGAGTTCGGTCGCGGATACCCGCCGCCCCATCCGACCCTCGGCGATATTGGCGGTCACACGCAAGGCGGTCTCGACGCCCATATCGGCGGCGACCAGCGTATCCTCCAGCTCCTCCAGCATCGCATCGTCGAGTTCGCGCCGGGCTTCCGGCGGGGCAGCCACGCCGCCGCCGAACAGCCGGCCCATCAGGCCGGGCTTCTTCGCGGCCTCGGGTGCGGGTGTGGGGGGCGCCTCGGGCTTCGGTGGAACTGCGGGCGACGTCGCGGAGGGGGCAACGGGCTGCGAGGCCGGGACAGACGTTGGCGTCGGTGATGTGCCGTGATGTAACTCGCCAGCGGAAAATCCTCCGGCCGCTGCCCGCTCGGGCGCTTCGGGCGTGCCATCGCCCACCAGATCGTCCAGCCCCTGCCCGATCTTCGAGGATGATTTGGTCAGCCGCTCGCGCAGCTTGGAAAAGAACGACATGCGTCCCCCCTGAAAATTCGCCCCGAAACCTAAGGCTTCGGGGCGTCGGTGAAAAGGCCCCGCAACGGGCGAAAAGGCCGCAGCGACCAGAAAAGCGGGGCCGCCTCCGTCGCGCCGAAGGGGACGGACGGCGACCGTAACCGGATCAGAAAGCCTTGAACGTCATGGTGGTCAGGGTGCGGACGATGCCCTCGATGTCGAACAGATTCTCGTTCAGATAGCGGCCGATATCCTCATCCTCGGGGATATAGACCTTGGCGATCAGGTCGAATTCGCCCGAGGTGGAATACAGTTCGGACACCACCTCGCGATCATAAATGGCATCGGCGACGGCATAGGTCTGGCCGGGGGCGCAGTGGAACTGCACGAAAACGGGGCGCATGGGCAGCCTTTCGGTAATTGCGCCCGCAGCCTATCGCGCACGGGCGGCGCGGGTCCAGTCCCCGCGCGCAAGCCCGGCATAGAAGCGGCGCAGCATCAGCACCGCCGCCACCGACAGCCCGACCAGCAGCCCGGCCCAAAGCCCCGCCGGCCCCATGCCCAGCTTGAAGGCCAGAAGATAGGCCGCCGGCAGCCCGATCACCCAATAGCTGATCGCCGCCAGCACCATCGGCACACGGGTATCCTGCACCCCGCGCAGCAGGCCGAGGCCCTGCACCTGCAAGGCATCGACCAGCTGGAACAGCGCCGCCCAGAACATCAGCCCGGTGGCGAGCGCCAGAATCCCCGGCGCCTGCGGATCGGAGGGGTCCAGATACAGCGCCACCAGCGGACCGGGGGCCAGCATGAACCACAAACTGGTCAGCACCCCAAAGGCGACCGAGACCGCGATCACCGTCGCCGCCGCATCGCGCAGCATGACCGGATCACCAAGTCCCCGCGCCTGACCGGCGCGAATCGTACCCGCATTCGACATGCCCAGATGGAACATGAAGGTGATCGAGGCCAGCTGCAGCGCGATCCCGTGCGCGGCCAGCTCGCGGGTGCCGAACCAGCCCATCATGATATTGGTGCCGACGAACATGCCGACCTCGGCCACCAGCGTCAGCCCAACCGGCAGGCCAAGCCAGAAGATCGCCCGGAAGGCCGCCCAGTCGGGGCGCCAGAAGCGTTGCATCAGCGCGATGGGCCGTGTCTGCGGCAGCCAAAGCGCATAGACGAGGATCGCGGCAAGGGTGAGATACTGGGTGGAGATCGAGGCGATGGCCGCGCCCTTCACGCCAAGCTCCGGCGCGCCGAGATTGCCGAAGATGAACACCCAGTTCAGCAGGATGTTCAGCGGAATGCCCGCCACGGTCAGCCACAGCACCACCTGCGTGCGTTCCATCGACGCCAGATAGGAATTCAGCACCATCGCCCACAGCGCCGCGCCGACGCCGAAGCCGGCGATTCGCAGATAGTCCTGCGACAGCTGCGCGACCTCGGGCGTCTGGCCGAGCGCCAGCAGGATCGGCTGCGAATACCACAGGAAGGGCAGGATCAGGATCGAATGAAGGCCCGACAGCCACAACGCCATACGGGTGGCGCGGCGGATCTCGGTCGAGTCTCCACGGGCGTGCGCGGCGGCCAGAAGTCCCATGACTCCAATGCCATATCCGGATCCCAGCATCATCAGGATGAACTGGAACGAGGTCGCCAGAACCAGCGCCGCCAGCGCCTCGACCCCATACCAGCCGACCATGACGGTATCCGAAATACCGATGGCCATACGGGCGAGATGGCTGCCGACCAGCGGCAGACCCAGCGACAGCGTCGCAATCAGATGAGGGCGGTAACGGGCAAAATCCATCCGCCGCGCTTATAGATTGCCCACGGAATGGGCAAGTGGATCAGTAAAATCTGCCGAACGCTGTTGCCGCCGCGTCTGCCAGGCGGCGATCGGCCTCGCCTTCGGGTCCTGTCGCGCCGGGGCGGAAACGCAGGCGGAAGGCGGCCAGCCGGGTTCCGGGATCGGCTTCGGGATAGCCGATGGCGGTCAGGCTGTCGGCCAGCGGGCGGTCCTCGCCCGGTGCCGCGGGGTGGATCGCCAGCCCCTGCCGGGCCAGCCGCGCCCAGTCGAAGCGCGCGCCGGGGTCGATCTTGCGCCCCGGCGCCATGTCGGAATGGCCGATCACCGCTTCGGGGCCAATGGACCACCGCGCCATGATCCGGGCCAGCAGCAGTTCCAGCGTGGTCATCTGGGCGGCGGCGAAAGGGCGGTTGCCGGGATTGGCGATCTCGATCCCGATGCTGCGGGAATTGACGTCGTCGCGGCCGCGCCAGGCACCGGCGCCGGCATGCCAGGCGCGACGGTCTTCGGGGACGAGCGCCTCGGGCGTGCCATCATCGTGGATCAGCCAATGGGCCGAGACTTCGGCGGCAGGATCGCAAAGGCGGGCGCGTGCCGACGCCGCGTCGGCCATACCGGTATAGTGGATCACGATCAGCGAGGGGCGCGCGTCGTCGCGCCGTTCGCCGTGATTGGGGCTGGAATGGGTCATCGCGAAACAGGGGCGCTGCCCCTCGGCCCGTGCCGGGCCTCACCCCGGGCTATTTTTGCCAGAGTGAAAAACGTGGGAATCATTCGGCGGCGCCGCTGTCCAGAAGCGCGCCGTCCGCGTCCAGCAGGCACCAGCCGTCCGGAGTGACCTGACGGGTCTGGCCGAGATCCGGGTAATGGACAGTGTCACGGGCCGGGTTGGTCCCCGCGATCAGGAAGCGCGCCGGGAGGCTGCTGCGGTTTTCGACCATATGGCCATTTGGGGAACCCGCTGGCCAGATCGCGCTGTCGCCGGGAAGAAGCAGATGCGCGCCATCGTTTTCATGAACGGTCAACTGGCCATCGAGGACGAACAACGCCTCGTCGCTGTCGGAATGCCAGTGGCGTTCCGAAGTCCGCTGTCCGGGATCGAGGGTGACGATATTCACCCCCATACCGGTCATGCCCGCAGCCCGCGCCAGATGTTCGATGCGGGCCGGCCATGGCGGATCATTCTGCGCGACGGGGGCGGAGCCGCCGCGCAGGATCACAGTTGGCCGGCCAGTTGCACGGCCGGCGTCCAGCCGCAGACGAAGCCGTCGCCATCCGGGTCCATGCCCAGCGGGTCTTGCTGCGGGCCGCCAGATGCGAGGAACTGCAGTTGCGACGCATTGGGGTTGGGGAAGCGGGCGCAGGCGCGCGCCGCCTCTGCCGCCGAGCCGCCAGCGCGGGGGTAGATCGCCGTGCCGGGCGCGTGGCGCTGCGATTGCGCATAGCGGGTCAGGGCGTCGGCGGAACCGCCGGAGTGTGCCTGCGGCGCGGCGGAGGCGGCCGGGGCAGCCGCAACTGCAGCCGTCCGCGCCGCCGGGGCCGAGGGCAGCCGCCTGCCGGTGGCCGGATCGTAATAACCGCCCTTGCCCGAGGGTGGCACGGTGGCTACCGCACCCTTTGCCGCCGTCTGGCCGGACAGCCGCTGCACCGCGGTGGGGCTGGCGATCATCTCGGGCGTCGGTGCGTTAAATGGACGGGCGCGCGGCACGGTCTGCGGCACCGCGCCCCGGCCGGTCAGCGCCATCTCGCGCGCGGCGCGATACTGGTCGTAGGGCGAATCGCTGCTGAACCGATAGCGCGGATCGACGACTTGCCCCCGACCGTCCGCGCAGGCGGCAAGCCCCGCGACGCAGGCCAGACTCAGAAACAGCTTCTTCATCACACCGCCCCTTTTCATCCTTTGGTTACCACCATTGCGCAGGACGAGCGGCAAAGCCAGCCGCACGTTCCAGCACATAGGCGTGGTTCAGCAACTCGCCTTCCGCGAAGGGCCGCCCGATCAGCTGCAGCCCCAGCGGCAGCCCCTGCGCATCCAGCCCGACCGGCACCGAGATCCCCGGCAGACCCGCGAGGTTCACCGTCACCGTGAAGACGTCGAGCAGATACATCTCGACCGGGTCCTTGCCCGACATATCGCCCAGACCGAAGGCGGCCGAGGGCGTCGCGGGCGTCAGAATCGCGTCCACACCCGCGGCATAGGCCTGATCGAAGTCGCGCTTGATCAGCGCGCGGACCTTGCGGGCGCGGTTGTAATAGGCGTCGTAAAAGCCCGCCGACAGCACATAGGTGCCGATCATCAACCGGCGCTTGACCTCCGGGCCGAAGCCCTCGGCGCGGGTCTTTTCATACATCTCGACAATGCCGTCGCCCTGCCCCAGCCTGGCGCGACGGCCATACCGGACCCCGTCGTAACGGGCGAGGTTCGAGGAGGCCTCGGCCGGCGCGATCACGTAATAGGCGGGCAGCGCGTATTTCGTATGCGGCAGCGAGATATCGACGATCTCGGCACCCGCATCGCGCAGCATCTCGGCGCCCTTCTGCCACAAAGCGTCGATCTCGGCCGGCATGCCGTCCATGCGGTATTCGCGCGGAATGCCGATCTTCTTGCCCCGGATGTCGCCGGTCAGCGCGGCTTCGAAATCCGGCACCGGAATATCGGCCGAGGTCGAATCCCTGTCATCGACCGAGGCCATCGCGCCCAGCATGATCGCCGCATCGCGCACCGTCTTGGTCATCGGTCCGGCCTGATCCAGCGACGAGGCAAAGGCGATCGTGCCCCAGCGACTGACGCGCCCGTAAGTGGGCTTCAGCCCGACAATTCCGGTAAAGGCCGCCGGCTGGCGGATCGAGCCGCCGGTATCGGTCCCGGTCGCGGCCAGACACAGATCGGCAGCCACGGCGGCGGCCGACCCGCCGGAGGAGCCGCCGGGCGTCAGCTGGCGGTCATCGACCTTCCACGGGTTGACGGCATTGCCGTAGACGCTGGTTTCGTTGGACGAGCCCATGGCGAATTCGTCCATGTTCAGCTTGCCCAACATCACCGCGCCCGCATCCCACAGGTTCTGGGTCACGGTGGACTCATATTCGGGGCGGAACCCGTCCAGAATGCCGCTGGCGGCCTGCGTGGCCACGCCGCGGGTGCAGAACAGGTCCTTGATGCCGACGGGAATGCCGGTCATCGCGGCGCCGTCGCCCGCCTTGATGCGGTGATCGGCGGCCTTGGCCATTTCACGGGCCAGTTCGGGCGTGTCGTGGACGAAGGCGTTCAGCACGCCCGCGCCCTCGATGGCGGTCAGGCAGGCATCGGTCAGTTCGACCGCCGAGACCTTGCCGGCGCGCAGATTGTCACGGGCCTCGGCGATGGTCAGTTTGTTCAGATCGCTCATTCCACCACCTTCGGCACGGCAAAGAAACCCTCGCGCGCATCGGGGGCATTGGCGAGGATCTTTTCGGGATAGCCGCCGTCATTCACCACATCGCTGCGGCGCTTGAGGCGCATGGGCGTCACGCCGGTCATCGGCTCGACGCCGTCCACGTCAACCTCGTTCAGCTGTTCCATGAAATGCAGGATATTGTTCAGCTCGGCCGCCAAGGCGGGAAGATGCGAATCCTCGACCGCGATGCGGGCCAGATGGGCGACCTTGCGCGCCTCGTCTTCAGTGATGGACATGCCAGCTCCTTTAACCTGAGGCCGGTTTAGCCGCGCCCGCAGGCTGCTGCAAGCGCGGCCAGCCCGGTTCAGAGGGTGAACGGCTCCA
Organism: Paracoccus sp. S1E-3; assembly: GCF_013868135.1. GTDB lineage: Bacteria > Pseudomonadota > Alphaproteobacteria > Rhodobacterales > Rhodobacteraceae > Paracoccus. The sequence continues at coordinate 428,777 of NZ_JACEMU010000004.1, forward strand.
TCACCTCGGGTTCGACGACCTTCACCCCCAGCGCTTTCAGCGGCGCGATATCGGGCTGCAGGACCGGGAAGCTTCTGTAATGCGAGCAGACGATGGTGTCGAAATCGAACCAGCGCCTGGCCGCGTAAGCGGCGCGGGCCGGGTCCATGGTAAAGTGACCGCCGACCGACAGGATGCCGATGTCGGGCTGATGCAAGTCGCCCATCCATTCCATGTCCGCCATGATGTCGGTGTCGCCCGAATAATAGATGACCTTGCCCTCTCCGCCGATCATGTAGCCGGCCTCCCGGCCGGCATAGACCGGCGTCCCGTCCTCGTCCGCGAATGAGGAGGAATGCGCCGCCGCCACCATGGTGACTTTCGCCCCCCCCAGATCCACGGTGCCCCCCTTGTTGAAGCCGATGGTCTGGACGCCATGCCTGCCTTCCCAGAACTGCATCAGGTCGAAGATGCCGACAATAGGAATGTCCAGTTCGCGCGCCAGTGTGACCGCTTGGGACGCGTGGTCGAAATGGCCGTGGGTGATGAGGATATGGGTTGCGCCGGCAATCGCCTCGGCCCGCTTCCCGGCCGGGAATTGCGGATTTCCGTCCAGCCACGGGTCGATCAGGATCACCGCGTTTTCGATTTCCAGCCGCCAGCTGGCATGTCCGAACCAGGTCAGTCGCATCCGTTACCTCCGTCTCAGCCTGTTCACGCGGCAAGATAGCACCAGCGCGGCCCGGAAAAGAACCGGTTATATGAGAATCAATAGGCGCGTTAAGGGATTGTTAATCATCTTGCGGTTGAGTTCTCGGCAATAAGGCGGACAAGCCGCCGCGCAGCAGGGACGGGAAGCAGCCACAGATGGCCTACATGATCCAGGTCTTCGACTTTGATGCGGCTGTTCCAATCGGGGGCGGCGTGCCCTTCGGCGGCGCGCAGGGGATTTCCTTCGCCCCCGCCCAGCAGAGCAGGATCTATCTCGACGACGCCGACAACATGTTTCAGCCCGCGACGTTCTATACCGAGCAGGATCAGAAACTGCTGATCGACACAGAGATGGGCGGCGCCATCATCGGCGCCGGCACCATCCTGACTTACCGGGTCGGACAGGTCGCAACCATTACCCAGACGGGCACGGATTACAGTTATTACGTCTTCTTTCCCCACAAGGCCTCAGGCAGCAACTCCTCCGCCACGGCAATCGGGGACAAGTCTGCGGTGCTGGTGGTCCCGACCCAGACCACCACGCCGCCCCTCGATCCGACGAAGACCTTCGATTACGCGCGCGTCTATACCGGCAGCACCGGTTTTGCCGTCGCCGACACGCCGATTCCACCCAGCTATCTGAACCCGACCTGCTTCGCGACGGGCACGCTGATCGATACGGCGCGCGGACCGCGGCCGGTGGAAACGCTGGTCGCCGGTGACATGGTGCTGACCCGCGACCGCGGCTTGCGGCCGCTGGCCTGGACGGGGGGCCGCCACCTGACGGCGCGGCATCTCGACATCGCCCCGAACCTGCGCCCCATCCGCATTCGCAAGGACGCACTGGGTCCGGGGATGCCGGCGCGCGACCTGACGGTCTCGCCGCAGCACCGGGTCCTTGTCCGCTCGCCGATCGCCGCACGGATCTGCGGCGCGCCCGAGGTGCTGGTCGCCGCGCGCCATCTTTGCACCCTGCCGGGGATCGAGGTCGTCAACCCGCCCGGCGGCGTCGGCTATCACCATCTCCTGTTCGACCGGCACGAGATCGTGCGTTCGAACGGCGCATGGACGGAATCGCTGTTCACCGGACCGCAGGCGCTGAAATCCCTGGGGCCGGCGGCGCTGCGCGAAATCCGCGCGATCTTTCCCGAGCTGTTCGGACCGGGCGCGCCCGGCTGGACCGGCGCGCGCGACTTCCTGACCGCCGAGCAGACGCGCGATCTGGCCCGCCGCCATCTGAAGAACATCAAGCCGCTGGTCGCCTGACGACATGGAAAACCCCGACCCAAAGGGATTGGACCGGGGGTGCCATCATATCGCGATGTGGCGTTATTGCGCGGCGGGGGCGGCGGCCTCTCCAGGTGCGGGGGGCTCGCCTTCTTTCGCAGGCGCCGCGTCTTCAGCGGCAGGAGCCGCGCCGTCGGCGGGCGCGGCGCCGTCGGCGGGCGCGGCATCGATCACGGTGATGCGGCCATCGGTCACAGGCGCGAAGGCCGGACCCTGGCGCGAGATATAGTCGGCCAGTACATCGGCCAGATCGGGACCGAAATCATAGACCTGGGTCGCATTGGCCTCGAACACGGAATAGCCGTCGCCGCCATTGCGCATGTAATTGTTCGAGGCCACACCGTATTCCGCGACCAGATCAATCGGTTCCCAGGCGCCGCCCTTCATCACCTGCACCTCGCTGATGCGCTTGCCCGTCGGGGCGGCGGGATCGACGGTGTATTTCAGCCCGGCCACCTGCGCGAAACGGCCGGCGCCTTCCTCGATCTGGCTGGCGCCGTTTTCCAGCGCCGCCACCACGTCCGAACCCTTCAGCTTGAAGGTCGAAAGCGTATTCTGGAACGGCAGCACGGAAATGATCTCGCCCATGGAGATCGGGCCGGCGTCGATCGAGGCGCGCAGCCCGCCGCCGTTCTGGATGGCGATCTGGATGCCCTGATCCTTCACCCGCGCCAGCATCGCATCGGCCACCAGCGACCCCATGACGCATTCGCGCGCCCGGCAATCGGCGCGATCGGCGCCGATCTCGGTCCTGGTCTCGGCGACGATCTTCGATTTCAGCTCCTCGATCGGGGCGGCCAGTTCCTTGACGCGCGCAGTGATGGTCGGATCGGGTGTGACCGAGGCGTCCAGCAGCACCGGCTCGCCCTCCGCCTTCACCAGTTTGCCGGCATCGTCGAAGGTCAGGATCAGGTGGCCCAGATATTTCGAATAGGCGTAGGCTGTGACCACCGGCACCTCGGCGCCGTCGGCGTTCTTCACCATGGTGGGGTATTTGCCAAGCGCCCCCTCCATGTCGCCCAGCAGCGTGTGGCTGTGGCCGCCGATCACCGCATCCACCCCCGGCACCTTGGCGGCGATGTCCTGATCCTTCAGATAGCCGACATGGGTCAGCGCCAGGATCTTGTCGACGCCTTGAGCCTGCAGCGCCTCGGCATCCGCCGTCAGCGCCTCGATCTCGTCCTGAAAGATCACGCTGTCCGAGGGTGACGCGGTTTCAGGCGTATCGGTCGCGAGCGCCGAGATCAGTCCGATCTTCTGGCCGCCCACCTCCAGCACGGCGGTGCCGTCGACGATATCCTTCAGCCGGTTGTTCTGGCTGAGATCGAGATTGCCCGAGATCACCGGGAACTCGACCCCCTCGGCCAGCACGGCCAGCCCGTCATCGCCGTCGTCGAATTCGTGATTGCCCACCGTCATCGCGTCATAGCCGATGGCGGTCATGAACTCGACCACATCCTTGCCCTTGTAGGTCGTGTAGAACAGGCTGCCCTGATACTGGTCGCCCGCGTCCAGCAGGATGACGTTGCCGCCCTCGGCTGCGATCTGTTCGGACAGCTCCTTCGCCTTGGCCGCGATCCGCGCCACGCCGCCGAAACATTCCTTCTTCTCCGCGGTCTCGGCGTCGCAGGTCGAATCGTATTTGTTGATCTCCTCGATCCGGCTGTGCACGTCATTGGTATGGAGCACGTGGAGCACATATTCGGCCTGTGCAGTGCCTGCGGACAGGGCCAATGCGGCGGCGGAGGCCAAAAGGCGGGAACGGGTCATGACAGCTCTCCTGGTCAAGGACATCTTCTGGGGCGGGTTGCGGCGTCAGATTGGCCCGGCACGGCGCGCAGGTCAAATGCTGAACGCAGCCGCGCGCGTCACAAGGACGCCATGACGCACGCCCCCTTGACCGCGCCGCGCCGAGGCGGGAAACAATCGCCATGATGATCTACAAAGTGCTTCGCAGCCCCGAATGGCGGCAGTTCCAGGACCAGGGCCAGACCGCCGGCGCGCCGGTCGATCTGGCCGATGGCTATATCCATTTCTCCACCGCCGAAACGCTGCCCGGAACGCTGGCAAAGCACTTCTCCGGCGAGGACGATCTGTGGCTGCTGGCCTGCGATCCCGAGACCCTCGGCGAGGCCCTGCGGTGGGAGCCGTCGCGTGGAGGTCTGCTGTTTCCCCACCTTTACCGGGCACTGCGGCTGGACGAGGTTGCCGACGCGCGCCCCCTGCCCCGCGACGCCGAAGGCTTCCGCATCGGAGCGCTGCCATGAACCTGATCGAGCGGATTGGGATGCAAGTGCTGTTTCGGATGCAGCCCGAAACGGCGCATGACCTGTCGATCCGGGCCCTCGCCTCGGGACTGGTGCCGCTGGCCGGCGCGCCGGTAACCTCGCCGCGGCTGCGCACGCGGCTGGCGGGGCTGGACCTGCCGAACCCGGTGGGCCTCGCCGCCGGTTACGACAAGAATGCCCGTGCCGTTGGCGCGCTGATGCGGGCGGGCTTCGGCTTCATCGAATGCGGTGCCGCCACCCCGCGCCCGCAGCCCGGCAATGCCAAGCCGCGCCTGTTCCGGCTGGCACAGGATCACGCCATCATCAACCGCTTCGGCTTCAACAATGACGGCGCCGAGGCCATCGCCCTGCGGCTTGCAGCGCGCCGGCCCGGTATCCCGGTCGGGCTGAACATCGGTGCTAACAAGGACAGCGCCGATCGCGCCGAGGATTTCGCCGAGGTCGTGCGCGTGGCCGGGATGGCGGCGGATTTCCTGACCGTCAACGTCTCCTCTCCCAATACCGAACGCCTGCGCGACCTGCAGGGCGCCGAGGCGCTGGCGGCGCTGCTGCGGGGCGTGACCGCCGCCCGCGACGCGCTGCCCGAACGCCGCCCGGTCTTTCTGAAGATCGCCCCCGATCTGGACGATGCGGGCCTCGCCGATATTGCCCTGGTCGCCCGGACCGTCGGCGTCGATGCCATCATCGCCACCAATACGACGCTTTCGCGCGATGGCCTGCACGACCGCCAGGCCGCGGAAGCCGGCGGCATGTCGGGCCGGCCGCTGTTCGAACGCTCGACCCGCGTGCTGGCGCGGCTCTACAGGATGACCGGCGGGCATATCCCGCTCATCGGGGTGGGCGGCGTGGGCAGCGTCGAGGATGCCTGGCAAAAGCTGCGCGCGGGCGCGAGCGCCGTGCAGATCTATTCGGCGCTGATCTATGGCGGCTTCTCGCTGGCCGGGGAAATCGCGCGCGGGCTGGATCAGCGGGCCGAGCGGCAGGGGCTGACCTGCCTGTCCGAACTGACCGGCACCGGCGTGGGCGACTGGCTGTAAGGGGGTCTGCCCCCCGCGACGGGCCATACGGCCCGTCTCATCCCGAGGTATTCGGGCACGGTCAATGGGGTGGGATTTTGGCGCTTTCCGCGCGGGCCGTCTGTCTCTAGGCTGCTGATAATCGAAGGAGCTTTCCATGCTGGTCATCCACGGCGTCACCCGCTCGCGCGCTTCGCGCATCATCTGGCTGTGCAACGAAATCGGCCTGCCCTTCCGGCAGGTGCCGGTCATTCAGGCTTATCGCCTCGCCGATCCCGACGCGCCCGATGCGGCGCTGAACACCCGCTCGCCCGCCTTCCTGAAGCTGTCGCCATCGGGCGCCATCCCGGTGATCGAGGATGACGGGCTGGTGATGTCGGAATCCTATGCGATCAACCATTACCTCGCCCGCAAGCACGGCGCACCCTTCGGCCCGGTGGACGCCGCCGAGGATGCGCTGATGATGCAATGGAGCTTTTATGCCGCCACGGCGGTCGAACCTGACGCGCTGACACTGCTGTTCCTGCATGCGCGCGGCCAGTCCCAATCGGGTGAGGATCAGGTGCTGGTCGCCAATGCCGCCGAACGGCTGGTCCGCCCCTTCAAGGTCATCGACGATCATCTGGCCCGCCACGGCCATCTGGTCGGCGGCCGCTTTACCGTCGCAGATATCAACATGGCCGAGACGATCCGTTATGCTCAGGGCTATGGCCCGCTGATGGAGGAGTTTCCCGCCCTGCGCCAATGGCTGGCCGATGCGCAGGGCCGCGCCGGGTTCCAGAAAATGTGGCAGGCGCGATTGGCCGAACCGGAATAGCCCCCAATTCTTGGGGCTGCGCCCGTCCCGACCGCAAAGCCTTGCCCCAGACCGGCCCTTCATGTGATAACCGCCGAAACCAGAAACGAGCAGCACATGGCCGACGATCTCTTTCCGACGACGCAGGACGACACCAGCTATTCCGCCGCCTCCATCGAGGTGCTGGAGGGGCTGGAGCCGGTCCGCAAACGCCCCGGCATGTATATCGGCGGCACGGATGAGCGGGCGCTGCACCATCTGGTCGCGGAAATCCTCGACAACTCGATGGACGAAGCCGTCGCCGGCCATGCGACGCGGATCGAGGTCGAGCTGCTGGCCGATTACACCGTCATCGTGCGCGACAACGGCCGCGGCATCCCGATCGACCCGCATCCGAAATTCCCCGGCAAATCCGCGCTCGAGGTGATCCTGTGCACGCTGCATGCCGGCGGCAAGTTCTCGGGGGATGCCTATCAGACCTCGGGCGGGCTGCACGGGGTCGGCGCCTCGGTCGTGAACGCGCTGTCCGATCTGATGGTCGTGCAGGTGGCGCGGGGCAAGGAACTGTTCGAACAGCGCTTCTCGCGCGGGGTCCCGCAGGGGCCGGTGGCCAAGATCGGCGCGGCCCCGAACCGGCGCGGCACCACCGTGATCTTCCATGCCGACGAGGAGATCTTCGGCCATCACCGTTTCAAGCCCGCGCGGCTGCTGAAAATGGTGAAATCCAAGGCCTATCTGTTCTCGGGCGTGGAAATCCGCTGGAAATCGGAAATCGACGACAGCGAAACCCCGATGGAGGCGGTCTTCCACTTCCCCGGCGGGCTGGCCGATTACCTCTCGGAAACGCTCGGCGGCGTGACCACCTATGCCGACCGGCCCTTCGGCGGGAATGTCGACTTTCAGGGCCGTTTCGGTGTGCCCGGCAAGGTCGACTGGGCGATCAACTGGACGCCCTCGCGCGACGGGTTCATTCAGTCCTATTGCAACACCGTGCCCACACCCGAGGGCGGCACCCACGAGGCGGGCTTCTGGTCGGCGATCCTGAAGGGCGTGCGCGCTTACGGCGAGTTGGCCAATAACAAGAAGGCCGCCCAGATCACCCGCGAGGATCTGCTGACCGGCGGCTGCGCGCTGGTGTCCTGCTTCATCCGCGAGCCGGAATTCGTCGGCCAGACCAAGGACCGGCTGGCCACGGTCGAGGCGCAGCGGCTGGTCGAGGGCGCGGTGCGCGACCATTTCGACAACTGGCTGGCGGCCGATCCGAAATCGGCGGGCGCGATCCTCGATTTTCTGGTCCTGCGTGCCGAAGAACGGCTGCGCCGGCGGCAGGAAAAGGAAACCCAGCGCAAGACCGCAACGCAGAAACTGCGCCTGCCCGGCAAGCTGGTCGATTGTTCGGCCAAGAACCGCGCGGGGACGGAACTGTTCATCGTCGAGGGCGACTCGGCCGGCGGTTCGGCCAAGCAGGCGCGCGACCGCAATACGCAGGCGCTGCTGCCACTGAAGGGCAAGATCCTGAACGTGCTGGGCGCGGCCTCGGGCAAGCTGGGGTCGAATGCCGAGATTTCCGATCTGTGTCAGGCGCTTGGCGTCGGCATGGGAAGCCGGTTCAACGTCGACGACCTGCGTTATGACAAGATCATCATCATGACCGACGCCGATGTCGACGGCGCCCATATCGCCAGCCTGCTGATGACCTTCTTCTTCACCCAGATGCGCCCGATGATCGACAAGGGGCACCTCTATCTGGCCTGCCCGCCGCTGTATCGCCTGACCCAGGGGTCGCATCGGGTCTATGTCGCCGATGATGCCGAAAAGGAACGGCTGCTGGCCAAGGGTCTGGGCGGCAAGGGCAAGATCGACGTGCAGCGCTTCAAGGGGTTGGGCGAGATGGACGCCAAGGACCTGAAGGACACCACGATGAACCCGGCGACGCGCAAGCTGATCCGGGTGACCATCGACGAGGACGCGTTGGGCGAAACCGGCGATCTGGTCGAGCGCCTGATGGGCAAGAAGCCGGAATTGCGCTTCGAATATATTCAGGAAAACGCCCGCTTCGTGGAGGAGGAAGGGCTGGATCTGTAAAGAGGATCAGATGCCGGACGCCGTGCGGTCCAGGATCGAACGGATCTGGGCTTCGGTGACGAAACGGATCGGCGCGCCATGCTCGCGATAGAAGATCGCCTGCTTGATCTTGCCGCCCCGGTTCGGCTCCAGCCAGTCGCGCGAGGGTTTGCCGCCGATCACCAGATAATCGGTCTTCCAGTTGACGGTGCCCCGCTCGATCATGCCGAGCGCCTGAAGTGCGGTCGAAAGCCTGCTGCGCGGCGCGATTGCGAAAGTGCCCGTCAGCACGAAATTTGCCCGGTCGAGGGTCCGCGGATCGGCGATGATCCATTCCTCGACCCCCACGCTTGCCGAAATTTCAGGCAGCCCGGTCGCGGCGAAGCTGTCCCCGGCGATGCGGCTGATCGCCTCGATGATCTGATCGTCGATTGCCAGCCCTTCAAGATAGCCGGTGAAATAGGCATAGAGCTTGGTCGCGTTCGCAGAGCCCTGGATGGCCGCCAGAGCGGGGCCGTTGTGATCGAGTTTCGGCATGGCGGTTCCTGACAAGGACATCCCGGAACCATGCGCGCGAATGTTTAAGAACCGGTTAAGATCGAAGGAGCTTCTCGGTCGGCTTTGGCCGGATCAGAACTTCATCCCGACGCTGAAACTGGCGCCATCCGTGCCGATGCCGAAATTCGCCGCGCCGAAGCTGAAACCGATCAGCGCGCCGGTCCAGACCTGTTGGGGGGTGTGCTCGCCGGCATGGACGCGGCTCCACCCGGTCGCGCCCGCGGCGCCATAGGCGAAGGCCCCGGCCTCGGGCTGATCCTCGAAGCATTTGCCGGCCAGATCCGACGCGCCGAAAAACGCCGCCGCCGTATGGCCGGACGGAAAGCCCTCGCCTTCGCCCGAGGGACGGCGCGAGATCGGCTGGCCATCGAAATACTGTTTCATCCCCCAGACGAGCGCCGCCTGCAGCACGCCGCGCACGGCGAAATCCTCGATCCGGTCCTGATCGACCGCGCAGACCGCCGCCGCCAGCGGCAAGCCGTATTTCATCGCGGTTCCGAAACTCTCGAACGGGTCGGCGGCGGCAGGCAGCGCAACGGCCATGGCGCACAGCATGGTGGCGGTTCTCATCCGGTTCTCCTCTCGATCCCCTGTGGGGCATCTGGTGACTTCTAGTGATGCCGGCGTCATCTGGTAAGCCCGAAACTGGCAGGTTTTGACCCGAACCGGACGCTGTGGATCTGGGGTCGTCCCGCCTGATCGCGCAGCAATCAGAGCCGCGCATCCGCAGCAGCCAGGGCCGGTCTCCGGGCGCGGCCTCGCCGTCGTGCGAGAAGTTACGGGCGGCTGAAGGTCACGTATGGGCCAATCGGCCGGCGTGGAGGCTGACCGCGGGTGTTCGAAACCTACGCCCAGAAAGCACCCTCGCCCCAAGCAGAAGGCCCCGCGCGCGGATGCACACGGGGCCTTTCATCATCAGGCGACGCCGCGATCAGCCTGCGGTTTTCGCAGGTTCCTTCTTCGCCTCGACGTGGATGATCAGCGGCTTGGCGGCGGCGTTGTCGACCGCCTCCTCGTTGACCACCACCTCCTCGACGCTTTCAAGGCCGGGCAGTTCGAACATGGTATCGAGGAGAATATCCTCCATGATCGAGCGCAGGCCCCGCGCGCCGGTCTTGCGTTTGATCGCGCGCTTGGCGATGGCGCTGAGCGCGTCTTCGGTGAAGGTAAGCTTCACGCCCTCCAGTTCGAAGAGGCGCTGATATTGCTTGACCAGAGCGTTCTTCGGCTTGGTCAGGATGATGATGAGCGCTTCCTCGTCCAGATCGGTCAGGGTCGCGATCACCGGCAGACGACCGACGAATTCCGGGATCAGGCCGAATTTCAGCAGATCTTCGGGCTCCAGCTCCTTGAACAGCTCACCGACGCCGCGATCGTCGTTTTCCTTGACCTGGGCCCCGAAGCCCATCACGGTGCCCTTGTTGCGCTGCGCGATGATCCGGTCGAGGCCCGCGAAGGCGCCGCCACAGACGAACAGGATATTCGTCGTATCCACCTGCAGGAATTCCTGCTGGGGATGCTTGCGTCCGCCCTGCGGCGGCACGGAAGCGACGGTGCCTTCCATGATCTTCAGCAATGCCTGCTGCACACCCTCGCCCGACACGTCGCGGGTGATCGAGGGGTTGTCGGACTTGCGGGTGATCTTGTCGACCTCGTCGATATAGACGATGCCGCGCTGCGCACGCTCGACATTGTATTCCGACGCCTGCAGCAGCTTGAGGATGATGTTTTCCACATCCTCGCCGACATAACCGGCCTCGGTCAGCGTCGTCGCGTCGGCCATGGTGAAGGGCACATCAAGGATGCGCGCCAGCGTCTGCGCCAGCAGCGTCTTGCCGCAACCGGTCGGGCCGATCAGCAGGATGTTCGACTTCGCCAGTTCGATATCCGACTTGGCGCCGTGGTTCAGCCGCTTGTAGTGGTTGTGAACGGCCACCGACAGCACGCGCTTGGCGCGTTCCTGCCCGATGACGTAATCGTCCAGCACCCCGCAGATTTCCTGCGGCGTCGGCACCCCTTCGCCCGATTTCAAGCCGGAGGATTTGGTCTCCTCGCGGATGATGTCCATGCACAGCTCGACGCATTCGTCGCAGATGAACACGGTCGGGCCCGCAATCAGCTTGCGGACCTCGTGCTGGCTCTTGCCGCAGAAGCTGCAATAGAGCGTGTTCTTGCTGTCGTTCTCTGTCGCCATGCTACGTCCTTACGTCCAGAGCAGTCCCGCCGGACGGCGGGTCCATCGGGTGCTGCTCATGTTAGGGGCGGCGGCCCCCGGTCTCAATCCCCAAACCGCAGCCTGATCGCTGCGGCGGCAGGGTTACTTCTTCTCCGGCTCGGCCTTACCGCGCGGGGCCAGAACCTCGTCGATCAGGCCCCAATCCTTCGCCTCCTCGGGCGACATGAAGCGGTCACGCTCCAGCGCCGCTTCCACATCGGCCAGCGATTGCCCGGTGTGGTGAACATAGATCTCGTTCAGGCGGCGCTTCAGCTTCTCGGTCTCGCGGGCGTGGATGAGGATATCCGACGCCTGACCCTGGAAGCCGCCCGACGGCTGGTGCACCATGATACGGCTGTTCGGCAGCGCGTAACGCTGCCCCTTCTCGCCCGCGCAAAGCAGCAGCGACCCCATGGAGGAGGCCTGCCCGACCACCAGCGTGGACACGCGGGGCCGGATATACTGCATGGTGTCATAGATCGACAGGCCCGCGGTCACGACACCGCCGGGGCTGTTGATGTACATGGAGATTTCCTTGGACGGGTTTTCCGCCTCGAGGAACAGCAGCTGCGCTGAGATCAGCGTGGCCATGCCGTCATGGACGGGGCCGGAGACGAAGATGATCCGTTCCTTCAGCAGCCGCGAAAAAATGTCGTAGGCCCGTTCCCCGCGCGAGGTCTGTTCGACCACCATGGGAACGAGCGTATTCATGTGGAATTCTGCCGGATCGCTCATCAATCTTTCCTGCCCGATTGTCTGCCCTGCCGCACATGTCCCGATTCGAGACCCGCCAGCGCAATGTTCTACCTGCGAAAGGTTGACAGAGTCTTAGTAACGCCCGATCTCATCCGCAAGGGACGCGGCGCATTTGAACCCAATGGGACGAAGGAAGAACGATGAAATTGATCGTGGGGCTGGGCAATCCGGGGGCGAAATACGCGGGCAACCGGCACAATATCGGCTTCATGGCGGTGGACCGGATCGCCGCCGATCACGGCTTTTCGCCCTGGCGCCAACGCTTTCAGGCCGAAATTTCCGAAGGTCGCCTGGGGTCGGAGAAGGTCGCTCTGCTGAAGCCCCAGACCTTCATGAACCTGTCGGGCCAGTCGGTCGGCGAGGCGATGCGCTATCTGAAGCTGTCGCCTGCGGATGTCATCGTCCTCCACGACGAGCTGGACCTCGCCCCCGGCAGATGCCGGGTCAAGCTTGGCGGCGGCCATGCCGGGCATAACGGGCTGCGCTCGATCCACCAGCATATCGGCGAGCACTACCACCGGGTCCGGCTGGGCATCGGCCATCCCGGCCACAAGGACCGGGTGGCGCCCTATGTCTTGTCGGATTTCGCCAGGGCCGATGCCGAATGGCTGGACGATCTGATGCGCGGGATTTCGGACGGCGCCGAAGCTCTCGCCGCCGGCGATGGGGCCGGGTTCCAGAACAAGGTGGCGCTGCGCACGGCCCCGCAGCGGCCCAGACCGGCGCGCGAGGGGGCACAGCCCGAGGGGGCATCCGCCGCACCGAAGCCGAAACCAGAGGCAGCCCCCGAAGCTGTCCCGCAGACCATCACCGAAAAGCTGCAATCGCTCGCGGCGCGGTTCAAATGAGCGCAGGCCGCGGCGAAGCGGTGCGCACCGCTTTCGCGGCGCAGGCCCGGTCGTGCCGCGATCTCGGATCAGAGCTGACGGCGCGGATCGTCGAAACCCTCGGCACGGCGCTGCAACCCGGTCAGGGCGCGGTGGCGCGCCGGGTTCTGGACTGGCCGGGCGATCCCAGTTCGCGCGGCGCTTCGGTGCCGCTGCGGCTGGCGGGGGCGATCCATGCGCAGGTGCTTCAGGATCGCGCGCCGGCGCTAGCCGCCGCCTATGCGCAAGGCGAAGCGCCGGCAGCCTTGCTGCTGGAAACCATCGCCGGACAAGAGGCCGATATCCTGACATGGCTCGACCGGGCGCCCCAGACGAACGAGGTCGGCCGTGCCGCGGCGCTGATCGCGGGCGCGCGCTTTGCGCTGGCGCAGCTGGATCACCCGCTGCCGCTGGCCCTGAGGGAACTGGGTGCGAGCGCCGGGCTTAACCTGAATTTTCCCGATTATTCGATTGATTTTAATGGAAAAGTGGATTCCAGCGCGTTGTTTACGCCGGACTGGCGCGGCGCGCTTCCGCCGGATATACCGCTCGCCGCGCCGGACCGGCGCGGTGTCGATCTGGCGCCCGTCGACCGAGGCGATCCGATCCGGCTGCGCGCTTATGTCTGGCCCGACCAGCCCCGGCGGCTGGCGCGGCTTGACGCGGCGCTCGCCCATGCCCGCACCCACCCGGTCCTGGTGGATCAGGGCGACGCCGCCGACTGGCTGGAGGGCACGGCTTTGGCCAATCCCGGCCTGCTCACATTGGTCTATCACACCATCGCGCATCAGTATTTCCCGCCCGAAACCCAGTCCCGCATCGCCCGCCACATGGCCGCGACCGGGGCGGCGGCGACAACGGAGACGCCTCTCGCCCGCCTCGGGATGGAGGCTGACAGCATCCCCGGCGGCGCGGCACTCGTGCTGGATCTCTGGGATGGGCGTCACCGGCGCTGGCATCTCGGCCGGGCGGATTTTCACGGTCGCTGGATCGACTGGTCGCCAAGGCCGGCATGAAAACACCGGCCGAACGATTTTGACCTGACGGCGCCCGCGTCGAAGGCTAGCCTGAGGGAAGGAAAGCCGTCGCGACAGGCAAAGGAGAGGCATTATGGAACCACCGCTGAATGTCCTTGGCGGCCCGCTGGCCAGCTGTTCGACCGACCCGCTGACCGGATTTTTCCGGGATGGCTGCTGCAATACCTCGGCGCAGGATCAGGGCAGCCACACGGTCTGCGTGGTGGTGACGGCAGAATTTCTGGCGGTCTCGAAATATCTCGGGAACGATCTGTCGACGCCGCGCCCGGAATACCGCTTCGCGGGGCTGAAACCGGGGGATCGCTGGTGCCTCTGCGCCGCGCGCTTTCTTCAGGCGGCGCAGGAATTCGCCGCGCCCCAGGTGGTGCTGGAAGCCACCCACGCACGGGCAATTGATGTCGTGCCGTTGGAACTACTGCGCGCTCACGCCGTAGATGAGGCATGACCGCCGCCCCATCATCAGAGGGATTTCATGCGAAAACCAATCCTGATCCTTGCCGCGCTTCTGCTGAGCCTGCCCGCCCATGCGCAGGACGGCGCCGACCGGACCCTGCCCGACGGCGCCCGCATCCGGCCCGATGACAGCCAGAAGCTGGCGCAGTTCGACAGCTTTTACGGTGCGGCGCTGCGGACCGCCTTCGCAACCGGCCAGGCCGCCGATATCGCCACCCTGACCGGGGCGCTGACCGGGCCGCCCATGCCGCCCGCGGCGGCGATGGAAGCGCTGAAAGGCGATTGGAAATGCCGGATGATGAAGGCGGGCGATATGACCGCCCTTGTTATCTATGACAATTTCGATTGCAGCTTCGATGGCGCCCGCTTCAGCAAGGAGACCGGGTCGCAGCAGACGGTGGGCACGATCCACACCGATGGCGACCGGCTGATCTATCTCGGCACCGGCTATGTTCAGGGCAGCGAGGTGCCTGCCTATGCCGACCTGCCCGAAGACCCGCTGAATGCGCCCGGCATGGGCCAGAATTGGGCGGATATCGCCGTGGTCGAGGTCGTCTCGGACCGTCGCGCGCGCCTGATCTTTCCCGACCCGGCGCTGGAATCGCAGCTGAACGTGCTTTATCTGACGCGCTAGGCTGCACGGATAAAGGGTTGGGGATCAGCGGTTTATCCGCCGGTATTGATCTCGACCCCGAGATGCTTGGCGACCGTGAAAATGTCCTTGTCGCCGCGTCCCGACAGGTTGACCACCATCAGGTGATCCTTGGGCAGGCCGGGCGCGATCTTCTGGACATGGGCAAGCGCGTGGCTCGGCTCCAGCGCCGGGATGATGCCTTCGGTTCGGCACAGAAGCTGGAAGGCCTCCAGCGCCTCCTTGTCGGTGACATAGACATATTCGGCGCGGCCCTGATCGTGCAGCCAGGCATGTTCCGGCCCGATGCCCGGATAGTCCAGCCCGGCGCTGATCGAATGGCCATCGAGAATCTGGCCGTTCTCATCCTGCAGCAGATAGGTGCGGTTGCCGTGCAGCACACCCGGACGGCCGCCGGTCAGAGAGGCGCAATGCTCCATCCGGTCATCAACGCCGTGACCGCCGGCCTCGACCCCAATGATGCGCACCGAGGGATCGTCGATGAAGGGGTGAAACAGCCCCATCGCGTTCGAGCCGCCGCCGATACAGGCGATCACGCTGTCGGGCAACCGGCCCTCGACCGCCATCAGCTGGGCCTTGGTCTCGCGTCCGATGATCGACTGGAAGTCGCGGACCATGGCCGGATAGGGATGCGGGCCGGCCACTGTGCCGATGCAATAGAAGGTGTCGCGCACATTGGTCACCCAGTCGCGCATGGCGTCGTTCATGGCATCCTTCAGCGTGCCCTTGCCCGAGGTGACCGAGACCACCTCCGCCCCCAGAAGGCGCATGCGGAAGACGTTGGGGGCCTGCCGCTCGACATCGGTCGCGCCCATATAGACGATGCATTTCAGCCCGAAGCGTGCGCAGACCGTGGCGGTGGCCACGCCGTGCTGGCCGGCGCCGGTCTCGGCGATGATGCGGGTCTTGCCCATGCGCCGCGCCAGCAGGATCTGGCCCAGCACATTGTTGATCTTGTGGCTGCCGGTATGGTTCAGTTCTTCGCGCTTCAGATAGACCTTCGCGCCGCCCAGTTCCTCGGTCAGGCGGGGCGCGAAATAAAGCGGGCTGGGCCGGCCGACATAATGCGCCCAGAGATCCTCCATCTCGGCCTGGAAGGCGGGATCCTGCTTGGCGCGTTCGTATTCGGCCTGGAGGTCGAGGATCAGCGGCATCAGCGTCTCACTGACGAACCGGCCGCCAAAGATGCCGAAACGCCCCTGCTCGTCCGGGCCCTGGCTGAGGGAATTGATGCGGTCGGTCATGCACACCTCCTGTCTGTCGGCCCTGTCGTATCGAAGCCCGCGCCGCGCGGCAAGCCGGGCTTGCGCATGAACGCGGCAGCGGCTAGCAGATGCGCGTCGGAGGAGTGGCAGAGTGGTTTAATGCACCGGTCTTGAAAACCGACGTAGGTGGAAGCCTACCGTGGGTTCGAATCCCACCTCCTCCGCCAGCGCATCATTTCAATACATTGATATTGAGCGATAATTGCGTATCATTCTGGAATAATCCCCCCAGTTATTCCCCTGAGTGAACGAGAAGGACGGGGAACAAGCGGGAATGTGACGGACCGTTTCCCGGAATTTTTTGGAAGAGCGAAAGAGGAACAGGTGTGTAATGCCACATGGTCTGTCACCGGGGTGTCACTTGGCTTGAGCCTGCATTCTGTGGGATCGGCTAGGAATATCCGATTACGCGTGATTGCGCGGGGTGATGGCTGATCGCTGCCTTCGTTCGGCCTCGGCGCGAAGCCTTTCGCGGTTCTCGGCCTCGCGTCGCAGATGGCTTCGCACTGAGGCATCGGAGATGCGCAGCTTGCGGGCGATCTGGGCGATAGTGGGCGATCTGGGCGATAGACAGTCCCTTTGCATGGAAATAGGCAGCCATCCGAGCAAGGCCGGATCGTCGCATTCCTGTTCGTGATGGACTTTCCGCCACAACTCGCGGATATGCGCCCGGTGCAATCCGCCTTTCTCTGCCAGCTGAAAATGGCAGTTGGCCTGCGCGAAATTGCCGCCGCGAAAGAACGCGGTCCGATCAATGCGCAGGTGGACGAGTGGATACTGTCGCAGCTTCACGCGGATGGGACGAATTTGCTCCAACGACGAGGAGACGCGCGCTTGGCCGGTCGTTGGACGACCGGTTCGGACTGGAGCGATCGGTCGATTGAGATGGATATGCCTGCCCTCGAAGAACCGCGACGGAAAAGCCGCGGGTCGGGACGCGTATGCAGGCTTTGGCGTCGTCCTGATCCTCGGTTTTTTGTCGTTCTCGCGCCGCCACTTGCCCGTCATGGCGGACGCGTTGTCCCAAAAAAGACTTCTTGTCTCTTTAGGCCAAGATCAAGAACAGCGCGACGGCAACCACGGATGTGTCGTGGCGATGTCGAACCGTGCCTTGGCCCATTTCATGACAGGTCCGCCCGACCAAGAAGCTCCGTGAGCAGCCGGGCGAGTTCCGACAGCCTCGGCGCGACGCGCTCGCGCAGTACGGCCTCAGGCAGGGTCGCCGCGGCCGAGCCGCAGTTCAGGACATAGGGGATCGTGCCATCCGCTGCGCGAAGCGGCACGGCCGCTGTGTTGTAGGCCTTGTGAAAAACGCCGGCATTGATGACGAACCCGCGGCTTTCATATTCGGCGATCGCCGCGGCAAGGCCCTTCTCCCACTGACGGTAGGTGGCAGGGTCGAGCTTTTGCATCTCCGCCATCAGCTGGCCGCGCTCGGGCTCGGGATGGCCCGCGATATACGCCCAGCCGAAAGCCGAGGTCAGGATCGGGATGCGTGATCCGGTGCGCAGGTTCAGCAGTAGCTGGTTCTCGCTTTCACAGCGTTCAACAAAAACCATATAAGCGCCGGAACGGATGCCGAGGCCGCAGGCCGCGCCGAACTCGTCGGCCAGCGCCTGCATGTGCGGGCGCGCCATGGTGATGAACCCGTCACCGGCCAGCGCCGCGAAGCCCAGTTGCAGGACGGCGAGGCCCGGACGCAGCCGGTCGGTCGGATCGATCTGCAGCATGCCCAGCTCCAGCATCGTGTGGCACAGACGCCAGACGGTGGGCTGCGGAAGGCCGGTCAGCTTGGCCAATTGCGAGACGGTCAGTTCGCGCCGTGTCTCGGTAAAGCATTGCAGAATCTGGAAACCCCGCGCCAGGGCCGTGACGAACTGCCGGTCCTTGGACGGTGCCTCGGATGCTGCTTCGGTCGCCGCTGCCTTGGCGGGGCGGCCGCGCCGCCGGGGCGCAGCGCGATCAGCACCTTCGGCAGGTGCAATTGCATCCTTGTCTTTTTTTGTCACGGGTGTTACCTATTCATTAAGCAGATTTATTATACGCATAGCGAATAATAAATCAAGCGTGATCGGAGTTCGCGCTCGAAGCCGACAAGGCGAGCGAACAAGCCGGGAGGAGGACTGATGCGCAAAGGATTGACCCCGTCCGACGGGATGCGGAGAGCTGCGTTCGCAACGCAGACGACATTGCGCCTGCCGTTATCGGCAGGCAACGAAGCGCGCGGCGCGCAGGGGAGCGGTTCGAAGGCTGAGGCGAGAGGTTTTTGCATCCTTCCAGCAATAAACGGTTTTCATTATTCGCACAACGAATGGATGCACCTGTGAAAGCGAACCAGACCCATCCCAAGGGACCGCTTGACGGCATCAGGGTCGTCGAAATCGGCGTAGCGATGGCAGGGCCGTTCTGCGCCATGCTGCTGGGCGATTACGGCGCCGACGTGGTAAAGATCGAGCGCCCCGGTTCGGGTGATGACAGCCGCGACTGGCCGCCCTTCTTCGACGGCGCGCTGGGCTATTACTACGCCGCGGCCAATCGCAACAAGCGCTGCGTCGCGCTGGATCTGAAATCACCCGAGGGCGTTGCCGCCGCGAACCGGCTGATCGATCAGGCCGACGTGCTGGTGCACAATTTCAGGACGGGTGTCCTCGACCGCCTCGGTCTTGGTTATGATGTTCTGTCGGAACGCAACCCGCGCCTGATCTATTGCGCCATCAGCGGCTTCGGCGCCAGCGGCCCGCTGCGCGAACGCCCGGCGAACGACCTTTTCATGCAGGCCTATTCCGGTGGCATGAGCATAACCGGCGAGCCGGGCCGCGCACCCGCCAAGATGGGCATGTCGGTCGCCGATATTGCCGCCGGCATGTTTGCGGCCATGGGCACGCTTATGGCCCTGCGCGTCCGCGACATGACCGGCAAGGGCCAGCGCGTCGATACCTCGCTGCTCGAGGGGCAGGTGTCGATGCTGTCGCATTTCATCACCCGGTATTTCGCCGGCGGCGAGACACCGGGGCCAAGCGGCAGCGGCTCGCTCGGCTCGCCGATCTATCGTGCCTATCAATGCGCCGACCATTGGATCGTGATCTCGGCCTTCAACCAACGCATGTGGCAGGGGCTTTGCCGGGCGCTGGAGCGGATCGAGTGGCAGAACGACCCCCGCTTTCACGATGCCGACCAGCGCTATGCCAATATCGACGAGCTGGCCGGGATGATCGCGGAGGTGATGAAACAGCGCCCCCTTGCCGAATGGCAGGCCCGGTTCGAGGAGCAGGGCGTGCCCAGTTCGCCGGTGAACCGGGTTGATCGCGTGGTGACCGACGAACAGGTGCTGGCCCGCGACATGATCCAAGAAATCGCGCTGGATGGCCTGTCGCCGCTGCGCATGGCGGGATTGCCGATCAAGTTTGGCGCAACGCCCGGCGATGTGCGCCTGCCGCCGCCGCGCCTTGGCCAGCACACGGCCGAAGTTCTGGCGGAAGCCGGCCTCGGCCCGGACGAAATCGCGCGGCTGGCTGCGGCCGGAATTGCGGGTCTCGACACGGGCTGGAGGCCCTATGCCGCCGCGCCGGACAAGGCGGCGCCAGATGGTGCCACCCAGGAAAACGTCAAGCAGACACAGAAAAGGAACGGCTGATGTCGCTTATGACCGAAGAACTGAAAAGTTACATAGGGCGCGAAACCGGGCGCTCCGCAGCCGTCGATACGGTCGAGACCGGGGCGGTCCGCCGCTATGCGCAGGCGATCATGGACCCCGATCCCGCCTATATGGACAATGAAAACGTCCGCTTCGGCGGTGCCGCCGCCCCGCCGCTTTACCCGGCCTTCATGTTCCGGCTGCCCTTCGGTTCACCCGATTATCTGACCGAGCGGGGCGAGGATCCCGATTTCGACGGGCTGGTCACGGCGGTCAGTTCGGGCCTGCCGGAACTGCCGCTGCCGGGCTTCGCGCTGCTGAACGGCGGGGCCGAGATCGAGTTGTTCCGCTATGCCCGGCATGGCGAAAAGGTGTTCCAGAAGTCCCGCTATGCCGACATCCGCGAGCGCGAGTCGAAATCCGGTCCGATGCTGCTGGTGCTGGTCGAAACAGTTTATGAAACCGAGGCGGGCGAGCCGCTGATGAGAGTCGTCAAGACCCTGCTTCGCCGGAGAGCCGCATGATGGATCGTCATACCGAAGTCCGACGCCGCGTGTTCGAGGAGGTCTCGATCGGGGACGAACTGCCGCAGCTGGTCAAGGGGCCACTGACCACCGCCCATCTGATGCGCTGGTCGGCAGCGATGGAGAACTGGCACAAGATCCATTACGATCTGCCCTTCGCGCAAGGTCACGACAAGCTGCCCGGTCTGTTGGTCAACGGATCGCTGAAGCAGCAATTCGCGGCGCAGTATTTCAAGGATTGGGCCGGACCGGATGGCTGGGTCTGGAAGATCGGCTTTCAGTTCCGCGCCATGAATCTTGCGGGCGAAACGCTGACTCTCTGGGCGCGCGTCACCGATGTCGAGCCGCTTGAACCCTATGGGCTGGTGCGTCTCGATTTCGGAATCAGAAACGACGAGCAGAAGGAATCGACGCCCGGCACCGCGACCGTTGCGCTGCCCTATCGCGACGGGCCGGCCGTGCCCTACCCGTTCCAGCCGCCCGTCGCCTGAGCCATTTGCCAAATATGGGGACCGGCTTCATCGGCCGGCGAGAGACCAATGACCGATATTCCGAAATTCGTGAAAATCAATGAGGAAGGTCCGCGCGAGGGCTTTCAGATCGAGAAAGGGACGATTCCGACCGCGCGCAAGATCGAATTGATCGACGCGCTGTCGGATACAGGGCTTCAGCAGATCCAGACTGTGTCCTTCGTCAATCCCGCGCGCGTCCCCGGCATGGCCGACGCCGCCGAGGTCGTCGAGGGGTTCACACCGCGCGAGGGTGTTCGTTACACCGCGCTATGGCTGAATGAAAAAGGGCTGCGCCGGGCACTGGCCAACCCGAAACTGTTCATCCGCGGCTCGATCTCGCTGACCGCTTCGGAGCAGTTCCTGCTGAAGAACCAGCAGCGGACGGTGGCCGAGAATATCGCCGCGCAGGCGGGGATGATCGCGCTGTTCAAGGAAAATGGCGTGACCATCGACCGGGGCAGCGTGATGGCGGCCTTCGGCTGCAATTATCAGGGCGAAGTGCCGGTCGGGACGGTCATGGATCAGATGCGGGCAATCATGGATCTGGCGGCCGAACATGACCTGCCGATCCGCACCATCTCATTGGCCGACACGATGGGTTGGGCGGTTCCCGAACGCATCCTGCGCGTCGTCGGAGCCGTCCGCGAGGCCTATCCCGAAGTCGAAATCGCGCTGCATCTGCACGACACGCGCGGGATGGGGATCGCAAATGCCTATGCCGGGCTGGAAATGGGCGTTGCGACCTTCGACGCTGCCGTGGGCGGCCTTGGCGGCTGTCCCTTCGCCGCGAATGCGGGCGCAGCGGGGAATGTCTGCACCGAGGATCTGGTCTTCATGCTGCACGAGATGGGCATCGAGACCGGCATCGATCTGGAACGGCTGATCGAGGTCGGCCGGCTGGCCGAGGACATCGTCGGCCACCCGCTGCCCGGTTCTGTCAAGGTCGGCGGCAGCCTGAGCGCCATGCGGCACTGACATCACATTTTCCGACATCCGAGGATCAACCATGAACGCGATGACCGATAACGAACCCGCCTTCCAGCTCAGCCCCGACGTTCAGGCCATCTGCGAGACCGCGCGCCGCATCGTCCGCGATGAATTGCTGCCGCTGGAGCCGCAATATCTGGCCTCCGACAAGCACGCCTACGGGATCAAGGAGACCGTCAATCTGAAGGCCGTCTTTGGCAAGGAGGTCGTGGATCGGCTGACGAAAATTTCGAAGGATACCGGCCTCTGGGGCCTGATGGTACATGAGGAATATGGCGGCGCCGGACTTTCGATGCTGGCGCAATGCGCGATCCTCGAGGAGTTCAACTATACGCCGGTGCCGTTCCCCTTCGCCAGCGTTCCGAACATTCTCTATGCCTGCAAGGGCGATCAGGTCGACCGTTACCTGCGCCCGGTGATGGAGGGCGACAAGACCACTTCTTTCGCCCAGACAGAGCCGAATGCCGGTTCCGACCCCGGCGGGATGATGCAGACCCGCGCCGTCAGGGACGGCAATGAATGGGTCATCAACGGCACCAAGATGTGGATCTCGATGGCGGCGGAATCCGACATCATCATGGTGCAGGCCGTCACCGATCCCGACAAGCGCCAGCGCGGCGGCATCACCATGTTTCTTGTCGATCGCAACAATCCGGGCGTCTCGATCGACACCAAGGGCATCCCGACATGGCTCGGCCCGAAACCTTCGCAATATATCGTCAACTTCAACGATTGCAGGGTGCCGGAAGATGCGGTTCTGGGCGAGGTCGGCAGCGGCTTTTCGCTGGGTCAGAAATGGCTGACCATCCATGACCGCCTGCTGCGCGGGCCCTATGCGCTGGGCAAGATGCAGCGCGCGCTTGATATGTCGGTCGAGTGGTCGAAGCAGCGCGTGACCTTCGGCAAGCCGATCTCGACCCGTCAGGCGATCCAGTGGAAGCTTGCCGACATCTATATCGACATCGAGGCGCTGCGCGCGCTGACCTACACGATCGCTGCGCGCGCCGATGCAGGCGAGGATGTGCGCACCGAGGCGGCGCTGGTCAAGCTGGTCTCGACCGAATGGGGCGCGCGCTGCCTCGATCACGCGATCCAGATTCACGGCGCGATGGGCGAGGCGCTCGAACTGCCGCTGACCCTGTTCTACCGCTATCTGCGCCATGCGCAGATCGGCGGCGGCACCAGCGAAATCCAGCGGATGCTGATCGCCCGCAAACTTCTGGCTGACTGAGGACGGGAAGCCTCACGAAGACGTCATAGGGTTTACAGACTAAGTGGGATTCTCTATTATAAATAATAATATCGCATAGCGAATAATACCAAGCTTGCGATCCTGGGAGGGAAACGACAGTGCCTGCACCTCTGACACAGAGCCTTGCCGGTTTTGCGACCAGCATCCACGACCTCGCGATCCCGAATGACGTGGCGCGATGGGTCAAAACCGGCTTCGTCGACTCGGTTGGTACCATGGTCGCGGGCAGTGATGAGGCGGTGGTCGGCCACCTGATCGCAACTCTGGGAAGCAGCGCACCCGAGGCGGATTTGCTTGTCGGTCGAGGGCGGGCCTCTGCGCTGAATGCGGCGTTCATCAATGGAACCGCGGCGCATGCACTTGACTATGACGACGTCGCATTGCGCGGGCATCCCTCGACCGTGCTCGTTCCTGCGCTGCTGGCCGAAGGGGAGGTTCTGGCGTCCAGCGGGGCCGACATTCTGGCAGCATATCTTGTCGGCTATGAAGTCTGGGGCGAACTGGTCTTCCGCGAAAGCGGGCATCACCACATCAAGGGCTGGCATCCCACGGCAGTATTCGGCGCGATAGCGGCGGCGGCGGCCGTCGCATCGCTGCACCGGCTGGACGCGGCGCGGGCGGGCCATGCGATCGCCATCGGCGCATCGCAGGCCGGGGGGCTGATGGCGAATTTCGGGTCGATGACCAAGCCGTTCCATGCCGGACGCAGTGCGAGCGCGGGAATACTTGCTGCGAGGCTGGCCAAATCCGGTATGACCGGATCGCCGGACGCGATCGAGCATTCGCAGGGTTTTCTGCGCGCGCTTTCACCAGCGGGCGAGTTGGACCTCGACAGATCCGCCGACCAGTTGGGTGAGCGCTGGCGGATCGCGGAACTGGGCCTGAGCATCAAGAAATACCCGGTATGTTACTGCGCCCATCGCGCCGTCGACGGTTTGCTGGACCTGCTTCAGCGCAACCCGGTCCGGCCCGACATGGTCCAGGAAATCGAGGTTTCGATTGGAAAGACCCACGCAACGATCCTGCGCAACGCCGCGCCACAGACGGGTCTCGAAGCGAAATTTTCAATCCAGTCGGCGCTGGCATCCGTCATTGTTGCCGGCAAGCTCGGGCTGGACCAGTTGCAGGACGATTTCGTCCGCCGACCCGATGTGCAGGCGCTGATGGCGCAGGTGAAGGTCATTCCTTTGCCCGACGATGATCCCGGCTGGCCCGGCGCGGCGCGGGCGGATCGGGTCAGGCTGCAGCTGACGGACGGAAGCGTTCTGGAGACGCCAGACATCTTTCGCGCACGCGGCCACGTCGAAAACCCGCTGACAGAAGAGCAGATCTTCGCGAAATTCAGCGATTGTCTTGCCTTCGGACGAAGCACGGCGGACCCGGTTCGGTTATTCGACCTGCTTTGGAACCTGGATTCCATGTCTGCCTCTGATCTGTTCGGTGCCCTGCAGCAAAGGGAAGCGGTATGAGCGTTGACGCCACCAACCCCGAAAAGGAACCCCTCGCGATTGTCGACCGCATCTTTGCATGGTGCGCGGGTGCGCTGCTGATCGTGATCGTTCTGCTGACGCTTGGCTCGGTCCTTGGCCGTTTCTTCTTCAATCGACCGGTGCCCGACAGCGACGGGCTAAGCGAAATGGCCTCTGCCATCGCGGTCTTCTTCGGGCTGGCCTATGTCCAACTGGTCAAGGGCCACATCGAGGTCACCATCCTGACCGACTGGCTACCCTTGCGCGGACGGCAGCTTCTGGACCTGCTGGGCCTTGTCCTGATGACCTTCGGCTTCGGCCTCGTGGCTTGGGGGATGACGCAGGGTGCAATCGAATCCTACCGCTTCGGTGACGTCTATGTCGGCGAGTTCGACCTGCCTCTCTGGCCGGCGAGGTGGGCTTCGGCCTTAGGTCTTTGGCTGCTCGTCATGCGGCTCGTCATCGATATCGGCCTTGCCATCAGCAAGTTCGGCAAAAGCGATACGGTCAGGCCTATCAGCGACATCGCCGGAAACTGAGAGCAATCGATTGGAGCAACGCGACAAGATCATCAATTTGCTGAAGGCCGATCAATCCGGGTTCGGCGATGCTGCCATCGCGGAATTAAACCGGGTCGCTCTCGCTCCGCCGGGCCGGGCGGCAGAGGCAAGGCCAAGGCGGGCAAAGCCGCGTTGGCGCGAAATCGGGCGCTGGAGGAGCCGCGCCACCGATAGCTGGACGATCGGTCCTCCCACCGAAGGTTTCGGGGGCTGACCTGATCGACCGGCCAATGAAAGCCAAAGTCCAAAACAAAGACTGAGAGGGAGGAAACTCATGTCGATACTGAAGTCTCTGACTGTCGCGATCTGCGGCTTTCTCGGGCTCGCGTCCACCGCGCCAGCTGCGATGGCGCAGGATGCACCCATTCTGATCCGTTATACCACGTCCCAGCCCCCCGGTAGCCCGACTTCGGCGCCCGTCGCCTGGTTCGGCGAGGAGCTGGAGAAGCGCACCAATGGTCGGGTCAAGGTCCAGTTCTTCTGGGGCGGCGCTCTGGTCAAAAGCCCCGACACGCTGAACGCCGTCGCCAACGGGCTGGTCGAGATGGGCAAGATCTACGCGCTCGATTTCAAGGGCCCCCTGCCCTTGTGGAACGTCGGCAACCAGGCCTTCACATCGTCGGACCCTTATGTCTCGATGATGATCCAGCGCACGCTGCGGAAGGAATTCCCCGAATTCAACGCCGAGACTGACCGCGTGGGTGTGATCGTGCTGGGCGGTTTGTCGACCGGTGGCGCCGGTCTTCTGTCGACCAAGCCCATCACGAAACTGTCCGAATTGAAGGGAAGCAAGATCCGCTCGGTCGGGGCGCAGGCCGAAGCGCTGAAAGCGGTATCGGCGATCCCGGTCAGCGTGCCCTTCGCCGAGGTATATGAGGCCTTCCAGCATGGCGTGATCGACACCTCTACCAATTACGAGAACTCGATCATTCCCTATCGTTACAACGAGGTCGCCAACAACTTTACCTATGTTCCCCTCGGGCAGTCGGTACAGGGCGAGATCATCAACAAGGCCTTCTGGGAAAAGCTGCCCGACGACATCAAGACAGTCATTCAGGAAACCATGGATGACATGCATCTGAAATATATCCAGGACTACAACCTCAGCGCCCAAGAAATTCATCGCAAGCTGGCTGAAGGCGACGGCACGCCGAAGGTGAACTTCCACGAATTCAGCGAGGAAGACATCGCGGAATGGAAGAGCATCTTTCCAGACCCCCTTGCTGCATGGGCCAAGGCCAATGCGAAGCTGGGCGATACCGAGGCAATGGCCAAACGCTATCGCGAACTTGAGGAGCAACTCACGGCCGAGGTCGAGGCGAACGGCTATCCCAAGGACAAGTTCGGGGGCTAAGCCCGCTCGTTCCCACTATCTCACAAAGGAAGATTCGCGATGAGTCCGCTTGCCTTCGGCTGGACCGGCTTCGGGATACTACTTCTCTTTCTGGCGCTTCGCATTCCGATCGCTGCAAGCCTGCTTTTGTCGGGGCTGATCGGGCTGTTCTCGCTCAACTTCTCGATGTCGGGGGATGCTGCGCTGGCGTTCAACTCGGTGATGTCGCTGCTGGCGCGAACGCCCTATTCCTTCATCGCGAGTTTCTCGCTGGTGGCTATTCCGATCTTTATCCTGATGGGGGCGGTCGCCTTCCATTCGGGTGCTACCAGCGAAGCCTATGCCGCGGCGCGGGCCTGGATTGGCAACTGGCGCGGCGGCCTCGCGCAGGCGACCATCATCGCCTGCGCGGTTTTCGCGGCGATCTCCGGCTCGTCCATGGCGTCGGCTTCGGCGATGGGCAGGATCGCCGTACCCGAAATGCTGAAGTACAGATACGACAAGTCGCTGGCAACCGGCACGGTCGCGGTCGGCGGAACGCTGGGGGCGTTGATTCCGCCCAGCATCCTGCTGGTTCTTTACGGTGTCTTTGCCGAGGAATCGATCGGCAGGCTGCTGGTCGCTGGCATCGTGCCGGGGCTTCTGACCGCGCTCAGCTACATGATCGTCATCTGGCTGCGCGTGCGTTTCAGGCCCGAGCTGGCGCCGTCGGCCAATATCCGGATGCCCCTACGCCAGAAAATGCGCAGTTCGTTGGGCGCAACGCAGCTTCTGTTGATCTTCACACTGATGATCGGCGTTCTTTATACCGGCATCGCCACCGCGACCGAGGCCGCCGTCGTCGGCGCAACCGGCACGATCCTTCTCGGCCTCTTGCGCGGCCGGTTGTCGCGGGCGCAATTCGCCGATGCGCTGCTTGAGACGGTCAAGACCACCAGCATGATCTTTGCTATCGCGATCGGGGCCAAGGTCTTCGTCTCGTTCATCGCGCTGACCGGTATCGCACCGGCGATGGCAAGCTGGGTGTCGGGCCTCGGCGCGCATCCGGCGGTGGTGCTGATCGGTCTGACGGTGGTCTATCTGATCCTTGGCATGTTCCTCGACCCGCTCGGGATTCTCCTTCTGACCCTGCCGATCGCGCTGCCGATCGTGCTGGCGCTTGGCTATGACTCGGTCTGGTTCGGCGTGCTGCTGGTCAAATATATCGAGATCGGTTGCATCACCCCGCCGGTGGGGCTGAACGTCTTCGTGCTGAAGGCGGCGATCGGCGATACCGTGCGGCTGGAGACGATCTTCCGCGGCATCGGCTGGTTCCTGATCGCAGATATCATCGTCGTTGCGCTGATGATCATCTTCCCAGAAATGGTCACCTTCCTGCCCGACATGATGCTGGGGGGTTACTGATGCCGGCGCCGGCGCAGACCCAGGGGCGGCGCAATCGGCCGCTGGACGGCGTGACGGTCATCGACCTGGGACAGGTCTATCAGGGGCCTTACGCGACCTTCCTGATGGCCAAGGCCGGGGCGAATGTCATCAAGATCGAGCCCATCGCCGGCGAACCGGTGCGCCAGCGCATTCATATCAGCCGCGGCGCAGGCGTGCCCTTCGCGTTGCTGAACGCGAACAAGCGTAACCTGACACTAAATCTGAAAAAACCCGAAGGCGTGGATATCCTGAAACGTCTCGTGGCTGATGCCGATGTGCTTCTGGAAAACTATGCGCCGGGCGTGATGGACCGGCTAGGCATCGGCTGGGAGGTCTTGTCTCAGATCAACCCGCGGCTGGTCTATGCCACGGGCACGGGCTACGGCATCTCGGGGCCTGATCGCGACAACCTTGCCATGGATATTACCGTGCAGGCCGCCTCGGGCATGATGAGCGTGACCGGCTTTCCCGATGGCCCGCCGGTCAAGTCCGGCCCCGCGGTCGCAGATTTCATGTCCGGCATTCATCTTTTTGCGGGCGTGATGACCGCCCTTTACGAGCGCGAGCATACCGGCCGTGGCCGGCTGGTCGAGGTCGCGATGCAGGAGGCGGTCTATCCCACGCTCGCCTCGAACCTGTCCTTCATGTACGATCAGGGTGTCGTCCCCCCCCGTACCGGCAACCGGCATGGCGGACTCTCGGCTGCGCCCTATAATGTCTATGCCACATCCGACGGCCATATCGCCCTGATCGGATTGAATGACGGGCACTGGATGAAGCTGCTCGAAGCAATCGGACGGCTTGATCTGGACGGGGATGAGCGTTTCTCGCGCAAGGTCAATCGCGTTCGCCACATGGACGAGGTCGATGCGCTGGTCGGCGAATGGACCCAGGTCCGCACCAAGTCCGAGGTGTTGGCGACTTTCGCCCGCTTCAAGGTGCCCTCGGCCCCGGTCCGCGACCTGATCGAGGTGACGAACGACCCGCACATGCACGAACGCGGCATGCTGCGCTGGATCGACCACCCGGAATACGGCCGCATCTGCGTGCCCGACAGCCCGATCCGGCTGCACGGCGCCGATCCGGTGCCGCCAGTCCCCTCGCCCCGACTGGGACAGCATAACCGTGAAATCCTGGCGGAACTGGGTTTTTCCGATGCAGAGGCGGCGCGCCTCGCGGCAGACGGCGTGGTCGGACCCGATCCCGAACCCGCGCCGGAGCCTCCTGCCAAACCTGCAGCCGACCCGGTCGGATGAACTGAGGAGCAGATCTGTTGGACAATTCGGAACTGGTCGCCCAGACCGCATCCAGAATCTTTCGCGACCACGCCGACGCGCAGGAGATCATCCTGTCCGGCAACGAAGACTGGCGCGTGGCGTTGTGGTCGGCGATCGAAGGGGCGGCCCTGCCAGCGGCCTTTCTGACCGAGGAACAGGGCGGCTTCGGCGAAACCCGGGCCGAGGTTTATGCGGCAGGCTTTGCGGTGTTGCGCGAGGCTGGTCGTTCTGCGCTTGCCGTGCCGCTGGCCGAAACGATGCTGGCAGTATGGCTTCTGGCACAGGCGGGCATGGAGGCGCCGGGCGGCGCGATGTCCGTGGCACCGGCCGACCCGCGCGACCGCATCCGCTTTCGCGAGGATGGCAGCCTTGAAGGCCGGGCGCGTCGGGTGCCCTTCGGGATGGCCGTTGACCGGATCGCGGTCCTCGCCTCGCGCGCGGGCCAGCGGATCGTGGCTTTGGTCGATCCCAAGGATTGTACGGAGAGGGTGGGACGCAGCCTCGCGCTTGACCCCACCCCTACCCTGACCTTCGATGGCGTGCAGCCCATCGCGCAGGCGCCGCTGCCCGACGATTTCGATCCGCAGGACCTGATGCAGATGGGGGTCGCGGCGCGGGCCGCACTGATCTCGGGCGCGCTGGAAACCGTGCTTGACCTCTCGGTGCGCTATGCGACCGAGCGCGTGGCCTTCGGCCGCCCTATCGGCAAGTTTCAGGCCGTCCAGCACATGCTGGCGCGTCTGGGTGGCGAGACCGCCGCCGCGGTCAGCGCCGCATGTTCCGCCGCCGACGCCTTGGCGACCGGCCAGCCGGCC
This sequence comes from Paracoccus sp. S1E-3, assembly GCF_013868135.1. Classification (GTDB taxonomy): domain Bacteria; phylum Pseudomonadota; class Alphaproteobacteria; order Rhodobacterales; family Rhodobacteraceae; genus Paracoccus. Next base: position 458,508 of record NZ_JACEMU010000004.1, read on the forward strand.
GAGGCGCTGCTGCTGGAGGTCGCGGCCGCCAAGATCCGCTGCGGCGAAGCGGCCGAGACCGGCACACTGATCGCCCACCAGGTCCACGGTGCCATAGGCATCAGCGACGAACATGTCCTGCACCGCTACACCCTGCGCGCGCTTGCATGGCGCGAGGATTTCGGCGGTGAAAGCCACTGGGCGCTGGCCCTTGGCCGCGCGGTCTGTGCCTCGGGCACAGATGCGTTGTGGCCGCTGCTCGCCTCCCGATAGGAACTGCCATGACAAACGCACTTCGTTTCGACCCAATCCGCCTGCCCGAGGCTTGTCAGGATCTGCGGCAGGAGGTGCGCGCCTTCCTGGCGGAGGAGATGGCCCGCGGCACATTCGGCCCCGGCAAGGAAACCTCACCCGAGGAGGCGCTGGAATTTTCGCGCCGTGTCGGCGCGCGCGGCTGGATCGGGATGACCTGGCCGAAACAATATGGCGGGCAGGAGCTGAGCTTTCTCGAACGCTATGTCGTGACCGAGGAAATGCGTATCGCCAATGCCCCGGTGCGTCCCTTCTTCGCCGCGGACCGGCAGAGCGGCCCGACCATCATCCGCTACGGCTCCGAGGCGCTGAAACAGGCGATCCTGCCCCGTATCGTCAAGGGCGAGGCCAGCTTCTGCATCGGGATGAGCGAGGCGAATTCCGGCTCGGACCTGTTCGCGGCGCAGGCCAGGGCGCGCCGGGACGGCGATGGCTGGCGGCTGAACGGTGCGAAGATCTGGACCAGCAACGCCCATCTCAACGATTTCATGATCGGGCTGTTCCGCACGTCGCCCGCGACCACCCAGAACCGCCGCCATGGCCTGACCTCCTTCGTGATCGACCTCAAGACCCCCGGAATCGACATCAAGCCCATCGGCATGATGAGCGGCACGCGAGAATTCAACGAGGTCGTCTTCAACGATGTGTTCGTCCCCGGCGACAACCTGTTGGGCGAGATCGACGGCGCCTGGAAACAGGCAACCAGCGAACTGGCCTATGAACGCTCGGGGCCCGAGCGGTTTCTGGAAACCTATGACGCGCTGCGTGACCTTGTCGCGCTGGCCGGCCCCGAACCTGACACCCGGATGGCCGAAGGCATCGGTCGACTCGTTGCCCAGCTTCATACCCTGCGCCGTATGTCGGTTTCCGTCGCGGGCATGCTGGAAAACGGTGTCGAACCGGTGGTCGAGGCTGCGATCGTCAAGGATCTTGGCACCGTCTGGGAACAGGCGCTGCCGCACCGGGTCCGAACGCTCGCCGCGCTGCATGATGACGAAGGCGATGGCGGTTTCGAGGAGCGACTGAACCAGCAGATGCGTATCGCCCCCAAGCTGACCATCCAAGGCGGCACGACGGAAATCCTGCGCGGCATCATCGCCCGCGGTTTGGGGCTGCGCTGATGCCTGACGACCTGCACATCGCGGCGCATGGCCATGTCAGAGTGCTGGAGATCCGGCGCCCGCCCTACAATTATTTCGACCTGAATCTGATCCGCGCCATCGCCGATGGGTTGGACGCGGCGGATGCCGATCCCGAATGCCGCGCCGTGGTGCTTGCCGCCGAAGGCAAAGCTTTCTGCGCCGGCGCCGATTTCGCCGCGGGACAGGAGGCGACGCCCGAGGCGCGCAAAACCCGGACTGCTGCCCTTTATCACGAGGCTGAACGGCTGTTCAGCAGTCGCAAGCCCATCGTCGCCGCCATTCAGGGCGCGGCGATCGGCGGGGGGCTGGGTCTCGCGCTCGCGGCAGATTTCCGCATTGCCTGCCCGGAGGCGCGGTTTTCAGCGAATTTCACGCGGCTCGGCTTTCATCCGGGCTTCGGCCTGACCGTTACGTTGCCCGACCTGATCGGAGACAACCGTGCGGCGCTGATGTTCCTGACCAGCCGCCGGATCACCGGCGAGGAGGCGTTGGCCATCGGTCTGGTCAACCAACTGGTTTCGCAGGCCGAGATCCGTTCGGCCGCACTGGCTCTGGCCGCCGAGATCGCCGAATGCGCGCCGCTGGCCCTGATCTCGACCCGCGCCACGCTGCGCGCCGGTCTGGCCGGGCGGGTTGCGCGGGCGACTGAGCATGAGCTGCAAGAACAGTCCTGGCTGCGCGAGACCGAGGATTTCCGCGAGGGGGTGAAATCCTCGGCTGAACGGCGCCCCGGAAATTTTCTCGGCAGATGAACCATAGTCGACGATCTGAAGATGGGAGATTGGAATTGAACCAAGAAGAACACGCCGCGGGACGGGACAACTCGGCCGGAGAGGCAAAGACTATCGCGGGCGAATCCGCTGATACGACCCTGAAACTGCCCGAGGGAAGCTGCGACTGCCACGTCCACATCTACGGTCCCTTCGATCGCTTTCCGCCTTACAACGCCGGCATGTATTCCGCGCCCGAGGAACACCCGGTCGAGGCGCTGCTTGATCTTTGGGATCGTCATGGCATCGCCAGGGGCGTCATCGTCCACGCGCTCGGCGCGGGTCCGGACAATGCCGCGACCTATGATGCGCTGCGCCGCTATCCCGACCGGCTGCGCGGGGTCGCGATCCTTGATCAAGATGTCACCGACAAGCGGTTGAACGAACTGAACGACGCGGGATTCCGCGGGGTGCGGATCAACCTTTTCCGCATGAACGGCAAGAAGGTCGCGGCGGGCGGCATGACGCTTGAAGATCTCGAGGCGCTGGCGCCGCGGCTGGGCGAACGCGGCTGGCACGCGCAATTGTGGATCGAGGTCGGTGACCTGGCCGAAATTGCGCCACGCCTGGAAAAGCTGCCGCTCGATTACGTGGTCGACCACATGGGCCGCACCCCGGTCGCGTGGGGCGTCGATAACCCGGGCACGCGCGATCTGGTCGAACGGCTGAAAACCGGCCGCTACTGGGCAAAGATCTCGGGCGCCGACCGCAACACCCAGACTGGCGCACCCTATACCGACGTTGACCCCTTCATGCGTACCCTGGTCGAGGCCAATCCCGACAGGCTGGTCTGGGGCACGGACTGGCCGCATGTCGGCCATACACCCGAGACGCTGCCGCAGGAAAACAACCTCATCGCACTTCTGCGCCGCGTGGTGACGGATGAAGACGTGCTGCACAGGATTCTGGTCCAGAATCCGCGCGCGCTTTACGGCTTCTGAAATACGGCCGCGCGCGACCGAAAGAGTAAGGACGAAATCATGACGGAAATACTGCTCTTCACGCCTATGCACATCCGCGACGTGCTGCTGAGGAACCGCATCGTCACCGCGCCGATGCACCAGTATTCAGCCATCGGCGGATTTCCGACGGATTGGCACATGGTCAATGCCGGGCGTTGGGCGCTTGGCGGGGCGGGGATGGTCATGCTGGAATCGACCAAGGTCGAGGAACGCGGCCGCGGGACCATCGGCGATCTCGGGATATGGAAGGACGAGCATGTCGAGCCCCTGCGCCGCATCGCCGATTTCATCCGCGCGAACGGCGCGTCGCCTGCGATCCAGCTTGGCCATTCGGGGCGCAAGGGCCGTGTCTCGCGCCCTTGGGAGGGCCAGGCGGCGCTGACCGCGGATTGCTGTCCGCCCGACGAATGGGAACGCTGGGATGTCGTGTCCTCCTCGGCGCTGCCCTTCAGCGAGACGTCCGCCATGCCCCGCGCGCTGGAACTTTCCGAGATTCCGGCCGCCATCGACGCTTGGGGCGCAGCGGCCGCGCGCGCCGACAAGGCCGGCTTCGACGCGATCGAACTGCACGGCGCGCATGGCTATCTGTTGCATCAGTTCCTGTCGCCCGTAGCCAATACCCGCACCGACCCATATGGCGGCTCCGAGGAAAACCGGATGCGTTTCTTCCTCGAGGTGGTGGAGTCAGTCCGCGCCAACTGGCCCGCCGGCAAGCCGCTGTTCGTGCGGCTGTCGATCGAGGACGAGGCCGGCTGGGGCCCCGAGGAGAACATCCGCCTTTGCCGCCGGCTGAAGCCGCTGGGGGTCGACGTAATCGACTGCTCGACTGGTGGACTGACATCGGCAGTGCCAAACTTCTTCCGACTGAACAGCTTCGGCTATCAGGTGCCCTATGCCGAACAGATCCGGCGCGAGGCGGATATCATGACCATGGCGGTGGGCCTGATCATTCATGCCGATCAGGCCGAGGAGATTCTGCAAAGGCGGCAAGCCGATCTGGTCGCGATCGGGCGCGAGTTCCTGTACAACCCCAACTGGGGGCTGGATGCGGCGCAAAAGCTGGGTGCAGATCCGAACTATGCGCTGTCGCCGCCGCAGGCCGCGCACTGGCTGACGAAACGCGCGCGCCGCGGCTTTGGCGGCAAGGGATCGACCTGGGCGGCCGGGATTCACGAAGCCGCATCGGGCGAATGACGGGACCGCCCGCGCTTCGGGCGGTCTTGCCAAGAAAGAAAACGCCGAAGGTGACAGCGAACGGACCAGCGGACAGATCCGCGCGGTGATGCCGACCGAGCCGAGCATGCGCCCCAATCCGAAAAGATCACGAAGTCAGCGCCGCCGAAACGGCTCGACGGGCGATCAGCATCTTTGGCGAGGCTGCGGTCGGCCGCGAGTTTCCGGGCTGATCGGCAGCAGGATGAACGCCCCGCAGATCAGCGACCCGGCCTTCGGCGGGACACCCACAAGCTTCTGAACTGCCACCGTTTCGGGTCGAGAGATAAGGACGGTCATGAGAAAGGCGAAAATGGCGTGGCGGAATTGAGGGAAGCCGCCAACCCGGCATCCGTGCCCCCGCGCGCAGCCTCCGCGCGACGATCAGTAAGGCGGGCGGGATGTAGGCCATACCGATCTTGATGACGCTGTATGAGGTCCGCCAAAGCGTGGCGAGAGCCAAGAGCAGCGCCCGTTCGCCCGGAATAGTCGCGTTATCGGTCGTGTCGTCCCTGCCCTGCGTCGGTTTCCACCGTTCTGGCAGCGCTCAGGGGGTCGACGGCTTGGCGCTGCACCGCACTCTTCCGCGCCGGGGCAGGATTTGCGCGCGGGTATCGGTGATGCGGCTTGGCCCTCGCTGACGGTTCACGCTGGAACCCCGCCCAGCCGGGCCAGCCGATCCATGTGGTGATCGAGATCGCCATGCGTCAGCTCGATCATCGTCAGCCGCTTGAAATAATGCCCGATCGCATATTCCATCGTCACACCCACACCACCATGCAACTGCACGGCCGTTTGGCCGATCCTCTTGGCCGACCTGTTGATCTGGACCTTGGCCGCCGACAACGCGGCATCGCGTTCGGCGCCGGTGCGCTCGCTCATCACGGCGGCATACATTGCCATCGAGCGGGCCTGTTCCAACGCCACGAACATGTCGGCTGCCTGATGTTGCAGCCCCTGAAAAGTGCCGATGGGCCTGCCGAACTGTTCTCGGGTCTTGAGATAATCGGTCGTCAGCCAAAGCGCGGCATCCATCGCGCCCACCGCCTCGGCACAAGTCGCGGCCAGTGCCGCCGCTGCGGCATTGGCGATCAGAGTTTCGGCATCGCCCTGATCCAGCCGCCGGGCCGCTGCGCCGTCGAAATGGATCTCGGCCATCCGCCGTCCGTCCTGGGTTGGCTGGCTGCGGATAGTGACGCCGGGATCGGCGGTTTCGACAAGGAACAGCCCGGTGCCCCCGTCGACCGAGGCCGAGACGATGAACGCGTCGGCCATTGCGCCATGGATCACCCGTGCCTTGGTGCCGGACAGCTTGCCATCGGCAAAGGTCGTCGCCGGGCGCTCGGCCTCTGCCTGCGGCTCGCGATGGGCGAAGGCGATCCGCAGGCTTCCATCCGCCATCCGGGCGGCCAGATCTGCGCGGATCGCCGGGTCGGCCGAAACGAGCAATGGCGCGATCTCGGCGATCGCGGCCAGCCACGGTTCGACCACCAGCGCCCGCCCCATCTCTTCGGCCACGATCATCATTTCGACCGGGCCGCCGCCGAGGCCGCCGTCCTCCTCGGGAAAGGGCAGCGCGAAGACACCAAGCTCGCCCAGTCCCCGCCAGACCGCACCGTCCAGACCGCCTTCGCGGATCACCCGTTCGCGGGCCTTGAAGTCATAACGGTCACTCAGGAAGCGCGAGAGGCTGTCCTTCAGCATCCGCTGTTCGTCGCTCAACTCGAAATTCATCTCACAGCCCCAGAATCGCCTTGGCGATGATGTTCTTCTGCACCTCGGTCGATCCACCGTAGATCGAGACCTTGCGCATGTTGAAATAGGCGGCGGGGGCGGCATCGGCCCAGTCGGGACCCATGATCCCGTTCGGGCCGGTCCCGTCCTGATCGGGCCACGCCACCGCATCTTCGCCCGCGACCTGAAGGTAGAGTTCCGTCATGCGCTGCTGCATGTCCGCGCCGACCAGCTTCAGAACCGAGGTTGCCGGATTGGGCTTGCCTTTGGCCTGCTCGGCTGACAGCACCCTCATGACGGTCATCTCCAGCGCCTTCAATTCGACCTGAAGCTCGGTCAGCCGGTCGCGAAAACGCGCATGTTCGATCAGCGGACGCCCGTCCACGATCCGCTCGGCGGCAAGCTGCTCGATCATCTGCAGCCGACCCCGCGTCATGCCGACACGCGCGATGCCGGTCCGCTCGTTGCCAAGCAGGAATTTCGCGTAGTCCCAACCCTTGTTTTCCTCGCCCACAAGGCATGAGGCGGGCACGCGCACGTTGTCCAGAAACACCTCGTTGATCTCGCGATCGCCGTCGATGGTCTGGATCGGGCGGACGCTGACGCCGGGCAGCGACATGTCGACAAGAAAGAACGAGATGCCTTCCTGTTTTTTCGCGTGGGGATCAGTGCGGGCCAGCACGAAGATCATGTTGGCGCGGTGGGCATAGGTCGTCCATGTCTTTTGCCCGTCGATCACCCAGCCGTCGCCATCCCGGACCGCCTTGGTGCGCACCGCCGCCAAGTCGGACCCCGCGCCCGGTTCGGAAAAGCCCTGACACCACCAATGTTCGAGCGTGGCGATCTTCGGCAGGTAATGGGCCTTCTGCGCCTCCGTGCCAAAAGTGAAGATCACCGGCCCGACCATGTTGGTGCCGAAGCTGACGATGTCGGGCGAGGGCGCGGCCTGAATCTCTTCGAAAAAGATGTATTGGCGCACGGCGTCCCAGCCGGGCCCGCCGTATTCCACGGGCCAGCGTGGACAGGACCAACCCCGCGACGCCAACGCCTGAACCCACTGATGGACCATGTCGCGGGTCGGAGGGCGCAGCTGGCTCATATGGCGGCGGGTTTCCTCGGGCAGGTTGTCGGCGATGAACTGCCGGATCTCCTGTCGGAAGGTCTCTTCCTCGGGGGTGAAGTTCAGGTCCATGCGCTCATCTTCCTTCGGCTTTGGCGCGCCGCGCCGCTTCTTCGTCGCGCAACGCCTTGCGCGAGGCCTTGCCCACGGGGGTGCGCGGAATATCCGCCCTGATCTCCAGCGCGCGGGGCAATTCCTGCGGACCCAGATAGTCGCGCAGGAAAGTGTTGAGATCCTCCAGTCGAAGGGGCGTGCTGCCCGGACGCTGAACGACGAAAGCCTTGACCGACTCGCCCCGATAATCATCGGGCACGCCGATCGCCACCGCCTCGATCACGTCAGGATGACGTGTGATCGCATTCTCGACCGCCACCGGATAGACATTGAAGCCCGAGGACACGACCATGTCCTTCTTGCGGTCGACGATGTAGAAAAAGCCCAGCCGATCCATGCGGCCGATATCGCCTGTCAACAGCCAGCCGTCGCAAAAGGCCTTCTCGGTTTCCTCGGGCTTGTTCCAGTAGCCGGCGGTCACATTGGGGCCGCGGATGGCGATTTCGCCGACTTCGTCCACGCCGAGAACACGGCGGGGGTCGTCAACGGCGACGATGCGCACGTCGACGCCGGGCAGCGGAACACCTATCGTGTCGCGGCATTCCTCGGGCACATCCGGCGGGATCTGGGTGCCGGCGGGCGAGGTTTCGGTCAGGCCATACCCGCCGCGCAGTCTGAGACCGGTCAGTTCGTAAACGCGCTGGTAAAGTTCCGGTGCCAGCGGCGCGCCGCCGGTCCCTGCGAACATCAGCGATTCGAGATCGGCGCGCTTGATGCCGGGAACCTGTGTCATCGCGAGCCACATGGTCGGCACCCCGCCCAAACTGTTGATCTTGTGCCTGCGGATCAGGTCGACCGCCTCCTCGGCGTTGAACCGCTGACGCAGGTGCAATGTTGCGCCCTCCCACATCCGCCGCAGCATATGGGTCGAAAGACCGAGAATGTGGCTGAGGGGCGAATAGGTGAGGACCTTTCGACCCGGTCCCGACTGGTCCTCGTGGCCGTAGAAGGCGACAAAGCTCTGCGCCGAAGCCGAGAGATTGCCCTGCGTCAGCATCGCCGCCTTGGTCACACCCGTCGTTCCGCCCGTATATTGCAACAGCGCGAGATCGCCCGGCCCAGCCCCCTCGGGTATCAGGGGCGCCTCATCCGCGCCGGCAACGAAATCAACATGATCGGTCAATCCGGCCGGCACCCGGTGGTCGGCCCCTTCAAGCGCGATGGGGTCGTCGCACATCACCACCTTGACGCCGGTCGCCTCGGCCAACTGGATGGCGCGGGTGCGGAAGGGTTCGGCCGAGATGGTGACCAGCATGCGCGCGCCGGAATCCCGCATCTTGTGCAGAAGCTCGGCTGGCGCGTCGAGCGGGCTCAGATGTGTGGCGGCCGCCCGCGTGGCAAGGATGCCGAAGAAATAGCGCAGATGCCACAGCGTGTTCGGCAGGTATAGCGCGACCACATCGCCATGCCCGATACCGGCCCGCCATAGGGCCCCTGCGATCTGTCGAACCTGCGCGACGAATTGGCCGTAAGTGACCCATTCATCGTAATACTCGACGAAGTGCGCGTCGGGCTGGCGCGCTGCGACCTCCGCAAGCAATTGCGGGACGGTCATCGGACGCGGCGCGAAATCGGTCCTCACACCGGGCGGCATGTGCCCCGCCCATGGCTTTGGGTTCTCCATCGCCTAGCTGCCGTTCATGTCGCCGAAGCTGCCGCCCTGCTCGGCCAGGCGGCGTAGCAGCGGCGCGGGATGCAGCTCCTCCGATCCCGTCCGTTCGGCCAGTTCGTCAAGTCGGGCGACGATGGTCGGCAGGCCGATCGTGTCGGCATGGAACATTGGCCCGCCCTTGGTGCGCGGAAAGCCGTAGCCGCTGATCCAGATCAGGTCGATGTCGGAGGGCCTTGCGGCGATACCCTCCTCGAGAATGCGGGCGGCTTCGTTGATCATCGGATAGACCAGCCGCTCGCCGATCTCGTCATCCGGGATCGGCCGGCGGGTGACGCCCGCCTGCAGGGCAAGCGCGTCAATGAAGGTGTCGACCTCGGGGTCGGGGATGGGTCGGCGGTCGCCGGGGTCATAGCGGTAGAGGCCCTTACCGGTCTTCTGCCCGTGCCGCCCGGATTCGGCGATGGCGTCGATGACATAGGCGCGCCGGCCGCTTTCCTTGCGGACCAGATAGCCCACGTCCAATCCCGCCAGATCGCTGACCGCGCAGGGGCCCATCGCATTGCCGAAGCGCCGCGCCTCGGCGTCGATCTCGGCCGGCGAGGCGCCTTCCAGCAGCATCGCGTCAAGCTGGCGCGTGCGCGCGGCCATCATACGGTTGCCGACGAAGCCGAAGCAGACGCCGACCGTGACCGGAATCTTGCCGCTGCGGCGCCCGACCTCGATCGCGGTGGCAAGCGCGTCGGGGTCGGTCTTGTCGCCGCGCACCACCTCGAGCAGCTTCATGACATTGGCGGGCGAGAAGAAATGCATCCCCAGCACATCGCCGGGCCGGCCCGACGCCTCGGCGATTTCGTTCACGTCGAGGCTGGATGTATTGGTGGCCAGCACCGTGCCGGGTTTGGTCAGCGTGCCGAGTTCGCCGAAGATCTGCTTCTTCAGGTCCATCCTCTCGAACACCGCCTCGATCACCAGATCGGCGCCTCCGACGGCAGCGGCGAAATCGGTCGTGCTGGAAATCCGCGCCAGCGCCGTCTCGCCTTCGGCGGCCGATGCCCCGCGCGCGGCGGATTTCCGGTAAAGCCCGGCAATGGCCTGAAGCCGCGCGGTCAACGCATCGTCGCTCTGATCCACGATGGTGACGTCATAGCCGCCCGAGGCCAGCGACATGGCGATGCCGCCCCCCATCGTGCCCGCGCCGATCACCGCGATCTTCTGCACCGGACGGGGCTTCACCGTCGCATCAAGGCCCGGCACCTTCAGCGCCGCACGCTCGGCGAAGAAAAGATGACGCTGCGCCCGGCTTTCGTCGCTGCCGCGCAGCTCGGCGAACATCCGGCGTTCTTCCGCCAGCCCCTCGGCGAAGGGCCGTGTAAAGGCGTTGCGGACCGAGGCGACGCAGGCCCGCGGCGCCGTCAGTCCCCGGTTCGCCGCCAGAAACCGTTCGGCGACGGCATCGAAGGCGACAGGGTCAACGGCCGCGATCCGGTCGGTCATTTCCGAGACGCGGGGCAGCGGGCGGGTCTTCGCGATCTCCCCCGCGAAGGCAATCGCGGCCTCGCGCGGATCGCCATCGTCCAGACGATCGACGATCCCCAACGACAGCGCTTCGCGCGCGTCGATCGGCTCGCCCGTGACGATCAGCTTGACTGCAGCCTCCGGCCCGATCAGCCGTGTCAGGCGCTGCGTGCCGCCGGCACCGGGCAGCAGGCCCAGCCGGACCTCGGGCAGGGCGAAGCGCGCGCTGCTGTCGGCGATGCGGTAATGGCAGCCGAGCGCGAGTTCAAAGCCGCCGCCGAAAACCGTACCCTTCAGGGCCGCAACGATGGGCTTGTCGGCAGCTTCCAGACGAGCGATGAGACCGGGCAGGTCCGGGCCGGTCGAGGGCTGGCCGAATTCGCGGATATCCGCCCCGCCCGAGAAATGCTTACCGCGCGCGGCGAGCACCACCGCATCCACCCCGTCATCTTCCAGCGCCGCCCGGACATGGTCTTCCAGATGCTGGCGAATCAGGCTGCCCAATGCGTTGACCGGAGGGTTGTCGATCTCGACGATCGCGACATTTCCAATACGTTCCGTCGAAACGGGCTCTGCCATCACGTCCTCCTCCAAGCCGTGCACGGTTCCCCGATCTGAGCGGGAACGCCTCATTGGACACCCTATGAGTCGATCGGAGGCAGGTCAATTGAATATTCGATATGCGGGTTGATTATTCGCATAATTGGTATATTGATCTCCAGAAGGAGGATGCGCCGCATGCGGGATCGGGCGAAGGGATGAACATCCCGGCCAGACCACGCAACAGGCGCGCGGGAATCAATTCCCGGAAAGGGGGAAGCGTGAGCGAAGAAGATGGCAAGGTAACGACCCTCGATATCGAACCCTATCCCCTCCAGAAGGTGCTGGGCTATTCGATCACGCGATGGGAACAGGATTTCGCCGAGGTTCGCCTGAAGCTCGACGAGATTCACGCCAACCGGCACGGCATTCCCCATGGCGGCATTTATTGCCTGCTGATCGACACGGCATCCGGTTTTTCCGGCAGCTATATGCCGCCCGGCCAGCCTCGGCGCATGGCGATGACGCTGTCGCTGGCGGTGAATTTCGTCGGCCAGCCGAAGGGCACTGTGCTGATCGCGACCGGCCGCAAGGTCGGAGGCGGGCAGAGCAATTTCTTCACCGAAGTGGAGCTTCGCTGCGACGAGGGCGTCCTGGTCGCCACGGGGCAAGGCGCAATGCGCTATCGCAAGGGCTATGTCGACGCGCCGGCAAAGGCGGAGGGGTCATGAATCGAACCGCGGCGCGCCCCGAGCCTCGCTTCTGGCAGATGATCGGCTTGCGGGTTCTGACCCGTGAGCCGGGGCTGTTTCGCGCCGAACTGGATGTCGGGGAGGAGCATTTGAATCCGGGCGGCGGCGCCCATGGCGGCATCATGGCGACCATGATCGATTCGGCCTGCGCCTCCGCCGGCGTCGTCGGGCCGGACGGCACGGCCGCGCGCAGCGTGGTCACCCTGTCACTGACGGTCAATTATACCGGTGTCGCGCGCGAGGGCCGGCTGACCGTCGTGGGGCGCGTCCTGTCCTCGGGCCGCAAGATCTTCTCGGCCGAGGCCGAGGTCCATCACGACGACGGCACCCTGATCGCCCACGGGGTCGCAACGCTGCGTTATATCCATCGGGCCGAAGAACATGTTGAGGGAGAAAAATCGTGAGAGAAGCCGTCATCGTATCCACCGCCCGAACGCCGATCGGCAAGGCTTTCCGCGGCGCCTTCAACGACACCCAGGCGCAGGCGATGGTGGGCCATGTGATCGCCAATGCCGTCGAACGCGCGGGGATCGAAGGGGCCGAGATCGAGGACGTGGTCTGGGGATCGGCCCAGCAGCAGGGCACCTCGGGCGCCAACATCGGCCGGCAGGGCGCGCTGCGGGCCGGATTGCCGGTGACGGTGCCGGGCACGACCATCGACCGCATGTGCGCAAGCGGGTTGATGGCGATTGCGACGGCCGCGAAGCAGATCGTCGCGGACGGGATGCAGATCGCCGTCGGCGGCGGCAGCGAATCGGTCAGCCTGGTCCGCACCGAGCGTTACAATTCCTACCGCATGCAGGATCCCTGGCTGGTCGAACATCTGCCGGCGCTTTACATGAGCATGATCGAGACTGCGGAGGTGGTCTCCGACCGCTATGGCAGGTTCGCCTGGGGCATGCCGACCTGTGCAACTGCATTGGCGAAGGTGACGGTCGGCGTGTTGATGACGGTTGTGCGCATCCGCGACGACGGAAGTACCGAACTGTTCTGATGGTACTAGTTCGATTTATGTTCCATCTTGCGAATGCCACCGGCGTCGAAGTGTCCGGCACTGGCCTCAGAAAAACCCTTATATTCCAGGTGCTTGAAGGCTATTCACCAAATCGGCGCAGTCATCAGGTCCAGAGAATTTCGACCCTGAGAGACCGCTTCAAGGCCACCTGGCTGCAAGGGCAGTGCTCAGCCCCTCCCGCATAACCCGCGAAACAACGCAAAAATCCGGCCGCAGACGGATCGGGAGAACGCTTTCGCTGGGGCAAGTGGCGGAGGGCGCGGGCCTGAAGTCCAACCTTCTCCACCAGCGGAAACCGCCGACGGCGCATGCAAGCATCACGGGCGTAAGCGGTTGCCAATTCAGTCGCGAAAATCTTCCTTGAACCTGTCGATCTGATGCATGCGCTCATGCAGGATCGCGACGATACCGATATCGCCGTCGGACAGTCGGCGCCAATAGACGAAGTGATGCTCGTACCGAAAGAAGAACCCTTCGACGCCGAACTCTGCCGGGATAGGCTTTGCGGCGACGCCATGGGCCTCGATCCGTTCGAACGCTTCGAACATGCCGGTTATGTAGCGGTCCGCCTGAACCTCGCCCCATCGGTCGCGCGTATAGCGGTAGATTTCATCGAGGCGGAGTGATGCCGCCTCCTGAACCCGGATCGCCATCTGGTCAGGCCCGGTTGCGAGCGATGACTTCGGCGGCCGTCAGCGGCCTGTAGCTGGTCTCAGGCGCGGCGAAGGCGCGGGTCAGTTCGGCCTTCAGCCGGTCGAAAACCTCCTGCTCGGCCCGCTCCTTGTCTCGCCGGATCAGGTCGCGCACGTATTCGCTGATGTTCTCGTAGGAGCCGTTCTCGCCGACATTGGCCGCGACGAAATCGCTGAGCGCACCGCTCAGACGGACGGTCATGGTCGTGGTGCGGGACATTGACGGCTCCTCATGCTTGGCGTGTATTCAATATAACCAAAAAACACTACACATCAAGTCTGGCGGCGGTGAATCAATTTGGCCCCCGCCGCCGCTGTGGCGGCTTGACCTTACTCGGCATCCGCGTCGTCGTGCCGATCGGCCAGCATCAGGACCATGTGGAACACGATATCCGAGTTCTTGGCCAGTGCGATCAGATGCTCTCCGCTGGGTCCACGCTCGCCCGCGATCCAGTATTTCACGGTCCGCTCGCTGGCGCCCGTCCACCGCATCGCCGTCTTGACTGCCCGATGCGTCAGGCCGAGTTCGTCCCGAAGCGCCGCGGCAATGGCGGTCCGGTAGTCGGCGACATCTGCTTCAAGGTGCACATTTGTGCCCGTTTTCGGCACAAATGTGCCCGTCTTGGTCCGCATCTCTGCGTCCTCCTCCGATAATACTCTGGGAAGGACATGAAAAGCGGCAGTTCGTATTTGCGCCCAACCTGCGGTAGAGGGCCATCAGCTCGAAGCAGCCCACATGATTTCTTGGGAGGCGGGCGTGGCTCGGGGAAAAGCACTATTATCCGAAGTAGAAACCGAGCCGTCCGAGCAGCTGCTGGCTGCGGAGTACGTCCGGATGTCGACCGAGCATCAACAGTATTCAACCCAGAACCAGGCGCAGACCATCCGCGAATACGCCGAACGCCGCGGCATCAGGATTGTCAGAACCTATTCGGATGATGCGAAGAGCGGCCTGATCATCGGCGGCAGGATGGCATTGCAGCAGATGATCGCCGATGTCGAATCCGGCGTGGCCGAGTTCAGCGTGATTCTGGTCTATGACGTCACCCGCTGGGGACGTTTTCAGGACACCGACGAATCTGCCTATTACGAATATCGCTGCCGAAAGGCGGGAATGCAGGTCGCCTATTGCGCCGAGCAATTCGAGAACGATGGTTCTCCGACCTCCACCATCGTCAAAAGCGTCAAGCGGGCAATGGCGGGCGAATACAGCCGTGAGCTTTCAGTGAAGGTCTTCGCGGGCCAATGCCGTCTGATTGAGCTCGGCTATCGTCAGGGCGGCCCGGCGGGCTTCGGGTTGCGTCGCGCCCTTCTCAATGAGCGGGGCGAAGTGAAAACCGAACTGAAGCGCGGTGAGCACAAGAGCCTTCAGACGGATCGCGTTGTGCTGGTTCCCGGACCAGACGATGAGGTCCGGACGGTGCGCTGGATCTACAGCCAGTTTCTGAAGAAGGGCCTGTCGGAAAGCGAAATTGCGGCAGAACTGAATGAACGGGGCATCCTCACCGATCTCGGGCGGGCCTGGACCCGCGCGACCGTCCATCAGATCCTGACCAATGAGAAATACATCGGCAACAACGTCTACAACCGGCGCTCATTCAAGCTGAAGCGCAAGCGGGTCGATCCGCGTGGTCTCGGACCAGAGCCGCGCATCGCCGAAGTCGGTGACCGCATCGGCACGCCGGGCGACGACGCGCACCAGGACGGGCGTGCCGCCGTCGGCGATGTAGACCGCGTCCCGGCCGATGTTCGGATCGGCGAAGAGCGCACCGACGGCGGCAGCGAAGGCGCTCATCAGAAGGCCGCGTTCAGCCGTACCCGGCCGATGGTATCGCTCGCGCCGCTCGCCACCGCCTCGACGGCCACGCCGATGAGGGTGTTGTCGGTGGCAACCGTGGTGCAGCGCTTGTTGGTGTCGTCCCAATAGATCTTGGCGCCGACGGTCCAGGCCTGGGAGCCGACCTTGGTGATGTCGAACACGCCGACGAGCGAGGTCTCGACGGGCTCGCCGAGGGCGGCCGCTCCGGCGGCGATGCCGAAGATGGAGCCGACGAGCAGACCATCGCCGGAGGCGACGGCATAGGGCGCGGTCAGGGTGATGGTGTTGCCGGGCTGGACGAAGTTTTTCATGGACGTGATCCTCGTGGAAAGACGAAGGGCGGCCCGTCAGGACCGCCCGTGTGTCAGGGTTCAGGATGGGTGCGTTACGCGCCCGGGTTCTTGTAGAGACCGCGCCAGTCGATCGCCTTGGCGCCGAAGTCGAGGCGGCACTTGATCTCGACGCCGTCGACGTCGAAGCCGTTGCGCGTCTCGATGTAGGCGCCCTGCTGACCCTCGAGATAGGCGTACTCGATGGTGTCGATCTGGTTCGGGCTGGCCGCGAGATACCAGGCGGTCTCGCTGGCCGCGTCGAGCCGGGGCTCGCTGATCGGCGCCAGTGTGCGGATCGACTGCGGCACCACGCTGGACGTCGCGGCGGGCACGAGGTTCTGCGCGACCAGCTGCTCGGCCTTCAGTTCCAACGAGGCGGGCACGATCAGGAAGGCGGGCCGGACGTTCAGCACCGTCTTCTTGTCGAGGCCCGTCTGCTTGGCCATCGCCGCCCGCGCCGCGCCCACCGCATCGACCGCCAGCGCCGCGCCGGTGCCCGCGAGGTTCTTGTGCGTGGTGTGGAACAGCGCGTTGCCGTCGGCCATGGCCGGGTTCGAGGTAATGATGCCCCAGACCACGTCCGACTCCAGCTGCGCGATGGAATTGCCGTACATTGCCGGGATCCGGGTGAAGGCGTCGAGATCATCGTTGATCAGCGTCTGGCGCATGACCCCGTCGCGCACCTGTGGCCAGACGAACTTGCCGCCCTCGAGCCGCTTGTGAACCAGCACTATCCCGGTCTGATCCCAGATCAAGAGCTTGATCCGATCCGCCCGCTTCGCTCGGAACACAAAGGCGGCTCCGCAGAACGGGTCTCTGGATAGTCCGGACCGGTTGTCCATGGCGCGACTTGCCGGCGGATTTCGGCAAGTGGAACTCAGTGTTCAAGCGGTTCCGGCGATGGGTAAAGGCCGATGCGTTCTACCGCATGTTCCGAGCCCTGGCTGAAGATGCCGATTTTGGATACGCCATGATCGACGGCAGCATCGTCAAGGTTCACCGCCACGGACAGGGCGCAAAAGGGGGACGCAAAGCCAGGCCATCGGGCGCTCTCGCGGAGGGATAACAACCAAGATCATGGCTTTGGCCGATGCGGTCGGCAACCTGACCGACTTTCGGCTGCTGCCGGGACAGGCCCATGATCTGCGCGGCACAGGGGCGCTGATCGATGGCCTGACGTGTGGCCAACTTCTTGCCGACCGGGCGTTCGATGCCGATTGGCTGCGCGAGGCGCTAACCGGTGCAGGGATCGAGCCGGTCATTCCGCCAAAGTCCAACCGCCGCTTCCCCGCCGAATTCGACCGCGAAACCTGCAAGTGGCGGCACCTGATCGAGAACCTCTTCGGCAGGCTCAAGGAATACAGAGGCATCGCCATGCGCTGCTGCAAGACTGATGAAAGTTTCAGCGCCTTCATTGCTCTCGCCGCAACCGTCATCCGACTCCGGTGAACGTCAACACACCCTAGCCGACCAGCGCCGAGATGATCAGCGCGTTGACGATATCGATGAAAAAGCCGCAGACCAGCGGCACGATCACAAAGGCCCGGTGCGCCGCGCCATGTTGCTGCGCCACGGCGGTCATATTGGCGATGGCGGTGGCGGTTGAGCCGAGCGTGATACCGCCAAACCCGGCCGAGATCACCGCCGCCTCATAATCGCGCCCCATCGCGGGGAACACGACCCAAATCGTGAATCCGACCGTCAGCAGGATCTGCATCACAAGGGCGGCGGTAATGAACAGAAGGACGCCGTTCAGCTCCCAGACCTGCAGGCCCATCAGCGCCATGATCAGGAAAAGCCCGAGTGACAGATCCGAGATCAGCGCCAGCGCATCATCGACCCCAGGCCAGATCCGCCGCACTAACCGCCTCGGGGCCAGCGGCAAAAGGTTGCGCAGCACGATCCCCGCGACAAGGCAGCTGACAAAGGCTGGAAGCGTGACGCCGGCCGCCGTGATCGCCTCATGCAGCGCCAGCCCGATCAGCACGGTGACATTCAGCGCCAGGATCGACCAGAGGATGCAGAAGTAATCCATCCGGACCGCGCGCCCCTCATTCGGAACGCCGATGTCCAGATCGCGCTTGTTTTCCGCCTTCAGCCCGCCCCGCCGGATCAGGAGCGCCGCAATCGGCCCGCCGATCACACAGGCCGCGATTAGCCCGACAGTATTGGCCGCGACCCCCAGTTCCAGCGCATTCGTGATCCCCAGCTTTTCGGCGAATATCGGTGCCCAGGCCAGCGTGGTGCCAACGCCGCCGGTCAGCGAAACCGAGCCGACCATCAGCCCGGTCTTCGGCTCCATTCCAAAGAGCCTCGCCAGCCCCATCCCCGCGAAGTTCTGCAAAAGGATGAAGCTGGTCGCAAGGATCAACAGGATCACCAACGGCCTGCCCCCCGCAAGCAGCGTGCGGATATCGGATTTCAGCCCGATACCGGCAAAGAACACCAGCAGCAGGAAATCACGGATCCCCACCTCGAATGAGACCTTCAGATCGAACAGCGCCCAGAGGAGCCCCGTTACCGCGATACAGAGAAAGCCGCCCGCCACCGGCTCGGGGATCGAATAGCGGCGCAGAAGATCAATGTTCAGGGTCAGGATCTTGCCCGCGATCAGCAAGACCACGGCAAGATTGAAGGAATGGAAGGGATGAACCGTAAAGAAGGTCACGCGGCGGCGCCTGTCAGAATGCTGTCAACTGATGTTGATTCCGCTTTGCCCCGGATCCGCCTTCCGGTCAAGGGCGGGGCCCCGCGCCTGCCTCAGGCGGTGGTGTGAAATCCGTTATCGGCATAGACCACCGATCCGCTCATGGGACTTGCGGCCTCGGTTGCCAGAAAGGCCGCCAGCGTACCGATCTCTTCGATGCTTACCAGTTTTCCCGCAGGCGTACGGGCGCGAATCTTATCCATCAGCGCATCGAACCGGTCGATCCCCGAGGCGGCGCGGGTCTTGACCGGACCGGTTGAAAGCGAAAAGGCACGAATCCCTTCGCCCGCCAGATCGGCCGCCGCATAGCGGACCGAAGCCTCCAGCGCGGCCTTTACCGGACCCATGAGGTTGTAATTCTCGACCACCCGATCCGCGCCGTAAAAGCTGACCGTGATCAGCGAACCACCCGCCTGCATCAAAGGCCGCGCCAGCCGCGCCATGCGCAGGAAGGAGTGGCAAGAGATATCCATCGCCGTCGCAAAACCTTCGGCCGAAGCGTTGACAACGCTGGTGTGCAGATCCTCGCGCGGGGCGAAGGCGATGGCATGAAGCAGAAAATCAAGCCGCCCCCATTCAGCGGTAATGCGGTCAAACACGGCTTCCAACTGGCCGGGTTCACGCACATCGCAAGGAAGGAACAGCGGCGCACCCACTTCCTGCGCCACGGGTTCGACCCATGGCCGGGCCTTTTCATTAAGAAAGGTCAGCGCCAGCTCTGCCCCCGCCGCGCGAAAGGCCCTGGCGCAACCGGCGGCGATGCTGGCCTCATTCGCCACGCCAACCACGAGGCCGCGTTTGCCTTTCAGATCAATCATGTCGCTGCCTCTTCGCTGACGGCCTCCTGGGCGATGATGCTTTCCTCATCGGTCGGAATGACAAGAAGCTGCACCCGGCTGGCGGCGGTGCTGATCCTGCGCGACCCTGCTTCATTGGCATCGGGGTCAAGCTCTGCCCCAAGCCAGGCCAGCCGCGCGGCGACACGGGCGCGGATACCGGGCTGATGCTCGCCGATTCCTGCCGTGAAGACCAGCGCATCGATCCCGCCCATGCTGGTCGCCAACCGTGCCACCTCGCCCGCGATGCGCAGGCAAAAGAGGTCGATCGCCTCGGCAGCCTCTGGGCGCGTGCTGGCCATCAGCTCGCGGCTGTCAGCCTCGAAACCCGACACGCCCAGAAGGCCGCTTTCACGATAGAGCATGGTCTCGACCTGTTTCAGGCTTTGCCCCATTTCGCCCATCAGATGCAGGATCACGCCGGGGTCCAGCGCACCCGAACGCGTCGCCATCGGGATGCCGTCCAGCGTCGAAAACCCCATCGAGCTGTCGATGCTCTTGCCGCCCCGGATCGCACAAAGGCTTGCGCCGCTGCCCAGATGTGCGGCGACCACCTTTGCATCGGTGGCCAGATCGCCCAGTTGCCCGGCGATATAGCGGTAGGAGAGACCATGAAAGCCATAGCGCTTGATCCCCTGATCATAAAGCGCGCGCGGCAGGGCAAAGCGGCGGATCAGGGGCGGGTTGGTGGCATGAAACGCCGTGTCGAAAGAGGCTGTCTGTGGCACATCGGGGTAAAGCCCCCGCATCGCCCGGATCAGCGCAAGGCTTTGCGGCTGATGCAGCGGCGCAAGCCGCGCCAGCGCGTCGATCTGCGCGATCACCTGATCGGTGATCCGGGCTGGTCCTGTGAAGACATCGCCGCCATGCACAACCCGATGGCCGATCACCGCAAGGCGCGAAAGATTGAAATGCCCGGCCAGCCAGGCAAAAGCCTGGTTCAGCACGGCTGTCAGATCGCCGGGATCCGCTGTGATCGGGCCTGAAAAGGTCTTGCCCTCGCGCGTCAGGCGCACTTCGAAAGGCTCATCGCGGAAATCGATCACGCCCGACGCCAGCGGGCGCGGCGCGGCGGCCTCCAGTGCGTAAAACCCCAGCTTGATAGTCGAGGATCCGGTGTTGAATGTCAGGATCAGATCGCGGGTCACGCCTTCCCCTCCGCTTTGCGGACCGCGACCAGCTTGGCCAGCGCAGCCGAGGCGATGCGGGCCGATAAAGGATCCGCCCGGCTTGTCAGAACGATTGGCACCCGTGCGCCCAGAACCAGCCCCGCGGCCGTGGCGCCCGCGAAATAGATCAGCTGTTTGGCAAGCATGTTCCCGGCCTCGAGATCCGGCACCAGAAGAATATCGGCCTCGCCCGCCACCTGCGAGACGATGCCCTTCGTCGCCACCGCCTCGGGGCTGATCGCATTGTCGAAGGCCAGCGGCCCGTCAACCAGCGCGCCCGTGATCTGGCCTCGAGCCGCCATCACCGTCAGCGCGGCGGCATCCAGCGTGGCGGGCATCGTCGCGTTCACCGTCTCGACCGCCGCCAGCACCGCGACCTTCGGCTGATCGCGCCCCAGAAGCCGCATCAGATCGACGGCATTCTGGCAGATGTCGCGCTTATGCTCCAATGTCGGTGCGATATTGATCGCGGCATCGGTGACGATCACCGGCTTGCGATAGGCGGGCACATCCATCGCATAGACATGGCTGATCCGGCGTTCGGTGCGCAGGCCGCCGCTTTTCGAAACCACCGCCGCAAGCAGTTCATCGGAATGCAGGCTGCCCTTGACCAGCACCTGGACGTTGCCACAGGCCGCCAGTTCCACCGCCCGCGCCGCCGCTGCATGGCTGTGCTCTGTCTCCTCGATCCGGAAGCCGTCAAGCGAGACCCCGGCCTCGGCGGCCGCCGCGCGAATCTTTGCGCCGGGACCGATCAGGATCGGGTCAAGCAGGCCTTCGTCGCGCACCTCGATCGCGCCAAGGATCGCGGATTTCGAACAGGGATGCACCACCGCCGCCCGCACCGGGGGCAATGCGCGGGCCTCTTCGACAAAGCCCTGCCAGCGCCCCTTCGGCAAGACCACCGCCTCGGGAAGGTCACCCGGCACCCAGGTCACCTGCTCGACCGGGGCCAGCACCAGCGCCTCGCCCGAAAGCACCACCTCGCCCCGCTGATTGCGGGCGGTGGTCGTCAGGCGGACACGGTTCTTGCCCTCGATCAGCTCGGCCACTTCAACTTCGGCGGTGATGGTATCGCCTGGCGAAACCGGCTTGTTAAAGCGGATCTGCTGGTCGAGATAGATCGTCCCCGGCCCCGGCAGGCGGGTGCCCAGCACCGCCGAAATCAGCGCCGCAGTCCACATGCCGTGCACCACGACATGGCCAAACGGCCCATGGGCGGCGAAACCGGCATCCAGATGCGCGGGGTTGGCGTCGCCGGAAACAGCGGCGAACAATTCAATATCCTTGGGACCGACGTGGCGGACAAGACTGGCGCGGTCGCCGATTTTCATCTGGTGAAACAGATAGTTGGTCAGAGTGCCGGTCATCTTGTCACCTCTGGAAAACATATGTGCCGGGCGCATCTGCCAGCGCGTTGCCCATTGCGGGCGGCGCGGCGGGGGCACCCGAACGCGCGGCAAGCCAGGCCTGCCAGGGCGTCCACCACGAACCCTCGGTTGCAGGATTGGCCTCGACCCAGGTCTCGGGCGGCAAAAGCGCGTCGTCATGGGCGCGGGTCGCCAGCCGGTAGCGGCGGCGCGGGTGACCGGGAGGAGAGACGATCCCCGCATTATGCCCGCCCGACGTCAGCGCGAAAGTCACCTCGCAATCGGTGAACTGGTGGATTTTGTAGACCGACTTCCAGGGTGCGACATGATCGCGCTCGGTCCCGACGGCAAAGATCGGCACCCGGATGTTCTGCAACAGAACTGTCTTGCCCCCGGCGGTGAAGCGTCCCGAAGAAAGCTCATTATTCAGATAAAGCCTGCGCAGATATTCGGCATGCATCCGATAGGGCATCCGGGTGCTGTCGGCATTCCAGGCCATGAGATCATTCATCGCCGTCCGCTCGCCCATCATGTAATCGCGCACCATCCGGGACCAGATTAGGTCATTCGAGCGCAAAAGCTGAAACGCCCCCGCCATCTGATCGGCAGAGAGATAGCCGCGGTTCCACATCATGCTTTCAAGAAGATGCAGCTGGCTTGGGTCGATGAACAACGCAAGCTCGCCCGGTTCGGCGAAATCGACCTGCGCGGCAAGCAGCGTCAGCGAGGCGAGACGCGCGTCCCCCTTCCCCGCCATGGCAGCCGCCGCGATCGACAGCAAAGTGCCACCCAGACAATAGCCGGTGGCGTGGATTTTCTGATCGGGCATTAGACGGGTGATCTCATCCAACGCGGCCATCACGCCCAGCCGGCGATAATCCTCCAGCGTCAGATCACGATCCTCTGCACCCGGATTGCGCCAGGAAATGGCGAAAACCGTGTGGCCCTGCGCCACCAGCCAGCGGATCAGTGAATTCTCCGGGCTGAGGTCGAGGATATAGTATTTCATGATCCAGGCCGGAACGATCAGCACCGGCTCGGGGTGCACGGTTTCTGTCGTGGGCGTATACTGGATCAGTTCGATCAGGTGGTTGCGGAAGATTACCTTGCCCAGCGTCACCGCCACATCGCGACCCGGTGTAAAGGCCTCGACACCCTCTGGCGGCTCCTGCCGGATCTGGCGGACGACGTCCTGCAGCCAGTTCTGCCAGCCCTTCACAAGGTTCATGCCTCCGGTAGCCCAGGTCCGTGCCACAACCTCGGGATTGGTAAAAGGGTTGTTCGAAGGCGCACAGACATCAAGGATCTGTTTCGCGGCAAAAGACACCACATCCTCGTGGTGCTTCGTCACGCCCGGAACCTCATGGGTGACGTTATGCAGCCATTGCTGCTGCAGCAGGAAAGCCTGCGACATCCAGCTGAAGGGCGGTTTCGCCCAGGCTTCACCGGCGAAACGGCGGTCGCCCGGCAAGGGCGTGATGACCGGCGCGGCCTGCGGATCCATCGCCGAGGCCATCAGATGCGCCATGAGACGCTGCCATTTGCGGCCCGCCTTGACGCCCAGTTCCATCTGCTTGCCCGGTGCCTGCGCCAGATGAAAGGCCCAGTCGACATAGGCCATCATCAGCGAGCCGGGCGAGACCCCGCCGCTGAGCTGTCCCGAGAGCGCCTCTCGTATGCGGTCAACGGCCTGAAAAGCCTCGATGCCAAGGCTTTCATCGCCGGTTGCACCCGAGCCATCTGATTTGGGAGTAAGGGCCATGTCGCGTCTCCAATTTACCGGCGGAAGTTAGCACAGAACTATCAACGAGTGTTGATCGAAATCAAAGAGTTCAAGATTTTTCTTGAACATAGGCATTGCGCCCAAGGCCCGATGCCGACGACATGTCGTAAAGCGCCGTCAAACCGCCGAAACAGCCGCCCCCGGACTGAACAGGCAAAGCATCGGCGTCCGGCGGCGGACACGGAATCCCCTGTCCCTGCCCTGATCATCATGGACGATTACCGGCAAAACCGCGCGACGTCGAGGCCATGACCCGGCCAATTCCGCTGGCACCAACGCCGGGCCAAGGCCGCGGCCTCAATCCGCCAGCACATCACCGATGCCAGTGAAGACACCACCGACCTGATTGAAGACAAAGGCCCCAGCCAAGCGTACCTCACCGAAAAGGGTGTTTTCAACCACAGCCCCGGCCTCGCCGGAAAGCAGGCCGACATAGCGGCTGTGGGCGGGATCATCGGTCGGAATATCGGCAATATCCACGATCCGTATTCCGGTCGCGACCGCCAGGCGCTGGACCGCCGGATCACGCACATCGACAAGCCCAAGCCGTATCCGACGTGCCGAAAGCCGCGACGACAGTTTCAGCGCCAGATCGTCCGAGGAGACGAGCACCGTGATGGGATGCTTCATCGGCCCAAGGCTGACCATCTGGGCGCGGAAAAGATCGATATCAATATCCGGGGCGGCAAGGATGACCTCGATCCGGTCCAGCACATCGTCCCGCCCGGCAAGACGCAGTTGCACCAGCGTCTCCATCGTCAGCCGCGCGCCCATGCTGTGAGCCAGCACCGGCACCGCGTCGGAAGCGGACCGACCCTTTGTCAAAAGCCGCAGCAGATCGGCAAGCGCCGCGCGGGAAAAGTCAGACGCGTCACGATCAGCCAGATAGGCGCCCGGATAGCCTGCCGAGGGCCATGTAAAAAGGACGGGCTTTTCCTCGATATGCGCATCGACCGAAAGCTGCGCGGTACGGAACAAGGCCTCATGAAAGCGGGTGTTGAAGCCGTGGACATAAAGCCCGACCCCCTCGCGCGAGAGACGCTTTGCAAAGGCGTCACGGCTAAGCGTCTGCCGGCTGCGCATCACGAAATTCCGGTCGGCGCTGCTGCCATTGCGATCCGGCCATTCAATCTTTCCCGGCCGATGGCCAGGCGGCACCGAGACCTCGTATTCCAGCCAGCTTGGCCGGATGGAGCGAGAGTCGCCAAAGGCCCCCGGCAGATTTGCCTCGGGCGCGCGGGTGGTCATGGTCAGCACCCGGACAAGGCGGGCGCCCTCGGGCAGGGCACCGGCATCGGGGGCCAGAACTTCCGGCCCCGGACGCGCAGCGCAGCCTGCAAGCGCAAGCGTCAGGATCAGAAGCAGGCGGCCCAACATATGCCTTACCGCAGGAATTTCTTGAATCGTATCAGTGCCACCCAGAACAGCGCCACCCCGATCGCCGCCAGCGCCGCGAACTGGGGCCAGACCACGTCAAGCCCCGCACCTCGGAACAAGATGCCCTGCGAGAGGATGATGAAATGCGTGTTGGGGGCTGCAAGCATGATGGTCTGGATGATCTCTGGCATGGATTCCCGCGGCGTCATCGCGCCTGACAGCACCTGCAGCGGCAAAAGCGCCATCATCAGCAAAAGCGCGAATTGCGGCATCGACCCGGCGATGGTGGCAAGGAAAATTCCAAGCCCCGTCATGGCGAAAACCATCAGCACCGCGCCCGCAAGAAACAGCACGACCGAGCCCTGCACCGGAACCGCCATCAGCGCCTGCACCACAACACTTAGCGAAAAGATCGACCCCAGCAGCACCACCAGCCCCATCGACCAGATCTTGGAAAACATGATCTCGGTCGTGGTGACGGGCATGACCAGCAGGTGCTCGACCGTGCCATGTTCCTTTTCGCGGATCAGCGCCGCGCCGGTCAGCACCAGCGACAGCATGGTGATCGACCGGATCACGGCGGAAATCGCGCCGAACCACTTCGGATCCAGCGAGGGATTATACCGCGCGCGGAGCGCCAGATCGACCGGCAGCGCGGTCTCGGCCCGGTAGCCCGCCACATATTCCGAAACCTCGGAGGACACGATCTGCTGGATATAGCCGCCGCCGGTGAAGGCCTGGCTCATCCTTGTCGCGTCGATATTCAGCTGGATCGCCGGGTTTTTTCCGGCCAGCACATCGCGCGCGAAATCCGGTGGGATGTTCAGCGCAAAAGTATCCAGCCCCTGATCCATCCGCCGATCCATCTCGGCCGTCGTGGTCATCTGCGGCTCGACAAAATAGGGCGGATAAAAGGCCGAGGTGATGCGGGCGGAGAGATGCGACTGATCCTCATCCACGATCGAGATCGCGGCATTCGTCAGCGCCTCGGGCGAGACGTTCGCAGAGGTCCAGATCGAGAGCGAAAAGGAATAGACGATCAGCACCAGCATCACCGGATCGCGCCAGAGCCCGCGCAATTCCTTGACGCCCAGATTGAAGGTGTTGCGCAGGTTCATCCGCCCCTCACTTCGCCTGTTTTTCCAGGAAGGCCGCCGCCAGCCCGATAATCACCGGAATGGCGATGCCCATGGCCAGCATCGGCCCGGCCAGTTCCGCCATTCCGAAGGCCTTGGAGAAAGCCCCCCGCGCGGCGGTGATAAACCAGGTCGAGGGGTAGATCTCGCCCAGAACCCGGCCAAAACCCGACAGCGAAGAGACCGGGTAGATCAAACCCGAATAGCTGACCGCCGGGATCATCGTCAGCATGGCGGTCGCGAACAGCGCCGCGACCTGACTTGCGATGAAGACCGACACCAGAAAACCAAGCGCCGTGGTCGCGGTGACATAGATCAGCGCCGAAAGGGTAAAGCCCAGAAAACTGCCGTTGAAGGGCACTGCGAAGAATGTGACCGCCATGGCCATCATCAGGAAGAAATTCAGCATGGCCAGCGCGATATAGGGCAGCTGTTTGCCAAGCAGAAATTCCAGCCGCGTCACCGGCGTGACGTAGAAATTGATGATCGAGCCCAGTTCGCGTTCACGCGCGACCGAAAGCGTGGTCAGGATCGCCGGGATCATCAGCAAAAGCAGCGGGATGATCGCCGGGACCATCGCATTCAGGCTGCGCACGTCGGGGTTGTAGCGGTATCGGGTCACCAGTTCGAAACTGCCGCCGCTCGCCTTGTCACCGTAAAGCTGACGCGCCTGACGTGTGATCCAGTCGGCATGCATGCCCTGCACATAGCCCTGCACCGTATTGGCGCGGCTGGGGTTGGCGCCGTCGAACCAGGCCCCGACCTGCACATCCCTGCCTGCCGCGATATCGGCGGCAAAGCCGGGCGGGATCTCGATCGCCAGCGCCAGCTCGCCCGAGCGCATTCTTGCGTCGATCTCGTCGTAACTTGTCAGGGCCGGCTGTTCGATGAAATAGCGCGATCCCGCAATATCGGCGATATAATTGCGGCTGGTGGTGGTCTGGTCGCGGTCAAGGGCGGCGAAGGTCAGATCCTCGACATCCATGTTGATGCCCAGCCCCACCACGATCATCAGAAGAAGGCTGCCGACCAACGCCATGGTCAGCCGGATCGGATCGCGCTGCAATTGCAGGCTTTCCAGCTGCGAATAGCTAAGCAGTCGCCGCAGGCTGAAGCCGGATTGCTGCGCGTGATGGGTCACCCCGGCTGCGGGGGCCTCGGGCGCGGCCTCGGGCGCAGCGGCGGGGGCGGGTGCCGTCTCGCCAATCGCCTCTTCAAGATAGGCGATGAACGCGTCTTCCAGCGTGGCGCAACCTTTGGCTTTCGTGATCCCCTCGGCGGTGTCCGAGACCAGCACCTTGCCCGCATGCATCAGGCTGATGCGGTCGCACCATTCCGCCTCGTTCATGAAATGGGTCGAGACAAAGATCGTCACGCCATCCTTGCGCGATAGTTCCGCCAGAATGCGCCAGAAGCCGTTGCGCGCCACCGGGTCCACCCCCGAGGTCGGCTCGTCAAGGATCAGGATCTCGGGCGCATGGATCATCGCCACCGCCAGCGAAAGCCGCTGGCGGATACCCAGCGGCAACGCCTCAGGCAGGCTGTCGGTCACGTCGCCCAGATCGAACCGGGCGATCATCTCGTCAACCCTGGCGGGGATCTTCTCGGCCGCCATATCGAAAAGCCGCGCGTGCAGATCAAGGTTCTGACGCACCGTCAGCTCGGAATAGAGCGAGAAGGCCTGCGACATGAACCCGACCCGGCGGCGCACCGACAGATCGCTTGCATCGACCTCATGGCCGAAAAGCTTTACCCGGCCCTCACTCGGCTCCAGAAGCCCGGTGAGCATCTTCATCGTCGTCGTCTTGCCGCAGCCGTTCGAACCCAGAAAGCCGAAAATCTCACCCCTGGGGATGCGGAAGGAAACATTGTCGACCGCCACGAAATCGCCAAAGCGCTGCGTCAGCCCCTCGGCCTCGATGGCGATATCGCTGTCATCGGTGGTCCGCGGCGGGATCACCACGGCACTGTCTTCGCCCCGGTCTTCTTCGGGCAAAAGCGCGATGAAGGCTGCATCAAGCGTGTCGGCCCCGGTCCGCGACAGCAGATCGTTGGTGGTGCCGGTGGCCAGCACCCGGCCCGCATTCATCGCAACCAGCCAGTCGAAGCGCGCGGCCTCTTCCATATAGGCGGTGGCGGTGATCACGCTCATCCCCGGCCGTGTCGCGCGGATTCGGTCGATCAGATCCCAGAACTGGCGGCGCGACAGCGGATCGACGCCGGTGGTCGGCTCGTCAAGAATCAGGAAATCGGGATCATGGATCAGCGCGCAGCACAGACCCAGCTTTTGCTTCATGCCGCCCGACAGCTTTGACGCCGGGCGCGACCGGAACGGCGTCATGCCGGTCGCAGCCAGCAGATCGGTGATCCGCCGCTCGCGTTCGGCCTTGTCATGACCGAAAAGCGAGCCGAAGAAATCAAGGTTCTCTTCGACCGAAAGCGTCGGGTAGAGGTTCTTGCCCAGACCCTGCGGCATATAGGCGGTGCGGGGGCAGACGCGGTTGCGATGCGCCACATCGCGCATATCGCCGCCCAGAACCTCGACCTTGCCCTGCTGGATCACACGTGCCCCGGCCAGCAGCGACAGAAGGCTGGACTTTCCGACCCCGTCTGGCCCGATCAGCCCGACCATGCGCCCCTCAGGGATCTCCAGCGTCACATTGTCAAGCGCCGTGACCTTGCCATAGCGCAGCGTCAGGCCGGAGACCCCGGCAACTGAGCCGGTCATTTCACGACATTGGAAAGAAAGTCAGGCCAGGCGGCATCCGGATCAAGCCGCAGATAGGCCATGCCCGGCAGGCCGGTTTTGACATATTCGATATGCCGCGACAGCAGCTCGGGGTCGATGCGGGCACGGACGCGGAACATCAGCTTTTCGCGCTCATCGGCGGTCTCGACCGTCTTTGGCGTGAACTGCGCCACATCGGCAACATAGGAAACCGTGGCCGGGATCACGAATTCCCGCGCCGCATCCATGACAAGGCGCACCTCTGATCCGACCTGCACCCGGCCGACCTGCGATGTCGGCAGAAAAACCGTCATATAGACATCGCCCAGATCGACAAGGCTGAGGATCCGCCCGCCAGAGCCGACAATCTCGCCCTCTTGTGCGATGCGATACTGGATCCGGCCCGTGCGCGGCGCTTTCAGCGTGGCGTCGTCCAGAGAGGCCTGGATCGCATCAATCGACGCCTTTGCCGCCTCGACGGCCGCACTTGCATCGACCACCTGCGCCTGCGCGCTGCTGACCCCCGCCAGCGCTGCCGCATGGCTGGCTTCGGCCGAGGCCACACCGGCGCGGGCCTGGGCGTCCCGGGCGCGGTCATCATCCAGCACCTGCTGCGAGATCGCACTGGTCTTTGCAAGCTGCTCAGAGCGTTCAAGCCTGCGCGACGCGGCATCGGCAACCGAGCCTGCCTGATCAACCGCGGCCCGGGCCGCGCGCTCTTGTGCCTCGGCCTGAGCGACCAGCGCCCTTGCTGTCTCGACGCCGATTTCGGCGCGGGCAAGCTGCGCTTCGGCCTGACGTTTTTGTGCGTTCAGCTGCACCACGTCCATCTGCACCAGCACATCGCCTGCGCTGACCATGTCACCTTCGGCAGCGGTGATTTCGGCGATTCGGCCGCCGGTGAGCGCCGCGATATCCACCTCGGTCGCCTCGATCCGGCCATTGGCGCTGGCAAAACCCGCCGGCAGACCGGCGGGTTGCAGCCGGTCCCAGGCCAGCCAGCCAAGCACGGCGACAACGGCCAGGCCGCCCAGAATAATGGTGTTTCTGCCGGGCTTTGCCATGATCTGCCTCTGATTGCTGTGCTGATGGATGCTTCGCGCATGTCCCGATGCGGTTTTCGCCCTACGCTCCCCTGTTGTCAACGCTCGATGACAGGGTGAAAACCTGTATTGTCGCGCAAAAGCGGCTGCTGGTTGTTTGCTGTTGAAAAACCAGCTAAACAACACGACCCGGTGTGGGCTGCACCTTGCCGCACCTCTGCTCCGGGGCAGCATTTTGCCGCACCTCTGCTCCGGGGCAGCATTTTCAGTTTCTTCGCGTCGAAGCCACCGGACGAACACAAGCCACCCATGCCAAGGACGCTCAACTCAGCCAACTCGACCGACCGCATGCCGGGGCAGGCAACCGGGAAAGAACGCATTCTTGCATCGGCGATGCTGCTTTTCGCGCGGATGCCCTATTCCGACACCAGCCTGCGCGACATCGCCGCCGCGGCTGGGGTCGATGTGGCCTATGTCCATCGCGCCTTCGGGTCGAAGGCCGAGATATTCCGTCAGGCCTTGCTGGCGCTTGCGCCCCTCGATGACATCGCCGCAGGGGACCCCGATGGCGCGACCATGATCAACCGGATCTGCGATCTGGCCTTCCTGCGTGATCCGCGCAAGGTAGAAGATGTCAGGCCGCTTCATTTACTGACACAGTCCATCCTCTGCAGCGAGGCGCGGGCGATCATTGCGCAATTCTTTGGCACGTCACTAGCCCTGCCTCTAAGCAGGGCGTTTGGCCATGCGGATCCGGGACGGGCGCATTTCGCGCTTAGCCTTCTCAGCGGTTTCGTGACCCATCGTGCGATTTTCGGGCCTGCGGATTTGCTGGCTATCCCCGAGGCGGATCAGCGACAGATGCTGCAAACCGCCCTGATGAACGCAATGCTGCCTGGTTGTTCAGATGGGGTATTCGGCTGGCGTCCCATCTAGACCACTATCTAAGTCAGCTTGCCAACTGCGATCCTGTATAAGTCATGTTGGGATTTCCGCGTTTCGTGCGGAGATTTCAACACGATTGATCGGACGCCTCAGGTGCTTTCAGGCGGCTATATACGGTCGGTCAGATGGCCGCTTGGATCGAGTGTCGGTCTCGTAGGTAGCGCGCCCCCGCAACCAAACAAATCAACGATATCAAAATGTTGGAGCCCGACTTAAACCGTCGGGTTTTTGCTTTTGAAATTCTTGTCAACACCTGGTCAACATTTGCAGAGGCCCCCATCGAAGGCCCTGCGGATGGGCGAGTGCTTCCATTTTCCCGATCAATGGAAATCCCGACTCGGAAACAGCTTCCGTGCCTGTTCGCGGGGATGGCGCGCTGTTGGTCTCCTGCTGCCGCCAGTCGGGCGCTTTCCCGGTCTCGACCCATGTCTCGCCTAGGATGGTGTTGCGGAACGCCTTGATCGCCTCGTCCGACCCCTGAGCTGCGTCCCATGCCCGAACGATCCGCTCCCAGCTCAGCCAGCCGATCGGCGAATAGAGCGCCGAGAGGTGATACCCGACCGTGGTCGGATCGGCGGCCGTGGCGGTCGCCCGCCACTCGCCGCCTTCCAGCATCGCCGTCTTGTGGTGTTCCGTGATTGCCGCGTCGCAGCCCTCGCAGTGATATTCCGCCGTTTCCGGCTTACCCTTCTGACCGAGCCTGCGAACTCGCCGTTCGCATCGGCCCACGCCTTCCAGTCGGCGAACATCGCGGAGGTGCTGGCGCTGAGGTGCAACCCGACAGAGCAGCGCTCGTCGATCCAGCGACCGATGGCGTCCTCGGCCTCGAAGTAATCCTCGGTGGCGGCCATCACGGCGGGCGGTGGGCGCAGCCCCGTCCGCTGCCATTCGATGCAACCCTCGAGCGCCCACGCGAGGATAGCGCCACGCATGTGCGCTGGATCTTCGCGCGCTTCCTCAAGATCGGATCCTGCACGGAACTGGCGCGAGAAGTCGGCGCACGCGGCATCCGGACACCGCGCGGCAACCGGATCGACAAGAAGTACATCTACCGCATGCTCAGCAACCGCGCCTACATCGGCGAGGCGGTCCACAAGGGCGACAGCTATCCCGGCGAGCACGACGCCATCATCGACCAAGAGACGTGGGACCGTGTCCATGCGATGCTGCAGGAGAGCCCCCGGAAGCGCGCCGCCCGCACACGCGCCGACACGCCCGCGCTGCTGAAGGGGCTGCTGTTCGGGCCCGATGGCGCCGCGTTCTCACCGACGCATACTCGGAAGGGGGATCGTCTCTACCGCTACTATGTCAGTCAGACCGTGCTGAAGCATGGTGCTGGTTCGTGTCCGGTCGGCCGCGTGCCTGCGGGCGAGATCGAGGGCGCTGTCATCGACCAGCTCCGCGCCGTGTTCCGCCAGCCGGAGATCGTTGCGGGGACGTGGAAGGCGGCGCGCGCCCATGCCGACGACCTCACCGAGGCCGACGCCCGCGCAGCGCTTCAGCAGCTCGACCCGCTGTGGGACGAACTTTTCCCCGCCGAGCAGGCCCGCATCGTGGCGCTGCTGGTCGAGCGGGTGGACGTCGGCACCGATGGCCTGAACGTCCGGCTGCGCGTGGACGGCCTCGGCGGCCTCGCGCGTGAGATGTTGGCTGGGGACATGGGGGCGGCCGCATGACCCGCGGCACGCCCATCCCCGAGACAGTGACGCTCCACGCCCCATTTCGCATCGTGAGGCGCGGTGGACGGAAGGAGATGCAGCTGCCGGACGACGTCTCGCATCAAAGACGGACGGACAGCACGTTGGTCAAGGCGCTGGCCCGCGCATTCCGCTGGAAGCGCCTGCTGGAGTCGGGCGAATTCGCCACCATCACCGAACTGGCCGAGCGCGAGGGGATCGCGTCTTCCTTCCTCTCCCGCAGTCTTCGAATGACACTGCTTGCGCCACACATCGTAGAAGCGATCCTGGAAGGGAAGCAGGTGCCTGAGGTCACGCTGGAGCGGTTGCGGGAGCCTTTCCCGGTTGAGTGGGACCAGCAGCTCCAAACCGATGGACAAGGGCTGACCCGCACGAACTCCATCGACGAGTCGCACCGACTTCAGCTAAGAAGGAAGAAAAGAGTGACAACGATGGGTCCTACAGGCAACCATGACATCAGATCCTAAACCTCAAGAAAACGCTCGATCAGCTATTTTTGTCGACAAGCGTTCCGGGCAAGATGTCCTAAAGGGCTTGCGCACCAATGAAGTATTTGTTGCCATAGTTGGCCCCGCCGGGTCCGGTTCTGGGACTGCGGCAAAGATCCTTAAGGCGTTTCTCGAGGAGACTGACTTTGAGGTCGAAATAGTAAAGGCTAGCTCTCTAATTCGAGCCGCTGCCGAACGCGCTGGGCGGCCCGTGCCGCCAACTGGTGCGCGTAAATCCATCGAAAATGTCGAAATGATGCAGGACCGCGGTGACGAGCTTCGGGAGGGAAAGTTGTACTCTCGCCCAGAGGATCATTCAGCCATTGCACGTCTCGCCCTAAAGCAGATCGCCGAACTGCGAGCGACGCTTCAAGGGCAAACTTTCTCGGGTGCCCCAGTAGAGCCTGACGGGAAGCATAGGGCCTATATAATTGATTCGCTCCGACACCCTGCGGAAGTCGCCATACTCCGCGAGGTTTACCAAGATGCCTTTACGTTGCTTGGAATTGTATGTGATCCCGTAAAACGGGAGAAGCGAATCCGTGAAAACTTTTTCGATCGATCCCAATGGGGTGAACCGACAGTAAAGGAGCAGGTCCGGGATTTCTTGACACGGGATGAAGATGCGCCCGAGAAGCATGGACAACATGTCTCGGATACATTTCATGAAGCTGACTTCTTTGTCGACAACTCAATCGATGCTGGCGACGATCTTGCTTTTACAGGCATGAATGATCAGCTTCGCCGCTTCGTAAATCTAATCACGCAGTCCAAGATTGTCCGCCCCACCATATCCGAAACAGCCATGCATCATGCACGCTCCGCCCAGATGAGAAGTGCTTGCTTGTCGCGACAGGTTGGCGCTGCGCTCGTGGATGCCAACGGCAATATTGTTGCAACCGGTACAAACGACGTGCCGCAAGCCGGAGGTGGCTTGTACGGAGAGGGATTCACAATACAGCTCGAAGGGGATCAAAGATGCGCTTTCCGTGACTCAGTGTTCTGTAGCAGCAACCGTGAGCAAAATAAGATCATCGAGGAGCTGCTTGAAGAATTTCCCGAACTGATGGAGGGCAAAGATAAGTTTGAAGTGCTCAAGCGCATTCGCGGGACAAGAATTGGTGGCTTGATTGAATTCAGCCGCGCTGTCCATGCGGAAATGGACGCAATATTGTCCGCGTCAGTTTCTGGCACGTCTCCTTGCGGCTGCCGAATGTACGTGACCACTTATCCTTGCCATTACTGCGCACGCCACATCGTGGCTTCAGGAATCGATGAGGTGCAGTTCATCGAGCCGTATCCCAAGAGCAAAGCCACTGAACTACACAGTGACTCGATAACGACCGAATCCAACGATTGGACACCTCCATCGCAGGGAGGCACTCATGTCTTGTTTCGACCTTTTGTTGGTGTTGCGCCCCAGCTTTATCGAAGGGTCTTTCTGAAAGATAGAAGTTACAAGGATAAAATAACGGGCGAATTTGTATTTGGCACCCCAGATTGGGGTCGACCGACGGAAGTCTATAAGGTTTCGTATTCGGCCATGGAGGCTGAGCTAGCCTTGGAGGTCGACAGTGCGTGATCGCAAGCTCCATTTAGTATACAGCTCAACACCGTCAGAGGTAGCCAACACGCAAAGAGACGAGTGGGGGTTTCAAAACGCACGTCAGCTGCAATTGTTCGACAGCTTTGATAAAATTCGCATTGTTCTGGTGCCTATTGCTGAGATTTCTGCTCACTCATTCAGGAAGGCTATCCAAGAGAAGAACCCGTTACTTATAATTGATACGAGGACTTTTCCGGACTTTTTCTCAATATTTTCATCGACCGATGAAGCATTTTCGGATTTTCGAGCAAGAGGAATCGAATACAAGCGTATCCCATTGGAGCCTAGAGGACCTGATGGAGATGGCTGGGCGAATCTAGACACGCTAAGACGCCTCATTGGTGTGTATCTCGAACGCAAGGCGGGCGCGCCAGTGCTACTTCTTACAAGTACGTCAAAGAAATCAGCACAGCTAGCGGCGAAGGTCCCTGGGTACCTATCTCAGGAAGTCGCCGAGACGCACCTTGAAGAATTTCCGATATGAACGAAGCCGACACCTGCAGGAAGTTTGTCGTCCCGAAGCTGCAGGAAGCAGGCTGGGATGATCGCCCGCACGCGATAAACGAGCAGAGAACTTTTACTGACGGCCGAGTTGTATTTGTCGGCGGCAAGGCTCGCCGTGGCAAGCAGAAGCGCTCAGACTATCTGCTCCGATATTATCCGGATTTCCCGATCGCCGTCGTTGAGGCCAAATCCCGCTACCGGCACGCCGCGGAGGGCCTCCAACAAGCCAAGGAATATGCAGAAATCCTTGGACTTCGGTTCGCGTATTCGACCAACGGGATCGAGATTGTCGAGTTCGACTACACGACCGGCATCGAGCGGACGATTTCGGATTTCCCGGCGCCTGATGACCTTTGGGCTCGGCTCCGCCGCGCCGAGGGCATTGTCGACGACCAAGTGGCCGAACGGCTGCTGACGCCCACCTTTCCAGACCGAGCCAAACCCCTTCGCTACTATCAGGAAATCGCGGTGAACCGCGCGGTCCAAGTGGCCCTTCAGGGCAGGAAGCGGGCCCTTCTCACACTGTGCACCGGAGCGGGCAAGACTGCCGTCGCCTTCCAGATCTGCTGGAAGCTATGGTCAGCACGCTGGAATTCCAAAGGGGTCAACCCTTCCTTCTCGACCTTCTGCTGCACAGTTCGGAAGACCTCGACCCCATGAGCGCTGTGCGTTCCGAGAATGAGGCGCATCTTGATGCGGTTCTCGCGCGGCTTGCGGATCGCGAAGTCAGGCAGCCATGTCGCAGCTCCGGCATCCGCGGCTTTTTCCAGAGCACGGGCTGCTTCAGCCTCGACGGCCAGAGTGTCAGGTCAAAGCCCTGCTCGTAGGGGTGTCCAGGGATTCCACGCCAGCGCTCTGCGAACCGCTCGGCGTAGCAGTTGTCACAACCGGGACCGACCTTGGTGCAGCCCGTCACCGGGTTCCACGTCGCGTCCGTCCATTCGATGTCTGACTTCTGGGCCAACTGCTCGCCTCACACTTTTTCACAACGGTAACACGCGGTTGACTCAGCACAAAGCACGAACAGCGGCTGGGGTGAGATTGGTCCCAGCTGCAGCCGAACCAGCGAGCAACGGGCGGCGTTCGATCTCTGTTCCATCCGCCATCCAGATGGATTTTCTAAATCGCGTGCATCACGGACTTCGAAAGATCGCTTGAAAGCAATGACTTAAAGCTGTTCACCGAAAGCGCGGCGGTTAACAGGTCCGGAGAATACCGGCCCGGAGAGAACGCGTGTGCGCCCTTCGGGGCGTGGGCCAGTTAACAGCCCCTCCCGCATAACCCCCGAATACAACGGAAAAATCCGGCCGGAGTCGGATCGGGAGAACGCTTTCGCGAGGGCAAGTGGCGGAGTGGACGGGACCGGGATTCAACGTTCTCCACTGGCGAAGTCGTTGCTACAGTGGATGCAAATCTCTGATTCGAAGGGACAGACGGTATCATCAGTAGTGTTGGCGGAACTTATGAATTTGGCCGTGTCCCGGGTAGCGTTGCAGCAGTTCGCGCAACGCTTGCGGCGTGTTCGGAAGCCAAGCAAAAGATCGCACGATCTCAAGCCTCATGTCTCTGTTACTGTAGGGACGAGGTAGCGTGATGCCGATGGACTTCGCTGCTTCGATCAAAGACGAGATCGACGGTCGGCCGCTGCATCTGTACCGGCTTTCGGAACGCCGCTTCGACGAACTCGAGATCGGTCTCCGCAGCGGCCTTGGACGATCGAGGGACGGTGAAACGGCCGCGGCCTTCGTCCTATGGGCAGCAGAGCACTATCGACGGAATTTCGCCGGCGGATCCTTCTCCTGGGCTTTCCTCACGGATGAGCTCGGCCTCAGTCTCGACCAAGCTACACTGCGTGACCTAACAGCCAGAGGACTGCGGAAGCTGCGTCGCCCGCCGCCCCGCAGCAGCGATGCGGGCGTGCAGTACCTGCGTACGCTCGCCGCCGAGGGCGGGCTTCCTGTGAGGCTTCTGGCGAACGAAGGCGGCTATCGTGCGGCGCTCGTCGGCCTCGTCGCCGATCTGGAGCGCTTCGGCGCAGGCTGTCCAGAGGAGCAGGCGCTGGCCTTCGCCCGGAGACGCGCGGAACGTTTGCCGATGGGCTATCGCACCGAGGAGTTCCACGGTCTTTTCGTGCAGTTCGCTCGCGAGCTTGTCGACTTGCGCGGCCGGGCACCGCGCGATTTGGCCGCCGCCGACGTCGAGAGCTGGCTCGACCGCGCGGAGCCGGCCTGGCGCGAGCGCCTTACGCTACGCTTCGACGGGGATGCCGCCCGTGCGCTCTTCGCCGAAGCGATGACCGTGCGGGCCGGCGGCGAGGTCGATGAGCCGTTGGGCCGCCAGCTGGTGCGTGATGAGGATGGCGCCTGGCGGGCCTTCGTCGACGTCGCCCCAGCGACCCGCCTGCCCGCGCGTCTGATGGACGGTATCGATGCGGCCTATCCGCGCGTGCGCCTCGCCCCGACCGGCGCGCTGGCAGCGGCCTGCCCGGACCTGATGCTAGCCCTCGACCGTGAGGAGGGCGGCTGGAGCGCGACCAGGATCAGCGGACGCCGGACGGCCCGCTTCCCCTTCCCCCTGTCGGCGCCGATTGAGCTGGTGGCGATGGCTGACGGCCGGCTGCTGCAACCTGTCTCCTTGCCCGGCGGAGGGGCGGTCGACCCAGCCGAGGGCCTGACACTCTGGACGTTGGCCGAAAGCGGTGACGACGGCGCGGCGCGGCGGCTGGCCTGGGCCGGCAGCGCATCTCTGCGGACCCACGACCCGTTCGTCTGGGCGCTCGTGGGGGCGAATGCGCGGGTGACTTGCAGCGAGGGTCTGGTCGCCCAGCCGGGCGGCGAGAGCGCGGAGGGCCGGCTTCTGCGGCTTGAGGGCAAAGGGCGGATCGGTGTGCGCGACTGGTCACTCGCGGTCGAGACGGGCGCGGACCGCACCGAGCGAGACGAAATCGCCGCTTTCGGTGCACAGGACAGCACGGTGCGCGACGGGCGAGGGGTGCCAGTGTTCCGAGGTCTACCCGACATCGCCCTGCGCCGGGCGGGGCACGGGTTCGTCTCCCTTCCGACTCGGCGCCGTCTCTACCGTTCCGGCGGGCGCGGCGCTTGGCGGCGATCAGCACCGGAGGAGAGCTTCCTCGGCACGCTCGACGTGGCCGCGGAAGAAGACGGGAACGTGGGCGCACGGCTCCGGCTACGAATCCTGCCGCCGGCAGCGCGCTTCTCGATGGATGCCGGGGGCGAGGCGCTGAGCGTCTCCGGCTTCCCTGCCGGCTGGACCCTGCGGGTGGAAGACGCCACGCCGGCGGTGATCAATGAGGCTGGGTCGGCCCAGGTTCCGCTGCCCGCGGGCGGGGTCCGCAAGGCGCGGCTCCGCCTGCGCGCCGCTGCGCCAGATGGGGCGGAGACGCTGGACTGGCAACTCGCGCTCCCGGCCACGCGGGCCTATCTGGCAAGGCCAGACGGGTCGATCCTTGAGACACAGCGCGAGATCACGCTGCACGATCTGCGCGACTGGCGGGTGCTGCCAGCCCACGTCGGCCAGACCGACCTTAGCCTGCGGCTGGTCGCGCCCGGTCTTGGTGGCATAACGTCGCCGCTGGCCGTCCGCGTCCACGGCGAGGCGCCCCTGTCGAGCATTCGAGACCTTGTGGACGACTTGCTCTCCCATGGCGGGCCGGACGCGGAGGTTCGGCTTCGAGCGCTCGCCGACGGGCACGAGTCGCCCCGACTCCTAGTGCGGCGGTTCCTTGGCGAGACCCATTTGACCGAGGATGGGGTGATCTTGCGAACGCATGGCGCACCGGGTGATGAACGGACGTTGCCCGACCTGGTGGCGATCAACATCGACGCGCCTGGGCCGGCGGTCGCGGCTCCCAACGCGCCGCCGGCGGCGATGGGAAACGTGCTCGGGCCAGGGCGCTGGTTCTTCCTTCCCTCTCTACACGGACAGCCGCTTCGCCCGCCCCGCCCGCTCGTGGTCGAGCCGGATGCCGGACAAGAGGCGACGACCGATCAAGATGATCGTCTGCATGCCGCCGGCACCGGACGCAGCCGACCTTGCAGCCCCAGAAGGACGTGTGATCGGCGGCGAAGTAGCCGTCCGCGACCCGGAAATACCCCTGCAGCTCGACAGTATCGCCCGCGGTGAGCGGCACCATGGTCTGCAGCCAGATCGCGGTTGCGAGCGAGACGTGGGTGGCGGAGATTTCGCCGAGGGAGCCGCGGATTTCCGTGGCCCCGTTCAGCACCAGCCGCCCGCGCATGCGGGCCGTGGCGCTGGCGTTGATCTTGTAGAGCAGCGTTGCGCCGAAAAGGTAGGTGCCGTCCACCGGGGCCACGAAGTGATTATTGGCGGCCTCGAACCCGCCTTGATCGTTGTAGTCGGTGTTGTTCAGGCCGATCTTCGTCCAGGTCCCTACGCCGACGTAGTTGTCGTAGTTCGTGTATGCCTTGAAGCGCGGCAGCCGGGGCTGATCGACGATGCCGGTGGCGTTGTCGACGCTGAGTCCGTCGAAGAAGGTGCTGCCGTCGGCGGAGACCGCGAGGCGGAAGCGGTCGGAGCCGAAGAGGCCGACCAGCGCGCGGGTAGAAAAGCCGGTCTGCAGCGTCAGCCCGAGATCGTCGCCCGCGGCCTCCTTGTTCATGGTGTAGAACAGATCGCCGGTCCCGCCCTCGGCCACGGTCCCGCAGCTCGGGGCTCTCGTCGATCAGCGGGTCGATGCGCTGGCGCGAGTTCCGCTTGGCCAGTTCCACCGTCGGCTGGACCGCGAGCATCGGCCCCGGCGCCTGGTGGATGACGAAGCCGATCCAGTTGTTGCCGGCCTCGGTCGCGCCAACCTGCGCGGCCTTCATGAAAACGATGCGCTGGGTCGGATCGCCGGGCGAGAGCCGGTCCATGATCTCGCGCATGTAGGGCGTGCGCGCGGTCCGGTACTGCCCGGGCTCGGCCGAGGCGCGCGAAGCGAGTTTCCGGTGGCGGTCGGCCCAGCTCGAGACGGTCAGGTCCGGGTCGGGCCGCAGGCCCCGCGACCAGGCACGGATCAGCGCGGCGGACCCGTCGAATCCGACAAGATCGTCATCCAAGCCCGGGTCGGATCTCCGCGAGGCTGTCGAGCTGGGCGCGGACATGGGCCTCCAGAACCTTCTGCATCAGCGCCGCCTCCACCTCGCACGCGTCCCCCAGCGCCGCGGTGAGCTCCGAGGCCATAAGCGCCGCGACGCGCGCCGGCCAGGTCACCCACGCATCGCGTTCGTCGCGCGCGAGCCGGAACATCAGCGTCTCCGCCCGGGCGCGGTCGACCAGTTCCCCCTTCAGCTTCTGCAGCCGGATGCGCCGCTCCTGTGCCTTCAGCACCTCGTTCGCGGTCTTGGCCTGCAGGAAGGTCGTACCGCCGCCGACGGCCGGGGCGGACAGCCCCTGTTCCCGTAGCGTGTCGCCGACGGCGGCGACGGCGGCCTCGGGCACGGGTTTCAGCTTCGGCGCGGGCGGCTTGCGGGTCTTCGACGGGTCGGTCGTCTCTGCACGCCGCATGTCCGAAGCCGCGGCGTCGATGCTGCCATCCTCGTGCAGGACGAGCCGGCCGGCGGCCTTAGCCTTCTGGATCGCACCCCGCGACAGCCCGACATGGGCGGCGTACTGGCGCTCGCTCATGCCCTGCATCGACAGCTCCGATTATCATTCAAAATCATGTGCTTATCGAGTTGATAAGCGTCCCGGACAGAGCGAACGTGTCTCCACAAGGACGATGCAACTCACCACGGAGCCACCACGATGACCCGCCGCGCGACCGACAACACGAAAGCCCTCGACGCCTTCATCGCCGCGAAGACTGAGATCGACGCGATGCTGGAGCGGCTCGCCGCCCTTAGCGCCGACCACTTCGAGACCAGCCCCGACGAGATCAACTGGGGCCATGTCGGCACCCTGAACCACTACCGCGCCAAGCTGCGCGAGATCACCGACATGGCCTTCCACGAAGGCGAACACGCCGAGTGAGACGACCCGCTCCCGGTCCCGCCCGCCGACTGGCGGGCTCGACCTCGTAGAAGGGCCCGCATCCCGCGCGCCCCGATACGGGAGACGACGATGACCAAGCTTTCCGACACCCAAGCCCTGATCCTGAGCACCGCCGCCCAGCGGCCCGAGCACATCGCCCTGCCGCTGCCCGACAGCCTGCGCGGCGGCGCTGCCGCCAAGGTGGTCGGCGCGATGCTCGCCAAGGGCTTCCTCGAAGAGGTCGACGCCGACACGCGCAAGGGCGAGCCCGTCTGGCGCGAGAGCGGGGACGGCCACGGCGTCACGCTGGTCGCCACCGACGCGGGTCCGCAGGGCACGCATCCAGTTGACCGTCGACGGCAGCGCAAAGTCCGGCGCCGGCTTGCCCTTCGGCTCGTTGATCGTCCCCTGCTTGATGATGCGGTCGTACAGCATGAATTCTCGGGCCAATGAAGGGCGATGTCCGGCGCAAGCGGCGGAATCGGGCGTGCAAAACAAAGACTCGCGCGATAGTCTTCTGGAAAACAAGCCCTTTTCGTGAGTGCCCGTCCCGCATGTCCGACAGCCTGACCGACCTGATCCTTTCCCTGACCCCCGAAGATGGCTCCTCCATCGGCAACGGCGCGATGATGGCGCTGCTGCGCGAGCGTGTGCCGGGCCTGACCGATGACGACTACGCCGCCGCGCGCGATGCGTTGGTCGATGAAGGGCTACTGGCCCGCGGCCGTGGGCGGGGCGGATCGATCATGCGGGTGGCAGGCGACATGGAGGGTGACGAGGACGAGGATGCCTCGGACGAGGACGATGACAGCGACGACGAGGTGGACGGGTTCGAACTGACCCCCACGACTCTGGCTGCGCCGCGGCAACGCGCGACGGCAGGCAGGAAGAAGGCTGCTCGGAAGCCTGACGGGCCCGCGCAGGTGCTCAGCTACCGCCACGGCGAGACGCGGGTGAACAACCCCGAGGTCGGGATGGTACATGCCGGCACCGATCCGGATGGCGAGAAGTCGGTCTGGACCTACGACCCGCATCTCGATCCGGTGCTGAACTTCGACAGCGCGCGGGCGGGGATCGAGAAGCTGATCGACGACGCGCTGGCCAGCGACGATCCCGAGCGGATGCGGGACGCGCTGCAGGAGCTGAAGCGGCTGCAGGCACCCTATCTCAACTGGACGGGCAAGGCGGAGCGGACGAGCGTCGCGGTCGATACCGTCTCGCTCCATGTCCATGAACGCGTGGATCCGGCGACGATCCTTGCCAATGCGGCCAGGCGGCTGAAAGGCAAGGAATCCGCAACGCAGTGGCGGCAGCCGGACCTGTTCGCGGCGCCGTTCGAGAACCTGCCGCTGCGCCAGGCGCTGGATTTCTATCACCATGAAAAGGGCTGGTCGAACCGGCTGGTGGCGGGCGACAGCCTCCTGGTGATGAACTCGCTCCTGACCAAGGAGAGCATGGGCGGCAAAGTGCAGATGATCTACATCGACCCGCCCTACGGCATCAAATACGGGTCGAACTTTCAGCCCTTCACCAACAAGCGCGACGTGAAGGACCGCTCGGACGACGACCTCACCCAGGAACCCGAGATGATCAAGGCGTTCCGGGACACCTGGGAACTCGGCATCCACTCCTACCTCACCTATCTGCGCGATCGGCTGATGCTGGCGCGGGAATTGCTGACCGAGAGCGGGTCGGTGTTCGTGCAGATTTCGGATGAGAACCTGCACCATGTTCGGGAAATGATGGATGAGATTTTCGGCGTTGAAAACTTCATCAGCAACATCGTAATCCAGAAAACTGGTGGTCAAGCATCTCAGAACCTCGCCAATATTGCGGACTATGCCGTTTGGTATTCCCGAGATAAGGCCAAGCTGAAATACCGACAGATCTACCGCGAGAAAGTCGCCGGTGAAGGGCATGGCTCAGGTGCGAGATACAATCTGATTGACGACGATGATCGTCACTATCAATGGACGGCCCTTGTTTCGAACCGCCCGCCTGGCTCATTCCCCGTGGACTTTCAGGGAAAGCAATGGGGGCCGTCTGGGGGCTTCTGGAAAACCGGTGAGATCGGCTTCAAGCGGATCATTGCGGCAGGGCGTGTAAGCGGAAGTGCTACAACTCTCCGATACAAGCGTTTTCTGGACGACTTTCCAGCATACGAGATTTCGAACATCTGGTCAGATGTCGCCGGAAGCCCGGACAAGATGTATGTTGTTCAGACAGCAGCAGCGGTCATCGAACGCTGCCTCCTGATGACCACCGATCCCGGCGATCTGGTGCTCGATCCGACCTGCGGCTCCGGCACCACCGCCTTCGTCGCCGAGAAATGGGGGCGGCGCTGGATCACCTGCGACACCTCGCGCGTGGCGATCACGCTGGCCAAGCAGCGGCTGATGACCGCCAGCTTCGACTATTACGCGCTCCGCTATCCGCATGAGGGTCTCGGCGGCGGCTTCGACTATGAAACCGTGCCGCATATCACGCTCAAATCCATCGCCAACAACCCCGACATCGACACGATCCATGACGAGGATCACCCGAAGATCGCGGCGGCGCTGGCCGACCTGAACGCCGCGCTGACCGCCGCCCCGGCGAAGCCGCTCAAGCCCGCGCAGGGCGTGCGCAAGGGCAAGCCGGTGGACTTCGCCAAGGGCGACACCCTGCACGAATGGGAGGTGCCCTTCGACTGGCCCGACGATTGGCCCGAGGCCGCCCGCGCGCCTTTCGACGCCTTCCACGCCGCCCGTCAGGCG
This sequence comes from Paracoccus sp. S1E-3, assembly GCF_013868135.1. GTDB lineage: Bacteria > Pseudomonadota > Alphaproteobacteria > Rhodobacterales > Rhodobacteraceae > Paracoccus. The sequence goes on from NZ_JACEMU010000004.1 coordinate 502,266, forward strand.
ATGCAGCGCCGCATGGACCAGTCCATCGCCGACCATGCCGAACAGGAGACGCTCTACGACAAGCCGCGCATTGACAGATCCAAGCTGCGCATCTGCGGACCGTTCTCGGTCGAGGCGGTGCCGGCGCCGACCGTCCTGTCGCTGGACGAGAGCATCCCGCCGCAAGAGGCCGATGAGACCGTCGCCCGCTCTGGCGAGACCTCTCGCCAGGCGCTCTGGCGCGACGAACTGCTCAAGACCGGCGTGCGCGGCAAGGGCGGCGCCATGCTCCGCTTCGCCGAGTTCGAGACGTTACCGGGACTCAAATACATTCATGCCAGCGGGTCGCTGGCCGAAACGGGCGAACGCGTCGTTGTCAGCTTCGGCCCCGAGCACGCGGCCCTGGAGCAGCGGCAGGTGGAACTGGCGCTAACCGAGGCAGAGACCCTGCGCCCGTCGCCCAAATTCATCTTGTTCTGCGCCTTCACCTTCGACCCGGAGGCCGCGAAGGACATCGATGAGGTGAACTGGCCGGGTGTCACGTTGCTCAAGGCGCAGATGAACACCGACCTTCTGACCGAGGATCTGAAGAAGAAGCGCGCCTCGAACCAGTCCTTCTGGCTGATGGGCCAGCCGGACGTGGAGCTGCGCAAGCGCAAGGATGGACTGTGGGAGGTCGAGGTGAACGGCTTCGACTATTTCGATCCGAAGGCCGGCGACCTCGTGTCCGGCGGCAAAAAGCAGATCGCGATGTGGTCGCTGGACGTGGACTACGACAACCGCTCGCTGATGCCGCACCAGGTGTTCTTCCCCATGGCGGACGCGAAGGGCGGCTGGAACCGCCTTCGCAAGGCCGTGCGGGCGGAGCTGGACGAGGACCTGCTGGAGCAGTTCCACGGCACCGTCTCGCTGCCCTTCGAGGCGGGAGAGAACCGCCGGATCGCGGTCAAGATCGTCGATGATCGCGGGATCGAGTCGCTCAAGATCATGTCGCTGGAGGGATAAGCCCATGTCCCTCATCATCAATTCTCCCTTCGTCTGCCCGGCGCAGCATTGGGTCGAGGCCAAGGGCGGCAATCTGGAGATCAAGCCAGAACGGCGGCCTGCGAGCTATGAGGTTTTCGACGCGCGCAACAACACTAAGCGCACCGAGGTGCTTGATCTGGTGAACACGATCCGCACCCGCGTGGATCAGTGGCGCGACGACGGTTGGCCCGGCGTGACCATCGTTACCCGCAAGCTGCTGGAGCACTGGCACGACCGTGAGGCGCGGCAGCATCCATTCTATTTCTGCCAGCTCGAGGCCATCGAGACGCTGATCTGGTGGGTCGAGGGGGCCGAGGCCTACAAGCAGGGCATCGCGATCCCAGGCGACGGCGGGACGTGGGAGCGGCTGTGCAACAAGATGGCCACGGGCGCGGGCAAGACCACGGTGATGGCGATGATCATCACCTGGCAGGTGCTGAACGCGCTGACCTATCCGAAGCGGAACAAGGATTTCAGCCGCGCGGTGTTCATCGTGGCGCCCGGCCTGACCGTGAAGGAGCGGCTGCAGGTGCTGCTGCCCAGCGAGGGCAGCTACTACGACGAGTTCAACCTGTGCCCGTCCGAGGCCCTGCGCCAGAAGCTGAACCAAGCCGAGGTGCTGATCGAGAACTGGCACACGCTGATGCCGCTGAAGGAAGCCGACCGATCGGTGGTGAAGAAAGGGCGCGAGTCCGACGAGGCCTTCACGCGGCGCGTGCTGGGCAAGCTGGCGGCGCACAAGGACATCATCGTCATCAACGACGAGGCGCACCACGCCTATCGCAAACCGCCCGAGGTGAAGATCAGCAAGAAGCATGCCGAGGAGCATGGCATCGACCTCGACGAGGCGACGCGCTGGATCGAAGGCCTCGACCGCATCCACAAAACCCGGCGCATCCAGCGCTGCTTCGACCTCTCGGCCACGCCCTTCGCGCCGACTGGCAAGAAGAGCACCGATACGGCTCTGTTCGACTGGATCATCTCGGATTTCGGCCTGAACGACGCGATCGAGGCCGGGCTGGTGAAGACACCGCGGGTCGTCGTGCGCGACGACGCTGTTCCGGACGCAAAGACGTTGCGCTCGAAGCTCTACCACATCTACCGCGACCCATCCGTCTCCGAGGACCTGAACCGGGCAAAGGCCGAGCCGCATGAGGCGCTGCCGAAGCTGGTGCAGGACGCCTACACGCTGCTCGGCGCCGACTGGCGGGAAACGCGTCGGCAGTGGCGAGAAGCCGGGCATCATTCGCCTCCGGTCATGCTCACCGTCTGCAACCGCACGGAGACCGCGGCCCGCATCGAGAATTATTTCAACAAGGGCGATGCACATTGGCCCGAGTTGCACGCGCCAGACCGGACGCTTCGCGTCGACTCGAAAGTGCTCGAGAAGGCAGAGATCGGCGAGACCGCCTCATCCGACAAGGACTACGAGGCGCGCTTGAAGGACATCATCGACGCGGCAGACCTTCCCGAAACCCGGCGCCAGCAGTTCCTTGCCATGAAGAAGGAGGAACTGCTGCGCGAGATCGTGGACAACGTCGGGAAAAGGGGAACAGCCGGCCAGGACCTTCAGAACGTCATATCGGTGGCGATGCTGTCGGAGGGATGGGACGCCAAGAATGTGACGCACATCATGGGGCTCCGAGCTTTCACGTCCCAGTTGCTCTGCGAACAGGTCGTCGGACGCGGACTGCGTCGGGTGTCCTACGACACTGACGAGAACGGCCTGTTCCTGCCCGAATACGTCAACGTCTTCGGCGTGCCGCTCTCTATCTCGGAGACCGGCGAAGGCGGTGAGGCGCCGCCACCACCGAAGCCCACCACGCAGATCGAAGTAGTGCCCGACCGCGCGCATCTGGAGCTTCGCTGGCCGAACGTGCTGCGCGTGGAGACGGTCGTCAAACCGGAGCTCGCCATCGACTGGAGCAAGGTCCAGCCGCTCGTGCTCGATCCCGCCAGCACACCGATCAGCGCCGAACTCGCCCCGGCGCTCGGCGGCGCGACGGACATGGGCAAGGTCACCGCGATCGACCTTGAGAAGCTACCGGATGGCTTCCGTCTTCAGCGCCTCGTATTCCAGGCTGCACGGAAGGCATTTGCCGAGCTGAGCCATGGGTTCACCGGCACCCACGAGTATCTGGCGGCGCAACTCGTCAGGATTGTCGAGGCGTTCCTCAACTCGGACCGCCTCGACATCCCGTCGCTGTTTCACTCCGATCCGCTTCGGCGGCGGATTCTGATTGCGCTCAACATCGATCTCGTGGTCCAGCATGTGCTGAACAACGTGACCGAGCAGAACACGGAACGTCTGACGCCGGTGTTCGACGAGGAAAACCCGATCGGTGCAACCGGGTTGATGCGCACCTGGTACACGACCAAGCCGTGCTTTCCGACGACCAAGTCGCACATCAGCCATTTGGTGGGAGATTCTGCCTGGGAAGGCCACGCGGCCAATGTCTTCGAGAAGCGCGAGGACGTTCTTGCCTACGCCAAGAACGATCACCTCGGTTTCCAGATCTACTACATGTGGGCGGGCTCCCGGCGGCGATACGTCCCGGATTTCCTGGTCCGCCTTGCTGGCGGCACGATCCTCGCACTCGAGATCAAGGGCACCGACAGTCCTCAGAACAAGGCCAAGCGGGACGCGCTGAACGAATGGGTGAAGGCGATCAACGCAGCAGGCGGTTTCGGACGCTGGGCTTGGGATGTCGCGTTCAAGCCGGGTGAGGTGCAGGACATCATCACGAAGCACGCGACCGTCGCCGAGCCAGCAGAATAGAGCTCGTGGTTCGGCCAGAGCGCGACAGAGTTGTTCGATCCCGGTTCCATCTCGATGGCGCCACTAGCATCGAAGTGTTCAGGTCAGCCTTCGATTTGTTCCCTTATTTTCTGAGGCTTACAGGCTCTACACCAAAATCGGGCAGTCGAGAGGTCCGGAGAATATCGGCCCTGAGAGACCGCTTTCGGGCCTTCTGGCGCCGGTGCCAGTGCTCAGCCCCTCTCGCATAACCCTCGAAAACAATGGAAAAATCCGGCCGGAGCCGGATCGGGAGAACACTTTCGCGAGGGCAAGTGGCGGACAGTGAGGGATTCGAACCCTCGAGACGGTTCCCCGCCTACACACTTTCCAGGCGTGCGCCTTCGACCACTCGGCCAACTGTCCGTGCCCGCGCTACCTAACCGGTGTCGCGGGGAACCGCAAGATCAGAGCTTGGAAATCCGCTCCTGCAATGCGGCGAGCTGGCGGCGGATCTCGACCATGTCTTCCTCTGCTGCGGAGGGGTTCTCGTCATCCTCGGGCGACGGACCCGAGGAGGCACTACGCCAGCCGCCCATCATCGCCTTCAGGAAGGCCTGCTGCTGGCGCTGAAGCTGGTCGAAACCCGGCATCTTCGCCATTGGGCTGGTGCTGGACATGGCGGCCATGTTTTCCATCATCTTCGACTGACCCTCGCGCAGCATCTCGAAGCTGGCGGCCAGAAACTGCGGCACCACTGACTGCGCCTGACTGGTATAGCTGCGCACAAGGTCGGTCAGCACGTCCACCGGCAGCACGTTTTCACCCCTGCCCTCGTGCTCGGCGATGATCTGCAGCAGATACTGGCGGGTCAGGTCGTCGCCGGACTTGAGGTCAACGATCTTCACCTCGCGCCCGTCGCGAATGAAACGCGCAATATCCTCGAGCGTGACGTAATCGCTGGTCTCGGTGTTATACAGCCGCCGGCTGGCATAGCGCTTGATCAACAGGGGCGCGGCGGCATCAGGCTTGACCATCGGCTGTCCTCATGGATGCATTTGCAGCATCTTGGGATCAATTTGCGGCAATTGCAAAGAAAAAAGGGGCAGCCGCAAGGCCACCCCTTTTCAGATCCGTGCGACGGGCCGATCAGGCCTTGGCGACGGTCGCAGCTTTCTTGACAGCGTCCTGAGCTTGCTTCGAAGCTTTCTCAGCGGTCTTCTGGGCGTCTTCAGCCAGGTTCTTGCCGGCAGCCATCAGCAGATCGACGGTTTCCATCTGCAGTTTCTTGGCAACTTCGGCGAAAGCCGACAGGTGCTCGGCGGCGGTTTCAGCCGAAGCGTTGGCGAAGTCGGCGAAGGCTTTTGCATAGGCGCCAGCGTCGTCTTTCTTGGTGGTCAGCTCGCCGATGCGGGCGATCGAGTCTTTCGCCCACTGGGCCGAGATCTCGGTCGAACGCTCGGCAGCCGACAGCGCGACGCGCGACAGTTTTTCGTTCAGGGCCGACTGGGTCTTGAACGCGTCCTGCATCGACGAGGTGTCGACCGGGAAGTTCGCCATCAGGTCCTGCATCGTCTTGGTGAAATCAGGGGTCTTAGCCATGTCATCTTCTCCTATCAGGGCGGTCGGGGAGGAATGCCGCCGTTGAATTCCAGTGACAACAAGATAGATGCTGCGCTGCAGCATTTCAATTGTTTTCTCTGCGGCGCAGCAAGAATTTGCGCGTCGCAGAAAACACTCTGGAATCAGGGCGTTTCGTGGACATAGCTGCCCGGTGCCGGGCCAAAGCCGTCATCGGGCACGCGCGCGGGCACCATCGGACCGGAGCGCTCGCGGAGCCATTCCTCCCAGACCGGCCACCAGCTTCCGGCGGCAAACCTGGCCGAGTCGCGCCATGCTTCCGGCCCATCCGAGAAATCGCCGTCATTGGTGTAATGGCCGTATTTCTTCTTCGACGGCGGGTTCACGATGCCCGCGATATGGCCCGATTCCGACAGGATGAAGCGTTTGTCGTTCGACCCCATCTGGGCCACGCCACGCCAGCTGTATGTCCACGGCGCGATGTGATCGGTCTCGCAGCCGATGGCGCAAACCGGCAGCTGAATGTCGGACAGTCTCAGCATGTGGCCCATCATCGGATAGCCCTCGCCCACCAGCAGGTTCTGCTGGCACAGGCCGCGCAGGTAATCGACGGTCATCCTGCCGGGCAGGTTGGTGGCGTCGCCGTTCCAATACAGCAGATCAAAGGCCGGCGGCGATTCCCCCATCAGATAAGACCGGATGGCCGGCCCCCAGACCAGATCGTTGGCGCGCAAAAAGCTCATCGTGCGGGTCATCAGCGAGGCGGCGAAAATTCCGGTCCGCGCCACCTCGGCCGCGATGCCTTCGACGAAATCGTCCTGCAGGAAAGGGGTGAACTCGCCCTGCTCGTCGAAATCGGTCAGCGTGGTGAAGAAGGTCGCCGAATTCACCCGGTCATCGCCGCGTTGCGTCATCAGGGCCAGCGTCAGCGCCAGCGTGGTGCCGCCGATGCAATAGCCCACCGCGTTCAGCTTCGGCTGCGAGGTGATCTCCTCGACCGCGTCCATCACCGACAGATAGGCACTGACGTAATCGGCCAGCCCGGTTTCGGCAAAGCTGATATCGGGGTTCTTCCACGACACCACGAACAGCGTATAGCCCTGATCGACGACCCAGCGGATCAGGCTGTTTTCGGGCTTCAGGTCAAGAATGTAGAATTTGTTGATCCAGGGCGGGAACAGCACGATGGGCACGGCATGGACCTCATCGGTGCTGGGGCTGTACTGGATCAGTTCGTACAGGCGTTCCTGCCGCACGACGCGGCCCGGCGCGGTGCCGATATTTTCGCCCACCGCGAAGGCGTTGCGATCCGCCAACGAGACGATCATCTCGCCCCCATGCGCTTCCACGTCACGGACGAGGTTCGCCAGCCCCTTCACCAGACTTTCGCCCTCGGTTTCCAGCGCACGTTCGATGGCATCGGGATTGGTCGCCAGAAAATTCGTCGGCGCAAACATGTCGATGATCTGGTTGGTCAACCAGTTCAGGCGGTGCTGATCGACCGGATCCTGCATATCCAGCTTCGCCGCCGCCTCGCGCATGGCGCGGGCGTTGATCTGATACTGCGTCTTGACCAGATTGAAATAGGGATGGGACTGCCAGAGCGGATTGCGGAACCGCTTGTCAGTTTCGGCCTCGGCATCCTCGGGCACAGCCAGCTTGCCGCGTGCGAGTTGCGACTGGATCTCGGCGTAATGGGCGATGGTCTCGCCCCAGTATTTCACCTGCTGCTCGACGATGCGGGCGGGTTGCGCCGACCACAGCTTCGCCCAGGCCAGACCCGCATTCACCATCAGATCGGCGCCCGGCCCTTCGACACCCGGATCATGCATCGGCCGCCGCGACAGCGCCGCGGCCAGCCGTTGGGTCAGCGCCTCGATCCGCTCCATGTTCTCGGCCAGCTGGCCCGGAATATTTGGTGCAGCGGGGGGCGGCGGCGCCGATCCCTCCGCCTGCCCCGCGACCGAGGCCGCTTTGGTGAAACGCGCCGCCGAGGGCGCAGACGCTTCGGGCATCGGCGCTTCGGGCGCGGGCGCGTTCTGCTCACCCTTTGCCGTGCCGGCTGCAGCCGACCCGGTCTTCGCCGCACGCGGCGCGCCCTGTTTCTTCGGCTTCGGCGCCGGCGCCTTTGGCGCCTTGGGCGCGGTCGCCACCGATTCTGCTTTGGCGGTGCGCTGCCTCACCGGTTTGGCCGTCTGGGCGGCCGGCGTGGGCGCTGAAGCTTCCGTCGGGGCAGAAATGGCGCCTTTCCCCGACCTTGACCTTGCGTCATCCTTGCTGCGCTGCGGAGATTTGCGCGTGTCCTTGCTTGCCATGGCCCGTCATCCCCCCTAATTTCATGACTCAATCTTACCCGTCGGCTTGGCTTTGAAAAAGAGGGCATCGCGCGCGGGCGGAGTTGCCATACCGGGGGACGAATGGCCAAACAGATCTTGAAGGGGCTGATCTCCTACGACGCGATGGAGACCATCCGCAACACCAATGAATGGCTGGGGGCTTCGGCGCGGGCGATGGCGTCCTACCCGGCCTTCGCCATGGTCCCGCACCCGGTGTTCCGGCTGATGAGCGCGTGGGGTCGCGTCACCGAACGCAGCTTCGCCCGCATGGTGATCAAGCCTGACTGGAACATCCCGCCGATTCCCGGCGCCGAAGGCCAGGACCATGTCGTCTATATCGAGCCGGTGCTGAAGCGCGATTTCGGCGATCTCGTACATTTCCGCGTCGCCCGGCGCCAGCCGATGGCGCGCAAGATCCTTCTGGTCGCCCCGATGTCGGGTCATTACGCGACGCTGCTGCGCTCCACCGTGACCTCGCTGCTGCCGGATGCGGAAATCTACATCACCGACTGGCACAATGCCCGCGACATCCCGGTCAGCAAGGGCAAGTTCGATATCGAGGATTACACCCAGTACCTCGTCGATTTCATGCGCCACCTTGGGCCGGACGTGAACGTCATCGCGGTCTGTCAGCCCGCGCCGCTGGCCCTGGCGGCCACAGCGCTTCTGGCCGAGGAAGACCCCAAGGCCCAGCCGCGCACCCTGACCCTGATCGGCGGCCCGATCGATCCCGACGCGGCGGCGACCGAAGTGACCGATTTCGGCAACCGCATGACCATGGGCGAGCTGGAATACCTGGCCATCCAGCAGATCGGCTTCAAATACAAGGGCGCAGGCCGGATGGTCTATCCGGGGCTGGCGCAGCTGACCTCGTTCATCGCCATGAATGCCGAAACCCATACCCGCGCCTTCGTGGACAAGATCTTCGCCGAAGCCCGCGGCCAGGCCTCGGAAGGCGACAAGCACAACAAGTTCTATGACGAATATCTGGCGGTCATGGACATGACGGCCGAATTCTACCTCTCGACCGTGGAACGCATCTTCAAGGGCCTTGAGATCGCCGAGAACCGCTTCACCGTGAACGGCAAGCCGGTCGATCTGGGCAAGATCAAGGATGTGGCCGTCTTCACCGTCGAGGGCGCGAATGATGACATTTCGGCACCCGGCCAATGCGTCGCCGCGCTCGATCTCTGCACCGGTCTGCCCGAGGAGAAGAAGCGCCAGCATCTGGAACCGGGTGCGGGCCATTACGGCATCTTCGCCGGCAAAAGCTGGCGCCTGAACATTCGCCCGATCGTGCTGGATTTCATCGACGACAATTCCGGCGCGGAAACGCCCGCGCCGCGCCGCCGCCGTCCGCAAGGCGATGGCGAGGCCTCGGCCACACCCGCCATCAACAGCAGCCGGATGCCGGTCTGAACGCGGCCATTCCGGCGACCAGAAACCGAAACGGGGCGCGGATCGCAAGGCCGCGCCCCCTCTGATTTCCAGCCCCGTCTTCCTCGGGGATCCGTCTTCCTCTCCTCCGCCTGTCCGGCTTCGCCTTTCACTCTGGCCCAAATATCCGGAAAGCGGCCGCGCCCCCTCAGCCCATCCGTTCGGAGGCGTAACCGCCGGGCGACGCCGGAAACACCACCGTCCGCGATCCGTTCAGAAAGACGCGGTGATGGATATGGGCATGGATGGCGCGCGCCAGCACCTGCGCCTCGACATCGCGGCCCAGACTGACGTAATCGGCAGGCGATTGGGCATGGGTCACGCGGACGGTGTCCTGCTCGATGATCGGGCCTTCGTCCAGATCGGCGGTGACATAATGGGCCGTCGCCCCGATCAGTTTCACCCCACGCTCATATGCCTGCTTATACGGGTTCGCACCCTTGAAGCTGGGCAGGAACGAGTGATGGATATTGATGATCCGTCCCGACATTTCCGAACACAGCCGGTCCGAGAGGATCTGCATATAGCGCGCCAGCACCACCAGTTCGGCCCCGGTCTCGGCGACGATCTCCATCAGCCGGGATTCGGCCTCGGGCTTGTTGTCCTTCGTAACGCGGATCTGGTGGAATGGAATGTCGTGGTTCACCACCAGCTTCTGATAGGTCAGGTGGTTCGACACCACGCCCACGATATCGATCGGCAGCGCGCCGATGCGCCAGCGATAAAGAATGTCGTTCAGGCAATGGCCGAAGCTCGACACCATCAGCAGGACCTTCATGCGCTCGGACGCGTCATGGATCGCAGCCTCCATCGCGAAGGCGTCGGCCACGGGCTGGAAGCCGGCGCGCAGGGCGTCGATCCCCTGCCCGTCCATGTCGCGGAAGCTGACCCGCATGAAGAAGCGTCCCGATTCCATGTCATCGAACTGGGCCGAGTCGGTGATGTTGCACCCGTTCTGCGCCAGAAAACCGGAAATCGCCGCGACGATCCCGCGCCGCGTCGGACAGGTGACGGTCAGAACCAGATCGGACATCATTCATTCTCCTTGCAGGGCCGCAATGCGCAAAGGGCACGGGCAGCGTTGGCTAGCGCCGGTGCGGACCGGCTGCAACCGTTTACGGGCGTGCGGGGATCGGTCTTCCCTAGTCACATGACGCGGCTTTGGCAAAGCCCGCCTCCGTCGCCGGAAGCGTGGAGTTCCAGAGGCGCAATTCCGCGCTTTCACCGCGCCGGCCGATCGCGGTCACGGTGCCGTCCGCGGCATTCGCGACCAGAAATGCCCGTTGATCCCGGCAGACGCGGACGCGCGGCGCGGATCCCGCAGGGCCGGCGCCATAGCCGGGATAAGGCCCAAGCGCCCCCGGCGCGTTATCCTGAAAGGAATAGATCAACAGCCTGCTCGCGCCTTTTTCGCGGACGACCACCCCAATCAGCGCGCCGTCATCGCCGCCCGGATCGATCACACCCAGCAGAACGGCCTGATCGACTCCCTCGGCAAAGACCGCCTCGCCCAGAATGCCAAGCTCGGTGCCTGGGGGAAGATAGGCCGCCATGCGCCAGCCGGACGAAGGCACATGCTGGATCACCACCACCTCGGGCTTGCCGTCCCCGTTCACATCGGCGACCTCGGGGCGGTTGCCCAGAAAAAAGCCGCCCTCGTCGGCATCGACTTGCCAGGTCGTGGAAAGGTGGCCGCGGAAGATCGCTTCAGCGCTGCCGCCTCGCCGGGTGATTTCCAGCCGCATACGCGACCAGATCGGCCAATCGCCGGAATAGGCGCCGGCGTCGGCGCGATCTTCGAAAATGGCCGAGACATCCCTTTCGGCCAGTGCCGTACATGGCGGCAGGGTCAGCCCGGCGGCCACAAGCGCCGCGGCGCCAATCCGCATCAGATCTGCTTTTCGGGCAGGTTCACCACAAGACCGTCCAGGTCCGGCGTGACCTTCAGCTGGCAGGTCAGACGCGAGCGCGCCGGATCGGGTTGCCATGCGAAGTCGAGCATGTCTTCTTCCATCGGGTCCTTGGCGGGCAGCCGGTCGACCCATTCGGGAGCCACATAGACATGGCAGGTCGAACAGGCGCAGGCGCCCCCGCAATCGGCCTCGATCCCTGGCACGCCATTGTCGCGCGCGCCTTCCATGACGGTCATTCCCGGCTTCACGTCGATTTCATGGACGGTGCCGTTGTGTTCGATATAGGTAATCTTGGCCATGGCAGTATCCTTCAGCTTTTTGCGCAATAGGCCATCCGGCGCATAAAGAAAAGGGCGGGACCGAAGCCCCGCCCTTTCCGCATTACCGCCGCTTATTCTTCGACGGAAAGCGCCACGAAGCGCGGCTCGCCGCCACGACGGATCATCAGCAGCAGCGACTTGCGCCCGGCATCCCTGGCCTCGGCCACGCGGGCCTCGAGGTCGCTGACCGAGGCCACCGGCTGCTGGCCGGCCTCGGTGATCACGTCGCCCGGCGACAGACCCTTGTCGGCCGCGTCCGAGGTCGGATCGACGGCGCGCACGACCAGCCCTTCCTGACCGTCGCCCATGCCCAGCTCGGCCGCGATTTCCGGGGTCAGCGTCTGCAGCTGCATCCCCAGCGTGTCGCCATCGGAATCCCCCGGCCCCGCAGTGTTGTCGCTGGCCGTGCCCTCGGCGGTCTCGCGACGGCCAAGCGACACCTTCAGCTCCTCGGGCTTGCCGTTACGCAGGACGGTCACGTCGACCTCCTCGCCGATCGGGGCCTGAGCGACGCGGGCGACCAGATCGCGGTCATCCACGATATCGTTGCCTGCAAACCGGGTGATCACGTCGCCGGCCCTGATACCCGCATTGGCTGCCGGGCCTTCTGGCACATCGGTGACCATCGCGCCCTTGCCGGCATCCAGACCCAGCGATTCCGCGATTTCAGGCGTCACCCGCTGGATCTTCACGCCCAGCCAGCCGCGCCGGGTTTCGCCGAATTCGCGAAGTTGCTGGACGACATTGCCGACCACGTTCGACGCCATCGAGAAGCCGATCCCGATCGAGCCGCCATTCGGCGACAGGATCGCGGTGTTCACACCGATCACCTTGCCGTCCATGTTGAACAGCGGGCCGCCCGAATTGCCGCGGTTGATCGAGGCGTCGGTCTGGATGAAGTCGTCATAGGTGCCGGTCAGCGCGCGACCCCGCGCCGAAACGATCCCGGTCGAGGCGGAGAATCCCTGCCCCAACGGGTTGCCAAGCGCCAGCACCCAGTCGCCCACACGGGCCGAATCGCTGTCGCCGAAACCCACATAAGGCAGGTCCTTGGCCTCGACCTTCAGCAATGCGATGTCGGTCTGCTTGTCGGTGCCGACGACCTTGGCGGCGCGGCGGGCGCCATCGCGAAACTCGATTTCAATCGAATCTGCGCCTTCGATGACGTGATTGTTGGTGACGATATAGCCGTCATCCGAGATTACGAAGCCCGATCCCAGCGCATTGGCGCGCTGCGGCTGGCCCTGCTGTCCACCGAAACGGGGATCGCCGCCGGGGCCCTGATTTGGCATCGGAAAGCCGAAATCGCGGAACAGGTCCGAGAACGGGCTGCCTTCGGGGAAGGCCGGACCGGTCGGCTGTTCGATCACGGCGGTGGTGTTGATGTTGACGACCGCGGGCGAGACCTTCTCGACCAGATCGGCGAAGCTGTCGGGCATGACCTGCTGGCGGCGCGCGGCCGTGTCGGGTGCGGTCAGCGGTGCGTCAGCGGCATTGGCGGCCTCCTGCGCTGTTACGGGCAGCGCGCCAAGCGTCAGCGCCGCCACGGAAACAGAGGCCAGAATACGATCAAAGCGGGTGCGCATCGAATGTTCCTTTCATCAGAGCGCCAAGCAAGTTCAGCGCACGGCCCGGATGGCCGGTTTGCAGTTGCAGAGAACGGCAGATGGGGAGCCGTTGCAAATAAATCACGCTCAGCGTGAATGAACTCATCGTGATTTTTATGAAACAAAAGGGGGCGGCCGAAGCCGCCCCCGCCGGGATCAGTTGGTGACCGGTGCCTCCGCCTCGGGCGCGGCCTCAGCCTCGGGCACGGGCGCTGCGTCAGGTGCGGGCGCCGCCTCGGTGGCAGGTTCTGCCTCGGGCGCGGGCATCGTATCCGCAGGCGGCACCGGCGAGGCGGCGGCATCGGGGGCATCATCGCCCATCGCCGCCCCCGGCTCTGTGTCCCAGGGCATTTCCAGCGGCTTCGGCGTCACCGCGCTGTCGGCCTGGATCGGGTCCATCGGCGCGCCGTCCTGCGCGGGCAGCGTCGACAGGTTCTCGGCCGGCGGCAGCGCTTCGGGCGGGGTGGCCGGCGTGGCATTTTCCGCCCCGTCATTGGTCAGATAGGTGAAGAAATCCCCTTCCGGCTTGACGACGATCTGCGAATTGCCCGCCTGCAACGCCCGTTCGTAGGCCGTCATCGAGCGGGTGAAGGCGAAGAACTCCGGGTCCCGCCCGAAAGCCTCGGCGAAGATCGCGTTGCGCGCGGCGTCGGCTTCACCCCGGATGATCTCGGCGTTCCGGCCGGCTTCCGAAGTCAGCTCGACCACGGTGCGATCCGCGGCGGCGCGCACCCGGCGCGCGGCCTCGTTCCCGCGGGCGATCTCGTCGGCGGCCTCGCGCTGGCGCTCGGCGCGCATCCGTTCATAGGTCGCCGCGAGGTTCTGCTCGGGCAGATCGGTGCGCGTCAGGCGCACGTCGATGATCTCGACCCCCAGCCCTTCCGAGTTGCGCCGGGCCTCGTCACGGATCTGGTTCATGAGCGTCGTCCGGTCATCCGACAGTACGGTGGTCGAGGGGACGCCCCCCAGCACCTCGCGGATGGCGGTGCGCACGATCGGGTCCAGACGGCCCATCGCGGCTTCGATGCCGCCCGCGCCCACGGCCTGACGGAAGCGGACCACATCGGTGATGCGCCAGCGCGCAAAGGCGTCGACGATCAGGCGGCGGTCATCCAGCGGCGTGACCTCGGCCGGATTGGTCGACAGGCCCAGCATGCGGTCGTCATATTTCACCACCTGATCCATGAACGGAATCTTGATCCCCAGACCGGGGCGTTCCTGGACATGGACCACCCGGCCCAGACGCAGCACCAGCGCCTTTTCACGTTCGTCGACGATGAACAGCGACGAGGCCGCGATCACCCCAACCACGAGCAGCGCGGGAATTGCCAGCGTCCCCAGAAGTTTCTTGCGTGCCCCGGCCATCAGTTGCCCCCCGTCTGAGTATTGCCCGAGGGCGAAGTGTTGCTCTGATCCGCCGCCGGCGGCTGTTCGTTCCGCTGGCGGACACGATCAAGCGGCAGATAGGGCACCGCCCCCGCGCTGTCATCGAGCAGCACCTTGTCGACGCCGCCAAGAACTTTTTCCATGGTTTCCAGATACATACGCTTGCGCGTTACCTCGGGTGCCTTGGCATATTCGGCATAGACCGAGTTGAAGCGCGCCGATTCACCCTGCGCCTCGTTCACCGCCTGCGCGCGGTAGGCTTCCGCGCCTTCGACCAGGGCCGCAGCTTCACCGCGTGCGGCAGCCAGGACCCGGTTGGCATAGGCATCGGCTTCCTTTTCCAGCGCGTCGCGGCGCTGCTGGGCGGCCTGCACTTCGCGGAAAGCGTCAATCACCTCGCCCGGCGGATCGGCGCGGTCGAGGTTGACGCGCACCACGTTGATCCCCGACTGATAGCTGTCGAGTGTCTGCTGCACCGACAGCTTCAGATCCTCGGCAATGGCGCCCCGGTCACGGTTCAGGATCGGCGCCAGTTCCGAGCGCGCGATGATGTCGCGCATCGAGGATTCCGCCACCGCGCGGATCGTGCCCGCCGGATCGGCCAGATTGAACAGGTATTTTTCCGGGTCCGAGATGTTCCAGACCACCTGATATTCCATGTTCACGATATTCTGGTCGCGCGTCAGCATCAGCCCGGTATCGACGGCGCTGATATTGCCGCTGCCCTTGCGAACCGGATCGGTCTGGCCGGTGCCGATTTCGGTCACGCGCTCGCCGGTGACCTGCACGATTTCCTTGGTGACCACCGGCCACGGCGCAAAGTTCAGGCCCGGATCGCCGGTGCCGACCGCACGGCCGAACAGAAACTCGACCGAACGTTCTTCCGGCTTGACCGTGTAGAAGCTGGCGAAAGCCCAGAGGCCCAGCAGCACGATCGCGCCCAGACCCAATGTGCGCCGGTCGAAGCTGAAGCCCGGCCCCTGTGGACGGCGCGGCCCGTTGCCATTGCCCGATCCGCGGCCACCCATCAGCACGCGCAGCCGATCCTGGCCCTTTTTCATCAGATCTTCGATTTCGGGCAGATCGGCCGGACGACGCGGCGGTTCGGGACGTTGGCCGCCCTGCTGCCCCCATGGCCGCTGCGGGCCGCGAGGCGGCTCCTTGCCGTCATTATCGCCGCCATTTCCGTTATTTCCGCCGTTGCCGCCGCCCCAGGGGCCCTGTGCCATCTGCTGCCTCTTCCTGTTTTACTCGTGCCTGAAACTGGGGGCAAAGGCCCGAAAGTCAAGGCTTTGCCCATCTTCTCTATGCCCTATCGGGCGCCGTCGCCTCGTGTCTGCGGGTGGGCTGGCGCATGGTGACCAGCTCCTCGGCCAGGGTCGGATGGACGGCGACGGTGCGGTCGAAATCCTCCTTGGTGGCGCCCATGGTGATCGGAATCGCGGCCAGCTGGATCAATTCCCCGGCCTCGGGACCGAATATCTGGCAGCCCAGCACCTTCCGCGTCGCCTCGTCCACGATCAGCTTCATCATCACCCGCGCGTCCGAGCCCGCAAACAGCGACTTCATCGGCCGGAAGCGGGTGTCGTAGATTTCCACCCCGCCGCGACGAATTGCCTCATCCTCGGTCATGCCGATGGTGGCGACTTCGTGCGGGCGGGTATAGACGGCGCCGGCGACCAGATCATGGTTCAGGTGATGCGGGTTGTTGCCGAAAAGGGTATCGGCGAAGGCGTGGCCCTCGCGGATGGCCACCGGGGTCAGGTTCACCCGGTCGGTCACGTCGCCCACCGCGAAGATCGAGGGGATGTTCGTCTGCGACCATTCATCGACTGCAATCGCGCCGTTCGGGGTCAGCCCGACCCCCGCCGCTTCCAGTCCCAGACCCTTGGTATAGGGCGTGCGGCCGGTGGCGAAGATCACCGCGTCGAAATCCTCGGACTGGCCATCTGCAAAGGTGACACGGACCCCGTCGCCGGCCTTGTCCAGCCGGGCCGGTTGCTGTTTCAGCCGGACATGGATGCCGATATCGGCCAGCTGCATGGTCAGCAGCTCGCGCAGGTCCATGTCAAAGCCGCGCAAGACCTTATCGCCGCGATAGACGAGCGTGGTGTTCACCCCTAACCCATTGAGAATGGTCGCAAACTCACAGGAGATGAAGCCCCCCCCAACCACCAGCACCTTACCCGGAAGGCGGTCCAGCAGGAACAGATCGTCCGAGATCAGGCCCAGATCCTCGCCGGGGATGCCCGGCAGCTGCGGGCGACCGCCGGCGGCGATCAGGATATGTCTGGCGCTGATGCGCATGCCGTCGGCCAGTTCGACCTCATGCGGGCCGACAATGCGGGCGCGCTGATGGAAAATGTTGACGCCCGCGGCTTCCAGTCCGCGGGTATAAGCCGCTTCCAGGCGGTTAAGCTCGGCATCCAGCTTGGCCTTGAAGGCGTCCCAGCTGAAGCTGCCCGCCGTGGCGCCCTCCCAGCCGAATCCGCGCGCCTGTTCAGCCTCGGCCGGCGCGGTCGAGGCGAAGACCATCAGCTTCTTGGGGACGCAGCCGCGGATCACGCAGGTGCCCCCCATGCGGCTTTCCTCGGCCAGTCCGACCTTGGCGCCATAGCCGGCGGAGATGCGCGCCGCCCGCACCCCGCCAGAGCCGCCGCCGATCACGAACAGGTCATAGTCAAAACTCATTCCGCGATCTCCTCGACGGTCAGCTCGACCACGCTGCCATCGGGCTGGCCGATAATGGCCAGATCGCAGATGCCAAGGAACAGCCCGTTCTCGACCACGCCCGGCAGCGCGTTCAGCGCCACCGACAGCGCCGCCGGATCGGGGATTGCCTCCAGTGCCAGATCGAGGATGAAGTTGCCCTCATCCGTCAGCACCGGCGCACCCGCGTGCATCCGCCGGGTGACCGCGCGGCCTTCCAGCTCCAGCTTGTCCAGCACCCGCAGCACCAGTTGACGCGTGGTCTGCCAGCCGAAGGGGATCACCTCGACCGGCAGCAGAAATGCGCCCAGGGTCTCGACCACCTTGGCGCCATCTGCCATGACCACCATCCGCGCCGAGGCGCAGGCCACGATCTTCTCACGCAGCAGCGCCGCGCCGCCGCCCTTGATCAGGTTGAGGTCGGGATCGACCTCATCGGCGCCGTCCAGCGTCAGGTCAAGCCAGCCGATATCATCCAGCGCCTCGATCTTCAGGCCCAGGCTTTTCGCCAGATCCGCCGTGGCCTGGCTTGTGGCGGCGCAGCGCAGGTGCAGCCCCTCGGCCTGCACCCGCTCGGCCAGGCGGCGCACCATGAAGGCCGCCGTCGATCCGGTGCCAAGCCCGAGCCGCATCCCGTCCTCGACCAATGCGACGGCCGCGACCGCGGCGGCGTTCTTGGCGGTATCGGCAGGGGAAAGTTCGGTCATGGCTGTGGTCCTTGTCGCAGCGTTCATCAGCCCCACTTATCTAACCCGCCCGCGCCGGGATAGACAGGGGGCCGAGGCGAAAAGAGAGTGCGCCGCGCCGGTGCGGCACGATTGCGCGGCGCCCGCGCCTCGACTAGACCAGCCCCATGCAGGAACTGGACCACATCGCCGTCATCATCACCTCCGCCGGGCGCGGCAGCCGCATGGGGGGGGAACCGAAGCAATGGCGCGATCTCGGCGGGCGCTCTGTTCTGGCGCGCAGCATCGATGCCTTCGCCGGCTTCGGCCGCGTCGTGGTGACCGTCAGCCCCGAGGATATGGCCCATGCGGTCGCGGCCCTGGGCGGGTCGGTCACGCTGGTCGCGGGCGGCGACAGCCGGTCCGACAGCGTCCGCGCCGGGCTGGAGGTGCTGGAGGGCAGCGGCGTCACCCATGTGCTGATCCATGACGGCGCCCGGCCGCTGGTCCCGGTCGATGTGATCGCGGGCGTGGTCGCGGCGCTGGAACGCGGGGCGGTCGCCGCCGCCCCGGCCCTGCCCGTCACCGACGCGCTGTGGCAGGGCGCGGACGGACGGGTCACCGGCATGCAATCGCGCGAGGGGCTGTTTCGCGCCCAGACCCCGCAGGGGTTCCGGCTGGACACCATTCTGGCGGCCCATCGCGCCTTTCCCGAAGGCGCCGCCGACGATGTCGAACTGGCCCGCCGCGCCGGGCACGAGGTGGTCATCACCCCGGGCGCCGAGGACAATCTGAAACTCACCTATGGGCCGGATATCGACCGCGCCCGCCGTATCCTGGGGGGCGCGATGGATATTCGCCTTGGCAATGGTTTCGACGTGCATGCCTTCGAGGATGGCGACCACGTCACCCTCTGCGGGGTGCGGATCGCCCATGATCGCGGGCTGAAGGGGCATTCGGACGCCGATGTCGGCATGCACGCCCTGACCGATGCCATTTATGGCGCGCTGTCCGAAGGCGATATCGGCCGGCATTTCCCGCCCTCCGATCCGCAATGGAAGGGCGCCGACAGCGCCATCTTCCTGCGCCATGCCGCCGAGCTGGCACGCGCGCGCGGCTTCCGCTTCGGCAATGTCGACGTGACGCTGATCTGCGAGGCTCCGAAGATCGGCCCCCATGCGGGTGCCATGCAGGACCGGCTGGCCGAGATCATGGGGATTGACGCGTCCCGCGTCTCGGTCAAGGCCACCACCTCGGAACGGCTGGGCTTTACCGGCCGGGGCGAGGGCATCGCCGCCATTGCCACCGCCACGCTGATGAAAGGATAAACCATGGACCGCATGATCGTGACCTGGTTCGGCGCCGGGCTGATGAAACCGGCCCCCGGCACCTGGGGTTCTGCTGTGGCGGTCGCGCTTGGCGTGCTGATCCACTGGATCGGCAGCTTCCCGCTGCTGGCGCTGGCGACCATCGCGGTGACCGCACTCGGCTTCTGGTCGGTTGGGCGCTACACGCGGGGCATGGAGGATCCTGACCGCTCGGAAATCGTCATCGACGAGGTGGCGGGCCAGTGGCTTGCGCTGTGCTTCCCGTCCTACGGCTTCTGGCACGCGGGGCTGGAATCGACCAATTTCCCCTGGCCCGGCTATGTCGCGGCTTTCCTGTTCTTCCGGCTGTTCGACATCTGGAAACCCTGGCTGGTCGGTCGGGCCGACCGCGAGGGGGGGACCATGGGGGTGATGCTGGACGACCTCTGGGCGGGGCTGTTCGCGGGCCTCGCCACCATGGTCTGCGCCGGCATCTATCACGGATTGATCATGTGAGCGTCGCGGCCGAAATCCTCGCCGCAGCCCGCGCGCAGGGGCTGATGATCGCCACGGCGGAAAGCTGCACCGGCGGCCTGATTTCGGCCGCGCTGACGGCCGTGGCTGGATCATCGGATGTGTTCGATCGCGGCTTCGTCACCTATTCCAATGCCGCCAAGCAGGAGATGCTGGGCGTTCGGGCGGCGACACTGGCCGCGCATGGCGCCGTCAGCGAGGAGACCGCCGCCGAGATGGCCATCGGCGCGCTGAAGAACGCGCAGGCCGGGCTGGCGGTGTCGGTCACTGGCATCGCCGGTCCCGGCGGGTCGGATCACAAGCCCGAGGGGCGCGTCTGCTTCGGCGTGGCAACGCCCAACGGCGTTGCCACCGAAACGGTGGAGTTCGGCGCGCCTGGCCGCGACCGGGTGCGCACCGCAGCCACAGAACATGCACTGGCGCTGCTGCTGGCCGCGCTTGGCTGAACATCACGACAAAGGCGCGGCCCGAAGGCCGCGCCCCCAGCACGTCCCGCGCCGGGTCAGCGGGCTGTTTCGCGCACGACCTCGCCGCCAGGGGTGACAACCACCAGAACGTCCTCGCCCTGGGGATTGGTGGCTTCGACGACGATTCCGTCGGGGGTGGGGCGCAGGTTGTCGACGGCGGTGTAGCCGCCGCTTTCCAGCGCGCCACGCAGCGCGGCTTCGTCAATCGGCGGCGGCGGAGGCGGCGGCAGGTCGCGACCCGGACGCCCTTCGGGCGCACCACGATCAGCGCGATCGCCCCGGTCGCCGCGCGGGCCCTTGTCGCCACGCGGCCCCTTCTCGCCGTGATCCCCGTGGCCCGCGCGCGCGCCTTTGCCCTCGCGCCCGCCATGGAAACCCTCGCCGTCACGCGGACCTTTGCCCTCGCGCCCCATCCAGCCGCCCCGGCCTTCGCGCCCCTCGCGGCCGCCACGGTCGAAATGCATCAGCGCGCCCTCGGCGCTGAAGCCCATGCGGACCTCCTCACCCTTGGCGTCCTGACCGGCGACCATGACCGCGCCGTCGCGCGAGCCGATTGCACTCAGCACCGCGATCTCGGGCAGGATCGGATGGGCGCGCGCGCCCTCAGGCAGCAGCGCCTCGACCACCGAGGCGGGCAGCGCCGCCCCTTCGGCGGTGCGCATGCCAACCAGTTGGCCTTCGCTGTTGACCATGGCGTCGAAGGATTTGCCGGTTTCGGCGATGGTGCCCTCGACGAACAGGCCGCCGCGCGGACCCGGCCGGCTGGTCACGTCGCTGAAGGCCGCGCCTTGCAGGATCTCGGGAACCGCCGGCGCGGCGGGCGAGGCAGGGGCCGACTGCTCGGCGGGGGCCGGCTGCTCGGCCGGGGCCGGCGCGGTCTGCGCCTGAGCCAGGCCCGGCCCCAGAATAGCCATAACCGCCAGCGCGGTGACCGAAGCTTTCAATGTGCTGCTCATCTGTTTTCCTTTCAGAATGTGCAGGGGCATCGCCCCCGATACGGACGGTCTAGCGAATCGTTTGCGAACCAATCACCAATGGGCCATTGGGATTTCGTTTACCTTCTGAGGCTAAACTGGCAGCATGTTCCGCATCACCGTTCTTTTGCTGGCCTTCGCCACGCCGCTTGCCGCCGAACCGGCGCGGCCCGCGCCGCTGATGCCATTTTACGCGCTCGTGAAGATCGTGGCACAGCGTTTCGACGGCCGGCTGCTGGCGGCACGGCTCGATGCGCCCCGGCCTTACGAATTCGCCTTGGGGGCCGAGGTGGTCCAGCAACTGACGCTGCTGTCGCCGCAGGGCAATGTCCTGCTGATCCGGCTGGACGGCGTCACCGGCCGCGTGCTGGATGTGCGCGGCCGCGGCCTGACCGCCGCGCGCGCCAAGGGCAACGACCGCGAAAGGGATCACGACTGATGCGCTGCCTGATTGTCGAGGACGACCCCACCCTGTCCGCCCAATTGGCGCAGGCCATGCGGGATGCGGGCTTCGTGCCCGATTGCGCAGCCGATGGCGAGCGGGGCGAATATCTGGGAGCAACCGAAATCTATGACGTGGCGGTGCTGGATCTGGGGCTGCCGGGCATGTCCGGGATCGCGGTGCTGGAAAGCTGGCGCGGCGCGGGGATCACCATGCCGGTTCTGATCCTGACGGCGCGCGGAGAATGGGCCGACAAGGTGGCGGGTTTTCGCGCCGGCGCCGATGACTATGCCGTCAAGCCCTTTCGCCTCGACGAGGTGGTGATCCGCGCCCAGACGCTGGTGCGCCGCGCCGCCGGCCATGCCCAGCCGGTGATCGCGGCGGGGGCGCTGCGGCTGGACAGCCAGCTGGGCGTCGTCACCCGCGACGGGCTGCCGCTGAAGCTGACCGCGTTCGAGCAGCGCATCCTGTCCTACCTGATCCACCACAAGAACCGCATCGTCTCGCGCACGGAACTGGCCGAACATCTCTACGACGCCAATGCGGATCGCGATTTCAAATCGATCGAGGTGGTCATCGGCCGGCTGCGCAAGAAAACCGGGGAGGGCGTGATCGAGACCCGCCGGGGCGAGGGCTATGTCCTGCGCGACGCCCCCGCAACCGCCCCGTGATCGGCTGGCGCTCGATCCGGGGGCGGCTGTTATGGCTGTCGGCGGCCTGGCTGAGCGTCGCCCTGCTGACAGCGTGGCTGGTCATCGGCGGGGTGCTGGAACGCTTCGTCACCACCCGCTTCGATGCCGAAACCGCCGCCGTGGCCGATGCGCTGATCGCCGGAACCGAGGCGGATGCCGAGGGGCTGGCGCAATTGCAGAACGCGCCCAGCGATCCGCGTTTTTCCGCACCGCTCTCGGGCTGGTACTGGCAGATGACGGCGGATGGCCAGGTCTTCGCGGCCTCGGATTCGCTTTATCAGGCACAGCTTGACGGCGATGCCGGCCCGGACGGCGCGGCCCTGCGCCTGACCCGGCGCGACTTCACCGTCCCCGGCAGCACCGAGGCCCTGAGCCTGACCGTCGCCGCCCCCCAGGCCGAGATCGACGCCTCCCTGTCCGCCGTGCGCCGCCCGCTCGCCTGGACGCTTGTGGTGCTGGGCCTGGGTCTCGGGCTGGCGGTGCTGGTGCAGGTCACGCTCGGCCTCAGCGCGCTGAAGGCGATGGGGCGCGATCTGCGCGCCGTCCGCGCGGGCGAGGCAGCCACCCTGCCCCAGCCCGATGCCGCCGAACTGCAGCAGGTGGCGCAGGAAATCAACGCCCTGCTGGTCCAGAACCGCACACAACTGGCGCGCACCCGCGAGCAGATCGGAAATCTCGCCCATTCGCTGAAAACCCCGCTGATGGCGCTGCAGGGCGACATGGCGCCCGATGATCCCGGTCAGGCGATGATCGCGCGCATGGACCGCCAGATCGCCTGGCATCTGAAACGCGCCCGCAGCGCCGGCGGGCGCCGGGTTCTGGGACAGCGCACGCCACTGGCACCGGTGGTCGCGGATATCGCGCTGGTGCTGCGCCGGGCGCTGGAGGATGGCGGCATCACGCTGGAGCAGGACGTGCCGCCGGGCGCGACGCTGCCGGTGGAACAGCAGGACGCACAGGAAATGCTGGGCAATCTGATGGAAAACGCCACCAAATGGGCGCAGAGCCGGATCGCGGTCGCTGCGCGCATCGACGGCCAGCGGATCATCGTCACCGTGGCCGATGACGGCCCCGGCATGCCCGACAGCGATCACGCAAAGGCGCTGGCGCGCGGCACCCGTCTGGACGAGCGCGGTCCCGGCGCCGGGCTGGGGCTGGCCATCGTGGCCGATCTGGCGGCGTTGAATGGCGGCGGCCTGACGCTGGGGCGCGACGAGTCGCTCGGCGGAATGTCGGCGCGGATCAGCTTGCCCCTGTGACCCCCGGCTGGCCATGCGGCGCGAAGCTTTCCACCCAGTCGATCAGCCGGGGCAGACTGTGCTGGCGCAGGTCATAGCCGTCGAGGATGGTCTGGCGGGCCGCCGCGCGCAGCACCTGTGCCTGCGGATCGGCACCCGACAGCCCCCAGATCAGCGCGGCCGACAGCGCCGGCACATCGAAGAAGGGCACCAGCCGGCCATTCTCGCCATCGGTGATCAATTCGCGCACCGGCTCGGTGTCCGAGCCGACGATATAGGCACCCGCCGACATCGCCTCGGTCAGCGACCATGACAGGACGAAGGGATAGGTCAGATAGCAATGGACGCGCCCGATCTGGATGACGCGGCGATAGTCGTTATAGGCGACGCGGCCCAGGAAATGCACCCGGTCGAGGTCGATCCGCCCCTCGGTTTCGGCCAGCATCTTGGCCTTCCAGCTGTCGGCGTCCTGCGGCTTGCCGCCATAGCTGACCCCCTCGCCGCCGATCAGCACCACCTGCGCTTCGGGCCGCGCCGCCATCACCTCGGGCAAGGCGCGCATGAAGATGTGAAAGCCGCGATAAGGCTCCAGCGAGCGCGACACGAAGGTCAGCACCTCATCGCCTGCGCGCAGCACCCGACCGTTCGGCAAGGTGAGGCGCGCCTGCGGATCGGGGCGCATGATGTCGGTGTCGATGCCGTCATGGATGACGGTGATCTTCGATTGCAATTCGGCCGGGAAACTGCCGGCCTGATAGCGTGTCGGCGCCAGCGCCGCGTCGCATTGCAGGATGCCCAGGGCCAGATGCGCGTTGCGCGCCGTGGTGGAGAAACGCGACCAGTCGAGATCGCGGATGAATTCGGCGTCGAACCCCACGTCCTGACCGCGGGTGCGATACAGCAGCTCGGCATAGACCAGAAGTTTCGCGTCGGGCCAGATCTCGCGCAGGAACAGCGTCTCGCCCCAGCCGGAATGGCCGAAGATCACGTCGGGGGTATAGCCGTGCCGGTCGCGCAGCGCGCGGGCGCCGCGCGCGGCCATCAGGCCACGCTCGACATGTTCGGCGTAAGACTGCGCCATCGGCTGGCTGCAGGTTACTTTCTCGGGGGTCTTGTATTTCACCACCGGAACGGGGCTCGAGCGCGGATTTTTCTGGTCGGTCAGTGCCAGAACGTCATGGCCGCGCCTCCGCAGGGCGGGTGCCAGATGAGGGAACTGTCCGGGGAAATTCTGGTGAACGAACAACAATTTCATACGGGTTCCTCGACGGTGCGATCCCGGAACGCCGCCGCCATCAAGGCGCGGGTATAGTCGGTGACGGGGGCATCGAAGACCTGATCGACGCTGCCCTGTTCGACCACTTCGCCCGCGCGCATGACCATGATCTGATGGGCCATGGCGCGCACCACCCGCAGATCGTGGCTGATGAACAGGAAGGTAAGCCCGTGCTTTTGCTGCAGATTGCGCAGCAGATCGACGATCTGCACCTGCACCGTCATGTCGAGCGCGCTTGTCGGCTCGTCCAGCACGACCACCTTCGGGCGCAGGATCATCGCCCGCGCAATGGCGATGCGCTGGCGCTGCCCGCCGGAAAATTCGTGCGGATAGCGGTGCATGGTCTCGGGGTTCAGCCCGACCTCGGCCATGATCTCGGCCACCATCTCGCGCCGGTTGCGCCCCGGATCGACGCCGTGAACGCCCAACCCCTCGGCAATGATCTGTTCGACCGTCATGCGCGGGCTGAGACTGCCGAACGGATCCTGAAACACGATCTGCATGTCGCGGCGCAGCCGGCGCAACTGACGGCCGCCCCAGCGCGAGATGTCCTGTCCCAGATAAAGGATCGGCCCGTCGCTTTCGATCAGCCGCATGATCGCCAAGGCCAACGTGGTCTTGCCCGAGCCGCTTTCGCCGACGATCCCCAGCGTCTCGCCGCGCCGCACCGACAGCGTGGCGCCATCGACCGCCTTCACATGCCCGGTGACGCGGCGCAGCAGGCCGCGCTTGATCGGGAACCAGACCTTCAGGTCGCGGGTCTCGACCATGACCTCGGCGCCCTCGGGCACAGCCTCAGCGCGGCCCTGCGGCTCTGCCCCAAGAAGCTTGCGGGTGTAGGGGTGCCGGGGATTGGCAAAGATCTCCTCGGTCGGACCCTGCTCTACGATCTCGCCGTCCTTCATTACGCAGACCCGGTCGGCGATGCGCCGAACCAGCCCCAGATCGTGGCTGATGAACAGCATCGACAGCTGCTCGTCGCGCTTCAGTTCCGCCAGCAGATCCATGATCTGGGCCTGAATGGTCACGTCGAGTGCGGTTGTCGGCTCATCCGCGATCAGCAGTTCCGGCCGGTTCGCCAGCGCCATCGCAATCATCACCCGCTGGCGCTGCCCGCCCGACAACTGATGCGGATAGTCCTGCAACCGGCTTTCGGCATTGCGGATGCCGACGCGGTCCAGCAGTTCGACGATGCGCGCCCGCGCCGCCGGCCCCTTCAGACCCTGATGCAGCGCCAGACTTTCCGACAGTTGCCGTTCCAGCGTGTGCAGCGGGTTCAGCGAGGTCATCGGCTCCTGAAAGATGAAGCTGATGTCATTGCCGCGAATGTCGCGCAGCACCGGTTCGGCCGCGCCGACCATCTGCCGGCCCTCATAGGTGATCGAGCCGTCGAGCTCGGCCGCATTGCCCAGCAATTGCACGGTCGAGAGCGCGGTCACTGACTTGCCCGACCCGGATTCGCCCACCAGTGCCACCGTCTCGCCCCGGTTGATCTGGAAGCTGACGCCCTTGACCGCCGGGCTCAGCTTGCCGTCCTGCCGGAAGCCGATCTTCAGATCGCGCACATCCAGCACGACCTCGGGGGGGGAGGCTGCAGTCATTTGAAGGTCTTCCGGGGGTCGAAGGCGTCACGGATGCCTTCGAAGATGAAGACCAGCAGCGACAGCATGATGGCGAAGGTGAAAAACGCGGTGAAGGCGAGCCAGGGCGACTTCAGATGCTGTTTGCCTTGCAGCGCCAGCTCTCCCAGGCTTGGGGCGGATGCCGGCAGGCCGTAGCCCAGGTAATCCAGCGCCGCGAGGCCGGAAATCGTGCCGGTCACGATGAAGGGCAGCATGGTCAGCGTAGCCACCATGGCGTTGGGCAGGATGTGACGGAACATGATGACCCGGTCGCTGACGCCAAGCGCGCGGGCGGCGCGGACATATTCGAAATTGCGCGCCCGCAGGAACTCGGCCCTGACCACGCCCACGAGCGCCGGCCAGCCGAATAGGATGGTCACGAAGACCAGCAACCAGAAACTTCGCCCGAGGATCGCGAACAGGATGATGATGACGTAAAGCGAGGGGGTGTTCTGCCAGATTTCCATGATCCGTTGCAGAATGATGTCGGTGCGGCCGCCGAAATAGCCCTGAATGGCCCCCATCGCGACGCCGATGGTCGAGGCCACCACCGTCACGATCAACGTGAACAGGATCGAGGTGCGGAAGCCGTAGATCACCCGCGCCGTTACGTCGCGCGCGGTATTGTCGGTGCCCAGCCAATGGGCGGCATCGGGCGCGCTCGGCGCCTGACCCACATTGTTGATGGTGTTGTAACTGTAGGGGATCACCGGCCAGATCATCCAGCCCTGTTCGGCGCGGGGCACGTCGCTGCTTCCATCCTTCACCGATGCGGCGAAGCCTTCGGGGTCGTCCCAGCACTCATCGCGTCCGCCCGAGACGATCAGGCACTGCACCGCCGGGTCGGTATAGATCGCCTGGGTGGCGAAATCGCCGCCGAAAGTGGTCTCGGGGTAGAATTTGTAGACAGGGAAATACAGCTCGCCCTTGTAACTCACGACAATGGGTTTGTCATTGGCGACCAGTTCGGCGAACATGGCGATGGTGAACAGCGCCGCGAAGAGGATCAGCGACCAGAAGGCGCGGCCGTTGCGGCGGAAGTTGCGCCAGCGGCGGCGGTTGAGTTCTGAGAGCGCCATCAGCCTGCCCGCTTTTCAAAGTCAATGCGCGGATCGACCAGCACATACATCAGATCCGACAGGATCCCCACCAGCAGCCCGAGCAGCCCGAAGACGTAGAGGGTGCCGAAGATCACCGGATAGTCGCGCTGCACCGCCGCCTCGAACCCCAGCCGGCCGAGGCCGTCCAGCGAGAAGATCGTCTCGATCAGGATCGAGGATCCGAACAGCATCCCGATGAACATCGCCGGAAAGCCCGCGATCACGATCAGCATGGCATTGCGGAAGACATGGCCGTAAAGCACGCGCCGCTCGGTCAGGCCCTTGGCGCGGGCGGTCATGACATATTGCTTGTTGATCTCGTCCAGAAAGCTGTTCTTCGTCAGCAGCGTCAGCGTCGCAAAGCCCGAAATCGCCGAGGCCGTCACCGGCAGGGTGATATGCCACAGGTAATCCTTGATCTTGCCGAAGGTCGACAATGTGTCGAAATCGGAACTGACCAGCCCCCGCAGCGGAAAGATCTTCCAATAGGACCCGCCCGCAAACAGCACCATCAGCATGACCGCGAACAGGAAGGCCGGGATGGCATAAGCGATGATGATCAGCGTCGAGGTCCAGGTGTCATAGGGCGTGCCGTCACGCACCGCCTTCTTGATGCCTAAAGGTATCGAGATCAGATAGGCCAGCAGCGTCGACCATAATCCCAGCGTGACCGAGACCGGCATCTTCTCGACGATCAGGTCGATCACGCTGGTCGAGCGGAACCAGCTGTCGCCGAAATCAAAACGCAGATAATCCCCCATCATCGACAGGAAGCGTTCCAGCGGCGGCTTGTCGAAGCCGAATTCCTTTTCCAGTTCGGCGATGAATTCGGGCGGCAACCCCTGGGCGCCCGCATATTCGACGCCGCCGCTGTCGCCGCTGCCGCCGGCGATATTGGCGAAGGCGTCGCCCTCGCCCCGGACCTTGGCGATCACCTGCTCGATCGGGCCGCCGGGGACGAACTGGGTCAGGGTGAAGTTCACCACCATGATCCCGATCAGCGTCGGGATGATCAGCAGCAAACGCCGCAACAGATAAGCCGCCATAGCCCGCCCTTTGCCCGCATGTGGCGGTTTTTCCCGCCCTCAGTCGTTGTTTCGTGCCGCTGCCGACTGCACCCTAGCGCAACGCCCCGGCCGCTTTCAGCTTTTCTGCCTTTTCCGCGTTATACCACCAGAAATCAAGTTCACCCAACGCATAGGGGGGCAATTGGGCCGGATGTTCATACTGGTCATAATAAGCGACCAGATGGTCGGGATTATACCAGTTGGGCACCCAGATCCGCATCGCGCGCAGCGCCCGGTCAAGCGCATGGGTGGCGGTCACCATCTCGGCCTCGGTCTTGGCGGCGACGGCGGTGGCGATCAGCTTGTCGATGGCGGGGTTGGCGACGCCGGCCGGGTTGAAGACATCGTTCACCCCCTGCGAGCCGAAGGTCTGATACAGCCCGTCGCCCGCGATCATGTCTGTCAGCGCATGGCCGATCATCAGGTCATAGTTGAACTCGTATCGCCGGGTCTCGTATTCGGCATCGTCCACCCGCGCCATCTTCGCATCGACGCCGAGAGCGCGCAGGTTCGCCACATAGGGGTTGATGATGCGGTCGAAGGTCTGGCTGTCATTCATGAACTCGACGCTGAGCACCTGCCCCTGTGCGTTGCGCCGCATCCCGTCCGGGCCGGCCACCCAGCCCGCTTCGTCCAGAAGCGCCGCCGCCATACGCAGCGCGGGGCGGTCCATCTGCCGCGCGCCGCCTTTGGCGGGGACCACTGCGTCCTCGGTCAGGATCCCCGCGGGCAGATCGGCTGCCAGCGGCTCCAGCAGGGCCAGTTCGTCCGGGCCGGGCTTGCCCATCGCCTTCAGCGGGCTGTTGTCCCAGAAGGATTCGGTGCGGGTATAAAGGTCATAGAACAGCGCCTTGTTGGCCCATTCGAAGTTGAACATCAACGCGATGGCCTCGCGCACGCGGGGGTCCTGGAACTTCTCGCGCCGCAGATTGATGAAGAAGCCCTGCGCCGGGGCCTTGTTGCCATTGGGCAGCGTCGTCTTGACGACATAGCCCTTCTGGAGTGCCGGAAAATCATAACCGGTGGCCCAGGTGACCGAAGAATTCTCGTTGCGGAAAGCATATTCGCCGGCCTTGAAGGCCTCGAAGGCGGCATCGGAATCGCCGAAATATTCGATACGGATGCGGTCGTAATTGTGCCGCCCCCGATTGATCGGCAGGTCCTTGCCCCAATAATCCGGGTTGCGTTTCCAGACCACGGTGCGCCCCATATCGGCGCGGTCGAACATATAGGGACCAGAGCCGATGAAGGCTTTGGCGCTGCTGGCCTCCAGATCCCGGTCATTCTCCTCGAAATCCTTCTTCGAGAAGACCGGCAGGCCGCCCGCGCCCTGGATCACGTCGCGGCGCGGATAGCCCTCGACGAAATCAAAGCGGATGCGGCGGTCATCCAGCACCTCAGCGCCCTTGATCGACTGGGCGATCACCGTGCGGAACGAGTTCAATCCCTTCGCGCGCAGGGTTTCATATGTGAACAGAACATCCTGCGCGGTGACGGGGCTGCCATCGGAAAACTTCGCCTCCTCCCGCAGGGTGAAGATCACCCAGTCGCGGCTTTCGGGATATTCGATGCTCTCGCAGAGCAGGCAATAGGCGGCGCCGATCTCGTCGGCGGTGCCTTCCATCAGGGATTCATGCATGGCCGAGGACATGATCGCCGGGCGGCCCTTCACCGTATAGGGGTTGAAGCTGTCGAAGCCCCCGGTCCAGGACATCGAGAACTCGCCCCCTTTTGGCGCGTCGGGATTGACATAGGGCAGATACTGGAAATCGTCGGGCAGTTTCGGCGCCCCGAACACGCCGATGCCGGCGGCAATGGTGGTTTTCTCGGCAGCCGGGGCGGCGGCGGGCGTGGCCTCCTGCGCGGCCAGAGGGACCGCCAGCAGCGACAGCGGCAGGATCAGGGCGGCAAGAAATTCGGGTCGGCGCATGACGGTCCTTCGCAGATCTGTTGAACCGCAGGCTACGGCAGGGCGCGCACCCGGATCAATCCGCGTTTTCGTGAGCGGGGGGCCACAAATGAAAACGCCCGGCCGCGAGGGCCGGGGCGCATGATGGACGCGTGGGGTCCGTTCAGTTCTGGGTTTCCAGATAGGCGATCAGATTGGCCCGATCTTCCGCCTTCGGCAGTCCGGCGAAGGACATCTTGGTGCCCGGCACGACGGTCTTCGGGCTGGTCAGGAATTCCTGCAGCGCCTCGGGCGTCCAGTTCGGCGCCTCGGCCGCGTGTTCCTTCATCGCGTCATCATAGTTGAAGCCCGCGACGCTGGCGACCGCACGGCCAACGACACCGTTCAGATGCGGCCCGGTTCCGTCGGTGCCGTCCAGCTTGTGGCAGGCCTTGCACTTTCCGAAGACCTTCTCGCCCTTGGCCGGGTCCGCGGCCGCCATCAGCGCGCCGAAATCGATCTGCTCCTCGGCCGCGGCCTCGCCGCCGCCGGCCGATTCCTCGACCGGGATCGTATAGGCCTGGGCGATTTCCTCGCCTTCGTGACCACCCGTCGGGCCCACATAGTACAGCGAGCTGCCAGCCCAGAACAGCAGAAGCAACGCCAGCAGCGCGCCAATCAGGGCGCCCGACGCCTTGGTGATGGTCATGGTGTTGAACATTTGCCGTCCCCGCTAGGTAGTGTTCAAATTCTGGCCGTATCTACCCGCTTTCTTTCGACCGGTTCAAGGTGTAGTTCACGCCCGAAACGCCGATCCGTCGCCGAGGGCCCTGAAGATGAGCAAGAAAACCAATCTGATCGCCTTTCAGGGCGAGCCGGGCGCCTACAGCCACCAGGCCTGCCGCGACGCCTGCCCCGCGATGGAGGCCCTGCCCTGCCGCACCTTCGAGGACGTGATCGAAGCGGTCAGGTCGGGTCAGGCCGATCTGGCGATGCTGCCGGTCGAGAACTCGACCTATGGCCGGGTCGCCGACATTCATCACCTGCTGCCCGAATCCGGCCTGCACATCATCGACGAAGCCTTCGTGCGCGTTCATATCAGCCTGCTGGCGGTGCCCGGCACGCCCCTGGCCGAGATCACCGACGCAATGAGTCATACGGTCCTGCTCGGCCAGTGCCGCAACTTCCTGCGCGAACATGCCATCCGGGGCATCACCGGCGCCGATACGGCCGGCTCGGCAAAAATCGTCGCCGAGGAGGGCCAGCGTCACATTGCCGCACTCGCCGCGCCGCTGGCGGGCGAGATCTACGGCCTCGAAAGCCTCGCCGACGGGATCGAGGACCGCCAGAACAACACCACCCGCTTCCTCATCATGTCGCGCGAACCCGACTATACGCGCCGGCCGAACCGCGCCGGCGAAAACGGAATGCTGACCAGCTTCGTCTTCCGCGTCCGCAACATTCCGGCGGCGCTCTACAAGGCGATGGGCGGCTTCGCCACCAATGGCGTGAACATGACCAAGCTGGAAAGCTACATGATCGACGGCGTTTTCACCGCGACGCAGTTCTATGCCGATATCGAGGGCCATCCCGATGACCCCGCCGTGGGGCGCGCCCTCGACGAGTTGACCTATTTCACCTCGATGACGAAGGTGCTGGGTGTCTATCCCGCCGACCCGCTGCGCGCCGAGCAGTTGCGCGCCCAGCAGATCTGATCCGCTGCCGCGACGGGAACACTACAACCTGTTCGCCGCGTTGCGAATGGGGGCAGCGACGCCGGCGGCATGAGCGCCCCCGCATGTCGCGATGGCGGATCGGCCCGTCACGGCAGGTTTTCCAGGCATCGGAGACGGAAACGGCGCGGCGGCAGAACATGACACAGGCGCCCCGCTGGTCCGACGGCAGGGCGCAAAATGCATAGCGCCGCCTGGCCTAACTGACGGCCAGGTCGGGAAAATCCATTTGTCGAGCCCCGCGCCCGCCCAAGCCGTCGGGCGGTCTGTTCCATCCCGGAAGCGCGGAAGGCCGAAACATGAACGCCGCCACAACCGCAGCTGTCCGCCCCCGCCGGGCCCACTGCGCGGATCTGCTTCACCGCGCCGGAAAACGGTTTCAGGCCGGAGACATACCCCTCAGCCGATGGCCGCCGTGACGAAATCCTCAACCTTGCGGGCAATCTTGCGGTCGATTTGCGCCTTGCCCAGCTTCGCCGTCTGCAGCGCCAGCCGGGCGCGCATATTGCGAGGCTTGACCTCAATCTCGAAGATCAGCCGCGAACGTCGCAGCGCCAGTGCCACAACCGACAGGTCGATCCGCAGGTCGAAAGGCGTCGACTGGCCCGTCAGCGCCAAGCGTTCCGGTCGATCGAACTGGACCAGCACCAGACGCAGTTCGCGCCGCTGGCCACGCCAATCGAAGGCCAGATCCCAAGCACGCGCGCCGGCCGAGATGTTGTCGACGCGGCTCACCGCGACACCGCGGCGCATCAGAATCCGCTCGATCCGGTCAAAATCGGCCAGAGCATCGAACATCCGCTCGGCGGTGACTTCCTTGTCGATTCGGGTGGAGAATTTCATGGCAGTGACCGGGACCAGCAGGACAGTGACTTGTTACGTTCGCACGTCGATAGTGGCCTGCGTGGGGCCATGCAAGGTTGCCGCAACGAAAAACCTGACGCCTCCACAATCTGTGATTGCGCCATGGAAGCTTTGCCCCGTATCCTGCCGGGAAAGGACCGCAGCATCCCGTCGCGGAAGCATGGAACAGACCAGATGCCCGACGGCACCCGACGGCCCAGCCGGCAGATCGATTCATCCCGTCTGACCACGCTGCACCTCCGCATTCTGGCCACGACGGACCTGCACATGCATCTTGGCGCCGAAGACGGGACAGGCGGCCTGGCCCGGCTTGCCCCGCTGATCGCCGCCGAGCGCGCGCGCAACGCCAACGTCCTTCTGTTCGACAATGGCGACCTGCTCGAAGGGACGCCGCTGGCTGACGAGATCGCCCGCAGCGGTCTGGGTGCGGACGACTATCACCCCGCCGTCGCGGCACTGAACCGGCTGAAATACGACGCCGTCACGCTGGGCAATCACGACTTCGCCCATGGGGTCGGCTTCCTGCGCCGGGCGCTGCGCGACGCCGCCTATCCGATTACGCTGGCCAATGCGCAGTTGACCTGCGGCACCCCGCTGTGGTCCGAGACGCTGCTGCTTCACCGGCCGCTGCGGGACGAGGCCGGGCGCCGCCATGAGCTGACCATCGGTGTCTTCGGCGTTCTGCCGCCCCAGACCGTAGATTGGGAATCCGGGCTGGCGACCGACATGCAAACAGAAGACGTGGTGACCGCCGCCCGTCGTGCCGTCGCGTCGCTGATGGCCCGCGGCGCGGATGTGATCGTCGCGCTCAGCCATGGCGGCCAAGGCGATGGCCCAGCCCCGCGGGCCGAGAACGCCGCCGGGATAATCGCCGGCATCACCGGCGTCAGCGCTGTCATTGCCGGTCACACCCATGAAACCCTCGTCCGTCCCGCCACCGGCACCACCGCCCCGCTGGTGAAGGCGGGCTTTGCCGGCTCGCATCTGGCGGCGATTTCTCTTCGGCTGCGGGGCACCCCCGGCGCCTGGCGGGTCGAACACACACGCGCCGAAGCGCTGCCCGCCGCCGCGCGCCCCTGCCCCGCCCTGGCCGACACGCTGAAATCCGTGCCCGCCGATATCGCCGATCGCCTGACGCGGCCGATCGGGCATACCATGCGGGCGCTGAACAGCCATTACGCCCTTCTGGGCCAGGATGCCGGATTGCGGCTGATCGAATCGGCGCTGCGCGCGCATGTCGCCGCAGTCCTGCCAGAAAACGACCTGCCGGTCCTGACCGCCTTCGCGCCCTTCCGCACCGGAGGCCGCGGCGGCCCCGACAACTTCGTCTCGGTCCCGGCCGGGTTGCTGCGGCGCCGCGATCTTTCGACGCTTTATCCCTTCACCAACCACATTGCCGTGATCGACGTCACGGGCGCCGAAATCGCCGAATGGCTGGAGCGTGCGGCGACGATCTTCACGCAGGTGCCCGATGACGGCCGGGTCCACCCGCTGATCGACCCGGCCATGCCGGGCTTCCAGTTCGACATCATCGCCGGACTCGATTACAGCATCGACCTGTCGCGGCGTGCGGCCTTCGACATCTCCGGCCGAGCGCGTTCCCAACCGGGCCGCATCGTCGCGCTGCGGCATACCGACCGCGCGCTGCGCCCCGAGGAACATTTCCTGCTGGTCACCAACAGCTACCGGATGTGTGGAGGCCCGCTTTATGCGCCGCTGACGGCCGGCAAGACCTGCCTGCTGCCCGAGGATGCGCGTCTGCGCGTGCGCGATGTGCTGGCGCAGTACTTGGACGAGGCCAATGCCCCGCCACCCTCCGACGCCGCATTCTTCAGCCTGATCGCGCGGCCCGGAACCCGCGCCAGCTTTGACACGGCCCCCACCGCCGCGCCCGAGCTGTGTCCGTTGCCGGTCGACAGGGCCGCCCTGACCGAGACCGGCTTTCAACGCCTGATCCTGAAATTCTGATCGGGCTTGCATCGGCGCGCCCACTTGCCTATCTAGATCCCGAGAGGCTGGCGCGGGCGGACGCATCGCCAACCCGGTCAGGTCCGGAAGGAAGCAGCCGTAACGAAATTCGTTCGGGTCGCTGTCCAGCCTCTCACCCTTCCCAAGATCGCCGCCGACATGCCTGACGCCCTGCGGATGCGCGTTGTCGGACCTGTCTCGCATCGCGTCAGATCGGGCCGGCCCCCTCGGCACGCTGTCCGGGAACCGGCCTGACCGCCTTGCGCATGGCGGCGAGAGTGACCATCTGGCCGGTTGTCGCGCCGCATCCCCCCGGCTAATGTGGCGCGATCCCGACGAGGCAAGATGACCGAGACCGAACAGAACTATCAGGTCCTGGCCCGGAAATACCGGCCGGAAACCTTCTCCGACCTGGTTGGCCAGGATGCGATGGTGCGCACGCTGAAGAACGCTTTTGCGGCCTCGCGCATCGCGCAGGCCTTCATCATGACCGGGATTCGCGGCACCGGAAAAACCACCACCGCACGCATCATCGCCAAGGGTCTGAACTGCACCGGCCCCGACGGCCAGGGCGGCCCCACGACCGAGCCCTGCGGTCGCTGCGAGCATTGCGTGGCGATTTCGGAAGGCCGCCATGTCGACGTGATGGAGATGGACGCGGCATCGCGGACCGGCGTGAACGATATCCGCGAAATCATTGAATCTGTTCATTATCGCGCCGCGTCCGCACGCTACAAGATCTATATCATCGACGAGGTCCACATGCTGTCCACCAGCGCGTTCAACGCGCTGCTGAAGACGCTGGAGGAGCCGCCCCCGCATGTGAAGTTCATCTTCGCCACCACCGAGATCCGCAAGGTTCCGGTCACCGTGCTGTCGCGCTGCCAGCGCTTCGACCTGCGCCGGATCGAGCCCGAGGTGATGATCGCGCTGTTGCAGAAGATCGCCGCTGCCGAAGGGGCGCAGATCACCGAAGACGCGCTGGCGCTGATCACGCGGGCGGCCGAGGGATCGGCGCGCGACGCGACTTCGCTTCTGGATCAGGCCATCAGCCATGGCGCGGGGGAAACCACCGCGGCGCAGGTCCGCGCCATGCTGGGCCTCGCGGATCGGGGCCGGGTCATCGACCTGTTCGAGATGATCCTGCGCGGTGATGCGGCGCAGGCACTGGCGGAACTGCAGGCGCAATACGCCGACGGTGCCGATCCGCTGGCCGTGCTGCGAGATCTGGCCGAGATCACGCATTGGATCTCGATTGTGAAGATCACGCCGGAAGCCATTGAGGATCCGACGATTTCGCCTGACGAACGCATGCGCGGCGCGGCCTTGGCGGACCGCATCGCCATGCGGGTGCTGACCCGGCTGTGGCAGATGTTGCTGAAATCGCTGGAAGAAGTCTCGGCCGCGCCCAATGCGATGATGGCCGCCGAGATGGCGGTGATCCGGCTGACCCACGCGGCCGACCTTCCCGATCCCGAGGCGCTGATCCGCAAGATCCAGTCCGCGCAGGCGGCGGGCGAACTGACCCGTCCGGGCGCCGGCCCCAATGGCAGCCGCCCGAGCGGCGCGCGCGCTTCGGCGCCGCCCGTGGATGCCGTCGCCCGAGGCCCCGCCATGATGACGCAGGGCAATGGTCAGGGACAGGCTACCGCGCTGACGCAGGCGCCACAGGCGCTGATCGCCTCCTATCCCGATTTTGACAGCGTGCTGGAGCTGATCCGGCGGATGCGCGACATGCCTTTGCTGATCGCGGTCGAGAACCACCTGCGCCTTGTCCGCTATGGCCCCGGCCGGATCGAGTTCGAGCCGACGCCGGACGCGCCGCGCGATCTGGCCGCGCGTCTGGCCGAACGACTGCGTGGCTGGACCGGGGGCCAGCGTTGGGCCGTCAGTGTGGTGAATGCGGGGGGCGCCCCCACCATTGCCGAGCGCCGCGCCGAGACCGAAGCAGCCGCCATGGCGCGTGCCGGGACACATCCGACGGTTCAGGCGGTTCTGGCGGCATTTTCCGGCGCGCGTCTGCTGTCCGCCCGGCAAGTCCCTCCGCCGGTGACGGAAAGCGCCGAGATCGTGGGTGCGGACAGCGCCCTGCATGATGATGGTGCCGGACCTGTGGCTGCGGCCGAGGAATGGGATCCTTTCGAGGACGAGGAGTAAGCGATGTTCAAAGGACTGGGTGGGCTTGGCGACATGGCCAAGATGATGGCGGCCGCGAAGGATATGCAGGCCAAGATGGCCGACATGCAGGAAAACCTCGGGAAGATCACCGTGACCGGCGAATCCGGCGCCGGTCTGGTGAAGGCGACGGCGACGGCGAAGGGGGATCTGACCGGTCTCGATATCGACCCGTCGATCTTTGTCGCCTCGGAAAAGGAGGTGGTCGAGGACCTGATCCTTGCTGCGATCAAGGATGCGCAACGCCGTGCCCAGGACCGTGCACAATCCGAAATGGCCCGCGTGACGCAGGATCTGGGCCTTCCGCCCGAGATGAAGCTGCCCTTCTAGGCGATGGAAGACGGCGGCGACGATATTCAGGCGCTGATCGGCGCCATGGCGCGGCTGCCCGGCCTCGGGCCGCGATCGGCGCGGCGGATCGTCCTGTCGTTGATCGGGCGCAAGCCGGGGCAGATGGCGCAGCTGGCGGCGCTGATGGCGCGGGTGGCCGAGAATGCCCGGCCCTGCGCGCGCTGCGGGAATGTCTCGGATCACGAAATCTGCGCCATCTGCGCCGATGAGAGCCGCCAGACCGGCGAGATCTGCGTGGTCGAGAATGTGGCCGATCTGTGGGCCCTGGAACGCGGCCGCGCGTTTCGCGGCCGTTATCACGTGCTGGGCGGCACGCTGTCGGCGCTGGATGATATCGGCCCCGAGGATCTGGGGATCCCCCGCCTTCTGGCCCGGATCGAGGCCGAAGCCATCACCGAGGTCATTCTGGCGCTGAACGCCACGGTCGAGGGGCAGACTACGGCCCATTACATCGCCGATGCCCTGCCAGCCCGGCTGACCATCACCGGGCTGGCGCAAGGCGTCCCCATCGGGGGTGAGCTCGACTATCTGGACGACGGGACGATCACCGCCGCCTTGCGGGCGCGCCGCAGGCTGTAGCTGCGGCGTCCCGCGCCTCATGACAGCTGGCGCCCCATGATCTCGGCCAGGTCACGACCGACATCGCGGCAGACCTGGCTGGCACCCCGATCATGGACCAGCCACAAGGGGGCCGCCCATTCGTCCCGCGCCGGCATCAGTTCCATCAGCTCCCCCGACCAGACCAGGCTGGAAATCGGCAGGAACCCCGCGCAACGCCCGGATATGATCGCGAGCCGCAGGACCGATTCATCATTTGTCCGAAAGACGAAGCGCTGCCGGTCCGTGTGGGCCAGCAGCCAGCGTGACCACGGAGCGGCCTCATCCGAGAAATCATGACCGGCCAGATCGTGGGCCGCCAGATCCTCGGGGCGCTGCGGCATGCCGCGGCGCGCGACATATTCGCGCGTCGCCACCAGCGCGACCCCGATCCGCCCCAGCCAACGCACCGCCAGCCGGTCCCCGACCGGCTCGGCGCCGCCGCGAATGGCGATGGTGCGGCAGTCGGAGAGGTCGGCATATCGCAACTCGCTGCGATAGGAGATCAGCGTATCCGGCATCGCCGCGCTGACGCGCATCACCGCGGGCACGACAAGTTCCCCCATCAGGGGCAACGCACTGATTGCGACATCACCGCTCATCTGTCCACGTCCGGTGTGATCCCTTCCCGATTCGTCCCCAGCCTAGGTGAGCCGGCTGAAGATCGGGTTAATGGCGGCAATGTGCCCCGATGCTTGACTTTCGCGCCCGCGGCCCGTATCTGCCGGGGAATTCCCGGAAGGTCTGCCCTTCCGGTCCCCGACCATTGCGCGGGGATCGCCCCCCGTCAGCGCGTTGCGCCCACGGGGGCGTTTGCGCATTACGCGCCGCGCGCATCACTTGAACGGACCGTAGGAGGCCCGCATGTTCGAGAACCTGTCCGACCGTCTTGGCGGCGTCTTCGACCGGCTGACCAAGCAGGGCGCCCTGTCCGAAGACGACGTGACCGCCGCCCTGCGCGAGGTGCGCACCGCCCTGCTGGAGGCCGATGTCTCGTTGCCCGTGGCGCGCAGCTTCGTGAAATCGGTGACGCAGAAGGCCACCGGTGCGGCGGTGACGAAATCGGTTACCCCCGGCCAGCAGGTGGTGAAAATCGTCCATGACGAACTCATCAGGGTGCTGCAAGGCGAAGGCGCGCCCGACGCGCTGCGCATCGACAACCCTCCGGCGCCGGTGCTGATGGTCGGACTTCAGGGCTCGGGGAAAACCACCACCACGGCGAAACTGGCACTGCGCCTGAAGGACCGCGAGAAGAAGCGCGTGCTGATGGCGTCGCTCGACACCAACCGCCCCGCTGCGATGGAGCAGCTGGCGATTCTCGGCACCCAGATCGGCGTCGACACGCTGCCGATCGTGAAGGGCGAAAGCGCCGTCCAGATCGCGAAGCGTGCCAGGCAGCAGGCCACGCTGGGCGGCTATGACGTCTATATGCTGGATACCGCCGGTCGTCTGCATATCGACGAGGTTCTGATGGACGAGGTGCAGGCGGTGCGCGACATCGCCCAGCCTCGGGAAACGCTGCTGGTCGTTGATGGCCTGACCGGTCAGGATGCGGTCAATGTCGCCACCGAATTCGATGCCAAGGTCGGCATCAGCGGCGTCGTGCTGACCCGGATGGACGGCGACGGACGCGGCGGCGCGGCGCTGTCGATGCGTGCTGTGACCGGCAAGCCGATCCGCTTCGTCGGCCTCGGCGAAAAGATGGACGCGCTGGAAACCTTCGATGCCGAACGCGTCGCCGGTCGCATCCTCGGCATGGGTGACATCGTGGCCCTGGTCGAGAAAGCCCAGCAGGTGCTGGAGGTCGAACAGGCCGAGCGTATGATGAAACGCTTCCAGAAGGGCCTGTTCAACATGAATGACCTGAAGTCCCAGCTGGAGCAGATGCAGAAGATGGGCGGCATGGGCTCGATCATGCAGATGATGCCGGGCATGTCGAAAATGGCCAAGGCCGCCGAGGATGCCGGCATGAACGACCAGATGATCCGCCGCCAGATCGCGCTCATCAACTCGATGACGCGAAAGGAACGCGCCAATCCCGACCTGCTGCAGGCGAGCCGCAAGAAGCGGATCGCGGCCGGCGCCGGGCTGGAAGTGTCAGAACTGAACCGCCTGCTGAAAATGCAGAAGCAGATGGGCGACACCATGAAAAAACTCGGCAAGATGAAGGGCGGCATGCTGAAACAGGCAATGCGCGCGATGATGGGCAAGGGCGGCGGCCTGCCCGACATGGCCAATGCCGATCCCGCGCAGATGGCCGAGGCGACCAAGATGCTGCAGGACCCCAAGGGCCTCGGCGGCCAGTTGGGCGGGATGGGCCTGCCCGGTGGGTTGTCGGGTCTGTTCGGGAAGAAGTGACCGTGGCCACCTTCTCCGTCGATATTCCGGTCATCGAGACCCCGCATTTGATCCTGCGTGAACCGCGCCTCGCGGATTTCAAGGCCGCGGCGACCTTCGCGGCGTCGGACCGTGCGCGTTTCGTCGGCGGTCCAATGGGGCGCGGTGAAGCATGGCCCCGCTTTGCAGCGGGCGCGGGGCATTGGGCCCTGAAGGGCTTCGGCATGTGGATCGTCGAGGAGAAGGCAACCGGCGCCGTGGTCGGCCGCATCGGCCTGTTGGAGCCGGAGGGCTGGCCCGAGATTGAACTGGGCTGGCAGGTCTATGACGGCTTCGAAGGCAAGGGCTACGCCTATGAGGCGGCGATGGCCGCGCGCGATTACGCCTATCGGGTGATGGGTCTGCCCCCGATGATCTCGTTCATCGTCCCGGAAAACACCCGCTCGCGCCGGCTGGCCGAACGCATGGGCGCTACGGTCGAACGCGAAGCCGAAGTCCTGGGCGTGCCCTGCCTCGTTTACCGCCACCCGAAGGTGCAGGCATGAGCCGCGCTTTCATTCAGGCCCAAATATCCCGGGGTCCGGGGCAGCACCCCGGGCTGCGCCGCCCGAAAGGATCCGCCGCATGAGCGATACCGCCCGCGCCGCCGCCCTTCTGAAGGAACACCGCGCCAGCATCGACCGGCTGGACGCGATCCTTGTCTATACGCTGGCCGAAAGGTTCAAGCACACCCAAAGCGTCGGCCGTCTCAAGGCCGAACACGACCTCCCGCCGTCCGATCCGGCGCGTGAAGCGCAGCAGATCGACCGGTTGGAACGCCTCGCGCGCGAGGCCGATCTCGACCCGGAATTCGCGCGCAAATTCCTGAACTTCGTGATCGCCGAAGTGATCCGGCACCACGAACAATACCAAACCTGAAGGCGGGTTCCCCGCCAATCCCGCCATTTCAAAGGAGAAACGCAATGGCAATGAAGATCCGTCTGGCCCGTGGTGGTTCCAAGAAGCGTCCGTTCTACGCGATCGTCGCGTCCGATTCGCGCATGCCACGCGATGGCCGCTTCATCGAGAAGCTGGGCACCTATAACCCGCTGCTGGCCAAAGACAGCGAAGACCGCATCCAGATGAACCTGGAGCGCGTGCAATACTGGCTGTCCCAGGGTGCCGAGCCGACCGACCGCGTCGCCCGCTTCCTCGAAGCCGCCGGCGTCAAGGCCAAAACCGAGCGCAAGAACATGAAAAAAGCCGAGCCGGGCAAGAAAGCCAAGGAACGCGCCCAGGCCCGCGCCGACAAGGCCGCCGCTGCCGCCGACGCGACCGCGGAATAATCACCTCTCGGCCCGCCCCCGTGGCGGGCCGTTTGACCTCTGGGGGCGGCATGTTCATTTTCAGGCTGTTCCGGCTGGCGATCCTGATGATGTTCGCCTTCGTCGCGGGAGTCTTCTTCGAACGCGGCCACCAGATGGATCTGTGCGAAAAATCGGGCGGCATCTGGCTGCGCGTCGGGATCTGCGGGGAAAAATAACCGATGTCGGGAAAGGTCTGCGTAGGCGCCATCGCCGGGGCATTCGGCGTTCAGGGCGAGGTCCGGTTGAAAAGCTTCACCGCCGAGGCCGCCGACATTGCCAGCTATGGCCCGCTCTCCACCGAGGACGGCGCACGCCAGTTCACCATCACCATCAACCGGCCGGTTGCGGGCGGTCTCAGTGCAAATCTCTCGGGAGTCAGCACACGCGAACAGGCCGAGGCGCTGCGCGGCGTCACGCTCTGGGCCGCGCGCGAGGCGCTGCCCTCGCTGCCTGACGATGAGTTCTATCACGCCGATCTGATCGGGCTCGAGGTCGTCGATACCGGCGGCCGGGTGCTGGGCCGGGTCAAGGCGATCTACGATCACGGAGCCGGCGACATTCTCGAGGTGGCCGGCCCGCAATCCCTGCTGTTGCCCTTCACCCGCGCCGTGGTGCCGACCGTCGATCTGGCGGCAGGCCGCATCGTCGCCGACCCGCCGGGCAGCGACGAATGACCCCGCCCACGAAATCGCATGGCCGCATGTCCATCGCCGCCTCGGCGCTTGGCAGGGCCACCCCGCGCGAGCTGATGGCGGAACCGCAGGTCAAGGGCGTCTGGACCGCCAATATCATCACCCTGTTCGCGGAAGCCTTTCCCGGCGTGCTGGGCCTGTCGTTGACCGGGCGCGCGCTGGCGGAAGGGTTGTGGAATCTGCGCACCATCCCCTTGCGCGATTTCGGTATCGGCAAGCATCGCAATGTCGATGACACGCCCGCAGGCGGCGGCGCGGGCATGGTGATCCGGGCCGATGTCATGGATGCTGCCCTGAACGCCGCCGACCCCGCCCTGCCCGTCATCTACCTGTCGCCGCGCGGCAAGCCGCTGACCCAGGCCCGCGCCCGCGCGCTTGCCGACGGCCCCGGCGTGACCCTGATCTGCGGCCGGTTCGAGGGCGTCGATCAACGCGTTCTGGATGCGCGCGAGATCGAGGAAATCAGCATTGGCGACTATGTCCTGACCGGCGGAGAGCTGGCCGCACAGGTCTTGATTGATGCGACGGTTCGGCTTATACCCCGCGTCGTCGGGAATCAGGCATCACTGGCCGAGGAGTCCTTCTCCGAAGGTTTGCTTGAGCACCCGCAATATACTCGCCCCGCCGAGTGGGAAGGCCGCAGGATCCCGGATGTCGTCATGTCCGGCAATCATGCGGCCATTGCTGCTTGGCGGCGGGAAGAAGCCGAAAGGCTGACGAAGGAACGCCGCCCCGACCTGTGGCGGGCATATGTCGAAAGACCTGTGGACCCGGCAAAGGACCGACAGCTCTCGGGCGCATCACACCAAGCAGGGGGCTACCCTGCGCAAGACAAGGATGAACAGCGATGAACCTGATCGCACAGCTCGAAGCCGAGCAGATTGCCGAACTCGGCAAGAATATCCCGGATTTCAAGGCCGGTGACACCGTTCGCGTCGGTTACAAGGTGACCGAAGGCACCCGCACCCGCGTGCAGAACTATGAAGGCGTCTGCATCAGCCGCAAGGGCGGCAACGGCATCGGCGCCAGCTTCACCGTGCGCAAGATCAGCTTCGGCGAAGGCGTCGAGCGCGTCTTCCCGCTGTATTCGACCAATATCGATTCGATCGAGGTCGTCCGCCGTGGCCGCGTCCGCCGCGCCAAGCTGTATTACCTGCGCGACCGTCGCGGCAAATCCGCCCGCATCGCCGAAGTCACCAACTACAAGCCGAAGGCCGACAAGGCCGACGCCAAGGCCTGAGGATCATCGTCATGAAAAAAGACATCCATCCCGATTACCACATGATCGAGGTCAAGATGACCGACGGCACCACCTATCAGGTGCGCTCGACCTGGGGCAAGGAAGGCGACACCATGTCGCTGGATATCGACCCGACCTCGCACCCGGCATGGACCGGCGGCTCGGCCAAGCTGATGGACACCGGTGGGCGCGTATCG
This sequence comes from Paracoccus sp. S1E-3, assembly GCF_013868135.1. Taxonomy (GTDB): domain Bacteria; phylum Pseudomonadota; class Alphaproteobacteria; order Rhodobacterales; family Rhodobacteraceae; genus Paracoccus. Next base: position 546,069 of record NZ_JACEMU010000004.1, read on the forward strand.
AAGTTCAAGAACAAATACGCCGGTCTGGGCTTCTGATCCCGACCCCTGCGACTGCCAGCGCCGCCCCTCGGGGGCGGCGTTTCGCATTTTCGGCGCCGATCAAGGGAAAAACGCCGCCCCAGAAGCGGGACGGCGTTCCTTCCATTGACGCGGCAACATCGCAGGAATGGGGCTTAATTCAGCAGGCCCGACCACCAGCCCTTCGGGGCCGTGCCGCCGACCGGCAGGCCGGTGATCTGGCGGCCTGCGGCATCCACCGTCACCCGCCCGTCGCGATAGCGGCGCAACACCGGGCCCTGCGCCAGGCCGCTGGCGCCGATCCGAACCGAGGCCCAGCCCAGATTACGCGTTTCAGCGACCGGTTCCGGCAGCGCGAACCCCTCGGGGATCGGGGTGTAATGGCCGAAAATGGGGAAAAACAGGGCGCTCATGTCAGAACTCCTTCGGGATACGTTGTTCAACCAGGATGTCCCAATCCTTGGGGTCGCGGTTGCGCATCATTTCGGCGCCGACTTCGTCGGGGGTGCAGGTGAACACCGTCAACGGAATCCCCGCCACGCAGTGCAGGCGCCCCGTCTTGCGTTCGACCAGATGCACTGCATAGCGGGGCGGTTTCTGCGCCACCGCGCGCACCGTCGCATCGGCAAAGCTGGCCAGCCGGTTCAGCATGGTCATGGCATCACTCCTCATCGAGCCTGTCAGCTTGTCTGACCCCTTTATCTCGACAGGGTTTATCGTGATTTTCAACAGAAATTTTCAACGATCTTGAAAAATGCTTTATTTCAACCGTTTAGATCCTGTTCGGACAGAACGTTCCGCATCGGCGTGCCCGCGGGGCCGACCAGATCAGCCAAGGTCAGCGATTCGAGCAGCAGCAGGTACGACCAGAACACCTCGGCGAAAACACGACGCAGGCGGCATTCGGCCTCGTTGGTGCAGTCCTCGCATTTCTGATACGCGGTCCGCGACAGGCAGGGCAGCGGTGCCAGCGGCCCGTCAATCCGCCGCAACAGTGATTCGAGCCGCACGGCCGAAGGATCGCGCGTCATCCGATACCCGCCCGAACGCCCCCGGACCGACCCCAGCACACCTGCCTTGCGCAAATCCAGCAGGATATGTTCCAGAAACCGCTTCGGCGCCCCTGAACGCCGGGCGATTTCCTCGATCTGCAAGGGCTTGGCCTGGTCGCCATATTCTTCGGCGAGCACGATCAGCGCCTTGAGGGCGTATTTCATTTTTTGGGTAATCATTCTTGACAGATAGGGCGGTTACCTGACGGAAATCAACCGAATCCCGACCGGAGCGCGCAGGATTGAACGCCTTTCCAAGCCCGCATTCTGCGCATATTGTCCCGCGACCACAGACAACTGCAGAAGTATTTCATGGCCCATATCATCGTCGTCGGGAACGAAAAAGGCGGGTCGGGAAAATCCACCACCTCCATGCACGTGGCCACCGCGCTGGCGCGGATGGGCCACCGTGTTGCGGCGCTGGATCTGGACATCCGCCAGCGCAGCTTCGGCCGCTATCTGGAGAACCGCGCCCATTTCACCGGCAAGGAGGCGCTGAACCTGCCAAGCCCGACTCTGGGCACGCTCGCTGCGACCTCGCCCAACGATACCGACCCGCTGTCGGACGCCATGACCGCATTGGAGGCCGATCACGATTTCATCCTGATCGACTGCCCCGGATCGCATACCCGGCTGGCCCAGATGGCGCATATGCTGGCCGACACGCTCATCACGCCGATGAATGACAGCTTCATCGACTTTGACCTGCTGGCGCGGATGTCGCCCGAGGGCAAGGTGCTGGGCCCCTCGATCTATGCCGAAATGGTCTGGGGCGCGCGTCAGGGTCGTCAGGCGGCAGGCGCGGGGCCGATCGACTGGATCGTGCTGCGCAACCGTCTGGGCACGCAGGCCATGCACAACAAGCGCAAGGTCGGAACCGCCCTTGGTCAATTGTCCAAGCGCATCGGCTTTCGTGTGGCGCCGGGCTTTGCCGAGCGGGTCATCTTCCGCGAGCTGTTTCCGCGCGGGCTGACCCTGCTGGACCTGAAGGATATCGGGACCGAGCAGTTGAGCATGTCCAACATCGCCGCCCGGCAGGAACTGCGCGAGTTGATGGCGACGCTGAACCTGCCCGGCGTGAAAGTCGATTTTTAAGCGGTGATACGCAAGCGGCGCAGGTGCGCCCGTCAGGTCGCGATCATGGGATGCGGCGCGCAGTCACCGGCTGGGCCGGTGCGCTGTTAACCGGCCCCGTTCACAATGCCCGCCAGCCGATGTCGCGGCGGCAGAACCCTTCCGGCCAATCGATCGCATCCACGAGGCCGTAAGCGCGATCCCGCGCCTCGGCCAGCGTGGCGCCGCGTCCGGTCGCCGCCAGAACGCGCCCGCCCGTGGCGATGATCGCACCATCCTTCTGGCCCGTGCCAGCATGAAAAACCATGTTGAAACTGTCTTCAGGAAGCGAGGACAGGCCCTTGATCTCGCTGCCCTTCTGATAGCTTCCCGGATAACCGTCGGCGGCCATCACCACCGTCAATGCGTGATCCTCTGCCCAGTTGGCGGTGATCTGGTCCAGCCGTCCTTCGGCGCATGCATGGATCAGATCCAGCGCCTGAGCGCCCAGCCGCATCATCAGCACCTGACATTCCGGGTCGCCGAAACGGACATTGTATTCGACCAGCCGCGCCTGGCCGTCCTTGATCATGAGCCCGGCGAACAACACCCCCTGAAAGGGCGTGCCGCGCCGCGCCATCTCGGCCACGGTGGGGCGGATCATCTGCTCCATGACCTGCGCCTGAATGGCCTCGCTCAGCACCGGGGCGGGCGAATAGGCGCCCATCCCGCCGGTATTGGGGCCGGTATCGCCGTCGCCCACGCGCTTGTGGTCCTGCGCGGTGCCGATGGACAGGCAGTTAACCCCATCCGAGAGGACGAAGAAGCTCGCCTCCTCGCCGTCCATGAACTCCTCGATCACCACTTCGGCGCCCGCGGCCCCGAAGGCGCCGCCGAAGATCATGTCGATGGCATCATGCGCCTGTTCCAGCGTTTCGGCCACGACGACGCCCTTGCCGGCTGCCAGCCCATCGGCCTTGACGACGATTGGCGCACCCCTTGCATCGATGTATTCATGCGCCGCCTGCGCGTCCGCGAACCGTGCCCAGGCGGCGGTCGGCGCCCCACAGGCATCGCAGACCTCCTTGGTGAAGGCCTTCGATGCCTCGAGTTGGGCGGCCGCCTGCGACGGCCCGAAGACCAGCAGGCCCGCGCCCCGCAGCGCGTCGGCCACACCGGCGGCCAGCGGCGCCTCGGGCCCGATCACCACCAGATCGATGGCGTTCTCCTGCGCGAATTCGCAGACGGCCGCGCGCGAAAGAATGTCGAGATCGGCGCATTCCGCAATCGCCGCCATGCCGGGATTGCCGGGCGCCACGATCAACCGGTCGCATTTCGGGTTCTGCCGGATCGCCCAGGCGAGCGCATGTTCCCGCCCGCCGCTGCCGAGGATGAGGATATTCATGCGTTGCCCTTTTCGCTTGACCGCCGATCCGGCTTCCCTTTCCGCAGGCAGTTAAAGGCGCATATCCTTCTGCGCAATCCAGAACTCGGGCGAATGCTGGAAACAACGCCGGCGACGCGGTCCGAGAGCACCGTCTCGCGGCTGCTGGTGCCCATCGCGGCCGGGCGACCAACAGCGTCACCGACGAGAAGAAAGTGGCAGGGGGATCAGACATGCGGCAAGCGCCGCTCGGCATTTTCGCGGCCGTGTAACGACCGGGGGCGAGAGCCGGCTCCCGGTCGCGCGTCATCAACGATCCGGCTAATCCGACATCGTCACCACATGCCAGACATCGCCCTTGCCGTCGCCCTTCACATCGCCCGACGCCATATCCTCGTAATAGAAATACAGCGGCTTGCCGTCGAGCGCCCATTGCTCGGTCCCGTCAGTGCGGGTGACGCGGGTCCAGCCATCGGGCATGACCTCGCCTTCCGCCGCGAGATAAGGCGGCCAGTTTTTGGCGCAGTCGTCATAACAGGACGACATCCCCTCGCTGTCATTGTCGAAGGTATAAAGCGTCATGCCGTTCTGCGCGGCCAGCACACCAGCGGCGGAAGCCGGCAACGCCAGCATCAGCGCCGAGGTCACGGCCAGCAGGCCAAGGCCGGTTTCGAAGCGTCTCATCGTCTAGCCTCCCTTGTTCGATGCGCCGGGAGATTGGCAGCGGCGGGCGCCGGCGCGCACCTGCACGTCCCACCACTCTACGCCTGTCGGCGGCTTGCGTCACGCTTTCCTGCCTACGCTGCTGTAATGGATCTGCGGACGGCGCGCTTTCGCCTGACGCGCATCCTTTGCAGGTCGTCCGAACGGGGGCTTTCATCTGGCGCCGCCCGATCGGGTGATCTAGAACGGCGGGCATGGAGCTTTTCGAAGACGACATCCCCGAGCGTGGCGACGGCGGCAATACCCCGGCGCTTTCGGTTTCCGAAATCTCGGGCGCGGTCAAACGCGTGATCGAGGGCGAGTTCGGCCGCGTCCGCGTGCGCGGCGAGATCGGACGGGTGTCGCGCCCCTCCTCGGGCCATGTCTATTTCGACCTCAAGGATGACCGGGCGGTGATCGCGGCGGTCAGCTGGAAAGGCCAGGCCGCGCGGCTGACTCAGAAGCCCGAAGAGGGGATGGAGGTCATCGCCACCGGCAAGCTGACCACCTTTCCCGGCCAGTCGAAATACCAGCTGATCGTCGAGGAACTGGAACCGGCGGGCGCCGGCGCGCTGATGGCGATGCTGGAAAAACGCCGCAAGGCGCTGGCGGCGGAAGGGCTGTTCGATGCCGATCGCAAGAAGCCGCTGCCTTTCCTTCCGCGCGTGATCGGGGTCGTCACGTCGCCCTCGGGCGCGGTGATCCGCGATATCCTGCACCGGCTGCGCGACCGCTTTCCCACCCATGTGCTGATCTGGCCGGTGGCCGTTCAGGGCGCGTCCTCCGCTGCCGAGGTCGCCGCCGCGATCCGCGGTTTCAACGCCCTGCCCCCGGACGGCCCGATTCCGCGCCCCGATCTGCTGATCGTCGCGCGCGGCGGCGGCAGCCTTGAAGATCTGTGGAGCTTCAACGAGGAAATCGTCGTCCGCGCCGCCGCCGACAGCGCCGTCCCGCTGATCTCGGCCGTGGGTCATGAAACAGATACCACCCTGATCGACTTCGCGGCCGACCGCCGTGCGCCGACGCCCACGGCCGCCGCCGAGATGGCGGTACCGGTGCGGCGCGATCTGGCGGCGTGGTTGCAGCAGGCCGGCCTGCGCATGACGCAGGCCGCCGGTCAGCAGCAGGACCGGCGCGCGCAACGGCTGGTCGATCTGAGCCGTGCGCTTGGCCGGCCGCAGGCGCTGACCGAAGGCGCGCGGCAAAGGCTGGATTTCCGGGGCGGCGCGCTGGAACCGGCGCTGAGGAACAGCGTCCATCGCCGCCGCGACCGGCTGGAGGGGCTGCGTCTGACGCCCGCCATGCTGATCCGGCTGACCGACCGGGCGCGCACGGGCCTCGATAACCTGACCCGGCATCTCGGCATGGCAGCGAAAGCCCCCAATGCCCGCAGGCGCGACCGGCTGGAGGGGCTGTCGGCCCGGCTGCAGAACGGCCGCCTGCGCGTGCTGGCCGATACCCGCCGCAAGACCGCCGACGGGCGCGACCGGCTGGTGCCGCTGATGGCGCGTCTGGACGCCGCCTTTACCCGCGGCGTCGCCCTGCGCGAGCAGGCGCTGATGCGGCTGGATCGGATGCGGATCTCGCTGGGCTACCGGCAGACGCTGGCGCGCGGCTTCGCCGTCATCCGCGACGATGCGGGCCACGTCCTGACATCGGCCGAAGCCGCGGCAAGGGCCCGGAGGTTGCAGATCGAATTCTCCGATGGCACCGTTGCCGCACGCCCCGAAACCGACCCTCAGGGCTCGCTTTTCTGAGGGGGCGGCCGGGGTCGATCGTCCCATTCCGTCGACAGGATCCGTTCAGCATCCCCCTTGGGATCGTCATATTGGCGGGTTTTCAACGACCACAGGAAAGCGGCCAGCCCGCCCGCGCCCAGCAGGATCGAGACCGGGATGAGGATGAACAGGATTTCCATCAGCGCAACCTCAGCGCGTTCAGCGTGACCGAGATCGAGCTGACCGACATCGCCAGCGCCGCCAGCAGCGGCGTGGCCAGCCCCATCATTGCGAAGGGCACCGCAACGATATTGTAAGCAATCGAAATCGCGAAGTTTTCCTTGATGCGACGCCGCGCCTGGCGGGCCAGCTCGATCGCCCCTGCGACCGGGGCCAGATCCTGCCCCATCAGCACCATATCCGAGGCCACCCGCGCCGCATCCAATGCGGTGGCGGGCGAAATCGAGACATGCGCCCGCGCCAGCGCCGCCGTATCGTTCAGCCCGTCGCCCACCATCAGCACCTTCGCGCCCTGGGTCGCCAGGGCGGCAATGGCGGCCTCCTTGTCCTGCGGAGTGACGCCGGCGCGAAATTCGGTGACGCCCAGATCCTTCGCCGCGCGGGCCACGGCGGTAGGGGTGTCGCCCGACAGCATGATCACCCGCCGCCCACTGTCCTGCAGGGCCGCGACGCAGGCCACCGCACCGGGCCGCAGCGCATCGGCAAAGCGCAACAGCACGGGCGCATACCCCGCCACCGCCAGCACGCTGACCGGCCCGTCAGCAGACTCGGGCGCAGTGGCGCCCACCCAATCGGCACGGCCCAGACGGATCCGGCGGCCCTGAACCTCGCCCTCGATTCCGAAGCCCGGCACCTCGGCCACGCGGTCCAGATGCGCGGGCGCGACGCCCTCGGCCACCAGCGCCGCCGCCAATGCGCGCGACAGCGGATGGCCGGAGGCCCCGGCGATCGCCAGCGCGACCGGGCGCAGATCACCCGGCAACGCGTCAAGGCTGATCAGCTCTGGCCTGCCCATGGTCAGGGTGCCGGTCTTGTCGAAGACGATGGTATCGACCTCGGCCAGACGCTCCAGCGCGGTGCCGTCCTTGATGAGCAAGCCGCGCTTGAACAGCTTGCCCGAGGCCGCCGTGACCACCGCCGGCACCGCCAGCCCGAGCGCACAGGGACAGGTGATGATCAGCACCGCCGCCGCGACATTCAGCGCCACGCGCCAGTCGCCGGTCCAATACAACCACAGCCCATAGCTGAACAGCGCCAGCAGATGCACCACCGGCGAATAGAGCCGCGAGGCACGTTCCGCCAGAGAGGCATAGCGGCCGCGGGTGGCCTCGGCCATGGCGACCACATGCGCCAGCCGCGTCAACGAGCTGTCGCGCCCCGCCGCGGTGACCCGCAGATCGAGGGGACCGGTCAGATTGACCTCACCCGCCGACAGGACCACGCCAGGACCCGCCTGCACCGGCAGGCTTTCGCCGGTCAGCAGCGAGCGGTCGATTTCCGACATGCCCGCGATCACCTCGCCATCCGCCGCGACGCGCGCGCCGGGACGGATGCGGATCACGTCGCCGGCGGCCAGATCGGCCACATTCACCACCTGCTCGGCCCCGTCCTGCAGCAGGATGGCGCGCGGAACCTCCAGCGCGGTCAGTTCCTCGGCGGCGGAGCGGGCCACGGCACGGGTGCGGAAATCCAGATAGCGCCCGACCAGCAGGAAGAAGCACAGCATGACGGCGGCGTCGAAATAGGCATGGGTGCCGGAATTGATCGTCTCGAACAGGGAAATCGCGCTGGCGAGGATCAGCGCCAGCGAGATCGGCACGTCCATCCCCAGCCGGCCGGCCTTGAGGCTGTGCCAGGCGCTGACGAAAAACGGCTTGCCGGCAAAGATCACCGTCGGCAGCGCGATCACCGCCGAGATCCAGTGAAACATGTCGCGCGTCGCGCCCGTCGCCCCGGACCAGACCGCGACCGACAGGATCATGACGTTCATCATGGCAAAGCCCGACACGCCGATGCGCATCAGGATGTCACGGCCCTGACGCTCGGCGGCGGTGGAGGTCAGAATCGAGGCGTCCAGTTCATGCGCCTCATAGCCGATGTTTTCCAGCACCGGGATCAGTTCCTCGGCGCTGCGGCCCGGCGCGTCGATCATCACCCGGCGCAGCGTCAGATTGACCCGCGCCGCGCGTACGCCCGGTTGCGCCAGAAGCGCCCGTTCCACATCCGCGATACAGGTCGCGCAATGCGCGGTGGGCAGCGACAGCACCAGATCGCCGCGCGCCGCGGCAGCGCCGGCAACGCGTTCGGCCAAGGGGGCTGCGTCGCAGGCGGGACAGGCGCTGATGCGCGGCCCGAAATCCCGGTTGGCACTGAAGTCGCTCATCTCATCTGCTCACGATACTGCCGGGGTAATTCGCCAGACGCTGACGAAAAACGGTGCCGTCCGGCGCATCGGCCTCCAGATGGATGACCCAGGCCCCCGGCGCCAGCGCCAGATCCGCCACCCAGAGGCCGCCGGAATAGCGCATCTCGGGCGTCACATCATCGCGTTTCTGGGTCGGGCGGCCGATCGTCACCCGCAGCGCCTGCACCGGCGCGGGCAGCCCCTGCCGGTCGCTGATCTTCAGCACCAGCGCCCCCGCGTCATAGCTGGGCTCCGCCAGCCAGCCCAAGGCTTCCTGCGCCTCGCGGGCCGCGTCGAATTGCTGCGAGGCAACGTAGGAATTCTTGACCTCCAGCCCCGGAAAGGTGCTGATCGCCTGCACCGCCATGACCAGATTGGCGCCGATGATGACGGTGAACAGACCGACGAAGATGGTCAGGACACGGCGCCCGTTCAGCGGCCTGCGCCCCAGAAACAGCAGGAACGGAAGAAACAGCACCAGTCCCACCAGCGCCACCAGCATCAGGCTGATGCCGAGCGGCCCGAGCGTTTCATAAAGCTGCTGCCACATGGTCAGTCCCTTCCGTGGAAGACGGTGTCGATAGAGGATTCGATCCCGGCCTGATCGCTGACCAGCAGTTCGATATCGCTGGTGCCGGTCTGTGCCATCGGCGAGCCGGCGGGGGCCGTCAGATAGACGCGCAGCGTCGCCGTGCTGTCGGCGGGCACCACGACCGTGTCGGACTCGGCCCCCTCGATGCTGAGCACAAGGCCTTTTCCGTCCGCGACCGACAGGGTGAAGGGCATTTCCCCGCCCTGTTTGTTGCGCAGGCGCAATTCATAGGTGTTGCGGATGGCACCGTCCGACAGGGTGACGAACAGCGGATTACGCACCGGCGTCACATTCAGATCGAAGGGCGAGCGCATGAACAGCGCCACCACCAGCCCGACCCCGATCAGCGACCACAGACCGAAATAGAGCAGCGTGCGCGGCCGCGGCACATGGCGCCACAGCGAGCTGCCCTCATTGCCGATCCGCTCGGCGGTTTCGTCCTTCAGCGCCATATAGTCGATCAGTCCGCGCGGCTTGCCGATCCGGTCCATGATCTCGTCACAGGCATCGATGCACAGCGCACAGGTGATGCATTCCAGCTGCTGGCCGTCGCGGATGTCGATGCCCATCGGGCAGACGTTCACGCAGGCGAAGCAGTCGATGCAATCGCCCTTCTCGCCCGGCGGAATGTCGGACTTCGTGGCCTCGCCCTTCAGGATCTTGCCGCGTGGCTCGCCCCGCCATTCGCGGTAAGCGACGGTCAGCGTATCCTCGTCCATCATCGCGCCCTGAATGCGCGGCCACGGGCAGGCATAGATGCAGATCTGTTCGCGCATGAAGCCGCCGAAGATGAAGGTCGTGGCGGTCATCACGGCGATGGTCATATAGGCGACCGGATGGGCCTGCCCGATCAGCAGGTTGCCCAGCAGCGTCGGCGCATCGGTGAAATAGAACACCCATGCCCCCCCGGTCAGCACGGCGATCACCAGCCAGATCGCCCATTTCGTCAGCCGCAGCCGGACCTTGCGGGCATCCCATTTCGACCGCCACAGCCGGATCTGGGCGTTGCGGTCGCCCTCGATCCAGCGCTCGACATGGACGTAAAGATCGGTCCAGACCGTCTGCGGGCAGGCATAGCCGCACCAGACCCGGCCAAGCGCCGAGGTGAACAGGAACAGGCCCAGACCCGCCATGACCAGCAGCCCGGCCACGAAATAGAATTCATGCGGCCAGATCTCGATCCAGAAAAAGAAGAAGCGCCGGTTGGCCAGATCGACCAGCACAGCCTGATCGGGCATCGCCGGGCCCCGGTCCCAGCGGAGCCAGGGCGTGATGTAATAGATCGCCAGCGTCAGCCCCATGATGATCCATTTCAGCCGCCGGAACGGCCCGCTGACCGCTTTCGGGAAGATCGGCTCGCGTGCGGAATAAAGACGGGGTGGATCGATATCCGGGCTGGACATGAAGGTTTTCCTGTTTGCTGGTTACCGATTTAGCAGCCTCAGGGGGGCGGACCTTGACCTGCATCAATCGGCGCAGAAATTTCATATTTGCAATTCCGGTATCGGCACGGAGGCGCGATTGACGCCGCCTGCTGCCGCCCGGATGCGAAAGGGGGCGAGGCCGCCCCGGTGAACTGGCCCGCCCCCGAAACTGGAAGCCGGCCCCTCTGGAAACGCGCGAACAGGACGAGGGACCGGCGCCATCCCGGCGGCCGAGGCCGCCGGAATTCGCATTCTTATTCCCCACCGCCGAGGCTGTGGACGTAGTAGGAGACGGCGCGGATATTGTCCTCGGACAGGCGCGGCGACCAGTTGGGCATCACCCCGAAGCGGGCGTCGTTGACCGATTGCCGGATCGCCGCCGCATCGCCGCCATAAAGCCAGACCGCATCGGTCAGGTCGGGCGCACCCTGAGTGCGGTCGCCGGTGCCGTCCTCGCCATGGCAGGCCACGCAATTCTCGGCAAAGACCGTGGCGCCTTCGGCCGCCTGCGCCGCATCATGCGCCTGCCCCGAGATCGCCAGCACATGCTGGGTCACCTGGTCGATCTGGGTCTTGTCCAGCATCCCGTCGATGCCGAAGCGCGGCATTTCCGAATAGCGCGCATCGGGATCGTCGGTGTTGCGGATGCCGTGGGTCACGGTGGTGTGGATGTCGTCCAGCGTACCCCCCCACAGCCAGTCATTGTCCAGCAGGTTCGGATAACCCTTGGCCCCGCCCGCACCCGAGCCGTGGCACTGGGCGCACCAGGTCGCGAAGACGGCGCGGCCCGCGTTCATGGCGTAATTGGCCAGTTCCGGGTCATCCTTGACCAGATTGATGTCGGTCTCGATCAGCTTCTTCTGGATGCCGGCATTCGTCTCGTCATAGCGCTGCATCTCGACCGCGAGTTCCTTGCGGTAATTGGTGTGCAGCAGCCCTTGGGTCGCACCGTTGATCAGCGGCCAGGCCGGGTAGAAGATCGTATAGATCACCCCCCAGAGAATGGTCGCGTAGAAGGTGAGCAGCCACCAGCGTGGCATCGGGTTGTCATATTCGGTGATCCCGTCCCAGCTGTGCCCGGTCGAGGCGACCTCCTCGACCATCTTGCCGGCGCGGGCCTTGCCGGTGCGCGGGCCGCCACGCTTCGCCCCGACATGCTTGGGCTGGTGCAGCGCCTTGCCCTGCGCCTCGCCTGCGGGATGTTCGAGGATCTCGGCCTTGTGCTCGTCATCGGCGGCGATACGTTCCAGCGAGATCCGATTGTCCGGGTTCTCGGGGCTGTCATAGGCGCTGCTTTCCGCGCCGCCATTTTCGGGCCCGGCGTTTTCGGCGGTGCCAGGCGCGGGCTTGTTCTTGTCGTCATCGGCCATCACCGCGACTCCTTCTCGGGATCTTGCGGCGCGGGCCGCGTCTCATTGCGGAAGATGCTGGTGGCGGCGTCGTTCTGCGCCGCGCGCGATCCGGGGCGGAAGGCGAACAGGATCACCCCGAGGAAGATCACGAACAGCGCCAGCAGCGCCCAGCTGTCGGCAAATTCGCGCATCAGGCTGTAGATTTGCATGGGCCCCTCCTCAGCGGTTCGGGTCCGGCTCGAAGGTCGAGAAATCGACCATCGTGCCCAGAACCTGCAGATAGGCGATCAGCGCATCCATTTCCGAAACGCCGGGCTGGCGGTCGAAATTGCGCTGCTGCGCGCCGGGGTAACGTTCTTCCAGCCCCGAGGCGTCGGCGTCAGGATCAGCCTGGGCGCGGAAGTCCTCCAGCGCCGTGGCGATCATGTCATCGCTGTAGGGCACGCCCACCATGCGGTCGGTTTCAAGCCGGTCGACGATATATTCGCCGCTCAGCATCCGCCGTTCGAGGAACCCGTAGGCCGGCATGATCGATTCGGGCACCACCGAACGCGGGTCGCGCAGGTGGTCGAGGTGCCATTCATCCGAATAGCGCGCCCCCACGCGGGCCAGATCGGGCCCGGTCCGCTTCGACCCCCATTGGAACGGATGGTCATACATCGATTCCGCCGCAAGGCTGTAATGACCGTAACGTTCGACCTCGTCGCGCATCGGGCGGATCATCTGGCTGTGGCAGACATAGCAACCCTCGCGGACATAGACGTCGCGGCCGGTCAGTTCCAGGGGCGTATAGGGACGCATCCCCTCGACCTTCTCGATGGTGTTGTCGATGTAAAACAGCGGCGCGATTTCCACGATGCCGCCCACCGTCACCACCAGAAACGAGAAGACCAGCAGCAGCGTCGCGTTCTTTTCGAGGATCTTGTGCTTTTCAAGAATTCGCATCTCTGGCCCCTCTTATTCGGCCGGAATGGCAACGGTGGTGGATTCAGCCTTGGGCTGCTTAGCCACGGTCGCCCACAGGTTATAGGCCATGATGATTCCGCCGGTCAGGTACAGTGCCCCACCCAGGAAACGGACCACGTTCATGGCGTATTTGGCGGCCACGGTGTCGGCGAAGGCGTTGACCAGGAAGCCCTGACTGTCGACCTCGCGCCACATCAGCCCTTCCATGATGCCCGAGACCCACATCGAGGCCGCGTAAAGCACCAGACCGATCGTCGCGAGCCAGAAGTGCCAGTTGACCAGTTGCAGGCTGTAAAGCCGGGTGCGGCCCCACAGACGCGGCACCAGATAGTAAAGCGCGCCGAAGGTGATCATGCCATTCCAGCCAAGCGCGCCGGAATGAACGTGACCGATGGTCCAGTCGGTATAATGGCTGAGCGAGTTCACCGCCTTGATCGACATCATCGGGCCTTCGAAGGTGGCCATGCCGTAAAAGCCCACGGCGACAACCATCATGCGGATGATCGGATCGGTCCTGATCTTGTCCCAGGCGCCGGACAGCGTCATCAGCCCGTTGATCATGCCGCCCCAGCTGGGCATCCACAGGATGATCGAGAACACCATTCCCAGCGTCGACGCCCAGTCAGGCAGCGCGGTATAATGCAGGTGGTGCGGACCTGCCCAGATATACAGGAAGATCAGCGCCCAGAAGTGGATGATCGACAGCTTGTAGCTGTAGACCGGCCGCTCGGCCTGTTTGGGGATGAAGTAATACATCATCCCGAGGAAACCGGCGGTCAGGAAGAAGCCCACCGCGTTATGGCCGTACCACCATTGCGTCATCGCGTCCTGTACGCCGGCGAACAGCTGAACCGATTTCGACCCGAACAGGCTGACCGGGATCGCCAGATTGTTGACGATATGCAGCATGGCGATGGTGACGATGAAGGACAGGTAGAACCAGTTGGCAACGTAGATATGCGGTTCGCGCCGCTTCATGATCGTGCCCAGGAAGACCGCCAGATAGGCAACCCAGACCGCCGTCAGCCACCAGTCCACATACCATTCCGGCTCGGCATATTCCTTGGATTGCGTCGCCCCGAAGATATAGCCCGTGGCGGCCAGCAGGATGAACAGCTGATAGCCCCAGAAGACGAACCAGGCGAGGTTCCCGCCCCAGAGCCGCGCCGCCGAGGTGCGCTGCACGACATAGAACGAGGTGGCGATCAGCGCATTGCCGCCAAAGGCGAAAATCACCGCGGAGGTGTGCAGGGGACGCAACTTGCCGAAATTCGAATAGCCGCCAAGCGCGTCCGAGAAGTTGAGCGCCGGCCACGCCAGTTGCGCGGCGATGGTGACGCCGACCAGAAAGCCCACGACGCCCCAGAACACCGTGGCGATCACGCCCGCGCGCACCACGCCATCGGCATATTCGCCCTGGTTGATGACAGCCGGCGGCTCGTCCGCGCGGCGCAGATAGTAGATGAAGAAGCTGGCGGCAAACAGCATCACGACCGCCATGTTGACCGTGTAGGCCAGATCGCGCCCGTAATTCGCCGCAATCGCGGCGATGACCGCAACCACTCCAAGCAGGATCAGCTTGATGTAATCCGACATTATACCCTGTCCCCTATTCGAAACGGGAAATCCGCCCGAATCGCACCGGTCTGGCGCGGGCAAGGTGATCTCCACAGCTTGTCTTCTAGGCGGGTCAGGATGTGCTATCCTTGATCTGCGTCAAATCACGAACCCCGACGCAAGAATAAGCTTGTCGCGCCAGGGTTGAATGCCACAGCCTTCGGCACGACGGCCACCGCTGCAAAGGCGGAACGAGGACAAGGGCAAAGGACTGCATCATGGGCTACAAGACGATACTCACGGTCATCTCGACGGAGGGCCAGCAGGGCCAGCTCGACGCCGCCATCGACATGGCGCGGCGCGAGGACGCGCATCTGGATGTCTTCTGCCTGGGCATCGACCATTCGCAGACCGGTTACTATTATGCCGGCGCCTCGGCCTATGTGTTCCAGGACAGCATCGACAAGGCCATGGCGGCCGCCGAGACGCTGGAGGCAGCCGCCCGCGCGCGGCTGGAGCGTGAGGATATTCGCTGGTCGGTCGAAAGCGCCGTCGCTCAGATCGGTGGGCTGACCACGCTGATCGGGATGCGGGCGCGGTTTTCGGACCTGGTGGTGCTGAGCCGTCCTTATGGCGATGACGCCCCCCCCGATGGCGAGGCGGTAACCGAGGCTGCGCTGTTCGAAGGGCGTGCCCCGGTGCTGATCTCGCCCAATCGCGGGCTGCCCGCCGATTTCGGCGGGAAGGTCATGATCGCCTGGAACCAGACCGAGGAGGCGATGACCGCAGTTCGCCGCGCCATGCCCCTTCTGGCGGCGGCCGAAAGCGTGGAGATCACCGTTGTCGACCCCTCGCCCCACGGGCCCGAACGCTCGGATCCCGGCGGGGCGCTGTGCCAGATGCTGACCCGCCATGGCGTCAATGCCAGCATCGCCGTGCTGGCCCGGACCATGCCGACCATCAGCGAGATCCTCAGCCACCGCGCGACCGAGATCGGCGCCGACCTGATCGTCATGGGCGCCTATAGCCATTCCCGCTTCCGCGAGGCGATCCTGGGCGGCACCACCCGCAGCATGCTGGGCAAGACCGGCCTGCCGATCCTGATGGCCCGCTGAGGCCCGCACCAAACAAGACGCCCCCGGCCGCGATGCCGGGGGCGTCTTTATTTCTCAGCTTGCCAAGGGATCAGGCGACCTCGGCAAAGACCTTTTTCAGTGCCGTTTCCAGCTTCTCGAACATCTCGTCCATCTGGCCTTCGGTCATGATGAAGGGCGGGCACAGGACGATGGACTGTCCCAGCGGGCGACAGATCAGACCGTTATCGGTGCAGGTGTTGGCGATGCGTTCCGAGACCGACAGCTTGCTGTCGAAGGGGGTCTTGGTCGCCGGGTCGAGACAGGCCTCGAGCGCCCACATATAGCCAATGCCGCGCAACTCGCCGATATTGCTCGACCGGTTCATGATGTCGCGCAAACCGGCCTCCATCCGCGGCGACAGGCGATTGACGTTATCGGCCAGCCCTTCGTTCATCACCACATCGATGGCCTTCAGCGCGATGGCGCTGCCGACCGGGTGGCCCGAGGCGGTGAAGCCATGCGGAAACTCCTCGATCGCCTCGACGGCAGCATCCATGCGGTCCGACAGTTCCGGGCCAAGGATCACCGCGCCCATGGGGAAGAACCCGGCCGTCAGGTTCTTCGACGAGATGATGGCATCGGGCACGAAATCATAGGTCTGGCTGCCCCAGGTATTGCCGGTGCGCCCGAAACCGCAGATCACCTCATCCGCGATCAGCGGGATGCCGTGCTTCTTCAACACCTTCTGAATCGCCTGGAAATACCCTTTCGAGGGCGGAATGACCCCGCCCGCCCCCATGACAGGCTCGGCGAAGAAGCCCGCGATGGTGTCGGCGCCCTCGCGCTGGATGGTATCCTCAAGCTCCTGTGCGAGGCGGGCGGTGAACTGCTCCTCGCTCTCGCCCGGCTGGCCGAAGCGCCAGTAATGCGGACAGGTCAGGTGGATGAAGCCGTCCAGCGGCAGCCCGAAAACCTCGTTATAGGGTTTGCCGGTCATCGAGGCCGATACCGCCGTCACCCCGTGATAGGCATTCCAGCGGGTCAGGATCTTGCGCTTCTGCGGCTGGCCTTCCGAACGCCCCAGGAACCACAGCATTTTTACCATGGTATCATTGGCTTCCGATCCTGAGTTCGTGTAAAAAACCTTGCCGCGTTCGAAGGGCGACACCTCGACCAGCTTTTCCGACAGCATCACCGTCTGGTCGGACATGCGCCCGAAAAACGCGTGATAGCCGGGAAAGCGTTCATATTGCGCCTTGGCGGCGGCGATCAGACCCGGATGGTCGAAGCCCGCGACCATGTTCCACAGCCCCGAATTCGCGTCGAGATAGCGCTTGCCATGGGTGTCGACGACATAAGGTCCCTCGCCGTGGGTCAGCACGACCGTGCCGCGTTCATGGACGCTCGGCAGGTCGGTGAACCCATACATGGAATATTCTTCGGCGCGCTGTTCCCAGCTTTGCGGTTGGACCATGGTCTTCTCCTATTGCGATCTGGCAGCAGGCTATCCTTGCCGGTGCGGCTCGGCAATGGGGCTGGCGGGGACCTCATCGGGACGCCGGGCGCCGATGATGGCGCGCGGAGCGGCAATGCTGACGGTGACGAAACTGACGAACAGCAGCAGATACCACGACCCGACCTTGGAGAGGCTGACCAGCTGCGCCTCGGTCTGGCCAGCGTAAAGCCAGGTGCCGGTACGGGTGCCGACATTCTCGGCGATCCACAGGAACAGGCTGGACAGACAGGCCGCCAGCACCAGCGGCATCCGATACCAGCCGCGCGGGCGAAACCAGATCCAGGTGCGGCCGTAAACCAGCACGGTGGCGGCGAACAGGAACCAGCGGATGTCGGGCAGGAAGTGGTGCGCGAAGAAATTCACATAGATCGCCACCGCCAGCAGCACCGTCACCCAGAAAGGCGGATAGGGCAGGAAACGCGTGTCGAAATTGCGGATCGCACGCGCCATGAACGACCCGACCGAGGCATACATGAACCCCGAGAACAGCGGCACGCCGGCGATGCGGAAAAGCGCGGCTTCGGGATAGGACCAGGACCCCGCATGGGTTTTGAACAGCTCCATTGCGGTGCCGGTCAGGTGGAACAGCAGGATGACGCGCGCCTCGGCCCAGCTTTCCAGACGGAAGATCAGGAACAGCGCCTGAAGCGCAACGGCAAAGATGAACAGCGCGTCATAGCGCGCGACCGGCCAATCCGGCTGCCAGACGGCCTTGCTGGCGATGATCGCGATCAGAAGCAATCCGCCGAACAGGGCCGACCAGCCCATTTTCAGCGTGAACATCGCCAGATCGACCACCGTGCCGGGCAGTCGCGCCCGCGCCCAGTCTCCCAGCCTGTGTTCCAGCCTGCGGGTCGCATTGCCCCGCAGGTCAGGCGTCAGATCGGCCTTGCGGCCGGAATCGTCAGGGATCACATCCCCTCATAAAGCGGGAAGCGCGCGCAGAGCGCCTGCACCTCGGCCGCGACGCGCGCCTCGGTTTCGGCATTGCCGGCCTCGCCATTCGCGGCCAGCCCGTCGACGACCTCGACGATCCAGCGGGCGATCTGGCGGAACTCCTCCTCCTTGAAGCCGCGCGTGGTGCCTGCGGGCGTACCCAGACGCACCCCCGAGGTCACGAAGGGCTTTTCGGGGTCGAAGGGCACACCGTTCTTGTTGCAGGTGATATGGGCGCGGCCCAGGGCAGCCTCCGTCGCTTTGCCGGTCACGCCCTTCGGGCGCAGGTCGGCCAGCATCAGGTGATTGTCGGTGCCACCCGACACGATGTCGATGCCGCCCTTCATCAGTTCATCCGCCATGGCGCGGGCGTTGGTGACCACCTGCGCGGCGTAATCCTTGAAGGACGGATCCAGCGCCTCCTTGAAGGACACCGCCTTCGCCGCGATGACATGCATCAGTGGACCGCCCTGCAGACCGGGAAAGACGGCCGAGTTGATCTTCTTGGCGATATCGGCGTCATTGGTCAGCACCATGCCACCGCGCGGACCGCGCAGCGATTTATGCGTGGTGGTGGTGACCACATGCGCATGCGGCAGCGGCGAGGGGTGCTGGCCGCCCGCGACCAGACCGGCGATATGGGCCATGTCGACCATCAGATAGGCGCCGACCTCATCCGCAATCTTGCGGAAGGCTTCCCAATCCCACACGCGGCTATAGGCCGTGCCACCCGCGACGATCAGTTTCGGCTTATGTTCCAGCGCCTTGGCACGAATGTCTTCCATGTCCAGCAACTGGTCCTGCGCCCGCACGCCATAGCTGACCACGTTGAACCACTTGCCCGACATATTGACGGGCGAACCATGGGTAAGGTGGCCGCCCGAATTCAGATCCAGCCCCATGAAGGTGTCGCCCGGCTGCAGCAGCGCCAGAAACACCGCCTGGTTCATCTGGCTGCCGCTGTTGGGCTGGACGTTGGCGAATTCGCAGCCAAACAGCTCCTTCGCGCGATCGATGGCAAGATTTTCAACGATGTCGACATATTGGCAGCCGCCGTAATAGCGTTTGCCCGGATAGCCTTCGGCGTATTTGTTGGTCAGAACGCTGCCCTGCGCCTGCAGAACCGCGCGGCTGACGATGTTTTCGGACGCGATCAGTTCGATCTCGTCGCGCTGGCGGCCCAGTTCCTGGCCGATCGCACGGGCGATCGCGGGGTCGCGATCGGACAGGGCCTGGGTAAAGAATTCGTGGGTCTGGTCGGTCATCGGCTGTCTCCGGGATCGGTGCAGGGTTGGCGTTTCCTTAGCCGAGCTCGGCGGCGGCATAAACAGCTAATCCGCGTAATCCGCGCAGGCGACGCAATCGCGCATGGCGAAGGGGCTTGCCTTCGGCGCGGTCAGACGGAAATCTGGACGCGTTCAGACGGGAATGCCAGATGTCGCCGAAAATGATGTTCGTGGCCAGCGAAACTCCGGTCGCGCAGGACTCGCTGCAGCGGCTGATGGCGCGTTACGGTCAGACGGATCTGGACGAAGCCGATGTGATCGTGGCGCTTGGCGGCGACGGGCTGATGCTGACCACGCTGCACCGCAACACCGGACTTCCTGTCTACGGGATGAACCGGGGCACCATCGGCTTCCTGATGAACGATTATGTCGAGGACGACCTGCCCGAACGCATCGCCGGGGCCGAGCTGACACTGACCAACCCGCTGGCGATGATCGCGGGCGCGCCCGACGGCTCGGAACATCGGGCGCTGGCGATCAACGAGGTCAGCCTGCTGCGGGCCGGGCCGCAGGCGGCCAAGCTGCGCATCTCGGTCAACGGCCGGGTGCGGATGGAGGAGCTGGTCTGCGATGGCGCGCTTCTGTGCACGCCCGCAGGGTCCACGGCCTATAACTATTCGGCCCATGGCCCGATCCTGCCTATGGGTTCGGATGTGCTTGCGCTGACTGCCATCGCCGCCTTCCGGCCACGCCGCTGGCATGGCGCAATCCTGCCGAAATCGGCCACAGTGCGCTTCGATGTGCTCGAACCGGAAAAACGCCCGGTGATGGCCGATGCCGATTCGCGCGGAGTCGATTCCGTGCATTGGGTCGAGATCCGTTCCGAGCCCGCGATCGAGCACCGCATCCTGTTCGATGCCGGACACGGGCTGGAGGAACGCCTGACCCGCGAACAATTCGTCTGATCGGCTGCCGCACCCAGGCGAGCCGGTGGTTTCGCAGCCCGTCGCCCGTCGTTTCCGGCGCCCCCGATCTGATTTCCGACCTGACAACAATGCATCCCGTTCCCGGTGTCCCCTGCCTGACCAGGCCACGCCTGTAGCGGAAGGGGGGCGCTGCCGCCCAAGGTCCACGTTCTGCGGGGCCCGCAGCCGCACACATCAATAAGACCAGGGCCGGTCGCCCGTCAGATCGCGTGTGCTGGTCAGGCCCAGCACCGGGCCGTCCCGATGCATGGCGATCGCCCCGCTTCGCCGCAGCCGATCCGCGTCGAGCAGCAGGCAGCCATCCGCCCGCATGTCGACCGGCTGGTCGGTCACGATGATCCGCCCCGCCGAACAGGCCCCTTGCGCGGCCTCGGCCGCGCCCTTGCCGGTCAGATGCAGCAGCGTGACATCGCCAAGATCGAAAAGCCGCTGCTTGATCGGACCCTGCCAGCCCGGCCGGGAGGCGGCCTCGGGCTGGGTGGCGACATCGCCGTCCTTTTCCAGCCATTCGCCGACCGTGAAGCTGCCGCCTTTCGGCTTTGACAAGGATCTGCCGTCCGCCGTCATCACCCCCGCCACATCCCCCTGGGCCGAGATCAGCACCAGAGGCCGCCCGGTCCCCAGCCACAGCGCAAAGCCCATGGCCAGCAGTCCCACGCCACAGCTGCTGCGCAGGTTGCGCCAGGCCGGACGGCCGGGACGCCAGCACAGAATCGCGATCACCGCGCCGGCGCCCAGCAGCGGCAGCACCCGCGGATCGGGCTGCGTGACATAGGTGACGGCCCCGTTCAGCCCCGCAATCCAGCCGCCCACGGCCAGCATCCAGCGGGTGCCGAGACCCATCAGCCACAGCGCCGGTCCGTCCAGCCCGATCGGCGCCAGCAGCGCCGCAACCGGACCCATCGGCATGATGAGCACGCCGGTCACCGGCACCACCAGCAGATTGGCGAGCACCCCGTAATGCGCCATGCGGCTGAAATGCGCCGCCGCGATGGGCGAGGTCGCCAGCCCCGCCGCGACCGAGGAAATCACCAGCATGGCCAGCGGCCGCAGATACCACGGCAGATGCTTTCCCAGCCGCAGCCAGGGCGGATAGATCACGATCAGCGCGACCGTCGCGGCGAAGCTCATCTGGAAGCCGGGCGTCAGCAGCGCCTCGGGCGCGAGCGCGAGGATCAGCGCCGCCGCCAGCGCTACGGTCCGCAACGAAAGCGCCCGGCGATCGGCCAGAATCGCGCCCAGCATGACCGCAACCATCAGGAACGCACGCTCGGTCGCGACACCGCCGCCTGACAGCCACAGATAGGCTGCCGCTGCGGCGATGGCGCCGATGGCGGCCAGCTTATGCGCCGGCAAGCCGGAAGCGCGCCCGGTGAGCGCCTGCCCCGCGACCACCAGCATCCGCAGCGCCGCATAGACGAAGCCGGCCAGCATGCCCATGTGCAGCCCGGAGATCGAGATGATATGAAACAGGTTCGAATCGCGCATCATCCTGTTGGTCGCCTCGGATATGCCGCTGCGATCGCCGGTCATCAGCGCCGAAGCCACCGCCCCCGCCTGCCCGTCGATGCGGTCCTGCATGGCCGCGGAAAGCTGCATGCGCAGCCGGTGCAGGCGCAGCGCGCCCCCTGCCGCGGGTGGCGCCGCGATCATGACCGGATCGCGTGTATAACCAATGGCGCCAAGACTTTCGAACCATGCCGCGCGGCGAAAATCGAAGCCGCCCGGTTCGGCCGGCCCGGAGGGCGGCCCCAGATGTCCGGTCAGCATCACGCGCGTGCCGGGCGGCGGCGTCGCGGTCACGCCTTCGGGCAAGGACAGCCGCACCTTTCGTGGCAGCCGCGCCGGTGCCATCCTGTCAAGCCGCACCTGATCCAGCGTCAGCCGGATGCGGTCGCGGGCCGAGCGGTCGATCTCGATCACCCGCCCCTCGATCGGGCCGTAATAACGAAACCCCAGCACCGGCGCCTCGACCCGCCATGCGCGCAGGCTGGTCAGTCCGAATCCAAGGGCCAGCAGGATCAGGGCAAGTCCCGTCAGGCGCAGCGCATCGCCCATGCGACGGTCAAGCCGCAGTCGCCACAAGGCGAGCCCGCAGATGCCCGCGAAGGCCGCCACGCCATTGGCCAGAAGACCGGGCTGTGCAGGCAGCGAGAACCACAGTCCGATCCCGGCCGCCATCCAGACCGGCACCCAGGGCATCAGGCCCGCGCGTTCGGCGACCCCTTCGGTGGCAGGCCGTGCAGCGAGGGCGCGCCGCCGCGCCGCCCGCTCAGCCCCCCGCACATCAATGGCCGCACCCGACGCCATTCTTGTTTCTTCCCGGCCCCTTCGTTATCCCTGCGCGCAACGCTAGAACCAAACCCGTTGAGAAAGGGTTAACGGCGTCCAGCCGCCCGTCCTCGACCGAAAGGCCCCCGTCATGTCCGACGCCGTCGTCACCCGTTTCGCCCCCTCGCCCACCGGTTATCTGCATATCGGCGGCGCCCGCACGGCGCTGTTCAACTGGCTTTACGCCCGTGGCCGGGGGGGCAAGTTCCTGCTGCGGATCGAAGACACTGACCGCGCGCGTTCCACCCCCGAGGCGACCGAGGCGATTCTGGAAGGTCTCGAATGGTTGGGCCTCGATTGGGACGGCGCACCGATCAGCCAGTTCGAACGCGCCGGCCGCCATGCCGAGGTCGCGCGCGAGATGTTGGCCAATGGCCATGCCTATCGCAGCTATGAAACGACCGAGGAAATCGCCGCCTGGCGCGAGGCGCATCCGAACCAGCCGTTCCAGTCGCCGTGGCGCGACCGCACCCACCAGCCCGACGCGCCCTATGTGATCCGGCTGCGCGCCCCGCGCGAAGGCCAGACGGTGATCGCGGATGCGGTGCAGGGCGATGTGACCTTCCAGAACGACCAGCTGGACGACATGGTGCTGCTGCGCAGCGACGGCACGCCCACTTATATGCATGCGGTGGTGGTCGACGATCACGACATGGGCGTTACCCATGTGATCCGGGGCGATGACCACCTGACCAATGCCGCGCGGCAGGCGCAGATCTATGACGCGATGGGTTGGAAGCGCCCGGTTTTCGCCCATATCCCGCTGATCCACGGCACCGATGGCAAGAAGCTGTCGAAGCGCCATGGCGCGGTCGGCCTGCACGAATATGCGGCCCTCGGCTATCCGGCGGCGGCGATGCGCAACTATCTGGCGCGCCTCGGCTGGGCGCATGGCGATGATGAGCTGTTCACCGACCTGCAGGCGCGGGAATGGTTCGACCTGCCCGGCATCGGCCGTGCGCCCGCCCGGCTGGATTTCAAGAAGCTGGAGCATGTCTCGGGCTGGCACATCGCCCGGATGGACGATGCAACCCTGCTGGCCGAACTGGCGGCTTTCCTGGACGCGACCGGCCAGCCGGTCCTGACCGAAACGCAGATCGCCCGGCTGACCCCGATCCTTTCGGTGTTGAAGGAAAAGGCCAAGACCCTGCCCGCGCTGCTGGAACAGGGCCATTTCGCGCTGATCGGGCGGCCCGTCGCAATGGATGAGAAAGCGGCCAATGCACTGGATACGGTATCCCGTGGTATGCTGAAAGAATTGACTGCCGCGCTGCAGCATGCTACGTGGTCGCGCGACGAGCTGGAGCAGGCTGCGAAGACCGTCGCAGAGGCACATGGGCTTGGCCTCGGCAAGATTGCGGCGCCGCTGCGGGCTGCCCTGGCCGGGAAAACCTCTACCCCCAGCGTGTTCGACATGATGCTGGCGCTCGGCCGTGACGAGGCCCTTGCGCGGCTGGAAGATCAGGCGGGCTGACCCCCGCGCCCAACGTCCGGTGCCTCGCCGCGCCGGCACCAGTGAAGGAAACCGGAATGGCTGACAAAAAACCCGCTATCCTGTCCGTCGACGGCAAGGAAATCGAACTTCCCGTGCTGACGCCGACGGCCGGGCCAGACTGCGTCGACATCCGCAAGCTGTATGGTCAGGGCGACGTGTTCACCTATGATCCCGGCTTCACCTCGACCGCGGCCTGCGATTCGGCCATCACCTATATCGACGGCGACAAGGGCGAGCTGTGGTATCGCGGCTACCCGATCGAACAGCTGGCGCAGGATTCGCACTATCTGGAAGTCTGCTACCTGCTGCTCTACGGTGAACTGCCGAACAAGGATCAGCTTGCCGATTTCGAAACCCGCGTGACCCGTCATACGATGGTGCACGAGCAGATGAACAATTTCTTCCGTGGTTTCCGCCGTGACGCCCACCCGATGGCGACGATGGTCGGCGTGGTCGGCGCGATGTCGGCCTTCTATCACGATTCGACCGATATCAACGATCCCTGGCAGCGCGAGGTGGCCGCGATCCGGCTGATCGCCAAGGTGCCGACGATTGCCGCCATGGCCTATAAATATTCAATCGGCCAGCCTTTCGTCTATCCGCGCAACGATCTGGATTACGCGTCGAACTTCCTGCATATGTGCTTCGCCGTCCCGGCCGAGGAATACAAGGTCAATCCGGCCATCGCGCGCGCCATGGATCGCATCTTCACGCTCCACGCCGATCACGAGCAGAATGCCTCGACCTCGACCGTGCGTCTGGCTGGTTCGTCGGGTGCGAACCCCTTCGCCTGCATCGCCGCTGGCATTGCCTGCCTGTGGGGCCCCGCGCATGGGGGTGCCAACCAGGCGGCGCTGGAAATGCTGAAGGAAATCGGGACCGTCGACCGGATCCCGGAATATATCGCCCGCGCCAAGGACAAGAACGATTCGTTCAAGCTGATGGGCTTCGGGCACCGGGTCTACAAGAACTTCGATCCGCGCGCCAAGGTCATGAAGCAATCCGCCGACGAGGTGCTGGAGCTTCTGGGCATCCACAACAACCCCACCCTGCAGGTCGCCAAGGAGCTGGAGCGGATCGCGCTCGAGGATGAATATTTCATCGAGAAGAAGCTCTATCCGAATGTCGACTTCTATTCCGGGATCATCCTGTCGGCGATCGGCTTCCCGACCTCGATGTTCACCCCGATCTTTGCGCTGTCGCGCACCGTCGGCTGGATCTCGCAGTGGAAAGAGATGCTGTCGGACCCGCAAAGCAAGATCGGCCGTCCGCGCCAGCTTTATGTCGGCGAGACCAAGCGCGATTATGTCCCGGTCTCGGATCGCTGATCCACAGGACCAGAACTGGACGGCCCCGGAATCCGGTGCCGTTTTGCTGCGCCCGCATCATGTCCTGTGCGCCATCGGCTGGACCGGGCGCGGCTATTCGCCCGCCTTCAGCGCCAATATGGATGCGGTGGTGGTGGGCCGGTTGCGCGCCGATCCCGACACGCCGGTCGCGTTCACCGAAAATGCCGACAGCCTCTGCGCCCCCTGCCCGCATCGGCGTGGGCATGGCTGCGCCTCGGCCGAGAAGATCGCCGATCTGGACCGCAATCACGCAGCGGCGCTTGGCATCGAACCCGGCGCGAGGATGAGCTGGGCCGAGGCGCGGGCCCGTGCGATGCGCCTTCGTCCTGATGATCTGGACCGGATCTGCGCCCGTTGTCAGTGGCTGGAATATGGCATGTGCAAGGACGCGCTGCGCCGTCTTCGGCAAAAATGAAAACGCCGCCCCGAAGGGCGGCGTTTCGCGTTCCGGTCGCGGTTCGGATCAGCGCTGAGCCAGCACCGACCAGCCGCCCTTGATCGCCATTGCGGCCACCACGGCCTTGACCAGGGCGCCCAGCAGGAAGGGCACCATGCCGGCCATCGCCGCCGCTTGCCAGCCCATGCCGGTGACGATCCTCAGCACCAGCACCCCCGGCACGAACAGCAGCAGCGCCGGGATCAGGGCGGCGAGGAACAGGCGCGCGAAGGCGCGGCCATCGCTGTTCTCGATCAGCCGGCCGGTCAGCCATGCCATGCCGACAAAGCCCCACAGGAAACCGGCGGTCGGCCCCATCAGCGGCGCGATCCCGGCCGAGAAATTGGCGAAAACCGGCAGGCCCATCGCGCCCTCGGCCAGATAGGCCAGCATCGTCGCCGCGCCAAGGCGCGCGCCATAGGCCAGCCCGATCATCGACACCACCAGCGTCTGCAGCGTCATCGGCACCGGGAACATCGGCACCGACACCTGCGCCGACGCGGCCAGCAGCGCCGACCCCGCCAGCACCAGCATCGTATTCATCAGGATCGAGCGGTTCGGAAACGCCGCTTGGGTGAGAGTCATATTACTGCCCTTCCAGGAATTTTCTGTCCGCGCGATCTTGCCGCATCGGGCCGAAAAGTCAATCTGTGTGCCGTATCTTGCAGTCTTTCCAGCCCTGTGCGACAGCACCGCCATGGATCAGGAAGTTGAAAAATCCGGCGAGAAGATCGCCCTCGTCACCGGCGCCTCGCGGGGCCTGGGCGCGGCCATGGCCGAGGCGCTTGGCGCACGCGGCTATCACGTCATCGCGGTCGCCCGCACCACCGGCGCGCTCGAGGAACTGGACGACCGTATCCGCGCCGCCGGGGGCGCGCCCGCAACGCTGGCGCCGATGGATGTGATCGAAGCGCCAGCGATGATGCAGCTTGCCAGCGCCATTGCCGGCCGCTGGGGCGGAATCGATGTCTGGGTCCATACTGCGATCCATGCCGCGCCGCTGACCCCGGCCGGCCATGTTGATGGCAAGGATTGGGCGAAATCGCTGAACGTCAACGCCACCGCCACCCAGAACCTGATCGGTCTGTTGGAGCCGCTTTTGCGCGCCCGGAACGGGGTGGCGATCATTCCCGACGATCCGCGCGGCGGGCAGAAATTCTTCGGCGCCTACGGGGCCAGCAAGGCCGCGCAAATGGCGCTGGTGGACAGCTGGCGGGCAGAATCGGACCGGCTGGGCCCCCGCGTGCTGACCCCGCGACCCGCCCCCATGCCAACCGCCATCCGCGGCCGTTTCTTCCCCGGCGAGGATCGCGCGGCCCTGTCCTCCTGCGCGGGCGAGGCCGAAGAAATCCTGAATGCGGCCGGCCTGTAAGTTCGCCGAATAGCGCGTTGATTACGCGCAGGATCGTGGCCGGCGGCGCAGGCGGATGGGCGCCTAGTCCTCCCAGTCTTCGTCATAGGCGGCGGGGCCAATGGCCAGCCAGTCCGCGCGCACCCGCGCCACCCGCGTATCGCCCCAGGTGCGAAAGACAATGGTAAACCCGCTCGCGGCGATATTGTCGGCGGCGATGTCGACGCGCTGATTGCTGCCCATGTCGATATCCCACATCGACAGGCCGACATGCACAGTCGGCGCGCTTTCATACTGCCCCTGAAAACGGACCGGATGGCGAAGCTCGCGCGCACCTGCGCCGGTCCACATTTCGCTGCCATCCTCGAAGGCAGAAAACAGGATCTCCGAGCCTTGCTCAACGCCGACCGCAAAATGACTGAACCGTCTCACTCGTCCCTCCGAACGTTCGCAGCCTAGCCGTTCGGGTCAAAAAGAAAAGCCCCGAACATCGGGGCTTTTCAGAAAATCATTCGCGGTTTCAGATCAATCCGGGAAATTCGACGAATTCGGATCCAGTCCGATATGGGTGCCCAGGGCCTCCATATCTGCCAGCAGCTTGGCGGCCGAGGCCACCACGCCTTCCGCCCCGGTGCTGGCCGCCTTCGCCTCGGCCGTTTTTGCCTTGCGATGCGCGGCGCGCATCATCTCGTCAAAAACGTCCTGGGTCATGTCCTCACGCTTGCGGCCGATTTCAGCCAGAAGCGAGACGGATTCGTTGTTGATCTCGGCAAAGCCGCCGGAAATCGCGAACTGGCTTTCTGCGCCCTGCGCGTCGACCACGGTCACCAGACCGGGACGCAGGTTGACGATGGTGGGCGCATGGCCCGGCATCGCCGACAGATCGCCATCTTCGCCCGGCAGGCGCACCTCGCGCACGGGAACGGACATCAGATTCCGCTCCGGCGCGACGAGGTCGAACTGCATGGTGTCGGCCATCTCGCCCCCTTACGCCGCTTCCGCGGCCAGTTTAGCGGCTTTGGCCTTCACGTCCTCGATCCCGCCAACCATGTAGAAGGCGGCTTCGGGCAGGTGGTCATATTCACCATCAACCACGGCCTTGAACGACTTGATCGTGTCTTCCAGCGGAACCTGCACGCCGTCCGAGCCGGTGAAGACCTTGGCCACGTCGAAGGGCTGCGACAGGAAGCGCTGGATTTTCCGGGCGCGGGCCACGGTCAGTTTGTCTTCTTCCGACAGTTCGTCCATGCCCAGAATGGCGATGATGTCCTGCAGCGACTTGTATTTCTGCAGGATGCCCTGCACGTCGCGGGCGACCTGATAGTGCTCCTCGCCGACGATCGCCGGGTCGAGGATCCGGCTGGTCGAGTCGAGCGGGTCCACAGCCGGGTAGATCCCCAGTTCCGAAATCGCCCGCGACAGCACGGTGGTGGCGTCGAGGTGGGCGAAGGTCGTGGCCGGCGCCGGGTCGGTAAGGTCGTCGGCCGGAACGTAGACGGCCTGGATCGAGGTGATCGAGCCGTTCTTGGTCGAGGTGATGCGTTCCTGCATCGCGCCCATGTCGGTGGCCAGCGTCGGCTGGTAGCCCACGGCGGACGGGATACGGCCCAGCAGCGCCGACACTTCCGAACCAGCCTGGGTGAAGCGGAAGATGTTGTCGACGAAGAACAGAACGTCGGTCCCGGTCTTGTCGCGGAACTCCTCGGCGATGGTCAGGCCGGTCAGGGCCACGCGCATCCGCGCCCCCGGAGGCTCGTTCATCTGGCCGTAAACCAGTGCCACCTGCGATTCTTCCAGATTGTCCGGCTTGATGACGCCCGATTCCACCATCTCGTGATAGAGGTCATTGCCCTCACGGGTGCGCTCGCCCACGCCCGCGAACACCGAATAGCCCGAGTGCACCTTGGCGATGTTGTTGATCAGTTCCATGATCAGAACCGTCTTGCCAACGCCGGCGCCGCCGAACAGGCCGATCTTGCCGCCTTTCGAATAAGGCGCCAGCAGGTCGATGACCTTGATGCCGGTCACGAGGATCTCGGACGAGGTCGCCTGCGACGCGAAGTCCGGGGCCGGCTGGTGGATGGCGCGGGTCTCGGTCACTTTCAGCGGCGCACCTTCGTCGACGGGCTCGCCCACGACGTTCAGGATGCGGCCCAGCGTCACGTCGCCCACCGGCACCTCGATCGGCGCGCCGGTATCGGTCACTTCGGTGCCGCGGACCAGACCTTCGGTCGCGTCCATGGCGATGGTGCGGACGGTGTTTTCGCCCAGGTGCTGGGCGACTTCCAGAACCAGACGCTTGCCATTGTTGGTGGTTTCAAGCGCGTTCAGAATGGCCGGCAGCTCACCGTCGAACTGCACGTCGACGACGGCGCCGATAACCTGGGTGATCTTGCCCTTGTTTTTGGCCTCTGCCATGTTTCTACCCCTTTACGGTCAGAGCGCCTCGGCGCCCGAAATGATTTCGATGAGTTCCTTGGTGATCGCAGCCTGACGCGAGCGGTTATACACCGTGGTCAGCCGGTCGATCATGTCGCCCGCGTTGCGCGTGGCGTTATCCATGGCCGTCATGCGGGCGCCCTGTTCGGAGGCCGCGTTTTCCAGAAGCGCCGTGAAGATCTGCGTCGCCACCGCACGCGGCAGCAGGTCGCGCAGGATCACCTCCTCGCCCGGTTCGTAATCGTATTCGGCGGACACGCCTTCGGCGGTCTCGCCTTCCTCGATCAGCGCGGGGATGATCCGGCGTGCGGTCGGCACCTGGCTGATGACCGATTCGAAGCGGTTATAGAACAGCACCGCCACGTCGAAATGCCCGTCCTCGAAGCGCTCCAGCACGTCGTCCGCGATTTCGCGGGCGTTTTCATAAGCCAGTTGCTTCACGTTCGACATATCGACGTGATTGACGAACAGGCTGCCATATTCGCGCTTCAGCTGCTCGCGGCCCTTCTTGCCGACGGTCAGGATGGACACTTCCTTGCCCTGACCGCGCAGACGTTCCGCTTCCTGCCGTGCAAGCCGCACGATGGACGAGTTGAAGCCGCCGGCCAGACCCCGTTCCGAGGTCAGTACGACCAGCAGATACCGCTTGTCCTCGCCGGTCCCCGCCAGAAGGCGGGGGGCGCTGTCAGAACCGGCAGCCTTGCTGGCCAGCCCCGCCATGACCGCGTTCATGCGGTCGGCATAGGGGCGGGCCGCCTTGGCGGCTTCCTCGGCGCGGCGCAGCTTGGCGGCTGCGACCATCTGCATCGCCTTGGTGATCTTCCGCGTCGATTTGACGCTGTTGATCCGGTTTTTAAGATCCTTGAGGCTGGGCATCTATCCCTCCTCTCAGGCGCGGGTTTTGTTGTAAGCGTCCAGAGCAGCCTTGATCGCGTCTTCCAGATCACCAGCGACCTTGCGGTCGTTCTTGGTCATGTCGTCCAGAAGGTCGGCTTTCTGGTTGCGCAGGAACTGGATCAGCCCCTGCTCCCAGGCCACGACGTCGCGGACCGGAACGTCATCCACATAGCCCTTGGTGCCGGCATAGATGATGATGACGATCTCGGCATTGGTCAGCGGCTGGTATTGCGGCTGCTTCATCAGCTCGGTCAGGCGGGCGCCGCGGTTCAGCAGCTTCTGCGTCGCCGCGTCGAGGTCGGAACCGAATTGCGCGAAGGCCGCCATCTCGCGATACTGCGCCAGTTCCAGCTTCACCGGGCCGGCGACCGATTTCATCGCCTTTGTCTGCGCGGCCGAACCCACGCGGCTGACCGACAGACCGGTGTTCACGGCCGGGCGGATACCCTGGAAGAACAGGTCGGTTTCCAGGAAGATCTGGCCGTCGGTGATCGAGATCACGTTGGTCGGGATATAGGCCGACACGTCGCCTGCCTGGGTTTCGATGATCGGCAGCGCCGTCAGCGAACCACCGCCATAGTTTTCGTTCAGCTTGGCCGAACGCTCCAGCAGGCGCGAGTGCAGATAGAACACGTCGCCCGGATAGGCTTCACGCCCCGGCGGGCGGCGCAGCAGCAGCGACATCTGACGATACGCGACGGCCTGTTTCGACAGGTCGTCATAGATCATCAGCGCGTCCATGCCGTTGTCGCGGAAATACTCGCCCATGGCGGTCGCCGAATAGGGCGCCAGATACTGCATCGGGGCCGGGTCCGAAGCGGTGGCGGCGACGACGATCGAATATTCCATCGCGCCGGTCTCTTCCAGCTTCTGCACCAGCTGCGCCACGGTCGAGCGCTTCTGCCCGATGGCGACATAGATGCAGTAGAGCGACTTCATGCCCTCGGCTTCGCGGCCGTTATAGTTCTTCTGGTTCAGAATGGTGTCGAGCGCGATGGCGGTCTTGCCGGTCTGGCGGTCGCCGATGATCAGTTCGCGCTGACCGCGGCCGACCGGGATCATGGCGTCGACCGATTTCAGGCCGGTCGCCATCGGCTCGTGCACCGATTTGCGCGGCATGATGCCCGGCGCCTTCACGTCGGCGATGGCCATGGTCACGTCTTTCAGCGGGCCCTTGCCGTCGATCGGGTTGCCGAGCGCGTCGACGACGCGGCCCAGCAGGCCCTTGCCGACCGGCACTTCCACGATGGCGCCGGTGCGCTTGACGGTGTCGCCTTCCTTGATCGAACGGTCGTCGCCGAAGATCACCACGCCGACGTTGTCGGTTTCGAGGTTCAGCACCATGCCGCGGATACCGCCGGGGAATTCAACCATCTCGCCGGCCTGGACCTTGTCCAGACCGTAGATGCGGGCAATCCCGTCACCGACCGACAGCACCTGGCCGACTTCGGCCACTTCGGCGTCCTTGCCGAAATTCTTGATCTGATCCTTGAGGATCGCCGAAATTTCGGCAGCCTGGATTCCCATTATCCGACCTCTTTCATAGCATTCTGAAGGGAAGCGAGCTTGGATTTGATCGAGCTGTCGATCATCTGCGAGCCCAGCCTGACAATCATGCCGCCGATGAGGCTTTCATCGACGCGCGTGTTCAACTTGACCGTCTTGCCCGATTTCTCGGCCAGCGTGGCGGTCAGACGCTGTTTCTGGTCATCGCTCAGCGGAACGGCCGAGACGACATCGGCGGTCACTTCACCGCGTTCGTCGGCGATCAGCGCCTGCAGGCGCGCGATCAGCTGCGGCAGCGCGAACAGGCGGCGGTTCTGCGCCATCAGCACCAGCGTATTGGCCAGCGGCGCGGCCAGTTCCATGCGCGTGGCGAGCGCGCGGATCGCATCCTGCTGCTGCTGGCGGGTGTAGATGGGCGAGTTGATCAGATCGCGCAGCGCATCGCTGGTCGTCAGCGCCTCATTCAGATCATTGATCTGGGTCGCAAGCTGGTCAACCTCCCCGGATTCCTTGACGATATCGAACAACGCCTGGGCATAGCGCCCGGCGATCGAGGCGGAAATCGAAGCGGAATTGGCCACGGTCATCCTTCCGGTTTGCGCGCAGCCCCGCCGGCAGGCCGTCCTTGCTGGGGGCGGTCGGTCGCGGGGCGCGCGGGTCTTTGGGGCTGGACCTCACCGGCCCGTTATCTCGGGGTGGTCTCTAGCAATTGTTTCGCCCCCTCGCAACCGCCTTGAGCGCCGCTTTCGCAGGGTTTTTGCCGGATCGGCAGCATGGCGCACGCATCGGGTGCCAAAGGCGGGGCGCCGCCTCGGCCCGGTCCGCCTGATTCTGCGGCGCAGGCCCGTGCCGGGCGTCGATCAACGGTGAAAACGGCCCCATCCCTGCGGCAGGTCGTCGCAGCCTGATGCGCGCTCAATCCGAATCTCTGTCAGGCCCGTCGCGGCCCACGGCGGCGGGCGCGCGACGATGCTGACCCCGCATCCCCTGCCCCGCGCCCTCGGCGGCGGGTCCGCGGGCCGGACGGGGCCGGGCAATGCCTTCCAGCACGTCAAGGGGGCTGGGCACCGTGACCCGCCGCCCCGGACCCACCGGCGCCGGCGTCTGCTTGGAGAACTCCGCCCAGATCACCCCCGCGACCAGCATCGAGGCGATCTTGCCGCCCATGCGTTCCCACCACATCGCGCTGCGCAGCCAGAACCGCCGGTCCGACGGCGGGATATAGATCGCCGCCCCATTGCGCTCGGTCACGAAACCGGCAGCCTCGGCCTGCCGTTCCAGCTGCCCGGCGGTATAGCTGCGCCCGAAGCCGAAGGGCGTCGTATCGGTGCGCGCCCACAGCCCGGCGCGGTTGGGCACCATCACCACCACCCGGCCGCCGGGGCCCAACACCCGCCAGGCTTCGGCCAGAAGCGCCGCCGGGTGGTCCGAGGTCTCCAACCCGTGCAGCACCACCAGCCGGTCGACGCTGCCCGTCTCCAGCGGCCAGGCGGTTTCGTCACTGAGGACCGAGTGATTGGCCATGCCGGCCGGCCAGGCCATCACCCCCTGCGGCCCCGGCATCAGCCCGGTTACCCGCCGCGCGCGATCCAGATAGGGGCGCAGCAGCGGCACCGCAAAACCGTAGCCAGCGACCGTCATCCCGGTCGTCAGTTCGGGGGGCCAGTTCGCCATCAGCCGATCGCGCAGAATACGCTGCGCCACCCGCCCGAGCGCGCGGGTATAGTAGAAACGGCGCAGGTCGATGACATCGTGGTGCATGGCGGAGGTTTGGGTCCGGGTTGCGGCGGCGGGTCTCAGGGTCCAGACTGCCCGCAAATGACAGGAGGTTGCAATGTCCGAGGCCGAGATCGTCGCCATCCGCTGTCTGCGCGACAATTACGCCTATCTGCTGCACGCGAATGGCCGCACCGTGCTGTTCGACGCGCCCGAAGCGGAACCGATCCTGCAGGCCCTCGCCGAACGCGGCTGGCGGCTGGACCAGATCCTGCTGACCCACCACCATGACGATCATGTCGGCGCCGTGCCGGAACTGGTCGCCGCCACCGGCGCCACCGTCACCGGCGCCGCCGCCGATGCCCACCGGCTGCCGCCGCTGGATCGCGCCCTTCGCCCCGGCGATGTCACCGATGCCGCCGGGTTGCCCGCACAGGTCATCGACGTGCCCGGCCATACCATCGGTCATATTGCCTTCTATGTGCCCGATGCCCGCGCCGCCTTCACCGGCGACAGTCTGACGGCAATCGGCTGCGGCCGGATCTTTGAAGGCGATGCGCCGATGATGTGGGCCAGCCTGCAGCGCCTGAATGCCCTGCCCGCCGAAACGCTGATCTGTTCCGGCCACGATTATTGCGCCGGCAACGGCGCCTTCGCGCTGACGGTTGATCCCGACAACGCCGATCTGCGCGACCGGCTGCAGGCCACGGCGACGGCTGCTCGCCCCTGCGCCCCGGTCACCCTGGCCGAGGAGCGCGCCACCAATCCCTTCCTGCGCGCACCTGCGCTGGCGGCCACACTTGGGCTGGACGATGCCGAACAGGCCTTTGCCGCCCTGCGCGCGATGAAGGACAACTTCTAGCGCCGGACGCCCGTCTTGAAACCTGTATTGGATGCGCCCAAATTGTGACCACTTCCGGAAGATTTCGCACCTCGCGCAAAATGTGACTTGAATCGCGGCGGAATCCACCAATCCTTAATATTATGATGACAGTCTGTGCAGGTGGGCCTTCCGGTCCAAACCGCCGGACAGACTGACAGGAGACGCAAGTGCCCTCATTCACGACCTCGCTGGAACAAGCCATCCATGCCGCGCTCGCGCTTGCAAATGAACGCCGCCACGAACTGGCGACGCTGGAACATCTGCTGCTGGCGCTCACCGAAGAACCCGATGCAGTCCGCGTCATGCGCGCCTGCAACGTCGATCTGGCCGAATTGCGCCAGAGTCTCGTCGATTTCATCGACGACGATCTGTCGACGCTGATCACCGATGTCGAAGGCTCCGAAGCGGTGCCGACGGCCGCCTTCCAGCGGGTGATCCAGCGCGCGGCGATCCATGTCCAATCCTCGGGCCGGGCCGAAGTCACCGGCGCCAATGTGCTGGTCGCGATCTTCGCCGAGCGCGAATCCCACGCCGCCTATTTCCTGCAGGAAATGGACATGACCCGCTATGACGCGGTGAACTTCATCGCCCATGGCGTGGCCAAGAACGCCGAATTCAACGAACAGCGCCCGGTGACAGGGGCCGAATCCGCGCATGACGAGGAGAGCGGGGCCCCGTCCCAGAAGGACGAAACCGCGCTGGATAAATACTGCGTCGATCTGAACGCCAAGGCGCTGGATGGCGATGTCGATCCCCTGATCGGCCGCGAGGCGGAGGTCGAGCGCTGCATCCAGGTCCTCTGCCGCCGCCGCAAGAACAACCCGCTGCTGGTGGGCGATCCGGGCGTGGGCAAGACCGCCATCGCCGAAGGCCTTGCCAAGAAGATCGTCGAAGGCGACACGCCTGACGTGCTGGCCGGGGCCACCATCTTCTCGCTCGACATGGGCGCGCTGCTGGCCGGCACCCGCTATCGCGGCGATTTCGAGGAACGTCTGAAAGCCGTGGTCAAGGAGCTGGAGGCACATCCCGACGCCATCCTGTTCATCGACGAAATCCACACGGTGATCGGCGCAGGTGCGACGTCGGGGGGGGCGATGGATGCGTCGAACCTGCTGAAGCCGGCGCTCTCGGGCGGCAAGCTGCGCTGCATGGGCTCGACCACTTACAAGGAATTCCGCCAGCATTTCGAGAAGGACCGCGCGCTGTCGCGGCGCTTTCAGAAGATCGACGTGAATGAACCCTCGGTGCCGGATTCGATCAAGATCCTGATGGGTCTGAAGCCGCATTTCGAGGCCCATCACGACCTGCGCTATACCAATGACGCGATCAAGGCGGCGGTGGAACTGGCGGCCCGTTACATCAACGACCGCAAGCTGCCGGATTCGGCCATCGATGTGATCGACGAGGCCGGGGCGGCGCAGCATCTGGTCGCGGAATCGAAACGGCGCAAGACCATCTCGCCCAGGGAGATCGAGGCCGTGGTGGCCAAGATCGCCCGCATCCCACCGAAGAATGTCAGCAAGGACGATGCCGAGGTGCTGCGCGATCTCGATCGCTCGCTGAAGCGCGTGGTCTTCGGTCAGGACAGCGCCATCGACGCGCTGGCTTCGGCGATCAAGCTGGCCCGCGCGGGCCTGCGCGAGCCTGAAAAGCCGATCGGCAACTACCTGTTCGCGGGTCCGACGGGCGTCGGCAAGACCGAGGTGGCCAAGCAATTGGCCGATACTCTCGGCGTGGAACTCCTGCGCTTCGACATGTCGGAATACATGGAGAAACATGCGGTTTCGCGGCTGATCGGCGCGCCTCCGGGCTATGTCGGCTTCGATCAGGGCGGCCTTTTGACCGACGGTGTCGACCAGCATCCGCATTGCGTACTGCTGCTGGACGAGATCGAGAAGGCGCACCCGGATGTCTACAACATCCTGCTGCAGGTCATGGATCACGGCAAGCTGACCGACCATAACGGCCGGACGGTGGATTTCCGTAATGTCGTGCTGATCATGACCTCGAACGCGGGTGCGTCCGATCAGGCCAAGGCCGCCATCGGCTTCGGACGCGACCGGCGCGAGGGCGAGGACACCGCCGCGATCGAGCGGACCTTCACGCCCGAATTCCGCAACCGTCTGGACGCGGTGATCAGCTTCGCCCCCCTCTCGCGCGAGGTGATCGTGCAGGTGGTGGAGAAATTCATCCTGCAGCTGGAGGCCCAGCTGATGGACCGCAACGTCCATATCGAGCTTTCGCCCGAAGCCGCAAACTGGCTTGCCGAAAAGGGTTACGACGACAAGATGGGCGCCCGCCCGCTTGGCCGGGTGATCCAGGAAAGCATCAAGAAGCCGCTGGCGGAGGAGTTGCTGTTCGGTCGGCTGAACAAGGGCGGCGTGGTGAAGGTCCGGGTCGAGGACGACAGGCCCGTCTTCGACATCACCGGCCCCGAAGCCCCGCGCATCAGCGGCAAGAGCAAGCCGCCGCTGCTGACCGCCGACTGATCGGACAGCCACGCGGCACATTCGCCCTGGCTCCATGAATCCAACCGCCGCGACATTGTCGCGGCGGTTTTTTGCTGGGTCGAGTCGTGAACCCCGGCCAGCCGCTGACGATCGGCTGTCAGATTTTTCTGGTTTTCGGTCAAATTGTAACCCAAACAGCCGGTCAGCCGGTGTCAGTTCAGCGAGGGAAAAAACCTTAGCGCCCGGTCAGCTTATGCATAGCCGCCAGCAGCGTCTGTGCTTCATCTCTCTGACGCTCGGTCCTGCCAGCCATGTTCCGGACGCAACGAGGATAATGCCCGAGCAGGATGAGCTGGTCTTACAGGATCGGGGGCAGAAATGCGGCAATCCGTTTTTCCCCCGTGACATTGGGGTCGCCTGCAGCAGCTCCTGATATCCAGCAGCAGCAAATGGAACCTTTGCAGTTAAATGGCGCCCAAGCAGAGTTTCTCGCCCCTGCATAGCCCATGAGCGATGAGCAATAGAACTGCGCAGGCTCGGACGGTTTTGCACGCGCCACCCGGATGCCTCTTGAGAATTCAGACCGCGCGGATGAGCGGTGTCATTTCTCTGCGCCTGAACTTTGGGTTTCTTTTCTACCTTCGTCATTCTGCGCAACAGTTTCGTCCGGCACCGCAGATGCCGGGTGTCTTTCGTACCGGTCAGCTTTGGTTGGCAAGTGGGGTGGACATCCGTGACGGTCGTGCTCCCCAGCCACAGCGGGGCCTCGCCGCGCCAGTCAAACAGTTAGGGCATCTGACAGAAACGCCGGCGCTCGACCCAACGGAAACCGAGCCGCTCCGGTCGTCGTCGCCCCCCCCTGCAGCGCGACGCGGCCATCCTCGCGCGCAACCCGGTTCAGTTTTCGGACAAATACGACGCGGTGCCTGCGCGAAATCGCTGCCCCTAAGCTGAAGGCTATCTCGCCCTCGAGGATCTGAAATCCGCCAAGCGGTCAGGCGGAGATACCGTCAAGGACGGAACCATCAATGCCGGCTTGATGGCGGGCAACACGGTCGGGGGTGTGACGGCACGGGTCACGAACATCCTCGACGCGGCTCTCGGGACCACCATGTCTCTTACCATCTCGTAGGGTCTGAATATCCTGCACGGGGGTGGCCGGGCCAGCGGAATTCCAACCCGTCATGGACAGGGGGCCGCGAAAACGCTCTGTCTCCTGCGCCATCGGCGCGCGGGCGGTTGGGGTCGCTGGCAGCATCACGCCGCAAAAAACCGGCGGCACGCCGGCGCGCAGAGCATCGCGTTCAGCGCCAAGGCAATCATGAGATCCCGTTCTGCCGCGACGACGGATGCCGCCACGGAAACTGGGCCGCACCCGCATCGGGTCGAAATCCCGCCGAGTGACCCGAGGCTTGGGCACGCGCCAACCTCCCACGCTGGAAATACCGCCTCAGCCCTTCGCCTTCGCGGCCAGATCGCGGGCAATCGCGTAGGCGCCCTTGACGCGTTCCCCATCCGAGGTCCAGTCGCGACGGATGACGATCTTGTTGCCCTCGACCTTCGCCTCCCCGCGCTGATCGGTCAGAAATTCGACCAGCCCGGCCGGGTTCGGAAACTTGTCGTCATGGAACTGCACCGTGGCGCCCTTCGGCCCGGCATCCAGCTTGGCGATATTGGCGCGCTTGGCCATCGCCTTGATGCGAATGACGTTCATCAGCACGTTCACCTCGCGCGGGACCGGGCCGAAACGGTCGTGAAGCTCCGCCGCGAAGCCCTCCATCTCGACCTTCGTCGAGATATCGGCCAACCGCCGATACACCCCCAGCCGCACGTCGAGATCGGCCACATAGCTTTCCGGGATCGTCACCGGCACGCCGAGGTTCAGCTGCGGCGCCCATTCATCTTCGGGCGTGCCTTCCAGCTCGCCCGATTTCAGCTTGGCGATCGTCTCCTCCAGCATCGCCTGATAGAGTTCGAAGCCGACTTCCTTGATATGGCCCGACTGCTCCTCGCCCAGCAGGTTGCCCGCACCGCGCAGATCCAGATCCTGCGAGGCGAGGTTGAAGCCTGCCCCGAGCCCGTCGATGTTGCCGAGGAATTTCAGCCGCCTTTCGGCCTGCGGGGTCAGCGGGCTGCGCGGTTTGGTGGTCAGATAGCAATAGGCCCGCGTCCGCGACCGGCCCACCCGACCGCGGATCTGGTAAAGCTGGGCGAGGCCATAGATGTCGGCGCGCCAGACAATCATGGTGTTGGCGGTCGGAATATCGAGGCCGCTTTCCACGATGGTCGTCGCCAGCAGCACATCGGCCTGCCCGTCATAGAAGGCATTCATCCGCTGATCGAGATCGCCCGCCGACAACTGGCCATGGGCCACGATGAAGCTGACCTCGGGGACGTTCTCGCGCAGCCAGTCCTCGATTTCCGGCAGATCGGCGATGCGGGGCACGACGAAAAAGCTTTGCCCGCCGCGATATTTCTCGCGCAGCAGCGCCTCGCGGATGGTGACGCTGTCGAATTCGCTGACATAGGTGCGGATCGCCAGACGGTCGACGGGGGGCGTGCCGATGACCGACAGATCGCGCACGCCCGACAGCGACAGTTGCAGCGTGCGCGGGATCGGCGTCGCGGTCATGGTCAGCACATGAACGTCGCTGCGCAGCTCCTTCAGGCGCTCCTTGTGGCCGACGCCGAAATGCTGTTCCTCGTCGATGACCAGCAGCCCGAGGTTCTTGAACTTCACTGCCTTGGCCAGCACCGCATGGGTGCCCACGACGATATCGACGCTGCCATCGGCCAGCCCGGCCCGCGTCGCCGCCGCGTCCTTGGCGCTGACGAAACGCGACAGCGGGCGCACGTTCAGGGGCGTCCCCCGGAAGCGTTCGGCAAAGCTGCGCGCGTGCTGGCGGGCCAGCAGCGTCGTCGGCGCGATCACCGCCACCTGCTTGCCCTGCGAGGCGGCGATATAGGCGGCGCGCATCGCCACCTCGGTCTTGCCGAAGCCGACATCGCCGACGATCAGCCGGTCCATCGGCCGGCCCGCCGCCAGATCGCCCATCACATCGTCGATGGCCGCCATCTGGTCGTCGGTTTCGGTATAGGGGAAGCGGGCCGAGAAGGCTTCCCAGTCGTGATGTTCTGGTTCCAGCACCGGCGCGGTGCGCAGAAGCCGCTCGGCCGCGACCCGCATCAGCCGGTCGGCGATCAGCCGGATGCGTTCCTTCAGCCGCGCTTTCCGCGCCTGCCATGCGCCGCCGCCGAGACGGTCGAGCAGCCCTTCCTCGTGGCCGTAGCGGCTGAGCAGCTCGATATTCTCGACCGGCAGATACAGCCGGTCGCCGCCCGCATATTCCAGCGCCACGCAGTCGTGGGGGACACCTGCCGCCTTGATGGTTTCCAGCCCGGTATAGCGCCCGATACCGTGTTCGACATGGACAACCAGATCGCCCGGCGTCAGCGCGGTGGTGTCCTTCAGGAAATTCTCGGCCCGGCGGCGTTTGCGGGCGCCCCGGATCAGCCGGTCGCCCAGCACGTCCTGTTCCGAGATCACCGCCAGCTTGCCCGCCGCGCTGCCATCGGCGACGAAGCCTTCCTCCAGTGGCCAGACAGCAAGGCCGAGCGCGCCGGGCGTATCGGGCAGGTCCGACAGCCGCGCGATTTCCTTCGCGCCCTCGACCCCTTCATCGGCGATCAGGCCGCGCAGACGCTCGCGCGCGCCTTCGCTGAACGAGGCGATGACAACGCGATGGGTCTTGCGCAATTCGCGCAGATGGGCGGCGAGCGCGCCGAACAGGTCAAGCAGTTCGGACTGACGCTCGGGCGCGAAATTGCGCCCGACCTTGCCGCCCGCGTTCAGCACGCCCGGTCCCGGCGGCGCGGCATTGACCGACAGGCGAAGCTGCCGCCGCCCGGACAACCAGCCCTGCCATTCGGCTTCCGGCGCGAACATCGTTTCGGGCGCGACCGGGCGATAGATGCTTTCGGCGCCGCGCTTGTTCGCCGCTTCGCGCCGGGCCGAATATTGTTCCGATATCATCTCCCATCGCGCATCCATCACCTGCTGGATACGGTCGTCCAGCATGACCGAAGCGCCGGGCAGATAATCGAAGATGCTGTCCAGCCGTTCATGGAACCATGGCAGCCAATGCTCCACGCCCGCCAGTTTGCGCCCCGCGCTGACGGCTTCGTAAAGCGGATCGTTCGAACCGCCGCCATATTCGGCGCGGTAGGTGGTGCGGAAGCGGGTGATCGCCTCCTCGTCCAGAATGACTTCGGACATGGGAACCAGTTCCAGCCTGTCCAGCTTCTCGGCGCTGCGTTGCGTGTCGGGATCGAAACGGCGGGCGCTGTCCAGCACGTCGCCGAACAGGTCGAGACGGATCGGCCCCGACGGTCCCGGTGGCCAGATGTCGATGATTCCGCCCCGGATCGCGTAATCGCCCGGCTCGGTCACGGTCGGCGCCTGCGAAAAGCCCATGCGGGCCAGCCACGCCCGCAGCCCCGCCTCGTCGATGCGGCTGCCGACGCGGGCGGTGAAGCTGGCCTCCGCGACGGTGGCGCGGGGCGGCACGCGCTGGATCGCGGCGTTGAGCGTCGTCAGCAGCACGAATTTTCCGGGCACGGCTTTATGCGCCAGCGCCGCCAGCGTCGCCATCCGCGCGGCCATCACCTCGCCCGCTGGCGAGACGCGATCGTAAGGGGTGGTGTCCCATGCCGGAAAATCCAGCACCGTCACGTCGGGGGCAAAGAAGCGCAGGCTTTCGCGCATGGCTTCGGCCCGGCGGTCGTCGCGGGCGACATGGATGACCGGGCCACGCTCGGCCTCGCGCGCGAGCAGCGCGGCGTCATAGCCCTCGGGGGCGCCGGAAAGTGTGATCGTGTCAGCCATGTCGTCCAGATATCCCGGCAGGCGGCGTGGTCAAGGGTCAGCGGTGGTTACAGCCCGTTCGGATGCAGCAGCAGCCAGAGCGAAGCCCAGAGTGTCGTCGCCACCACCGCCAGAACCGAGATGATGGCATAAACGAGCCGGTAGCGGTTGATGCGGCGCAGCGCCTCGGTCGCGGCCTCGGGGGCGGGCTGCCCCAGATGTGCGGCCTCCAGCACCCAGTGAAGCTGGCCCGCAAGCCGGAAACGCAACGCCAGCAGCACCGCTTGCGGCAGCAGGATCAGCGTCAGCGCCTGCGCCATTTCCAGCCCATAGCGAAAGCCCAGCACCGCCAGCGCGCTGACACCGAAGCAGATCAGCCCGGACAGCACCGCAGCCGAACGCGCCCCGATCTGCCAGCGCGGCACGGTCAATGACATCCAGTCGAGCAGCGCGAAGACCTCGGCCGAATCCGCCCCCGGCTTCTTGCGCAAGGCAGCGGCGGCGTGGGCCAGCACGTCGACCGGAATCCCCACCATGCGCCGGCCGGAATATGTCCAGACGGCCAGCAGAGCCAGCCAGAACCAGGGCGACGAAAAGGATCTCGCATCGAGGATCGAAAGGATATCAGTCGGAAACACGCGGTCTTGCCTGTTGTCGTGGCGCGAGGCCGACCTTAGAACAGGGGCCAAACAAGGAAAAGCTGAAAGCCATGTCTGCCAATCCCATCCTCGCCCCCTTCCCCCAGACGCGCCTGCGCCGCCTGCGCCGCACCCCGGCCCTGCGCGCCATGGTGAATGAGACCCAGCTCAGCGCCGCCAATCTGATCTGGCCGGTCTTCGTGACCGAGGTTCCGGGCGCCGATATAGAGATTCCCTCGATGCCCGGTGTGCAGCGCTATACGGTGGACAGCGTGAAGGCCGCCGCGGAACGCGCGGCAAAGCTGGGCATTCCCGCCATATGCGTCTTTCCCCATTCCGATCAGGCCTCGCGCACCGAGACCTGCGAGCGCGCCTGGGACCCCGACAACATCGGCAACCAGGCCATTCGCGCCATCAAGCAGGCTGTGCCGGAACTGGTGGTGATGACCGACATCGCGCTGGATCCCTATAACGCCAATGGCCATGACGGGATCGTGCGCAATGGCGAGATCGTGAATGACGAAACGGTCGCGGCGCTCGTCCATATGGGGCTTGTCCAGGCCGAGGCCGGGGCCGACATCCTCGGGCCGTCCGACATGATGGACGGCCGTATCGGCGCGCTGCGGACGGCGCTGGAAAAACGCGGCCACAAGAACGTGGCGATCATGTCCTATGCGGCGAAATTCGCCTCGGATTTCTATGGGCCGTTCCGCGACGCGGTGGGCGCATCGGGGCGGCTGGTCGGCGACAAGAAGACCTATCAGATCAACCCCGCAAACCGCGAGGAAGCGCTGCGCTGCGTCGCCCGCGACCTGTCCGAGGGCGCCGATATGGTCATGGTCAAGCCCGGCATGCCCTATCTGGACGTCTGCCGCGAGGTCCGCGACCAGTTCCACGTTCCGACCTTCGCCTATCAGGTCAGCGGCGAATACGCGATGATCGAAGGGGCCATCCGTCAGGGCTGGCTGAAGCGCGAGGTGGTGCTGGAAAGCCTGCTGGCTTTCCGCCGCGCCGGTTGCGACGGCGTGCTGACCTATTTCGCGCCCGAGGTCGCGGAAACACTGGCCTGAGCGTCAGGTTTTGGTTAACATGACCCCAAAATAATGGGGTTTTGAGCATGTCTGCATACAACTTCTTGACGCGTCGCGGTTTCATCGCCGGGATCGGCGCCGGTGCCGGGGTTCTGGCGCTGGCGGGGTGCAACAACGGGCTGGCCACCAATGCGACCCAGACGCTGGAAGGCCGGGTCGACAGCACCCTGAACGAGCTGTTCGCGAAATATCCCAACGCCAGACCGCTGGTCGACAATGCCCGCGGGGTGCTGGTCATGCCGGTGATGACCCAAGCCGGTTTCGGGGTCGGCGGATCCTATGGCGAGGGGGCGCTGCGTGTCGGCGGCAGGACGGTGGATTATTATTCCGCTGCGCAGGCCTCGATCGGGCTTCAGGCCGGGGCGCGGCAGTTCGCTCATGTGCTGGTTTTCCAGACCGACCGCGCGCTTGCCGATTTCCGCGCCGCCCCCGGCTGGGTCGCCGGTGCGGGCGCTTTCTATGCCCTGCCCGAGGATGGGATGACCTTCGGCGCCGATACCGTGACCAACAACCACCCCGTGGTGGCGATGATCTTCGGGCAGACCGGCATCATGGCCGGCGCCGCGATCGAGGGGACGAAATACACCCGCATCATCCCGTCGGCCCTGGCCGCGCGCTTCTGACGCATCGCCGCCGGGCATGAAAAGCCCGGCATGAAAAAAGGGGCCGCGCGGCCCCTTTTCTTTTGCGATCCCGCCGCCCTTTTGCGATCCCGCCGCGATCAGCCGCCGGCGATGATGCGGACATAGTTGCGCGTCTCGCGATAGGGGGGGATGCCGCCATATTTCTGCACCGCGCCGGGACCCGCGTTATAGGCAGCCAGCGCCAGCCGCCAATCGCCGAACTGGTTGTACATCATCCGCAGATAGCGCGCGCCGCCTTCCAGATTCTGCACCGGATCGCCGGGATTGACGCCCAGCTTGGCGGCCGTGCCCGGCATCAGCTGCGCCAGACCAAGGGCGCCCTTGTGCGAGCGGGCATTCGGGTTCCAGCCCGATTCCTGATTGACCAGGCGCAGGAACAGCGCCTCGGGGATGCCGTATTTGCGCGCCATCGCCTGTGCATGGGGCATATAGGCCGAGCGCCGCCCCGAATAACCCTTGGTCGAAATGGTCGGCGACAGTTCGATGGTGGTGACGTTGACGACCTGCCGTCCGGTGGGGCGCAGGCGTTTCGACTGCTGATATTGCTTGGCCAGGCGCGAATCCATCAGCTGCTTCTGACGGTCGAATTG
The DNA here is from genome assembly GCF_013868135.1 of Paracoccus sp. S1E-3. GTDB lineage: Bacteria > Pseudomonadota > Alphaproteobacteria > Rhodobacterales > Rhodobacteraceae > Paracoccus. Next base: position 590,732 of record NZ_JACEMU010000004.1, read on the forward strand.
CTGGGCGCGCGATTTGGCGGTTGCCTGCCGCAGGTTCAGACCTTCGGCCGAAGCCGGCAGCGCGAGGCTTCCCAGAAGGGCGGCCACCACCCCTACTCTGGCAAAAATGCCAAGACCTTTCAGCGCATTACCGACCATGTCCCTCACTCGTGCCTTGTTATCTTTTGTGTGAACTATACCTGAAATCCTCCGCATCGCCAGCCGCTTTCAGTTTCGGTTCCCTCGCGCGTCAACATCGGCGAGTTTCTGCCTATGCCAAATGGCTTGAAGCGGGGGTCGCAGGCGCGCTAGACCGTCGCAACTCAATCGTGAAAGGTGCGACATGGCGGGCTCTGTGAACAAGGTGATCCTGATCGGCAATCTGGGCCAGGACCCGGAAATCCGGTCCTTCCAGAATGGCGGCAAGGTGGCGAATCTGCGCATAGCAACTTCGGAACAGTGGAAGGACCGCAATTCGGGCGAGCGGCGCGAGCGCACGGAATGGCACCGCGTTGCGATCATGTCGGAAGGTCTGGTGAATGTGGTCGAGCGTTACCTGAAGAAGGGCATGAAGGTCTATATCGAGGGTCAGCTGGAGACCCGCAAATGGCAGGACCAGTCGGGGCAGGACCGCTATACCACGGAAATCGTGCTGCGCGGCTTCAACTCGACCCTGCAGATGCTGGACGGGCGCGGCGAAGGCGGCGGCGGTCAGGGGGGCGGCTCCTCACGCGGGGGCTATGATGCCGGCTACGGTGACGATTACGGCGCGCCCTCGCAGGGCGGCGGCGGTCAGGGGGGCGGGTCAAGCCGGTCCGACTTCGACGACGAAATCCCGTTCTGAGCAGAAGGCCCGCGCGATGCGGGCCTTTTTCTTTTCTACCGTGATGCCGCCAGCACCGCCGCCAGATCGGGCCGCGCCACGTCATCGCTGACGAAGGCCTGACCGATCCCCCGCGCCAGCACGAAGCGCAGCCGGCCATCGACGACCTTCTTGTCCTGCCCCATCAGCGCGATCAGCGCATCATCATCCGGCAACACGCCCGGCACGTCCGACAGCCGCGCGGGCATTCGCATCGCCGACAGATGGGCGCCGACGCGCGAGGGGTCTTCCTGACTGCACAGCCCCATCCGCGCCGACAACTCGAATGCCAGCGCGCAGCCGATGGCCACGCCTTCCCCATGCAGCAGCCGGTCGGAATAGCCGGTGGCCGATTCCAGCGCATGCCCGAAGGTATGACCCAGGTTCAGCAGCGCCCGCTCGCCCTGTTCGGTCTCGTCGCGTTCGACGATACCGGCCTTCATGGCGACCGAATGGGCGACGGCATGCAGTCGCGCGTCCATATCGTCGCGCAGGCGGGGGGCGTTGACCTCCAGCCAGGCGAAGAAGTCGGCATCGCCCAGCAGCCCGTATTTCATCACCTCGCCGTAGCCGGCCAGAAAATCGCGCGGTGTCAGCGTGTCCAGCACGGCGATATCGGCCAGCACCAGCGTCGGCTGGTGGAACGCGCCGATCAGGTTCTTGCCATGGGACGAGTTGATGCCGGTCTTGCCGCCGACGCTGCTGTCCACCTGTGCCAGAAGCGAGGTCGGCATCTGCACGAAACGCACCCCCCGCCGCAGGATCGCCGCCGCGAAGCCGACCAGATCGCCGATCACCCCGCCGCCAAGGGCCACCACGATATCGCGCCGCTCGATCTTCTGTTCCAGCAGCCATTCGACGGTGCGGGTCAGATGCGGCCAGGATTTCGTGCCCTCACCGGCAGGCAGCACCAGCACTTCGGAGGAGATTCCTTCGCCCCCAAGCGCCGCCTGCAGCGCCTGCAGGTGCAGGGCGGCGACGTTTTCGTCAGTGACGATGGCTACGCGGGGACGGCCCAGAAAGGGCGCGATCTCGGCACCCGCGCGCCCGATCAGGCCGGGACCGATGCGCACATCATAGGCGCGATCGCCCAAGGGAACGTGGACGGTGCGGGTCATTTTTCCTCCAGAAAGGCGGGGCGGCCGGCGCGGATCGCGGCGATCACGCGGCGGGCCATGGTCTCGATATCGGATTCGGCGTCGGTGGATACATGCAGATCGGCGCGGGCATAGACGGGCCGGCGCGCCTCCAGCAAGGCGGCCAGCGTCTCGCGCGGGGCGGCGGTCATCAGCAGCGGCCGGGTCGGGCGCTGGCGCACCCGCGCCCACAGTGTCTCCAGCGTCGCATCCAGCCAGACCGAGATGCCCGCCGCGCGGATCAGCGCCCGGTTCTGCGGCTGGACCCAGGCCCCGCCCCCGGTCGAGATAACGCCGCGCGGCCCTTCCAGCAGACGGGCCAGCACCACCGATTCGCGGTCGCGGAAAAACGCCTCGCCGTCGCGGGCGAAGATTTCGGGAATCGACATGGCGGCGGCGCGTTCGATCTCGGCATCGGTATCGCTGAAGGCGACCCCCAGCTGGCGGGCGATTTCCTGCCCCACGGCGGTTTTTCCTACCCCCATCATGCCGACAAGCGCAATCTGGCCCTGCATTTGCGATCCTTCTCAATTCCTTCCGTCAATGGCGTGATCTTTCCCGAAAGGCCAGTTATAAAGCGGCAAAACCGGCCGAAAGACCGGACGAGGCAGCGGTGAAAGGGCAGATGATGCGGTTGCTGAAGATTCTGGTGGTGGTGGTCATCCTGGCGTTCGTGGCTTTGGCCGGATACGCCTATCTGGGCGATATGGGACCGCGTCAGCAGGAAATGCGCAAGCCGGTCCGGCTGGAGACCGGCACCGCAGCCCCGGCCGATCCCATCGTGATCCCCCACGCCGGAGGCGCGTCTGCGACCGCTGCCGAAACAGCCGCCGACACCGCGCCCGCGGACGACACAGCGCCCGAGCAGGCCGACCCGAATGCGCTGGATTGATTGCAGATCACGGCTGGCGGGGCTGGGTCTTGGCCTGGCGCTGATCGCCTCGGGCGCGGCGGCGCAGGGGCCGCTTTCCGCCAATGACTGGCTGAAGGGCAAATCCGATGCGCCCGCCAGTTCCAGCGCCTGGCGTCCCGGTGACCCGGTGCCCCCGGATGCCGCACGACTGCGGCCCACGCGGCCGCCGGTGCGCGCACAGCGGGGCGAGATCGCCTCGACCGCCTCGGCGGTGCCGATCGGCGTCAGCCGGTTGGGTGCGGCCAATTCCGACGGGGCGGGCGTGATCTCGGCCCGGCAGGCGGGACTTCCCGAGAATTTCTGGGACGGCACCGATCTCGACACCGCCGTCCGGCTGCTGCGCGCCAGCCCCACATTGCCGGCCCTGGACCAGATCGCCCGCCGGGTGATCGAGGCGCAGTTGCCGCCCCCCTTGATCCCGTCCGAGGATCAGGTGGGTGCATTCTTCCTGGCCCGCGTGGACCAGCTGATCGCCGATGGCGCGCTGCCCTCGGCGCGGGTGCTGCTGCAGGGCGCGGGGCCGAACAACGCCGCCACCTTCCAGCGCCTGTTCGATCTGTCGCTGCTGCTGGGGGGCGAGCGCGAAGTCTGCAACCGCATGAACACCGCCCCTGGCATCGCCACCGGTCCGGCGGCGCGGATCTTCTGTCTGGCGCAGTCGGGCGACTGGTCGGGGGCGGCGACCGTCTTCACCGGCGCCGGCAAGCTCGGCCTGATCGAGCCGCATCAGGCCGAGCTGCTGTCGCATTATCTGGACGATTCCACCACCGATGGCAGTACGCCGGTGCTGCCGCATGATCCGATGACGCCCCTGTCCTTCCGCCTGCACGAGGCGATTGGCCAGCCGCTGCCCACGAGCGAGCTGCCCTTGCAATATGCCTGGGCCGATCTGGACGAACGTTCCGGCTGGAAGGCCCAGCTGGAAGCCGCCGAGCGGCTGGCCCGCGCCGGGGTCCTGCCGGGCGCCAGTCTGGGTCAGTTTTACTCGGCGCAAAGCCCGGCGGCTTCAGGCGGGGTCTGGGAACGCGCGGCGGCGGTGCAGGCGCTGGATGCGGCGCTCGCGACCGGCGATCCGGCCCGGATCGCGCCTGCGCTGATCCTGGCCTTCCAGCGGATGGAGGGCGCCGGGCTGCGCGACGCCTTCGCGACCATGTTCGCCGACCGGCTCGCCCCCGACACGCTGCCCGGTGACGCCGGGCGACTGGCGCTCTGGCTGCGGCTGTGGGCCGGCCAGACCGAGGTGGCCAAAGCCCCGCCCGAGGCGCTGGATCAGGCGCTGCTGGCGCTTGCCAGCGGCGGCCAGCCCGCGCCGCTGTCACCCGCGCTCGGCGCGCTTGCCCCGATCTTCGCCGCCGATCTGCCGCCCGAGCCCGATCCCGCCGACGGGATCGCGCTGGCGCCGGCGCTTTATGGCGCGCTTGCCGATGCCGATGCGGGCATTCAGGGCGATGTCACCCGCGCCGCGCGCGGCGTCCAGACGCTGCGCCAGCTGGGGCTGATCGCCGATGCCCGCCGCATCGCCACCCAGATCGCACTGGATCCCTTGATGAAAGGTGCCATCCAGTGACCACCCTCACGCGCATCGCCGCCTTCCTCGACGCGCAAGCGGCCGAGGCGGGCGCGGCGCGCAACACGCTGCTGGCCTATGGCCGCGACCTCCGGGATTTCGCCCTCTGGCTGGACGCGCAGGGCCTGACGCTGGACAGCGTTTCGCGCGATGACATCACCGCCTATCTGGCCCATTGCGACGCGCAGGGGCTGGCGCGGGCGACGCGGGCGCGGCGGCTGTCCTCGATCCGGCAGCTGACGCGTTTCGCGCTGGAAGAAGGCTGGCGCGCTGACGATCCCGCCATTCGCCTGACCGGTCCCGGCAAGACCCAGCGCCTGCCGAAGGTGCTGTCCCAGGCCGAGATCGCCCGGCTGCTCGACGCCGTTCCCCAGACCGGCCGGACCGAGACGGACCGCATCCGCAACCGCTGCCTTATCGAGCTGCTGTACGCCACCGGGATGCGCGTGAGCGAACTGGTCTCGTTGCCGGTCGCGGCCACGCGGGGCGATCCGCAACTGCTGCTGATCCGCGGCAAGGGCGGCCGCGAGCGCATGGTGCCCCTGTCCGGCCCGGCGCGCGACGCGCTGCAGGCGTGGCTGGCGATCCGCGACCACGCCCCCAAGGACAGCCCGCTGGGGCGCTTGATCGCGGGCAAGGGCGGCCGGTTCCTGTTCCCGTCGGGTGCCGCGGCGGGGCATATGCCGCGCAAGGGCATGAATGACCTGATCCGCGATCTGTCGCTCGCCGCCGGCATCGATCCGGCCCGTGTCACCCCCCATGTCATCCGCCACGCCTTCGCGACCCATCTGCTGGAAGGCGGCGCCGATCTGCGCGCCATCCAGAGCCTGCTGGGTCATGCGGATCTGTCGACCACCGAAATCTATACCCATGTGCTGGATCAGCGGATGCGCGATCTGGTGTTGAACCATCACCCCCTCGCCCGCGTTTGAGCGCCATGCCCATATCCTTTCTGACCGCCGCCCTCGCCCAGACCGCCGATCCGCACACCTCCGCCGGGGGCACGGGGTATGGCGCCATGGTTCTCACCTTCGCGCTGGCGATCCTGGTGCTGCTGGTCGGGTCGGCCTTCTTCTCGGCCTCGGAAACCGCGCTGACGGCATCCAGCCGGGCCAAGCTGCGCAGCCGCGCCGATCGCGGCGAGAAGGGCGCCGAAACCGCGCTGGAGGTGACGCGCGACAGCGACCGGCTGATCGGCGCGATCCTGCTGGGCAACAACGTGATGAACATCCTTTCGGCCTCGCTGGCAACGGCGCTGTTCACGGCGCTCTGGGGGTCCAAGGGCGTGGCGGTCGCCACCATGGTGATGACCGTGCTGGTGCTGATCTTCGCCGAGGTGATGCCGAAATCCTATGCCATCGCCAACCCGGAATCGCTGGCCTCGCGCGTGGCCCGGCCGATGAAGCTGGTGATGCGGATCCTGTCGCCGATCGTGCTGGTGGTGCGCGCAATCGTGCGGGCGCTGCTGCGCCTGTTCGGGCTGGAAAGCGATCCCAGCAAGAACATGTTTTCCGTCCACGAGGAAATCGCCGGCGCCCTGACCATCGGTCACGAGACCGGCACGGTGGAAAAGGAAGATCGCGACCGCCTGCTGGGGGCGCTGGAACTCGGCAACCGGACGGTGGACGAGATCATGAAGCACCGCTCGGAAATCCAGATGATCGACGCTGACCTGCCGCCGGCCACGATCCTCGATCAGGTGCTCAGCAGTCCGCATACCCGCCTGCCCGTCTACAAGGGCGAGCGCGAGAATGTCGTCGGCGTCATCCATGCCAAGGACGTTCTGCGCGCGATCCACAAATCCGCCTATGACAACAAGGGTGACCCGGCCGATGCGGTGCGCGATTTCGACGTGATGTCGGTGGCGATGAAGCCCTATTTCGTGCCCGACACCACCGCGCTAGACGAACAGATGCGCGAATTCCTGAAGCGCCGGGTGCATTTCGCCCTTGTCGTCGACGAATATGGCGCGCTGCGCGGGCTGATCACGCTGGAAGACATCATCGAGGAAATCGTGGGCGAGATCGCCGACGAACACGATACCGAGGCCAAGCCCGACCTGAAGCCCGGCCCGAACGGCGATTATCTGGTCGACGGCTCGATGACCATCCGCGATCTGAACCGCGCGCTGGATTGGCACCTGCCCGATGACGAGGCCAACACTGTCGCCGGGCTGGTCATCCACATGGCCCAGTCGATCCCCGCGCAGGGCCAGGTGTTTTCCTTCCACGGCTATCGTTTCGAGGTGGTCACCCGGAAGGACAACCGCATCACCAAGCTGCGTATCCGGCCGCTGGCCGCGCCCGCCTCAGATTGAGGCGATCCGCGCCGCCAGCGCCGGGCTTCGCCGCAGCGCATCGCTGAACAGCTGCTCGCGGCGCTGATAGAGGTCGAGATACCAGTCCCGACGTGCGGCCACCTGCCAGGCCATCATCCGCGCGCCCGCCACCTCGGCCCAGGCGGTGGCCGCGACGCGGTTGCGCCGGTCAGGGTCGCGGCCCAGTTCGGTCAGCAGGCGCGGCCAATCCGCATCCGCGCGCGCCAGAAATCCGTTCTCACCGTCGCGGATGGTCTGGGCATAGACCGGGGGCGAGGCGATAGCCACGGCGCTGCGGCTGGCGGCCTCGACCCATTTCACGTCGGATTTTCCCAGCTCCTCGGGCAGGCCTTCCAGCGGCATCAGCGCGATATCCGCCTGCCCCATCAGGGCCAGATAATCGCGATAGGGCAGCAGCTGGTGGAAGCGTTTGCGGTCGGTCGGCAGGGCGTCGAAGAAGGTCCGGTCGAACACCACATCGAATTCCAGATCCGGCAGCGCGTTGATCGCCGGGCCGAACAAAGCGGCGGTTTCCGCCGTCCGGGTCCGGTGCAGCGCCGCGAACAGGACGCGCAGCGGGCCGGCCGCATGGCTGCGCAGCGGCGGCAGATCCTCGGCCGTATTGGCAAAGATCGCGACCTCGGCATTCACGCGTCCGAACTGCGCCGCCAGCGCCGGGGTCGAGGTCTGGATCGCATGGGCCAGCGACATGTTGTGGTCGTAGATCGAGGGCACGTCGGCGCGCGGGATGACCCGCGCCACCAGCGAGGGATCGTCGTCGTATTCGACCACCACCACGATGCCCTGCCGCTGGCAGCGGGCAACATAATCCAGCATGCGCTCGGGGTCTGACACCCGTGGCCGCTGCACGACGACGACACCGCCCCGCGCGCCCATTTCGGGCATGGTCAGGACCTTGCGGCTGGTGGTGACATGCAGCAACAGTTCGGCGGTCAGCGCTTCGGCGGGGATGCGGGTACGCACGTCCATCCCGAGCGCCAGTTCCATCAGGTGCAGGTTCAGCGGACTGCCGGGATCGGGCGGCTGCATGGCCGAGATCACGAAGTGACTGGCGGTGACGCGCTGGCGCAGCCTCTCCGCATCGAGACCGGTCGCCTGCCCCAGCTGTTCCAGCGCGCCGAGCCAGGTTGCGGCCTCGGACGTTCCGCTCTCGGGCCGGCGTGCGCGGATCCGGCGCAGGACAAAGCCCGCATCGGCGATCAGCGCCTGAAATTCGTCCTGAGCAAGTCCCGCTTCACCGCCCCCCTGCCCCCCGATCACGCCCGCGACACGGGGCCAATAGGCCTGGTTGGCGCAGCTTGCGACCAGCGAACCGCCGGGGCGCATCAACTTGCGCAGGCGGCGCAACAGACCGCGCGGATCGCGCAGCCGGCCCAGCGTCCCGTCCAGCACCACCAGATCATAGCCCTGCCCGGCCGCCAGCCGCGCCCGGTCCAGCCGGCCCGGATCGCCGGTCACGAAGCGGTCGAAGCCGGGGATCTCGACCGGTCCCACCCCGGTCAGCCGGGCAGCGGGATTGCGGCGGCGGTAGGCTTCGGCCAGATCGCCGCTGCCGGCGATCAGCACCTCGCGGGCCGAAAGCGGCATCAGCGCCAAGAGTTCAGGAATAAAGCCGCGCGCCGTGTCGCCGGGCATGAGCACCTCGCCTTGTCCGGCCGGTCAGCCGGCCTTCTCGGCAAGGATCAGCCATTCTTCCTCGGCCGCGTCAAGGGCGCCCTGCCGTTCAGCAAGCGCCTCGGTCGCCTTCTGCGCCTTGGCGGGGGCATCGGTATAGACGGCCGCGTCGGACAGGAAGGCCGACAGCCTGGCGATCTCGGCCTCCAGCCGGGCTATGACGGCGGGCAGCGCCTCCAGCCGGTGCTTTTCGGTGAAGCTGAGACCGGCTTTCGCGGCCCTGGGCTTTTCGGGCGCGGGTTTCTCGGGCGCGGGTGCGACAGGTTTCGCGGCCGCAGGAGCGGCGGTCTCGGCACGTTGGGCCTGATAATCGCTCCACCCGCCGGGATAGATCACCGCGCGGCCCTCGCCTTCCATCGCGACGGTCGAGGTCGCCACCCGATCGATGAAATCGCGGTCATGGCTGACCAGCAGCACGGTGCCGTCATATTCGCCCAGAATGTCCTGCAGCAGGTCCAGCGTTTCCACATCCAGATCGTTTGTCGGCTCGTCCAGCACCAGCAGGTTCGAATGCCGCGCCATGATCCGCGCCAGCAGAAGCCGCGCCTTTTCGCCACCCGAGAGGCTGCCGACCGGCGCACGCATCTGCGCCTCATCGAACAGGAAATCCTTGAGGTAGCCCACGACATGCCGGGGCTGGCCGCGCACCATGACCTGATCGGAGCGACCAGATACCGCCATCGAGGGGTCCTGCGTCATCGCATCCCACAGGCTGATCTCGGGGTTGATGGCGCTGCGGGCCTGATCGAAGATCGCGATTTCCAGATTGGTGCCATGGGTGACGCTGCCGGTATCGGGCGGGATCTCGCCCGTCAGCATCTTGATGAGTGTGGTCTTGCCGACGCCGTTCGGGCCGACGAAGGCCACCCGGTCGCCGCGCAGCACGCGCAGATCGAAGGGCTTCAGGATCACCCGGTCGCCGAAGGATTTGCTGATCCCCTTCGCCTCTATCACCCGCTTGCCCGATTGCAGGCCGGCGTCCAGTTCCATCGCCGCCGCACCCTGCCGGCGGATCTGGCCGGCGCGTTCGGCGCGCAGGGCCTGCAGCGCACGCACTCGGCCCATGTTGCGCTTGCGCCGGGCGCTGATGCCCTCGACGGCCCAACGCGCCTCGGCCTTGATCTTGCGATCTAGCTTGTGTCGCGCTTCGTCCTCGGCCGCCCAGGTGGTTTCGCGCCAATCCTCGAAAGCCTCGAAGCCGCGTTCCTGACGGCGCACCTCGCCCCGGTCGATCCACAGGGTGGCGCGGGTCAGGTTGCGCAGGAAGGCGCGGTCGTGGGAAATCAGCACGAAGGCGGCGCGGGTCTGCGACAGCTGCTCCTCCAGCCAGGCGATCGCCTCGATGTCCAGATGGTTGGTCGGCTCGTCCAGCAGCATCAGGTCGGGCGCCTCGGCCAGAAGACGCGCCAGCGCCGCGCGGCGGCGTTCCCCGCCCGAGGCGGTGGCCACGGGGCGCGCGGCGTCGAATTTCAGCCCTTCGGCGGCCATCTCGACCCGATAGGTCTCGCCCGGTGGCAGGCCGGCGGCGGCAAAGTCGCCCAGGGTGGCATAGCCCGAGAGGTCGGGGTCCTGCTCCATGTAACCGACGCTGATCCCGGCCGGGCTGACCACCTCGCCCCGGTCGGGTTCGACCAGCCCGGCCATCACCTTCATCAGCGTGGACTTGCCCGAACCGTTGCGCCCGACAAGCGCCACCCGGTCACCGGGCTGGATGGTCAGGCCAAGGCCGTCGAAAACGGGATCGCCGCCAAAGGTCAGCGAGATATCGGTCAGTTGCAAGATCGGTGCGCGCGCCATACGCGGTCCGTATCGCCAGACCCCGGCGGCGTCAATCGCGCCCGACCGGCGCGGTTCCATCACATTGCGTCGCACAGTGTTTACCGCCGGGCCGATTGACCCCGACCTGTGTCCGCGCCACAACAGTCCCAGCATTTCGCGACCAACCTAGCCGCTTTAGGGCGGTCCTCATGTTCGCGCGGTGTCGCCTGCCTAGTCCCCTCTTGCAGGCTCTCGGTTGCCCGGCCGTCTTGCGCGGCCGGGCATTTTGCGCTGATCTGCGGCGAACCTTTTCGGAGCAGCCATGACGCGCAAGATCATCATCGACACCGACCCCGGACAGGACGACGCCGTCGCCATCCTTCTGGCGCTCGCTTCGCCCGAGCTTGAGGTATTGGGCATCACCACCGTCGCCGGCAACGTGCCGTTGGCACTGACCACCCGCAATGCCCAGTTGACCGTCGGGCTGTCTGGGCGCGAGGTGCCCATCGTCGCGGGTCGCGACCGGCCGCTGAATCGCCCGCTGGTGACGGCGGAATATGTGCACGGCCAGACCGGGCTGGACGGGATCGACCTGGGCGTGCCGCAGGTGCCGCTCAACCCCGGTGACGGCGTGGATTTCATCATCGACACCCTGCGCCGCGAACCCGAGGGCACCGTCACGCTGGTCCCGATCGGACCGCTGACCAATATCGCCGCGGCTTTCGAACGCGCCCCCGACATCGTCGCCCGTGTCCAGCAGGTGGTTCTGATGGGCGGGGGGTATTTTGAAGGGGGCAACGTCACGCCGGCGGCCGAATTCAACATCTATGTCGACCCCGAAGCCGCCGCTCTGGTCCTGGCCTCGGGCGTCGATCTGGTAATGATGCCGCTGGATGTCACGCACAAGGCGCTGACCTCGGCCGACTGGCTGGCGGGATTGCGCGCGCTTGGCACCCGCGCCGGGGAGGCCGTGGCCAGCTGGACCGATTTCTTCGAACGCTACGACCGCGAGAAATACGGATCGGCGGGCGCGCCCCTCCATGATCCCTGCACCATCGCCTATCTGATCCGGCCAGAACTGTTTTCCGGTCGCCGCATCAATGTCGAGATCGAGACCGAGGGGCGTTATACCACCGGCATGACCGTGGCGGACTGGTGGGGGGTCAGCGGACGCGCCCCCAATGCCCTGTTCATCCGCGACATCGACCGCGATGGGTTCTTCGACCTGCTGACCGAACGGATCGCGACGCTGGACTAGCCTATTGCGCCGGCGTTTCCGGGGCCGGCGTTTCCGGGGCCGGCGCTGCGGGGGCAAGCGGCTGCGGCGCCGGCACTTTGGGGCTGGGCGCGTCCGGTGCGGATGCGCCGGGGGTTCCGCCATCCGCCGTCGGCGCATCCGGGGCCGGTGCGGCGGCCGGCGTCTTCCCGTCTGCGTCCGCATCCCTTGCGGGCGGCTTGGCCTGCGCGGCGGCATCCTCGGGGGCCGAGCCGCCGGGACCCGGAAGCCCCGATCCCGCACCTACGGTCGCGTCCATGCGTTCAACCAGTTGGGTGGTGATGTCGATGGAGGTGGCGGCCAGCAAGGTCTGTCCCCGGTCGAGCACCACCGCCGCCTGATGCTCCTGCATCAGCGCGGTCACCGCCGGCAGCGAGGCATTCAGGAAGGCGTTGCGGTCGGCCTCGGCCCGGCTGCCCAGGTCACGCGCGACCTGTGCCCGTTCGCGCCGGATGGTCTGGGCGCGGGCGTCGAATTCCTCGGCCTTGCGGCGGAAGGCGTCGGGGGCCAGGGTCACGCGCTCGGCGGTCAGCGCTTGCTCCTCCGAGGTCAGCTGCGCTTCCAGCCGGCGGTTATCGGCCTCGATCTCGCGCGCGGCCGCTTCGATCTCGGCCTTGGCACGACGCCCCCAGGCCGAACTCTCATAGGCCTGATCCACGTCCAGCACCAGCACGGCCATCGGGCGTTCCACCGGGGGTCCATCGGCTGTGACCGGCCGCGCGCCGCTGGCAGCCGCCGGCGCGCGCTCGGTCACGGCCGTAGGCAGGCTGAGATGGCTGTCGTCGGCGGTGATCGGCGCGGCCGGTGGCGTGGATTGCGCCAGCGCGAAACCGGAAAGACCGGTCCAGATCAGCATCGACGTCAGACCCGTCAGCCGCAGCACCCGGCCCATCAGAACTTGGTCGAGAGTGTCAGGTCGAAGGCCTGCGTCTCGTCATAGTCCTCTTTCTTGACGGCTTTCGACAGGTTCATCCGCAGCGGCCCGATCGGCGTGGTCCAGAAGATCGACACCCCGATCGCGGCGCGGATATGCATGCTGTCGTCGATCTCGTAAGTGGAGCCATCATAGGCGCGCGCGGTGGTGTTGTTCAGGCCCCAGATCGAGCCGACATCGGCAAAAACACCGCCCTGAATGCCGTATTCCGCCGGCAGCCCCAGCGGGAACTGCGCCTCGGCACGGGCAACCCAGTAATAATTGCCGCCAAGCGCATCCTCGTTCGGGGCGCGAAGGTCGCGCGGGCCGATGCCGTTGACCTCGAAGCCGCGAATCTTCTGGCCGTTGAAACGGTCGATGACCCGGCTGACCTGATCGTCCAGCATGTGCACCGCCCCGGCCTCGAACTCGGCGCGCAGCGCGATATTCGGCCGCCAGGCCCGCGATTCGATCCCCGCCGTCAGCACCGAGGTCACCGATTTCACGTCGCCGCCCACACCGGCGAAATCCTGGTTAAAGCGCAGCTTGGTTGCGGTGCGCGGGTTCAGACCCACCCGGCGGCTGTCATAGCTGTAGGCATAACCCACCGCCGAGGTCCACAGCCCGAGGCCCACCGAACGATCCGGGTTATTCGGGTCCACGCCACCCGCTTCATCCACCAGAATCGAGGACGAGCCGTCCAGATCGGGCGTGTTGTCGTCATCGTCATCATCGTTGTCGTCATCGAGCTGGATCGGATCGACATCGAACAAGGTGTCTTTCGACAGTTTGTAATGCACCTCTAGCCGCGCCGCTTGCGACACCGGAAATTCCAGCCCGGTCGATAGCCCGACCGAGCGGGTGTTGTATTTCGAGTTGTCGCGCTGGGTCTCGCGATACCAGCTCGAGAAGCTGAAGCGCAGGTCGCGGGTCAGGAAGAAAGGTTCCGCAAAGGTGATTGCGCCCGCGCGCGACCCTTTGGTGGTCGAGATATTGACCGCCAGTTCCTGACCGCGGCCGAGGAAGTTCTTTTCCGACAGCCCGGCGCTGAGACCGAAGCCCGAATTGGCGCCGTAGCTGGCGCCGAATTCCAGCGTCCCGGTCGGCTGTTCCTCGACGTTCACGTCAACGATGACCTGCTGCGGGCTGGAGCCTTCGCGGGTTTCCACCTGCGCATCGGCGAAATAGCCAAGCGCGCGGATGCGCTCGGCCGAGTTGCGGATCTCGCGCGGATTGAAGGGGTCGCCTTCGACGGTGCCGAACTGGCGGCGGATCACCTCGTCCAGCGTGGTGGTGTTGCCTTCGATGTCGATGCGTTCGACGAAGACCCGTTGTCCGCGCGTCAGCGCAAAGGTCAGATCAAGGGTCTGGTTGCGCATGTTGCGGGTGATGCGCGGCTCGATATTGACGAAATCCAGGCCCTGCTGCAGGGCGACGGTCTCCATCCGGCGGATGGTCACATCAATGGTTTCGGGCGTGTAATAGCTGCCGGACTTGACGGCCAGCTGTTTCTGAAACGGGGCGGCGTCGACGCCGGGGATTTCCGATACGGTATCGATGCGGCCGAAGCGATAGCGCGGACCTTCCTCGATCGCATAGGTAACGAAAAATCCATCCCGTTCGCGCGCCAGTTCCGGGGCCACGCCCTGCACCTTGAAATCGGCAAAGCCCTGCGACCGGTAGAATTCGGTCAGCAGCCGCTCATCCAGCGCCAGCCGCTGGGGATCGTAGGTGTCCGAGCGGATGAAGGTTCGCAGCAGCCCCGCCTGCTTGGTTTCCAGCACGTTGCGCAGCCGCCGGTCCGAGAAGGTGCGATTGCCGGTGAAGCCGATACGCTCGACCTCGGTTACGGCGCCTTCGCGGATCTCGAAGACCAGATCGACGCGGTTTCCATCACGCGGGATGATCTTGGGCGTGATCCGCGCGGAAATCCGTCCTTGCGAGGAATAGGCCTGCGCCATGTTCGAGGCGTCGCGTTCCGCCTGCGCAGGCGAATACACCCGACGCGGGGCGGATTCGGCGATCTCGTCCAGCTGTTCGTCCTTGATGCGGCGGTTGCCCTCGAAGCTGACCTGATTGATCGTCGGCCACTCCCGCACCCGGATCACCAGCGTATTGCCCTGCGGGACCACCTCGACCGTCTCGAACAGGCCGGAATTCTGCAGGCGTTGCAGCGCGTCGTTGACTTCGCCCGCCGACACGTTGGTGCCGCGCATGATATTGGCGTAGGACAGGATGGTCTCGGGCTCGATGCGCTGATTGCCTTCGATCCGGACCTGGGTGAACACATAGGCCCATGCGGGCGCGGGAACGGTCGCCGGGACAGCGCCGGCCAGACCTGCGATCAGCGCCACCGCGCATGTGCTGCGTTTCAGTTTCATACTGCCTGCCCCTTCGATACCGGCTTGGCGCCTGAACGCGCCCTATTTTGCCGGCAAAGTTACCCGCGAAGGGGGGACAGTGTCAAAACCCCATTTATCTTTTCAGCAACGCAGATCGTTGCTGAGGCCGAAAATCATCAGCCCCACCACCAGCGCCAGCCCGATCCCGCTGAGAAGGTCGCGCGCCCGCGCCGATGGCGGACGGCCGGTTGCGGCCTCCCAAGCGTAAAAGGCCAGATGGCCGCCGTCCAGCACCGGGATCGGCAGCAGGTTCAGGAATCCGATGGCAACAGACAGGATGGCGATCCACCAGATGAAATTCGCCGCCCCCGCATTCGCCGCCTGCCCGGTGCTTTCCGCGATGGAGATCGCCCCGCCCAGATTGCAGGCCCCGATCTGGCCGGTGACCATCGCCCACAGCCCGGTCAGGCTGGATTGGATGATGGTCCAGACCTGCACCATCCCCTGCCACAGCGCCGAGAACGGCCCCACGGCTTCGGTCGCAGGGGCGAAATAGTTGTCGGCGGTGATCCCGATCAGCCAGCGCTTTTCGAAACCGCCCTCGGCACGGGGCAGGTCCTGTTCCTTGGGCGACAGTGTGACCTGCCGGGTCGCGCCGTCGCGCCAGATCTGCAGGGTCAGGGGCTGACCTTCGGCCGCCTCGACATGGCTGCGCAACTCATCGAAGCGGGCGATGGGCTGGTCGTTGACGCGCAGCACCACATCGCCCGGTCGCAGCCCCGCGGCGGCCGCGGCACCCCCCGGCGCCACGCCGCCAATGCGGGCGGGCATCGGATCGGGGCCACGCACGACCATCTGCGCCCCGTCGCGACGCACGGTCCAGTCATGGCCCGGCGCGGGGGGCACCGCCTCGGCGGCGCGGAACAGGTCGGCCCAGCTGGCGACAGGATGTTCACCGATGGCGAGGATCGCGTCGCCCGGTTGCAGGGCCATCTCGACCCCCGGCGGCACCGGCGCAAGCTCGCCCACGGTCGGGGTCTCGACCGGGACGCCGCGCAACAGCAGGAAGCCGGCAAAGATCAGCGTCGACAGCACGAAATTGAAGACCGGCCCGGCCGCCACGGTCGCGGCCCGCGCCCAGAGCGGCGCGCCCTCCAGCGTCTGGCGGCGCGAAGACGGATCAACCTCTCGTCCACTGCCGGCGCTGGCGGCATTGGCGTCGCCATGAAACAGCACATAGCCGCCCAAGGGCACCGCCGCCACCTGCCAATAGGTGCCCCGCCTGTCGCGACGGCCGAACAGCTTCGGCCCGAACCCCAGCGAGAATACCTCGGCCCTGATGCCCGACCAGCGGCCGACGATGTAATGGCCGTATTCGTGCACCGTCACGATGATCGACAGGGCGATGATGAAAGCGATCAGCGTCCAGGCGCCCCCGCCGATACCTGCGAGGAAATCCATCTGTCACCCTCCGTTCCGGGCCGCCCATCCGGCGGCGAATTGTCGGGCCTGCTGGTCCCAGTCGAGCACCGTCGCCAGATCCTGTGGCGCGGCGGTAAAGGCATCGCGCCCCGCCAGCGCCGCCAGCGTCGCCTCGACGGCGGCGGCCATGTCGGGAAAGCGCAGCCGGCCGGCGATGAAATCATCCAGCGCCTGTTCCTTGGCCGCATTCAGCACCGCGCCCGCCGCGCCGCCCGCCAGCATCACCTCGCGCGCGAGGCGCAGCGCCGGCCAGCGGATTTCATCAGGCGCGCGGAAGGTCAGGCTGCCGAGCGCGGCAAGGTCCAGCTTGGCCACCGGCAGCGCCGCCCGTTCCGGCCAGTGCAGCGCATAACCGATGGCGTGGCGCATGTCGGGCGCGCCCAGATGCGCGATGGAGCCGCCATCGCGGTGGCTGACAAAGGCGTGCACGATGGATTCCGGATGAACCAGCACCTTGATGCGATCCGGGGCAACGCCGAAAAATTCCCGCGTCTCAATGACTTCCAGCGCCTTGTTGAACATTGAGGCGCTGTCGATGGTGATCCGCTGCCCCATCGCCCAATTGGGATGGGTGGAGGCCTGCGCCACCGTCGCCGTCGCCAGCTTCTCCAGCGGCCAATCCCTGAAGGCCCCGCCCGAGGCGGTGATGGTCACATCCTCGACATGATCGAGGTTATCCGCACCAAGAGCCTGAAAAATTGCGGAATGTTCAGAATCGACCGGCAGAATGCGGGCCCCTGTCCGGGCGGCGGTCCCCATGACCAGACGACCGGCAGTAACCAGCGATTCCTTGTTCGCCAGCGCCAGAGTGCCACCGCGTTCCAGCACCCGCAGCCCCGGCGGCAGCCCGGCGGCCCCGACGATGGCCGACAGCGTCCAGTCGGCGGGCCGGTCGGCGGCCTCGACAATCGCTGCAGGCCCGGCGGCAGCGGCGGTGCCCGATCCGGCAAGAGCGGCCTGCAGATCCTCCAGCAGGCCGGGATAGGCGGTGACGGCGATCTCGGCGCGCAGGGCGCGGGCCATCTGCGCCAGGCGGCCGATATTCGCCCCGCCGGTCAGGGCCACAACGCGCCACCGATCCGCACCGCCGGCGCGCATCAGCAGATCAAAGGCGCTTTCCCCGACAGACCCTGTCGCCCCCAGAACAGTTATGCTGCGCATCGGATCAGCCCACCGACAGCGGCAAGGGAGCGCCCGGCGCAAGCAGCAGCGCCCCCAGGCCGATCAGCAGGAAGGCGCCCGCCATGGCGTCGAAGCGGTCCAGAACGCCCCCATGCCCCGGAATCAGGTTCGAGCTGTCCTTGACCCCGACCCGGCGCTTAAGCCAGCTTTCGGCGATATCACCCGCCTGTCCGGCGAAGGCGATCAGCGGCCCCACAGCCAGCATCCACCAGGCGTCGGAACCCGTGACCAGCACGACGATCAGCGCCCAGATCACCGCGCCAATCCAGCCGGCGACGGTGCCGCTCCAGGTCTTCTTGGGGCTGATCGAGGGCCAGAATTTCGGGCCGCCAAAGCGGCGCCCGGCGAAATAGCCCAGCACATCGGTTACCACGACCGTGCCTGCAACCCAGAAGGTCAGGGCCAGACCGTTGCTGCGCGTCACCAGTATTCCGAAGGCAGCGCCGTAAATGCCCAGCATGAACAGCACGAAAAGCCAGCGGTTGCGCGGCGCGGCCCCCATCCATCCGATGACCATTGGCACCATCAAGCCCGCCCAGGCGAAAACGGGGGCCGGCCCCGCGCGATCCATCAGAACGGGTGTCAGAAGAACGCCGGCCGAAGCCAGCCCCGCCACCAGCCCGGTCAAACCGGCATGGCGTTCGTTGCGCTCGGGCTCGTCCAGATGGCCGGTCAGCCGGGCCAGCTCCCAGGCCATCAGTCCGACCAGAACCGACAGCCCTGCCCTCAGCACCACACCGGACGAGGCCAGCAGTCCAAAGCCCAGAACGGCCAGAATGACCCCCGACACCACACGCGTGCGCAGATCCCCCCATCGACTGCCGGTTCTGTCGCCGCCTTTGGTCATGCGCCGCCGAAGCGCCGATCACGCAATCCGAAGCGGTCGAGGATCTCGGCCAGATGCTCGGGCGAGAAATCCGGCCAGAGCGTGGGCGTGAATTCATATTCGGCATAGGCCGACTGCCACGGCAGGAAGTTCGAGGTCCGGGTCTCGCCCGAGGTGCGGATCACCAGATCCGGATCGGGCAGCCCCGCCGTGTCCAGGCAGGCGGTAAAATCGGCCTCGGTCGGGTCGGTGATCTGGCCCGCGGCGATCTGTGCCGCCAGTTTGCGGGTGGCGCGCAGGATCTCGTCCCGGCCGCCG
Source organism: Paracoccus sp. S1E-3 (assembly GCF_013868135.1). Lineage (GTDB taxonomy): Bacteria > Pseudomonadota > Alphaproteobacteria > Rhodobacterales > Rhodobacteraceae > Paracoccus. The sequence goes on from NZ_JACEMU010000004.1 coordinate 609,298, forward strand.
TAATTGATCGCCACGGTCAGGTTCAGCCGGGTATTGCCGGCGGTGCGCGCCTCGATCCCGGCCATCAGCGCCTGCAGCTTGGGGTCCAGCCGGTCGCGCGCGCCGATGAAGCGCATCCGCACCCCTTCCGCCGCCAGCCCGTCCGCCTCGCGCAGGATATAGCGGCGGAAGATCTTCATCAGCCCCAGCACTTCCTCGGTCGAGCGCTTCCAGTTCTCGGTCGAGAACGCATAGACAGTCAGCCAGCCGATGCCGAGGTCGGGTGCCGCGCGGACAATCTGCTTTACCCTTTCGGCCCCGCGCCGATGGCCCACCAGACGCGGCCAGCCGCGGTTCTTGGCCCAGCGGCCATTGCCGTCCATGATGATGGCGACGTGGCGCGGCGTGTCGGACCCCTGCTGACGCTCGGCGGCGGTGAGAGCCATGTCAGACCTGCATGATTTCGGCCTGCTTGGCCTCTAGCACCTCGTCGACGCGTGCGATCATGCGGTTGGTCAGGGACTGAACCTCATCTTCCCAGAGCTTCTGGTCGTCTTCGGACATCCCTGCGGCCTTGGCCTTCTTCACCTGATCCATGCCGTCGCGGCGGACGTTGCGGATGGCCACGCGGGCATGTTCCGCATATTGGGCGGCGACCTTGGTCAGCTCGCGGCGGCGTTCCTCGTTCAGTTCGGGGATCGGCAGCATGATGATGGTGCCGTTCAGCTGCGGGTTGATCCCCAGCCCCGATTCGCGGATCGCCTTTTCGGCCTTGCCGACAAGCGCCTTGTCCCAGATGTTGATCGTCACCATGCGCGGCTCGGGCACGTTCACGGTACCGATCTGGTTGATCGGCGTGGGCGAGCCGTAGGCATCCACCATGATCGGTTCGACCATGCTGGCCGAAGCGCGGCCCGTCCGCAGGCTGCCGAATTCGTGGCGCAACGATTCCATCGCACCGTTCATGCGGCGTTCCAGGTCGTCGGTGTCGATTTCGATATCGTCGGACATACCGTCCCTCTCATTCACTTGTTCTGGCCGTTCTAGCGCGATGCTTGGCCCATGGCAAAGCCCTATCCCGCCTGCGACCGCGATCACGTCCATGACAACGGCGTGACCTGACACATTCATCAAACATTCATCTGCTGGCCCAGTTCCACCACACGGTTGGACGGCAGGCGATAGAAGTTCGTAGGCTCGGCCGCCGAACGGTAGAGACCCGCGAAGACTCGCCCCTGCCAGCGGGGCATCAGGTTGCCCTTGCCCACCCGCAACGTGCGCCGGTTCAGGAAATACGAGGTCAGCATGATGTCGAACTTGTGGCCGAAGCGTTTGGCGGCGGCCAGGCCGCGCGGCACATTGGGCTGTTCCATATACCCGTAGCGCAGCCAGACCTTCCAGAAGCCCGGCGCCACTTCCTCGATGCGGATGCGCTCCTCCTCGGGGACGCGGGGGGTATTGGCGCTCTCGACCCGGACGATGAAATTACGCTCGTGCAGGACGCGGTTGTGCTTGAGGTTGTGGATCAGCGCCGGCGGCGCGACCGACGGATCGGCGGTCAGAAAGACCGCCGTGCCCTCGACCTGGGCGGGCGGCTTGGCGGCCAGTTTGCCGGCCAGCAGATCGGTGCTGACGCTCTCGGCGTGGATCTTGCTCTGCAAGCGCCGCATGCCGTCGGTCCAGATCACCATCAGCGCCACCGACACCGCAGCGAATGCGATGGGGATATAGCCGCCATCGGCGAATTTCATCAGGTTGGCCGAGAAGAAGATCAGTTCCATCACCAGAATGGGTGCCATGATGATGGCGACCATCGGCCAGCTCCAGTTCCAGGCCCAGCGGAAGACGATGATGGCCAGGATCGAGGTGATGACCATGTCCCCCGTCACCGCGATCCCGTAAGCATTGGCCAGCCGGGCCGAGGACCCGAAGACCAGCACCAGCGCCACCACCCCCACCAGCAGGATGAAGTTGACGCGCGGCAGATAGATCTGCCCGACCTGCGTGTCCGAGGTGTGCTGGATTTCCAGACGCGGCAGCAGACCCAGCCGGACCGCCTGCGCACAGACCGAAAACGCGCCCGAGATCACCGCCTGGCTGGCGATCACCGTGGCCATGGTGGCCAGCACCACCAGCGGCAGCCGGAACCAGTCCGGCGCCATCAGGAAGAACGGGTTTGTCACCGTTTCGGGATCGGCCAGCACCATCGCGCCCTGCCCCAGATAGGACAGCGCCAGCGCCGGAAAGACGATGACCGACCAGGCGATACGGATCGCCGGGCGGCCGAAATGGCCCATATCGGCGTAAAGCGCCTCGGCCCCGGTCACGGCCAGAAAGACCGATCCCAGGACGGGCATCGCCGCGAAGCCGTAATGCTGGATGAAATACAGCGCGCGCAGCGGATTCAGCGCCTGCAGGATGCGGGTATCGTCGGCCAGGTGGCTGATCCCGAGGATCGCCATGGTGCTGAACCAGACCAGCATGATCGGACCGAACAGGCGGGCGATGCGGTCGGTGCCGCCCCGCTGCACCCAGAACAGCGCGAAGACGATGGCCAGCGTGATCGGCACCACATAGCGCTGAAAGCCGGGATGGATCAGGGTCATCCCCTCGACCGCCGACAGGACCGACATGGCGGGGGTGATCATCGAATCGCCGATGAACAGCGAAACCCCGACAATCCCCACCAGAATCAGCAGGTTGCGGCGCCGCGAACGCATCCCGCCCTTCAGCGCGCCCTGCGCCTTGGCGACCAGCGACAGGGTGCCCCCTTCACCGTTATTGTCGGCCCGCAGGATCAGGATGACGTATTTCACCGTGACTATCAGCACCACCGTCCAGAACAGCAGCGAGACGATGCCGATCACGGAGGTTTCGGGCAGCCCCTCCTCATGCGCGTGCACCAGCGATTCGCGCAACGCATAGAGCGGCGAGGTCCCGATATCGCCATACACCACGCCCAGACAGGCGAGGACGAGGGCAGCATTTACGGGATGTTGGCCGTGATGTTCGGCGCCTGCGTCTTCTGCAAATGCGCTGTCTTCGTTCGGCTGAGCCATGAGGCACTCCGGTAGGAAACCGGGCCGGGATATGCGCCGAGTCTGTTCTGAAATCAAGTCGGCGTGAGCCGGGTCCCCCCTTAACCTGCGGGGGACTGCCGGTCATGACGCTTGACCAAAGCCCGCCAGATGCTAGCGTTCCGGCCGACACAGCAAGGATTTCCGCCATGGCCCTCGACCGCAAACCCGCCCCGAACGACCTTTCGGCTTTCTGGATGCCGTTCACCGCGAACCGTCAGTTCAAGTCGAACCCGCGCCTGTTCGTGGCGGCGAAGGATATGCACTACACCACCGCAGACGGGCGGCAGGTGCTGGATGGCACCTCGGGCCTGTGGTGCTGCAACGCGGGTCATTGCCGTCCCAAGATCAGCGGAGCCATCGCCGAACAGGCGGCGACGCTGGATTATGCGCCCGCCTTCCAGATGGGTCACCCGGCCGCGTTCGAATTGGCCAACCGCATCATCGACATCGCGCCCGAGAATATGGAGCATGTCTTCTTCACCAATTCCGGGTCTGAATCGGTCGATACGGCGCTGAAGATCGCGCTCGCCTATCACCGGGTCCGCGGCGAGGGCACCCGCACCCGCTTCATCGGGCGCGAGCGCGGCTATCACGGCGTGGGCTTCGGCGGCATCTCGGTCGGCGGCATCGTCAACAACCGCCGTTTCTTCGGCACAGCACTTGGCGGCGTCGATCACCTGCCCCATACCCATCTGCCGGAAAACGCCTTCACCAGGGGCCTGCCGGAGCATGGCGCGAACCTCGCCGACAGCCTCGAGGGGCTGGTGACGCTGCACGGGGCCGAAAACATCGCCGCCGTGATCGTCGAACCCATGGCCGGCTCGACCGGCGTGCTGATGCCGCCGAAGGGCTATCTGGAAAAGCTGCGCGCCATCACGAAGAAGCACGGCATCCTGCTGATCTTTGACGAGGTGATCACCGGCTTCGGGCGTCTCGGCGCGCCCTTCGCGGCGCAGTATTTCGACGTCCTGCCCGATATGATCACCTGCGCCAAGGGCCTGACCAATGGCGTCATCCCGATGGGCGGCGTCATGGTCACGGGCGAGATCCACGACGCCTTCATGAACGGCCCCGAACACGCGATCGAACTGTTCCACGGCTATACCTATTCCGGCAACCCGGTCGCCTCGGCCGCAGGGCTGGCGACGCTCGACACCTATGCCGAGGAAGGCCTGTTCGAACGCGCCGCCACGCTGGCCCCGAAATGGGAGGCGGCGCTGCATTCGCTGAAGGGCCTGCCGCATGTGATCGACATCCGCAATCTCGGGCTGGTCGGCGCGGTGGAACTGGAAACCATTCCCGGCCAGCCCGGCAAACGCGGTTTCGACGCCTTCCTGAAAGCCTATGACGCGGGCATCCTGATCCGCGTCACCGGCGACATCATCGCGCTGTCTCCGCCGCTGATCGTGTCCGAAGCCCAGATTGACGAGCTGGTCGGCAAGCTGGGCGACGTGCTGAAAATGGTGGAATGAGGCCAAATGCCGACAACGCAGCGCGGTTCCTGCTGTTTCACTTCCTTCTGGTTCTGGTGACGGTCATTTTCACGGCCGTGACCCTGCCGCTAAGTTTCAGCCAGGCGAGTTTCGAAGATATTGATCTGTGGTCATCAGCGTCCTGGCCTCAGGGACTGTTGAAGCTGTGGAACCTGATTGTCCTCTGCGCCAAAGCAGCCGCGCTTGGCGCCCCAATGCTGCTTATCCCCTCGGCTCTTGGCTGGTGGATCGGGGGGAAGATCGCCGCGACTTTCAAGCGCAGCGCCGCCCGACCGATTCTGCAAGGCCTCTGCGCGGGATTGGCCGCGCAGATTGCCGTCACGCAAGTGGCGGGCTTCTTCATCCCTCAAACGATGGTTAGTCTGCCCACCGGGGCATTTTTCGGCTGGCTGATCTATCGCAAGCCATGACGAACCCCTTCCGTATGCGAGCATACCCCAGATCCGCCCGACCATTGAACCGGCGCGCCGCCCCTAAATCCGACCAGCCCCGGACACCAAAATTCCGCCCGCAATTCATTGCCATCCGGGCTGGCTTCGGTGCAGATCATACCATCGATATGCCTCCGGGCGACCCGACCCGCCAAATGCTCAAGGTTCGTGATCCATGCCCGAAATCTCTCCGCCCTCCGCTCCTCCGCAAAACGCCCATACGCCGCTCGACGATGCCCAGGGCCTTGCCTATGGCAGCTTCATGGCGGCGCTTTCCGTCGTCGTGCTGACCCATCTGGGTTTCGTTACCGGCCAGACGGCCGGGATCGCGCTGCTGATCTCCTATGCGACGGGCTGGGGCTGGGCCTGGGTCTTCTTCGTCGTGAACATCCCCTTCTACTGGATCGGCTGGAAGCGTTTCGGGCCGGCTTTCGTCGCCAAAAGCCTGTTCGCCGTCACGCTGACCTCGGCGCTTGCGGCGATCCTGCCGCATTATATCAGCTTCGCCGAACTCAGCCCGCTTCTGGGCGCGGTGATGATCGGGGTCTTTACCGGCTCGGGGCTGATCGCGCTGTTCCGCCACGGGGCGAGCCTGGGCGGCATCGGCATCGTCGGGCTGTATATTCAGGACGCGACGGGATTCCGCGCCGGCTGGGTGCAGCTGATCGTCGATGCAGTGATCTTTGCCATAGCGCTCCTCCTGCTCGACCCGGTGGCGGTGGGCTGGTCCTTCCTCGGCGCGCTCGTCGCCAACCTGACCATCGCCATCAACCACCGCCGCGATCGCTATATCGTTTGATAAGTTCCGGGAACCCCTTGGAATGTCGGGACGTTCCATTGCGACGCCCTGAAAGAAGGAACCCCAAATGAACTCGATCATCTATATCGTCGGCCTTGTCGTCGTGGTGCTGTTCATCCTGTCGATGCTGGGCCTGCGTTAAGCGGCCGCCGGAAAGACCAAGGGCGCGAGGGCACGGCTTTCGCGCCCTTTTCGCAGCGGCGCACCGGCCCTCGCTGCGACAATCGGACATTGCTCTGGCGTTTTAGGCTGCCCTGCGTTACGGGGGCGCAACTTTTTTCATAAGGCCGCGCCATGGATATCCGCAATATCGCCATCATCGCCCACGTCGACCACGGCAAGACGACGCTGGTGGACCAGCTGCTGAAGCAGTCGGGCAGCTTCCGCGAAAACCAGGCCGTCGCCGAACGCGCCATGGACAGCAACGACATCGAGCGCGAGCGCGGCATCACCATCCTCGCCAAAGCGACCTCGGTCGAATGGAAGGGGACGCGGATCAATATCGTCGATACCCCCGGCCACGCCGATTTCGGGGGCGAGGTCGAACGCATCCTGTCGATGGTCGATGGCGTCTGCCTGCTGGTCGATGCCGCCGAAGGGCCGATGCCGCAGACGAAATTCGTCACCTCGAAGGCGCTGGCGCTCGGGCTGAAACCCATCGTGGTGCTGAACAAGGTCGACAAGCCGGCCGCCGAACCCGAACATGCCCTGAACGAGGTCTTCGACCTGTTCGCCAATCTCGGCGCCAATGACGAACAGCTCGACTTCCCCCACCTTTATGCCTCGGGCATCGGCGGCTGGGCCGTCAACGAGCTGGACGACGAGCGCAAGGACATGTCGGCCCTGTTCGACATGGTGCTGGCCCATGTCGAGCCGCCGAAGCAGGTCGAAAAAGCCGACGCGCCGTTCAGCATGCTGGCGACCACGCTGGGCGCCGACCCCTTCCTGGGCCGCATTCTGACCGGCCGCGTCGAATCGGGCCGCGCCAAGGCGGGCGATACGGTGAAGGTGCTGAACCGCCAGAATGAGCGGGTGGAACAGTTCCGCATCTCCAAGGTGCTGGCCTTCCGGGGCCTGAACCAGCAACCCATCGACGAAGCCGCCGCCGGCGACATCGTCTCGATCGCGGGCATGGCCAAAGGCACCGTCGCCGACACCATCTGCGCGATGGAGATCGAAGCCGCGATCCCGGCCCAGCCGATCGATCCGCCGACCATCAGCGTCACCTTCGGCATCAACGATTCGCCTTTGGCCGGTCAGGACGGCAAGAAAGTTCAGTCGCGCGTCATCCGCGAACGCCTGATGAAAGAGGCCGAATCCAACGTCGCCATCAAGGTCGAGGACACCCCCGGTGGCGAGGCTTTCATCGTCTCGGGCCGCGGCGAACTGCAGATGGGGGTGCTGATCGAAAACATGCGCCGCGAAGGGTTCGAACTGTCGATCTCGCGCCCGCGCGTCATCTTCCGCGAAGAAGACGGCCAGCGGATGGAACCGATCGAGGAAGTCATCATCGACGTCGACGACGACTATACCGGCGCGGTGATCGAAAAGCTGACCGGCGACCGCAAGGGCGATCTGGTCGACATGCGGCCGGCCGGCCATGGCAAGACCCGCATCGTCGCCCATGTGCCCTCGCGCGGGTTGATCGGTTATCACGGTGAATTCATGACCGACACCCGCGGCAACGGCGTGCTGAACCGCATCTTCCACGGCTGGGCCCCCTACAAGGGCGCCATTCAGGGCCGTCGTCAGGGCGTGCTGATCTCGATGGAGAACGGCGTCTCGGTGGCCTATGCCCTGTGGAACCTGGAGGAGCGCGGCAAGATGTTCATCGGCGCGCAGGAACAGATCTATACCGGCATGATCATCGGCGAGCACAGCCGCGACAACGATCTGGAAGTGAACCCGCTGAAGGGCAAGAAGCTGACCAACGTCCGCGCCTCCGGCACGGATGAAGCGGTTCGCCTGACGCCGCCGGTGCGGATGTCGCTGGAGGAAGCCATCGCCTATATCGACGATGACGAACTGGTCGAAGTGACGCCCAAGAACATCCGTCTGCGCAAGCGTTATCTGGACCCGCACGAGCGCAAGCGCCAGGCTCGCGCCGAATAGGCATCCCCGACCGGAGCGCAGCGCCCGGCCGGCAGGCCGCCCTGAAGCAATGGCGGCCACCTCGCCCCGGAATAGGCCAGAATGGCCGGCGTCGCGCCGTCATTCTGGCTTTTCCATTTCATTCTGGCCCAAATATCCCGGGGTGCGGGGCAGTGCCCCGGTGGGCCTTGCCGGCGGTCATTCCCCGAAATTCTCGGTGATCCAGCCATTGATGCGGGTGGCGACCGGCGCCGTCTGGCCCGGCGACAGCACGTCGCCCGCGATCACATGGGTGGAGGCGTCGTCGCCCGGCCCGACCGTGACCGGCGACCGCGTCACCTCGCCGCCCCATTCCGACAGGATCCGCTTGGTGGCCTCGGGGTCGACGACATGATCGGCCTCAGACCACAGCGCCAGCAGCGGCTGGGTCGCATCGGCGTAACTGCCGCGATTGGCCTCACCCACCAGTGCCGCGACGGGCAGCAGGGCCACGATCGGATAACAGCTGGTCCAGTATTCGCGATGCTTGTCGTTGATGGGCGTCATGCACCGCTCGCGCCCGGCGATCAGCGGCAGCCAATAGCGCGCCAGCGGCAGGTTCAGCACGAAGGCACCGCGCGCCTTCAGGCCGAAATTGGGCGAGATCAGCACCACCCCGTCGATCTGCGGCCCCAGCACCGGGTCACGCGCAGCCTGTGCGGCCAGCGTCCCCCCGGTCGATGTGCCGATCACCACCACCTTCTCGCCGATGCGCTTGCCGATGGCGACGGCCTCGGCCACGTCGCGCGCCCAGTCCGATACCCGCGCCGATGCCAGCGACTCGCCGTCCAGCCCATGGCCGCCAAGGCGGGCGAAATACAGGTTCGCCCCTCGCCATGCGGCAACCAGATCCGGCACCGGCCGTAACTCCTGTGATGTGGCCGAGAAGCCGTGCAGATAGACAAGGGCGACCGGTGTTTTCACCCCTGTCCGCCCCGCCCAGACGATGCGACGGGCGACCTCGGGGCGGATGCCGCTTTCCTGACCATAAAGCCAGGCGTCGAGATCGTCCGGCAAGGCGGCGATCTCGGGCGGATCGAAGCGTCCCGGCTCGCGCGGGGCGAAGGCCCAGATGAGCAGCAGAATCGCCAACAGCACGGCGAAGAGGGTCAGGACCACCGCCATCACCCGCCGCCCTGTCCGCGATCCGCGCGGCCTCTCCGCGCGGGGGATCGCTTTCGGCTTGCGGTCAGCGGCCTGCCGGGGGCCGGGGCGACGTTGTTTCGGTTCATTCGCTCTAGCCACGAAGGACCTCGGCAATCGCCGCTTCGATCAACCCCAGACATTCCGGGGTCGAGAAGCGGTGATCGGCGCCCTTGACCAGCACCAGCCGCATATCCGGGGATTGGGCATGGTCCAGCAGCCTCAGCGCCCAATCCATCGGCACATCCGCATCCGCCGTGCCCTGCAGCAGGCGCACCGGGAAGGGCAGGTCCAGCGGGCTTTGCAGGACCAGATGGTCGCGCCCCTCCTCGATCAGGCGGCGGGTGATGACATAAGGCGCGTCGGAATATTCCGAAGGAAGCTCCCAGCGGCCATCGCGCAGCAGGGCCTCGCGCTGCGTGGGCGTGGCGGCGGCCCAATAGCCGTTCTCGGTGAAATCGGGGGCGGCGGCGATCCCGACCAGCCCGGCCACGCGCTCGGGCATGGCGCGCGCCACCAGAAGCGAAATCCAGCCGCCCATGGACGAGCCGACCAGAACCTGCGGGCCTTCGGTCAGCGCCGTGATGGCGGCCATGGCGTCGGCGGCCCAGTCGCCGATGCTGCCATCTTCGAAATCGCCGCCGGACTCCCCGTGGCCGGAATAGTCGAACCGCAGGAAGGGCCGGCCGCTGCGCGCCGCCCATTGGGCCAGATATTCGGCCTTGCTGCCCCGCATGTCGGATTTGAATCCGCCCAGAAACACCACGCCCGGCCCCTGCCCGATCTGGCGTTCAAAGGCAATGCGGCGGCCTTGCGGCCCATCCAGAAATTCGGTCATCAGCGTTCCGTCAATTTCAGCTCGATCCGGCGGTTCTTCGCGCGGTTTTCCGGGGAGTCGTCGGGCGCCAGCGGGCGGGTTTCGGCGAATCCCGTGGGCGCCAGCCGGTCGGCCGGAAAGCCCAACTCGTCCACCATATAGCGCACGACCGCAAGGGCCCGCGCCTGACTGAGTTCCCAGTTGTCGCGATAACGGCCCTGACCGGACAGCGGCGTCGAATCGGTATGGCCGTCGACGCGGATCACCCAGTCGATTTCCGGCGGGATGGTTTTGGCGATGTCCTGCAACATCGTCGTGACACGGGCGATGCTGGCGCGGCCGGCCTCGGATAGTGTCGCCTCGCCCATGCCGAACAGGACCTCGGACTGGAGGACGAAGCGGTCGCCCACCACCTCCACGCCCTCGCGGCCCTGCAGCACTTCGCTGAGACGCCCGAAAAACTCCGAGCGGTAGCGCGCGAGATCGGCGGCCTCGACTTCCAGCCGCTTGCGCTCGGCCTCCTCCAGTGTCAGGCGACGCTGCTGTTCCTGCGCGGCGCTGAGCAGCGCCGCATTCAGCTGCGCCCCGAGATCCTCCAGCTGGACCTCCGCGGCCTGCTTGTCGGTTTCGGTGACATTCAACGCCTGCTGGATGGTGGCAAGCTGCTGATTGAGCGTCGCCACCTGCTGGTTCAGCAGCGCCACCCGCCGCTGCGCTTTGTCCGAGCTTTTCTGCTCGCCCGCCAGCTTTTCCTGCGCCACCGCCAGCAAGGCCGCCTGACGTTCCGCCTCGGACACGGCCCCGCCCGCCTGCGTGGCCAGATCGCGCTTGGCGGCCTCGGCGGCAGCCAGGAGGGTCAGCGTCTCCTCGGCCTGCTTGCGGCTTTCCTCGAGCGAGAGGGTCATCGCCGTCAGCTCCGCCTCCGAGGATTTCAGCTTGGCCCGCAGCGCTTCGGCGGCGGCGGCGTCGGTCAGGCGGGCGGCCTCGGCCTCGGTGAGTTTCTGGCCGGCGGCGGTGTTCTGCGTTTCCAGATCCTTGACCAGAGTCTCCAGCGCCTCGCGGCGGGCGGCGGCAAGGCGGGCGGCCTCGGCGGCGGCGTCGATTTCGGTCCGGGCGGCGTCGAGGGCGGCTTCGGCGGTGCCCGCACGCTGCGCTTCGGCGTCGCGCGCCGCCGCCAGCCGCGCGATCTGGGTCTCGAAGTCGACGATGCGGGTCTGCGCTTCGGTCAGCCCAGCCTCGGCGGCGTCCTTTTCGGACTGGGTGACCGAGAGCGTGCTGGACAGCCCCGCCACCTGATCGCCGAGCAGGTCAAGCTGGCTTTCCTGCCGGTCGACGGTGTCGCGCAGGACTGACTGCAGGACCACGAAAATCGTGATCACAAAGATCAGCACCATCAGCAGCGCCGTCATCGCATCCACGAAGCCCGGCCAGATATTGGCCGAGAAGCGGCTGGCGTTTCTGCCGCGCGACAGGGCCATCAGTTTCGTCCCAATGCGCGCAGCGCCTCGGTCAGTTCGACCAGCTCGCGTTGCAGATCGGCGGTCGACAGCTGACGGGCGGCAACGGTTTCATCGGCCAGCCGGCGCACCGCCTCGTTGATGGCGCGCAGTTGCTGGCGCGATTCCTCGTCGACGGGACGGGTCGAAAGGCCCTCGATCAGCCGCTCCTGCGCCTCGGCCATGCGGGTCAGCGCGCGGGTGACCTCGATCATGTTGTCGGGACGCGCCTCGGTCGCGCGGACCAGCTTGTCCTGCCCGTCGGCCAGCCGGGTCATCGCCCGTGACATCTCGCCCAGACGGGTCACATTGGCCTCGGAATCGTCCAGCATGAACTGGCCCAACCGCTCCACGTTGCGCGCCATCAGCAGCACCCGCTCATCGGCCTCGATGGCTTCCTGTTCGCGGATCTCGTCGCGCTCGGCATAGAAGGCCTGCAGATCGGTCATCTGCCCGGCAATCTGGTCCAGAAAGCCCATGATGCTGGCCTGATCCAGCTTGTCGCCATCGTCGCCCGCAATGCCGAGACGGGTGAAGCCCGACATCCACTCCTCCAGTTCGCGGTAGAAGCGGTTCTGGCCGTGGGTGGCGAAGAGTTCCAGCAGGCCCACGACCAGCGATCCCGCCAGTCCCAGAAGCGATGAAGAAAACGCCACCGCCATGCCGCCCAGTTGCGCCTCCAGTCCCGACATCAGCTTGTCGAAGACCTGCATGCCGGTCTCGCCCTCTTGCGGGGCAAGGGCGCGGATGGTCTCGACCACTGCCGGGACGGTGGTGGCGAGGCCATAGAACGTGCCCAGAAGGCCAAGGAAGATCAGCAGGTTGGACAGGTAACGGGTGATGTCGCGGGCCTCGTCGATACGGGTTGCCACCGATTCGAGGATCGAGCGCGCCGAACTGGCCGAGATCACCCCCCCGACCGGTCCGCGCACCCCCAGAAGCGCCGCCAGCGGCGCCAGCAGGCGGGGGGCGGTATCGTCGCCCTCGCCCACGGCGGCCACGCCTTTCTCGGCGGCATTGCGGCGGCGTTCGGCGAAGCGCTCGATCCAGCTGACCGACTGGATCAGCTGCGCCACCTGCCAGAAACAGGCCAGAACCCCCAGAATAAAAACCGCCAGGATCAAACCATTAAGATAGATATTTGCCGAAAAGATCGACAGAATCCGGCCATAGGCGAACCATCCGCCCGCCACCGTCAACCCGGTCACGATCAGCATCAGCACGATCTGTCGGATGGGCTGACTGAAATGCGGCTGCGCCACCCGACGCTCCTGCGCGCGCCGCGCGGTCAGCCGACGCGAGGGGCGCGCCTCATCGCCCCCGATCAGCCGGCGTTCCGGGGCGGGTTTGCCCTGCGCCTCCGACGCGGTGGCGGTCGGGTTGGGTTCGGGCGGCGTCTCGGCGCTCATCACGGTCCTCCGGGCGGGGCGGCTTTTGGGGCAAGTCTAACAGCCCGAACGCCCCTGCCAACAGCGGATTTTTCCTTTCAGGTTGACAACTTGCGCACTTCGGCGGCAAGCGCCTCCATTTCGGGATCGGGCAGACCCAGCTCCGCCAGATGGGCGGCGGTGTTGTATAAATAGTCGCGATTTGGCCCGCGCCCGCCAATGGCGGTCGCGATGATGCGGGCCTGTTCGGTCGCGCAAAGGCCACCGGCATATTGATCGTGGTCGGGCTGCATCACGTAGGTGATCGCCTCGACCCTGCGGCCATCGGCCAGTTCCACCGGCAAGACGGCCTCGCGGTAAGCATAGGTCGACATTTCGCGTTCGCGGACGCCGGCGATCACCTGCGGCCATTCGGCATCGCTTACCCGCAGCGCCACGCCCTGGCAGGATGCGCCCTGCGCTTCGTCAAGGCCCAGCACCAACCCCGGGCTTTCCGGCGTGCCACGATAGACCACCGACCGCAGGCAGAAGCTGCGGTGAAATCCGTGCAGCCGGGCGATCACCCGCTCGGCCACTGCAAATCCCGGATCCCACATCAACGACCCATAAGCGAAAAGCCAGTTCTGATCCCGCATGGCAGCCTCTTTCATCCCGGCATATTCTAGGCTTACATGCGGGCGGTTCCAAGATCGGCATCGGTGGAGGCACGGTTGAAATATCTGCTAATCGGAACGGCCCTGGTCGCAGCCGGCCTGGGCGCGGCATGGTATGGCGGCGAAACCTGGCTGAGCGGCATGGCGCGCGAGGCGGTCGTCAACAGCCCGGTCGTCGAAGCCGCACGCGTCACCCCGCTGCGCGATCCGGGCCGCGTCGGGCTGCGCCTGGCCGAGGTCGATATCGGCGATGCGCGCAACGGGCTGAGCGCGCCGGGCCTGGACGTCTATGCACCGCTGACCGCGCTCACGACAATGACCGTATCGCTGCCTGCACAGATGCAGTTGCGGATCGACGGGGCGCCGGTGGCGCTGTCGCTGCAGCAGGGGCGGGCGCAGGCCACCATCTCGCCCACACGGGAGATGGCCGTTCGCGACGCCGCCGTGACCGCACGCGGAGTCATGGTCGACGGCGTCGAGATGCTGAAATCGCTGGATGTGACGGCCGATCTGACTCATATGGGCGCCGCCGCACCACCGGGATCGCGCGCAGCCTATGCCATGACGGTCGCGGCAACGGGGGCGACGCTGGCCGGCCTGCCTGAACGGCTGGACATCGCCGGCCCGGTGCAGCTGTGGCTGACCGAAGTGCCGGGGCAACCGATGCTGGAAGGCCGGGTGCCGCCGCCGGCGCCGACCGCAATCCAGACGCGCGGCCTGCGCTTCACCCTGGGCGAGAGCGAGGCGACGCTGATCGGTCGTCTTCAAGCCGACGCACAGGGGTTTGCCGAGGGCGAGGCCGCCTTCTACACCGCCGATGCACGCCAGTTCGTGGACGCCGCCGTCCGGGCCGGGCTGGTCCCGCAGAATGCCGCCATGCTGGTCGGCGCCCTGATCGACAACCTTGCGGCAACCCCGATTCCGAGCCAGACCGAGGCGGCGGCGCCCGCAGCATCCCCCGCCGACACCGATGCCGGCGCGGATATCGACAGCGCCCCACCCCTGCCGCCGGCGCCGGAGGGGCAGATCCGCCTGCCGCTGATCCTGAAGGGTGGCGAGGTCCGGCTGGGGCCAGTGGCGATCGGCCCCGCACCCCGGATGATCGCGGCGCCGTAGGCCCCGCGATCAGGCGTGGGTCGGCCCGGCACAGCCCGCGGCCGGCCGCTCGACCTCGATCGTCGCGTGGGTGATGCTGAACCGCTCGGCCAGCACGCGTTTGGCGTCGGCGATCACCACGGTGAAATCGACCTGATCCTCGATCACCAGATGCATTTCCGCCGAGGAGCGCTTTTCGTCGATCTGCCACAGGTGCAGGTGATGGGCCTCGATCACGCCGGGCAGTTCCTCCATCGCGGTCTTCACGGCCGCGGGGTCGGTGCCGGGCGGCGCGCCCAGCATCAGGATGCGCAACACCGGCCGGATATCGCCCGCGACGTGAATCAGGATGACGACGGAAATCAGGATGGTCAGGATCGGGTCGATCCGGTTCCAGCCGAAAGCCCAGACCAGCAACCCGCCGAGGATCACCGCGACCGAGACCCCCGCATCGGTCAGGTTATGCAGCAGCGCCGCGCGCAGGTTCAGGCTGTCCCTGGCGCTGCGCCAGACCAATGCGGCCGTCCCCAGATCGATCACCAAAGCCAGCCCCGCGAGCGCCATGACCACACCACCCGCGACCTGCGGCGGGTCGGCAAGACGCAGGATCGCCTCGTATCCCAGCCAGATCGAGATCGCGATGAGGGTGGCATAATTCACGAAAGCCGCGATGATTTCGGACCGCTGCCATCCAAAGCTCATCCGCGGAGAGGCGCCGCGCTGCGCCAGTCGGCGGGCGCCGTAAGCCAGCGCAAGCGCCATCGCATCCGAAAGGTTGTGCACCCCGTCAGCGATCAGCGCGACCGAATCCGCCCACCAGCCGCCGAGGATCTGCGCCACGGTCAGCGCCAGATTGACCAGCACCGCCCACAGGATCGCGGTGTCGCTTTCAAAGCCGTGGCCGTGGCTGTGCCCGGCATGGGCATGCCCGGACGCGCCGTGGCCCGTGTGATCGTGGCCCGTGTGAACGTGGGCTGTGTGATCGTGGTCGTTGTGATGAGCGTGAGCCATCAATGCGCCTCGGCCCAGTTCTGGCCAGCCCCGGCGTCGACAACCAGCGGCACCGAAAGCTTCACCGCCGGATCGGGCGCGTTTTCCATCACCGCGCGGGCACTGGCGATGAGGCGATCGACGGCGCTTTCCTCGACCTCGAACACGAGTTCGTCATGGACCTGCAGCAGCATCTTCGCCGGCAGATCCCTGATCGCCGCCGGCATGCGGATCATCGCGCGGCGGATGATATCGGCCGCCGCCCCCTGAATGGGGGCATTGATGGCGGCGCGTTTGGCGCCGCCCGCGGCCGGCCCCTTGTCGTTGATGAAGGGCGTGGCGATCTTGCGCCCGAAGATGGTCCGCACGAAACCGTCGCGCTTGGCGTCTGCGACCGTTTTGTCCATATAGGCGCGGATTTCGGGGAAGCGTTCGAAATAGGTGTCGATGAAGGCCTGCGCATCGGCGCGGGGGATGCGCAGGTTGCGCGCCAGCCCAAAGCTGGAAATCCCGTAGATCACCCCGAAATTGATCGCCTTGGCCTGACGGCGGATCATCGGGTTCATCCCCTCCACGGGCACCCCGAACATCTGGCTGGCGGTCATGGCGTGGATGTCGATGCCGTCCCGGAACGCCTGTTTCAGCGCCGGGATGTCGGCGACATGGGCCAGCACGCGCAGCTCGATCTGGCTGTAATCGAGGCTGACCAGCTTGTGGCCCGGTGTGGCGATGAAGGCCTCGCGGATGCGACGCCCTTCCTCGGAGCGGACGGGGATGTTCTGCAGGTTCGGCTCGGTCGAGGCGAGTCGGCCCGTCTGGGCGCCGGCGATGGAATAGCTGGTATGGACGCGGCCGGTGTCGGCGTTCACATGCGCCTGCAGCGCGTCCGTATAGGTCGATTTCAGTTTCGAGATCTGCCGCCAGTCCAGCACGCGGGCGGGCAGGTCATAGCCTTCGGCGGCCAGATCCTCCAGCACGTCGGCGCTTGTCGAATAGGCCCCGGTCTTGCCCTGCTTGCCCCCCGCCAGGCCCATCTGGTCGAACAGGATCTCGCCCAGCTGCTTGGGGCTGCCGACGTTGAACTTGCCCCCGGCGAGGCCGTGGATCTCATCCTCCAGCCCGGCCATCTGCTGGGCGAAGACATTGGACATGCGGGCCAGATGCTCGGTATCGATCTTGATGCCGGTCATCTCCATATCCGCCAGAACCGGGACCATCGGGCGCTCGAGGGTCTCGTAAGCGGTGGTCACGGCATTTGGCGACAGCTGCGGGCGCAGCATCCGCCACAGCCGCCAGGTCACCTCGGCATCCTCGCCGGCATAGGGCGTGGCCTTGTCGAGCGGCACCTGATCGAAGCTGATCTGCGTCTTTCCCGACCCGATCAGGTCCCTGATCGGCATGGTCTTGTGGCCCAGCACGCGTTCGGCCAGCCCGTCCATGCCGTGATTGAACACGTCCGAGCTGAGCGCGAAGGACATCAGCATGGTATCCTCGATCGGGGCCATGCGGATGCCGTTCCGGGCAAGGATCTTCCAGTCATACTTGATGTTCTGGCCGATCTTCAGAATGGCGGCGTCTTCCAGCACCGGCTTCAGCTTGCCCAGGACCATGGCCTTGTCCAGCTGCCCCTCCAGCAATGCGCCCGAATTGAACAGGTCCCCCCCGCCCGAGACGTGTCCGACGGGAATATAACAGGCCATCCCCGCAGCCGTGCAAAGCGAGATGCCGACCAGATCGGCCGTCATCTCGTTCAGACCGGTGGTTTCGGTGTCGATGGCCACCGCCCCGGCCTCGTGAATCGCGGCGATCCAGCTGTCCAGATCGGCCTCGGTGGTCACCGTCTGGTAATTGGCGATGTCGATGGGCGGCCAGTCGGGGCCAGCGGCGGCCGGCGCGGCCGTGCTGGCGGCGGGCTTGTCAGCGATCACCGGGGCCTCGACGCGGAATTTCTCGGCCACGCGGTTGGACAGCGTCCGAAACTCCATCTGGGTCAGGAATCCCAGCAGGGTTTCCGCATCGGGATCGGCGATTTCCAGACTGTCGAGGCTGAAATCCAGCGGTGTGTCGCAGTCCAGCTGCACCAGCTTCTTGGAAATGCGGATCTGATCGGCATTGTCGATCAGGGTCTGGCGGCGCTTGGGCTGCTTGATCTCATCCGCGCGGTCCAGAAGCGTTTCCAGATCGCCGAATTCGTTGATCAGCAGCGCTGCCGTCTTGATGCCGATGCCCGGCGCGCCGGGGACGTTGTCGATGGCATCGCCCGCCAGAGCCTGAATATCGACCACCCGGTCGGGGCCGACGCCGAATTTCTCGTGAACCTCGTCGGGGCCGATTTCCTTGCCCTTGATCGGGTCCATCATCACCACGCCATCGCCGATCAGCTGCATCAGGTCCTTGTCGGAACTGATGATGGTGACGCGGCCGCCCGCCTCGCGCGCCTGACAGGCCAGTGTGGCGATGATGTCGTCGGCCTCATATCTCTCCTGCTCGACACAGGCGATGTTGAAGGCCCGCGTGGCCTCGCGCGTCAGCGGGAACTGCGGCTTCAGATCCTCGGGCAGAGGCGGGCGGTTGGCCTTGTAATCAGGGTAGATATCGTTGCGGAAGGTCTCGGAACTGTGATCGAAAATCACCGCCACATGGGTCGGCGCGTCCGCGCCCTTGGCGTCCTGCACATATTTCCACAGCATGTTGCTGAAACCCGCCACGGCACCGACGGGCAAACCGTCGGATTTGCGGGTCAGGGGCGGCAACGCATGATAGGCGCGGAAGATGAAGGCCGAGCCGTCAATCAGGTGAAGGTGGTGGCCCTTGCCGAAACCGTGGGACATGCGAGGCTCCTTTTCGTCCTGCACGTTCTGCCACAGCTGCCGGGCGGGGCAAAGCCCCCCGAGGGGCCTAGTGGTCGTCGTGGACGTGCTCGCGGTCGACCACGAAGCGCTTGTCGCAATAGCCGCAATCGACATAGCCGGTGAAGGGCGAGATCTGCATCCACACCTTCGGATGACCGAGGCCACGGGATTCGTCGCCCCAGCACGCGACCTTCCAACTGGTCACGGTCACGGTTTCCAGCGGCGGCCGCGCCAGCGGATTGTCCTGTCCGGTCGACAGCGGGTTTTCGGGAAGGACGAATTCGGTATCAGTCATGGCGGACCTGCTTGTCTGGCTGGGCTGGATCGGGTCTAACCCCACCCATATCGCAGCGAAAGCCACCTCGCAAGAACGGCACCCGCCGAAAGCCAGGGACCCCCAATGACCGACACCGCCCATGCCATCGACATCACCGGGTTACGCAAGACCTATCGCGCCGCCGGCAACGCACCCCCAAAGGAGGCGCTGAAGGGCATCGACCTGCGGGTGCCCGCCGGGTCCATCTTCGGGCTGCTGGGGCCGAACGGTGCGGGAAAATCGACGACCATCAACATCCTTGCCGGGCTGGTCAACAAGACGGCGGGCAAGGTGACGATCTGGGGCTTCGATCAGGACGAGAGCCCGCGCAACTCGCGCGCGGCCATCGGCGTCATGCCGCAGGAACTGAACATCGATCCCTTCCTGTCGCCCCGCGCCAGTCTGGAGGTGCAGGCGGGCCTTTACGGGGTGCCGAAATCCGAACGCTGGACGGATGAGTTGCTGGATCTGGTCGGACTGACCGAACAGGCCGAAAGTTACAGCCGGCATCTGTCGGGGGGGATGAAGCGGCGCCTGCTGCTGGCCAAGGCGCTTGTCCATCGCCCGCAGGTTCTGGTGCTGGACGAGCCGACGGCGGGCGTCGATATCACCTTGCGCGACATGCTCTGGGCCAATGTGCGGCGCCTGAACGAGCGCGGCATGACCATCATCCTCACCACCCACTACCTTGAGGAGGCCGAGGCGATGTGCGACCGCATCGCCATCATCGACCGCGGCGAGGTGCTGGTCGAGGACACCACCGCCGCCCTGCTGGCGCGCACGGATGGCAAGACGCTGGTGATCGAAACCGACGCGGGCGCCCTGCCCGCCTTGCCCGACGGCGTCAGCCCGGAATGGCGCGGCGACGGGCGGCTGGCGCTGTCCTATCCGCCGTCGCGGGTGCAGCCCGACGGAATCATCGACGCGCTGCGCGGCGGCGGGATGGCCATCCGCGACATTGCGATCGAACAGCCGAGGCTGGAAGATGTGTTCATCGAACTGACCCGACGCTGAGAGGGGAGACAACATGGCCGACACGCAGATCACCACCGGTTCGTGCCGCTGCGGACAACTGCGGCTGAGCGTGCGGGGCGCGCCCCTGATGACCTTCGCCTGCCATTGCACCGGCTGCCAGCGCATGACCGCCAGCGCGTTTTCGCTGAGCGCAATGTATCCCGAGGACGCCGTGACCATCGAAGGCGAGACCGTTCCGGGCGGCATGCGGGGCGAACTCAGCCATCACTTCTGCCCCAGCTGCCTCAGTTGGGTGTTCACCACCGCGCCCGTCATGGGGCCGATGGTGAATATCCGCAGCACCATGCTGGATGGCGGCCCCGCGCAGGAACCTGCCTTCATCGAATGCTGGACTAGCGAGAAGCTGCCCTGGGCCGAAACCCGCGCCGTCCACAGTTTCGAAGGCTTTCCAGCGCCAGAGAGTTTCGGCCCGCTGATGGCCGCCTTCGCCCAAAGCCGCGGATAAATCTGCCGGGCGTGGCAGGCCCCGGATCAGGGGGGGCGGTCGCCCGGCGGCGAGCTGCGCGGCAGGCGAATTGGCGGCGCGGCCGGTCGCTCCGGCAGCATGGCCCGGCCCCCGGCCCAATGGCTGAGAAATGATCCGCGCTTCCGGGCGCGATCCTGTGGGCACCGAGCCGGGCCATTCGCCCGCGCCCTGCGCAAAGGGGTGCCTCGCTGCCCGAGCCCGCGGGGATCAGTCGCGCAGCAGGATCATCGGGCCCATCACCCGGCCGCCGAGGATATGCAGGTGGAAGTGCGGCACCTCCTGCACGCCGTCATTGCCGGCATTGGTGATGGCGCGAAATCCGTTGCCGCCGTCACCGGTTGACAGGCCCTCGGCCTTGGCGACCTGCGCCACGACGCGCATGAAATCGACGATTTCTTCGGCCGAGGCGTTTTCGGCGAAATCGTCCATGGCCACGTATTTGCCCTTGGGGATCACCAGCACATGGCTGGGCGCCAGCGGACGGATGTCACGAAAGGCCAGCGTATATTCGGTTTCGGCGACGGTATTGTTGGGAATTTCGCCGCGCAGGATACGGGCGAAGATATTGCTGTCGTCATAGCTGTAGGCCATCGGGCTCTCCTTCGGACGGGTCAATCGGCAAACAGATGCGGGGTCGAGGCGATGCTGCGGGCGCGCTCCTCGTCGACCTCTAGGAAGCGGGCGAGCACGGCAGCATTGCGGACAGGCCCGGTCTTCTCGCTGATCTCGAAATACTGGTCGATATTGATGTCGCGCAGGCGCTCGGCCTCGTGTTCAAGATCGCTGCGCACGATCGGCAGCAGGCGCTCCACCACCTCGGGCGGGGTCGAGGGATTGGCCAGTCCGACCCGCCGGACATGGCCGCGCAGGTAATCGTCATCGAAACCGGTATCCAGAAACAGGATCCGGGTCTGGCCCTTGTCGCCGACGAAATCCTGCACGAAATCCAGCGCCGAAGGATCGACGCAGATCACCAGCCGGTGATCCTCGAATTCATCCATCAGCAGCCGGATCAGCGCCCGCCGGTGCCGCTCGCGCTTGGCCACGGTCTTTTCGACCCCGCCCAGATCCGGCAGGCGGGCGTCGCGTTCGTTGAACAGGTAATCCACGGCGGGAATATCGGTGTGACGCCGTATCGCCTCGGTCAGGCGTTTGGCGACATGCCATTTCTTGGCGACGATGATGAAAAGCCGGCTCTCGCGGCCCAGCGACGCCTCGGTTTCCCAGAAACGGGGGGCGAAGCGGCGCCCGACCCGGCCGCGTCCGGTCAGAAAGCGGAACAGCGACTTCCCCTCGCCCGAAATGGCGAAGTTCAACCCCTGTGCCTGCCACAATGCGCCCAACCGCTCCTTCATCTCCAGCGCTTCGGGGCTGATCTTGCGGGCGAACAGATAGTTCTGGGCCAGCAGCATGTCGTAGTGGTCGTTGCAGAAGACCACCGGCATCCCGTAATCGGTGAAGATCAGACAGGTCAGCGTGCGCGAGCGGATCTCGGACCGGGGGACGACATGGCGCACGACGGTCTGGAAAAAGGTCTCGTCCGGGATCCAGGTGGTCGCGAAGAAGCGCAGCACGTCAGGGCGCTGCCTGCAGAAATCCAGCACTTTCTCGATGGTCAGCCGGCGCAGGCACCACCATTGGCTGCCGATCATCATTTCCAGATCCTCGGGGATCCGTCGCGTCAGGCCAAAACGCTTCTGCAGGTTGTAGCTGGCGTTGAAAAGCCGGGTCTGGCTGCGCTCATTGAACCAGTGCCGATAGATCAGCCGCTCCTCCTTCATCCCGGTCTTGATCCAGTCCGAGGAGAAGAAATCGAAACTTTCGATATAGTCGACATGCTCGGCATCCAGGAAGGCGCGGGCGAATTCCGCCGATTTGACCGGCATGCAATCGCCTGAAAGCATGTAGAAATGCGTGGCCGAAGGAAAGGCCGCCACCGCCGCGCGCACCGCATCGAGGGTCGCTGCGACCAGCGACCAGGCCCCCCAGCCACATTTGTGCCGGATGCCCGAAAAGGTAACATTGGAATTCGGCGCCAGCGCCGTGCGGATCTGGTCGAACTCGGCCCGCGGCGAACGGCCGTCGTAATGGATCGCCACATAATCGCCGACTGCGGTCAGCCGTTCGGCCTGGGCGATGACCCCCTTGGGGTCCTTGTGGGCCAGCAGGATGAAAGCGATCTTGGCCATTACGCTCCGTCGGGGGTTCAGTAACCGGGCTGCCAAACCGGTGCGAGGCGTTGTAATCGCTGCACTGATCTGCTTTTTGTCTGTAACGATTTTGGCAGGTGCCGCAACCCGGCGGCGGAACAAGAGGAAGAAGCATGGGCTTTCCCGGAACATGGATGACCGAAAGCGAAAGCATGGTCTATCGGGTGGTGCCCAAATGTGCCTGCTCGACCATCGGGCAGATCATGTTCTATTCAGACCATGGCCGCTATTTCGATGGCGACATCCATGACAGCAAGCAGGGCCTGCACAAATGGGCGCAGGACGAGAGCCAGCGCCCGATCGAGCAGGCCGTCCACGCCCGCAAGGGGGTGACCTTCACCTGCGTCCGCAATCCCTATGCGCGGATCCTGTCGTCCTTCTTCGACAAGATCGCCGGCATCCAGCGCAACGGCAAGCGTTACCGGGGCAATCTGGTGCCACAGCTGATACAGAAATACGGCATCGAGGTCGGCAGCCCCGAGGACAATTTCGACTTCGACCAGATCAAATCTTTCCGGCGCTTTCTGCTGTTCGCGCGCGATACCATCCGCTGGCGGCGCCCGATGGAGGCGGACATCCACTGGTCGGCGATGTCGGGGCATATCTCGACCTTCATCGTGAATGGCGGGCGCTACGATCAGATCTTTTTCACCGAGAAGTTCGACGATGGCATGAAAAAGGTGTTGGAGGCCGCCGTGACGCCGGTCACGGTGGATGTGACCGATGTGCCGCGCTTCAACGAATCGGAAGGGCATGGGCCCAAGCGGGCCCACAAGGTCAGCGAATATTTCGACGACCTGTCGCGGCATCTGATCTGGGAAATCTACAAGAAGGATTTCCAGCTGTTCAAATATGACTTCGACAATCCGGACAACAAGTTCCCGCTGGCCGAGGTCGATCTGGACGAGGTTCACGCCAAGCTGGGCCGCTGAGGGGCGCTGCCCCTCGCGCCTGACGGCGCTCACCCCGGGATATTCGGGCCAGAGTGAAAGCCGTCACCCGCCATGCGCGGCGGCCAGATTGGCGTCGCTGAGCAGGCGGCGGTATTTCTGCGCCTGTCGCAGCACCTGATCGAACCGGGTGATGCCCTTGGCTTCGAGCGCGGGCAGCATGCGCAGATAGGCCTGGGCGGTTGCCTCGGCATCGCCCATGGCGGTATGGCGCAGCTGTTCGGGGATGGTGATGCCCAGCCGCGCGCAGATCGCGTCGAGGCTGTGGCGCGCGCCCTGCCCCCAGATCATCGCCGACAGCAGCACCGTATCCATCACCCGATTGGGAAAATGCAGCCCCGTTTGGCCTTCGGCCGCGCGCAGCAGCCCCATGTCGAAGGGGGCGTTATGGGCGATCAGGACCGCGCCTTCGGCGAAATGGTGAAAGCCGCGCAGGGCGGTCGTGACATCGGGCGCGTCGGCAACCATCGCGTCGGTGATGCGGTGAATCGCCGTCGAGGTGGGCGGGATGGCCATCCCCGGATGGACCAGCGTGTCGAACTGTTCGCCCGTCAGCCGGCCGCCGGCGATGCGCAGGCCGGCGATCTGGACGATCCGGTCCGACAGCGCGAGGCCCGTGGTCTCGGTGTCGAACACCACGCAGGTCAGCGCCGAGAGCGGCCGCAGGTCGGGCGCGCCGTGCCCGGCAAGCGCGAAGTCATAGGTGACCGAAGGCCGCGCCTCGCGCGCGATGGCGGAAACACGCAGCGGCAGCACCAGCCGCGCGGTCGCGGGATCGGCGGGATCGGTTTCGGCCCAGATGCTCGTGCCGTGGGCGGCAAGGATGTCTGCGCCGGCAAGTTCGGGGTGATCGGGGTCGGGGGCGTCCTGCAGCCAGCGGTCGAGGGCGTCCATCGGCAGCGCCGCGCCGGTCCAGCTCAGCCGCAGGACCGCTTCGGGGCCTTCGGCCGATATCTCGGCGGTGGGGGGACGGCCGCTGTCCTGCAGCCGCTGGCCCAGCTGGGCCAGCAGGCCGCCGATCTGCCAGCCATCCGCGGCCAGCGTGATCGGGGCGACCTCGCCCAGCGGCAGACCGAGGCCACGGGCCAGTTCCTCGGCGGCCACGCCGCGCTGCTTCGGGGGGCCGGGATCGAGCGCCGCATCGAGGTCGCGCAAGGCGCTCGCGAGGCCGCGCCCCTCCTGTCGGATCACCTCGGTCAGCGCCGGCGGCAGCGGGCCGGCGAGATCGTCCAGCAGGGGCGTCAATGCGGCGGCATGACGGCGCAGGTTTTCCAGCGCGGCGCGGGGAGGAACCGGTTCGCGCCTGGCCGGGCGCAGAATCAGCACGGCGCCGCCGCCCTCCTCGGTCATGGGGCGCAGCCTGCCGGTAAGCCTTGCGCCATCCATGCCCCGCAGCGCCAGATCGGTGGCGGTGGCGCCCGCCGCGATCCGCGCCTGCGCGGCCGCAAGGCCGCCGCCTTGCAGGAAGGACGCCAGATCGCGATCCAGCGCCAGTCCGGGCAACAGCTGCGCCGCCGCGGCGTTGTAGAACAGCACCCGCCCCTCTCCGTCCGTCAGCACCGCCCCCGCGCCAATATCCGAAAGGATGCTTTCCAGCATCGAGGTCTCATGCGCCAATACCTCGGCATGGGCCTCGATCGCCTGGTCGAGATCGGCCCGCGCGCGGGCGCGGTCGACGGCGGCGCGGGTCGCCGGGGCGAGGTCGGCAAGGTAGCGGCCCTCGGCAGCATCGGGGGCGGCGCCGGTCAGCAGATGGCCTGCAAGCGTCTCGATCGGGCGGGCGACATGGGCGTCGAACAGATACCAGACCAGGGCTGTCAGGCCGGTGGCGGAAAAGCCCGCAATCAGCGCCAGCAGGGCCAGCGGGTCCGTCAGGCTGGCGCCATCCGCGCCCGCGTCAAGCAGCATCATCCGGGCCGTGACGATGCCCGCCCCGATGGCCGTCAGCAGCCCGGCGGCGAGGGCCGCGAAGATCAGGAAGATCCGCAGGCGCAGGGACAGGTGCGACATTACCGCCGCCCCGCCAGCACGCGGGCCATTTCGGCGCGCAATTCGGCCAGTTCGAACGGTTTGGCGATGAATCCATCGGCGCCGAGCGCCAGCCCCTTGCGCCGCTCGGTCACCGAGCCGCGCGCGGTCATCATCAGCACCCGCACATCGTCGAGGCTGGGGTCGGCGCGCAGATCCTGCACGATCTGATAGCCCGAAACCTCGGGCAGCATCACATCCAGCAGCACCAGGTCGGGACGGCTGGCGCGCAGCGCCTCGATGGCACCGGCGCCGGTGGCCAGACGGCTGTGGTGATGACCGTCGCGCGTCAGCAGAAAGTCGAGCGCGACGGCGATGTTATCCTCGTCCTCAATCACCATGACGCGCGCCATCTCAGCCCCCTGAACAGACGGCCGCGAAGACGGGATCGCCAATCGGGGCCGGATACCAGGCAGTGTCTGGCGCGCGCATCCGGCGGCCGCCACAATCGACCCCCTGCTCGACCGTCACGCTGCGCTTCCAGCGCTCCACCAGCATGACCTGAGCAATCTGCGCGCCTTCGGCGCCGGCCGTCAGCGCCTGCGGGTCCAGCAGCGCCAGCCGGGTTGTCGGGGGCGCGAGATAGGTCCATGGCCGCAGCGGGCTGCGCGACTGACCTTCGGCAAGGACGGCCACGCGGTCGGGCAGTTGCGCCTTCACCCGCGCGGCCCAGCTGTATTCGTTCCAGGTGGCGAAGGCGATCATCGCCAAACCGATCCCCGCCGGCAGCAGCCAGCGCGGCAGCCCCCATCCCGCGGCGCGGACCGCATGCATCACGGCATAGAGCAACGCCGCTGCCCCGCCGCCGACCGCCAGCGTGCCCAGAAGATCGCCGCCAATTCCGCTCGCCTCACCCATCACAAAACTCCTCTGCCCTGCCCGAGGGCCGATTGCATCACGCGCACCACGACGAAGGCGTCGAGCAAATGGCTGCGTTCGATATCCGCAAGATCCGCCGGCGCCAGAAAATTGTCGGGCTTACGCCCGGCACGGACCAGATGCGCCTGATTTTGCAGCCGCATCGTCTGGATAAGGTCATAGGCCGCGATCAGGTCACGCGCGCCATTGCCGGAAATCACCCCCGCCGCCTCGGCCGCTTCCAGCCTTGCGCGGGTATTGACCGGCATCAGCCGCCCCTTCAGCGCATAGACGCGGGCCAGATCGGCCACCGGCACGACGCCGTTCATCTTCATGTCGATATGACCCTGATGCTGGCCCGAGCGGATGGTGGCGAAGCCCCGGATCAACCCCAGGGGGGGCTGATGCTTCAGCGAGTTCGAGATCATATGCGCCACGAAGATCGAGTTCTGCGCGGCCATTGCCAGCGTTTCGGCCTGCAGGCCCACCAGCAGCGCGGCATCGCCGCCGATCGCGCGCAGATCGAACATGACCGAGGCCAGCATCTGCGCCTCGGGGCTGGGATGGGTGATCCAGTGCTCGAAATAATTGCGCCAGACGCGGCGGGGCTGCCGCCAGCGCGGATTGGTCGCCATCATGTCGCCGGGGCAATAGACATAGCCGCAGGCATTCAGCCCGTCGCAGACGAAGCGCGCCAGTTCCGCGAACCACGGATCTCCGGGGTCGGCATCATCGGCGAGGATCATCACATTGTCCTGATCGCTGATGCCGGTCTGTTCCTGCCGCCCCTGACTGCCGCAGGCCGCCCACAACCAGGCGGCAGGCGCGGGCCCAAGCCGCGCCTGACCGAGCGTCAGCAGCCGGCGCGTGACGACATCGGTGATGTCGGTGATAAGGCGGGTCACGACCTCGTGCCGCTGATGGGCGGCGACAAGGCTGACCAGCAGATCCGGGACGCGCGCGGTGACAGCGGCCATCTGGGCCACCGTTTCGGCCCCGGCGATGTCATCGATCAGCACCGAGGTCGAAATGGACTGCACCCGCGTCAGATCGGTCTGGGTAATCATGCCGATCAGCCGCCCGTGGTCGACCACCGGCAGATGCCCGATGCGGCGCTCGATCATCGCGTGCAGCACATCCAGACCAAGCGCATCCGGCGGCAGGGTGATCGGATCGGGCGTCATGATGGTCGAGACAGGGGCCGAAGTGTCGGCCTCCTCGGCCACGACACGGTTGGAGATGTCGCGAATGGTGACCAGCCCCAGCAGCCGCCCATCCGACCGCGTGATCCCCAGCGACGAGACCTGCGCCGCGCGCATCATCCGCGCGGCCTCGGCGATGGGTGTGTCGGGGCCGGTGGTGACGGGGGCGCGGGTCAGGATCTCGGCGACCTTGAGGGTGGCGAAATCGGGGCCGCTGCGGTGCGGACGCTCGCGCCGCCCCCGGTCGAAGAAGCGCGCAAAGGCGGGGCTTTCCGCCATCAGGCGGTGAAACTCGGCCACTGGCAGCATCAGCACCGCCCCCGCCCGCGCCATCCGCGCCGTGGTGACCGCCCGGCCATCCGCCATCAGACCGCGTTTGCCAAAGCTGTTGCCGCGTTCCAGCACCGACACCAGCACGCCGTTCCGATCGGTGATTTCCACCGCGCCGGTTTCGACCAGATACAGCCCGTCAAGTTTCTGCCCGAGAGCATAGACGATCTGGCCCTCGGCCAGATCGCTGCGGGTGAAGGAACGGGCCACGCGGGCCCGCTCGTCCTCCGGCAGCGAGTCGTAGGGATGCAGGGTGGAAATGAGGGTGGTGGTCGCGTCCATATCCGTTCCTTGGGTGATGTCGCGCCCCCGGTCTGTCCGGGGGCGCGGACCTTCGCGTCAGTGACCGTTTGCCGCGCCCGCACCGCGCGGGATGCGGATCGATTCAACCAGTTCGACCACCTCGACCGGGGGCTCTTCGGTCGCGTTCGATACCAGATAGGCGACGGCGAAGTTGATCAGCGCGCCGATGGTGCCGAAGCTGGCCGGCGAGATGCCGAACAGCCAGTTCGCCGCCGTATCCTCCAGCATGTTGGTGCCGGCGATGAAGAACCAGCCCTTGTAGAGGAAGATATAGACCAGCGTGGAGATGATCCCCGCCAGCATCCCCCAGATCGCCCCCTGCCGGTTGATCCGGGTCGAGAAGATCCCCATCATCAGCACCGGGAAGATCGACGAGGCCGCCAGCCCGAAGGCAAGCGCCACCGTCTGCGCGGCAAAGCCCGGCGGGTTCAGCCCCAGCAGCGTCGCCACCAGGATCGACACGCCCATGGCGATGCGGGCGGCCATCAGCTCGTTCTTCTCGCTGATATTGGGCGCCAGCCATCCCTTGATCAGGTCGTGACTGACCGCACCCGAGATCGCCAGCAGCAGCCCCGCCGCCGTCGACAGCGCGGCGGCAAGGCCGCCCGCCGCGACGATCCCGATCACCCAGCCCGGAAGGTTGGCGATTTCGGGATTGGCCAGAACCATGATGTCATTGTTGACAACCGGCAGTTCGTTGCCCTGCAGGTTCTGATCGGCGATGACGGTAGCGAGGGCCTCGCCCGGTTCGGCCTTGTCGTTATAATACTGGATCAGGCCGTCGCCGTTCTTGTCCTCCCAGTTCAGCAGGCCGGTCACCTGCCAATTGCGCATCCAGGCCAGTTCCGGTGCGGTCTCGATCCGCTCCAGCGATACGGCGGGGGCGGAGAAGGTCGACCCCGCCTCGGCCCCGGTCGAGGCGCCCGACCACATGGTTGCGGTCAGGTTGAAGCGCGCCATCGCCCCCACGGCCGGGGCGACCGTGTAAAGCAGCGCGATGAACACCAGCGCCCAACCCGCCGAGGACCGCGCATCCGACACTTTCGGCACCGTGAAGAAGCGGATGATGACATGCGGCAGGCCCGCCGTCCCGATCATCAGCGCCAGCGTGAACAGCACCATGTCCAGCGTCGAATTGTGATGCCCGGTATAGGACTTGAAGCCCAGATCGGTGACCACCTGATCCAGCTTGGCCAGCATCTTCACGCCCGATTCCTCATGCGTGCCGAACAGGCCCAGCTGGGGCAGGACATTGCCCGTCAGTTGCAGCGCGATGAACACCGCCGGGATCGTATAGGCGACGATCAGCACGACATATTGCGCCACCTGCGTATAGGTGATGCCCTTCATGCCGCCCAGCACCGCATAGACGAAGACCAAGGCAGCCCCGATCCACAACCCGGTCGAGGTCGACACCTCCAGATAGCGCGAGAAGGTGACGCCCACGCCTGTCATCTGCCCGATCACATAGGTGATCGAGATGATGAGCAGGCAGACCACGCCTATGATGCGCGCCGTCTGGCTGTAGAAGCGGTCGCCGATGAATTCCGGCACGGTGAACTTGCCGAATTTCCGCAGATAGGGCGCCAGCAGCAGCGCCAGCAGCACATAGCCGCCGGTCCAGCCCATCAGATAAGTGGAATTGTCATAGCCGGTGAAGGCGATCAGGCCCGCCATCGAAATGAACGACGCCGCCGACATCCAGTCGGCGGCGGTGGCCATGCCGTTCATCACCGGGCTGACGCCGCGATTGGCGGCGTAGAACTCGGCCGTGGATCCGGCGCGGGCCCAGATGGCGATTCCGATATACAGCGCGAAGGAGGCGCCGATGAAAATGAGGTTCAGGGTGAATTGCGACATGGCTTATTCCTCCACGCCATGTTCGCGGTCCAGCCGGTTCATCCGCGCCGCATACCAGAAGATCAGCGCGATGAAGATCAGGATGGAGCCCTGCTGCGCGAACCAGAAGCCCAGATCCGAGCCGCCGACCGGAATGCCGCTGATCAGCGGGCGCAGGATGATCCCGAACCCGTAGGATACCAGCGCCCAGATAATCAGGCAGATCCAGATGATCCTGATATTCGCCCTCCAATAGGCGTTTGACGATTGCCTATCACTCATGTGTCACGTCCTCCCTTGAACATGTTCTGCCGCCTGTTCGTTCAGCACCCTATCCCGGCGGCTGGGGTGGATGGGGGACTGACCCCACGGCCTCCGCGCGACGGGGTCAATTCCGTTGTCAGTTGGCGGGCCGGGGTGGCCCGCCCGGTCAGTGATCCGATGCCGCCGAGGCACCGATCCCGGTTTCCGATCGCACCTGCTGGGCCAGGAAGCCGGCCCGGTCGATGCGCGCGCGTTCGCCATTGTCCATCTTCGACACCAGCCAGATCCCCAGGAAGGCCAGCGTCATCGAAAACAGCGCCGGCGAGGTATAGGGGAACGGGGCCGAGCCCTCGGGATGGCCGAGCGTCGCCTCCCAGACCGAGGGAGACAGCACCGTCAGCACCACCGAGGAGATCAGCCCGAGGAAGCCGCCGACAACCGCGCCCCTGGTCGTGCAGTCCTTCCACAGCACCGACATGAACAGCACGGGGAAGTTGGCGGAGGCCGCGACCGCGAAGGCCAGCGACACCATGAAGGCGATGTTCTGGTTCTTGAAGGCGATCCCCAGCACCACCGCGATGGCGCCAAGGCAGAGCGTGGTGATGCGCGAGACGCGCAGCTCCGACAGGCTGTCGGCCTTGCCCTTCTTGATGACCGTCGCATAAAGGTCGTGGCTGACGGCGGATGCCCCCGAAAGCGTCAGCCCCGCCACCACCGCAAGGATGGTCGCGAATGCCACCGCCGAGATGAAGCCCAGGAAGATGTTGCCGCCGACCGCATGGGCCAGATGCACGGCCGCCATGTTGTTGCCGCCGATCAGCTTGCCATCCGCCGCCAGGAAGTCGGGATTGGTCAGCACGAAGGTGATGGCGCCAAAGCCGATGATGAAGGTCAGCAGGTAGAAATAGCCGATCCAGCTGGTTGCCCACATCACCGATTTGCGCGCCTCCTTGGCCGAAGGCACGGTGAAGAAGCGCATCAGGATATGGGGCAGCCCGGCGGTGCCGAACATCAGCGCCATGCCGAAGCTGATCGCCGAAATCGGGTCCTTGATGAAGGTGCCCGGCCCCATGATCGACTGGCCGGCCTTGGCGGCTTCCTCGGGCGTGTCGCCGGCCGCGGCGGCGGCCTCGGCCTTGACGCGGACGGCATCGGCGAACAGCGCCTCGGGCGAGAAGCCGTAGCGCCACATCACCATGAAGGCCATGAAGGAGGCCCCGCCCAGCAGCAGGCAGGCCTTGATGATCTGCACCCAGGTGGTCGCGGTCATGCCGCCGAACAGCACATAGATCATCATCAGTGCGCCGACGATCACCACCGCGATCCAGTAATCCAGCCCGAACAGCAGCTCGATCAGCGATCCCGCGCCGACCATCTGCGCGATCAGGTAGAAGGCCACCACGACCAGCGTGCCCGAGGCCGCGAAGATGCGCACCGGCGCCTGGGCGAACCGGAAGGCCGCCACATCGGCGAAAGTGAACTTGCCGAGGTTGCGCAGCCGCTCGGCCATCAGGAAGGTCAGGATCGGCCATCCGACCAGAAAGCCGATCGAATAGATCAGCCCGTCATAGCCGGTGGTCATCACCGCCGCCGAAATCCCCAGAAAGGACGCCGCCGACATATAGTCACCGGCGATCGCCAGCCCGTTCTGAAAGCCGGTGATGCCGCCGCCGGCAGTATAGAAATCCGCCGCCGATTTCGTGCGCGAGGCCGCCCATTTGGTGATGAACAGCGTCATCACCACGAAGGCGGCGAACATGATGATCGCGGTCCAGTTGGTGGCCTGCTTCTCGCCGCCCTGGATCACATCCGCCGCCCAGCCCGAGGCCGGCAGCAGCGCGCCCGCCGCCGCAAGCAATGCGCGGCGGATCATTTCAGTGCCTCCGCCCGGACCTTTTCAGTCAGGGCATCGAATTCGCGGTTGGCCCGGCGCACATAGACCCCGGTGATCAGAATGGTGAACAGGATCACCCCGAAACCGATGGGAATACCCCAGGTCATCACCCCATTGCCGATGCGTGCCGCCAGCAATTCCTTGTCGAAGGCGATCAGCAGGATATAGCCGTAATAGACCACCAGCATGGCGATGGTCAGCGTCCAGCCAAAGCGGGATCGCGTCGATTTCAGACGCTGGTAGTCCGGGTTCGCAGAGATTTTCTCTGCCAGAGACTGTTCCATCTTGGGTTTTCCTCAACTGGAAAATTGGCTGTTGAAAATTGTCTGTGCAGGGTCAGATCTTCCTGCCCCACCGACGCATGCCGGCGGGTCGAGGCGGTCTTTCGGCCGATGGCGCGCGCGGCTGTCGCGGATGTGGCTGCGAGACGGCCGGACAGGCCGGGCGCGGGCTTCGGGCATCACGCCGGGCGGATCACCCGCCCGGCGGCATCACGATCAGTCCCGGTTCATGCGGTTATCGATCAGTTCGTCGACAACGCCGGGATCGGCGAGGGTCGAAGTGTCGCCGAGGGCGCCGAAATCGTCCTCGGCTATCTTGCGAAGGATGCGGCGCATGATCTTGCCCGACCGGGTCTTGGGCAGGCCGGGCGCCCATTGGATCAGGTCGGGCTTGGCGATCGGGCCGATTTCGGTGCGCACCCAGGTTTCCAGTTCGCGGCGCAACTCGTCCGACGGCTCCTCGCCGTTCATCAGGGTGACATAGGCATAGATGCCCTGTCCCTTGATCGCGTGTGGATAGCCCACGACAGCGGCCTCGGCGACCTTGGGATGGGCGACGAGCGCCGATTCCACCTCGGCCGTGCCCATGCGGTGGCCGGAGACGTTGATCACGTCATCCACCCGCCCGGTGATCCAGTAATAGCCGTCCTCATCCCGCGTGCAGCCGTCCCCGGTGAAGTAATAGCCGGGATACTGCTGGAAATAGGTCTCCATGAAGCGCTGGTGATCGCCCCAGACGGTGCGCATCTGGCCGGGCCAGCTGTCGGCGATGCACAGCACGCCCTCGGCCGGGTTGCCGGGGACGACCTCAGCGGACTCGGCCTTCAGGATCTCGGGCTTGACGCCAAAGAACGGTAGCGTGGCCGAACCGGGCTTTGTCTCGATCGCGCCGGGAAGCGAGGTGATCATGTGGCCGCCGGTTTCGGTCTGCCACCATGTGTCGACGATCGGGCAGCGCCCCTTGCCGACATATTTGTCGTACCAGTTCCAGGCCTCGGGGTTGATCGGCTCGCCCACCGTGCCCAGCACCCGCAGGCTGGAGAGGTCGTATTTCTCGACCCATTCCGACCCCAGCCCCATCAAGGCCCGGATCGCGGTCGGCGCGGTATAGAACTGGTTGACCTTATGCTTGTCGCAGACCGCCCAGAACCGCCCGGCATCGGGCCAGGTGGGCACCCCTTCGAACATCAGCGTGGTTGCGCCATTGGCCAGCGGACCATAGATGATATAGCTGTGCCCGGTCACCCAGCCGACATCGGCGGTGCACCAGAAGACATCGCCGTCTTTGTAATCAAATACGTATTCATGCGTCATTGCGGCGAAGACCAGATAGCCGCCGGTGGTATGAACCACCCCCTTCGGCTTGCCGGTCGACCCCGAGGTATAAAGGATGAACAGCGGGTCCTCGGCCCCCATCGGGCGCGGCGGGCAGTCGGGGCTGACCTCCTCCATCATCGCCAGCACGTCGACATCGCGCCCCTCGACCCAGGTGGTCTGATCGCCGGTATGCTTGACCACCAGACAGCGCACCTTGTCCGAACAATGCAGCAGCGCCGCATCGGCATTGGATTTCAGCGCCGTCTTGCGTCCTCCGCGCGGCGCGGTATCGGCGGTGATGACCAGCTTGGCATCGCTGTCATTGATCCGGTTCGCCAGCGCGTCGGGCGAAAAGCCGGCGAAGACGATGGAGTGGATGGCCCCGATCCGCGCGCAGGCCAGCATGGCGTAAGCGGCCTCGGGAATCATCGGCATGTAGATGATGACGCGGTCGCCGCGCATGACGCCTTGGCTGAGCAGGACATTGGCCATGCGGTTCACCTTGTCGCTGAGTTCGCGATAGGTGATGTGGCGCGCAGGCGCATCGGGGTCGTCGGGCTCGAAGATGATCGCGGTCTGGTCGCCGCGCGCTTCAAGATGGCGGTCGATACAGTTGACCGAGGCGTTCAGCACCCCGTCCTCGAACCATTTGATCGACACGTCGCCAAAGGTAAAATCGGTGTTCTTCACCTTGGTATAGGGCGTGATCCAGTCCAGCCGCTGGCCCTCGCGGCCCCAGAACCCCTCGGGGTCGTCAATCGATTCGGCGTAAAGGCGGGCATAATCCTCGGGGCCGGCATTGGCGTTTTCAAACCCCGGCGGGATCGGATGTTTCGCTACGTTTTCAACGGACATGGCATTTCCCCCAACTGACATCGGCAACGGACGCGCCGCCCCTCCGACGACGTTCACCCACTGAAGCTCGAATACAGTTAATCACGCAATAGCATTCGCACAAAGCTTTTTTTTCAAAGGATAATTTTGTAAATTTTTTGACGCGGACTGATCCTGAATTGTAAATCATTCACAGCACCGTGAGCGGACCTACCCGCTTGCGTCCTGCGGCCTCCAACGGCAAATTAATCCCATGAAGCCAATTCCCTTCCGCGACCTCGATCAGCGCGCCCGCAGATTGGCGCAGGACATGATCGCATCCGTCCGTTACGCGGTTCTGTCGGTCTACGATACGGCCCAAGACTATCCGCATTTGTCGCGAATCGCGGTGCAGGCGGATATGGACGGCGTGCCCGTGGCGCTTCTGTCCGAGATCGCCACCCATACCCGCCTGCTGAACACCACGCCGCGCGCCGCGCTGCTGATCGAGGCTGAGCCGGAAGCAAAGGGCGACGCCATGGCGCAGGCGCGGATGACGCTTCAGGTGATAGCCCGGCGACTGCCTGCCGAGGGGCCGGAACATGCAGCGCGGCTGGCCCGCTGGCTGGCCAACAGCCCCAAGGCGCGCGCTTATGCGGAACTGGCGGATTTCCATTTCTGGCGTCTGGAGCCACAAGGCGGCCTGCTGAATGCCGGCTTCGGTCAAAACTATCTGCTGCAGGCGACCGATATCAAAAACCCCCGGCCGTGACCGGTCGGGGGCAATATCGCGCAAAGGTTGCTCGGATCAGCCCGGCTCGTCCATGCGGGCCCGGATGGTGACCTTGCCCTTGGCGGGCTGCGCCCATTCAACCTGCAGGTTCTGCCGGTTGGCGCCTTGCTGCGTCCGCACCCAGGGCATCTCGGTGACACGGGCGTTGGCGGCATTCTGAATCACCGAGACCGCGACCAGGGAATCGACGTTCTTCGCCCATGCGCCGAAGGGCAGGCAATTGGTCAGCGGCACCACCCAGCTGGCCTGCGCCGTCGATTGGGTATGGGTGATCTGAATCGGGTTCGCGACGTAATCCAGCACCCCGTTGAAGTTGTTGCCATCGAACAGGATGTTCCGCATCCGCGAATAGTCCAGGTCGGAGAAGGTCGTATCAACCTTGTCCACGCGCTGAATCTTCGGGCCAATGACCAGAAACACGTTGTTCGACACGGTCAGGCCGTGGATATGATGATTGCGGCCATAGGGCCTGATCGACAGGAAGGCGTAATCGGCAAGCACCTGTTTGACGGTGAAGTGATTGCTGGAAATCGAGAGGCCGCCGAAGGAATACTCGTTCGGTCCGAAATCGGGAAACACGTCGTATTCATTGGTCCATTCGACGATCGCATTGTCGATATAGTTCCCCGAGATCGCCATCATGCAGTTCTTCTGCGCGATCACCAGCCCCGGCACGCGCGTTCCGCTGGCGGTGTCATCGCCCTGGAACCAGTGATTGCCCACGATCAGGTGGCCCGAGCCGGTGGCCACCAGAAAAGTGCCGAAGCGGACAAAGCGACTGTCGCGAATCTTCACATCGTTGGCGTTCACATTGATTGCTACGGAGGTCCGGGCCTGCGCATTCAGACTGATTTCAGAGGACAGGAACTGGCAACGATCGATCAGCATGTCCTGACAGCCGCGCCCGACCGAGGTGATGCCGCGATCACCCGGCCCGCTGATATAACAGTCGCGGATATGGAACATCTGGCCATTAGCCGGCAGCATCAGGAAGCTGGCCCGGCCGCCCATCGAGAATTCCATCTCGGCGATATTCACCCGCGACATCTCGTCCATGCCGAGGAAGTCGAGCATGTAGCGGAAGCGCTTGAACGTATAGGCCCGCGTCCCCGACCCGCCATGGAAAGGCTGCGACAGGGTCAAGGTCCTGGCGCCGACATTCTTTGCCTTTACATAGACCTCGCGCCCGACGCCGGGACCGGTGATCAGGCTGCCGACCTCGATATTGGCAACATTGGCGACATTGCTGAGCGTCGTGGGCTGGTTCACATCATAGGTGCCCTGCGAGGTGGCGACACCGGTGTTCCATGCCGGGCCGTCGACGATGCGAAGCTCGCCGTTGCAGATCAGCCTGCGCGTCGAAAACTCGGTCAGGCCGGGGGCGATCTCGGTCATGATCAGCGGCTCGGTCAGGTCGACGCGACGCCCGCGCAGGTTCAGCTCGACATGGTCAGTAAAGCTGAACAGCGCCTGCAGCGCGCGCTTCAGCCCCTCGGTCTCATCACCAAAGGCCTCGGCATAGCTCGGATAATCGAAGCTGCCCATCAGTGTCAGCCGCGCCGCACGCGGCATCGTCAACCTGCCGGTGAAGCGAACCGGCGCGCTGATGGTCAGGTCCGATCCGATCCTGTAAGTGCCTGCCGGCACCACGATCACCCGTCCCTTGGCGGCACTGTCGGCGGCCGCGAAAGCCGCGCGATCATCGGTGATGCCGTTGCCGACCGCGCCATAGTCGCGCACGTCGACAATATCCATCATCTCGCGCAGGAAGACCGAGGTGACATCCTCGATCCGCAGCGACTCGATGCGGACTGCCCCGCCATTGGTGCCGATCAGGTCGATGCCGAAATGACCGTAGATCGGGGCCGCGCCCCAAACCATGTCGACACCACGGCGGTTGCCCGTTCCGACAATGGCGCTGACCTCAACCACTTTGCCGTAGCCGGGCAGCGCCACATTGTCACCCAGTTCGTCCAGCCCGGTCACATGATTGCGCACACCGTCGCCGGCCCACCCACCGATACGCACCGTCGGGCGCGGCCCCGAAATCGCCTTCACCCGCGCAGAAATGCGCAGATAGGTGCCCGGTAGGATCGGGGTTTCACCCATGAAGCGGATGCGGGTGGTATCTTCGACCTTGTTGATTTCCAGGCAGGACCCGAAATCCTGGTCAGCGGCGACGATGGCGGCATTGGCCTGGTTTGCCCAGGTCGCGCTGCCGGGAGTGCCGTATTCCCGCGACCAGACAGAAAGCCCGGCGGCGAAGCCCGGCGGCATCAGTTGCAGTCCGGCGGTAATGGCAATGTTCATGCGCGATCTCCCCTGATCCGGCCGCATCTGGCGGCCCCTAAGCGTTGGGGAATATCGCTTTGCCGGGTTAACCTTCCGTTAACCCGGCGGGCGTTGCGCGGGCGTGCCGCGCAACATCAGAATTAGTCGAGCAGTTCGCCCTTCAGCGCACGGGCAATCAGCGCTCGGGTCTCGTCCACACCATAAAGCGCAATGAACCCACCGAAGCGTGGCCCCTGATCGGCGCCCAAAAGCACCTGATACAGTGCCTGGAACCATTCGCGCAGCGGCTCGAAGCCATGTTCGGTTCCAACGGCGAAAACCATCGTCTGCAGGGCCTCGGCATCCAGCGGGCCATCCCAGGCCGCCAGCCGGGCGCCCAGATCCTCCAGCGCCGCACGTTCCTTGTCCGTGGGCGCGCGGAAGATCCGGCCCGGCGCCACGAAATCGTTAAAATAGCGCACGGCATAGCCCGCCGCCTCGTCCAGTTGCGGATGCGTCTCGGGCGACGCGTCGGGCGCATAGCGGCGGATGAAGCCCCACAGACCGTCCTTGTCCTTGGCACCCGCCACCGACGCGAGGTTCAGCAGCATCGAGAAAGGCACCACCATATCCGACGCTGGCACCTGCCCGCGATGGATATGCCAGACCGGGTTGGCCAATTGCTGTTCCGGCGCCTGATCCGGGAAGGCACGCAACTGCTGGTGGTATTCGTCCACCGCCTTGGGGATCACGTCCCACCACAGCCGCTTGGCGGTCTTGGGCTTCTGATACATGAAATAGGACAGGCTTTCGGACGCCGCATAGGTCAGCCATTCATCGATCGACAGCCCATTGCCCTTCGATTTGCTGATCTTCTGGCCCTTGTCGTCGAGGAACAGCTCATAGGTGAAATGCTCGGGCTTCTTGCCGCCCAAGACCTCGCAGATGCCGTCATAGATCGGCGTATTGGTGCTGTGATCCTTGCCATACATCTCGAAATCGACATCCAGCGCCGCCCAGCGGGCGCCGAAATCGGGCTTCCATTGCAGCTTCACCTGACCGCCAGTGACCGGCAGCGTCCATTCGCGCCCGTCCTCGTCATCGAAGGTCACGGTGCCGTTCTTCGCATCGACATGCTTGATCGGCACATACAGCACCCGGCCGGTTTCGGGGTGGATCGGCAGGAAACAGCTATAGGTCTGCTGACGCTCCTCGCGCAGCGAGGCCAGCATGATCTCCATGATGGCGTCGTAACGCTCGGCCGCGAGCAGCAGCGTCGGATCGAAGGCGCCGGATTTGTAATACTCGGTCGCCGACATGAATTCGTATTCGAAGCCGAACGTGTCCAGAAAGCGGCGCAACATGGCATTGTTGTGATCGCCGAAGCTCGGATACTCGCCGAACGGATCGGGCACCGAGGTCAGCGGCTTCTGCAGATTGGCCTTCAGCAATTCCTGCTGCGGCACATTCTCGGGGACCTTGCGCATCCCGTCCATATCGTCCGAGAAGCAGAACAGCCGCGTCGGAATGTCCGAGATCATCTCGAAAGCGCGGCGGATCATCGTCGTGCGCGCGACCTCGCCAAAAGTGCCGATATGCGGCAGCCCCGAGGGGCCATAGCCGGTCTCGAACAGCACATACCCCTTCTCGGGATCCTTCTTCTCATACCGTTTCAGCACCCGGCGCGCCTCTTCAAAGGGCCAGGCCTTGGAAGTCATCGCGGCATCGCGCAGGGTGGTCATGGTGATATCTCCTGAAAGGGTCGAGGGCGGCTTATTGAAACCCCGCTGAATCGTCAATATTTGGGGGTCAAACAGAGGATATAAACGTGACGATCGACCTTCCTTCCTTCTCGGCCTGCGATGCTCTGGTTTCTGTCATGGTCGCGGTTTCGGTGTCGGACGGGAATATCCGCACCTCGGAGCTGGTAGCCATCGAACGCATGGTCAACCACATGCCGGTCTTCGCGGATTACGATGTCGACCGCATCCGCGCGGTGTCGCAGACCGTGATGTCGCTGTTCGAGGACGAGGACGGCCTTGACGCCATGTTCGGCCTTGTCCGCGACGCTTTGCCATCTCGGCTGTTTGAAACCGCCTATGCCCTGGCCTGCGACGTGGCCGCCGCCGATGGCCGGCTCACCGATAGCGAGGCCGAGATGTTGCAAG
The DNA here is from genome assembly GCF_013868135.1 of Paracoccus sp. S1E-3. Taxonomy (GTDB): domain Bacteria; phylum Pseudomonadota; class Alphaproteobacteria; order Rhodobacterales; family Rhodobacteraceae; genus Paracoccus. The sequence goes on from NZ_JACEMU010000004.1 coordinate 648,982, forward strand.
AAATCCGCCACCAACTGGATGTCAGCCGCCTGCACGCCGCCGCGATCGAGCTGTCTTCGCAGCTTCGCCACCGCTCCCTTCAGGCATAGCGCGCGACCCAGCCCGCGACCAGTTCCTGCTGCAGCAGCTTGGCGCGGCTGGTCCAGCCGATCACACCGGCAGGCAGTTCCTGTCCCTCGGTCGCGGCCCGGCGCGCCATATCGCTCATATAGATCGCGAAAATCACCTCGCCCTGGCCCGGAATGCTGCCGTAACCGGCCAGGTTCGACACGAAATTCAGCGTGCCGGTCTTGGCGTCCATACGCAGCCCCGCAGGCGTCAGGCGACCCTTGCGTTCCTGCAAGGGCACGTGCTTCATCAGCCCGCGCAGATCGGCCGACGCCCCAAGCGAACTGATCACCCGCGCCATGGCCCGTGCGGTCACGCGGGTGGCGGGCGACATGCCGGAATGATCGCGCAGATCCAGTCCCTGAATCCCCCGCGCCTCGGCCCAGACCTGCATCGCGCGGGCAGAAGCGACAAGATCCGATGCCCCGCTGGCGTGCAGGCCCACCATCTCGGCGGTCAGATTGGTGGAATACTCCATCATCCCGCGCAACACTTCGCGCAGCGGCGGGCTCTCGATCCGGGCCACTTCGACCAGATCTGGCGGCAGATCGCTGATGACCTCCGGTGCCGGCAGCGGCAACCCTTCGGCGCGACAAAGCGTCTGAAACACGTCCCCCGCGTAAAGCTCGGGCCGGCGCACCGGCAACCAGCGGCTGCCCCGGCTTTTCAGCCCGGCGCGATTGATCTCCCAGACCTCGTGGGCGCCTTCCTCGCGCCAGGCGAAAAGCGGCCCCTGCCCGACAACAGCAGCCTGAACCGAATAAGCCCGGGGGCTGTGGCGCGCGGCCCGCGCCTGCATGGACGGATCGGCCCCGCCCGCTTTCCAGTCCAGGTGGACGCGGTTGAAATTCAACGCAATCCCCGAAACGGCCGGGTTGTAGGCCAGATGGTCCGCCTGCTCGGCCGAGATTTCCTCGATGCTCGGCAGCGCACCGCCCCAGACGGCAAAACGCGCCGGTGGGGACGAACCCGCAGCGGCCGCCAGTCGCGCCAGTTGCGCCAGCCCATCGGTATCCAGCACCGGATCGCCGCCGCCCGCGAGGAGCAGCATATCCCCCGCGCGCATTACCCGTGTCGCAAAGCGATACTCCGCGCCCAGCCGATCCAGCGCGTACAGCGTGGTCAGCACCTTCAACGTGCTCGCCGGGGCAATGGGCCGATCAGCCCCACGCCCTTCGATCAGCGCGCCAGTCATGTCGAAAACGGCGTAATCGACCTCGCCATCCAGACGGGCACTGGCGATCAGGCGCCCCGGTCGCGGTATCGGTTTCGGCGGTGGTGGTTCGGCCAGCCCCATGGGCGCGAGCGCCTGCGCCGCGAAAGGCGTCGCGCAGGCGACACCCAGCAGACCGCCAAGCAGCTGCCGACGACCGACCGCGCCCATGGATTTCATCGGTCTGCCCCGATCTGGACGAAACGCGACCGTGCGTCACGGTTGTCGAAGAAGGGCACATTGCCCGGCGCCCGCAGCGGACCGTTCCCTGCGGCCGCAACCATCGCCGCGGCTTCCGCCAGCACGACCTCGGTGATGAAGGGCAAATGCAGCGCCCGTGCCTCGACCATCGGCACCCAATGCAGATGCGAAAGCTCGTCGCAGGCGCGCGAAAAATCGTCGAGATCGCCGTTCACGACAGCCGCGTCCGCCAGAAAGAAGCGCGCATCGAAGCGGCGCGGCCGCCCCGGCGGGGTGATCGCGCGAAAAACGTAATGGAGCGCTGAAGCGTCCGGGATCAGGGCCGCCCGGTCATAGCCGACCAGATCGCTCTCGCCTGATGTGCCGATCAACAGGCCGGTTTCTTCGGACAACTCGCGCAGCGCCGCCACCAGCATCTGGGGTGCTGTCACATCGGATTCGGGCCGTATCTCGGCCTCCAGCCGCGCCAGGGTGTCCCCATCGGGCAACCCCGACAGGTTGACCAACCCGTCATCCGGGTCAACGGCGCCACCGGGAAAGACATATTTCGACGGCATGAAGGCCGCATTGGCCCCGCGCATCCCCATCAGCACCGCCGGCTGGTCCCCGTCGCGTCGGACAAGGATCACCGTTGCGGCATCGCGCAGAGCTGCCGGCTCCGTCCCGGTCACGCCGAGGTTGCCTCGACCGGCTCATTTCCGAAGCCGTGCATCCGCCGCGCCCATTGCGCCCCGACCATGGCCCCCTTGATGACCGGCAACAGCGCCAGGCACAGCACCACCGCCCCGACCGAGAAGCCGATCAGCATGGAAACCGGCGACGGCTGATAGGTCAGGAAGACCCACAGAAGCAGCGGCGCGCCGAGGTGGGACACCAGCAGGATGGTCAGATAGGCTGGGCCGTCATCGGCGCGCTGATGGTGCAATGCTTCGCCGCAACCGGGGCAATGCTCGCGCACCTTCAGATAGCCGTCAAACATCGCCCCCTCGCCGCAGGCGGGACATTTCCGCATCGCGCCCCGACGCATTGCGGGCAAGGTCGGCCGGTCGCTCAATAATGGATCGCTCATTTCTTGATTCCCGTGGTCATCTTTGCACCTGAAGATAGTGCCTCGACCGCCACGCGACCAGAGCGGAAGTCGCGCCGAATTGTCGCATTGGTTTGCGCAAACCCAATAGGCGCGCCGTCAATCTGGCCCACTCTGCCGTTCCTGACGGCTACGAACTCTCTCGACAAGCCGCTGTCACAAGCAGCACGGGCCACCGATTTCCCATTTTCGGCTCAGCATCAGCGTTTTGGCGCGCAGCGGGCGATGCTGCTGCCGCCAGTCCACACATCGGAGCAAACCGATGACTGGCCGCTCCGATCCCGTCAATCCGCCCCAGGCTTCTATGCAGCACTGCATCTTGCGGCCAAATCTCAAGGCCACGCGGGGGCGGCATGTCCTCCCTCAACCGGCGGCTCCTTGCGACAGGCAGCCTCAGGCCGCGTGCGGCTCTCGCGAGAGCATGACCAGGTTGCGCCCCGCTGCTTTCGCCGCCAAAAGGGCCGCATCCGCCAGGCGCAGCACCTGGTCAGGCGACTGGCGCGCGCCATAGCGATTTTCACTGACCGCCACGCCGATGGAAACCGAGACGTCCAGCTCAACCGGCCCCGCCAGCCCCTGCGCCATGACAGACTCCATCGAGAGGCCGTGGCGAATACGCTCGGCCAGCGACACCGCCAGGGTTTCATCCGTGTGCGGCAGCAGAACGAGAAATTCCTCACCGCCAAAGCGGGCGACCTGCCCCTGCCCGTCGGTCAGTTCGGACAGCCGCGCGCCCACCGCCCCCAGAACCATGTCGCCGGCCGCATGGCCATGCGTATCATTGATGGCCTTGAAGCGATCGATGTCGATCATCAACAGCGAGTAACCATTCCCCGACCGCGCCGCCGCGCTGATTTCAATGCTGATGCGGCGCCGGTTCCCCAGGCCCGTCAACGGATCGACCGTCGCCAGCCGATGCGCCAAGCGTGCGTCCGACTGCCGGCGTTCCGCATCGATGCCCCGACGCAGCAGCCAATTCAGGCGCGCGGTCAGTTCGCCGCGCCGCTCCAGCTCCGATAATCGGGCGGGCAGCACGTCGATGGCGCCGAAATCGAGCGCCTGCGCTTCCTCGTCGGGCGAGCTCTTGCGCTGCAACAGGGCCAGAGCCGTTCCGCGGCCGTCGGCGGCCAGCCGCGCCCGGAGGTCCGCAAGATGCTGCAAACCGCCGCCCGCAGCGCCCGAGTCGATCAAAATCACGGCCAGATTCGCGGCGATCCGCCCCACCGCCTGAGGCGGAACGATATGGAGACGCCGACCGGCGGCCTCGGCAATGGCCTGACGCCAATCCGAGGAAATCGCGGCTTCGTCCGTCACCAGCGCGATCTGGTCGGGATGATCGAAGGCGGCGGCGGGGTCGGCAAAACCAGGGCCGGCATCGACGGGTTGGGTCAGCCAGCTGCGCAGACGGGCGCGCAGGACGACGTCCGCACAGGCGGGATCCAGTACGTGATCCACGCCCGCCCGAAACGCAGCGGACCGCTGCGCGCCGTCGCAGATCGCGATGACCGGGACCGCCGTCCGCGGCCGGATCTGGGCAATATCCTTCGCCAGCTGCGCGGCGTGGGAGTTGCGCAGCAGCACCGCATCGACCTGGCTGCATTGGGCAAGCGCCTCGGCCGTATCGGTCGCCGTCAGCACCTGATGATTGGCCGCGCTCAGCCGCGCCTTCATCGCAAAGCGCGAGGTCACGTCACCATCCACAACCAGCAGCCGTCCCAGCATGTTGTCCTTGCCCCGCAGTCCTGTTCTGGGCAAGGTCGCATCAAAACCTTAACAAATCCTTTCCAAGGCATAAAAATCCATGAGCGCTGCTTCACAGGCCCGTGACCTTGCCGACCGGCTTCTGCTGCATGTCCTGCAGGATGAGGAGCTTCTCAGCAGCCTGCTGGGGCGAAGTGGGATGGATCCGTCACAGCTCACGGCAGTGGTTAACGGCCCGGAAATCCACGAATTCATCCTGGAATTCGTGACCGAGAGCGACGACCGCGTGCTTGCCTGCGCCGAAGCGGTCGGGATTGATCCGGCCCAGATCAGCATGGCGTCGCGGATCCTTTCCCGACGCGATTGACAGTATCTTAACATTCCCATGCTAGCCCGTGGCAAAGGGGGTAGCATGCACGGCTTCATTATTCGGGGAATCGAACTGTTCTTGCGCGCACGCCACGGCGACGCGGCCTGGGCCGCCGTCTGCGCGGCGACCGGGCTGGACCGGCGCGGGACGCAGATCATGCGCAACTACAAGCCCGAGATGGTGCAGCGCATGATCCTTTCCGCCAGCACGGTGCTGCACATGGAACGCGAGGAATGGCTGGAAGACGTTGGCGGCTGGATTCCGCGCCTCGACAGCGTGCGCTACCTGATGCGGTTCAGCGGCTCCTGCTTCGAAGACTTCGTACTGTCTCTCGACGATTTCCACGACCGCGCTCGGGTGGTTCTGCCGGGCCTGGAACTGCCAAAGATCGCGACGCAGATGGTTGCGCCCCAACGCTATTGCCTGGAAATCGTGTCGGACGCGCAGGACTGGTATCCCGTCTTGGCCGGCCTTCTGCGGGGCATGGCCGATGATTATGGCGTTCTGGCGATTGTCGAGCGCGACGAAGCCAACCTCGACGTTCACATCATCGATGACCGCTTCGCCGAAGGCAGCCAGTTTTCCTTGGCCCATGACGTCGGGGGTGCAGCATGACCTCGACCTCGATCCCTGTCGAGCGGCTGGCGACCCTGATGCCGATGCATCTGCTGGTGGACATGTCAGGCGACATCAGATCCTGCGGGCCGACCTTGCGCAAGATGATCGGCCGCGCCACCAATATCGCCACCGCCTTTGAACTGCGCCGCGCACCGCCCGATACCCCGCTTCTGGTTGCCCTGTCTCAGGCCGCTCAATCCGGGCGAAGGGTTTTTCTGGGGTTGCGCGGCAGCAACCTGCCCCCCCTGCGGGGCGAGGCGACGTGGCTGCCGGGGGGCGACATCCTGCTCAATCTCGGTCTCGGCATCGGCGTGATCGAAGCGATCGCAGCCTACGGCCTGACCGATGCGGATTTCGCTGCCAACGACCTGGCGATCGAGATCCTGTATCTGCAGAAGTCCAACCAGGCAATCAGGTTAGAGCTGGGGCGCCACACAAAGCGGCTGGAGGAAGCGCGCGAAGCGGCGGAGCAGCAGGCCTTCACCGATTCGCTTACCGGTCTTTTCAATCGCCGCGGCTTCGAACTGGCCTTCAGCCTGGCCGTCGACAGCCGCAACGCCCCGCCAGACCGCGCGCAGGAATTCGCGGTGATGCAGCTGGATCTGGACTGGTTCAAGGATGTGAATGACAGCTTCGGACATGCGGCGGGCGATGCCGTCCTGCGCCGCGTGGCGGAAGTGTTGCGGCAGGAAACCCGCGCGGACGATACCATCGCCCGGATCGGTGGAGACGAGTTCCTGATTCTGCTGCAGGGTCTGCAGTCCCGGACCGCGCTCGAACAACTGGGCCGGCGTATCATTGCGGCGATACAGCAGCCTGTCTGGTATGAACGCCATCTATGCCGCGTTTCGGCCAGCATCGGCGCGGTCCTGTCCGACAGCTATGGCGATATCACCGCCGAGCAAATTCTCTCGGACGCAGATGAGGCACTTTATGCGGCAAAGCATGACGGCCGGGGCTGCCTGAGACTGCATGACCGCGCGGTAAACCGGGAGACGACGCTGCCTGCCGGAACAAGGTGCTGAGGTTCAGATGCCGTCAGGCCTCGCTCTCCGCCACGGCAACGCAGCCTGTTGTCGCGAGGGGTCAGGTTCGCAGCGGCAGAATGGAAGGATATGATGCCCCCGAGACGAGCTGCCTCCGATCTGCGGAGGTGCGTGGCCATCGGCATGGGTCGCGCGCGCGAGATCACGCCGCAGGCCCGTCTGGACGCGCCGTCAATCCCTGATGTTCCCTCGCGGCTTGAGCATGTCGTCGCGACCGCCTAGAGCATCACTATGAGACAGGCATTTCCGATTGCGACCGCCGGACAGCGGGTGGGGTTGCTCGGCGGGTCGTTCGATCCCGCGCATGAGGGGCATGTGCGCCTGACCGAGGAGGCGTTGAAGCGTTTCGGGCTGGACCGGGTCTGGTGGCTGGTGACACCCGGCAATCCGCTGAAAGCCCATGGCCCGGCCCCGCTGGACGAAAGGATCGCCTATGCGCGCGAGATCATGGATGATCCGCGCGTTACCGTCACCGGGATCGAGGCAGCGCTGAAGACCCGCAAGACCGTCGACACGATCACGGCGCTGCAGGCGCGCTATCCCGAGGTGCGGTTTACCTGGCTGATGGGTTCGGACAATCTGGTGCAGTTGCCGCACTGGGATCGCTGGCGCGAAATCGCGGCGCGGGTGCCGATCGGGGTGTTGGCCCGGCCCGGCTCGCGACTGAAGGCGCGGACGTCGAAGGCGGCGCGGATCATGGCCGCGGACCGCTTGCCCGACAGCCATGCACGGCTGCTGGGAAGCACGCCGCCCCCGGCTTGGGCAATGATCGACATGCCGCTGTCGAACGCCTCCTCTACCGCAATCCGCGCGGCACGCAAGGCAGAGGTCATGGGCGCCAAGCGGCAAGGCGCGTGAACGCTTCGCCTCGCAGCGAAGGTTTCCGCGCCTTGGCAAATGCGTCTGCCGCCCGGCAAATGCGCAGCCCTCTCGCAACAGCGGCATTCAGGTGGCAGATCACCCCAGGCCCACCGCTACCCCGAGGCCGCGTCGGGCGGGCGACCGATCGCTGATGCCCGACCAGACGGTCAGCGGCCGGTGAAGTTCGGGGCGCGCTTTTGCAGAAAGGCCGCCACGCCTTCGCGGAAATTTGCACTGCGGCCCGCCTCGCCCTGCAGCTGGGCCTCCAGCTCCAACTGGGTAGCAAAATCATTGGCACCCGAGGCGCGCACGGCCCGGCGGACCTTCAGGTAGGCACCGGTGGTACCGGTAGCAAGCTGGCGGGCGCGGGCCCCGACCACATCGACGAAATCAGCCTCGGGGACGGATTGCCAGATCATGCCCCATTCCGCTGCCTGCGCGGCGGGGATTTTTTCCGCGAACAGCATCATCCCCATCGCGCGCGCATTGCCGACCAGACGCGGCAGGATCCAGGTCCCGCCGGCGTCCGGGATCAGCCCGATCCGAGTGAAGGCCTGGCTGAAATAGGCGCTTTCGATGGCGATCACGACATCGGCCGCCAGTGCGAGATTCGCCCCGGCCCCCGCAGCCGCGCCATTGACGGCGCAGATCACCGGCGCGCGGCAGTTGATGACGGCCTGCAGCATCGGCTCGTATTCGCGCCGCAACGTTCCCTCGATATCGGCGGCGGCCGCCGCATCCGACAGGTCCTGCCCCGAGCAGAAGGCCGCCCCTGCCCCGGTCATCACCACGCAGCGCACGTCCTCACCGATGCTGTTCAGCGCCTCGGTGATCTCGGCGCGCATCCGGGTGTTCAGCGCGTTCATCACCTGCGGGCGGTTCAGCATCAGCGTGGCGATGCCGTCGCGGGTCGAAAAACTGATGGTCTCATATGCCATGACATTCCTCCTGTTGGCGGGCAGCATGGCCCGGCCGTCGCCCGGTGGAAAGCCCGGCCGTGGCGTCAGACGCGAAGGAAAGTCACGTCATTTCGGCCGCTATCGGCGCATGATCTCGTCCAGCCGCGACTGCTCCTCTGGTGTCAGGGGGGCGGGGGGATCCGCCTGGGGCCCGGCTGGCCTACGGCTGAGAAGGAAACGCCAGCCCAAAAACGCCGCCAGCAGCGCCATCAACGGACCCGCGAGGTAGAGGATCAGGTTGCCGCCCGTCGCGCGTGGCTCGAACAGGACGAACTCTCCGAAGCGGTCGGTCACGGCATCCAGAACCTGATCGTCGCTGTCGCCCGCAACCAGCCGTTCTCGCACATAGAGCCGCAGGTCGCGACTGATCGGGGCGTTGGATTCATCAATGGTTTCGCCCTGACAGACCGGGCAGCGCAGCAGTTTCGAAATCTCGCGCGCCCGTGTTTCCAGTGCCGGGTCGGGCAGCATCTCGTCGGGCTGCACGGCAAGGCTGGGGGTCGCCAGCAGCATCAGGATCAGCAGCAGGCGCTTCATTCGGCGGGCACTCCGACGGAACGGCGGCGTGCGCCGGCGGCCACGCGGTAACGGCGATCCGAGAGGCTGATGAACCCGCCAAGCGCCATCAGCATGCAGCCAACCCAGATCCAGTTGGCGAAGGGTTTGATATAGCTGCGCACGGCCCAGCCTCCATCCTGTTGCGGGTCGCCGATCACCAGATAGATGTCGCGGAAGAAGCCGTTATCGATGGCCGCCTCGGTTGTGGGCATCGCCTGGACGGGATAGACACGCTTTTCGGGGTGAAGCAGCGCGACGACGCGGCCATCGCGCGCCACCGTCATCGTGGCCGTGGTCGAGACATAGTTCGGCCCCGGCACCTCATCGACCGCGTCGAGGGTTATCTGATAGCCGCCGACCTCGAACGGCTCGCCGATGCGCGCGGTGCGGATATCTTCGACCTGCCAGGCCATCAGCAGGCTGATGCCGATGAAGGTCACCCCCATCCCCGCATGTGCGAAGGCCTTGCCCCAATCGGCGCGCGGCAGGCGCGACAGGCGCGACAGCCCAGCCGAGCCGGTGCGGAACCACAGTTCCGCGATGGCGCCGAAGATCAGCCAGGATCCAAGGCCCGCCCCGATCACCGCCAGCGCCGAGCGCCCGGTCGAAACCGCGAAGACCAGCAGCATGACCGCAATGCTCAGCACGACGGCACCGCGCAACGGACGCAGCGCGCGCGCAATCTGGCCGCGCTTCCACGGGATGATCGCGCCGATCGGCAGGATCAGCGCCAGCGCCAGCATGAAGGGCGTGAAGGCTTTTTCAAAGAAAGGCGCGCCCACCGACAGCTTCCGGCCGAAGGCCATTTCGGCGACCAGCGGCCAGACCGTGCCGATGAAGACGACGAAGGCCGCGACCGCCAGCAGGATATTGTTCACCACCAGCGCCCCCTCGCGCGAGATGGGCGAGAAGACACCCTTGGCCTGCATGGAACCGGCCCGGCCCGCGAACAACGTCAGCGCCCCGCCCACGAAGACGGCCAGAATGCCCAGAATGAACACCCCGCGCGACGGGTCCGAGGCAAAGCTGTGAACCGAGGTGAGGACCCCCGAACGCACGATGAAGGTCCCGATCAGCGAGAAGCCGAAGGCCATGATCGCCAGCAGGATCGTCCAGCTTTTCAGCACCTCGCGCTTTTCAACGACGATGGCCGAATGCAGCAGCGCCGCCGCCAGCAGCCAGGGCATGAAGCTGGCGTTTTCGACCGGATCCCAGAACCAGAAGCCGCCCCAGCCAAGCTCGTAATAGGCCCACCAGGACCCGAGCGCGATGCCGATGGTCAGAAACACCCAGGCCGCCAGCGTCCAGGGCCGGACCCAACGCGCCCAGGCGGCATCGACACGGCCCTCCAGCAGCGCTGCCACGGCAAAGGAAAACGCCATGCTGAGACCGACATAGCCCAGATAAAGGAAGGGCGGATGGAAAGCCAGGCCGGGGTCCTGCAACAGCGGGTTCAGGTCGCGACCGTCGAACGGTGCGACATCAAAGCGCATGAACGGGTTCGAGGTGAAGATGATGAACGCATAAAACGCCGCACCGATGGCTGCCTGCACCGCCAGAACACGGGCGCGCAGGCTGGGGGGCAGATCGGCGCCGAAGGTGGCGGCGGCCGCGCCGAACAGCGACAGAATCAGCACCCAGAGCAGCATCGACCCTTCATGGTTCCCCCAGACGCCAGAGAACTTGTAGAGCATCGGCTTGGCCGAATGCGAATTCTCATAGACCAGCACGACGGAGAAATCAGAGGTGACGAAGGCCACCGTCAATGCGGCGAAGGCGATGCCGACCAGTCCGAACTGGGCGACGGCGGCGGGGCGCGCGGCCTCCATCCAGGCGGGCCAGCCGCGGTGGGCGCCGTAAAGCGGGATGCTGCATTGAAACAGCGACACCGCAAAGGCAAGGATGAGGGCGAAATGCCCAAGTTCTGCGATCATGGCGGCCTCCATTATCCGGCCAATCTAACGCCGTCCTGGCTGCGAGGCCAGCACGACCGCCCGTTTCGCGGCCATGTGACGCAGCTGTTACTCGATCGGGCTCTGGGACTTTCGATAGGCTTGGATCTCGTCGACGACGAAATCGCGGAAGGCGATGACCCGGCGCGAGCCGCGCAATTCCTCGGGGAAGGCCAGGAAAACCGGCACCTCGGCGGATTCGACATCATCGAAGACGCGGACCAGTTCGGGGAAATCGGCGGTGAGATAGTCGGGTAGCACCCCAATGCCGACATTGTTCAGGACCGCCTGAAGCACGCCGAAATAGTTATTCACCATCAGAAGCGAGCGCGGATTCTGTTCCAGCAATTGCTGGACCAGCAGCTTGCCCGCCGAGACCTGCGGCATGGCCGGATCCTGACAGATGACCCGATGCCGCGACAGATCAGGCAGCGTGGTCGGCCGGCCGGCATCGCTCAGATAGCTGCGCGTCGCGTAAAGCCGCATGCGGATGTTCAGCAGCCGCCGCCGGATCAGGTCGGACTGGCTGGGTTCCTTCATGCGGATGGCGACATCGGCCTCGCGCATGGGCAGATCCAGCACCCGCTCTTCCAGGATCAGGTTGACCTTCAGATCGGGATACATCGCGTAAAGCTTGTTCAGGCGCGGCACCAGCCACAGGGTGCCGAAGCCGGTGGCTGTGGTCACCTTCAGTTCGCCCATGACATGTTCTTCGGTGTCGCGGATATAGGCCTCGGCCATGTCCAGCTTGCGCGCCATTTCCGATGTGGCGTCGAAAAGCAGCTCTCCCTGCTCGGTCAGGATCAGCCCGCGCGCATGGCGATGAAACAGCGGCACGCCCAGCTGATCCTCCAGCCCGCGGATCTGGCGGCTAACGGCCGATTGCGACAGCCGCAGCGAATCACCCGCGTGGGTCAAGCTGCCCGCGTCGGCCACCGCATGAAAGATGCGCAGCTTGTCCCAATCCATAGGTATGACTTTCTGTCGTAGGTGCCTTGCAATTTGTGCAACTCTTACGCTGGGACGCGCGTTTGAGCAACATATGCGAATGATCACAATTCCCTTTGTGGGTCAGCATTGCTGACGTATACTGAAGGCTACCACCGCGAGCAGGAGGGCCAGATGGGGGTTCCGCAGGAGCAGGCGTTTTCGTTGGCGGATCGTTTCGATCTGTCGAAATCCCATGTGTTGCTGAACGGCACGCAGGCGCTAGTGCGCCTCATGCTGATGCAGCACGCCCGCGACGAAAAGGCTGGGCTGAACACGGCGGGCTTCGTCACCGGTTATCGCGGCAGTCCGCTCGGCGGCGTCGATCTGGCGATGATGAAGGCCGACAAGCTGCTGACGCAGAACGACATCCTGTTTCAGGCTGGGCTGAACGAGGATCTGGCCGCCACCGCCATCTGGGGCAGCCAGCAGGCCGAGATGCGCGGCGAGGGCAAATATGACGGCGTCTACGCGCTGTGGTATGGCAAGGGCCCCGGCATCGACCGTTCGGGCGATGTGATGCGCCATGGGAACATGGCCGGATCGTCCAAATTCGGCGGCGTGGTCATGGCCATGGGCGACGACCATACCGGCGAATCCTCGACGGTGCTGCACCAGTCGGACTGGGCGATGGTCGACGCCTATATCCCGGTCGTCTCGCCCGCGGGCGTTCAGGAAATTCTGGATTACGGCCTCTATGCCTTTGCCTTGTCACGCTTTGCCGGCGTGTGGACCGGACTGAAGACGATGAAGGACACGGTCGAGGTGACCTCGGTCGTGGATGGCAACCCGTTCCGGCTGAATTTCGTCAATCCCGACTTCAAGATGCCCGAGGGCGGGTTGAACATCCGCGTCGGCGACACCCCGGTCGCGCAGGAAGCGCGGATGATCGACTATAAGCGCTTCGCGGCCGAGGCGTTTTCGCGCGCCAACAAGATGGACCGCAGGATCTGGGGCAAGCCCGGCGCCAAAATCGGTTTTGTCGCCGCCGGCAAGAACTGGCTGGATCTGGTCCACGCGCTTGCCCTGCTGGGCATCGACGAGACCGAGGCCGACCGGTTGGGCATTTCGACCTACAAGATCGGCCAGCCCTTCCCGATGGACATGAAGACCTTCCAGGAATGGTCCGAACCGCTGGATCTGGTCGTCGTGATCGAGGAAAAACGCAAACTGATCGAAGTCCAGGTCAAGGAAGCGATCTTCGACAACCGCCACGGCCGCCGCGTCATCGGCTGGCATCACGACCGTACCGGCGAGGAGGTTTTCCCGACCCGCTACGCGCTTGACCCGGTGATGATCGCAGAGAAGCTGGGCGGCATTCTGATCGAGGAAGGCCGCGGTACCGAAGGCATCCGCGCCGGGCTGGACAAGCTGACCGCCGCGCGCCGCAATGACAATGCGCCCGAAATCGCCGTTCGGACGCCGTGGTTCTGCTCGGGCTGCCCGCATAACAGCTCGACCAAGGTGCCCGAGGGCAGCCGCGCCTATGCCGGCATCGGCTGTCACTACATGGTGCAGTGGATGGACCGCGAGACGACCGGCTTCACCCAGATGGGCGGCGAAGGCGCGAACTGGGCGGGCGAGGCGCCGTTTTCGAAAAGAAAGCATGTTTTCCAGAACCTTGGCGACGGGACCTATAATCACTCCGGGTCGCTGGCAATCCGCCACGCGGTCGAGACCAAGACCAACATCACCTACAAGATTCTGTTCAACGACGCAGTCGCCATGACCGGCGGCCAGCCGATCGAGGGTGGACTGACTGCGCCGCAGATCGCGCGGGAACTGGTCTCGATGGGCGTCGATCCGGTGGTCGTCGTCTACGACGACAAGGAGGACGTGGACCCCGCGCAGTTCAACGGGCTGCGGACGGAAACCCGCGACAAGATGATGGCGGTGCAGAAGGAGCTGTCCGAACGCGGCGGAACTTCGGCGATCCTCTATGTCCAGACCTGCGCGGCCGAAAAGCGCCGCCGCCGCAAGAAGGGCCAGTTCCCCGACCCCGACCGCCGCATCTGGATCAACCCCGAAGTCTGCGAGGGCTGCGGCGATTGCGGCGTGCAGTCGAACTGCGTCTCGGTTGTGCCGCTGGATACCGAACTCGGCCGCAAGCGGCAGATTGAACAATCCTCGTGCAACAAGGATTATTCCTGCGTGAACGGCTTCTGCCCCAGTTTCGTGTCCGTGAAGGGCGGCAAGCTGAAGAAGCCCAAGGCGGCGGCGATGGATCTGCCGGCGCTGCCCGCACCCACCCTGCCCACCATCGACGGCACGTATAACCTTGTGATCACTGGCGTGGGTGGGACTGGCGTGGTGACCATCGGCGCCGTGCTGGCGCAGGCCGCGCATATGGACGGCAAGGGTGCGGGCATGATGGAGATGGCCGGCCTCGCCCAGAAGGGCGGCGCGGTTCATATCCACCTGCGTCTGGCCAATCAGCCCGAAGACATCAGCGCCATTCGCGTGGCGGTGGGCGAGGCCGACTGCATCATCGGCGGCGATCTGGTGGTGACGGCGGGCGCCAAGACCATCGGTCTGATGACCCATGGCCGCACCGGCGCGGTGGTCAACGATCACGAAATCATCACCGGCGAATTCACCAAGAACCGCGATTTCCAGATCCCGGCCGACCGTCTGAAGATGTCGTTGCAGGCGCGCCTTGGCGACAAGGTGGCCTTCTTCGACGCCAACAAGCTGGCACAGACGGCGCTTGGCGATTCGATCTACTCGAACATGCTGGTGCTGGGGGCGGCCTGGCAGCAGGGGCTGATCCCGCTCAGCGAACAGGCGATCCTGACCGCGATCGAGCTGAACGGGGCGAAGGTCGCGGAAAACCAGCGCGCTTTCCAGATCGGGCGTTGGGCGATGACCGACCCGGAAGCCGTGGCCCGCGCCACCGCCCCGGTCGCGGCGATCCGCCCCGATCCGATCACCTATCGCGCGGATTTCCTGGTCGACTATCAGGATCAGGCCTATGCGCAGCGCTTCCGCGACCTGGTCGCGTTGGCGCCCGAGGAACTGCGCGAGGATGTCGCCGAGGGCTATTTCAAGCTGCTCGCCTACAAGGATGAATACGAGGTTGCTCGCCTGCATCTGAAAACTGCCGATGGCGTGGCGCGCGAATTCGACGGGGAAACCCGGCTGTCCTTCCATCTGGCCCCGCCGATCCTGCCCGGCCGCGATGCAAACGGCCGCCCGCAGAAGCGCGAATTCGGACCGTGGATCGTGCCGGTCTTCCGCCAGCTGGCGAAGATGAAGCGGCTGCGCGGCACCCCGTTCGACCCTTTCGGCTGGCTGGCCGAACGCCGCGCGGAACGCGCCGCCATCGCCGAGTTCGAGGGCGATATGCGCAGCCTGTTGCCCAAGGTCACCCCGGCCACGGTCGAAATCCTGCGCGAACTGGCGCGGCTGCCCCTTTCGGTCAAGGGCTACGGGATGATCAAGGACAAGGCGGCCGAGGCAGCGGCCAAACGTCGCGCCGAGCTTCTGGCCGCCTTCGCCGATGGCGGCACACCCATGGCCCATGCGGCGGAATGACCTCTGTCATGGACTTTCCCCGGGTGGCGGCTTATGTCGCCACCCAGGCTGACGGAGGCGCGCATGGCTGTTGGAGTTTTCGATTCAGGACTGGGCGGTCTGACCGTCTATAAGGCGATCCGTGAACGGCTGCCCGATCTGCCGCTGGTGTATTTCGGCGACAACGCCCATGCGCCCTACGGCGTGCGCACCCCCGAGGACATCTATGACCTGACCTGCACGGCCACCCAGCGGCTGTGGGACGAAGGCTGCGATCTGGTCATCCTGGCCTGCAACACCGCCTCGGCAGCGGCGCTGCGCCGGATGCAGGAAAAATTCGTGCCCAGAAACAAGCGCGTGCTGGGCGTCTTCGTGCCGCTGATCGAGGCACTGACCGAACGGCAATGGGGCGACAACTCTCCCCCGCGCGAAGTGGCGGTCAAGCATGTCGCCTTGTTCGCCACCCCCGCCACCGTCGCCAGCCGCGCCTTCCAGCGCGAACTGGCCTTCCGCGCCATCGGCGTCGATGTCGAAGCCCAGCCCTGCGGCGGCGTGGTCGACGCGATCGAGGAGGGCGACGAAATCCTTGCCGAAGCGCTCGTCACCAGCCATGTCGAAGCGCTGAAGCGGCGGATGCCGCATCCCGAAGCCGCGATCCTGGGCTGCACGCATTATCCGCTGATGCAGGAGCAGTTCCAGAAAGCGCTCGGGCCGCAGGTGCAGGTGTTCAGTCAGGCGCAGCTGGTTGCAGAAAGCCTCGCCGATTACCTGCAGCGCCGCCCTGAATTTCTGGGCAGCGGCACCGAATCCAGGTTCGTGACCACGGGCGATCCGGCCCGCGTGTCGTCCAAGGCAACGCAGTTTCTGCGCCAGAAGATCACCTTCGAATCCGCTGAGGCTTCGCCATGAAGTCATTGAAAAAAAAGCGCCGCGTTCAAATCCTCATCGCCGCTGCCGTGGCCTTGGGGCTGGCGGTGGTGCTGATCGGCTACGGGTTTCAGGACGGTATCAACCTCTATCGCGCACCCACCCAGGTGTTCGAGGAACCGCCCGGTTCGGGCGAGGTCTTCCGTTTGGGCGGCCTGGTCGAAGATGGCAGTGTGACCCGCGGCGCGGGCGAGACCATCACCTTCACCGTGACCGACGGCGCCCATACCGTTCCGGTCCGCTTCACCGGCGTCCTGCCCGACCTGTTTCAGGAAGGTCAGGGCATGATCGGCACCGGCGCGATGGAAGGCGATACCTTCGTTGCCAGCGAAATCCTCGCCAAGCATGACGAGAACTACATGCCGCGCGAGGTCGAGGATTCGCTGAAAGCGACCGGTGTCTATCAGGCTCCGGGAAGCTGACGCAACGCCCGCAGGGTTAACGGAAGATTAACACGGCCAGAGCAGCTTGGTCCCCATTTCACTGAAAAAGGGGACGGAAATGAGATCCGTGGACGAGATCGCCGCCGAGATCGTGGCGCGCGAAGGGGGTTATGTGAATGACCCTGCCGATCCGGGTGGTCCGACAAAATATGGCGTGACCATCGGGACCATGCGCCGGCTGGGGCTGGACCTCAATCGCGACGGCAAGGTCGATGTGTCGGATGTGAAGGCGCTGACCCGCGCGCAGGCCGCCGCGGTGTTCAAGGAACATTATTTCCGGCGTCCCGGCGTCGAACGCCTGCCGGGGATCCTGCACGCCACCGTCTTCGACATGTATGTGAATGCGGGTGCCAATGCGGTGAAGATTCTGCAACGGCTGCTGACCCGCATGGGCTATCCAGCCAGTGATGACGGGGTGATCGGCCCGCGCACCATCGCCGCCGCGACCGCCGCCGCTCAGGCCGCGCCGCGCCATATCGCCGATGCCTACGGGATCGAGCGGCGTAACTACTACTACGCCATCGCCGACACGCGCCCCGCCAGCCGCAAATATGCCATCACGCGGGCGGGCGGCAAAGGCGGCTGGATTACGCGGGCCGAGACCTTCATCGCGCCGAAATACCATCTGACCGCCAGCCAGCACCGCGAAAGGACCGCAAAATGGGCATGATCGACCGCTTCATCGGCATGGGCTCGGCCGCTCAGACGATTTCCAACGCCGCGACCAACGTGACCGAAATCTTCCGCGAAAACGCCACCCGCCGCATGGAATTGGATGAGGAGGCTTACGGCCAGGCCATTACCCAGCTTTCTGCCGAATTCGGCGCCGCAAGGCGTGGCTGGTTCGACGACCTGATGAACGGCATGAACCGCCTGCCCCGCCCCCTGCTGACGCTGGGGACCATCGGGCTGTTCATCTATGCCATGGTTGAACCGATCGGCTTTTCCAACCGCATGGCCGGGCTGCAAACCGTCCCGGAACCTTTGTGGTGGCTTCTGGGCGCCATCGTGTCCTTCTATTTCGGCGCGCGCGAGGCGCATTACTTCCGCAACCGGACCTTTCCCCAGCGGATCGAGAAATCCGTCCTGCCTGCCCCAAGCGCAGCGGCCGATCCGTCCGCCCCTTCCGCAGGAGTCGGGGAAGAAGGTTTCGGCGGTAACGCCGCATTGCAGGACTGGCTCAGCGAAAGACGCGCGCCAGCGACGGAACCAACGTGAACAATGCGGTCCGCCATGCCCTATGCGCATATCCGCTATGCTGCGGTTGCAGCAAGTTAACGCTTGAACGGGCGGCACCCTGCCCCTAAATCGGGCTATGAAGGCGATGATAGAGGCAACTCTCGTAGCCTTCACCTCCCTGTTGGACTTTGGCCGGGCTTCGTGCCCGGCTTTTTTTTTGCGCCGAACGGTTCGCCGCCCCCCATCCTTTTTGTCCGGCTTCCGCGTCGCGCCCCTTTCCCTTCGGCTTTGCTGGCCCTAAAAGGCGGCGCATCCAGACATGCGAGGAACGGCCATGAACGAACCGGAGATCACAGAGGATCTGATCGCGGCGCACGGGCTGAAGCCCGACGAATATCAGCGCATCCTCGAGATCATCGGCCGAGAGCCCAGCTTCACCGAACTCGGCATCTTCAGCGCGATGTGGAACGAGCATTGCTCCTATAAATCCTCGAAGAAATGGCTGCGCACGCTGCCGACCACCGGCCCGCAGGTCATCTGCGGCCCCGGCGAGAATGCCGGCGTCGTCGATATCGGCGACGGGCAGGCCGTGGTCTTCAAGATGGAAAGCCACAACCACCCGTCCTATATCGAACCCCATCAGGGCGCCGCGACCGGCGTCGGCGGCATCCTGCGCGACGTTTTCACCATGGGCGCGCGCCCCATCGCCGCCATGGACGCGCTTTCTTTCGGCCGCCCTGAACACCCCAAGACCGCGCATCTGGTCAAGGGCGTCGTTGAAGGCATCGGCGCCTATGGCAACGCCTTCGGCGTCCCGAATGTCGGCGGCGAGGTGCGTTTTCACCGCGCCTATGACGGCAACTGTCTGGTGAACGCCTTCGCGGCGGGGCTGGCCGATGCCGACAAGATCTTCTACTCGGCCGCTTCGGGCATCGGCATGCCGGTGGTTTATCTGGGTGCCAAGACCGGGCGCGACGGCGTCGGCGGCGCGACCATGGCGAGCGCCGAATTCGACGACAGCATCGAGGAAAAGCGCCCCACCGTGCAGGTCGGCGACCCCTTCACCGAAAAATGCCTGCTGGAAGCCTGTCTGGAGCTGATGGCGACCGACAGCGTGATCTCGATTCAGGATATGGGCGCGGCCGGGCTGACCTGCTCGGCGGTCGAGATGGGCGACAAGGGTGGTCTCGGCATCCAGCTGAACCTCGATCAGGTGCCGCAGCGCGAGACCAATATGACGGCTTACGAGATGATGCTGTCGGAATCGCAGGAACGGATGCTGATGGTGCTGAAGCCCGAACGCGAGGCCGAGGCGCGGGCGATCTTCGAGAAATGGGACCTCGATTTCGCCATCGTGGGCGAGACGATTGCCGAGGACCGCTTCCTGATCCTGCACGGCAACGAGGTGAAGGCCGATCTGCCGCTGTCGAAACTGTCGTCGAGCGCGCCGGAATATGATCGCCCATGGGTCGAGACGCCCGCCGCCGTAGCCATGCCCGCCCTGCCCGCTATCACCCCGCTGCACGCCTTGCGCGCGCTGATCGGCTCTCCGAACTATGCCCATAAATCATGGGTTTGGGAGCAATATGACAGCCAGGTCGGCGCCGATACCGTGCGCCGTCCGGGTCTGGGCGCGGGTGTGGTCCGCGTGCACGGCACCGAAAAGGCGCTCGCCTTCACCAGCGATGTGACCCCGCGCTACGTCAAGGCCAACCCGTTCGAGGGCGGCAAGCAGGCCGTGGCCGAGGCTTACCGCAACCTGACCGCCGTGGGCGCGCTGCCGCTGGCGACCACCGACAACCTGAATTTCGGCAATCCCGAAAAGCCCGAGATCATGGGCCAGTTCGTCGGCGCCATCAAAGGCATCGGCGAGGCGGTGGCGGCGCTGGATATGCCGATCGTGTCGGGCAACGTGTCGCTCTATAACGAGACCGACGGTCAGGGCATCCTGCCCACGCCGACCATCGGCGCGGTCGGGCTGCTGACCAGTCTGGACGAATTGATCGCGGGCCTGCCCGAGGATGGCGATGTGGCCATCCTGATCGGTGAGACGAAAGGTCATCTGGGCCAGTCGGCGCTGGCGGCCGAAGCCTTCGGGATCGAAGCGGGCGACGCCCCCCCTGTCGATCTGGCCGCCGAACGCAAGCACGGTGAATTCCTGCGCGCCAACCGCCAGCACCTGCGTGCCGCGACCGACCTGTCGGATGGCGGGCTGGCGCTCGCGGCCTTCGAAATGGCCGAAGGCGCGGGCATCGGCATCCGCCTGCAAAGCGGCGATATCGCCCAGCTCTATGGCGAGGATCAGGCCCGCTATCTGGTCGCCTGCTCACCCGCACAGGCCGAAGCGCTGTTGAACGCGGCGGAAGCGGCACAGGTTCCGGCGCGCGAAGTCGGCCAGTTCGGGGGCACCGCCGTGCAGATGAGCGAGGATGCCGGCGATCTGGCGGAATTGTCGGCACTCTACCGCCGCGCCTTCTCGGATGCGATTCACGGCGAAACGCCGCTCGGCTGACTTGAGAAACCCGGCTGCGCCCCCTAAATTACGGGGGCGCAACAGAGGTTAAGCCATGTTCTCGATCCCCGGACAGGCCCCGGTGACCATCACCCCGGCGGCCGAACGCCAGATTTCCCGGCTGATGGCCGGAAAAGAAGCCTACGGCCTGAAGATCGGGCTGAAGAAGGGCGGCTGCGCGGGCATGGAATATACCATGGATCTCGTGCCCGCTGCCGATGCCGCCGACGAGGTGGTCGAGCAGAACGGCGCGCGCATCCTGATCGCGCCCACCGCGCAGATGTTCCTGTTCGGAACCCAGATCGACTATGAAACCGGGCTGCTGGAATCTGGCTTCAAGTTCCGCAATCCGAACGTGACCGATGCCTGCGGCTGCGGCGAATCCGTGTCGTTCAAACTGGACCGCGACACCCCGGACGCTTGAATACCGGGGCCTGCGCGCCTATCCCCGTCCCGAACCGACAGGAGGATGTTATGGCCCCGAAAAAAATTGCCGCTGGAAACTGGAAGATGAACGGGGTGAAAACCTCGCTGGCTGAGCTTGACCAGCTTGCCGCGGGCGAAGGCTGCGACGTGCTGATCTGCCCGCCTTTCACCCTGATCGCCCTTGCGGCGGGCCGTGCGGGCGCGGTGCGGATCGGCGGCCAGGACTGTCACGCCAATGCCTCGGGCGCGCATACGGGCGATATTTCCGCGCCGATGCTGAAGGATGCGGGCGCGAGCCACGTCATCACCGGCCATTCCGAACGCCGCGCCGATCATGGCGAGAGCGATGCCATCGTCGCCACCAAGACGCTCGCCGCTCATCACGCCGGCCTCATCGCCATCGTCTGCATCGGCGAGACCGAGGTGCAACGCGATGCCGGCGATACGCTGCACATCATTGCCAGCCAGCTGGCGGGATCGGTCCCCAACGGTTCCACCGCCGCCAATACCGTGATCGCCTATGAACCTGTCTGGGCCATCGGCACCGGCCGCACGCCTACCACCGATCAGATCGCCGAAGTCCACGCGCTGATCCGCGAGAAGCTGACCGCGCGGTTTTCGGATGGCGCCGATTTCAGCCTGCTGTACGGCGGCAGCGTCAAGCCCGGCAACGCCGCCGAGATCTTCGCCGTGCCGCATGTGAATGGCGCGCTCGTCGGCGGGGCAAGCTTGAAAGCCAGCGATTTCAACCCGATCATCGACGCGCTTTCCCGCGCCTGAGGAAAACATGAGCCTGACCAAGGAAGCCGTCACCGCCGCCCTGCGCAGCGTCGCCACCCCCATGGGCAATCTGATCGACGCCGGCATCGCCCGCGCCATCACCGTCGAGCCGAATGGCGATGTCCGCTTCGTCATGGAGATCGATCCCGCCCACGCGCAGGCGATGGAGGCCGCGCTGGCGCAGGCCGAGGCCGCGATCCGCGCCCTGCCCGGCGCCGGCAAGGTCATGGGCGTCCTGACCGCGCATAGCGACAAGGCGCCGCCGGATCTGAAGCCCAAGGCCAAAAGCCCGAATGCGCCCGAAGCCATCCCCGGCGTGCGCCACGTCATCGCCATCGCCTCGGGCAAGGGCGGGGTCGGCAAGTCGACCGTGGCCGCGAACCTCGCCGCGGCGCTCGCCGCCGAGGGGCGGCGTGTGGGCCTGCTGGACGCCGATGTCTATGGCCCCAGCCAGCCACGCATGATGGGCGTCACCGGTCGTCCGGCCAGCCCCGACGGCAAGACCATCATTCCGATGGAAGGCCATGGCGTGAAGCTGATGTCGCTTGGTCTGCTGACGAAGGAGGACGAGGCGATCATCTGGCGCGGCCCGATGCTGATGGGGGCGCTGCAGCAGATGCTGTTTCAGGTGCAATGGGGCGATCTCGATTGCCTGATCGTCGACCTGCCGCCGGGCACCGGGGATGTCCAGCTGTCGCTGTCGCAGAAGGCGCAGATCGACGGGGCAATCATGGTCTCGACCCCGCAGGACATCGCGCTTCTGGACGCGCGCAAGGGCATCGACATGTTCAAGCGCCTGAACGTCCCGATCCTCGGCCTGATCGAGAACATGGCCGTCCATGTCTGCACGAATTGCGGCCATGCCGAGCACATCTTCGGCCATGGCGGTGTGGCGGCCGAGGCGCAGAAGCTGGGCGTGCCGCTGCTGGGCGAACTGCCGCTGGAGATGGATGTCCGCGTTGCCGGCGATTCGGGCACCCCGGTCGTGGTCGCCAACCCTGAAACCGCTTCGGCACAGGCTTTCCGCAAGCTCGCGCGGGGGCTGGTCACCGCCGGCATCGCCTGATGCTGCCCGCCGTCATCCTTGCGGGCGGCCTGTCCAGCCGTATGGGCGGGGGCGACAAGGTGCTGCTGGCGCTGAACGGTCAGCCGATGCTCGCGCATGTGATCTCGCGGCTGGCCCCGCAGGCCGGCCCGCTGGCGATCAGCGCCAATGGCGATCCGGCGCGGTTCGCGCGCTTCGGACTGCCGGTGCTGGCCGATTCCCTGCCGGATTTTCCGGGACCTCTGGCCGGGGTTCTGGCGGCAATGGATTGGGCGGCGGGGCTGGGCGCATCTGCGGTGCTGACCGCTGCCGGGGACACCCCCTTTCCGCCGGAGGATCTGGCTGCGAAACTGCTGGCGGCGGCGGGTCCGGGAGGGCCGGCGCTCGCGGCGGATCGCGCTTCTGACGGTGCAACCCGCCTGCACCCGACCTTCGGTCTGTGGCCGACGGCGCTGCGCGCGGATCTGCGCGCCGCGCTGAAGGATGGCCTGCGCCGGCCGCGTCAATGGGCTGCACAACATCAGGCGGGGATTGCGCTGTTCGGCGGCCCCGATCCCTTCTTCAATATCAACACCCCGGATGATCTGGCCCGTGCCGCCATGGCCGTTTCCGGCCAACCGGACGCACCGCGCTGAAATCGCCAATCGACGCTTGCATTGCAGCACAGGATCGCTATGTTCCGGGCTTCGCGAGCCGCGCGCTCGGGCCTCAATCCGCTGACAGGTTTTCACTTGCTTCCGGTGCGGTTGTCGCCTATTGGCGCGGCTCTGATCTATTTTCGACACCGGCCCCGCATGGACCCGCGCGGCCCCAGACCCGAGGTTGTGACATGGCTGTCCCTCAGAACCGCGTGACCCGCTCCAAACGCAACATGCGCCGCGCGCATGACGCATTGTCGGCGGCGAACCCCAATGAATGCCCCTCCTGCGGCGAACTGAAGCGTCCGCATCACGTGTGCCCGTCCTGCGGCCATTACGCTGATCGCGAAGTCGTGGCTCAGTCGGCCCAAATCGACCTGGACGACGACGCGGCCTGATCGGCGGCGACGCGCATGACGCAGACGGCGGACACCGAGACACCACGCCGCTCCTCGAACGGGGGTAGCGTGGTCATTTCCGTTGACGCGATGGGCGGCGATCGCGGTCCGGTTGCGGTCATCGCCGGCATGGCCGAAAGCGCGGCCAAGAACCCTGATATCCGTTTCATCGTCCACGGACCCGAGGCTGAACTGTCGCGGTTGGTCGCGCGTCGGCGCGGGCTGTCCGAGCGCTGCGAGATTCGCGATGCGCCGGGCGTGGTCACCATGAACGACAAACCGGGCCAGGTGATCCGCAATGCGCAAGGCACCTCGATGCTGTCGGCGGTCGAATCGGTGCGCAACGGCGAAGCCTCGGTGGCGGTCTCCTGCGGCAATACCGGCGCGCTGATGGCGCTGTCGATGATCCGGCTGCGCAAGTTGCCGGGGGTGAACCGGCCGGCCATTGCCTGTCTCTGGCCGTCGCGCAATGCGCAGGGCTTCAACGTCATGCTGGATTGCGGCGCCGATATTCGCGCCGATGCCCCCGATCTGCTGCAATATGCGATGATGGGCGCAGCTTACGCGCGCAACGGGCTGGGGCTGGACCGTCCGCGCGTCGGGCTGCTGAATGTGGGTACCGAAGAACACAAGGGCCGAGCCGAGCTGCGTCAGGCGCATGAGCTGATTCTGGCCGCTCAGAACACCGGCAAATTCGAATATGTCGGCTTCGTCGAAGGCGGCGACCTGCCCTCGGACCGGGCCGATGTGATCGTCACCGATGGCTTTACCGGCAATGTGGCGCTGAAAACCGGCGAGGGTACCGCCAAGCTGGTGGGCGACTTCCTGAAGGAAGCTTTCGCCAATTCGTTCATGTCGAAATTCGCGGCGCTGCTGGCGCTGACCTCGCTGAAGCGGTTGCAGAAGCGGATCGACCCGCGCCGCGTCAATGGCGGGGTGTTTCTGGGACTGAACGGCATGGTGGTGAAATCGCACGGCTCTGCCGATGCCACCGGCGTTTCGGCGGCGATCAAGCTGGCCTTCCGGCTGGCGCAATCGGGCTTTCAGGACCGGCTGGCGGCGCGCGTCGCCGAAGCTGCCGCCAATGTCGAGGAAGCCCGCGCCGCGAACGCCGCCTCGACCGATGAGGTATCACCGTGACCCGGCGCGCCGTCATTCGCGGCACCGGCCGTTACCTGCCCGACCGCGTGGTCGAGAACAGCTGGTTCGAAGACAAGATCGACACCTCGGACGAATGGATCCGCGCCCGCACCGGGATTGAGCGGCGTCATTTTGCCGCCGAGGGCGAGACGACCTCGCAAATGGCGATCAGCGCCGCGCAGGCGGCGTTGGACCGCGCGGGCTTCGCCGCCGACGAGATCGATGCGGTGATCGTCGCCACCTCGACCCCGGATCTGACCTTCCCCTCGGTTGCGACGATGGTGCAGGCGGGGCTGGGCATGACGCGCGGCTTTGCCTTCGACGTGCAGGCGGTCTGCGCGGGCTTTGTCTTCGGGCTTGCCAATGCCGATGCGATGATCCGCTCGGGCCAGGCCGAGCGTGTGCTGGTCATCGGCGCCGAGACCTTCAGCAAGCTGATGGACTGGGAAGATCGCGGCACCTGCGTGCTGTTCGGCGATGGCGCCGGCGCCGTTGTGCTGGAGGGCGTGGAGGGTGAACGCGGCATCCTGTCGACCGATCTGAACAGCGACGGCTCCTATCGCGATATCCTGTATGTGGATGGCGGCGTGGCCACCACCGGCACGGCGGGCAAGCTGCGGATGCAGGGCAATGTCCTGTTCCGTCAGGCCGTCGAAAAGCTGGCCGACACCGCGCATCGCGCCATCGACAAGGCGGGGCTGACGGCCGAGCAGGTCGATTGGCTGGTGCCGCATCAGGCGAATGCCCGCATCATCTCGGCCACTGCGCAGCGCATGCATCTGCCGATGGAAAAGGTGATCCTGACGGTCGCCGACCACGGCAATACCTCGGCCGCGTCGATCCCGCTCGCGCTGTCGGTCGCCGATGAGGCGGGCAAATTCGCAAAGGGCGACGTGATCGTGACCGAGGCGATCGGCGGCGGCCTGAGCTGGGGTGCCGTGGTTCTGCGCTGGTAGTCAGCGCCGCTCCATCAGCCAGCCCGGCGAAGGCCCTTCCGCGCGACCCAGCGACGCCACGCTATCCGTGCCCGTGACCCTGAACCCGGCTTTTTCCAGCACCCGGCGCGACGCGGGATTGTCCTGAAACACCTCGGCCTTCAGGGTCACAAGCCCGAACCAGTCCTGCACGTTGTCGCAGAAGGTGGGGACGATCTCGCTCGCCAGCCCCTGCCCCGCGAACTCTGGCGCAAGCGCGTAATAGATCGACGGTGTCTCGCCGTCATGGACCCCGATGCTGCCGATCAGCCGCCCATCCTGCCGGATCGCCATGCGCATTCGCCGCCGCAGCGGGTCCATTACAGGACGCATCAGCGCGGCGAATTCCTCAAGGCTCATGCCACTGTGAAACCGCAGCAGCATCCGCGCCACCAGTGGCGCGGTGAAGATCCGGTGCAGTTCCGGCAGATCCGCGTCACCCAGCGCGGTGATCCGGCATCGCGGTGTCCGAATTTCAAGCGCGTCCGTGAAATCGGCGCGGGAAAGCTGCATCGACCGGGCGGCGAGTTCGGCGCCATCCCGCGCGCGGCGGATGATGTCCGCGCCCATGTCGCGAAAGCCGAGGGCCAGCAGGGTCCGCCGCGACGCGCCATTGTCGGCCAGATGCCACGCCCGGACCGGCTCGTCGCTATCCCGGAAATGCGCGATGATCGCCTGTTGCGCGGCCCGGCGCAGCACGCCCCGGCCGCGAAATTCCGGCGCCACCCAATAGCCGAGATCGCCGCCGGTGCGGATCATCCCGGCGAAATCGCCATCAACAGTTATGGCACGATCCTCGGGCCGGGCTATCTCGGTGATGAAATCGACCGCGTCCTGACGATGGAACGGATCGGGGATGGCGGGCAGAAAGCGCAGGGTGTCCGGGTCCTGCATCGCACGCCAGATGAGCGGCGCGTCCTCCAGCGACGGCGCGCGCAGCCCGACCCTCATGTCAACTCGACGACCCGGACGGCGCCGCCTTCGGCGGAAAGCGCAATCTCGCCGCCGGCGAGGCGCAGCGCATCCAGACCGAAGACCTCGGACCGCCAGCCATGCAGCGCCGGCACGTCGCGCGCACCCTGTGCAATCGCGTCGAGATCGGCCGAAGACGCAATCAGCTTGGGCGCCACGCCCGCCGCATCGGCCTTGGCCTTCAGCAGCACCCGCAGCAATTCGCCAAGCGCGGCGTTGCCGGGCGCGCCCGGTTCATCCTTGGGCGGGCGCGGCGGATTGGGATCTTCCATCCCGGCTTTCACCGCCTGAAGAATGCCTTGGGCGATTTCGGGCTTGCGGCCTTCGCGCATCAGCAGGCGCGACTTGCCCAGTTCAGCCTCGGTGGTGGGCTTGGTCGAAGCGAGCTCCACCAGCGCATCATCCTTGAACACGCGCGAACGCGGCACGTTGCGGGTCTGGGCATATTCCTCGCGGAATGCGGCAAGGGCCTTCACGATCGCCATGAAGCGCGGCGAGGAGGACCGCGTGCGCACCCGTTCCCACGCTTCGGCGGGGCGGGTGATGTAGGTTTCGGGGTCCAGCAGGATCGCCACTTCCTCGGCCACCCAGGGGCCGCGGCCGGTCCTGTCGATCTGCGCCTGCAGCCATTCATAAATGGCGCGCAGATGGGTCACATCGGCGATGGCGTAATCCTGCTGCGCCTTCGACAGGGGCCGCTGCGACCAGTCGGTGAAGCGCGAGGATTTGTCCAGACTGGCCTTCGCGATCTTCCGCACCAGGGTTTCATAGCCCACCTGCTCGCCAAAGCCGCAGACCATGGCGGCGATCTGGGTATCGAACAGCGGTGCCGGAAAAAGGCCCGCGTCATGGAAGAAGATCTCCAGATCCTGACGGGCGGCGTGGAAGACCTTCACCGTCGCCTCGTGGCGGAACAGGTCATAGAGCGGTTCGAGCGAAAGGCCGGGGGCCAGCGGGTCAATCAGCGCCGCGGGTCCGCCTTCGGATTTCGCCCCCGATGCCGGCGGCAGGGCCATCTGGATCAGGCAGAGCCTGGAATAATAGGTCCGCTCGCGCAGGAATTCGGTGTCGAGGGTGACATAGGGAAGCGCCTTCGCCTGTTCGCAGAATGCAGCAAGGGCGTCGGTCGTGGTAATGGTCAAAAACTGGGTCATTCGTCGCTTTCGAAACTGGACGGGTCATCCGCCGATGCGCGGTGCTAGCAGGAACCGCAAAATGGTTCCACAATTTCTTGCGCGCTCATCGGATTTTCATCGGAAATCCTGCACTTCCGAGGGCAATTTCAGCGAACTTCCGCCGTCTCGATCAACTGACGCATGGCGGCGATCCCCTCCGCACCCATGCGCGGCGGTCGTGAATGTTTCCACGCCAGCCGCCAGGCGCGCAGACGGCGCTGAATCTTATCAATCGGCGCCACCCCAAAGCGCGGGTTCAGCGCCCGCCAGGCCAATGATCCGGGCGCCGGGGCGGGGGTGAAATCCGGGTCCCATCGGGCCAGATCCGCAAACCAGGCCGGGTTTACTGCCGTGACCGTCGGATCGTCCGAGATCAGCCAGGGCTTTTCCGCCCCGGCGAAATGCAGGATGAAGGGATCGAACTCCTCGATCAGCTGCCCCTGCCGCCAACGCGCCAGATGCCAGTTCCAGCGCGGGTCCAGCGTCGCCGTCAGCGCCGCCGCCGCCCCGTTCATCGCCGCCTGATCGCCCAGCTTGTGCTTTTGCAGAAGGTCATAGCGCTCGGCGGCGAATTCCAGCGTTCTCGGCCCGATCTGTGCGGCCACATGCGGACCGGTCTGCATGACCATCACTCCCGATTGAAAGAACCGCCCGGACGGGTCCCCCAGATCACCGATCACCCGGCGCGAGCGTTCCTGATTCCTGCGGCTGGCACGGGTGCGCAATTCCGGCTGGTGCAGAAAGGTCAGGCTGGCGGCCAGCGGCCAGTCGCCCGCGATCCGGTCGAACAGGCCCTGAATGCCCGGCCTGCGCAGCCAGGTATCGGTATCCAGATACAGAAGTCGGGCATAATCGTCCTGCAACAGGTCGGGCAGCAGGTGGCGGTAGAACGTCCCCAGCGTGATGCGCGCATTCGGGTGACGTATCTGGGGAATTGCGCTGACGTCCAGCCGCACCCAACGGACGGGGCCATCCCGGAGATGCGGCGGAATCGCCCCCGTATCGGGCGAGGCGATGACGATATCGAAATGACGCTCCGGCTCCAGCCGGGCGATCTGCAGGGCGGCCACCCAGGCATAAGGCAGATGCCCGGCATCGCAGGCGAAGATCACGGCATCACCGTGCCGGGCGGCCTGGCTGGCTTGGACGGGCATCGCGCACCTGTCGGTCCTTTTGCCGCAGTCTTCGCCGATCCCGCCGTTTCGTCAACGCGGAGGAATATCCCCTTCGGCCCTTTTCGCATGAAAATCGGCCACGAAATCGTCCAGCCGCCCTGCCGCGATGGCTGCGCGCAGGCCCGCCATCAGCTCCTGATAGTAATGCAGATTGTGCCAGGTCAGCAGCATGCCAGAGATCATCTCGCCTGCACGGAAGACGTGATGCAGATAGGCACGGGAATAACCCCGGCAGGCCGGGCAGGTGCAATGCTCGTCCAGCGGACGCGGGTCATCGGCGTGACGCGCGTTCTTGATGTTGACCTGACCGCGCCGCGTCCATGCCTGCCCGGTGCGGCCCGAGCGCGAGGGCAGCACGCAATCCATCATGTCCACGCCGCGCTGCACCGCGCCGACGATGTCATCGGGCTTGCCCACCCCCATCAGATAGCGCGGCTTGTCCTCGGGCAGCAGGGCCGGCGCGTAATCGAGCACGCCGAACATCGCCTCCTGCCCCTCGCCCACCGCGAGGCCGCCGATGGCATAACCGTCAAAGCCGATGCCGCGCAGGGCCTCGGCCGATTCCTCGCGCAGATGGCGGATCACGCCGCCCTGCATGATCCCGAACAGCGCATGTCCCGGCCGGTCGCCGAAGGCATCGCGCGAGCGCTGCGCCCACCGCATCGACAGGCGCATCGCCTCGGACTGACGCTCCTCGGTTGCGGGCAGGGCCGGGCATTCGTCGAAGGCCATGACGATGTCGGATCCCAGCAGGCGCTGGATCTCCATGCTGGTTTCGGGGCTGAGAAAATGGCGCGAGCCATCGACATGGCTGGCGAAGGTGACGCCATCTTCGGTCAGTTTGCGCAGCTCGGCCAGCGACATGACCTGAAAGCCGCCCGAATCGGTCAGGATCGGCTTGTCCCAGTTCATGAACGCGTGCAGGCCACCAAGACGCGCGATCCGTTCCGCGCCGGGGCGCAGCATCAGGTGATAGGTGTTGCCCAGCAGGATATCCGCGCCGGTCGCGGCCACCGATTCCGGCAGCATCGCCTTGACCGTCGCCGCGGTGCCGACCGGCATGAAGGCGGGGGTGCGGATCTGGCCGCGCGGCGTATCGATCACGCCCGTGCGCGCCTGCCCGTCGGTGGCATTCACAGTGAAGGAAAATCCGCTCATTCCCGGCCCTTTGTCTCGCGAAGGCGGCGTTCTAGCGCAATGCGCCCGCCAGCGAAAGCCCCGCCGCATGAGCGGACGCCCATGCCCATTGGAAATTATACCCGCCCAGCCAGCCGGTCACATCGACGCATTCGCCGATGAAATACAGACCCGGCACGTCCCGCGCCTGCATGGTGCTGGCGTCGAGGTCGCGGGTGTCGATACCGCCCACAGTCACCTCGGCGGTGCGATAGCCCTCGGACCCGACCGGGCGGACCTGCCAGCGCTGGATACGCGCCGCGATCCGGTCGATGGCGGCATTGTTCTGATCGGCCAGCCGCGCGCCTTCCAGACCCAGATCGGCGGCGATCGCCTCGGCCAGCCGCGCCGGCAGATGCGCGCCCAGCACCGTCTGGATCGCCACGCGACCGCCCTGCCCGCGCCGGTCGCGCAAAGCCCCGGCGAGATCGGCATCAGGGGCGAGGTTCACGATGATCTCCTCGCCCGGGCGCCAGAAGCTGGATATCTGAAGGATCGCCGGCCCCGACAGCCCGCGATGGGTGAACAGCAGCGCATCGCGAAAGCGGGTCTTGCCGTGGCTGACCTCGGCCTCGACGGCGATGCCGGCAAGGGGTTTGCACAGCGCCAGATCCTGCTCGGCGAAGGTCAGCGGCACCAGACCGGGTCGCGTCTCGACGATCCGCAACCCGAATTGCAGCGCCAGATCATAGGCCAGCCCCGTCGCCCCCATCTTCGGGATCGACTTCGCACCGCAGGCCACCACCACCCGCTTCGCCCGGATCACCCCCCGAGAGGTCCGCGCCGCATAGCCGTCCGCATCGCGGGAAAGGCCCGCCAGCGTGGTGTCGAGCCACAGCTCGGCCCCCGCCATCCGGCGGATCAGCATCTCGGTGATCTGGGTGGCCTTGCCGTCGCAGAACAGTTGCCCGAGGGTCTTTTCATGCCAGCCAATCCCCGCCTGATCGACAAGCGCGACGAAATCGGACGGACGATAGCCCGCCAGCGCCGAGGCGACGAAGCGCGGGTTTTCCGACAGGAACCGTTCGCGTGTGGTGGCGAGATTGGTGAAGTTGCACCGCCCCCCGCCCGAGATGCGAATCTTCTCGCCGGGCCGGGCGGCATGGTCGATCACCACCACGCGCGCCCCCTGCGCGCGCGCCGTGCCGGCGCAGAAAAGACCGGCGGCCCCGGCGCCGATAATCAGCAGATCAGTCTCCATGAAGGCGTCCTACGCCCTGCACAAAAGCGCCGCAAGTTTTTCCAAATCTCCCCTTGCACCCCTCGGAAACGGGCGCTAGATACGCCCCCACAGTTGGGGCGTGGCCAAGTGGTAAGGCATCGGTTTTTGGTACCGTGTACCGTAGGTTCGAATCCTACCGCCCCAGCCATAAATCTGAAAAATGACCTGAACCAGTCGCTTAGGCCCACCTTTTGGGCCATGATGACACCATGTCATCATTGTGACGCGAAGAAGCCCGCTGACCCTTGTTAGAAAGGGCTTGCCTAAGCCCACAACAGGCTGTTCAGCATCCGACACCCCAAAAACCATCAAAAGGGGCTTCTCCTCTCGCATTGCCGATGTCGTTGGCCGATTGACTGCTATTGACGCCCGTACCGGACGGGCCAATGCCAAAACGCTGACATCCTTCCATTCCAAAAAAGGATCACACCATCAAACCGTGGGATCAAACAACCTAGCCTCCATGGGGATCCCCTACGATTCAGGTTTCAACCGAAACGCTTTACGCCGGGGTTCTTGACGGCGATTCTTCTGTTCCGGCGGACCGAATCCCGGCGGCATGGATGAGGTGTGGTTCTACGACCTCGACCCCAACGGCCTCAGCCTTGACGACAAGCGAAGCCTGCTCGTGCCCGAAGACAAGATCGGTCCTTGGGCCGAGCTGACCAGGAACGAGGCGAAGCTGAACAACCTGCCCGATGCCATTGCCCGCTGGCATCAGAGTGAAAGCACCGAGAAGGACGACACGCCACCCCCGCAGAAATCAGCCTCCGACAAACCCGATGCTGTTCAGGTTGTGATTTGTGATCACCTATATCTTTGCAGCAACTGAATAATTGGCGCGTGAACTTCAGTTGTCATGCGAGGAAATCATTGTCCGGCAAGCGCAGCCTCATAGGTCACCACCGGAGACCATTCAGGACTGACGGCGGGCAACGCGTCAGGGGCGAGATCTGCAAATTCCTGCGCGGCATAGACGATATTGCCGCCGGTCGCGGTCAGGACGGATTCCAGCGACAGAATCTCATCCTCGGCGACCGAGAAATAGTCGTCGCTCAGCACCGCGAAATCCGCATACATGCCGTCGGCGATCCGGCCCTTGACGTCCTCCTCCTGCGAGAACCAGGCCGAACCGGTGGTGAACAGCGCCAGCGCTTCCTCGCGGGTCAATTTGTTGTCCTCGGCGAATTGCTGGGTTCCACCGACCGTCTTGCCCGAGACCAGCCAATACAGGGATGCCCAGGGGTTATAGCTGCTGACACGGGTGCCGTCGGTCCCGGCACCGACGGGTATGCCCATGTCCAGCATCTTGCGCAGCGGCGGCGCGTGGGCAGCCACCTCGGCCCCGTAGCGTTCGATGAAATACTCGCCGCCGAAGGCCAGCCGGTTCTGGATGGCGATGCCGCCGCCAAGCGCCTTGATGCGGTCCAGATCGGCATCGTGGATGGTTTCGGCATGGTCGATGAACCAGCGCGGGACGAATTTTCCCTGTTCCTCATTCACCTGCTCGAACACATCCATGATCAGGCTGATGCTGTCGCCATAGGTGGCATGCTGGCGCAGGGGCCAGCCGGCCTCGACCAGCATCGTCGTGACCCGGTGCAGATCGCCAGCGGGGTCCTGACCCTCGGCCTTGCGCTGTGCGAGATCGGGCGCCGGGGCAAGAAAATTCTCCCAATCGCCGACGCTGTGGGCCAGAAACTCGCCGGCGCCCTCCAGTTCGTAGCCATGCTCGATCTGGGCATCGGCGTTCACGCCTACCTCGTTTTCCGCGATCCATCTGGCGAAATCCGACGCCTCCTGCCCGGCCGTCTGCGCGAAAAGGTAATAGCTGATCCGCAGGGGCAAGCCGTCATTGGTCGCCACGTCGAGGCTGGCCGCGTAATCCGTGGGAAACACATGGCCGCCCCCACCCGCGTCAGAGGTGGAGGTCATCCCGAGGCGGTTCAGGTCGCGATAGTAATGCAGCGTCGAATTGACCTGATCCTCAGGCGACAATTGCGGCAGATCGGCGATGGCCTTGTAAAGAATGGCGGGGTTAGGCTCGGCGTAAAGGATCGCCCCACCATCCACGAACTCGATCCGCGCACCGTCCGGGACCGGCGTTTCGGGGGTAAGACCCATCGCCTTCACCCCGGCCGCGTTCAGAAATCCCATGCTGTAGAGAAACAGCACGAAGGTCGGGGTAGCGGGCGCGGCCTCGTTCAGTTCCTGCACGGTCGGCATCCGCCGTTCCTCGAACTGATAGGGTGACCAGCCGCCAATGACCCGCACCCATTGGCCGTCCGGGACGCGGGCGGCCTCGGCACGCACCAGATCCAGCGCCTGGGCAAGCGACGGAACGCCCTCCCACCGGGTTTCGAGGTTGAAGAACCGGCCGCCACGAATGGTGTGGGAATGCACGTCGTTCAAGCCGGGAATGACCGTGCGTCCATTGGCGTCGATGACCGTGGTTGCGTCGCCGCGATAGGCCTCGATATCCGCGTCCGCCCCGACTGCGACGAATTTGCCGTCCCTGACGGCAAAGGCGGTCGCCTGCGGCTGCTCGGGGTCGATGGTGTGAACCGCAGCATTCAGGACGATGAGATCGGCAGGTTGGGTGTCCTGCGCCGATGCGGTCGACATCCCCGTGAATGCGGCCAGCGTCATCGCGATTGAAATGCCGTTGAAAACAATGCTCATGATATCCTCCAGAATGGAAAACCAGCGGCTATGATCGCCTCGCAGCCGCGTTCTCGGCCCAGGTGCAGTTGCCCAGGGGGTCGGGCGGCGACCTCTCTATTCCTGACCGGCAACTTCCTGCGCCCGCGCATAACTTTCCGTCACCGCGCGGTATTCGGGCACCAGTTCACTATACAGGGCGCCCCAGTTCGCCGCGTCCGGGCGGTTCCAGGTGCGGTGCGTCTCGCTGAGAATGGTGTTGGTGGTGACCGGTTGCACGCCGCCATTCGCCATCCGCAGCATCGCCGCGTCAGAGGCGAGCTTGCTGACATCGCCCGAGGCGTCCATCACCGCAAAGACCTTGTAGCCGTCGGCCCGCGCCTCAAGTGCGGGGAAGGCGACGCAGACGCTGGTCCAGACCCCCGCCATGATGAGCGTCTTGCGGCCCGTCGCCTCCACTGCGGCGACGAAATCGGCATTGTCCCAGGCGCTCACCTCGCCCATTCGCCCGACATAGACCGCGCTCGGGGCGGCGGCGGTCAGTTCTTCCATGATCGGGCCGTTGGTACCATCCGGTTCCGAGGCGGTGTAGAGGATCGGCATTCCGGCATGTTCGGCGATCTTGGCAAGGGCCACGGTATTGGCCCGCAAGACGCTGACGGGAATATCATTGACGGTCTGAAAAAGCCCGGTCTGATGATCGAGCAGCAACAGGACCGCATCGTTCGGATCAAGCAGAGCTTCATATGCCGCTTCGCTCGGCTGACGCGACAGGCCTTCGATCTGAGGCCGCCCGGTCGCTTCCTGCGCCCAGGCGTAACCGCCACCGGCAATCGGTTGGGCGACGATCGCCAGCATGGCCGCCACGGCAAAACTGCCCGCCGTCCACCATCCTGTGTTTCTCATAATATCCTCCATCAAATGTGCAATCGGGACCGCTCGGGGACATGCCGTCTTGTCGGTTCGCAGGCCATCGGCCAAGTCCCTGCGGATCATGCCCGCGCGGATGCAGCAGCCATGTCACGGCAAGCTGGGATATCGGCTGCGCCAAGATTCAGCTTAGCAGGCGAATCCGTCGGCAAGGCGTGCAATACCGCAAGTGGAACTTGCAGATTTGGCTACACCCCTTCGCCTTCGAACAGGGGGCGATGGCGGATGATCCGTGCCGCGACGAAGTCGACGAACAGCCGGACCCGTGCTGACCGTCCCATGTCGGGGCAGGTCAGCAGCCACAGATCGGTCGTCGCATCGAACTCGGGGGCGGAATGCCGCACGAGCCCCGGCCGCAGATCGCCGACAAAACAGGGCAAGCGGCCCACGCCCATCCCCCGTTCCACGGCCTCGGCAACCCCCAGAATCGTATTGGTCCGGTAAACCACGTCTGCCGTCACATTCCTGTCTGATCCGGTCTGAGCCACCCTGCGCGGGGCAGATTTCTCTTTGGGATCGGGCGTCGCGGCTTTGCGGTCCGTCGTCGCGTCGCCGACATCGTGCTGACCGGCTTCGTGGACCGATCCATAGAGTGCCCAGGCAATTCTGGCGATGCGTCGGCCAATCATCTCGTCCGGGGGCTGGCCGTTGGCGAAAATGACGACATTCGCGTCATGCGCGGAAAGGTCCGGCCTCTTGTCGACGGTCGTCACATTCAGGCGAATGTCCCGATATTGCTGAAGGAAATAGGCTAAGACCGGCATCAACAGATGAAGCAACGCTTCGTCGATGACGAGGCGCAATTCGCCGACCAGCAGCACCTCCCGTTCCGCGACCCGGCGAAGCGACGTGGTGATCTCGGACTCCAGCCGCTGCGCCAGTGCCACGATCTCGGCCCCGGCAGGCGTCAGTTCATAGCCGCCGCGATGGCGGCGAAACAATGCGACGCCCATCGCGTCCTCGATTTGCCCGAGGCGGCGAAAGACCGTTGACGCACTGATCTGAAGCTCTGCCGCCGCCCCCGGCATGCCGCGCGCTTCGGCGATGGCCTTGACCAGACGAAAGTCGTCCCAGTCGGGTTCTGACGATGTCTTGACCATGCCTGGCTCCTGTCGTCGTGATGGTGGTGTTGAGCCTTAGGCAGCGCACGCTCAGGCCTCCTCTCCTGCGAAGGATCGCAGAGTGAGAACCATTGCTTCCATCACCGTTCAGTCCGGAGGATGACAGGCCGTCCGCAGGACAACCAGTCCGTCGCCGCCATCAGCAGTTGCGCGGGCGCGTCGACCACATCGCAGGCCAGAACATTTTCACCGCTCGGCGGCTCCAGCGTGGCGATCTGGCTTTCCAGCAGCGCCGGGTTCATAAAATGCCCGGATCGCGCCACCATACGCGCGGCAATCACCTCACGCGATCCGCCGAGATGGATATAGCGGATCGGCAGTTCCGCCGCCTGTTCCAGCCGGTCGCGATAGGTTTGTCGCAATGCCGAGCAGGCAGCGACCGCAACGCCATCGCGCCGGGTCAGATCGCCCAGACGCTGGCCCACGGCATCCAGCCAGGGCCAGCGATCTTCGTCGGTCAGCGCGATCCCCGCCGCCATCTTGCGCCGATTGGCGGCGCTGTGCAGATCATCGGCCTCGATGAGGGAGGCGTGCAGCGCCGCCGCGAGCCGTTGGGCCAGCAGCGATTTTCCGCAGCCGCTGACCCCCATGACGATGACGGCGCGCATCGCTCAGCCCGTGACCCGCATCGACATGCCACCATCGACAACGATCATCTCGCCGGTGACGAAATCGTTCTCGATCAGCTGCCGGGCGGCCTGGGCGACGTTTTCGGGCGTGCCTTCGCGCTTCAGCGGGATGCGCTTGTCGAGATTATGCGCCTTGGCCTGATCGCTCATCGCGTCGTGGAAACGGGTGCGGATGATCCCCGGTGCCAGCACATTGACGCGGATGTTTTCCGCCGCGTGGTCGAAGGCCAGTGCCTTGGCCATCGGGATCAGCGCGCCCTTGACGGTCTGATAGGCGACCGTGCCGGGGCAGCCGCGAATCCCCGCGACCGAGGAGATCAGGATCACCGCCCCGCCTTCGCGCGCAAGGTAAGGATGGGCGGCGCGGAACAGGGTGAAGACCGGGTGGACATGGATGTCGAAAGCGGCGCGCCAGTCGCTTTCCTCCAGTTCCAGCATGGTGCCCGGCGCCGGGCCTCCGGCGGAATGGACCAGAATGTCCAGCCGGCCGAAGCGCTCGGCGGTGCGGCGGACGAGGGCCTCGGCCTCGGCGGGGTTCGAGACATCGCCCAGTTCCACCGCGACGCGCGCGGCACCGAAGCGGGTCAGCAACTCGGCCGCTTCCGCGGTTTCAGAGCGACCGTTCAGCGCCACCTTGGCGCCCGCGTTCAGCAGGTCCTCGGCGATGGCGAGGCCGATGCCGCGGGTGCCGCCGGTGATCAGGGCAACCTTGTCAGTCACATCATACATGTCATGTTCCTCAATATGGTCAGGGCCGGACCAATCCCGGCACCGTCGTGGACAGCGCCGGGACAAAGACCAGCAGGATCAGGTAGGCAATAAGCAGCGCCAGAAACGGCAGCGCGGCACGAACGGTGTCCAGATAGGGCACCTTTGCGATGGCATTGGTGATGAACAGCAGGACCGCGACCGGCGGGCTGACCGCGCCGATCTGGTTGGCGACGATCATCAGCACGCCCAGTTGCAGCGGGTCGAAGCCGTAGGCCTGCCCGACATAGGTGGCAATCGGCACGAAGACGATCAGCACCGACAGGCTTTCCAGAAACATCGTCAGCAGCAGCACGATGGCCAGCATCAGCAGCAGGACGACATGACCATTGTCCGAAACCCCGCGCAGGAAGCCCAGCACCATGTCGTTGAAACTGAGATAGGACAGGATCCAGCCAAGCGCCCCGGTGACGGCGATGATGCCCACGACCATGGCCGTGGTTACCGCCGCATCCAGCACGATGCCCGGCAGGTCGCGGAAGGAGATCTCGCGATAGATCACCATGCTGACCAGCAAGGAATAGAGACAGGCGACGACCCCGGCCTCGGTCGCGGTGAAGATGCCGGCGAAGATGCCGCCGAGGATGATGAAGGGGGCCAGCAGCGCCACCCAGGCCTGCCGGATGGCCCGCAGGACCTGACCGACCGTGGCACGGGGCGAATGCTTCGCCAGCGCCGGATAGCGCCCGGTCCCGGCCAGCACCCGGATGAACAGCATCAGCGTCGCCGCCAGCACCAGACCGGGCACGATGCCGGCCAGAAACAGGCCACCGATCGACACGCCGGTCATCGCGCCATAGACGATCATCGTCATCGAGGGCGGGATGATCGGCCCGATGATCGCCGACACCGCGACGATCGCCGAGGCAAGGCCGCCCGGATAGCCCTGCCGCTTCATCTCGGGGATCAGGATCGAACCGACCGTGGCCGCCTCGGCCGCGGATGAACCCGAGACATTGGCCATCGCCGTGCAGGCCACGACGCTGGTATGGCCGAGGCTGCCGCGCAGATGGCCGACCAGCGTCTGGGCGAACCCGACCAGAGCGCGGGACAGCCCGCCCTTGGCCATCAGGGCGCCCGCGAGGATGAAGTAAGGCAGTGCCAGCAGGCTGAAGCTGTCGATCATCGCGAAGGTCCGCTGCGCGAACAGCGCGAAATTGACGCCGGGCAGCACGAAGATGCCTGCGGCACTGGTCAGGCCGATGGCCAGCAGCACCGGAAAGCCCAGCATCACCAGCGCGAGCAGGCCACCGAACAGAAGCGCAAGGGTCATGTCCTGCCCCCATTGGTGATGCGCAGCGCCAGTCGCTCGGCGGCGGCGAGGATCATATAGCCGCCGCCCAGCAGAAAGCCCGCATAGACCTTGTCCATCGTCACCCCCAGCCCGGCGCTGATCTGGCGTGAGGACACGCCAAGGATCTTCCACGCCGAACAGACGATCAGCACGCCCAGCAGCAGCCAGGCCGCGTCGATCAGCCCGCGCAAGGCGGCCGCGGGACGTCCCGGCAGCATCCCCTGCAACAGATCGACGCCGATATGCGCACCGCGCCGATAGGCGATGGTGACGGCCAGCAGCACCAGCCAGATATGGCCGTAACGCTGGAATTCCTCGGACCAGGACAGCGAATTGCCGAGGAAGAAGCGGTTCACGATCTGCGCCACCGCCACCAGCACGATGGCGAGAAACAGCAGGATCGCCGCCCCCTCGACCGCCCGGTGCAGATAATGCGTCACCGTGAAACCGCCGGGCGGCGCGGTCTCGGTCATGACGGTTTCGGCTTCCATGATTTCCCCCTTTCAGGCAGCGGCGATCACTCGGGCGCCGCCGCGCGGATCTGTTCGAGGATGTCGGTCGCGCCGATGCTGGCCGCGATCTTGTCCTGCACGGGGCGGGTTGCGTCTTGCAGCGGCTGGGTGTCGATCTCGGTGATAGTCATGCCCTCGGCCGCCAGCGCATCCAGCGCCTCCTGCTCGCGCGCGGGGGCGAGAGCGCGTTCCAGATCGCGGGCGAAATCCGCCGCCGCCATCACCTGCGCCTTCTGCTCCTCATTCAGCCGGCCCATGAAGGCGGTCGAGCAGACAAAGGCCACCGGCCCGAACAGGTGGCGGGTCAGCGTGTAATTGCCCGCGACCTCGTTGAACTTGTTGGCCTGAACCAGTGCCGCGCTGTGTTCCAGCCCGTCCAACACCCCGGTTTCCATTGCCGTGTAGATCTCGCCGAAGGCCATCGGCGTGGCATTGGCGCCCATGGCGTTGATGGTCTGGACATAGGTGTCGGTCGGAATGGTGCGGATCTTCAGCCCCTTCAGATCATCGGCGCTGGCGATCGGGGTCTTGGTGGCGACGTTGCGATAGCCCCAGCTGTCCAGCCAGGCCAGGACTTCGAAACCCGCCTCGCGCAGGCCATCGGCAAGCTGGTCGCCGACCGGGCCGTCCAGCACGCGATGGACATGGTCGTAATCGGCCCAGAGATAGGGCAGATCGACCACGCCCAGTCTGGCGTCGAAATTCCCCAGGATCGCCGTGCCCGAGATGGCGCAATCCGCGCCCGAGCCAAGCTGCATCGCCTCATAGACCTCGCGTTCCTGCCCCAGCTGGTTGTTGGGGAAGATCGCGACGGTCATGTCGGTGCCGAAATCCTGCAGATAATTCTTGAAGGCCCAGGCGGCCATATGCAGTTCCGACGACAACGCCGCCTGACTGGAATGGGCCAGTTTCACCTCCAGCGCACCGGCCCCCTGGGCCAGCAGCAGCGACAGCGCCGAGCTTGCAAGCAAAGTGGTTTTCATCACGCTCCTCCATGTGATTCTTATTTGTAATACAATATTACTTAAAAACGCGTCAAGCCGCATGAAAGCTGGTTGAAAGGGGCGCGCATTGCGGATACCCCGGCGGTGAGGTGATGAATTGTCCGACTTATCGGCCAAAACCCGGAAGGAGTCGCCATGACCAAGGAAGCCTTGTCGCTGAAGCTGCACATGCGGGTGGCCGATGTGCTGGGCATGGCGATCCTGCGTGGCGACTATCCGGCAGGAACCGTGCTGCCACCCGAGATGCAGCTCTGCGAGGAGTTGGGGATCAGCCGCACCGCCCTGCGCGAGGCGCTGCGCGGGCTGATCGCCAAGGGCCTGCTGGAATCGCGCCCCAAGCGCGGGACGCTGGTGCGCGATGAAGTTTACTGGAACCATCTCGACCCCGACCTGCTGCGCTGGCGGATCGAGACCACGGATACCTCGACCTATCTGGAAAAGATGTTCGCCCTGCGCCGCGCCACCGAACCTGAGGCGGCCGCACTCGCCGCCCGCCACGCCCTGCCCGAGAACCGGGCACAGCTGGCGGCGGATTTTCAGGCCATGGTCGATGCGGGCGACGATGATGCCGCCTGGGTCGAGGCCGATCTGGCCTTTCACCGCACCGTCTATCTGGCCACCCGCAACGAGTTCTTCTGGCCGATCGGCGAGATGCTGGCGGTCAGCCTGCGGCAGATGTTCAGCATCGCCGCGCAGGGTTCGCACCGGGCGCGGGCCATCGCCGAGCATGCCGACCTGTGCAGCGCCATCGTCGAGGGCAAGCCGGATCTGGCCCGCGCCGCCTCGCTGACGCTGCTCGGCAATGCGGTCTCAGATATCGACCGGGTCAGGACCGAGGGGCGTTGACCACGCTGCTTGCCCGATCGCCTGCTGCGATCAGCCGATCCTGCCCTCTTTCATC
This sequence comes from Paracoccus sp. S1E-3, assembly GCF_013868135.1. Lineage (GTDB taxonomy): Bacteria > Pseudomonadota > Alphaproteobacteria > Rhodobacterales > Rhodobacteraceae > Paracoccus. The sequence continues at coordinate 690,158 of NZ_JACEMU010000004.1, forward strand.
AGCGCAAAGCGTTTGGGGAAATACCATTGCAGCACTTTGCGGAACCTATCCGAGTTTTCGCGCGCCCAGTTCCGCATCAGTTCAGGCCCGAATTGGATCGCCGTGATCGGTGTCGCACCCGCTGCCCGCATCCGCTCCAACGTAAGCGTTGCAACTGACCCCGCCTGACCTACCTATTCTTTAGCTGGCCACAGCCCTATCTTGGCGCTACGCGCCAAGATGAAGCACCACAACGTAACCTCTCGGCGCTTTGCCGCCATTTTAGAGTGCGCCGCGCCGCCCTGCGGCATTCTACAGACCGACCGTTTGCGCGTTGCGCAGCAATTCTGACCGGACAATACTGCCGAAGCAAGCAAAGCGACGTTCGGCCAAGCGCCGCGTAGCGAGCCACTGAGCACCCATCCCATTCGCATGTCTCCACCTCACCCCCGGAAGGCCCGTGAGAGAGCTTGGGGAACCAAAAGGGGATGGGGCTGGAGTTGCCCGGCGCGCCTGTAGCCGCGTGTAAGCGGTAGGCGAATGCTACGGCTGGCCGCTTGCGCCAAGGATACGCACCCGCGACGAACTCCCGCTCACCCAGATTACCGCCACTGCGATGCTGCAACGCTGCAAGTCCGTTTTGCACCCTTCTGCCTACGTCCCTACGAAACGGACGTTGGCTGCTCTATCCTGCAATGCGCGGCGTCGATAGCCTACCCGGCTCAAGCCGGGCAGGTTCCTGAGGCTTCGTCACTGTCGCCTCGCGACTATTCGATGCCGTGGCGTCGTCTCGCCGCGCGGTGACGGAAATGGGTGCGGCGCGCTTCTTTCGCCGCACCGGCGAGCGCGTCTATGACATGGCCGATCTGGCGCGGGCGACCGACAAGCTGGCCAGCTATGTCGAGGGCTTCAGGGCGCAGCATCCGGGCCGCCCCCTCCGCGGCTTCGGCTATTCCAACGGGGCGAATATCCTCGCCTCGGTGATGATCGCCCGTCCCGATCTGTTCGACCGGCTGGGCCTGCTGCACCCGCTGATCCCGTGGCAACCTGCCCCCGCGCCCGACCTGAAGGGTCGGCAGGTGCTGATCACCGCCGGGCGCAATGATCCGATCTGCCCCTGGCCGCTGACCGAGCGGCTGGCGGACTGGACCCGTGCGCAGGGTGCGTTGCTCGCCACCTCCTATCACGACGGCGGCCACCAGATCCGGCGCGAGGAATGAGCGCGTTGGCCGAGTTTCTGCGCAGCGCGGCGTGACGGTCGAGACCGCGCTATCGAACACAGCGAAGTCGGCAGAGGGCAGGCCATCGTCCGCCCTCTGCCCATTTGGCGGCAGTCGCCCCGGCTTGTCTTGGCCGCCAAACAGCGACTACCCTTCAAACAGCCACTACCCTTCAAGTTGAACATGAGAAGGGGGACGACATGGCGACAGAGGGACTTGGTCCGGTGATCGGGCCCGCGGCGCCGGTTATGGCGGCGGCAGTGGTTGCGGTGCGGCTGTTCAGACGGCTGGGGCCTGGCCCGATGCTGGTGCATTTTGCTGCCGGAGTGCTGGTATCGATACTCGACAGCGATCCCGACCGCATCCGCGAGGCCGAGAAATGGGGGGCCAGGTTCTATTTCGGCGACTGTGCAAGGCTCGACGTCCTGCGCCATTCCAGTGCCGAGGAGGCCGAGGTGATCATGGTTTGTGTTGACGATCCCAAGGTCGCGACCCAGATCGCCAGCCTTCTGATCCATGAATTTCCGCAGGCCAAGGTTCTGGTTCGCGCCCATGATCGCGGCCATGCGATCGAACTGATCCATGCCGACGTGGATTACCAGATCCGGGAAACCGTGGAATCGGCGTTGGCATCGGGGCGCAGGGTCTACGCGCCCTTGGCTGTTCCGAACTGGCTGTGTCGGAAAGGTGGGCGGACATCCGCCGCCGCGATACCGAACGGCTTGATCTGCAGATGCAGGGCGATTTCATGGCCGGTCGCGACCGATATCTGGCCGCTCCCGTCCCCGAGCCGCTGACGAAGGTTCAGGGGACATCCGGTTGATCCAGCTCAGTTGCTGTGGGCAGTGCAGGCCTGGGAAACGCGTGTCTAGCTCTCTTGGGCGAAGCCGAGGCTGATATATCCGAACCGCCAAGGGGGGATTTCTGCCGTCACGGCGCATAGACTGCGGGCTTGCTGATCGTCATCAGACCCGCCGCCTGCCCGTTGCTAACGCTGAGCCCGAAGTAATTCCATCCGCCGGCCGCCGAGATGATGTAGTCGATGCTGCCTTGGCTTACCGAGTTGACGATTGTGGGACTCGGCGCTGTTGGCCAGCCAGCGAAAGCTCTCGGTGGGTCATCGCAATGCTCATCCGGCGCAGCGGGGTCGCCGCGTTGCCGTACGCGTCAAGGCGCGCCCCGATCACAGTCAGTCGCCGCGTCGGGTTGCCGGGTCGATGCGCCCCTCGATCAGGCCCGGGTCACGGATTGGGCGGGCATCGGCGGAGCTGTCGCGCAGGAAGTCCTCGACGCTCTGGCGATGCGGCGACGAGAACGCCGCCGGTGTTCACCGACAGGCTCACGCCAACGGCCTCGCCCTCGCGGTATCCATGGCGCGCCTTCTACAGGAACATCGCCGGCACATACTGGGCCGCCGCTGCCTGCTTATGCAGCATGGCCACCAGCTTGTCGTGCTCGACCTCCGGCTGGCCATCCATCCGTTGCGGCGCATACCGAGGGCGGCGGCAATGGTGGTGACGTGGCAGCCCCGGACCGCAAGCTCCCTGACCGTCTTGAAGCCCAAGGGGGCAACCTCATTGTGCTCTGTGCCATAATCTCTTTCAGCACCATGAGGTTGCCGTTGGCCTGCGCCCACCAGGACCCGAAGGTGTGGCGAAGTTCATGAAGTCACGGGTCATGCAAGCCCGTGCGCTCTCGCACCCCGTTGAAGACGTTCTTGAAGGATGCGAACGGCTCGTGCTTCCCCGTCAGACGGTTCAAATGGATGAAGACGTTAACTTCTCCCGTGCGCAACCACTGGGATCATGTGAACCAATATTTTGCCCAGGACCTGGCGGGCAAGCGCCGCAAGTCCGAAGCCATGGCTGGCACTGGGATGCCATGGCCCGCGACATGGGCTATCGTCCGACGGACCTGTGCGACAGAGCGCGGGAACTCGTCGACGCCATCATCGCAAAGAGCCCTGCGGAGGCAGGGGGTATCGAAGATTTGCCGGGGAGCGGGCGGGGGTATGTGTGGCAAGCAGTCGAACTGGGCGAATGGCCTCCCCCAGCCGGGAGAAGTGATTGTATGTTTGGTCATACCTTCGGGACGGCGGCCAGCTTCGCCGAGTACTTCGCGCCGTGGCAGCAGGCTTTGGATCGGGCCCGGGCCAAGATGTCGTCCAACGCGCGTCGTCACGACGGACAGGGGCAGTACAGCTGATGTCAGGTGGGTCAGTAACACTGTCGATAATACTGTCGATTCGAGCGCATCTCCGATCGTGCACCACGTGCCGATGCCTCCAACGCCCAATTCTGCACCCTCTCGAACGACGATAAACCCCTTCGCCCGCATTTCGTGGAAATCCCGCGCAACAGTATTGATTTCGACCCCAACCCGGTCGGCGCCTGCCTGACGCTCAACATGGCCTTGCTGCTGTTGTATTTCGTGCCTCTCCCTTCCAACAGAAGCCGGATGCGGACTGCCTGCGCCGTGTGAGACATTGCCCGCCAAGCAGGTGCCGCAGCAGTGGTCAGATGGACACCCGCGAATTCGACGCCGCTGCGCTGTTCGCTCTTTCGATCACGCCCCAGACAGCTAAAGAATGCCGGTCACGACGACTGGGAAAGCCATGCAGATCGCGATCAGCACCGCCATCGCCAGCACATAGGGCATGACGCCGGCAAACACCTCCTGCAGGCTGCACAGATCGCCGACCGTGCTTTTCACCACGAAGACGCTGATCCCGAAGGGGGGTGTCAGCAGCCCCATCTCGACCGCGATCACGGTGATCAGGCCGAACCAGATCAGCACGTCGGGGCCGATGATCGGCGTGCCCAAGCTCACCACCAGCGGCAGGATCATCGGCACGGTGATGACGATGATCGAGGTGGAATCGAGAAACATCCCCATCACGATCACCACCAGCAGGAACAGCAGCATCACCCCCCAGAAGCCAAAGCCGGAACCAGCGGCATATTGCACCATCGCGGCGGGCAGCGTGGACATGACCAGGGCCTTGGTCAGGACGCTGGCGCCGATGACCAGCGACAGGACCGACACGCTGATCTGCCCGGTTTCGCGCAGCACGTTCCACAGCGCGGCGCGGGTCAGGCGACGGCGCAGGATGGTCACGATCATGGTGGCGAAGGCCCCGACCGCGCCCGCCTGCGTCGGCGTGAACCAGCCCAGATAGATGCCGCCCAGCACGATCGTCACCAGCACGGCGATGGGCAGCAGCCGCCGCGCCGAGCTGAGCAGCGTTTCCGGCTCCAGATCGTCATTGCCCGCGGGGCGGCCGACGAAATCGGGGCGGAACTTCGCCAGCAGCAGAATGGTCGCGCAGAAGATCACCGCCATCAGCACGCCGGGGATCATCGCCGCCAGAAACAGCTTGCCGACCGAGGTTTCGGTGACGAAGCCATAGATGATCAGCAACAGGCTGGGCGGGATCAGCATGCCCAGCACCGACGATCCGGCAACCGTGCCGGTGGCGAATTTCGCCGTATAGCCATGCGCGATCATCTGCGGCACCGCGACCCGCGAAAAGATCGCCGATGAGGCGATGGAAATGCCGGTCACCGCCGCAAACACCGCATTGGCCGCGACCGTGGCGATGCCGAGGCCCCCCAGCAGCTTGCGCGTCCACCACGCCGCGACGCGGTAGGCGTCCCGGCCGATGTCGGAAATATCGGTGAACAGCCCCATCAGCACGAACAGCGGCACCACCCCGAAATCGAACTTGTTGATGGTTCCGGTGGCCGAGGTTTTCAGCGCGTTCAGCGCCACGTTCGGATTGTCCCGGATCAGCCAGATGGCGGCGGTGCCGACCACCGCCAGCACCACAGCGACATGCATGCCCGCCATCAGCAGGATCAGCAGGGCAAGAACCGCGCACAGACCCAGCCAGATCCGGCTGACATCGCCGATGACAAGCAGCACGACCGCAAGGCCGCAGAGCGCCAGAGCGGCCAGAACCGGCACCAGCCAGCGCCCGCGCCGGGCCAGCCGGTCGGGAAGCGTCCGGGCGATCTCCAGCGCCTCCAGCAGGAACTGCACCGTCATCGCGGCCGAGCCGATGGCGGTCAGCAGCTTGAACGGCCATGTCGGCATGGTGAACACCCCGGTCGAGCCGATGTAATCGCCCTGCCGCAGGGCCGAGGCGAACTCGCCCCACAGAACCTGACTCAGGGCGGCGAAAAGCCCCGCGCCGGTCAGCAGAAAGACCAGATTCAGAACCGCTGCCGCCGCAGGGTCGGCCTTGGCCAGCGGCGCGAACAGGAAATCGGCGCGGGTCAGCCTGCCGTGGCCAAGCGCGTGCGCCAGTTGCAGGAACACCACCGGCACGATGGTCTGCTCGACCAGTTCGACAACGCCATAGATCGGCCGCGAGAACAGGGCCAGCCCCGCCACATCGGCACAGATCAGCAGCATCAGGACAAAGATCCACACCGTCCCAAGCGCCGACAGCGCCCCCGCGACATGGTCGAACCCGCGCAGCAGCGCGCCTTTCGGGGCGGTGGCGGGATCGTCGGATTGCAGCATCGGTTCCTCCTGCGGCGCGGGCCCGGCGGCGCGCGGCCAATTGGTCGCGGTCATTCGACCTTCCAATCGCGCACCGGCGTCACGCCTGCCGCGCGGATCGCGGCCATATAGGCGTCCAGCATCGCCTTGCCCTCGGGCAGGTTTTCGGCCCATTGCCCGGCCAGATCGGGCAGCGCCGCGACCCATTTCTGCCGCTCCTCGGCCGGCAGCGTGGTCAGCGTCACCTTGGGATCGGCCTCCAGCGCCGCCAGGGTCGCGTCATAACGCTCTTGCAGCAATGCCGCGTTGCGGGCGCTGTATTCGGGGCCAAGCTCGGTCAGGACCTGCTGCACATCCTGCGGCAGACCGTCCCAGACATCCTTGTTGACCGCGAATCCGCCAACGAAATTCGCGCCCGCGCCGATCAGGGTGACATAGGGCGCGACTTCCTGAATCTTCAGCGGGTTCGCCCCGGTCACGATCGAGATGACGCCATCGGCGACCCCGGTTTCGATCTGGTTGTAATAAGTCGGCAGCGCGCCATTCACCGGCACCGCGCCGACCGCCGCCATCCACGGCGCGGTCGGGCCCGGCGCGATGATCTTGCGGCCCTTCAGATCGTCGATCGAGTCGACGGGAAACTTGGTGTAAAGGTGATAGGTATCGGCCCCCGTCGCCCCCAGAAAGACGACATTGTTGCCTTCCCATTCCTCTTTCAGCGCCGGAATCTCACTGTAGAGTTGGCTGAAGATCTGCATCTGCAGCCCGGCATCGTCGGTGGTGAAGGGGGTGAAATAGGTCAGGTTGCTGTAGGGCATCTTGCTTTCTTCCCACAGCGAGCCGATCCAGCCCGCATCGGTGATGCCGTCGCCCACCGCCTCCAGCGTGTCGCTGAAACTGTAGAGCGCGCCGCCATAGGATTCGGTCCAGTCGATCCGGTTTTCCGACCCCATGGCCTCCAGCCGCTTGTTGGCTTCGGCCACGATCACCTCCTGCAGGGGTGCGACCCAGGGAATCTGGATGGCGTGGCTGGATGCGATGGTCAGCGGAATCTCCTCGGCGGCGGCACTCATGCTCAGCGCCGCCAGCGCGATGGATGCTATGATTGTGGTCTTCATGATGTCCTCCTCCTTGGACGTTCCTCTCGGCGCCACCGGTCAATGGTCGGCCGACCGCAGGCGGGGAATGCCCGGACCTGCGGAACAGAATGGATAAGGCTTGATGTCAGCGGGCAGCAGGCTGCCGTCCGCCTTGTATTCAGACCAGCCAGGCGGTTAGCGCGGGGCCGGGCGGCCGCCTCCCAAACGGCTTGGACGGTCACGGGGCGTCGGGAGCCCGTTCAGGCGGCAGAGACTGACCGGGCTTCGTCGCGCCGGGCCAGCACCTGCATCAGCGCCGCAGCAAGCGCGATCTGCGGATCGGCGGCCAGACGGTCGCTGCGCCAGGCCACATAGTTGTCGGGCCTGACCAGAATTGCGCCATCATCCTGGATCCCGCATTGGTAATACCAGTCGGCATAGATATCATGCGCATCGCTGCCATCGGGACCGATGGAGATCACCGGCAGCGCGATCCCCAAGCGATCCGCCAGCGCCGCCGCCGCATTGCGCCAGCCTTCACCACCCGGCCCGGTCAGCAGGACGAACCGCCCCTTGCCGCCCAGATCGATGCTGGAAATGCGCTTGCCGCCGTGATCCAGCCAGACATGCGGCAACCGCGCCCCCGGCCATGTGGTCGGGTGATAATAGAGTTCCGCATCGCGGGTATATTCCGGCTCGGGCGTGCCATCGGGCACCACCGCAGCCGAGGCGTAACGCGTGCCCAACTCGACCCCGTGGGTGTTGAATTCGTAATTCTTGCGGCGGATCGCATCGTTCAGCGCCCGGCGCTGCGCCTTGGCGGCATCGTCGCTGCCCTTGCGCGCGGCCATCAGCGCGCCGACCCGCGCCGGATCGTCGCTGGCGGTCATGCCGAGCGCGTCGAAGATCGGCGGATAGTCCTTGATCGAATTGTTGGCCCGCGTGACGATGGTTTCCGCCACCGGCACCCGCTCGGCGGAATAGCTGTCCAGCAGCGCCGCATCCGCCTGCCCTTTCAGCACCAGCGCCAGTTTCCACGCCAGATTATACGCGTCCTGAATGCTGGTATTCGAGCCAAGCCCGTTCAGCGGCGGGTGGCGGTGAACGGCATCGCCCATGCAGAACACGCGACCTTTGGAAAACTCGGTCGCCCACATGTTGTTGACGGTCCAGGTCGAGGTCGAACGAATCTTCACCGGGATCGTGTCGTCGCCGATCAGCTGATGAACGATCTTCACCGCCTCATCCTCGGTCAGCGTCATCTCGCCCTGGCTGATGTCATAGCCCCAGATCACCAGCCATTCGTTCCACGGCCGCACCATTCGCACGACCCCTGCCCCGATTCCGCCGGTGCGCGCACCCGGTTGCAGGATCCAGTAAAGCACGCTGGGTCGGTGGGCGACATATTTCGACAGGTCGGCGTCGAACAGGATGTTCATGCTGCCCGACAGGCCCATCTCGCCGGTCATCGGCAGGCCAAGCTGTTCTGCCACCAGACTGCGCGCGCCATCGGCCCCGATCATGTATTTGCTGCGGATGGTGAATTCCTCGCCCGAGAGGCGGTCGCGGACATGGGCGGTGACGCCATCCTGATCCTGATCAAGCGACAGGTATTCGGTGTTGAACCGGATCTTGCCGCCTTTCGAGGCGGCAGCCTCCAGCAGCAGCGGTTCCAGATAGGTCTGTGGGATGTCGCAGATCTCGGTCGGGCTGGCCAGTTCGTAATCGGCGCGGCGCGCGGGATGGTTGCCCCAGGACAGCACCCGGCCGAATTCCTCGCCCGCGAGGCTGTGACAGAAAACGTTGTTGGCCATCAGCTTCTGCTTGCTGGCCAGTGCCATGGCGCGATCTTCGACGCCGAGATCGCGCAGCACCTGCATGGTGCCCTGATTGGTGATATGGGCGCGCGGCGTGTTCGCCAGCCAGCCATATTTGTTGATGACAAGATTCTCGATGCCATACATCGACAACAAGGCCGAACTGGCCAGACCCGCCGGCCCGGCACCCACGATCAGCACATCGGTATTTATCTGCGTTGCCATGCTTGGGTCTCCTCCACGCCGTCACATGCAATGTAAATCGTATATTTCTATAATTTTCGAAAATCAATAGAAATGTCGATTGACATGGAAATCATCGAGGCGCCTTATCGGACGATCGGGCCAAGCGATCGCCTCTATTATCGAAAATTGTAAAATTATCGACGCATGTGATAGGGCAACAGCGCAGGGCGCGAAATCAGGGGAGCCGCATCATGACCATGGCGCAGGGCGCAACCGCCGACAGTGCAAGCAAGACCTTGATGGGATCGGTCTACGACCGTCTGCGCCGGGATATCGTGGATGGCGAGTTGCGCCCCGGTGCGCGGCTGCGCTTTGACGAGCTGAAGGAAAGCTACGGCGTCGGTCTGTCGCCGCTGCGCGAGGCCCTGACCCGGCTGGCGGCCGAAAAGCTGGTGATCCTTGAACAGAACCGTGGTTTTCATGTGGCGCCGATCTCGCGCTCGGATCTGAACGATCTGCTGCTCATGCGCCAGGAAATCGAATCGCTGGCGATTCTGCGATCCATCGAACGGGGCGACGACCAATGGGAATCGGCGATCGTCGCCGCCATTCACGCGCTTGGAAAGCGGCAGAGCCTGACCGCCGAAGGCCACATCGACCCGGAATGGGAACTTCGCCACCGGACGTTCCACGACAGCCTTGTCGCCGCCTGCGATTCGCCCCGGCTGCTGCTCTACCGGCAGCAACTGACGGATCACGCGGACCGCTATCGGCGCCTCTCACATCACTACGTCTCCTCGGGTCGTGACCATCTGGCGGAACATTGCGCCCTGTCCGACGCGGTCGTCGCCCGCGATGCGGAAGCAGCCAACCGTCTGATCCGCCAGCATCTTGCCCGCACGGTCGAGATCATTCAGGCCGACGAAGATCTGCAGAAAAGCGGATTAGAAGATTAATTTTCGAAAATCTTATTGATCGTCGATTAACCCTCTTCTATGTTTGACTCGTTAAAGGACGACTCGAACACGCGGAGGAGCGACGATGCGAGTGACAGCTTACGAGCGGAATGGTGCAACGGGTGTTGCCGTCAAGCGCGACACCGACTGGGCCGATCTTGGCGCCGTTGATCTGATCGAAGTGTTGGCGGGCGCACATGCCGACAAGGTGGCGGCGGCCCCGGCCCTGGATGAAGGCAACATCAACGCCGCGCCGCCCCTCGCCCGGCCCGGCAAGATCATCTGCGTCGGCCTGAACTATGCCGACCACACCAGCGAATCCCCGTATGAACAGCCCGACTATCCGACGCTGTTCCCGCGCTTTTCCACCAGCCTGATCGCCGATGGCGCGCCGATCATCCGGCCGCAAATCTCGCAGGATCTGGATTATGAAGGCGAAATGGTCGCCATCATCGGCAAGCGCGGCCGCCATATCCCCAAGGATCAGGCGCTGGATTACGTCGCCGGCTATTCGATCTTCAACGACGGCTCGCTGCGCGACTATCAGTTCAAATCGCCGCAATGGACGGTCGGCAAGAATTTCGACGGCACCGGCGCCTTTGGCCCGCATGTCGTCTCGGCCGATGAATTGCCCGAAGGCGCCAAGGGTCTGCGGATCCAGACGCGGCTGAACGGTCAGGTGGTGCAGGACGCCAATACCGACGACATGATCTATACCGTCGCCGATCTGATCTCGATCATTTCCGAGGCGATCACGCTGGAACCCGGCGATGTCATCGTCACCGGCACCCCGGCCGGGATCGGCATGGCGCGCAATCCGAAGCTTTACATGAAGCCCGGCGATGTCGTGGAAGTCGAAATCGAGGGCATCGGCATCCTGCGCAACCCGGTGGAGGACGAAGCGGCCTGACAAGGCCAATTGTCGGAGGAGGCAAATATGGAACCGCTGATACATCGTCTGGGCTATATCGCCCTGAATGTCAGCGACCTGGAGGGCGCGGTGGAGGACGCCCGCCAGATCGCCGGAGCCGCACTGGTCGCGCAGGCGCCCGACCGCGCGTTGCTGTCATCGAATGCACGCCATGCCGAGCTGATCCTGCATCGCGCCGATCATTCCTCGCTACGCTGCATCGGACTGGAGACGCTTCATCCCGAAAACGTCGATGAGGTTGCGCGCCGTGCGCAGGACGCCGGGTTGACGATCATCAGCGACACCCCGTCGCTGCCGGTCATCGAGCGCGCCGTCAGCATCGCCTTCCCGGAAGGCCATGTGATCGAGGCGCATACGCCGATGCCGCGCGACCGTGCGCCGCGCTATGCGGGGCCGGGCATCCATCCGCGCTATCTGGACCATGTGAACCTGACCGCCCGCGATCCCGCCACATCGGCGCAGGCGATGATGCAGGTGTTGGGGCTGAAACTCAGCGAACGGACCCAAGGCTGGGAACTCGCCTGGATGCGGGCGGGCGATGGGCGGCACCATACCGTCGGCATCGCGAAATCGCCCGAGGGCGGGGGCCTGCATCACTACAGCTGGGAATTCGCCGATTTCGCCGATTTCAAACGGTTGGGCGATGTGCTGGACGCGCAGGATCGCACGCTGGTCTGGGGGCCGGGGCGGCATGGCGCGGGCGACAATATCTTCGCCTATTACGTCGATGCCGCGGGGTTCCTTGTCGAAACCACCGCCGAGATGGAGATCATCGCCGATCCGCATTTCCAGCCGCGCATCGTCGAGCCGGGCGAGAACCTGTCGAACTACAAGGTGGTCAACCGCTGGGGACAATTGCCGTCGCATGCCTGGCTGAACCACTTCAACGCCTGCGCGATCCTGTCATGAGCGCGCCTGATATCGCCGCGCTGGAGGATCGCCGCTATGCCGCGATGCGGGCGGGCGACGTGGACGCGCTGCGCGAGCTGATGTCGGCGCGGTTGCATTACAGCCATTCGCTGGGGGATCGCGATACGCTGGACAGCTATCTGGCCAAGGTCGCGGCCGGCCATTTCGTCTATCGCCGCATCGACCATGTGATCGATTGGATGGAAAGCCTGCCCGGTGCCGTGACACTGGGCGGTCGCATGACCGCCGATGTCGTGGTCGCCGGTGCAAACCGTCATATCGACAATGCCTTCCTCGCCGTTTGGGCCGAGGAAGGTGGCGCATGGCGGCTGATCGCGTATCAGCCGACCCCCCTGCCCGCCACAGAACCGAGGGACGAAGACACCACCAAGGCGACGTGACCTCGTCGCCCGGAAGAAGGAGCCCTGCGATGCCGAAACTGATCTTCCCGCAATTGCGCGGGCTTTACGAAGCTCTGGAGCCGCTTGCCTATACCGTCCTGCGCGTCCTCGCCGCCGCGATGATGATGCAGTTCGGGATGGGCAAAGTGCTGTCGGGCGATGTCGCCCGCGACATCGAGCATATGCGGAATCTGGGCCTCGCGCCCGCGGCGGTGATGCTGTTCGTTCTGGTCACGGTGATGCTGTTTGCCGTCCTGATCCCGCGCGGCGATGGCTATCAGCTGGGCGCGGTCTGGTTCGGCGCCTTCGCGCTGATCGCCGCGCGTGGCGGCGGGAAATATTCACTCGACCGCCTGATCGGACGCGAGTTCTGACAGAGGCCGATTTCGGGCAAGGGAGGGCCACATGGATCTTGGATTGAAGGACCGCACCGCTGTCGTCGTCGGCGCCAGCAAGGGCATCGGCAAGGGAATCGCGCGGGCATTGGCGGCCGAGGGCTGCAACCTGTTCCTGCTGGCGCGCAACGGCGATGCGCTGCGCGCCACCGCCGATGCAATCGCAGCTGAATTCGGCATCCGCGCAATTCCGGTCGCGGCCAATGTCAGCGACCCGGATTCGGTCCGCGCGGCAGCGGCCGAGGTGCGAGCGAGCAGCCCCGAGATCAACATCCTCGCCACCAGCGTCGGCACCGCCATCCGCCGTCAGGACCGCACCGTCACCTGGGCCGATGAGGACTGGCAGGCCGATATCGAGATCAAGGTGACCGGCATCCTGCGGGTGATCCGCGAATTCGAAGGCATGATCGCCAGCGATGGCAGCGGCCGCATCATCAACATCACCGGCGCCTCGGGGCTGATGACATGGATGCCCGCGCTGAACTACGGCATGAACAATGCCGCCGTGATCCATGCCACCGGCTATCTGGCCGCAGATCTGGCGGATCGCGGCATCACCGTGAACACTGTCGTCCCCGGCATCGTCGGCACCGAATGGCGCGAGGGCTGGGCCGGTGGCATGGCGGGCGAGCGGGCCAAGGACGATTGGCTGGCGGAATTCTGCGGCAGCAAGGGCATCCTCGCCCGCCGCTGGGGCCGGGTCGAGGAGATCGGCGATGCGGTCGCCTTCCTCGCTTCCGACCGGGCGGGCTACATCACCGGCACGAAACTGGTCGTCGATGGCGGGCTGACCGCCAATATCCGGTAAAGGGGCGGATCATGCTGACCTTGCAGATCATCATCGGCAGCGTGCGGCAGGGCCGCGGCGGCTTGTCGGTCGCCGAATGGTTCGAGGAGATCGCCCGCAAGGACGGCCGCTTCAAGGTCGAGCGCGTCGATCTGGCCGAGCTGAACCTGCCGCTGATGGACGAACCCAACCATCCCCGCCTGCAGCAGTACACCCACGAGCATACGAAGCGCTTCAGCGAGATCATCAGCCGCGGCGATGCCTATGTCTTTGTCACCACGGAATATAATTACGCCATTCCGGGGGCGCTGAAGAACGCATTGGACTACCTGTCCGTCGAATGGGCGGGCAAGCCGGTCTGCGCGGTGGCCTATGGCGGCATTTCCGGCGCTGCCCGCGCGGTCGAGGATCTGCGCCGTGTCGCCGTGGCGCTGAAGGCGGTGCCGCTGGTGCAGGGCGTCGTCTGCCCGCTCTACGCCCAGCAACGCGACGAGGAAGGCCGCTTTCATGGCAACCCGACCCAGATCGCGGCGGCCGCCGAAACCCTTGATATTCTGGCCGATTACGGCGCGGTGCTGAAAGCCCGTCGTCTGGCCGCAGCCTGAGAGGAGCAGGAGATGACCGCAATCATCGGAAAACTCGCGCCGACGAAACGGCCGGGCGAACTGGGTATTCACTCCATGGACACCTTCACCATGACGGTGCCCGATCTGACCGTGGCCGACAATTTCTATCGGGCCTTCGGTCTGGACGTGCGCGAGGAAGGCGAGAAACTGGCGCTTTACACCTTCGGCTTGGATCATCGCTGGATGACCATTTCCGAAGCGGGTCAGAAAAAGCTGAACCACCTGTCCTTCGGCGTGTTCGAAGAGGATTTCGAACCGATGCGCCGGCGGATCGAGGGGCAGGGTGTCCGCCTGATGGACCCGCCGCGCGGGATCGATTCCAACGGCTTCTGGTTCTTCGACCCTTTCGGCGTGCTGGTCGAGGTGAAGATCGCAGAAAAGACCACGCCCAGCGAAAAGACGCCGTTCTTTCTGGGTTCCTGCCCCGGCGGGGTGGCGGGCGCGCCGCAGCGGTCCAAGGCCGATACGGTGCGACCGACGCGGCTGGCCCATATCCTGCTGTTCACGCCCGACGTGCAGGGGGCGATAGACTTCTACAGCCGGACATTGGGGCTGCGCCTGTCGGACCGGTCCGGCGACGGCATCTGCTTCATGCACGGCATCCACGGCTCGGATCACCATCTCGTCGCCTTTGCCAGATCGTCGGCGCCGGGCCTGCATCATTGCAGCTGGGACATGGGTGGCATCAACGAGGTCGGCAAGGGCGCCATGCAGATGGCCGAGAAGGGATTCAGCCGGGGCTGGGGCATGGGCCGACATGTGCTGGGCTCGAACTATTTCCACTATGTCCGCGACCCTTGGGGCAGCTATTCGGAATATTCCGCCGATATCGACTATATCCCCGCCGACCACGACTGGGAGGCGGGCGACTACCCGCCCGAGGATTCGCTCTATCTGTGGGGCCCGGAAATGCCGAAAGACTTCGTGCATAATTACGAGGCCGATGACGAGCGCTAGCCAGCGTCAGCCGGGAAAGGCGAGAAACCGCTCAACCGGTGCAGCCTGCCCGGGGTGCAGGTTGCAAACGTCAACGGAAGCCTCAAACTTTTATCGCGGGGCAGGCATTGACCATCGCCTCTGCCGCGCAGCGTCAGCCGGGACTGACCCCCGATGAAACCCGTCAACCCAGTGCAATCGAAAGGAAGTTCATCATGACCAGCGAACCACGTCGCGATCCGGTTCAGGATCGACTGCTGACGCCCGAAAATTCGGCCCTGATCGTCATCGATTACCAGCCGGTGCAGGTCAATTCGATCGCTTCGATGGACCGGCAGTTGATGGTCAACAACATCGTCGGCACGGCCCAGGCGGCAGTGACTTATGGCCTGCCGATCGTTCATTCGACGGTCAACGTCAAGACCGGGCTGAACAAGCCGCCGATCCCGCAATTGCGCAAGGCGCTGGCGGATTATCCGACCTATGACCGGACCACGATCAATTCCTGGGAGGATGTCGAGTTTCGCAAGGCCGTTGAAGAAACCGGCCGCAGGAAGCTGATCATGACCGCACTCTGGACCGAGGCCTGCCTGACCTTCCCGGCACTTGATGCCCTGGCTGAAGGGTATGAGGTCTATGTGGTGACCGATGCGGTGGGGGGCACCTCGCTGGCCGCGCACGAGGCCGCGCTGCGCCGGATCGAACAGGCGGGCGGCAAGATGATCAGCGTGCCGCAGCTGTTCTGCGAATTGCAGCGTGACTGGGCCCGCAAGGACACCGTCCCGGCCTTCATGAACCTGTTCATCGACACCGGTGGCACGGCGGGCATCCAGTTCGCCAATGACCGGCAGGAGTGAGATCATCCGGGCGGCACGCCTCGGGGAAAATCGGTCCCGGAGGCCCGTTGCGCCAGCCAAGTTCCCTCGCACTGATTGCCATCGGCGCGACGGAACAGCCAATAACGGTTGTGGGACGAACGGCCGGTCCGGGTCGGATGCCGCGCACCGGATCGAAAGCCGAGGCCAGCCGCACCCCGCGCCTCGCCGGCGTGGTCAGGCGCACGCCGCGCGATCATATCGGTGACGGCGAGGATCGGCGGCACGATCGCCCCAATCCGACGGATCATCCTCGCATCACGCTGCAGGCGGTCAAACGCAGTCCGATCGCCGGCGACGAGAGAGCGTTCCACTCCCCTCCTGATCCTGCCTAACGGCAGCCTCGGTCGGGGCAGCCGCCACCGCCAGCAGCATCTCGCCTGGGCATAGCGCCGCAACTGCTTCAGCGTCTACCTCCGCCTGCCGCGGAACGTGTCGTGGCGCATGGCCCAGACCAACTGCGACCTCTCCGGCGGTTCGCGGCGAAAGCGGGACAACCCCGACCGCCCTTCCCACTCAGGATAAGGACATTTCGCTGTCCGGCAGCAGCGCCCCCAGCAGGGCGCTGTCGTGACCCAGGATCGCAGGGATGACGGGGACGCGGAACAGGGGCGGCTCCTCCTCGAACTTGGCCAGCACGCGGGCCAGATACCCCTCGCCCAAGCCGACGCTGCCGCCGATCGCGATGCGGTCGAGGCCGAACAGCGCTGTCAGATCGCCACAGAGCCGGGCTACCGCCGCCGCCGAGCGGTCGATGGCTTCCTGCGCTTCCGGCTGATCCGACGCGAAGGCGGCGCGCGCATCGGGCGTGCCGGCGGCGCGGGCGATGGCGCGGCCCGAGGCCACGCTTTCGACGGTGCCCCGGCGGCCCGAGCCACATCGCTCGTCACCAAAGGGCGAGGACATGAAGCCCACATGCCCGGCCAGACCATTCGGGCTTTGCAGCAGACTGCCGTCCAACATGACGCCGCCACCTACCCCGGTCGAGACGGTCAGATAGGCGAAATGCCGGGCGCCGCGCCCTGCCCCCAGCCGCGCCTCGGCCAAGGTGGCGGCGGCGGCGTCGTTGCGCAGGATCACGCGATCGCCGAAAACCGCGCGGAGCTTTGTCAGCAGCGGCTCTCCGGTGATGCCGGGAAGGGTCGCGGCGTTGACCGCCTGCCAGCGGCCTTCCTGATCGACCCGGCCCGCCACCGCGACGCCCAGGGCCTCGCCCCGCGGATAGCCGAGCCGATCGAGCAGCGCCTTCATCGCCGCGATCTGGCCGTCGAACCCAGCATTGCCATCGGTCGGCGCCTGTTCGCGGGCGACGATCCGCCCGTCGCTGATCCGCGCGGCGGCGGTCTTGGTGCCGCCCAGATCGACGGCGAAACCGCGGATCATCTGGGCCGCCGGATGGCATCGGCGAACCAGCCGGTGACCACCTCGAGCCGGGTCAGGGCGCTGCCGACAGTGACGGCATCGGCGCCCGCGAGGATTGCCTGCCGCGCGAGTTCGGGCGTGTTGAACCGCCCCTCGGCCATGACGAAGCCGCCAAGCGCCTGAAACCGCCCGATCAGCGCCAGATCGGGCGCGTCATCATCGGTGGCGGTTTCGGCGGTATAGCCCGAAAGGGTGGTGCCGATGATCGCGGCCCCGCCGCTCAGCGCCGCGCGGCCGTCATCCGGTTCCGCGCAATCGGTCATCGCCAGCACGCCGCCGGCCCGGATCGCGGCGAGGATCGCATCGCGGTCATCCGGGCGCGGCCGGGCCGTGCCGTCATAAGCCACGATATCGGCCCCGGCGGCGATCAGCGCCTGCGCATCGGCGATGGTCGGGGTGATGCGCACCGGGCTGTCCGGCAGGTCGCGCTTGACGATGCCGATGATCGGCACCTCGACCACGGGCCGGGTGGCGCGCAGGTTCTCCACCCCCTCGATCCGCAGCGCGGCGGCGCCCCCGGCGACCGCCGCCTGCGCCATGGCGGCGACGATCTCGGGCCGATCCATCGGGCCGCCATCGACCGGCTGGCAGGAGACGACGAGTCCGCCCCGCAGGCGTTCGAGCACGTTCATTTCATCAACCCCGGCAGCCCGGTCGCCAGCACCGGAAAGACGCAGACCAGGATCAGCACCACGACCGGCGGGATGATCCAGGGCAGGATGGCACGGGCCAGTTTCTGGAAGGGAATACCGCTGACCTGCGCGACCACGAACAGTGCCATGCCCATCGGCGGGGTCAGGATCGAGATCATCAGGTTCAGGACCACGATCACCCCGAAATGGATCGGGTCGATGCCGAAGCCAAGCGCGATGGGCACCAGAATCGGCACCACGATCAGCAGGATCACCAAGGATTCGATGAACATACCCAGCACGAACATCATCAGGTTGACGGCGATCAGGAAGCTGACCGGGCCGTCGGCGATGTTCAGGAACATGGCGGCGATCTGCTGGGGCGCCTGTTCGCGGGCCAGCACATAGCCCAGCAGCGATACCCCGGCGATGATCGTCGCGATCCCGGCCGAGGTCGCGGTCGTTTCATAAAGCGCATCCCACAGCCGCCGCCAGGTCAGTTCGCGATAGAAGATCAGGTCGATCACGATGGCATAGACCACGGTGACAGCCGCCGCCTCGGTCGGTGAGAACAAGCCGCTGAAGATGCCGCCGACGATCACAGCCGGGGTCAGCAGCGCCGGAAACGAGCGCACGAACAACCGCCCGACATCGGCCCAGCCGGGCCAGCGGTCGCGCGGATAGTCGCGGCGCAGCGCGATGATATAGACCATCACCATCAGCGCCGCCGCACAGAGAAAGCCCGGCACGACGCCGCCCAGAAACAGCTTGCCGATCGAGGTATTGGCGATCACCCCGTACAGCACCATGGTGATCGAGGGCGGCACCAGCGGCCCGATCATCGAGGATGCAGCGGTGACTGCGCCCGAGAAGTCATCGTCATAGCCGGCCTTGCGCATCGCCTCGATCTCCATCTTGCCGAGGCCGCCCGCATCCGCCAGCGCCGAGCCGGACATGCCCGAAAAGAACAGGCTGGCCAGCACGTTGACATGGCCGAGGCCGCCGCGGATATGGCCGACAAGGGCGCGGGCGAAGCCGAACAGAAGATGGGTGATCCCGGCCCCGTTCAGGATCGCGGCGGCAAGGATGAACAGCGGCACCGCCAGCATCGGAAAGCTGTTCAACCCGTCGACCATGCGCGACATGGCGAAGGCCAGCCCGATGCCTGACCAGTAGAAATAGCCCATTGAGACGAGGATCATCGAAATCCCGATCGGCACCCCGACCAGAACCAGCAACAGCCAGCCAATAGCAATGATGGCAAGGATCACAGCGTCGGCTCCACTTCGTCGGGGTCATGGCGGTGGCCGAGGCCGAGGATGCGGCGGATCAGCCGGTTGGCGATCAGGATCATGGCGACGAAGCCCGAGGCATAAAGGGCCGCATCGCTGACCGGCAGCGTCACCGCCTCGTTCGTCCAGGTCCGCTGTATGGTCTTCCAGCCGATCCAGATCAGGTTCAGAACCACCGCCAGATACACCGCGTCGATTGCGGTGAAGACCGCGATGCGCGCGCGCCGGCGCAGGCGTTCGACCAGGAAGCCCATGCGCAGCTGGCTGTCGGTCCGTTCGACCTCGGCAATGCCGATCATCGCCATCCAGACCCACAGCCAGCGGGCCGCTTCCTCGGTCCAGACCGGGCCGGTGAACAGGGGCGTGCGGCCCAGAACCTGAATCATCACCACCACGATCAGCGCGATGAACAGGATCGTCGCGGCGATCCCTTCAGGCCCGTATCTGCGAAGCGGTTTCATGGCTTTCCTCCCTTTCCGCCTGCGCGCGGTGCGCTTATTTCGCCGTCACTTTCGCGATTGCGCCTTCGCCGAACTCCGCCTCGAGCGTGTTGTAATAGGGCTGCATCGCGGCCTTGAACGGGGCAAGATCGGGCTGGGTTACGGTCAGGCCGCGCTCCTCGAAGGCCTTGACCAGACTGGCCTCGCCTTCCTCCAGCAGCTTGTCGTTCACCGCGCCGCCGTCCTTGATGGCGGTCGTCACCCATTCCTTTTCCTGATCGGACAGGCTGTCCCATGTCGACTTGGCCATCAGCACCGCCGAGGAGGCGACGAAATGGTTGGTCATCGCCACCGATTTCTGCACCTCATAGAATTTCTGCGCATCGATGGTGGTCAGCGGGTTTTCCTGCGCATCGACCTGATTGGTCTGCAGCGCCAGATAGACCTCGGCGAAGGCGACCGGCGCGGGAACTGCCCCCACAGCCTCGGCATAGGCGATCAGGAAGGGCACGTTCGGCGTGCGCAGGCGCAGCCCCTTCATGTCCTCGATCGAATTGATCGGCTTGTTCGCGGTGGTCTGGCGGGTGCCGTAATACCAGACATCCAGCACATGGATGCCCTGATCCTCGAACTTGCCGGCCATCTCCTGTCCCCAGGGACCGGCCACGACCTCTTTCAGCTGGGCATAATCCGCGATGACATAGGGCGCGCCGATCAGCTTCAGCTCGGGGATGGTATAGGACATGTCGGGATAGCCGGTGATGACGAAATCAAGCTCGCCCGCCTGCGCCTGCTGGACCATGGCCTTGAAATCGCCCAGCGTCGCCGAAGGGAACAGCTTCACGGTCAGTTCGCCCCCCGACAGTTCGGCCAGCTTGGCGGCGAATTCCTCGGCCCCCTTATAGACGGGCGTGGCCTCGTTATCCTGCATCCCGAGCGTCAGTTCGCGTGCATCCGCCGCAGCGCCGAGCGCGATGATGGCGGCACCGGCCATCAGAAAACTCTTCAGCATTTTCTCCTCCTCCGTTGATTTTCGTTTCAGGTCGGCGTGGTCCGTCCTGCCGTCAAAAGGCGCGCGCGGTATGAGCGGGCCAGATGGCGGTCCATGACCTCGGTGGCCGCCATCACATCGCCGCTGAGAACCGCGTCATAGATCGCGCGATGTTCGTCATGGGCGATCTCGTCATGCCGGCGCGGATCCTCGACCGGCGGCCGCTGCGCCAGCAATTCCGAGACGAACATGTCGTGGAGCGCCAGCATGACCGGGTTGCCGACGATGGAGACCAGCACCCGGTGAAAGGCGATATCGGTCTCGGCAAAGCGCGGCGTGCCGATGGCCGCCTGATTGCGGTCGAGCGCATCCCGCAGCCGCGCGACCTGAATCCGGTCGCCGCGGATCGCCGCCTCGCGCGCGGCGCCGGTTTCGATGAACTGGCGCATCTGTTCCAGATGCGCGCCGCTTTCGGCATTGCCCAAAAGGTCGCGGATATGCCCGGCGGTAGAGTGCAGAATGGATTCGAGCGAGGGCTGTGCCGCACGGGGGCGCCGGCCGCCACCGGCATCAAGGAAGCCCCGCATCTGCATCAGCGCCAGCGCCTCGCGCACGGTGGGGCGCGAGGCGTCGAAGCGTTCGCACAACTCGCGTTCGGGCGGCAGCGGCTGGCCGCGGGAAATCGCGCCGCTGCGGATCTCACCGATCAGCGCCTCGGCGATAACGTCGGGCATGCGTGGCGATACGGCGATCTCGGTCACGGCCCGCTCCTCCTCCTGCGTCGCTCCCTGATATTTTGGTAATACCACAATTATTGCTTGTCAAACAATAATGAAAATCTATGCTAACCACATGTTTCGCGGGAGGACAGGATGACGAGACAACTCGCCGGGATGTATGCGGCCCTGATGACGGGGCTGACCGATGACGGCGCGTTCAGCCCGGATCGCCAGCGCGCCTTGAACGCCTATGTGCTGCGGCAGGGGCTGGCGGGGCTTTATGTCGGCGGCAGCAGCGGCGAATCCGGGCTGCTGGATATCGAGGAGCTGCTGGCCCAGCAGGAAATCGTCGCGGGCGATGCCCCGGACACGGTGCTGATCGCCCATGTCGGCGCGCCGAACCTGCGCGATTCGGTGCGGCTGGCGAAGAACGCGGCGAAACTGGGCTATCAGGGCCTGTCGGCGCTGCCGCCGCATTCCTATCCCTTCACCGATGCCGAGATCCTCGACTATTACAGTGCCTTGCAGGCGGCGACCGACCTGCCGCTGATCGTCTATGAGGTGCCGATCCGCACCGGCCGGCCCATAGGCCTGGAAACGCTGGTGGCGATCATCGATCTGCCCAATGTCGCGGGGATCAAATACACCTCCACCGACATGTTCAAACTGTCGATGCTGCGCCGCCGCGCGCCCGATGCGACGATCTTCTTCGGCTTTGACGAGATCTATCTGTCGGGCGCGGTTCTGGGGGCCGATGGCGGCATCGGCACCACCTATAATCTGCTGGGTCGTCTTTACGTCGCGCTGGATCAGGCGTTCCGCAGCGGCGATCTGGCGAAAGCGCAGCGGCTCCAGGACACTTCGGCGCGCTTCGTCGAGGCGCTGCTGGAAACCGGCGTGCTGCCTGGCATGAAGGCGGCGCTGCGCGCAATTGGCGTCGATGCCGGCCCGACCCGGGCGCCGATGCAGATGCGCGTCGATGACGGCGAGGCGCGCATGGCAGCGCTGATGGCGCGGCCCGACTTCGTGGAATGGGTCGCCTGACCATTCCTCGGGATGGCTGGTCAGCGAAGGCGCGATGCTGCGCGCTTTCTTGCAATGAGAGCCTGCCGGACGAAATGGGCGGCGCCCCGAACCGCCGTCCGTAGCGGAGGATTTTCGTCCGACGCCTGCCAGCCTGCCCCCGAAAATTTACGCCCGCGTTACGCGTCCGGCCCAATTGCACATGGCGCCGTTACGCGCTGAAACGCCACCTTTTCGCCATGCTAACCACAATGGCGAAATACCATGACACTCCCTGACCTGATCTTTCCGGCATCCGGCCTTGCGCTTTTCGCGGGCGCGCGGCTGTCCCTTGCGCTGATCCAGCGGTTGGAGCGGTGAGATGACCGTCGATCTCATCCTCGGCGGCGGGCTGGCCGCGCTTCTGCTGATCTATTTCCTGTGCGCGCTGCTGGCGCCGGAAAGGTTCTGAGATGCTGTCCGATCTTCTGTTCTTAACGCTGTTCCTCGCGGCCCTGACCGCTGCCGGGCTGTCGCTTGGTCCCTATATGGCCGGGGTGTTCACCGGCCGGATCCGCTATCTGGCGCCCGTCGAGCGGCTGCTGCTGCGCGCGGCGGGCACCGATGGCGCGGGCCAGCGGTGGACCGGCTATGCGGCGGGCGTGCTCGCCTTCAATGCGGCGGGGTTTTTGCTGCTTTATCTGGTGCTGCGGCTGCAGGGCTATCTGCCCTTCAACCCGCAGGGCTTCGGCGCGATGAGCGCCGATGGGGCCTTCAACACCGCGATCAGCTTCATGACCAATACCAACTGGCAAAGCTATGGCGGCGAGACCACGCTGTCGCATTTCAGCCAGATGTTCGGCCTGACGGTGCAGAACTTCGTTTCGGCCGCGACCGGCATCGCGGTGGCGGTGGCGGTGGTGCGCGGGCTTGCGGCCCGGTCGACGCGGGATCTCGGCAATTTCTGGGTCGATCTGACGCGGGCGGTGCTGTATCTGCTGCTGCCCGGCGCGATCATCCTTGCGGTTCTGCTGGTCTGGCAGGGCGTGCCGCAGACGCTGGTGGGGTCCGTCACCGCCACCCCGCTGGAAGGCGGGCAACAGGTGATCGCCCAAGGGCCGGTGGCCAGTCAGGCGGCGATCAAGATGCTGGGCACAAATGGCGGCGGCTTTTTCAACGTCAACGCGGCCCATCCCTACGAGAACCCGACCGCGCTCAGCAACCTCGCGCAGATCTTCGCGATTCTGGTCATCCCCGCCGCCTTCCCGTTCTTCTATGGCCGCATGGTGGGTGATCGCCGTCAGGGCTGGGCGATCTTCGCCGCGATGGCGGCGATGTTCGTGGCCGTGCTGCTGGCCGCCTATTTTGCTGAACGCGCGGGCAACCCGCTTTACGCCGGCCTGACCGAACCGGGCACCGGCATGGAGGGCAAGGAGGTCCGCTTCGGGCTGGCCCAAACCGTGCTGTTCGAGGTCGCGACCACCGTCGCCTCCTGCGGCGCGGTAAACGCCATGCATGACAGCCTGATGGCGCTTGGCGGCATGATCCCGCTGTTCAACATGCTGGTGGGCGAGGTCATCTTCGGCGGCGTCGGCGCGGGATTTTATGGCATGGTGCTGTATGTCGTGCTGACCGTGTTCCTGGCCGGGCTGATGGTCGGGCGCACACCCGAATGGCTGGGCAAGAAGATCGAGGCGCGCGAGATGAAGCTGGCCGCCCTGACGCTGCTGGTGATGCCCGTGGGCGTGCTGGTGCTGGGGGCGGTCTCGATCCTGACCGGCAACGCCGCGGGCGCGGTGCAGGACGCGGGCCCGCATGGGCTGACCGAGCTGATCTATGCCTATACCTCGGGCACGGCGAATAACGGCAGCGCCTTCGCGGGCTTCGGCGCCAATACCGTCTGGCATAACAGCATGATCGGGCTGGCCATGATGATCGGCCGCTGGGGCTATATCATCCCGGTGCTGGCCATTGCGGGCAGCCTTGCCGCCAAGCCGCGCGCCGAAGCCACGGCGGGGACATTCCCGACCCATGGCACGGCCTTCACCATCCTTCTGGTCGCCACGATCCTGATCGTCGGCGCGCTGACCTTCCTTCCTGTGCTGGCCCTTGGCCCGATCGCCGAACATGTGTCGATCGCCGCCGGGCAAAGCTTCTGAGGCATAACATGTCGAAACACGCAAAATCCGAACCGGGCCTGTTCGCGCCCGAAATCCTGCGCCCCGCCGCGCTTGCGGCCTTCGCCAAGCTGGACCCGCGCAAGCTAATGCGCAATCCGGTGATCTTCGCCACCGCCGCCGTCGCCGCCGTGACCACGGTGCTGGCCGCGCTCAACTGGTCCGAACCGGGCCGCGCCCTGTCGGTGCAGATCGTCCTATGGCTTTGGGCGACGGTGATCTTCGCCAATTTCGCCGAGGCCGTGGCCGAGGGGCGCGGCAAGGCGCGCGCCGATGCGTTTCGCGCCACCAAATCCACCGCCAAGGCCAAGGCGCTGCTGAACGAAGGCAATCGCGAACTCTACAAGATGATCGCCGTGCCCGATCTTGAAACCGGCGCCCTGATCCTTGTCGAGGCGGGCGATATCGTCCCGACCGATGGCGAGGTGATCGAGGGGGTGGCCTCGGTCGATGAAAGCGCCATCACCGGGGAGTCGGCCCCGGTCATCCGGGAATCGGGTGGCGACCGGTCATCCTTGACCGGGGGCACGCGGCTGGTCAGCGACTGGCTGGTGATGCGCGTCACCGCGAAGCCCGGCGAGACGTTTCTCGACAAGATGATCTCGCTGGTCGAAGGCGCCAAACGCGCCAAGACCCCGAACGAGATTGCGCTCGATATCCTGCTGGCCGGGCTGTCGCTGGTCTTTCTGCTGGTGGTCACGACGCTGCCGGTCTTTGCGGGCTGGTCCGGCGTCACCATTCCGGTCATCTGGCTGGCCGCGCTGTTCATCACGCTGATCCCGACGACCATCGGGGGCTTGCTGTCGGCCATCGGCATTGCCGGCATGGACCGGCTGGTCAAGGCCAACGTCATCGCCAAATCCGGCCGCGCGGTCGAGGCGGCGGGCGATATCGACGTGCTGTTGTTGGACAAGACCGGCACCATCACCTTCGGCAACCGCATGGCCGACGCCTTCCTGCCCGTCCCCGGCGTGACCGAGCGCGAGGTGGCCGAGGCCGCATTCGCCAGCAGCCTTGCCGATGACACGCCCGAGGGGAAATCGACCGTCGATCTGGCCGCGAAGCTGCACGGCCTGACCCAAGGCACGCTGCGCGACGGGGCGACGTTCGTGCCCTTCACCGCCCAGACCCGCATGTCGGGCGTCGATCTGGCCGATGGGACCGAGATCCGCAAGGGCGCCTCGGACGCCATGGCGCGGGCCTTTCCCCAAGGCGGCGCGGAGGCGGCCGAGCCGCTGGTCCGCCGGATCGCCATGTCGGGCGGCACGCCGCTGGTGGTGGCGCGGAACGGGCGTATTCTTGGCGTCATCCACCTGAAGGATGTGGTGAAGCCCGGCATCCGCGACCGCTTTGCCGAATTGCGCCGTATGGGCATCCGCACGGTGATGATTACCGGCGACAACCCCCTGACCGCCGCCGCCATCGCCGCCGAGGCCGGGGTGGATGACTTCCTTGCCGAAGCCACGCCCGAAAAGAAGCTTGAACTGATCCGCGCCGAGCAGGCCTCGGGCAAGCTGGTCGCGATGTGCGGCGATGGCAGCAACGACGCGCCGGCGCTGGCGCAGGCGGATGTGGGCGTGGCCATGAATTCGGGCACCCCGGCGGCGAAAGAGGCCGGCAACCTCGTCGATCTGGACAGCGACCCGACCAAGCTGATCGAGATCGTCATGGTCGGCAAGCAGCTGCTGATCTCGCGCGGGGCGCTGACCACCTTCAGCATCGCCAATGACGTGGCGAAATATTTCGCCATCCTGCCGGCGCTGTTCGTGGCCGCCTATCCCGGCCTTGCGGGGCTGGACGTGATGGGTCTCGGGACGCCGCAATCGGCGATCCTGTCGGCGATCATCTTCAACGCGCTGGTGATCGTCGCGCTGATCCCGCTGGCGCTGAAGGGGGTGAAATACCGCCCGGCCACGGCGGGTGCGCTGCTGTCGCGCAACCTTCTGATCTACGGCGTGGGCGGCCTGATCGCCCCGTTCATCGGTATCAAGCTGATCGACATTCTCGTCGACGCGCTGCATCTGGCCTGAGGTTTTCCCATGCTGACACAACTCCGCCCCGCGCTGACCTTGCTTGGCGCCTTCTCGCTGATGCTCGGGCTTGCCTATCCGCTGGCCATGACCGGCTTTGCGCAGGTGCTGATGCCCGCGCAGGCCAACGGCTCGCTGATCTCCCGCGATGGCGTCATCGTCGGATCAAGCCTGATCGGGCAGAACTTCACCCGGCCCGAATATCTGCGCAGCCGTCCCTCGGCGGTGGATTACGACGCCGCCGGTTCCGGCGGCTCGAACCTCGGGCCGTCCTCGGCCGAGCTGCTGGCCCAGGTGCGGACGCGCGCCGCCGCCTTCGACCGCCAGCCTGCGCCGTCCGACATGGCGACGGCCTCAGCCTCGGGGCTTGATCCGCATATCTCGCTCGCATCCGCGTTGGCGCAGGTGCCGCGCATCGCGGCGGCGCGGGGGCTGGACGAAGACCGCATCCGCGCCGCGATCAGGACCGCGACCACCGGGCCGGCCTTTGGTTTGGTCGACGGCGCGATGGTGAATGTGTTGCGGGCGAACCTCGCGCTCGATGCGGCGGGCGCGTAAGGTCGCGCCATGAACGATGACAACCGCCCCCACCCGGAAGCCTTCCTGCCCGAAGCGAATGCCGAGGCAGCACCAGAGGCATCGCCACGGGGGCGGTTGAAAATCTTCCTTGGCGCCTCGCCCGGCGTCGGCAAGACCTATGCCATGCTGGAAGAAGCCGCCGCCCGCAGCAAGGCGGGCAGCGATGTGGTGGCGGCACTTGTCGAAACCCATGGGCGCACTGAAACGGCGGCGTTGCTGGCCCGGCTGGACCAGATCCCCCGGCGCGAGATTTCCTATCGCGACCGCCGCCTGACCGAGATGGATCTGGATGCGCTGCTGGCCCGGCGCCCCGCCGTCGCCCTGATCGACGAGCTGGCCCATACCAATGCCCCCGGCTCGCGCCACCCCAAGCGCTGGCAGGATGTCGAGGAGGTGCTCGCCGCCGGGATCGACGTTTACACGACCCTGAACATCCAGCATGTCGAAAGCCTGAATGACGTGGTGGCGCGGATCACCGGCATTCAGGTTCAGGAAACTGTGCCCGACGCCGTGTTGCAGATGGCCGACGAGATCAAGCTGATCGACCTGCCGGCCGACGACCTGATCCAGCGGCTGCATGACGGCAAGGTCTATATGCCGGCGGAAGCCGGACGGGCGCTGGCGAATTTCTTTTCCAAGCCGAACCTGACCGCGTTGCGCGAACTGGCGCTGCGCACCGCCGCCAGCCGCGTCGATGCCGAGATGCTGGCACTGACGCGCGGCATGGGGCGGACCGGGGTTCAGGACCGGTTGATGGTCTGTCTGGACGATCCGGCGACCGCCAAGGGGCTGGTGCGTGCGGGCCGGCGGATGACCGACCGCGCCCGCATCCCCTGGGTCGTGGCCCATGTGCTGACGCCGGGGATCGAGGCGCGGGGCGCCGCCGCCTCGGGCGCGATGATCGACGCGCTGCAATTGGCCGAACGTCTGGGCGCCGAAACGCGCACCCTTCATGCCGAACATGACGTGGCGGGCGCGTTTCTGGACGCTGCGCGGCAGTTGAACGTGACCCGGCTGGTGGTCAGCCGCCCTGCCTCCGTCGGCTGGCTGGACCGGCTGAAATCGCGGTTCTTCCCGCCCCTGACCGAAAGACTGGTCGAGGCCGCCGGGAATTTCGAGGTCACGATCCTGACCCCGCTTGGTGGCCGCGCTCTTGCCGCGCCGCGCGGAACGCGCCCGCGCAATGGGCAGCGCTGGTTCCGCATCCTTGTGGAGTCGCTGGCGGCTGCCGCCTTCTGCACGCTGATCTCCTGGCCCTTCTGGCATGTCCTGCCCGTCGCCTCGCTGGCGGTGATCTATCTGGTCGGCGTGCTGGCGGTGGGGATGCGGCGGGGTGTTGCCGCGGCCATCACGGCCAGCATCATCAGCTTCCTGACCTATAACTTCTTCTTCACCGAGCCCTATTATTCCTTCAAGGTCTCCGCCGAAGAATCCGTTGTGGCCCTGCTGGTCTTCACGATCTCGGCCCTGTTCACCGGCACGCTGGCGGGGCGGCTGAAACGACAGGTCGAGTTCATGCGCGACGCGCAATCGCGGACCGAGACGCTGTATGATTTCGCCCGCAAGATCGCCTCGGCCTCGACCACCGATGACGTGCTGTGGGCGGCGGCGGCGCATATCGCGCGCACGCTGGAATGCCATTCGCTGATCCTGATGCCGGGATCGGAAGGGCATCTGACGCAGGTGCAGGGATTTCCGTCGATCGAGGAGGATCTGGACCCGATCTCGGACGCGGCTGCGCTGTGGGCCTTTCAACGCGGGCAGGCCGCCGGGCGCGATACCGACACGCTGCCGGCGGCTGGCTGGATGTTCCTGCCGCTGGCCACGCAGGGCGCGCCGATGGGCGTGATCGGGCTGCGCTTCACCGACCCGAAGCGCCGGATGGACCCCGACACCCGCCGGTTGTTGAACGCGGTCGAGGGTCAGGTCGCGGTTGCCGTCGAGCGCATCAAGGTCGGCGACGATCTGGAGCGGGCGCGGCTGACCTCGGAAACCGAAAAGCTGCGCGCGGCGCTGCTGAACAGCGTCAGCCACGATCTGCGCACGCCCTTGGTCACGGTGATCGGCGCGCTTTCGGCGGTGGAGGATGGCGGCTTGTCGCCCGCGCAGGATCGCGCCCTGACCGGGCAGGCTTTGGACGAGGCGCGGCGGCTGGACCGTTTCGTCGGCAATCTTCTGGGGATGACGCGGCTGGGACACGGCGCGCTCGTCCCGCGCTTGCGCGGGGTTGAGGCGGCCGAACTGATCGCCGCCGCCCGCGCCGATCTGGCCCGCGTGCTGGACGGGTTCGCCGTCGCGGTCGAGGTCGCGCCGGACACGCCGCCGGTTCTGGTCGATCCCCTTCTGATCGGTCAGGCGCTGTCGAACCTGCTGGAAAACGCCAGCAAATACGCACCCGAGGGCAGCACCATCCGCATCACTGCCGCGCCCGAGGGCGCGCAGGTCGCCATCACCGTCAGCGACGAAGGCCCGGGCATTCCGCCGGCCGAACGCGGCAACGTGTTCGACCTGTTCCACCGCGCGGTGCAGGGCGATGGCCAACCTGCCGGAACCGGTTTGGGGCTTGCCATCGTCAAGGGCATGGTCGAAGCCAATGGCGGCAGCGTCGCCGCGATCGAGCCGCCGGCCGGGCGCGGTGCGGCCATCCGACTGCTGCTGCCTGCCGATCTGTCCAGCCCCGAGGATGCCGATGACTGACACCGCCCCCGCCCGCATTCTGGTGATCGAGGACGAGACCCCTATCCGCCGCTTTCTGCGCGTCGTCCTCGAAGGCGCGGGCTACACCATGGCCGAGGCCGCGCGCGGCCGCGAGGGGATCGAAGCCGCCGCCACCGGCGCGCCCTCGGTCGTGCTGGTCGATCTCGGGCTGCCCGATCTGGACGGCAAGGACGTGGTCGCGGCGATCCGCGAATGGTCATCGGTGCCGATCATGGTCGTCTCGGTGCGTTCGGACGAGGGCGAGATCATCGCGGCGCTGGATGCGGGGGCGGATGATTACGTCACCAAGCCCTTCGCCTCGGGCGAGCTTCTGGCGCGGCTCAGGGCGTTGGCGCGTCGGCGCGCCACGGACGACGTGGCCCCCGTCATTACGGTCGATGATCTGACCGTCGATGTCGCGGCGCGGATGGTGACACTTGGCGAAACGCCGGTGCGGCTGACGCGCAAGGAATTCGATGTGCTGACCCTGCTGATCCAGAATGCCGGGCGGTTGCTGACGCATGAACAGCTGTTGCGCACCGTCTGGGGCCAGACCCATCAGAACGATAGCCATTACCTGCGGGTCGCGATCGGCCATCTTCGCGAAAAGCTCGGCGACAATGCGAACGCCCCGCGCTTCATCTTCACCGAGCCCGGCATCGGCTATCGTTTTGCGTCGGCCACCCAGCAGGGAGCGCGGCTAGGGGCGCAATCACGTCCGCCAGATGATGAGGGCGGCGCGTCCGACGATTGAAGCGGCGCTGATCGCGACTCTGTCGGAGCGGGTCTGCCCGAGCGGGGGGCTTCGTCTCCCGTCCTCGGGGCAGCAGAAGGCGCGTTCGAACAGGTTTCTGCCGCGGTATGCTTCGGCATGGTGGGGGTTGGGAGGCGCATCGCAACCCGCTGCGACAGATGCCCGAAGGTCTCCCTGTCGGCAATCGCTCTCGCCGCAGCCGTCATCCGTTGATCCTCGGATGACCTCTATATTCCAGGCGGTTTTGCACAGCTTGCATCAATGAACGCTTGAAGAATCGTCCTTGCGTCACGCAGGCTGGTGTCATCAGGCGCTCGGCAACCGTCCGACCTTGACGAAGCGCCGGGCCGAAGGATGAAGTGTTGCCTTTTGCCCGTTGGCAAGATCCGAGCCCCTCGCGGAATCAACGGGTGTCGCCCGAAGGACGGGCTGCTTTGCTGCGCGAACGTCCCATTCACAGATAGAAGTGAACGATGAATTCCTTCCATTCCCATCACCTCCACCACCGCGCATGCGGCTGTGACCGCTTCGCGTCCGACATTGACATGACGAGGCGCGGGCTGCTGATCGGCACCGGCGCTGCGGCATCCACGCTGCTGCTGCCGGGCGGCCGCCTGCTGGCCCAGCCGGCGGCGCACCGGATCGACGTTCATCACCACATCACCCCGCCCGCCTTCCTGGCCGCGATGGAGGAAATGGGAACCGCGAACCCGCCCATGGCAGGCTGGTCCGTGCAGCAGTCGCTGGAAGACATGGATCAGGGCGGGGTTGCCACCTCGATTGTGTCGCCCTCCACGCCGCAGTTGAAGAACCTGAGCGCGGAACAGGGCGCGACCGTGTCGCGGGAATCCAACGAATATGCGGTGCGGCTGCGCACCGATCATCCCGGCCGCTTCGGCGCCTTCGCGATGCTGCCGCTTCCCCATATCGATGCCTGCCTGCGCGAGATCGAATATGCCTTCGATACGCTGAAGATGGACGGGGTAGGCTGTCTGACCAGTTATGGCGACAAATGGCTGGGCTATGCCGAGTTCGAGCCGGTCTGGGCCGAGCTCGACCGGCGCGGCGCGACCGTCTACACCCATCCGACCAACGCCAATTGCTGCGTCAACGTGGTGCGCGACCTGAACGATGCCTTCATCGAATACGGCACCGACACGGCCCGCACGATCTTCACGCTGATCTTCAGCGGATTTGGCGAGAAATACCCGAATATCAACTGGATCTTTTCACATGGCGGCGGGTCGGTCCCGTCTTTCTACGAGCGCTTCGTCGAACAGTCCATCGAACGGCCACCCTATGCCGGCCAGTTCACCCGCGAGCAGATCGAGACCCAGTTGCGCCGCTTCTACTACGACACGGCGGCCGTCTCGAACGCTGTCACCCTTGCCGGGACACGCGAGATGGCGGGAATCGGCCAGATCGTGTATGGTACCGATTACCCGTATCGCAGCTCGATCGAGACGAACGAGGGGCTGGCCACGGTCTTCACCGGCGAAGACCTGCAAGCGGTCGAGCGCGGCAATGCGCTGCGGCTGTTCCCCGGCTTTGGCTGAGAGGGTCTGACATGCGTGCAGAGGGGATACTCAGACTGTTGGCGGGGCTTGTGGTGCTGGCGGTGCTGGGGCTGGCTGCGTTTCTGCTGCTGGCGCGTAGGGCCGAGATCGCGCCCGACGCCTCGGCCGCGACGCGCGAGTTTGCGCCGGAACTGGTGGCGCGCGGCGCCGATCTGGCAGCCGTCGGCAATTGCGTCGCCTGCCATACCGAACCGGGCGAGCCTGCCTTTGCCGGCGGGTTTGACCTGCCGACCCCCTTCGGCGACATCTTCTCCACCAACATCACCCCCGACCCCGAAACCGGCATCGGCAACTGGAGCCTCGATGCCTTTCGCCGCGCCATGCGGCAGGGGGTCGACCGCGAGGGCAACCACCTTTATCCGGCCTTTCCCTATGACCAGTATACCCGCATCTCGGACGCCGATATCGAGGCGCTTTACGCCTATCTGATGACCCGGCCCGCCATCCGCCGCGAGGATACGCCGAACGAGCTGATCTTCCCGCTCGGTTTCCGGCCAGTCCTCGCCGGCTGGAAATTCCTTTTCTTCGACGAAGGCGAACGGCCTGTGCAGAGCGACAAGAGTGAGGACTGGAACCGTGGCGCCTATCTGGCAGAGGGGCTGGGCCATTGTTCCGGCTGCCACACGCCGCGCAATGCCTTCGGCGCACTGGCCGAAAGCCGCCATTTCGACGGCGGCGAGGCCGAGGGCTGGCAGGCCGTCGCGCTGAACGCCGCCAACCCCGCGCCGATCCCGTGGACCGAGGACAGCCTGTACCAGTATCTGCATCAGGGCTGGAACGAGACGCATGGCATCGCCGCCGGTCCGATGGCCGAGGTGACCGCCAATCTGCGCTTCCTGCCCGATGCCGATGTCCGGGCGATGGCGGTCTATCTGATGGACCAGATGGGCACGCGCGAGCCGCGCGTGACCGACCGTGCCGATCTTGCCGCCGATCGCGGCGCCGAACTCTATGCCGGCATTTGCGCCCAGTGCCATGAGGACAGCAAGCCCCTGTCCTTTGGCGGGGTCGCGCTGTCGCAAAGCACCCCGGTCAGTGCGCCGCATCCGCAGAACCTGGTCAATCTGGTGATGTTCGGCCTGCCCCCCGCCGATGGCGAGGCAGCGCCGATCATGCCGCCTTTCGCCGATGCGCTGGATGATGCCGATATGGTGACGCTACTGACCTATCTGCGGGCGCGGTTCTCGGCCGCGCCCGCATGGCAGGGGCTGGACCGGATCGTGCGCGATACCCGCTCGGGCGAATACCCGGTGACCACGCTGCCCCCCAACGGGATCGAGCGCGGGCCGGCAAACGTGAATGCCGCAGGAGGTTGAAACATGGCCACGACCCTGAAGGTGAACGGCGCCGAGACACGCGTTGATGCTGCGCCCGAAACACCGCTGCTTTACGCGCTGCGCGACGATCTTGGGCTGAACGGGCCGAAATACGGCTGCGGCCTTGGCCAATGCGGGGCCTGCACGGTGCTGGTCGATGGCCGCGCCGTGCTGTCCTGCGTCACCCCGATCTCGGTCATCGGAAGCCGCGCCGTCGAGACGGTCGAGGGGCTGGGCACCGCCGAAGCCCCCGGCCCGGTGCAGCGGGCCTTCATCGAGTTGCAGGCGATGCAATGCGGCTATTGCATCCCCGGCATGATGATGCGGACCGAGGCGCTGCTGCGCGACAATCCCGATCCGCAGGACCATGAAATCCGCGCCGCCTTCCAGACCAATCTCTGCCGCTGCGGCACCCATATGCGGATCATGAAGGCGATCCGCCGCGCCGCCGAACTGTATCGCGACGCCAATCCCGTTCAGGAGGGTTGATGATGTCCGGACGCCCCGAAACCGCGAAGCCCTTCGATCTCAGTCGACGTCAGGTCATTGCAGGGGCGGGCGGACTGATCGTCGGGTATACTTTCCTGCCGGCCTTCGCACAGGTCGCCGCGCCCGAAGCGCCAGCACCTGAACCGGCCCACCTGCCCGGTAGCCTCGACGATACGCGGCTGCTCGATGCCTGGATCCACATCGCCCCCGACGATGCGATCACCGCCTTCTCGGGCAAGGCCGAGCTTGGGCAGAGCATCAAGGTGCCGCTGAAGCAGATCGCGGCCGAGGAACTGGGCATCGGCATCGACCAGCTGACCCTTGTCAATGCCGATACCGGGCGCACCCCGGACGAAGGTTTCACCGCCGGCAGCATGACCATCCAGTATAGCGGCACCGCGCTGCGCAACGCCGCCGCGCAGGTCCGCGTGCTGCTGATCGCCGCCGCCGCCCGCCGTTGGGGGATCGCGCCCGACGGGTTGCGCGCCGAGAACCGCCAGATCATCGCCCCGGACGGCAGGACACTGCGCTTTGGCGAACTGGTCGCCGAGACCGACCTGCATGTCGAGGCGCTGCCGGAATCGCCGCTGACCGACCCGGCGAATTTCCGGCTGATCGGCCAATCGCTGCCGCGCCCCGACATCGCCCTGAAGGCGACCGGCGGCGCGGCCTTCATTCAGGACCTGCGGCCTGAAGGCATGGTCCATGCCCGCGTGATCCGCCCGGCGTCGCCCGGCGCGACACTCATCGAGGCCGATATTGCCGCGGCCGAAGCCATGCCCGGTGTCGTCGCCGTCATCCGCGACGGCAGTTTTCTCGCCGTCGTGGCCGAGCGCGAGTTTCAGGCGATCGGCGCCATGCGGGTATTGCAGGCCAGTGCAAACTGGCAGGACGGCCCCGCCCTGCCCGACCAGACGGCCATGTCGGCCTGGCTGGAGGCCAATGTCAGCGAAACCGGCACCGTGGCCGAGGAAGGCGACCCGGACGCCGCCGAGGGCGAAACCTATGAGGCGGTCTTTACCCGCCCCTATCTGATGCATGGTTCAATCGGGCCGTCCTGCGCGCTGGCGGTGCTGGAACGTGACGACATGACCGTCTGGTCGCATACGCAGGGCGTCTTCGCCGACCGCGACGCGATTGCGGAACTGCTGAACATGGACCCGGCACGGGTGCGGGTGATCCATGCCGAGGGTGCGGGCTGCTATGGCCATAATGGTGCCGATGACGCGGCGGCGGATGCGGCGCTGATCGCTTCGAAACTGCCCGGCCGCCCAATCCGGCTGGTCTGGATGCGCGAACAGGAACATGCGAACGAACCTTACGGCCCGCCCATGCTGCTGAAGCTTCGGGCAAAGCTGGGCGATGGCGGGATGATCTCGGCCTGGAGCTACGATCTCTATTCCAGCACCCATACCGGCCGCCCCGGCGGTCCGCCCGCGCTGCTGGCCGGGCAGATGAAGGCCGATCCCTATCCGCCCTTCGTCGGCAAGCTGTCGATCGTGCCGACCGGCAATGGTGACCGCAACGCCAATCCCTATTATACCATTCCGAACCGGCGCATCCTGTGGAATTTCATCGAAGCCGCACCGCTGCGGATTTCCTCGCTGCGGGCGCTCGGCGCCTTCGCCAATGTCTTCGCGGTCGAAAGCGCGATGGATGAACTGGCGCTGATGGCCGGGACCGATCCGGTCGAGTTCCGGCTGCGTCATCTGGAAGACCCGCGCGCCCGCGACGTGGTTGAAAGGGCGGCGACCGAATTCGGCTGGTCGGGGATCGGCGAGCCCGGCGGCACGCGCGGTGTGGGCTTCGCCTATGCGCGCTACAAGAACCTCGCCTCATATCTGGCGCTGGCGGTCGAGATCGAGGTCGATCCGGCGGTCGGCGATGTGCGGCTGGTCCGCGCCGTCGCCGCGATCGATGCCGGCGAGGCGGTCAGCCCCGACGGCATCATCAACCAGACCGAGGGCGGCATCCTGCAATCGATGAGCTGGACCCTGTTCGAGACGGTCACCTTCGATCAGGGCGGCATTACCAGCACCGACTGGTCCAGCTATCCGATCCTGCGCTTCTCGCATGTGCCCGACAGCGTCGCGGTCCATGTCATCGACCGCCCCGGCCAACCCTATCTGGGCGCGGGCGAGGCCGCCCAAGGCCCGACCTGCGGCGCCATCGGCAATGCCCTGCGCAACACGATCGGGCGGCGGGTGCATGATCTGCCGCTCAGCCGGGAACGCGTCCGCCACGCGCTTCAGGCCTGAGCGGTCACGATTTTCTCGGCAACAATGCCACCAGAACGGCCATCGGCAGCAGCAGGATCGCGGCGATCAGGACGATCGCCGGGCAAACGTAAAGATCGACCAGCGGCTGCACCACCAGCGGCAACAGAAGCTGGCCGAGAAACAGCGCCGCCGTGATCGCGCCCGAGACGGCGACGATGAGGGCCGGCATCACATCGCCCAGCCCTCGCCCGATCAGCATCGCCCCTGCCGGACCGATCCCAGCGTGTCGCCCGAATGCAGCGCGAAAAAGTCAGCCGCAACAATCAGACCGTCGAGCGCGCCGGGGCTCAACCCGGACCCAGTCCTGGCCCCCACGCCGGCGAAGCTGACCGTCGACAGCCCGTCGGTATTGGTCAGAAGCGCCATCGTCTGCGCCGGGGCCGAGGCCGAGGGTCCGAGATCGAAATCCGCATCAGCACTGCCGCCGCGCGGATCGGCAGAGCTGGCCGTCATAGCCCGCGCGGGGGCGCTATTGCCCGACCTCGATCCATTTGTCATCCGGCCAGGTGTGACAGGTGGCACAGGTATTCAACGCCGTTCCATTCTGCGCGTCCTGTTGCTGGTGGCAGCTCTGACAACTGGCCATCGCGGTCACCGCCGTCACCTCGCGCATCTGCTCAAGCTCCGGCACCGGGCCGTGGCAGTTCAGACAGCCGACTCCGGCATCGACATGGGTGCGATGGCTCCAGTTCACGCCGGGCAGAAGCTGATAGACCCGGACCCAGGGCACCGATTGCTGATTGTCGTGGTATTGGGTCAGTCGCTGGATCGGCTCCTTGTCCGTCGCGATGTCGGAATGGCAGTCCATGCAGGTCTGGGTGTCGGGAAATGTCATCAGCCGACCGGGATCGGGATTGGTGTGACAGTTGGTGCAGTCAAGCCCGACTTCGGTGACATGCCATTCATGGTTGAAGGGCAGCGGCTGTTCCGGCGCGGCGGCGACCGACGGGTTCAACGCGACCTGCTGAAACAGCTTGTTGAACCAGGCCGGGTCGATGTCGTCGGGATATTGCATATCCGCAAGGGTCTCCTCGCCCGCCGCATCAGCCTGCCCGGCTGCAGCCGGTGGAGGGCGATCCTGCGCCGAAACCCCCGCGCCCAGAAACAGAGCCCCGACGAACAGTCCCGCAAACGCCACCAGAATGGCCGATTGGCCAGCCCATGCCGTGGCCCCATTTCCCCGACCGGAACCGCGCATCTCTCAGCCCTTCCCTACAATATCGCCCAGCTTCTTGCCGTCATCCTCCAGAATGGCGATGGCCGCGTTGCGCCCCGGCTGGCCGGTGACCGAACCGCCCGGCGCGGTGCAGGCGCCGGTCTGGTAAAGTCCCGGTATCGGCAACCGGTAAGGCGCGAAGTTGCCCCATCGCTTGTCCAGATGATGCACGCTGCCGCGCCACATCGCCGGGTTCATCCGTTCGATGTCCAGCGGGCTCATGATGACGCGGGCCAACACATCGTCGCGCGTCAGGTTCGGGGTATAGCGCAGATAGCGGTCCAGAACCTCGTCTGCGACCTGCGCCTTGATCGCGTCCCAATGCTCCGGCCCCTCCTTCAGGGCATAGGGCATCCCGCCCTCGATCTTCAGCAGCGAATAGCCGGCAGGGGCGCGCGTGCGGTCGTAACCCGCCGCATGAACGATCTGCAGCGGATAATCGCCAAGCTCCATCTCGCCCCGCGCCAGATCCTGGTTGAGCTGATAGATGCTTTCCGGCCGCTCCATGATCGAGGCTTCAGCCCCGGTCACCGACCAGCCCGTCGCCAGCGGATATTCGGGTGCCCCTTTCAGCGCGAAATGAAAGGCGAACATCGCCTGTTCGGATTGCCAGATATCGACGCTGTCGTGAAAAGCCTGCCCCCACAGATCGGACGGCGCCATCACCATCATCGGCGGGATGCTGGGGGCGACGCTGATCGGTCTGTTCATCATTCCGTCGCTGTATTTCATCATCCAGAGCACTACCGAATGGTTCTCACGGAAAATCGGCGGAAAACATGCGCCATCGAAGGAGAATACGGGCTAGGATTCGTCGTGGCCCGATTGTGACCCCAAAACCTGTTGCAGGCGCCGCAGCGACGGTGCGCAGGGGCGCGCATTTCGGATGAACGGGGCGATGTCAACTCCTGAGGGCGGGGCTGAAAGCCTCCGCTGATTTCTGGCGCCGCGCGCGGCGCGACCTCCGGCCTTCTCACCCGACCGTTTTGGGTTTCTCGCTGCGAACAGAGCGCATTCGCTCGCTCGGACTGCCAGTTTCGATCGCCTGTTCTGGCGGCCTCAGAGACGCGTCGGGACACGGACGCGCCCCGACCGTCCGCGCCTCCTTCACCGGCCATGTGTGGCGACGTTCCCATCGCGCCGATCACAGCAGAGGGGGCCGCTGGTTCTTCCCAGCTTCGACGGCAAAGCGCCCCCCGCTCAGCGCTTCTTCATGGCTTCCTGCAGGGCGACGCCGAAACCGCCGGGCGCGTCGGTTTTGGGGGTATTAGGCACCTTCCCCTTCGGCTTGCCCGAAGATCGCACAGGCTGGCCTGCC
Source organism: Paracoccus sp. S1E-3 (assembly GCF_013868135.1). GTDB lineage: Bacteria > Pseudomonadota > Alphaproteobacteria > Rhodobacterales > Rhodobacteraceae > Paracoccus. Next base: position 728,691 of record NZ_JACEMU010000004.1, read on the forward strand.
TCGGCGCGACCGCCGGAGGCCCCGGAATCCTTTCGCATGGTCAGCCCGATGCGCTTGCGCGGAATATCGACCTCGGTGACGCGCACCTGCACCACGTCGCCGGCCTTGACGACCTCATGGGGGTCCTTGACGAAGCGGTCGGCAAGCTGGCTGACATGGACCAGACCGTCCTGATGGACGCCGATATCCACAAAGGCCCCGAAGGCCGCGACATTGGTTACGGTGCCTTCAAGGCGCATGCCCGGTTTCAGATCCTTGATATCCTCAACTCCGTCCGTGAAGGTCGCCGTCCTGAATTCGGGCCGAGGATCACGGCCGGGTTTTTCCAGTTCGCGGAAGATGTCGCGCACCGTCGGAAGGCCGAAGGCATCGGTGACGAAATCCTCGGCACGCAGCCCGTTCAGCGCGCCGGGCGCACCGACGATCTGGCGCAGATCGCGGCCGCAGGCGTTGACGATCCGGCGGGCCAGATCATAGGCCTCTGGGTGCACGGCCGAGGCGTCCAGCGGCTCCACACCGTCACGGATGCGCAGGAACCCGGCAGCTTGCTCGAACGCCTTCGGACCCAGCCCCGTCACCTTCATCAGCGCCCTGCGCGACGGGAAAGAGCCGTTCTGCTCGCGGTGTCGCACGATGGCTTCAGCCAGCGACGGGCCAACCCCGGCGACCTGCGCCAGAAGCGGGGCCGAGGCGGTGTTGAGGTCCACCCCCACCGCGTTCACCGCATCTTCGACCACCGCATCCAGCGCGCGCGACAGGCGGCGCTGATCCACATCGTGCTGATACTGGCCGACGCCGATGGATTGCGGGGTGATCTTGACCAGTTCGGCCAAGGGATCCTGCAGGCGTCGCGCGATCGAGACCGCGCCGCGCAGCGACACGTCCAGTTCGGGGAATTCTCGCGCCGCCACTTCCGAGGCGGAATAGACCGATGCCCCGGCCTCGGACACGACGACCCTGTTCGGCATGGCCGTTCCTTTCGGCAGCAGGCCCACCGTCTCGGCCACCAGCTTTTCGGTCTCGCGACTGGCGGTGCCGTTGCCGATGGCGATCAGCTCGACCCCGTGGCGCGCGATCAGCTCGACCAGCTTCGCCTGCGCGCCCGTCAGGTCCATTCGGGGCTGGAAGGGATAGATCGTCGCCGTTTCCAGAAGCTTGCCGGTCTTGTCGACCACGGCGCATTTCACGCCGGTGCGGATACCGGGATCCAGCCCCAGCGTTGCCCTGGCCCCCGCCGGCGCCGCCAACAGCAGGTCCTTGAGGTTGCGCGAAAACACCGTGATCGCTTCCTCATGTGCGCGTTCGCGGAGTTCGCCCAGCAGATCGATATAGAGGGCCAGCGCGAACTTGACGCGCCAGGCCCAGCCCGCGGCATCCCGCAGCCAGCGGTCGCCGGGCGTGTCGCCGCGCGTTCCCAGATGGGCCGCGATCTTGCCGATGGCCTGCGGCACGCCGGTCTCGGCGTCGGGGGCGAGTTCGATGGTGACGATTTCTTCTTTCGCGGCACGCAGGATGGCCAGGGCACGATGCGCAGGAATGTCCGACCATTTCTCGCGCTGATCGAAATAATCCGAGAACTTGGCCCCCTGCTGCTCCTTGCCCTCGATGACCTTCGAGGTGACAAAGGCCTCGCGCCGCATGAACTCGCGCAGATTGCCCAGCAGATCCGCCTGTTCGGACAGGTCCTCGACAAGGATGTCGCGCGCCCCGGCAAGCGCGTCCTTCACGCTGGGCACCGCCTCGGTCAGATAGGCCTCGGCCTGCGTCTCGGGCGCCGCGGCGCGGTTGTCCATGATGGCGCGCAGAAGCGGCGCGAGGCCGTTTTCGCGTGCGATCATCGCCTTGGTGCGCCGCTTGGGCTTGAAGGGCAGATACAGGTCCTCCAGCGCCGATTTGGTGTCGGCCTGCATGATGGCCCGCGCCAGATGATCGGTCAGCTTGTCCTGCTCGCGAATCGATTTCAGGATCGTCTCGCGACGCGATTCCAGCTCGCGCAGATAGGCAAGCCGGTCCGCGAGGGTCCGCAGCTGGGTGTCGTCGAGGCCGCCCGTGACTTCCTTGCGGTAACGCGCGACAAAGGGCACGGTGGCGCCCCCGTCCAGAAGCGCCACCGCGGCGCTGACCTGCGCGGGGCTGGCGGATATTTCGCGGGCGATCACCCGGTCGATCTGTTGGGCGGTCTCGGTCAAGGCGGCTCTCCATCTCTCGGACGCCCGTGATAGCCATCGCGGAGGCTGGCAGCAATATCAGGTCGCAACCCTGGACTGCAGGCGCGCGAACCGCTGCCGCAGCAATGCCAGCTTCGGCTCGATATAAGCCCTGCAGAACGGCGCGTCGCGGTGGCGGGCGTAATAGTCGCGGAACCGCGCGTCGGACGGCCGGAAGGCGCGGAAGGGCAGTATCTCGGTGATGAAGCTGCTGCCTGTCTGCCGGGCGATCCGGTCGATAACCCGCCGTGCCGCCACGCCCTCTGTCCCGTCATGGACATAGACGGCGCTGCGATACTTGCCGCGCATGCTATGGGCCGAGGTGCTGGAATGGGTCGCGAGATGCACCGCGATCAGATCCGCGAAGCTGATTGCGGCCGGGTCCCAGCTGACCGCGACCGCTTCGGAAAAGCTGTCATCGGGCGCTGCTGCGGCGATGAAGCCCTGATCGACCGCGACCACGCCGTGCAGCGACTGGAAGACGGCCTCGGTGCACCAGTGACAGCCGCCGCCGAACCCCGCGCTTTGCACCATCCCAGGGATATCCTCTCCACACGCCACGACACGGCCTTGCACGTGCGGCGTCCGGCGGCAAGGCCGCGCGGCGTCCAGACCGCGCAGCCTGACTTTATCACCCGAAGCCCCTCAGCAGCAGCGGAAGCCGCGGGTCGAACCCTCGCCATAGCGGGCGGACTGCCGCTCGCGGAAGAACTCGGCATAGGTCATGATCGGCTGGCCCGGATGCGCCGCCTGCATATGGGCGACATAGGTGTCATAATTGGGGACGCCGATCATCAGCCGCGCGCCCTCGCGCAGGCGTTTCCGGCAGGTGGTCAGCGTCGCTCTCAGGGATGGGGTCATGATTACACTCCTCATTCCGCGGGGGTGGCCGGGGGCCGGTTCAGGGCCTCGGGCAATTCATGTGCGGTCCAGCCCCGCGCCCGGTAAGCTTCGAGCGCCGCGCGGACGCTGAAGAAGATCATGCTGAGCACCAGCGCCACGAAGATGAAGGCCATGGTCGCATCCACCATGTCGTTGAAGACGATCTGGCCCATCTGGCCGATGTCCCTGGCCGGGGCCAGCACCTCGCCATTGGCCGCCGCCTCGCGGTAGCGTTGGGCATGGGCAAGGAAGCCAACAGCGGGATTGCTGGAAAACACCTTCTGATAGCCCGCCGTCAGCGTCACCACCACCAGCAGAACCGAGGGGATCAGCGTGACGAAGGCATAGCGCTCGCGTTTCATCTTGAACAGAACGACGGTGCACAGCATCAGCGCGATCGCCGCCAGCATCTGATTGGCGATCCCGAACAGCGGCCACAGCGTATTCACCCCGCCAAGCGGATCTGTCACGCCCTGATAAAGGAAAAAGCCCCAGGCCGCGACGCAGAGACCGGTGGCGATCACATTGCCCACCAGCGACGAGGTATTGCGCATCGCCGGCATGAAGACCCCCAGCAGGTCCTGCAGCATGAACCGGCCCGCGCGGGTGCCGGCATCCACGGCGGTCAGGATGAACAGGGCCTCGAACAGGATGGCGAAGTGATACCAGAAGGCCATCATCGCCTTGCCCCCGACCAGATTCGAGAAGATCTGCGCCATGCCCACCGCCAGCGTCGGCGCGCCCCCCGCGCGCGAGATGATCGAGTGCTCGCCCACATCCGCCGCCGTCTGGTGGATGGTCTCGGGTGTGATCGGGAAGCCCCAGGCGGTGACCTGCGCCGCGGCGCTCTCTGCCGTGGTGCCAATCAGCGCGGCCGGGCTGTTCATGGTGAAATAGACGCCCGGATCGATGATCGAGGCGGCCACCAGCGCCATCATGGCGACGAAGCTTTCCATCAGCATGCCGCCGAATCCGATGAAGCGGGCGTCCTGTTCATTGTCGATCAGCTTGGGCGTGGTGCCGGACGAGATCAGCGCATGAAATCCCGACACCGCCCCGCAGGCGATGGTGATGAACAGGAACGGGAACAGATTGCCCGACCAGACCGGTCCCGATCCGTCGATGAAGCGGGTGACCGCCGGCATCTTCAGGTCGGGGGCGACCAGCACGATCCCAAGCGCCAGCGCGGCGATGGCGCCAACTTTCAGGAAGGTGGACAGATAGTCCCTCGGCGCCAGGATCAGCCAGACCGGCAGGGTCGCGGCAATGAAGCCATAGCCGATCAGCAGCCAGCACAGCTGCGTCGGCGTGAAGGTGAAGATCGGCCCCCAGACCGGGCTTTCGGCGACATTCGCGCCGAAGACGATGGCCAGCATCAGCGCGATGAAACCCGCGATCGAGGCCTCGCCCACCGCGCCCGGCCGGATGAAGCGCATATAGATGCCCATGATCACGGCGATCGGGATGGTCATGGCGACCGTGAACATGCCCCAGGGGCTTTCCGCCAGCGCCTTGACCACGATCAGCGCCAGCACGGCGAGGATGATGATCATGATCAGAAAGGTGCCGATCAGCGCGATCAGGCCCGGCACCGGCCCCAGCTCGGACCGGACCAGATCGCCCAGCGATCGCCCGTCGCGCCGCATCGACACGAACAGCACCATGAAATCCTGCACCGCCCCCGCCAGCACGACGCCGGCAAGGATCCACAACATGCCGGGCAGATAGCCCATCTGCGCCGCAAGCACCGGCCCGACCAGCGGACCTGCGCCGGCGATGGCGGCAAAATGATGCCCGAACAGCACATAACGGTTGGTCGGAACGTAATCGAGCCCGTCATTGAAGCGATGGGCGGGCGTCGGCCGGTTCGCGTCAAGCTGCATCACCCGGCGCGCGATATAGAGACTGTAGAAGCGATAGGCGATCAGGTAGATCGACACCGAGGCGACGACCATCCACAGGGCGTTCACATGCTCGCCCCGTGCGATTGAGACCTGTGCAAGCCCATAGGCGGCGAGCACCGCCAGTATCGCCCAGACCAGCCAGTGGTCCAGTGTTTTGCGCCGTGGCGCCGATGTAATGACCATTTCAATCCCCCCTCCGCAGTCCGGCCTGAAAGGCCGCTGCTGTCCTGAATCACTGGGGCCGGAAAATGGCCCGGACCCCGGACGGGTGTTGATATGGTCGTGAAGGCGGTCCCAACGGGCCACCCCGCCCGGCAATTTCGCACCCGACGCCTGAATATGAGCACCGGACCTCAGCTCAGGCAAGCACGTTCCTCCGCATCATGCGCGGTGAGGAGCGGCATCCGCGAGGGGACGCATCGTTCTATTGATGGGAAAGGGCCGGAACCCGGCAGACAGCCATGCAGTTCTGGCGACCCCGGGAGGAATCGAACCCCCAACCTTGGACTTAGAAGGTCCCTGCTCTATCCAGTTGAGCTACGGGGCCGCGCGGCGCTGTTGATGGCGGAAAAGCCGCGCCGGCGCAACGAAAAAGGCCGGGCGTGATGCCCGGCCTGTCGCGCTGCAAATCGCTTACATCACCAGCGGCTTGCGGTTCTGCAGGTGACGCACCACCAGCTTGCGGCCCAGCCGGCCCGAGGGCAACATCCGCGCCGCCGGTCGCGGCCTGCCTTGGCGCAGTTCGGGGAAGATCGCGAAGATCTCCTCGACTGCGGCGGGGCCGACCGATTTCAGCGCCTCGGCGCCGGTATGCAGCGATTCCGCCTCGGCACCATTGGCCAGCACGATCTGGTGATCCTCGAACAGGAAGTGGACATAGCTCACCTCGGTCAGGTCCTCGGCCACGTCGATCCCGTCCAGTTGGCACAGCTGCTTGGCGGCGACGAGAACTTCCATCGCGCCGAACATTTTCTGCGCGATCTTCGAGCGCACCAGCATCCGGTGCTGCGGCGAGATGATCAGATCCATCTCGGGCAGGCCAGAACCCAGGGCGCCCCTGGTGATGCGGATCGGACGCAGATTGGGGTGTTCGGTCAGATCGGCACTGTCGAAGCTTCGCCTGCCGATCCAGCGGATCGCCTGCATCCCGGCATCGCGGGTCTCGACCAGATCGCCGACCGACAGGCTGCGGGCCTCGACCTCGCCCTTCGCGGTGCGGATCATCGTATCGGCGCCAAAGCAACAGACATTGGTGTTGTCCCAGGTCAGGTCCTTCCCGGCCACCGCCGCGCCGTCTTTCTGGATGGTCAGGTCCAGCGTGGGCATGACCGAGTCGCCGATGGTCTGACCAGCCAGGTCGTTCAGCACCCCATCGGCCTGATCGCCGCGCAGCCAGGCCAACGGGTTGCCATAGGTCGGCTGACCGGCTTCCTCACGCTGGGCATTGATCAGCGCCAGATTGGCGTCGTTGTAATAACCGCTGAGGTCGATGAAGTCGTTATTCGTCTGGTCGCCGTCATTGAAGTCCTGGCCGGCGGCGGTGTTGAAATCGAGGATCGTGTCCGCGCCCTCGCTGGCGATGAACGTGTCGAAACCCTCACCCCCGGTCATCTGGTCGGCGCCGGTCCCGCCATCCAGAAGGTCGCGGCCATGGCCGCCGTCGAGGGTGTCGTCTCCCTCATTGCCTTTCAGCGTGTCATTGCCCGACCCGTCCGGGTGGCCGCCCGGATCGTCGCCATAGACCAAGTCATTGCCGAGACCACCGGACACGAAATCATGGCCCGCCCCGCCGACAATGGTGTCGTCGCCGCCATCGCCGAACAGCCTGTCATCGCCCTCATTGCCAAGGACGGTGTCGTTGTCCAGGCCGCCATAGGCGATATCATTGCCACTTCCGCCCTCGATGCTGTCCTCGCCGGAACCGCCCTCGATCGTATCGTTGCCGAGACCGCCGGATATGACATCGTTGTCCGCGCCGCCCAGCAGGCTGTCATCGCCGTCACCGCCGATGATGGTATCTGCGCCGTGGTTGCCCATAATGGTGTCATTGCCACAGCCGCCATCGAGGAAGTCATTGCCCCCGTCGCCGATGACACTGTCGTCGCCGTCGCCCGCATCGACCCTGTCATCGCCGTCACCGGCCCAGATCGTGTCGTTGCCGGCATAGCCGAAAATCGTATCGTCCCCTCCGAAGGCGTTGATGGTATCATCGCCACTGGTGCCATTCAGAATTTCGCCGTCGGAAGTGCCGCTAACTATCGCCATCATAAAATCCTTTCTCATACACGCTACCGCCGACGGACGGGGGGAATGGCGCGACAGAAAGGAAAGCCGGGAACCACTTACACCACACGCCCGAACAAACGGCAGTTCGGATGTCCATACAAAGACAGGTGAAGTATGCCCGACGCGGCACGGGCCTCAACGAAAAGCGCCCGAAAAGGCGCCTTCGCGGCGGCGTTTACCGCCTATGGATGAGCGGCCGAGGCGCCCCGCACCGCATAAGGCGAAGCTTGCGCGGAAATCTTCGATGAACACACGTCCGAGCGCGCCACCGGGCTGCGAAAGCCGGGGTCGAGGGTCGAATCGAACGCTCGGTTCGGAATGCAAGGCATGGTGGAGCCGGCGAAGGCCCCGGCGGCGCGCGCAGCCTCAGCCGCGCAGTTCCAGCGCCATGAAGGCGCTGTTGGGGTCTTCCCGATAATGCGCGAATGGCGGGCAAAGCCGGAACCCGGCCCGCAGATACAGGGCCCGCGCGGCCGCAAAGCTGGGCTGCGCGCCGGTTTCCAGATAGATCGCGCGGGCGCCCCGGTCGCGCGCCGCCTGCACCAGCGCCTTCAGCATCAGCTGGGCCGCCCCGGTGCCCCGCGCCTCGGCCAGGACATGCATGGATTTCAGCTCGGCCGTGCCGTCGCCCAGATCCTTCACCGCGCCCATGGCGATGGCGGTGTCGCCGTCGCGCAGCGCCAGAAAGGTGATCGTCGGGGTCGCCAGCGCCGACCGATCCAACATGTGAATGGATTCGGGGGGCGTGTCGGCATGGCAATGCGCCTGGTGCCGTGCGAACAGCAGGTCGAGATCGGGGTTAAGCGGGCTGTCCGGCCCCACCACCATGGTCGTCAATATCTCAATGCGTCCAGGGGGCGTGACGGTCGGTGGCGAAATTCTCGCCATAGCCGCGCGGGCGCACATTGGCGGCGCGCTTCTGGGGGTCGATCACCACATAGTCCAGGCCGTTATCCTTGGCGTAATCCTCGGCCTCGGCGCGGGTTGCGAAGCGCAGGCGGACCTGCGACTGGGTATCGTCCGAACTGGTCCAGCCCATCAGCGGGTCGATGTCGCGCTGATCCGCCTGCGGAAATTCCAGCACCCAATGCCGCGTGCGCGCGGTCCCGGACTGCATGGCGTTTCGGGCGGGCTGGTAGATGCGGACGCGCATGGCGGATCGTTTCCCCAAGGTGGATCTTGTCGAACCTTATCAGCCATGCGCGAAGCGGGATCAAGTGCCCAAGCGCCGCAGCAGCCCGCGCTTGCCACAGCCGCTGCATCAGGTCTCATGCGCTGAGGTGATGAGGCGATGGTCAATTGGGCATAAGCGCCAACAGCACCATGACCTTCCCCAGGGACGACCCCCATGGCGCAGAAAGCGCCGCCGATGGAGGGCAACCGGCGCCCGAGCTGATCTTCGACTTCGGAGGCACCATTCCTTATCGGCCGGCAGGCGCCGGAACGGGAATAGCGGTGCGCCGACCCGCCCAACCCCTTGCATATGCGCCGCGAATGGCCAGATTGGGGACCGGAACAAAGGTGAAACCATGGGCCATAACAATACCAACGCACCCGTCGCGCGATTCCCCGAAGTGACCCGCCCCAAGCTGGAGGGCGGACGGCGCTTCGTGATGAAGTCGGATTTCGCCCCGGCGGGCGACCAGCCCACCGCCATTGCCGAGCTGTCGGCCGGGATCGACGCCGGCGACCGCGATCAGGTGCTGTTGGGCGCGACCGGCACCGGCAAGACCTATACCATGGCGAAGGTCATCGAACAGACCCAGCGTCCGGCGATCATTCTTGCCCCGAACAAGACCCTCGCCGCGCAATTATACGGAGAATTCAAAGGTTTCTTCCCAGATAATGCGGTGGAATATTTCGTTTCCTATTACGATTATTACCAACCTGAGGCCTATGTCGCGCGCTCGGACACCTATATCGAGAAGGAATCCCAGATCAACGAGGCCATCGACCGGATGCGCCACTCGGCCACGCGGGCGCTGCTGGAACGCGACGATGTCATCATCGTGGCCTCGGTGTCCTGCATCTACGGCATCGGCTCGGTCGAGACCTATTCGGCGATGACCCAGGACATGATCGTGGGCGAGAAATACGATCAGCGCGAATTCATCGGCCAGTTGGTCGCCCAGCAGTATCGCCGCCTCGACGCGGCCTTCCAGCGCGGCGGGTTCCGAGTGCGCGGCGATGTGGTCGAAGTCTGGCCCGCCCACCTTGAAGACCGCGCCTGGCGCTTCGATTTCTTCGGGCCGGAACTGGAAAAGATCACTGAATTCGACCCGCTGACCGGCGCAAAGACCGACGAATTCAAGCAGATCCGCATCTATGCGAACAGCCACTACGTCACGCCGCGCCCGACAATGCAACAGGCTATCAAAGGTATACGCGAAGAACTTCGCGTGCGCCTCGCGCAGCTGAATGACGAGGGCAAGCTGCTGGAGGCGCAAAGGCTGGAGCAGCGGACGAATTTCGATCTGGAGATGCTGGAAGCCACCGGCGTCTGCAACGGGATCGAGAACTATTCCCGCTACCTGACCGGCCGCGCGCCGGGCGAGCCGCCGCCGACGCTTTTCGAGTTTATCCCCGATAACGCCATTGTTTTCGCGGATGAATCCCACGTCTCGGTGCCGCAGATCGGCGGCATGTATCGAGGCGACTTCCGGCGCAAGATGGTGCTGGCCGAGCACGGATTCCGGCTGCCCTCCTGCATGGACAACCGGCCGCTGAAGTTCGAGGAGTGGGACGCCATGCGCACCCAGTCGGTCTTCGTCTCGGCCACGCCGAAGGAGTGGGAACTGGACCAGACCGGCGGCGTCTTCACCGAACAGGTGATCCGCCCGACCGGGCTTCTGGACCCGCAGGTCGAGATCCGCCCGGTCGAGATGCAGGTCGACGACCTGCTGGACGAAATCCGCCGCGTCACCGCACAGGGCCTGCGCACGCTGGTGACCACCCTGACCAAGCGCATGGCCGAGGATCTGACCGAATATTTCCACGAGCAAGGCATCAAGATCCGCTACATGCACAGCGATATCGACACGATCGAGCGGATCGAGATCCTGCGCGACCTGCGTCTGGGCGCGTTCGATGTGCTGGTCGGCATCAACCTGTTGCGCGAAGGTCTTGATATTCCTGAATGCGGGCTTGTGGCCATCCTCGACGCCGACAAGGAAGGCTTCCTGCGCTCCGAGACCTCGCTGATCCAGACCATCGGGCGCGCCGCACGTAACGCCGATGGCCGCGTCATCATGTATGCCGACCACATCACCGGCAGCATGGAACGCGCCATGGCCGAGACCGAGCGGCGGCGCGCCAAACAGATCGCCTATAACGAGGTCCATGGCATCACGCCCCAGACCGTGCGCAAGAATGTCGACGACGTGCTGGCCGGGCTGTGGCAAGGAGATACCGATCAGTCGCGGATCACCGCCAAGGTCAGCAAGCCGATGGTCGGCGCAAACCTTGCCGCGCATCTGGACGGCTTGCGCGCGCAGATGCGCAAGGCCGCCGAGAATCTGGAATTCGAGGAGGCCGCCCGCCTGCGCGACGAGGTCAAGCGGCTGGAAGCGGTGGAACTGGCGGTGGCCGACGACCCGCTGGCCCGCCAATCCGCCATCGAAGCCGCCGCCGAGGAAGCCGTCAGCGGCCGGGGTAGGTCAACCGCCGGACGCGCCGGGCAGCGCGGCGGCAACAAGCGGTCGAAGCGGCGGCAATAAAGCTGGCGCAACCGTCCTCCGCAGCGGACGGTTGGTTCTGGCTGACGGCAAGTCTGCCTCGACCGGTTATTCGCCGCATGGAGCGCGCGACCTGCGCGGCCCCAAGGTCCTGATTGTCGGCGGCTCTACCAGCACTCCACCGTCTGCACCCAGCCCTTGTCATCGACGAAGACGTTCAGGCGGCCCGCGTTGTAATCCTCGGTCAGCGCCGCGCCGGGCTGGGCGATCCGGTGCGGCAGTCCGGGCGGCAGCGTGAATTCGCCGATGTTGCGCCCGACCATCACGTCATATTCGGGTCCGCAACGATCAGGCAGGCCCGGCGTCGCGGTATCGCCCGGCGGGGCACATCCGCCCAGCAGTGCATTGGTGGCAAGCATCGGCAGCAGAAGCAGGCGCATCATCGGCGTTCCTTTCCCCAACAGCAGACCGCAGGCGCGGGCGGCGGTCAATCCGTCTTGCGCAGATGTGAGGCATCCGTGAACCTGTGCCGCGCGTTGCATCCGCACACGTCTTCACAACCCCAACAGGAACAGACATGACCCGTTCAAGAATCGCCGCCGCCGCCCTTGCGTTGCCGCTGATTGCCGCAGCCGTCCCCGCCCTCTCCTCGTCCGAAGACGCCTGGGCCGAATTCCGCACCGCGGTCGAGGCCGAATGCGGCAAGCTGGTCGACGCACCTGCTGATGCCACCACCGAAATGGAGGTCAACCCCTTCGGATCGGAGTCTTACGGCGCGGCGCTGGTGACGGTGACGCTGGCCGATGGCAGCGCCGACCGGATGATCTGCGTCTATGACAAGCAGGCCAAGACTGCGGAACTGACCGCACCTTTCGAGGCCGGATCGTAACGGAAAAGGGGCGGCAACTGCCGCCCCAGCCCCTGTTCGTTCAGCCGCAGCTGACCTTGACCAGTGTGCCGGTGCGGTCATATTCGAAGTTGATCCGCGTCGGAAGCAGGTCCATGGTGATCGGATCGCCGGTGCGGTAGTGGCGGAAGACCGTCCCCGAGGCCAGCGAGATCTGGGGCGATTTCTGGCCCACATACTGCTGATATGCGGCGGCGCCGCAGGCGTCGTTCGGATCGGTAACGACCTCGGCATCGGGCAGAACCACCTCGGTCGTTTCGGTGCAGGCTGCCAGCGCCAGAGGTGCCAGCACGGACAGCATGAGACCGGATTTGCGGGTCATGGTCATGGCGTTCTCCTTCCATCATCAGGTTTTGCGGCGACCGCCCCCGACGGGACCGGCCGTCTGTGATGAGGGAAAGGCTTGGGCACGCGGAAAAGTTCCGCGATCCCCGTCAGTTCCACGCCCGCATGACCTCGTCGGTGAGGGTGTCGAACTCCTCGCGCGCGGGGCGGGCATCGCTGCGTTCGCAGACCGCCAGCCCCTGCCCCAGCGTTTCGGCATAAGCCACGCGGTTGCCGATCTGGGTATCTGCCAGCGTCGCGCCCAGATCGGCCGCCCCCTGCGCCACCTCGGCCCCCAGCCGGGTGTTGGGGCGGGCGCGGTTCATCACCACCAGCACCGGCGCCTTTTCGCGCCGCGCGAGGTCCAGGACGCCCTCGGTCGCCCACAGGTCCACCTGGCTCGACGCTACCGGCACCACCACCAGATCCGCGACCCGCAAGGCCGGGCGCAGGTCGCTGTCGATCTTCGGCGGCGTGTCGATGATGACCACATCGAAGCGCTTCACCAGCTTTTCGCTTTCATAGGACGCCCCCCAGGCCGAGGAGGTCGAGAACTCCAGTTCCTCGTCCTCGCCCTTGCGGCCCAGCCGCTCGATATACCACCGCCCGAGACTGCCCTGCGGGTCGGTGTCGATCAGCGCTACGGACAGGCCGCGCGCCCGCATCGCCACCGCCAGATTGGCCGCCAAGGTGGTCTTGCCCGATCCGCCCTTCTGCTGTGCGACGGTGATGATGCGTCCTGCCATGTCTGCCCCCCAAGCTGCGCTGATTTGATCCTAGCGAGGCATATTTGCCTTTGCACGGGGTTTCTGCATCTAGATCATGTGTCGTAGACCGATTGCACCTCGTACATCACCGGCTCAAAGCTGCGGCACAGCGCGTTGATGGCGCGGTTGCGCTCGCGCATCTCGGGCGTGCGCAGCATGGCCTGATAATCGCCGCGCGCCTGCCATAGGGAATAGGTGGCAACGCGGGTCTGGGCATCGTTCAGATGCACCGCGCCGCCCAGAAAGCCCGGCTGCTGGCTGATCACCTTTTCCCAGGCATCGGTCAGCGCATCCAGCAGGTCATGCGCGGTGCCGGGGGTCACATCGAAGGTGGTGATGACGGTCTGGCCGGTGAAATCCGGGCGAATCTGGGGCATGTTGACCTCGCTCTGATGGTTTCGCGGCCAGCCTGCCACGGATCGGGGCGCGGGCAAAGCGGCTTGCAGTCGCAGGCGGCTGCGCCCAATATCGCGCCGAATTGCCAAGGAGCACGCGATGATCCCCGTTTTCGACGGCCATAACGATTTTCTGCAGCGTTTGGTCGAGGACGGGGCTGCGCCGCTGTCGGTCTGGGCCGAAGGCGACGGCACCGGCCATATCGACCTGCCGCGCCTGCGCGCGGGCGGCATGTTCGGCGGTTTCTTTGCGCTCTGGGCGCCGTCGCCGGCCTATGCGGACGGAATCGACTGGAAGGCGCGGCAGGAAAACCCGCCCTATGCGGTGCCGCTGGCCGACCCGGTCCCGACCGATGCCGGCATCGCCCATATGTTCCGGCTGACCTCGGCGCTGCTCGCGCTGGAGGAGACGGGCACCCTGTCCATCTGCCGTTCGGTCGACGAGATTCTGGCCGCGAAGGCTGCGGGCCGCATCGCGGTCATCCTGCACATGGAGGGCGCCGAGGGCATTTCCGATCCGGCGATGCTGCATCTGTGGCACCGAATCGGGCTGCGCTCGCTGGGGCCGGTCTGGTCGCGGTCGAACGTCTTCGGCCATGGCGTGCCCTTCGAATTCCCCGCCAGTCCCGATACCGGGCCGGGGCTGACGGCCGCCGGGAAGGAACTGGTCGCCGAATGCGACCGACTGCGGATTCTGCTGGATCTGGCGCATCTGAACCTGAAGGGGATCGAGGATATCGCCCGGATCAGCGGCGCGCCGCTGGTCAGCACCCATTCGGGCGCCCATGCCGTCAGCGCCTCGACCCGCAATCTGACCGATGCGCAGCTGGAACTGATCGCCGCGACCAAAGGGCTGGTCGGACTGAATTTCGCCGCCGGATTCACCCGTGAAGATGGGCGCCGCCTGCCCTTCGACGGCTTCGATCCCTATCTGAAGCACCTCGATCATCTTCTTGAAAAATTGGGAGAAGATGGCGTGGCTTTGGGGTCCGACTTCGATGGCGCGCAGATGCCCAACGACCTCGCCCAGGCCAGCGACCTGCCCCGGCTGATCGCGGCCATGCGTCAGCACGGCTATGGTGAGGCGCTGATCGAGAAGATCAGCTGGCGCAACTGGATGGATGTCCTGCGCCGGACCTGGGAACGCTAGTCCCGGCGCGCCGTCAGGGCCGTCAACGCCGCGCCCAGGCAGTCGCGCGGCAGCATCACCATCATCGGACCGTCCAGCACCAGCCGCACCGGGCCGGTGGCGCGGTTCGAGGTGCCGACGCGGCCGTCGGGGGCGAAGCGGATATTGTCGATGGGCCAGTGCAGCCCCTCCGACCGGCCGGTCACCGCGCCCATCGGGAACAGCGACACCCGCGTCCCCTCTGCCAGCGGCAGGCTCAGCTCGGGCGGGGCGAGGAAGACGATATCCTCGGCCGCGAGCATGATGCAGGGCGGCTGCGGATGCCGGACCATGACATTCACCGCGGCCAGCGTATGGTCCAGACGGCGCCCGGAAAAGCCCACGGCAATGACGAAATCGGCGCGGATATGGCGCAACGCCTTGGCGAAATCGGTGCTGTCCTGCTCGGCCACATGTCGCAGCCTGTCAGGGCCCAGCCTTTCGCGGGCGGCATCGCTGATGGAATCGAAATCGCCGATCGCCAGTTCGGGAAGATGCCCCAGGGCAATCGCGGCATCGGCCCCCCCGTCAGCCGCAACCAGAACCGGTGCAAGCTGCAGCGCCTGCGCCAGATCCTCGGGCGTGACGCCGCCGCCGCCGATCAGCGTGACGCCGCCCCGCACATGCAGGGGGACGCTCACTCCTCGCCCTTGCCGATGCCGGAAAAAACCCGCTTGAAGGGCAGGATCCACAGGATCCCGAGCCCCACAACCACCAGCAGTTCGCCCCAGATGGGCAACCGCCCCCAGGTGTCGTCGATCCAGGCCAGCAGCATCCAGGCGATGACGATATAGCCCGGAAGCCCCAGCAGCAGGATCAGCAGGGACAGCCTTTTGCGGGTCTTCAGATCCATCGGATCAATCCTCGAACGGATCGGTGACCAGGATCGTGTCGTCGCGTTCCGGGCTGGTCGACAGCAGGGCGACGGGGCACTGGATCAGCTCCTCGACGCGGCGGACATATTTGATCGCCGCCGCCGGCAGATCGGCCCAGCTGCGCGCGCCCGCGGTCGATTCCTGCCAGCCTTCCATCTCCTCGTAGATGGGCGTGACCTTGGCCTGAAGGGCGGCGGCGGTCGGCAGATAGTCATAGGTCTCGCCGTCGATTTCGTAGCCCACGCAGATCTTCAGCGTCTCGAACCCGTCCAGCACGTCCAGCTTGGTCAGCGCAATGCCGTTCACGCCCGAGATCGCACAGGTCTGCCGCACCAGCACCGCATCGAACCAGCCGCAGCGGCGCTTGCGCCCGGTCACAGTGCCGAATTCATGGCCGCGCTCGCCCAGACGCTGGCCGTCCTCGTCGAACAGCTCGGTCGGGAACGGGCCTTCCCCCACACGGGTGGTATAGGCCTTGACGATGCCCAGCACGAAATCGACCGCGCTCGGCCCCAAGCCAGTGCCGGTCGCGGCCTGCCCTGCGATGACGTTCGACGAGGTGACATAGGGGTAGGTCCCGAAATCGATGTCCAGAAGGCTGCCCTGCGCCCCTTCGAACAGGATGCGCTTGCCGGCGCGACGCGCCTCGTTCAGGATTTTCCAGACCGGAGCGGCGTATTTCAGGATCTCGGGGGCGATTTCGCGCAGGCTGGCCAGCACCACCTCGCGGTCGATGGGGTCCATGCCCAGACCGGCACGCAATGCGTTGTGATGAACCAGCGCGCGGTCAACGCGCAGCTGCAGCGTCTCGTCATCGGCCAGATCCGCCACCCGCACCACGCGGCGGCCGACCTTGTCTTCATAGCAGGGACCGATACCGCGGCCGGTGGTCCCGATACGCGCGACGCTGTTCTGCGCTTCGCGGGCCCGGTCAAGCTCGCCATGGAAGGGCAGGATCAGCGGCGTGTTTTCGGCGACCAGCAGGTTTTCGGGGGACACGTCCACGCCCTGTTCCCGGATCGCGGCGATTTCCTTGATGAGATGC
The DNA here is from genome assembly GCF_013868135.1 of Paracoccus sp. S1E-3. Taxonomy (GTDB): domain Bacteria; phylum Pseudomonadota; class Alphaproteobacteria; order Rhodobacterales; family Rhodobacteraceae; genus Paracoccus. The sequence goes on from NZ_JACEMU010000004.1 coordinate 745,125, forward strand.
CAGGGGTCCAGCACCACGCCATTGCCGATGACCGACAGTTTGCCACCGCGCACCACGCCCGAGGGCAGCGCATTCAGCTTGTAGACCTTGCCGCCGATGACCAGGGTGTGCCCCGCGTTATGGCCGCCCTGAAAGCGGGCGATGATCTCGGCCCGCTCCGACAGCCAGTCGACGATCTTGCCCTTGCCTTCGTCGCCCCACTGCGCGCCGACAACCACCACATTGGCCATGCTGCTTTCCTTTTCGCAATCAAGAATGCCGCAGCCCGTATAATCGCCTCGCGGCGGGGGGGAAAGCGTATTCGGCGCTGACGCAAATGCCTGATTTATGCCTGATTTGGCAGCATCCCGCCTGACGCAAAGCTGCATTGCAGCGAAAATTCTGGATATATCAGCCGCCCTGTCCTAATTTCATCTCAAGGGAGGAAACCATTCGGCACAATCGCAGAGGTTTCCAATGTCTGTTCAAACCACCAACCAACCCGCCGCCATCGGCACCGGCTTTCGCGCCTGGCTCGGCGCACTTCTGAACCGTCTCGGTCAGAACATGCAGCAATCCATGGAGCTGCGCTCGCGCCTCGACCAGTTGACGGCGCTGGAAAACAAATCCGACGCTGAACTGGCCAAGCTGGGCATCACCCGCGCCCAGATCCCCTATTACGTCTTCCGCGACCGGATCTGGCTCTGACCGCCACGCTGCTGCGGGTCTGATCTCTCGCATCAGGCTGTAAACCGGTGTTGTCCGCCCTTGGCGGGCCGCACATATCCGGCAGAGCGGCCGGAATGGACGGCGGACCGGCTTGAGCCATGAAGGCGGCGCAGCCGTTGTGGGGCCGCGTCACGCCACGGCTGCAACGGCCGGGGCAAAGGGCGTCATGCTGACGGCATCGCCCTCGAAAACGCAGAACGACCCCTGGGGAACCTCAAGCCAGTCGCATTCATCGGGTTCCAGCGGCTCGGACACCACGGCGCGGCCGCCGCGCGTGTCGGACCAGCGGTGAAAAAGCGTAGGCGCCGCATCATCCGAGGCATAACGCAGCGCGTAGAGGCGGTTCCCGTCCGAAAACGCCGCCGTCACCCGCACATGCGGCAGCGTGCCGCGGGCGCGGGCGAGCGCCTCCATCTCTGCCACCGCGCGATTCATCGCGCCTTTCGGATCGCGGTCCAGACCGTGGCCGAGCGCGATCAGAAACAGCGCCTCGCTGTCGGTGGCGCCCTTTCTGTGGGCGTAGAACGCATCGGGGATGATCATTTCGGCCGAGCGGCGCCAGTCGGTATAGCCGCCGAACTGGCCGTTATGCATGAAGCTCCACCGGCCGACGGCGAAGGGGTGGCAATTGTTGCGGCTGGTCGCGGTGCCTGTCGAGGCGCGGACATGGGCCATGAACAGGCCCGATTTCACCTGCCCAACCAGGCTTTTCAGGTTCGGGTCCGACCATGCGGGCATGGTATCGCGGTACAGGCCCGGCTCCTCCCGTTCGCCATACCAGCACAGTCCAAAGCCGTCGCCATTGACCGGAGTATGGCCGCGCATGGCGCTGACACTTTGATGGACCAGCGAATGGCCGGGGCGCGAGACGATATCCTCGAGAAAGATCGGTTGCCCGATATACGCTGCCCAACGACACATGCGACTGCCCCAATCCCCGCCTTTGCGGTGTCATTTTCCAATCGCTAGCACAGAAATGGAAACGGATCATCCGCTTCCGCAGATGACCCGTTCAACTTGCCGTATTTCCGGTCGCCTCAGGCCGCGGCGACCACGCCTTCGGCCGCTGCCAGCGCCGCTTCGGCGGCGTCCAGCGAGGGTGCGCCGCCTTGCGCGCGGTCGGGCCGGCCGCCGCCGCCCTTGCCGCCGAGCGCGGCGATGGCCGCCTGCACCAGCGTCACCGCGCTGATGCGGTCGACCAGATCGCCCGTCACGCCCGCCGCGACCGTGGCCTTGCCGTCGGCTTCGGCCAGAAGCACCACCGCGCCCGAGCCGAGCTTCTGCTTCATCTCCTCGACCAGCGGCGCCAGTTCCTTGCCGGACACGCCCTCGACCTTGCGGCCGATGAACTTGACGCCCGCCACATCCTTCGCCGCGTCACCGCCGCCCATCGCCATCTGGCGTTTCAGCGTCGCAAGCTCGCGTTCCAGCGCCTTGCGTTCGTCCGACAGCGCCTTGACGCGGGTGACGACCTCGCCCGCCTGCGCCTTCAGCAGGCCCGCGATTTCGGCCAGTTGCGCGTCCGAATTGCGCAGCTGATCCAGCGCCGCCTGGCCGGTCAGCGCCTCGATCCTGCGCACCCCCGCCGCCGAGGCGCTGTCGCCCAGCAGCACGAACATGCCGATATCGCCGGTACGCCCGACATGGGTGCCACCGCAGAGTTCCAGCGAATAGGTCTGACCATCCGCACCCTTGCCCGAACCCAGTTGCCTGCCCATCGAGACGACGCGAACCTCATCGCCATATTTCTCGCCGAACAGCGCCTGCGCGCCGATGGCGCGGGCATCGTCGGGGGTCATGATCCGGGTCTCGACGGGCGAGTTCTGGCGGATGAAATCGTTCACCTCGCCCTCGATCTTCGCCAGTTCCTCGCCGGTCACGGCATGATTATGGCTGAAATCGAAGCGCAGCCGGTCCGGCGCATTCAGCGAGCCGCGCTGCGCGACGTGATCGCCCAGCGTGCGGCGCAGCGCTTCGTGCAGCAGATGCGTGGCCGAGTGGTTGGCCCGGATCGCCCCGCGCCGGTTGTGATCGACCTCCAGCTTGGCGGCCTGCCCGCGCGAGATCTGGCCCATGGTCACTTCACCGACATGAATGAAGACGCCGCCCGATTTCTTGGTGTCGGAGATCCGCACCATGCCGGATTCGGTCTGGATCACCCCCATATCGCCGACCTGCCCGCCGGCTTCGGCATAGAAAGGCGTCTGGTTCACCACGATCTGGACGGTCTCGCCCTCCTTGGCGACCTCGATCGCCGCGCCGTCGCGGACCAGCGACAGAACCTGACCCTCGGCGGTTTCGGTATCGTAACCGAGGAACTCGGTCGCGCCGTGCTTTTCCGCCAGTTCGAACCAGATCGCCGCGTCCTTGGTTTCGCCCGAGCCGGCCCAGGCGGCCCGCGCCTTGCGCTTCTGCTCGTCCATGGCCAGGTCGAATCCCTCGGTGTCGACCGAGCGGCCCTTCTCGCGCAGCGCGTCCTGCGTCAGGTCCAGCGGGAAACCATAGGTATCATACAGCTTGAACGCCGCCTCGCCGGGCAGGTTCGCGCCCTCGGGCAGCTTCGCCAGTTCGTCGTCCAGCAGCCGCAGCCCGCGGTCCAGCGTCTGCCGGAACCGGGTTTCCTCGGAGCGCAGCGATTCCTCGATCAGCGACTGGGCCTGCACCAGCTCGGGATAGGCCGCGCCCATCTGGCGCACCAACGAGGGCACCAGCTTGTACATCACCGGATCCTGCGCCCCCAGCATATGCGCGTGCCGCATTGCCCGGCGCATGATGCGCCGCAGCACATAACCGCGCCCGTCATTGCTGGGCATCACCCCGTCCGCGATCAGGAAGCTGGTCGAGCGCAGATGGTCCGCGATCACCCGGTGATGGACCTTGCCCGGCCCGTCGGGGTCGGAACTGGTCGCATGGGCCGAAGCCTCGATCAGCGAACGCATCAGATCGGTGTCATAATTGTCGTGCTTGCCCTGCAGCAGCGCGCCGATGCGTTCCAGGCCCATGCCGGTGTCGATGGACTGCATGTCCAGATCGCGCATCGAGCCGTCCTCGAACTGCTCGTATTGCATGAAGACGAGGTTCCAGATCTCGATGAAGCGGTCGCCATCTTCTTCCGCGCTGCCGGGCGGGCCGCCCCAGATCGACGGGCCGTGGTCGTAGAAAATCTCGGTGCAGGGACCGCAGGGGCCGGTCGGACCCATGCGCCAGAAATTGTCGTCGGTGGCGATGCGGATGATGCGGTCGTCGCTGAGGCCCGCGACCTTCTTCCACAGGGCCGCCGCCTCGTCATCGGTGTGATAGACGGTGACCAGCAGCTTGTCCTTGGGGATGCCGAAATCCTTGGTCAGCAATTCCCATGCGAAGGGGATCGCATCGGATTTGAAGTAATCGCCGAAGCTGAAATTCCCCAGCATCTCGAAAAAGGTATGGTGGCGCGCGGTATAGCCCACATTGTCGAGGTCATTGTGCTTGCCGCCCGCGCGCACGCATTTCTGCGCCGAGGTGGCGCGCTGGTAATCGCCCTTCTCGACGCCGGTAAAACGGTTCTTGAACTGCACCATGCCCGAATTGGTGAACATCAGCGTCGGATCGTTCCGCGGCACCAGCGGAGAGGAGGCCACGACCTGATGGCCGTTGCGTTTGAAGAAATCGAGATAGGTCGAGCGGATGTCGTTAAGCGTCGGCATGATGTTCCTCGGGCGCGCGTTCCGTGGGCGTTTGGCCCTGATCTAGTGATGCGCGGGGCCGGAGTCCACGGCCCCGCGAAGGCGTTACCCCTCGATGCGGGTGAAATCGGCGATCTGGCGGCCCGCCTCGCGGATGCGGTGCAGCAGGTTCAGCCGGTTACGGCGGGTGACCTGGCTGTCGGTATTGACCTGCACCGTATCGAAAAACGCGTCGATGGGGGCGCGCAGCCCGGCAATGGCAGCCATGGCGGCGGGGAAGTCTTCCGATGCCGTGGCCTTGCGGATCCCCGGTTCGGCGGCGTCGAGGGCGGCGAACAGGGCGCGTTCCTCGTCTGTTTCGGCGAATTTCGGGTCCGCGCCGAAGGAGTATTCGACGCCGTCCTTCTCCTCGGCCTGCGCAAGGATGTTTCCAGCGCGTTTCAGCCCCTGGGTCAGGTTCTTGCCATCCTCGGTTCCCAGCATGTCGTTCAGCGCCGTGGCCCGGCGCGTGACCAGCACGAGATCGTCATTGCCGGGCAGCGCCAGCACCGCGTCGATCACGTCATGGCGGATGCCTTGGTCGCGGAGATAGACTTTGAGGCGGTCGTGGAGGAAGGAGAGGAGGTCGCGCGCTTTGCGGTCAAGTTCGTCAATTGTGTTGCGATGCCACCCATCCATGTGGTCCAGCACGACATCCATCGAGATTTCCGACATAGGGTTGTTGCGTATATACTCCGCATATCTCTGTTGATTATATGCTGATAGCTCGCCTCGATGCTGCTCAAGTAACTCAAGCGGACTGTATTGCTCAGCAAGGCCTGGCTCTTGTTCAATGATCTTTGCATAGCCACCGATGACATCTCGAAAAACACCGATGCGAGGTTCCTCGAGAAATTGACCAATCAGCTTTACCAAAAATGCGTATAGATCAATATTATGCTCATTGCTTTCTAGGAGGCGGATAACCCCCAACGCCGCCCGCCGCAGCGCAAACGGGTCCTTCGACCCGGTGGGCTTTTCATCAATCGCCCAGAAGCGGGTCAGCGTGTCGATCTTGTCCGCCAACGCCACGGCGACCGAGACCGGCGCGGTCGGCACGTCATCCGACGGCCCCAGCGGCGAGTAATGGTCGCGGGCGGCATCCGCGATAGCGGTGCGTTCGTCCGCTTCGCGGTCCTTCAGCGCCGCCAGCGCGTAATATCGCCCCATCACACCCTGCAATTCCGGGAACTCGCCCACCATCGAGGACCGCAGGTCCAGCTTGGCCAGCCTTGCCGCTTCCCCGGCCTGCGCAGGATCGGCGTCCACCAAAGGCGCAATCTCGCGCGCCAGCGCCGCAATGCGGGCCACGCGATCAGCCTGCGAACCCAGCTTGTTGTGGAAAGTCACGGATTTCAGCCCCTCGGCCCAATCCGTCATGCCCGATTTCGCCTCGCGCAGGTCGTTCTCCCAGAAAAACAGCCCGTCCGACAGCCGCGCCGCCAGCACACGCTGGTTGCCGGCAAGGATCAGGGCGCCGTCATCGGGGGCCTCGATATTAGCGACGGTGACATAGCCCTCGATCCGGCCGGTCTTGGGGTTGCGGGCCGAGAAGAATTTCTGATGCTCCTTCATCGAGGTCTGCAGCACCTCGGGCGGCAGCGCGAGAAAGCGTTCCCCGATCGCGCCCATCAGCGGCACCGGCCATTCGACCAGACCTGCAACCTCGGTCAAAAGACCCTTGTCCTCGACAATCTCCCAGCCGCGCGCGAAGGCCAGATTTGCCGCTTCCTGCGCAATCGCGGCCTCGCGTTCGCCCGCGTCCAGCATCACCTTGGCGCGGCGCAGCTTGGCGGCGTAATCGTCGAAATTCGTGACGGAGAAGGCGTCGGGCGCCATGAAGCGGTGCCCGCGCGTCGTGTCGCCCGACCTGATGCCGTCCACGTCCAGCGGCACGACCTGCGCACCCGCCTCATCCGACAGGATGCACAGGATCGAATGCAGCGGGCGCACCCACCGCAGCGAACCGCTGCCCCAACGCATCGACTTCGGCCACGGGAAATCGCGGATGGTCTTTTCCAGCACCTCGACCACGATTTCCGCTGCCGGACGGCCGGGGCGGTTCAGCACGGCGAAATAGACCTGCCCCTTCTTCTCGTCGCGGATTTCCAGCTGGTCCTTTGTCAGCCCGGTGGAACGCAAGAAGCCCTCCAGCGCCTTTTCGGGCGCATCGGTGCGGGGGCCCTTGCGTTCCTCCTTGACCGCTTTCGACGCATCGGTCAGCCCTTCGACCGACAGCGCCAGACGGCGCGGGGTCGAAAAGGCCCCGGCGCTGGCATAGGTCAGCCCGGCCTCGACCAGCCCGTCGGTCACCAGCTTCTTCAGATCCTCGCGGGCCTTCGGCTGCATGCGCGCCGGAATTTCCTCCGAGAAAAGCTCGATCAGAAGGTCGGCCATCAGTCCATCACTCCGCGTTCGGGGGTCTTGTCATTGATCTGGTGCCAGGCAAAGGCGCGGCCATCGGGATAGACGGCAATCACCCGGTCCACATCCGGGTGGATTTCCGACTGGCCGAGATAGGCCGTGGCCGCCCCGGATTCCAGATCGGCGGTCAGGGCCTTGGCGGAAAAGCAGGAAAACCAGTTTGGTCCAACCAGCGGCGTCGCGCCGTCGAAGGGGCGGGCGTTTTCCAGCGCGGACATGTCGGTGATGCGGAAGCAGGACCGATACCGCAGCGGGGAGCTTTCGGCGTCGATGCCGCGAAACTCGGTCACGGCCAGCGGGATCGGCTGCATGTCGTCGGCAACGGCATGAAGTTCGGCCGCCCCCGCAGCCTCGTCGACGGGCGTATAGAAGCCGTAGACCTGAAGATAATAGACCGCGAGGCCGGCCAGCAGCGCCGACAGCACGATCATCGAAGCCATGATTTTTCCCGCGCTCATGCCACGCCCTGCCCCAGCGGCGTCTGCATGAACAGATCGGCGCATTTCCTGGTCAGCGCGCGCACGCGGCGGATGTAGTCGGCGCGCTCGGTGACGCTGATGACGCCGCGCGCATCCAGAAGGTTGAACAGGTGGCTGGCCTTGATGGCCTGATCGTATGCGGGCTGGGCCATCAGGATATGCCGCCCGGCGCTGTCTTCGGGCGGCGCGCTGACGATGCGTTCGCATTCGGCCTCGGCGTCCCTGAAATGCTGGAACAGCATCGCGGCATCGGCGATCTCGAAATTCCAGCGGCTGTATTCACGTTCGGCCTCGCGGAAGATGTCGCCATAGGTCAGCGGGATCGGGCTGTCAGGATCGTTGAAGGGCATGTCCATGACATGCTCGACGCCCAGCACATACATGGCCAGACGCTCCAACCCGTAGGTCAGCTCGCCCGAGACCGGGTTGCAGTCATAGCCCGCGACCTGCTGGAAATATGTGAACTGGCTGACCTCCATCCCGTCGCACCAGACCTCCCAGCCGAGCCCCCAGGCGCCGAGCGTCGGGGATTCCCAGTCATCCTCGACGAAGCGCACGTCATGCGCCATCGGGTCAAGGCCGATGGCGCGCAGGCTGTCCAGATACAGTTCCTGCAGGTCCGGCGGCGAGGGTTTGATGATGACCTGATACTGATAGTAATGCTGCAGCCGGTTCGGGTTCTCGCCGTAGCGCCCGTCAGTCGGGCGGCGCGAGGGCTGGACATAGGCCGCAGCCCACGGCCGCGGCCCCAGCGAGCGCAGCGTGGTCGCGGGATGGAAGGTGCCGGCACCGACCTCCATGTCATAGGGCTGCAGGATCGCGCAGCCGCTTTTGGCCCAGTGGTTCTGAAGCCGCAGGATCACATCCTGGAAACATCGCGGCTTGTCATGGCTGCTGGGGCTGGTCATGGGGGCATCCTTTTTCGTATGTCTGCCGGAACGCCCGCGTGTTCTAGGCGCGGCGCGGGCCATGGTCAATCGGACCGGCACGGTGCGGATAACAAGCTGACGGGATACATGATGAAACGACTTGCCATTCTGCTGCTGAGCGTGGCGCTTCCGGGGGTGGCCGCGGCCGAGGATGTCTATATCCGCATCGAGGCCAAGCGCGGCGCCGAAGCTGCGATGACCGCCGCCGCCGGCTGGCAGGACCGCGTGGGCGATCTGCCGGCGGTGGTCTTTCCGCTGAACGCCACCTGGACGGCGATCGCGCTTGGACCGATGCCCCGCGAGGAGGCCGAGACCCGCATCGCCGCCCTGAAGGCAGCCGGCACCATCCCCGGTGACAGCCTGCTGACCCCGGCCGAGGGGATCACCCCCACCGCCCTTCCCGACGGGGGCGTCGACCGGACCGCCAACACCAGCGTTTCAGAACCCGTCACCGATCCCGCCGCCGGGACCGCCACGGGAACCGCGGCCGGCGCCTCGACCGCCGGGGTTGCCACCCCTTCCGACCCGGTTGCGGCGCCAACGCCGCCCGCGCCTGACCGTTTCATCCGCCTTGAAGCCTTTCAGGACCGTGCCGAGGCTGATACCGCGCTCGCCAAATGGCGCGAAACCATCCCCGAGGCCGGCCTGTGGCAATTGCCCGATGGTTGGTTCGCCATTGCTGTAGGCCCGCTGAGCGAGGCGGCCTCGGACCAATGGCGGAAGGCGCTGGCGGAAGGCAAGGCGATCCCCGAGGATAGTCTGGTCTCGCCCCTGACCGAGATGGGCAGCAACCTCACCCCCGGCTCCACGCCCGATTGGCCCGCCAATCCCGAAACGCCGCCCGAAATGCCACCGCTGGCCGAGGTGCAGGAACTGCTGAAATGGGTCGGCATCTATGATGGCGAGGTGGACGGCAAGTCCGGGCCGCAGACCCGCGCGGCCATCGCCGCCGGGGTGGCGTCGCAACGCAGCTCGGCCGATCCGGCGCTGGCGATGCGCGCGCTGGCAGAGGCGCGCGAGGCCTGGCGCGGGCAGATGGGGCTGGCGCCCCTGACGGACGATTATACCGGGTTGTCGCTGACCGCGCCAATGCAGCGCCTCGCGCATGAGCGGACCGAGCGCGCGCTGTCGATCTATGGTCCCAAGGACGAATCGGGCGCGGCGCTGATCCTGTTCTCGCAGCCCGGCGGCCAGCAGGAAATGCTGGACATGATGGGGCTGGTCACCGCGCTTGGCTGGGTGCCCGCGCCCGAGCGGGTGAGCAGCAAGGGCAAGGCCACGCTGTCGGGCCAGAACGAGACCCATATCGGGCGGGCCGAGGCGCGCGTGGCCGATGGCCAGGTCGAAGGCTGGGTGCTGATCTGGCCGGTCGAGGATGCGCAGAACGCCCCCCGCGTCGCCGCCGAGATTCGCGACAGCTTTGCCCGCGCCATGCCGACGCGTGCGGTGCGCGACGCGGAAACGGCCGCCCCGGTGGCCGGCGAAGGGACCGCTGACGGGACGACCGAAGGGGCGACCGCAGAAACCCCTGCGGTGACACCGGCAAACTGACGGCGACCCAGGGCGTCAAACAAGAATGGCAGACCGAAAAGGGCGCGCAAAGGCGCCCTTTTTGCATATGTCTGGCTCAGACCCGCCAGAAGCGCGGCAGCAGCAGGACGAAGACGCTGACCAGTTCCAGCCGGCCCAGATACATGCCGAAACTCATCAGCCATTTGGCCGATGTCGGGAACTGTTCGATGCTGCCATTCGCGGTGATCTCGGGGCCCCAGGCGGGTCCGACATTGGCGATGGCGGTCCAGGCGCCTGTCAGTGCGGTTTTCGGATGCAGCCCGGTCAGCGCCAGCCCCACGATCAGCAGCCCGAAGGTCAGGATGAACAGGGTGAAGAAGGCCATGACCGAGTCGATCACGTCAGGCTCCAGCCGCTTGCCGCCGAGGCGCAGGGGATACAGACGGTGCGGCGACTGCATCCGCTTGATCTGGGCGCGCACGGCCTCGAACAGCACCTGATAGCGGAAGATCTTGACCGAGCAGCCGGTCGAGCCGGTGCAGCCGCCGATCAGCGCGACACAGAACAGAATCGCAAAAGGCAGATGCCCCCAGTCAAGCACATTGGTCGAGGCAAAACCGGTGCCCGAAAAGATGGTGATGACGTTGAAGGTCGTCTCGCGCAGGATGTCCCAGGGCTGCGCGGTCTGGTCCATATAGAGCATCCGGTAGATGACGATCGCCCCCACCGCATAGAGGATCCAGCGCAGATAGGTGCGCACCTGCGTGTCACGCCACAGCGGCAGCGGATCGCCCCGCACGGCCTGAATCATCCGCACGAACGGGATCGAGGCCAGCACCATGAAGACCGACGACACCCATTCGGCCGGCCCGATATACTTGCCGAAGCTGGCATCGTAGTTGGAAAATCCGCCCGTGGAACAGGTCGTCAGGGCGTGGAAAACCGCGTCATAGAAGCCCATGCCGGTAACCATATACAGTCCCGCGCAGGCCACGGTGATGGCCAGATAGATCCAGGTCATTTCCGCCGCGATCTGTCCGGCACGGGGCAGCACCTTGCCTAGGGTATCGAACCCTTCCGAGCGGAAGAACTGCATCCCGCCCACCTTCATCACCGGCAGGAACACCATCGCCACCACCACGATCCCGAGGCCGCCCGACCATTGCAGGATGGCGCGCCACATATTCGCGCCGGGCGGCAGCGTATCCAGCTGCGGGATGACGGTGGTGCCGGTCGTGGTCAGCCCCGACATGGATTCGAAGAAAGCGTCGGTAAAGCTCAGCCCCGGCGCGCCGATCATCATCGGCACCGCCCCGATCAAGGGCAGCACCAGCCACAGGCCCGAGGTCAGCAGGAAACTCTGTTCGATGGTCAGGCTGCGCTCTGCCGATGCGGTGGCCGCCACCACCATGGCCGAAATCACCACCACCAGCACCATGGATTGCGCCATGCGGATCCAGTTCGGATCGCCCGCCGCATAGTCGATCAGAGTCGGGAAAACCATCATCGCCCCAAGGGCCACGCTGATCCTGCCGATGGTGTGGGCGACGGGGCGGACATCAATCATGCGACTTGATTGCCGCGCCGCCCCGGCAGCGTCAAGCGCTGGCGGATGGCCGGGCCCGATAGCCCGGCCCCCCGCGTCCATCAGGCCGCAGCCGTCTCGTCCTCGGGCACCGGATTGTGGCAGGCATAGCAATGCCCATGCCCCTGCAGCTCCGGCTCGACCGTGGTGCAGATATCCAGCCTGCGCCAGCAGCGCGGGTTGAACGAACAGCCTTCGGGCTTGTTCATCGGCGAGGGCAATTCGCCCTTCAGCTTGATCCGCTCCTTGCGCATCAGGGGATCGGCCACCGGCGTCGCCGACAGCAGCGCCTTGGTATAGGGGTGGCGCGGATGCTCGAAGATCTGCTCCTTCGGGCCGATCTCGACCGGCTGGCCCAGATAGAGGACCAGCACCTCGTCGGCAAGGTGGCGCACCACCGACAGATCGTGGCTGATGAACAGATAGGCCAGGTCCATCCGCTCCTGCAGATCCATCAGCAGGTTCAGCACCTGGCTCTGGATCGACAGATCCAGTGCGGACACGGGTTCATCCAGCACCAGAATCTTCGGCTCCAGCATCAGGGCGCGGGCCACAGCGACGCGCTGGCGCTGCCCGCCCGAGAACATGTGCGGATAACGCTCGAAATGTTCGGGGCGCAGGCCGACCATGCCCAGCATCTCGCGGGCGCGCTTTTCGCGTTCCGCCGCGCCGATTTCGGGGCGGTTCAGCAGCAGCGGCTCCATCAGGGTCTGGCCGATGGTCTGCCGCGGGTTCAGGCTGCCGTAAGGGTCCTGAAACACGATCTGGACCATGGCGCGCAGGTCGCGGTCGCGGCTGGCGCCTTCGGGGCCGATCTTGCGGCCACCGATGATCAGCTCGCCATCGGTGGGCGCCTCGATCATGGTGACGACACGTGCCAGCGTCGACTTGCCCGACCCCGATTCGCCCACCACGGCCAGCGTCTTGCCCGGTGTCAGCGTAAAGCTGGCCCCGTCGAGCGCGCGGACAATGGCGTTGGGCTTCATGAAACCGCCCTTCACCTCGTAATGGCGTTTCAGGTTGGTTGCGGTGAGGATCGGTTCGCTCATGCGGCGGTCTCCTTGCCGGTGGGCAGGCCATCAATCAGCGGATAGTGGCACAGCGCATAGCCAAGATCGGCGGACGCCGGCCGTGGACGTTCAGCGATGCAGCGCGCATCGGCAAATCGGCAGCGCGGCGAGAACAGGCAGCCATGCGGGCGGTCGAACTGGCCGGGCACGACACCCGGAATGGTCGGCAGCCGCTTTTCCGTCGCCCGTTCGGGCAGCGCCGCCAGCAGCGCCGCCGTATAGGGGTGATGCGGGTTTTCGAACAGCCCGTCCACCTCCTGCAGCTCGACCCGCTGGCCGGCATATTGCACCTGCACCCGCTGCACGGTTTCGGCCACCACGCCCATATCATGGGTGATCAGCACCAGCGCCATGCCCGCGTCCCTCTGCAGATCGGTCAGCAGTTCCAGTATCTGCGCCTGAATGGTCACGTCGAGCGCCGTCGTCGGTTCGTCGGCGATCAGCAGCTTGGGCTTGTTCGCCAGCGCCATGGCGATCATGGCGCGCTGGCTCATCCCGCCCGACAGCTGATGCGGATAGGCCTGAAGGCGTTTTTCGGGCGCCGGGATGCCCACCTGCCGCATAAGTTCGACCGCGCGGTCCTGCCGCTGGCTGCGGTTCAGATCGGTATGCTTGCGCAGCGTTTCCTTGATCTGCCAGCCGATGGTGAAGGCCGGGTTCAGGGAGGACATCGGTTCCTGAAAGATCATGGTGATGTCCTTGCCGATGATCCGGCGCCGCGCGCGGGCCGAGATCTTGCGCAGGTCGTGGCCGTCGAACTCCATCTTGTCGGCGGTCACGGTGGCGGTCCAGGGCAGAAGCCCCATCAGCGCCAGCATGGACACCGACTTGCCGGAGCCGGATTCGCCCACGATCGCCAGCAGTTCGCCTTCATCGACGGTCACGTCGACCCCGTCCACCGCCCGGAACTTGCCCGAATGGGTGGCGAATTCGACAGAGAGATTGCGGATTTCCAGAAGGGCCATGGCTCAGCTCCGCTTCAGTTTCGGGTCGAGCGCGTCACGCAGACCGTCGCCCATCAGGTTGATGGCCAGAACCGTGACCAGAATGCACAGGCCGGGGAAGGTCACGACCCACCAGGCGCGCAGGATGAACTCGCGCGATTCGGCCAGCATGGTGCCCCATTCCGGCGTCGGCGGCTGCGCGCCCATGCCCAGAAAGCCAAGCGCCGCGGTGTCCAGAACGGCGGTCGAGAAGGACAGCGCTGCCTGCACGATGATCGGCGCCAGACAGTTCGGCAGCACGGTGCGGAACATGATCCGCAGTTTCCGGCCGCCGGCCACGCGGGCGGCGGTCACGTAATCCTTGGATCTCTCGGTCAGCACGGCGGCACGGGTCAGGCGCACGAAATGCGGCTGCAGCACGATGGCGATGGCGATCATCGCATTCAGCAGGCTGGGCCCGAGGATGGCGACCAGAACCAGCGCCAGCAGCAGGCTGGGGAAGGACAAAACGATGTCCATCAGCCGCATGATCAGCGTGTCGAGCCAGGTCGGCGCAAAGCCCGCGATGACGCCCAGCAGCACCCCGCAGGTGGTGGCCAGCGTGACCACGATCAGGCCGATGAAGAAGCTGTAACGCGCGCCGAAGATAAGCCGCGACAGCAGGTCGCGACCCAGCGCATCGGTGCCCAGCAGGAAGCGGGTGGATCCGCCTTCCTGCCAGAAGGGCGGCACCAGCAGCGCGTCGCGATACTGCGCGTCAGGGGCATAGGGCGCCAGCACCGGCGCCAGCAGCGCCACCACCAGAAAGCCCAGGAACACGAACAGCCCGATGACCGCGCCACGGTTCTCGCGGAACGAGGACCAGAATTCGCGCAGCCGCGAGGGCGGCGCCTTGAAGGTTTGTTGCGGGACGGGTTGGCTGGCAGAATCGGTCATGTCTCAGCCCTTTCGAATCTTGGGGTTGATCAGGCCATAGAGCAGGTCGACGATCAGGTTGACGACCATCACCACCAGCGCGATCAGCAGCAGGCCGCCCTGCACCACCTGATAGTCGCGGCGGAAGATCGAATCGACCATCCACTTGCCGATGCCGGGCCAGGAAAAGATCGTCTCGGTCAGGATCGCCCCCGCCAGCAGCGTGCCGACCGACAGACCGATCACCGTGACGACCGGGATCAGCGCGTTGCGCAGCGCATGGACGCCATTGACGCGGGCGGGCGACAGACCCTTGGCGCGGGCCGTGCGAACGTAATCATCGCCCAGCACTTCCAGCATCGCCGAACGGGTCTGGCGCGCGATCACCGCCAGCGGGATCGTCGCCAGCGCGATGGTCGGCAGGATCAGATGCGTCACCGCCGAGCGGAAGGCACCCGACTGGCCCGACAGCAGGCTGTCGATCAGCATGAAGCCGGTGGGACCATTGATGAAATACATCAGCCCCATGCGACCCGAAACCGGCGTCCAGCCCAGCCAGCCGGAAAAGACGATGATGAGCAGCAGCGCCCACCAGAAGATCGGCATCGAATAGCCGACCAGGGCGGTGGACATCAGCGCCTGATCGAAGAACTTGCCGCGATTGACGGCGGCAATGACGCCGGCCGGAATGCCGATGATCGTGGCCAGGATGATGGCGCACAGCCCCAGCTCGACCGTTGCGGGGAACAGGGACATGAACTCGGTCAGCACCGGCTTCTTGGTCACGAAGGAGGTGCCCAGATCGCCGTGGAAAATTCCCCAGACGTAATCCAGATATTGCTGCCACATCGGCTTGTCGAAGCCGAACTGCGCGCGCAGTTGTTCATAACGTTCGGCGCTGACGCCGCGTTCACCGGCCATCAGCAGAATGGGATCGCCCGGCAACAGGCGGATGAAGGCGAAAGCGATCAGCGTGACACCGATGAAGGTGGGCACGAAGGTCAGCAATCGACGGGTGAGAAAGCTCAGCATCGGTGGCCCCGGGCTTGGCGAAATACGAAAACGATGCGGCCGGGCAGCGTATCGCCACCCGGCCGCTCAACTGAAGTGTAGCGCTTATTCGGCCAGGCTGACACCGTAGAAGACGTGACCGCCGAACGGATCGATCTTGTAGCCCTGCACCTTGGAGCTGATCGGCTCGTTCACCACCGAATGGGCGATGGTGTTCCACGGAGCCTGTTCCTTGAAGATGACCTGCGCCTGTTCATAGAGCTTCGCGCGCTCATCCTGATCCGAGATTTCCTTGGCCTGCTTGATGATGCCGTCGAATTCCTCGTTGCACCATTGCGCGCGGTTGGCGTCGCCCACCCCGTCGCAGCCCAGCAGCACGGCCAGGAAGTTGTCCGGGTCGCCATTGTCGCCGGTCCAGCCCAGCAGAACCGCACCGTCGCGATCCTCGGCTTTCGAGCGTTCCAGATACTCGCCCCATTCGTAGGAGACGATCTCTGCCTTCACCCCGACCTTGGCCAGATCGGCCTGCATCATCTCCGCCATGCGGCGGGCGTTCGGGTTATAGGGACGCTGCACCGGCATCGCCCAGATCTTCATCGACAGGTCCTTGACGCCGGCGGCTTCCAGCGCGGCCTTGGCCGCTTCCGGGTCATAGACATCATCGACGATGGCGTCGTTATAGGACCACATGGTCGGCGGGATCGGGTTCTTGGCGACTGCGCCCGCACCCTGGAAGATACCATCGACGATGGCCTGCTTGTCGATGGCCTGGTTCAGGGCCTTGCGGACCTCGGGCTTGTCGAACGGCGGCTGCTTGGTGTTATAGGCCAGATAACCGACGTTCAGACCTTCCTTGGTCATCACGTTGATGTTCGGGTCGGATTTCATCGCTTCCAGATCGGCCGGGTTCGGATAGGCCATGACCTGGCATTCGCCGGCCTTCAGCTTCTGGAACCGGACCGAGGCGTCGGGCGTGATCGCGAAGATCAGGTTCTCGATCGCCGCCGGCTCCTGCCAGTAGTCGTCGTTGCGCACGTAGCGGATCACCGCGTCCTTCTGATAGCCAACGAATTTGAACGGGCCGGTGCCGATGGGTTGCTGGTTGAACAGCTCGGGCGTGCCGGCTTCGATCAGCTTGTCGGCATATTCTTTCGACCCGATCGAGGCGAAGGCCATCGCGAGGTTGGCGATCATCGGCGCATCGGGGCGGTTCAGCACGAATTTGACCGTATAGTCGTCGACCTTCTCGATCGACTTGATCAGATCCGGCAGCGACATCGAGTTGTAATACTCGTAGCTCGCGCCCGGCGTCATCTGATGATAGGGGCTGTCGGTCTTGCCCTGGCGTTCAAACGTGAAAATCACGTCATCAGCGTTGAAATCACGGGTCGGGGTAAAGAAGTCGGTGGTGTGGAATTTCACGCCCTTGCGCAGCTTGAACGTGTATTCCAACCCGTCATCGCTGACCTCCCAGCTTTCGGCCAGGCCCGGCTCGACCGTGGTTTCGCCATGCGTGAATTCCACCAGCCCGTTCATCACGTTGCGCGCCGAGGCGTCAAACGTGGTCCCCGACGTGTACAGCGCCGGGTCAAAACCTTCGGGTGAACCTTCGGAACAATACACCAGATTCGCAGCCGAAGCAGCCGAGCCCATCAGCATGGCGCCCAGGCTGAGTGCGATAATTTTCTTCATTCTTTATCTCCTGTTGGACAATGGTCCGCTCTGGCGGAACCGTTCCTGCGGACAAGTTGCCTCATACAAGGGCAATATTGCAAGCAAGATAGTTGCGCCCGCTGTGCAGGGCCTTGACTGCCATCGGGCGCCGCCCTGCGGCGAAATACGGATTCGCCGTCATCGCGGGATCACCCCTCGCCCTCGGCCTGTTGCTGCAGCGCCACCAGCAGCGCCAGCGCCTGCGGACCCAGATGCGCGGGGACGAAAAGATGGTCGTGGTGATAGGCGGCGATGACGTTGCAGGGGATATTCGCCTCCGCCAGCGCCGCGGCGACCGCAGCCGTCAGCCCCACCCCGTTCAGCGCCGAAAAGACATTGAGCACGATTCTCGCCATCGGCAGGCTGGTGTCGAAGCCGTATTCAACCGCATCCTCGACCCGCAGCACCAGGGTCAGCCCTTCGTCTTCGCGAAAGATGGCGATCGCGCGCCCGATCCTGTCGCCGACCGGCGAGGCCGACGGTGTGGTGCAGAAGACATAGGCCTCGGGGCGCAGTTCCGGTGACAACCCGGAAAACATGGCGCCCGGTTTCTGTCTGTTCTCCGATGCTGCAGACATGATCGCCCCCTAATTTGGCGTGGCCGCATGACGGCTGAGAAATGAATGGCATATTCTGACCATACAGGGACGACATGCCGCAACACGCACCCGCAAAACTGGTGAACATACCATTCAGGAAATCAGATCATCCTGAGGGAAAGATGGTGCTGTGAGAGAGGATTGAACTCTCGACCTCTCCCTTACCAAGGGAGTGCTCTACCACTGAGCTACCACAGCGCCGGTTGGTCTTTTGACCGTGGGGGCGATTTAGACGAGGGGGCCGGAGGGCGCAAGAGGCTTTCGCAAGTTTTCCGCACAGTTTTCGGCCGTGATCGGCAGGCCGCTGTTGCGCCCCCGCGGCCATGGTTGGCGTCGCCGGCCGCCGGAAAGGAAACACGCCGCCAACCCCTCGGTGCGCGGCGCGCGTTGCCGGCCAATCAGAAGGAATCAGTCGCGAATTTCTTCCGCGTCGACGCCCCAGATGGCGGCCTTCTCGACCCAGCCCTTCGCGCCCCCGCCAGAAATCTGGCACCAGTTGATTTCGCATTTGCCCAGCCGGACAATCGCACCCCCCTCGGCCACGGCGATGACGCCGGCATTCAGGTCGGGCCGCCCCCGCAACTCGACCATATCCTGCTGGACGATGGCCGTGCGCACACCCGACAACAGCTGGTAATGCACCCAGCCGCCGGCGCCGTCGCGGTCCTCGACCCGGCGCCAATGACCGAACTCGCCCACCACGCGCAGGGGCATCCCGGCATGGCGGAAAACCCAGTCGATGCGATGCGACAGCGACGGGCCGCGCCGGACATTACCCTCATTGCCCTTCAGCGAGACATAGCGCGGCACCGGCAGCCGGGTGACCGGCCCACGCACCACCTCGGCCGCAGCGGGTGCGGGCTGAAGGGCGGCAAGCTGCGCCGGGCGCGCCGCCGGTCTGGGAACCTCGGGCATCACAGCCTCGGCGGCGGCCGGGTCGGGCGCGGCAGGTGCCATCGCCACTGGCGCGGCCTGATTTTCCGGTTGGGGGGCGGCCGCGTCGTGATTGCTCAGCGCATGGGCGGGGGCCAGCACGCTGAAGACCAATGCCGCCGCCCCTGCCCCCAGCATCGCCTTCGCCCGCCAGCCAAGCCCATGCCAAACCGCGCCGAGACCCGAGGCCTGCCGACCCCGCCCGAAACCCGATCTCTTCGCCGAGCCAATTGCCCGCCGGAATGACGGAGAGATATGTGCCATCCGCTCTACCTGCCCTCGCAGCGGTCGTTGCCGCCGTTGTTCCGCGACTTGCGCCGCCTGCCTCGCTGCCGCGTCGTTGCGCGGCGTTCGGGGTCTTGTGCCTGCGCCCCGATGCGGTGAAGCTTGCCGCAATGCGCCCCGAGTTGGAAGGGAGGATGCGATGACCGGCACCAATTCGCGGCTGCGTGTGGCCGTTACGCGACGCTTGCCCGACCCGGTGCAGGCGCGCATGTCCGCACTTTTCGATGTCACACTGAACGAAGACGATCACCACCTGACCCGCGACGAACTGGTCGAGGCGCTGCAAAACAACGACGTCATCGTGCCCTCGCTGGCGGATCGACTTGACGGGCCGCTGCTGGATCAGGCGGGGCCGCGCCTGAAGCTGATCGCGAATTACGGCGCCGGCACCGATCACATCGACCTGAACCATGCCCGCCAGCTGGGGATCACGGTCACCAACACCCCCGGCGTGCTGACTGAGGACACCGCCGACATGACACTGGCCCTGATCATCGCCGTGACCCGTCGTCTGGCCGAGGGGTTGGCCGTGATGCAATCGGGCAACTGGGAGGGGTGGTCGCCTACCGCCTTTCTGGGCGGCCGCATTGGCGGGCGCAAGCTGGGCATCGTCGGCATGGGCCGAATCGGCCAGGCCGTGGCGCGCCGCGCCCGCGCCTTCGGAATGGAGGTGCATTACCACAGCCGCACCCGCCTGCGCCCGGAAACCGAGGCCGAGCTCGGCGCGATCTGGTGGGAAAGCCTCGACTGGATGCTGAGCCACATGGACATCGTCAGCATGCACGTCGCCCACAGCCCGGCGACCTTCCATCTTCTGGGCGCGCGCCGGCTGAAGCTGCTGAAACCCTCGGCGGTGGTCATCAACACCTCGCGCGGCGAAGTAATCGACGAAAATGCGCTGACCCGGATGCTGCGCGCGGACGAGATCGCGGGCGCGGGACTGGATGTCTATGAACACGGCCACGAGGCCAACCCGCGCCTGCGCAACCTGCCCAATGTCGTGCTGTTGCCGCATATGGGCAGCGCCACCGTCGAGGGCCGGATCGAGATGGGCGAGAGGGTGATCGAGAACATCCAGACCTTCGCCAATGGCGACAGCCCCCCAGATCTGATGCGACCGGAAATGCTGTAACACTCAAGCTGACATCGGCAGCGTCGGGATCGTGCGGCCCGCGCCGATAAGGCCCGCAAAAGATCAGAGCCGCCCCATCAAGGGCGGCTCCGGTTCAATCGTTGGTGCCTTCAATGTCCTGCGCTCTGCCGGTCTGGCCGTCAGGGCGCCGTCACATCGCAGCGTTCCCCCTGCGCAGACAGGCTGGCGCAGGTCTTGGCAGCCGCAGATTTCGACAGGCCGACGAAGGTCGCCTCAAACCCCTTCGAGGATTCGCGGATATGACGCAGTGCCCCGTCAAGCTGCGCATTCTCCTGCATCGCAACCTGAATCAGACGCTCATCCGCCTGGCCCCGCGACTTGAAACGGCCCAGCGACACACCCCAGGACTGCCCGCCGGAGGATGAGGCGCGGGCGATCTTCTCGGTCGGGCGAGGTTCGGGGGCCGATCCGCCGCCATCACCCACGACCACGGTGCCCGATTTGGGCTGCGGCTTCGACGAAGTTTCCAGCGACAGGTCCGCCGCCAGCGACTCCGCCACATTTGCGGTGCTGGCCGCCGCCACGGCGACCGGCGCCGCGGCGCGCGCGCGCGGGGCCGCCTTGGGACGCGCCGACTGGCTGAGCACGCCACCCCCTGTATTGTCCGAAGTCGGCGCAGCCATTGCGCTGCGGACCGCCTCATCCGCTGCGGCGCTGGCGGAGGCCAGACGCCCCGGACGCGCCGCCGGACGCGCGCTGCTGGCGAGCCTGACGGCATCACCACGCTCGGGTTCAGCGCGCGGCTGCGGCGCGGGGGGCGCACTGGCCGCGAGCGCCATCGCCTCGTTCAACGCCGAGTTCAGGCTTTTGGTGGCGACCGAAGCTTGCACCACGGTTTCCGGCACGTCGGCCTTGGCAGCCGGGCGGGCCGAACTGGCCTGCGTCTCGGCAACCTTGCGGCTCGACTTGCGCTCGACAATGTATTGCGGCGGTTCGGGCTTGATTTCGCGCACGCGGGTCGGCGCCTTGCCAAAGCCCATATCGAGCAACTGAGCCATCACCGCATTGCGCTGCGCGGTCGAGGTGCCCCCGAACACGGTGGCGATGATTCGCTTGGACCCGCGCTGCGCCGAAGCCGTCAGGTTGAAGCCCGCTGCACGGGTATAGCCGGTCTTGATCCCGTCCGCGCCGGCATAATTGTCAAGGAAGGTCCGGTTGGTCGACCGCACCGTAGCGATTCCCGCATCTGCCGAACGGCGCGAGAAGATCGAGTAATATTGCGGAAAATCGTAGAACAGCCGCCGCCCGAGGATGCTCATGTCGCGCGCGGTCGAGAAATGCCCGGCTTCGGTCAGGCCGTTCGCATTGCGGAACTGGGTGTTGCGCATCCCCAACGCCTGGGCCATGCCGGTCATCTGCCCGGCGAACTTCGGCACCGACCCGCCGAGGTTCTCGGCGATCACCGTGGCCGCGTCATTGGCCGATTTCACCGCCGCGGCGCGGATCAGATAGCGCAGTTCGATCTGCTGGCCGGCGCGCAGACCCAGACGCGAAGGAGGCTCGCCAGCGGCACGCGAGGAGACGGTGAACCGGGTATCCAGCCGCACCTGGCCACGCTCAATCGCCGTGAAGGCCATGTAGAGGGTCATCATCTTGGTCAGCGAAGCCGGATGCAGCCGCGTATCGGCATTCTGCGCATGAATCTGCTTGCCGGTGCGCCCGTCCATGACGAAAGCGGCAAACGGCGCGGATTGCGCGGCGAGGGGAATCAGGAACGCGAAAAACGTCAGCAATCCTGCGCGGAACAACGTGCGGAATATGGTCACTGTCTCGATCTCTTCTGCCTGATGCGGCCTGTTTTGTAAGCGGCCGTCGTTAATTTTTTGACAATAGCACAGAGATTTCCACCCGGAAACCTAGCTTTTGACGCATTTTCACGTTCCCGCGAGGCTTCGGCCGGAAATCGCCGCCCTTTCGACGGCGGTGCGGGGTTACATTGCGGGCAAAACACCCTATATTCGCCTGCTCATCCTCATGTTCCGATTTTGATTGCCATGCCCCAGGATCCCGTCCACCGCGATGAGACCGACCTCGCCGTCAAGCCCCGCGCCAAAAGCCAGCGGCCGCCGATGTATAAGGTGATGTTGCTCAATGACGACTTCACGCCGATGGAATTCGTGGTCCATGTGCTGGAGCGGCTTTTTGCCATGTCTCACGCGCAAGCCATTGAAATCATGTTGACAGTTCACCGAAGGGGATTGGCGGTCGTAGGCGTTTTTTCGCATGAAATCGCCGAGACCAAGGTGGCGCAGGTGCTGGAACTCGCGCGCCGCCAGCAGCATCCGCTGCAATGCACCATGGAAAAAGAATAGCTTATGCGCATTTCGCGACTGGAACTGGCCTTCCCCGCGGGCGCGCCGGGGCGTGCCCTCATCCTTGGCGCCGACGGGGCCGAGGATCTGTCGCCCTTCGACCCGGCCTCGACGCTGATCGTCGAGGGCATGGCGCAGCACCATGACGCGCTGAAGGCACGCGGCTTCAGGGTCGCGACAAGCGCCGAGGGAAGCTTCGACACCGCCCTCGTCACGCTTCCCCGCGCCCGCGAAGCCGCACGGGCCCGCATCGCCGCGGCGGCGGCGCATCTGGCGCCGGGTGGGGCCTTGTGGATCGACGGGCAGAAGACCGATGGTGTCGAGTCTGTTCTGAAGGAAATCAAGGCGCTCGGCGGCATTTCTGATATGCAGTCCAAGGCCCATGGCAAGATCGCGCGGATCGAGAATCCGAGCCGTATTCCCGCCGACTGGGCCGCGCGCCCGCTGTCGCCTGCACCGGGTTTCACCACTGTGCCCGGCGTATTTTCCGCCGAATCTGTCGATGCCGGATCGGCCATGCTGGCGGCGGCGTTGCCGGAAAAGCTGCCCACCCGAATCGTTGATCTTGGCGCGGGCTGGGGCTGGTTGTCGGCGCAGATTCTGGGCCGTCCCGGTGTTGCCCGTCTGCACCTGGTGGAGGCGGACCATGCGGCGCTGGAATGCGCCCGCGCCAATGTCACCGACCCGCGCGCGATGTTCCACTGGGCGGACGCGCGCAGTTTCCGCCTGCCCGAACCGGTGAACGGCGTCATCATGAATCCGCCCTTTCACACGGGACGCGCCGCCGATCCGGGGCTGGGCGCGGCCTTCATCCAGGCCGCCGCCGGGCTGCTGACGACGGCGGGCCGGCTGTGGATGGTCGCCAACCGGCATCTGCCCTATGAGACGGAGCTTGCCCGGCACTTCGCCGAAGTCGCAGAAATCGGCGGCGACAACCGCTTCAAGGTCCTCACCGCCACCGGCGCGGGCGCCCGCAACAGGAGAACGCGATGAGCACCACGCTTGAAGGGAAAACCGCCATCGTCACCGGCGCCGGCCATGGCGTCGGGCTGGCGATCGCCCGCGCGCTTTACGAACGCGGCGCCAATGTCATGCTGGCCGATTGCGACGAATCGGCGCTGGATCACGAGATGGCGCGCTTTGGTGACGACCCGCGTGTGCGCCGCTTCAGCGCCGACATGTCGCAGCGGCTGTCGACGGCGAACCTGCTGTCTGCGACGCTGGTGGCCTTTGACCGGGTCGATATCCTCGTCAATGCCCACCGTCTGTTGAAGCTCAACAAGCCGCTGGAATGCAGCGAGGCCGACCTGGAGGAGATGCTGCGCCAGAACCTGCTGGCGGGGCTGCGGATGTCGCAGATCGTCGCCAAGCGGATGATCCAGCAGGCGGCAGAGGACGACGCGACCAAGATGGCAGGGGCCATCGTGAACCTGACCACGCTGGCGGCGCAGCGCCCTCATCCCGACTTGCTGGCCTATTCCATCGCCTCGGCCGCGCAGGATCAGGCGACACGGGCGCTGGCGCTGGCGCTGGCGCCGCACCGTATCCGGGTGAATTCGGTGGCCTTCGGCTCGGTGATGACATCGGAACTGAAGGCGGCGCTGCGGGACAATCCCAGCCTGCGCGAGGATATCATCAAGGGCACTCCGATGGGCCGCATCGCCGGGTCGGACGAACTGGCCGATGCGGTGCTGTATCTGGTCAGCGACGGCGCAGGTTTCGTGACCGGGCAGATCATCAATGTCGATGGCGGGCGCAGCCTGCTGGACCCGGTGCAGACGCCGATGTTCTAGGCGACGATCTGCTAGGAAGCGTTTTCGGGATAGGCGATCTTGCAGGCTTTCACCGCCTGCTCGGCGCGGGCGGTTTCGGTCTTCAGCTTCTCGACCAGATAGTCACGGGTGCGGCGTTCGGCGGCGGGATCGATCGGCACCCGGTAACGCTCGGTATCGACGACATCGCGCCAGCAGCTCGATTCGACATAGCGGATCTCGCCGTTACGGTCGCGCACCGCGCGGCGGCAGAAATCCAGCTCGGTCCGCGTCACCTGCCGCTCCTTCCAGGCATAACCACGGGCCAGATTGGCTTCGGTCTCGGCCAGAAGGTTGCTCAGCACCCGATATTCGCGGGTATTGCCACGAATGCAGTTTTCCTGTGGCGTCCCGCAGGCGGCCAGCAGCGACAGCGGCAGAAGAAGGGCAAGTTTGCGGAACATGGCCGGGCCTTTGAACGGGGTGCGGATTCAGCCTAGCGCGGCTGGCAGCGACGGGCAAATCAACTTCCCTACCCTAACCACCTGACCCGGCTGCGGGTTCCGGCAGCTTCTCGCAGGACGCAGGCCCCCTTGCCGACGGGTTGCAGAACGACACCACGCTAAGGGAACTGCAACCGCTTGCCCCCGCCTCCCCCTGCCTGCGGCGCTTCGTCGCGTGCGGATGCGTGATGGGGCGCCATTGCCCGCGTTGGACCAGCGGCGGGACCGGCGGCGGCGCCGATCCGGCAGCCATCAGAATCAGGGCGAGGTTGCGGGTCATGGATGCGGGCTTTATGGCAGGTCAGCACAGCCAGGGCCCGCGGTTGCCACGGGCAAACAGTTTCACGGATGACCCATGACCGAGATGCAGACCGAACGTCGCCGCGCCGCCGACTGGTTCCGCAGCCTGCGTGACCGCATCACCGCCGCCTTCGAGGCGCTGGAGGATGAAGGCCCCGGCGCCCCCGCCCCCGGCCGGTTCGAGGTCACGCCCACCGCGCGCGAGAACGATGGCGGCGGCGGCATCATGTCGGTGATGCGCGGCGGCCGGGTGTTCGAGAAGGTCGGCGTGAACTGGTCCGAGGTGCACGGAACCCTTGCGCCCCGCGCGCAGGCCGCGATGGCGGCGCGGGGCGTGCCGGGCATGGAGGAGGACGCGCGGTTCTGGGCCGCGGGGATCAGTCTGGTGGCGCATATGCAGAACCCTCATGCGCCGGCGGTCCATATGAACACCCGGATGTTCTGGACCCCGCATGCGTGGTGGTTCGGCGGCGGGGCCGACCTGAACCCCTGCATCGAATATCCCGCCGATACCGCGCATTTTCACGCCACGCTGGAAACCACCTGCAACACCCATGACCCGGATTATTACCCGCGCTTCAAGGCGTGGGCGGACGAGTATTTCTTCATCCCCCATCGCGGCCGGGCGCGCGGCGTTGGCGGCATTTTCTATGACGATCTGAACAGCGGCGACTGGCAGGCCGATTTTGCCTTTACCAAAGCCGTGGGCGCGGCGTTTCTGCCCGCTTTCCTGCCCCTCGCCCAAGCGCATATGCGGCAGGACTGGACCGAGGCCGAAAAGGATGCGCAACTGGTCCATCGCGGGCTTTATGCGGAATACAACCTCGTCTACGACCGCGGCACCAAATTCGGGCTGGAGACCGGCCATAACGCCGATGCCGTGCTGATGAGCCTGCCGCCGATGGCGAAATGGGTGTGAAAGGTCACGCCGCCGTCGCCTCGGCCTCGGGATAGAAGCGCGCCATGGTCAGGGCGCGGGCGAGGTTCAACACCATCAGCGCTGCCCAGAGGCCGTCATTGCCGAAGACCGCCGGCAGGATTGCCAGCGCCACCGCATAGATGGCGACCGATTCGATCATCGCGCGCCGCATCCGCCCGGTCAGCGTCGCGCCGATGAAGATCCCGTCGAACATCCAGCTGGCAATGCCGATCAAGGGCGCCACGACCAGCCATGGCAGATAGCGGCGCGCCTCGGCCCGGACGTCGGGGGCAGTGGTCAGGATGTCGATCAGCGCCGGGCCGAAGACCGCGAAGATCAGCGCCAGAAGCGCCGCCCCGCCAAGCGCCCAGCCCGAGGTGACGCGCGCCGCGCGCCGCAGCATGGCGGGCCGGCGCGCACCCACCGCCTGCCCCACCAGCGTTTCGGCGGCGAAGGCGAATCCGTCCAGACCATATGCGGTGATCTGCAGGAATTGCAGCAATACCTGATTGGCGGCCAGCGTCACGTCGCCCTGCCCCGCCGCCATGAACATGAAGGTGGTGAAGGAACCCTGCAACAGGACCGAGCGCAGCATGATATCCGAATTGACCCGCCAGAAGCGCATCATCCGGTCGCGGGCGAAAACTCCCGCGCGCCCCAGCACCAGCCGCAGGGCAGTGCGGCAGAACCACAGCCCCAGCGCCAGTCCGCCCAGCTCGGCGATCAGCGTGGCCGCCGCCACCCCGCTCACGCCCCAGCCGAGGCCCAGAACGAACAGCAGATCCAGGCCCACGTTAAGCCCGTTCTGCAGCACCTGCAGCACCAGCACGCTGCGCGTCCGCTCCATCGCGATCAGCCAGCCGGTGATGGCATAAAGGGCGATGGTCGCGGGCGCCCCCCAGATGCGAATGGCAAGATAGCGGCTGGCGAGATCCTCGACCTCGGGGCTGGCGGGGGCCAGCCAGAACGCGCCCGCGAACAGCAGGGGGTGCAGCAGGATCAGCGCCAGCCCGGCGCCGAAGGCGATGGTCAGGGCGCGGGCCAGGTGGGCGCCGACCTCGGGCGCGTCGCCCGCGCCATGGGCCTGCGCCACCAGCCCCGAAGTGCCCATGCGCAGGAAGCCGAAGATCCAGTAGATCGAGGACAGGATCACCGCGCCGATACCGACCGCTCCGATGGGCGCCGCCTGCCCCAGCTGGCCGATCACCCCGGTATCGACGGCGCCCAGCAGCGGCACGGTGGCGTTCGACAGCACGATGGGCAGCGCAATCGCCAGCACCCGGCGGTGACTGACGGCGCGATCCGACACCTCAGCCCTGCGGCATCAGGAAATGCGCCGTGGCCTGGGCGATCAGCTTGGCGCGGTTATCCTGCCAGGCCTCGACATGGACGCTGGCGTAGCGCCGCCCCGACCGCACCACCCGCGCCCGCGCATAGGCGTCGCGCGGCAGTCCCGAGCGCAGATAATCCACGGTGAAATCTATCGTCTTCGGCAGCCGCGGCAGCGAGTCGGGCATGGCCGCGTCGGGCGCGATGCGGCCTGATTCCAGATCCTCCCACATCGCCGACCAGCTGAGTTCGACAAGCGCCGCGATCTCCAGAAAGGCCGCCGTCGCGCCGCCATGGATGGCGGGCAGGAAAGGGTTGCCGATCAGCTTCTGGTCGAAGGGCATGATCGCCGTCAACTCGTCCCCGCGGCGGTCGAAACGGATTCCCATCCAGCGGATATAGGGCACCCCCTCGACAAGCAGGCGCAGGGCGTTGTCACGGCGCAGCTTGATCTGCGGCAGGGGTTCGTTGCGGTCGGCCATCTCAACGCTCCAGGGTGAAGGCGCCGGTGGCGGTGGCGACGGGGTTTTCGCTGTCCTCGTCCATCGCCTGGGCGCGCACGAAGGCGACCGAGCGGGTGACGTGATAGCAGGTGGCGCGGGCGGTGATGCGCTGTCCCGGCGCGGCCGCACGCATGTAGTCGATGCGCAGATCGATCGTCGCCGTCGAACGCGGTCCGGTCGGATGGCTGAGAACGGCGGCCCCGCAGCAGGTGTCCATCAACGCCGAAATCACCCCGCCATGAATGATGCCGCTGCGCGGATCACCGACGAAATCGGCATTCCACGCCATCGAGATCTCGGCCTCGCCGGTGCCCAGACGGTCCAGCGACATGCCCAGCGCGCTGGCATGGGGGATCGCCTCGATGAACTGGCGCGCGATGCGGTCGCGGGTCTCGGTGGAGATCTGGTCTTCGCTTGTCATCTGATCCTGCCGTGTTTTTTCCCTGATAGCGCCCCGCCCCCCATCGCGGCAAGCCCACCGCACAAAGCGGGACACGGGACCTGGCGTGCGACAAGGCGCGCGTACGGGTTGCATTCGGTTGCGGCAAGGCGGCATCCGGTCTAGCTTACCCACATTCTCCGCTTAGCTGCAGGATTGCGATGTCCGGTTCAGAGGAACTCAGTTTCAAAGAGATGTGCGCACGTTTCGACGTGACCCCGCGGACGCTGCGCTATTACGAATATATTGAACTGCTTCAGCCCCGGAAGGACGGACGCTCGCGCTTTTATGGTCCGCGTGAAGTCGCCCGTATGAAGCTGATCCTGCGCGGCCGCCGCTTCGGCTTCAGCCTGGAGGAAATCCGGCAATGGCTGGAGATCTACGATCAGAAAGGCGACCGCGAGCAATACGAGGTATGGATCGACAAGGCCAACCGTCAGCTTGATCTGCTGGCCAGCCAGCGGGCCGATATCGACAACGCCATCAAGGACCTGCGCGCGCTGCGCGACGAAACCGCCGAAATCCTGCGCAAGATGGACTGAAGCCCCCGCGCAGCGCCGGGCTGCCGCCCATCCCGTCCACCTCGTGACGCAGCGTTTTCGTTTACGTTCGCGTCAACTTACGGCACCCTCTCTGTGGAGGTTGCGGATCATTCCGCATCAGCAAGAAGGGAGGCGCCGGCATGACCGACGACATGATGACCATCCGCCAGATGTGCGACGCCTTCGACGTGACGCCGCGCACCCTGCGGTTCTATGAATCGCGCGAATTGCTGGCGCCGCTGCGGCGCGGCCAGCACCGGTTGTATGACCGCCGCGACCGTGCCCGGCTGAAGCTGATCCTGCAGGGCAAGCGCTTCGGCTTCAGTCTGGAAGACATCCGGCAACTGCTGGAACTCTACGATCCGCGCGGCAACAACGTCACCCAACTGACCGCCACCGTCGCGGCCGCCCGCGAACGGCTGGCCGACATGACGCGCCAGCAGAACGAGCTGAAGATCGCCGTTTCCGACCTGACCCAGCAGATCGCCGAGGTCGAACAGCTTCTGGCCGCGCGCCGGCAAGCCTGATCTGCCACCAAAACCGTAACTCGCCATTCCAATCACAGGATTCGACATGCCCATCTATAACGCCCCCGTTCGCGACATGCAGTTCATCCTTCACGATGTTCTGGACGTGTCGAAATCGGGCCTGCCCGGCCATGACGAGCTGGACCGTGACTTCACCGAGGCTGTGCTGGACGCTGCGGGCAAGCTGGCCACGGATGTGCTGACGCCGCTGAACCGGGTCGGCGATATCGAGGGCTGCGTGCTGGAAAACGGCGTCGTGCGGACCCCCACGGGCTTCAAGGACGCCTTCGAGGCGATGAAGGAAGGCGGCTGGACCGCGCTCGACTGCGACCCGGAATATGGCGGTCAGGGCATGCCCTATCTGATGGGCTTGGCCACGGGCGAGATCTTCGTCTCGGCCAACATGGCCTTCAACATGTATCAGGGCCTGACCCATGGCGCCTATTCGGCCATCCACACCCATGGCACCGACGAACAGAAGCAGACCTATCTGCCGAAGATGGTCAGCTGCGAATGGACCGGCACCATGAACCTGACCGAGCCCCATGCCGGCACCGATCTGGGCATGCTGCGCACCAAGGCCGAACCGCAGGACGACGGCAGCTATCTGATCACCGGGCAGAAGATCTTCATCTCGGCCGGCGACCACGACATGTCCGACAACGTCATCCATCTGGTGCTGGCCAAGGCGCCCGGCGGCGGCGAAAGCACCAAGGGCATCTCGCTGTTCATCGTGCCGAAATTTCTGGTGAACGAGGACGGCTCGCTGGGCGACCGCAACGCGGTCAGCGTCGGCAATATCGAAGAAAAGATGGGGATTCACGGCAATTCGACCTGCGTGATGAACTATGACGGCGCCAAGGGCTGGCTGCTGGGCGACCTGCACAAGGGCATGCGCGCCATGTTCACCATGATGAACGAGGCCCGTCTGGGCGTCGGCCTTCAGGGCTATGCCATCGGCGAGGCCGCCTATCAGAACGCCGTCGCCTATGCCAAGGACCGCCTGCAGGGCCGCGCCGTGACCGGGGCCGAAAACCCGAAGGGGCCGGCCGATCCGCTGATCGTGCATCCCGATATCCGCCGCAACCTGATGGATCAGAAAAGCTTTCTGGAAGGTGCCCGGATGCTGGCCTTCTGGGGCGCCCATCAGATCGACCGCGCCCATGCCGGGCAGGCCGATGCCGAAGGGCTGATCTCGCTGCTGACGCCGGTCATCAAGGGCTTTCTGACCGACAAGGGCTTCGACACCGCGGTCAACGCCCAACAGGTCTATGGCGGCCACGGCTATATCGAGGAACATGGCATGAGCCAGTTCGTCCGCGATGCCCGGATCACCATGATCTATGAAGGCGCGAACGGCGTTCAGGCGCTGGATCTGGTCGGCCGCAAGCTGGCCGCTGATGGCGGCAAGCCGGTCATGGCCTTCTTCGAGATGGTGAAATCCTTCATCAAGGAGAACGAGGGCAACGCGGCGCTGAAGGCCGATTTCCTCGACCCGCTGAAGGCGGCGTCGAAGGATCTGCAGGCGGCGGCGATGTTCTTCATGCAGAACGGCATGAAGAACCCGAACCACGCGCTGGCGGGGTCTTACGACTTCATGCACCTGTTCGGCCACACCGTCTTGGGCTTCATGTGGGCGCAGATGGCGGTGGCGGCGCAGAAGGCGCTGGATGCGGGCACGGGCGATGCAACCTTCCTGAACACCAAGCTCGCGACCGGGCGCTACTATATGAAGCGGCAGCTGCCGGCGACCGCGACCCATCTGGCGCGGATCGAAAGCGGCGCGGACCCGGTCATGGCTCTGGACGCGGAACAGTTCTGATCCCGCGACGGGCGCGGCAGCACCAGCCGCGCCCCAGCCCGGATTGCACCGTCATCATCATCGGGGAGGACCATATGAAGACGACTGCTGCATTGCTCGCACTTCTTGTCACGGTGGTGGGCGCCCGCGCCCAGACTGCCGAGGACATCGCGACCGTCACCGCGCTCGCCCATGAGCTGGAGCGGATCACCCTCTCGGGCGACATCGCCGCCAGCCTGCAATTCCTGCCGCCCACGCTGCTGGACAAGAATGCCGAAGCGCAGGGCATGTCGCGGGCCGAATTCGACGTGATGATGATCCAGCGCATGACCGAGATGGGCGCCATCTCGAAGGTGCTGCAATCCGACATCGACGCCACACAAATGCGCTGGAACCGGCTGCCCGACGGCACGCTTTTCGCGCTGATCCCCACCCGCAACCTGCTGGAGGTGGCGCTGGAACCCGGCGAGGCGCCGATGCAGATCGCCGAAACCAGCGCCACACTGGCGCTGAAGGACCAGGGCCAGTGGCGCGTGGTGCGCGCGGGCAGCCAGACGCAGCAGGAAAGCCTGCGCCGGGCTTTCCCTTGGCTGGAAAATATCACCCTGCCCGAGGCCAAGACAGAGGTTCTGGACCAATGACCGCACAGCTTTACTGCTTCGGCGAATCCGGCAATGCCTATAAGGCGGCGCTGACCATGGAATTGGCGGGCTATGACTGGCGGCCGGTCTATGTCGATTTCTTCAACGGCGAAAGCCGGACGCCTGAATTCCGCGCCATCAACGAGATGGGCGAGGTTCCGGTCTTTCGCGAGGACGATCTGACGCTGACCCAATCGGCGGTGATCCAGTATCATGTCGCCGAAAAGACCGGCCAATTCCTCGGCACCGACCGCAACGAGGTGCTGCGCTGGATCATGTTCGACAATCACAAGCTGTCGGGACAGATCGGCACCGCGCGTTTCCTGCAGAACTTCATCCCGCCCGAGAAGCGTCCCCAGCCGGTGATCGACTTTCTGAAGGCGCGGCTGAAGCTTGCCTACCGCACGCTGAATGACCATCTGACGGAACGTAACTGGGTGGCTGACGATACGTTCACCATCGCCGATGCGGCCTGCTGCGGCTACCTTTTCTACCCGGAACCCTTCGGCTTCGATCGCGCCGATTGGCCCCATATCGACCGCTGGCTGGACGGCATCGCCGCCCTGCCCGGCTGGAAACATCCCTACGATCTGATGCCCGGCAACCCTTCCGACCGGGCGTAACAGGAGGACCCATGACCGAAGCCTATATCTATGACGCCGTGCGCACCCCGCGCGGCAAGGGCCGCCCCGATGGCAGCCTGCACGAAGTCACCTCGCTGACGCTTTCGGCGGGTCTGCTGAACGCCGTCAGGGAACGCAACAACCTTGAAGGCCATGCGGTCGAGGACGTGATCTGGGGCAATGCCACGCAGGTCAAGGAACAGGGCGGTTGCCTTGCCCGCTCGGCGGTGCTGGCCTCGGATCTGGACGAATCCATTCCCGGCCTGTCGATCAACCGCTTCTGCGCCTCGGGGCTGGAGGCGGTGAACCTCGCCGCAAATCAGGTCAAGGGCGGCGGCGGTAACGGCTATATCGCCGGCGGCGTCGAAATGATGGGCCGCGTGGCCATGGGCAGCGACGGGGCGGCGATCGCGGTCGATCCCTCGGTCGCCTTCAAGACCTATTTCGTCCCGCAGGGCATCAGCGCCGACATCATCGCCACCGAATACGGTTTCACGCGTGAGGAAGCCGACGCGCTGGCGGTGGAAAGCCAGCGCCGCGCGGCGGAAGCCTGGGCCGATAACCGTTTCGCCAAATCCATCGTTCCGGTGCGCGATCAGAACGGGCTGGTGATCCTCGACCACGACGAATACATGCGCCCCGGCACCACCACCGAGGATCTGGCCAAGCTGAAGGCCAGCTTCAAGGACATGGGCGAGGTCATGCCGGGTTTCGACAAGGTGGCGATGCTGAAATACCCGCATCTCGACCATATCGAGCACATCCACCATGCCGGGAACTCCTCGGGCATCGTCGACGGCGCCGGCGCGGTGCTGATCGGCAACAAGGAATTCGGCGAGCAGTTCGGCCTGAAGCCCCGCGCCCGCATCCGCGCCAATGCCAAGATCGGCACCGATCCGACGATCATGCTGACCGGCCCGGTGCCGGTGACCGACAAGATCCTGCGCGAAAGCGGCATGTCGATTTCCGACATCGACCTGTTCGAGGTGAACGAGGCCTTCGCCGCCGTCGTCCTGCGCTTCATGCAGGCCTTCCAGGTCGATCCGGGCAAGGTGAACGTCAATGGCGGCGCGATCGCGCTTGGCCACCCGCTGGGGGCCACCGGCGCCATCATCATCGGCACCCTGCTGGACGAGTTGGAGCGTCAGGACAAAAACGTGGGTCTCGCCACGCTCTGCGTCGCCTCGGGCATGGGCGCGGCGACTATCATCGAGCGTGTGTGATGTCAGATCATCCGTTCCACGCTGTTGCGGCAGCCGATCCCGAATTGAATCTCATCGGCGGCGGCAAAGGTGAGGCTGTCCGTCTGCGCGATTCCCGAACCGGCCTGTGGGTGCTCATCGCCCGCGAGGATGGCTCGATATTCGACCGTTGGGCGGACGATGCAGGGGATCCATTTCTTCGGCTCGACGACGAGATCGTCGCCGGAGGTACCGATGCCATCCTCAAGGCAATCAACTCCGCTCGCCTGACAGCGGACGCAAACCGCAGAGAACCCGGATTTCAGATCACCACCGAGCGGCGCGACCGCCCCGAGGGAGAAACCAAATGACCGATTTCACCATGAAGAAGGACGCCGACGGCGTCGCCATCATTACTTGGGACGTGCCGAACAAGTCCATGAACGTGCTGTCGGAAAACGGCATCCGCGAGCTGGACGGGCTGGTCGATGACGCTTTGGCGGACGAAGCCGTGAAGGGCATTGTCATCACCTCGGGCAAGCCCGATTTCGCCGCCGGCATGGATCTGAACGTGCTGGGTTCGATGAAGGAAACCGGCGGCGCCGAAGCGATCTTCGGGCTGGTCATGCAGTTGCATGGCGTCCTGCGCAAGATCGAGCGTGCGGGGATGGACCCCAAGACCCTGAAGGGCGGCAAGCCGATTGCGGCGGCGCTGCCCGGCACGGCGCTCGGCATCGGGCTGGAACTGCCTTTGTCCACGCATCGCATCTTTGCCGCTGACAATCCCAAGGCCAAGATCGGCCTGCCGGAAATCATGGTCGGCATTTTTCCGGGCGCGGGCGGCACCACCCGTCTGGTCCGCAAGCTGGGCGCGATGGGCGCGGCCCCGCTACTGCTGGAAGGTAAGCTGAACGACCCGAAGAAGGCGAAAGCCGCCGGCGTCATCGACGAGGTGGTCGAGGATCCGGTCGCCGCCGCGCGGGACTGGGTGCTGAACGCCAAGGACGCCGATATCGTCAAGCCCTGGGACGCCAAGGGCTACAAGATGCCGGGGGGCGAGCCTTATACCGCCTCGGGTTTCATGACCTTCGTCGGCGCGAATGCGATGGTCCATGGCAAGACGCTCGGCGTCTACCCGGCGGCGAAGGCGCTGCTGAGCGCCGTCTATGAGGGCGCGATGGTGCCCTTCGATCAGGCCCTGAAAATCGAGGCCCGCTGGTTCACCAATGTGCTGATGAACCCCTCCTCGGGCGCGATGATCCGCAGCCTGTTCATCAACAAGGAAGCGCTGGAAAAAGGCGCGAACCGCCCCGATGTGCCTGATGAGAAGGTGCAGAAGGTCGGCATCCTCGGTGCTGGCATGATGGGCGCGGGCATCGCCTATGTCTCGGCCATGGCCGGGATTCAGGTGGTGCTGATCGACGCCAGACAGGAAGCGGCCGACAAGGGCAAGGCGCATTCGGCGGACCTGCTGGACAAGGCGATCAGCCGCAAGAAAGCCACCGAGGAGAAGAAGGCCGAAGTGCTTGGCCGCATCAATGCCACCACCGATTACGCGGCGCTGGCGGATTGCGACCTGATCGTGGAAGCGGTGTTCGAAGACCCCGCCGTCAAGGCCGAGGTCACGAAGAAGGCCGAAGCGGCGATCCCGGCGACCGCGATCTTCGCCACCAACACCTCGACCCTGCCGATCAGCGAATTGGCCAAGGCCAGCAGCCGGCCCGAGCAGTTCATCGGCATCCACTTCTTCAGCCCCGTCGACAAGATGATGCTGGTCGAGATCATCAAGGGCAAACAGACCGGCCCGCGCGCGGTGGCGAAGGCGCTGGATTTCGTGCGCCAGATCCGCAAGACGCCGATCGTGGTCAATGACGCGCGTTTCTTCTACGCTAATCGCAGCATCATCCCCTATATCAACGAGGGCATCCGCATGGTCGCCGAGGGCGTCAGCCCGACTCTGATCGAGAATGCCGCCCGGATGATGGGGATGCCGCTGGGGCCGCTGCAACTGGTCGACGAAACCTCGATCGACCTCGGCGTCAAGATCGCCAAGGCGACGCGCGCAGCGATGGGCGATGCCTATCCTGACGGCGCGGTCGATGAGGTGATCTTCCGCATGGCCGACAAGGGCCGTCTGGGGCGCAAGGCGAATGCCGGCTTCTACGAATATGACGCAGCCGGCAAGCGCGGCGGCTTCTGGTCCGATCTCGGCACCGAATGGCCGCAATCGGACACCCAGCCCGAACTGACCGAGGTCCAGCACCGCCTGATGTTCGCCCAGTCGCTGGAAGCCGTCCGCGCGCTGGAGGAAGGCGTGCTGGAAGACATCCGCGAAGGCGATGTCGGCGCCATCCTCGGCTGGGGCTTCGCGCCGTGGTCGGGCGGCCCGTTCAGCTGGCTCGACATGCTGGGCGCAGCCCGCGCGGTCGAGATCGCCGATCACCTGACCGAGGCTTATGGCGACCGCTTCAAGACCCCGGCGCTGCTGCGCGACATGGCGGCGAAGGGCGAGACCTTCTACGGCCGCTTCGGCGGAAAGAAGAAAGCCGCCTGACCGGCGTGAACGCTTTCGCGACATGGCAAAGGCCCGGACCCCCCGTCCGGGCCTTTTTGCATCACCCTGTTGCGTTCAAGGAACTGATCACCGCCGATCCGGTTGATCTGGCTGGAAACACCCCTATTCTGCCCGGCAACCGCCGCGCGAGACGCGAGGAAGGACTGCGATGACGACCG
Organism: Paracoccus sp. S1E-3; assembly: GCF_013868135.1. Taxonomy (GTDB): domain Bacteria; phylum Pseudomonadota; class Alphaproteobacteria; order Rhodobacterales; family Rhodobacteraceae; genus Paracoccus. The sequence goes on from NZ_JACEMU010000004.1 coordinate 781,193, forward strand.
AAACCAAACGCGCCGCCGAGGCCACGACCGCCCGGATCGAGGAAGTCACGTCGGTCGTTTTGCCCGAGCCGCAGGCCGAAGTCGTCGCGCTGGATGCCGCGCCCGAACCGCTGGCCGAGGATATCCGCAAGCGCATGGCCGAGATCGACCTGCGCGATTCCGGCTCCATCGTGCATTTCGGCACCCGCGCCCAGACCGAACTGCAGGAGATCAGCCAGCAGATGCTGGCTGACGTGAAGAACAAGGATGTGGGGCCCGCGGGCGAATCGCTGCGCAATATCGTCACCACCATTCGCGGCTTTTCCACGACCGAACTGGACGTGCGCCGCGAACGCAGCTGGTGGGAAAAACTGACCGGCCGCGCCGCGCCCTTCGCGCGCTTCGTCGCCAATTACGAAGAGGTCCAGGGCCAGATCGACAAGATCACCGAAGACCTGATGACCCATGAACACCGGCTGCTCAAGGATATCAAATCGCTGGATGTCCTCTATGACCGGACGCTGAGTTTCTATGACGAACTGGGTCTTTATATCGCCGCGGGCGAGGCGAAGCTGCGCGAGCTGGACGAAGACCTGATCCCCGCCAAGGAGGCTGAGGTGCAGGCCAGCCCTGCCGACGGGCAGGTGATGGAAGCCCAGCAGCTGCGCGACCTGCGCACCGTGCGCGACGATCTGGAACGCCGCGTCCACGATCTGAAGCTGACCCGGCAGGTGACGATGCAGTCGCTGCCGTCAATCCGGCTGGTGCAGGAAAACGACAAGTCGCTGGTGACCAAGATCAACTCGACGCTGGTGAACACCGTGCCGCTCTGGGAAACCCAGCTGGCGCAGGCGGTGACCATCCAGCGTTCGGCGCAGGCCGCAGGCGCGGTCAAGGACGCAACCGACCTGACCAATGAACTGCTGACGGCAAACGCGAAAAACCTGCGGCAGGCGAATGCCCAGATCCGCACCCAGATGGAGCGGGGCGTCTTCGACATCGACTCCGTCCGCACCGCCAATGCGGAGTTGATCGCCACCATCGAAGACAGCCTGCGCATCGCCGACGAAGGCAAGGCCCGCCGTGCCGCCGCCGAAGGCGAGTTGATCCGGCTGGAGGACGAACTGCGTCGAACCCTGTCCGCATCCCGCGCGCAGCAACCCCGGATTGATCAACAGGCCCCCTGATCGTGACCACCGCGACCCCGTACCTGCCTACCCGTATCCCCCCCGGCCCTTCGGCGTCGGGGGTTTTGGCGCTGCTCGGACTTCTGATGCTGGCGGGCTGCGCCGAGGGTCCCGCGAGCGGCCCCGTCCCGCCGGGACCGGCGGCACCCGTCGCCCATCCCCTCTCCTATCCGGCGCCACAGCCGCGCCCCAACGCGGCCCTGCGCGCCGCGCGGGCCAAGCGCGCCGCAGACGAAGCCGCGCAAGCCGCCCTTGCCGCCGATACGCCGGCCAGTCAGACCATGCACGGCTATTTCGTCGGGGTCGAGGACATGCTGGTCGCACGCGGCCAGCTGCGCCGCGACGATGGCCGCGCCATCCCGGTTTCCGCCGAGCAGCTGACCCGTGATTTCATCGACATCGCGCTTTATGACGAATACAGCCGGCAGGGCGCCGATCTGATCGCCGATGCCCGCCCCTCGCGCCTGCGCCGCTGGGCACAGCCGGTGCGGATCGCGGTCGAATTCGGGGCCTCGGTGCCACCGGGCACGCGTATCCGCGACCGCGCCGAGGTGCAGGCCTTTGCCGAGCGGCTGGCCGCGTTGACCGGCCACGACATCGCCGCCACGCCGACGACGGGGAATTTCACCGTCATGTTCGTCAATGAAGACGAGCGCCGCCAGATCGGACCGCGCCTGTCACGCATCATTCCCGGCATTCCCCCCGGTGATATCGAGGCGATTCAATCGCTTCCGCCGCAGAATTACTGCACCGTCTTCGCCTATTCGCTGGGTCCCAGCCCGCTTTATTCCGAAGCGGTGGCGATCATCCGGGCCGAACTGCCACCGCGCCTGCGAAGTTCATGCATCCATGAAGAACTGGCGCAAGGCATGGGGCTGGCCAATGACAGCCCGACCGCGCGCCCCTCGATCTTCAATGATGACGAAGAGTTCGCCCTGCTGACCTATCACGACTCGCTGCTGTTGCAGATGCTCTATGACAGCCGGCTGACCCCCGGCATGACTGCTGAAGTGGCCGCTCCGATCGCGCGCACCATCGCCGGCGAACTGCTGCCATGAGATCCTGGCCGCTGGCCGCCCTGCTGGCGTTGTGGGGGCTGATCCCGGTCGGTGCATCTGCCCGACAGGTGGCCGACTGGCTGGTTGCACAAAGTGGCGCCCCGCGCGAGATCCGGCAGGTGGCCCGCTTCACCCCGGACAGCCCCAAGATCCTCGGGGCGGATCCATTGACCTATGCTCCGGGCTATCCGTTCGACTTCATCGCCATCCCGCCCGGCCCGGTCGAGGTGGTCGCGCTGTTGGAGCCGGTCGAGGGCCGTGTGGCACTCGCCGCGATGATCTTCGTGAACGCCGCCCCCGCCTGCGGCGGCGAAGCTGGCGCGATCTGGGTCGACAGCGGAACCGCATCCTTCCTGACCCCTGCGACGGCTGCCAGCCTCAATGCCATGCGGCAGGACTACCAGCAACGCGGCCTGAACCTTTACGACGACTATTTCGCCGATCCTGCCCAGATGGGCGACAGTGTCTTCGCCCGCATGCTGACGCTGCCAGACGGCAGCGCGTTTCCGGGCTTTTCATCGGGCTGGGGCGATGGGGCCTATCCGGTCGTGACGCTTTACGACGCACAGGGGAAGATGCTGGCGCTTTACGCGGATTTCATCGGCAACGATCAGACCGAAGGCTTCATCCTGCCCCCGCCCTGCCAGACCGCCGGAACCTGAACGCGTTTCGCGGATTGACCCGCAAGCTCAACCCACGGAGAAACCCATGGCCCTGTTCGACTTCCTCTCGGGCGAGTTCATCGACGTCATCGAATGGACCGACGATACTCGCGACACCATGGTCTGGCGCTTTGAACGGCGCGGCAACGCGATCAAATACGGCGCCAAGCTGACCGTGCGCGAGGGGCAGGCGGCGGTTTTCGTCCATGAGGGCCAGATCGCCGATGTGTTCGGGCCGGGGCTTTATATCCTCGAAACCAACAACATGCCGATCCTGACCTCGCTTCAGCACTGGGATCACGGCTTCAAATCGCCCTTCAAGTCGGAAATCTACTTCGTCAACACGACGCGGTTCAACGACCTGAAATGGGGCACGAAGAATCCGATCATCGCCCGCGACCCGGAATTCGGCCCGGTCCGCATCCGCGCCTATGGCACCTATTCGATGCGCGTTACCGACCCGGCCAGGTTCATGGCCGAAATCGTCGGCACCGATGGCGAATTCACCCGTGATGAGATCGCCTTTCAGCTGCGCAACATCATTGTGCAGGAGTTTTCGCGCATGATCGCCGGCAGCGGCATCCCGGTTCTGGATATGGCGGCGAATACCGATCAACTGGGCAAGATGGTCGCCAAGGCGATCGCGCCCACGATCATGCAATACGGCTTGGAGATCCCGGAATTCTACATCGAAAACATAAGCCTGCCCGATGAAGTTGAGGCGATTCTCGACAAACGGACCTCGATGGGGATCGTGGGCGATCTGGACCGTTTCGGCCAATACGCCCAGGCCGAGGCGATGCTGAATGCCGCCAACAATCCGGGCGGCGCCGGCGCCGCGATGGGCGCTGGCATGGGGGCCGCCATCGGCATGGGCATGGCCGCGCAGCGCGGTCCCTGGGGCCAGCTGCCCGCGCAGGCCCAGCCGCAATCGGCCGCGTTGCCGCCGCCCCTGCCCGGCGCCAGGGGTGAAACCGTCTGGCATATCGCCGTCGATGGCCAGACCGACGGGCCTTACGGCCGCGGTCATCTGGGGCGGCTGGCGCGTGACGGCAGCTTCACCCGCGACACGCTGGTCTGGACACCGGGCCAGGACGGCTGGAAACCCGCCGATGAGGTGCCCGAGCTGGCGCAGCTGTTCACCGTTGCGCCGCCTCCGCCGCCGCTGCCCGCCCCGAAAGCGCCCTGATCCCGGCGCCGCCCCGGATCCGCACCCCTTCCCGACCCCGAGCGTATCATGCCGACCCCACCCAGCGCGTTCCGCTATCCCTGCGAGAATTGTGGGGCCAGCCTGACCTTCTCGCCCGGCGAGCAGGTGCTGAAATGCCCCTATTGCGGGCATGTCCAACAGATCAGCCCCGGCGCCGCCAAGGCCCCGGCGCGGTCCCCGCGCGAAGGCGCGGAAGGCGACCGGGCGCTGCTGGAGGAGCCCTCGACCGGGCGCGCGCTGCAATGGGATGCCGGTCGTAAGGCCCCGGAACTACGGGAGATCCCGTTGGAAAACGGACTGCGGCTGGATGCCGGCAGCGATCTCGCCATCGAGGTCCGCACCATCTCCTGCCCCAATTGCGGGGCGAGGTTCGAGTTGGAGGGCAAAGGCCACGCGGCCAGCTGCCCCTTCTGCGCCACCCCGGTCGTCACCGATACCGGGGCCACGCGACTGCTGAAACCGCAGGGCGTTCTTCCCTTCGTGGTAACCGAGGATCAGGCCCGCGCGGCGCTGGAGGACTGGCTGGGGCGGCTGTGGTTCGCGCCCTCGGGGCTGGTCGCCTATGCCCGCAAGGGCCGCCGGATGGCCGGGGTCTATTCACCCTTCTGGACCTTCGATGCCGACACCGCCTCGGAATATGCGGGGCAGCGCGGCGATTACTACTACGAAACCGTCTATGTGACGGAAACCGTCAACGGCCAGACCCGCCGTGTGCCCCGGCAGATCCGCAAGACCCGCTGGACCGCCGTGCGCGGTCGCGTCGGGCGCGCCTTCAATGATGTGCTGGTGCTGGCCTCTTCGGCGCTGCCCAGGCGATTCACCGACGCGCTGACGCCCTGGGACCTGTCGCATCTGCGCCCCTATGACCCGCAATATCTGGCCGGGTTCGGGGCCGAAGGCTATACCATCCCGCTGCAGTCGGGTCATGACATCGCACGGCAGGAAATGGCCGGGATCATCGCCATGGACATCCGCCGCGACATCGGCGGGGACGAACAGCGCATCGACCGCGCCCAGACCGCCTATTCCGCCGAAACCTTCAAGCATATCCTGCTACCGATCTGGTCGGCGGCGTATAAATACAACGGCAAATCCTATCGCTTCGTTGTCAACGGCCAGTCTGGCCGGGTTCAGGGCGAGCGGCCTTGGTCGGTCTGGAAGATCGCCGGCGCGGTGATTGCGGGGCTGGTGTTGCTGGCGCTGATCCTGCTGGCGGCGCAGCAATCGGGCTATGTCGAATTCGGCGGTTCGGGCGATCTCTTTCCCTCGGATCGGGACTATATTATCGAAGGCTATCGAATGCCTGGGGGGAGGTCGGGGCCATGATCCTGTGCTGCGGCGAATCGCTGATCGACATGGTGCCGGAAAACGGCCTGTATCGCCCGCTGCCGGGTGGCTCGGTCTATAATACCGCCGTAGCACTTGGGCGCCTCGGGGCGCCGACCGGGTTTCTGTGGCCCTTCTCGCAGGACGCCTTCGGGGCCATGCTGCGCGCCCCGCTGACCGAGGCGGGCGTGGATCTGTCGCTCAGCCCGGAAAGCCGGCTGCCGACGACGCTGGCGCTGGTGTTCCTGAACGACGGCAATGCCACCTACAGCTTCTATGACGATGGCACCGCGGGGCGCATGTTCGCGCCCGAAGCGCTGCCACCGCTGCCCGATACGCTGGATGCACTGTTCATCGGCGGCATCAGTCTGATCCAGGAACCCTGCGGCAGCGCCGTCGAAGAACTGTCCCACCGCGCCGCCGAGGCCGGCAGGGTGATCGCGATCGACCTGAACATCCGCCCCGGTTTCATCAGCAACGAACGCGCCACCCGCGAGCGTTACAACCGCCTGCTGCGGATCGCCGATATCGTGAAGATCTCGGATGAGGACGCCGAATGGCTGTTCCCCGATGCCGATCCCGGCCACACCGCCACACGGCTGCTGGATGTGGGGCCGAAACTGATCCTGCGCACCCATGGGGCTGACGGCGCGACGGCGATCCATGCCTCGGGCAGCTATACCCATCCGGCGCGCAAGGTGACCGTGGCCGACACCATCGGCGCGGGCGATACCTTCAATGCGGGCCTGCTGACCTCGTTGGCCGAGACCGGCGCGCTCAGCAAAGACGGCCTCGACGCCATCACCGAGGATCTGCTGCGCGCCGCCCTCGACCTGGCCGGCCGCGCCGCTGCCATCACCGTCTCACGGCCGGGCGCGAACCCGCCCTGGCGGCATGAGCTGGACTGAACCCGCCATCCCCAGCCTTCGCACCGCGCGCCTGATCCTGCGCCCGGCGACCCCCGCCGACTGGCCGGCATTTCTGGCGCTGATGACCTCGGACCGACCGGACCCCACGGATCTGGTCTATCGGCATTTCGGAACCGGGCCGCGGGGTTGAAGCCCAAATGCAGAACGCCGCCACAACGGGCGGCGTTTTTCCTGGCGGATCGCAGCGCCGGGCTTATGCGGCCTCGGCATCCTCGGCGGCCTGGCGGCGTTCGCTTTCCTCGCGCGACAGCGCAACCGAAGTGCGCACGCCCTTGGACACGAATTCCATCAACCCTTTGACAACGCGTTCGTTCGGATCGATGCCCGCGCAGGACAGCACTTCGCGACCGTCGCGCGAACGGGCCCAGCGGGCAATCTGTTCGGGCCCGTTGCCATATTTCTTGTCGTCAGCAATAGCGTCGTCCAAAGCCGCCAGCACCACGGCCGCGAACAATTTGCGGGCGCGCTGACCTTGTTCAAAATTGAATGCAGATCCATCGACGAAATCGCGCATCTTAACCGTCCTGACCAAATATGTTTCCAATCGCCCCGGTTGGGCGTTCTTCCCGGACTCGCTTCTGGGTGGTGGATGTCTCTACCCCAATGACCCTCTGATTCGGTATACCGCCAACGTCATGTCAGCCATGCGTCAGTAACATACCTCATCGCCCATACAGCAATCTTATTCCGGTCCAACGCCAAAGCACCTGCGCCGGTTGCGTATGCATTTGGGATTTCATTCAAACAAATCAAGCTGTCCGGGCGGATTTTCCTTACTTCCGAACCCCGACAAGGTCACCCCCAGCAGGCGCACACCGCGCGGATCCGGCATGACCGCGGCCAGCAGGGCCTGGGCCAGTGTGCACAGCTCTGCCCCACTTGACACTGGCCGATTCATTGAATGCGCCCGCGTGATCTGCTGAAAATTGGCGAACTTCACCTTCAGCGTGACGGTCCGTCCATGCGCCTCCAGCCGGGCCGCATGACGCCAGACCTTGTCGGCCAGCGGCACCAGCGCCTCCTGCCCGGCGGCAAGGTCATGGAGGTCGTCGAAATAGGTCGTCTCGGCCCCGATGGATTTGCGGGTCCGGTCGGGGCAGACGGCACGATCGTCGATCCCCTGCGCGATGTTCCAATACCAGCGCCCGGACTTGCCGAAACGCGCCTCCAGAAAGGTCTGACCCATGGCGCGCAGATCGGCTCCGGTCTCGATCCCCAGCGCCCGCATCCGCGCCGCCGTGGCAGGGCCGATGCCATGGAACCTGTCGATGGGCAGGGCGGCGATGAATTCGGCGCCACGCTGGGGCGGGATGACGAACTGGCCGTTCGGCTTGCGCTGATCCGAGGCGATTTTCGCCAGAAACTTGCAGTAGCTGATGCCGGCGCTGGCGGTCAGTCCGGTTTCGGCCAGGATTGCCGCGCGAATTTCTGCCGCGGTTGCGGATGCGGTCATGCCGGGGGGAAGTCGGCCGGTCAGGTCCAGATAGGCCTCGTCCAGCGACAGCGGTTCGATCAACGGGGTGTAGCGGGCGAAGATCTCGCGAATCTGCTGGCTGACGGCGCGATAAACGTCGAAGCGGGGGCGCACGAAGATCAGCTCCGGGCAACGCCGCGCCGCCGTGACCGAGGGCATCGCCGAGCGGACCCCGAAGCGCCGCGCCTCATAGCTGGCGGCCGCGACCACGCCGCGCTTGGACGCGCCGCCTACGGCCACCGGCTTGCCGCGCAACTGCGGATTGTCGCGCTGTTCCACCGAGGCGAAGAACGCGTCCATGTCGACATGGACGATGCGGCGGACGGGCGCGTCCCCGTTCATGCCGGGCGGACGGGCACCCCTGCGGCGTGCATCCCCTCGGCCACGCGGTCAAAGCGCAGATATGCAATGCCGCGACCGCCGGATTGGGTAAACACCGCCCCCGCCTCGCGCCCGTCGGCGGTCAGGATCGGCGTGCCCGGCGGCACCGGCGCATCCAGCGCCACGCGGGCCAGCCCCTTCTTCAGTTCGGTCTTGTGCTTCATCCGGGCCGTCACCTCCTGCCCGACATAGCAGCCCTTGCGGAAATCGACGCCGTGCAGACGCTCGAACCCCATTTCCAGAATGAAGCTGTCATTCGGGATCAGCTCCACTCCGGCTTCGGGGATCAGATGCGCGACCCGGATCGCGTCCCAGTCGGTCGCATCATCTGTGCCGAGACCATAGCCGCGCCAACCGAGCGCCGGATCGCGCGGATCGGCGATGGCGCCTGCGGGCGCGGGACCGGTGCCGCGGGCGACGGCTCGCGGATCCTCGTCGATCTCGACCTTGGCGCGCAGCCTGTACATCGACAGCCGGCGCAGCAGGTCGTCGGCCTGTTCGGCCGGCACATCCAGCAGATAGCCATCGCCATCGGGGATAACGAAGAAATCGGCCAGATATTTGCCCTGAGGTGTCAGCAGCGCCGTATAGATGGGGGCGCGGCGCACGTCATTGGTGACCAGACCCTGCAGAAATTCAGCGGCATCCGGGCCGGTCAGGCGCAGCAGGCGGCGGGCGGTCATGGCGTGGTATCCCCGAATTGCAGATGGACAAGCGCGGCATAGGCCCCGCCCTTGGTCATCAGTTGGTCATGGCTGCCCTCCTCGACAACCCTGCCGGCTTCCAACACGACGATCTTGTCCGCATTGCGGATCGTCGACAGCCGGTGCGCGATAACCAGCGTCGTGCGCCCATGGGACAGCGTATCCAGCGCCTCCTGAACCAGCCGCTCCGAGGCCGCGTCCAGAGCCGAGGTTGCCTCGTCCAGCAGCAGGATCGGGGCGTTGCGCAGAACCGCACGTGCAATCGCCACACGCTGGCGCTGCCCGCCCGACAGCGCCGATCCACGCGGCCCGGCCGGGCTGTCGAGCCCCAGAGGCATGGCCGAGGCGAAATCGGCGACATGGGCGGTCCGGGTCGCACCCGCAAGAGCGCTTTCGTCAAATTCACGTCCCAAGGTGATGTTTTCACGCAAGGTTTCGTCAAACAGCGCCGGATCCTGCGACACCACCGAGAACTCGTCCCGCAGCACTGCAAGGTTGAATTCGTCGATATTGATCCCGCCCAGTGTAATCGTGCCGCGGTCGGGATCGGACATGCGGGTCAGCAGATTGAACACCGTCGTCTTGCCCGCACCGGATGGCCCGACAAGCGCCGTCGTCTGCCCGGCCTCGGCCACGAAGCTGAGGCCACGCAGCACCTGCGTGTCGCCATAGCTGAGGAAGACATCGTCGAACGCGATGCGGGTATCGGGCGGCGGAGCCATGCGCGGACCCGACTTGACCGAGGGTTCGGTGTCGAGAATCTGGTAAATGCGTTCCAGGCTGGCTGCCGCGATCTGCCAGGACCCGGCCAATCCGCCCAGACGGCGCAGGGGTTGGAAGGCCAGCGACAAAGCGGTGAAGAAGGCCATGAAATCGCCGACCGTGCGTTCGCCCCGCGTGACCTCGGCGCCGCCGAGGGCCAGCACGCCCACGAAACCAAGGCCGGTCACGATGTCGATCAGCGCCGGCACCACCGCGCCGGTGGCGGCGATCTTCACCTCGGTCCGGCGGATGCGGTCGACGATGGCGGCGAAACGGTCGGTCTGGCGGTCCTCGATCCGGTTCAGGCGCACAGTGCCGATGCCGTGCAGCACCTCGTCGATGCGGGTGGCGCGGTCGGAGGCGTTCTGACGCGAGGCGCGGGTCTTGCGCCGCACATAGCGCTGCACCCAGACCGTCGGCAGGATCAGCAGCGGCGCCCCGATCAGCGCCGCCACCGTCCATTCCGGGTCGATGCGGACGGCCACATAGAACAGTGCGATCAGCGAGACGATGTCGCGCCCGGCCCCGGTGATGAAGGTCTGCCAGATTCCCTGCACCGCCTTGGTATCGCCCTGGATGCGTTCGATCAGTGCACCGGGCGGGTTGCGCTGAAAGAAGCTCATGTCCAGACGCATGATATGGGCCAGCAGATCGACCTGCATCTTGGTGCCCACCGCCTGCTGGACCGAGACCAGCAGGCTGCGGTTGATGACCGAGGTGATTGCCCGGATCAGGAACAGAGCGAAAATGCTGCCGCCCACCCACCACATGGCGTTGCTGTCGCCCGCCACGAAGACGCGGTCGAACAGCGGCTTCAGCATCCAGCTGAGCACGCCGAGGGTCGAGCCTTCGACCACCATGAAGAACAGCGCCACGCTCATCCTCGGCCAGTAGGGCCGCAGATAATCGCGCCAGACACGTGCAAAGAGATTTGTTTTCTGGGTCTTGGCCATGGCCCGATCTAGCCTTCTCTGGCCGTCGGCTGCAAGCGGCGCTATTCGCGTTGCAACGCCCTGAACGCGGCGGACGCGCCCCAGCCGGCGACCGCCGCAAGAAGCAGCGACATCAGCCCGTAGATCAGCGGCTGATCGAAGGCCAGCCGGTACAGCCAGCGCTCCAGCCCGACCTTGCGCACCTCGAGGGGCGCGGAATAGCTGTCGATGATCCGGCCTTCCCGCACGAGGAAGATGCGGGTCTTATAGGTCCCTTCGACCAGATTCGCAGGCAGGCGGAAGTCGGCGCGGAACAGCGTGTCATCGACCAGCGTGACCGCGCCGTCATCCAGCCGGTAGCTGCCCTCGGCCATGCGCATCTCGATCATGGCCTCGGTGAAATCGACCGGGTTTTCCACATCGACGGGCCGGGCGAAGGCGCGCATCGCCGTCGGGATGGAAATGCGGAATCGCGCATCCTCGTCCGGGTCCAGGATCAGCCGCAGGGGCGCGGTGGTGGCGACGGCGTAGAAGCTGGGGGCCGCGCCCACGACCACGCTTTCGGCATTCACCCAGATGCCCAGACGCCGTTCCTTCTTGCGGATGGTGACGCTGCGCGACGGCCCCTCGACCGTCGCGATCACCTGCAACAGGCTGCTGGCCGGGATCGGCGTCTCGCGCTTGACGGCACCGTAGAGCAGGATCTCGGAGCCGTCGAAGCTGGTGGTGATCGACACCGCGTCCGAGGACATGCCCGCCACCACCTGCTCGGGTGCCTCGGGTCGCGGCGCTTCCGGCATGCCCCGCGGCGTTACCGGCGAGGGGAAGGACATGATCGGCGGCACGGTGTCAGCCGGGTTGGCCGGCGCCGGGGCGGCCGGTCCGGGAATGGCCTCCTGCCGGGGCGTCGCCTGCGCCGGGGCCGGCGGCTGCGAGGATGACGGCGGGGCATCCTGCGCCAGGGCACCCTGCCCCAACATCACCGCCAGACACAGGATCAGCGCCCGCATCACACAATCCCCGGCGTCAGCGAATAGAGATCATCCGGCGTCAGGAACAGGTCCATCGCCAGCTTGACGCAGACCGCCAGCACCACCAGCGCCAGCAGGATGCGCAGTTGTTCGGCCCGCAGCCGCGCGCCCAGATAAGTGCCGATCTGCGCCCCGGTCACCCCGCCCACGATCAGCAGCACCGCCAGCATCACGTCGACGGTGTTATAGCTGATCGCATGCATCAGCGTGGTGAAGGCCGTCACGAAGGTGATCTGGAACAACGAGGTGCCGATCACGACCTTGGTCGGCATCCCCAGCAGATAGATCATCGCCGGCACCATGATGAAGCCGCCGCCGACCCCCATCATCGCCGACAGCACCCCGACCAGCAGTCCGACCACCAAAGGCGGAATGACACTGAGATACAGGCCCGAAGTGCGGAACTTCATCTTGAAGGGCAGTGCGTGGATCCAGCCATGCGCGCGCCGCGTCGTGCGCCCCCCGCGACGGGTCCGGCTGAGCGCGCGCAGGCTTTCGACCAACATCATCGAACCGACAACGCCCAGCATCACCACATAGCTGATCTGGACGACCAGTTCGACCTGACCCAGCCGCTGCAGCAGGTTGAAGACCGCCACGCCAAGCGCCGAGCCGATCAGACCGCCGATCAGCAGGACCGTGCCCATGCGGAAATCGACGGTCCGGCGCTTCACATGCCCCAGCACCCCCGACACCGAAGACGCCACCACCTGATTGGCGCCGGTGGCCACCGCGATGGCGGGCGGAATGCCGATGAAGAACAGCAGCGGGGTGATCAGAAAGCCGCCGCCCACGCCGAACATGCCGCTCATCAGCCCGACGATTCCGCCCAGGCCGATCAGCGTGAAAGCGTTCACCGCAACCTCGGCGATGGGAAGATAGATCTGCATTGCGCGGCGCCTGCTCGGGTCAGGCCCATCTAGCCAATGACGGGGCCGGTCGTCAAAGGCGCATTCGCAAAAAATGTGCGGGTTGCCGCCTCGCGGGACGCCAGATAATCATGGGGCCAGCAGGACGATCGGACGAAGGTAGGGCATGCGCATTCTCATCAGCAATGACGACGGCATCAATGCCCCCGGCCTGCAGGTCGCCGAGGAGATCGCAACCGAACTGGCCGGCCCCGATGGCGAGGTCTGGGTGGTCGCCCCGGCCTTTGAACAATCGGGCGTCGCGCATTGCATCTCCTACGCGCATCCGACCATGGTGGCCCGGCTCGGCCCGCGCCGCTATGCCGCCGAAGGCAGCCCGGCCGATTGCGTGCTGGCGGCCGTCTATGACGTGATGAAGGACACGCCGCCCGACCTGGTGATCTCGGGCGTGAATGCGGGCAACAATTCAGGCGAGAACGCCGTCTATTCCGGCACCGTCGGCGGCGCGATGGAGGCTGCGCTGCAAGGCCTGCCCGCCGTGGCGCTGTCGCAATATTTCAGCGCCGAGCTGCGCGACACGCCCGACCCGTTCGCCGCCGCCCGCCAGCACGGCGCGGACATCATCCGGCAATTGCTGGCCCGCGCCGACTGGAACTCGGATGCCGATTTCCGGCTGTTCTACAATGTGAACTTTCCCCCGACCCCGTCGGCAGGGGTCAAGGGCATCCGCGTGACCCCGCAGGGTCGCCGCACGGGTCCCGGCTTCGGGGTCGAGCCTTTCATGGCCCCCAATGGCCGACGCTATCTGTGGGTGCGCGGCACGCCGCAGGACCGCCCCTCGACCCCCGGCAGCGATGTTGAAGCCAATCTCGACGGTTACATCTCGGTCACGCCGATGCGCGCCGATCTGACCTGCCATGCCTCGCTGCCGGCCTTGCAGGAGGCCTTCAAAGGATGAGCGACGAGGGTGCCGAGGAACTGGCCGAGCGCAAGATGCGCTTCCTGTTCCAGCTGCGCTCGCACGGCGTCACCGATCCGCGCGTGCTGGCCGCGATGGAGCGGATCGACCGGGGCGAGTTCGTCCGCGGCCATTTCGAAGACCGCGCCTATGACGATACCCCCCTGCCGATCCAGTGCGGCCAGACGATCAGCCAACCCTCGGTCGTGGGTTTGATGACGCAGGCGCTGAACCCCGGCCCGCGCGACACCGTGCTGGAGGTGGGGACCGGGTCGGGCTATCAGGCGGCGGTGCTGTCCGGCCTGTGCCGGCGTGTCTATACGGTCGAGCGTCACCGCCGTCTGGTCACCGAAGCCGAGGCGCTGTTCCAGCGGCTGCGGCTGTCGAACATCACCGTGCGGCTGACAGATGGCAGTTATGGGCTGCCCGAACAGGCGCCTTTTGATCGCATCATTGTCACCGCCGCCGCCGAGGATCCGCCCGGCCCTCTCTTGGCGCAGATGAAAATCGGCGGTATCATGGTGGTGCCGGTCGGACAATCCGACGCGGTGCAGACATTGATCCGGGTGAACCGGACGGAAACAGGCTTTGATTATCACGAGCTGCGCCAGGTCCGCTTTGTGCCGCTGGTCGAGGGTTTGGGTCCCAGCTAGGCCCCTTTCGCCAGCCGCGCGGCCCGGACGGCTTCGTGGCGGAAGGGACGGACGCGACGGATGAGCAGTACGATCTTCAGGGGAATGGTGACGCTGTCGCTGACGGTGGTGCTGGCGGGTTGCCAGGCATTCCCTGCAGTGCAACAGGACATGGCCGCGATCGGCAACGGCATCAGCGCGCGGGTGCCTCAGCCCTCGGGCGCGACCAGCATGCCGGGCATTCCCGGCATGGGCGCATCGGCAGGGGGCGGGGGTGCCGCCACCGCGGGGCCATCCGTCACCGACCCCTATGCGGGCCAGGGTGTCGCCAAGCCCAACGTACCCGGCGGGGGAAATGTGAAGCCCACCCAGACGCCTTCGGCCCAGGTTGCCGTGACGCCGGCGACCACCCACCAGGTTACCAGCGGCGAGACCGGCTGGTCGGTGGCGCGCAAATACGGGATCACGATCCAGGATCTGGCCGCGGCCAACAATCTGGAAACCAATATGGTGCTGAAGGTTGGCCAGACGCTGAAAATTCCGGCCCGCCGCACCGCTACGGCCAGCGACGCTTCCGCCCCCGGACAGGGAACACCCACGCCGATGCCCCCCTCGGCCGCAAAACCGCTGCCGGACGAGAAGACCGCACCCTCGACCGCGCCCGTGGCCAAGCCCTCAACGCCCGATCTCGGCGCCACCCGCACGGCGGCCTCGGGCTCGGGCAAGATGCGGATGCCGGTCGCAGGCTCGATCACCCGCACCTTCAACAAGGGCAGCAATGACGGGATCGACATTTCGGCGCCGACCGGGACCGAGGTGCAGGCCGCGGGCAGCGGCCGCGTCGCCGCCATCACCCGCGATACCGATGGTGTCCCCATCGTCGTCATCCGGCACGAGGGCGAGTTGATGACCGTCTATGCCGGCATGTCGCAACTGTCGGTCCAGAAGGGCGATCAGGTCAAGGCCGGGCAGAAAATCGGCACAGCGGGCAATTCCGGCGCGATCCATTTCGAGGTGCGCAAAGGCTTCGACGCGGTCAATCCTGAGAACTATCTTTAAGCGATCCTCCGGACGCGGCGCGCAGCATCGCGTCCGGGCAAGTTGCAACCGCTGCGGGCGCCCCGGTCCCCAGACTTCATGCGAATGGCGCGCCACAGGCGCCCTGACGATCGCAAACTGCTTCATCGCCACCGGCGCGGGGCGCCGATGGGCCGCATTCCTGTTTCCAGAAACGCTTTGCTCCGCCTAGATGCCTCAATCGCGTCGACCATGATTGCGAGCGCCTGTCGAGCCCCCGCTCCAAGCGCAGCTGCCGAACTTTCCCTCCCCCGCAGCTGAATCCCTCCCTGGACGATGTGGGCGCCGTTGGTCTGGACCGTCAGACGAGTTGCGCGCCACAGGCACCCTTCCCAATCAGGGCACACTCAACCGCTCCCGCCACTTGCGGCTGACGAGGCAGTTTCTCTGCGCTCGAGCTCTTTGCTCTGTGCGATACGACGGCCCTGTCGCTCCGATGGCGATTGCAAGCCCCGTCAGAACTCCGGCAGGGCGCGTCGCCGCCTCAACGCCCTGAAACGGCCGCCGTCCGGGCCGCGTGCTGTTGCCCATAGGCCAGGATTCCGCCGCTGGCCGACCTCCCGAAAACTCGAAAGCCGCCCCCTTCGGGACGGCTTTCTCCGTCGCGGCCGGAGGGAGCGGCCGCGATTTCCGTCTGCGCCGGTCGCTGGTCGCGCCGGATCGCCGGTCAGGCGACCTTCATCGCAGCCTCGATGGCGGCGGTCACTTCCTGACGGATGGCGCGGCGCAGGTTGTGGCTGATGCGGCTGCCGATCTCGCCCTGCAGTTCCTGACGGATTACATCACGCACCAGATTGCGCAGCGCATGAGCGCCCGCCATCTGATCCTCGTCCTTGGGCAGATCGGCGGCGAAAAGGTCGATGCAGGCCGCATCATGGCCGGCCACTGCATGTTTGTGCAGATCGGTGGCGCGGCTGTTTTCGGCAAGCATCATATCCGTATCCTTTGCGGTGGTCGCTGGCGCCGGGGCGACGACCATATGCGGAAGAATGGCGGTGATCTGCGCAGACGCGCCATCGGCCCTGCCGAGACCCTGCTTGCGCGCCTGCTGATAGCCGAGTTCGTCGAAAGTAACCTCGTGGGCGTCGGTCCGGTCCGGACAACGGTCCGCCAGCTGCGCGCGATCCATACCGTCAAGGACGAGGGCGTCCGTCAGCGCCGCGTCCGCGTGCTCCAGCCGGCTGTCGCCGCGCAGGACCAGACGGTCATCGGCCAGATCGATGGCGCCCAATTCACGCTCGATCACCGAGCGCAGCTTTTCCGCTTTGGGGCCGAGCGGCAGGGTGCTGCGCGCCTTGCCCGCGGCGTCCAGCCGGCGCACCGGCTGGGCGAAGTCCGGTCTGGCATCCTCCTGCGCGATCAGCCGCCGGATCGAGGCGAGGACATCGCCGATTTCAGGACCGATATCGGCACCGCCGACATGCGGGTTCGGGTGAGCGGCCTGCGGTTCAAACATGGCCGCCCCCGATCGGCAGGGCGTCAAACTTACTTGTTGAGCGCGCGCAGGACCCGGTCGAGGCTTTCGCCCTGTCGGCTTGTGTAGGGGGCGTCACGCACCGCATTGTAATAGGCTGATGGGTCATAAGTGGGTATTCCCAGTTGCAGGTCTTTCACCGTCAACACACCCATAGCAGCCAATAGTTGATAATGTGCTAACTGCAGATTGGCCTCTGCAGTAATTTTATCCGCCCGCGCCTGCAGCAGCGATTGCTCGGCATCCAGCACATCCAGCGTCGTCCGCGCACCCAGCGTCGCTTCCTCGCGCACGCCGTCGTAAGCCTGCTGCGCCGCCGCGATCTGTTCGTCCATGGCCCCGATCTGGGCCCGCGCCACGTCGATATTGGCCCAGGCATTGCCCACCGCCTCGTTGACCGAGCGCGAGGTGTTCAGCAGCGCCGACCGCGCGGCATCGCGATTCGCCATCGCCTTGCGATGCTGGGCCGACAGCCGGCCGCCGGAATAGATCCGCTGCGACAGTTCGGCACCCACGGCCAGCTGCTTGTTGTCTTCCTTGTCGATCTGCGCGGTCGCAGTGCCCGAGAATGTCGGGTTGCGTTCGGCCGCCGCCGCCACGACCGCCAGTTCCGAAGCGGCAACCTCGCGGCTGGCCTGCAGAATGGACGGATGGTTCCGCTGCGCGGCCTTTCGCGCCGCTTCGACCGAAGCCGGACGCTTGGGCAAAGGCGGCGGCGCGCTCAGGCCCTTCGGGGCTGCGCCGGTGGCGGCAGCATAGCTTTCGCGGGCGATTTCCAGATCACCCTGGGCCGCCGACAGCGCCGCACGCGCGGCGGCCAGTTGCGCATTGGCCTGGGCCACATCGGTCACGGTGATTTCACCCACGTCGAAGCGATCCTCGGCGGCCTGCAATTCCTGCCCCAACAGCCGGACCGAGTTCTGTTGCAGCTCGACCTGCTCGGCAGCCGCGCGCACATCCATGAAGGCCTGCACGGCCCTCAGCAGGATGTCCTGCTCGACCGCCAGCAGCGCATAGCGGGTCGACATCACGGTTTCCTTGGCCATGTCGATCGCCGCCTGCGAACGCCCGAAATCATAGAGCGTCATGGTGGCGGTCAGTCCCAGCGTCGTCGTCGTCGCCTCGGCGCCGTTGAAATCGGTGAAGTTGTGCCTCAGCGCCCAATCAACGACCGGCCGCAGCGCCGACATCGCTGTCGCCACATCTTCGTCGGCGGCGCGCAGAACGGCGCGGTTCTGGTCCAACAGCGCCGAATGGCGATAGGCCGCCACCAGCGTGTCGCCCAACGTTTCCGCCGCCGCCGGCAGCGCCACGCTGCCCAGCATCACCGCCAGGGCAGCGCGCCCGAGCACCCTGCGGATCCCGTCTTTCGTGGTCATCATCATTGCCGGCCTCCTCAGAAGACGAATCCTGTCCGCCTGTTGAAACCCGGCAGCACCGGCGCCGAGCCGTTGAACGCGAAGCGCCAGGTGATTTCGCCATCGATCTTGTAGCCGATCCGGGCGACGCCCAGATTGCCTTCGGCGAAGATCGCCCCGACCCGGCCCCCTTCGGCCAGCTGATCGGCGAGCGCCTGCGGCAATTCCTCGATTCCGCCGGCGATCAGGATAACGTCGTAAGGCGCCTGCCCAGGATAGCCCCCGGCCAGTTCGCCGGTCACCACCGCCACATTGTCGACGCCCTGTTCGGCCAGGGTCGCCTCGGCCTGAGCGGCCATTTCGGGATGAGATTCCAGCGCCACAACCGCCTGCGCCAGGCGCGCCACAACCGCCGCGTCATAGCCGAGGCCCGCGCCCACATTCAGCACCAGTTCGGTCGGCTGGATGTTCAGGCCGTCAAGCATCTTGCCGAAGCTGCGTGGTTCCAGCAGCCAGCGATCCTGTCCCAGCGGCACGTTTTCGCCGACATAGGCGACCGCCTGACGGGCATCGGGCACGAAGACTTCGCGCGGGACGGTCAGCATTGCCTCGATCACCGGGTATTTCGTCACATCATTGGGACGAACCTGCGTGTCCACCATCATGGTGCGCGCCTGAGAGAAATCGACCATGGAATAACCTTCGATCTGCGTTGCCCTTTCTTGACACAGAATGGCAGCGGGGCGCAACGCACGGATTGCCGGGCGCAACGGCCAGGCGGTGGATCATGGCCGAGTGCGCGCGCCCGCGCCGAAATCAGGCCCTCTCGGGCAAAGGAGAAGGCCCGGAGGCCGCATATCGCGCGCCTGTCGTGATCCTGCGGCCCTGGCACAGCAATCCGCGGCGGCTGGAAATCGTCCTGCAGACCAGGGCCCCGCCCGTGCGGCCGGCCAGCACCCCACAGAGCAATGCGGTTCAGGCTTTTACCGTCTCGCCGGGCTGCGACACCACAGCCTGCGCTGCACCTGCCCTTCAGCAAACGGGTTCCATGGTCCATTCGCGGTCTATTCGCTGGCAACCGTTTCCTTATGCCGCCCGACCGCAAGTCGCAGGTTCCCGGCCTCCCCGCGCATCAGGACAGCGGGGCCGCGCCGCTACTGCCCGGCTGCTCAACATAGGCTTCCGCGACGATGGGCGGCTTCGATCCGCCTCGCGCAGCCCGGTTTTCCTCGGCATGGCGCCCTGCCTCTGCCGGCAAACCGCAACCAGGGGAATTTTGGCGCGTCGCTGCGAAACCCGCCTTGCGGGCGGGCGTTGCATCGGGTAGGTCAATCGCACCTCAGACCGGCGGTGGGTTGGCGGAGAGGTTACGCACCGGATTGCAAATCCGTGAAGACCGGTTCGATTCCGGTACCCACCTCCAGCGCCTCCCCCCTGCCCCGAACCGGATGGAACCTGTTGCTGTATCGCGGCGCATCCTGGCTGGCGGGCGCATTGCTGCCGCCCTTCGCCTCGGGCGATCTGGCCGAAAGGCTGGTGCTTGATCCTGCGCAACCCGATGAGGCGGCGCCGATCTGGCTGCATGGTGCCAGCGTGGGCGAACTGATGTCGGCGCGCCCGGTGATCGAGGCGCTCGTCCGCCGGTGCCCGCTGCTCTTGACCACCAACACCACCACCGGCCGGGCGCTGGCGCAAGACTGGGGAATGCGGGCGCGGCTCGCGCCCCTCGATACGCCGCAATCGCTGCGCCGCTTTCTGGCGCGCTTTCGCCCGCGTGTGGCGGTCACCCTGGAGAACGAACTTTGGCCCAACCGCTCGGCCCTGCTGGCGGCGGCGGGGGTCAAGCAGATCGTGATCGGGGCGCGGATGTCGGAACGCTCGGCCCGGAGATGGGCGCGGCTGCCCTGGCTGATCGGGCCGATGCTGGGCCGCATCGACGGGCTGTCGGCGCAGGATCTGGGCAGCGAGGAGCGGCTGACCCGGCTGGGGCTGCCCGATCGCGCGTTGTTGCCGCGCATGCAGCTGAAGCTGCTGGCCCCGGCGCGCAGCACGCCGGGACCCCAGCCCGAAACCCGCGACCGCACCATTCTGGCCGCCTCGACGCATGAGGGCGAGGAGGGCGCGATCCTCGATGCCTTCATGGCGGCGCGCCGCGCGCTCGGCGGCGGCTTGCGCCTGATCATCGCCCCGCGTCACCCGGCCCGCGCCGATGAGGTCGCCGGAATGATGGCGCAGCGCGGCCTTGCCCCGGCGCGGCGATCGCTGGGCGCGGATGAAACCGCGCCGATCCTGCTGGCCGACACCCTGGGCGAGATGGCGCGCTGGTATGACGCGGCATCGATCTGCATCACCGGCGGCTCGCTGGTGGCCAAGGGCGGCCATACCCCGTGGGAGCCTGCGGCCCATCGCTGCGCCATCCTGCACGGCCCCCATGTTTCGAATTTCGCCGAAGATTACGCCCTTCTTCATGCCGTAGGCGGGGCAGAGACCCTGCCCGTCCATGCCGGCGCGACGCTTGGACGGCTGGCCGCGGACCCTGCTGCTGCGGGGCGGATGGGCGCCAATGCCCACGCGCTGCTGCACAAGCGCGCCGGCGATGCGGCGCCGCTGGTGGCGGCGATCCTGGCGGCGGCCGGCCTATCTGCCCAGACGGTCGATTTCCCGACAGCTGAAAGCATTGCAGCGGCCGCAGCGGATACCGATATATTGCCCTGAAAGGACTGATATCGTGATCCATTACGCCCTGACCTGCGAGAAGACCCACCGTTTCGACGGCTGGTTCGCCTCATCCGACGCCTTCGAATCGCAGCGCGATTCGGGGCAGGTCCACTGTGCGGTCTGCGGCAGCCTCCAGGTCGACCGGGCGCTGATGGCCCCGGCCGTCACCGCCCGCGAACCTGCCCTGCAGAGCAGCGAAAAGACCGCACTGGAACAACTGCGCGACCATATCGAGACCAGCTCGGACTATGTCGGCCTGCGCTTTGCCGAGGAGGCCCGCGCCATGCATGAGGGCCGCAGCGAGTCGCGCGCCATCTATGGCGAGGCCCGCCCCGATGATGCCCGCGCGCTGATCGAGGACGGCGTGCCCATCGCCCCCCTGCCCTTCATCCCGAAACGGCAGACGAACTGACGCACGGCCAGCAAAACGGCCGGAGCGCCCGCGTTCCGGCCGTTTTGCATGTTGGAACCGCGCCTAGTCGGGATCGGTGAAGGTCACGCTGACCGGGGCCAGCCCCTCGACATCGCCGACCAGATGGTTGCCCGGCCCCACCGGCCCCACCCCCGCCGGAGTGCCGGTCATCACCACGTCGCCGGGCGCCAGATGATACAGATGCGACAGCCGCGACAGCAGTTCGGGAATCGACCAGACCATGTCGGTCAGGGCGGAATCCTGCCGCAGATCACCGTCCAGCCGCAGCCGGATGCGCCGATCGCTCAGCGGGCCGAAATCCGCCGCCTTGGTCACCGGCCCGATGATCGCCGATTCCTCGACATCCTTGGCCATGTCCCAGGGCTGCCGGTTCTCCTTGGCATAATTCTGCAGATCGCGCCGGGTCATATCGAGACCCACCGCATAGCCATAGACGGCATCGGCGGCCTCGGCTTCGGTGGCCTTGAACAGCGGTTTGCCGACCATCACGCACAGCTCGACCTCGTAATGATAGTCCGAGGTGCCGGGCGGATAATTGCTCTCCATCCCGGAGGGCAGGAACGCCAGTGCCGATTTGGTGAAGAAGATCGGCTGTTCGCGATTGACCTCGCCGCCCATCTCGGCGGCGTGGGCGGCATAGTTCTTGCCGACGCAGAAGATGCGGTGAATCGGATAGCGGCCGGCCTCGCCCTGCACCGGCAGCGCCGGCCAGGGAGGCGAGGGGAACAGATTAGCGGTCATGTAAGCTCCTCGTGATACCGGCGAAGCCTAACGCGGGCGTCACAGCTGCGCCAGAAATTCCGTCACCGCGCGGCGCACCGGCTGCGCCGTGGCGCGGGCGTTGTCGACCACGTCGCGCAGCTCCTCCAGGCTGATCTGGCGGATCAGATGCTTGACCGGCCCGATCGAGGCTGGCCGCATCGACAGCCGCCGGATGCCGAGCGCGGCAAAGGTCAGCGCCTCGACCGGGCGGCCGGCATCCTCGCCACAGAACGACAGCGGCACGTCGGCCTCGGCGCAGCGGGCGATGATCTGGTCCAGCAGCGACAGGAACGGCTCGCTCAGCGTGTCGTAGCGGCGGCGGACCAGTTCGTTCTCGCGGTCGGCAGCGAAGAAGAACTGCTTCAGGTCATTGCCGCCGATGGACACGAAATCACAGGCACGGAAGAAGCTGAGCGGCGCGAAGGCCAGCGAGGGCGTCTCCAGCATCGTGCCAACGCGGATATCCAGCGGCAGGCCCCGGCCCAGCCGTTGTTCGCGCGCGATTTCCTCCATCAGCATCTTCTGCGCCGCTTCGAACTCGCCCGGCTCGGCGACGAAGGGGAACATGACATGCAGCGGGCGGCCGACAGCGGCGCGGATCAGCGCCTGAAGCTGCATCCGGAGCACACCGCGCTTGTCCAGCCCGACCCGGATCGCGCGCCAGCCCATCGCCGGGTTCGGCTCGTCCTGCGGCTTCATATAGGGCAGCACCTTGTCCGAGCCGATATCCAGCGTGCGGAACACCACCGGCCGCCCATTGGCGGCATCCATGACGCGCGTATAAAGCGCCGCGAGTTCCGACCGGCGCGGCACCCGTGTCCGGGTCAGGAACTGCAATTCGGTGCGGAACAGCCCCACCCCTTCGGCGCCCGAGCTTTCCATGCTGGGCAGATCGGCCATCAGCCCCGCATTCATGTGCAGCTCGATTTTCGTGCCGCAAAGCGTGGTCGCCGGCAGATCGCGCAGGCCGGCATAGCGCTTCTGCGCCTCGGCCTGCATGGCGATCTTGTCGCGGAAGGCGGCGGCGACGCTGTCCTCGGGGCGCAGATGAACGACGCCCACATCGCCATCGACCAGAATGGCGTCGCCGTTCAGCGCCTCCGAGGTGATGCGCCCGGCATGAATCACCAGCGGGATCGCCAGCGCCCGGGCGACAATCGCCGCGTGGCTGCCGACGCTGCCTTCTTCCAGCACCACGCCCTTCAGCTTGCGGCCGTAATCCAGCAATTCCGCCGGCCCGATATTGCGCGCGACGAGGATCGGGTTTTCCGGCATCTCGGCCCCGGTATCGCTGCCCTGCCCGGTCAGGATCCGCAGCAGCCGGTTCGACAGATCGTCGAGATCGTGCAGCCGGTCGCGCAGGTAAGGATCGGCCGCCATTTCCAGCCGCGCGCGGGCCTGCGACTGCTCCTTCTCGACCGCCGCCTCGGCTGACAGGCCAAGGTCGATGTCTTCCTCCATCCGTTTCAGCCAGGATCGCGAATGGGCGAACATGCGGTAGGCTTCCAGAACCTGCGCGTGGTCGCCCTCATCGCTCATGTCGGCATCGGCCAGCAGCTTGTTCACGCGCGAGCGCAGCGTTTCGACGCCTTCCAGCAGGCGCTTCTTTTCGCGTACGGGATCGTCACCGACCGGGTTGGCCACGACCACGCGCGGCTCGTGCAGCCAGACCCGGCCCTCGGCTGCGCCTTCCTGCGCGCCGGTGCCACGGAACATGCTGGGGAAGCGATGGGCCTGCGGCATCCGCTCGTCCAGATTGCCCAGAAACGCGCCCAGCTCGGCCATTTCGGCCAGCACCATGGCGACGACCTCCAGCCCGTAGACATCATCCTCGGTGAACTGCCGCGCCTCGCGCGACTGCACGACCAGCACGCCCAACTTGTCGCCGACGCGCTGGATCGGCACGCCGAGGAAGCTGGAATAGACCTCCTCGCCGGTCTCGGGCATGAAGCGGAAGCCGGGCTCGGCGGGGGCATTGGCGGTGTTCACATGCCGGCCGGTGCGCGCCACCCGGCCCACCAGTCCCTCGCCCAGACGCAGCCGGGTCTTGTGGACCGCCGCCGCCTTCAGCCCCTCGGTCGCCGACAGTTCCAGCGTATCGGCATCGCGGAACAGATAGATCGAACACACCTCGGTCGCCATCGAATCGGCGATGTGATGGGTGATCTGGTCAAGCCTGTCCTGGCTGCCGCCGGGGGCCGCCAGGGTATCGCGCAACCGCCGCAGCAGCCGTCTTGAATCACTGTCCTTGCGTAGCGCCATAGCCACCTGCCATCGTCGCCCGCGCGACGGTATTATGCGGTTTTTTCCAGTTCAAACGCATCATGCAGCGCCTGCACGGCCAACTCCATGTATTTGCGGTCGATGAGGACGGAAATCTTGATCTCGGATGTCGAGATCACCTTGATGTTGATGTTTTCATCAGCCAGCGCGCGGAACATGCGCGCCGCGACCCCGGCATGCGACCGCATCCCGATGCCGACGACGCTGACCTTGGCCACATCGGTGTCCACGACCAGATCGTCATACTGGATATGACCCGCCTTGCGGGCATCCTCCATGGCCTTCTTCGCCCGCTCGACCTGATTGATCGGGCAGGAGAAGGTCATGTCGGTCACCGAACCGGGGTGATCCTCGTAATCCTTTTCCGAGATGTTCTGGACAATCATGTCCACATTCACGCCGCCTTCCGCGAGCGGCGCGAAGATGGCGGCGGAAATGCCGGGGCGGTCCTCGACCGTAACCAGGGTGATCTTGGCTTCATCGCGCGAGAAGGCGACGCCGGAGACGACTTTCGATTCCATGATTTCATCCTCATCGCAGACCAGGGTGCCGGAATTTTCGTCCGTATCCTCGAAGGAAGACAGCACCCGCAGGCGGACATTATAGCGCATCGCCAGCTCGACCGAGCGGGTCTGCAGAACCTTCGCCCCAAGGCTGGCGAGTTCCAGCATCTCCTCGAAGGCGATGCGGTCCAGCTTGCGGGCCTTGGAGGTGATGCGCGGATCGGTCGTATAGACCCCGTCGACATCGGTATAGATATCGCAGCGCTCGGCCTCGAAGGCGGCGGCGAAGGCGACGGCGGTGGTGTCCGAGCCGCCGCGCCCCAGCGTGGTCACGCGGCCATCCTCGGCCACGCCCTGAAAGCCCGCGACCACGGCGACCTTCATGCCTTCGGTGAACTTGCGATCAATATTGTCGCGCGGGATCGACACGAAGCGCGCCGCCGAATGGGCCGAGGTCGTATTGATCGGCACCTGCCAGCCCTGCCAGCTGCGGGCGGGCACATCCATTTCCTGCAGGGTCAGCGCCATCAGGCCGGCGGTGACATTCTCGCCCGAACTGACCACTGCGTCATATTCGCGGGCGTCGAACAGCGGCGAGGTCTGTTCGACCCAGCCGACCAGTTCATTGGTCTTGCCCGACATGGCGCTGACGATGACGATGACGTCATAACCGCGTTCGACCTCGCGCCGGACCTTCTGGGCGGCGTTGCGGATCCGGTCGAGATCGGCGACCGATGTGCCGCCGAATTTCATCACCAGCAAGGGCATGCTGTCCCTCCATTCCCCAGCCAGTGGGGGAGCCTTGAAAACGGCCACTTTCTAGGGCGACACCGGGATACACGCAAGGCCGCGCTGACCGGGGCGCAGAAAAAAGCCCGCGAGGGGGCGGTTTATCCCACGCGGCCCATGTCGCCGCGCAGGCAGATGGCCTACCATCCGAAAAGTCCGGGCCGCCCAGGACGAGGAAAAAAACGAATGAGCACGACCCAACGCAGATTCCCCGACCTGCCCCCCGTCTGGGCGCTTGGCCTGATGCTTCTGTCGATCGCGGCCGGCCGGCTGCTGCCGCCGGGCCCTTTCGAGGAGCCGGCCTGGCGCATTCTCGGCGCAGCCCTGCTGATCGGCGGTTTGGCGCTGGTGATCTGGGCAATGCTGTGGTTCCGGCGCAAGCGCACCTCCATCTATCCCAGCGGCGCGCCCACGCGGCTGATCGTCGAAGGCCCGTTCCGCATCAACCGCAATCCGATCTATACCGGCATGGCGCTTGCCGTCTTCGGCGGCACATTCCTGTGGGGCGGCCCGGCCGGGCTGATCATCGCCGCAATCTTTCCCCTGCTGGTGACCCGCCGCTTCATCCTCGCCGAAGAACAGGCGCTACGCGCCGCGTTCGGAGCCGAGGCCGCGGATTACTTCGCCCGATCGCGCCGCTGGTAGCCCGGAAGGGCAAGAAGGCCGCCCGAAACAGGCGGCCTCCTCTCTCATCCGTGTCCAGATATCTCGGGCTCCGGGGTGGAATCCCGGTCCGGTGCCGATTACTCGCGGCCCTTGTAGATATCGACCAGCTTGGCCAGCATCTCCAGCGCGTCCTCGCGCGAGCGCTGGAAGCTGTTGCGCCCGATGATCGAGCCATTGCCGCCACCGTCGCGGATCGCGCGGGCGTCGTCATAGACCGCGTCGGCGCCTTTGGCCGCACCCCCCGAAAACACCACGATGCGCCGGCCGCCGAAGGCCGCCTGCATGCAATGCTCGACCCGCTTGGCCTGGGTCGAAATATCGATCTTCTGCGCCTCGTAGACCTTCTTGGCGTCCTTGTTTTCCAGATGGTCGGTGGACAGCTTGATCTTGATGATATGCGCGCCCAGAAGCGCCGCGATCTGGGCGGCATAGGCGGCGATGTCGATGGCGGTCTCGCCATCCTTGCTGATCGCCTCGCCGCGCGGATAGGACCAGATCACGGTCGGGATGCCGACGGCGGCGGCCTCGGCGCGCAGCTCGGCGATTTCCTCGAACATGTCCAGCGCCATGTCCGACCCCGGATAGATGGTGAAGCCGATGGCCGCGCAGCCCAGACGCAGCGCATCCGCGACCTGCGCGGTCACCGCCTGATTCTTGCCCGCCGTGTCCGACATCAGGCTGTTGGCCGAGTTCATCTTGAGGATCGTCGGGATCTGGCCCGCGTAGGTATCGGCGCCCGCTTCCAGCATGCCCAGCGGCGCGGCATAGGCGTTCAGGCCCGCATCGATCGCCAGCTTGTAGTGGTAATGGGGGTCATAGCCTGCCGGATTGGGCGCAAAGCTGCGCGCCGGGCCATGCTCGAAACCCTGATCGACGGGCAGGATGATCATCTTGCCGGTGCCGCCCAGTTTGCCTTCCATCAGCATGCGGCACAGATTGCCCTTCACGCCGGGGTTTTCGCCCTCGTAATTGGCGAGAATTTTCTTGACGGTATTCGTGGCCTTCATGGCGTCCCCCAGAGATTTTGCATGCATGCCTCATAGCAGAGCGGCGCCCTGCGGCAACGGCGGGTTGCGCTAACAATCCAATGTTAGCGACCGCAAAGGCCGAGACAATCCGTTCAAATGCCTGTGCGCGGGTCGCCCGCATCGGCGCTTGCCCAAACCGCCGGATGGGACCCGAGCGCGACAGATGAAGCGGCCCGTGCGCGGCCCGGATCTGCGTGTCTCTGAAAAGGGGATTTGGAAAATGATGGCGCGGTTGACGGGGCTCGAACCCGCGACCCCCGGCGTGACAGGCCGGTACTCTAACCAACTGAGCTACAACCGCGCATCATCTTCGGGCGAATGGTGGTGGCGCGGTTGACGGGGCTCGAACCCGCGACCCCCGGCGTGACAGGCCGGTACTCTAACCAACTGAGCTACAACCGCATGCTCACCAACCCCAGCTTCTTCGCCCGCTGGGGTAGCGGCGATTTACGCGGCCCCATCCGGCACGTCAAGGCGAGAATCGGAAAAAAAGCCCATGGCGCGTCAAAAGCCTTCGGGCCCCCATAGCCGCGTTGCGCACGGCTCCTGTCAGCGCAGCACGAAGGTGGTGTCGAATTCCGGCAGGGCCTGCAGTTCCGCTTGCGTCAGCGGCGTGACGAAGAAGGACTCGGTCCCGATGCGCATCGGGGTCAGCTTGGCCGGCGGCAGCAGCACCTGACGGCTGCCGATGCCCAGCACGCCGCCGGAGTCTACCACTATCCCCAGCAATTGCCCGCGATCCGAAATCACCAGGTCACGGATTCGCGCCACATTGGGCCAGTCCGAGGGGCGTTCCGCCGGGGGCGTCGCGGGGATCGCCTGCCCGGCGCTGGAATAGACCGGGCGGCTTTGCATCCACGAGGCCAGCATGCCGGGATGATCCGCTGAAATGTCCATCAGGTCGGGCTGCTGCGCCCCCACAGGTCCGACGGCGGCAAGCGACACCGCCAGCAGGGCGGCAAAAGGCAGTTTCCGAAAGATCATGGCCATTCTCCGCGGGCGCTGAAGCGAGGGGTGCTGATACGGCCGCCGCTGACGGGGCCGGGTGCCGCGGTGGTCGTGGGGCCGGAGGTCGGCAATCCGCGCAGCACGCGGACCGCCAGCCAGCCGAAGGCCTGCGCCTCCAGCATGTCGCCATCAAGTCCGATGGCCTCGACCGGTTCGACCGGGCAATCGAGGCGATCGGACAGCGTCGCCATGATGGCCGCATTGTGGCGACCGCCACCGCAGACCAGCAGGCGCGCCGGCGGCGCGGGCAGATGGCGCGTTCCAGCCGCAACCGAAGCCGCCAGTGCGGCGACCAGTGTTGCGGCGGCATCGGCATCCGGCAGGTTTTTCACCGCGTCGGACAGCCTGGCAAAGGCATCGCGGTCCAGCGATTTCGGCGGTTTGCGCGCGAAATAGGGATGGGTCAGGAAATCCGCGACGATGCCGTCATCGGCGCGGCCCTGCACGGCCAGTGCGCCGCCTTCGTCCCGCGCGCCAAGCCCGCGCGCGCGCATCATGTCATTGATCGGCGCATTGGCCGGGCCGGTATCGAAGGCCAGGCAGCCCGTTTCCGGCCCCTCGGCACCGGGATCGACCCAAGTGAGGTTGCCGACCCCGCCGAGATTCAGAAACACCACCGGGGCGGCATCCATGCGCCCCTCGCGCAGCGCCCAATCGGCGCAGGCCCAGTGAAAGAATGGGGCCAGCGGCGCGCCCTGCCCGCCCTGCCGGACATCCTCGGTCCGAAAATCCCAGACCACACGCCGGCCGGTCCGGCGCGCCAGATCCGCGCCCGATCCGGCCTGATGTGTCCCCCGGCCGCCCGGATCATGGGCGAGGGTCTGGCCGTGATAGCCGATCAGCTCGGCTTCCGGGAAATCCGCCGCCAACGCCGCATGGGCGGCGACCGACAGATCCGCCGCCTCGGCCACGCCCGCATCACCGGGCCAGCGGCCCAGTGCGTCATGCAGAATGGCGGCCTCGTTTCCGCCATAGGCGCGATAGCCGGACCGGCCGAACCCGCAGATGCGCACCCCGTCGGTGTCGATCAACGCCGCATCCACCCCGTCCAGCGAGGTTCCCGACATCATCCCCAGCACCCGGATCATGCCCCCGGTCATGGCTTTCCCTTCATTCATTCCCCCGGTATATCCGGCCCATCGAAAAGGAAAAAGAGATGACACCGACCCCCAAATCCGACTTTCTGCGCATCATCATCGAGCGCGGCTTCTTTGCCGACTGCACCGACCTGACCGCGCTTGACGAAGCTTTGATTGACGGGCCGGTCACGGCATATATCGGCTATGACGCGACGGCCGCGTCGCTGCATGTGGGCCATCTGCTGAACATCATGCTGCTGCGCTGGTTCCAGAAGACCGGCAACAAGCCGATCACGCTGATGGGCGGCGGCACCACCAAGATCGGCGATCCCTCCTTCCGCTCGGACGAGCGTCCGCTGCTGGGGCCCGAGCAGATCCAGTCGAATATCGACGGTATTCAGAAGGTCTTCGCCCGCTACCTCGATTACGGGGACGGCCAGGCGGTGATGCTGAACAATGCCGAATGGCTGGACGGGCTGAACTATCTGGATTTCCTGCGCGACATCGGGCGGCATTTCAGCATCAACCGGATGCTGTCCTTTGAATCGGTGAAGTCCCGGCTGGACCGCGAACAGTCGCTGTCCTTCCTGGAATTCAACTACATGATCCTTCAGGCCTATGACTTCCTGGAGCAGTTCCGCCGTTACGGCTGCCGGTTGCAGATGGGCGGGTCCGACCAATGGGGCAATATCATCAACGGCGTCGATCTGACCCGCCGGGTGCTGGATGCCGAGGTGTTCGGCCTGACCACGCCGCTGCTGACCACCAGCGACGGGCGCAAGATGGGCAAATCGCAGGGCGGCGCGATCTGGCTGAACGGCGACATGCTGTCGCCCTATGAGTTCTGGCAGTTCTGGCGCAACACCACCGATGCCGATGTGGGCCGTTTCCTGAAGCTGTATACCGAGCTTCCGGTCGCTGAATGCGACCGTCTGGGCGCGCTGCAGGGGTCCGAGATCAACGCCGCGAAAGTGATCCTCGCCAATGAGGTCACGACGCTGCTGCACGGCGCCGAGGCCGCTGCCTCGGCCGAGGCGACCGCACGCGAGGTCTTCGAACAGGGCGGCGCCGGCGGCGATCTGGAGGTGGTGCGGATCGGCGCCGATGCGCTTGGCGCGGGGCTGCCGGTGATCCAGCTGCTGACGCTGACCGGCATCACCGCCTCGGGCAAGGAGGCCAAACGCCTGATCGCCGAGGGCGGGTTGCGGCTGAACAACGATCTGGTCTCGGACCCGCAGACGCCGGTCGATGCCGGGGTGATCGGGGACGGCCTGAAGGTCTCGGTCGGGAAGAAGAAGCACCGGATGGTGCAGATCGGATAAGCGAAGGGCCGGGGGAAACCCCGGCCTTTTGATTTGCATCCGTCGTTCTCCCGCCCGAATTTCCGCCTGGCTGGACAGACTTGTCATCGGGGTTGACGGGTGATCGCCTGTCGATAGGCTCACCCCATCATGCCTGCGAAATCGTCACCCCGAATCTCGGACTATGTGAAGGCGCTGCCGCTGCGTCCGGGACTCCGGGTTCTGGAGATCGGCTGCGGTCCCGGCGTGGCCGCGCGGGAGGTGTCGCGCCGGATCGGGGACGGCAGAATCGTCGCCATCGATCGGTCGGCCAAAGCGATCGCGCTGGCGGTCGCGGGTTCGGCGTCGGAACTGGAAACAGGTCATCTGGAATTTCGGACGGTGGCCATCGAGGATTTCGCGCGCGATCCTGGCGAGGGCCGGTTCGATCTCGCCTTTGCCATGCGTGTTGGCGCACTGGATGGCCGCCATCCGAAGGCAGGTCAACGCGTCATGACGCGGCTGAAGGCGGCCCTGAAACCGGACGGACTGCTTTTCATCGATTCCGCCAGTCCCATCAGAGGGGATGAGATTGATGTCTGAAAGCATGACCTTCACAGGCGGCTGCCTTTGTGGACGCTGCCGCTGGCAGGCGACCGGAGAACCCGAGTTTGCCGGTTACTGCTTCTGCTCGCATTGTCGCCGCATGTCGGGCGCGGGCCGGACCCCGTTTCTGGGCTTTACCGAAAACCGGGTCCGTCTGTCAGGGCAGACAAGCTGCTACGAGGACAGCAGCGACGCCAGCCTTGGCATCATCCGTCACTTCTGCCCCAATTGCGGGACGCGTCTTTATTCCGTGCCCGGCACGGCGCACGTGTTGCGCATCTTCTATCCAGGCTCGCTGGACGACCCGGAACGGTTCAACCCCGCTTTCTCCATACATGCGTCATCCTGCGTGTCGTGGGAGAGCGTGCCCGGGCAACTCGATGCCTTCGAAGGAGATGTTCCCGCCTGAAGAAGGCTGCGGCGCTAGCCCACAAAGGCTGTTTGGCCTCTGCCTGCCAGTGATCTGAGAGATTTCGGGCGAGAGCAGCCCCCGCGAATGGCCCCGGTCTACCCGTGCCCCACCCGCCGCGCCGCCGCCATCACCCGGTCGAGCGACTGCAGGAACCGCGCCCGGTCGGCTTTCGAAAACCCCTTGCCGCCGCCCTGATGAAACGGATCGGCCGAACGGATGTCCTGCATCAGGTCGCGCGTGGCGAGGCGCGGGCCGATATTGGCCATGGTCAGCACCTCGCCATCATGCTGGATCACCTGCGCGCCGGCCTTAAGGCAGCGGTCGGCCAGCGGAAGATCGGCGGTGACCACCACATCGCCCGGCCCGCATTGATCGGCGATCCATTTATCGGCCTCGTCCGGGCCATCGGGCACGATCTTCAGCGACAGCAGCGGGTTCTGCGACGGGCGCAGCCCGCCATTGCAGACCAGCACCATCGGCAGACGCAGCCGGGTGGCGACGCGTTCGGCCTCGGCCTTCACCGGGCAGGCATCGGCGTCGATGTAAAGCGTGGTCATCGGATTTCCATCGGTTCTGAGCGCCCCCAACATAGGCGGCATCGGGGCCGAGTGTAACCGTCCGTCGCGGGCTGGACGGCGCAGGGCCGATGCCGCATCTTCGGGCGGCAGATTTAGGGAGGACAGATGGCGAAGCAGCGGCGGATCCGGGCGGTGTTCATGCGCGGGGGCACATCGAAGGGATTGATCTTTCATGCCCGCGACCTGCCGCCGCCCGGCGCGACGCGCGATGCGGTTCTGCTGGCCGCGATGGGCTCTCCCGATCCGAACATGCGTCAGCTGGACGGGATGGGGGGCGGCATGTCCTCGCTGTCGAAGGTCTGCATCGTCGGACCCTCCACGCATCCGCAGGCCGATGTGGATTACACCTTCGGGCAGGTCGGCATCGACCAGGGGATCGTCGATTACGGGGGAAATTGCGGCAACATGTCCTCGGCCATCGGTCCCTTCGCGGTCGAGGAAGGGCTGGTCCCCGCGCCACCGCAGGGCGAGGCCATTGTCCGCATCCACAATGCCAACACGGGTAAACTGATTACGGCGCGCTTCCCGGTGCTGGACGGGCTGCCCGTGACCGAGGGGGATTTCGCGCTGGATGGCGTAGCCGGAACAGCGGCACCGATCCGGCTGGACTTTCTGGCCCCCGGTGGGTCGAAGACCGGCGCCCTTCTGCCGACCGGCCATGCGGTGGACCGCATCGACCTGCCTGGCATCGGCCCGGTCGAGGTCAGCCTGGTCGATGCCGCCAATCCCATGGTGTTCATCGCCGCCCGCAGTCTGGGGCTGAGCGGGACGGAAATGCCCGACGAGTTCGCGGCCGATATGGCCTTGATGGCGCGATTGGAGGCGATTCGCCGCCGCGCCTCGATGATGATGGGCCTGACCACGGATGAGGACGCGGCCGCGAGCCTGATCAGCATCCCGAAGATCGTCATGCTCGCGCCGCCGCAGGCGGCCGTAACCCTGTCGGGGCGGAAACTCGCCGCTGGGGATGCCGATATCACCGCCCGTGCGCTGTCGGCGGGCCAGCCGCACAATGCGATTCCGCTGACCGGCGCGCTGTGTCTCGCGGCGGCGATCAGGGTGCCGGACAGCATCGCCGCGGGTTTCGCGGTCCGCGCAGATGGCGCCATACGCATCGCCCATCCCTCGGGCACGATCAGCGTCGACGCCGTGACCGAGGACCGCAAGGGCCAGATCAATGTGCTTCAGGCGACGGTGCTGCGCTCTGCCCGGCGCCTGTTCGAGGGCGCGGTCTGCATCCCCCCGTCGCCCACAGGGTCATGAAAAAAGGCCCCGCAGACCTGCGGGGCCTCTCGATCCACAAGCAAGGGCCTATTCGGCCACGGTCACTTTCAGCATGTAATCGGGCGCCTCGACCGAGCCATTGGCCGCCGCGTCGCCTTTTTTCACCGCGTTCAGCACGTCCCAGCCGTCCACCAGCTGGCCAACGACGGTATATTGCCCATCCAGGAAGGGCGCCGGGGCCAGGTCGATGAAGAACTGGCTGTTGGCGCTGTTGGGGTCCTGCGAGCGGGCCATGCCGACGGTGCCCTGCTGGAAGGACACGTCGCTGAACTCGGCGGCGAGGTCGGGCAGTTCGGACCCGCCCATACCGGCCATGGCGGTGTCGCCGCCCTGCTTGCCGTGCTGGACATCGCCGGTCTGGGCCATGAAGCCGTCGATCACGCGGTGGAACACGACGCCATCATAGGCGCCGGATTTCGCCAGCTCGACCAGACGGGCAACGTGGTTCGGCGCCTTGTCGGCGTAAAGATCCAGCGTGATCGTGCCTTTCGGGGTGCCGGACGCATCCGCGACCTCGATCACCAGATTCGGGCCGGGGCCGTCGGTGACACCCGGCAGGCCTTCCGCCGAAGCCGCGCCTGCGGCCAGCACCATTGCGGGAACCAGAAGATTACGCAACATCGGCGGCCACCTTCACCGAGATCATCCGGTCGGGGTTCGCCGGCGGCTCGCCGCGCACGATCTTGTCGACCAGATCCATGCCGTCGATGACCCGGCCATAAACCGTGTATTGGCCGTTGAGGAAATGGTTATCCTTGAAATTGATGAAGAACTGGCTGTTGGCGCTGTTCGGGTTCTGCGACCGCGCGGCCCCCAGCGTGCCACGGTCATGCGGCAGCTTCGAAAATTCGGCCGGCAGGTCCGGCAGGTCCGAGCCGCCGGTGCCGGCGCGGCGCGGGTTGTAGTCCTTTTCCATATTGGCGTGTTCGACATCGCCGGTCTGGGCCATGAAGCCGTCGATCACGCGGTGGAAGGCCACGTTGTCATAGGCGCCGGCGCGGGCCAGCTCCTTCATCCGCTCGGCATGTTTGGGGGCGACATCGGGCAGAAGCTCGATGGTGACCGGACCATCCTTCAACTGGATGATGATGGTGTTTTCGGGATCCTTGATCTCGGCCATGGGGGCCTCCTCTGTTATCGGTCGCCACTACAGCTAAACCGTCCTGCCAGGTCCTGCAACGCACGAAGCCGTCAGGGCGTCCCCGTCACGCGCATTGACGATGCCGTGAGGATGGCCCACAAACCCTGCAAAACAAATCTGCAGAGGCCGCCATGAAATTCAACCGCATTGAAGATCTGGATATCGACGGAAAAGTCGTGCTGACCCGCGTCGACCTGAACGTGCCGATGGAAAACGGGACCGTCACCGACACCACCCGCATCGAGAAGATCGTGCCGACCGTCAAGGCTATCCAGGCCGCGGGCGGCAAGCCGGTGCTGCTGGCC
Source organism: Paracoccus sp. S1E-3 (assembly GCF_013868135.1). Taxonomy (GTDB): domain Bacteria; phylum Pseudomonadota; class Alphaproteobacteria; order Rhodobacterales; family Rhodobacteraceae; genus Paracoccus. Next base: position 816,071 of record NZ_JACEMU010000004.1, read on the forward strand.
CATTTCGACCGGCCGAAGGGACAGCGCGTCGAATCGATGTCGCTGAAACAGGTGGTGCCGGCGCTGGAAGCGGCGCTCGGCCAGAAGGTCACCTTTGTCGAGGAAGCCGTCGGCGGTCCGGCCAAGCGCGCGGTCGCGGCCATGGGGCCCGATGACGTGATCCTGCTGGAGAACACCCGCTTCTACGAGGGCGAGGAAAAGAACGACCCGACCTTCGCGGCCTCGCTGGCGGCGCTGGGACAGGCTTATGTCAACGACGCGTTTTCGGCCGCGCACCGTGCCCACGCCTCGACCGAAGGGATCGCGCGGCTGCTGCCTTCGGCGGCGGGCAAGCTGATGGAGGCGGAACTCGACGCGCTGAACGCCGCCCTCGGCGATCCGCAGCGCCCGGTCGTCGCCGTCGTGGGCGGGGCCAAGGTCTCGACCAAGCTGGAACTGCTGGGCAATCTGGTCGAGAAGGTCGATCACCTTGTGATCGGCGGCGGCATGGCCAACACCTTCATGCTTGCCAAGGGCGCGGTGATCGGCAAGTCGCTGGCCGAACCCGACATGACCGACACGGCGCTGGAAATCCTTGCCAAGGCCGAAAAGACCGGCTGCCAGATCCATCTGCCCATCGACGTGGTGGTTGCGCGCGAGTTCAAGGCCAACGCCGATTTCGAGATCCTGCCGGACGAGGAATGTGCACCTGACGTGATGATCCTCGATGCCGGCCCCGCCACCGTCGATGCCATCGTCGGCGTGTTCGAGGCGTGCCGCACGCTGCTCTGGAATGGCCCTCTGGGCGCCTTTGAGATCCCGCCATTCGACGCCGGCACCAATGCCGCAGCCCAGGCCGCAGCCCGGCTGACCCGCGAGGGCCGGCTGATATCGGTCGCGGGGGGCGGCGACACGGTCGCGGCGCTGAACAAGGCGGGCGTGGCCGACGATTTCACCTTCATTTCCACCGCGGGCGGCGCCTTCCTGGAATGGATGGAAGGCAAGGACCTGCCGGGGGTCGCAGCGCTTGTGGACGCGCGCCGCTGATCCCATCTGGGGGCCAGACGCCCCGGAAGGAGAAACCATGGACGGCACTATCGAAACAGCCGAAACGCTGATCGCGCGCATGGGCGAAGCCGCCCGCGCGGCCGCGGCGGAACTGGCCTTTGCCAGCGCCGAACGCAAGCACGCGGCGCTGATCGCGGCGGCCGATGCGGTATCCGCGCGCGAGGACGAGATCCTTGCCGCCAATGCCGAGGATCTGGCCTATGCCGCCGAAAAGGGTCTGTCGCCGGCGATGGTCGACCGGCTGACGTTGACGCCCGCACGCCTGCGCGGGATCGTCGACAGCCTGCGCATGATCGCCGAACAGCCCGACCCGGTCGGCAGGGTGCTGACCGAATGGGACCGTCCGAACGGCCTGCATATCCAGCGCGTCGCCACCCCGCTGGGGGTCCTGGGCGTCATCTATGAAAGCCGCCCGAATGTCACCGCCGATGCGGGCGCCCTGGCGCTGAAATCGGGCAATGCGGTGATCCTGCGCGGCGGCACCGATTCCATCCATTCCTCGGCCGCGATCCATGCCTGCATGGTGGCCGGCCTGCGCGCCGCGAACCTGCCCGAGGCGGCGATCCAGATCGTGCCCATCCGCGACCGCGAGGCTGTGGCCGCGATGCTGCGGGCACAGGGGCTGATCGACGTGATCATCCCGCGCGGGGGCAAGGGCCTCGTTGGTCTGGTGCAACGCGAGGCGCGGGTGCCGGTCTTCGCTCATCTGGAAGGCATCTGCCATGTCTATGCCGATGGCGATGCCGACCTGGACAAGGCGCGCCGGGTGGTGCTGAACGCCAAGACCCGGCGCACCGGGGTGTGCGGGGCGGCGGAATGCCTGCTGATCGACCGGGCGTTTTATGACAGGCACGGCGAGGTGCTGATCCGCGACCTGCTCGATGCGGGCGTCGAGGTCCGGGCCGAGGGCGAACTGGCCCTCATCCCCGGCACCACCCCCGCCCGGCCGGAGGATTTCGGCCATGAATTCCTCGACAGCATCATCTCCGCGCGGCTGGTCGATGGCGTGGACGGGGCGATCGCGCATATCCGCCAGAATGGCTCAGGTCATACCGAGTCGATCCTGACGGAAAATGACGCCGCCGCCGCCCGCTTCTTCCAGCGCCTCGACAGCGCCATCCTGATGCGCAACGCCTCGACCCAGTTCGCCGACGGCGGCGAGTTCGGCATGGGCGCGGAAATCGGCATCGCCACCGGCAAGATGCATGCGCGCGGGCCGGTGGGCGCCGAGCAGTTGACCAGCTTCAAATATCTGGTCACCGGCGACGGCACCACCCGCCCCTGACGGCGGGGACGCGCGGGGCCGGATCAGAACCTGATCTCGGCCCCGGTCTCGGTCAGCGTCCAGCGGATGTTGCGCGCCAGTTCCATCGCGGCCAGTCCCAGCAGCGCGAAATGCACCTCCGAGGCGGCGGGTTCAGGCTGGTCGCCGCGCGGCCCGGTCAGCCACGCCCACAACGCCGGGTCGTGACGGGTGCGCTCAGCCTCGGCCGAAATGATCCAGTCGCGGCCCTCATGGCGGATGATGACGCGCGCGCCCCAGGGCATGGCGGTTTCCAGACACATCAGCGCCAGCATCACCAGCTTGACCTGGCCGCGCGCCTGATCCTCCGCCACCTCCAGCGTGATGCGCATCCGGCCGGCCTTTTCCACCTCGCCGATAAGGGTCGCGAATTCGGCCGGGCTGACCCGTTGGGTGCCCCCCGTCCCGCCGAAGGCGATGCGGAAGCAGGTGATGCGCGCGCGCGCCGCGCGCAAGGCATCCTCAATCAGCGACATTTCGGGGCTATCCTTCAACCCCGGCCAGTCGCCGGCCATCTGCAGCAGCTCAACCCCGTTGCCGATCGCACCCAGGGGCGAGATCAGGTCGTGACACAGTCGCGAGCCGACCAGTGACACGATGCGCGCCGCCAATTCAGCATCCGGGGCCGGAGGCGTTGCGGTTCGCGAACTCGTGGCGTATTCCGACATAATGAGACTTTCTGATGAATGAAATTCTGGAACCAGGAATGATCGTCCGCCACCCCGACGCCCCCGAATGGGGTCTGGGCCAGGTGCAATCGCGCATCGGCGACCGCATCACCGTGAACTTCGCCGAGGCCGGCAAACGCGTCATCGACAGCAGGCGCGTGGCGCTGGAACTGGTCGACATGAACACGGAATGAAGCGGACATTCCGGCAAGGTGGACACAACCCAGGGCTGTGTCAATCGGGCAATCCGCACAACCGGCGGCACGTCCCGCCAGCACGTCCTCCTGTTGCAATGCCGCCGCGTCTTTTCTAGACAGTTCTCGTCCCCAATCAGGAAGGTCCATGACCCCGGACAGTAATTTCTTCGACATCCGACTGGCCAAGGATGACACCGATCTGCGCGCCGCGCAGCGCCTGCGCTATCGCGTCTTTGTCGATGAACTGGGCGGCGACGGCCCGATGGTCGATCACGCGGCGCGGCTGGAACGTGACGAATTCGACCCGGTCGTCGATCATCTGCTGCTGGTCGACAATCGCCGTGACGCGGCGCAGCTGGACCACGTCGTGGGGGTTTACCGCCTGTTGCCGGGCGATCGCGCCGCCGAATTCGGGCGCTTCTATTGCGACGGTGAATACGATCTGTCGCGACTGAAGGCCTCGGGACGTCCGCTGCTGGAACTGGGGCGGTCCTGCGTGCTGCCCGATTATCGCGGCGGCGCCGGGCTGTTCCTGCTGTGGAACGGCCTGTCGGAATATGTGCTGCGGCGCGGCGTCGAAATTCTGTTCGGCGTGGCCTCGTTCCATGGCACCGACGCGGCCCCGCTGGCCCAACCGCTGAGCTGGCTGCACCACAACCACCTCGCGCCCGCGGATCTGCGCCCGGTGGCCCGCGCCGAAGGCTTCCAGCGCATGGACCTGCTCGGCAAGGATGAACTGGACCGCCGCGCGGCCATGCTGGGGATGCCGCCGCTGATCAAAGCCTATCTGCGACTTGGCGGCACCGTCGGCGAGGGCGCCTTTCTCGACCGGCCGTTCAACACCACCGATGTGCTGCTGATGATGGACACCGCCGCCATGTCGGCGCGGCATCGCGATTTCTATACCGCACGATGGCAGACGAACGGCTGAGCGCCCGTACCTGGCAGGGCAGCGCGCCGCCGAAGCTGGCGCGGCCGGGCATGATGGGCTGGCTGCGGGTGATCCGGCGCGGGGTCCCGGCGCTGTTGGTGCTGGCCATCGGCGTCCCGCTGCTCATGCTGCTGCGCCTGATCGAGCGCCCCCTCACCGGCCGCCGCCGTCCGTTGAGCGGGCCTTTCGTCCAGGGCGTCTGTCGCGCGGTTCTGTTCTGCATCGGGCTGGGCTGGCGGCGGATCGGCACACCGATGCGCGGCGCCGGCGCGGTGGTGGCGAACCATTCCAGCTGGCTGGATATCTTCACCATGAACGCCGCAATGCCGGTCTTTTTCGTATCCAAGGCCGAGGTCGCCGGCTGGCCCGGCATCAACATTCTGACCGGCGTGACCGACACCCATTTCGTCGCCCGCGATCCCCGGCTGGCCCGCGAACAGGCCGAGGAATTCGCCACCCGCACTCGTGCCGGTCACCGGTTGTTGTTCTTCCCCGAGGGCACCTCGACCGATGGCCGCCGCGTGCTGCCGTTCAAGCCGACGCTGTTTCAGGGCTTTCTGGCCCCCGAACTGCCCGAAGGGCTGGCCATTCAGCCGCTGACCGCCATCTATCACGCCCCGCCCGGCGCCGATCCGCGTTTTTACGGCTGGTGGGGCGAGATGGATCTGGGCCCGCATCTGCTGGCGGTTCTCGCCGCGCCGCGTCAGGGCCGGGTCGAGGTGGTTCTGCATCCGCCGATCCCCGTCGCGGGTCACGACCGCAAGTCGCTGTCGCGCGCCGCCGAGACCGCGATCCGCGCCGCCCTGCCCTTCAACGGCGAATGACCTTTAACTACCAAGCCCTGCCTACGGTCCGGGGCGGCGCAGATACGCCCTTGAAAGGGCCGCCGCCGCGGTCTAGGTGAAAGCCGACTGCCGAAAGGGACGCGCCAATGACCTATGTCGTCACCGACAATTGCATCATGTGCAAATACACCGATTGCGTCGAGGTCTGCCCCGTGGACTGCTTCTACGAGGGCGAGAACACGCTGGTGATCTCTCCTGACGAATGCATCGATTGCGGCGTGTGCGAACCCGAATGCCCGGCCGATGCCATCCGCCCGGATACCGAACCCGACATGGAGCCCTGGGTCGAGTTCAACCGGAAATATGCCGAACAATGGCCGGTCATCACCCGCAAGAAGGACCCGATGCCAGGCTATCAGGAGATGGATGGCGTCGCAGGCAAGCTGGAGAAGTATTTCAGCCCCAATCCCGGCGAGGGCGACTGAGCCGCTGATTCTGCGCCCTGTGCGCCGATGCCAGGGCAAACGGGCGTCACAAACCCTTGAAAAATGAGATGAACCGCCCCACCTATGCCGCGAAGAAGCGGCATGGAGAGGCGGCTTTTTTCGTCCCGAATTTTGTGATATAGTTCTGTTACAAACCGCCGGGCGAACGCCCTCTCCCGGTGTGGAACGAAAGGAAATCCATCGTCTGCCCGATGGAGTTATGCTTCAGAAAACCCGGCCTGCGGAAGGGGTGTCTCCCCGCCGTCAGGCCGTTTGTGCCGCTGAACCTCGCGCAGCAGCGGCGCCATATGGAAGGAATGTTGAATGTCCAAAGCCAAGAAATCCGAATTCCGCCCTGATGACTTCGTCGTCTATCCGGCCCATGGTGTGGGTAAGATCATGTCGATCGAAGAACAGGAAGTCGCCGGCATGAAGCTGGAAATGTTCGTGATTTCGTTCGAGAAGGACAAGATGACCCTGCGCGTGCCGACCGCACGCGCCACCGAGATCGGCATGCGCAGCCTGGCCAGCCCCGACCTGATCGAACAGGCGCTGGCGACTCTGAAGGGCAAGGCCCGCGTCAAACGTGCCATGTGGTCGCGCCGGGCACAGGAATACGAACAGAAGATCAACTCGGGCGACCTGCTGGCCATTGCCGAGGTCGTGCGCGACCTGCACCGCAGCGACGATCAGCGCGAGCAGTCCTATTCCGAGCGTCAGCTGTATGAGGCCGCCCTGGACCGCCTAACCCGCGAAGTTGCGGCGGTCGGCAGCCTGGACACCGCCGGCGCACAGAAGAAAGTCGACGACGTCCTGCTGGCCCGCGCCGCCTGACTTCCCACCTGTCCGATATGCATGGGGCCGCCTTTGGCGGCCCTTTCATTTTGACCTGGCGATCCGCATCCTGTCGGCGTGGGCTTTGCCGCGATTCCATTTCCCCGGACCGATGTGCAGGACAATCGTGCGGCCCCGCGCCCCGATCCCCTGATCGAACGGCGCCGATCTGGGCCGCAATGCGCCGCCCAAGCCGCGACGATGACGCTTCAGGGGTTCAGAAGATCTTCCGGTTCCGGCCCTCGATCCGGCACGATGGGGCCTGCAGCCGGGCCATGGGCAAAGCGGTCCATGAGCGCCGATTCCAGCTTCTGGTTGATCTCGACCGTGCGTGCGATATAGGCCTCGTTTTTCTCGATCGGGATATTGGGGTCCCAAAGCTCGGCCAGTTCGCGCAGGCTGGCGCGGTCAATCTTGTAGAAGATCGATTCAGCCTCATGCGCTTCATACTCAGAAAACCCTGCGTCTTCAAGAACATATCGCCCAGCCCTCAAGCTGGCGTCGAACAGTTCGCGGACAATGTGATCGGCACCGGCGGCGTAAAGCTGATAGACGGTGATGCGGTCGCGAGCGCGGGCGACGATCTTCAGATCGGGCCGCTGTTCGCGCGCATAGCGCACCAGTTGCACGTTGCTTTCGGGATTATCCAGCGCCGCAACCAGAATCTGCGCCTTGTCGAGCCCCGCCGCGGCCAGAATCTCGGGCCTGGTCGGATCACCGAAATAGCCCTTGAAGCCATAACGACGCATCAGCTGGATCAGCTTGAGATCATGATCCAGCACCGTGGTTTTCAGCCCGGAATGTGTCACCAGCCGGTTCACCACCTGCCCGAAGCGGCCGATGCCGGCGATGATGATGGGCTGCTGGTCTTCGATATGATCGGGGCGGTGGGGCTGTTCGGCGGCGGCCTCGGACAGGCGGCGGCTGATCTTGTCATTGGCGATGAACAGCAGCGGCGTAACCAGCATCGACAGCGCGATCACCAGCAGCAAGCCCTGCGCCGTGCGGTCGGCCAGCACATTCAGCGACACCGCGTAGGAGGTCAGCACGAAGCCGAACTCCCCCGCCTGCGCCAGCGACAGCGTGAACAGCGCCCGGTCGCGTGGGGCCATCTTCACGAAGCGCGCAATCGCATGCAGCACGCCAGCCTTGATGGCGATCAGAACCGCCGTCACCGCGATGACGATCATCGGCATTTCGGCGAACAGCGCAAAATCCATTCCCGCGCCGACGGTGATGAAGAACAGGCCGAGCAGCAGGCCCTTGAACGGCTCGATCTGGCTTTCCAGCTCGTGCTTGAACTCGGATCCGGCCAGCATCACGCCGGCAAGGAAGGTTCCGAGCGCCGGTGACAGGCCCACGAAACTCATCAGCGAGGCGATGCCGACGACGATGAACAGCGCCATGATCGTGTCCATCTCGCGCAGGCGGGCGCTGTGGACGAAGCGGAACAGGGGGCGGATGGCATAGTTGCCGATCAGGATCACGATGGCGATTGCGGCCAGCGTCACAAGTGCTGCCCCCCAGCCGGGAAGCCGCGCCATGAAGGCGCCTCCCAGCGAATCGTGGCCCGCGGTCACCTGAAGGGAGGAGACGGCCAGCAGCGGCATCAGCGCCAGCATCGGAATGACCGCGATGTCCTGCGTCAAAAGCACCGCGAAGGCGTCGCGGCCTCCGCGTGTCTGCATCAGCTTCTTTTCCGACAGCGTCTGCAACACGATCGCGGTCGAGCTGAGCGACAGGATCATCCCCAGTGCCAGCGCGACCTGCCAGGTCTGGTTCAGCGCCAGCGCGGCCAGAAAGATCAGCGCCACGGTGCCGACGATCTGCACCCCGCCCAGGCCCACCAGTCGCTTGCGCATCCCCCACAGGGCACGCGGCTCCAACTCCAGCCCGATGATGAACAGCATCATCACCACACCGAATTCGGCGAAATGCTGCAGGTCGGACATCTCGCGGCCCGACAGGCCCAGCACCGGGCCGATAATGATCCCTGCGATCAGATAGCCCAGCACCGATCCCAGCCCCAGACGGGTAGAGACCGGCACCGCCACGATCATCGTGGCCAGATACACCGTGGCGAGCAGCAGGAAATCGGACATCTCGGGTCAGCGCCCGTTCAGGATGGGCAGCGAATATTGCCTACCAGCCTTGACATATTGCAGGCCGCCATTGCCGATCTGGGTGATCTGGCCGCCATTGATCTTGTCGCCGAGACGGACGGTGACGATCTTGCCATTGCGAAGCCGGACCAGGCCGCGACTGGCCTTGCCAGCGCCCACTGTGCCAATCAATTGGGTGGCGTTCAGGTCGATCCCGCGATTGGTGGCGCTGCCCGCGACAGTGCTGTTGGTATGCCCGCTGGACGCCGAGGCGACTTCGGGTTCGTTATCGACCTCGGGCGGCCGGTAGCGCTGGTTCTGCCGCGCGGCGGCGGCGGCTTCGGCCTCGGCCTGCGCGCGGGCGCGGGCTTCGGCGGCAGCTTTGGCCTGTGCGGCAGCCTGGGCATCGGCGGCGGCGCGGTTGCGGGCGCGCTGTTCGGCCTGACGTTGCAGTTCCTCGTCCAGACGGCGGCGTTCCGCCAGGGCCGCGGCCTCGGCGGCGGCTTTTGACGCGCCATTCGCTTCGGGCATCGGCGCCAGCGTGCCTTCCTGCCCGCTGGGCGCGCCGCCGCTATCCGCCGGCGCGGACGCGGAATTGCCCCGGCGCAACGGCCGGGCCGAACTGCTGAGCGCGGTCAGCGCCACCCGTCCGGGCACCGCCGTGGACGCGCTTACCGCCGAGGCGATGGCCTCCTCGACGGCGGCGTTGGTGGCGGCCGTAAGGCCCGAGGTGCTGGCGGAGCCTGCGCCCAATCCTGCAGGGCGGCGATGCGGGCGGCCCGAACTGCCGAGGCCCGTTCCGCTTGCGGCCCGGCGCGGGGCGGCCTCGGCGGGGGCGGCGGTCGAGGCGCGCGCCGCCGGGCGATCCGGGGCGAGGGCCGCCGCCACCGCATCGTCGACGGCATCGCTGCGGGTGGGTTTCTTCGATGGCCGCGCCTGCGCGGTGCGGATCAACGGAAAGGCGGCCTCGGGGCGGGGCGCGACCCAGGGCTGATCCAGCCGGGCCAGCAGGGCGGCATGGCCGGCCTGGGTAAACATGGTCAAACGAACAGGCGCCGGCTGCAGATGCAGCGCGGCGCCCTGATTGCTGGATCCAGCCGGTTTCGGCGGTGGCCTGATGCCGGTTGGCTCGGGCTGGGCGCGGCGCTCATAGGGCTGGGGGCTGCGCGGAACGGTCGGACGCGTGTCCGGCGTGGCAGAAGCTCGCGCTGGTGTACTGCGCGAGGGTGCGGTCTTGGGCCGGGCCGAGCTGCGCAGCGTGCTGCTGTCGGGCGCGCCGGGGCTGACGCGGGGCGTGCTGCGCGCCGCTGTGTCCTGCTGGGCGCGCGCGGCGGGGCGCGCGGCCGGGCTGCGGCTGCTGGTCGTGCGCGCGTCGGGCGCAGTGCTGCGCGTGGGCTGGGCCGTCGGGGCGCTGGTGCGGGCCAGTCCCGCCGGGCGTGATTTCGGTCGGGCCGAGGCGGGAACGGCGGTGCGCGACGCCGCAGGCGCCGGGTTGGCCTGCACCGCCGGGTCCGAAGCCGCAGCGGTCGGCGCGGTTGATGTGGTTGGCGCGGACGCCGGGGGCTGGCGCAGCGTGTCGCTGGCGGCGGTGGTGGCCGCTTGCGGCGCCTCCTGGGGCGGGACGGCAGGCCGCGCGTCCTCGGGTGCCTGCGTGACGTTGCCCCGCACGGCGGCGGGCGATGTCGCTTGCGGCAGGGCCACTGGGGCGGCGCTCTGCGCCGGGGCGGCGGGGGCCAAGGCAGGCAATCCGGCGATATGCGGCATTTCTGGCGCGGCGCTATCCGGCATGTCGGCCACCGGGGTGCCGGGACCGCTGGCGGTTTGCGCGGGCGCGGCTGTCACGGCCTGTGCCGGCACGGTCTGCGTGGCCGGCGCCTGAACGGATGGGGTCGCGGTCGCCGCCTGGGTCTGACTGGGTGCTTCGATCTGGACGGCCTGCGGCGCGGGCGCCGGGGCTGGATCGCGGTTCGAGATGGCGGCAACGATCCCCAGACCCAGCACCAGCAGCCCCACCATCGGGAGCGCCCCCGACAGACCGGACCGCCGGCCGGGCGCGGACGGCTCGCTGCGCGCGGGCGCCGTCAACGGCGGGCGCAATTCGCGCGCCGCATGGGCGCGCTCGTGAAAGGCCCGCGCACGCTCGGGCAGCACTTTCGCCGGGCGTGCCACCGGGGCCTCGGCCGCGGGGGCCTCGGGGGGGGTTGCCTGTGCGGTGACGGGCGCCACGGCGGGTTTCGGCGCGGGTGCGTCATCCGGCAGCACGATCGAGCCGAGATTGACCGAGGCCACGCCTTCCGCCAGCGGCGCCGGCGCGCGAGGCAAGACAGGCGCGGGATCGGCGCCGGGCGCGACCGCCCCGTCTTTGCCGACATGCGGCGTGATTCGGCTGATGAGCGGAGCGGTCGGTGCGGCCACGGGCGCGGCGGAAGACGACGGCGGCTGCATGGCGGCATCGGCATTGGCGGCTGCCATTGCCTGCGCGGGGCCGGCGTCAGCCGCCTCCGGCGCGGGGGGTTCGGCGGCCAGTTCCTCGGCACTGGCCAGATCGGCGGCCAGTTCGGCAGCGCGTGCCCATTCGGCGGCAAGCTCGGTCGCGCCGAAATCAGGTGCATGGGGGAATTGGCCCGGCAACGGCGCGGCCACGAAACGATCCGGCGCGAAGCCGTGGCGCACGGCGAAATCCTCGGCCTCCTGCAGGGTCTGGCGCGCCACCGCCGCCACCCTGACATCATTTCCGGGCAGCGCATCGGCGGGCGCAAAGTCGAAGGCCAGATCCTCGACCCGATAGGGGGTCAGACCGTCAAGCGCATTGCGCAGCGCGGCATCGGTGCCGCCGGAGACCCGCGGCAGGGTCAGGTCCGTATAGAGGATCTGGTCCTCGGGGATCACCAGCGCCAGTCCCGGCGCATGGGCCGCGCGCAGGGTCTGCACGAACTCCCCCAGCGCGCCGCGAAGATCGCCGTTGAATTCGGCCCGGCGCAACTCTGTCCATGCGCCATCCTGACGGCGCAGAAGCTGCACGCCGTCCGGCTGAAAGCCAAGCGCAAATTCCATGGCCGGGGCAATCGCCCCGCGTATCGTCTGCTCGTTCATATGCTGTGCCTTGTCCGGCCGGCGTTGTTTTTTTCTGAATAACCTGAACGGCGGCGCATGGGAAGAACGCGCGCGTTTGTGAATGAACAAAACCCCCGAGCGGCGCGTTGCCGCCGGACAGTTAACACGGAGTTGCAGAATGTCAGATCGTCGAATTCGCCGCGTGCGCGCAATGTTGGCCGGAACGGTTGTCGCTGCCCTTCTGGCCAGCCCTGCCCTCGCCGCACCGGGCGGACACGGCGACAAGGGTATGGAGATGGGCATGGGCGGTTGCGGGCATCCGGGCGTTCTTAAGGTTGCGGGTCACGGCGAATCGCGCGTGGCCCCCGATCAGGTGATGATCTCGCTTGGGGTCACCACGCAGGCGCCCACGGCGGCGCAGGCGATGACCGACAATTCAACCCGGCAGCAGGCAGTGCTCGAGGTGTTGAAGAGCGCGGGCGTCGAAGGGGGGGATGTGCAGACCTCGGGGCTGACGCTGAACCCGATGATGAACTATCCCGAAAACGCACCCGCCACCGTGAGTGGCTACATGGCACAGAACATGCTGACCGTGCGCGTCACCGACATCGCCCGCGTGGGCGAGGTGCTGGACAGCATCGTCACCGCCGGCGCGAACGAGATGCAGGGCATCCGCTTCATTCGCGAGGATTCGCAGGCCACCGAGGATGAGGCGCTTGGCAAGGCGGTCGCCGACGCCACCCACCGCGCCGAGGTCATGGCCAAGGCCGCCGGGCTGGAACTGGGACCGATCATCCGCATGGGCGAGCCAGAACAACGCATCCCCGGCCCCGAGCCGGTGATGATGCGCGCCATGACCGCCGATGCCGCAGCACAAAGCGTCCCCGTCGAGGGTGGCGAAGTGGCCTTCACTGCCGATGTCGAGGTGACCTATGCTTTGATAGGCGGCGAAGCCTGCCCCATGCCGATGCCGAGCCGGACGGATGCCCCAGCCCCGGGCGCACCCGCCCCCGACGGCGAGACGGCCCCGGCGAACTGAGACTTCTCCGCCGCCGCCTGTCGGGCGCGCGGCGGAATTGCGATGCGCGCCCCGGGGCGTGCAAGGGAAGACCCGGCCGGTGCATCCTCCCGGCCGGGTCTTTTCGGTTCATGCCTCAGTCCGAGGCAGCCGCCAGCGCCTGATCCAGATCGGCGATCAGATCGTCGGCATCCTCGATCCCGATGGACAGGCGCACCACGTCGGGGCCTGCACCCGCCGCGATCTTCTGGGCATCGGTCAACTGGCTGTGGGTAGTCGAGGCCGAATGGATCGCCAGCGATCGCGCATCGCCCAGATTGGCGACATGGCTGAACAGCTTCAGATTGTCGACCAGTTTCACCGCCGCGTCATAGCCGCCCGTCAGTGAAAAGGTGAACAGCGCCCCAGCCCCCTTCGGATAGACACGGGCCGCCACCTCCGCGCGTGGCGAGGACGCCAGCCCGCCATAGCTGACCGAACTCACGCGGGGATCCGTCTCCAGCCATTCCGCGATCTTCTGCGCGTTGGCGACATGCTTCGGCATCCGCAGGCCGAGGGTCTCGATCCCCAGCAGCGTGTAATGCGCGCCCTGCGGGTTCATGGTCATGCCCAGATCGCGCAGCCCGATGGCGATGCCGTGAAAGGTGAAGGCCATGGGGCCAAGCGCCTCTTGGAATTTCAGCCCGTGATAGGCGGGCTCGGGCTCCGACAGGGATGGGAACCTGCCGCTGGCCGACCAGTCGAACCTGCCGCTGTCCACGACCGCGCCGCCAGTCACGGTGCCGTTGCCGGTCATGTATTTGGTCAGGCTGTGGACGACCAGCGTCGCCCCCATCTCGATCGGGCGGCACAGATAGGGGGTGGCCAGCGTGTTGTCGACGATCAGCGGAAGACCCGCTGCATCGGCGATGGCCGCAATGGCCGGAATATCGGTCAGATAGCCGCCGGGATTCGAGATCGACTCGCAGAAGATCGCCTGCGTATTGTCGTCGATGGCGCCCCGCACGGCCTCCAGATCATCCAGATCGACGAATTTGGCCGACCAGCCGAAGCGCTTGATGGTCTGGCTGAACTGGGTGACCGTGCCGCCGTAAAGCCGCGTGGAGACCACGATATTCTTTCCCGGCGCCATCAGCGGGAACAGCGCCATGATCTGCGCCGCATGACCGGATGAGCAGCATACCGCCCCCGCACCGCCTTCCAGATCCGCGACGCGCGCCTGCAGGGCGCTGATGGTCGGATTGGTCAGGCGCGAATAGATATAGCCGACCTCCTGCAAGCCAAACAGCCGGGCCGCCTGATCGGCGTCGCGAAAGACATAGGCGGTGGTCTGGTAGATCGGCACCTGCCGCGCCCCGGTCGCAGGATCGGGCGCGCTGCCGGCGTGAACGGCGCGGGTGTCAAAGCCTAAGGTCTCGGTCATGGTGGTTCCCCTGTGATGCGGGCCGAGCTTAGCGCGCCACGCCCCCCGCGCAACGGCGAACTGGCAGGCGCGGACAGGGACTGCTAACCTGCCGCGGATGGCCAGCCCCAGCCCCCTTTCCATTGCCGCCGTTCTGCTGGCGGCGGGCCGCTCCACCCGGTTCGGGTCGGACAAGCTGCGCGCCGATTGCGGCGGCCAGCCGGTGCTGACCCGTGCGGCACGCGCCCTGCGCGACGCCGCCCCCGGCCCTTGCCTCGCGGTGCTGCGCGATGCCGCCCAAGCCGATCTGCTACCCAACGGCTACCAGATTGCCCTGTGTCAAGATCAGCAAAGTGACAGCCTGCGCATGGCCGTAAGATGGGCCGCAAGCGCCCCCGGTCTGCTGATCGCACTTGCGGATATGCCCTTCGTCACCCCCGACCTGCACCGCGCCGTCATGGCCGCAATGACGACGCTGCCCGCCTGTGCGCGCGCGGCTTCTCCGCTGCCCCCTGCCGTCTTCCCGGCGGCGTGGTTTCCCCGGCTGCAGCGGCTGACCGGCGACCGGGGCGCAGGCGCGCTGCTGCGGGACCTGCCGGCCCGGCAATATGTCACCGCGCCCGCGCATCAGCTGCGCGATATCGACCGCCCCTCGGACCTGCCCTGACAGGATTGCCACAGCCCGGGCCGCCCTGCTTTCGCGCGCTTTCCAATGCCTTGCGGCAAGGATAAGACGGCCCTGCCTGACAGGAGTCCCGCCATGACCGACACCCTCCGCATCCAGCCGCAACCCGGCATCATGGACATCGCCCGCTATGTGGGCGGTGCGGCGCAGATCGCCGGGCATGAGCACGTGGTCAAACTGTCCTCGAACGAAAATCCCTACGGGCCTTCCGAAAAGGCGCGCGAGGCCGCTGCCCGCACCGCCCCTCAGATGCACCGCTATCCCAATACCGATCACGCCAGTCTGCGCGCCGCCATTGCCGAGGTCCACGGCCTCGATCCCGACCGGATCATCTGCGGCGTGGGCTCGGATGAAGTGCTGCAATTCGCCGCCCAGTGCTTCGCCGGGCCGGGGGACGAGGTCATCATGACCGAACACGGCTTTTCGATGTATCCGATCCTCGCCCGCGCGGCGGGTGCTTTACCGGTGATCGTCGCCGAAATCGAACGGCGCGTCGATGTCGACGCCATCCTGAACGCGGTCACCGACAGGACCCGGATCGTGTTTCTGACCAATCCGGGCAACCCGACCGGCACCTTGCTGACCGAAGCCGAGGTGCGGCGTCTGGCTGAAGGCCTGCCGGGCAATGTCCTGCTGGTCCATGACGGCGCCTATACCGAATTCGCGGGCGATGATTTCCGGCTGGACTTCGCGCTTGCCGACGAATTCCCGAATGTGCTGTCCACCCGGACCTTCTCCAAGATCTACGGGCTGGGCGGATTGCGGATCGGCTGGGGCTATGCGCAGCGCGACCTGATCGATGTGATGAACCGCGTCCGCCAGCCGTTCAACCTGTCCGTGGTCCAGCTGGCGGCAGCCGAGGCCGCGATGCGCGACCGCGACCACTTCACCCGCTGCCAGACCGAAAACGCCAAATGGCGGCACTGGCTGCGCAAGGCGCTGCTGGATCTGGGCGTGGAATGTGACGAGAGCCATACCAACTTCCTCCTCGCCCGTTTCCGGGACGAGGCAACCGCCAACGCCTGCGACGAGGCGCTGAAGGCCGACGGGCTGATCGTGCGCAAGGTGGCGGGCTACGGCCTGCCCAACTGCCTGCGCATCACCATCGGGGACGAGCCGTCCTGCCGCCGCGTCGCCGATGTCATTGGCCGTTTCATGACCGAGAGGGCTCAAGCATGAGCGTGATCTACAACAAGGTCGCCCTGATCGGGCTGGGCCTGATCGCCGGCTCCATCGCGCTTGCCGCGCGCGAGGCCGGCGTCGCCGGCAAGATTTCGGGCACCTCGCGCAGCGCCAAGACCCGCGCCGCCGCCCGCGATCTGAAGCTGGTCGATGAGGTCGTCGACAATGCGGCCGCCGCCGTGCGCAATGCCGATCTGGTGGTCCTCTGCGTGCCGGTGGGGGCGATGGGCAAGGTGATGGCGGAAATCAAGCCGCATCTGAAACCGGGCGCGGTGGTCACCGATGTGGGATCGGTCAAGCAGGAGGTGATCGCCCAGGTCACCCCGCATCTGCCCGAGAACGTGACCTTCATCCCCGGCCACCCGCTGGCCGGCACCGAACATTCCGGCCCCTATTCCGGCTTTGCCGAACTGTTCCAGAACCGCTGGTGGCTGCTGACGCCCCTGCCCGACACCGACCCCGAACAGCTCTCGCGCCTGCGCCGCTTCATCCGCGCGCTCGGCGCCAATGTCGAGGATATGGACCCCGCCCATCACGATCTGGTGCTGGCGGTGACCAGTCACACCCCGCACCTGATCGCCTATACGATGGTGGGCGTCGCCGATCACCTGAAACGGGTGACGGAATCCGAGGTCATCAAGTATTCCGCCGCCGGTTTTCGCGACTTCACCCGGATCGCCGCCTCGGACCCGACCATGTGGCGCGATGTGTTCCTGACCAACAAGGATGCTGTGCTGGATATCCTCGGGCGCTTCACCGAGGAACTGTTCATGTTGCAACGTGCCATCCGCATGGGCGACGGCGAGCAGCTGCACGATTATTTCACCCGCACCCGCGCCATCCGCCGCGGCATCATCGAGGCCGGGCAGGATACCTCGGCCCCCGACTTCGGGCGCGGCGCGAAGAAGGACTGACGGCCGGGGCTCTGCCCCGGACCCCGGGATATTGGGACCAAAGCGAAAGCGGCTTTCATTCTGGTCCAAATATCCATCGGGCCGCGCGGCCCGAGAGGTGATCTCAGATGAGGCCCGCCGCCTCGAAATCGGCCAACAGGCTGCGCTCGGGCCGGGCGCCGACATGGCTGATGACCTCGGAGGCGGCCATGACCGCCATGCGGCCGGCTGTTTCCAGATCAACCCCCGATGCGAGGCCGAAGATCAGGCCGGCGGCAAACTGATCCCCTGCGCCCGTCGCATCGACCGGGGTGATCCGGTGCACCGGCACCTCGATGCGTTGATTGCCCCGGATCAGGATCGCCGGATCGCCCGATCGCGTGCAGATCACCGTGCCGCAATCGGCGGTGGCCTGCTGCAGCGCCTCGTCGAGGTTGGTCTGATACAGCGATTCCCATTCATGGGCATTGCCGATGACGTAATCCATCGTTTCGGAGACCAGCCTGCGGAAATCACCGCGGTGACGGTCGACGCAGAACGGGTCGGACAGCGCAATGCCCGCTTGCCCGCCCGCGCGGTGGCAGGCATTGGCCGCCGCCAGGAACGCCGCCTTCCCCGCCGGCTTGTCGAACAGGTAGCCTTCGAGGAACAGCCATCTATTGCCCGCGAACACATCTTCGGCAACATCATCGGGGCCGAGATTGGCCGAAATGCCCAGATAGGTGTTCATCGAGCGTTCGCCGTCCGGGGTCACAAAGATGATCGAGCGCGAGGTCGGCAAATTGCCCCCCGAGACGGGTGGGTTGATGAAACGGGTGCCCTCGGCCTCGGTGTCATGGGCGTAAGCCTGACCCAGCTCATCATCGGCGACGCGGCCGATGAAGGCAGTTTTCAGCCCCATCCGGCCGATGCCCGCCAGCGTATTGGCCACCGATCCGCCCGGCACCAGCCGCGCCTTGCCGCGCCGCGCCTGCTGGGCCAAAAGAAACTCCGACCGCTCGCGTTCGACCAGCTGCATGATCCCCTTCTCGACGCCCATGTCGATCAGGTCCTGATCCCCGGTCGATTGAATGATGTCGATAATGGCATTGCCGATGCCGATGACATGGAATCCGGTCATTCGGTCTTCTCCTCGAATGGGCAGAGTTCGTTGATGGGGCAGATGGAGCAGCGCGGCCGCCGCGCCTGGCAGACATAGCGTCCGTGCAGGATCAGCCAGTGATGCGCGTTCTGCTGAAAGGGGGCGGGGACATTGTCCTCGATGGCACGCTCGACCTCGGCGACATCGCGTCCGGGGGCGATGCGGGTGCGGTTGCCGACGCGGAAGATATGGGTGTCGACGGCCTGCGCGGGGACGTGGAAGACGCTGTTCAGGACCACATTGGCGGTCTTGCGCCCCACCCCCGGCAGCGACATCAGCGCCGCCCGGCTGGACGGGACCTCGCCCTCGTATTCCTCCACCAGCCGCCGCGACAGCTTCATCACGTTCTTCGCCTTCTGACGGAACAGGCCGATGGATTTGATGTGGTCCAGCAGGGCGTCCTCGCCCAGATCCAGCATCTGCTGCGGGGTCTTCACGATGGCGAACAGGTCCTTGGTCGCCCGGTTCACGCCCGCATCGGTCGCCTGCGCCGACAGCGCCACCGCGACCAGCAGCTGAAAGGCGTTCTCGTGGTGCAATTCGGTGACCGGCGCCGGGTCGGCATCGCGCAGCCGCGAGAAGATCGCGACCTGCTGGGCATAGGGCAAGGGGATGGGCAAACGGGCCATGGCCGCCTCTTGCCCGCAGGGGGAAGGCAGATCAAGCGCAGATCGCGATTTCGCGCGCCCGGCACTGGCTGTTTTTCAGGAAGTTGTGACCGATAATCAGCGCTCTGACCGCTTGTCGCCTAGGCAATGGAGGGAACCTGTGCGAGGGTGCGTGCGTTTGCGGAACAAGCCAGACCCCGGCCGGGGCCGAGCGATCAACCGACTGAAAGGCAAGTAGATGAATATGCGTGTTTCCCTTCTTCTGGGCGCCGCCGGCGTGATGGCGCTTGGCGCATGCGCCACCAACCCCGACGGCACGATGGGCACGACCCTCAGCAAGACCCAGCAGGGCGCGCTGATCGGCGCCGTGGCCGGGGGCGCGTTGGCCGCAGGCCGGGATAAAGACAAGAACAACCAGGGCAAGGACTTCCTGAAGGGCGCCGTGCTGGGCGCCGCCGCCGGCGCCGTCGCGGGCAACGTCCTCGAGGCGCAGGAAAAGCAGCTGCGTCAGGTGATGACCTCGCCGGGCGTGCAGATCATCAACCGGGGCGACTACCTGCAGGTCATCATGCCCTCGGGTCTGCTGTTCGCCTCGGACAGCGCCGCCGTGTCCGGCCAGGCGCAGAACGACCTGTATGGTCTGGCGCAGAGCCTGAACCAGTATCCGAACAGCCGCGTGGAAATCTACGGTCACACCGATTCCACCGCCTCGGACGCGCATAACCTGGATCTGTCGCAGCGCCGGGCGCAGTCGGTCGGCGGCATCCTGACCGCCTCGGGCGTGTCGCCGCAGCGCTTGGTCATGGTCGGCCGTGGCGAAAGCCAGCCGGTCGCCAGCAACGACACCCAGCAGGGCCGCAGCCAGAACCGCCGCGTGGAAATCCTGATCCGCCCGACCAGGTGATCGGTCAGGCATGAATGCGAAAGGCCGGGCATGTCGCCCGGCCTTTCTGCTTTCCTGCCAAGGCTCTCAGCCCTTCAAGGCGGCCGCAACGGCATCTTTCAACGGCGTGGTGGGGCGCCCGATCAGCCGCTTCAGATCGCCGCTGGTGTCGTAAAGTGCCCCTTTCGACGCCCCGACATCCCAGCCCGCAATCGCCTGCGCCAGCCCTTCCGGCAGCCCGGCCCCGGTCAGCACGGCGGCATATTCCGCTTCGGGCAGGTTGTGATAGGGAATGTCGCGCCCGGTCTGGGCCGAAACCTCGGCTGCGAGCTCGGCCAATGTCCAGGCATCATCGCCCGCCAGCTCATAGGTCTTGCCGTCATGCCCCTCGGTGGTCAGCACCGCGACGGCCGCCTCGGCGAAATCCTGACGCGTCGCCGAGGCGATCCGACCTTCGCCCGCGCTGCCCGCCAGCGCCCCATGGGCCACCGCAGCGGGGACGGAACCGGTGTAATTCTCGGTATACCAGCCATTGCGCAGAATGGTGAACGGAATGCCCGAGGCTTTCAGCGCCGCTTCGGTCTGCACATGCTCGGCCGCAAGGCTGAGGGGCGAGGTATCGGCATGCAGCAGGCTGGTATAGACGATGCGCCCGACGCCAGCCGCCTTGGCGGCGTCGATGACGTTCTGATGCTGCACCGCGCGTTGCCCGACCTCACTCGACGAGATCAACAGCAGCGTTTCCACGCCCTTCAGCGCCGCCTCCAGTGCCGCGGGCGCGCCGTAATCGGCAGCGCGCGCCTGCACACCCAGATCGGCGGCCTTGGCCGGATCGCGCACCAGCGCGACGATGTCGCTGGCTGGAACTTTCGCTTTCAGATCGGCGATCACAAGGCGGCCCAGCTGGCCCGTCGCGCCCGTCACTGCAATGGTCATATCGTTATTCCTTTCGGTTCTGGTGAAATCGATGTAGACGCATTACTTATAATTCGTAAGTACGAACGTTTCTGTAAGTATGGAAAAAAGATGCAGCAGCCTGAAACCCTGTCAGAAAAAATGCGCCGAGGCGACCTGATGGCGGCAGAATGCCCCTCGCGCGAGGTGCTGAAGCACCTGACCAGCCGCTGGGGCGTGCTGGTGATGATCGCGTTGGAAGATGGTGAGACCCGCCGCTTCAGCCAGTTGAAGCGCGCCATCGGCGGCGTCAGCGAACGGATGCTGGCCCAGACCCTGCAATGGCTGGAGGCCGACGGGCTTGTCCTGCGCATCGCCCATGACGTCGTGCCGCCGCATGTCGATTACCGGCTGACGCCACTGGGCATGGAGGCGGCCGAGAAAGTGCGCCTGTTAGCCGACTGGATCGAGACCCGCCTGCCCCGGATCGCGGCGGGTTGGGCGAATCGCGCGGCGTAACCCGCCGCGGCTGACGAAAAGGCCCGGCACGCTTGCGCGGCCGGGCCTTTGATCCCTGTCCCTCGGGATCGGTATCAGTGCAGGCGCTGCGCCACTTCGTTGATGGCGGCGTCAATGTCTGCACTGCGGTCCGACACAACGCCCTGCTGACGCAGAACGGCGCTGGCGGCAGCCACGGCGGTGGCGACGGCGCTGTCGCGCACGGCGCGCACGGCGTCGCCTTCGGCAGAGGCGATCTGATCCTCGGCCGCTTTCAGGCGGCGCTGGATCGAAGCCTCCAGATCGGCCTTGGCCTTGTCGGCCTGGGCAAGCGCCTCGCGCTTGGCATTGGCGACGATCTCATCGGCCTGGCCCTTCACCTCGCGCTGGCGACGCTCGTAAGAGGCATAGATCTCCTGCGCTTCTTCGCGCAGGCGCTTGGCCTCCTCCAGATCGGCACGGATGCCCTCGGCGCGCTTGTCCAGCAGGCCGCCGATGATCTGCGGCACCTTGTAGTAGACCAGAATGCCGATGAAGATCAGGAAGGCGATGGTGACGATGAAGTCGGTATTGCGCAGGCTGAAGAACGGACCCGACGCGGCAAGCGCGGGCGAGGCCGTCAGAGACAGCAGGATGGCGAGTTTCTTCATCACGCAGCCCCTTTCAGACGCGCATCGACAGCCGCGTCGATGGCCGCTTCATCCGCCTTGCCGCCAAAGGCGCGCACCAGTTCGGCGGTGACCTCGCGGGCGACGCTGCGGGCATCGGCGGTGGCGCTGTCACGGATCGCCGCGATGCGCTTTTCCGATTCCCCGGCGCGGGCCGAAATCTCGGCATCGGCCTTGTCGATGGCGGTATTCAGTTCGGTCTGGATCTCGGCCTTCTGGGCGGCAATGATCTTGCCGGCCTCGGTCCGGGCATCGGCAAGCGCCTTGCCATAGGCCGCCTCGGCGTCCTTGGCCTTTTTCTTGAATTCCTCGGCCTGCATCAGATCGCCGGTGATGGCGCCCTGACGGTCCGAAATGATGGCGCCGATTCGCGGCAACGCCACTTTCGACAGCACCCAGTACAGCACGGCCAGCGTGACCAGCAGCCAGAAGATCTGGTTGCCGAAGGTCGAAACGTCGAGCTGGGGCATGCCCGCGCTTTGGGCTGCTTCGCCCGCATGGGCCGCAGCGCCTGCCGCTTCAACGGCATGGGCCGCGTCGGCACCTTGACCGGCCGCAGCAGCGGCGGCGGCTTCGGCATTGGCGGGGGCCGCGTGGGTATCGGTTTCGGCGGCTGTGCTGGCCGCCTGTTGCAACAGGCTGAACATGTCCTACCTCTGGCCTTTCAAGTCACAATCGGGTGGGGGCACGGCCCCCACCCAACCGCAAGGATGGCAGAAATCAGACTGCGAACAGCAGCAGCAGCGCGACCAGGAACGAGAAGATGCCCAGAGCTTCGGCGAAAGCCATGCCGATGAACAGCGTGGCGGTCTGCGAAGCGGCAGCCGACGGGTTGCGCAGAGCGCCCGACAGGTAGTTGCCGGCAACGTTGCCCACCCCGATGGCGGCGCCCGCCATACCGATGCAAGCGAGACCCGCGCCGAGATACTGACCCATTTGTTCCATTGTTATTGCTCCTTGAGGCTATGGAATGGTTGGATTGATGAACCGACCTTGCAGACCCGTCAGTGCGACGGGTGCAGCGCGTCCTTCAGATAGACGCAGGTCAGAATGGTGAAGACATATGCCTGGATGATGCAGACCATCACTTCCAGCGCATAAACGCCGACGATACCCAGCACGGCCAGCGGCGCGATCCAGGCGATGGCGGCGAAGGCCGCGAACACCTTGATCACCGCGTGACCCGCCATGACGTTGCCGGCAAGTCGAATGGAGTGGCTGACCGGGCGCACGAAATACGAGATCAGCTCGATCACCGCCAGCACCGGCCGCAGCGCCAGGGGCGCCGAATTGACCCAGAACAGACCCAGGAAATGGGTGCCGTTCTTGACGAAGCCCAGCACGGTGACGCCGACGAAGACCATCAGCGCCAGCACGCCCGTGACCGCGATCTGCGAGGTGGTCGAGAAGCTTTTCGGCAGCAGCCCCAGATAGTTGGCGAACAGGATGAAGCAGAACAACGTCATCACGAAGGGGAAATATTTCAGACCGTCCTTGCCGGTCACGTCCTCGACCATCTTGTGGACCATGCCATACAGCATTTCCGCGATCGACTGGACCCGGCTGGGGATGATGGCGCGGCCGCGCGTACCGAACACCAGCAGCGCGATGATCGCCAGCAGGGTCAGGCCCATCCACAGTGTCGCGTTGGTCGGGGTGTACCAATAGATCGGGCCGTCGCCGAACAGCGGCTTGACCACGAACTGTTCCATCGGGTGAAAGGCAAGGCCGGTGTCAGCTTCCGTCGCCACGTGTGTCATCCCTCGTCTTTTGCAGGTCTCCCTGCATGTTCGCCGCAGCCTTGCGCTGCATTTCCTGGGCGGTGCCTAGCATCACCTTGATGCCGGCCGCCAGCCCCGCAAGCAGGAACGGGATCAGGAAGATCGGCATGGTGCCGAAATACCAGTCCAGCCCATAGCCGATCCCGAACCCGATCCCGAGTCCCGAGACCAGCTCGATCACCATGCGCCACGCCGTGTCGGCGTGATTCAGCGTGATCGCCGTCTGCGAGGGCGTCTTGGGGGCGGTCACCTGCGCCAATCGCTCCTCCAGACGCCGCAGCCTGTCAGGATCAGGGCCGCCGTGGTCGCGATTGGGCAAGTCTCACACCCCCGTTATCTCAGGGCCGGGTGATAGGGGGCGGACGGCCCCGAGTCAAGCACAACACCCCCCACGGCAATTCATTGAATTTCATTGCAATTTTCCTCGTCCTGCGGCGCGTTGCGGGGTTGCGCCGACCGCCGGACCGGATCATAATTCAACCGCAAAGTTGAGTATCAGGGCGATTTATTCTTCGATGTCCGACCCCCAGCCGCATCTGGACCAGATCTTTTCGGCCCTTGCCGACCCAACCCGGCGGCGGATTCTGTCGATGCTGCTGGAAGACGACATGGCCGTCACCGATGTCGCCGCCCCGTTCGAGATGAGCCTCGCCGCCGTCTCCAAGCATCTTGTGGTGCTGGCGGCGGCCGGGCTGATCCGCCAGGAAAAACGCGGACGCATCACCTGGTGTCAGATCGAACCCGACGGGCTGCGCCGCGCCTCCATCTGGATGCAGGGCTTCGGCCAGTTCGATCCGGTCGATCTCGACGATTTCGAACGCTTTCTGCAGGAGGTTCTGGAAGAAGGCCCATCCGGCTGATGTGCAGCGCGACCGTTACGGCCTGTCCGCCGCTTTCTGCTGGCTGTCCCGGTGTCCCGGCGGCGCTGAATGTGGCGGTGCCGGGTCATCAGTCGTTCCCATCGCCGGCCCCGGAAACGGCTGATGGACGGATTGGACGCGCGCGCCCGGCATCATGGCCGACAGCGCAGACAATGAGGCGATGCGAAGGATCATCCGCAATGGCGGCTTGGCGAAATGAGAGCCGGCGCGGCAATCCCCGCGCCGGTCTGGGTCAAGCGGCGCGTGCCAGCGGCGCTTCCAGCGGCAGCGGGTTGTGGTCGTAATAGCCGAACATCACTTCCAGAACGGCAAGCGCCTCGGTTCTGTCGGCGTCGCGTTTGGGCGCAGCGGGGGCGTTGGCGGGCTTCATCGTGAACCTCACGGATATCATGGTTCCTCCCACGGGCGCAAAAATAATGCCGCGCCGCAGCATGTTCAACTGCGGCGCGGCATTCGCGCCTGCGGCAAAAGCGCCCGGCCGGATCAGACGATACGGTCGACCAGCATGTGCTTGATCTCGGCAATCGCCTTGGCCGGGTTCAGCCCCTTGGGGCAGGTATTGGTGCAGTTCATGATCGTGTGGCAGCGATACAGCTTGAACGGATCTTCCAGCGCGTCCAGCCGCTCGGGCGTAGCCTCGTCACGGCTGTCGATGATCCAGCGATAGGCCGCCAGAAGCGTCGCCGGCCCAAGATAACGGTCGCCATTCCACCAATAGCTGGGGCAAGAGGTCGAGCAGGAGGCGCACATGATACACTCATACAGACCATCCAGCTTCTTGCGATCCTCGATCGACTGGCGCCATTCCTTCGGCGGTTCGGGCGAATGGGTGATCAGGTAGGGCTTGATGCTGGCATGCTGGGCATAGAAATGCGTCAGGTCCGGGATCAGGTCCTTGACCACCGGCATATGCGGCAGCGGATAAATGCTCACGTCGCCCTTGATCTCGTCCATGCCGTAGATGCAGGCCAGATGGTTGCCGCCATCGATATTCATCGCGCAGGAGCCGCAGATGCCTTCGCGGCAGGAGCGCCGGAAGCTCAGCGTCGGGTCGATTTCGGATTTGATCTTGATGAGCGCGTCCAGAACCATCGGGCCGCAGCGGTCCATATCGACGAAATAGGTGTCGAGCCGCGGATTCTCGCCCGTGTCCGGGTCCCAGCGATAGATCTTGAACTTGCGCAGATTCGTGGCGCCTTCCGGCTTCGGCCAGGTCTTGCCAACCCGGATCTGGCTGTTCTTGGGCAGAGAAAATTCGACCATGCTCAGGCTCCTTGCTTCTGGGTCATGCGGACCTGGAAGGCGACGTCAGGGTAGATCCATGCCTTGCGGCACGGTTGGGCCGAAGCCCGGTTTCATTTCCGTGCCGGGCGATAGCCTTCCCAGCCGGGGTGTTCGTAAAGCGGGCGCGAGGGCGGATAGCCCGACCGGCGTTTGACGCAGGTGGCGTAAACCTCGGCAGGATCGCGCCCCATGATGTAATCGGACGAGACCGATATCTCGAATGAGCCGTAGGCGCGGCTATGCCCGCCGCTGCCGATACCCACCCCCACCGACCCGCGCGGGGCACGGGCCATATAGGCGTCCTCCATGCAGACCCGCTCGGCCTGGGGCAAGGGGATCGGCCCGCAGGCGGCGAGCGCCACCGGGCCGATCAGCAGCGACATGATCGCCGCGCCCCGCATCAGGCGGTCGCCGCGACCTTGGCGATGCATTGCGTCGTCTGGGGACGCTGCACGATCACCGCCACCGAGGAGGCCGCCGAAGTGCTGTCGTTCACACCGCGCGCCGCAATGTCGGCGACTTCCGCCATCGAGGCATTGTTGACCACGCAATCGGTATAGGGCGCAACGTTGCGGCCCGGCAGGCGCTTGGCCATTTCCCGATTGACGACATCGCGGGCGATTGCGCGGGTCGAACTGTCCAGCGTGCTGGTCGGCGGGGCGACCGGCGGCGGATTGACGACGGGCGCAGTCGGCGGAGTGGTGACAGGGGCCACGCAGCCGGCCAAGGCCAGCGACACGACACCAAGCGAGAGGATCAGACGCATCAGTAAACCCTTTTCTTCGGTGCAATCTTCTTCAGATCGATACCACCTTCTGATTCTTTCGTCAGCGGTTCAAGGTGCACGGGCCGATAGGCCAGCGTCACGTTGTTGCCATCAACCCACGCAAGGCTGTGCTTGCGCCATTCCTCGTCATTGCGGTCCGGGTAGTCCTCATGCGCATGGGCGCCGCGCGATTCCTTGCGGGCCTCGGCGGCGACGATGGTCGCCAGCGCGTTGGGCATGAGGTTCGTCAGTTCCAACGTTTCCATCAGGTCGGTGTTCCAGATCAACCCTCGGTCAGTCACGTGGAGGTCGTCCAGCTTTGACGCGATTTTCTCCATCTTCTCAACACCTTCCGCCAAAGTCTTGTCGGTGCGGAAGACGGCAGCATCGGCCTGCATCGTACGCTGCATCTCGTTGCGCAGAACCGCCGTGGGCGTGCCGCCATTGGCATTGCGGATGCGGTCGAAACGTTCGAGGATCTTGTCGACGGCGGCCACGTTGGTCGCCGGGATCGGTGCTGCGCGGTCCACCACCTCGCCAGCCTTGATGGCGGCGGCGCGCCCGAACACCACCAGATCGATCAGCGAATTCGAGCCGAGACGGTTCGCCCCGTGAACCGATGCGCAGCCGGCCTCGCCCACCGCCATCAGGCCGGGGAAGATCGCGTCGGGATGTTCCGGCGTCGGGTTCAGAACCTCACCCCAATAATTGGTGGGGATGCCGCCCATGTTATAATGCACGGTCGGCAGCACAGGGATCGGTTGGCGGGTCACATCGACCCCGGCGAAGATGCGCGCTGATTCCGAGATGCCCGGCAGGCGTTCATGCAGGGTTTCCGGCGGCAAATGCATCAGGTTCAGGAAGATGTGGTCCTTTTCGGGACCGACGCCACGGCCTTCGCGGATTTCCAGCGTCATACAGCGCGAGACCACGTCGCGGGACGCCAGATCCTTGTAGGTCGGCGCATAGCGTTCCATGAACCGCTCGCCTTCCGAGTTGGTCAGATAGCCGCCTTCGCCGCGGGCACCCTCGGTGATCAGGCAGCCCGAGCCGTAGATGCCGGTCGGGTGGAACTGCACGAATTCCATGTCCTGCAGCGGCAAGCCTGCGCGCGCGACCATCCCGCCGCCGTCGCCGGTGCAGGTATGGGCCGAGGTGGCGCTGAAATAGGCGCGCCCGTAACCGCCGGTGGCCAGCACGACCATTTTCGCATTGAAGACATGCAGGGTGCCGTCGTCCAGCTTCCAGCAGACGACGCCGGTGCATTTGCCATCGGTGATGATCAGGTCGAGCGCGAAATACTCGATGAAGAATTCCGCGTTGTTCTTGAGGCTCTGGCCATAGAGGGTGTGCAGGATGGCGTGACCGGTGCGGTCAGCGGCGGCACAGGTGCGCTGCACCGGCGGTCCCTCGCCGAATTCGGTGGTGTGGCCGCCGAAGGGGCGCTGATAGATCTTGCCCTCCTCGGTGCGGGAAAACGGCACGCCGTAATGTTCCAGCTCGTACACAGCCTTGGGCGCTTCGCGGGCGAGGTATTCCATCGCATCGGTATCGCCCAGCCAGTCCGACCCTTTCACGGTGTCGTACATATGCCATTGCCAGTTGTCCGGCCCCATGTTGGACAGCGAGGCGGCGATGCCGCCCTGCGCC
This sequence comes from Paracoccus sp. S1E-3, assembly GCF_013868135.1. Taxonomy (GTDB): domain Bacteria; phylum Pseudomonadota; class Alphaproteobacteria; order Rhodobacterales; family Rhodobacteraceae; genus Paracoccus. The sequence goes on from NZ_JACEMU010000004.1 coordinate 843,711, forward strand.
GCGACGGTGTGGGAACGGGTCGGGAAGACCTTGCTCACGCAGGCGGTGCGCAGCCCCTGTTCGGCCATGCCCAGCGTCGCGCGCAGACCCGCGCCGCCCGCCCCCACCACGACCACATCATAGTCGTGGACCTGATAGGGGTATTTCGCCGCAATCGCTTCGTCGCGACGGGTTTCATGCTTGTGTTCGGACATGTCGACCTCAGATCTGCGCGGTGGCAAGCAGCATGCGCGCCATGGCGAATAGCGTGGTGGCGATGACGGCCCAGCCGAAGACGGCGGCGACGACCAGCCCGACCTTGCGGGCGGTGTGCTGCAGATAGTCGTCGATCAGGATCCGCGTCCCCTTGATGAAATGCAGCATCCCCAGCGTCATATAGGCGGCGATCACGATGGCCGGATAGGGATGGCTGAAATAGGCCAGGATCTCGGTCCGGCCGGGCAGTTGCAGGGCAGTGCCCACGACCATCAGGAAGGACGGGGTCAGCAGCGCCAGCGCGGCGGAACTGACCGTCATCCACCAGTGATGCTCGGTCCCGGTATGCGAGGCGCCGAGGCCGACGGCGGCTTTGCGCGGGGTGATGTAACGCATGGCTTCCCCTTACAGGCAGTAGATGAGCAGGCTCAGCACGGTCATGACGACCGAACCGGCGATGATGGCGATGCTGGATTTGCGGGCGGTCTCGATCTCCAGCCCGTGGCCGGCGTCATAGAAGAAGTGACGGATCCCGGCGAGGAAGTGATACCACAGCGCCCAGGTCGAACCGAGAAAGACGATGAAGCCGAACCAGCTGCGCGCGAGGGCATCGGCGCATTCCCAGGTGCGCCCCCCCACCGCCGCGCCCAGCAGCCAGAAGGCCAGCAGCAGCAGCCCCGCCACCATCGCCTGCCCGGTGGCCCGGTTCAGGATCGAGGTCTTGGCGGCCAGCGGCAGTTGATAGACCTGCAGATGCGGTGAAAGCGGCCGGTTTCCCCGGTTCACATCAGCCATGTCGTCCCCCTTCATATTGCGTGCGGGCCCACGGCGTCAGCTGGCGTGCGGGCTGGCTGGAATTTGCGAGATGTCTTACGGCTTTTTTCGCGCCTGTCACGGGGCCTTGTCCACCCCCGTAACAATTTCCGGCGAAATCCCGCATTTGTGATCACAGCAAACAAGGGTGTGATCACAGGGCCTTGCGCAAAGGTCAAGATGCGGCGGCAATTCATCTGGCGGAAAAGAACCACGGCACCTTCCCGGAGAATTGCCCCGACTGGACCTGACCCGGCGCGATCTCGAACCGGGCCATCCGACCGATCATGCCGGCCCGCGGGACGATCTCCTCGACGACGTGGTAATAGGGCCGGTCGATATAGTCATCGAACAGCACCGTCAGCGGCTTGCGGCAGTGAAGCATGGTGGCGGCAAGGCAGGCGATGCGGAAGCGGCCGTCGATCAGCACCAGATCGGGATCAAAGCCGGGATCCTGCCAAAGCGCATAGGGATAGGTCCAGAACCTGTCCCATCGGTCGCTGTCGGTCGGCCGTCCCCAGGACCTGGTCGGACCGATATCGCAATGCTGCACGGTGACACGTCCCGGCGGCACGCCCTGCGCATCGATCCAGCGCCGCAGCTGCGCCGCCCATTCGCGGTCGCTTTCGATGCTGAGGACGCGCGCCGCGCATTCGGTCGCCGCGAATGCGGTCGAGCCGCCCGACCCGTATTCCCCGATCACCTGCGCCGCGCGATAGGCGACTCGCAGGGCCTCGGCCTCTGCTGCGGGCATGTGGATGCTCGGCTCGAACGGCCTGGCATCAGACATGGCGCGGCGGCCTCACTGCTGGCCCAACTTCATGTCGGGGTGGTATTCGCCGTGAATATCCTTGGTCACCGCCTGCCCACAGCGCATCACCCCGCGCGCCGAATCGAAGGCCATGCTGGGTTGGCCATGCAGTTGCCACCCCTGCGCCAGTGCGGCGCTGACCTTGTGGCAGAAGGCCGAGGTATCGTCCTCGGTCAGGAAGCGGTAAAGCGTCGCCATGTCACGCTCCGAACGGGTTATAGCCCAGCCAGGCATGGATCAGTCCGACCGCGCCAAAGACCAGAGCCGTGCCGAACACGGCCATGCCTTCCTTGCGGATCGGGATCGGATGGGCGGGGGGCTGCCAGCCCGGCTCGGCACGGTTGATCGCGATGATTTCCACAATCGCCCAAGCCAGCAGACCGCCGAACAGCACCAGCGAGGGCAGATCGCCATTCACCAGCAGATGCGCGACCGCCCACAGCGCGAAGCCTACCAGCTGCGGATGGCGGATGCGCCGGGTGATGCCGGTTTTCATGCCGGACGCCGCGAACAGGTAGAAGGCCAGCAGCACCAGCAGGTTGTTGATGCCTTTCATGGCCGGCGTCGGACCCCACCAGACCTCGCCCATGGGCGCGCTGCGATAGCCCCAGATCATCAGCAGAACCGAGAAGATGATCGCCGCGCTGATCATGCCGCGCCCCGAGGTACCCAGCCTGCGGCGAGCGTCCGGGGCGAGGCGCTTGAACAGATGGGCCGCAGACCACAGGGCCACACCAAGGATCAGGATGAACATCCGGGCTTTCCTTCTTGCACGATCTTCCGGCGGCAATCTCGCATCATTGCGGCGGCGCGGCAACAGAGGCCGCAGGCGCCGCGCTGTCGGCGGCGGCGGGCGCGGTGTCGTCCAGCCAGATATCGGCCAGAGCCATCACACCGGCCACATAGAGGATGACCGTCACGGCCCCCAGCAGCACCGCACCGAGGATCGACCCACGCCCACGGATCTGCAGGAACTGGATGGTGGCAAGGATCATATAGACGCTCTGGGCGGCAAGGACGACCAGCCCCGCCGTCAGCGGCTCGGCGAAGGCAAGCAGCAGCGACAGCACGCCGGCGATGATGCTGGCCTGCGCGATGATATAGGAGAAGCCGACCCCGTATTCCCACAGGTTCAGCCCTGCCTTGCGGAAGGCCATCCGGTACACCAGCGCGAACAGCCCGATCTGGACGAAGCGCAGCGAGGTCCCCTCCTCGGCCCACATCTGGCAGAAGCCGTCAGTGGCGGCGCAGGTCTCGGTCCCGCTGAGCAGGTGGTCTACCCAGACCCGAAAGGCGAGGGCCAGCAGCAGATAGGTCGCCGGTTTGACCAGATAACTGCGGTTCTGGAACAGATAGGTACGGATGGCGGGACCGGGACGCAGGATCAGCCCGGACAGCGTGCGACGGAAGGATTTCTCCTGCCATGCGGCCGGCGAACTGCTGAAAATATCCTCGGCCCGCAAACGCGGCAGGTCCATCAGCAGCCCGCAATCGGGGCAGTATTTGCCGGGATTGGGGTGTTGGCAGGGGCTCTCATCCTCGCCCAGAATGGTGCTGCGCCAGCCCATGGCTACCCCGCAAGCCCGGTGACGCCGTCCCAGACCAGCTTGACCGAGACCAGCAGCAAGCCCCAGGTGATGATGCTGTAAAACAGCGCCTGCGGGAGGATGCGCAGCAATCGCAGCCCCAGCCAGACGCCGAAGATGGCAGGCAGGCACAGCATGGCCGCGATGCGCAGATTGTCGGGGTTCAGCTGGCCCAGCATCGCATAGGGCACCAGCTTCACCGCATTTACGATGGCGAAGAAAACCGTGGTCGTGCCCGCATAAACCGCCGTGGGCAGGCCCATCGGCTGCACATAGATCTGATAGGGCGGCGCGCCGGAATGGCTGACGAAGCTGGTATAACCCGCAATGCTGCCCCAGAACGTGCCCGCCCCCCAGCGCGACCCCCGCATCTCCCCCATGCGCGGGCGGATCAGCGCGTTCAGCGCGAAGACCGCGCCGATCAGCCCGACGATCAGCATCACCGCGTCATCCTGGACGATATGCGCCGTGGCCCAGCCCAGACCGATCCCCGCAATCGCGCCGGGCAGCAGCGTCGCCAACACCCGGCGATCGAAGCTGCGCCGGAAGGCGATCAGTCCGCCGACATCCGAGATGATAAAGACCGGCAGCATGATCCCCGCCGCCGTCACCGGCGACATGGTCAGCGACATCAGCGGCACCGAGATCATGCCGACCATGCTCAGCCCGCCCTTGGCCATGCCGACCGCAATGGCTGCGACGATCGCCAGCAGCCATGATGTTTGCGATAACTCCACCCTCTGCCCCCGCATCACGCGAATCGCGCCTTGAAAGCGTTTCGACATGGGACTAACCCATGCGCGACCATTTGACCATTTCCCGGAGGAAACCATGGCTCGACCCAAAATCGCACTCATCGGCGCCGGCCAGATCGGCGGCACGCTGGCCCATCTGGCGGCCATGAAGGAACTGGGCGACGTCGTCCTGTTCGACATCGCCGAGGGCACGCCGCAGGGTAAGGCGCTCGATATTGCGCAGTCCGGCCCGTCCGAGGGTTTCGACGCCGTGATGAAGGGCGCCAATGACTATGCCGATATCGCCGGTGCCGATGTCTGCATCGTCACCGCAGGCGTACCGCGCAAGCCGGGGATGAGCCGCGATGACCTGCTGGGCATCAACCTGAAAGTGATGAAATCGGTAGGCGAAGGCATCAAGCAATACGCGCCGAACGCCTTCGTGATCTGCATCACCAATCCGCTGGACGCGATGGTCTGGGCGCTGCAGCAATATTCGGGCCTGCCGGTGGAAAAAGTCGTCGGCATGGCAGGCGTTCTGGATTCGGCGCGCTTCCGCCACTTCCTGTCGCTGGAATTCGGCGTCTCGATGCGTGACGTGACGGCCTTCGTGCTGGGCGGCCACGGCGACACCATGGTGCCGCTGGCGCGCTATTCGACCGTCGCGGGCATCCCGCTGCCGGATCTGGTCAGCATGGGCTGGACCACGCAGGACAAGCTGGACGCCATCGTGCAGCGCACCCGTGATGGCGGCGCCGAAATCGTCGGCCTGCTGAAGACCGGCTCGGCCTTCTACGCCCCGGCCACCAGCGCCATCGAGATGGCCGAGGCCTATCTGAAAGACCAGAAACGCGTTCTGCCCTGCGCGGCCTATGTCAAGGGCGCCTATGGTCTGGACGGCCTCTATGTCGGGGTGCCGACCGTGATCGGCGCGGGCGGCGTCGAAAAGGTGATCGACATCAAGCTGAACAAGGACGAACAGGCGATGTTCGACAAGTCGGTCGACGCCGTGAAGGGCCTCGTCGCGGCCTGCAAGCAGATCGACCCCTCGCTGGCCTGATCGCCCGCACAACGGAAATGAACAGGCGGCAGGCTCTCCTGCCGCCTTTTTTCATGCCGGCAACCGGAAACGAAAACGGGCGGCGGAATGACCCGCCGCCCGTATCCGTTGCGAACCGCTTCAGCTCAGCTGAAAATGAAGTCCGACTGGTCGAGGTCCCAGTAATAGGTCTTGGCCACGATCACCTTGTTGGTGCCACCATAGGTGATGTGCGTATCCGCGCCGACCTGGGTAATGGTCAGGTCGGAATAGGCATTCGCGCCCGAACGGAACTCGATCAGGTCGTCGCCATCGTCGAAATCGGTGATGCGGTCGAAGCCGCCGCCGGCTTCGAAGAAGAACACGTCCTCATCGTCGCCGCCGGTCAGGACATCGTTGCCGGTGCCGCCGCGCAATGTGTCGCGGCCGTCATCGCCTTGCAGGCGGTCGATGCCGCCACGCCCGTCCAACAGGTCGTTGCCGTTGCCGCCCTTCAGGGTATTGGCCAGGGCGCTGCCGAAGATGCGGTCATTGCCGCCCGCACCCGCGACATTCTCGATGCCGAGGATAATGTCGACGCCTTCGCCGGTGGATTGGGCGCCGGTCTTGACCAGATCGACGGCGGTCCCGCGATTGTTGGTCATCACCAGCCAGTCGACCCCGGCACCGCCATTGATGGTGTCGTTGCCAAGGCCGCCGAGCAGCGTGTCATTCCCGGCGGCGGCGTTCAGCATGTCATTGCCGCCCGCCCCGTCCAGCCGGTTATTGCCGGTCGAGCCGGTGAAGCTGTCGTTGAGGTTGGTACCGGCGATATGCTCCACCCCGACGATCCGGTCCGTGCCTTCGCCCGTGACCTGAGCGGTGGTCACCATGAGGTTGACAGTGCGGCCGCCGCCCGCCGCAAAGGCCAGCGTATCCTCGCCCGCGCCGCCGAGGATGACGTCGTTGCCATGACCGCCGATCAGCGTGTCATTGCCTGCCGCCCCGTCCACCCGGTCATTGCCGAGGCCGGCATCCAGCGTGTTATTCGCCGCGTTGCCCGTCAGCAGGTCACTGCCCGAGCCGCTGATCACCCCCTCGATCGAGTGCAGGCTGTCCTTGCCCTGCCCGGTCTGCTGGCCACCCGTCAGGCCCAGGTTCACGATGACGGTGGTGTTGACGCGGTAATCGGCGGTGTCATGACCCAGGCCACCCAGCAGACCGTCATTGCCGAGCCCACCGATCAGCAGGTCATTTCCACCATTGCCGCGCAGCACGTCATGGCCCGCACCACCATTGATGATGTTGTCATTGTCCATCCCGCTCAGCACGTCATTGCCGCTCGTGCCGACAATCGTTTTCGCATCCGAACGGACCGAGAGGAGGAAACTGCCGGTATCGGCGTCGTAATCGCTGTCCGACCGCACGGCCAGAAAATACGGACCGGCCGACGTGGCCTTGAAGGTCAGCAGAGCCGCACCGCGGGACGAGCCATAATCATAGGAAATGACGTTCCCATTGGCATCCAGCAGGATCAGCTTGTTGTCGCTGAGCGCGGCGGCGCCGGTGCCGCTGAGGGTGACCTCATAAGTGACCCCGTTCTGGGTGTTCAGGCGATACCAGTCGACGTCCTGCACGGCATCGATCGCGCCGACCGTCTCATACCCTGCCTTGATCACTGCGGTCGTGCTGGTGTTGGCGACGACGGTATCCTTCATCGAGGACTTGATGATGAAGTTGCCCTCGGGCTGGCCGTCGCTGGAGGAATCCTGGACGTCCAGGTAATAGACACCGGTCTGGCTGGCCGTGAAGATCAGGTTATAGCCATCGTTGACATATTTGATCTCGTTGCCATTGGCGTCGCGCAAGACCAGATAGGCATCATCCAGCGGCGTCGTTCCGCCACCACTGACGACCGAAAACGAATAGCTGCGCCCCTCGACCATGGTCAACCGATACCAGTCGGAATCCCCGCTTTCGCCCAGTTGACCCGCCGTCTGGCCCGAGGCCGATATGCTGGCCGTTGTGGTGGTGTTGCCCTTGACCGTATCGCCCATCCAGGTGTTGATGACATAGGTCCCCTCAGCCTTCCCGTCGCTGCTGGAATCCACCACCTCAAGGTAATAGGTGCCCGACTGGACGGCCGTAAAGCTCAGGTTATAGCCATCGTTGACATATTTGATCTCGTTGCCATTGGAATCGCGCAAGACCAGATAGGCATCATCCAGCGGCGTCGGTCCACCACCACTCTCGACCCGGAACATATAGGTCAGACCGCTGGTCAGCGACATGCGCCACCAGTCCGAATCCCCGCTGAATTCCAAATCACTGCGATAGGCGCCCGTGCCTGTGATATTGGATGTCGTGGTCGTGTTGCCCGGAATGTCAGCCATGGTTACCCCCAAAAATACATCGATGTGATATTGCGTGGCTTTCAGGCGTCGTCAAATAGTTTCAGATTCCTGTTTCGGCTTTTTTCGCGGGGAGCTCGCCCGGTTTCCGGCGCGTTGACGTAATCGCGACACTTTTGTGAAAATCGCCCCGGCCAAAGGCATTTGTCCAGGGACCTATCACGGACCGAAAGAGCCGCCCCGCCTCAACGGCGCGGGTAGGTTCACGACATGCGCCCCGCCTGCCCGACCGGGCAAGGCGACCCGCACAGGGTCAGGTGAACAGAAAATCGGACGCGTCGATGCTGCCGCGCTGGATATCATTCAAAACTATCAGATCGTCGCCATAGACGATCGTCACATTCCCGCCAGCCTGCCGGATGTCCAGCTCGGCATAGGCCTGGCACCGGAACGAATGACGATCACATCGCGTGCCGCGTCGAAATCGAGAACGACGTCAACCCCGTCTCCCTTGTCGAAGACGAAGCTTGCTGCCGGCGCCGCCGCGCAGGATGTCGTTGCCGGTCCCGCCCGGCAGCGTGTCGTTGCCGTTGCGGCCATCCAGCCGGTTCCCCGCGGCATTGCCGGTGAAGAAATCATTCCCCGCGCCGCCGGTGACGTTTTCCATGCCGGTAATGACGTCCTTGTCTTCGCCGGTGGCCTGTGCGCCCGTCAGCGACAGATTGACCGCGCGCCCCGCCGCCTGGTTCGCGAAGATCAGCATGTCCTCGCCGGCGCCCCCGGCGAGGGTGTCATTGCCATAGCCGCCGATCAGGGTGTCGTTGGCGGCCCCGCCCGCCAGCACTTCATTGCCGTCGCGCCATTCCAGCCGGTTGGCAGAATCATTGCCGACGATGGCGTCGTTGCGGTTGGTGGCGATGACGTGCTCGATCTCGTCGAACAGGTCGCGCCCCTCACCGGTGAGCTGCGCGTCAGTCACGTTCAGCCGCATCGTGCGGCCACCGCCAGAGGCGAAGATCAGCGTGTCCTCGCCCGAGCCGCCCATGATCGTGTCATTGCCATGACTGCCGCACAGGGTGTCATTTTCGCTGCCGCCCAGAACTCTGTCCTTCCCGGCGCCTGCGTTCAGATAATTGCTCAGATCGCCGGATTCCAGCAGGTCGTCGCCCGAGCCGGCGATCGCGCCCTCGATCTCGTACAAGGTCGCGATGGTCTCGGCTCCAGTCACCTTGCTGCGAAATTCGAGATCACCCCCGAAATCCAGTCTGATCCAGCTGGTGAAGGCAGAGTAATCCGCGATAGCGAGCCCTGCTCCGCCGAAGAACGTGTCAGAACCGGAACTTCCGAGCAGGGTGTCATTGCCGCCATTTCCAACATGACATTCCCATTGTCCCACCCTTCGAGTACGTCGTCGAGATCCGTTCCGGTCAGCTCGACGGCATCGGTCAGCACACTCACCCTGTGGGCGCCCGCCACCGGCGGCAGCCTCGTCGCGCCGGGAGGGAGGAGTGCATCTACCGTGTCTACGACGACATAAAGCGGTCCATCCGTCAGCGCGGTATAGCTGAGCTTGGCGGCCGATCCATCCAGCTGGCGCGGCACGTGCAGGATCAGATTGCCCGCAGCGTCCATGAGGAACAGCCCCGCGGCAACCGAATCCCGGGTGGCCATCCCCTCGTCAACCTGCAGGTGGTAGGTCTGTCCGGCCTGGGCATCCAGGCGGTACCAGTCGCTGTCAGCTTCGGTGTTGATGAACGCCTCGATCGCGCGCCCGGGTGAAATCGATGACGCGGTGCCGATGCCGCCGCCGGCGCCGTCCCCGCTATGGGCCCGCAGATAGTAGGTGCCACCGCTGGGCGCGCTGCCGCCGTTTGTCGAAGTGACGAGATAATAGATGCCTGTCTTCGCGATCGAGAAATCCAGCGAGGTGAGGCAGCCGGTCGAGTCGGTGATGATGGTCCCGCGCGCATCGACAAGCGCCAGTCGGGTATTGGCACTGGAAGAGGTGGTGAAATAACCACTGCCCCCATAGCTTCTCCCTTCGGCCAGATCGAGGCGATACCAGTCGGCATCATCCGGCCCCTCGAACCTGCCGCTGACGGGTCTTTCCCACGTATGGAAGTAAGTGTCGGGACGAAGAACAACCGGTGTGGTCGCATCATTCGGAAGTCTGTCGTCGAGATTGGCGTGGATCACATAGCCGCCCTCGGCCACCCCGTCCCCGCATCGCCATTGGACACGTCCAGATAATAGGTCCCGGTCGCCTTCGCCATGAGGGACAAGGTCTCACCACCGACAACCAGCGGGGTGATGACAGTCGCGGCGGCATTGCGGATCGAAACATTCGCATCGAGCAAACTGCCGCCGGTCCCGTTGGCGACCTGAAAGGTATAGGTCAGGCCGGCCTTCAGCGACAGCCGCCACCAATCTGAATCATTCGCGGCATCAAGCGCACTGGCGAAAACACCGATCACGGCGATATTGGACGTGGTGGCGGTGGTGGCGGGAATGGAATCTCCGGGAAAAATCGTTACCGTGCGGATAATGCGTCCGACCTCACGAAAACGTCAACACAATACGAAATGCTGGCGTCGATGAGCGAGGTCGCCCCTGGGGGCGGCGGCTGCGGGCAGATTTGTGATCACAGTATTTTTCTGTGTGATCACGAAGCCGGACTTTTTCACCCTTTCCTTACCCCGCTGTGCGAAAACGGTTCATCCCCACCCGCGACTGTGCCAAAAGAACCGGCAAACCGTATCAACGCGAGGTTTGCCATGAACATTCACGAATACCAGGCCAAGGCGCTTCTGCGCGATTATGGCGTTCCGGTCAGCGACGGCCGTGTCGTGACCCGTGCCGAAGACGCCAAGCGCGCCGCGGGCGAGCTTGACGGCCCGCTCTGGGTCATCAAGTCCCAGATCCATGCCGGCGGCCGCGGCAAGGGCAAGTTCAAGGAAGCCGAGGCCGGCGAGAAGGGCGGCGTGCGTCTGGCAAAGTCGACCTCGGAAGCCGAGGAAATGACCCGCCAGATGCTGGGCCGCACGCTGGTCACCCACCAGACCGGGCCGGCCGGCAAGCAGGTCAACCGCATCTATATCGAGGACGGCAGCGACATCGAGCGCGAGCTTTATCTGGCCCTGCTGGTCGATCGCGGCACCTCGCGCGTCAGCTTCGTCGCCTCGACCGAAGGCGGCATGGATATCGAGGAAGTCGCCGCCTCGACACCCGAGAAAATCGTCTCCTTCAGCGTCGATCCCGCATCCGGCCTGTCGGATTTCCACGGCCGCCGCGTGGCTTTCGCGCTGGGTCTGACCGGCGGTCAGGTCAAGCAATGCGTCAAGCTGGTGAAGGATCTGTATCGCCTGTTCCTCGACAAGGACATGGAGATGCTGGAGATCAATCCGCTGATCGTGACCACGGAAGGCAACCTCAAGGCGCTCGACGCGAAGATGGGTTTTGACAACAACGCCCTCTATCGCCACCCCGACATTCAGGAGCTGCGCGACGAGACCGAGGAAGATCCGAAGGAACTGGAAGCCTCGAAATACGACCTGAACTATATCGCGCTGGATGGCGAGATCGGCTGCATGGTGAACGGCGCGGGTCTGGCGATGGCCACCATGGACATCATCAAGCTTTATGGGGCGGAGCCGGCGAACTTCCTGGACGTGGGCGGCGGCGCCACCAAGGAAAAGGTGACCGAGGCGTTCAAGATCATCACCTCGGACCCGAACGTCAAAGGCATTCTGGTCAACATCTTCGGCGGCATCATGCGCAACGACATCATCGCCGACGGCATCGTCGCGGCGGTCAAGGAGGTGGGCCTGAAGGTTCCGCTGGTCGTGCGTCTGGAAGGCACCAATGTCGAAGAGGGCAAGAAGATCATCCGCGAAAGCGGGTTGAACGTGATCCCCGCCGACAACCTGTCGGATGCGGCCGAGAAGATCGTGAAAGCGGTGAAGGGCTGATTGCGATGAAGCGAAAGCTGCTTGCTTCGGCGTTCGTAGCGTTGCTGGCTGTCGCCGGCTGCGGAAACGACCGCGCGGTGGCCCATTTCGATGCGATCAGTCGTTTTGAAAGCCTGCCGATCGACAGCCAGAAAAAGCTTATCGATCAGTATGCCAGCGGTCGCTCGGGCAAGCAGTCGCGCCTGCCGTTGATTTCGTCACAGGCCGAACTGGCCCGGTTGGCCGACATCTTCGCGCAGGCCTGCATCGACGGAAGCGGTGGGCAGCAGCAGATGCTGAATGTCGCTTCGGCCAATGGCTTCACGGCCAAGGGCGGACAGGACCTGAACATCCGTATCCACGGCTATTCGACCGCGCCGCAGGTGGCCCCGCAGGATCGGCAGCCGATCACCGATTATGCGTTGGAGCGCCTGAAAGACTCGCAAGGCCGGTACCCGGTTCTGGAGGGGCCGATCGGCTTCAAATCCACGGCGGGCGATACGGTGCTGACGAATGGCCGGGCCGATCTGGCTTGGGGTCAGGGGACGAATTCGGTTTGCACCCTGACCGTTCGGCTGGGATCGGATGATGCCGCGCTTGGGCAGTTGCAACGCGTGGTGACCTCGCGTGGCTTGGCTGCCGGTGCGCCGGCGGATACCGGGCTGTTCGGCGCGGGCTATATCCTTGATCGCAAGACCTTCATCACGCTTGGCCGGTCATCGCTTGATGCGCCGACCAATCTGAACGTGACGCGACTGAAATGACAAAGGTGCGCTGCGGTTTTTTTTGCAGCGCATCTGACCCCAAAGGAGTGACAATGGCTTTTCTGGACGACATCACGCTGACCCCCTATTCTATCCGCCTCGGCGGGCAGAATGTCGGTGCTGGCGATGTCAGGGCGGATGTGCCGGAACCAACCCAGGAAGCGGATCAAAGCTGATGCGCTTGCGGCCAGTCATTCCGCGCGTGCTTGCCTTTGCCCTTCTGGGCGCGGTGGCGGCATGCACTGGCACGGGGGATGATTCCACCTTCGCCGAGCAGCAGGAGCTGGCCAATATCAAGACCAAGAACATCGTTCCGCTGGCATCGGGCGCAACGCTGATGAGCAACTTCCGGGCCTTCTGTCTGGATGGTGATCCGTCAGTCACCGCGCGCACCGCGCAGCTTCGCGCGGCGGGCTATGTGCCCGTCGGCGGCTGGCGGAACGGCCTGCGCAGTTTCGTGACGGATACCTCGGCGCCGATGGTGCAAATCTCGGACGATGGTGGCCTTTGCGGTGTTCACGCCCGCGCCCGCACCGGACAAGAGGCCGAGATCCGGCAGCGCATCGCGCAATGGTTTCCCAAAGCCCAGCCGGTCGCCACCCGCGACTCGCTGAAAACGATCTGGACCACCGGCCGCACCCCCACTGAAGGGATTGGCATTCTGCGCAATCCGCGGGGACGCGGCCACAATGAAATCTCGGTCGCATTGCTGCGGCCTTAACCCACCCGACAAGGACACGGAAAGACATGGCCATTCTCGTCGACAAGAACACCAAAGTCATCACTCAGGGCATCACCGGGTCCCAGGGGACTTTCCACACCGAACAGGCGATCGCTTATGGCACCAAGATGGTCGGCGGCGTGACCCCCGGCAAAGGCGGGACCGAGCATCTGGGCCTGCCGGTCTTCAACTCGGTCCATGAGGCCGTGGCGGTGACCGGCGCCAATGCGACCGCGATCTATGTGCCGCCGCCCTTTGCGGCGGATTCGATCCTCGAAGCCATCGATGCCGAGGTGCCGCTGATCGTCGCCATCACCGAGGGCATCCCGGTTCTGGACATGATGAAGGTCAAGCGGGCGCTGGAAGGGTCGAAATCGACCCTGATCGGGCCGAACTGCCCCGGCATCATGACGCCCGATGAATGCAAGATCGGCATCATGCCGGGTTCGATCTTCAAGCGGGGTTCGGTCGGCGTGGTCTCGCGTTCGGGCACCCTGACCTATGAGGCGGTGAAGCAGACCTCGGATGTGGGTCTGGGCCAGTCTTCGGCGGTCGGCATCGGCGGCGACCCGATCAAGGGGATGGAGCATATCGACGTGCTGCGCATGTTCCTTGAAGACCCGGAAACCGAGTCGATCATCATGATCGGCGAGATCGGCGGCTCGGCCGAGGAAGAAGCGGCCGAGTTCCTGGCCGAGATGAAGAAGAAGGGCGTCTGGAAACCCACCGCCGGCTTCATCGCCGGGCGCACGGCGCCTCCGGGCCGGCGCATGGGCCATGCGGGCGCCATCGTCTCGGGCGGCAAGGGCGATGCGGAATCGAAGATCGAGGCCATGAAGAAGGCCGGAATCATCGTTGCCGACAGCCCCGCGGGCTTGGGCGAGGCTGTCCTGAAAGCGATCAAGGGCTGATGATTTGACAGACCGCACCCCCGCCCTAACTATAGGGGGTGCGGAAAAAATGAGCAGCAAGGTGGACATGATGGACGCCAGCCCAGCCAGTTCCGGCGCTGCCCCCGCAAGTGCGGGGCGGCTGCTTGCGCCATCGGCGCTGATCGCGACGCTGTGCCTGACCGCCTGCGGACCGCGCAATACAGATGAGGTTCTGCGCGGCGGCGTCCCCGCCCGCACCAACCTGCCGCTCGCGACCACCCTGCCCGCCGAGGCCGTGCGCACCGTCGCACGCCGCGATTTCGGCTGGCGGCTGATCTATCATCCGGTCTCGGCCCCCGCCGATGCGGACAGCCGCGCAGCAACCGCTTTGTGCCGACTGGAAAGCCGTGGCGTGAACCGGATCGAACACGTCCCCTTGGCCGCGCCGGGCGACGATCCCGGCACCCGCATGATCGATATTTTCTGTGCGTGAGGATGGCATGACCCTTCGCGCGCCCCGACCTGACAATAACGCAAACGGACCCAACCCCTTCGAGGTTCAACAATGACCGAGCAACCCAAAAACGTCGATTTCCACGATTCGTCCTTCCTGCAGGGGCATAACGCCACCTATGTCGAGCAGCTTCACGGCCAGTGGGCGCGCGATCCAGCTGCCGTGGACGCCGCCTGGGACCGTTACTTCGCCGCCCTCGGCGACAGCGCCGCCGATGCCGTGGCCGAGGCCGAAGGCCCGAGCTGGAAGCGTGCCGACTGGCCGCCGATGCCCGTGGGCGAAAATATCTCGGCACTGACCGGCGAATGGCCGATGACCTCCAGGGCCGAGGCCGATGCGGCGATGGAGAAGATCGCCGCCAAGGCGGCGGAAAAGGGCAAGCAGCTGGACCCGGCGCAGATGCGCCAGGCGGTGCTGGATTCGATCCGCGCGCTGATGCTGATCCGCGCCTATCGGATCCGCGGCCACCTGCACGCCAATCTGGACCCGCTTGGCCTGCGCGAGGTCCCCTATCCGGGCGAGCTGCTGCCCGAAACCTTCGGCTTCACGGCCGCCGACATGGACCGTCCGATTTTCATCGACAACGTGCTGGGCCTTGAAGTCGCCACGATGCGCCAGATCAAAGAGATCATGGACCGCACCTATCTGGGCACCTTCGCGCTGCAATACATGCACATCTCGAACCCGGAAGAAGCCGCCTGGCTGAAGGAACGGATCGAGGGTTATGGCAAGGAAATCGAGTTCACCCAGAACGGCCGCCGCGCCATCCTGAACAAGCTGGTCGAGGCCGAGGGCTTCGAAAAATTCCTGCATGTCAAATACATGGGGACCAAGCGTTTCGGTCTGGACGGCGGTGAATCGCTGATCCCGGCGATGGAACAGATCATCAAGCGCGGCGGCGCGCTTGGCGTGAAGGAAGTCGTGATCGGGATGCCCCACCGGGGCCGCCTGTCGGTGCTGGCGAACGTGCTGTCAAAGCCCTTCCGCGCCATCTTCCACGAATTCCAGGGCGGCAGCTACAAGCCCGAAGACGTGGACGGCTCGGGTGACGTGAAATATCACCTCGGCGCGTCGTCGGACCGCGAGTTCGACGGCAACACCGTCCACCTGTCGCTGACCGCGAACCCCTCGCATCTGGAGGCGGTGAACCCGGTCGTGCTGGGCAAGGCGCGGGCCAAGGGTGACCAGCTGGGCGACCGGGGCGAGCGTACCGCCGTGCTGCCGATCCTGCTGCACGGGGACGCGGCCTTTGCCGGTCAGGGCATCGTGGCGGAATGTCTGCAACTGTCGGGCATTCGCGGCCACCGCACCGGGGGCACCATTCATATCGTGGTGAACAACCAGATCGGCTTTACCACTGCGCCGCATTTCAGCCGCACCTCGCCCTATCCGACCGATATCGCGCTGATGGTCGAGGCGCCGATCTTCCACGTCAACGGCGACGACCCCGAAGCGGTGGTTCACGCCGCCAAGGTGGCGACCGAATTCCGCCAGCAGTTCCACAAGGACGTGGTCATCGACATCTTCTGCTATCGCCGCTTCGGCCATAACGAAGGCGATGAGCCGATGTTCACCAACCCGGCAATGTACAAGGAAATCAAGGGCCACAAGACGACCCTGCAACTGTACACCGAACGGCTGGTCAAGGACGGGCTGATCCCCGAAGGCGAGATCGAGGACATGAAGGCCGCCTTCCAGGCGCACCTGAATGAGGAATTCGAGGTCGGCAAGAACTTCAAGCCGAACAAGGCCGACTGGCTGGACGGCAAGTGGAGCGGCCTGAGCAACGAGGGCGCGGAATATATCCCCGGCAATACCGGCATCCCGGCCGAGGATATGGCCGAGATCGGCCGTGCGCTGACCACCGCGCCCGAAGGCTTCAACCTGCACAAGACGGTTGGCCGCCTGATCGAGGCCAAGAAGGAGATGTTCGAAACCGGTAAGGGCTTTGACTGGTCCACCGGCGAGGCGCTCGCCTTCGGGTCGCTGTTGCTGGAAGGCAAGCCGGTGCGCCTAACGGGTCAGGATTCCACGCGCGGCACCTTCAGCCACCGCCACTCGGCCTTTGTCGATCAGCTGACCGAACAGCGCTACTATCCGCTGAACAATATCCGCGAGGGTCAGGCGGCTTACGAAGTCCACGACTCGATGCTGTCGGAATATGCGGTGCTGGGCTTCGAATACGGCTATTCGCTGGCCGAACCGAACGCGCTGACGCTGTGGGAGGCGCAATTCGGCGATTTCGCCAATGGCGCGCAGATTATGTTCGACCAGTTCATCTCCTCGGGCGAGAAGAAATGGCTGCGCATGTCGGGTCTGGTGATGCTGCTGCCCCATGGTTTCGAAGGTCAGGGGCCGGAACATTCCAGCGCCCGTCTGGAACGCTTCCTGCAGATGTGCGCCGAGGATAACTGGATCGTCGCCAACGTCACCACGCCGGCGAACTATTTCCACCTGCTGCGCCGGCAGCTGCATCGCAGCTTCCGTAAACCGCTGGTCATCATGACACCGAAATCGCTGCTGCGCCATCCGCTGGCGGTGTCGACGGCGGACGAGTTCCAGACCGGTTCGACCTTCCACCGCGTGCTGCATGACGACGCCGAACGCGGCGGATCGCCCACGAAGTTGGTCAGTGATGACAAGATCCGCCGGGTCGTGATCTGCTCGGGCAAGGTCTATTACGACCTGCTGAAGGAACGCGATGAGCGCGGCATCACCGATGTCTACCTGATGCGTCTGGAGCAGTTCTATCCCTTCCCGCAGCAATCGCTGCTGAAGGAGATGGGCCGCTTCAAGAACGCCGATTTCGTCTGGGCCCAGGAAGAGCCGAAGAACCAGGGCGCCTGGAGCTTTGTCGAGCCCAATCTGGAATGGGTGCTGGACAAGCTGGAACACAAGGCCAAGCGCGCGCGTTATGCGGGCCGTCAGGCGGCGGCTTCGGTCGCGACCGGGCTTGCCTCGCGCCACAAGGCGGAACAGGAGGCGCTGGTGAATGAAGCGCTGACCATCGGGGGATAACAGATGACGACCGAAGTCCGCGTGCCCGCCCTGGGCGAATCCGTCACCGAAGCCACCGTCGCCACCTGGTTCAAGAAACCGGGTGATGCCGTGGCGGTTGATGAAATGCTGTGCGAACTGGAGACCGACAAGGTCACGGTCGAGGTGCCCGCCCCGGCGGCCGGCATCCTGACCGAGATCGTCGCGCCTGAAGGCGCGACCGTCTCGCCCAATGCGCTGCTGGCGCAGATCGACGAGACCGGCAAGGGGGCGGCCCCCGCCCCGGCCGAGCCGAAAAAAGCAGCCGAGTCGGCGGCGAAACAAGAACAGGCCGCAACAACGCCGGCCAATGCTCAGGAAGGACAGAAGATGAGCGGTAAATCTGTTGACGTGATGGTGCCGTCGCTGGGGGAATCGGTGACCGAAGCCACCGTTGCCACCTGGTTCAAGAAAGTTGGCGACGCCGTGGCGCAGGACGAGATGCTGTGCGAGCTGGAAACCGACAAGGTGTCGGTCGAGGTGCCCGCCCCGGCCGCCGGCGTGCTGGCCGAAATCCTTGCGCCCGAAGGTGCGACCGTCGACGCCAAGGCGCGGCTGGCGATCATCACCGAAGGCGGTGTGGCTTCGGCTTCGGCATCCGCGGCGACCGTGAACACGCAGCAGCCGAAGACCGAAGACCCCGAGGTCAAGGAGGCCGCTCAGGTCGGGTCCCCCGGTGCCGGCCCAGAAGATGTGAAGCCGCGCGAGGATGTGGAAGACGCCCCCTCGGCCAAGAAGGCCATGGCCGAAGCCGGCATCGCGCGCGATGCGGTGCAGGGTTCGGGTCGTGACGGGCGGGTGATGAAGGAAGACGTGGCCCGCGCCGGCAGCGCACCGGCCGCAGCCCCCGCGCCTGCCCCAGCGCCCGCCGCTGCCCCCCGCGCACCTTCCGCCCCGCAGGATGCGGCGCGCGAGGAACGCGTCAAGATGACCCGGCTGCGCCAGACCATCGCCCGCCGCCTGAAGGACGCGCAGAACACCGCCGCCATGCTGACCACGTATAACGAGGCAGACATGAAGGGCATCATGGACCTGCGCAACGAATACAAGGACGTGTTCGAGAAGAAGCACGGCGTGAAGCTGGGCTTCATGTCCTTCTTTGTGAAGGCCTGCGTCCATGCGCTGCATGAAGTGCCCGAAGTGAATGCCGAGATCGACGGCACCGACGTGGTCTATAAAAACTACGTCAACATGGGCGTGGCGGTCGGCACTCCGAATGGGCTGGTCGTGCCGG
This sequence comes from Paracoccus sp. S1E-3, assembly GCF_013868135.1. Classification (GTDB taxonomy): domain Bacteria; phylum Pseudomonadota; class Alphaproteobacteria; order Rhodobacterales; family Rhodobacteraceae; genus Paracoccus. The sequence goes on from NZ_JACEMU010000004.1 coordinate 862,307, forward strand.
TGGTCAAGAATGCCGATCAGAAAAGCTTCGCCGAGATCGAGAAGGAAATCGGCGAGCTGGGCAAGAAGGGCCGCGACGGCAAGCTGACCATGGACGAGATGCAGGGGGGCACCTTCACCATCTCGAATGGCGGGGTCTATGGCTCGCTGATGTCCTCGCCCATCCTGAACCCGCCGCAATCGGGCATCTTGGGCATGCACAAGATCCAGGACCGGCCGGTCGTTGTCGGCGGCGAGATCGTCATCCGCCCGATGATGTATCTGGCACTCAGCTATGACCACCGGATCGTTGACGGCAAGGGCGCGGTGACCTTCCTCGTCCGCGTCAAGGAAGCGCTGGAAGATCCCCGCCGCCTGCTGATGGACATCTGATCGTCGGGCCCGCAAAACCGACCCGTTCCCTTGGCCCGGCGGATGTTCCGCCGGGCCAGTTTACTTGCGACCCGTCTCGCCGCGCCTTGTGTCGGTCGGATTGCGCCGTTAGCCTCGGCAATATGCGTTGACAGCGATGCCCAAAGACGGAACTCCGAATGTCCGACTGCCCCCGGCACAGCCATTACAATCATGATGACCCCACCTATGCCCAACTGTCGCTGGCATCCTCCAGCGCCCGCGGGCGCGAAGCCCTCGATCAGTTGCGCAGGACGCCACGGGCGATCTTCCGTGTCTGGCTGGTGCGGGTGGCGATCATGGCGGCGGCGCTGTGGATACTGAACGACCTTCTGGGTCCGTTCGGCTGGACCTGGTGGGCGCTGCCTGGCGGTGCGGTGGTGTGGCAGGCCATGACACTGATGCTGAACGCGCTGAAGAACCGTAAGCCGGACCGGCTTGGGTATCCCCATGACGAACGCGACGCCCGGCATTTCCGCTGATCGCCGCTACTGGGTGGGCACGGTCAGCCGCGAGCATGTGCTGATCGGCGTCGAGGGCGGTTTTGCGATGATGAATCACGGCAAGCTGGCGCCGCTCCTGCGGCTCAGTCCCGGCGACGGGCTGGTCTATTACTCGCCCAAGACCGCCTGGCCCGACGGCGCGCCGCTGAAAGCCTTCACCGCCATCGGCTGGCTGCGCGACAGCGAGCCCTACCCGGCCCAGATGCCAACCGGCCAAACCGGGTATCGGCGCGATATCGATTGGATGGCGGCAACCGAAACGCCTATCCAGTCGTTGTCCCATGGGCTTGAATTCACCCGGGGAAACTGGGGTATGCTTGCCCGCAGAGGGCTGTTTGAAATCTCCGGCGCCGATTTTGAGACCATACGCGCCGCCATGACGAAGGATTGACAGATGCAGATGCTGGTTCACTACACGGTTGCCGATTACGCGACATTCAAACCCGCCTTCGACAATGACGCCGAGGATCGCGGCAACAACTCGTTGAGCCTTCTGCAGCTTTGGCGGGAAAGCAACACCAGTGCATGGGCGCTGTTCTCGGTCGCGGATGCCAAGAAGGCGCGCGCCTATCTGGATGGTGCGGCGGGGGTGTTCAATTCGCTCGCCGGGGTCAGCAAGGCCGAAGCACATCTGCTTGAAACCGCCTGATGCGACGGCGCCTGTTCGGGGCGATCCTGCTGTTGGCCGCCATCCCGATCGCGGCCGCAGCCTATACGCGCGCCATGCGGGCAGCCCATGGCACCCCGCCCGCCATGGCCGCGACCGCGGCACAGGCCGACCGGATCGTCGTCGACAAGCCCGCGCGCCTGATGCGGCTGATGCGCGGGGATCAGGTGATCGGCAGCTATGCGATCAGCCTCGGCGCCGCGCCGCAGGGACACAAGACCCGCGAAGGCGATGAGAAGACGCCCGAGGGCAATTATGTCATCGACTGGCGCAATCCCCGCTCGGCCGCGCATCTGAGTCTGCATATCTCCTATCCCAATGCCGCCGACAGCAACGCGGCCGCCACCCGTGGCGAAAGCCCCGGCGACAACATTATGATCCACGGGCTGCTGAACGGCTGGGGCTGGCTGGGGGCGCTGCATCGTGTCCGGGACTGGACCGATGGCTGCATCGCCGTCACCAATGCCGAGATGCAGGAAATCTGGTCGCTGGTCCCCGATGGCACCCCGATCGAGATCAGGGGCGCCACATGACCCCGGAACTGACCGTCCTCGCTCTTGCCGCGATCCTGCAGGCCGTTCAGATCGGGCTGGCGGCAGCCGTGATGAACTCCGACGTGGGGGCGGACTGGAATGCGGGGCCGCGCGACCGCCAGCCCGAGTTTTCACCGCTGACCGGACGCCTCCGCCGCGCGGTGAACAACCACTTTGAATCGCTCGCGTTCTTCACCATCGCGGCGGTGGTTATTACACTGTCGGGGCAGGCGAACGCGCTGACGGGCTGGGCCGCCTGGGTCTATCTGGGCGCACGCATCCTCTATGTTCCGGCCTATGCCTTCGGCTGGACGCCCTGGCGATCGGTGATCTGGGGGGTGGGGTTTCTGGCGACGATGACCGTCATCCTCGCGGCCCTGTTCTGAATGGCGGATATGCGCGCAGCGCCTGCGTTTTCCGGGTGAATACAGTCCCAAGCTTGTGTATGCGGAGGTATATCTTCCGCCGCCCGGCGGCATTTGCCGAATTCTGAAGGAGACCTGAATGTCCAGCTATGACCTCATCGTTATCGGCGCCGGCCCCGGCGGCTATGTCTGCGCAATCCGCGCCGCCCAGCTGGGCCAGAAGGTCGCCGTGGTCGAGGGCCGCGGCACGCTCGGGGGCACCTGCCTGAACGTGGGCTGCATCCCGTCCAAGGCGTTGCTGCACGCCTCGCATATGTATCACGAGGCCGGGCACAACTTTGAAAAGATGGGCCTGATGGGCGAGTTGCCCGAGATCGACTGGAACGTCATGCAGGGCTACAAGGCCGAGACGGTCGAGACCAACACCAAGGGCATCGAATTCCTGTTCAAGAAGAACAAGATCGACTGGATCAAGGGCTGGGGCGTGATCGAGGCGCCGGGCAAGGTCAAGGTCGGCGACACGGTTTATGACACCAAGAACATCGTCATCGCCACCGGCTCGGAACCCAGCCCGCTGAAGGGAGTCGAGGTCGACAATGATGGCGGCACGATTGTCGATTCGACCGGCGCGCTGGTGCTGGCGAAAATCCCCGAAACCATGGTGGTGATCGGCGCGGGCGTGATCGGGCTGGAACTGGGTTCGGTCTATGCGCGGCTGGGCACCAAGGTGACGGTGATCGAATATCTGGATGCGATCACGCCCGGCATGGATGCCGAGATCCAGAAGCAGCTGCAGCGCACGCTGGCCAAGCAGGGGCTGGACTTCGTTCTGGGCGCCGCGGTGCAATCGGCCTCCGTCAAGGATGGAAAGGCCACGGTAACCTACAAGCTGCGCAAGGATGACAGCGAACATCAGATCCAGGCCGATGTCGTCCTGCTGGCCACCGGTCGGCGCCCCTTCCTGAACGGTCTGGGACTGGAGGGCGCCGGCGTCGCCCTGACCGATCGCGGCCAGGTCGCCATCGACGATCACTGGCGCACCAATGTGCCGGGCATCTATGCCATCGGCGACGCGGTCGCGGGCCCGATGCTGGCCCACAAGGCCGAGGACGAGGGCATGGCCGCCGCCGAGGTGATCGCCGGCAAGGCGGGGCATGTGAATTACAACGTCATTCCGGGCGTGATCTATACCATCCCGGAAGTCGCCAGCGTCGGCCTGACCGAGGCGGCAGCCAAGGAATCGGGCCGCAAGGTCAAGGTCGGCAAGTTCCCCTTCATGGGCAATGCCCGCGCCAAGGCCATGTTCCAGGGCGACGGTTTCGTGAAGATGATCGCCGATGCGGAGACCGACCGGGTTCTGGGTTGCCACATCATTGGCCCCAATGCGGGCGAAATGATCCACGAGGTCTGCGTGGCGATGGAATTCGGCGCCTCGGCCGAGGATATCGCCATGACCTGCCACGCCCATCCGACCACCTCGGAAGCGGTGCGCGAGGCGGCGCTGGCACTGGGTGGCGGCGCGATCCATGTCTGACAGTCTGGACAGGGGGGCGCTGCCCCCCACCGGCCTTGCGGCCACCCCCCGGGATATTTCGGCCAGAATGAATGGTATCTCGCGGCGTGGGGCGCTGCTGGGGGTGCTGGTGCTGGCCGCGTGCGGCGGCAGCCCGGCGCGGCGGGTCGCGGGTCCGGCACCGGGCAACCTTTACGCCGGCGAGACACCGGAGATGCGCGGCAAGATCAATTACTGGGCGGCGCAGCACCAGATCCCCGCCTCGCTTCTGCATCGGGTGGTGCAGCGCGAATCCGGCTATAATCCGGCGGCGCGGAACGGGCCTTATTACGGGCTGATGCAGATCCTGCCGCAGACGGCGCGGACCATGGGGTATCGCGGATCGCCCGCCGGGCTGCTGGATGCCGATACCAATCTGCAATATGGCGGCCGCTATCTGCGCGGCGCCTATCTGGTCGCGGATGGCAATCCCGACAAGGCGGTCCAGTGGTACGCGCGCGGCTATTACTATGAGGCCAAACGCAAGGGACTGCTGGAAGAAACGGGGCTGCGCGGCTGATGCGGACCCGGCGTGCCCTGCTGGTCGCCCTCGCCCTGCTGGCCATGCCGGTGGCGGCGCAGGAGGCGCCGCCCGCGCAGGGGACCGAGGTGCAGTTCTTCCGCATCGGCAACGGCTCGACCGCAGGGACCTATTATCCGATCGGGGGGATCATCGCGACGGCGATCTCGAACCCGCCCGGAGGGATGTCCTGCGCCGAGGGCGGGGCCTGCGGGGTGCCGGGGCTGCTGGCCTCGGCATTGGCCTCGGCCGGGTCCGTCGAGAATGTCGAGAATGTTGGAAACGGCGCGGTGGAATCGGGCTTTGCCCAGGCGGACGTGGCCTATTGGGCGCAGACCGGCACCGGGAATTTCTCGGGCCTGCCGCCGATCGGGAACTTGCGCGCCATTGCCAACCTGTATCCCGAGGCGCTGCATATCGTCGCCCGGCGCGATGCCGGGATCAACACCATCGCCGATCTGCGCGGCAAGCGCGTCTCGCTGGACGAGCCGGGATCGGGCACGCTGGTCGATGCGCGGCTGGTGCTGGATGCGGCGGGTCTTGGCGATGCGGACCTGACGGTGATGCATCTGCCCGCCACCCGCGCGGCCGTTGCCATGCGCGAGGGGAAGCTGGACGCCTTCTTCTTCGTCGGCGGCTATCCCTCGCCCGCGATCAGCCAGTTGGCGGGGCAGGCCGATGTGAATCTGGTCCCGATCGACGATGCGGTCGCCGCCCGGCTGCTGGGGGCAGAGAGCTTCTTCATCCGCGACACGGTGCCGCAAGGGACTTACCGGGGGATGGATGGCGATGTGGCGACCCTGTCGGTGGGCGCGCTGTGGGTTACCCGCGCCGATCAGCCAGACGATCTGATCCATGCCATCACCCGTGTGTTGTGGAATGACAACACCATGCGCCAGTTGAGCTATGGCCACCCCATCGGTCGCCGCATCCTGCGCGAGAACGCGCTGAAAGGCGTGGCGATCCCGCTTCATCCCGGCGCCGCACGGTATTACCGCGAGGCCGGGCTGCTGAAGTAAGCCCCTTCCGGGCTTGCATGTTTGCGCTATCCGGGCCTAATTTCGCCCATTCCAAAGGAGATCCTGTCATGATCCCGCAGACGCAATCCGAACGCACCCGCGCGCTGTGCGCTCTCGCGCCCGTCATCCCGGTTCTGGTCATCGACGACGCCGCACGGGCAGAGCGTCTGGCCGAGGCGCTTGTCGCCGGTGGCCTGCCCGTGCTGGAGGTGACGCTGCGCACCGATGCGGCCCTTGCTGCCATCAAGGCAATGTCGCGGGTCAGCGGCGGCCATGTCGGCGCCGGCACCGTGCTGAGCCGCGAGCAGGTCTACCGCGCCAAGGAGGCCGGGGCGTCCTTCGCCGTCTCGCCCGGTGCGACCGAAACCATCATCCGCGCCTGCGAGGATGCCTCGCTGCCGCTGCTGCCGGGCGCGGTGACCGCTTCCGAGGTGATGCAGGCCAATGAATATGGCTACGACATGCTGAAGTTTTTCCCGGCCGAGACCTCGGGCGGGGCGCCGGCGCTGAAGGCGTTGGCGGGGCCGCTGCCGCATATCACCTTCTGCCCGACCGGCGGGATCACCCCCCAGAATGCCAGCGCCTATCTGTCGCTGCCGAATGTGATCTGCGTGGGGTCAAGCTGGGTTGCGTCGCAAAACGCCGTTGCCGAAGGCGACTGGACCGGCATCGAGGACCGCGCCCGCGCCGCCTTCCAGCTTCGCGGATAGGATGACAGACGCGTCGGCCCATAATTCGATGCGGTCGGCGCGGCGCAATCTGGCGGTGCTGGTCATCGCCCAGGCGCTTCTGGGCGCGCAGATGTCGATGATCTTCATCATCGGCGGCCTGGTCGGCCAGTCGCTGGCCCCCAATCCCTGCCTGGCCACCCTGCCCCTGTCGATGATCGTGCTGGGATCGGCGCTGACCGCGCGGCCGCTGTCGGCCTTCATGCAGCGCTATGGGCGTCGCCCCGGCTTTCAGCTGGCCGTGCTGGCGGGGGCGTCGGGGGCCGGGATCTGCTTTCTCGGGATCGGTCTGGGAAGTTTTGTCTTGTTCATGGCCGGTTCGCTGCTGACCGGTATCTATATGGCCGCGCAGGGGTTTTACCGTTTTGCCGCCACCGATACCGCGCCGCCCGAATTTCAGGCCAAGGCGATTTCATGGGTCATGGCCGGCGGGCTTCTGTCGGCAATCATCGGGCCAGCCCTGGTGCGCACGACCGCAGGCGCGACCGCCATCCCGTTCATGGCCTCCTATCTGGCGATCGTCGGGCTGAACCTGATCGGGCTGTGGCTGTTCATGGCCCTTGATATCCCGAAGCCGCAAGCGACCGAGACACGGGCCTCGGCGCAGGACCGTCCCGCGGGCCGGATCCTGCGCGACCCTGTAATCGCGGTGGCAATGATCTGCGGAATGGTCAGCTATGCGCTGATGAATCTGGTGATGACCTCAACCCCCTTGGCCATGGTAGGCTGCGGGATGAGCAGCAATGACGCCGCCAATGTCGTCTCGGCTCATGTGCTGGCGATGTTCATTCCATCCTTCTTCACCGGCCATCTGATCGCACGTTTCGGCGCGCCGATGATCGTGGGATTGGGGCTGACGATCCTTGCCGCCTCGGGGGCCGTGGCGCTGAGCGGGGTCGCACTGGGACAATTCTTCGCGGCGCTGATCCTGCTGGGGATCGGCTGGAACTTCGGATTCATTGGTGCAACCGCCATGCTGACCCGCGCCAGCCCCCCCGAGGAACGCAGCCGGATACAGGGTCTGAACGATCTTGTGGTGTTTGGCGGGGTGTTTCTGGCGTCGCTGTCGTCAGGCGGCCTGATGAACTGCGCGGGCGTTGCCAATGCCGCCGCGGGGTGGAGCGCGGTCAATCTGGCGATGGTGCCGTTTCTGGTGCTGGCCGGCGGGGCGCTGATCTGGCTGGTGCTGCGCCCGAAGGAAGCCTGAGGACCCGAACATGGCCCGTTGCCAATGGGCGCCGGACCAGTGGCATCCGCTGGCAGGGCGATGGGATTTATCAGCCGGAAGATGCACGCATTTCCAGAATGTCATGGGCCAGTGCGACCGTCGACGGATCATGGCCGGGGGCGGGTTTTCCGTCCAGCAGGGGGGCCACCGTCAGGGCCAGTTCCTTGCCCAGCTCCACCCCCCATTGATCGAAGCTGTTGATCCCGAAGATCACCCCTTCGACGAAGACCCGGTGCTCATACAGTGCCACGATCTGACCCAGCGTGAAGGGGGTCAACTGGTCGATCAGCAGCGTGGTCGAGGGACGGTTGCCGGGGAAGACCCGGTGGCGAGCCTGACGTTCAAGCTCTTCTCCGGTCAGGCCCTTCTTCGCCATCATCTCGCGCGCGACATCGAGGCTGCGGCCGCGCATCAGCGCCCCGGACTGGGCGAGGCAGTTGGCCAGCAGCAGCTTGTGATGGTGATCCAGCGACGGTTCATGGCCGCGCGCGGCGGCGATGAATTCGCAGGGCACGATCTGCTTGCCCTGATGGATCAGCTGATAGAAGGCATGCTGGCCGTTGGTGCCCGGCTCGCCCCAGACCACGGGACCCGAGGGGCGCGGCAGGTCGTTGCCGTCGATGTCGACCCGCTTGCCGTTCGATTCCATCTCCAGTTGCTGAAGATAGGCGGGCAGGCGCGACAGGCGGTTGTCATAGGGCAGCACCGCGCGGGTGGGATAGCCGTTGACCTGATAGTGCCAGATCCCCACCAGCGCCAGCATCACCGGCATGTTCTGCGGCAGCGGCGCGGTGCGGAAATGCGCGTCCATGCTGGCGCCCCCGCGCAGGAAGTCGCGGAAATTCTCGGGTCCGATGGCGATCATCAGGGGCAGCCCGATCGGTCCCCAGACGGAATATCGCCCGCCGACCCAGTCCTCGAACCCGAAGACGCGGGCGCCGTCGATGCCCCAGGCGGCGGTCTTGTCGGTGGCCGAGGAGAGTGCGGCGAATTGCGTCGCCGGATCGGTGACCGAGGCCTTCATCCAATCCAGCGCGGTCTGCGCATTGGTCATCGTCTCGATGGTGGTGAAGGTTTTGGAGGCAACGATGACCAGCGTGGTTTCGGGGTTCAACCCGGCCAGCGTGTCGGAGATGTCGGCGCCGTCCACATTGGACACGAAATGCACACGCGGCCCGTCGTGATAGGGCGCCAGCGCAATCGTCGCCATCTTCGGACCCAGGTCCGAGCCGCCGATGCCGATATTGACCACATCGGTGATCTTGCCGCCCTGCCCCCTGAAACTGCCGTCGCGCACCGCATCGGCAAAGGCCGACATGCGGTCCAGCGTGCCCGCGACCTCGACGCTGACATCGGTGCCGTCGACCAGCAGCGGCGTGTCATAATTGCGCAGCGCCGTGTGCAGGACTGCGCGATCCTCGGTTTCATTGATGCGCTTGCCGGCGAACATGGCGTCGCGTTTTTCGGCGACATGCGCGGCCAGGTCCAGCAGCGCCTCGCGGCTGGTCTTGTCGATATTGGTCTTGGAATAGTCGAAGATCAGCCCATCGGCGCGGATGGTGAATTCCGGCACCCGGTTCGGATCGGCGTCGAACAGATCGGTGATGCGCCGCTCGCCCGAGGGACGGGTGGCATCGAGGCGGGTCCAGACAGGCGTGAGATCATTCGGCATAATGCACCACCGCATTGCGAAGGAAGGCTGAAATCGGGGCCAAAATCGGATCGGCCCCGGTGGCGGCTTCAAGGGCCGCGCGCTTTTGCGCCCCCTTGATCAGGATATGGATGTTCAGCGCCGATTGCAGCGCGGGCGCGGTCAGGGTGATGCGGGGTTCGCCCCCGCCCGTCGCCGCCATCACGGCGGGTGCATCGCTGGCCATTAGCGCCTCCAGCCCCGGCGCCTGCGGGAACAGGCTGGCGGTGTGCATGTCATCGCCCATGCCCAGCACCAGAACGGTGATCGGCAGATGCGGCCTGATCTGTTCGGACAGCGCCGGCGCGGCCCCTTCCGGCGTCGGATCGCCGGTATAAAGGTCCAGATAATTGGCCGCCGCGGCCGGTCCCACCAGCAGCGTCTTGCGCAGCATGGCCGAGTTGGAGCGCGGATTGTCCGCCGGCACCCAACGTTCGTCGTTCAGGAAGACGGTGACCTTTTCCCAGTCCAGCGGCAGCCCCGACAGCGCCCGGAACATCAGCGCGGGCGTCGAGCCGCCGGGCACGCACAGGCTGGTCGGGCGCTGCGCATCCAGATTTACCCGCAGCTCTCCGGCGATGCGGTCGGCCAGCGACAGCGCCATCAGCTCGGCATCGGGATAGGTGATGATCTCGGCGCTCATGCCCGGATCTCCCGCCAGCGGCGATTGTCGCGATGCATCAGCCGCAGCGCTTCTTCGGGACCGGAGGAGCCGGGGTCGTAGGGTTCGGGCCGGGCCTTCCCGGCCTCCCAGGATTTGATGATCGGATCGGCCCAGGCCCAGGCGGCCTCGACCTCGTCCCCGCGCATGAACAGGGTCTGGTTGCCCCGGATCACGTCCATGATGAGGCGTTCGTAAGCGTCGGGCATATCGGCGCCTTCGGGGCCGACGGCATCGGCGAAGGACATATCCAGCGGCACCTGCATCAGACGCATGCCGCCGGGGCCGGGTTCCTTGATCATCACGGTCAGGACCATGCCTTCGTCGGGTTGCAGCTTGATGACAAGCTGGTTCGCCTTCTGGCTGCTTTCGTCAAAGATCGAATGCGGCGGTTCCTTGAAGGTGATGACGATTTCGCTGGTGCGCGCGCGCATCTTCTTGCCGGTGCGCAGATAGAATGGCGTGCCCTGCCAGCGCCAGTTCGAGATCTTCACCTTCAGCGCGACGAAGCTTTCGGTGCGGCTGTCGGGGTTTTCGGCATCCTGAAGATAGCTGGGGTCGTCGCCATCGGCCTGATACTGGCCGCGCACGATTTCTGTTTCAGATACCGGCTCCAACGCGCGGATAACCTTCAGTTTTTCGTCGCGGACGGCGTTGGGGTCGAAGTGATAGGGCGGCTCCATCGCGATCAGGCACAGAAGCTGCATCATGTGGTTCTGGACCATGTCGCGCATCGCGCCCGACTGGTCGTAATAGCCGCCGCGACCGCCGACGCCTACGGTTTCGGCCACGGTGATCTGGACGTGATCGACGTATTGGGCGTTCCACAGGGGCTCGAACAGGATATTGGCGAAGCGCACCGCCATCAGGTTCTGGACGGTTTCCTTGCCCAGATAGTGATCGATGCGGTAGATCTGCTTTTCAGCGAAATGCCGCGCAAGCACGTCGTTCAGCGCGCGCGCCGATTCCAGATCGCGGCCAAAGGGTTTTTCCACAACAATGCGGCTGTCGCCATCAGCGATACCGTAATCCGACAGCCGTTGCGCCAGATCCCCGAACAGCGACGGCGCGACCGAGAAATAGAACGCCCGCACCACGCCGGGCCGCATGATCTCTTTCAGTTTTTCCCAGCCGCCGGTGCCCTTGGCGTCGATGGCGACATAGTGCAACCGGTCCAGAAACGCAGCCAGTTGTGAGGTGTCGATGCCGGGTGCGAATTCGTCAATGGCGGCGCGGGTTTCGTCGCGAAACTGCTGGTCTGTCAGGTCCGATCTGGCGGCGCCGATGATCCGTGCCGAAGGCGGCATCTGCCCCGCCAGAAAGCGACGATACAGACCCGGAAAGATCTTGCGCCGGGCCAGATCGCCGGTCGCGCCGAAAATCACCAGGTCGAAATCGTCAACGGGAATGACACGCACCACCATGGGCACCTCCTGAGAATTCGCAACGTGACTAACCGATGTTAGCGGTATCAGCAAGTCCGATGGCTGTGCCGGAACGGTGCACGAGCCGGGCTTAACGTGCAAGGGCCCGCGCCAATCGCGGCAGGCGCGCACGCTTCATCAGTGCGCGGAAATCCATCTGGCCGCCAAGTGCCAGGGCCTTGGCATGGGCGGCATGGGCGGCCCTGGCCACCGGATCGGGGTCATGTGCCCACAGATCGGTCAGGAACGCATCGGGATGGACGGCATGCAATCCGACCGCCGCCAGCGCCGGGCGGGGAAAATCGCGCAGGTTGACGGTGACGATGATGCGGGCGCCGCCGTTCAGCGCCGCCTCGATCACATGGGCGTCGTCAGGGTCTGGCAGGTTCAGCCCGGCACTGCGGGTGCCGGTTTCGCTGGTGACTGCCGCGGGGAAGCGTTCGGTCAGCAGGGCGATTTCGGCGCTGGCGATACTGCCCAAATCCTCGCCTTGCCGGGCGGCGGCGCGGCGCCATTCTTCCAGAATGCGCGCCGACCAGAGCGGACGGAACAGCCCGGCGTGTGCGACATCGGCCAGGATCTCGCGCAGGACCGTCGGGAACAGCACATTCGCGTCCAGAACGGCCGCATCCGGGCCGGTCATCAGCCGTCCAGCCGGAAGAACAGCGCCTTGAGATAGCCGGTCTCGGCCAGTTGCGGCAGTGTCGGATGGTCGGGGCCGGCCTGCCCGGTATGGATCAGCTGCCCACGTCGGCCGCCGCGCCCGATACCGCGCGCCGACGCATTGCGGAAGCTGGTCAGATCGGCCGCATGGCTGCACGAGCACAGCCCCAGATAGCCGCCGGGCGCGACCAGCGGCGCGGCCAGCTTGGCCACCCGCTCATAGGCGCGCAGGCCCGCCTCGAGCGCTTGCTTGCTCGGCGCGAAGGCGGGCGGGTCACAGATCACCACGTCGAACTGCGCCCCCTCGGCGGCGAGCGCCTCCAGCGCCGCGAAGGCATCCTCGCGCCGGGTGTCCAGGCGGTCGGCATTGCCCATCGCCTCGGCCCCTTTGCGCGCCAGCGCAAGCGCCGGTTCGGACCCGTCGATGCAGGTGACATGATCCGCCCCCGCCGCCAGCATTGCCATGCCGAAGCCCCCGACATGGCTGAACACATCCAGCACCCGGCCGCCGTCGACCAGCCGCTGCGCGAAGGCGTGATTCGGCCGCTGGTCATAGAACAGCCCGGTTTTCTGGCCGCCCATGACATCGGCCATATAGAGGGCGCCGTTCATCGGCACCTCGATCGGGGCGGCCGGGGCGGCGCCCGCGATCACCTCGGTCCGCTCGTCCAGCCCCTCGAGATTGCGCGCCCGGCCCTGCCCGTTCAGCACCACCGTAGTCACGCCGGTCACATCCTGCAGCGCCTGCGCGATCTGCGGCGCCATGGTGTCGGACCACGCCGCGTTGGGCTGGATCACCGCGGTTTCGCCAAACCGGTCGACGATCAGGCCGGGTAGCCCATCGGCCTCGGCATGGACCAGCCGGTAGAACGGCGCATCATAAAGACGCTCGCGCATCGCCAGCGCGCGGGTCAGTCGGGCACGCAGCCAGTCAAGGTCGATCTGCGCCTCGGGATCGGCATCCATCACCCGCCCGATGATCTTGGAATTCGGATTGACCGTCACCAACGCCAGCGGCTTACGCTCGGGGTCTTCCAACACCGCGAAGCTACCCGGCTGGATCGCACGGGTACGACGGTCGGTCACCACCTCATCGGCGAAGACCCACGGAAAGCCGTGGCGGATCGCCTGTGGCTTTGTCTTGGGACGCAGGCGGATTACGGGCAAACTCGTCATGGGGTATCCTTTCACTCGCGTCCGATGTGGCACGCCCCCGCCCCCACGACAAGAGCCCAAGCCCCGTTGCGCCGTTACCGCTAACAGTGTATACCGGGTTCATCCCGATATCAGGAGGCCAGCCATGACCCTGCACGCCGCCATCGACCGCGTGACCGACCGTATCCGCCAACGATCGCTTTACAGCCGCGCGGCCTATCTGGAACGCATCGCCAAAGCGGCCGAGGACGGTCCGCGCCGGGCCCATCTTTCCTGTGGGAATCAGGCGCATGCCTATGCCGCCATGCCCGAGAAAGAGGAACTCGCCCATGGCCGCAAGCCTAATATCGGCATCGTCACCGCCTATAACGACATGCTTTCGGCCCATCAGCCCTACGAACGCTATCCGGGACTGATTCGCGAATATGCGGCCCGACACGGCGCCACCGCACAGGTCGCGGGCGGTGTGCCCGCCATGTGCGACGGCGTCACCCAAGGCCGCGCCGGGATGGAACTGTCGCTGTTTTCCCGCGACGTGATCGCGCTGGCGGCCGGCGTGGCGATGTCGCATGACACCTTCGATTCGGCGCTGTATCTGGGCGTCTGCGACAAGATCGTGCCGGGTCTGGTCATCGCGGCGGCAACCTTCGGCCATGTTCCTTCGGTCTTCGTGCCGGCAGGGCCGATGCCCTCCGGCCTGCCCAATGACGAAAAGTCCCGGGTCCGCCAGCAATTCGCCGCGGGCGAGATCGGCCGCGACAAGCTGATGGCGGCCGAGATGGCCTCCTATCATGCGCCGGGGACCTGCACCTTCTACGGCACCGCGAACACCAACCAGATGCTGATGGAATTCATGGGGCTGCACCTGCCAGGCGCCAGCTTCGTGAACCCCAATACCGAGATGCGCGACGCGCTGACCGGGGCCGCAGTCGAACGCGTCGCCGCGATCACCCGGCTGGGCAACGACTTCCTGCCGGTGGGCGACGTTCTGGACGAACGCGCCTTCGTCAACGGCATCGTCGGGCTGATGGCGACCGGCGGCTCGACCAACCTTGTGCTGCACCTGCCCGCGATGGCGCGGGCGGCGGGTGTGCTGATCGATATCGAGGATTTCAGCGATATCTCCGATGCCGTGCCGCTGATGGCGCGGGTCTATCCGAACGGGCTGGCCGATGTGAACCATTTCCACGCCGCAGGCGGCCTCGGCTACATGATCCGCCACCTGTTGGAAGCCGGCCTGCTGCATCAGGACGTCCGCACTATCGCCGGCGGCGGGTTGGAGCGGTACATCACCGAACCCAAGCTGCGCGACGGCCGCATCCAATGGGAAGACGGCCCCCGCGAATCGCTGAACGAGAAGATCGTGCGCCCGGCCTCGGACCCCTTTGCGAAGACCGGCGGTCTGAAGCAGTTGCAGGGCAATCTGGGCCGCGGTGTCATCAAGGCGAGTGCCGTCGCACCCGAGCGGCACATCATCGAGGCCCCGGCCCGTGTCTTCAGCGATCAGGAGCAGGTGAAGGCCGCCTTCAAGGCGGGCGAATTCACCAGTGACACCGTGGTCGTCGTCCGCTTTCAGGGGCCGCGCGCCAATGGCATGCCGGAACTGCATTCGCTGACGCCCGTCCTCGCCGTGCTGCAGGATCGCGGGCTGCGGGTGGCGCTGGTGACCGATGGGCGGATGTCGGGCGCGTCGGGCAAGGTGCCCGCCGCGATCCATCTGGCGCCCGAGGCCGCCAATGCCGGACCGCTGGCCCGCGTCAGGGATGGCGACCTGATCCGGCTGGATGCGGTCAACGGCACCATCGACTGTCTGGCCGCGGATTTCGACGATCGCGACCCGGTCAGCATCGACCTGACGCCCAACCATTTCGGCATGGGCCGCGAGATGTTCGGCCTGTTCCGCGCCGCCGCAGGCGACGCCACCGAAGGCGCTTGCAGCATCGTCTGAGCAGGAGGTTGCAGCCGGGGAGTCCCAAGCCCGACGGCAGCTGGCACTAGAAACGGCATTGCCCTCGCTGATTACGGTAAGGGCAATGGGTCTGTGAGCCGGGGGGGTATACGAGGCAAATCAGATGCTAACTGTGCGGGCTCAACGGCAGCTTCCGTCGAATGAATCCGCTTAGAGCGTAACAACAAGATAGTTGGCCATCGCTCAATAATCGGCTACTCAGGCGCTGACCCATACCAAACGGCGAGATTGCAGTGATCACAGCAAAAGAAGCAGTGGCAAAGGCTTTTGAATATTTCGATGACCTTATGTCAGCACATGGAACCCAAAGCCATAAACTTCTGGAAGAGGTGACTTTAGACCACGATGGCTGGAAAATCACCATAGGCTTTGATGCCGGTCGTTACAAAACAACTCAACCTTCTAGCATACTTACTTCAGGTTTCCATGAGAAACCCAAAGAGCCACTTCGAGAATACCGGACGATTGTGATAAACCAGAATAATGGAGATTTTATTGAGATGCTGCGCTCAAATTGAAATCAATCATCCTTGACGCCAACCTACTTGTTGTTTGGATCGTAGGCGCTTGCGACATAAGCAAGTTAGGTACGTTCAAGCGAGCAAAAGCCTACACGGCTGAAGATTTTCATTGGATCGAAAGTCACATCACCGATCCGAAGCGCCTCGCCACAATTCCGAACATCGTGACTGAGGCAGGGAATCTTCTTCTTGATGACAATGGAGATAAAATTTCTGGAGTTAGGGAGTTGCTTGGCCAATTTATGAAAATGGCGCGGGAGGCTTACATCTCCAGTCCGCAAATAGCAGATTCCGAAAACTATATGCGACTTGGAGTGACAGACAGCGCAATCATAGAACTATGCGCCACCATGGATGTCAAAGTTCTAACGGCAGATCACAAATTATATGGGCAACTTCACTCGCTCGGATACGAGGCTCATAACATCTGGCACCACAAGACGCCCAAGTAGCTAAGTATTGCCGCCGCGACCCATCTGTTTACCGGAAAAAATTCTGCGCCGATTCTCTGATGACGTGCCTAGCGAATGCTGCATGACAGTGAGCCTTTCCCGTGAATATCCGATGAGGGCCGACACTTTCACCGAGAATGGCGGAAATACACGCTTCGCCCCAGTTCAGGAAATCCGCGGCACTCGGTAGTTTGGGCCCAAACCTGATACAGCCCGCTTGGTTGACGGTCTTCGGGGTTAGCCAATACCGCGCGCGCTGACCCTATCCGCCGCGGTCAGTTCACCCGCTCAACCGCCATTGCCGTCGCCTCACCGCCACCGATGCACAGGGACGCCACGCCGCGCTGCATCCCATACCGTTCCAGCGCCGCCAGCAGCGTCACCAGCACCCGCGCCCCTGAAGCGCCGATCGGATGGCCAAGTGCGCAGGCGCCGCCATGCACGTTCACCTTCTCATGCGGCAGGTTCAGGTCGCGCATGGCAGCCATGGTGACGACGGCGAAGGCTTCGTTGATCTCGAACAGGTCGACATCGGCCAGATCCCAGCCGGTGCGCGCGGCCAGCTTCTTCATCGCACCCACCGGAGCGGTCGGGAAATCGCTGGGCTTGCCGGCAAACGTCGCATGGCCCGCAATCACCGCGCGCGGCGTCAGGCCCAGCTTCTCGGCCTGGCTCAGCCGCATCAGCACCAGGGCCGCCGCCCCGTCCGAGATGGAGGAGCTGTTGGCCGCCGTCACCGTCCCGTCCTTGCGGAAGGCCGGACGCAGGCTGGCGATCTTGACCGGGTCGGCCTTTCCGGGCTGTTCGTCGATCTCGACCAGCACATCCCCCTTGCGTCGCGCGACGGTCACCGGGGCGATCTCGGCCGCGAAGGCGCCGCTCGCGATGGCCTGCTGCGCGCGGGTCAGCGAGGCGATGGCGAAGGCGTCCTGTTCCTCGCGGGTGAAGCCGTAGGCTTGCGCGCAATCCTCGGCGAAGGTGCCCATCAGGCGACCCTTGTCATAGGCGTCCTCCAGCCCGTCGAGGAACATGTGGTCCATGACCTGCCCATGCCCCATGCGCATCCCGCCGCGCGCTTTCGGCAGCAGGTAAGGCGCGTTGGACATGCTCTCCATGCCGCCCGCCACCGCCACATCGGCGCTGCCCGCAAGAATCAGGTCATGGGCGAACATCGCCGCCTTCATCCCCGAGCCGCACATCTTGTTGATGGTCGTGGCGCCCGCGCCCAACGGCAACCCGGCGCCCAGCCCGGCCTGCCGCGCGGGCGCCTGCCCCTGACCTGCGGGCAGCACGCAGCCCATGACGATTTCCTCGACGAGCTCCGGGGCCACGCCACTGCGGGCGATGGCGGCACGGATGGCGGCCGCCCCCAGTTCGGGGGCGGTGACATCGGCGAAATCGCCCTGAAAGCCGCCCATCGGCGTGCGGGCGGCGTCGACGATGACGATGGGGTCACGGGTATCGGGCATGGTTTCCTCCCTAGAAACGCGGCCAGCACGGGGGCGGGCGTCAGACGGCCCCCGTCGGGGGACCGAAACGATCGATCATGCGGACGCGGATCATGTCCCGCGTCTCGCGGTATTTCTGCAGCACGGCCTCGCGGCCCTCGGCCAGGCCCGTCGGGTCCATGACCGGCCAGTATTCGATATCCAGATGGGCGTGGCGCGTCAGTTCCATTGCCTGCCGCTGCGAGGCAGGCGACAGCGCCACCACCAGATCGAAACTGCCAAGGTCGTCGCCCCAGCTCTGCATTTCCTCGAAACTGCGCGAGCGGTGGCGCGACAGTTCGATCCCCCATTCCTGGCAGACCGCGACCGCGAAACCGTCGATTTCCAGATCGTTCTTCACCCCCGCCGATTGCACATAAGCGGCGTGGCCGTAGAACTTCTTCATCATCCCCTCGGCCATGGGCGAGCGGACGGCATTGTGGTCGCAGCAGAACAGGATGGAATGGGGGATCTGCCCTGCCATGTCAGCTCTGCGGGATCAGGGCGCAGATCAGCGTGAACAGCCGGCGCGCGGTATGGCTGTCGACTTCGGCCTTGCCCTCCAGCCTTTCCTGAAGCGTGCGCGCCCCCTCGTTGTGAATGCCGCGCCGGGCCATGTCGATCGCCTCGATCTGGGCGGGGGCGAGGGTTTTTACCGCGTCGTAATAGCTGGCGCAGATCTGGAAGTAGTCCTTCACCACCTGCCGGAACGGTCCCAGCGACAAATGGAATTCGCCCACCTTCTCGTCCGCCTCGGTCGAGATGTCGAAGACCAGCCGGCCATCGCGGATCGCCAGCAGCAGCGCATAGGGACCGGCGGGGGCGGGCTGGCCGCCGCGGCCCGGCAGGTCGAAACTGTTCTCCTCCAGCAGGTCATAGATTGCGACCTTGCGTTCCTGAATGACCACCGCCGAGGCCGGCGGGATGGCGCTGTCGTCGATCTTGATGCGGGAAATCCTGTTCGCGTTCATGTCCCGCTCCTGTCATTCAAGGCCGCCAGCCGGGCCGAGACCGAGCGGCCATGCGCCTGCAGCCCTTCCGATTCCGCCAGCCGGACCGCCGCCGGCCCGATGGCGGCCAGTGCCTGCGGCGTCAGCCGGGCCATTGTGGTGCGCTTCAGGAAGTCCATCACCGAAAGCCCCGATGAAAACCGCGCCGAGCGCGCCGTCGGCAACACATGGTTCGGGCCGCTGACATAATCGCCCACCGCTTCGGGCGTGAAGGCGCCAAGGAAGATCGCGCCCGCGTGACGGGTCTTTGCTGCCAGCGCCTCGGGATCGGCCACGCACAATTCCAGATGCTCGGGCGCGATGCGATCCGACAGCGCCGCGGCCTCGTCCAGATCACCGGTGACGATGATGGTGCCGTAGTCGCGCCAGCTGGCCCCGGCGATCTCCGCGCGCGGCAGCGTCGGGATCAGCGCCTCGACCGAGGCGGCGACCGCGCGGGCCATGGCCGGATCGGGGGTGATGAGGATCGACTGGGCGTCGGCATCATGTTCAGCCTGCGCCATCAGGTCCAGCGCCAGCCAGTCGGGGTTCTGGTCGGCATCGGCAATGATCAGCACCTCGGACGGCCCGGCGATCATGTCGATGCCGACACGGCCGAAGACCTGCCGCTTGGCAGCCGCGACATAGGCGTTGCCCGGCCCGGTGATCTTGTCGACCGGCGCAATCGTGTCGGTGCCATAGGCCAGCGCGGCCACCGCCTGCGCGCCGCCGATGCGATAGATCTCGTCCACCCCGGCCAGTTCGCAGGCCAGCAGGACCAGCGGATTGACCTCGCCGCGCGGGGTGGGCACGCAGACCACCAGCCGGCTGACGCCCGCCACACGGGCCGGGATCGCATTCATCAGCACCGAAGACGGATAGCTGGCCTGTCCCCCCGGCACATACAGGCCCGCCGCCGCCACCGGCCCCCAGCGCCAGCCCAGCATGGCCCCCGCCGCATCGGTCCAGCTTTCATGCTGCGGCATCTGGCGCGCATGATAGGCGCGGATCCGTTCAGCGGCGAGTTCCAGCGCCGCGCGGTCCTCGGCCGGGACCTTGGCGATCTGTTCGGCGATTTCCGCTGGGGAGAAGCGCAGCCTGTCCGGGGTCAGCGGCAACTGGTCGAAACGGCTGGTATAGTCGATCACCGCCGCATCGCCGCGTGCGCGCACATCGGCGATGATGGCGGCCACGGTGTCGGATACGTCGGTCGAATCCTCACGCTTGGCGGACAGCATCCGGGTGAAGGCGGCTTCGAAATCGGCGGCGGCGGTGGTCAGTTCGACGGGCATGGACAGCTCCTTCTGCGAAGACTGTCTAACGGGGGGCGGCGGGACGCTCAAGCACGCAAAGCGGATGGGCGGGGCACCCGCAGGGCCCGCAGTCGCTGGCGCAGGGGCGGGCGCAGCATCCGGCGCATCTCGATCTCCCACAGGCCGCGCTCGTTCAACATCGGCGCGGCGCCGGTGGGGATGAAGCCCGCGCGGGCATAAAGCGCCTGCGCGCGGGCATTGGCCTGCCCGACATGCAGGCCCAGCCGGGTCATGCCCGCAGAGGCGGCGCGTGCGATCAGCCGGTCGAAGATCGCATCGCCCAACCCCTGCCCGCGCGCCTCGGGGCGGACATAGACCGACATCACCCAGCCGAGATCGGGTTCGGCGGGCGAGATGCCCGGCTCCCAGCTGGCGACGGCCTGGGGGGTGCCGGGGGCCGGCCCTGCCGCCCAGACCTCGCATCCTGCGAGACGGGCAGCGAAATCCTCCAGCGGGCGACCGTCCCAGTCGTCAATGCTGGATCCGAAAGCCTCGGGCGCGAGGCGCAGCGCCTCAAGCCGGATGGCGCGCCATTCCGCGGCCCGGTCCGGTGTCAGCTGCCACAGCCGGAAGGGCCGTTCGGTCATGCGTCGTCATGCGTCGGCATGTGACCCGAAATCGCCGCATAAGGCCGGGTCACGTCGCGCAGGTCGATCGAGATCGCTTCGGCGTCGATCTGGATGGTGCCGTCGCCGGCAAAATCCAGTTGCAGCCGGCCAGTGCCATCGGTGCCCGGTTCCCAGATCATGGCCAGCAGCGACAGGACCTCGTCGCTGTCGCCACGGTCGATACCGTCGCTGCGGATGCCGGTAATGTCGGACACCACCAGCAGCGCGCGCACCCGTTCGAACTCGCGCCCCTCGCGCTGCGCGGCATCGACATCCTCCCAGCGGAAGCGGTTGATGAGCATGGCCAGCTGGCGACGCTTGCGGTCGAAGGTCACATCGGCGCCGGTCAGCACCGCGTCCTGCACCAGCATGGACAGGACCGCCACATCCTCCGGCCCTTCGGCGCGCAGCATCAGGGGCCCCTGATCGGCGTCGTGAAAGCTGGCGTCACTCATCGGGATGAGCCTCCTTGATGCGTTTCAGGTTCGCGCCGACGCCGCGCAGCTTGCGCACGACGCGTTCATAGCCGCGATCGAGGTGATAGACCCGGCTGACCACGGTTTCGCCTTCCGCCGCCAGCCCGGCGAGAATCAGGCTGATCGAGGCGCGCAGATCAGTCGCCATCACCGGCGCGCCGCGCAGCTTGTCGACGCCGTGGACGGTGGCATGACCGCCATGCACGTCGATCCGCGCGCCCATGCGGGCCAGTTCGGGGGCGTGCATGAAGCGGTTCTCGAAAATCTTTTCCTCAAGGACCGAGGTGCCTTCCGCCGTGCACATCAGCGCCATCATCTGTGCCTGCAGATCGGTCGGGAAGCCGGGGAAAGGTTCGGTCACCACATCGACGGCGCGGACGCGGCCGGTCTTGTGGCTGGTCTTGATGCCGCGTTCGGTCTGGGTCACGGACACGCCGGCCTCGTCCAGCTTGGCCGCGAAGGCCTCCAGCAGGTCCAGACGACCGCCCAGACATTCGATCTCGCCGCCGCAGATGGCGGGCAGCAGCATATAGGTGCCCAGCTCGATCCGGTCGGTGACGACGGGATGGGTGGCGCCGTGCAGCGTATCGACGCCCTGAATGGTGATGGTGCCGGTGGCCTCGCCCTCGATCTGGGCGCCCATGCGGCGCAGGCACTCGGCCAGATCGACGATTTCCGGCTCGCGCGCGGCGTTTTTCAGGACCGTGGTGCCGCGGGCCAGCGTCGCCGCCATCAGCGCGTTCTCCGTCGCCCCGACCGAGACCAGCGGAAAGTCGATCATCGCGCCGCGCAGGCCGCCTGCGGGGGCCTTGGCATGGACATAGCCGTCGCGCAGGTCCAGTTCCGCCCCCATCGCCTCGAAGGCTTTCAGGTGCAGGTCGACGGGGCGGGCGCCGATCGCGCAGCCGCCGGGAAGCGAGACCGCCGCCTCGCCGAACCGCGCCAGCAGCGGCCCCAGCACCAGGATCGAGGCGCGCATCTTGCGCACGATCTCGTATTCCGCGCGCTGGCTGGTCAGGTCATGGCTGGACATGGCCAACACCTGGCCGTCCTGCATCGACACCACCTCGGCACCCAGCGATTGCAGCAGGTCGGTCATGGTGGTGATGTCCGACAGCCGTGGCGCATTGGTCAGCGTCAGCGGCTGGTCGGTCAGCAGCGTCGCCGGCATCAGCGTCAGGCAGGCATTCTTGGCCCCGGTGATCGGGATCTCGCCATAAAGCGCGCCCCCGCCCTGCACGATGATCTGATCCATTATTCCTCGCTTTCCGGGGCGCTGTCCTGCGCGGGCGCGCCCTCTTGCTGCTCATCCTGATCGGCGCGCGCGCGTGCCTGCGCCTTGCGCCGGGCCAGATTGGCCCTCAGCGCCGCGCCGAGCCGATCTTCGCGGCCGGCAGCGGTCTTGCCATCGGGTTTGCGGGTCTTGTTCATTGGGTTCTGTTAGCGCTTTGCCCGGACAAGGTCTAGCGCCGGGTCAACTGACGCAGCAGCCCGTGCAGTACCTGCACATCCGCCCTGGTCAGCGCCATGCGCGACCACAGGTTGCGCAGGTTCAGCTTCATCGGCGGGGCCTTTTCGGGCGGGAAGAAATAACCGGCCTCGTCCAGCTTCGCCTCATAATGATCGGCCAGCTTCTCGATCTCGATCCGGTCGGCGGCGACCTCGCCCGCCGGGCGCCGCCCGGTCGGCATGGGCTGCGCGGGCAGACGGCCCTGCGCCCATTCATAGCCCAGCAGAAGCACCGCCTGCCCCAGATTGAGCGATGGAAATTCCGGGTTCACCGGCACTGTCAGGATCGCATTGGCCCGCGCGATATCGTCGTTTTCCAGCCCCGCGCGTTCCGGCCCGAAGATGAAGGCGACACGGCCGCCTGCCGCGATTTCCTCGCGCGCTTGGGTGGTCGCGGTGGCGGGGGTGAAGACCGGCTTGGTCAGTTCGCGGCCCCGCGCGGTGGTGGCCAAGGCATAGGTGACCCCCTCCATCGCCTCGGCCAGCGTCGGGAAGACCCGCGCCCGGTCCAGCACCTGCGCGGCGGCCCCCGAGGCCATGGCGACGGCGCGCGGATTGGGCCAGCCGTCGCGCGGATCGACCAGCCGCATCTCGGTCAGGCCGAAATTCAGCATGGCGCGGGCGGCGGCGCCGATATTCTCGCCCATCTGCGGGCGGGTCAGGATGATGACGGGTTGGGGCGCGTTGTCAGACATGGCGCGGCTGTTATCGCCCGGCAGGCCATCCCGCAAGCGAAACTCTGGCGTGGTGGGGCTTGCGCTGCTATTGCATTCGCAAACTAAGGAAATCGCCATGACCGACCAGCCCGATGCGCCAAGCGCCCCCCAGCTTTACCTGATCGCCCCGGTCGGGGCCGACCCGGATGCCTTCGGCCCGCGCCTGGCCGAGGTGCTGGAACGCTATCAGGTCGCCTGCGTGCGCATCCCCGGCGCGGGCGACGAGGCCCGCCTTGGCCGTATGGCGGATGTGGTGCGCGACATCGCCCATGCCCATGACGTCGCCGTGGTCATCGAGGATCACATCCAGATCGCGCAGAACCATGGACTCGACGGCGTGCATCTGACCACCGGGGCCAAGCAGGTCCGCTATGCCCGTCGCGAGCTGGGCGATGACGCCATCGTCGGCGCATTCAGCGCCGCCTCGCGCCATGACGGGATGAGCGCGGCCGAGGCCGGTGCCGATTATGTCAGCTTCGGCCCCGTCGGTCCCACCGGTCTGGGCACCGGCGAGGAGGCGCCCATGGACATCTTCGCCTGGTGGTCCGAGATGATCGAGGTGCCGGTCGTCGCCGAGGGCGGCCTCGATGCGGTGCTGATCGGCAAGCTGGCCCCGATCACCGATTTCTTCGCCATCGGCCCCGAGATCTGGGCCAAGGACGATCCGATGGACGCCCTGTCCCATCTCTGGCGTCAGGACAAATAGCCAACAAAAAAGGGGCCTTGAAGCCCCTTCTTCATGTTGTTTCCAGCTGTGTCTCAGCCCACCCTGGTCTGGCGGCTGGGTTCCGAGACACGGCGCGCGCGCAGTTCCTCGGCGACCAGGAAGGCCAGCTCCAGTGACTGGCTGGCGTTCAGGCGCGGGTCGCAGGCGGTGTGGTAGCGGTCCGACAGATCCTCGTCCGTCACCGCGCGCACGCCGCCGGTGCATTCGGTCACGTCCTTGCCGGTCATCTCGAAATGCACGCCGCCGGGGATGGTACCCTCGGCCTTGTGGATGGCGAAGAACTCGCGCACTTCGCGCAGCACCGATTCGAAGGGCCGGGTCTTGTAGCCCGAGGCCGACTTGATGGTGTTGCCGTGCATCGGATCGCAGGACCAGACGACATTGGCACCTTCCTCCTGCACCGCCTTGATGAGGCGCGGCAGGTGATCGCCCACCGTCCCCGCGCCGAAGCGCGCGATCAGCGTCAGCCGGCCCGCCTCGTTGGCCGGGTTCAGCTTTGCCATCAGCACCTTCAGATCCTCGGCCGTGGTCGACGGCCCGGTCTTCAGCCCGATCGGATTCTGCACGCCGCGGGCGAATTCCACATGGGCGCCGTCCGGCTGCCGCGTGCGGTCGCCGATCCAGATCATGTGGCCAGACCCCGCCACCGGCAGGCCGGTTGTCGAATCGGTGCGCGCCAGCGCTTCTTCATATTCCAGCAGCAGCGCCTCGTGGCTGGTGTAGAACTCCACCTGCCCCAGCTCGTGCGACGTGGCCGAACTCACCCCCGCCGCCTGCATGAAGGCCATCGCATCGCTGATCCGGTCGGCGATGTCGCGATAGCGCTGCGCCTCGGGACCCGAGGTGAAATCGGCGATCCAGCTTTGCACGCGGTGAATATCGGCGTAACCACCGGTCGAAAACGCCCGCAGCAGGTTCAGCGATGCTGCGGCCTGGGTGTAGGCCGACAGCATCCGCTGGGGATCGGGAACGCGCGCCTCGGCGGTGAAGTCGAAGCCGTTGACGATGTCGCCGCGATAGCTGGGCAGTTCCACCCCGCTGACGGTTTCGGTGGGCGCGCTGCGCGGCTTGGCGAATTGCCCGGCCATGCGCCCGACCTTCACCACCGGAAGCTGGGCGCCCCAGGTCAGCACCACCGCCATCTGCAGCATCACCTTGAAGGTGTCGCGGATGTTGTCGGCGCTGAATTCGGCAAAGCTCTCGGCGCAGTCGCCGCCCTGCAGCAGGAAGGCACGGCCCGCCGCCACATCGGCCAGATGGGCGCGCAGACGGCGCGCCTCGCCCGCGAAGACCAGCGGCGGATATTTGGCCAGTTGCGCCTCGACCGCATTCAGCGCGGCGGTATCGGGATAATCCGGCATCTGGATGCGCGGATAGGCGCGCCAGCCAGCCTTTTCCCAGTTGCGGGGGGCGGCGGGGGTCGTGCGCTGATCCTGCGTCATGGCGAGGCTCTCCTGAGTGTTTCGAGCATCTATATAGGCCGCAAGCCGCTCAAGCGAAAGCCCGGCCGTTCGGCGACCTGACCCGCCCCGGACCCAGGCCCGACCCGCCCCAGACGTATACGACAAGCGACTTTACTTTTGACGGGCTGCTTCGCTAACCTCATCCTCATCAACAAGACCAACAGGGGAAATAACAATATGAAACGTCTGCTTCTCGCTTCTGCCGCCACCGCGCTTCTCGCCGGGGCCGCGGGCGCCGAAGACGTGAAACTGGGCCTGCACCTGGGCTTCACCGGTCCGCTCGAATCGATGGCGCCGAACATGGCCGCCGGGGCCGAACTGGCCGCCAAGGAAGTCAGCGATTCCGGCAAGTTGCTGGATGGTTCGAAGGTCGTGACCTCGCGTTCGGACACCACCTGCACCGACGCCGCAGCCGCGGTTGCCGCAGCGGAACGTCAGGTCGCCGACGGCGTCAAGGCGATGGTCGGCGGGCAGTGCTCGGGCGAAACCATCGCGACGCTGGAAAAGGTGGCGATTCCGAACGGCGTGCTGATGATCTCGCCTTCGGCCACCTCGCCGGCGCTGACCAGCATCGAAGATCAGGGCCTGTTCTTCCGCGCCGCGCCGTCGGATGCGCGTCAGGGCGAAGTCATCGCCGACCTTGCCAAGGCGCAGGGAATCGAATCGATGGCCATCACCTACACCAACAACGACTACGGCAAGGGTCTGGCCGACAGCATCAAGAGCAACTTCGAAAAGCTCGGCGGCAAGGTGACCATCATCGCCGCCCATGACGACGGCAAGGCCGACTATTCGGCCGAGGTCGCCGCACTGGCCGCGGCCGGCGGCGATGCGCTGGCGGTTGTGGGCTATGTCGACCAGGGCGGCTCGGGCGTGACCCAGGGCGCGCTGGATACCGGCGCCTTCACCAAGTTCATCTTCCCCGACGGGATGATCAACGCCACCCTCCCCGACCGTTTCGGCGCCTCCATTGACGGCATGCTGGGGATCAACCCGGCTGCCGAAGGCGATGGCCGCACCAAGTTCGAGGAACTGACCAAGGCGCAGGGCTTCGACGGGTCCTCGGCCTATGCCGCCGAATCCTATGACGCCGCCGCCCTGATCCTGCTGGCCATGCAGGCGGCCAAATCGACCGATCCGGCCGCCGTCAAGGAGAAGGTGATGGAAGTCGCCAACGCGCCGGGCGAGCAGATCCTGCCGGGCGAACTGGCCAAGGGGCTGGAGCTGCTGGCCGCGGGTCAGGACATCGACTATGTCGGCGCCTCCTCGGTGGAGTTTGTGGAGCCGGGCGAAAGCGCCGGGTCCTTCCGCGAAACCACCATCAAGGACGGCAAGCTGGAAGTCGTGGGCTACCACTGATTTCCCGACATCAAAGCGGGCCCGGCGCTGCATGCGCCGGGCCTTTTTGTAAGAACTCCATGCCAAAACCGACCGATAACGGTAGCATGGGGACATACATGATCTGACGCGACAGGGGGCGTGATGATCCGGGTCGAGAACCTGCACAAGAAATTCGGCGGCTTTTCCGCCGTGGATGGCGCCAATCTGACCATCGAAACCGGCTCCATCACCGGGCTGATCGGTCCGAACGGCGCGGGAAAATCCACATTGTTCAACGTCATCGCCGGGGTGTACACACCGACCTCGGGCCGGGTCATCATGGATGGCGAGGACATTACCGGCCTTTCGCCACACGAGCTGTTCCACAAGGGCCTGCTGCGCACCTTCCAGCTGGCGCATGAATTCGGCTCGATGACGGTCCGGGAAAACCTGATGATGGTGCCACCCCGCCAGACCGGCGAGACGCTGGTGAACACCTGGTTCGCGCGCGGCCGCATCCGCGAGGAAGAAAAGGCCCTGCGCCAGAAGGCCGACGAGGTGCTGGACTTCCTGACCATCAGCCATGTCGCCGATGAGAAGGCGGGCAACCTGTCGGGCGGCCAGAAGAAGCTGCTGGAACTGGGCCGGACGATGATGGTCGACGCCAAGATCGTCTTTCTGGACGAGGTCGGGGCCGGGGTGAACCGCACCCTGCTGATGACCATCGCCGACGCCATCGTGCGGCTGAACAAGGAGCGCGGCTATACCTTCTGCGTCATCGAGCATGACATGGATTTCATCGGTAAGCTGTGCGACCCGGTCATCGTCATGGCCGAGGGCAAGGTGCTGGCCCAGGGCAGCGCCGACAGCATCATGCAGAACGAGGCCGTGATCGAGGCCTATCTGGGCCGTGGTCTGAAGAACAAGGAGATGATCGGCGCATGAGCGACACCGGGACTTTCGGCGGACGCGGCAGCCGCGACGCTTCCATCGTGAACAAGAAGGGCCGGGGCGAGATCGACGGCACCCGCCGCTCGGGCCCCGTCCGCCCCGCTCCCGCGGGCGACCCCTTCCTGATCGGCGAGAACATGACCGGCGGCTATGGCCGCGGTCCCGACATCCTGCACAATTGCACCATCGCCGTCGAAAAGGGCGAGATCGCGGTCATCGTCGGCCCGAACGGGGCCGGCAAATCGACCGCAATGAAGGCACTGTTCGGGATGCTGAACCTGCGCGAGGGCTCGGTCCGGCTGAACGGCCAGGACATCACCGCCCTGAACCCGCAGGACCGGGTCAAGGCCGGCATGGGTTTCGTGCCGCAGGTCAACAACATCTTCCCCTCGATGTCGGTCGAGGAAAACCTGGAAATGGGCGCCTTCATCCGCAATGACGATTTTCGCGGCACCATGGAGCAGGTCTACGGCCTGTTCCCGATCCTGAAGGACAAGCGCCATCAGGCGGCGGGCGAACTGTCGGGCGGCCAACGCCAGCAGGTCGCAGTCGGCCGGGCGCTGATGACCCAGCCCAGCCTGCTGATGCTGGACGAACCGACCGCGGGCGTCAGCCCCATCGTCATGGACGAACTGTTCGACCGCATCATCGAGATCGCCCGCACCGGCCTGCCGGTGCTGATGGTCGAACAGAATGCCAAGCAGGCGATGAACATCGCCGACAAGGCCTATGTGCTGGTTCAGGGCCGCAACGCCCATACCGGCACCGGCAAGGAACTGATGGAAAACGACGAGGTGCGCCGCACCTTCCTGGGAGGCTGAGATGACGCTGTTTCAACTGACGGTCGTGGCGTTCATGATGGCCCTGCCCGCCTTCGCGCAGGACGCCGCGCCGGACGAACCCCTGCCCCCTGCCACCACCGAGCAGCTGCCCCCCGGCGGTCAGGCCCCGGTGGACCAGATCCCGGCGATCTCGGACGTGGCCCCCGATGGCGGCGCGCCCGATGCGACGGCGATGAAGATGGCCTGTCATTTCAAGACCCAATGCGTCGACACCAAATGCACCGAAACCAGCTTTGCCGGCAAACTGACGATCATCAGCGACGGCGCCGGCATGGCCGAGGCGCAATGGGATGACGACAAGGAATCGCTGGCACTTTCGGCCCAGCAGGAAGGCGCGGTCACCATGGCCTTCTCGACCGGTGACGATCCGGTGGGTCAGCAGATCCTGACCATCGCCGCCAATGGCGAAGCGCGCTTCACCTTCCACAAGACTGATCCGATCAGCTCGACCAGCTATCTGGGCACCTGCGAGGCTTCCAAGTAATGGATATCCTGAACGCCCTCGTGGCATTTCTGAATTTCGTCTTCATCCCGGCGGCGGCTTACGGTGCGCAACTGGCGCTTGGCGCGCTTGGGGTGACGCTGATCTACGGCATCCTGCGGTTTTCCAACTTCGCCCATGGCGACACCATGGCCTTCGGCGCCGCCATCACCATCTTCGCGACCTGGGCCCTGCAGGCCGCGGGCGTCAGCATCTACCCGCTGCCGACTGCGCTGCTGGCCCTGCCCATCGGCATCGCCGGCACCGCGCTGATGGTGCTGGCCACCGACCGGTTGGTTTACCGCTATTACCGACAGAAAAAATCCGATCCGATCATCCTGGTCATGGCCTCGGTCGGGGTCATGTTCATCATGAACGGTCTGACCCGCGTGCTGATCGGCGTGGACGAGATCCGCTTCGACGACGGTGCGCGCTTCGTCATCGACGTGCGAAGCTTCCGTGAATGGAGCGGCCTGACCGAAGGACTGGCACTGCGCACCACCCAGCTGATTACCCTCGTTGTGGCTGTGCTGGTGGTTGGCGTGCTGTTCTGGTTCCTGAACCGCACCCGATCAGGCAAGGCCATGCGCGCCTATTCCGATAACGAGGACCTCGCCCTGCTGTCGGGGATCGACCCCGAAAAGGTGGTGCGCCTGACCTGGATCATCGCTGCCGCCCTGGCGACCATCGCGGGCGTGCTTTACGGCCTCGACAAGGCGTTCAAGCCGTTCAACTATTTCCAGATCCTGCTGCCGATCTTCGCCGCCGCCATTGTCGGCGGCCTGGGCAGCCCCATCGGTGCCATCGCCGGCGGCTTCATCGTCGCCTTTTCCGAAGTGGCGATCACCTATCCGTGGAAAAAAGTCGCGGAATACCTGGGCTTTGATACCGGTTCGGCGATGCTGCAACTGATGTCCACCGAATATAAATTCGCGGTCAGCTTCGTGATCCTGATCGTGGTGCTGCTGTTCCGGCCGACCGGCCTGTTCCGCGGCAAAGCCTATTAAGGGGGTCAGAACATGGCAACGTCTCGTCAAGCCGAAGCCGCGAGCCCCTGGCGCGCCCCGATCCTTTTCGCCGTGCTGGTGGCGCTGTTCGTGCTGGAGGGCACGACGCGCAACGCGCTGTTCTCGGGTTCGTGGAACACCTCGCTCGCGATCCTCAACATGGGGCTGATCTCGGCCATCATGGCGCTGGGGGTGAACATGCAATGGGGCTATGCGGGCCTGTTCAACTCGGGCGTGGTGGGCTTCCTCGCGCTTGGCGGGCTGGCCCCGGTGCTGATCTCGGTCGCGCCGGTGCAGGGCGCGTGGAGCGCGGGGGGCCTGCGCGTCATGTCGGCGCTGCTGGTCGGCCTCGGCACCGTGGGCTTCGCCGCCATCGTCTGGCATCGGGGACCGAAGCGCTGGCGGGTGCCAGGGCTGCTGGTGGTGCTGATCGCCGGTTTCTTCGTCTATCGCTGGCTGTTCGACCCCGCCGTGATGGCGATCGAGGCGAACCAGTCCGCGCAATACGGCAACCTTGGCGGCCTCGGCCTGCCGGTGCTGCTGTCCTGGCCGGTGGGGGCGCTGTTCGCTGCCGCCGCTGCTTGGGGCGTCGGCAAGGTCGCCCTCGGCCTGCGGTCCGACTATCTGGCCATCGCCACGCTCGGCATCGGCGAGATCATCGTCGCCGTCCTGAAGAACGAGGAATGGCTGGCCCGCGGCGTCAAGAACATCACCGGCATCCCCCGCCCCGTGCCCTACGAGATCAACCTGCAGAAGGACCCCGCCTTCATCGAACGCGCCCAAAGCTGGGGCATGTCGGTGAACGAGCTGTCGGGGATCTGGGTCAAGCTGTGCTATGCCGGGCTGTTCCTGGTGGTGCTGCTGGTGCTGATCTGGCTGTCGGAACTGGCGCTGAAGTCGCCCTGGGGCCGGATGATGCGCGCCATCCGCGACAACGAGATCGCGGCCGAGGCGATGGGCAAGGACGTGACCGGCCGCCACCTGCAGATCTTCGTGATCGGCTGTGCGGTGATCGGCCTGGCCGGGGCGATGATGATCACCCATGACGGGCTGATGGCGCCGACCCAGTATAACCCGCTGCGCTATACCTTCCTGATCTGGGTGATGGTGATCGTCGGCGGGTCAGGCAACAACTGGGGCGCGGCGCTTGGCGCCATCCTGATCTGGTTCCTGTGGATAAAGGTCGAGGTCTGGGGCCCGCAGCTGATCGGATTGCTGACCATGCCGCTGCCCGATGGCACCGTAAAGCAGCATCTGCTGAACAGCGCCGCCCATATGCGCTTCATTGCCATGGGGGTAATCCTGCTGCTGGTGCTGCGCTTCTCGCCGCGCGGGCTGGTGCCCGAGAAATAGGCGCCCCGCGCGCGCCCGAGCCAGAGGGGCCTTCGGGCCCCTCTTTTCATTTCGCCCCGACCCGGCGACGCGGAAGTTGACTGCGCCCGGTGCCTGGCCTAGCATTTCAGGGTCTGAAACAGGTCAGGCTCGGGACGGTTGGCCCGGCCCCCGCGGCTCGCGGGTCCTTCCGCTGCCTGCAGCGGCCCAAGACTATCCAGGTCCCGGCGCGGTGCGGGGGCCGATAGAAAGGGGCACGACATGAAACCCGCAATCTCCGTCCTGACGCTTGGCGTTGCCGATCTGGAACGGTCGCTCGCCTTTTACCGCGACGGCCTCGGGCTGCCGACAAAGGGCATCATCGGGCAGGAATTCGCCCACGGCGCGGTGGTGTTTTTCGACCTGTCCGGCGGGATGAAACTGGCGCTCTGGGCGCAGTCCGATATCGCCCATGACACCGGATTGCCGCAGCAGCCGGTCAGTCCTACCGCCTTCACCGTCGGCCATAATGTCGGGCGCAGGGACGAGGTCGATCAGATCATGGCAGCTGCAGCACGGGCCGGCGCAGAGATCGTCAAACCCGCGCAGCAAACCTTCTATGGCGGCTATGCCGGCTATTTCCGCGACCCCGATGGGCATCTGTGGGACATCGTCTGGAACCCCGACCTGCTTCCCGAATACGACTGACCCATCCCCCTCGCATGAGGCCCTTTCACCGGGAGATCACCATGACCAACACGCAGCACTGGATCGGCCTTCTGCGTGGCATCGGCCCCACCACCCATGCGAAGATGCCGCTCGCCGCGCTGTGCAGGGCCTGCGAAGCCACGGGCCTCGGCCAGGTCCGCAGCCTGCTGGCCACCGGCAATCTGGTCTTCCAATCGCCGCTGCCCGAGGGCGAGCTGACCAAGATCCTGTGCCGCGTAGTAGCGGGCTTCGACCTCGACAATCCCACCTTCCTGCGCGGCGCGCCCGAATTGCGGAAAGTGCTGGCCCTGAATCCGATGCCGGCCGCCGCGCAGGTCCGGCCTCACCACATGCTGGTGCTGTTTCTCGACCATCCACCCCCAGCCGACCGCATCGCGGCGGTGACCGCGCATGGCGGCCCGGAGCCGGTTCAGGTCCATGGGCGCGAGGTGTATATCGATTTTCTGGACAGCGTCGGGCGGTCGAAGCTGACACCCGCCCGGCTGGAGCGCCTGTTGGGTCAGCCCGGCACCGCGCGCAACTGGAATACGCTGGTCAAGCTGGCGGCGGCTGCAGCCTAGCTCAGCCGCAGCTGTCGGCCATGACCACCGACCACCAGTAGGTGCCCCCCATCTGCACCACACCCACGCCCGCATCGTCGAACTTGTTGTGGACGAGGATCTCCTCGTCGGGATCATGGGCCATCCACGCGGCCACCTGCGCCGCGCCATCGCCGGCCCGTCCGATCAGCTGCGCCGAGGAACAGGCCCCGTATTCCACCGCCCGCACCCGATGAACGACCGAAGACCCGTTCGACCCCGCCACCGACATCCGACCCATCGTCGCCATATCGCAGGCATGGGCCTGGGCGGCGAAGGCCAGGTTCTTCTTGAACCTCACGGGCTTCTTGCCAAGGCTTTCGCGTTGGGCGTTCATCTGCTGCTGCAGCTGTTCGATCAGCGCGTTATCGGGGGCGGCGCAGATCGGGGCCAGCGCCTCCTCGCTGGGGGCGGGGAGGGATTGGTTGGCCATGGCCACGATCCCGACCGCCTGCGAGCTGTCGCCGGCCGAGGCGAGGTTTTCGGGCGAACAGGCGCCAAGCGTCAGGGCCGCCGCCGCGGCGGCCAGAGACGATGCGGCGAATGCCGGGCGGAACATGCGGACCTCCTGCAATTCAAGCGATTGTTTCGACGGGTGAAATCGCAACGCGGGCCGGGCTGTCACGGTTCCCGCGCGCGCATCCGGCGGTTCCCGCGCGCGCGGCACCGTCCAGCACCCTTGCCAGCCCGCGCGCCGCGCCGTAAATGCCAGACATGACCCAGCATCAGCGCCTTCTCATCATCGACTTCGGTTCCCAGGTGACGCAACTGATCGCGCGCCGCCTGCGCGAGTTGAACGTCTATTGCGAAATCCATCCCTATCAGAACGTCACCGAGGCGTTTCTGAATGAGTTCGATCCCCAAGCCATCATCTTCTCGGGCGGCCCGGACAGCGTGACCCGCCCCGGATCGCCCCGCCCGCCGACCGCCGCCTTCGAGGCCGGCGTCCCGATTCTGGGTATCTGCTATGGCCAGCAGGTGATGATGCAGGAACTGGGCGGGCTGGTCGAAAGCGGCCATGGCACCGCCGAATTCGGCCGGGCCTTCGTCACTCCGACCGAGGAACGCCTGCCCTTGCTGGACGGCTGGTTCGCCAATCCCGACCATCGCGAACAGGTCTGGATGAGCCATGGCGACCACGTGTCGAAAATCGCTCCTGGTTTTCAGGTCTTCGGCACCTCGCCGGGCGCGCCCTTCGCCATTACCGCCGACCCCGATCGCCGCTTCTACGCGGTGCAGTTCCACCCCGAGGTGCACCACACCCCGAACGGCGCGAAACTGTATGAAAACTTCGTCCGCGCGGCGGGTTTCACCGGCGACTGGACGATGTCCTCCTATCGCGAGGAAGCGATCCGCAAGATCCGCGAACAGGTCGGCGACAAGAAGGTCATCTGCGGGCTGTCCGGCGGCGTCGACAGCTCGGTCGCGGCGGTGCTGATCCACGAGGCCATCGGCGACAACCTGACCTGCGTTTTCGTCGATCACGGCCTTCTGCGCCAGAACGAGGCCGAAGAAGTCGTTACCATGTTCCGCGACCACTACAACATCCCGCTGATCCATGCCGACGAATCCGAGCTGTTCCTGACCGCGCTGGAAGGCGTCACCGACCCCGAGATCAAGCGCAAGACCATCGGCAAGCTGTTCATCGACGTGTTCCAGAAATACGCCAACGAGATCGACGGCGCCGAGTTTCTGGCCCAGGGCACACTCTATCCCGATGTGATCGAAAGCGTCAGCTTCTCGGGCGGTCCTTCGGTCACCATCAAGTCACACCACAATGTCGGCGGCCTGCCCGAAAAGATGGGCCTGAAACTGGTCGAGCCGCTGCGCGAACTGTTCAAGGACGAGGTTCGCGCCCTTGGCCGCGAATTGGGGCTGCCGGAAAAATTCATCCGCCGCCACCCCTTCCCCGGTCCCGGTCTGGCCATCCGCAGCCCCGGCGAGGTCACCCGCGAAAAGCTGGACATCCTGCGCAAGGCCGATGCGGTCTATATCGATCAGATCCGGAAACATGGGCTCTATGACGAGATCTGGCAGGCCTTCGTGGCCATCCTGCCGGTCAAGACGGTCGGCGTGATGGGCGACGGGCGCACCTATGATTATGCATGCGCGCTGCGCGCCGTGACCTCGGTCGACGGGATGACGGCGGATTACTATCCGTTCAGCCATGATTTCCTTGGCGAGACCGCGACCCGCATCATCAATGAGGTCAAGGGCATCAACCGGGTGACCTATGACATCACCTCGAAGCCGCCGGGCACGATCGAGTGGGAATGATCAAAGGCGAGTGGCGATGAAAAAGGGCGGGGCCATGGCTTCGCCCTTTTTCATTGCCGGCAGCTATCCGATCACGGCACTGCGGATATACCGCACAGGGCGCAATCACCGTTGCGCCGCGGGCGATCGGCTTCCCTGTCGCCCGCACCGCCCCCTCACCGGGGCGGCAAGCCCACACCCGATGCCGCGACTGCCTGGCCCGCTGGGATCGCGTTACAGTCCTTGCCAGACCCGCCGACCAGTGCTCCTATGGCTGGCGGGGCTATCCCAATTCGGCCCCATGGCAATTCCCATCCAGGTAGAGGACCCAGATGACCGAGAACGCCAAGCCAGAAATCCAGATCGGCACCGTCGAAAGCGACCCCTCGATTTATATCGAGGTCACCAGGGACGGTCCCTATATCGTCCACGGCGTCCCCCCGCTGCATGTCGAGGTGATTACCCCCAACAGCACGGGCCATTCCTGGACCTATACCGAGGGGCAGGCCTTCGCGGTCAAGAACGGCACTGCGCTGTGCCGCTGCGGGCATTCCCGGAACAAGCCCTACTGCGACGGCTCGCATCTGAAGGCAGGCGTCAACCTGACCGAAACCGCCCCTTTCACCCCCATGCTGGACGGCGCGCAGGAAATCGACGGCCCCGTCGTCAGCCTGACCGATAACGAAGCCTACTGCGCCTTCGCCCGTTTCTGCGACAATGGCAACCGGATCTGGAACGAGGTGCAGATGCCGGGTGAACAGCACGTCAAACTGGCGGTCTATATGGCCCATCATTGCCCTTCGGGGCGGTTGATCGTCTGGGACAACGCCACCCGCCAGCCCATCGAAACGCCGCAGCCGGCGACCCTCTCGCTGCTCGAAGATCCGGTCGAACAATGCAGCGGCCCGCTGGCCCTCGACGGCGGCATCCGCGTCCAAAGCGCCAGCGGCGAAAGCTATGAGATCCGCAACCGCCAGACCCTGTGCCGCTGTGGCGCGTCGTCCAACAAGCCCTTCTGCGACGGCAGCCACGCCTCGATCAAGTTCCAGGACGGGCTGGAACGCTGAGGCTTCGCATGCCCGGCACGAGGGGGGAATGGTCCACGCCATCGATCTGCGTCGGATGGCTGGATCGTTCCGCCGAGGCCTGCCGGATGACCCGGCCGGCTGAAGATGCCAACCACGATCAGAACAGGTCACCTCGGCAATCCGCCGCGTGCCTGCCCCGCTGGTTTCAACGGCGCATTGCCGACCATCCGCAGACGACCGTCTATCGCCGTCTCCGCCGCCGTATCAGCAGCACCCTGCCGGTCAGATCGACCGCCCGTGATTCGCGCCTCGGGCAGATGCCGGCAAACGACCACGGGACCGATCCGCAAACCTCTTGATTCCGACGGGGGATCGGTTCTAATATCTCCAGTCGCTAGAGATTCAGGAGGTTTTCATGTTCTCCATCGGTGAGATGTCGCGCCGCACCGGCGTGAAGGTTCCGACCATCCGCTATTACGAAGGAATGGGCCTGCTGGCCGCGCCGGAACGGACCGAAGGCAATCAGCGCCGCTACGGCAAGGCGGAAATGGAGAAACTGGGCTTCATCCGCCACGCCCGCGATCTGGGATTCTCGATCGATGCCATCGCCGCGCTGATTGACCTGCAGAATCACCCCGACCGGTCCTGCCTCGCGGCCAACCAGATGGCCTGCGCCCAGTTGGCCGACGTCCGCAGCCGCATCGCCCGCTTGCAGGCGCTGGAAACCGAACTGACCCGCATCGCGGATGGCTGCACCGGCACCGGCGAGGCGGGGGATTGCTATGTCCTGGCCTCGCTGGCCGATCATGGGCTCTGCGCCGAAGATCACCGCGACTGACGCGCCCGCGGCTGACGTGTCGGTCCTGTGCCCCGGCGACGCGTGCTTCCGATCGGCGATTTTGGCTGCATTCCGATGCGGAACAGCACCGCCGCGACATGGCCCGGCCCGCATGGCGCCTGACCCATGATTATCGCCGACCCATGTGCCGCGTCACCGAACGCGCGCCCCGGTCCGACGACATCCGCGCCGCGTCCGGGCCTCCGCTCAATCAGGCTGCTGCCCGGACCGGCAGACGGCACAGATCGGGACCAGCCCCGCCACCTCCGGCCCGCTGATGCAGCATTGCCCGATCCCGCAGAAGCCGGCCGGGATTTAGCCACCACACATCCGCATCGTGGGTTGCGCGACGGGCATCACGCCCGCACTATGCCCCCGGCAGGGAGGATGAGATGGGCAGAATCCATATCGGCATCGGCGGCTGGAATTTCCCCGAATGGCGCAACGGCGTCTTCTACCCCGAAGGGCTGCCCCAACGGCGCGAACTGGAATTCGCCAGCCGCGCCCTGACCAGCATCGAGATCAACGCCACCTATTACGGCAGCCAGAAGCCCGAGAGCTTCCAGAAATGGCACGATGAAACGCCCGATGATTTCATCTTCGCCGTCAAGGCCAGCCGCTTCGCCACCAATCGCCGGGTGCTGGCCGAAGCCGCCGAAAGCATCCGCCGCTTTCTCGGTTCGGGCATCACCCGGCTGGCGGGCAAGCTTGGCCCGATCAACTGGCAATTCGCCGAAACCAAGGCATTCGACCCCGCCGATTTCGCCGCCTTTCTGAACCTGTTGCCAGACGAACAGGACGGCACCCCCCTGCGCCACGCGATCGAGGCCCGCCATGACAGTTTCGCCACCCCTGCCGCCGCCGATCTGTGCCGCGCGCGCAATATCGCGCTGATCCGGTCCGGCGACAGCAAATTCCCGGAAATCGACGCCGAGACCGCCGATTTCGCCTATCTGCGCATCATGGGTACCGATGACCTGCCGGAGGGCTATGACGAGGCGGGGCTGGCCCGCTGGACCGAGAATGCCCGGACCATCGGCCGGACCCGCGACCTCTATCTTTACGTGATCTCGGGCACCAAGCGGCGCAATCCGGCGGCCGCGCAAGCGCTGATCGCGCGGCTGGCCTGAAGACCGGGCGGTGCGGCCCCGCGGGCGAAGACGGCCCGGATGCCCGCACGACCATCGCCAGCGCCTTGGCCGAGCCATGGCCTTCGCGCCGCCAACGGAAAGGCGCAGCTGGAACAGGCTGGAGCGCCTGCCGACACCCGATGCGCGTGTGCGCGGCGGTTGGCTCCGATCATGAAAACGACGCGGCGCTTCTGCCCACGCCACGCGCGTGGGATAGGGGTGACCCGCTCATGCGCCCGATCAGGCCCGGATCGCCCGGTTGGTTGTAAGCACCTCTGCGGGCATCCATGGGCGCGGATGTCGGATCTGTCGACATCGTGCAGCCTATCGCCCTGCGGGGTGACAATGATCGGATCCCCTTCCTGACACGCGCGACCGGGTCGGCGCGGGCGGTTCGTCTCGGCGCGGGCCTGTCCATATCCTTCAGACCATGACCGGATTGCGCTGACCCGGCGCGAGTCTCCGGTCAGCTGCGCTTGCGGCAGGACAGGGGTCCATTACGCGAAGGCCGCGCGCCTGCACAGGCGATGCCCAGCATTACGGTCGGGCCGCAGACCATTCCGACTGGAATACCGGATCGCCTTCAGGCGCGGTCTCCGCAGGTTGTTCGTTTTCGCATTCCCCGTGATCTGGTGGCTGCCCTTCCCGCGCGGAACGGCGCTGCCACATACACCGCGCCTCACCGTGCCCCCTCAACCAGCCATCATCCGGCCGCCCCATTCCCTGCGAGGTCGATCACGGTTTGACAACGCGGGCAACACACGGCACCACTTCACATGACAACACCGCGCACCCCCGAGGAGCCTTCGCAGAATGACCTGTCCCTGCTGCAATGCCGCCCCCGGCAAAGGCCATTACGCCGCCCCGCGCCCCGGTCAGGTCGCGCTGTCGGGGCTGCTGATCTGCGCCGATCTGGACCAGCTGAAAATCGTGCTGGACCATCTGCGCGCCCATATCGCCGCCAGTCGGGCCGAGCCGGGCTGCCTGTTCTTCGACATCACCCAATCGGACGATCCGCTGATCTGGCGGGTCGAGGAACTGTATACCGACGAGGCCGCACTGGCGGCCCACAAGGCCCGCACCAAAGCCAGCCTCTGGGCCGAAAAAACGGCGGCGCTGACCCGCGACATCCACCGCATCGACGGCTGAACCGCGAACGGCCCGCTCTCCGGCGGTCCATCGCAGCTGCGCCCCTTACCCCGCCAGTCTGCAGATCCGCGCCACCGCAGCGGCATAGCCATCCACCCCCAGCCCGGCAATCACGCCATCGGCGCGTTTGCTGACATAGGAATGGTGGCGGAACGGTTCGCGCTTGTGGACCTGGCTGATATGAACCTCGATCACCGGCCCTTCAAAGGCGTTCAGGGCGTCCAGAAGCGCGACCGAAGTATGGGTGAAGGCCCCCGGATTGATGACAATGCCCGCCGCATTCCCGCGCGCCTCGTGGATCCAGTCGATCAGCTGGCCCTCCCAGTTCGACTGCCGCGCATCGACCGTGAACCCCGAGGCGCAGGCCGCCTGCGCCAGCGCCTCGACATCGGCCAGCGTCTCGTATCCGTAAACCGCCGGCTCGCGCTGCCCCAGCAGGTTCAGGTTCGGGCCGTTCAGCAACAGAATGGTCGGCATGGTCTCTCCCTCAGCCCAGATCGCGCTGATATTTGATGAAGGGCGTGCGCGCCGCAACCCGATCATACAGCATCCGCGCGGCATAATTGTCTTCGGCCGTCAGCCAATAGAGATTGGCTGCCCCCCGCGCCTGCGCCGCATCGGCCACCGCCTCGATCAGCGCCCGCGCCACCCCGCGCCCGCGCGCCTCGGGCAAGGTGAACAGGTCCTGCAGGTAACAAACCCCCTCGGGGCGCCACAGGTTCGGGTGAAAGACGTAATGCGTCAGCCCCAGCAGCCGGCCGTCATCATCGGCGACAAAGCCCTGAAACTCTCCGGCCGCCCCCGAAATCAACCGCCCGAACGCCAGGTCAAAGAACGCCTGGGGCCGATCGGGGTAGCCATAAAATGCCTGATATCCTGCCCAAAGCCCCTGCCACTGGTCGCGGTCGCCCGTCTCGATCGCCCTGATCCGCATGATATCTCTTTCGCTCTGGCCCAAATATCCCGGGGGTCAGGGGGCGGCGCCCCCTGTCAGCCTTTCCGCCGGGCGATGAAGGCCAATTTCTCGAACAGGGACACGTCCTGCTCGTTCTTCAGCAGCGCCCCGTGCAGTTTCGGCAGCATTTCGCCGGGCGCCTTCTTCAGATCCTCGGGCGACAGATCTTCGGCCAGGATCAGCTTCAGCCAGTCCAGCAGCTCGGAGGTCGAGGGCTTCTTCTTCAGCCCCGGCACCTCGCGGACCTCGAAGAACTGGCTCAGCGCCTCCTCCAGCAGGCGCGGCTTCAGGCCGGGGTAATGGACCTCGACGATCTGCTTCAGCACCGCAGCATCGGGGAATCGGATGTAATGGAAGAAGCAGCGGCGCAGGAAGGCGTCCGGCAGCTCCTTTTCATTGTTCGAGGTGATGATGACCACCGGCCGGTGGACCGCCCGCACTGTCTCGCCGGTCTCATAGACGTGGAACTCCATCCGGTCGAGTTCCTGCAACAGGTCGTTCGGGAATTCGATATCGGCCTTGTCGATCTCGTCGATCAGCAGCACCACCTTGCCGGGCGCCTCGAACGCGTCCCACAGCTTGCCCTTGCGGATGTAATTGGCGACCTCATGGACCCGCGCCTCGCCCAGCTGGCTGTCGCGCAGCCGGCTGACGGCGTCGTATTCATACAGCCCCTGCTGGGCCTTGGTGGTCGATTTGATGTTCCATTCCACCATCGGCAGCCCCAACGAGGCGGCCACCTGCCGCGCCAGTTCGGTCTTGCCCGTCCCCGGCTCGCCCTTCACCAGCAGGGGCCGCTCGAGGGTGACGGCGGCATTCACGGCGATGGCCAGATCGGGCGGCGCCACATAGCTGTCGGTGGATGAAAAACGCATTCCGGCTTCCTTTATCTGCGCCGCGACCCTATCCGGGCCGGCGCAGGGCGGCAAGAATTCTCGGCGCAAAGGAACAGCGTTCAGGGTAGTGACAACCCCCAGCGCATCCGCTAATGGGGGCGCAACGGGCCGGGGAACAGGCACCCCGATCTGTCGGAGGACGCATGAAACCGCAGATTTTCCTGCCAGATGATTATCGCCCAGCAGAAGACGAGCCGTTCATGAACGATCGTCAGCTGGAATATTTCCGCCGCAAGCTGGAGGCCTGGAAGGCCGAACTGCTGGAGCAATCCGCCGAGACCCTGGAAGGCTTGCAGGACAGCGCGCGCAACGTGCCGGACCTTGCCGACCGCGCATCCGAAGAAACCGACCGCGCGTTGGAACTTCGGACCCGCGACCGTCAGCGCAAGCTGGTCGGCAAGATCGACGCGGCGCTGCGCCGGATCGTGAATGGTGAATATGGTTACTGTGAAGTCACCGGGGAACCGATCAGCCTGAAGCGGCTGGACGCGCGCCCCATCGCCACCATGACCGTCGCCGCGCAGGAAAAGCACGAACGCCGCGAGCGCGTCCACCGCGACGACTGATCGCATCGCGGCCGGCGCGGCCCCGGTCTACCCTGCCGGCCTTTCAGAAGGAGAGGTCGTCATGGGCCATCTGACGCATCGCGACATCACCATCATCGGCGCCGGCGTGGCCGGGCTGACCGTGGCCGCCGCATTGGCGCAGCGCGGCGCGCATGTCCGC
This sequence comes from Paracoccus sp. S1E-3, assembly GCF_013868135.1. Classification (GTDB taxonomy): domain Bacteria; phylum Pseudomonadota; class Alphaproteobacteria; order Rhodobacterales; family Rhodobacteraceae; genus Paracoccus. The sequence continues at coordinate 903,831 of NZ_JACEMU010000004.1, forward strand.
GTGCTGGAGCGTGCGGATGCCCTGCGTGAGGTCGGCGCCGGGCTGCAGATTTCGCCCAACGCCGGGCGCGTGCTGGAAGCCTTGGGCCTTTCCGCGCCGCTCGATGCCGTGTCCGTGCGCTCGGAAGGGGTGGTTCTGCATGACAGCCATGGCCGGCAGGTCGCCGCCATGCCGCTCGCCCGCCGCCGCCCCGATGCCGCCTTCCGCCTGATCCACCGCGCCCGCCTGATCGAGCTGCTGGAACGCGCTGCCCGCGATGCCGGCGCCGAAATCACCCTTGATTCGCCGGTTACCGACCTGCCCGATGCGCCGCTGCTGATCGGCGCCGACGGCCTGCACAGCCGCGTCCGCGCCGCGCTGAATGGTCCCCAGACCCCTTTCTTCACCGGCCAGACCGCCTGGCGGGCGCTGATCCCCGACGGCGCCGCCGACCCCTTTGCCCGCGTTTTCATGGGACCGGGGCGTCACCTCGTCAGCTATCCGCTGGGCGCGGGCCTGCGCAATATCGTGGGGGTGATGGAACGCCCCGACTGGACGGCTGAGGGCTGGTCGCATGAAGACGACCCCGACCATCTGCGCGCCGCCTTCGGGCGTTTCGGCGGCCCTGTGCCGGGCTGGCTGGCGCAGTTGCAGCGCGTCGGCGTCTGGGGGCTGTTCCGCCACCCGATCGCCGCGCGCTGGCAGGATGGCCGACGCGTCATTCTGGGCGATGCCGTCCATCCCACGCTGCCCTTCATGGCGCAGGGCGCGGTCATGGCTATCGAGGACGCCTGGGTCCTGACCGAATGTCTGGACCGAATCGCCGATCAGGCGGCCGCATTGGCCCGCTATCAGGCCGCGCGCGCGCCCCGCGTCGCCCGCGTGGTCGCGGCTGCCAATGCCAATGCCCGCAACTATCACCTCTCGGGGCCGCAGCGGCTGATCGGCCATGCGGGGCTGCGGGCGATTTCCCGGCTGGCGCCGGGGGTTCTGCTGGGGAAATTCGACTGGATCTATGATTATGATCCGCTGGCCGAGCGGATTTCCTGACCCCGGACGAGGTCGGAAACCCGGCAGAAAGGCCGCGCCCGAACGATTCGTCGGCGCGGCCTCAGATCCTGAAGGCGCGGAACTCAGACCGCGTCCTGCACCGCGCCCACGATGCTGTCGACGACCTCGCGCAGGACGACCTCGTCCTCGGCCTCGGCCATGACCCGGATCAGCGGCTCGGTGCCCGATTTGCGGATCAGCACCCGGCCGGTGCCGTTCAGCCGCGTCTCGCCCGCCGCAATGGCCTGCTGAACCGTGCCGGCCGCCAGCGGATCGGCGCCCGCGGCATAGCGGACATTCTTCAGCATCTGCGGCACCGGGTCGAACTGATGGACCAGTTCCGACGCGCTGCGCCCGGTATCGGCCATCGCCGCCAGGAATTGCAGCCCGGCGATCAGCCCGTCGCCGGTGGTGGCGTAATCGGTCATCACGATATGGCCCGATTGCTCGCCGCCGAGGTTGAAGCCGCCCTCGCGCATCCGTTCGACCACATAGCGGTCGCCGACCTTGGTGCGCTCCAGACGCAGGCCCCGACCCTGCAGAAAACGCTCCAGCCCCAGATTCGACATCACCGTCGCCACCAGCGCCCCGCCGTTCAGCCGGCCCTGTTCGGCCCAACGCCCGGCCAGCAGCGCCATCAGCTGGTCGCCATCGGCCACCCGGCCCTTGTCGTCAATGACCATGATCCGATCGGCATCACCGTCCAGGCAAATCCCCAGATCGGCGCGGTGGTCCAGCACCGCCTGGGCCGCCGCCTCGGGATGGGTCGAGCCGACGCCATCATTGATATTGCGCCCGTCAGGATCGATGCCGATGCCCACGACCTCGGCCCCCAGCTCATAGAGCACATCCGGCGCGGCGCGGTAAGCGGCGCCATTGGCGCAGTCGATCACCACCTTCAACCCGTCCAGCCGCTGACCGGCGGGCAGCGTGGTCTTTGCATATTCGACGTAGCGCCCGCGCGCATCGTCGATACGCCTTGCGCGGCCGATATTCTGCGGCTCGGCCGGGCGGATCTGACCCGCGACGATGCGCTCGATCTCGGCCTCGGCATCGTCCGACAGCTTGTAGCCATCGGGTCCGAAGAACTTGATGCCGTTATCATCCGCCGGGTTGTGGCTGGCCGAGATCATGATCCCCAGATCCGCCCGCATGGAGCGGGTCAGAAACCCCACCGCCGGCGTCGGCACCGGCCCCAGCAGCAGCACATTCATGCCGGTGCTGGTCAGCCCGGCGGTCAGTGCGTTTTCCAGCATATAGCCCGACAGCCGCGTGTCCTTGCCGATCACCACCCGATGTCCGTTGCGACCGTCGCGGCGGAAGTACCGCCCCGCCGCCGCGCCCAGCCGCAGCGCCATTTCCGCCGTCATCGGGTCGGTATTGGCCCGGCCCCTGACCCCGTCCGTCCCGAAAAGCTTCCGCGTCATCGTCCCGTCCTTTCCGTCACAGCGCGCCACAGTGCCAGTCCCTGCACCGCGGCCGCCACATCATGTACCCGATGCATCTGCACCCCCTGCCCCACCGAAGCAAGCGTGACGGCGAGTGTTCCCGGCATTCTTTCGCGCGGCGCGGGCTGGGCCGCGATCTCGCCGATGAAGCGCTTGCGCGACACGCCCAGCAAAATCCCGCAGCCAAGGCCGTGAAACAGGCTGATCCGGTTCAGGATCGCCAGATTGTGGTCCAGCGTCTTGCCAAAGCCGATGCCCGGATCGACCACGATGCGCGCGCGCGCGATGCCCGCCGCCTCGGCCCGCGCGATGCGGGCGGCGAGCGCGTCATAGACGTCCAGCAGCACATCCTCATAGCGCGGATCGTCCTGCATCGTCGCGGGCACGCCCTGCGCATGCATCAGGCAGACCGGCGCGCCGCTCTCTGCGGCCAGGGCCGCCAGCGCGGGGTCGAAATCAAAGCCCGAGACATCGTTGATCAGCCCCGCCCCCGCCGCAAGCGCCGCCCGCGCCACCTGAGCCTTGCGTGTATCGACCGAGATCGGCCTTTCGCGCAGCGCCGCGATCACCGGCACCACGCGGGCAATTTCCTCGGCCACATCGACCTCATCGGCACCTGGCCGGGTCGATTCGCCACCGATATCCAGCAGATCTGCGCCTTGCGCGATCAGCTCACGTCCGTGCGCGATCCCGTCATAGCTGCCGCCATCGGAGAAGCTGTCAGGCGTCGCATTCACGATTCCCATGACCGAGGGCCGGTCCAACCCCACACCCATGACGGGCGCGCGCAGGGCAGTCAGCGCGGACAGCACTTCGGGCGGGGCCGCCTCGGCCGGCAGGATGCGCGCAGGAACGCCGCCACGCTCCAGCCGTTCGAGGCGCGAGAACCGCAGCCAGCCGCCCGCCAGCGGCAGCGCGCCGCCCTCCTCGGGGATGGGACGCCAATAGACGCTCATGCGCCGATCCGCCGCAGGGGGATCAGCGTTCGCAGCGCGGGCATGGGGACGCCGGGCGGCAGCGCCAGATCCAGCCGGTCGGCGCGCATCTTCTCGGCCAGCCAGACCGCGAGGGTCAGGGGATCGGCCTCCAGCCCGGCCACATCGGCGGCCATGCGCGCCGGCGCCCAGACGATGGGGCGCGATTCCTTCACCGCCCAGTCCAGCTCGGCCCGGTTGTCGGCCACGTCCAGCCCAAGCCGGCCGCCAAGCGCCCAGGCCGCCTGATCCAGCGCCAGCAGCGCGACCCGCCGCTCGTTGCCGCCATGGGGCAGCGGCAGGCCGGTGGCATCCGGGGTCAGGATCACCGCACCTTCGGGCCGCGCGGTTTCGGTGCCGTGGAACAGCACCACCGGTGCCAGCGCCGCGCCCTCGGCATCAACACGGCCCCGGCGGCGCACAAGCGTCACGCCGAGCGCGCCGGGCACCCGGTCCAGCTTCTCGATTGTGACATGGATGCGGCCGGCGCGGGGGTGGGCCAACACCTCGGCCGCGATCTTTTCGGCGAGCGTTTCCAGCAGGTTGAAACGTTCATCCGCCAAGGCCGCCGCCACCGCGTCGGTCAGCACGTCATAGGACAGGATGCGGTCGACATCGTCGCCCACGCCGATGACCGGCTGGGCGAGATCGACCGTCAGCCCGAAACGCAGCCGCTGGCGCAGACCGCGTTCGCTTTGAAAGGCGCCGATCTCGGTTTCGACAACATAGTCGCGCAGGTGAATCTGGTCAGGTTCGTCCATGCGCCCCAATTTCCAAAGAAAAGGCCCCACCGCAAGGGGCAGGGCCAGTCGAGACAGAAAGAAGGGGCGGTGGATTCCGGCCGGCCGCCTTCCAAACCTGTTCCGGCGTCAGTTGGTCGCGACGCGACGACCCTGACGGTAAAAGACATGGCTGCCGATCCGGGTCGTGCGGGTAAACCGTTTCGACCAGCCCGGACGGACGCTGGTGGTGTGGAAATAGGTCGCGCCACTGGTCAATGCGCGCGGGGCACCGGCGAGGGCGTCAGCGGCGATCTGGCGGGCACGGGCAGCGGCAGCCGCGTTCGACATGCGGCGGCCCTTATTATAAGTGAACTGGCCGCGTTGATTGACGACGCCGCACACCGAATTCGGGAAGGCGCGGCTGTCGACGCGGTTGAGGATGACCTCGGCCACCGCGCGTTGGCCGCTGCGGCCCTCGCCGCGGGCTTCGAAATACAGCGCCTCGGTCAGGCAACGCAGGGAATCGGCGCCGCCATAACGGGTCTGGACGGCGGTTTCGGGGCCTTTTGCCGGGTCGGCCTGGGCGGCCAGCGGCAACGCAAGCGACACACTCACAGCGATCGCGGCCAGTTTACGGGTCAGCGCAAGCATACAGCAGTTTTCCTGTCTCAGGGGTCGCCGGACCGCGTGGGTGCCGACGGATTGAGGGGGAAGCTACACAAAGCGCTTCCGCCGCCGCCACGTGCGAGGCTGTGAGGTTCCCGAATCCGGCCGATTAACCATTATTCCGGCGAGATCCCGCCGAATACTTTTGCGAAATTTGGCGGAATCACGCCATTTCGCGCTTGCAGCATCGCCGCGCGCTGCGCGGCAACCGTCCCGAATCAGGCGCTTTTCTCGCCCCGGTTGCGAATCGATTCCTGCGCTGCAGCAAGGCGCGCCACCGGCACCCGGAAGGGCGAGCACGAAACATAGTCCAGTCCGGCGCGCTGGCAGAAGGCGATGGATTGCGGGTTGCCGCCATGTTCGCCGCACACGGCAATGGTTATGTCCGGATGCGCAGCGCGCGCGCGCTGGGTTCCGGTCAGCAGCAGCTCGCCCACCCCGTCCTCGTCAAGGATGTGGAACGGGTCTTCGTCATAGACGCGCTGCTGGACATAGGCGCCCATGAAACGGCCGGCATCGTCGCGCGACAGGCCGTAAGTCATCTGCGTCAGGTCGTTGGTGCCGAAGGAAAGGAAAGCGGCGTGGCGGGCAATATCGCCGGCGCGCAGCGCCGCGCGCGGGGTTTCGACCATGACACCCAGCCGATACGCGAAGTCGCGGCCGGTTTCGTTGCGCAGCGCGGCGGCGACGGCATCGACGCGGGTCTTGACGATTTCCACCTCGCGCCGAGCCGAGACCAGCGGGATCATGATTTCAGGCACCACCACCGCGCCGGCGGCGGCACTGGCGATGGTGGCCTCGAAGATGGCGCGGGCCTGCATGTCGTAGATCTCGGGCACGGTGATCCCCAGCCGCACCCCGCGCATCCCCAGCATCGGGTTGAACTCCGACAGCGCCTCGATCCGGCGGGTCACGTCGGACAAGGGTAGGTCCAGCGATTCGGCCAACTCGCGCATCCCGTCGCGATCCTGCGGCAGAAACTCGTGGAGCGGCGGGTCGAACAGCCGGATGGTCACCGGCAGGCCGGCCATGATGCGGAACAGTTCGACGAAATCCTGCCGCTGGATGGGCAGCAGACGCGCCAGCGCCACCTTGCGATCCTCGGGGCGGTCGGCGAAGATCATCTCGCGCATGATCGGCAGGCGCATTTCGTCGAAGAACATGTGTTCGGTCCGGCACAGCCCGATGCCCTGAGCCTTGAACATGCGCGCGGTGCGGGCGTCTTCGGGCGTGTCGGCATTGGCGCGCACACCCATGTCGCGGAAGGCGTCGGCCCAGTCGAGAAGCCTGTTGAAGCTCTCATCCAGCGCCGGTTCCAGCAACTGTGCCGAGCCGGCCAGCACCTCGCCCGAGGTGCCGTCAATGGTGATTTCCTCGCCCTCGCGGAAGCTGCGGCCACCGACGCGCAATTCACGCGCGCGGGCGTCGATGCTGATGCCATTGGCGCCGACGATGCAGGGCAGGCCCAGACCGCGCGCGATCACCGCCGCATGGCTGGTCATGCCGCCACGTTCGGTCAGCACGCCCACGGCGGCGTGCATGCCGCGGATGTCTTCGGGCACGGTCTCGCGGCGGACCAGTATGCAATCCTCGCCCCGCATCGCCGAGGCCTGCGCGGCGGCGGCGGTGAAGACGATCTTGCCGGTGGCAGCACCGGGGCTGGCGTCGATGCCGCGGGCGATGATGTCGCGGGGGGCGCGCGGATCGATCTGGTAATGCATCAGTTCGGACAGCGCGCGGGGTTCGACCCGCATCACCGCCTCCTCGGTCGGGATGATGCCGTCTTCGGCCAGCGAAACGGCGATCCGCACAGCCGCGCGGGATGAACGCTGTACGCGCAGCGCGTCGATGATCGCCAGTTCGCCGTCCGAGATCACGAATTCGATCTGCATCTCGTCGCGCAACCGGGTGCGCGCGGCCAGGCAGTAGCCGACCAGATCGGCGAAAACCTCGGGCGCCAGTTCCTCCAGCGAGGGGCCGCGTTCGTCGCGGGTCAGATACAGCGTTTCCGCCCCCTGCCCGCGCGCGCGCCCCTGCATCTGCCCCTTGAAGCGGCCGGTCATCCGGCGCATCCCGGTCACGCTGTCGATCATCTGGATGGTGCCCGATCCGGTCAGCCCCGGTCCGATCGCCAGCGCCATCTGCTGCACGACCAGCCCCAGCGGCGCGTCTTCCGGCGCGCCCTTGGCCTGCCGCAACAGCCGTGCCGTCGGCGCATCCCAGGCCCGCGCCATGGACCGCAGCACCTCGGTCAGCTGGCGCACCGGGTCCTGGGGGAAATCCTCGTCCATCTCGGCGCGGTAAGCGGCAAGCGCGCGTTCCAGCGCCCCCTCGCCGTCTTCGGAAAACATGTCCGGGTCCAGCCGTGCCACATTGATCGCATAGGACTGCACGAAGCCCAGATAGATCGCATCGGCCGCGTCCTTGCCGCGCGTCTCGACCAGACGGGCGTGCTGGGCATCGTTGACGCCCACATTCAACACCGTCCCCGGCCCGCCCCATTCCGGCATCACCGCCGAGGGGCGCACGCTGACCAGCCCGCAGCCATCGGCAAACAGCGCCCCCAGGGCGGCGGTATCGGCGGTGACCCCCTGCGCGATGGCCCGCACCGCCCGCGCCGAGATCGCATGCGAGCGTGGCACCGGCAGGTCCATCCGCACCAGCCGCTGCAGGCATTTGGCGCGCCAGCCATGCACCGGCGCGTCCACCCCCGCGCCCGTGGTGATTTCGACGATATCTGTGGGTTCAAGGCTGCGTGTCATAATCTGCTCATCATGCACGGGCCGGCCTTTGCTGCAAGTGCGAGATAGCTGTTGTTCTCGGCATTTCGGCGCAGATATGATGCTGTACAGAACCTGACGGAGGCGGCGATGAGATTGACCGAACTGGCCCATGGCGGCGGCTGCGGGTGCAAGCTGGGGCCGGCCGTTCTGCGCGACCTGCTGGAAGACCAGCCGATCGGGCAGATCTTCCCGCAGCTTCTGGTCGGCAACGCCGAATCCGACGATGCGGCGGTCTGGCAGATCGATGACAAGACCTGCCTGATCGCGACCACCGATTTCTTCATGCCGATGGTCGATGATGCGCGCGATTTCGGCCGCATCGCCGCCACCAACGCGATTTCCGACATCTATGCCATGGGTGGGCGGCCGATCTTTGCGCTGGCGATCCTGGGCATGCCGATCAACAGCATGGACCCCGCCACCATCCGCGAAATCCTGGCCGGCGGGGCCGATATCTGCGCCGAGGCCGACATCCCCATCGCCGGCGGCCATTCCATCGACTCGCCCGAGCCGATCTATGGGCTGGCGGTGATCGGCCTTTGCGCGCCCGAGAACGTCCGCCGCAATGGCGGGACGCGGCCGGGGGACGCGCTGATCCTGACCAAGCCGATCGGCGTCGGCATCTATTCCAACGCCATCAAGAAGGGCACCGCCACGGATGCCGACATCGCCGAGATGATCACCTCCTGCACGACGCTGAACCGGATCGGCCAGGATCTGGCTGCCCTGCCCGAGGTCCATGCCCTCACCGATGTCACCGGATTCGGCGTGCTGGGGCATGGGATGGAAATGGCGCGCAGCGCAGGCTGCGGGCTGCGGATCGACCGCGCGGCGCTGCCTTTGCTGGATCGCGCCGCCGAACTGGCGGTCGCGGGGCACGGGACCGGCGCCAGTAGCCGCAACTGGGACGCCGTGAAGGCCGAGGTGACACTGCCCGCGGGCATCACCGCGCCCGAACAGACCCTGCTGACCGACCCGCAGACTTCGGGCGGGCTGCTGGTCGCCGTCGCCCCCGAAGCCGCCGACCGCGTGCTGGCCCGCATCCGCCAGCGCCACCCCAAGGCTGCGATCATCGGCCACGCCTTCGACGGCACCGGCATTGAGGTCGTCTGACCCCAGTTCGCAGAATGGCAAAGGCGGCGCCGAGCGCCGCCTTTTTCGATGTGACCAAGTAACCGTCCGCTTCAGGCCGGGGCCGCGCAGCGATAGTAGCGCAGGTTGATCCCCTTATCCTCCATCTGCATCACGCCGGGCGACAGGCGCAGCTTAACCAGACGGTTGAAGCCCTGACCGCCTTCGCCATTGCAGGACAGCTCGGTTTCGGTCGAATCGGCGCCGACCGTGCTTCTCACCGCCGTGCACTGGCTTTCGTAGAACTGGAACTTGTTGCCCTGAACGGTCAGCGCCCCTTCGCTGGCCGGCTTGCCGCAGTCGGTCGTGCGCAGATTATAGGCGCCGTTCAGACTGTTCGAGGCCTCCACCGGCCCGGACGCCGCTTCCGGTGCGGCCGCGGGAATGGTCTGGTCCAGTTGGACATCGGCCTCGGTCTTGGTGAGGACCTCCTCGCCGGGGGTACATCCGGCGAGGGCAAGGAAAGTGGCGCCGACGGCACCAAGGATCGTATAACGGTTCATGTCACTCCTCCTGCATGGGATCCGCAGGCGTCAAATCAACCCACGGCCTGATAACAAAGGCGCAACCCCCGGCATTCGTTCCCTAAATTCGATCCAAAGCTGGTCCGCCGGTGCCGATCCGCCACGCGAGAGGATGGATTTTTCCAGCTTTTTCGCGATTTCGTGATCAAAAATATTTCCGGCCTCGCGGAAGGCCTCGAACGCATCTGCGTCCATCACTTCGGACCAGAGATAGGAATAGTACCCCGAGGAGTAGCCATCGCCGGTGAAGACATGGGCAAAATGCGGTGTCGCGTGGCGCATCGGGATGGCCGCCGGCGCCCCCAGCGCCGCCAGCACCTCGGCCTGGCGCGCCATCGGATCGGCGGGCGGCCGGCCGCGATGGAAGGCCAGATCGACAAGCGCGCTTTGCAGATATTCCAGCGTCGCCGCGCCCTGATCGGCATTGCCCGCCGCGATGATGCGGTCGCGCAGGCTGGCGGGCAGCGCCGCCCCGGTTTCGAAATGCCGGGCATGGCGGTCCAGCACCTCGGGCTGTTCCAGCCAGTGTTCATACAGCTGGCTGGGCAACTCGACGAAGTCGCGGGCTACCGAGGTGCCCGAGATCGACGGCCATTCCACGTCTGACAGGATATGGTGCAGCGCATGGCCGAATTCGTGGAACAGCGTATGGGCGTCATCCCAGGACAGGAAGGCCGGCGCGCCCGGCGTGGCGGGGGGCGTGAAGTTGCACACATTGGTCACGATGGCCCGCTGGCCGGCGCCGATCTTGTGCTGCGGCTGCAGCGACCCGCACCACGCACCCGAGCGTTTCGGCGGCCGGGCGAAGAAATCGCCGAGGAAAATCGCCATTTCGCGCCCGTCGCGGGTGACCCGCCAGGCGCGCATATCGGGCGACCACAGTGGCGCGTCGAAGGCTTCGAATTCCAACCCGAACAGGCGGTGCGCCACGTCGAACACCGCGCCCAGCATCGCGTCGAGCGTCAGATAGGGCTTCACCTCGGCCTCGTCGAGGTCATGTTCGGCCCGGCGCTTGCGCTCCGCATAATAGCGCCAGTCCCAGGGGGCGAGATCGGCATTCACCCCCTCATCCTGCATCATCGCCGACAGCTGTGCACCGTCGGCATCCGCGCGCGCCTTCGCGGCGTTCCAGACCTCGGTCAGCAGGGCCTCGACACGGTCAGCGGTCCCGGCCATTTCGGGTTCCAGCTTGAAGGCGGCGAAATCGGCATAGCCCAGAAGCTGCGCACGTTCGTGCCGCAGCGCCAGAATTTCGGCGATCAGCGGCAGGTTGTCGGTCTTTTCACCGCCGGCGCCCTTCCCCGAGCCGCGCAGCGACCAGGCCCGCCAGGCGGCCTCGCGCAACTCGCGGTCATCGGCATATTGCAGGAAAGGCACGATCAGCGACCGGTTCAGCGTCACCACCTGCCCCGACAGCCCGCGTTCCTTCGCGGCGGCCCGCATCGCCGACAGCAGCCAGCCGGGCAGACCCGCCAGCCTGTCGTCGGGAATGGGCATGACGAAATCGCGTTCATCCGCCAGCACGTTCTGGCCGAACTGGTTCGACAGCACCGCCAGCCGCTGCCGGATCTCGGCCATGCGGTCGCGTGCGGCCCCCTCCAGCCCGGCCCCGGCGCGGCGGAAATCGCGCAGCGCCAGTTCGGTGATGCGCCGATCCTCAGGCCGCAGCGCATCCGCGTCCTTCCAAACAGCCGCGACCCGGTCATACAGCCGCTTGTCCATGCCGACCTTGCTGCCATGCGCGGCCAGAAGCGGCGCAAATTCGCGGCTCAGCGCCTCGCGCCGGTCGTTGGAATCAACCCCGGTCAGCGTATAGAAGACCGCGCAGACCTTGTTCAGCGCCTCCTCGGCGGTTTCCAGCGCGGCGACGGTATTGTCGAAGCTGGCAGGCGCGGGATCGGCGGCAATCGCCTCGATCGCGGCATCAGCGTCAGCCAGCGCCGCCTGCATGGCGGGGGCGAAGTCATCATCGGAAATCAGGTCAAAGCGCGGCAACCCGTGCGGGCCGGTCCAGTCGGTCAATTCGCGGTTCATGGCGGTCTCCTTTGGGGGGAAACCTAGGCCTCCGGCGCGCGCTGTGCCAGTCCCGAACAGACCGGGCAGTCGGGGTCACGCTGCAGGGTGATGCGCCGCGTCTCGCCATAAAGACCGTCAAAGATCAGCATCTGCCCGGCCAGACCTTCGCCGGCACCGGTGATCTGCTTCACGGCCTCCAGCGCCATCATCGCGCCGATGACGCCGGGCAGCGGGCCGACCACCCCCGCTTCGGCGCAGGCGGGGGCGAGACCGGGTGCCGGCGCCTGCGGGAAAATGCAGGCCATGCAGGGCGCCCCGCGCGCCGGGTCATAAGTGGTCAGCTGGCCTTCCCACTGCGCGATGGACCCGGCGATCAGCGGCACGCCCGCCCGCGCGCAGGCGGCATTGATGGCGGCGCGATCGGCGAACTGATCGCTGCCGTCCAGCACCAGATCATGCTGGGCGATCAGGTCGATGTCTTCGGCAGTCACCCGCTTGCGCAGGGCGTGCACATCGATCAGCGGGTTCAGCGCCCGCAATGCCTCGGCCGCGGCCATCCCCTTGGCGCGGCCCGCATCGGCGGTGCGATAGATGATCTGGCGCTGCAGGTTCGACACGCTGACGGTATCGGGATCGGCGAGTGTGATCCGGCCCACGCCCGCGCCGGCCAGATACAGCGCGGCGGGCGCACCAAGGCCGCCTGCCCCGATCAGCAGCACGCGGGCATCGCGCAGCTTCGCCTGCCCCGGCCCGCCGATCTCGCGCAGCACGATATGGCGGGCATAGCGGTCGAGCGCCTGATCTTCCGTCTTCGCCCGGGCCTCGGCCGAGGGCGCGGGCGTGGCCGAGGGCGCATCCGGTGCGGCCACCGGCATGAAGCGCGGCGCGTCTTCGGTGCCCCAGCGGCGCTCGGCCTCGGCCCGCAGACGGCCGACGATGGCGAAATAGCCGATCGCCAGCCCCAGCAGCATCCCGCCCGCCAGCCAGAGTTGCGGATCGAACCCGAGGCCGGCGCGGATTTCGGCGGCCGGGGCGGCCAGCATCAGCGCCAGCACCACCACCCAGACGATGAAGATCGCGACCAGAACCCGCAGCACCCCCCAACCCATCCACCAGGACAGGCCCAGAATGCTCAGAATGGCGATGGGCAGCAGCGCCATGGCCTAGCCCCGCCCGGTCGATCCGAAACCGCCGCTGCCGCGCGCGGTCTCGTTCACCGCATGGGTGGGGGTGAAGATCGCCTGCACCACCGGGGCGACGACGATCTGGGCGATGCGGTCCCCGTGACGGATCACCAGCGGAATATCCGAGAGGTTGATGACGATCACCCCCACCGGGCCGCGATAATCGGCGTCGATCGTGCCCACGCCGTTGACCAGCGACAGCCCGTCGCGCAGCGCGGCGCCGGAACGGGCGCGGACCTGCACCTCGAACCCCGGCGGGATCTGCATCCTGAGTCCGGTCGGGATCAGACGCCGCTCCAGCGGGGCCAGGGTGATTTCGGTCCCGCCCAGATCGGCGCGCAGATCGGCACCCGCCGCACCGGCGGTTTCATAGGCGGGCAGCGGCAGATCGGCGTCGGCCCCCGCATCTTTCAGGATCAGGATTTCGGGCTGCATCATCTGCTCCTCCGCAAGAAAAAGGCCGCCCGAGGGCGGCCCCGTCAGCCTCAGGCGCCGCTTATTTCGGCGCGATCATCATGACCATCTGCCGGCCTTCCAGCTTCGGCATGCTTTCGACCTTGCCGGTCTCGCCCACATCGTCGCGGACGCGGTTCAGCAGGTCCAGACCCAGATCCTGGTGGGCCATCTCGCGGCCACGGAAACGCAGGGTGACCTTCACCTTGTCGCCCGCTTCCAGGAACTTCATCACGTTGCGCATCTTGACATCATAGTCATGCGTATCCGTGCCGGGACGGAACTTCACTTCCTTGATGTCGATGATCTTCTGCTTCTTGCGGGCCTCGGCCTCGCGCTTCTGCTGTTCGTATTTGAACTTGCCCAGATCCATGATCTTGCAAACGGGCGGGGTGGCGTTGGGCGAGATCTCGACGAGGTCCAGACCGGCCTCCTGCGCCATCTCAAGCCCACGGGCGGGGGTGACGACGCCGATATTTTCACCATCCGCCCCAATCAGGCGAATCTCGGCGACACGAATACGATCATTGACACGGGGACCGGTGTCACGGTTGGGGGGCGGCGCGTTATGCGGACGACGAGCTATGGTTGGATTCCTTTGATAGACTCGGTTGAATGTCGGGCAAAATAAGGTGTTGCGGGGGCTGATACAACCGGATTTCCCCGGTTTTCGCGCCATCGCGCGGGGTTTTCGCCACGCCGTCATTGTGGCAACAGGGGGCGGAAGGAAACAAAGGGGCGCCCATGCCAAGGCTGATTGCCGTCATCGTCGCGTTGCTGGCCCTGCTCGGGGCCGGGTGGTGGGGCTGGTCCAACCCCGAATTGCTGCCGGACAGCCTGCGCGCGCGGCTGCCCGGCGCAGCCCCCGAAGTCGCCGCGACCCGGCCCCCGCTGCGCCCCGCCCCTGCGGTGCCTCTGCCGGCTCCTGCCCCCTCTCCCGCGCCGGCGGCGCCCCCGCAGGCGCTGACGCCGTCGCCGCAGGATGCGCCGCTGCCGCCCGAAACCGGCAGCGCCATGGCCGCCGAGACCGAGCGCGTGGCCGAAGCCGCCATCGCCGCCGCCAATGCCCGCGCCGAAGCCCAGGCCCTGGCCCGCGCCGAAGCCGAGGCCCAGCAGGCCGCCAGGGCGAGGCTGTCCGAGGCTCTGGCCGCGCCGCTCGCCGCCGGGGCCGACCCGGCCGCGATCCGTGCCGCATTGGCCAGCCTGACCGTCCCGACCGACCCGCTGGCCGCCCGGATGCAGTCCGAACTGGCGGCCGAGATCACCGGGCTGCTTGCGGATGCGGAGGCCGAGGCTGCGGCCGAGGCTCCGACGATACCCGCAGCCCCTGCAGCCGGGACCGCCGCTGCCCCTGCGCCGCCGGAAGCCGCAACATCCACCCCGGCCACCGTTACGCCTGCGCCTGCTCCGGTCGCCACGCCGGCGCCTGCCTCCGATGGGGCGGCATTGGGCGCCCGCATCAGGGACCTGCTGAGGTGAGCGCCAGTCTGCGAAACTATCTCGCCGCCCGACCGGAGGAATTGAAGGCCGGCCCGATCGCGGTGATCCTGTTCGAGGATGAGGTCGAGGTCGCCTCGACGCTGGACCATGCGCTGCGGGCCGGGTTCCGCACCGTGCTTGCGCTGTCGCCCGAACCGCTGGCGCTGGAGATCCCGCGCGAACGCGTTCAGCCGCTGATCTTCGACACGCGCCGCCCCGATGCGCATGTCAACGCCGTCAATGCCGTCAATGACGCTGTGCCGCCGGGGACTTGGCTGTATTATGGCTATAACGCCGAATACCTGTTCTATCCCTTCTCCGAGCAGCGGCGCGTCGGCGAAATGCTGGCCTTCCATACCGAGGAGCGGCGCGCCTCGATGCTGGCCTATGTGGTCGACCTCTATGCGCCCGACCTGCGGCAGTTCCCCGATGCGGTCAGCGTCGAACATGCCATGTTCGACCGCACCGGATATTACGCGCTGGGACGCAAGGATGCCGATGGCCTGCTGCTGGACCGGCAGCTGGATTTTCACGGCGGTCTGCGCTGGCGGTTCGAGGAATACCTGCCCGAGGATCGCCGCCGGATCGACCGCATCGCCCTGTTCCGCGCCCGTGCCGGTCTGCGCCTGCTGTCCGATCACCGCTTCAACGTCGAGGAATACAACACCTATTCCTGCCCGTGGCATCATAATCTGACCGCCGCCATCGCCTCGTTCCGGGTCGCCAAGGCGCTGATGCGCAACCCCGGTTCGCGCGACGAGATCGCCAGCTTCGTCTGCCGCAACTCGCATGAGTTTCGCTGGAACGCGCAGCAGCTGATGGATCTCGGCCTGATGGAGCCCGGCCAGTGGTTCTGACGCCGGCCCGGCCGCGCGGCTTGCGGGATGGCCGCGCGATGTCTAGATAGGGCCGAAATCCGGGTGACCATCCGTCAACGCGCGGACGCACCTCATCACTCAGCGGGCTGACGGCCCCGGCAACAAGGAAGGTTCCCCCCACCGATGGCGATGCAGAAGACGCAATTCGACAAGGACGATCTGCTGGCCTGTGCGCGCGGCGATCTGTTCGGTCCCGGCAATGCGCAACTGCCCGAACCGCCGATGCTGATGATGGACCGCATCACCGAGATTTCCGAGGATGGCGGCTTGCACGGCAAGGGCCATGTTGTCGCCGAATTCGACATCACCCCCGACCTGTGGTTCTTCGCCTGCCACTTCCCCGGCAACCCGATCATGCCGGGCTGTCTGGGTCTGGACGGGTTGTGGCAGCTGACCGGCTTCAACCTCGGCTGGCGCGAATGGAAGGGCCGCGGCTATGCCCTGGGCGTGGGCGAGGTCAAGCTGACCGGCATGGTTCGCCCCGACCGCAAGCTACTGACCTACAAGGTCGACTTCACCAAGGCGGTGCAGACCCGCCGGCTGACCATGGGCGTGGCCGATGGCATCGTCGAGGCCGATGGCGAGGTGATCTATCAGGTCAAGGACATGAAGGTCGCGCTGTCCGAAAGCTGAGATGTCGGGTCAAGGGGGCGCTGCCCCCTCGCGCCGCTGGCGCTCACCCCCGGGATATTTGGGCCAGAATGAAAAGGGGTCGCCGGTCGGACGGCCCTTTTTTCATGGCGCGATGAGGACGTTCCGCAGCGCTGCGCGGCCTTCGGTCCGGGCGGCGCGAATGGCGGCATCGAGGGCCGGGCGCAGCTGCTCGGGCTGCTCGACGCGGGCGGTGAAGGCGCGGCTGGCCGCGGCGGTTTCGCAGAAATCAGGGCTGGGGCCGAGCGAGGTCAGCGGCATGACGTTGGCGCGCGCCGCTGCGCCTTCGGGATAGCGGGCCGCCACCGATTGGCGCACCGCGCCCTATTCGTCATTGTCCAGCACGATGACGAGCACCGGCAGCCCAAGCGCCTCGGCCACCTGATGGCAGGCGGTGGGATTGACGAAGATATAGCTGCCATCGCCGAGCGTGGCGATGCAGCGCCGGTCCGGGTCGGCCAATTGCGCGCCCATGGCCGCCGGGAAGGAGCAGCCGAGGGCGCCGGAATGGGGTTCCTGAAACCACGAGCAGCGCTTCGGCCTCGGCGATCCATTCCGCCAGCGTGGCGATCTGGCCCCGATCCGGGGCGATCATGGTCGGACGGATGGTGGTGGGGTCCGCCAGCCCCTCGGCGGGCAATCAGTGCCGGAATTGGCAAAGACATAGTCCACGCCAAGCGCCTTCAGGCGGGGGAAGATGGCGCCCCCGGCGGTGATCGTCGCGGTCATCGGCTCATCCCCCCGTCAGCAGATGCGGCAGGGCGAGCGTGATGGCCGGGATGGCCAGCAGCAGCGCCACCCGCAGCAGTTCAGCGGCGAAGAACGGCAGCACGCCCTTGAAGGTCTCGATCATCGGCACATCCCTGGCGAGGCTGGAGATGATGAAGACGTTCATGCCCACGGGGGGCGTGATCAGCCCCAGTTCCACCACCACCAGAGCGAGAATGCCGAACCAGATCTTCAGGTCGTCGGTGCTCATCCCGAAGCCCGCACCTTCGGCACTGGTCTGGTAGAGGCCGCCGTTCAGTTCCAGCAGCATCGGCCAGAAGAAGGGGATCACCAGCAGGATCATCGACAGGCTGTCCATCAGGCAGCCCAGCAGGATCAGCGCGATCAGGATCACCACCATCACCGCCATCGGCGCCATGCCACTTTCGGCGATCCAGGCCGCGGCCTGCTGAGGCAGACCCACGCGGGACATGAAGATCTTCATCAGTTCGGCCCCGAGCAGGATCAGATAGATCATCCCCGAGGAGCGCGCCGTGGCCTTCAGCGCCCCGATCAGCCGAGGCCCGTTCAGGCTGCGCGTCAACGCGCCATAGATGGCGACCAGCAGCACGCCGATGGCGGCGGCGGGGGTGGGATTGAACAGCCCCGTATAGATCCCGCCCAGCACCAGCCCGAAGATCACCATCACCGGCAGCAGCCCCAGCGTGGCCGAGATGAACTCCGCCCGGCTGGAGACGCCGCCGCGTGGGCCGGCCTCGGGGCGGAGGCGGACGTATATGGCGATGGTCAGGATGAACAGCAGCACCGCGAGGATGCCCGGCAAAAGGGCGGCGGCGAACATGGTGACGATATTCGCCTCGACCATGACCGCATAGACGATCAGCACAACCGAGGGCGGGATCAGGATGCCCAGCACGCCCCCCGCCGCCAGCGAACCGGTCGCCAGCGCCGGCGAGTAGTTGTAGCGGCGCAGCTCCGGCAGGGCGACCTTGCCCATGGTCGAGGCGGTGGCCAGCGACGACCCGCAGACCGCGCCGAAGCCCGCGCAGCCGGCGATGGCGGCCATGGCGGTGCCGCCGCGCATCCAGCCGAGCCACGCATTGGCGCCCCGGAACAGCGCCTGGCTGAGGCCTGCGACCGTCGCCAGTTCGCCCATCAGGATGAACATCGGCACAATCGACAGATCGTAGACCGAGAACTGGCCGTAGGCGAGCGTCTTCAGCTGGCTCAGCAGCAGGGCCGGCCCGTTCAGCAGCATGATGCCGCCACCGCCGACGAGGATCATCGAATAGGCGATGGGCATGCGGATGGCGATCAGCGCCACCAGCAGGATCAGCGCGGCGACGCCGAGGGTGACGGGATCGCTCATCCGCGGGCCTCGCGCAGATCTTCGAGGAAGGTCAGCGCCGAGGTCGCCACCAGCAGCAGCAGCGAGGCGAGGATCGGCAGATAGGCCCACCAGATCGGGATCTGCAGGATCGCCGTGCTTGCGTTATAATCGCGCTGATCGACCATGCCGGGATACATCCGCCACAGCAGCAGGCACCCGAAGCCGAAGGCCACCAGCGATGCCAGCGCCCGCAACCCGGCCACCACGCGCGGGCTGGCGCGGGCGGTGAAGATGTCGGCGGTGACATTGGCATCGGTCAGCTGGCAATAGGGCAGGAAGGCGAAGACGGCGATGGCCACGCCCATTTCGGTCAGTTCGAAATCGCCCGAGAAGGACGCCCCGAACAGCGCGCCCAGCACGCTGACGGCGTTGACCGCCACCACCGCCAGCAGCAGGAAGCCGCCGAGGATCGCCCAGCCCGTGGCCGCGCGGGCGATCAGGGCGGCAGGGCCGCTGCGGCCCCCGGCTTCCTCGGCGAACATCACTGCGCCGCCGCGGCCGTGGCGTTTTTCGCGATCGCCGCGCGCGCGGTGGCGACGAGCGCCGCGCCGTCGATGCCCTGCGGCGCGACCTCCTGGACCCAGCGGTCGACCACCGGTTCCAGCTTGACGCGGAAGGCCTCGGTTTCTTCGGGCGTCAGCGTGATATGGGTGTTGCCACTGTCGACCGCGATCTTGATGCCGCGCTCGTCGATGTCGCGCCAGATCTTGCCCACCTCGACCAGCCAGTCGCGGTCCGAGGCGTCGCGGAACGCCTTCTGCACGTCTTCGGGCAGGCTGTCCCAGCGGGCCTTGTTCATCGACACCTGGAAGATCGAGGTGCCGAAGCGGGTCTTGTCGGCGCCCTCGATCTGGAACTGGGTCTGATCCTGGATCTTCAGCGCCGGAATGATCTCCCACGGGATCAGCGCGCCGTCGACGACGCCCTTGGACAGCGCCAGCGGCAAATCGGGGACCGGCATCGAGACCGGGGTGGCGCCGAGCGCCTCGATCACCCAAGCGCCGGTGCGGGTGGGAATGCGCAGCTTCATCCCGGCGAGGTCTTCGGGCGTGCGGATCTCTTTCGACACCGTCTGGATCCCCTGACCGGCATGGCTGTGCAGGAACATCGGCTCGACGCCCTTGTATTCCTCGGCCAGTTGGTCGGGATAGATATCCGCCAGCGCCAGATTGGCCGCAACCGGATCGTTGAGATAGACGAAGGGCAGTTCCATCACCTCGGTCCGGGGGAACAGGCCGGGGGTATAGCCGTTAAGCGTCCAGACGAGGTCGACCACGCCGTCACGGACCTGATTGATGAGTTCGGGCGGCCGCCCGCCCAGCGTCATGGAGGGGTAGATCTCGATCTTCACCTTGCCGCCGGAATTTTCCTCGACCCGCTTGGCCCAGGGTTCCAGCATGTCCTTCTGCGCCGGCGATTCCGCGCCCAGGAAATGGTGCAGCTTGAAGACATATTCCTGCGCCAGCACCGCGTCGGCGGTGAAGATCGTCCCCAGCATGACCGCGCCCGCGGCCAATGTCGTTTTCAGCTTCAGCATGATGTTCCTCCCTTTTTCTGTTATCCGGCACATGGATCGCTGTCCCGGCCGCGGCAGAGGGCGGACGTTGATCCGGCGCCGATCCTTCTCCCCTGCCCGACGCTATACGGAATTGCGGCACAGAAAATGCACTTATCACGCAGAAAGCTGGCCTCCTGCGATATTTTCCGCGGGCGCGTCAGCCGGGGCTGCCCAGAAGCGCCGAAAACCGTGCCATGTCGGGCACGTCCGGCAAGGCGCGCGCGGCCTGCCACAGTGCCTCCGCCCTGCCCGCCCCCAGCAGGCTGACGGCTTTTGCGCGCAGGCGCGTCTCGATCAGTTCCGGCGCCAGGCGCCCGGCGAGGTCGTGGCGCGCGGTCACGCTGCCGGTGCCCGAATCGATGGTCACCACGGCCTCGGTATCGCGCAGCGCGCGATCCCCGATCACCTCGACCCGGTCGCGCAGGGCGATCAGATCGGGCCGGGCGGCGGTCTCGGCGCTGTAGGATGCCAGTGCGGCAGTATCGACGCCGGCCAGCCGCATGGCGGCGGTCAGCCGATAGCTGAACTTGGCCTGAAGCCCGGTCTCGGGCGCGGCTTGGTTGCAGACATCCAGCCAGCGCGGCTGGGTGCGTATCCGCACCCGCGAGATGTGGTCCGGGTCCAGCGGCATCAGGCTGCCCACGGCCTCCAGCATGGCATGCAGCCCGTGACAGCAGGCGTGGAACTTATAGGAAATGCCGGGAAAGACCCATTCGGTCCCCAGCCCCGCGAAGGCATCATCCAGGGCGCTTCCGGCATGGGTCGGGCCGAAACCCTGCGCGCCCTCGATGGCGAGGGGCGCGGACTCCGCCCCGGCCTGCGCCAGCAGCGCGGCGGTCACGCCGGTCTCGGCGGCGAAGCCCGCATTCAGGGGCTTGCCCATGGTGCCGAACTGGCTTTTCAAGCCCGCCGCCCGCGTCGCTGTCAGCGCCAGGGCCTGCGCCATGGTGGCGCGGTCCAGCCCCAGCAGGCGCCCCGCCGCCGCCGCCGCGCCGAATGCGCCCGAGGTGCCGGTCTGGTGAAACCCGGCCTCGTAATGCGACCGGCCAAGCCACGCGCCCACCCGGCAGGCTGTTTCCAGCCCAACCGTCAGAGCGTCCAGAAAATCCGCGCCGCTGGCACCTTGCGCTTCGGCGACCGCCAGCGCGGCGGGGATCACCGCGACGCTGGGATGGCCGATATGCAGGAAATGGGTGTCGTCGTAATCCAGCGCGTGGCTGGTCGCGCCGTTCGCCAAGGCTGCCGCACGCGCGGCCGCGCGCCCACCGCCGATGACCGCGGCCACCCCCAGGCCGCCGCTGTCCTCCTGCGCCATTTGGCGGGCGGCACGGGCCACGGGTTCATCCACGCCTGCCAGACCGACCGCCGCCCAATCGGCCAGCGAAAAGCCCACGAAGCGGCGCATCTGCGCATCCGCGGTGACGGGCGCGGTGGCAAAGGCCGCCAGCATCTCGGCAAGGGTCATTTCGCAGCTCCTTCGGGAGGGGGGTCGAATGCGTCGATGCCCGCCCGCGCCAGCAGGCCCGACAGATCCATCGGCGCCGGAGGCGCCAGCGGATCGACCGGCTCCAGCCGGTGGGTCAGCACCATCCGGGCGAGCGCGGCGCGGTCGCCCGCGACTTCCGGGCCGGCCCGCGCCAGCATGGCGGCTTCCCACGCCATGATGGCCGCCGAGGCCGCATGATACAGCGCCGAGGCGGCGCGGCGGCTTTCGGCCTCGGCCTCGGCCCCGGTGGCGGCGTGCGTCAGATCGGCGGCGCGATCCAGCGCCCCTGCGATCCGCGCCGCAAGCGCCGGATCCGCGGCGTCCAGACAGCCGCCCAGATAATCCCGCAGCGCCGCCAGCGCCCCATCGCGGCGGCAGGCGCGGATCACGTCGAGCGCGACGATATTGCTGGTCCCTTCCCAGATCGAACCCAGATGCGCGTCGCGCAGCAGCCGGGCATCGGACCATTCCTCAATATAGCCGCAGCCGCCGCGCACCTCCATCGCGTCGCCGGCGACCTTGCGGGCGTCGCGGCAGGTGCGGAACTTTACCAGCGGCGTCAGGATGCGCAGCACCCGCGCCATCTGCGCGTCACCCCGGTCGGCGGCGTCCAGTACGCGGGCGCTGTGAAAGACCATGCTGCGGCCCTGTTCGGCCCAGACCAGCATCTTCGTCAGCTGGCGCTGCATCAGGGGCATGTCGATCAGCCGCCTGCCGAAGGCGGTGCGGTGGCGGGCGATGAACAACGCCTCGGCCACGGCACGGCGCATCATCCCGGCGCTGCGCACACCATTGGCCAGCCGCGACATGTTGATCATGTCGGTCATCTGCCGGAAGCCCTGACCCGGATCGCCGACCAGATAGGCCTCGGCCCCTTCCAGCGCGATCTCGCCCGAGGCCATGGACCGGGTGCCGAGCTTGTCTTTCAGGCGCAGGATGCGACAGGCGTTTTCGCGCCCGTCGGGCAGGTGCCGGGGCAGCAGAAACAGCGACAGCCCCCGCGTCCCCGCCGCGCCGCCCTCGGGCCGGGCGAGCACCATCGCCAGCGCGGCGTCCGGGTTCGAGCAGAACCACTTGTCGCCGTAAAGCCGCCAGACCCCGTCCTGCAGCCGGGCCACGGTGTCGATCGCCCCCACATCCGAGCCGGCCGCCTGTTCGGTCATGAACATGGCACCCTGATAAAGCCGGTCCATGTCCTGACTGGTCAGCCGGTCCAGAAAGCGCGCCTGCAATTCCTCCGAGCCGAATTTGCGCAGGGTCCGCGTCAGCGAGTCGGTCATGCTGAGCGGGCAGCACAAGCCGAACTCGGCCTGCACGAACAGATAGACCAGGGCATATTTCGCCAGCGGATGCAGGCGACCCCGCAGCCCGAAGACGCCGCCGCGATGGGACATGGCGGCCAGACCGAACGTGCCGAAGGCCACGCGCTCCATCTGCTGATAGGCGGGATGCTTGATGATGCGCTGGCGCGGGGCGCCGCTGCGGTCACGGATCTGAAGCACCGGCGGGTTCTGGTCCGCCGTCAGCGCCAGTTCATCCAGCCGCCCCCCCACGAGCGCGCCCATCTGGTCCAGCCGGGGGGCGATGACGGGTTGAAGATCGGCGGGCAGATAGACCGCCATCAGCGCCGCAAAGGCCGGATCGGCGCGATAGGCGTTGTGGCCCCGGCTGTCGGGAATATTGCGGTGGATGGTCATGGTCCTTCTCCCGGCGGACGGTCAGAGCGGCGTGAAACGGCCCTCGAAGGTGGTCGCTCCGCCGGGCCGTTCCAACCGGACAAGGCCCGCCGCGTCCTGAAACCGCACCGGCTGGCCCGCAATCAGCGGCGAAAGGCCGCGATAGTCGAAGCGGATCGCCCCCGTGCCTGCCCGCGCCGCAGCCCGGTTCATCAGCAGCGTGGCCTGCAGCGGACCATGCACGACCAAGCCGGAATAGCCTTCGATTTCGGTGACATAGGGATAGTCATAATGGATGCGATGGCCGTTGAAGGTCAGCGCGGAATAGCGAAACAGCGTCACCGCATCGCCGGCGAAATCGCCCGCGAAATCGGCCGGGTCGGGATCTGCCGGTTCCAGCGCGGGGCGGCCAGGTCCGGCCGGGCGATAGACGATCTGCTGGCGCTCCTCGATGCGCAACGCGCCGCCCACATGGCAGGCATGGTCGACGGTGACGAAGACCAGCGGCCCGCTGCGGCCGTCCTTGGGGGTGATGGCGGCGATGCGCGACGTTCGGGTGACCTGATCGCCCGGCATCAGCGGGCGGTGAAAGCGGACCTCGCCCCCCGCCCACATGCGGTTCTGGAAGGGCACCGGCGGCAGGAAGCCACCGCGTGCGGGATGTCCGTCAGGCCCGAGCCTATCACGCGGGGCGGCCGCCGGTGCCAGACACCAGTGCAGGCCCAGCGGCGCAGCTGCGCCGGTGTCGAACAGGTAGTCCCCGAAAGTGGCGCGGAAGCGGTCGATCAGCGCCGGGGTGACCACATCCGCAGCCATCTCGCTGCGGCCCAGCCAGGTGTTGAGGTGGTCGAAATCGATATCCGCCAGCGTGGTCATGGCTGCGTCTCCGCACGTTTCAGGATCCGCCGGGCGCGGGCCACCACCGGCGCATCGACCATCGTCCCGTCTACCGACACCGCACTGCCGTCCGCCGAGGCGGTGACGACACGGCGCGCCCAATCGATCAGGTCGGGGTCGGGGCGGAACCCCGCCAGCGCCGGGGCGATCTGGCGCGGATGGATCAGCAGCTTGCCGCCAAAGCCCATCTCGGCCGCATGTCGCGCGTCATCCGTGATCAGCGCCGCATCCTCGGTCGAGGCGGTCACCCCGTCGAGCGGCGCGGGTTTTCCGGCCAGCCGCGCGGCCATGACCAGCCGCGCGCGCGCCATCAGCAGCGGCAGGCGGGCGTGGGCACAGCGGAGGTCTTCGGCCATGTCGAGGCTGCCGAAGGCCAGCCGGTCGGCGGCGGCCGCGATTTCCTCGGCGCGGGACAGCCCAAGCGCGGTTTCCACCAGGGCGATCACCTCCATGCCCGGCGCCAGCGCGGCGCGCAGGGCGGTGATCTGCGCGCCGCTTTCGGTCTTGGGCAGCATCACCCCGTCGAAGCCTGCCGCCAGCGCGAAACCCACATCGTCGCGATACCAGGGCGTGCCGGCCGCGTTGACGCGCAAGAACAGCCGCACCTTGCGATCCTGCGGCAGGGCGCCTTCGGGGATACGGCGCACGGCGGCCTTGCTTTCGGGTGCGACGGCGTCCTCGACATCGATGACGACACTGTCGCGCGCCGCCGCGCAGGCCTTGGCGAAACGGTCGGGCCGGTCGGCCGGCACGAAAAGCGGAAAGCTGAGCGGACTTGAATCGGACGGGCTGGGGGCAGTCATGGCGGCACCTAGAAGCTGCGGGGCAGGCCGAGGACATGCTCGGCCAGGTAGGACAGGATCAGATTGGTCGATATCGGCGCCACCTGATACAGCCGCGTCTCGCGGAACTTGCGCTCGACATCATATTCCTGCGCGAAGCCGAAACCGCCGAAGGTTTGCAGGCAGGCATTCGCGGCCTCCCATGAGGCATCGGCAGCCAGCATCTTGGCCATGTTCGCCTGCGCGCCGGCATGTTCCATGGCGTCGAAGCGCCGGCAGGCCTCGAAGCGCATCAGATTGGCGGCCTCCACATGCGCATAGGCTTTGGCCAGCGGGAACTGGATACCCTGGTTTTGGCCGATGGGGCGGCCGAAGACCTCGCGTTCGCGGGCGTAGGCGGTGGCCTTGTCGAGGAACCAGTAGCCATCGCCGATGCATTCCGCCGCGATCAGCGTGCGCTCGGCGTTCAGCCCGTCGAGGATATAGCGAAATCCCCTCCCCTCCTGACCGATCAGCGCGGCGGCGGGAATTTCGAGGCTGTCGAAGAACAGTTCGTTGGTTTCGTGGCCGACCATGTTGGGGATCGGCTTGACCTCCAGCCCCTTGCCGATGACCTGATCCAGTTCGACCAGAAAGATCGACATGCCATCGGATTTGCGCGCCACCTCGGCCAGCGGCGTGGTGCGGGCCAGAAGGATCATCAGGTCGGAATGCTGGATGCGGCTGATCCAGACCTTCTGGCCATTGACGACATAGCGGTCGCCGCGCCGGATCGCCGTGGTCCTGAGGCTGGTGGTGTCGGTTCCGGTCGTGGGTTCGGTCACCGCCATGGATTGAAGGCGCAACTCGCCGCTGGCGATGCGCGGCAGATAGCGGCGCTTCTGGTCCTCGGAGCCGTGGCGCAGCAGCGTGCCCATGTTGTACATCTGGCCGTGGCAGTGACCGGCATTGCCGCCCGAGCGGTTGATCTCCTCCATTACGATCGAGGCTTCCGTCAGCCCCAGACCGGAGCCGCCGTATTCTTCCGGGATCATGGCCGCCAGCCAACCGGCCTTGGTCAGCGCGTCGATGAATTCCTCGGGATAGGTTTCCTCGGCGCCGTGTTTGCGGTGATATTCGGCCGGAAAGCCGGCGCAAAGCGCGCGCAGGGCATCGCGCAGGTCGTCATGGGCATCGGGGGCACTGGTTTTCACCGCTCTCTCTCCGTCCGGTCAGGCCTGCGGGCCGTTGTTTTTCAGGATTTCTTCCTCGGTGCGCTGCCAGATCTCGAAGGCCATGGGATCGCTGCGCTCCTCCAGCAGGTGCCCGACCAGCCCGATCGCGCGCGCCATGACGCCAAAGCCGCGCACGATCTGCCAGGGAAAACCGAATTCGCAGCAGATCGCGCCGATGGCGCCGGTGGCGTTGATCGGCAGCGGCTTGCCGCGCGCGGCCTCGGCGCGGGTCTGGATGCGCTGGATCAGGTCGACATATTCGCCTGCCATGCCGTTTTCGGCAGCGATTTCGAACAGGCGCGGGGTGCGCGGATCGACGGGTTTGTGCAGCGGATGGCCAAGGCCGGGGATGATCGCCTTGCGGGCGGTGAAATCCGCGACCACCGCATCGGCGATGGCGTCCAGATCTGCGCCCTTGCCCACTTGGTCCTGCGGCAACGCCTCATACAGCATCTTCGCGGCCCCCTCCATCGTGCCGACAAAGACCGTGCCCAGACCGCACAGCCCCGCCGCCACCGCGCCCTGCAGCGATTCCGGCGCCCCCAGATAGGTCATCCGCGCCACGATGGCCGAGGGGGTGATGCCATGTTCGACCAGTGTGATGACGATGGCATTGAAGACGCGCGACTCCTCGGGCGTGGGCTGGCGATGGGCGGTCAGCAGGAAGGCCAGATCGCCCAGGTTCATATGGCCGAGGATCTCGCCCGGCAGGTCCAGCCCGCGCACGGTGATCCGGTCGGGCGTGCTCCAGCCGATGTCGGAGGTCAGGTTTTCCTTGCGCTTGGCCATGGGTCTTCGTCCTTGCTTTCGGGATTGTCGGTTCAGGTCGGCATCGGGTGCAGGATCGGCGCGCCGGTCAGGGCCTGCACCTCGGAGAGGCTGTTGCCGGGGGTCAGCTCGACCAGACGGAAGCCCTCGGGCGTCACATCCAGAACCGCGAGATCGGTATAGATGCGGCTGACCACGCCCAGCCCGGTCAGCGGAAAGGTGCAGCGGCGCAGCAGCTTGGGACTGCCATCTCGGTTCACATGCCGCATCATCACCAGAATGGTGGGGACGCCCACGACCAGATCCATCGCCCCGCCCACCGCCGGGGGATATTTCTCGTCCAGCGTCGCCCAATTCGCCAGATCGCCGTTCTCGGCCACCTGATAGGCGCCCAGCACGGCGATATCGATATGGCCGCCCCGCATCATCGCGAAGCTGTCGGCATGTTCGAAATAGGCCGCACCCGGCACCGCCGTCACGAAGCGCTTCGAGGCGTCGATCAGCTCGACATCCTCCTGTCCCGCAGGCGGCGTCGGGCCGACGCCGAGGATGCCGTTTTCGGAGTGATAGATCACCTCGCGCCCCTCGGGCAGGAAGGCCGAAACATGGGTCGGCTTGCCGATGCCCAGATTGACGTATGACCCGTCGGGGATGTCGCGCGCCACCCGCGCCGCAAGTGCGTTATCGCTGAGCGAGATCATGGCCGGACCCCATATTCGACGACAGCCTGAACGAAGATGCCGGGCGTGACGACCTGTTCGGGGTCCAGCGGTTCGTCCGAAAGCTGGCGCACCTCGGCCACCGCATGGCGCGCGGCCATGGCCATCACCGGATTGAAATTGCGCGCCGTGGCGTGGAAGGACAGGTTGCCCCATCGGTCGGCGCGCTCGGCCCGCAGCAGCGCGAAATCGGCGCGCAGAGGGGCTTCCAGCACATGGCCCACACCGTCGATGATCCGGGTCTCCTTCCCTTGCGCCAGCAGCGTGCCATAGCCGGTGGGCGTGAAGAAGCCGCCCAGACCGGCGCCGGCGGCGCGAATGCGTTCGGCCAGCGTCCCCTGCGGCACCACCTCCAGCGCGATTTCGCCCGCCTCGAACCGGCGTTCGAACCAGATCGAGCCGGGCGTGCGCGGGTAGGAGCAGATGACCTTTGCCACCCGCCCCGCCTTCAGCAGCGTGGCGATGCCGGTCTCGCCGGCGCCGGCATTGTTCGAGATGACGGTCAGCCCGCTAGCGCCCTGTTCCAGCAGCGCCGCGATCAATCCGAAGGGGATCCCCGAGGAGCCGAAGCCCCCGATCATCACCACCGCGCCATCGGTGATCGGCGCCACGGCCGCAGCCAGATCGGGAAGTCGCTTGTCCATGTCCCCTCCTTTCAGGCACTTGCCCGCGTGGCCGGGCGCTTCATCAGCAGATTGGCCACGGCCACACCTGCCAGCAGCGCCACCCCGGCCAGACTGGTCAGCAGTTCGGGGAAGATGATCAGCACCCCGCCGATGCCGAACAGCACCCGGCTGACCACGCCGATGCGGCCGACCCTGTAGATCCAGCCTTCAAAGCCGGCGGTGATGGCCCAGATGGCGATCAGCGTCAGCGCCACGCGCTCGACGATCTGCAGGGCCGTCCCCTCCATGATCAGCGCCGGGTCGTAGACGAAGATGAAGGGCAAGACGAACAGTGGCATCCCCAGACGCATGGCGCGAAAGCCGGTCTCGACCGGTTTGGACCCGGCGATATTCGCGGCGGTGATCGCCGCCAGCGCCACCGGCGGGGTGATATAGGACAGCATCCCCCAATAGAGGATGAACAGGTGGCTGGCGATCGGGTTCAAGCCCCCCTGCACCAGCGCCGGCGCCAGCAGGATCGACAGGAAGATGTAGCAGGCGGTGACCGTCATCCCCATGCCCAGAACGAAACTGGTCACCGCACCGGCCAGCAGCATCAGCGCGGTATTGCCGTTCGCATAAAGCAGCAGCTCGCGCGAGAAGGCGCCAGCGACGCCGGTATAGGACAGGCCGCCCACGACCAGCCCGATCCCCGCCAGCACCGCGACCAGGCTGGCGACATTCACCGCGATATCCACGATCAGCGCCTTCAGCCGGGTGAAGGTCAGCCGGGTGTCCTTGCGGAACGCCGTCGCCACCAGCATCACCGCCGAGGCGAAATAGGGCGAACGCGCCTCCATCCTGAGGCCCATCAGCACATAGATCAGCACCGCGAGGCTCAGCAGATAGGGCCAGCCTGATTTCAGCACCGGCCAGATCGGCGGGATCTCGTCGCGGGGCAGCCCCCGCAGGCCGCGACGGGCGGCGAACATGTCGACCTGAAACAACAGCGCGACATAGAACATGAGCGCCGGGATGACCGCCGCGACCACGATGGTGGAATACTGGACCCCCAGAAACGAGGCCATGACGAAGGCCACCGTGCCCATGACCGGCGGCATCAGCGTGGCCCCGGTCGAGGCGCAGGCCTCGATCGCGGCGGCGTAGCTGGCGGGATAGCCCACCTTGCGCATGGTCGGGATCGAAAACGGCCCCGAGGTCAGGATGTTGGAAATCACGCTGCCCGACAGCGACCCCAGAATGCCCGACCCCAGCACCGCCACCTTGGCCGGCCCACCCCGGCTGGTGCCCAGCAGCGCCGAGGCCAGCACCATGAAGAAGTCGCTGCCCTTGGTGACGACCAGCACCGAACCGACGATGACGAAGCCGATCACCAGTTCGGCGACCACCTGCATCGGAATGCCGATGATCCCCTCGACCCCCAGCGCATAGGCGCGCACGGTGCCGACCGGCGAATAGGCGGTCCCCCACAGAAAGCCCGGCATGAAATCGGCGTAAAGCGGATAACTGCCGAACAGCAGCGCCGTGGCCAGCAGCACGGTGCCCCCGGCGCGCCGCACGCCTTCCAGCGCCAGCACCACGAGGATCGCGGCCATCAGGTCGGCCATGGGCGGGGCATCGTATTCCCAGCCCTGCTGAAGGATTTCCAGCCCGTGCATCCCCAGCCAGCCGGCGCTGATCAGCGCGGCCGCCGCCAACGGCAGGTTCAGCCACAGCATCCGCCCCGCCTGTCCCGTGCGCGCAGGCAGAGTCAGGAAGGCGATGGCGAGGAAGATCCCGATCAGATAATACAGATAGGCGCTTCCAAGCGGCTGGAACCCGAACAGGTTCAGCAGAAACTGCTGGTTGATCGCCATGACCACGCCCAGCGTGCCAAGCGCGATGACCAGCCAGCGAACCAGACGGGTCTGCGGTGCCTCTCCGGCCAGGACCGCTTCCGTCGTCAGGGCCGCGCTGTGATCGGGTGCCGCGCCAGCAGCCACCGAGGCGGCTGCGGCGCCGGCCGCGTCTGCGGAAACGTCTTTGGGGGGATGCTGGGAATCCATGAATGAGATCCTGACCTGCGGAATGATCCCCCGGCCCTTGCGCGCCGAGGACATGAGCGGCGGGACGACCGGGGACGGCCTTACGCGCCCGGCCCTGTGCGGGGTCTAGCCCAGCCCGGCCAACAGCTCGGCGCGGCGTGCCATCCATGCCGTGGTGAATTCCTCGCCTTTCAGGTCGGGATTCTCGGCGACGAAGGCCTCCCACGCGGCGATCAGCGCGGCCTCGCGTTCAATGCGCTTCTGGTTCCAGGCATCGTCCTCGGCCGTCCAGATGCCCTTTTCCTTCAGATAGCGGATGGCGCCGTCATGAAAGGGCACGTCGATGGCGGGCCTGCCCGACTGGTCGAGCGCCCAGCGTTTCATCGTCGCCGTCCCGTCCTTGTAGAGACCGAAGGTCTCATCCAGCGCCTTGATGAAGGCATAGACCTCGTCGTCGGTCTTTTCCGGCAGGGTGGTGATGATCGGATAGCGATAAGCGGCCATCTTGGTGATCTCGCCCTCGGGCACGCCGGCGGCGATATCCTCGTCCGAGGGACTCATGATCGGAAGCACCTTCAGCAGCTGTTCCCAGCCTTCGGGGTTGTCCGCCTCGATCGGGGCATAGTGGATGCCGCGCGGGCTTTCGGCAAGTTCGTAAAGCTGGCTGGTCGTCGGCGTGGTGCAGGTGGCGTCGGCTTCGTTGCGGGTCATCGACGACATCGCCGCCGCATAGGTCGGGAAGGTCACCACCTCGACATCCGCCAGCGTCAGGCCACCAAAGGCCAGGATCGCCTCGCATTTCACGTTGACCGAGGGGTTGCCGGCGACAAAGGCGATGCGCTTGCCGCGCGCGTCGGCGATGGTCTCGATCCCGGCATCGCCGGCGGTGATCAGAGTGATTCCGGCGGGACGCCCGGCGATGGCGCGCAGCTTGCGCGGCCCCCATTCGGGCACGGCGAAATCATACGCCCCCTCATTGACGAAAAATGCTTCGGTGGCGAGGAAGGCATAATCGGCGCGGCCCTGGAACAGCGGCTGCAACCGGCCGATGCCGCTGCCCGAGGGCTGGATGCGGATGCGGGTGCCGAACTGCTTGCCGAAGGCATCGGCAATGGCCGAGGCTTCGGCATATCCGGCCGAGCCGACATCATAGGATGTCCAGATCATGGTGCCCGGCAGCTCCTGCGCCGCAGCCGGCAGGGCGGCAGCCATCAGGGCGGCGAAAGCGGCCGCGCGATAGGTCTTTGTCATGCGTTAATCCTCCCGTTGGCGGGCAGACCGGCCGACCTCCTCCGTCGGGATGCGATCGCGCGTTGGCGACGCAGGTCGTGCCTCATGCCAAAGGGTGAAAGACTGGCGGCCATGTTGCAAATGCATTATCAACATATCAGTGATGCCACGGAGGCATGTATGGATATCCGCCAGCTGCGCAACTTCGTGCAGATCGTCGAGTTGAACAGCATCACCGCCGCCGCCGACCATCTGCGCATCGCCCAGCCCGCCCTGTCCCGCCAGGTCAAGGCGCTGGAGGAGGAACTGAGCACCGTCCTGCTGCGCCGCCACGGCCGCGGCGTGATGCCGACCGAGGAGGGGCTGCGCCTGGCCCGGCGCGCCAAGGCCATTCTGGAGGAGATCGACGATCTCGCCGGGGACCTGTCGGGCAATCCGCGCTCGCTGTCGGGGACGGTGACGCTGGGCCTGCCGCCGACCGTGGCCGAGATCCTCGCCACCCATATGATCGAGCGCACGCTGACGCAGTTCCCCGATGTGAAGCTGCGCATCGTCTCGGGCTTCAGCGGCCATGTGCAGGACTGGCTGCTGCGCGGCAAGATCGACCTCGGGGTCGCTTACGAGGGCCAGAAGTCGCCGCTCATCAAGGCACAGCCCATTCTTCTGGAACAGCTTTTCCTGATCCAGCCGCCGACGGGTGCGCCCGGTATGGACGGCGTTCCCATCCATGCCCATGCGGCGTTGCAACAGCCGCTGATCCTGCCCAACCCCGAACACGGCCTGCGCGGCCGGATCGACGCCATCGCCCATGCCGAAAAGATCGATCTGAATGTGGTGCTGGAAATCGACATCCTGCCGACCATGCTGGCTTTCGTCGAACGCGGCCTTGGCAGCACCATCCTGCCGCTGGTCAGCGTCATCGCCCAGATCCGTGCCGGCCGGCTGATCGCCCGCCCCATCGTCCGGCGCAGCATCGACCGCACGCTGGTCCTGATGACGCCGCTGAACCGTCCGGGCTCGCGGCTGACCAGCGGCTTCGCGGAATTCCTGACCGACGAGGTCCACAAGCTGGTCACCGCGGGGCAATGGCCGGGCACGACACTCTGACCGGGCATGCCGGATCAGCATATCTGAAATGATGATCGCACCATACCGGCATGTCTTGTCCGGCGCTAGACTGTCCCCGACGCGCGGCAAGGAGCAACGGATATGGACAATCGCCCTCTCGCAGGCCTTCTGGTGGTTTCGGTCGAGCAGGCCGTGGCCGCCCCCTATTGCACCAGCCGTCTTGCCGATGCGGGTGCCCGTGTCCTGAAGATCGAGCGTCCGGAGGGCGATTTCGCGCGCGGCTATGATCGGGCGGCGGCGGGGGAAAGCAGCTATTTCGTCTGGCTGAACCGGGGCAAGGAATCGGTGGCGCTGGATCTTGGCGCGCCGGCCGACCGGGCGCTGTTTCTGTCGATGACCGACCGCGCCGATGTCTTCGTCCAGAACCTCAAACCCGGCACGCTGGAGCGCAAGGGTCTCGGGTCCGAGGCGTTGCGGGCCCGCAACCCCCGTCTCATCACCTGCGCGATCAGCGGCTATGGCGAAACCGGACCCTATGCCGCGCGCAAGGCCTATGATCTGCTGATCCAGGCTGAGAGCGGGCTGTGCAGCGTCACCGGCGGCCCCGAGGCCCCGGCCCGCGTCGGCATTTCCGTCGTCGACATCGCCACCGGCGCCGCAGCCCAGGCCGCCATTCTCGAGGCATTGCTGGCGCGGGGCCGCGCCGGGCAGGGCTGCGATATCAGGATTTCCATGTTCGACGTGATCGCCGACTGGCTGGCGGTGCCCTTCCTGCATGCGGCTGCGGGCCAGCCGCCGCAGCGGATCGGCCTGGCGCATCCCTCGATCTCGCCATATGGGGTGTTCACCACGGCGGATGGACAGGATCTGCTGATCTCGATCCAGAACGATCGCGAATGGGCCACTTTCGCGGCGAAGGTGCTGAAAAAGCCCGCACTGGCGCAGCACCCGGATTTCGCCACCAATACGGCCCGCGTCGCCCATCGCGCAGCGGTCGATGCCGAGGTCGCCGCCGTGATCGGCCGCCATGACAAGGCGGCGATGGGCGCGATCCTGCAAGCCGCCGACATCGCCTTTGCCGGGGTCAATGACATGGCCGGGCTGATGTCCCATCCGCACCTGAGCACCATCGCCGTGACCACGCCGGGCGCCATCTCCGTGCCCCTGCCCGCGCCGCCCGCGCGCTTCGATGGGCAGCGCCATATCGGCGCAGCGCCCGCGCCTGCGCTCGACCAGCACGGGGCGGCGATCCGGGCGGAGTTCGCCGCCCCCGTCCGCTCACACCGCGCCTGAGGCGATCAGTCCGGCCAGCAGCGCCAGCCACACGATCAGGATGGTCAGGCTGTAGGCGCCGTTCCAGCGCGGGCCGACCCGCCAGACCGGGCGGCCGACAATGGTAGCGGTGATGATAATGGTGGTGATGAAGGGCGACAGCCCGATCACCGCCGTCCAGCCGCCGGTGATCGCCAGCGCGATGGCGGTGTCGGACAGGCCGGGCACGGCAAGCTGCGCCGCCACCGCCCCCAGAACCGATGCCGTGACGATCGGATTGACCCCCAGAAAGGCCAGCAGGACGATTGACAGCGCCAATCCCAGCGCCATCGTCACCGCACCGAGGCCGAACACGCCGATCGCCGCGCGCAGGGCGTCGGCCGGGATCAGTGCCAGCAGCACCACCGGCAGGAATCCGGCGGCGGCGAAGACGCCCACTTCCGGCGCCATGTCGGACAGCCGCCGCCAGACGCCGCCGGCAGCCTGGCGCAGACCCGCAGCGGCGCCGCCGTGACTTCGCCTGCCGGACGCCGCCGCCCACAGTGCGGCATAGCCGGGCACCGCCAGGATCAACGCCTGCTGAAAGCTCAGCCCGGTGGTGCCGTGCAGCAGGAACACCGCCGCACCAAGCGCCAGCACATGGCCCAGCAGCAACACCGCCCCGATCCAGGAACCCGGCGGCGGGGACGCCGGCGCCAGCCCCAGGCCGCGAAAGCGCCGCCCCTCGCGGCGGTCGAAGGCCCAGCCGATGGCCACGAACAGGAAGGACATGGCAAAGCCCAAGGGGCCGAATTGCGCATAACTGATGCCCGGCAGCGCGATCAGGACGGCACTGGTGGCAAAGCCGAAGGGCGACCATAGCGAGATCAGCCCGAAGCCGCGCATGACAGCGAGGGTCATCCGGCGCAGACGCGCCTCGCGCGCGTCGGCCGGCAGCAGTTCGGCGTCGTTGGCGTCCATGGCGCGACGCGACAGGTCCAGCAGCAGCGCGAGACCGCCGAAATTGATCAGCACGCCGAACAGATGGCCGCCGAAGCACAATGCCAGATAGCGGCGCGAGGGCGGCTGACGGGTCAGGAACGCGCCCGCGCGGGCGACCTCGGGGGCGATGGCGGCGGCGGCGCGCAGCGTGCCCAGCATGGCAATCAGCGCCGCGAGGAACAGCATCCGGTCGGCGGCGCGCAGCAGGATGGCGTGGTCGAGTCCCTGACGCAGCGCCACCCCCAGCGCCGCCAGCGACAGCAACACCGGCACCCAGGTGCCAAGGCTGAACTGCCGCCAGCCCAGCAGCAGAAACAGGCACAGCGCCGCCGAACCGGCCAGCACCAGCACCACGGATGGCACGAAGATCAGCACCGCCGCCGCGACCATGACGGCGGCCAGCAGCGCGCGCCGCAGATTGGTCAGGGAAGCGGCGACGGGCGCCTCCTCGCCGGCGATCAGCATCCCCGGAACCGGGGGGTGCGCTTCTCGCGGAAGGCGGCGCGGCCCTCGGCGGCATCGGCGCTGTTCAGCAGGAGCGGTTGCAGTTGCTGTTCGTAATCCAGCGCCGCGCCGATCTCGCGCGCGAACCAGTCATTGACGAGTTGCCGGACCATGGGCGCGGTCGCTGCTTCCTGCAGCGCGCAGGCGCTGGCGGCCGCCAGCAGCCCATCGGCCGGGACCAGCTGGTCGACGATGCCCAGATCCAGCGCCTCGGCCGCGTCAACCCGGCGATTGTCGAGGATCAGCCGCCGCGCCCGCACCGGCCCGATCCGTGCCGGCAGACTCGCCAGCAGCCCCATATCCGGGATCAGCCCGATCCGGGTGAAGCTGGCGACGAACCGCGCCCGGTCCGAGGCGACGACCGTCGGACAAGCCAGCGCCAGCCCGAAGCCGCCGCCCGCCGCCCAGCCATCGACCGCCGCCACCAGCGGCTTTGAAAAGCGCACCATCCGTCCGACCAGATCCTTGATGGTGGCGAAGCGTTCACGATGCGCGGCCAGGCTGCGCGGCTGCTGGTCGCGGATATCGCCCCCGGCCGAGAAATGCCCCCCCGCTCCGGTCAGAACCACGGCGGTGACGTGGTCATCGCTTTCGGCTTCCGACAGGGCCTCGGTCAGGCGCTGGCGCAGGGCGTGCCCGATCGGGTTGCGCCGCGCTGGATCGCTGAGGGTCAGCACCAGCACACCATCCGTCCGGTGGTCCAGCTGCAGCGTCATGGCGCCTCGCGGTGCCGGAACAGGCCATTACCGATGACGATCTGATCGCGCTCGACCGCGCGGGTGCGGAACGAGCCGTCGCCCCAGATCTCGGTCCGCAGCGTCTCGCCCGGATAGACATGGGCGGTGAAGCGGCCGGCCATCGACCCGAAGCGGTCGGCATCATAGTCGCAGAGCACGGCCAGCAGCGCATGGGCGGCGCAACCAAAGCTGCACATGCCATGCAGGATCGGGCGGTCGAAGCCCGCGCGGGCCGCCACGCGCGGGTCCAGATGCAGCGGATTGGGATCGCCGTTCCAGCGATAATACAGCGCCTGTTCGGGCCGTGTCGGGGTGTCGAAGACATGGTCGGGCGTGGTTTCGGGCAACGGATGGGGCGTCCTGACCGGTCCCGAGGGGCCGCCATAGCCGCCATCACCGCGCAGGAAGCTTGTGCCGGTGCAGGTCGCCAGCAGCGCGTCATCGGCGGTATCACGGATCTGCTTTTCGTAATACATCAG
Organism: Paracoccus sp. S1E-3; assembly: GCF_013868135.1. Lineage (GTDB taxonomy): Bacteria > Pseudomonadota > Alphaproteobacteria > Rhodobacterales > Rhodobacteraceae > Paracoccus. The sequence continues at coordinate 939,909 of NZ_JACEMU010000004.1, forward strand.
CGCGCCCCGCCCTTTGCCCTTGTCCACCAGCCCGGTCACGCGGGTCTTGGCGCGAATGGTGGCCTGCGGGGGAATCGACCGATGCAGGGTGATGCGCTGTTCGCCATGGACCACTTTCAGGGCATCAACGCCGGTCTCGGGCCGGCTGAGCCAGAAGCCCGGATGACCAAGCACATTGACGATGGCGGGCATCACGCGCAGGTCGCGGGCCAGCCCGCCGGCATAGGCCAGCTGGCGCAGGTCCCGCGGGTCCTGCCCCATCCCGACCGAGAGGGCGTATAGCGCCACTTCGGCCGGGCCATAGCTCTGGCGTATTTCGGGGATATCGAAATTCATCAGATGGTCTTGGTCAATCGGCATGGCGGCCTCCGTCGCCAGCGCCATCCAGTTCGATCACCGCATCCAGTGCATAGGCGCCCTGCCCCACGGGCAGCGCCAGCACCGGATTGAGATCGATCGAGGCCAACCGCTCGCCTGCGCCCGCGGCGAAGATCGACAGCGCCGAAAGCATCTGCGCCAGCGCCTCGATATCCGCCGGCGGCTGACCGCGCGCGCCGTTCAGCACCGCCGCGCCCCGGATCGAGCCGATCATCCCGCGCGCCGCATCCACGTCAAAGGGACAGGCGCGCAAGGCCACATCGTTCAGCAACTCGACGAAGATGCCGCCGAGGCCGAAGACGGCGACCGGCCCAAAGCTCGGATCGCGGTTGATGCCCATCAGGCATTCGACGCCGCCCGTCAGCTGTTTGGCGACCAGCACACCGCTGATCCGCGCCTCGGGCGCATGGGTGGCCGCGGCCTGCAGGATCTCGGCATAGGCGGCGCGCAGGGCAGCGGCATCGGCAAGGTTCAGCTTCACCGCGCCGATATCGGATTTGTGCAGGATGTCGGGCGACAGGATCTTCAGCACCACCGGATAGCCGAACCCCTCGGCAGCCGCGACCGCCGCCTCCGGATCGGTGACCGCCCGTTCCGGGGCCGAGGCAATGCCCGCCCGCGCCAGCAGCGCCTTGGCCGCGGCCTCGTCCGGGGAGGACGCGGGCAGCATCACCGGGGGCACCTGCAGCGGGGCGGCCGGGACGGCGCGGGCAAGGTGGGCGCGCTGGCGCATCATCGCGTCCAGCGCCCGGACGGCGCGGCAGGGATCGCTGAAGATCAGGATGCCCGCATCGTCATAGCGGCGCAGCACCTCCGGCTGGCCGAGGGCGCAGAACGCGATGATCCGGTCGGGATAGGCGTGGCGCAACGGCGTCATCGCCTGAAGGATCAACTCCGACATGGCGGGGCTGCCGGCGACATAGGTCAGGAAGCACAGCACCGCGCCATAGCCGCCATCCTCCAGCGCGGCGCGGGTGAAGGTCTCCAGCAGCGAGGGGTCGTTCAGGGCCTGCGCCGTGCAATCCAGCGGATTGACCGGCGAGGCATAGGACAGCACGCCCTTCAGCCGTGCCTGCGCGGCCTCGGGCATGGCGGGCATGGGCAGGCCGATCCGCTCGGCCTCGTCGCTGATGACAATGCCGGCGCCGCCAGAAACGGTGATGACCCCCAGCGAATGGCTGGACGGAAAGATCCCCTTCGAGGCGGAATAGGCGTAATCCATCATCGTTTCGGGGTCCCGCAGGACCACCGCGCCATGCGCGGTCAGGACGGCATCGGCCACCACCGCGTCCCCGGTCAGCGACGCCGTATGCGAGGCCGCCGCCCGCGCGCCCACCGCCGAACGCCCGGATTTCAGCGCGAAAACCGGCTTGCCCGCCGCCCGCGCCGCATCCAGCGCCGCCAGCAGGGCGGCCGGGTCGTTCACGGCCTCCATATAGGCGCAGATCACCTCGGTGCCGTCGCTTTCGGCCATCCAGCGGATCGCCTCGGCCACGGTGATATCGGCCTCGTTGCCGGTGGTGATGAGGATCGAGCATCCCAAGCCCCGGTCGCGTGCCAACGCGCCCAGATGGGCGCCGAACGCCCCCGACTGGCTGGCGATGCCGATATTGCCGGGCCGGGGAAGGCCGGTATCCAGCGACGACGAAAACGTCCCGTAATACCCGAGATCGGCGTTATAGACCCCCAGCGTATTCGGTCCCAGCACCCGGATGCCATGGTCGCGGGCAAGTGCCAGCAGCCTGTCCTGCGCGGCCTCGCCCGCCGCGCCGGTCTCGGCAAAGCCGGCCGAAAACAGCGTCACCGCCTTGCACCCCTTGCGGCCAAGCGCGGAAATGGTTTCGGGGATCAGCGTGGCCGGAACGGCGATCAGGGCGCAGTCGGGGGCCTCGGGCAGGTCGTCGACGCTGGGATAGCAGGGCAGACCCTGAATCTGCGCGCGGTTCGGATTGACCGGCATGATCCGCCCTGCATAGCCGGCGCGCAGCATCGCGGCGATGGGCCGGCCGCCGATCCGCGTCGGGTCGTCCGAAGCGCCGATCACCGCGACCGAACGCGGGGCGATCAACCCGTCGATATGGGGCTGGCTGGTCATCGATGCGCCCCCTGCCCCCGCGCCGGGATGGCCTGTCCTGCGGTCATTGCGCTTCCTCCGATTGGAAGGTCTGCGCGCTGTCCTGCCATTCCAGCACCAGATGGGTCTGGGTGGTCACCGCCGCGACCTTGCCGTCGCCGCGCGTCACGGTGACCTGCAGGACCTGAATGCGGCGCCCGGCCTGCAGCGGCACGCAGCGCGCGGTCAGCACGTCGCCAACCCTGACCGCCCGGATGAAGTTGGTCTTCGCCTCGACCGTGGTATTGGTCCGGTCGGGATCGCTGTTGATGAAGGCGGCGCTGCCGGCGGCATTGTCGGCCAGCGTCATCATTGCGCCGCCATGCAGGACGCCGTTGCGATTGGCCATCGCCTCGGTCACAACCATCCGGCAGACCACCTCCTCGGGGGTGACCTTCACGATCTCGATCCCCAGCAGTCCGGCGAAATTCGACTGCGGGGGCATCTGGTCGGCGCGGCGACGATCCGCCATGTCAGGCCGCGCGCCCGGCCAGCGTGCGCCGCGCGATCACCAGCTGCTGAATCTGGCTGGTGCCTTCATAGATGCGCAGCAGGCGGATGTCGCGATACAGCCGCTCGATGTCATATTCGGCCATATAGCCCGCGCCGCCATGGATCTGCAGCGCCCGGTCGGCGATCCGGCCGGCGGCCTCGGTGCAGAAATACTTGGCGCAGGACGCTTCGAGAATCGCCTTGCCCTCGCGGTCGAAGGTGTCGGCGGTGGCGCGCACCAGCGCGCGCGCGGCATGGAGATCGGCCTGCGCATCGGCCAGCAGCCCCTGCACCAGCTGGTGTTCCCCGATGGGCTTGCCGAACTGCTTGCGCGTCAGCGCGTAATCGGTGGCGATGTCCAGCATCCGCTGACCTTGCCCCACCGCCATGGCGCTGACATGGATGCGGCCCCGGTCCAGAACTTTCATCGCTGTCCGAAACCCCTTGTTCAGGTTCTCCGGGCCGCCGATGATGGCGCTTTCCGGCACCTGCACGTCGTCGAAGATCACATCCGAGGTCTTCGTCCCGCGCTGCCCCATCTTGCGGTCGGGCCTCGAGACGGTGATGCCGGGCGTGTCCGCCGGCACGATGAAGGCCGAGACGCCATCGGCGCCGGGCCTGCCCGGATCGGTGCGGGCAAAGACGGTGAAGACGCCGGCCCGCACGGCATTGGTGATGAAGCGCTTGGTGCCGTTGATGACGAAATCGGACCCCTCGCGCCGTGCCGAGGTTCGGATCCCGCCCGCGTCCGATCCGTTGTCCGGTTCGGTCAGCGCGAACGAGGAGATGATCTCGCCGCTGGCGATGCCGGGCAGCCATGCGGCCCTCTGCGCGGGCGTGCCGTCCATGACGATCCCCTGCGCGCCGATGCCCACATTGGTGCCGATCAGCGACCTGAAGCTGAGCGAGGCATAGCACAGCGCCTCGATCAGCCGGGCCTCCTGCGGGACGTTCAGCCCGATGCCGCCATATTCCTCGGGCGTGGACAGGCCGAACAGTCCCATCGCGCGCATCTCGGCGACGATGTCGTCGGGAATGTCGTTTTCTTCCTCGACCTGTGCCTCGGCGGGGATCAGGCGTTCGCGCGCGAATCGGTCGACCACATGCAAAAGTTGTTCGAAAACATCATCATCCACACCTGATGCCATAGCGTTCCTCCTCGCTTGCAGCATGGGTTTCATTCTGTATGATGAATATCATTCTTCAAGGAAAATATTCATGCGCGACGAACAGACCCCGAAACCGGTCCCCGCCGTCCAGAATGCGACCATGATCCTGCGGCTTCTGGCGACGCGCGGGACCGCCATGGGCGCGACCCAGATCGCGCGCGAGGCGGGGCTGAACGTCTCCTCGGCATTCAACATCCTGCGGACGCTGGCCCATGACGGGCTGCTGAGCTTCGACCCCGAAACCAAGACCTACCGGATCGGCATGGGGATGATGGAATTCGCGACCCCCCTGCTGGGGGCGAATCCGGCCGACCTGATCCGGCCGCTGGCCAATGCGATCGCCCAGGATCACCAGGTGATGATCGCGCTGTGGCAGATCACCGGCACCCGGCGGCTGGTGCTGATCGACCATTTCACCGCCCCCCGCATCGTGCAGGCGGTGATCGCACCGAACAGCCGCCTGCCGGTCTTCGCGGGCGCCGTGGGCCGCGTCTATGCCGCCCGACGCGGACTGGACGAGGGCCAGACGCGCAAGGGCTATGACGGCGTGCGCTGGCAGGACCCACCGGGCTTCGACGCCTATTGGCAGGACGTGCTGGCCGCGCGCGAAACCGGCCAAGCGCGTGACCGGGGCCAACTGTTCCGCGGTCTCGACATCGTCGCCGCCGTGGCCTGCGACCGTGCGGATACCCCGCGCCTGGGGCTGAGCAGCATCACCATCTCGGGGCAGCATGACGACGACAGCCTGGCCCATGTGGCGGCCGCGCTGTCGGAGGCCGCCGGCCAGATCGAACGCGGCCTGTTCTGCCGCGCCGCCCCATCACTTCAGCAGACATGACGGAGGAGATATGTCGGACAACGCCCTGAGTGGAAAGGTCATTCTTGTCACCGGCGCCGGCGGCGGCATCGGTCGCGCCATCGCGATGGAGGCCGCCCGCGCCGGCGCCAGCGTCGTCGTCAACGACCTTGGCGCGACGCTGGACGGGCGCCGCGACTCCAGTGCCGCCGCTGATGCCGTGGTGGCCGAGATCGGCCGTGGCGGCGGCCGGGCGGTCGCCAATGGCGACGATGTGTCCGACCCGGACGGCGCCCGCGCCATGGTCAAGACCGCCACCGACGCCTTCGGCCGGCTGGACGCAGTGGTCAACAATGCCGGTATCCTGCGCGATACCTTCTTCCACAAGATGCGCTTCGAGGATTTCGACGCCGTGGTGAAGGTCCACCTGTATGGCAGCTTCAACGTCAGCCGCGCCGCCGCCGACGTGATGCGCGAACAGGGTGGCGGCAGCCTGATTCACATGACCTCGACCTCGGGGCTGATCGGCAATCTGGCGCAGGCGAATTATTCGGCCGCGAAGCTGGGCGTGGCGGCGCTGTCGAAATCCATCGCGCTGGATCTGGCGCGCTGGAACATCCGTTCGAACTGCATCGCGCCCTTCGCATGGAGCCGGATGACCTCCTCGATCAAGGTCGACAGCGCCGAGCAGGCGGAACGCGTGAACCGCATGAAGGAGATGTCGCCCGAAAAGATCGCCCCGCTGGCGCTGTATCTGGCCTCGGACGCCGCCGCGGAGATCACCGGGCAGATCTTCGCCGTGCGCAACAACGAGATTTTCCTGATCTCGCAGCCACGTCCGGTCCGCTCCGTCCATCGGGCCGAGGGCTGGGACATCGACAGCGTCGCCAGCCACGCCATCCCGGCGCTGAAACGCAGCTTCGTGCCGCTGGAGGTCTCGGCCGACGTGTTCAGCTGGGACCCGGTCTGAGGGGGACATTGGGGCCAGCCCCGGTCGTCCGGGACTGGCCTCCATTCAGTGACGCTTACAGGGCGGCCACGACGATGAATTCGACGCGATAGTCGGGGGTGGCCAGCCGGGCCTCGCCGGTGGCGCGGGCGGGCGGATTGTCCTTGTCGATCCAGCCCTCATAGACCTTGTTCATGGCATCGAAATCGGCCATGTCGGCCAGCCAGACGGTGACCGACAGGATCTTCGACTTCGAGGTTCCGGCCTCGGCCAGCAGCGAATCGACTGCCGCCAGCGCCTCCTGCGCCTGTTCGGCCATGCCGCTGCCGGGGTTGCCTACCTGCCCCGCCAGATAGACGGTATCGCCGTGAATGACGGCTTGGCTCATCCTCGGGCCGGGAGAGAGGCGTTTGATCGACATTGTTGCATCCTTTCCGTTTGCAGATTCTGCGGGAAGTTTATGCACAGGCCGCGCCCCGCGCCCAGCCCAAAGAAACCGGGACGGCGCCGCAAACGATGGCCTGCTTCGTTATCTCGCAGCAGATGCGCTGCGTGCGAAGAAGCCGCATCCGCCGCCTGGTTGACCCGGCGCCGCGCCGCGATCGACGACGCGCCCTTCGCCGCAACCCGCTTTTTCCGGCAAGGCAGGTTCGGCGGCAAATCGCTAGCACCCGGTTTTCGCGCTTTTCCGCCGCTCTGCTCTATCGGTTATCCCCATGCATCGGCTATGATCACGGCAAGTAACGATATGTGTCGCACCCTCACCGTCTTGTTTGAGAGGGGGCGGATGATTATCGTAACGGCAACGAGGGCAAGCCCTTGAACGAGAAAGAAAAGGAGCGAGCATGCGCCGCGTCGTCATTACCGGGCTGGGGATCGTCTCGCCCATCGGCAACAATGCCGAGGAAGTCACCGAAAGCCTGAAGGCCGGCCGCTCGGGCATCGTTTTCGCCCCCGACTACGCCGAACACGGCTTCCGCAGCCAGGTCCACGGCATGCCGCAGATCGTGCTGGAAGACCATATCGACAAGCGCAACCTGCGCTTCATGGGGCCGGGTGCTGCCTATAATTTCATCGCCATGGAGCAGGCGATCAAGGATTCCGGGCTGGAGGAGAGCGATGTCTCCAACCCGCGCACCGGCCTGATCATGGGGTCGGGCGGCCCGTCCACGTCGAATTTCTTCGAGGCGCATCAGATCGTGATCGAAAAGGGCTCGCCGAAAAGGATGGGGCCGTTCATGGTGACGCGCTGCATGTCGTCGACGAACTCGGCCTGTCTGGCGACGCCGTTCAAGATCAAGGGCGTGAACTATTCGATCACCTCGGCCTGCGCGACCTCGGCCCATTGCATCGGCAACGGGGTCGAGCAGATCCAGATGGGCAAGCAGGACATCGTCTTCGCCGGCGGCGGCGAGGAGCTGGACTGGACCCTGTCCTGTCTGTTCGACGCCATGGGCGCGATGTCGTCGAAATACAACGACACGCCCGAGACCGCTTCCCGCCCCTATGATGCCACCCGCGACGGCTTCGTCATCGCCGGCGGCGGCGGCGTCGTGGTGCTGGAGGAACTGGAACATGCGCTGGCGCGCGGCGCCAGGATCTATGCCGAAGTCACCGGTTACGGCGCCACCTCGGACGGCTATGACATGGTCGCGCCTTCGGGCGAAGGCGGCGAACGGGCCATGCGCGTCGCGCTGGCAACCCTGCCCGAGGGGCGCAAGATCAGCTATATCAACTCGCACGGAACCTCGACCCCGGTCGGCGATATCGGCGAGCTGAAGGCGATCCGCCGGGTGTTCGGCGAGGGAACGACGCCCCTGGTCTCCTCGACCAAATCGCTGACCGGCCATTCGCTGGGCGCCACCGGCGTGCACGAGGCGATCTATTCGCTGCTGATGATGCAAAACGGCTTCATCGCCGCCTCAGCGAACGTGACCGAGCTTGACCCCGAAGTGAAACCCGAGGAAATCGCCTTGCAGCGTGTCGACAATGTCGATTTCGATTCCGTTCTGTCCAACAGCTTCGGCTTTGGCGGGACCAACGCCACGCTGGTGATGTCGAAATTCCAAGGGTGATCTGAATGGGCGATCTTCTGAAAGGCAAACGCGGACTGGTGATGGGGGTCGCCAATGACCGTTCCATCGCCTGGGGGATCGCCAGGGCACTGGCGGGTGAAGGCGCCGAGCTGGCCTTCACCTATCAGGGCGACATGTTTGCCGAACGCGTCCGTCCGCTGGCGGAATCGCTGGGATCGGACCTGCTGGTCGACGTTGACGTGACCAATGACGACAGTCTGGACGCGGCCTTCAGGGCGCTGGGGGATCGCTGGGGCAAGCTGGATTTTCTGGTCCATGCCATCGCCTTTTCGAACAAGGACGAGCTGACCGGCCGATTCATGAATACCAGCCGCGAGAACTTCAAGAATTCGCTGGATATTTCCTGTTATTCCCTCATCGAGGTCGCCCGCCGTGCCCATCCGCTGATGGCCGAGGGCGGCTCGATCCTGACGCTGACCTATGGCGGCTCGAACCGGGTGACGCCCTTCTACAATGTCATGGGCGTGGCCAAGGCCGCGCTGGAGGCGACCGTCCGCTATCTGGCCAATGACCTCGGCCCCGACGGAATCCGGGTCAACGCGATCAGCCCCGGCCCGATGAAGACGCTGGCGGGCGCCGCGATTGGCGGGGCGCGCAAGACCTTCCGGCACACCCAGGCCAATGCGCCCCTGCGCGCCAATGCCACGCTGGAAGCGATCGGCGGCACCGCCGTATGGCTGACCAGCGATTGGGCCGCCTGCACCACCGGCGAGATTGTCACCGTCGATGGCGGCTATCACGTGCTGGGCATGCCGCAGAGCGAAAATCTTTGACGCCGGACCGGGGTTTCACCCCGGACCCCAGGATATTTGGGCCAGAATGAAGATGAGCACGCAGTTCTTTACCGCCGATGATGGCGCGAAAATCGCTTATCAGGATGAGGGTGAGGGGCTTCCGGTCCTGTGCCTCGCCGGGCTGACGCGGAACATGGGTGATTTCGACTATCTGGCACCCCATCTGTCAGGCGTCCGGCTGATCCGCATGGATTATCGCGGGCGCGGGCAGTCGGATTATACCGGGGCGGCCACCTATACCGTGCCGCGCGAAGGCAAGGACGCCCTGCAGTTGCTGGATCATCTGGGCTTGCCGCAGGCGGCGGTGCTGGGAACGTCCCGCGGCGGCCTGATCGGGCTGTTTCTGGCGGCGGTCGCACGGGACAGATTGCTGGGGCTGTGCCTGAACGATGTCGGTCCGGTGATCGAGCGCGCGGGGCTGGAGCGGATCTTCGATTATGTCGGCCGCAACCCGGCGGCGAAGACCTATGACGCCGTGGCGGAGCGGATGGCGGCGCTGAGCCCCGGTTTCGCCAATGTGCCCGCGGGCCGCTGGCGCGCCGATGCCGAGAAATTCTATCTGGAGACGCCCGAGGGGTTGCGCATCCGCTATGACGCCAGCCTGCGCGAGGCGTTTCTGGCGGCGTTTCAGGGCGAGGCGCCCGATCTGTGGCCCTTGTGGGCGGCGACCGCGGGGATGCCGGTGGCGTTGATCCGGGGGGCGAATTCGGATCTGCTCTCGCCCGAGGCTTATGCCGAGATGCGCAAGCGGCGTCCTGATGGGATCTATGCCGAAGTCCCGGACCGGGCGCATGTGCCCTGGCTGGACGAAGCGGAAAGCCTTGGCGTGATCCGCGCCTGGCTGGAGGCCGTGCGTCAGGCCGGTCCGTAACCCGCGTACGCAGTCGGTTCGGGGAACCGGCCCTCAGCTTCGGGTTTGGGCCAGCAGGGCCCTGGCCTCGGCGTTCAAGCGGCGATCGCAGGCGGCATCGATCAGGGCAATCTGCGCCGGCGAAAGATAGTCGACATAGCCGCCGACCTGCCCTTTGCGCATCCGCAGGCTTTCGCCATCGCTGCGGTCGTAATCATGACCGGGCAGCCCTTTCGACAGTTCCAGTTTCTGCATGTTCTGGAAACGCGCGGCCTCGACCGCGTCGGCCAGCAGATCCGGCCTGACCTCCACCCCCAGAAAATCGAGCACGCGGGCGGTTTCACTGATCGGGTCCTGCGAGAGCTTTTCGTAACTCAGCACGATATGGGGATTGTGCCGCAGCCCGGCCGCCCATCCGTTCAGATAGCCGGTCAGCGCCGCGATCCCCTGCGCCGGATCGTTCAGGAAGGCGTCGATGTCACCCGAAAAGCGGTGCTTCTGCCGCGTGGCGTGGAAATAGGACGAGACCAGCACGTCCCTGGGATCCCGCAGCATATAGATGATGGGACGCTGGCGGAACCACAGTCGGGAATAGGGCCGGTGGCTGACCGCGATCAGGGGCACCGGCGGCTTGTGGTCCGCGAAGCCGAAGGCCGGCAGGCCGCGTTCGGGATCCAGGTCGAAATTCGGCATCACCGTGAAGGTGGAATACAGGTCGAGCGCCGGGTTCAGGCCGAACAGGCGGACCAGATAGGACGACAGGATAAAGCGGAACCAGGTCCTGCCCGATTTGGGATAGGAGGCCAGAACGGCGTCGATGCGGTCGATATGGAAGAACAGCCGCGCCGAATTCGTCGCCCGTTTCCAGACATAGCGGGGTATGCCGGTCGTGAGATTCATGGCGCATCACTCCGAACAGGCGCGGCAACCGAAGCGTGACTTTAGCTGATTGGGCGGGTGCTCCCTCAGTCGTAAAGGACAGCTGTCGGTGTCGTCAAGGACGGCGGACCACAAGCTCTCGCAGGGTGGCGCGTGGACCGTCGCCGGGGAAATCGAACCGCGTCACCTCCTGCCAGCCGGCGGCGTCGAAATCGGGGAAAAAGGCATCTGCCCCCGCGACCTCGACATCGATTTCGGTGATCAGCAGCCGGTCGGCGCGGGGCAGAAGATCGCGGAAGACACGCTCGCCGCCAATGCCGTAGATACGGGCATAGCCGGCCGCACGGGCCGCATCCATCGCCGCGTCGAGATCCGGCACAGCATGGGCAGGCAGATCCAGCGTCGAGGTCACGACCAGGTTCAGCCGGTCCTTCAGCGGCCGGAACGGCAGGCTTTCCCAGGTGCGCCGCCCCATGATGAGCGCGCCCCCCAGCGTCTCACGTTTGAAGAATTTCAGATCCTCCGGGACATGCCAGGGAAGCGTGCCATCCTTGCCGATGGCCCCGTTGCGGGCGCGCGCTGCGATCAGGGTCAGCATCAGACGGCCACCGGCGCCCTGATCGCCGGGTCGGGATCGTAGTTCAGGAATTCGAAATCCTCGAATTTGAAGTCGAAGATCGAATCGACCTTGCGGGTGATACGCAACTGCGGCAGCGGCTTGGGCGTGCGGGACAGTTGCAGCTCGACCTGCTCGAGATGGTTCGAATAGATATGCGCGTCGCCCAGCGTGTGGATGAAATCGCCCGCCTCGTAGCCGGTGACATGGGCCAGCATCGCCAGCAACAGCGCATAGGAGGCGATGTTGAACGGCACGCCGAGAAACATATCGGCGGAACGTTGATAAAGCTGAAGGTGCATCTTGCGTCCGATGATGCGGACCTGCCACAGCGTATGGCAGGGGGGCAACGCCATGTCGGGTACCTCGCCGGGGTTCCAGGCCGAGACGATCAGGCGGCGGCTGTCGGGGTTCTTGCGGATGTTTTCAACCAGCTCGGCGATCTGATCGACAGAGCGCGCGAAGAACAGCGGCTGGCCGTCCGGGGCCGCGCCCGCCGGTTCCAGCGCCGGGAAGCGCCGCCATTGCGCGCCGTAGACCGGCCCGAGATCGCCATTCGCATCCGCCCATTCGTCCCAGATCGAGACCTTGTTCGCCTTCAGATAGCCGATATTGGTGTCGCCCGAGAGGAACCACAGCAGCTCATGGATGATCGAGCGCAGATGCAGTTTCTTGGTGGTGACCAGCGGGAAGCCCTCGGACAGCGGATAGCGGCTTTGCATGCCGAAATAGGCGATGGTGCCGGTGCCGGTGCGGTCGGTGGTGATCTCGCCTTGCTCGAGAATCGTTCTCAACGCCTGATGATATTGCTGCATGCCCGGTCTCCGCTCTGCTGTCGCCCCTTCTTAGCGTCCCGGCGCCATGCCGACCAGCATTCAGGTTTGTGACCCGGCGCAGCTCGTGGCAGATTGGCGGCAATATCGCTGAAAGGACGAAACATGACGCTTCGCTATCTGCATACCATGGTGCGCGTGAAGGATCTGGAAAAGTCGATGGCCTTCTATCGGCTGCTGGGGCTGGAGGAGATCAAGCGGACCGAAAACGAGAAGGGCCGCTTCACGCTGGTCTTCATGGCGCCCCCCGGTCAGGAGGACGCCCCGGTCGAGCTGACCTATAATTGGGACGGCGATGACGGACTGCCGTCCGACAGCCGGCATTTCGGGCATCTGGCTTACCGCACCGATGACATCTATGCCCTGTGCCAGAAGCTGATGGATGCGGGCGTCACCATCAACCGGCCGCCGCGCGACGGGCATATGGCCTTCGTGCGCAGCCCGGACAATATCTCGGTCGAGCTGTTGCAGGACGGTTATCTGGACCCGCAGGAGCCCTGGGCCAGCATGGAAAATACCGGGCACTGGTAAGACGGCCAGCCAGATGCGAACCGCCCCGGCCATTGCCATCCTGATCGCCATCACGGTCGCCATTGTCGCCGCGGGCGGGGGGAATGGACAGGATCAGGGGCGGCAGGGGGGCAATGACAGCGCGCCGCGCCCGACCGCATCGGCGCCTCCGCCCGCGCGGCCGCTGGTGGTCGCGCCCCCTGTCCCCGGCTCACCCGAAGAAGCCGCCGCGATCATCGCGGCCGCGCGGGCGCAGGTCGGCGTCACCACGATCTATGATCCCGCCTATGCCCGCCTCGACTATCCCGGCGGGGATGTGCCGCGTGACCGTGGCGTCTGCACGGATGTGCTGATTCGCGCCCTGCGCGACGGGGCGTATATCGACCTGCAACTGGCCGTCCACCGCGACATGACGGCCAACTTCGCCGCCTATCCCGATCTCTGGGGCCTCAAGCGTCCTGATCCGAATATCGACCACCGCCGGGTCCCGAACCTCGCCGCGCTGCTGGACCGAGTGGGCGCGCGCCGCCCCCTCGGCAACGATCCGGCGGATTTTCGGCCTGGCGACATTGTCACGGCGATGCTGCCGGGAAACCTGCCGCATATCATGTTGATCAGCGATCGTCGCAATGCCGACGGCATTCCACTGGTCATCCACAATATCGGGCGCGGCACGCGCGAGGAGGACGCCCTGTTCGCCTATCCCCATACCGGCCATTTCCGGGTCGAGGGTGCCGCGCTGGCGGAACTGCGTCGGCTGGGGCAGCTGCAATACTGACCCGTCAATAGATATAGCGGATCTGCTCGTTCCAATAGCGCTCGATCCGGCGCCATTGGCGGTTCACCTCCTCCAGCGGGGGATCGTCCAGAATGCCGGATGCCACCAGGTCGTCGGCGTGGCGCGCAAACAGCTGCCCGATCTGGTCGCGCACCGCTTGCCCCGTATCGCTCAGCCGCACCCGGACCGAACGGCGGTCCTGATCGCTGCGCTCGTGATGGACATAGCCCATCCCCACCAGCTTCTTCAGGTTATACGACACGTTCGACCCCTGATACATCCCGCGCGAGCGCAGTTCGCCCGCCGAAACCTCGGCCGCGCCGAGGTTATACAGCAGCAGGGCCTGCACCGGCGTCAGGTCGGCCCGGCCCACACGTTCGAAGTCGTCCTTGATGAGGTCCAGCATCAGCCGATGCAGGCGTTCCAGCATCTGCAGGCACTGGAAATAGCTGTCGACCATGTCCGCCTGCGGGCGGTGGTCCGATCTGGGCAGCACAGCATTCATATGGTCATCCTCTCGCTAGGGACGACCATGGCCCAAAATACCGAATCTTCGGTTAATCCGCCCGATTTTTCTGCGGAAGATTCGTGAACTCCGCCGGGATGCCCTGGAACCGCTCCAATGCGAAGCGGGCGATCACCTCAAGAATCGCGGCGATTTCTGGCGGCCCCGCCGTTTCGCCGCGCGAAAAGGCCATGATCCAGCGATAAAGATCCTGATCGTTTTCACCCATGACCTGTTCGTATTGGGCCATCAGTCCCTTCGGCAGGTCGCGCAGCTGCGAATCGGCGAAGGGTCCCAGGATCAGGTCCATTTCCTTCATCCCGCGCCGCCAGCTGCGCATCTGCAGCCGCTTCAGCCGGATTTCGGGATCTTCCATGGCTCGCCTCGCTTGTCGCCTGACCGCGCGCACCCTAAGACGTAACCGTGCCAATTCCAAGGAGCGCGCGATGGCTTTCCTCTCTGACGCGATCAACCGAATCAAACCCTCGCCCACGGTCGCCATGACCGGCCGCGCGGCGGCGCTGAAGGCCGAGGGTCGCGACATCCTCGCGCTGTCGGCCGGCGAGCCGGATTTCGACACCCCCGAACATATCCGCGAGGCCGGCAAGGCCGCCATCGACGCGGGCCACACCCGCTACACGACCGTCGATGGGATCGCTGAACTGAAGCGGGCCATCTGCGACAAGTTCGCGCGGGAAAACGGGCTGGACTACACCCCCGATCAGATCAGCGTCGCCAGCGGCGGCAAGCAGATCCTGTTCAATGCGCTGCTGGCGACGGTCAATCCGGGCGACGAGGTCATCATTCCCGCCCCCTATTGGGTCAGCTATCCCGATATCGTCGCGCTGGCGGGGGGAACGCCGGTGATCGTCCCCTGCCCGGCCGAGGACGGCTTTCGCCTGACACCCGAGGCGCTGCGTGCCGCCATCACGCCGAAGACCAAATGGCTGATCCTGAACTCGCCGTCGAACCCATCGGGGGCGGCTTACGATGCGGCGCAGATGAAGGCGCTGACCGAAGTGCTGCTGGATTTCCCGCAGGTCTGGGTGCTGAGCGACGATATCTATGAACATCTGGTTTTCGACGGCTTTACCTTCGTGACCCCGGCCCAGGTCGAGCCGCGCCTGAAGGATCGGACCCTGACCATGAACGGCGCGAGCAAAGCCTATGCCATGACCGGCTGGCGGATCGGCTATGCAGCCGGGCCACAGGCGCTGATCCGGGCGATGGCGAAGCTGCAGTCGCAATCGACCTCGAACCCCAGCTCGATCGGCCAATATGCGGCGCTGGCAGCGCTGACCGGACCGCAGGATTATCTGGAGACGTCGCGCGCCGCCTTCCAGCGCCGCCGCGACATGGTGGTGGCGGGGCTGAACGACTGCCCCGGCATCACGTGTCCGAGGCCGCAGGGGGCCTTCTACGTCTACCCCTCGATCGCCGGGCTGATCGGCACCGTCTCGGCCGGGGGCACCCCGATCACCGATGACGAGGCCTTCGCCAATGCCCTGCTGGACGAAACCGGCGTGGCCATCGTCTTCGGCGCCGCCTTCGGCCTGTCGCCGCATTTCCGCGTCAGCTATGCCGCCAGCGACGACACCCTGCGCGAGGCCGTGGCCCGGATCCGCAGCTTCTGCGAGGGCTGCCGGCCCGCATGACTCAGAAGCCCCCGCAGCGTAAGTTGCGGGGGCTTATTGGACCGGGACCAAGGGGCGTCACCAGCGCCAATCGCTCAGCGTCGTATCAGGGCGGCCAGCGGTGATGAAGGTTCGCCCGCTCTGTCCCTCCTGGTGCAGGGGCGCGCCGCCGTCCAACCCGATATCCTTGCGCAGATGCTCAGGTACTTCCGCCAGGGAAATGCGCATGGCCCGTGCCTGATGGCGCCGCTCGTGCCACATCGCAATCCGCTGAAGGACCCGCGCCATCGGCGAGGCGAGGTCGGTTTTTTCGCACAGTTCAATCGGCATCATCGTCATCTCTTTTCTCCTTCCGTACGGACGCGTTGTCTGATCCTCATAAAGCGGGCTTGTGCCGCCTGAGGCGCCGGAACGGGCGTCGATTTCAGATCCGTCGCGGGAGTTTGCCGACAGGGCCTGTTCCCGCTTCTCTCGATAGGATTAGGATGCTACCTTCATCGACCGAATGCCAACAAAACGCCTGCAACCATGCATAAGGACCGCTTATGGAACTGCCGCCGCTTTCCGCTCTGCGTGTCTTTGACGCGGCCAGCCGCCAACTCAGCTTCACCCGTGCGGCCGAGACCCTCGGCATGACGCAGGCCGCAGTCAGTTATCAGATAAAGCTGCTGGAGGAACGCCTCGGCGGCCAGTTGTTCCTGCGCAAGCCGAAAGGGCTGGAACTGACCGAGCTTGGCCAGCGCTATGCAGGCCCGACCGCCGACGCGTTCGCCACGCTGCGCGAGGCGTTTTCCAGCCGTCATGGCCATCCCGAAACCATGTCGATCTCGACCATGATCACCATAGCGAGCAATTGGCTGTCGCACCGGCTTGGCCGCTTTCAGTTTCAGCACCCGGAACTGGCGGTAAGGCTGGAAACCGATGACAAGCTCGTCGACTTCGCGCGTCAGGATGTCGATGTCGCGCTGCGTTACGGTTTCGGCGACTGGGACGGGCTGGTCAGTCAAAAGCTGTTCGACTCCGAACTGACGCCCATGCTGTCGCCGGCGCTTCTGAAAGAATACGGGCCGCTGAAGGGGCCGGCGGATGTGATTCCCCTGCCTTGGCTGAACAATACGCATCGCGGCTGGGATGGTTGGCTGCGCCAGAATAACGTGGCGGAGCTGGCCTGTGCGCCGACACGCCGGCTCGAGTTCGAGGCGCAGTCGCATCTTGGCCGGGCGGCACTTGCCGGGGAAGGCATCGCACTTCTGAACCCGCGCTTCTTCCGTTTGGAATTGGCGACCGGCACACTTGTCCAGCCTTTTAAAAGCGTCTGGCGCGGCGAGAAAAGCTATTGGCTGGTCTATCCGCACGCCCGTCGCAATCGCCCCGCGATCAAGGCGTTTCAGCGATTCGTACTGGACGAAGTGGCCGCCGAGGATTCGGCGCTGGATCAGGCGGGGGCGGCTTGACGCGCCCCGCCTGATACGGGATCAAAGCGCGGTCCAGCCGCCATCCACGCTGATCGTGGTGCCGGTGATCTGGTCAGCCAAAGGCGTGCACAGGAAGACCGCCGTGCCCCCCATCTGTTCGACGGTGGCGAACTCGCCCGAGGGCTGGCGTGACAGCATGACCTTCTTGATCACGTCTTCGCGACTCATGTTATGGGTCTTCATCTGGTCGGGGATCTGCTTTTCGACGATCGGCGTCAGCACATAGCCGGGGCAGATGGCGTTGCAGGTGATGCCCTTGCCGGCTTCTTCCAGCGCGGTCACCTTGGTCAGGCCGACAACGCCGTGTTTGGCCGCGACATAGGCCGACTTGTAGGGGCTGGCCGTCAGACCATGGGCCGACGCGATGTTGATGACGCGACCCCAACCCTTCTTCTGCATCTCCGGCAACGCCGCCGCCGTGCAATGGAAGGCCGAGGTCAGGTTGATGGCGATGATCGCGTCCCATTTTTCAACCGGGAATTCCGGGATCGGCGCGACATGCTGAATACCCGCATTATTCACCAGAATATCGCAGGCGCCCGCCTTTTCGATCAGCGCCCGGCAATCCGCGCCCTTCGACATATCGGCCTGGATATAGCGGACATCGACGCCGAACTCGGCGGCCATGTCGGCGGCCAGTTTGTGATCGGCCTCGTCATTGGTGAAACTGTTCAGCACGACATTGGCGCCCGCGCCGGCAAGCGCCCGCGCAATCCCCAGCCCGATCCCCGAATTCGATCCGGTCACCACGGCGGTCTTTCCCTTCAGAACGTTCTCGAACATGGCCTCGCCCTTTCGGTTTCAGTCGGAAAATGTCTACGCCCCGAGGACGCCGACCACAACCGAGCCACCGTGCCGATTCCCGCCTTTTTCAGGAATCGAGTCCGCGCGGCGAAACGCCGTGGCCCGACCATGCCGCGACACCGCGCGCCGCCCTGCCCCTTGCGAGCGAACCGAACCGCCCGGCATCGGTTCCGCGACGGCCCCCCGCGGCAGCCCCCGCCCACCGACTGGCTAAATTTCCGGCAATTCGTCGCCGGGCGTGCCCCAATCCGGCCGCGGCTCACCGACCGCCCTCTTGCGCGGGGCGCGCCAGGATCCCCTGCGATCCGGCGTAAAAAAAGCGCCCGCACGAAGCGGGCGCCAGTCATGAGGCAGGTTTCATACAGGCAAGAAACCTATCGAGCAGTGAGTTATATATAGGCGAAACCGCGCCCGAGTCCAAGGCTGTTGTTTGTCACGGTAAACGCCCTCGGATAGGCTGCGCATTGAAATCACTGGTATTTGCCAGAGCGAAGCGAAGGACTGCATGCGAATCTTCAATTTCCCTAACGATTCCGCGATCAAGCCAGCCCTTCTGGCCGCTTTCTGCACCCTCGTGACTGTTGCAGCGATGCCGCTGACAAGTGCCGCCGACCCCGCGCATGGCATCGCCATGTATGGCGAGCCGGCCCTGCCCGAGGGTTTCACGCATCTGCCATATGCCAATCCTGACGCTGCGAAAGGCGGCTCGATTCGGCTGCCCGAATCGGGCAGCTTCGATTCGCTTAAGCCTTGGGTTCTCAAGGGCAATCCGGCCTTTCCACTGCTGACCATGCCGGGCGTTCTGGCCGAAACGCTGATGCTGCGCTCGCTCGACGAACCCTTCACGCTTTACGGGCTGCTGGCCGAGACCGTCGAAACCGATCCCGACCGCACATGGGTGGAATTCGCCCTCCGCCCCGAAGCGCGTTTCTCGGATGGCTCGCCCGTCACGGTGGAGGACGTGATGTGGTCCTATGAGACGCTGGGCACCCAAGGGCACCCCCGCTATCGCGCCGCCTGGGGCAAGGTCGCGAAGATGGAACAGACCGGCCCGCACAAGATCCGCATCACCTTCAACACCCCGGATCGCGAACTGGCGCTTTTGATGGGGATGCGTCCGGTGCTGAAGAAAGCCCAGTGGGAGGGCAAGGATTTCGCGCAATCGGGGCTGGAGGTGCCCATCGGCTCGGGTCCCTATGTGATCGAGAAGGTTGATCCGGGCCGCTCGCTGACCCTGCGCAAGAACCCTGACTGGTGGGGAAAGGATCTGCCGGTCAATCAGGGGCTGCACAATCTCGACCGCATCACCTACGATTATTACGGCGACGCCAATGCCATGTTCGAGGCCTTCAAGGGGGGCGAGTTGGATGTCTGGCGCGAATTGAGCCCGAGCCGCTGGGAAAACGAGTTCGACTTCCCGGCCGTCACCTCGGGTCAGGTGGTTCTGTCCGACATTCCGAACAATCGCCCGACCGGCATCACCGGTTTCGTGATGAATACCCGCAATCCGATCTTCGCCGACTGGCGGGTTCGGCAGGCCCTGATCGAGGCCTTCAACTGGCAATTCATCAACAACACCCTCTCGGGCGGGAAGGATCAGCGCATCACCTCCTATTTCGCCAATTCCGATCTGGGGATGACCCCCGGCGCGCCCGCCGAAGGGCGCGAACTGTCGCTGCTGCAACCTTTCGCAGCTGATCTGCCCCCCGGCACGATCGAAGGCTATGCCCTGCCTGAGGGCACCGACCGGCCGCTGGACCGCGCCGCCCTGAAGCGGGCGACGAAACTGCTGGCGGAAGCCGGCTGGACCGTCCGCGATGGCCAGCTGGTCAATGCGGAGGGCAAGCCCTTCCGGTTCGAGATCCTGCTGAACCTGTCGGGCAGCGCCATCACCACCGCCGCCGAGATGCGGCAGATGTCGGAAATCTATGCGCAGGCGCTGCACAGCCTTGGCATATCCCCCGTCATCACGCTGCTGGACAGCGCCCAATATACCCAGCGCACCAATACCTATGCCTTTGACATGACCTGGTTTGACCGTGCGCTGTCGCTGTCGCCGGGCAATGAACATCTGCTCTACTGGGGCGCCAACGGGGTGACCGAGCCGGGAACCCGCAACCTGATGGGGATGAACTCGCCCGCGGCCGAGGCGATGATCGCGGCGATGCTGAACTCCACCAGCCGGGAGGACTACGTGGCCGCCGTCCACGCCCTTGACCGGGTGCTCACTGCGGGGCGCTATGTGATTCCGGTGGGCTTCGCACCGGCAAGCCATCTGGCGCATGACAAGACGCTGAAATTTCCCGCGACGACGCCGATTTATGGCGATTATCCCGGATTCCTGCCCGAAACCTGGTGGCGCGAGGGCGGTGCGTCGTAAGGGAACCCACCGCCCTCGGACGCAGTTTCAGCAAAAGGAACGCCGGCACAGCGCCATGGCGTCGGAAGATGAAGGAACCTGTCCATGAAGTGGCATCACGTTGCCGATAACTGGCCCGCATTCTATGAAGCGATTATCGACCGCTGGCCGGGCGTGGACGAATCCGACCTGGACGAAATCGATGGCGATCAGCGCCAGTTTTTGCGCCTCATCGCCGATGTCGAGGGGCTGGAGAACGACGAAGCGCGCGAGGAGATCCGCGAATGGCTGGCGGGCGAAATTCCGGCCGATGTGGTCATGGATGAAAGTCACGACGACCGCTCGATCCGCAATTCGGCCAAATATGTCGGCGATGGCGAAGACGAATATGACGACGACGCCCGCTTCGGCGACGATGACGAGGTGCCCGACGACGGCGATTGACAGCCACTACGCGGGCGATTGCTCTTCGTGCGATACAGGCGCGTTCGGGACCAGGGGAAGCCCGAGCGCAGGCAGCAAGCCTCGGCATCCGACCTCATAGCGGTCGTGGCATGGGCAGCGTGGCAACAGCCCGGCTTCCGCAACTGGATGCCATGGTCAGAGGCGGGTTGCCCGACCGGTCCGCGAGGTCCCTTTCGCGATCCGCAGCTTGGGGTCGCCCATACGATCGGTAGATCCCCGTCGCACCAGCAATCTGGTCGCCAATGAGGAGGTCGCGTTTGGCGCGCGTCGATGCCCGATCGGATGCCATCCACGCCCGGTCCGTGGCCCGGCGGCCAAGCGTCCGGGTGTAGGCCGGTATGGCGACCATGGCAGCGGTGTGGATTTCGCGGCACAGATCCCGCGTCCGGCCACCGATCTCAATTGCTGGACATGGGCTGGTTGCGACCTTGGGAACCGCGCCCTTCTGGTCATCGGCAACTTGGCTTGCCAACACGGATCGACGGTCATGGCGGTGACGGCATCGGCGGATCGCACCCGCCAGGGCGCGCAGCCTCGGCCTCTGCATCCCCATCACACGCGGCACCGTTGCCACCTGCCCAAGCATGCGTTCGGTCGGGCCATCTTCCACGCCGCGCGCCCCGCCGGTCACGGACAAGAAAAATGCCTCGGCAACGCCCGCTCGTGCGAGGCAGCCGCCCGAAGCAACCCTCCCCAGCCTCGCCTGCGGTTCGGGCCATAGTGGCGGAACGACCGGCCTTTCACCTGCTCCGGTCTGGCGACCTTTGCCATCTCAAGCCCGCTTCCGGTTATGGGAGGGCGGGCGATTATTCTGATCTCGCGCAGGACAATGCCTTATGCCTCCGCTGTCGCGCGCTGTCTTTGATCCGGCCGAACAGGTCAGGCGCGTCCGCCAGCTGAATCTGCCGCACCCGGCTTGGCTTGGCGGAGAGCGCACCAAAGGTCGCGCATGATCCTGCCGTATGATCCCCGCTGCTTCAGGACTGAGCCGCCATCCGGCGGGAGGTCCGATCTTTTGAGGGCCAAACCGCTTTTCGCGGCGACCTCTGCCGAACTGCGGCACCAGCAGGTATTCCCTTGAACCACGCCGTTGCGGCAGGCTTCCTCCCAGCCGGGATAAGATCTCGAACTGCCAGCCCTTCGGCACGAAAAAACCCGCCAAAGCGACCTTTGGCGGGGTTTCTCGTGCGTTTCATCGCGTCAAACCGGTCTCATTCGTCCGACAGGACATCATCCTCGCCACCTGCGACGGCGAAATCAAGACCGTGGCTGGCGCGGATCTTGTCCTCGATATCATAGGCCATGGCCGGGTTGTCGCGCAGAAACTGCTTGGCGTTTTCGCGCCCCTGCCCGATCCGTTCGTCGCCATAGGAATACCACGCGCCCGATTTCTCGACCACGCCAGCCTTCACGCCGAGGTCGATCAGCTCGCCCGTCTTGGAGATCCCTTCGCCATACATGATGTCGAATTCGACCTGCCGGAAAGGCGGCGCAACCTTGTTCTTGACCACCTTCACCTTGGTCGAGTTGCCCACCACCTCGTCGCGATCCTTGATCGCGCCGGTGCGGCGGATGTCCAGACGGACCGAGGCGTAGAATTTCAGCGCATTCCCGCCCGAGGTCGTTTCCGGGTTGCCGAACATCACGCCGATCTTCATGCGGATCTGGTTGATGAAGATCACCATGCAATTGCTGCGCCCGATCGAGGCGGTCAGCTTGCGCATCGCCTGGCTCATCAGACGGGCCTGCGCGCCGACCTGATGGTCGCCCATGTCGCCCTCGATTTCCGCCTTGGGCGTCAGCGCCGCAACCGAATCGACCACCACCAGACTGACCGCGCCCGAGCGCACCAGCGTATCGACGATCTCCAGCGCCTGCTCGCCGGTATCGGGCTGCGAGATCAGCAGCTCGTCCAGGTTCACGCCCAGCTTGCGGGCATATTGCGGATCCAGCGCGTGCTCGGCATCGACAAAGGCGCAGACGCCGCCCTTCTTCTGTTCCTCGGCGATGCAATGCAGCGTCAGCGTGGTCTTGCCCGAGCTTTCCGGCCCGTAGATCTCGATGATGCGGCCCTTCGGCAGCCCGCCGATCCCCAGCGCGATGTCCAGCCCCAGCGAGCCCGTCGAGGTGGCCTCGATCTCGGCCACCGGATTGTCGGCGCCCAGCTTCATGATCGAGCCCTTGCCGAACTGCCGTTCGATCTGCGCCAGCGCGCTGTCCAGGGCCTTCTGCTTGTCGGCCGATCTCTTGTCCATATTCGTGTCGCTCATCCTGCCAAACTCCTTGCCCTTATGTCAGAACACCTGTCCCGGCTCAATCGGCGCTGGCTGATGTTCCATTAATGTTCTCAATACGTGAACACCCGCCATATGGCAAGCGCGCTTGGGCATCGTGGCATCAATTCGTTAACCGGAGGTTTACAGGCGGCTGACGGCGCCGTAATTCCGTGACGGATCAAATCGAGGCGACGTGATGCTGATATTCTGGGATCAGAGGCTGGTGTTTCTGGCGACACCGAAAGCGGGTTCAACGGCTGTCGAAGTCGCGCTGGAGCCCCTGGCCAGCCTGGCCGTGCAGCGCCCGCCCGAAATGAAACACGCCGATGCCGCGCGGTTCCACCGCCATATCCACCCCTGGCTGTCTGAAATGACAGCGGATCATTTCACCACCGTGGCGCTGATGCGCGAGCCGGTGGAATGGCTGCGCAGCTGGTATCGCTTCTATCTACGTGACGAGCAGGATTCCGAAACCCCCGACAATTCCCGCTTCGAAGATTTCGTCCGGCTGTATCTCGCCCATCCTGAATCTGTCACCCAGGGGATCGGCACCCAGTCGGCCTTCCTGACCGGCGGCGACGCGCCGGTCGATCGCATCTTCCGCTATGAGGACATGGCCGCCTTCACCCATTTCCTTGACGAATGGCTGGACTGCGCGATCAACCTGCCGCGCATCAACGTGCCGCCTTCGGCCGATGTGACCCTGTCGTCCGCGACCGAGGCCGAATTGCGCCTCGCGCTCGCCCCCGATTTCAGGCTTTACGCCACGCTCAGCTAGCCGGTCAGGCGGCGCGTTCCAGCTTGTCGCCCACCGCCGCGATCAGATCGGTCAGCGAGAAGGGTTTCTGCAGGAAAGATGCGCCCTCGACCGGGTTGCGGCCATCCGCGAACACATCCTCGGTATAGCCCGACATGAAGATCACCCGCGTCCCCGGCCGGTCCTTCAATGCGCGGCGCACCCAGCTGAGGCCGTCGAGCCCCGGCATCACCACGTCGGAGACGAACAGGTCAACTTTCAGCCGGTCATCGGCCAGCAATTCCAACGCTTCCTCGCCCGAGGCGGCCTCGACCACCTGATAGCCACGCAGCTTGAGCGCCCGGCTGGCGAAGGCGCGGACCGGCGCCTCGTCCTCGACGAGCAGCACGCGCTGATCGGGGGGGGCGGTCATCGAAACCGTCCGCGTCGGCGCCGGCGCTTCCTCGGGCTCGAGATCGGCGCCCAGATGGACCGGCAGATAGATGGTGAAGGTCGTCCCTACATCCGGTACGCTGTCACACATGATGTAACCGCCGGTCTGCTTGACAATGCCGTATGCGGTCGAGAGGCCGAGGCCGGTCCCCTCGCCCACGCGCTTGGTGGTGAAGAAGGGTTCGAAGATCTTGCCCATCAGGTCGGCGGGAATACCGCAGCCCTGATCGGCGACCGCCACCCGCACATAGCGGCCCGGCGGCACCGCGAAACGGCCATGCAACTGCGGCTTCAGCAGGTCGACATTCTGGGTGGTGATGCTGATACGGCCGCCCTCGGTCATGGCGTCGCGCGCGTTCACTACCAGATTCATGATCACCTGCTCGATCTTGCCACGGTCGGCGCGCACCGGGTCCAGCCGGGGGTCGTGGCGCTGCTCCACCGTGATCTTCTCGCCCACCAGCCGGTTCAGCAGATGCGAGAGATCGGCGATGGTGTTGCGCAGATCAACGCGCTGCGGCTTCAGCGTCTGCTTGCGCGAGAAGGCCAGCAGGTGGCTGACCAGATTGGCGGCGCGGTTGGCGTTCTGGCTGATCTGATCGAGATCGGCGTAATCGGGATCGCCCTTGTCATGGCGCAGCATCAACAGGTCGCAATGCCCGCTGATCGCGGTCAGCAGGTTGTTGAAATCATGCGCGATGCCGCCCGCCAGCTGGCCCACCGCCTGCATCTTCTGGCTTTGCACGAACTGCGCCTCGAGCGTCTTCAGCGCGCGGGCATCCGACAGCACCGCGATCAGGGTGCGCGGCTCGTTTTCTTCGGCGTGAAGGGAAACCTGGATGAACCGGTCCTGCCCGGCGCGGGGCGCGCGCAGCACCTCGGGCGCGGCGGGGCCGCTGGCGGCAAGGGCCTCGGCCAGCCAGTTTTCGACGGGGCGCCCGAGCCCGTCCAGCAGTTTCGAGACATGCTGCCCGGTGGCATCGCCGCCGCAATAGGGCTCGGCCGCACGGTTGGCGTGCAGGACGGTGCCATCCACCGCCAGCCGCAGCACGGCAATGGGCAGGCGATCGTAATCCATCGGCTCGATGGCGGCGGGCGCCTTCGGCTCGGCCGGCAGGGACAGCCGGACGAGGCTGGCGCCCGCGCGTTCGGCGGTCAGTTGGCGGCTGTCGGGCAAGTGCTGGCCGGCCCGCCCATGACGCAGCGCGCGGGCAAGCAGCCGCGCGGTTTCACCGCCCGCATCTGCCAGTTGCCCGGCCAACAGCTGCGCCAGCGGCCGGCCCGCATGGTCGCCCCAGTGATCCAGCGCCTCGGGCGATTGGGCCAGAATCATGCCCTCCCCGGTCACCGCCCATTCGGGATGGCCGGAGGTTTGCATCTGAGGCAGCAACCGGGCCAATTGGCGACGCTGGGCCAGCCCGTCACGGGCGTGGGAAAGTGCGATACTGCCGCCCAGCAGATACCAGCCCAGAACGGCCATCAGCGCGCCAAGCGACAGCGTCACCCCCGGATTGGGACGCGCGCCATGGGCATAAAGCCACATCTCGCCCAGCACCACCGGCAGAACCAGCACCGGCACCCACAGCCCGAGATTGCGCGGCAGCCGTTGCAGCCATTTCGCCATGAGACGTTTTCCCTTCCAACTCCCCATCGGCTTAGCGCTCAGAGTTTAACAAAGGATTAACGTCCATCATCTTCGCGCCGCAGCAGCGCCAGGAAGAACCCATCCGAAGCATTTTCCGGCGACCAGGTCTGTGACATTTCATGCCGGAAATCGGGATGCCGGGAAAGAAACCCGTCAACCTGACTACCATTTTCGGCATCCAGCAACGAACAGGTCATATAGGCGATCCGCCCTCCCGGCCGAACCAGCGGCGCGACCTGAGACAGGATCTGCGCCTGGGTCCGGCGCAGCTCATCCAGCGCCGTGCGCGTGAGCCGCCATTTGGCATCGGGCGTGCGCCGCCATGTGCCCGAGCCGGAGCAGGGCACATCCGTCACCACCAGATCGTAATCCCCGCCCAGCGTGTCGGGGGGCGACAGCGCGATCCGCGCACCGGCACGGCGCGCCCGCTCGGGCAGGTCGGACATGCGGGCGGGCGCAGCATCATGGGCGGTCAGTTCCACCGTCTCGCGCGCGGCGAGGGCCAGCGACTTGCCACCGCCGCCGGCGCAGAAATCCAGCACCCGCGCGCCTTTCGACAGCGGCAGCGCCGCGCAGGCCAGCTGGGGCGAGAGGTCCTGCAGCTCGACCAACCCGTCGCGATAGGCCGCCGAACCGGCGATGCGCCGTTCGCCCGCGGTGACGCGCAGCGCGGTGGGCAGGCTGTCATGCGGCTCGGTCTCGATCCCTTCGGCGGCGAGCGCTGCACGCGTGGCCTCGATGCTGGCGCGGCGCGGGTTGGCGCGCAGCCAGACCGGGGCGCGGACACGCATCGCCTGGGCGAGCGGCAGCGCCGCTTCGCCCAATGCGGCCTGCCAGTCCGGCCATATCCAATCGGGCAGATCCGGCAGCGCTGCGGCCCGTGCCGGATCGCCGCCGGCGAGTTCCGCCGCGGTTGGGGGTGCGGGCGCATGTCCCTCGCCGGTGAAGACCGTGGCCGGGTCCTCGGCGCGGGCGCGGATGAGGCCCAGCATCAGCCCGCGCCCGGTCAGCGCGCCGCCCCATGCGGCCAGACTGTCACGGCGGCGGAGGGCTTCGAACACCAGATCCCGGATGGCCGCGCGGTCGCCAGAGCCGGCGAAGCGGCTGGCGCGTGCCCAGCCGATCAGCGCGGCCTCGGCCGGGGTGCCCGCCAGCACCCGGTCGAGGATGCCGATGGCGGCCTCGATGCGGGCAGCCGGCGTCATCGCGCTTCTCCGGCATGGGTGGCGCGGTTGATGCCCAGCCGAGCGCGGATCCAGCGGCTCAGCCGGGCCTGCCCCCCTTCGATGACCGAGAACAGCGCCGGCACGAACAGCAGCGACAGCAGCGTCGACAACAGCAGGCCGCCGATCACCGCCACCGCCATGGGCGCGCGGAACTCGCCCCCGGCACCCGATCCGATCGCCGAGGGGACCATGCCCGCAGTCATGGCGATGGTGGTCATAACGATCGGGCGGGCACGTTTATGGACGGCGTCCAGCAGCGCCACCCGTTTCGGCGCCCCGGCTGACATCGCGGTCAGGGCGAATTCCACCAGCATGATGGCGTTCTTGGTCACGATGCCCATCAACATGAGAAAGCCGATCAGCACCGGCAAGCTCATGGCATAATTGAAGAAATACAGTGCGAAAATGGCGCCGCCGATGGCCAGCGGCAACGACATCAGGATCGAGATCGGGGTGATGAAGCTGTGAAACAGCAGCACCAGCACCACATAGACCAGCAGCACGCCCGCAGCCATGGCGGTGCCGAAGGCTTCGAAGATATCGGCCATGATTTCCGCATCGCCCGAGGATTCGATCTCGGTTCCGGGAGGCAGTTGCACGCTGGTCTGCATCTCCGTGACCTTGGCCGAGACCGGCCCCAGCCGCGCGCCATCGACCAGATTGGCGCTGACAGTGGTCCGGAAACGGCGGTCATAGCGGCTGATTTCCGTCGCCCCCGCACCATAGCCAAGAACGGCCACGGTTTCCAGCGGCACCAGACCGTTCGCGCCCGGCACCCGCAGACTGCGCAGCACCTCGAGATCCTCGCGGGCGGCGCGGTTGAGGCGCACGACAATGGGGATCTGACTGTCTCCGGCATTGTATTTCGCGACGTTTTCCTCGCTGTCGCCGATGGTGGCGATGCGCAGGGTGGTGGCCAGATCGACCGCCGACACGCCCATGCCGGCGGCAAGATCCGGCTTCGGGGTGATGGTAATTTCGGGGCGGCGCAGATCGGCCTCGCTGATGACACCTTCCAGTTCCGGCATTTGCGCCATCTGATCGGCGAGGATCTGCGCGGCCTCGGTGGCGGCCGCCTCGGTATCGCCAAGCACGCTGATCGAAATGTCGTTCTCGCCGTTCTCGTTCTGAAAGCTCAGCCGCATGTCGGGCATGTCGGCAAGCGCCTGCTTGATCTCGGCCTCCAGCTCGAACTGGCTGCGCTCGCGATCCTCTCGGGCGCCGTAATTGATGAACAGCTTCGCCACCGCGACATTGCTGCCGCCGCCTTCGACGAAGACCGACTGCACTTCGGGGAAGGGATCAAGCGCACGGGTCAGGCGCCGCGCCGCGTCCTCGGTTTCGGCGATGGTGGCGCCCGGCGGCAGTTCCGCCGTCACCGTCGAACGGCCGATATCGGTGGGCGGCATGAACTCGCCCGGCAGCAGCGTCGCCGAATAGATCGAGCCCGCGAAGATCCCCAGCCCTGCCAGCAGCGTCAGCGCCCGGTGCTTCAGTGTCCAGCCTGAAACCCGCATCAGGACGCGCATCACCGGGCCGTCCTTCACCTCGGCCACATGGGCGTCCTTCAGGAAATAGGCGGCCAGCATCGGCGTGATGATCCGCGCGACCAGCAGCGACAGCAGCACCGAGATCGCGACCGTCAGGCCGAACTGCTTGAAATACTGCCCGGCGATGCCGGACATGAAGCTGACCGGGGCGAAGACCGCGACGATGGAGAAGCTGATCGCGATGACGGTGGTGCCGATCTCGGTCGCGGCTTCTTCCGAGGCCTGATAGGCGGGCACGCCCATATTGATGTGGCGGACGATGTTTTCGATTTCCACGATGGCGTCGTCGACGAGAATCCCGGTGACCAGCGTGATCCCCAGCAGGCTGATGGTGTTGAGGGTGAAGCCCAGCATGTCCATCACGAAGAAGGTCGGGATGATCGACAAGGGCAGCGCCAGCGCCGCGATCAGCGTGGCGCGCCAGTTGCGCAGGAACAGAAAGACCACCACGATGGCGAGGGCCGCGCCTTCATACAGCGTCTCCATCGCGCGGTGGAAGTTGGATTCGGTATACACCGTCGTGTCGTCGATCAGGTAGATCTCGGTCGAGGGGTAGCGGGCCTGAATTTCGGCCAGTTTTTCCTTGGTGCCATCGGCCGCGACCAGATCGGATTCACCACTGGCGCGGAAGACGCCGAAGGCCACCACCGGCATCCCGTCATATAGCGCGAAGCCGCGCACCTCGGAGGCGCCGTCGATGATGGTGCCCAGCTGATCCAGCCGGATCGTGGCCCCCCCGGCGATGCGGATCGGGGTGGCGGCCAGTTGGTCGAGCGTGCCGGCCGCCCCCAGCGCGCGGATTGAAAATTCCGTCCCGTCCAGATCGCCGCGGCCGCCGCCGAGGTCGATATTGCGCACCCGCAACTGATCGGAGACGCCCGCCGCCGTCAGCCCCTGCGCCAGCAGGCGATCGGGGTCCAGCTCGACCTTGATCTCGCGATTTGCGCCGCCCAGGCGACTGACCTTGCCCACCGCCTCGACCGAGGCCAGTTCGCGCGCGATGGTGTCGTCAACGAATTTCGACAGTTCCTCGATCGAGCGTCCGTCGTCGCGCACGGCATAGGTCAGGATCGGCATGCCGGTCACGTCCAGCCGTCGCACGACCGGCTCGGTCACGCTGTCGGGCAGTTCGCCCCGAACCTCGGCCACGGCATCCTTGATGTCGTTGACGGCGCGGTCGCTGTCGGTCTCCAATTCGAATTCCACCACCACGGAAACCGAACTGTCGGACGCGGTGACAGTGGTATGGCGCACCCCCACGACCGAGGCGATGGCGTCCTCAAGCGGCTGTGCGACCTGCGTGACCAGTTCGGAGGGGGCTGCGCCGGGCTGCCCCAGCGAGACGGTCACGATGGGCAGGTCGATATTCGGAAACTGCGTCACCGCGAGCGTGCGGAAGCTGTAGATACCTGCCAGCAGCAGCACCAGAAACAGCGCGATGGGCGGCACCGGGTGACGGATGGACCAGGTGGACAGATTCATGGCTGCACCCCGGCGCTGGCGCTGTCCTGCGCGCGGTCCTGCACCGGTGCGGGTGCCTCGCCCCCATCCTGGGCCTCGGCTGCGGGGGCGGCATCCTCTGTTACCGGGATCACCCGGTCGCCGTCGCGGAAGAAGGCGCCGGCGCGGGCGATGATCTGCTCGCCCGCCTTCAGGCCCGAGAGGATCTCGCGCCGGCCCTGCCAGATGACGCCGGCCTGAACCTTGCGCGTCTCGACCCGGCCGTCCGACACCACCTGCACCACCTGCCCGCCGTTATCGTCCAGCACCGCCGTCAGCGGCACGGTCAGCCCGTCATGACGGTCGACGATGATCCAGCCGTTGGCGAACAGCCCCGGCCGCAGCCCTGCGGTCGCCTCCAGCGTGATGCGCAGTTCGCCCAACCGGGTCGCGGCGTCAACGGCGGCGGGCAACCGGCGGACATAGCCCCGGACCTCGCCCAGGCCCGCAACGCTGGCGATGGCGGGATCATCCAGCTTCAGCTGCTGCAGGGCGGTTTCCACCACCTCGGCCTGCCACTCGATGCTGCCGTCGCTGATAATGGTGAACATCGGATCGCCGGCGCCGCTGCCCATCGCCCCAAGCTGGACGGCACGGGCGCTGACGACGCCGTCAACCGGCGAGGTCACCTCGGTCCAGCCAAGGTTCAGCTGCGCGAGGTCGACCGCCGCCGCGGCCTGGGCGCGGGCAGCCTCGGCCACGGCCAGCCCGTCGCGGGCCGAGGCCGCCTGCGCGCGCGCCGCCGCCTCGGCGGCGACAACATCGTCCAACGCCGCCCGCGTGGCGGAACCGCCTGCCTGCAATTGCCGGGTCCGTTTCAACGCCGCCAGCGCCTGGGCGAAGGTCGCCTCGGCGCTGTCGATCTGGTTGCGGGCCTGGCGGACCGCAGCCTCGCTGCGCTGCAATTCGGCCTCGGCCTGGGCCAGCTGGGCCTTGACCGCCGATTGCGACAGCCGCGCCAGAGCCTGCCCGCGGGTCACGTGATCGCCCGGCTCGGCCAGCAATTCGGTGACCTCTGCGCCAGAAAGCTGCGGATAGACAAGCGCCGGTTGCCGCGCCACCAGCGACCCCGATGCCGGCACCCGCACTTCGACCGGGGTGACGCGGGCGGTGTCGACCGTTGCGGGCTGCGCCGCGCTGGCAGAGGGCGCCGCCCCGGCATCGGCCGCGTCGGCGGCATGGGCCGGAATGGCCAGCAAGGCGAGGGCGATCAGGGTTCGCAGCACGGGCTTTTTCCTTCAACATTCAGCATTCAGCGCGCGCGTCCCGAAACGGCGGCCCATTCGGCGCGCGCATCCCCCGCGCAGGCCATGCAACGCGCGGACGCCCCGATTGTTCAGTCGCGCTGACCCTACAGCAGGGACGCCACAGACAAAAGCAAAAGGCCGCCCCTGCCCGAGGCGCGGCCGAAATTCCGCCGCGCGACCGAATCTGCGCACCGTCAGCGTCGGATCGGCGCGTTTTCGCCCTGACGTGCCCGGCATTTCGCCCGATCCCGCGACAGGCCGTTGACCTGAGGCCAATGCAGCGTAAAGTTGCATTATCTATTTCTCGCAATTCTTATTCGCAACATGCCCCCGACCCAGCAACTGGCAAAACCGCGCGTTTCCAGCAAGTCCGGCGCCCTCAGGGTCCGGGTGCGCCGTTCGCGTGAGGAATTGCGGCAGGCGACACTGGAAGCAGCGCGCGAGATCATCATGCATGAGGGTCCCGAAGCGCTGACCGCGCGCCGGCTGGCGCAGGCTGTGGGCTATACGCCGGGCACAATCTACAACCTGTTCGAGAGTCTGCCGGACGTGCTGTGGCAGGTGAACCGCGACAACTTCGCCCGCATCGCCGAGCTGTTCGCCGACCTGCCCGGCGCGGATCCTGCCACGCGGCTGCGGGCATTGTGCACGCGCTATCTCGATCTGGTCGAGGCCGAGCCGATGGTCTTCCGCGCCCTGTTCGAAGGCCCGCGCCGGTCCGAGCTGTTCCCCGAATGGTATCTGAACGCCATTGCCGATCTGCTGACGCGGGTCGCGAACGAGTTGCGCGCGGTTGCCCCCGCCATGTCGCCCGAGGCCGCCAAAAGCGAGACCACGGCGCTTTTCGCGGCCATTCAGGGGATCGCGCAGCTGCGCTCCTCGGGGCGGCTGGAACTGCTGACCCCGGTCTCGGCCACGGTTCTGGCGGACAGCCTGGTCAAGCGGGTCCTGCGCGACGCCGCCGCGCAGAACGGCTAGACCGGCTGCGGATCAGATCAGGAACAGGTCGTCGGCCAGCGTCGAGACATCGGTGACACCCTCCAACCGGATCAGTCGGCTGGGCGTCAGATACAGCAGCATGTCACCACCGACGATTTTTGCATTGTCGAGGATCTCGGCCTTGGTCAGATCGGCATCGGCGACCGCCGCGCGATAGATCACCAGATCATCCACGTTGTCGGTGAAATCCACGAGCGTCATCTGGCCGCCGTGAAACAGGAATACGTCGGCGCCGTCGCCGCCACGCACGCGGTCCTGCCCGAAATCGACCACGATCCGGTCCGCGCCGTCGCCCCCGAACAGCCGGTCGCTGCCCGCGCCGCCACGCAAGACGTCATTGCCGGCACCGCCTTCCAGAATGTCGACGCCCCAGTCCCCATCCAGTTGGTCATTGCCGGCACCGCCGACCAGGCGATTGTCGTAGGCGGTGCCGCGCAGCGTGTCCTCGCCGGCGGTCCCGATGACATTCTCGATGCTGATCAGCCTGTCGCCGGCGGCATCGCCGGTGTTGCGCTCGGGTCTGGCCAGATCGACCAGCACACCGGTCGCGCCGATATAGACCGCGGTATCGCTGCCCGCGCCGCCGTCCAGCACATCCCGCCCGCCGCCGCCGGTCAGCCGGTCGTCGCCGGTGCCCCCGATCAGCATGTCGTCCCCGGCATTCCCGACCAGGTCGTCTTGGCCCGCCCGGCCTTCCAGCCGGTCATTGCCCCCCCGTCCGATCAGCTGGTTGTCCGCGTCCTGCCCCTTGATCACGTCATTGCCGGCCGAACCGTCGACATTCTCGATCACGGTCCGCCGCTCGATCAGCACGTTGCCGCGCAAGCCGAAGGCCGAATTGATCGAGCCGGGCGTCAGGTCGATATTGACCGCCGCGGTCTCGCCCCGGAAATTCAGCCTGTCGATGCCACTGCGATCCATGATCGTCAGCGTGAACGGCGTATCCGCCAGCGTGCCATTCGAGATCATCCGCCCGATCCGTCCATGCGCCCCGCCGGCGTTGGTATCCCAGAAATAGGTCGTATCACCTGCGCCCGCCGTCGGCTGGAGATCATACAGATTTTCAATGGCGGCGATATCGGCAGGCATCGGCGTCAGCACATAAGCGAATGATGCGCCGGTCGTGTAATTATCGTCCTGCGCGAAATAGGACATCACCGACATCTGCCAGCTGTCATTGGCGTAATGATTGTCGATGCCATAGGTCGCACGATTATTGTAATTTCCCGCATGACCCAGACCCAGCGCATGGCCGATTTCGTGCAGCCACGTCTGGGACAGATATTCTCCATACTTTGAACCGTAGGCCTGGGTAAAATCGCGGCCGACATTGACCGTCGGGTAATAGGTCGAGAACCACCACCCGTTATCCCGCGGACGGGTCCAATCCGTATAGGCGCCCGAAAAGTCATCCTGCAGCTTGATATCGGCATGACCGCCCGTCGCGAACGAGAAATTGAGCCCAAGATCCGCCCAGGCGCTGATCGCCGCACGGGCGAGAAAATCATTCGCAGCGGTCAGCGATGACAGGTCGACAGTGATCGTACTGCCCAGATTGACGGGCGTGCGCCCCGCCCAAAACCCCGAAGACAGATAATTCCCAACCTGATCAACCGTATATTTACTCATGCTCACCAACCCTTGCACATATTCCATCACCCATGCCCGATTGTCACTCGCCTCGCCAGCGAATTCGGCGGCGAATTGTCCCCCATGCCTTGCATCCGGCCTCGCCTGGCGTCATCTGTGAGATACAGGCAACAGAGAGCGATCATGGACAAGGTCAGCCTTCCCGAGCGCCCCGGCTGGCGCGACCGCGCGGCCGAACTGGGCTTCACCTTCGCCGATATGGGCGGCGAGCCGTATTGGGACGAAAGCTCGGCCTATCGCTTCTCGCTGCGCGAGGTCGAGGAGGCGATCGAAGACCCCTCGACCGAATTGCACGGTCTGGTCCGCGAGGCGGTGGCGACGGCGCTTGCCAGCGACGAATGGATGACCCGCATGGCCATCCCGCCCGAGCATT
Source organism: Paracoccus sp. S1E-3 (assembly GCF_013868135.1). Taxonomy (GTDB): domain Bacteria; phylum Pseudomonadota; class Alphaproteobacteria; order Rhodobacterales; family Rhodobacteraceae; genus Paracoccus. Next base: position 974,059 of record NZ_JACEMU010000004.1, read on the forward strand.
GGGATTTCGTCGCCGACAGCTGGAAGGCCGGCGAGCCGGAGCTTTATGGCCGCATGGATCTGGCCTATGACGGTCAGTGCCCGGCCAAGCTGCTGGAATACAACGCCGACACGCCGACCTCGCTTTACGAATCCGCCTCGTTCCAGTGGCTCTGGCTGGAGGAGCAGCAGCGTCTGGGCGTGCTGTCGCCCGACACTGACCAGTTCAACGCCATCCACGAAGCGCTGGCGACCCGCTGGGCCGAGATCGCCGCCCCCGGCACCGATGTCCATTTCGCCGCCGACAAGACCAATCCCGAAGATTACGCCACCGTCGAGGCCCTCGCCTGGGCCGCTCGCGAGGCGGATCTGGGCGCGCATTTCACCGATCTCGCCGGGATCGGTCTGACCGAGGAGGGCCAGTTCGCCGATGACGAGGACCGGGTGATCGGCACCCTGTTCAAGCTCTATCCGTGGGAGGACATGCTGCGCGACGATTTCGCGCGCCACCTCGCCGCGTCGGGGACGCGTTTCATCGAACCGCCGTGGAAGGCGGTGGTGTCGAACAAGGCGCTTCTGCCGCTTCTGTGGCGGCTGTTTCCCGGTCATCCAAACCTGCTGCCGGCCTTTTTCGAAGCCGATGTGGCCGAGGCCCTGCGCGGCGGCAAGCCCGCCCCCGCCACGGCCCGCGCCTTCGCCGCCGCCGAGGACACGCTGCGGGCGGGCTATGTCTCCAAGCCCATCTTCTCGCGCGAGGGCGCCGGGGTTATCATCACCGAGGCCGGACGCGAGACGGAACGCGCGCCGGACGATACCTATGACGACCACCCGCGCATCATCCAGGGGCTGGCGCGGCTGCCGGATTTCGGCGGCTTCTACCCGGTGATCGGATCCTGGATCGTCGGCCAGACCTGCGTGGGCATGGGCCTGCGCGAAGATGCCTCGCGCATCACCCACAACATGTCGCGCTTCAAGCCGCATTACATCGAGGGCTGAACATGACCGCACCGATCCGCAAACGCTCGCGCCATGTGGCGCTGTTTCTGGCCGGCGCCGCCGTGATGACACTGGCGGCCTGCGAGGAAGAAAAGACCGATGCCGCCGCCTTCCCCGATCTGGAAAGCTGCATTGCCGAGGCGAAGAACGGATCGCTGTTCTTCACCGAACAGGATTGCCAGACCCAGTTCGCGCAGGCCCAGCAGGAATATCTGGAAACCGCCCCGCGCTACGAATCTCGCGAGCTGTGCGAACAGGAACATGGCGCCGGCAATTGCGGTGGTGATCCGACCGCGCAAAACCAGCCCGGCATGGGATCCGTCTTCATGCCGCTGTTCATGGGCTACATGCTCGGCTCGATGCTGGGCGGCGGGCGCGGGGTCTTCTCGCAGCCGATGGTGCGCACCGCGCAGGGCGGCTTCTCGACACCCGCGGGCAACCAGAGCTTCGCGTCGAACCGGGGCACCGGCAAGGTCGCGACCTCGACCTTCACCAAGGCGCCTGCGACCATCGGCAAGGCGCCGATGACGGCGGCGCAGGTGTCGCAACGGGGCGGCTTCGGGGCGTCGGCGACCGCGCGCAGCACCGGCGGCACCCGCAGCACCGGCGGCATGCGCAGCGTCGGCGGCTGATCCAGGCGCCGCTGCTGCCCATACGGGAACCCGGGCGCCGTTACCGCGGCGCGGGCCGAAATCCCCAGCGCAGGAAGCGCTCGTCCGGGATAGTGCGCAGAACCTGCGCAATCAGAGCGGTGGCGGCGATGGCAAAGACCACCCGGCCCGCCAGCACGCCCCAGATATTCGCACCGACCGACATGACGATGGCGGTGTCTTCGATCACGCTGTGGGCGAACCCCATGAAAACGCAGGAAATAAACACCTGCCGGGGCGAGACCCGGCCCGAGCGCGCCTCGCGGATCAGCAGGCCGCCGCCATAGGAAACCCCGAGGAACAGCCCGACCGAGGTCAGCTCCGCCGCCTCGCCGCGGATGCCTGCCAGCCGCAGCACCGGTGCCAGCAGCCGCATCAGCCAGGCCATTAACCCGGTGACGCGCAGGATCTCCATGCCCCAGGACAGCGCCAGCAGCATCGCCAGCATCATCGCCATGGTCTTGCCCAGCCCGATGAAGAAGCCGGGCCAGCCGCCATCGGCCGCCATCGGGATCCAGGCCGGCTGCATCGGCCCCGCCAGCCAGCCGGTCGCCGTCAGAACCTGATGCAGCAGGAACGCATATAGCATCCCTCCGCCCAGCCGCAGCAGCGTGGTGACGATCAGGCCCGGCCCGGCGCGCTGGATGATCTTCTGCTCGATCGGCAGCGCATGGGCGAACAGCAGCAGCGCCGAAAAGACGGTGATGTCCGCCCCGCTGAGCGCACCCATCGGCAGCAGCACGAACACCATCGGCACCGCCGCCCAGATGCCGACCAGCATCCCCGTCAGCCAGGGCAGCCCCAGTTCCGGCGGCAGGCCGAACAGCGCCATGACCGGCGCCAACGCCGGCGCCACCGCCGCGATCAGGCCCAGCCGCGACAGGATCTCGGTGGCGATGGTGACCGGGATGATGATGCGCGCAAGCTCCCAATAAAGCAGCAGCGTCAGGCGGGTCTTGTCGAGGATGGGGTGGGACATGATCGGCTTCTCCTTCCGCCGATCTGTAACCCGAGGCAGGTGGCAGATGTGGTCAAAGATTGCGCCCTCGTGCAATATTGTTGCAAACCGGAGCCGTGACCTTGGACCGCATCGACCGCAAGCTTTTGAACCTGTTGCAGCGCGACGCCGCCCGCACCAATGCCGACCTCGCGGCCGAGGCCGGGCTGTCGCCCTCCAGCTGCCTGCGCCGCATCCGCCGGCTGCGCGAGGCTGGCATCATCGACCGCACCGTCGCCATCCTGAACCCGGCCAAGGCCGGCCGCGTCCTGAAAGCCTGGGTCACGGTCGAATTGAAGCTGCATGGCGATCAGCACATGCGTCGCTTCCTGTCGCTGGCCACGGCGGAACCGGCGGTCGCCACCGCCCATGCGGTCACCGGCAGCGTCGATGTGATCCTGATGCTGCACCTGCGCGACATGGAGGAGTTCGACGCCCTCGCCGAGCGGCTGTTCCGCGATAATACAAATGTCGCGCGCTTCTACACGATGATGGTGATCCGCACCGCCAAGGAAGACCTGTCGATCCGGCTTTAGGCCGCCAGCAGGATCACACCCAGCACCAGCACCGCGCAACCGGCCAGCCGGACCGGTCCGACCGGCTCGCGCAGAATGATCATGCCCATCAGCGCACCGACCATCATCGACATCTCGCGCATGGGCGCAACGATGCTGACCGGCGCGCCCGCCGTCAGCACCGACAGCACGATGATGTAGGACAGCGACGACAGCACCCCCACCCCAAGCGCCAGCCCCCAATAGCCGCGCATCGCCTCGATGGCGCGGCGGGGGCGGCTGGCGACCAGCGGAAGCAGCATGAGGAGGCGCAGCAGATTGGTGAACCAGTCCAGCACCACCGGGGCAACCCCCAGCGCCTTGACCGCATAGGCGTCGACAACCGTATAGCTGGCGATCAGGCCGCCCGTGGCGGTGCCCCAGCGCAGCCCCGCATGGCCGCCCGGCGTCGAAAACGCCGCCAGCCGTCCCTGGGTGGCAATCATCAGGATGCCCGCGACCACCAGCACCAGCCCCAGCAGCCCCGCCGCCGTCGGCGTCTCGCCCAGCAGCAGAAAGGCCGCCAGCGAGGACAGCATCGGCCCGGTCCCCCGCGCCACCGGATAGACCACCGACAGATCCGCGACCTGATAGCCGCGCTGCAGGAACAGGCTGTAGCCGAGATGGATCAGCGCGCTGAGCAGCACGAAACCCGCCCCCGCCCATGTCCAGATCAGCCCCCCGCGCGTCAGCAGGTAGCCGACCCATGGCCCGTAGACCACAGCCGCGACGAGCGTATAGGCGAAGACGAAATACGGCCCCGCGGCAGCGGCACGCTTGGCCAGCAGGTTCCAGCTGGCATGGATGAAGGATGCGAGAACGACCAGTAGAATCGAGACAAGCGTCATGGAGACCCCCTTTGCGCGCGGGCGCGGTTGATCTCGACGTCTCCGCCCCTGGGCTTTTATCCCTTGGGTGCAGCCACGGAACGCCCATGGTCTCTGCAACGCTCGGTCCAGCGGCGGATGGCCCGGAACCCTAGTTGCCACTCAGTCGATAGGAGCAGCATAGCCCTTGGCGTCGGGGAGTTTCAATCCCGCTTGCGGATATTCGGCGCGCGGCGCCGGCCCGCCCGCGGCGCCTAAAGCCTCTCCATGATCTTCTTCACCGCCGCCAGCGCCTCGGCTGGGGCCAGCGGCCGCTTGGGCTGGCCGGTCAGGCTGATGATGCGGTTGACGCAATTGTCGCCTTCGATGGCGCGGTGGATCAGTTCGATCAGGACCGGCCTCAGCGGCGTGTCGAGCTGCAAGCCTCGCTCGATCCGGTCAAGCAGGCCCGCCACATCGCCCGGCGTCACCGTATAGATGGTCTGCACCCCGTCATAGATATGGCCGCCGGAACGCAGCCGCGTCTGCGGGGGCCAGGGCCGGGCGGGAAGATAAAGCCGCCGCTCGGTTTCGGCGATCTTCAGCGTGTTGATGAACAGCGTCCCCATCAGCGCCGCCGCACGGTCCAGATCGTTCTCGGCGATGTCGACGACGGTGTCGCAGATCGAGGTCAGCCAGCGCGAGTTCAGCATCACCGCGACCTCAGGCCCCATCTCGGTCAGGATGCGCCAGAAGATCCGCCGCGCCACCGGGTTTTCCGCATCCCGGCGCAGGCAGACGATCGTGCAGGCCAGCACATGCGCGATGCGGGGCGAGCCGAGAAATTCAACCTCAATCCCGGCGAAATGCGCGGCGAGATCGCGGTTTCGCCCCATCCATGGCCGCTGCGCCGTTCCGGGGATGATGTCGCGCAGGAACGGCCCCAGATCCACCTCGGGATCGGGTAGCGGCAGTTCTGCCGCGTCGCCCGGCTGAGGATCGAAATAGCGGCGCCAACTGCGCGCGACAGCCGCGCGGTCGCGGCTCGACGCCGAGGGATCGGGATGGTCCATAAGCTCCTCCGCCGCCGCTGCGCCGTAATGCGCAAGCCTGTCTCCACCGCATCAGAAGGTCGAGACGGGAAACGACAAGACATTCGAGATTTTCGCAGCCCATGGCTTTCCGCGTACAGGCACCGCGATATATCCGCCCGAGGGCAAGCCGCCCACGCATCGCGGCACAGAAAAACGGCGCCGCGAGGGCGCCGCATTCCTGAAGTCCAGACTTCCATCAGGGGTGGATCAGACCGCGCCCTTGATGAAGTTCACGGCATCGCCGAAGGTCTGGATGGTTTCGGCGGCGTCGTCGGGGATCTCGATGCCGAATTCTTCTTCGAAGGCCATGACCAGCTCGACCGTGTCGAGGCTGTCCGCACCCAGATCATCGATGAACGAAGCGGTTTCGACCACCTTGTCCTCATCAACGCCGAGATGCTCGACAACGATTTTCTTCACGCGATCAGCGATATCGCTCATGTCTTTTCCTCATGTTCGCGGGCAATCGCCCAGATGTGCGGCCATGCCGCGACGCCGGGGTTTCCCCCTTGGCCTCAAGACGGGATATAGCAGCCAACCCCGCCCTTGCAACCGCTTTTGCGGCCCTTCGCCTGCCGAAAACCCTGTCGAAGGGCAGGATCAGACCATCGCCATGCCACCGTTGACATGCAGGGTTGCACCAGTGACGTAACCCGCCTCGGGGCTGGACAGATACAGCACCGCCGCCGCGATATCGGTGGCTTCGCCCATTGCGCCCGCCGGGATCTGGGTCAGGATCTTGCCCTTCTGATCGTCGTTCAGCTTGTCGGTCATGGCGGTGGCGATGAAGCCCGGCGCCACGCAGTTCACGGTGATGCCGCGGCTCGCGACCTCATAGGCCAGCGACTTCGACATCCCGACCAGACCGGCCTTGGCGGCGGCATAATTCCCCTGCCCCGGATTGCCGGTCGTTCCCACCACGCTGGTGATGTTCACAATCCGGCCCCAACGCGCCTTCATCATACCGCGCAGCACCCCCCGCATCAGCCGGAAGCTGGAGGTCAGGTTGACCTCGATCACCTGCGCCCATTCCTCGTCCGACATGCGCATGAACAGGTTGTCGCGGGTGATGCCGGCGTTATTGACCAGAATGTCGATGCCGCCCATGGCCTCGGCGGCGGCCTTCGGCAACGCCTCGACCGCCGTCGCATCGCCCAGATTGGCGGTGACGACATGGGCGCGCTCGCCCAGCGTGGCGGCGAGTTCGGCCAGCGGGGCCTCGCGCGTGCCCGACAGCGCGACGGTGGCGCCGGCGGCGTGCAAGGCCTGGGCCACGGCGCCCCCGATGCCGCCGGAAGCGCCCGTCACCAGTGCACGTTTTCCTGTCAGATCAAACATATGTCTCTCCTGTCTCGAAACAGGCGGCTTCCAGCGCCGCCCGGCAATGTATTTCGACCGTATCAAAAACCGGGGCCGCGACATTCGCCGCCGACAGCAGCAGGCCGACTTCGGTACAACCGAGTATGATGCAATCCGCGCCTGCCGCGATCAGATCCGCGGCCACCCGCTCGTAGAAGCGACGGCTGCCCGCGCGGATCTCGTTCCGGCACAGTTCATCGAAGATGATGCGGTGGATTTCGGCCCGCACCGCCGGCTCGGGGATGACCGGCGTCAGGCCCGCCGCTTCCAGACGGTCGCGGTAGAAGGGCAGCTCCATCGTGAAGGCGGTGGCGATCAGGCCGGGACGGCTCAGCCCGGCGGCGGCGATGGTGTCGGCGGTCGCATCGGCGATGTGGATGAAGGGCAGCACCGTCGCCTCGCGCACCTGATCGGCCACGATATGCATGGTGTTGGCCGCGATCAGGATCACCCCGGCGCCGGCTGCTTCCAGACCGCGCGCGGCCTCGGTCAGGACGTGGGCCGCCGCCGCCCAGTCGCCGTCCCGCTGCATCTGCGTGATGGGCGCGAAATCGACCGAATGCAGCAGGATCCGGGCCGAGTGCAGGCCGCCCATCCGTTCGGATGCGAGGCGGTTGAGGCAGGCGTAATAGCCCGCCGTCGACACCCAGGACATGCCGCCCAACATCCCGATGATCCGCATCGGCCTCAGCCCTTGAGGGCGGCGATGTCGGCTGGCGCTCCGATGTTGCGGGTGACCGCGTCCTTGCTGATGCGCTTGATCATGCCCGAGAGTGCCTTGCCCGCGCCGATTTCCCAGAATTCGGTCACGCCCGCGCCGGTCAGAAATTCGATCGATTCGCGCCAACGCACCGATCCGGTGACCTGTTCGACCAGCAGAATGCGGATGGCGCCGGGTTCGCTGACCGGCTCGGCGCGGACATTGGCGATCACCGGCACGGCGGGGGGGTGAATGTCCACGGCTGCCAGCGCATCGGCCATCGCCGCCGCCGCCGGCTGCATCAGCACCGAATGAAACGGTGCGGAAACCGGCAGCATCAGCGCCCGTTTCGCCCCGCGTTCCTTCGCCAGCGCCGCCGCGCGTTCCACAGCGTCCTTGTGACCCGAGATCACCACCTGCGCCGGATCATTGTCATTGGCGGCCTGACAGACCTCGTCGCCCGCCGCCTCGCGCGCGATTTCGTCTACGGTCGCGAAATCGAGGCCCAGAATCGCTGCCATCGCCCCGACGCCGACCGGCACCGCATCCTGCATCGCCTGCCCGCGCAGGCGCAGAAGCCGCGCCGTATCCGTCAGGCTCAGCGCGCCCGCCGCGCAGAGCGCCGAATATTCTCCCAGCGAATGCCCGGCGACATAATCGGCATCCTTGATGCCGAAGCCCTCGGCCTCCAGCGCGCGGAAGGCCGCCATGGACGTGGCCATCAGCGCCGGCTGGGCATTGCGCGTCAGCGTCAGTTCGTCGGCATCGCCTTCCCAGATCAGTTTCGAGAGGTTTTCGCCAAGCGCCTCATCAACCTCGCGAAAAACGTCCATCGCGGCGGGATAGGTTTCCGCCAGTTCACGACCCATTCCGATGGTCTGGGCGCCCTGTCCGGGAAAAACGAATGCACGCATGATCTTGACCCCTTTTAGATTTTCCCCGTCCTAACCCGCCCGTGCCGTGGCGGCAACAGAAAGGGGCGCCGACCCTTCGGCCCGCGCCCCTTCATTGCGAATGACGGTTGAAATCAGCCGACCAGTTCGAGACCGGAGAAGAAGAAGGCGATCTCGCGCGCGGCCGATTCCGGGCTGTCCGAACCGTGGACCGAGTTTTCGCCTTTCGACAGCGCGAATTCCTTGCGGATGGTGCCGGCGGCGGCTTCGGCCGGATCGGTCGCGCCCATCACTTCGCGGTTTTTCGCGATGGCGCCTTCGCCTTCCAGAACCTGCACGACGACCGGTTCCGAGGCCATGTACTCGACCAGCTCGCCATAGAACGGACGGGCAGCGTGTTCGGCGTAGAAGGCACCAGCCTCGGCCGGCGACAGGTGGATGCGCTTCGAGGCGACGACGCGCAGGCCGGCATCTTCGAATTTGGCGACGATCTTGCCGGTCAGGTTGCGCTTGGTGGCGTCGGGCTTGATGATCGAGAGGGTGCGTTCGGTGGCCATGGGATACTCCGTCAGAATGGGCGCAGGGATGCCCCGCGCGGAAATTTGTGGGCGGCGCATAGCATGCGGGCCTGATGTTGAAAAGCCGTGACGGCGGCGGCGCGCACGGCGGAAATAGGCTGTGGCCCGCACGGTTGGGGCGGGACACGCCATATGCGGACCGGCAGGTGATATCGCCCGCGGATCTGGCGGCCATAATCCAACACCCGCGACATGGCCGATGCGCCGATATCGCCCGCACAGCCGCCCGCTGTCATCACGGAGCACCCCTACCCGGCCCGCGACCTCGTCACCGGGGCCGGCCACAGCCCGCGCCGGCGAGTTGCCGCTCCAAGGACCATATCCTGACCGACTTGCGCGGCGCGCCGCAGTCCCCGCCCGCATCGCCTTCAACCCGCCTTTGCCCGCCAACCCGTTCGTGGCGAGCGCGGAACTGTCGCCAATGCGCCGCTGATACACTACCTGCGGGGGCAATCCCCTCGCCAGCCATTGACGCAAAGGCGCAGCTGCGCCATGGCAACGCCATGCTGCGTATAGATGACATCTCCTATTCCATCGCGGGCCGCCCGCTGTTCGAACATGCCTCGGCGGCGATCCCGTCGGGCCACAAGGTCGGCCTGGTCGGGCCGAATGGCACCGGCAAGACCACGCTGTTCAAGCTGCTGCGGGGCGAGCTGGCGCTGGATGGCGGCGCGATCAGCCTGCCCTCGCGCGCCAAGATCGGCGGCGTGGCGCAGGAAGCGCCGGGGACCGGGCGTTCGGTGCTGGACACGGTGCTGGACGCCGATACCGAGCGCGCCGCCCTGCTGACTGAATCCGAAACCGCCACCGATCCCCATCGCATCGCCGAGATCCAGACCCGGCTGGCCGATATCGACGCCTGGTCGGCCGAGGCCCGCGCCGCCACCATTCTGCGCGGCCTTGGCTTCTCGACCGAGGATCAGGCGCGACCCACCAGCGATTATTCGGGCGGCTGGCGGATGCGGGTGGCGCTGGCGGGGGTGCTGTTCGCGCAGCCCGATCTGCTGCTGCTGGACGAACCGACCAACTATCTCGACCTCGAAGGGGCGCTGTGGCTGGAAAGCTATCTGGCGCGTTACCCGCATACCGTCATCGTCATCAGCCATGACCGCGACCTGCTGAACCGGGCCGTGGGCCATATCCTGCATCTCGAGGACCGCAAGCTGGTGCTTTACACAGGCGGCTACGACACCTTCGCCCGCACCCGCGCCGAAAAGCGCGCGCTTCAGGCCTCCGAGGCGAAGAAACAGGAAGCCCGGCGCGCGCATCTGCAAAGCTTCGTCGATCGCTTCCGGGCCAAGGCATCCAAGGCCGTGCAGGCGCAGGCCCGCATCAAGATGCTGGCCAAAATGGAGCCGATCACCGCGCCCGAGGAGGCGAAGTTCCACCGCTTCACCTTCCCGGCGCCCGAACAGCTGTCACCCCCCATCATCGCGATGGAGGATGTGTCGGTCGGCTATGGCGACCGCGCCGTGCTGCGCCACCTGAACCTGCGCATCGATCAGGACGACCGCATCGCGCTTCTGGGCCGCAACGGTCAGGGTAAATCGACGCTGTCGAAACTGCTGGCCGAAAGGTTGGGGACGATGGCCGGGCAGATCACCCGGTCCTCGAAACTGCGCGTCGGCTACTTCGCCCAGCATCAGGTGGACGAGCTGGAACTGGACGAGACGCCGCTCGACCATATCCGCCGCCTGCGGCCAAGCGAGGCGCCCGCAAAGCTGCGCGCGCGACTGGCGGGGTTCGGCCTGATGGAGGCGCAGGCCACCACCAGGGTCGGCCAGCTTTCGGGCGGCCAGAAGGCGCGACTGTCGCTGCTGATCGCCACCATCGACGCGCCGCATCTGCTGGTGCTGGACGAACCGACCAACCACCTCGACATCGAAAGCCGCGAGGCTTTGACCGAGGCGCTGAACGACTATACCGGCGCCGTGGTGCTGGTCAGCCACGACATGCACCTGTTGTCGCTGGTGGCCGAACGGCTGTGGCTGGTCGATCAGGGCGGTGTCGCGCCCTGGCAGGGCGATCTGGACGATTACCGTGCCATGCTGCTGTCATCGTCGGACGACAAGCCCGCGCGGATGCCGGCGCCCAAGCCCGCCAAACGCGCCAGCCGCGACGAGATCCTGGAACTGCGCGCCGAAGCCCGCCGGGCCGAGGACCGCATCACCAAGCTGACCGAGATGCTCGACAGGCTGGGCGTCAAGATGGCAGATCCCAGGGTCTATGACGACCCGGTCGAGGTCGAGAAATGGGGCCGCAAACACGCCGAGGCGACCGAGGCGATGACCCGCGCCGAAGCCCTGTGGATGGAGGCGCTGGAACGGCTGGACCGGGCCGAGCGGGGCTGACGCCCCCCCACGCGGATCGGCACCGGGCCGCCATCGCCGGACCCGACCCGTTGCGCGCAGGCCACGCCTCGGACCGCGCGGCCGCCCGGTCGTCGGCTTTGCCTTGATTACTGTTTTCCTGATGGGCAGATGCGTGTTACCAAAAAATGGATCGCCTGCCCCGATCCCCATTTCAGGATATGCCCATGAAATTCGCCCTGCCGCTGATCGCTGCCCTTGTCGCCTCGACCCCCGTTTTCGCGCAGGACACGATCGGCACCGGCCCGAACCAGATATCGGTCGATATCGGTCTGGGCGCGGCCTACAAGCCGACCTATCAGGGCTCGGATGAGTTCGAGGCAACGCCCTGGCTGATCATGCGCGACCTGCGCCTGCGGGGCTATGGTGCGGGCGAGAATTCGGGCTTCTCGATTTCGCCCAACGTCAATCTGGTCGGCAAACGCAATGCCGATGACGATGAGCGGCTGGAGGGGCTGGACGAGATAGGCTATGCCTATGAGCTTGGTCTGAAAGCCACCTACAATGTCGGTCAGACCACCGCCTATGCGACCATGCGCAAGGGCTTCGGCGGGCATCACGGCATTACGGGCGCACTGGGCGCGACCTATCGGTTCGAGACCACCGACCGGATGACCTTCTGGGCCGGTCTGGAAGCCGGTTACGGCAATGACAGATATAACGAGACCTATTTCGGCGTCAGCGATGCCGAGGCCGCGCGCACCGATTACAGCGCCTATACGCCGGGTGGCGGTTTCAACTCTGCCGCCATCAGCCTGGAGGGGCGTTACCAGTTGGCCCCCAATACCGCGATCATGGGCGAAGTGAAATTCTCGCGCCTGATCGGCGATGCGGGCGACAGCCCGATCGTGGAGGACCGCAACCAGCCCTCGATCAAGCTGGGCATCGTGCGGACGCTGAACTTCGCCTTCTGAGAATTTGGCGCGGGGCAGTCGTCAAATGTCGCGCCGTATGGCCAGCCGCCAGACCAACATCAGCAGCGGCATCATCGCCGCTATGCCCATGGCGACCCAGATCATCTGGACCGGCGCGGGACGAAGCTGAACGATCAGCCAGATCGCGCCCGGCAACATCAGCAACAGACCCGGAATCGTGCCCGGCGCCAGACTGCCCAGCTACAGACTTTGGCCCAGTTGCGCGACGGCGGCGCCAGCAAGTGCGCCTGCCAGCATCAGGACCAGCCAATCGAGGCCAAGCCAAAGCCCCGCCACTAGAAGAAGCGGCACCGCGACGCTGACGATCGTCACGGCCCGGCGTCTCCCCCGCTGCAGCGAGGCCGCATCGCGGCGGTTCAGAAAGCCCGGAACCGGGGGGCCGCCGCCGCGCAGTTCGGCAACATTCTGGATGAGGAAAGCGGCGATCAGCGCGACCGCGGCCAGCCAGACCATCAGCCCGCCACGCCGCGCAGCAGTCTCTGCCGCGCGGGCGGGATGGCGGCGACCTCCAGCCCGGTGAAGACGTGCAGCGTGCCAAGCTGGTCATCCACCACCGCATGGTCGCTGACCCAGCCGCCCATCAGCAGATAGGTGCGCAGAAGCGGCGGCAGCTCCGCCTGCGCGCGCCGGAGATCGGGCTTGAACCGCGCCAGCGCGCGCGCGAAGCGGAACACTTTTGGCGCCTTCACCCGCGGCAGCCAGCGCCGTGGCGCCAGATGGCGGTCCTTCAGCAGCGCGAAAGCGTCGGCATAACCCTGCGTTTCCGTGCCGATGAAGGAGGAGCAGCCGAACAGCAACTGCACCCCATGCCGGTCGACATAGCCCGTCATCGCCCCCCAGGCCAGCCGCAGGATATCGGGATCGCCATGTTCGGGATGGATGCAGAAGCGCCCCATCTCGACCATCGGACCGGGAAAATCGCGCAGCCGATCCAGATCATAATGTCGCGCGGAATAGGAGCGGCCAATCTCGGCGCCGCTTTGCAGATGCAGAAAGCGGAAGGTTGCCAGCAACTGGCCGCTGCGGCGGTCCTCGATGAGGACATGGCGGCAATCGGCGTCGTAATCATCGGCATCGACGGCCGCCCCGTCGTCGCAGGCCCCGCGCTTGCCCATGAAGGCCAGCCAGCGCAACCGTTGTGCGGCCTGAAGATCGGCCTCGGTCGCTGCCTCGCGGGCCTGAAGGTGACCCTTCCCGAGCATCATCGCCTGCATCTAACCCCGCTTCGCCGGTGCTGGTCCCGCCTCTGCATATTCCGCTGTTGTAACGATGGCGCAACAGAAGAGTTTCGCAATGCGGGCGCCGCACCCCGGTCATGAATTCCCGGCGCCTGTCCGCCGCCAGCTGCTCGGCGGCGGCCGCAGCCCGGAAAGTCTCACTCCAAGGGTCGGTGCGGGGGCAGATGATCGCCCAGCACGTCCTCGATATACAGACGCTGAACCAGCACCATCGCGACCACCATCAGCGGTGCTGCGACCAGAATGCCGGGCAGGCCAAACAGCACGCCGAAGGCGATCACCCCGAAGATCGTCATCACCGGCGGCAGCCCGGCGGCGCGGCGCTGGATCAGCGGCATGATCACATTGCCCTCCAGCTGCTGGATCACGATGAACAGAATCAGCACATACAGCGCGTCGCGCGGCCCCTGAGTCAGCGCGAACAGCACCGCGGGCGTGCCGCCGATGAAGGGGCCGATATAGGGGATGGCATTGGTGATCCCGGCGATGATCCCCAACGCCAGCGCCAGCGGGATTCCCAGCATCCACAGACCGAAACCCGACATGACGGCCACCACCACCATGTCCAGCGATTGCCCGGCGAGCCAGCTCCACAGCTTGTCGCCCAGTTCCTTGAGAATGGCGGCGGCGCGGGGCCGGTGGCTGATCGGCACCAGTTGCAGCGCGCCCTGAATATAAGGGCCGGGATTGATCGCGAGGAAGATCGCCACGGTGACGACCAGAACGAGATTGGCGATGCTGCCGGTGGCGGCGTTCAGCGTTCCGCGCAGAAAGCCGAGAAGCCCGTTGAAGGTGCTGGCCGAGGCCCGCGCCGCCTCGCCCGACTGGGCGGCGCGGGCGCCCTCGGAAACCTGATCGATCACCAGATTGCCCAGCGTCGAGGTGCTGAGCCAGGCCATGACCTGCCGCCAGGCCTCCGGCAGGGCGGCGATCAGCTGGCGCATCTGCTGGGTGATCTGGGGGCCGGCATTCATGATCAGCGCCATGATCGCCATGAACACCAGCGTCATGACCAGAAAGACGCCCGCAGTCGGGCTGATCGGCAACCAGTGCGACAGATAATTGGCCGACATGCGCAACGCGATGGCCACCAGCACCGCGGCGAAGCCCATCAGCAGCACGAAGGACAGTTTCCAGACCATGACCAGCCCGATGCCGATGGCGAAGACCGTCAGGATTGTCGCCAGCGGCACCGGCCGATGCGCGACCCTCAGGCCGGTGCCCGGATGGCCGGTCGGCGTGGGTTCGGAATCGGGGCGTTCAGATGATGTCTGCATGGCCGCTTCCTGACGGATCGCAGCGCGAGACGGTCGCGCCGCGCCTTCCTGCGTCGGGCAGATCAGTCGATGACGCTGCCCGGATTGAGATTGCCGATACTGCCGAGGATCTGGCGAATCGCACTGAACGAGGTGACGCTCGAATCGGTCACCCGCCGCGACAGCACCACGATCCGGCCCTGCTCCAGACCGAAGCGCTCCACATTCGCGACGGTTCCGTCTGGCGTGAAGGTGATGGCGACGACCTCGCGCGAGACCTCGGTCGGCCGCGTCGGTCCATAATGGCGCCAGCGCGATCCAACGTAATACCAGCCCGATCCCGCCAGCAGACCCTGCGAGGATGGGCGCCCGATCAGGGTTTCCAGATCCATCTGCGTGGTCTGACCGACCACCACCTGCGCAAGGTCTTCGGCGGGCGGGATATAGCCATGATGGCGATAAATCGGCACGCAACCGGAAATTACCAGCGTCAGCGCAAGAACAATGCTGCGGATAGAAGTCATACGTCGATATTCCCGCCTCGTGCACGGCCCCGGTTGACGCCGCTCACGAGGCTTAGCAAACTCGGGCGGGCCGCTCAAGAACATCACGGCCAAGTGTCCGTATCCGTTTGGAAAGCCGCAATGAACACATCGAATCCCCTGCCGGAACGGCTGCGGGTCTCTCATCTCTCGCCCAGCCGCCCCAATCCGTTCGATCTGACGCCCGATGCGTCTGCACGCCGCGCCATTGCCGATGATCTCGACCTGCTGGACCTGCCCGCCTTCCGTTTCGAGGGGGCGATTCGCGCCTCCGGTTCGGATGCCTGGGCGCTGACGGGGCAGTTGCGCGCAACCGTCGTGCAGGCCTGCGTGATCACGCTGGCGCCGGTGGAGACCACCTTGACCGAGGATGTCTCGCTGACCTTCTCGCCCCATGTCAGCACCCCGGACGAGGAAGAAATCGAAATGGGCGATGAAACCGTCGAGCCCCTGGGCCAGTGGATTCAGCTGGGCGACATCGCGCTGGAAGCATTGGCGCTGGCGCTGCCGACCCATCCGCGCGCGCCGGGGGCCGAGCTGCCCGACGACGTGCAGGACGACAGCGGGGAAGACGAGCCTCGCCGCCCCTTTGCCGGTCTTGCCGATCTGATGAAGGCGAAAAAGCCCGATCAGGACTTGTAGGGCGCCATGCCCGCGCGGGCGAGTTCGTCCGCGCGTTCGTTTTCCGGGTGCCCAGCATGGCCCTTGATCCACGCCCATGTGACCTTGTGGCGCGCCTGCGCCGCGTCCAGCCGCTGCCATAGATCGACATTCTTCACCGGCTTGCGGTCGGCGGTCTTCCAGCCGTTCCGTTTCCAGCCGTGAATCCAGCTTGTCACGCCGTTCTTCACATAGGCCGAATCGGTGGTGATGGTGATGGCCGAGGGCCGGGTCAGCGTCTCGAGCGCGGAAATCGCCGCCATCAGCTCCATCCGGTTGTTGGTGGTGTCGGCCTCGCCGCCGGACAGTTCGCGTTCCTTGACGATGGTGTCGCCATCCATGGCGCGCAGCAGCGCGCCCCAGCCTCCGGGGCCGGGATTGCCGGAACAGGCCCCGTCGGTCCATGCAAATAAATCGTTCATGCGGCGGCTTCTAGCCGAAGCCGGGGGCAAGCAAAAGCGCCACCGCAAGAATGGTGAAGCCCAATTTCAGCCGCGGCCACCATTCGGGCACCAGCCCGACGCGCGCCGCCCAGAGATCCGGCACGAGAATCGCCACCAGGCCAAGGATCTCTGCCCGCATCAGTTCGGCGGATCCGATCCAAAGCCCCGCCCCGGCCTGAACCAGCCACAGCGCGGCGACGCCCATAACCGGCACCCCGACCGCCGCATAGGCCAGCGGCCAATGCCTGCGCAGCACCGCCGGCGCGGCGATCAGCCCGCTGGACAGGCCAAGCAGCACCAGCCCCCACAGCAGCGCCTCCTCTGCGGCCGAACCGACCCAGCCCTGACGATACCCGGCCCAGAAGACCACCAGCGGCGACAATGCCAGCGCGGCCAGCCCCCAAGCCGCCAGCGGCGGGCGGCGGTCGGGGGCGACGGGCTTCACGCCCGCTCGGCCGCGAGTTTCAGGCCGAGAAGCGCGAAGCTGGCCGCGAAGGCGCGGCGCATCCAGTTCATCGCGGTTTCGCTGGACAGCAGCCGCTGGCGCCCGGTCGCGGCAAGCGCGGCATAGCCCAGAAAGACCGCGAAGGTCATGGCGGTGAAGCCGGCGCCCAGTTGCAGCAGGGTGCCCGTGCCCGCGTCCTTCGGCATGAATTGCGGGATGAAAGCCACGAAGAACAAAGGCAGTTTCGGGTTGAGGATATTCAGAAGGATGCCGCGCCGCACCAGTTCGGCGGGCGTGGCCGGGGCGGCCGGACGGACCGACAGGCCGCCGTGATCCTTCAGCACCGCCCAGGCCATCCACAGCAGATAGGCGACGCCGGCGAATTTGATGATCTGGAACAGCACGGCACTGGTATGCAGCACCGCCGCGAGGCCGGCCATGGCGACGACCATGTGCAGGATGGTGGCGATGGTGCAGCCGACCGCCGCCCAGAACCCGGCCCGGAACCCGCCGCCAAGCGTGGTCGACAGCGTATAGACCACGCCGATCCCCGGCGCGAGACAGACAATGAAAGCCGTCAGCAGGTAATCCCAGTTCATCCCTTCGGTCCCCCCGTTCAGGCCGGATCAGGCGCCGTTCAGGAGCCGATAGCCCGGCAGCGCGGCAATGCGCGCGATCCACGCATTGATGCCCGGAAAGCGGCTCATGTCAAACCCGCCCTTGGTCCCGGCCGAATGGGTATAGCCGTAGAGACAGATATCGGCGAGGCTGACGCCCCCGCCCACCAGCCAGTCATGGGCCGACAGCCGATCCTCCATCACCTGCAGAAGCGCGTGGCCGCGATCCAGCAGGTCCGCCATGCGTTCCGGCGTGGCGAGGTGGCGGCGCGCTGGATAGAATTGCAGCGCGCCGCGCACGGCGACGACGCCCTCATGCTGGTTCTGTTCCCAGAACATCCAGGCCAGCATCTCGGCGCGTTGGAACGGATCGGCGGGGGTGAAGGCGGTGCCCTCGCCCAGCCAGCACAGGATGGCGTTCGATTCGGGCAGCAGGCGGCCGTCGTCCAGTTCCAGCACCGGAGCCTTGCCGAAGGGCAGACGGCCCTCGACCTTGGCGCGGGAAAGTTCGGGCGAGCTGTCCTCGACATCGACGATCTCGGCCCGGCGCCCCAGCAGCGCCAGCAGCAGCCGGACCTTGTAGGAATTGCCGGAGGACGGCATCGAATAGAGTTTCATCGTGATTTCCCCAAGAGTTGCGCCGGATCGGCGGGATGCGGGGATAAGGCCCGATCAGGCTGGTTCGCGCAAGACGCGGGGCACCTTGAATTCGACATTTTCCTGCGCCGTCTCGACGATCTCGACGGTCACGTCGAAGCGGTCGCGAAAGGCGTCGATGACCTCGTTGATGAGCACTTCCGGCGCACTGGCCCCGGCGGTGACACCAACGGCACGGATGCCCGCCATCGCCCGCCAGTCGATCTCGGCCGCGCGCATGACCAGCTGGCTGTAATCGCAGCCGGCGGCCTTGCCGACCTCGACCAGACGGCGCGAGTTGGAACTGTTCGGCGCCCCGATCACCAGCAGCGCGTCGATCTTGGGCGCCACCGCCTTGACCGCCGCCTGCCGGTTGGTGGTGGCGTAACAGATGTCTTCCTTGGCCGGCCCGACGATGGCCGGGAACCGCGCCTGCAGGGCCGCAACGATGGCGGCGGTGTCATCCACCGACAGCGTGGTCTGGGTGATGAAGGCCAGCCGCGCCGGATCGCGCGGGGTGATGCCTGCCACATCCTCGACGGTTTCGACCAGCAGCACCTCGCCCTCGGGCAACTGGCCCATGGTGCCCAGCACCTCGGGGTGCCCGGCATGACCGATCATCACCATCTGCAGGCCCTCGGCATGGTGGCGCTCGGCCTCGACATGGACCTTGCTGACCAAGGGACAGGTCGCATCGACGAAGATCATTTCGCGCCGCCGCGCCTCGGCCGGGACCGCCTTGGGCACGCCATGGGCGGAAAAGATCACCGGGCGGTCATCGGGGCATTCGTCCAGTTCCTCGACAAAGACCGCACCCTTGTCGCGCAGCCCGTCGACGACGAATTTGTTGTGCACGATCTCGTGGCGGACATAGACCGGCGCGCCCCATTTCTGCAGCGCCATTTCAACGATCTTGATCGCCCGGTCCACCCCGGCGCAGAAGCCGCGCGGGGCGGCGAGATAGAGCATGAGCGGGGGTTTGGCGTGTTCCATGCCGAGGAGTTAACCCGGATGCGGCGGAAAATCCAGTGGACCCGCCACCCCCTGCGCGGCGTTGTGACCCTGAACCCCGGAAATGGAGATGCCAGATGAAACGCCTTCTCAGCACCGCCGCAACCGCCCTGCTCGCCGCCACGACCGCCGGCGCCGAACCTTGGCCGCAGGGCGAGCCGAATACACAATACCAATCCGCCTTTCCCGAACAGACACGCGCCCCCGCCATGCAAAGCGGGATCACCCTGAAGGCCGAGCCGCTGGTAGAGGGGCTGGATCACCCCTGGGCGGTCGAGCTGTTGCCGGACGGATCGGCGCTGATCACCGAGCGCCCTGGCAGGCTGAAGCTGTACAAGGACGGCGCCGTGACCGATGTGACGGGCATCCCCGAGGTTTCAGCCAAGGGTCAGGGCGGCCTGCTGGACGTGGCGCTCGCGCCCGATTTCGCGACCTCGCGTATCATCTATCTCAGCTATGCCGAACCGCGCGAGGGCGGCAACGGCACCGCTGTGGCGCGGATGAGACTGGCCGATGACGGCGCCTCGGTCGAGGATGTGGCGGTGCTGTTCCGCCAGCAGCCGACCTATGATGGCGACAAGCATTTCGGCAGCCGCGTGGTGCCGAATGCCGATGGCACGCTGTTCATCACCCTTGGCGAGCGTTCGGACGTGCCGATCCGCGACACAGCGCAGGATCTTGCGAACCATCTTGGCAAGCTGATCCGCATCGACGCGAACGGTCAGGTGCCGGCCGACAACCCCTTCGTGGGCTTGAAGGATGTGCAGCCCGAGATCTATGCCAGCGGCCTGCGCAATGTGCAGGCGGCGGCGTTGGACGGCGACGGGCGGCTGTGGACGATCGAGCATGGCCCGATGGGCGGGGACGAAGTGAACCGCCCGGAAATCGGCAAGAATTACGGCTGGCCGGTCATTTCCTACGGGCTGAATTACGACGGCACCCCGGTGAACGAAGGCATCACCACGCGCGAAGGGATGGAGCAGCCGCTCTATTACTGGGACCCGGTGATCGCGCCCTCGGGGGCGGATTTCTATGACGGGCCACTGTTCGCGGACTGGCAGGGCGATCTGCTGATCGGGGCCATGAGCCCGCCCGGATTGGTGCGGCTGAAGCTGGACGGCGACAAGGTCGTGGGCGAGGAAAGGTTCGATCCCGAGATCGGGCGCATCCGCGACGTGCAGGTCGCCGAGGACGGGGCGATCTGGGTGGTCACCGACGAGGACCGGGGCGGTCTGTATCGCCTGACCCCGAATAGCTGAGGGGAAACGGCACTATGATCGCGCCTTTCTGGCGCGTTGTCACCTTCGCAGCACCATTCGGGCGTGACGCCGCAGATCAGGCGGAACGGGTTCTGCCGGGGCTCAGGTCTCGGCAGGTGCCTGGGGGGCACGCGGCGGCACGGTCATTTCGCGCGGCGGCCGGCCGATGATGTCGCGCAGGGCGTCCAGTTCGATGAAATTGTCGGCCTGACGGCGCAATTCATCCGCGATCATCGGCGGCTGGCTGCGCGTGGTGGACACGACCGAGACCCGGACACCCTGGCGCTGCAGCGCCTCGACCAGCGGACGGAAATCGCCATCGCCGGAAAACAGCACCGCGTGATCCATCCGCGGCGCGAGTTCCATCGCGTCCACCGCCAGTTCGATATCCATGTTGCCCTTGATCTTCCGCCGGCCCATGGCGTCGGTATATTCCTTGGCCGGTTTGGTCACCAGCGCGAAGCCGTTATACTGCAACCAGTCGACCAGCGGCCGGATCGGCGAATATTCCTCGTTTTCCAGCAACGCGGTATAGTAGTAAGCTCGAAGCAGCTTGCCGCGCCGCTCGAATTCCTGACGCAACAGCTTGTAGTCGATGTCGAAGCCAAGCGATTTTGCCGCCGCATACAGGTTGGCGCCATCAATGAATAACGCCAGTCGATCGTCCTTGTAGAACACGTAATCTCCCTCGACACGCCTCCTCCGACGCGCCAAATGTTAATTGCAACTGCTGGAAACGAATGCCGAAACCAGAATGGATGCCAAAATAGCCGTCATTGCCCTTGGGTCAAACTTGTCTTCTTCGGCAGGTTCGCCTTTCGAAACCCTGCAACATGCGCTGGCGGCACTTGGCCGGCAGCCGGAACTGTCCTTGCGGGCAGTCTCGCGCTTCTATGCCACGCCCGCCTTCCCGGCTGGCAGCGGCCCCGACTATATCAATGCCTGCGCCCTGCTGCAGAGCCGCCTGCCTGGGCCCGATCTGCTGGCCCTTCTGCACCGGATCGAGGCCGATCTGGGTCGCCGCCGAAACGGCGCGCGATGGGCGGCGCGGGGGATCGATCTGGACCTGCTGGCGCTGGAAGATCAGGTCGCGCCCGACGCCGCCGGCCAGGATCTCTGGCGCGCCCTGCCCCCCGAACGCCAGCGCATCGAGGCCCCGGCCGAACTGATCCTGCCCCATCCCCGCCTGCAGGACCGCGCCTTCGTGCTGGTGCCGCTTGCCGACATCGCGCCGGGCTGGCGTCACCCCCGGCTGGGCTTGACGGTGGCGCAGATGCTGGCGGCGCTGCCCGCCGCCGACCGGCAATCGGTGAAGGTTCGCCTTGACAAACCGCCCTCCAGTCGACAGATAACCGGTTCCGCCTCTGATCTGATTCGAACCGAAGGGTGATTCATGGCTCGCGTGACCGTCGAAGATTGCGTTGACAAAGTTCCGAACCGCTTCGACCTTGTGATGCTCGCAGCACATCGCGCCCGCGAGATTGCTACCGGCAGCCCGCTGAGCGTCGATCGCGACAACGACAAGAACCCCGTCGTCGCCCTGCGCGAAATCGCCGAGGAAACCCAGCAGGTCGACGATCTGCGCGAACGGATGATCGAATCCAGCCAGACCCAGATCGAGGTCGACGAGCCGGAGGAAGATGCCATGGCCCTGCTGCTGGGTGCCGAGGTCGACCGGCCCAAGCCCGCCGATGAGGAATCGGAAGAACGCATGCTGCGCATGATGCTGGAAGCAAACGAACGGAACTAAGGCGAAACGAGGTCTTCGATTGGAAAAATTCGACGTCGAAGACCTTCTTGCGCTGATCCGCAACTACAACCCGCGCACCGACGAAAAGCTGATCCGCTCGGCCTATGAATACGGCCAGCGGATGCATGAGGGGCAGTTCCGCCACTCGGGCGAGCCCTATTTCACCCATCCCGTCGCCGTCGCCGCCATCCTGACCGAGATGCGGCTGGACGATGCGACCATCGTGACAGCCCTTCTGCATGACACGATCGAGGATACCCGCGCCAGCTGGTCCGATGTGGCCGAGAAATTCGGCCGCGAGATCGCCGATCTGGTCGATGGCGTCACCAAGCTGACCAATCTTCAGCTGACCGGCAGCCATTCCAAGCAGGCCGAGAATTTCCGTAAGCTTTTCATGGCGATGACGCGCGATCTTCGCGTCATCCTGGTGAAGCTGGCGGACCGGCTGCACAACATGCGCACGATCCGGGCGATGAAGCCCGAAAAGCAGGTCAAGAAGGCCCGCGAAACCATGGATATCTATGCGCCGCTGGCCGGGCGCATGGGGATGCAATGGATGCGCGAGGAGCTGGAGGATCTGGCCTTCAAGGTCATCAATCCCGAGGCCCGCAACTCCATCATCCGCCGCTTTCTGACGCTGCAGAAGGAATCGGGAGATGTGATTGCCCAGATCACCGCCGATATCCGGGCCGAGCTCGACCGCGAGGGGATCGAGGCCAATGTCTATGGCCGCGCCAAGCGCCCGTTCAGCGTCTGGCGCAAGATGCAGGAAAAGCAGCTGACCTTCTCGCGGCTGTCCGACATTTACGGCTTCCGCGTCATCGTCGGCACCGAAAGCGAATGTTATCGCGCGCTTGGCCTGATCCACCGCCGCTGGCGCGCCGTGCCGGGGCGGTTCAAGGATTACATCAGCCAGCCCAAGGCCAACGGCTACCGCTCCATCCACACCACCGTGACCGGCCGCGACGGCAAGCGCGTCGAGGTGCAGATCCGCACGCGACAGATGCACGAGGTGGCCGAGGCCGGCGTCGCCGCGCATTGGTCCTATCGGGACGGCGTGCGCTCGACCAACCCTTTCGCGGTCGACCCGGCGGAATGGATCACCCAACTGAACGAACGGCTGGGGGGCGAGGATCACGACGAATTCCTCGAACACGTCAAGCTCGAGATGTATTCGGATCAGGTCTTCATCTTCACTCCGAAGGGCGACGTGATCCAGTTGCCGAAGGGCGCCACGCCGATCGATTTCGCCTATGCCATCCATACCCGGATCGGCAACAGCACCGTGGGCGCCAAGGTCGACGGCATCCGCGTGCCGCTGTGGACACGGCTGAAGAACGGCCAACTGGTGGAGATCATCACCGCCGCCGGTCAGCGCCCGCAGGCGGCGTGGCTGGAAATCGTCCAGACGGGCCGCGCCAAGGCCGCGATCCGGCGGTCCCTGCGCGAGGAGGATCGCGCCCGGCTGATCCGTCTCGGCGCCGAACTGGTGCGCATCAGCTTTGAACATCACGGCCGCCGCGTCACCGACAAGGCGCTGCGCACCGCCGCCTCGAAACTGGCGCTGCCCGATGCGGACGAATTGCTGGCCCGGATCGGCTGCGCCGAAATGTCGGCGCAGGACGTGCTGACGACGCTCTACCCCGAGCTGGAAACCAGCAAGGAAACCATCGATCCGAAGCGCCCGGTTGCAGGGCTGGAAGCCGATCAGACGTTATGCCGCGCCGAATGCTGCCAGCCGCTGCCGGGCGAGCGCATCGTCGGCATCACCTATCGCGGGCGCGGCATCATCATCCACTCCATAGACTGCCCGGCGCTGGCGCAGCTGGACAGCGAGGAAGATCTGACCCGCTGGGTCGACCTGCATTGGCGCGAAGGCCGCCACCCGGCGGCCTATGCGGTCACGCTCTCGGTGACCATCCGCCACGATGCGGGCGTGCTGGGCCGGATCTGCACGCTGATCGGCAGTCAGGGGGCCAATATCTCGGATCTGGTCTTTGCCGACCGCAAGCCCGACTTCTATCGCCTGCAGATCGAGGTCGAGCTGCATGGCGTCGACCAGCTGCACGCCCTGCTGACGGCTCTCGAGGCGGAATCGGATGTGGCGCAGGTCAGCCGCCTGCTGCGCCCGGAACTTGCCCCCTGACGGCGCGTTGACGCCCAACCCCAACCAGTCGTGACCTGACCCCGCCCCGATGTTCAAGCGCCGAAAGCCCCGCAGCTATTCCCAGATCGCGACCGAGATGGTCTATCCCCGTGGCGGCTGGCTGCGGGCCTCGCAATATGTGCTGCACCGGGTCCGCCGCCTGCCCGACCAGCCACACAAGATCGGACGCGGGGTGGCGGCGGGCGTGTTCATCTCGTTCACACCGCTGCACGGCTTTCACTTCCTGATCGCCGCCGCCATCGCATGGCTGATCGGCGGCAACATTCTGGCGGCGCTTCTGGCCACGTTCGTCGGCAACCCGATCACCTTCCCCTTCATCGCCTATGCGGCGACCTGGCTGGGACGGCTGATCCTCGGGATCGAGGGGAAGCTTTCGGCCAAGCTGATCTTCAATGATTTCGCCGACGCGACCGCGCAGCTCTGGAACAATATCGGCGCGCTGTTCGGGCCGGGCGAGGCGCATTGGGACCGGCTCTATTCGTTCTTCCACGATATCTATCTGCCCTATCTGGTCGGCGGGGTGATCCTCGGCACCTTGGCGGGCGTCGCTTCGCATTACATGACCGTGCCGGTGATCCGCGCCTATCACCGCCGCCGCGCCCGCAAGCTGGCCCAGCGGATCGAAAAGATCCGCAGCGCCGGGGCGGCTGCCCAATCGGCAAAGCCGCCCGCGGACGAGAATTAGGGCTTTTCTTCATCCCGGCCGCTTGTATAGTTCCGCACATGACCCGGACTCGACCCATAGCCACGACCCGCGACGCGCAGATCGGCGCGCGTTTCGCCGTGAGCCTCCGCGGTCTGCTGCTTCTTACGCTGCGCTGAGCGGGTCCCGCCGGGCCGCCGCTCAGTCAGGTCACGCGCCCGGCCCCACAGCACAAATCGACCCAAAGCAGAAGAAGCACCACCATGAGCGACAAGAACCGCGTCTATATTTTCGACACCACGCTGCGCGACGGCGAGCAATCGCCCGGCGCCACCATGTCTCATGCCGAGAAGCTGGAAATCGCCGCCATGCTGGACGAGATGGGCGTCGACATCATCGAAGCCGGCTTTCCGATGGCCTCCGAAGGTGATTTCAACGCCGTCTCCGAAATCGCCCGCCAGACGAAGAACAGCGTGATCTGCGGCCTCGCCCGCGCGCAACTGCCCGATATCGACCGCTGCTGGGAGGCGATCAGGCACGCCAGCCGCCCGCGTAT
Organism: Paracoccus sp. S1E-3; assembly: GCF_013868135.1. Taxonomy (GTDB): domain Bacteria; phylum Pseudomonadota; class Alphaproteobacteria; order Rhodobacterales; family Rhodobacteraceae; genus Paracoccus. The sequence continues at coordinate 999,191 of NZ_JACEMU010000004.1, forward strand.
CCACACCTTCATCGGCACCTCGCCCCTGCACCGGGCCATTCCCAATCTGGACATGGACCAGATGGCCGACCGCATCCACCAGACGGTGACGCATGCCCGCAATCTCTGCGACAATGTGCAATGGTCGCCGATGGACGCGACCCGGACGGAACATGACTACCTGTGCCGGGTGGTGGAAATCGCCATCAGGGCGGGTGCGACCACCATCAATATCCCCGATACCGTCGGCTATACCGCGCCACGCGAATCGGCCGACCTGATCCGCATGCTGCTGGAACGGGTGCCGGGCGCGGACCAGATCATTTTCGCCACCCATTGCCATAACGATCTGGGTATGGCGACGGCGAACAGCCTCGCCGCCGTCGAGGCCGGTGCGCGCCAGATCGAATGCACCATCAACGGTCTGGGCGAGCGCGCCGGCAATACCGCGCTCGAGGAAGTGGTCATGGCCATGCGCGTGCGCCATGACATCATGCCCTATGATACCGGCATCGACACCACGAAGATCATGGGCATCTCGCGCCGGGTGGCGCAGGTCTCGGGCTTTCCGGTGCAATTCAACAAGGCCATCGTCGGCAAGAACGCCTTCCTGCATGAAAGCGGCATCCATCAGGACGGCGTGCTGAAAAACGTCGAGACCTTCGAGATCATGCGCCCCGCCGATATCGGGCTGAACGAGAACAATATCGTGCTGGGCAAGCATTCGGGCCGTGCGGCGTTGCGTTCGAAGCTGGCCGATCTGGGATTTGAGGTCGGGGACAATCAGTTGAAGGACCTGTTCGTCCGCTTCAAGGCCTTGGCCGACCGCAAGAAAGAGGTCTATGACGACGATATCGTCGCGCTCATGGCCGACAGCGCCGCCAATACCGGCGATGATTACCTTCAGGTCAAGCATCTGCGCGTGATCTGCGGCAGCGATGGGCAGTCGGCCGATCTGACGCTGGTGGTGGACGGCCAGGACCAGACCGCCTCGACCACCGGCGACGGGCCGGTGGATGCGGTCTTCAACGCGGTCCGGCAGATCTATCCGCATGACGCGCGGCTGCAGCTCTATCAGGTTCATGCCGTGACCGAGGGCACCGACGCGCAGGCCACCGTCTCGGTCCGAATGGAGGAGGAGGGTCGCATCGCCACCGGGCAGGCCTCGGACACCGACACGATCCTCGCCAGCGTCAAGGCCTATGTCGGCGCGCTGAACAGGTTGCGGGTGCGCCGGGGACAGGTCGGCCCCGACGCGGACGCCAAGCAGGTCAGCATGTATTCGCATTAAGCGCCCGGACCGGAAGGATCGGTGCCAAGCAGTGGGGCGGTTCTCTGGGCCGCCCCTTTCGTTTCGGCAAAGTCCGGATCAGCCGCGTGAAGGAAGGGGAATTCGACCATGGGCAGGCCGTTGAATTCCGGCACACCACCCCTGTTCCCGGCCCGATCAGGGATCGAATATGCAGCCCAGATCCTGATGCAGCAGGAATGAGAAATCGTCCTCGGCAAGGCGCAGGAATTCACCGGGCGGGATTTCGACCGCGTTCCGGGGCCAGTTTTTCTGCTGCTCGGCCGCAGTATCGCCAGCATTCCAGCGCAGGATGACGAAATTCTGCCCCTCGACGCTGGTCATCGCGTGAATCTCCTGCGGAATCAGGCGGTGCCTGAAGGCGAAGATGCTTTGACCGGGATCGGTCAGCCGCACCGCCGCGCCAGCGCCGATGAAGGGAAGATGCGCGCGCCAATAGCTGACCTCCTCAGCCCCGTAGCGGCGGATGAGCAGGCCGCGCGGGAAGCTGATCGCGAAGCGGGGCAGTTCGGCAAGCCGCCGCGCCTCGCGCCGCAGCCGGGCGATGAAATGGCGGCTGAGCGCATCGTCATCGTCGATCCTGAATTGCAGGACAGGACCGCCATTCGCCCGGGCCGCCTTGCGCAACGGTCGCATCAACGCCGCGCCGACATCCTCGGCAGATGAGACGATGATGCTGATCTGCGAAATCCCTGCGCAGAGATCGTGCAGGCGCTGCATCCAGGGTTGCGGCAGCGAGTCAGAGGTCAGCATCCACAGCGAGAAGTCAGGATCGGTCTGCGCACGGATGGATGGCAGCAGCAGTTGTTCAAAGGCCAGAAAGCGCCGCTCCAGCCGTTCGGAGGCGTATAGCGCCAGGCGCTGCTTCTCGCGCCGCGCGGGTGTATGCTGCCAAGGTTCCCGCCCGCCGACCCAATCGTCCCAGCCGAGAAACGAGAACCGGCAAATGCCGACAATTGCCTCACCCAAGGAAAATACCACTACCTACACCCCGTTAGCCGCCACGCTACGCAGCCCGCGACAGAGGGTCAAGCGCGCCACGTGGCTGCGACCGGCATCTGTGCAGCCCGGTTGACCCTGTGATGACGATCGCTGGCCATTCTCGCCAGCGAATCCGCGCCACGCTGCGAATGACAGGGGTTTCAGTAGGCCGCGCCAGCCTCTATATGAGGCGACAGCCTGCGGTCCGGGGCGACTCGGGCGGCGGGGCAGGATTTGGGCAAAGCCGGCGGAAGTCCGGTATCGAAGGGTAAGGCAGGATGGCGTTCTTCGGGCTGTTTTCGACGGATATTGCAATCGACCTCGGGACGGCGAACACGCTCGTCTATGTGAAGGGCAAGGGGATCATCCTGAATGAGCCCTCGGTCGTGGCCTATCATGTGAAGGACGGCAAGAAGCAGGTCCTGGCGGTGGGCGAGGATGCCAAGCTGATGCTGGGCCGCACCCCCGGCTCGATCGAGGCGATCCGCCCGATGCGCGAAGGCGTCATCGCAGATTTCGACAGCGCCGAGGAAATGATCAAGCACTTCATCAAGAAAGTGTTCAAGCGCACCAGCTTCTCGAAACCCAAGGTCATCGTCTGCGTGCCCCATGGGGCGACGCCAGTGGAAAAGCGCGCCATCCGCCAGTCGGTGCTGTCGGCGGGGGCCCGCCGCGCCGGGCTGATCGCCGAACCCATCGCGGCGGCCATCGGCGCCGGCATGCCGATCACGGAACCAACCGGCAGCATGGTGGTCGATATCGGCGGCGGAACCACCGAGGTCGCGGTCCTGTCGCTGGGCGATGTGGTCTATGCGCGTTCGGTCCGCATCGGCGGCGACCGCATGGACGAGGCGATCATCAACTATCTGCGCCGCAACCATAACCTGCTGATCGGCGATCAGACGGCCGAGCGGGTGAAAACCTCAATCGGCACCGCGCGCATGCCCGATGACGGGCGCGGCGCCACCCTGCCCGTGCGCGGCCGCGACCTGCTGAACGGCATCCCGCGCGAGCTGGAAATCACTCAGGCCATGGTGGCCGAGGCGCTTGCCGAACCCGTCCAGCAGATCTGCGAGGCGGTGATGGTGGCGCTGGAAGCCACGCCGCCGGATCTGGCGGCCGATATCGTGGATCGTGGCGTGATGCTGACCGGCGGCGGCGCGATGCTGGGCGAGCTGGATCTGGCGCTGCGTGAACAGACCGGCCTGTCGATCTCCATTGCCGACCAGCCGATGAGCTGCGTGGCGCTTGGCACCGGCAAGGCGCTGGAGTTCGAAAAGCAGCTGCGCCACGTCATCGATTACGACAGTTAAGCCGGGATCGGCGCGATGGCGCGCAAGGGTTACGACTTTGCCACCCCTGTCCGCCGCATCCTGATCGGGCTGCTGGGCCTGTTTCTGCTGGCTTTGTTCCTGTTCTGGCGTATCGACAGCCCACGGGCCGAAGCGATGCGCGCCGAATTCGTCGACCGCTTCGTCCCCGGCTTCGAATGGGCGATGACGCCGCTTACCCAGGTGACGCGCATGGTTTCCGGGCTGCAGTCCTATGCAAGGATCTACGAGCAGAATCAGGAACTTCGCCGCGAGTTGCAGAAGATGCAGGCGTGGAAGGAAGCCGCTGTTCAGCTGGAACAGGAAAACGCCAAGCTGCTGGCGCAGAACAATGTGCGGCTCGATCCCTCGCTGACCTCGATCACCGGTATGGTGCTGACCGACAGCGGCACGGCGTTTCGCCAGTCGGTGCTGCTGAATGTCGGCCGGCGCGACGGCGTGGTTGACGGCTGGGCGGTCATGGACGGCCTGGGACTGGTCGGTCGCATTTCCGGCCTCGGCCAACAGACCAGCCGGGTGATCCTGCTGACCGATCCCTCATCGCGCATACCGGTCAAGATCCAGCCTTCGGGCGAAAACGCACTGCTGACCGGCGATAATTCCACCCTGCCGACGCTGGACTTCATCGAGCGCCCGGAAAATGTCCGTCCCGGCGACCGGGTGGTCAGTTCGGGCGATGGCGGGGTGTTTCCGCCCGATATTCTGGTCGGCCAGGTGGCGCAGGACTCGGATGGCCGGCTGCGGCTGCGCATGGCGGCCGATTATGGCAGGCTGGAGTTCCTGCGCGTGCTGCGCAGCCACCCGGCCGAACGGCTGGAGGATGGCGGCGCGCTGGTGCTGCCGCCCGACCCCGGCCTGATCGGCCCGCAGCTGCCCCCCGCACCCGCTGCGCGGCCCGAATCCGCCGCGGCTGCCGCACGGTGAGGGCGCATCGATGATCGCCGTTCTGCGCCGCCGCCGGATCGTCGGCACCGCCGTCTATACCGGCATCGGTCTGGCGATCCTGTTCTTCCAGCTGATGCCGCTCAATCCCGGCCAGCCGGGCCTGCCCGGCCCCGACCTCACCCTCTGTCTGACCTTCGCCTGGGTGCTGCGCCGTCCCGACCAGTTGCCGGCCGTCATCATCGCGGCCCTGGCGCTGATTGGTGATATCCTGCTCGGGCGTCCCTTCGGATTGTGGAGCCTGATGGTGCTGATCGCGACGGAATTGCTGCGCCCGCGCGCCTGGCGATGGGCCGATCAACCATTCTTGTTCGAATGGCTGCGGGTGGCCATGCTGTTGGGCTTGATGATGATCGGCGCGCGGCTGATGATGATCGTGTTCCTGTTGCCGGTGTCGGCGCTGGGACCGGTCATGCTGCAATGGCTGGCGACGGTGATCGCCTATCCGCTGGTGGTGGCCTTCGTGCGCGCGTTGGGGGTGCGCCGGATCAGCACCTCGGAACTGGAAATGATGGGAAGCTGATGCGCAAGTCACCCAAGGACATTGTCGACAGCGCGCGGATCATCTCGCGCCGCGGGGTCATGCTGGGGGTGATCCAGGCGGCCGTGATCGGCACTTTGGGAATGCGCCTGCGCTCGATGCAGGTCGAACATGCGGACGAGTTCCGGCTGCTCTCGGATGGCAATTCGATCAAGATCCGGCTGCTGCCGCCGGCGCGCGGGCTGATCCATGACCGCAACGGCGTCGTCATCGCCGGCAATGAGCAGAATTACCGCGCCACCATCACGCGAGAGCTGGCAGGCGATGTCGAGCAGGTCATCGCCAAGCTGCGCCATCTGGTGCCGATGACGGATGCCGAAGCGGCGGCGATTCTGGAAAACATCGCCAAGCGCAGCGCCATCACGCCGGTCAGCATCGGCGATCACCTGAGCTGGACCGAGTTCAGCTCCATCGCCGTGAACGCGCCCGCGCTGCCCGGCGTGCAGCCGGAATCGGTGCTGTCGCGCGTCTATCCGCGCAATGGCGACTTCTCGCACGTGCTGGGTTATGTCGGACGGGTGTCGGATTACGACCTGTCGAAGATGGAAAACCCCGATCCGGTGCTGATGCTGCCGGAGTTCCAGTTCGGTAAGGTCGGCGCCGAAAGCAAGCTGGAAGGCATCCTGCGCGGCAAGGCCGGCACCCGCAAGGTCGAGGTCAATGCCGCCGGCCGCGAAATGCGCGAACTGTCGCGACAGGAAGGCCAGCAGGGCGCCACCGTGCAGATGACGCTGGATGCGGGGCTGCAGAACTATGCCGTGCAGCGCCTGGGCGAGGAATCCGCCGCCGCCGTGGTCATCGACGTGACCAATGGCGACATCATGTCCATCGTCTCGAATCCGGGCTTTGACCCGAACCTGTTCGTGCGCGGGATTTCCGCGGCCGACTACAAGGCGCTGATGGAACATGACCATCGCCCGCTGGCCGACAAATCGGTGCAGGGCATCTATCCGCCCGGCTCGACCTTCAAGATGGTCACGCTGCTGGCGGCGCTGGAATCGGGCCTCGTCAACGAGGGCACCCGCTATTACTGCAACGGCGCGTTGGATGTCGCCGGCCGCAAGTTCCACTGCTGGAGCAGGGGCGGTCATGGCAGCGTCGGCGCCGTCGAAAGCCTGATGAAGTCCTGCGATGTCTATTATTACGAACTGGCCCGCGCCATCGGCGTCGACCGCATCGCCGAGATGGCGCGCAAGCTGGGCATCGGTGTTGAACACGACCTGCCGATGTCGGCGGTGGCCACCGGCATCGCCCCCGACCGGGCATGGAAGAAGGAACGCTTCGACAAGCCCTGGGTGGTCGGGGATTCGCTCAACGCCTCGATCGGGCAGGGTTTCGTGCTGGCCTCGCCGCTGCAACTGGCGGTGATGACCGCGCGAGTGGCCACCGGGCGCGATGTCAAGCCGCGCCTCGTGCGCGCGATAGACGGCGTTCCGGTTTCGGTGGCCCCTTTCGCCGATCTGGGCCTGTCGCCCAAGAATCTGCGCACCGCCCAACGCGGGATGGATGCGGTGATGAACGCGCCGGGCGGGACGGCCGGCAAGTCGCGCATCGTGGCCGAGCAATGGCGCATGGCCGGCAAGACCGGCACCAGCCAGGTCCGCAACATCACCGCGGCCGAGCGGGCCCGCGGCGTCACCCGCAACGACCAGCTGCCCTGGAACCGCCGCGACCACGCGCTGTTCGTCTGCTACGCCCCTTATGAGGCGCCGAAATACGCCGTCTCCGTCATCGTCGAACATGGCGGCGGCGGGTCGGCCGTGGCGGCGCCGATCGCCCGCGATATTCTGCTTTATGCGCTCTCGGGGGGCGTGCCGCCGCTGTCGGCCTATCCCGCAGGGCAGCGCGACCAGATCGAGGAGATGCACCGCAACATGCGCCTCATCACCCCGATGGCCGGCAACACCAGCGGAAGGACGCGGGCATGAGCTATCTCGACTACAAGGTCGCCGAGACCCCGCGCGGGTTCCGCAAGCTTCTGGCGCTGAACTGGCCGCTGGTGTTCCTGCTGGCGGCGGTCGCCTCTGCCGGGTTCCTGATGCTGTATTCGGTGGCGGGCGGCAACATCGACACCTGGGCGCGGCCGCAGATGGAGCGTTTCGCCGTCGGCATGGTGCTGATGATCGGCCTCGGGTTCGTGCCGATCTGGTTCTGGCGCGGGATCTCGGTCGGCGCCTATATCGTCTGCGTGCTGCTGCTGGTGGCAGTGGATGTGATCGGCCATGTCGGCATGGGTGCACAACGCTGGCTGGATCTGGGTCCGATCAAGCTGCAACCGTCCGAACTGATGAAGGTCGCCCTGGTGCTGCTGCTGGCCGCCTATTACGACTGGCTGGACCTGAACAAGGTCTCGCGGCCCTTGTGGGTGCTGATCCCGGTGCTGCTGATCCTGCTGCCCACCGCGCTGGTGCTGCAACAGCCCGATCTCGGCACCTCGCTGCTGCTGCTGATGGGAGGGGCGATCGTGATGTTCGCCGCCGGCGTCAGCCTGTGGTATTTCGCCGCTGTCATCGGCGCCGGCGTGGGCCTGGTCTGGACGGTGCTGGAAAGCCGCGGGCAAAGCTGGCAGCTGCTGCATGACTATCAGTTCCGGCGCATCGACACCTTTCTCGATCCCTCGCAGGATCCGCTGGGCGCGGGTTACAACATCACCCAGGCGCAGATCGCGCTGGGATCGGGCGGTTGGTCGGGGCGCGGCTTCATGCAGGGCACCCAGTCGCGGCTGAACTTCCTGCCGGAAAAGCAGACCGACTTCATCTTCACCACCCTGGCCGAGGAGTTCGGCTTTGTCGGTGCCGGCACGCTGCTGGCGCTTTATGCGCTGATTATCGGCTTCTGCCTGTATTCGGCGCTGACCAATCGCGACCGCTTTGCCAGCCTGCTGACCATCGGGATCGCCGGCACCTTCTTCCTGTTCTTCTCCATCAACATGGGCATGGTGATGGGGCTGCTGCCGGTCGTGGGCGTCCCGCTGCCGCTAGTCAGCTATGGTGGGACGGCGATGATGATCCTGCTCATGGCCTTCGGCATGGTCCAGTCGGCCCATGTCCATCGGCCAAGATAATCCGCCACCTTACCAGCACCGCAACGGGTGAAACGACCCCTGACGCGCTTCGCGATGGCGACCGGACGCGTGCGGGCGTTGCCATTGCCCGCCTCAGCGACAGCAGAGCCCGCCCTATTCTGGTGACAGCTTCAGCGTCGAGCCGGTCCCGACCATCCCGGCCATGCCTCCGCCGCCCCCCGGCTGTGGGTGTAGCGCTGCGGCGCCGCGAAAATCCGACATTGTTCCCCGCATCCGTTCCGGCCATAGATCGGGGCATCCCGCCACCGGTCGCCCCGCCCCCCTGACCGTGCCCGTAGGAGAGCGCTGATGAAAGTTCTGTTCGCCGCCGATGGCTGGGAGAAATGGGCCCCCGCCATCCGCGCCGCCTGCCCCGAGGCAGAGCTGCTGCAAACCGCACGGCCCGACAGCGTCGATGCCATCATCTATGCCCCGAACGGGCCGGGCTGCGATTTCGCGGCCTATCCTTCGGCACGGCTGGTGCAGAGCCTGTGGGCCGGGGTCGAACGCATCGCGCCGGACCCGCGCCTGACCCAGCCCTTGGCGCGCATGGTCGATCCGGGACTGCGGCAGGGGATGATCGACTATTGCGCGGGCTGGGTGTTGCGCCTGCATCTGGGGATGGACCGCTATGCGCAGGACGGCATCTGGCGCAACGATCTGGTGCCCCCGCTCGCCACGCAACGCCGGGTCACCGTGCTGGGCACCGGCGCGCTTGGCCGGGCGGTGGCAGGGGCGTTGAAGGGGCTGGGCTTTGACGTGGTCAGCTGGTCGGCCTCGGGCCGTGCTGTGCCGGGGGTGCCCGCATTTGCCGGGCCGGAGCTGCCGCAGGCATTGGCGCGGGCCGAGATCCTGCTGTTGCTTCTGCCGGACACGCCGCAGACCCGCGGCCTGCTGAATGCCGAGGCACTGGCCCTGCTGCCAAAAGGCGCCGCGATCATCAATCCCGGCCGTGGCACCCTGCTGGACGAAAGCGCGCTGCTGAGCGCGCTGGATGGCGGCCATATCGCCCAGGCGGTGCTGGATGTCTTCCAGACCGAACCGTTGCCGCCAGAGCATCCGTTCTGGGCGCATCCCCGCGTGGTGGTGACGCCGCATATCGCCGCCGAAACGCGGGTCGAGACTGCGGCGACGGTGGTGGCCGAAAACCTGCGCCGGGTCATACGGGGCGACGCGCCCCTGCATCTCGTCGATCGGGCGAAAGGCTATTAGAAGCGCAGGATCGGCGGCCGGTCGGGGTCGCTGCCGGGCGCGCGGGGGGCCGATTTCCTCGCCGGCTCGGGCGCGACGGGTTCCAGTTGCAGGCGCAGCGCGCGCTCGGGGATCGGCAGGTCAAAGGCCACGTCGCAGGGCTGCGGCAGCGGCGGCAGAAAGGCGATCAGCTCGGCCAGGGCCTTGGCGACCAGCGGGCGATGGTCCTCGGCAACGCCCGACAGCACGATCAGGTGGCCCTGCGCGCCATTCGGCCAGTCCGCCGCCACCAGCGCCGCGCCCGCCACCAACCCCGCCATAGCGGACAGCCGCGCCGCCAGCGGCTCGGCCAGTGCCGCGACCATCTCAGGCGCGGGGGCGGTCAGCCGGGCGGGGGCGGCCTGATCCTCGGCCGGGGCGGATTGCAGCGCCTGCGCCAGCCAGCCCAGCGTCGCCGCGTCCAGCAGCATTTCCGAGGCCGCGCCGGGATTGACCATCACCGCGATCCCTTCGCGCGCCAGCATCGCCGCCAGCGCCCGGCCGGGCAGCGCGACATGGGCGACAGGCTCGGCAAAGAACGCGGCCAGACGGTCCTCGGCATCGGCGGCGACGGCCAGGCGACCGGTGGGCAGATCGAACAGGCGCAGCTCGACCCGCTCGCCCTCGGGATCGCGGGCGAGCGCCACGAAGATCTCGGTATCGGCCAGCCGGTTCAGCACCCGCGCGCGCGCGGCATCAGGCAGATCGTGAAACGGCACCGCGCAAAGCGCGTCAAGCGGGGTCATTCAGCACCTCCTGCACTCGGGCGCGCAGGGCCGGCAGCAGGTCATCGGCGAACCAGCCATTGCGCTTGAGCCACCCGGTATTGCGCCACGAAGGATGAGGCAAGGGGAAGACCGCCGGCGCGTGGTCGCGCCAGCCCGCCACGGTCCCGGTTACGCTCCCCTTCGCACCCAGATGCCAGCGCTGCGCGTGGCCGCCCACCAGCAGCGTCAGGCGCGGGTTCAGTTGCGCCAGCACCCGCGCCCGCCAGGTCTGCGCGCAGATCGGCGGCGGCGGCAGGTCCGCGCCCTTGGCGTCATAGCCGGGAAAGCAGAAGGCCATGGGCACGATGGCGATGCGATCGCGGTCATAGAATGTCTCGGGCGGCACCCCCATCCAGTCCCGCAATCGCGCGCCCGATGGATCGTCGAAAGGCTTCCCGCTGGCGTGAACCCGCGCGCCGGGCGCCTGCCCGACGATCAAAAGCCGCGCGCCCGGCCGAAACCAGACCACCGGGCGCGGCGCATGGGCGGTCGCGGTCGTTGCAAAACGGCCAGCACAAAGGTGGCAACCGGAGATCTCATCGGTCAGGAGCACGGGTGTCATTTCCCCCAGTTAGGGACTGACGGCGCCCGATTGAATGGCAGGGGATTAACTTCGCATAAACCAGGCCTGCAGGGACTGATGGACTTCGCGGCGCAGCTTGCGTAATTTCGGCGGGGAAATGATGTTATGGCGTGCCCCAGCCATCCGTGGGGGCGATTGGTAACGGTTGATGCTGGAATTTGACAATGTTTCCAAATCCTTCTGGACGGGAACGCAACGAAAGGTAATCCTTGACCAGGCCTCTTTCCGGGTTGAACTGGGCCGGTCACTGGGCATTCTGGCCCCGAACGGCACCGGCAAAACGACGCTGATCAACATGATGTGCGGGCTGGAAAAGCCGGATGAGGGGATTATCCGCCGCCACTCACGGATTTCTTTTCCGCTGGGCTTCATGGGTGGGGTGATTCCCAAACACACCGCCAATGAAAACGCCCGCTTCATCGCCCGGATCTATGGGCTCGACCCGGATTATGTATCCGCCTTCACCCGCTGGCTGACCGATATCAAGGAATATTTCGATATGCCGGTCGGCACCTATTCGGCGGGGATGCGGCAGCGCTTCGTGTTCGCGCTGCTGCTGTCGCTGGAATTCGACATCTACCTGATCGACGAGGGGATGCCCAATGCCACCGATGTCGAATTCAACCGCAAGGCCGGACGCGTGCTGAACGAACGGCTGGAAAAATCGACTGTCGTGATCGTGTCCCACAGCCCCGAGATCCTGGAAAAATTCTGCCGCGAGGCCGCAGTTCTGCGCGACGGCAAGCTCTATATGTTCGAAACGCTGGACGAGGCGAAACAATACTATGACTACACCGCCTAGGGTTCGCATCTATCATACCAAGCGCCGCGATTCGGGGCTGAACGCGCAGGAAGACGCCGCGCGGGAAGCGGCCGAAGACACCCAGGCGGCCGTCCGCACCACCGGCGCTGCCGGTCCCACCGTTCCCCCGGCCGCTTCCGAAGAACCCGTGCCCGAGAAACCAGCGCCCGAGGAATCAGCGGCCGACCTGCCCTCGCGGGTTGCGGCGGTGCAGAAGGAGGGGCTGACGGGCCGGCAGTTGCGGCTGGCGCGGCGCATCGCGGCCATGCACGGCATCGACGTCGCCAGCGACGAGGAGGCGGTAGTCCTGCTGCGCGAGCGCGGGGTCGATCCCTTCCACCGTTCATCGCTGTCGCAACTGGTGGCCAGCACAGGCCAGACCGCGAACCGGACACAATCTGCCGGCGGCCAGATCATGCTGCGGGCCGAAGCGCCGACACCCGCCCGACAGCCCCGCGTCGGCACGGTCGTCCCCTCCGAGGAAGCCGGCCAGCCGCGCCTACCGGCGCGCGAGGCGCTGAACGAGGAAAAGCGCGCGACCGAGATCTACCGCATCCAGCGCGACATCGCCCGGCGCCGGCGGATCCGCCAGTTCTGGCTGGCGGTCCGGCTGCTGCTGCTGGTCGGTCTGCCCACCGCCCTTGCCGGGTGGTATTACTTCAATGTGGCGACGCCGCTTTACGAAACCAACTCGCAATTCATGATCCAGCAGGCCGATACGGCCATGGTGGCCAGCGGCAATTCGATCCTGAGCGGCATCCAGCTGAACCCCGATTCGGTCTCGGTGCAGAGCTATCTGACCTCGAAGAACGCCATGCAGCGCCTCGACGAGGAGGTGGGCTTCAAGCAGGCCTTCCAGGACCCGTCGCTGGATCCGCTGCTGCGGCTGAACCCGCAGGCGACCGATGACGACGCCTACAAGACCTACAAGAACATGGTGAAGGTCGGCTATGATCCGACCGAAGGCGTGCTGAACATGCAGGTCATCGCCCCCGACCCCATGCTGGCCGAGAAATTCTCGACCGCGCTGATCCGCTATGCCGAGGGAATGGTCGACGACATGACCGCGCGGGTGCGCAGCGACCAGATGGCAGGGGCGCAGAAGAACTATGCCGATGCCGAGGCCCGCGTTCGCGAGGCGCAGGACGCGGTGCAGAACCTGCAGGAACAGCTGGGCGTTCTCGATCCCGTGTCGGAAAGCCAGCTGGTAATGGGCCAGGTCACGCAGATGCAGTCCGAGGTGATCAAGAAGGAACTGGAGCTGGCCCAGCTTCTGTCCAACCCAAGTCCCAATACCAGCCGGGTTGAAGGGGTGCGCGGCGACATCGCGCGCCTGCAGGAACTGATTGCCGTCAAGCGTGCGGAACTGACCGAAGGATCGGGCGACCGCGGGTCGCTCGCGCAGGTCACCGGCAAGCTGCGCATCGCCGAGGCCGATCTGGTCACCCGCCAGACGCTGCTGGCCGGGGCTGCCGAGCAGCTTGAAATCGCGCGGGTCGAGGCCAACAAGCAGGTCCGCTATCTGTCGTTGTCCGTCGCGCCCGTGCCACCCGAAAACGCCACCTATCCCAAGGCCCTCTCGAACACTGTGGTGGCCTTCCTTATATTCATGGGGATTTATCTGATGCTGTCGCTGACGGCATCCATTCTCCGGGAACAGGTATCCACATGAAGCACGTCCAGATCGGCAATATCACCACCGGCAATGACCTTCCGCTGACCGTCATTGCAGGTCCCTGCCAGCTGGAAACGCTGGACCATGCGCTGATGATCGCCGACACCATGGCCAAGGCCTGCACCGATGCGGGCGCGGGCTATGTCTTCAAGGCCAGTTTCGACAAGGCCAACCGCACCTCGCTGAAGGGCAAGCGCGGCATCGGCATGGATGAAGGCCTGCGTATGCTGGAGGAGGTGCGCGCCCGGATCGGGGTGCCGGTCCTCACCGACATCCACGACATCGAACAGGCCCGCGCGGCGGGGGCGGTGGTGGACGTGATCCAGATACCGGCCTTCCTGTCGCGGCAGACCGATCTGCTGCTGGCCGCAGGCGAAAGCGGCGCGGTGGTGAATGTCAAGAAAGGTCAGTTCCTCGCCCCCTGGGACATGCCCAACGTGGCGGAAAAGGTCGCCTCGACCGGCAATGACAAAATCCTGCTGACCGAGCGCGGCGCGAGCTTTGGCTATAACACGCTGGTCACCGACATGCGCTCGTTGCCGATCATGGCGCGCACCGGCTATCCGGTGATCATGGACGCCACCCACTCGGTCCAGCAACCGGGCGGTCAGGGCGGTTCGTCGGGCGGTCAGCGCGAATTTGCGCCGGTCATGGCGCGCGCCGCCGTGGCTTTGGGGGTCGCCGGCGTATTCATCGAGACCCATCAGGACCCCGACAACGCGCCTTCGGACGGCCCGAACATGATCCGTCTGGATCAGATGCCCGCGCTCGTGGCCAGCCTCATGCAGTTTGACGCGCTCGCCAAAACGGACCCGGTGATGGGCGCGTGAGACCGCGGCTGGCGGAGATCCTGCGCGCGGCGCTGGTGATCGGCCTGCTGGCCCTGACGCCGCTGTCGCTGCCCGCGCAGGAAACCCCCGGCCAGCCCGACGGCACCATTGCCGTCACCCCCGACGCGCGCACCGACGCCGCCATCCGCGATCGGATCCGCGACATCCTCTCGGGTCTGCAGGGCTATGACGACGTCACCGTCAGCGTGGATGCCGGCATCGTGACGCTTGGCGGGACGGTGCTGGACGGGGCGGCGCTTGACCGGTTGGACCGGCTGGTTTCGCGCGTTGACGGCGTCGTCGAAATCGAAAACCGCGTGCAGGAGACGACCAATCTCGGCAAGCGCCTTGCGCCGGTGGCGCAACGCTTCCGCGAACGGCTGCTGCAATGGACCGCCTTCCTGCCGCTTCTGGGCGTGGCCATCGCGGTGGGGGCGCTGATCGTCTGGATAGGCGCGATGCTGTCGCGGCTGCGCCAGCCCTGGGACCGCATCTCGCCCAACCCTTTCATCGCCGAGATCCTGCGCACCGCCATCCGGCTGGGTTTCTGGATCGCGGCCATCGTGGTGGCGCTGGATATTCTGGGCGCGACGGCATTGCTGGGGACGTTCCTCGGCGCGGCGGGGATCATCGGCATCGCGCTTGGTTTTGCGGTGCGCGACACGGTGGAAAACTTCATCGCCTCGGTCATGTTGTCGCTGCGTCAGCCCTTCCGCCCCAACGATCTGGTCGAGATCGAGGGCAATACCGGTCGTGTCCTCAGCCTGACCAGCCGCGCCACCACATTGCTGTCGCTGGACGGCAATCATATCCGCATCCCCAATGCGACCGTCTTCAAGGCGGTGATCACCAACTATACCCGCAACCCGCAGCGCCGCTTCAGCTTTGATCTGGGGGTTGATGCGGGATCGGATCTGGGAGCGGTGCGCGAATTGGGCCTGCGCACCTTGCAGGCGCTGGATTTCGTGCTGCCTGCGCCCGAGCCGGCGGTCTGGGTGGATGACGTGGGCGATTCCGATGTGGTGATCCGCTTCACCGGCTGGGTCACCCAGCAAGGGGTGGAGTTCAACAAGGCCCGTGGCGAGGCGATCCGCGTCGTCAAGGAAACGCTGGAAGCCGCAGGCTATGGTCTGCCCGAGCCGATATACCGGGTCCGGCTTGAGGAGGTCCCCCCCGCGGGCCTGCCCGAGCCTCATCCGTCGCCGGACCGGGCCCCTGCCCCGCCACCTCCCGCGCCGGACATGACGCCCGATGCCGCGTTCGAGAAGCTGGTTGAGGATGGCAAGCAGACGGGCGAGAAAAACCTGCTGTCGAACCACGCGCCGCAAGAATAGGTCAGCTAGAGCCCCGCCGGTTTTCCCGGCGACCCCGGCTGTCGCGGCGCGCGCCTGAAGCCCCGCGCCGAATGCGCGGGCGACCGGCGCAGCCTGAAACCGGCTGTCATCGCGAGAGGCTGAAACCCGAAGCGGCCGCCGGCGGACAGTCGGGAATTAAAGCACTTCGTCCAGAAGCTCCATCGGGCGGATCAGCCGTGTGCCCCTCGGCCCGACCACGATAGGACGGTTCAACAGCACCGGATGGGCCTCGATCGCGTCCAGCAACTGCGCGTCGGTCAGGGTGGGATCGCCCAGCCCCAGTTCATAATAAGGCGTGCCCTTCTGCCGCAGCAGCCCGCGCACCCCCAGCCCGCTGTCTTTGGCCAGCCGCAGCAGATCGGCGCGCAATGGCGGGGTTTTCAGATATTCGATCACCTCCGGCTCGATCCCGCGGGACCGGATCTCGGCCAGCACATTGCGCGAGGTCGAACAGCGCGGCAGATGATAGATCGTGACGGGCATTCGTCTTCCTTCCGTTGCTGCCGCAGCACTGGAAGCGCGGCGCCTTCTGGCCTATATGTTCATGCAAAGAACAGGACGCACAGCATGAACGACAATCTGATCGAAGGCGAGCCGCTGATCCGCCCCTCGACCACCGAACATCCCCTGTATGACCAGGTCGTCGAGGCGTGCAAGACCGTCTTCGACCCGGAAATTCCGGTGAATATCTACGATCTCGGGCTGGTCTACACCATCGACATCTCGGGCGAAGGAGTGGTCAAGGTCGTCATGACGCTGACCGCGCCCGGTTGCCCGGTCGCGGGCGAGATGCCGGGCTGGGTCGCTGATGCCGTCGAAAGCATCCCCGGCGTGCGTGAGGTGGATGTCGAAATGACCTTCCAGCCGCAATGGGGCATGGACATGATGTCTGAAGAAGCGCGGCTGGAGCTGGGGTTCATCTGAACGCAGCCCGCAACGCGGCAGCCCCGGCACAGGACATGTTCGACCACGCCCTCTCCGGCGGGTTGCTCGCGCCGCCTACCAATGCGGCGGGCGCTGATCGGCCAGCGGGATGGTGCCGCCTTCGGCTTCGCGTTCAGCCTCGCGTTCCATCAGCATGCCGATGCGGCCCTGCAGGCGCGTGATCTCGCGCCCCTGCGCTGCGACCACATCCGACAGATCCTCGACCATGCGCGTCAGATGCGCGATGCCTTCTTCCAAAGGCTGCAACTTGTCCATGCCGTCCATCTCCGTTAAGCCGCACAACGAGACCGGAGACAGGTTCCATGCCGCAAGACAACAAGAAAACGCCCCGCCCGAAGGCCGAAACCCCGAAGGGCTTTCGCGATTATTTCGGCGCAGATGTGACCGAACGCAAGGCGATGCTGGATCGCATCGCCGAAATTTACCATCTGCACGGGTTCGAGCCGCTTGAGACCTCGGCGGTGGAAACGGTCGAGGCGCTTGGGAAATTCCTGCCCGATGTCGACCGCCCCAATGCCGGCGTCTTCGCCTGGCAGGAGGAAGACGTGCCCGGTGGCGGTCGCGGCGACTGGATGGCGCTGCGCTATGACCTGACCGCGCCGCTCGCGCGGGTCGCGGCGCAGTTCCGCAACGATCTGCCCGCGCCCTATCGGCGCTATGCGATGGGTCCGGTCTGGCGCAACGAAAAGCCGGGTCCGGGGCGTTTTCGCCAGTTTTATCAATGTGATGCGGATACTGTGGGCAGTGCTTCTGTGGCGGCGGATGCCGAAATCTGCGCCATGCTGGTTTCGGCATTGCAAGGCGTGGGTATTGCGCGCGGCGATTATCTGGTGCGGATCAACAATCGCAAGGTGCTGAACGGCGTGCTGGAGGCCACCGGAGTCGAGGACGGTCGCGCGGCGGATGTGCTGCGCACCATCGACAAGTTCGACAAGATCGGCGCCGAGGGCGTGCGGCAATTGCTGACCGTGGGCCGCAAGGACGACAGCGGCGCCTTCATCGATGGCATCGGCCTGACCGAAACGCAGGCCCGACCGGTGCTGGATTTCCTGACCTCGAAAGGCGCCGGCAATACCGAAACGCTGGACAACCTGACCCGCGCCGTCGGCGCCTCCGCCATCGGGGCCGAGGGTGTGGACGAGCTGCGCCAGATCGCCGACATGCTCGCGGCGCTCGGCGTGGGCGAGGATCAGGCGGTTATCGACCCCTCGATCGTCCGGGGCTTGGGCTATTACACCGGCCCAGTTTTCGAGGCCGAACTGACCTTCGAGATCCTTGACGAGAAGGGCCGCAAGCGGCAATTCGGCTCGGTCGCCGGCGGCGGGCGCTATGACGGGCTGGTCGAACGCTTCACCGGTCAGAAGGTGCCGGCGACCGGCGTTTCCATCGGCGTCGACCGGCTGCTGGCCGCTTTGCGCGCAAAGGGGCTGGCCGGTCAGGACGCACGCGGCCCGGTGGTCGTCACCGTCATGGACCGCGACCGCATGGCCGATTATCACGCCATGGCCGCCGAACTGCGCGCCGCCGGCATCCGCGCCGAGGTCTATCTGGGCAACCCGAAAAACTTCGGCAACCAGTTGAAATACGCCGATAAACGCGCCTCGCCGGTGGCTATCATCCAGGGCGGCGACGAGGCGGCGCGCGGCGTGGTCCAGATCAAGGACCTGATCCTCGGCGCGAAACTCGCCTCCGAGGTCAGCCACGAGGAATGGAAATCCCAGCCCGCCCAGACCGAGGTTCCGCGCAGCAATCTGGTCGAAGCGGTGCGCGAGATGCTGGCCAGATGGTGACCAAATCCGCCAAGCAGGAGATCGGGCAGCGCCTTCTGGCCGCCTTCCGCGAGGCCGGCGCGGCCGAGATCGCGCCCGACATCCTGCTGGATGCGGCCACCCTGCTTGACCTTTACGGCGAGGATATCCGCGCCCGCGCCTATGTCACCACCGATCCGGTCCGGGGCGAAGTGGTGCTGCGCCCCGACTTCACCGTCCCGGTCGTCCAGACCCATATGGATGGCGGCGCCGAGCCGGCGCGCTATTGCTATCTGGGCGAGGTCTTCCGCAAGCAGGATCATGGCGACACCCGCCCCGCGCATCCGCGCGACAACGAATATCTGCAAGCGGGCTTCGAACTGTTCGCCCGCGATGCCGAAGCCGACGCGGAAATCTTCGCCCTGTTCCACCGCCTGCTTCAGCCTTACGGGCTGCATGCGGCGATGGGCGACATGGACATTCTGCTCGACGCCATCCGCGCCCTGCCGGTGTCCGAGGCGCGGCGCGCCGCCCTGCTGCACC
This sequence comes from Paracoccus sp. S1E-3, assembly GCF_013868135.1. Lineage (GTDB taxonomy): Bacteria > Pseudomonadota > Alphaproteobacteria > Rhodobacterales > Rhodobacteraceae > Paracoccus. The sequence goes on from NZ_JACEMU010000004.1 coordinate 1,017,816, forward strand.
ATGTCTGGCGCCCGATCCGCTTCGCCCGGCTGCTGGCGCGGTTTTCCGCCCCCGTCGCCCCGCGCGACCTGGCCGACAGCGGCGCCCCCTGGACCGGCCTGCGCACCGGCCCCGAGATGGAGGCGCGCCTCGCCACCCTCGCCGCCGAGGCCGATCTGCCGCCCCTCTCGGCGGAATGGACCGACCGGCTGACGCGCCTCTTTGCCATCGACGCCCCCGCGCCCGAGGCGCTGCGCCAGTTGCGCGCGCTGGCGCAGGACATCCCCGCCATCGCCGAGGCGGTCGAGCGTCTGTCCTCGCGCCTCGACCAGATCGCCGGGCGTGGCATCGACCCGGCGACGATCCGCTTCGAAGCCAGCCATGGCCGCGAAAGCATGGAATATTACGACGGCATGTCCTTCGCCTTCACCGCCGACCGCGCCGACTGGCCGCCCGTCGCCTCGGGCGGGCGCTATGACGCGCTGACCGCGCAACTGGGCGCGGGCCGCGCCATCCCCGCCGTCGGCGGCATCATCCGCCCCGGCCTGCTGGCCGAACTGGAGGCCTCATGCTGAAGCTGGGCGTGCCGTCCAAGGGGCGGCTGATGGAGGACACGTTCCGCTGGTTCTCCGACCGCGGCATCGGGCTGTCGCGCGCCGGTTCCGACCGCGAATATGCCGGCCGCGTCGAAGGCGCCGACCTGACGCTGGTTCTGCTGTCGGCGGGCGAGATCCCGCGCGAGCTTGCCTCGGGCCGGATCGACCTTGGCGTCACCGGATCGGATCTGGTGCGCGAGAAACTGGCCGGATGGCGTTCGGACGTGCGCGAGCTGGCGCTGATGGGCTTCGGCCATGCCGACCTGGTGCTGGCCGTTCCCGCCTGCTGGCGCGATTGCGAAAACCTTGACGATTTTGCCGCCATCGCCCGCCAGTTCCGGGGCGATCACGGCTTTCGTCTGCGCATCGCCACCAAATATCACCGGCTCGTGCGCGCCTTTCTGGCCGAGCATGAGGTGGCGGATTACCAGCTTGTCGACAGTCAGGGCGCGACCGAGGGCACCGTCGCCAACCTGACCGCCGAAGCCATCGCCGACATCACCAGCTCGGGCGAGACGCTGCGCGCCAACCACCTGAAGATCCTGCCCGACGCCCTGATCCATCCCAGCCAAGCGACGCTGTTCGCCTCGCTGAAAGGCGATCAGGCCGAGATCGACCGATTCATCGCGGGCCTGCACGCCTGATCACCGGCCCCGCGTCGCGCCGGTCTGCGGCGCGTCCGATCTTCGGCGGGTGCAGCACAGGAACCGATGGCCGGCTTGCGGGATCCAGGCAAACGCCGGCGCGTCATGCAAATGGCCGCGAGCGCACAGATCGTGCATTACGGGAAGCGCATCTCCAGCACAGGGCACGAGCAGTGCCGTTCGCAGGGGTCAACACAGCATCGGCCGGCCCCAGATACGAAAAATCCGCGCCAGAACGCGCGGGCTCTTTCATTCTGGTCCAAATATCCCGCGGGGTTCGGGGGCGCGCAGCCCCCGGCCTTATTTCGCCGCGTCGAAAACCGGCAGATAAATCTTCTCCAGCCGCAGGACGGCATCGGCGGGTGACAGTTCTTCGGATTCGCCGGTCCGGCGTGAGGTCAGTTCGACCTTGTTCGCCTGCAGGCCGCGCGGGCCGACGGTCAGGCGCCAGGGTAGGCCGATCAGGTCCATGGTGGCGAATTTCGCGCCCGCGCGTTCGTCGCGGTCGTCGTAAAGCACGTCCATGCCCTTGGCGGTCAGCTCGCGATACAGCGCCTCGCAGGCGGAATCGACCGACGGATCGCCCTGTTTCAGGTTCACGATGCCGACATGGAACGGGGTCACGCCTTCGGGCCAGATGATCCCCTTCTCGTCATGGTTGGCCTCGATGATGGCGCCGACCAGACGGGACACGCCGATGCCGTGGCTGCCCATATGGACCGGCGTGCGGGCGCCGTCCGGGCCGACGACCGTCGCGCCCATCGGTTCCGAATATTTGGTGCCGAAATAGAAGATCTGCCCCACCTCGATGCCGCGCGCGGTGCGGCGGCGTTCCTCGGGAACTTCGGCGAAGACGGCCTCGTCATGGGTTTCGTCGGTGCGGGCGTAACGGCTGGTGAACTCCTCCAGCACGGCCTGCAACTGTTCGACATTGTCATAATCGATCTCGCGGTCGCCGAATTTCAGGTCGGTGATCTCACTGTCATAAAAGACCTCGGACTCGCCGGTATCGGCGAGGACCAGGAATTCATGGGTATCGTCGCCGCCGATCGGGCCGGAATCGGCGCGCATCGGGATCGCCTGCAGGCCCATGCGTTCATAGGTGCGCAGATAGCTGACGAGGTGCCGGTTATAGGCGTGAAGCGCGTCTTCCTTGGTCAGGTCGAAGTTATAGCCGTCCTTCATCAGGAATTCGCGGCCGCGCATGACGCCGAAACGCGGGCGGATCTCGTCGCGGAATTTCCACTGGATGTGATACAGCGTCAGCGGCAGGTCCTTGTAGCTGTTCACATGGCTGCGGAAGATGTCGGTGATCATCTCCTCATTCGTCGGGCCATACAGCATCTCGCGCTTGTGGCGGTCGGTGATGCGCAGCAGCTCGTCGCCGTAAGCGTCATAGCGGCCGCTTTCGCGCCACAGTTCCGCCGATTGCAGCGTCGGCATCAGCAGCGGGATATGTCCGGCGCGCTGCTGTTCCTCGTTCACGATCTGCTCGATCCGGTTCAGCACCTTGAACCCGAGCGGCAGCCAGGAATAGATCCCCGCCGATTGCTGCTTGATCATGCCGGCGCGCAGCATCAGCCGGTGGCTGGCGATCTGGGCCTCGGACGGGGTTTCCTTCAGGACGGGCAGAAAATAGCGCGACAGACGCATGGGAATGCCTTTATCAGCAGGGTTTGGCACCGGTTATCCGATGGTCCGGTTTCAGGCAAGGGCGCTAGTCGCGCCCGATCCGGCCCAGATGGGTGAAGCGAAAGCCCTCGGGCGTTTTCAGACCGTAACCCAGCATCCGGTCAAAGCCGGAATGAGCAAACCACAGCGCGCCGATCTGCAGCAGAAGGCTGCTGCCACCGACGCTGCCCAGCATCAGCAGGACCAGCCCGAAGCCGTATTGATGCACGAAGTTATAGACGAAGGCGCCGATGCGCGGCCCCGCGAGATAGGCGGCAAAGCTGAGATCGGGCGCGAAGAAGACCAACACCAGCAGCCACCAGGACAGGTCGCCGCCAAGGCTGGAATACACCCACATCCCGGTCAGAAAAATCAGCGCAGCTTCGATCCGCTGCCAGATGATTTCGGATTTCATCACGCGCCCCTTACCTCTCGCTCGTGACCGATCTACTGTCGCGAGCCATGGGGATCAACTTGTCAGGGGACCGATGACCGAGCAGCCGCAATTCTCCGACGGCTTCACGCCCCGGCACGACGTGGCGGTGATCGTCGCCTGCGATGCCAATTACCTGCCCTATGCGGCCATCCCGGCGCTGCAACTGGCCGGCGGCGATTATGACGTGCTGATCGGCGGCCCGGAACCGCTGGTGCTGCCCGCGCTGCTGACCGATGCCGGGATCGGCCATGTCGCGGCGGTCGACAGGGCCATCCTGGATGCACTGCCGACCGATGCCCGCCGCTCCATCGCCACTTATATGGAGCTGTTCTTCGCCCGCGCGCTGCGCGGCATCTACCGGCGCATTCTGGTGCTGGACAGCGATGTGGTGTTTGAGCGCGGCGATCCTGGGCGGCTTCTGCGCGCCGACATGCTGGGTCGCGCGGTCGCGGCGGTGCGCGACAACCGGCAATGGCGCAGCCCCAGGAAGCTGGTGCGCGAGTTCAGGCAGCTAGGCCGCCTCGCCGCCCCCTATTTCAACGCCGGCGTGGTGATGGTCGATACCGAGACATGGGCCGATGCCGGCTGGTCCAAGAAGGCCGAGGCTTTTGCCCGCGACCATCTGGCCGGGCTGGGCCGGGATCAGGCGCTGATGAACGGATTGCTCTATGGCGACTGGGCCGAGATCAGCCCCTTGTGGAACTGGCAGTTCACCTGGTCCTCGGCGCATCTGATGTCGATGGCCGATCCCTGCATCATCCATTTCATCGGCCCGCATAAGCCGTGGCTGGACAGCGCCGATGCCCGCATCCCGATGCGCCTGCGCGAGGGCTATGCCCGCATCCTGCCTGCCCATTTCCCCAACGCGCCGCGCGGGGGCGCCCTCGACCGCCGCCATTGGCCTGCCCGCGGGGATTTGCGCAAAAGCCTCGCCAAGCAGTGGCTGGCAGCGGGGCCAATGCTGGATTATCTGGCCCGTTTCCCGGATGAGTATACGCTTCTGACTCCCTGATTCAGCGCCATTTATCGGCGATCCATGTCGCGGGCAGATAGAAATGGCGCAGATGTTTCGACAGGCTTTCGCGGCGGCGCCCGTCGAAGGTTGCCTTCAGATGGTCGCCGGGCGTGCGCACCGGATCGCTTTTCGACCATTGCCCCAGCACCGCGTCATCGGGGTTCAGATGGCCCGCGAAGATCACCACCTTGGTCCCCTTCGGGATGCGCGGCGGAATGAAGTAGTTGAAGGGGAAAGGCGGGATGCAGTTCAGCCGGAAATGGCTGACCCAGCCGCGCGGCCAGAACTTCACCCCGCCCGGCGCGTTACGGGTGACGAATCGCTGCTCGTATCGGTATTTGTCCGCCGCCGTCTGCGGATCGGCGCGGAACAGATCCTGCATCGGCTTCAGCTTGCCCACCTGCATCCGGTAGATCGAGGTCTGGGCCATGCGTTCGAACGGTGTATTCGGATTCTTCGCGGTGATCGTGTCCGAGGGGTCGCCGTAGTCGAAGAAGCCGTCGATGTTACCGGTGATGATGATGTCCAGATCCATGAACAGCACCGTGCCGGTGATGTCCCCCAGATCACCCCAGAGCTGCGATTTCGGCCATTTGCCGGGGGTGTTCTTCGGCATGACGAAATCAGGCTCCGGCAGGGGTCGCGTCTCGATCCGCGGGTCCATGCCCTCGGTCCGATCGGTGAAGCAGATCACCCGGAAGGGCGGGGTGATGTTGCGCGCCACCATGTTATAGAAGCGGTTCACATATTCGGGCCCGTATTTCGTGCCCCATTTGATGCAGATGATCTGTTTCATAGCCGCCTTTCTGCCGGTCTTTCCGCAACGCGGCAAGAGTCTTGCGGGGGCTGTTGACTCTGGGCGCGGGGCAGCTATAAGCGCCGCTTCATTGGTGTTGGTGGACCCCGCAAGGGGAACCCTGTCGGGCCCCGCTCTGAAAAGATCGAGACCAAAGGACAACGCCCTTTTGAAACACACAAAAGGAGATCAGCCGTGACCAAACGCACGTCTGCCAAGTACAAGATCGACCGCCGCATGGGCGAAAACATCTGGGGCCGCGCCAAGTCGCCGGTCAACCGCCGCGAATACGGCCCCGGGCAGCACGGTCAGCGCCGCAAGAACAAGCTGTCGGATTTCGGCACCCAGCTGCGCGCCAAGCAGAAGCTGAAGGGCTATTACGGCGACCTGACCGAGAAGCAGTTCCGCCGCATCTACACCGAGGCCGAGCGCGTCAAGGGCGATACCGGTGAAAACCTGATCGGCCTGCTGGAGCGCCGTCTGGACGCCGTCGTCTATCGCGCGAAATTCGTGCCGACCATCTTCGCCGCCCGCCAGTTCGTGAACCACGGCCATGTGACCGTGAACGGCAAGCGCGTGAACATCGCGTCCTATCGCGTCAAGGAAGGCGACGTGATCGCTGTCCGCGACCGCTCGAAGCAGCTGGCGATCGTTCTGGAAGCCATCGCCCTGGCCGAGCGCGACGTGCCCGACTATCTGGAAGTCGACAACAACAAGCTGACCGCGACCTTCGTGCGCACCCCGGCGCTTGGCGACGTGCCCTATGCCGTCGTGATGGAGCCGAACCTGGTCGTCGAATATTACGCGAAGAACTGATACTTTCGCGAAGCTTCGGAATGGGGGCCGTCCTTCGGGGCGGCCCTTTTTCTTTTGGCGAGTCAGGCCGGGGCGCTGCCCCGGACCCCGGGATATTTCAGCCAAAGTGAAAGAGTGTCACCACATGGTCTGCGCGGCGCGCTGCGGCCAGGCGGCATCATAGGCGTCGCCGCCGACCTCGTCTTCCGTCAGGCCGGCGAGGATCTGGCCGGGGGTCGGCAGGCCCTTGCTGTCGTCCTCGCCCGACCAGAGGCCGGCGCGGAGCACGGCGCGGGCGCATTGGAAATAGACCTCGGCGATACGGATAACGATCACCGTGCGCGGCTGTTTGCCGTCGCGGCCGAAGCTCGCGCGCAGATTGGCGTCGTCGGTGATGCGGGCGTGACCGTTGACGCGGATGACATTGCCGGACCCGCGGATCAGGAATGTCAGGCTGACGCGCCCGTCGCGGGCAATGTTGTTCAGGCTGTCGATGCGCTCATTGCCGCGCCAGTCCGGAAGCGCCAGCCTTTGCGCGTCGAGTTCACGCACCACCGGACCGTCATCGCCGCGCGGGCTGGCATCGGTGCCTTCTGGGCCGACGGTCGACAGAATGCAGAACCGCGCCCGTTGGATATGGGCGCGGTATGCGTCGGTCAGGTGATTTGCGACCTTGCGGGTCGCGGCGGGTGCTGGCGTCCCGTAAATCTGTGACAGATCTGCGGGGGTCAGCCAGTGCATCCGCCTAGTCCTTCTTGATCAGCGCGGCGAGCGCGGCGAAGGGATTGTCCGGGTCGATCGGCTTTTCGGCGCGCGGCGGCCGGGCGCTGAAGGATTTGGCGCGGTCGTTGCGGTCGTCCCGGCGCTGCGGCTTGCCGCCCTTGGGTTTGCCCTTGAACTCGCCCTGCGGCTTCTTGCCGCGTGGGCGTTCGCCCTGCCCTTCGCCATCGGCACGCGGGGCGCGGACCTGCTGCGGGGCGGCGCCACGATCCTGACGCGGGCGGCGGTCGGCGCCTTGCGGGCGCGGATTGCGCGGACGCGGCGCCCAACGGAAGGTATAGAACACCTCCATTTCCGGGGTTGTTTCGGCCACCGCTTCGGCATCCACTGCTTCCGCGCTTTCGCTGGCGGCTTCGGCCTCGACTTCGGCCTTGCGCTTTTCGGCCTGCTCGGCTTCCCACTGCGCGCGGGTCTCGGCCGCGAGCACCGATTCCTCCTCGGTCAGCGGATGGTCGTGATCGACCGCTGCCGGGGTTTCGACGGCAGCCGGGGCGGGTTCGGCGCGGGTTTTCGCACGCTCGCCTTTTTCGGCGGCATAACCGAGGCCTTCCATCAGATTGGCAAACTGTTCCAGCGTCATGCCGGTGATCGACAGCATGTCGGCATTCGCCTCGAAGCCCGCGCGCGTGTCCTGCGTCCGCAGCATGTCGGCCAGACGTTCCAGCATGTCGATGCGGATCGCGCGGTCGCCGGCGGGGCGATAGCCCGACAGGGTATAGGTGCGCACCGGCACGTCGGGCAGGTTCGGGATGGTCACCAGACCCGGCGGCGGGCTTTCGGGAAATTCGTCCAGCCCGTCCCACAGGCCCGACAGCACCAGCCGCAACCGGGTGGGCGCGGGCTTCAGCACGGCGGGCAGGAAGATGGTGAACTGGCCGAACCGGACCCCATGCTTGCGCAGAAGGCCGCGCGCGTCCTGATCCAGTTCCTTGACCTCGTTGGCGACCTCCTCGCGGCGGATGATGCCCAGGTTTTCGACCAGCCGGAAGGCGAAGCCGCGCGCGAGGCCGGTGAGGGCTTCGTCACGGCTCATCGCCAGCAGCGGCTCGAACAGGGTCGCGGTCTTGCGGTCGATGAAATGCTGCAGGCGGCGCTTCACCTTTTCGGCGATGTCGGCGCCGGCTTCCTCGTCGACGAAGGCCTCGATGCCGGGTTTCATCGGCTCGGACCCCTTGACCAGCTTGCCGATGGCAGCGTTGCCCCACATGAGGCCGCCCTGTTCGGTGAAGTCCAGTTCCGTATCGGGCGCGTTATAGAACCGATCTGCGCGCAGATGGAATTCGGGGCGCAGCGCCTCATAGGCGGCGCGGTTCAGCATCCGCGCCTCGTCGGGATTCTGGGTCGTGTCGGCGCGGAAGCGGAATCCTTCCAGCCGACCGGCGAATTCGCCCTCGACGCTGACTTCACCCTTGTCGTTCACCTCGGCCACGAGGGTCTCCTTCTGCTTGAGCCGGCGCATCAGCACAGATGTGCGCCGGTCCACAAATCGTTGCGTGAGCGCCGCGTGCAGCGCATCTGACAGTCGGTCTTCTACTGTGCGCGTCGCCTCGCGCCAATATGTTTCGTCATTCACCCAGCCCGAGCGCTGCGCCACATAGGTCCAGGTCCGAATGAACGCCAACCGCTTTGACAACGCATCAATGTCCCCATGAGTTCGGTCGATGCGTTCGATGGCGCGGGCAAGCCAGTCATTGGGGATGCCGCCTTCCTGCAGGAAGTTGAAAATCCTCAGCAAAAGGCTGGTATGTTCGGCGGGCGAGATGGACCGGAAATCCGGAATGCGGCAGACATCCCACAGAAGCCGCACATCCGAGGGCGTGGTGACGCGGTCGCGGATCTCGGGCATGTCGCGCAGGGTCTTCAGCGCCGACAGGTCGTCGGCTTCGCGCCCGCGCATCAGCCATTCGCTGTCGGATGCGGCTTCGAGGCTGCCGACCAGCCGGTCCATGGTCCCGAATTCTAGCGCCGAATTGCGCCAGACCAGCCGGCTGATCGGCGCGAAGCGGTGGTTTTCGATGGCGGCGATCAGGCCTTCGTCCAGCGGTGCCGCTTCGCCCGTCACGCCAAAGGTGCCGGGTTCGGTGTGGCGACCGGCTCGGCCGGCGATCTGGCCCATCTCGTGCGGGAACAGTGGCCGCATCCGGCGGCCGTCGAATTTCTCGGTCGAGGAGAAGGCCACGTGCCGGATGTCGAGGTTCAGCCCCATGCCGATGGCGTCGGTGGCGACCAGATGGTCGACCTCGCCAGACTGATACATCTCGACCTGGGCATTGCGGGTCCGGGGGCTGAGCGCACCCATGACCACCGCCGCACCCCCCTTCTGGCGGCGCAGCAGTTCCGCGATCGCATAGACATCATCGACCGAGAAGCCGACGATGGCCGAACGCGCGGGCATTCGGCTGATCTTCTTCGACCCCGCCCAGCTGAGCGTGGAAAACCGCTCGCGCCGCATGAACTGCACGCCGGGCACCAGTGCCGCGATGGCCGGGCGCATGGTGTCAGACCCCAGCAGCAGGGTTTCATGGCTGCCGCGCGCATGCAGCAGGCGTTCGGTAAAGACATGGCCGCGCTGCGGATCGGCACAAAGCTGGATCTCGTCGATGGCGACGAATTCGGCACCGATCTCGGGCATGGCCTCGGTGGTGGCGACCCAATATTGCGCGCGGGGGGGCACGATCCGCTCCTCGCCGGTCACCAGCGCGACGACCCCCGCTCCGCGCGCCTTGACGATGCGGTCGTAGACCTCGCGCGCCAGCAGGCGCAGCGGCAGGCCGATGACACCGCTGCGGTAAGCCAGCATCCGTTCGATGGCGTAATGCGTCTTGCCGGTATTGGTCGGGCCCAGCACGGCCGTGATGCGTGACATGGCTGCCCCTTCTGTGTCCGGCGTCAGATGTTGGTGCCGGTATCCGCCGCTTCAAGACGCGTCTTCGCATCGATGGCGTCCTGCTGATGCGGGTTGATTTCCAGACTGCGGCGCAGTGCCTCGGCGGCGCGGGCGGGATCGCCCAATTCCTCCAGCATGGTCCCGAGCTGGGTCAGGGCCAGATACTGCTTCGGCTCCAGTTCCAGCGCGCGGGCCAGATCGGCCGCTGCCGGGCCATAATCGCCATTCAGCCAATAGGCCATGCCGCGCAGCTGATAGCCCATGGCGTGATCCGGCGCGTGATCGACAAGCGCCGTCAGATGGCCGATGGCGGACAGAAAGTCGCCTTCATCCAGCGCCGATTCGCCGCGCATCTGGATCATGTTCAACGCATCGGAACCGGTATCCTCCCAGGCGGTGAGAATCTGGGTCTCCGCCTCCATCCAGGCATCGCTGTCGGTGCGGGCCAGAGTTTCGAACAGCGCCGGGTCGGCCTTGCCGGCAAAAGCAGGGGCCGCACAAAATGCGATGGAAAATGCCGCCACGGCATGATGGAAAATTAACGCACGCCTCATCATATTGGCTTAATAACCCGACAAGCTGGCCGCTTGCCAGTCAACAGAGGAGAGATTGATGAGCAATGTGATCGACAGCGCCGTGGTGGCGCTGAACGAAAAGCTGGGTGCCTTCAGCGATGGCACCGCGAAATTCGTCATCAAGGACGAAGGCGCGATCATGGTTGATGCCGGCGGGGCGCGTGCGGGCGATGACGAGGCCGACGTCACCCTGACCGCCAGCCGCGAAACCTTTGAAGGCCTGCTGGACGGCTCGGTCAACCCGACCATGGCCTATATGACCGGCAAGCTGGCCGTGGACGGCAATATCGGGCTGGCGATGAAGCTGGGATCGGCGCTGTCGTAACCCAAGGCGGGGCGCGGGATAAATCGCGCCTTTCCCCCGGCTGGATTTCTGTTACCAGTAGCGGCAATGCAGCTTTCACCCGCCCCTTTCCACCAGTTCGCAGACAGCCGGGAAGCCCCGGCCGAGGCCTATTGGCTGCGCAGCGACGACGATGTGCGCCTGCGCATGGCGCTGTGGCGGGCGGAGAGTGCCGCAGGGACGGTGCTGCTGTTTCCCGGCCGCACGGAATATGTCGAAAAATACGCACCCGTGGCGGCCGTCCTGACCGGGGCCGGCTTTCACGTGCTGGCCATCGACTGGCGTGGCCAGGGACTGGCCGACCGCCTGCTGAACAACCCGCGCCCCGGCCATATCGATGATTTCGCCCGCTATCAGCTGGACGTGGTCGCCATGGTCGAGGCCGCGGCCGCACTGGACCTGCCCGAGCCCTGGCATCTGCTTGGCCATTCCATGGGCGGCGCCATCGGTCTGGCGGCGCTGCATAACGGCCTGCCGGTGGAAACCGCCGCCTTCTCGGCCCCGATGTGGGGCATCAACCATGCGCCGATGCCGCAAGCCGTGGCCAGCAGCCTGTCGGCTGTGGCGGGACGGCTGGGCAAGGGCGGCGCGGCCGCCTTCGGCACCGGCGGCAACGGCACCTATGTGCTGGACGAGCCATTCCGGAACAACCTGCTGACCGGCGATCCAGATGCCTGGGCGCGCATGGTCCGCGAGGCCGGTCACTGGCCCGACCTGACACTGGGCGGCGCGACCTATGGCTGGGTCGCGGCGGCGCTTGCCGAATGCCGCCGCATGGCGGCCGAACCCTCGCCCGATCTGCCGATGCTGGTCTCGCTCGGCTCGCATGAACTGGTCGTTTCGGCCCCGGCGGTCCGGGCGCGCGTAGCCGCCTGGCCGGCGGGACGGCTGCTGGAAATTCCGGGCGGCCATCACGAAGTGATGTTCGAGGCCCCGGAACTCCGGCAGAAATTTCTGGACGCGCTGCTTGCCCTGATCGCCGGGCGCTAAGCTGCAGCGGCAGGGCTTGAACCCGGCCGCCGCAGCCTGCACATCTGGGGCAACAGAAAGGAAGCCCCGATGCGCTTTGACCGCGAACTTCTCCGCGATACCACCCTTCAGGGAACCAAGACCGAGTTCGGCACCCTGCCCGACTGGGATCTGACCGACCTTTACCCCAGCCCCGACGCGCCCGAACTGAAGGCCGATTTGAAGGCGCTGGAGGAAAAAGCCGCCAGCTTCGCCACCGATTACGAGGGCAAGCTCGCCAGCCTCGACGCCGCCGCCATGCTGGAGGCGATCCGCCGTTACGAGGCGATCGACATCCTCGCCGGGCGCATCATGTCCTATGCCGGACTGCGCTATTACCAGAACACGACCGACGCGGCCCGCGCCAAGCAATTGTCGGACCTGCAGGCGCAGATCACCGATTTCACCACCCCGCTGGTGTTCTTCAGCCTCGAATTCAACCGCATTCCGGACGAGACATATACCGCCGTCTTCACCGCGCCGGACGGCCCCGCGCGCTACAAGCCGGTTTTCGACCGGATGCGCGCCATGCGCCCCTATCAGCTCTCGGACGAGCTGGAGAAGTTCCTGCACGACAATTCGGTCGTCGGCGCCGCCGCCTGGAACCGGCTGTTCGATGAAACCATGGCCGGTCTGGAGTTCATCGTCGATGGCGAAGTGCTGCAACTGGAAGCGGTGCTGACCCTGTTGACCGATCACGACCGCGCGAAACGCGAGGCGGCGGCCCGCGCGCTGGCGGAGGTTTTCCAGAAGAACATCAAGCTGTTCTCGCGCGTTCATAACACGCTCGCCAAGGAAAAGGCGGTCGAGGACAAATGGCGCAAGATGCCCTCGCCCCAAACCGCGCGCCACCTGTCGAACCATGTCGAACCCGAGGTGGTCGAGGCGCTGCGCGATGCCGTGACCAAGGCCTATCCCCGCATCTCGCACCGCTATTACGCGCTGAAGGCGAAATGGCTGGGCCTCGACAAGCTGCAGGTCTGGGACCGCAACGCGCCCCTGCCGACCGAGGCGCCCCGCACCGTCGATTGGGACGAGGCCAAGGCCACCGTGCTGGACGCCTATGCCGGTTTCTCGCCGAAACTGGCCGAACTGGCGGAACCCTTCTTCAACCTCGGCTGGATCGACGCGGCGGTGAAGCCCGGCAAGGCCCCCGGCGCCTTCGCCCATCCGACCGTGACCACCGTGCACCCCTATGTCATGCTGAACTATCTCGGCAAACCGCGCGACGTGATGACGCTGGCGCATGAACTCGGCCACGGCGTCCACCAGCGGCTGGCGGCGGGTCAGGGGGAATTGCTGGCCTCGACGCCCCTGACGCTGGCGGAAACGGCATCCGTCTTCGGCGAGATGCTGACCTTCCGCAAATTGCTGGCCGAAACCACTGATCCGGCGCAGAAAAAGGCGCTGCTGGCCGGCAAGGTCGAGGATATGATCAACACGGTCGTGCGGCAGATCAGCTTCTATGATTTCGAGGTCCGCCTGCACGCCGCCCGCGCCGAGGGCGAGCTGACGCCCGACGACATCAACGCGATCTGGATGGATGTGGCCCGCGAAAGCCTCGGCCCGGTGTTCGAGTTCATGCCCGGCTATGAAACCTTCTGGTCCTATGTCCCGCATTTCGTGCATTCGCCCTTCTACGTCTATGCCTATGCCTTCGGCGACGGGCTGGTGAACGCGCTTTACGCCGCCTACGAGGCCGCGCCCGAGGGCTTTCAGCAGAAATATTTCGACATGCTTTCGGCCGGCGGCTCGAAGCATCACAAGGAACTGCTGGCGCCCTTCGGGCTCGACGCCTCGGACCCGGCCTTCTGGGACAAGGGACTGTCGATGATCGAAGGCTTCATCGACGAGTTGGAGGCGATGGAGGCGTGATCCGGCCGGGCGCAACCCTGCTTGCGCTCGCCTTGGCCTGCGCCGCCCCGAGGGCGCAGGCAACCCCGCCGGATTTCATCCAGATTCGCGATGAAATTCTGGCCGTCAGCGCCGATACGGTCTTCGTGCTGCGCAACAGCATCGACAATCTGGGCCTTTATGAGGCCGAGGTCCGCGCCACGGCACTGATCGAACTGGACCGGACGACCGGCGAGCCGACGGTGTTTCCGCTTTACGCGGCCCGTTGGACGACCAACGAGCCGGGCGGGGACGATTCCGCCCCCCGTTCGGTTTCGATACCGGATCTGACAGGCAGGATCGACCTGTTCGCGCGGCTCGGCGAAAAGGGCGCGCTGCCGATCTGGACATCGGAAATGGATAAGTGGAGCGGGAAAACGGATCTGCAGGAAAGCAGGGTCGAAACCGGTTCCGATGGCCAACGGACCATTCGTTTCAAAGGTGCCGCTGCGGTGGACACCGATATTGCGGCACTGGAACAGGCGGCGATCCGCGGCCTCGCCGCCTTCGCCGCGCGGATGGATTATCCCCGCTTCGGCCCGATGACTTTGGCCGATGTGCTGAGTCTGGAGCCGGTTTTCCCCCCCGGCTGCCGCCCCGAATACGCCTTTCGAACCCGCGACATGACCGGGGCGCAACCCCCGACCCTGATCCGGCTCGATTGTGCTGACCCCGAACGCGGCGAGGATTTCTCGGCCTCGCTGATCGTGCTGATCCCGCCGCAGACCCCGTGAAGCGGTTTTCGGGTCGCATCGCCGCGCAGCCTCGCCTATCCTCGCCCCGGCAAGAGGGCAGCCATATGATCCGACTTTCACCCGTTCCGCCGCGCCAGCTTGGCGATCTGGCCGGCCTGCGCCAGCAGCCCGGCCAATATGCCAATGACGGCGCGCAGATGATCCTCGACGACACCCCGGAGCTGAGCTTCCACGCCATCCATGACGGCGCCGAGCTGGTCGGCATGTTCAAGCTGGACCCGCGTTACCCCGAGCGTCACGATTTCGCCGCGCCGACGGATCTGGGCATCCGCGGCGTGCTGATCGATGCGCGGTGTCAGGGCCGGGGCATCGGAACGCGGGCCATGGCCGCCCTGCCCGCCTATGCGGCGACGCAATATCCCGACAAGCGCCGGCTGGTGCTGACCGTCAACCTGCTGAACCCCGCCGCCTATGCCGCCTATCGCAAGGCGGGTTTTCACGACCGGGGCGAGATCTTCACTGGCGGATCGCGCGGACCGCAGCATATCCTCTGGGCAGACCTGCGCGCTTCGGAAAGGCCGATATGCTCCGCAAGATCCTCCTCGCCGTGCTCGGGCTGATCGTCATCGCGGCGGTCGCCTTCTTCACCTTCGCCCCCGGCTATGTCGAACGCGGGCTGAACCCCGTCACCACGCCCAAGGGCGGTTGGCCGGTCAGCGCAGAGGCGCAGGCGCTCCATGACCGCCTGACCATCGGCGACTGGCATTCCGACGCATTGCTGTGGGATCGCGACCTGCTGAAACGAGTGGATCGCGGCCATACCGACATCCCGCGCCTGCAACAGGGCAATGTCGCCGTGCAGGTTTTCACCACGGTGACGAAAAGCCCCTCGGGTCTGAATTATGGCCAGAACAGTGCCGATGCCCCCGACAACATCACCAAGCTGGTGATGGGCCAGCTGCGCCCGATCCGCACCTGGTCGAGCCTGAAGGAGCGCGCGCTGGATCAGGCCGCGCGCCTGCGCGCCATGGCCGAACGCGATCCCGAAAATCTGAAGCTCATCCTGACCCGCGACGATCTGGCGGCCCTGCTGGCCGCGCGGGCTGGCGGCGCGAACACCGTCGGCGCGATCCTCGGGACCGAGGGCGGCCACCCGCTGGAAGGCGATATCGCCAATCTGCAAACGCTTTACGATGCGGGCTTCCGGCTGATGGGGCTGACCCATTTCTTCGACAATGAACTCGGCGGCTCGCTGCATGGCGAAAGCGGCGCCGGGCTGACCGATTTCGGGCGGCAGGTCGTGGACGGGCTGATGGAACGCGGCATGGTCATCGACCTCGCCCATACCAGCCCGCAGATGGTCCGCGATGTGCTGGCGATCGAGGGCACGCGCCCGATCATCTCGCATACCGGCATTCGCGGCAATTGCGCCACGCAGCGCAACCTGCCCGACGATCTGGTGCAGGCGGTGGCCGCGAAAGGCGGGGTCATCGGCATCGGCTATTGGCGCGATGTGAACTGCGGCGCCACCCCGGCCGACATTGCGAAATCCATCGCCGCCGCCATCGCACTGGTGGGCGAGGATCAGGTCTCGCTCGGCTCGGATTACGACGGCTCGGTCGATGCGCCCTTCGACACCGCGGGCCTGCCCGCCCTGACACAGGCGCTGATGGATCAGGGCCTGACCGAAGCCCAGATCGCGAAGGTCATGGGCGGGAACATGATGCGCTATCTCGCGGAAACCTTGCCCGGAAACTGATCCCTCATCAGTGCCCGAAATACCTCGGGGGTGAGCCGCCCGGCGGCGAGGGGGCAGCGCCCCCTTTCCTACCAGATGATTTCCTCCATCGGGTCATACCATGCCGCATGATCCCCCCAGACCGCGCGGGCCAGCAGACGCGGCCGGTGATGCAGCTTCGCCAGTTCCGCCTTCGTCACCCAGCGCGCCCGGTCGACGACGCCTTCGGGATCTTCCAGAACCATCGCCTCCGCGTCCGCGCCGTCAAGCGTGGCGCGGTGGATCAGATCCACCTGATGAAAGCCGGCCTTGGAATCCTGAAACTCGTTCACAAGGATGATGGCGCCGACCTTGATCCGCAGGCCGGTCTCCTCCCAGACCTCGCGTTGAAGGTTTTCGGGCAGGGACTGGCCCGGCTCGGCCCCGCCGCCCGGCAGGCACCACATGTCGGACCCGTAATCCGGCGGATAGGCATTGACCATCAGCAGCCGGTCCTGATGCAGGATCGCCGCGCGGACCGCCAGCCGGGGCCGCGCCATTTTCACCGGACGATCCGGTTCACATGGCCCATCTTGCGGCCCGGCCGCACCTCGGTCTTGCCATACAGGTGGATCTGGCAATCGGGCGCCGCCAGCAGGTCCGGCAGCCGATCCATGTCATCGCCGATCAGGTTTTCCATCACCACATCGGCATAGCGTTTTCCGTCGCCCAAGGGCAGGCCGGCGATGGCGCGGATATGCTGCTCGAACTGGTCGACCGTGCAGCCCGCCTGCGTCCAGTGGCCGGAATTATGCACCCGCGGCGCGATCTCGTTCACCACCAGACCCGAGGGGGTGACGAACAGCTCTACCCCCATGACGCCGATGTAATCCAGCGCGCCGACGATCCGCGCCGCCAGCAACACCGCATCGGTGACCAGCCGCTGCGGCACGCCGCTGGGAACGGTGGTTGTGCGCAGGATGCCGCCCTGATGCAGGTTCAGGCCGGGGTCATAGGCCGCCACCGAACCATCGGCGCCGCGCGCCACGATCACGCTGATCTCGCCCGAGAAATCGACAAACCCTTCCAGCACCGAGGGTGCCCCCGTCCAGTCCCGCTGCCCCGGATCGGAAAACCGGACCTGCCCCTTGCCGTCATAGCCCATGCGCCGCGTCTTCAGGATCGCGGGCGCGCCGATCCGTTCCAGCGCCGCCGGCAGATCGGCCTCGGTTTCGACATTCGCGAAAGGCGCGGTCTTCAGGCCCAGCCCGGCCAGAAACTCCTTCTCGGTCAGCCGATCCTGCGAGACCGCGAGCGCGCGCCGGTTCGGACGGATCGGGCGGATCGATTCCAGCAGGTCCAGCGAATCCGCCGGCACATTCTCGAATTCATAGGTGATGACATCGACCGATTCCGCGAAGGCGCGCAGCGCATCGGCATCGTCATAGCTGGCCGTGGTCACCCGATGCGCCACGTCGCCCGCAGGCGCCACGCCCGGCTCATAGATATGGGTGCGGTATCCCAGCCGCGACGCGGCCACCGACAGCATCCGGCCGAGCTGGCCGCCGCCCAGAATGCCGATCACCGCGCCCTGCGGCAAAGCCTCATTCATCGCGCGGCTCCTCGGGGATAGATGCCGACAGCGCGGCGCGCCAGGCGTCCAGCCGTTCCGCCAGCGCCGGATCGGAAATCGCGAGGATCGCCGCCGCCATCAGCCCGGCATTGGCCGCCCCCGCCGCCCCGATGGCCATGGTCGCGACCGGAAAACCCTTGGGCATCTGGACGATGGAGTAGAGCGAATCGACGCCCGACAGCGCCTTGGTCTGGACCGGCACGCCGACCACCGGCACGCGGGTCTTCGACGCCATCATGCCCGGCAGATGGGCCGCGCCGCCGGCGCCGGCGATGATGACCTTCAGCCCGCGATCCGCCGCCGCCTTGCCGTAAGCCCATAACCGGTCGGGGGTGCGATGGGCGCTGACGATCTTCGCCTCGTAGCCGATCCCCAGTTCATCCAGGATCGCCGCCGCCTCGCGCAGGGTCGGCCAGTCCGACTGGCTGCCCATGATGATGCCCACCGGCACGCCCGCTTGTTCGCTCAAGTCCATATCGTCCCCTTTGCAGGAAGTGCGCACTATATTCGGCCCGCCAAGGGACGCAATCGCAGGGCGCCACAAATCGGCGCCGAGGCCGCGCTCAGGCAATGATGTCGGGGGTCAGTTCGTCTTCCAGCCGGGCGATGCGGTCCTTCAGCGACAGCTTCTGCCGCTTCAGCCGCTGCAGGGTCAGCGAGGATGCCCCAACCTGGGTGGCGAGCGCAGCGATCGCTTCGTCGAGGTCGCGATGTTCACGCCGCAGAACCTCCAGCTTGGCACGCGCGATTTCATCATGGCTCATTTCGGGATGGAAGGACATGCGGGGCTCGTTCTGGCTGGGCCCGGTGATTATAGCGGGCGCCCCGAGAATGTTAACTGCTATCAAGGGCCTTGTGGCAGAGGGGGTGCCACCACATATTGTTGTCACGGGTCGCCGCTTCCGGGGCCCTGAACCAAGGACGAGTCGCTGCACAAGGGCTTGAAACAGATGACGAAACTCACCCTGGCCACGCATCCCCACCTGCTGGGGTTCGACCAGATCGAACGTTTGGCCGAACGCGCGGCCAAGGGCGCCGAAGGCTATCCGCCCTATAATATCGAGCATCACGCACCGGACGGGTTCACCATTACCCTCGCCGTCGCCGGCTTTGCCGAAGGTGATCTGACCGTGGCGCTGGAGAACCGGCAACTGACCATCAGTGGCCGCCAACCCGAATCGAGCGAGGATCGCGTCTTCCTGCATCGCGGTATTGCCGCCCGCGCCTTTCAGCGCAGCTTCGTGCTGGCCGATGGGGTCGAGGTGGGGGGCGCGCGCCTGGAAAACGGACTTCTGTCCATCTCGCTTCAACGCCGCCCGCAGCAGAGCGTCGTCCAAACCATACCGATCAGCCGCAAATGAAAGGGGATCGCCATGAATACGAAATTTGAAGATCTGCCGGAAGCGACCGGCAACATTGTCTATATCCGTCGTGTCGAGATGGACAGCCTGCCCGACGCGGTGCGCGAACAGGCGCCGGGGCTCGACAGCCTCTATGCTGTTCACGGGATCGACGGGGAACGCCTGGCGCTGGTGAAGGACCGCGAGATGGCCTTCATTCTGGCTCGCCAGAATGACCTGAGTCCGGTCAGCGTCCACTAAGGACGCCCGACCCGCCGCGCCGCCCTTCCATGCTCCGGGGGGCGGCGCGCTTTACTCTGGGGAGAAGCCTCGCAAGTTTGCCTATTGCCGCCCATGAGGCGGCTTTTTGCTGGGCCGAACAGGTTCAAAAGCATCCACGGAATTCTTCGCGCGGCCATGGCACGCGCACATCAGCTGGAGACGATCCCCACCCTTCAGCCGGACAGGGGCCAGTTGGCAAGCAGCGCCGAAACGGCCATGGTGATCTCAGGCAGCCAAGGCTGCCCTTAGTCCGCAGGCCACCCATATTCCGCCATCAACGCCGCGATGGCGCGATCATTGCCGCCGGTGCCCAGATTGCTGCTGCGCAGGTTCTGCGCCTGACTGCCCGGCCATTCGACGACCCGGAAGCGACCGCCGACCTTTTCCGGGTTCGAGCCGCGCAGACGGTGCATCCAATACAACCAGATATCATCGGCCGAGGGCGCGAGGCGCATGAATTTCCCCGCATCGGTCACGTCGGGATGAAACACCCCCGGCGCATAGAGCACCCCGCCCACCCCGGTCGGAAAGATCAGCGGCCCATGCCCCGGCGTGGTGATATGACGGTCCCAGTCGTCATAGGGGCGCGGGCAACCGTGCCTGTCCAGCCTGACCCGATGGGCACGGTGACAAACCACCCCCGCCTCGGCGCGCGAGACCAGACCGGCCAGCCAGTCGGGCCCGTAATAGACATCGTCATCGGCGGTGACGATATAGCTGTCCGGGGCTTCGAGCAGTGTAGGGATTATCTTCTTGTAGGATTTCCAGAGCGGGCAGAGGCGGATTTCCGCACCCATTTCGGCGATCTCCGGCGGCAGCTTCGCCAGATCGGCTTCGTCCAGCCACAGGATCACGCGGTCGGGCCGCACCGTCTGGCGCAGCAGCGACGCAATCACCTGCCCCACCACGGACAGGCGCGGGCCATAGCTGGTCAGGCTGACCACCAGCGGCGCATCCAGATCATGGGGTGCGGGCGTGAAGCGGCGCCCGGCGATCTCGGCCTGCGCCTGCGTGATGCGGCGGCCGTGCTTCCAGCGCCGGAAGGCCTCAGCGATCATCCCTGCCATGCCGTGCGCAGCCAGTCGATATTGCCGATCCGACGATACCATTTGCCGCCCCGCCCGGCGAAGACGTCCTCCATCTTCGGATTGCCGGCGAAGGCCACGATCTTTGCCCCCGCAGGCAGCTTCGGATCACCGAAATAGCTGCGGAAATTCCGCGGGACGCAGTCATTCTTGAAGCTGACCACCCACCCTCTGGGCCAGTAATTCAGGTGCCCATGTTTCGCCAGTTGCGCCGACTGGAACTGCTGGCTGATCTCGTAATTCGAGGTCGCGGCCTTCGGATCGGCCAGATAGGCGTCAAGGATATAGGCGTGATCCCCGACGACATAGCGGAAGACCGAGGAATTGCCGACCGAATGCAAGAACCTGTCGCGCGCCGCATTCACCTTGCGCAGCGGCTTCGGGCGGAACAGATCGTCATCGCGGATGATGAAATAATCGCCCGGCAGATCGAAGAAGGGCGAAAGGTCATCGACGACCACCAGATCGAGGTCCAGAAACAGCGCCACCTGTCCGGTCATACCGCCCAGATCGCGCCGGAACAGCGCCAGCTTGCGCCAGCGGGTATCGCCATGGCCTTCAGGCAGCCCCAGTTCGGGCAGCGGCTGGCAATCGACGCCCGCGTCGATGCCAGCGAAATCATCGGTGAAGCAGACGAAACGGTGCGGCCGGTTCAAATGGCGCCGGACCTGCCGATACAGGCGATTCACATCCGCGGCGCCATATATGGTGCCCCATTTGATGCAGATGATGTTGACGATCTCGGCCATTCCACCCCCGGATATGCGAACGCCGGGCCATCATGGCCCGGCGCATGCTCTGGTTCAATTGCCGGATCAGCGCAGGCCGATCAGGCCCATCTGTTCCAGCTTCAGCAGCACCTGATGGGCGGCGTTGTCGACATCGATAGCGGTGGTATCGACGCGCAGCTCGGGTGCTTGCGGTTCTTCGTAGGGATCGGAAATGCCGGTGAATTCCTTGATCTTGCCGTCGCGCGCCAGCTTGTAGAGACCCTTGCGGTCGCGGCGCTCGCATTCCTCGATCGGGGTCGCCACATGGATTTCGACAAAGGCGCCCCCTGCCTCGACCATTTCGCGCACGGCGCGGCGGGTCGCGGTATAAGGCGCGATGGGCGCACAGATGGCGATGCCGCCATTCTTGGTGATCTCGGACGCGACATAGCCGATGCGCTTGATATTGATGTCGCGGTGCTCCTTGCTGAAGCCCAGTTCGGAAGACAGATGCTTGCGCACCACATCACCGTCCAGCAGCGAGACCGGGCGGCCGCCCATCTCCATCAGCTTGACCATCAGCGCGTTGGCGATGGTGGACTTGCCCGAACCCGACAGGCCGGTGAAGAACACCGTGAAGCCCTGCTGCGCGCGCGGGGGCGAGTTGCGGCGCAACTCGCGCACGACCTCCGGGAAGCTGAACCATTCCGGGATTTCCAGACCTTCGCGCAGCCGGCGACGCAGTTCGGTGCCCGAGATGTTCAGGACGGTCACGCCTTCCTCGATCTCGTCGGCGGGTTCATATTGGGCGCGTTCCTGCACATAGACCATGTGCTTGAAATCGACCATTTTCACGCCGATCTCGTCTTCGTGTTTGCGGAACAATTCCTGCGCGTCATAGGGACCGTAGAAATCCACGCCCTGGCTGTTCTTGCCGGGGCCGGCATGGTCGCGGCCGACGATGAAATGCGTGGCGCCGTGGTTGCGGCGGATGATCCCGTGCCAAACCGCCTCGCGCGGGCCGGCCATGCGCATGGCGAGGTTCAGCAGCGACAGGGTAGTGGTGGCCTGCGGATACTTGTCCAGCACCGCCTCATAGCAGCGGACGCGGGTGAAGTGGTCGACATCGCCCGGCTTGGTCATGCCGACGACCGGATGGATCATCAGGTTCGCCTGGGCCTCGCGCGCGGCGCGGAAGGTCAGTTCCTGATGGGCACGGTGCAGCGGGTTGCGGGTCTGGAAGACCACGACCTTGCGCCAGCCCAGCTTCTTGAACATGGCGCGCAGCTCGTTGGGCGTATTGCGGCGTCCGCGGAAATCGTAATGCGTCGGCGTCTGCAGACCCTTGACCGGACCGCCCAGATAGACGTTGCCGGCGGTGTTGTGCAGATAGTTGATCGCCGGATGCGCCACGTCATCGGCCCCTGCACCGAAGACCTTCTCTGCCTCCAGCTTCTTGTTCGGGACCCATTTGTCGGTGACCGACATGACGGCCAGAATCACGCCCTCCTGATCGCGCAGCGCGATGTCGGTGCCCGGCTCGATCCCTTCGGCGAATTTCTCGGACACGTCCAGCGTGATCGGCATCGGCCACAGGGTGCCATCGGCCAAGCGCATCTCGTTGACGACGCCGTTGTAATCGGCCTCCGACATGAAGCCGTTCAGCGGGTTGAAGCCGCCATTCATCAGCAGTTCAAGGTCACAGGTCTGGCGCTGGGTCAGGTCCCAGCTGGGCATATTGCCTGCCTCGTCCTTCAGCGCGGCGGCCGCTTCGGGGGAGACATACAGTTCAGGGATCGGGGTATGGTTGGCTTCGGTCATCTCGGATGCTCGGTCTCGTATGGGAATACCGTTACGCGCCCGAGGATTACCGGCGGACGCAGACTCGGGTCGCCATAGCCCTCCATTCCGAAGGTTTCAACCGGGTTGAGCAGATGGCCGCCATGCGTCGCGGGATTGTCACAGGCCCCCGATCCGATCCGTGCTAGACTGTCCTTCCATTTCAAACCCGAGGAGCCGAATACATGACGGCCGATCTTCAGACCAATGAAATTCTGATCTTTTCTGATCAGAGCCATGCGCCCGAAGCCCATACCAGCCTGCGTCGCGCCGCGATCTTTCATCAATATGGCCGACTGGCGATCGCCGATTTTCCCGGCACCGTGACCCAGTCCCCCGCGCCCGAAACCACCCCGAGCGCCGAGCTGACGCTGACCGAATCATTGGGCCGGCGCGCGTTCGAGCGCCGCAATTCGGCCGCCGCGCAGGCGATGAAGGTCGACCGGGCGTGGCAGGGCCTGAGCTGGGAGGGCGGCGTGGCGGGCGGCCCCGGCCCGATCCATCCGCCCGGTCACGCGGTGGTCGTGGATCGGCCGCTGGGGCTTGCGCCGCTGGCCACGGCGCCGCTGTCGGCCCGGCTCACGGGGCGGGTAGCGGTCGGCCTCATCATCGTCAGCGGCAATCAGCCGCATCTGACCTTCAGCACCGAGGACCAGACCCTTGTGGTGGCCGAGGTGCAGAACGGGCTGTCTTTCCTGGCCAATGAGGCCCCGCGCAAGGATGTCACCTTCGTTCATGACATCGAGATCCTGACCGTCGACGCGCCCGAAACCACCTCCGGCGATGATTTCGACGCTTACGAGGCGCCATGGCGCGACGCGGCCCTGGCCCAGCTGGGCTATGCGCCGGACGAGGCGGGATCGCTCGCCTATGCTGAGGCGCTGCGCCAGAAGCATGGCACCGACTGGGCCTATCTCGCCTTCTTCACCAAATATCGGCTGGGCCATTTCGCCTACGCCCGGCTGGGCGGTCCGCGTCTGGTGATGCATTTCGACAATGATGGCTGGGGGCCGGATCAGATCGACCGGGTCTTCGCGCATGAGACCGGTCATATCTTCAACGCCCCCGACGAATACGCCCAGTCGGGCTGCAATTGCAGCGGCGCCTGGGGCCATTTCGGCGAACCCAACCGCAACTGCGCCACCTGCGCGCCGGACGGCGGGGTCAAATGCATCATGCAATCGAACGACTGGGCGATGTGCGACGCGACGCGCCTGCATCTGGGCTATACTGGCCTGCCCGGCAAACCCGACGAGGTGCCCATCGCATGACCGAAACTGTCCTTGTCTATATCGGCGAGGGGGCCGATCAGGCCCCTGAACAACAGCAGGCGCTGGATCTGGCGCAGCAATGTTCGGGCGGCAGGCTTTATGTCCTGCCAAGGACGGCACTGCCGCAGCTGACGCAGGCGCAGGTGATCCATTCGCCACAGGATATGCAGGAGATCGCGCCGCGCCTCAGCAGAAGCGACAACATCTTCGCAGCCGCCTGGTTCCTGCGCAGGGACAAGGACGACCGGCCGGGCGACGGCAAGTCCTGGGACGCTCCGGGCTACAAGGCGCCCTGAGGCCTACAGCTTGCGGCTGTCATAGGCCCAGTGCAGCAGGGCCTGACGCTGGCGCGGATGGCAGAAGATGTCACCCGGATCGCAGGCCCGCTGCAGCTGCGCGACATGGCGGCGCATGGCGCGCCAGCGGCCGATCTGGCGGCCGTCGTCCGGGTGACGCCGTCCCAGCCAGTAGCGGCAATACCACTGAAACCACCCGCGCGGATCGTCCGGGTGCAGCCAGCCCTTGCGCCGCCATTCCGACAGTGGCTGGCTGGCCTTGATGCCGAAATAATTGAGCTTCGGATCGGGTCGGCCGGGCGACAGCTTCGCGCCCGCGAACCAATCGCCGGGAAACTCGTCCCGGCAATCGGTCAGATAGCAGCCGCCGAACACGCCCAGATGCAACATCTGCGCCGGGGTCAGATCGGGGGTGAAGCCGTCTGCAAAGCCGGTGCCCGACGGGGCCACGAGATCATAGGCATAGCCGCGTTGCATCCGGTCGTGAACGACAACTCGGCCGGCCATGTCAGGCGGTCGCGGGCTCGATCTGGGCCATGTCAGGGGCGGGCATTCCCGCCTCGTGATGCTCGGCCAGGTAACGCTCGGCATCCAGCGCCGCCATGCAGCCCATGCCGGCGCTGGTGACGGCCTGACGATAGATGTGATCGGTCAGATCGCCCGCCGCGAACACGCCGGGGATCGAGGTGCGGGTGCTGCCCGGCTCGACTTTCACATAACCGCCGTCATGCAGTTCCAGCTGGTCCTTCACCAGTTCGGAGGCCGGCGAATGTCCGATGGCCACGAACACGCCCGAGGTATCCAGCACGCTTTCCGCGCCGGTCTTCAGGTTGCGCAGCTTGATGCCGGTGACGCCAAGGGGCGTGTCCTCGCCCAGAACCTCGACCACTTCGCTGTCCCAGACGCATTCGATCTTGGGGTTCTTCATCAGCCGCTGCTGCAGGATCTTTTCGGCCCGCAATTCATTGCGGCGATGGATCAGCGTCACCTTGCTGGCGAAATTGGTCAGGAACAGGGCTTCCTCGACCGCGGTGTTGCCGCCGCCGATCACCACCACCTGCTTGCCGCGATAGAAGAAGCCGTCGCAGGTCGCGCAGGCGCTGACGCCGAAGCCCTGGAATTTCTCCTCGGACGGCAGACCCAGCCATTTCGCCTGGGCGCCGGTGGCCAGAATCACCGCGTCCGCCGTGATCACGTCGCCCGAATCGCAGGTGGCGCGGAAGGGGCGCACCCCCAGATCCAGCTTATTCACCGTGTCGAACTTGATCTCCGCCCCCATGGCGCGGGCATGTTCTTCCATCTTCACCATCAGCTCGGGGCCCTGGATCTCGATCAGGCTCGGCCAGTTCTCGACCTCGGTGGTGATGGTCAGTTGGCCGCCGGGCTGCATGCCCTGGACCAGAAGCGGCTCAACCATGGCGCGGGCAGCGTAGATGGCGGCGGTATAGCCGGCGGGGCCCGACCCGATAATCAGAAGTTTGCGGTGTTGCTGGGCCATCCGGGCCTCCTGTAGTTCCGTGTCGTCTTACAGCTAGTGCAGGCCGGCCGTCGCTTCAATCGTCCGCCGTGTCGCCCGACCGTCACGAAATAATATTGCGCGGATCGTGCCTGATGTATACGTTCATGCATCATTCAAGGAAGGATTTGACATGCAGGGCACCAAGCTGGACGAGATCGACCGCAAGATCCTGGCCGAGCTGCAGGCCGACGGTCGCATGACCAATGTCGAACTGGCCCGTCGCGTGGGCATTTCAGCGCCCCCCTGTCTGCGCCGCGTCCGCGTGCTGGAGGAAGCGGGCTTCATCCGCGGCTACCACGCCGAGATCGACCCCCGCAGCCTTGGTTTCGAGGTGCAGGTCTTCGCCATGGTCCGCCTGCAGAACCAGTCCGAACGCGACCTCGCCGCCTTCGAGGATCGCGCCCGTGGCTGGCCGCTGGTCCGCGAATGCCACATGCTGAACGGCGAGATCGACTTCATCCTGAAATGCGTGGCCCCCGACCTGACCAGCTTCCAGCATTTCCTGACCCATGACCTGACCGCCGCGCCGAATGTCGCCTCGGTCAAGACCTCGCTGGTGATCCGCTGCGCCAAGGACGAACCGGGCGTGCCCTTCGACGGGTTCGAACCGCAGCCGGGGGCGTCCTGAGGTGCTGCCCTCGCCCGTCCTGCTGACCGCCCCGCCGCCACGACCACGCCCGAGGACCGTCTGGCCGGTCCGAATGCGCTGGAAGCCGCACTCCACTGGCCGTGCCCGCCTGTTCCGCCGTGGCCATACGTCGCCTAGGCCATGAAAGTGATCGTCCCGGTCCCAATGCGTCCGGTGACTTCACCGGAACGGGTACTTAGCAGAACCGCCTCATCAACGACTTGACGCCTTACCGCGTGGCCCTGGGCCTGACCTTCCACCCGCTGCTACCCGCGCGCCTGCGTGGTGCCGATCTCGGCCTGACCAATTTCACACCGTTCGAAGCCCTGTCGCCGGTCCGGCTGAACCGGATATACCCATAGCCACCCCAAGCGTGCCGGACTGGCCCGCGTTCGCCCCGCTGCTACACGGCGCGAACGGGATGGCCCGCCGGACCCGGATCGCGCGCGCCGCAGCCGGGCGAAGGTCAGAGCACGATGGCCGAGATCAGGCGCCCATAATCGGGTTCGCCCTGATGGGTGCTGCGGCGATAGGAAAAGAAGCGCTCGGAATCGGAATAGGTGCAATGGCCGATCCAGGCGGCCTCGACCCCGGCGGCGCGCAGTCGCGACAGGCCGAAGCCGGGCAGATCGAACATCGGCCTGTCCGCCGGTCCATTGGAAAAGAAGCGTTGATATTCCGGGTCTTCGGCGGTGAAGTTTTCCATGAAATCCCAGCCCACCTCATAGGCGCGCTGCGAGATGGTCGGCCCGATCACCGCGCGGATCCGGGTCGCG
Source organism: Paracoccus sp. S1E-3 (assembly GCF_013868135.1). Lineage (GTDB taxonomy): Bacteria > Pseudomonadota > Alphaproteobacteria > Rhodobacterales > Rhodobacteraceae > Paracoccus. Next base: position 1,045,025 of record NZ_JACEMU010000004.1, read on the forward strand.
CCAAGATCGCGCATGGCCTCGGCCGTGGCTTCCAGCACGCCCGACAGCGCCCCTTTCCAACCGGCATGGGCAGCGCCGATCACGCCCGCCTGCGCATCGGCGAACAGCACCGGCTGGCAATCCGCCGTCAGCACCGACAGCGCCACCCCCGGCAGCGCCGTCACCAGCGCATCGGCATCTGGCTGATCGGCGGCGTTGATCCGCGCAGGGTCGGTGATGACCACCACATCAGCTGAATGCACCTGATGGACCCCGGCCAGCCGGTCGGCCGGCACGCCCATCGCGTCGGCGACGCGGGCGCGGTTGGTCGCCACCACGTCCTGCTGATCCTTCGAGCCGCGCCCGCAATTCAGCCCGGCATAAAGCCCCGAACTGGCGCCCCCCTTGCGCGTGAAGAAGCCGTGCCGGACGCCGTCCAGCAAGGGATGTTCCAGAATTTCCAGCGTCAATTTCATGGTCTCGGATCTGATGTCGGTGTCATGGTCGCCCGTTCGAACCCCGCAGGCGCGGGCGCCCCCTGCGGCCAAAGCGCCAGCGCCTTGAACAACTGTCCCATTTCGTCGGCATGGGTCAAGCGTCGTGCCGCCCCCGGCGCTCCGCCATCACCCGCCGCGGCCAGACGCGCCGCGCGCGCCTCGATCCCCAGCGCCGCCAGCAGCGCCCCCTGCGTGGTATAGCCGACCGCGCAACCCGCGGCCGCCCCTGCCGCCGCAAGTGGGGCGAAATCGACATGCGCGGTCAGATCGGCCTGCCCCGGCGCGGCCAGCGGGTCCACCGGCTTGTGCCCCGACAGCGCCTGAAACGTGTCGCCGCGCCCGTTCCAGCCGCCATAATCGACGAACAGCGCCACGCCGCCCTCTGCGGCGATTCGCCGTGCGATGGTGGCGACGATGGCGGGGGCGGCGGGACAGCGCTCGATCACCTCGCCCTCCGCACCCGGCAGATCGAGCGTCATGGGCGGCCCAAGACCGAAGGCGAGCTTGCCGTCCTGAAGGCCGACCAGCCGCTCGGCCCAGCCATCATGGCCACGCTGGAACTGCTGGATGGGCAGCGCATCAAGAAATTCATTCGCCAGCAGGAACAGCGGCCCCTCGGGCAGATCACCGACGCTGTCGAGATGGGTCAGCGCGCCCAGTCGTTCGCGCTGCAGCTGCCGAAGCCGGGGCGAAGCCTCGACCAGATACAGCCGGGCGGCATCGGTCATGCCCGGCACCACCTTCATCGCCCGGCGCGCATCCGCCATCAGCGTGCCCCGGCCCGGCCCGGCCTCGGCCAGGGTGAAGGGCGCGGGCGCGCCCTGATCCAGCCAGGCCTGCGCCAGCCACAGGCCCAGCAACTCGCCGTAGATCTGGCTGATCTCGGGTGCGGTTATGAAATCGCCCGCCGCACCGAACGGCTCGCCGGTGCTGTAATAGCCGTGCTGCGGATGCAGCAGGCACAGCTCCATATAGCGCGCCAGACTGATCGGACCGGTGGCGCGGATCTCCTCGGCGATGCGGGCAGCGAGCGGCGTCATCGCGCCGGTTGGCGCAGCGCGCGGATGATGAACCAGAATCCGACCGCCAGCATCGGCAGCGACAGAAGCTGCCCCATGCTGAGGCCGAGCGCCACCCGGCCCAGCGGGCTTTCAGGGGTGATGAATTGCGCATCGGCCACGCGGAAGAATTCGACGAAGATCCGCGCCGCACCGTAACCCGCGAGGAAGACGCCAAGCGCCAGACCGGGCAGGCGTAAACCGCCGTGCCGGACCAGCACCAGCATGATCACGCCCAGCAGCAGCCCTTCCAGCCCCGCCTCGTAGAGCTGGCTGGGATGGCGGGCGCACAGCCCCTCGACGCCGGGGCAATTCTGGGCCGCCGCGCCGGGAAAGATCACCCCCCAGGGCGCATCGGTCGGCCGGCCCCACAGCTCGGCATTGATGAAATTCGCGATGCGGCCGAAGAACAGCCCGATCGGCGCCACCACCGCCAGCGCATCGGCCAGCCGCAGCTGCGCGACCCCGTTCCTGCGCGCCCACCACCAGGAAGCCAGCACCACCCCCAGAAAGCCGCCATGGAACGACATGCCACCACGCCAGACCATAGGAATTTCAAGCGGATGGGTCAGGTAATAGCCCGGCTGATAGAACAGCACGAAGCCCAGCCGGCCGCCCAGAATGACGCCCCCGACGATCCAGGTCAGCAGATCCTCGACCTTCGATGCGGGCATCGGCGCCGCGCCACCCCAGATCCGGTCGGATTTCATCATCCGCCAGATCGCCAGCGCCCCCAGCACCAGCCCGGCCAGATAGGCGAGAGCATACCAGCGGATCGGCAGGCCCCGCTCGCCGATGGGGATGACGAAAACTTCGGGCGAGATATCGGGAAAGGGGATCATGGCGGTCCTTCGATTGCCCGCGCACGCTAGCCGCCAAAGCCCCGGTGTCAACATTGAACCCCGCGCCGGACTGCACCATATAGGAGCAAAGAACCCCGCAGGAGCGCAGGATGACCAGCCAGAACAAGTTCTTCGACGACATGTCACGGATGATGACAAATGCGATGGGTGTCGCTCAGGGCGCGAAATCCGAGGCCGAGAATGCCTTCAATTCCTGGATCGACCGCTGGTTGGCCGAGCGTAACCTTGTGACCCGCGAAGAATTCGACGCCGTCCGCGACATGGCCATCAAGGCCCGCACCGAGAATGCGGAACTGAAGGCGCGTCTGGACGCGCTGGAAGCGAAAGCGCAGGGCTGATTCAGCGCTGATCCAGCGCGACCGTCTGCTGCAACGCGCCGTCCGGCCCATAGATCAGCACCTCGCCCTGGTCGGTCACCACGATCAGCCGGTCGCGGACGAAGGTCACGGCCTCGGCGGTGCTGCCTTCGGGCAGCCTCACCGATTCGGGCAGATCGGGCAGCATCGGCGCGTTCAGCCGCAGCCACAGGATGGCGACGATCGCGCCCAGGCCCAACACCATGGCCACCGCCAGCCCCCCGACCATCAGCTTGAGAAACAGCAGATGCGGCACCTCCGGCGCGGTCGGGACACCCGGTTGCCCCTCGCCCCCGGCGGGCGCTTCCTTTACATCGCGATCCATGAGTGAATTGATCCTGACCATTCCCGAGGGTGTGAGTGATCGCCTTGATAAGGCGCTCGCCGATCTTGTGCCAGCAGAAGCGGCCCTGTCGCGGTCGCGGCTGTCGAAGCTGATCGCCGAGGGCGCGGTCATCGGCCCCGACGGCCCGGCCACCGGCGCCAAGACGCGGGTGCAGCCCGGTCAGGTCTGGCGCATCGCCCTGCCCGATCCCGAGCCGGTCGAAACGCTGCCGCAGAACATCCCGCTGAACGTGGTCTTTGAAGACGCGGATCTGATCGTCATCGACAAATCCGCCGGCATGGTCGTCCACCCCGCGCCAGGCACGCCCGACGGCACGCTGGTGAACGCGCTGCTGCATCACTGTGCGGGCAGCCTGTCGGGCATCGGGGGCGAGAGGCGCCCCGGCATCGTGCACCGGATCGACAAGGACACCTCGGGCCTGCTGGTGGCGGCGAAATCGGACCGCGCCCATCATGGCCTCGCCGCGCAGTTCGAGGCCCATAGCGCCGACCGCGCCTATCTGGCGCTTGGCCACGGGGTGATCGACCCCGCCGATGCGCGGCTGCGCGGCACGCGGGGCGTCAGCTTTGAACCGGGCGGCGTGATGAAGATCACCTCGCGGCTGGATCGCCACCCGACCGACCGCCAGCGGCAGGGGGTGTTCTTCGATGGCGAGCGCGGCCGCCATGCCGTCACCCGCGCCCGGATGCTGGAAAGCTTCGGCGCGCCGCCCGCCGCGATGCTGGTCGAATGCCGGCTGGAAACCGGCCGGACCCACCAGATCCGCGTCCATATGGCACATGCGGGACTGGGACTGATCGGCGATCAGACCTATGGCGGGGCGCGCAAAGCCTCTGCCAAGGCGCTCGGCGATGCGGCTTTGGCGGTGCAGAATTTCCCCCGTCAGGCACTTCACGCCGCACGCCTTGGTTTTGACCATCCCGTGAGCGGGGCGCATCTGGAATTCACATCGCCCCTTCCCGACGATATGCAGGAATTGCTGGACCGGCTGCGCGGAACTGCCGCAGCGGCCCCGCGTTGATCCGGCGAGAGGACAGAGAAAAATGGCCAATTACACTTCCCTCCCCGCCCCCAGCCCGGAACAGGGGCTGAATCGCTATTTGCAGGAAATCCGCAAGTTCCCGCTGCTGGAGCCGGAAGAAGAATACATGCTGGCGAAGGCCTGGGTCGATCATGAGGATGCCGAGGCCGCACATAAGATGGTGACCAGTCACCTGCGGCTGGCCGCCAAGATCGCCATGGGCTATCGCGGCTATGGCCTGCCCCAGGCCGAGGTGATTTCCGAGGCCAATGTAGGTCTGATGCAGGCGGTGAAGCGCTTCGATCCCGAAAAGGGTTTCCGGCTGGCCACCTATGCGATGTGGTGGATCCGCGCCTCGATCCAGGAATATATCCTGCGGTCCTGGTCGCTGGTGAAGATGGGCACGACCTCGGGACAGAAGAAGCTGTTCTTCAACCTGCGCAAGGCCAAGAACCGCATCGGCGCGCTGGAGGAAGGCGATCTGCGCCCCGAAAACGTCGCCCGCATCGCCAATGACCTGAACGTCACCGAGCAGGAAGTCATCGATATGAACCGCCGGATGGCGGGCGCGGATGCCTCGCTGAATGCGACGGTCGGGTCAGGGGACGGCGAATCGACGGCGCAATGGCAGGACTGGCTGGAGGATGAGGACGCCAATCAGGCCGAAGCCTACGCCGAATCCGAGGAGATGGACACCCGCCGCGCCATGCTGATGCAGGCGATGGACGCGCTGAACGACCGCGAGAAGGACATCCTGATGGAGCGCCGGCTGCGCGACGATCCCCTCACCCTTGAGGAGCTGTCCGAGCGTTACGACGTCTCGCGCGAGCGCATCCGCCAGATCGAGGTCCGGGCCTTCGAGAAGCTGCAGAACCGGATGCGCAGCCTGGCCCATGACAAGGGCATGAGCATCGGCGCCGACGATTGACGACGCCCGCGCCCCGGCCCATGCTGGGATGAAAACCACGGGCAGGCTGGAATGCGTTCGACCGCGCTGAGGCAGTTTCAACGGCTGGAAGCGCCGGGCAGCTGGCGCCCGGCGCCAGATGCCCAGTTGCGCGAAGTCGTCGTCTCGATCGGCGAAGCGACGCTGATCCTGTCTGATCCCAAATCCGACGCGCCGCTGGCGCATTGGTCGCTGCCGGCGATCCAACGCGTCAATCCGGGTGGAACGCCGGCGGTCTATACCCCCGTCACCACGGCGGAAGATGCCGGCTACGAGACGCTGGAGATCGACGACCGCTGGATGATCGACGCCATCAACCGGGTCCAGGCGGCGATCGCCGCGCGCCGCCCCCATCCGGGTCGCCTGCGCGGCAGCCTGACCGCGACGGCGCTGGCGGCGATGGTGCTGGCGGGGATCATCTGGCTGCCCGACGCCCTGCGCAGCCATGCCGTGCGCATCGCCCCCGCCGCCGAGCGCGCCCAGATCGGGTTGGGGATTCTTGGCGACATGACGCGCTCGACCGGCCAGCCCTGCACCGATCCGGCAGCGGCTGCCGCGCTGCAAGGGCTTGGCCGCCGCATCGGCCTGCCGCCCAAGACCCGCATCGCCGTGCTGCGCGACGGGCTGGAGGGGGCGCTGATGCTGCCCGGCGACCTGATTGCCGTGGACAACCGGCTGATCGCCGGTCAGGCCGATCCGGCCGCGCTTGCCGGCCACCTGCTGGCCGCTCGGATCACCGCCGAGACCACCGATCCCCTGCGCGCGATCATGGAGCGCGTCTCCTTCCCCCATGTGCTGAGCCTGCTGACCCGCGGCACCCTGCCCCCCGATGCGCTGCAGGGCTTTGGCGAGGATCTGCTGGCCTCCAGCCCGCCGCGCCCCGCCGACAAGCAATTGCTGCAGGGCTTCACCGCCGCCCGCATCCCTGCCACGCCCTACGCCGAGACGCTGCCCGGAAACGCCACTCCCCCGGTCGCGCTGACCGATGCCGACCCGTTCCGCACTCAGCCCTATCCGCCGATCATGGCCGAGCGCGACTGGATCGCGCTGCAGCAGATCTGCGTCGATCGCGGCTAGCCGACAAAGGCGCGGGTCAGCGGGTGTCGGGGATCCTGCAGCCCGTCGAGCACATCGAAATGGTTTCGCCCAGTCTCGGCAATCAGCTGGATCTGCTGGCCCTTTCGGCCCCAAGCCTCGGAGAGTAGCGCCGACTGGCGCAGGAATTCGGGGCGTTCGGCGGCGCCGACCCAGACCGTCACCGGGATATCCGGCAGCGGAGTCAGCAGCGCCGGGCTTTCGGTCGCGGCTTCCGCGGCATCAAGGCGCAGACGGTCGTTCATCGAATGGAATTGCAGCGGCCGCAGGTCGTGCAGCCCGCTGAGGCTGACGACCTGTTCGATCCGAGTGGTGATCCCGGACGGCAGGGGGGTGTCGGCGCAGATCAGCCGCGTGGCGATCTGCCCGCCGGCCGAGTGCCCGCACAGCCGTATCGGCCCCGCGATCCGCCCGGCCGCCGCCACGATGGCGCGCCCGACCTGACGGGCGATGCCGGTGATCCGCTCCTCGGGCGCGAGCTTATAGCTGGGCAAGGCCACCGCCCACCCTTGTGACAGCGCGCCCTGCGCCAGATCGGACCAGACCGACTTGTCGAAGGCCAGCCAGAAGCCGCCATGGATGATGATCGCCAGCCCCTTCGGCACCCCCTCGGGCAGGAACAGGTCGAATCGCTCACGCGGATGGGGACCATAAGGGATATCCAGCTGCGCCCGCGCCCCGGCCCGAAACGCCGCCGCGCGGGCTTGCCAGCGGGCCGGATAGCCGGGACCGTCGGGGATATAAACGGAGTTCAGGAACGCGTCTTCCCAGTCAATTCCTGCCGCGTCCGCCATCTTTCCCCCGCTTTGATCACCTGTTCGTCCGGTCGCCGAAAATAAGCTTCAAGTATGAAATTTCAAAATTGAAATTTTCATGCAGTTGAGCAAATATCGATTCTGACCAAAGATCGCCGGTCGCGGGCAAAAGGCAAGCCCGCGCGAGGGGGACGCTGTTCCGGCGATCCATTCCTGGGAGGGAACAAGATGACGCTTCGCGCCAGCGGGCACACGGACACATTCACCCGCGACAACCTGCCCGCCATGGACAGCTGGCCCGATCTTCTGCTGGACGGCTTCACCTATCCCGACCGCCTGAATGCGGGGGTCGAACTGACCGATGCGATGGTGGCAAAGGGCCTGGGCGATCACACCGCGCTGATCGGCAATGGCCGCCGCCGGACCTATAAGGAACTGGCCGACTGGACCAACCGGCTGGCCCATGCCCTTGTCGAGGATCTGGGCGTAAAGCCGGGTAATCGCGTGCTGATTCGTTCCGCCAACAACCCCGCCATGGTCGCCTGCTGGCTGGCCGCGACGAAGGTGGGTGCGGTTGTCATCAACACCATGCCGATGCTGCGCGCGGGCGAGTTGGCCAAATATGTCGACAAGGCCGAAGTCGAATTCGCGCTCTGCGACACCAGGCTGATGGACGAAATGATCGCCTGCGCCAAGACCAGCCGCTTCCTGAAGAAGGTGGTGGGCTTCGACGGCACCTCGAATCACGATGCGGAACTGGACCGGCTGGCGCTGGAAAAGCCGGTCAGCTTCGACGCCGTCGACACCGCGCAGGATGATGTGGCGCTGCTGGCCTTCACCTCCGGCTCGACCGGGGAACCCAAGGCCACGATGCATTTCCACCGCGACCTGCTGATCATCGCCGACGCCTATGCACGCGAGGTGCTGTCGGTCACGCCCGACGACATCTTCATCGGCTCGCCGCCGCTGGCCTTCACCTTCGGGCTGGGCGGCCTTGCGATCTTTCCGCTGCGCTTCGGCGCGGCGGCGACGCTGCTGGAAACCGCCTCGCCGCCCAATATGGTCGAGATCATCGAGAAATACCGCGCCACCGTCTGCTTCACCGCCCCCACCGCCTACCGCGCCATGCTGCAGGCGATGGAGGAAGGCGCCGACCTGTCCAGCCTGCGCGCCGCCGTCTCGGCCGGGGAAACCCTGCCGGGCCCGATCTATGACGCCTGGAAGGCCAGGACCGGCAAGCCGATGCTGGACGGGATCGGCGCGACCGAGATGCTGCACATCTTCATCTCGAACCGTTTCGACGACCACCGCCCCGGCTGCACCGGCAAGCCCGTCACCGGCTACGAGGCCCGCGTGCTGGCCGATGACGGCAGCGAAGCCCCGCGCGGCCAGATCGGCAGGCTGGCGGTTCGCGGCCCGACCGGCTGCCGCTATCTGCGCGGCGAACGGCAGGGCGAATATGTGCAGGACGGCTGGAACATCACCGGCGACAGCTTCATTCAGGACGAGGACGGTTTCTTCCACTTCGCCGCCCGCAGCGACGACATCATCCTCTCCGCCGGCTACAACATCGCCGGACCCGAGGTCGAGGCGGCGCTGCTCGCGCACGAGCTGGTGTCGGAATGCGCGGTGATCGGCGCCCCCGACGAGGCCCGCGGCCAGATCGTCGAGGCCCATGTCGTCCTGACCCCCGACGCGCAGGCAGGCGATCTGCTGGTCAAGTTGCTGCAGGACCACGTCAAGGCCACCATCGCGCCCTATAAATACCCGCGCCGGATCGTCTTCGTGACGGCGCTGCCCAAGACCTCGACCGGCAAGATCCAGCGCTTCCGGTTGCGGGATGACGCGTGACGCGCAACGTGCCATCCTGTTCAACAAGAAAACAAAACTGGGAGGAAACACCATGAAGAAACTGCTTATGGCTGCGGCCGTGATGGCGCTGTCGGCGGGCCTTGCCGCGGCCGAGGTCAAGGTCGGCATGATCACCACGCTGTCGGGCGGCGGCGCGGGTCTGGGCATCGACGTGCGCGACGGCTTCCTGCTGGCGCTGAAACAGTCGGGCCGCGACGATATCGAGGTGCTGATCGAGGACGACCAGCAAAAGCCCGATATCGCCGTGCAGATCGCCGACAAGATGATCCAGTCCGACAAGGTCGAGGTAATGACCGGCATCATCTGGTCCAACCTCGCCATGGCGGTCGTTCCGGGCGCGGTGGCGCAGGGCGTCTTCTATCTGTCGCCCAATGCCGGGCCGTCGCAACTGGCGGGCGCGGGCTGCGACAAGAACTATTTCAACGTCGCCTGGCAGAACGACAACCTGCATGAGGGCGCCGGCGCCTGGGCCAACCAGACCGGTTACAAGAAGACTTTCATCCTCGCCCCAAACTATCCGGCCGGCAAGGATGCGCTGACCGGCTATAAACGCACCTACAAGGGCGAGTTGGCGGGCGAGATCTATACCGAGCTGGGCCAGACCGATTACGCAGCCGAGATCGCCCAGATCCGCGCCAGCGATGCCGACAGTGTGTTCCTGTTCCTGCCGGGCGGGATGGGGATTTCCTTCCTGAAGCAATATGCCGACAGCGGCGTCGGCAAGCCGGTGATCGGGCCGGGCTTCTCCTTCGATCAGGACATTCTGGGCGCGGTGGGCGACGCGGCACTCGGCGCGGTCAACACCTCGCAATGGTCGAAGGACATCGACAATCCGACCAACAAGGCCTTCGTCGAAAGCTTCCAGAAGGAATATGGCCGCCTGCCCTCGCTTTACGCAAGCCAGGGCTTTGACACCGCCAACCTGCTGATCTCGGCACTGGACAAGGCCCAGCCTTCGGATGCCGACGCCTTCCGCGCCGCGCTGGAAGCGGCCGAATTCGACAGCACGCGGGGCGCTTTCAAGTTCGGGCCGAACCATCACCCGATCCAGACCATCTATGCCCGCGAGGTGGTGAAGGAAGGCGATGTGCTGACCAACAAGATCATCGGCACAGCGATCGAGAACCATGCCGACGCCTATGCGGCCGAGTGCAAGATGTGATCACAGGCGCCCCCGTCCCCGGGGGCGCAACTGCGCCATGTCCACAATCCTCATCATCGAGCAGGTGCTGAACGGCCTGCAATTCGGCGTCATGCTGTTCCTGATGGCCGCGGGTCTGACCCTGATCTTCGGGGTCATGGGGCTGATCAACCTCGCGCACGGCTCGCTTTACATGATCGGCGCCTTCGCCGCCGCGACGGTGGCTGGGGCCACCGGCTCGTTCCTGCTGGCGCTGGCGGCGGCGATGGCCGCCGCCGCCCTGACCGGGGCCCTCGTCGAAATGGCGGTGATCCGCAGGCTTTACGCCCGCGACCATCTGGATCAGGTGCTCGCCACCTTCGCGCTGATCCTGATCTTCTCGGAAGGCACGCGCTGGATCTTCGGCTCGCTGCCGCTCTATCTGAACATCCCTTCGTGGCTGGCCGGCCCCGTCGCCTTGCCCGGCGGCATCCAGTATCCGCTGTACCGGCTGGCGCTGATCGCCGTCGGGCTGCTGGTCTGGCTGGGGCTGTGGTGGCTGATCGAGCGTACCCGGCTGGGCATCCAGATCCGCGCCGGCGAAAACGACCGCGAGATGATCGCCGCGCTCGGCATCGACATTTCAAAGCTTTACACGCTGATCTTCGCGCTTGGCGCGGCTCTGGCGGGGCTGGCGGGGGCGCTTGTCGGCACCATCCAGTCGGTGCAGGTCGGCATGGGAGAGCCGGTGCTGATCCTCGCCTTCGTGGTCATCGTCATCGGTGGCATCGGGTCGATCAAGGGCGCTTTCGTGGGCGCCCTGCTGGTTGGGCTGACCAGCACCCTGGGCGGCATCTTCCTGCCCGAGCTGTTCAAACTGTTCACCGATCCCGCGACGGCGCAATCGGCCGGCGCCTCGCTGGCGTCGATGTCGATCTATATCCTGATGAGCCTCGTGCTGATCTGGCGCCCGACAGGGCTTTTCGGGGCGCGCGCATGATCCGGGAACGCTATCTGAACCTCGGCGTGCTGGCGCTGCTGCTGGCGCTGGCGCTGCTTGCCCGGCTGGCCGATCAGTCCTTCACAATCACCGTGCTGACCAAGGTGGTGATCCTCGCCCTCGCCGCCGCCGGGCTGAACATCGCCCTGGGCCTCGGCGGGCTGGTCAGCCTCGGCCATGCGGTTTTCTTCGGGCTTGGCGGCTATGCGATGGGCATCCTCGCCTTTCACGCGCAGAACTTTGCCCCGCTGGAGTTGGGGCCCCTGACCATCGCCGGCAGCAAGTCGATGCCGGTCATCTGGCTGACGGCCATCGCGGTTTCGGCGCTGGCGGCGCTGGTAATCGGGCTTTTGTCGCTGCGCACCAGCGGGGTGTATTTCATCATGATCACCTTGGCTTTCGGGCAGATGTTCTACTATTTCTCCATCTCCTGGGCTGCCTATGGCGGCGAGGACGGGCTGTCCATCTACATCCGCAACGGCTTTCCGGGACTGAACATGCTGGACCCGATCCAGTTCTTCGGCATCTGCTTCGCGGTCCTGTGTCTGGTGCTGCTGTTCAGCGACCGGCTGGCACGGTCGCCGTTCGGGCTGGCGTTGAACGCCGCGCGGCAGGTGCCGGTTCGGGTGGAAACCGTCGGTCTGTCGCCGATGCGGCTGAAGCTGCTGGCCTTCGTCATCTCGGGCGCGATCACCGGGCTGGCGGGCGCGCTTTACGCCGATCTCAACCGCTTCGTCAGCCCGACCATGTTCAGCTGGCAACTTTCGGGAGAACTGATGGTGCTGGTCATTCTTGGCGGCGTCGGCCGGCTGATCGGGCCGGTGGTGGGCGCGGCGATCTTCGTCGCGCTGGAACAGCTGCTGGGCGGCCTGACCGCGTTCTGGCAGATCTGGCTGGGGGTGATCCTGCTGTTGATCGTGCTGTTCGCGCGCGGCGGTGTGGTCGGGCTGATCGCGCCCAAGGGGGTCGGCCATGACTGAACCCGTTCTCGCCACCCATGACCTGACCAAAAGCTTCGGCGCGCTGCGGGCCAGCGACGGCATCTCGATCGACCTGCGGCCGGGGGAAATCCACGCCATCATCGGACCCAACGGCGCCGGCAAATCGACCCTGATCCACCAGATCTGCGGCGGATTGCGCCCCGACAGCGGCTCCGTCCGTCTGCTGGGCCGCGACGTCACCGCAGAGGGCATCGCCGCCCGCTCCCGCGCGGGCTTGGGCCGGACGTTCCAGATCTCGGCACTGGCGATGGAGGATTCGGTCCTGCAGAACGCCATGCTGGGCGCGCTTGGCCATTCGGGACGGCCCTGGCGCTTCTGGCGCCCGGCGCATGCCGATGCCGATCTGCGCGCCCGCGCCGAGGACAGTCTGCGCCGCGTCGGTCTGGCCGACCACATGCACATGCGCACCGCCAATCTCAGCCATGGCCAACGCCGCCAGCTGGAAGTCGCGGTGGCGCTGACGCTGGACCCCAAGGCCTTCATCATGGACGAACCCATGGCCGGCCTCGGCGCGGAAGGATCCGCCCTGTTGACACGCTTTCTGGACGGGTTGCGTGCCGAGGCCCCGATCCTGCTGGTCGAACACGACATGGACGCGGTCTTTGCGCTGGCGGACCGCATCAGCGTGCTGGTGTATGGCCGCGTCATCGCCACCGGCAGCGCCCGTGACATCCGCGCCAGCGCCGAAGTGCGCGAGGCCTATCTCGGGGAGGAGGCATGAGCATTCTGGAAATCGCGGGGCTGACCGCCTCCTACGGGGTCAGTCAGGCGCTGTTCAGCGTCGATCTGACCGTGAACGAGGGCGAGGTGGTGGCGTTGATGGGTCGCAACGGCATGGGTAAGACCACCACCGTCAAGGCGATCTGCCGCATGATCGCCTCGGCCGGGGGGCTGCGCTTTGCCGGTCAGGACCTGCACCGACTGTCCAGCGACCGCGCCGCGCGTCTGGGCATCGGACTGGTGCCCGAAGGCCGGCGCTGTTTTCGCGACCTGAGCGTGCGCGAAAACCTGATCGTCGCCGCCCGTCCCGGCCCCTGGGACATGGGCCGCGTCGCCGGGCTGTTCCCGCGTCTGGGCGAGCGGCGGGGGCAGAACGCGGCCTCGCTCTCGGGGGGCGAGCAGCAGATGCTGGCCATCGGGCGGGCGCTGATGACCAATCCGCGCCTGCTGATCCTTGATGAGGCGACCGAGGGTCTCGCCCCGATCATCCGGCAGGAGATCTGGACCGCCATCGCCCGGCTGAAGGCCGAATCCGGCATGGCGATCCTGTTGATCGACAAATCGCTGAAGGAGTTGTCGGGCATTTCCGACCGCGCCGTGGTGCTGCAACGCGGAACCACCGTCTGGGCGGGCCCGATGGCCGATCTGACGCCCGATATTTCAGAAAGACTGATTGGTGTATGATAGCCCGGCGCGCGACGCCGCATTATTGGTAGGCCCCTGCCATGACTGACCCTTACGACCCCGCCCGCGAGGGCGCGCAAATGTCCTTCGAAAAGGACATGAGCTATGTCGACTATCTGGCGCTGGATCAGATCCTGGGCGCCCAGCATCGTCTTTCCAAGGCGCATGACGAGATGCTGTTCATCATCCAGCATCAGACCTCCGAGCTGTGGATGCGGCTGGTGCTGTTCGAACTCGCCGCTGCCCGGCACGAATTGCAGCAGGGCCATTTCCGACCGGCCTTCAAGATGCTGACCCGCGTGGCTCGTATCTTCGAGCAGCTGAACAACGCCTGGGATGTGCTGCGCACCATGACCCCCAGCGAATATTCGGCGCTGCGCGATGATCTGGGCGCGTCATCCGGCTTTCAGTCGCATCAATACCGGCTGATCGAGTTCATGCTCGGCAATCGCAACCGGGCGATGATGAAGGTCCACGAACACCGTCCCGAACTGCATCAGATGCTGGAGGACGAAATCGCGACCCCCTCGCTCTACCGGGTGGCGGTGGCGGCGCTTGCCGAACAGACTGGGCTGAACCTGGACCTGTCGGATCAGCCGATGGATCAGCCCCATGTCACCAACCCCGAGGTACTGGCAGCGTGGAAGCGCGTTTACCAGAACCCGCAGGAATACTGGTCGCTTTACGAGCTGGCCGAAAAGCTGGTGGATCTGGAGGATTATTTCCGCCGCTGGCGCTTCAATCACGTCACCACCGTCGAACGCATCATCGGCATGAAGCGCGGCACCGGGGGCACCAGCGGGGTGGCTTACCTGCGCCGCATGCTCGAGGTCGAGCTTTTCCCGGAACTCTGGCAAGTGCGAGGTCAGCTATGACGACCCTCCCCCGCAAGCATCTGTTCGATCTGCCCACTGGGGTGATCTATCTTGACGGCAATTCGCTGGGTCCGCTGCCGCGCGCGGTCGGGCCGCATCTGGCGCGGGTGATCGGCACCGAATGGGGCCAGCACCTGATCACCGGCTGGAATGTTGACGGCTGGATGGAACAGCCGCTGCGCGTCGGCAACAGGATCGCGCCGCTGGTCGGCGCGCCCGAGGGGTCCGTCGTCATGGGCGACACCCTGTCGATCAAGGTCTATCAGGCGTTATCGGCGGCGCTGGCGATGCGGCCCGACCGCCGCGTGATCCTGTCCGACAGCGGCAATTTTCCGACCGATCTCTATATGGCCGAGGGGCTGATCCGTCAGTTGGACCATGGCCATGAGCTGCGCGTCGTTGCCCCCGAAGCGGTCGAGAACGCCATCACCGAGGAGGTCGCGGCGGTGATGATCACTCAGGTCGATTACCGCAGCGGCCGGATGCATGACATGGCCGCCATTACCGCCCGCGCCCACGCGGCGGGTGCGGTGATGATCTGGGATCTCGCCCACAGCGCCGGCGCAGTGCCGGTGGATCTGGCCGCATCGGGCTGTGAATTCGCCGTCGGCTGCACCTATAAATACCTCAATGGCGGTCCCGGCGCGCCGGCCTTCATCTATATCCGCCCCGACCTCGCCGATCAGACCCGGCCTGCGCTGTCGGGCTGGATGGGCCATGATGCGCCCTTCGCCTTCGAACTGGGTTACCGTCCCGCACAGGGGATCGAGCGGATGCGCGTCGGCACGCCGCCCGTTCTGCAGATGTCGGCGCTGGAGGTGGCGCTGGAGGCGTGGGACGGGGTCGACATGGCCGATCTGCGCGCCACCCAGATCGCCCTGTCCGAGCTGTTCATCGCCGAGGTGGAGGCGAAATGCCCGGCCCTCACGCTCGCCAGTCCGCGCGATCCGCAGGCGCGGGGCAGCCAGGTCTCCTTCGCATTCGAACACGGCTATGCGGCGATGCAGGCGCTGATCGCACGCGGGGTGATCGGCGATTTCCGTGCCCCCGACATCATGCGCTTCGGCATCACGCCGCTTTATCTGGACGAAGACGACATCCGCCGGGCTGCCACCGTCATGGCCGAAGTGATGGACGACCGGCTTTGGGACGACGCGGCCTATCGGCGCCAGGGCCGCGTGACCTGATCGCGTCGCCCGCGCCCCGGCCAACAACCCAGTTTCGCCGGCACGGCCGAATTTCCGGCCTGCGGCGCCCCCCCTGACCCGAAAGGGCCGACCACAGCCGGCATGAGCCATCGCAAGCTCGTCACCCCGCGCCGAAACCCGCTGCGACGCCAAGCCGGAGGCGATGGGGTCTCGGAACGTCCCTCACGGGATCACTGCCTGCGCCAGCAATCTGATGGGAGCCGGATCCCGTATCCCGTTGCCGGGACGCCAGCGAACACGGATTTCGGCCCACGACGCCTTGCAGGTGAACCCATGGCCGGATCGGGACTGCCCGCGACCTAACGCGCAAAGGAACCAGCATAACCCGCCCTGCGCAAGCGATCCAGCGCGGCGATCAGACGCTCTCGGGTCTCGAAGGGCCCGGCGAGAATGATCCTGCGACCGCCCTCGCCCGGCTGGGTCTGGCGTGCGACCGGATAGCCCATGGCCCGAAGTGCCGCGATGGTGGCGGTGACGCCATCCGGGCTGAACTGGCCGATCTGCACATAGCGGGCCGTCGCCGCAATCCGTTCCTGACCGACCTGTGCCGAGGGCGCCGTATCCGCCCCTTTCCCTTGGCCAGCGGCAGTCGCCCCGGCAGACGGTCGGACCGCGACGCCTCGCCCCTCGACGGGATTCGGGGCCCTTGCCGGCGCACCGTATTCTGGCGCGATGCTCTTCCCGGCATGCGCCACCGCTATCCCCCTACCCTCGCCACGACGCCTGGAGCCGCGCGCCGTCTGCGCGCCGGGTAAAGGCGACGCCGCCAGCCCCGCACAATAGCCGAGCGTCGGATCGGCCCCGAGCGCGCGCCCGATCGCTCCGGCAGACCCGAGCCCGAGAAGCTCGCAAAGGCGCCCCGTCGGTGCGGTTGACGCTGCCATACGGGCGGCCATCGCCGGTTCGGCGCGCAGCGCGCGGCTGATTTCGGCCCCGATGCCGAGGTCGGGCACTGCTTCCGGCGTTTCCGGCACCTCACGCGCTGCGAGCGACTGCGGTGCCGCGCCACTCGCTGTCACGCCCGCGCCCGCAATGGTCGCCGCGGCTGCTGAAAGATCGATCCCGCTGCCCCCGGCCTCTACCAGAGAAATCGTCAGATCGCGCTCGATGGCGTCCAATGTGGCTGCAGGGGTGGCGGCCGCCTGGTTCGATATCCAGGCCGAGCGGCTGGGGGGAAAGCCGCAAAGGGGGGCACCGTCATCCCCCAATTTCGCGGCCCAGTCCCGCCCGGAGCGGTCAAAGACGCAGCCGGCGCTGTCGATATATTGCGTGCCGGGAAAATCGGCGGGGGGCAGTTCAGCCGGGCGACCGCCAGCGGCCGCAGCCAGTGCCGCCCCCATTGCCCAGAACAGCCCGAAAAGCACCAGTTGTCGCATCGTCCCGCCGAATCAGTCGTTTCGGCCGTTCTAGCGAAAGCGGCTTACCAGCCGGTTAATGCCTTACTTGGTGCCGAACATCCGGTCGCCCGCATCGCCCAGACCCGGCACGATATAGCCGTGATCATCCAGCCTTTCGTCCAGCGATGCCGTGACGATCGGCACATCGGGATGCGCCTCGGCCATACGCGCGACCCCCTCGGGCGAGGCCAGCAGGCACAGGAAGCGGATATTCGTGGCCCCCGCCGCCTTGATGAGGTCGATCGCCGCCGCCGAGGAATTCCCCGTCGCCAGCATCGGATCGACCACGATCGTCATGCGGGCATCCAACTCCTTGGGAAGCTTTGAATAATACTGCACCGGCTGCAAGGTCTCGGGGTCGCGATACAGTCCTACGAAGCCCACGCGGGCTGAAGGGATCAGTTCGAGAATCCCATCCATCAGACCGTTCCCGGCGCGCAGAATCGACACCAGCGCCAGCTTCTTGCCCTCCAGCACGGGGGCATCCATCGCTTGCAGCGGCGTCTCGATCCGCTGGGTGGTCACGGGCAATTCGCGGGTGATCTCATAGGCCAGCAGCAGGCTGATCTCGCGCAGGAGCTGCCGAAAACCGGCGGTCGAGGTGCTCTTGTCGCGCATCAGCGTCAGCTTGTGCTGCACCAGCGGGTGATCGACGATGGTGAGGTGCGGGGCGGTCATGGCGTCACTCCGATGATTGGGGTCTCCCGCGGGGTACAGGGTCTGAAGCCGACCTGTCCAGCCGTTACGCAAAGGCGGCGCGCAGGCGGGCGCGGGTGTTTTCGTCACAGAAGGCCGCCTCGGCGGCGGTCCGGTTCAGTTCGGCGAATTCGGGTTCGGCCCAGCCAAAAGCATCGGCGAGCCGGTCATATTCATGCGCCAGTGTGGTGTGGAAGAAGGGCGGATCGTCGGTCGAGATGGTGACCTTCACCCCCGCATCGGCCAGCCTTGCAATCGGGTGGCTGGCCCAGTCGGGATAGAGGCCAAGCGCGACATTGGAACCGGGGCAAACCTCCAGCACGGTGCCGCGATCGGCCAGTTCGCGGATGAGCGCCGGATCCTCGATGGCGCCGACACCGTGGCCGAGGCGCGTCACGCCGAGCGTCAGAGTATCGCGAACGGATTGCGGGCCGCCCCACTCCCCCGCGTGAGAGGTCAGGCCCAACCCCGCCTCTCGCGCGCAATCGAAGCTCCACGCATAATCCTGCGCGCGGCCCATGGCCTCGGCCCCGCCCATCCCGAAGCCCGTCACCCAGCCCGAGCCGTCGGCGCTGCCGGTTTCGGCCGCGCAGATCGCGGTCTTGCGGGCGCGCTCGGGGCCGAAATGGCGGATCGCCGTCAGGATGGCGCGGCTGTGGATCCCCTCGGCCGACATCTCGGCCGCGACCTCGGTCATCGCCGCCAGGTATTCGCGCCAGGCGGACAGGTCGCCACCGCCGCAGAACTCGGGCGAGACGAAAAGCTCGGTATAGATCGCCCCCTGCTCGGCACCGTTCTGGAGCACCTCGCGCAGCAGCCGGGCATAGTCCTGCGGCGACTTGATGGCCGCGGTCGCAGCCTCGTAGACGCGCAGGAAGTCGTTGAAATCCTTGTAGACGTAATGCCCCCGCGCATCGAAGATCGAAGGCAGGTCAATATTCTTCTCCGCTGCCAGCCCCCGGATGAAGGCCGGCGGGGCCGCACCTTCGAGATGCAGATGCAGTTCAATCTTCTTTAAGTCTTTCATCGGATGATAATCCTGCGAATCAGAGCGAGGAGGTCAGAGAAAGCTGGTGCCATGTTTCGGCGCATCGAGTCCCAGATGGGCCGCGACGCTGGCGCCGATATCGGAAAAGCCGACATTGCCGATGGCGCGCGCGCCCAGACCTGCCCCCAGAACGGGCACACGTTCCCGCGTATGATCGGTTCCGGTCCAGGACGGATCATTTCCGTGATCGGCGGTGAACAGGATCAGATCGCCCGGTTGCAGACGGGCGATCGTCCGACCCACAACGGTATCGAACCATTCCAGCTGCCGGGCATAGCCGGGAAGGTCGCGTCGGTGGCCATACAGGCTGTCGAATTCGACGAAATTGGCGAAGGTCAGGCTGCCGGGACCGGCATGGTCGATCAGGCGCAGAAGATGTTCGGCCAGATCGGCGTCGGATTTGCCCTTGTGCAGCGTGCCGATGCCGCGATGGCTGAAGATATCGCCGATCTTGCCGATCGCATGGGTCTCGCGCCCGGCCTTGGCGGCGATGTCGAGGATCGTCTCGGAAGGCGGGGCGATGGCGTAATCGCGGCGGTTGGGCGTGCGGGCGAAATGGCCGGGCGTGCCGATAAAGGGGCGCGCGATCACCCGGCCCACGCGCATGGCGTGCAGCGTGGGCGCGAGATCCGCGCACAATTTCAGCAGGCGGTCGAGACCGAAGGCATCCTCATGCGCGGCGATCTGAAAGACGCTGTCGGCAGAGGTATAGCAGATCGGCCAGCCCGTTTGCAGATGCGCCTCGCCCAATTCGTCAAGGATCACCGTGCCGGAAGCGTGCTTGTTGCCCAGAATGCCCTCGGTTCCGGCCAGTTCGCAGACGCGGGCGGTGATTTCGGGCGGAAAGGCCGGCTGGGTGTCGGGGAAATAGTGCCAGTCCCAAGGCACCGGGACACCGGCGATTTCCCAATGCCCCGAAGGCGTGTCCTTTCCGGGCGAGATCTCAGTAGCCGCGCCCCACAGCCCTTCGGGTGTGGCATCGAGACCGCGCGCCGCGCGCCCCGAGGTCAGCCTGATCGCCGCACCAAGCCCCAGGCGGTCGAGGTTCGGCAGGTGCAGGGGACCCGCCTCGGCCATGTGCAGCACGGTGTTGCTGCCGGTATCGGGGCGGCCGTCATTGAAAAAGCGGTCGGCGTCGGGTGCGCCGCCGATACCCACGGAGTCCATCACCACCAGAAAGGCACGCGACATGTTGGCCTCAGCTCCTTGTTTGCTGGCGCATGCTCTGCGCGTCTGCGGAGGGCTGCGCAATGTGGCCGCGCAGCAGCGGGCCTGCCTCCGGCCGGTCGGGCGCGATCCGGTAAGCCGCCTGCACGGCGGCAATGGCGGCATCGGCATCGCTGTCAGAGGCGGCATGCACGAAGCCCAGCACCTTCTCGGTCGGCTCGGTGAGGCGGCGCAGATCGGACAGGCCGACCCGGTGGTCAATGGCGTCGCCAGCGCGGACCCGACCGCCGCCAAGCGCGATCACCGCATTGCCAAGGGCGGTGCCATCGATACGCGTCACAAAACCGTCCGGCGCGGGAACAGGCCGAATGACCGGCGCCGGGGAAAGATGCTTTTGCGGCGCATCGATCAGATCGGCCGGGCCGCTTTGCCCCACGACCATGCGGGCGAAAATTTCCGCAGCGCGACCGGAATCGAGCGCCTCGGCGGCACGCGCCAGCGCATCGTCCCGCCCCGTCAGCCCCAAGGCTTCGGCCGCGAGTGCCAGCGTCAGATCGCGCAGGGCCGACGGGGCGCCGCGCAGGCAGGCGATGGCCTCGGCCACTTCCAGCGCGTTCCCGGCGGCGCGCGCCAGCGGCTGATCCATATCGGTGATCAGCGCCGAGGTTCGGCAACCGGCCGCGTTGGCGGTCGACACCAGCGCCTGTCCAAGCTCCGCCGCTTCCTGTTGCGACTGCAGGAACGCACCCGAGCCCGATTTGACATCCAGCACCAGCGCATCCAGGCCGGCGGCCAGTTTCTTCGACAGGATGGAGGCGGTGATCAGATCGACCGACTGGACGGCGGCAGCTTCGTCCCGGATGGCGTAAAGGCGGCGATCGGCCGGGGCCAGATCGCCCGAGGCCGCAACGATTGCGCAGCCGACGTCACGCACCAATTCGCGAAACCGCGCCTCGCTCAGGTCGCAGTCATAGCCGGGGATCGCCTCCAGCTTGTCCAGCGTGCCGCCGGTATGGCCAAGCCCGCGGCCGGAAATCATCGGCACATAGGCCCCGCAGGCCGCCAGCACCGGGGCGAGGACCAGCGACACCACGTCACCGATCCCGCCGGTCGAGTGCTTGTCGACCACCGCGCCGGGCAGATCCCAGCGCATCACATGACCGGAATCGCGCATCGCGCGCGTCAGCGCGGCTCGCCCCTCGGTCGACAGGCCGCGCGTCAGCACCGCCATTGCGAAAGCACCGGCCTGCGCATCGGACAGGCTGCCATCGGACAGGCCGGCCGCGATCAGCGAGGCGCCGGCCTGATCCAGCCCACCGCCATCGCGCACCCGTGCGATGACCGGGCGCGGATCGACAGGATGGGCCCCACCCACGGCGTCGGGGGTCACGACTGCGCCCCCTCCATATGGCCCGCATCGAAGCGGCCCGGCAGCAGTTCGCCAATGGTGGTCGCCATGGTGGCGCCGCCGGTGGTGGCCAACAGCACTGGCGTCTCGCCCCGGCCGAATTCGGCCAGCTTCTGACGGCAACCGCCACAGGGGGGCACGGGTGTGGGCGATCCGGCGATTACGGCGACCTCGACCAGTTCCGTCTCGCCCGCCGCGACCATGGCGGCGATGGCGCCCGCTTCGGCGCAGGTGCCTTCGGGATAGGCCACGTTTTCCACGTTGCAGCCGCGATAGATCGCGCCGGATTTGCCGCGCACCGCAGCGCCCACCTTGAAATTGGAATAGGGCGCATAGGCGGCCTCGCGGACCTCGCGGGCGGCGTCGAGAAGGGACATGGCGGATCTCCGAAACTGATCGGGCGAATTTGCGCGCGCCCGGTCACGGATGCAAGACGCAGCAGCCGCGACAATCAGCTTCGGGCAGAAACTGCTTCAGGCCGGGCAGTCTTGTGATGGCCCCGGCAAACTGGTTTAACGCTGAACCATGGCGCGCCGCGATCTGCGGCCGGCGGGACGCGGCACGGGCGGCGCCCCTTGGCCGCCCGGAAGGGGCGCGGGACAGCGGGGGCGAAGATGGAAGAACAGCGGCAGGACAAGGCGCGCCTCTCGGCGCTGGAATATCACGAATTCCCGCGTCCCGGTAAGCTGGAGATCCGGGCCACCAAGCCCCTGGCCAATGGCCGCGACCTGTCGCGCGCCTATAGCCCCGGCGTGGCCGAGGCCTGTATCGAGATCAAGAACAACCCCGCCGATGCCGCCCGCTACACTGCGCGGGGCAATCTGGTGGCGGTGGTCTCGAACGGCACGGCAGTGCTGGGCCTGGGCAATATCGGTCCGCTGGCGTCGAAACCGGTGATGGAGGGCAAGGCGGTCCTGTTCAAGAAATTCGCCAATATCGACTGCTTCGACCTGGAAATCGCCGAATCCGACCCCGAGAAGCTGGCCGCCATCGTTCAGAGCCTGGAGCCGAGCTTTGGCGCCATCAATCTGGAGGATATCAAGGCGCCGGAATGCTTCATCGTCGAGAAGCTGTGCCGCGAGAAGATGAACATCCCCGTGTTCCACGACGATCAGCACGGCACCGCCATTGTCGTCGGCGCCGCCGCGACCAATGCGCTGCGCGTGGTCGGCAAGAAGTTCGAGGAGATCAAGATCGTCTCGACCGGCGGCGGCGCGGCGGGGATTGCCTGCCTGAACATGCTGCTGAAGCTGGGCGTGAAACGTGAGAATGTCTGGCTCTGCGATCTTCACGGGCTGGTCTATGAGGGCCGGGCCGAGGATATGAACCCGCAGAAGGCGGCCTATGCCCAGAAAAGCGACCTGCGCAGCCTGGATCAGGTGATCGAAGGTGCCGACATGTTCCTTGGCCTGTCCGGGCCGGGCGTGCTGAAGAAAGAGATGGTCGCCAGAATGGCCGCCCGTCCGGTGATCTTCGCGCTGGCGAACCCCACGCCCGAGATCATGCCCGAGGAGGTGCTGGAGGTCGCGCCCGATGCGGTGATCGCCACCGGGCGCAGCGATTTTCCCAATCAGGTCAATAACGTCCTGTGTTTTCCCTTCATCTTCCGGGGCGCGCTGGATGTCGGCGCCACGCAGATCAATGACGAGATGCAACTGGCCTGCATCGAGGGCATCGCCGCCCTTGCCCGCGCCACGACGGCAGCCGAGGCGGCAGCGGCCTATCGCGGCGAGACGCTAACCTTTGGCCCGGACTACCTGATCCCGAAGCCCTTCGATCCGCGACTGATCGGGGTGGTTTCGACCGCGGTTGCCAAAGCGGCGATGGAATCGGGCGTCGCCACCCGGCCGATCGAGGATCTGAACGCCTACAAACGCAAGCTCGACGGCTCGGTCTTCCGCTCGGCGCTGATCATGCGGCCGGTCTTCGAAGCCTCGGCGCTGGCGGCGCGCAACATCGTCTTCGCCGAGGGCGAGGACGAACGCGTGCTGCGCGCGGCCAATGCGATGCTGGAAGAAACCACCGACAAGCCGATCCTGATCGGCCGTCCCGAGGTGATCGAGATGCGCGCCGAACGCGCCGGCCTGCCGATCCGGCCGGACAAGGATTTCCAGATCGTGAACCCGGAAAGCGACTCGCGCTACCGCGAATACTGGGAAACCTATCACGATCTGATGGCCCGGCGCGGGGTGACACCCGATCTGGCCCGCGCCATCATGCGCACCAATACCACCGCCATCGGAGCGGTCATGGTGCACCGGGGCGAGGCCGACAGCATGATCTGCGGCACCTTCGGGCAGTATAGCTGGCATCTGAATTACATCGAGCAAGTGCTGGGCCGCGATGGCCTTTCGCCGCAGGGCGCGCTGTCGATGATCATCCTTGAAGACGGGCCGCTGTTCATCGCCGACACCCAGGTGAACAATCATCCGACGCCGGAACAGATCGCGCTGTCGGCGATCGGTGCCGCGCGCCATGTCCGCCGCTTCGGGCTGGTGCCGCATGTGGCGCTGTGCAGTCATTCGCAGTTCGGCAATCTCGACACCGATTCCGGGCGGCGGATGCGGGCCGCGATGCAGATCCTGGAAAACCGCGAGGTCGATTTCAATTTCGACGGTGAAATGCATGTCGACGCTGCGCTCGACCCGGAAATCCGGTCGAGGATCTTCCCGGCCTCGAAGCTGGAGGGGGCGGCGAATATCCTGATCTTTTCCAGCACCGACGCCGCATCCGGCGTGCGCAACATCCTGAAACACAAGGCAAACGGGCTGGAGGTCGGACCGATCCTGATGGGCATGGGCAACCGCGCCCATATCGTCACCCCCTCGATCACCGCGCGCGGGCTGCTGAACATGTCGGCCATCGCCGGCACGCCGGTCGCACATTACCAGTAAGGCGCCGGTAAAGCGCGCGGATGCGGCGTCTCGCCGCATCCGCCGCCCCCAATTGCCTCCACCTACCCTGCTCGCCTAACCTTCGCGCGAGAGTTGGGAGGAATGCAGATGGGTTACCGCGAGGTTTACGAAACTTGGAAAGCCGATCCGGAAGCTTTCTGGATGCAGGCGGCGGACGCCATCGACTGGGTGCGGCCGCCCTCCAAGGCACTGTTCGACGAAAACGCGCCCATCCATGAGTGGTTCTCGGACGGTTTGGTGAACACCTGCTGGAACTGCGTCGATCGCCATGTCGCGGCCGGGCGCGGCGACCAGATCGCCATCTATCACGACAGCCCGATCACCCATGCGACCAAGGGCATCACCTATGCCGAGCTGCAGAAGCGCGTGGCCACGCTGGCCGGCGCCTTGCGCGCGCGGGGCATCGAAAAGGGCGACCGGGTCATCATCTATATGCCGATGATCCCGCAGGCGATCGAGGCGATGCTGGCCTGCGCGCGACTGGGCGCCATCCACTCGGTCGTGTTCGGCGGTTTCGCCGCCAATGAGCTGGCCGTCCGCATCGACGACGCCCAGCCCAAGGCGATCATCGCGGCCTCGGCCGGATTGGAGCCGGGCCGGGTGGTCCATTACAAGCCGCTGCTCGATCAGGCGATCGAAGCTGCCCGCCACAAGCCCGACTTCTGCGTCATCTTCCAGCGCGACGAAGATATCGCCAAGCTGATCGAGGGCCGCGATGTCAGCTGGTACGGCTTTCAATACGGCATCGAACCGGTCGAATGCGTCCCGGTCGAGGGCAATCACCCAGCCTATATCCTCTATACGTCGGGCACGACCGGCCAGCCCAAGGGCGTGGTGCGCCCGACCGCCGGCCATCTGGTGGCGCTCGCCTGGTCGATGGAGAATATCTACAAGATCGGTGCGGGCGATCGCTTCTGGGCGGCATCGGATGTGGGTTGGGTCGTGGGCCACAGCTATATCTGCTACGGTCCGCTGATCGTGGGCGCGCAGACCGTGGTGTTCGAGGGCAAGCCCGTCGGCACCCCGCATGCCGGGGTGTTCTGGCGCACGATCCAGAACAACCGCATCAAAAGCTTCTTCACCGCCCCGACCGCCATCCGCGCGATCCGGCGCGAGGACCCCGACGGTGAATATATCCGCCGCTACAAGCTGCACGACCTGCAGGCGCTGTTTCTCGCCGGGGAACGCGCCGACCCCGACACCATCGAATGGGCGCAGCGGCATCTGGGCGTCCCGGTGATCGACCATTGGTGGCAGACCGAAACCGGCTGGGCGATTGCCGCGAACCCCTTGGGAATCGAGGAATTGCCGGTCAAGCTGGGCAGCCCGGCCGTGCCCATGCCCGGCTATGACGTGCAGGTGCTGGACGAAAGCGGACAGCCCGTCCCGCCCGGCACGTTGGGCGCGATTGCAATCAAACTGCCTTTACCGCCGGGCACCCTGTCGGGTCTGTGGAATGCCGAGGAGCGATATCGAAAGTCCTACCTTTCGCATTTCCCCGGCTATTACGAGACCGGCGATGCCGGGTATCTGGACGAGGACGGCTATCTCTACGTCATGGCGCGCACCGACGATGTGATCAACGTGGCTGGCCATCGCCTGTCCACCGGCGCCATGGAGGAGATCCTGGCTCGTCACCCGGATGTGGCCGAATGCGCGGTGATCGGGGTCAGCGACGCGCTGAAAGGGCAGGCTCCGCTGGGGTTTCTATGCCTTAAGAAGGGGGCCGCCACTGCGCCCGACCAGATCGTCCGCGAGGTGGTGGCGATGGTGCGCGACGATATCGGCCCCGTCGCGGCGTTCAAGCAGGCCGTTGTGGTGGATCGGCTGCCAAAAACCCGGTCGGGAAAGATCCTGCGCGCGACCATGGCCAAGATCGCCGATGGCGAGGATTACAAGTTGCCCCCTACGATTGACGACCCCGCTGTGCTGGACGAAATCACTGCCCTGTTGCGCGACCTGCCGCGCGGCTAGGCACGTGTCGGCAACGGAACATCCCGCCCGCGCGATGCGGACGGGATGGCCTGTCAAGATGATCCCTGCCTGCGCCCGTTCATTCCCAGTGGTCGAAATTCCCACCAGATGTTGTGTTCGTGGGTCTACGCGGCCCAAATTGCTTGAGGGATCGCCTTAAATCAAGGAATTTTTCGTTAAGATTGGGTTAACGACCGTGGGTGGCTAAAGCAGGACCAGCGTGGCCAGACCGAGAAAGGCAAAAAATCCAACCATATCCGTCACCGTGGTCACAAACGTCCCCGAGGCGAGCGCCGGGTCTGCGCCGAGCCGGTTCAGCGTCAGCGGCACCAGCACGCCGCCCAGGGCGGCGACCGTCAGGTTGATGATCATGGCGACCGCGATCACCCAACTGAGTCCCGGCTCGCGGAACCAGATATAGGTAATAACTCCCAGAATCACCGCAAAGGTGGTCCCATTGATCAGCCCGACCACCGCCTCCCGTCGGATGATGCGCCAGGTGTTCGAGGGCGTCAGGCTTTTCGTCGCAAGACCGCGCACCACCACGGTCAGCGTCTGCGTCCCGGCATTCCCCCCCATCGAGGCGACGATGGGCATGAGCACGGCGAGCGCCACCAGCCGGGCAATCGACCCTTCGAAGAACGAGATGACGCTCGCCGCCAGAATCGCGGTGATGATATTGATCGTCAGCCAGGGCACACGTTGCCGCACCGTTTCCAGCACGCTGTCCGAAATCGAGGAATCGTCGCCGACCCCCGCCAGACGCAGGATATCTTCCTCGTGCTCGTCATCCAGAACCTCCATCGCATCGTCGATGGTGATGACGCCGACCAGCCGGTCATGTTCATCCACAACCGGCTCGGAGATCAGATGATACTGGTTGAAGGCATAGGCGACATCGGCCTCGTCCGCGAAGGCGCTGATCGGGCGGAAGCTGTCCTCGGTCAGGTCGCGCATCGCGGTGTCCCGACGCGCGGAGAGCAAGCGGCCGAGCGCGACATAGCCGACCGGACGGCGGCGCGGATCGACCAGCACCACGTGATAGAACTGGTCGGGCAGGTCGTCGTCGCGGCGCAGGAAGTCGATGGTTTCGCCGACGGTCCAGTGCTCGGGCGCGGTCACCACCTCGGACTGCATCATCCGGCCGGCGGAATATTCGGGATAGGTCAGCGACTGCTCGACCGCCGCGCGGTCGGATTCGTCGAGCGCGTCCAGAACCTTGCGCTGTTCGGGCTCGTCCAGTTCCTCGATCAGTTCGACGATATCGTCGCTGTCCATCTCGCGGACGGCCTCGGCCAGCACGGCCTTGGGCATCTGCTCGACCACCTCGTCGCGGATCGATTCGTCGATCTCGGACAGGATGTCGCCATCGATCTCGCCTGACCACAGGGACAGGAACCGCCGCCGCCGCGCCGGTGACAGGTTTTCGATCACGTCAGCGATATCGGCGGCGTGCATCGGCTCCAGCAGGGCGTCTAGCCGGGCCGGATCCTCGTCGTCGATGGCGTCGCGGATCTGATCGATCAGCGCCCGTGAGGGCACGAAATCGTCGTCATCCGTCGCCGGCTCGACCTCGGGCAGATCAGGCTTGCGCGGCGATTTGGGCTCGTTCTCGGGCAAATCGGGACGCTGCGGTTCGTCCGGCATGGACACCCCCTTCGGATCTTGGCGATGGCGACATGGCGGGCATCCGCGCCCGGCCGGATCATAGTCGAGCCGCCCGGCGGCGGCAACGCGATTAGCCGCGCAGAAGCGCCAGCGCAGCGGCGTGGAGCGCAGGCGTCGCCGCGGCCAACACCTGGCCGCCGCCATGGGCCGCCCCACCCTGCCAGTCGGTAACGACGCCGCCCGCGGCCTCGATCACGGCGATGGGGGCCACGATGTCATAGGGCTGCAGGCCCGCCTCGATCACCAGATCCACCTGCCCCAGGGCCAGCAGCGCGTAGCCGTAGCAATCCAGCCCATAGCGCGTCAGCCGCGCCCGGCTGGCCACGCGCTGAAAGGCGGCCCGCTCCGCCTCGGTGCCGATTTCGGGGAAGGTGGACAGCAGCGTCGCCTGCGCCAGCGACACCCCTTGGCGGACCGCCAGCGGCCTCTCGCCCTGACGGTCGGTCACACGGGCGCGGCCCAGTCCGCCTTCAAAGCGCTCACCGGTGAAGGGCTGGTCGATAACCCCGTAAACCGGGCCGTCCGCGTCGGTCAGGCCGATCAGCGTCCCCCAGCTGGGCGCGCCCGAGATGAAGGCGCGCGTGCCGTCAATCGGGTCCAGCACCCAGGTCAGACCGCTGGTGCCGGGTTGGATGCCGAATTCCTCGCCCAGGATGGCGTCCTGCGGGCGACGCTCGGCCAGAATGGCCCGCATGGCGCGCTCGCTCTCGCGGTCGGCCTCGGTCACCGGGTCGAATCCGGTTGCCAGCTTGTTGTCGGGCGACAGTCCGGCGCTGCGAAACAGCGGCAAGGTCCGACCGCGCGCGGCATCCGCCATCGCAGACGCGGTCAGAAAGATTTCATCATGATTCATCATTCGCCCCCTGTTGCGCGCCATATGTAGCGCGGAACAGGCGGGGCGAACAATTGCCCGTGACAGCCCGGCCGCCTGGTGTCAGGCGGCGTGCGAAAGGACGCGGGCCAGTTCGAAGATCTGGCGGCGCTGTGCCTCGGGCATGGCGTAATAGGCGCGGATCAGCTGCAACGCTTCCTTGTTCGCCAGGATGTCGTCATCGACCCCGGCATCGGCGCGCCCATCGGCCAGCCCTTCAAAGAAGAAGCTGATCGGCACATCCAGCGCGCGGGCAATGTCCCACAGCCGTGATGCCGACACGCGATTCGCGCCCGTTTCATATTTCTGGATCTGCTGGAACTTGATCCCGACCTGATCTGCCAGCTGTTGCTGCGTCATGCCGATCAGCCACCTGCGGTGACGGATCCGCGTGCCCACATGCACGTCAACTTCGTGCTTCATACCACACCTCACTCAATCTGTGCGAGTAATACACCCTTCGTCCCTTCGGTGGCGACTGGGAAAATCTGGCCGACACGCTAGAGTTGTCCAAAAGGACAGGTTTTTGCATTACCATAATTTGTACGACCCGCTTTTCCGGCGGATTTCGGCCGGTCTCGACCCGTTTTGGGACGAAATTCAGGCGAATCGGTTCGAATTTCATCAATCGTTCATCCTAGCCGGGAAAATACCCCGCGGTCGCAGCGCAGGTGAACGCCGCAACCAACCCTTGGTTGCGGCTGCCGTTAATCTTTTTCCACATGGTTAACACCTGTGACGTATGGGCAACTATGCCGGGTCTGCCGCACGTTTTCGCCCCTGAGGCGAGAAGCTGACCCAGGGTCCCGGCAGCCGCGAAAGGTCGCATTTTTACCGCGTTGTTGTTGTATTCGGCGGTCTGTGATCCAATATTGTCATGCAACCGGTGCATCCCGCACCGCCAATGCCACTGATGGAGAGTTTGATGGCTGAATACGACACCCTGCGTCAGGCCCAGGCCCGGACGGGTGCCGCTACCCGCGCCCAGATTGATGTGGGTCTGCGCGAATACATGAACAAGGTTTATGGCATCATGGCGACCGGCCTGCTGGTCACTGCTGCCTCGGCCTATGGTCTGCATTCGCTGGCGGTCGGCCCTGACGGAACCCTGACCGAGATCGGCCGCATGGTTTACACCTCGCCGCTGAAATGGGTCCTGATGTTCGCGCCGCTGCTGGTGGTTTTCGCCTTTGGCGCCGCCGTCTACCGCCTGTCCACGCAGGCCGCGACCTTCATTTTCTACGGCTTCGCCGCGCTGATGGGCGCGTCGCTGAGCTGGATCTTCCTGCGCTATACCGGCGTATCGATCACCACCACCTTCGTGGCCACCGCCGCGGGCTTCGCCGGTCTGTCGCTGTATGGCTACACCACCAAGCGTGACCTGTCGGGGATGGGGTCTTTCCTGATGATGGGCCTGATCGGGCTGATTATCGCCTCGATCGTGAACATCTTCCTGCAATCGGGCGCGATGCAATTCGCGATCTCGGTGATCGGGGTGCTGATCTTCGCCGGCCTGACCGCGTTCGACACCCAGAACATCAAGAACACCTATATCCAGCTGGCCCATTCCGACCGTGAATTCCTGGGCAAGACTGCGATCCTGGGTGCGCTGAACCTGTATCTGGACTTCCTGAACCTGTTCATGTTCCTGCTGCAATTCATGGGCAACTCGAACGACAACTGATCGTTCGGACATGACCATCCGGCCCGCCAGCGCAATCTGGCGGGCCTTTTTCATGGCCGGCGGTCCGTCGCCGCAAGTCATAACCCTCATTGTGAATGCAGCTTTGCCGTGATCTGCTGGACCTGTGACAGCTTAGGAGGATCCGATGACCACCCCCCAATCCGACGACAAGCGCCCCCAGCCCGACCCGGCCGAGGACAACGCCTTCTTCCCCTCGCCCTATTCGCTGGGGCAGTTCACCTCGGCCAAGTCGAACCTCAGCGGGGCGGATTATCCGAACGCCTACACCGGCGGGCGTTGGAAGATCTTGGTGATCGGCGCGGACGAGCGTTACCTGCTGACCGATAACGGCACGATGTTTTCCACCGGCAACCACCCGGTCGAAACGCTGCTGCCGATGTATCACATGGACAAGGCGGGCTTTCAGTTCGACATCGCCACCCTGTCCGGCAACCCGGTCAAGTTCGAGCTGTGGGCCATGCCCCGCGAGGACAAGGAAATCACCGGCCTGTTCGACAAGTATCGCGACCAGATCAAGCAGCCGCTGAAACTGGCCGATGTGGTCGACACGCTTGGCCCCGATTCCGATTATATCGGCGTCTTCATCCCCGGCGGACATGGCGCGCTGATCGGCCTGCCCGAAAGCGAGGATGTGGCCGCCGCGCTGGAATGGGCGCAGGCGAACGACAAATTCGTCATCTCGCTGTGCCACGGCCCGGCGGCGTTTCTGGCGGTGGGCGAGGACAGCGATCTTTTCCGCGGCTATCAGATCTGCGCCTTCCCCGACACGCTGGACGCGCAGACGCCCGACATCGGCTATATGCCCGGCCACCTGACCTGGAAATTCGGCGAGGAGCTGAAGAAGATGGGCTTCGAGATCCTGAACAAGGACATCTCGGGCGCCGTGCACAAGGACCGCAAGATGCTGACCGGCGACAGCCCGCTGGCGGGCAATGCGCTTGGCCAATTGGCAGCGGCAGAGCTGCTGGCCGAAGCCGGAAAATAACCCCTGCTCCGGGGCCGTCACACGCGCGCGCCCCGGACCTACCCGCGAGCATGACATGAGCGAGAACTGGCCCGAAGGCTTCGCCTATTACCCCGACGCCCTGACCGAGGCCGAGGAATCCGATCTGCTGGCTTTCATCGAGACGCTGAACCTCGGCCCCTTCGTTTTTCAGGGCAATCCGTCGCTGCGCCATGTGCGCAATTTCGGCGTGGATTTCGATTACGAGCGCAAGATTGCCGTCGAGGCCCCGCCGATTCCCGATGCCTTCAACACCGTTCTGGACCGGGTGGCCGCGCTGACCGGCACCCCGCGCGGAGATCTGGCCGAGCTGCTGGTGACGCGCTATCCGCCCGGCGCGTCGATCACCTGGCACCGCGACTCGCGCCCGTTCGAGGCGATTTTCGGGGTCTCGCTGGAAAGTGATGCGCCGCTGAAATTGCGTCCCGCGAACCCCAAGAACGCCAAGCCGATCCTGACCGTGCCAGTGGCGCGGCGGTCGGTCTATGCGCTGACCGGCGCGGCGCGCAGCAAATGGCTGCATCATGTGCCGCCGGTCAAGGAAACCCGCGTGTCCCTGACCATCCGCACCCTGCGGCCGGGGCTGGAAATCCACCCGGCCGCCGATCTGGCGCAGTATCAGGTGCCGGGGCAGGACGGTTAAGCCCTGCCCTCGCCTGTTACGGCCATTCCTTTGCGACCATGGTCAGCACGTCATATTGGGCAACGACCTCCTCGCGCTGATTGGTGACGCGGCAATCCCAGCGGACTTCGGCATGGCCCGCGCCCTCGCGCGGGTTGATTTCCTTGCAGGTCAGGCGCACGCGCAGGGTGTCGCCAAAATAGACCGGGGTCAGGAAACGCAGGTTATCCACGCCGTAATTGGCCAGCACCGGACCCGGATCGGGATCGACGAACAGGCCCGCCGCGAAAGACGCGATCAGATAGCCATGCGCCACCCGGTCATCGAAGAACGGGTTCGCCTTGGCGGCCTCGCTGTCCATATGGGCATAGAAAGTATCGCCGGTGAAATGGGCGAAATGTTCCACATCCGCCTCGGTCACCTCGCGCGCCTCGGTCACGATCTGGTCGCCGATGCGCAGTTCCGCCACGGATTTGCGGAACGGGTGTATGCCCGCGCGGGTATCAGCACCCTCGGACCAGATGCCGGTGACCGCGCTCAGCAGGCGCGGCGCGCCTTGGATGGCCGTGCGCTGCATGTAATGCTTCACGGCGCGCATACCGCCCAGCTCCTCGCCACCGCCCGCGCGGCCCGGACCGCCATGGACCAACGGCGCCAGCGGAGAGCCATGCCCGGTCGAGGACTTCGCCGAGCGCCGGTTGCCGATCAACACGCGCCCATGCATGGGCGCCATGCCCAGCACCATCTCCTGCGCGACCTCCGGGCTATCGGTGAAGACCGAGGCCACAAGCGAGCCTTTGCCGCGATGGGTCAGCGCCACGGCCTGATCCACGCTGTCATAAGGCATCAGGGTGACGACCGGGCCGAAGGCCTCGACATCATTGGCCGCCGCGTTCAGCGGGTCATCGGCCAGCAGCACCACCGGGTTGATGAACGCCCCTTTTTCGGCATCGCCCGAGGCGACGCGCACGTCATCGGGGTCGCCCAGCACGATCCGGGCGCTGGCTTGCAGGTCCTTGATGCGGTCGCGGACTTCCTCGCGCTGCTCCAGACTGGCCAGCGGCCCCATGCGGGTGCCTTCGACCGCCGGATCGCCCGCGACATTCTTCGCCAGCTTCTCGCCAAGCGCGGCGATCACGGCATCCACATGCTGGGCGGGCACGATGGCGCGGCGGATAGCGGTGCATTTCTGGCCCGCCTTGGTGGTGATCTCGCGCTGGATTTCGCGGACGAACAGATCGAATTCCTCGGTCCCCGGCCCGGCATCCGGCCCCAGAACCGAGGCGTTCAGGCTGTCCGCCTCCATCGTGAAGCGGACCGAGTTCTCGACCACGGCGGGCGCGGTCTTCAGCATCCGCCCGGTCGCGGCGGAGCCGGTGAAGGTCACCACGTCCTGACAGGTCACATGGTCCAGCATGTCCCCGGCCGAGCCGGAGATCAGCTGCAAGGCCCCCTCGGGCAGGATGCCCATGGCGGCGATGCGGCGGACCATCAGCTCGGTCAGATAGGCCGTCTGGCTGGCCGGCTTGACGATGGTGGGCATCCCCGCGATCAGCGTCGGCGCGATCTTTTCCAGCATCCCCCAGATCGGGAAGTTGAAGGCGTTGATATGGATCGCCACGCCCTGCAAGGGCGTCAGGATATGCTGGCCCGAGAAGCTCGAATCCTTCGACAGCGGCTCGACCGCGCCGTCGGGGATGATCTTCGCGTTCGGCAGTTCGCGCCGCGCCTTCGAGGCCAGCGTCAGAAGCGTGCCGATACCGCCTTCGATATCGACCCAGCCATCGGCGCGCGTGGCCCCGGTCCACAGGCTTTCGGCGTAGAAATCCTCCTTCTGCTCCAACAGCTTCAGGCCGATTTCCTTCAGCATCAGGGCGCGCTGATGGATGGTCATGGCGCGCAGGGCCGGCCCGCCCTTCTCGCGCCCGTATTCCAGCGCCGCCCCGTAATCGAGGCCCGATGCGTCGATCAGCGCCACCACCTCGCCGGTGGCGGCGTTCAGCAGCGGCTTGCCGTCGCGGCTGCCCCTGCGCCATGCGCCGCCGACATAGGATTGCAGCACGCGGGGCGTGTCCTGGAGAGTCATCGCATTTCCTTTCAGGCCAGGCCCATCGGCAGCAGCAGGTCACGAACCCGCTGCGTCCAGATCTGGCGCAGTTTTTCATTCTCGGTATGGCGCAGCCCAAAGCGCGCCAGTGTATCGAAGCGTTTCGAACCCGCCTGCCCGAAGGTCGCCTCGACTTTCGGCATCCAGTATTGGATGGCGGCCACGGCCTCGGCGCGGCCGTCGTCGCGGGCGACGATCTGGCGCAGCCCGTTCAGGCCCAGCTCGACATGGCGGGCCTCGCGCGGGGCGATTTCGCGGAAGGTGTCGGCGAGGGGGGCGTAGCTGACGCGCTTCATCTCATCCAGTTGCACGACCGTCGCCAGCCCCATCAGCACGTTCAGGACCACGGCATCGACATAGCCCTGAACGGGGTAATGAAAGACCGACAGCCGCATGTCGTCGCCGCGCCGGGCGGCGGCCAGATCGGCGTCACGCGCGACCCGCGCGGCCCATTCGTGGCGGTCGTCATAGCGCCGGGTATCGGCGCCGAATTCGCCCATCACCGCCAGCACCCGGCCCGCATGGTCCAGCTTTTCGGCGGTGATCTTCGCCGCCGCGATCCGGTTCCCGATGCCGGGCGCGTCGTTGATGGTGTCGGCAAAGCCCGCCGCCCCTGCCAGTTCGCTGTCGACGAAAGACGCCATCAACCGCAGCAATTCTCCGCGATAGCGGGGCGGCACGTTGCCGGGCGAGGTCAGCTTGCCGCCCTGCGCCAGATAGTCCTCGATGGTCATATCGTTCATCGCCGTCCCCTATTCATCATAGCTGACGACGATGCGGTCGGTCAGCGGATAGCACTGGCAGGTCAGGACATAGCCCTGCGCGACCTCGTAATCTTCCAGCGCGTGGTTGATGGCCATCTCGGCCTCGCCTTCCAGAACCTTGGCGCGGCAGGTCGAACAGACCCCGGCCTTGCAGGCGTAAGGCACATCCATATCGGCGGCGAGCGCCGCATCCAGCAGGCTTTCGCCCTGTTTCGGCATCCTGAAGGCGCGGGTGGCCCCGTCCAGCGTCACCACTGCCTCGGTCATGTCGCCGGCATGCACCGCGTCCTTGCTGACAGCTTTTTTCTTCGCCCGGCCGGGCTGGCCCGAGGCGAACAGTTCGAACTTGATCTGCGCCTCGTCCAGACCGGCCTTTTTCAGGCTGTCGGCAATGGTCAGCATCATCGGCTCGGGTCCGCAGATGAAGGCTGTATCGACCGAGGCCGGGTCGATCCAGTTTTCGAACAAGGCCGTCATCTTTTCGGCGTCGATCCGGCCGGTGAACAGGTCGATCTCCTGCCCCTCGGTTTCCAGAATGTGAATGACCGAGAGCCGCCCGAGATAGCTGTTCTTCAGATCCTCCAGCTCCTCGCGGAACATGATCGAGTTGATGCCGCGATTGGCGTAAACCAGCGTGAACTGCGATTTCGGCTCGCGCGACAGCGTGGTCTTGATGATCGACAGCAGCGGCGTGATCCCCGAGCCGCCGGCGAAGCCCAGATATTGGCGCGCGGCGGAGGGGTTGATCTCGGTGAAGAAGCGGCCCATCGGCGGCATCGCCTCGATGGTCATGCCGGGTGCCAGTTCCTCATTCGCCCAGGTCGAGAAGGCGCCGCCATCGACGCGCTTGATGCCGACGCGGAGGAAGCCTTCGTCCCGCCCGGCGCAGATGGAATAGCTGCGGCGCAACTCCTCGCCATCGAAGCTGTGGCGGAAGGTCAGGTATTGGCCTTGGGTGAAATCGAAGGCCGCCGCGTCTTCCGGGCGAGGGCGAAGCGTCACCACCACCGCGTCGCGGGTGTCGCGCCGGATATCGGTGATCTGAAGCGGCAGGAAGCGTGACATGGCGGTTCCTCTAGTGGCACTTGAAATAATCGAAGGGTTCAAGACAGGCATTGCAGACCCAGCTGGCCTTGCAGGGGGTCGATCCGAACTGGCTGACCCGGCGGGTGTCGTTCGACTGGCAGCGCGGGCAGGCCACCACCAGATTGGATCCGGTCAGCGCGCCGACGCGGGTCAGCACGTGACCGTCGGCGCCGGTGCCGTCGATCGGCGGGGCGATGCCGAAGGCGCGCAGCTTCTCGCGGCCGGCATCGCTGATCCAGTCGGTGGTCCAGGCGGGCGACAGGCGGCGTTCCAGCCGGATCTGATCGATGCCCTTGGCGCGCAGATGGTTCTCTATATCGAGGTTGATCACCGCCGTCGCCGGGCAGCCCGAATAGGTGGGCGTGACGGTGACGACCAGCGTATTGCCCTGCCAGCCGACATCGCGGATAATGCCCAGATCGGTCAGCGAAATCACCGGAATCTCCGGGTCGGGGACTTCGGCCAGCCAGTCCCATATCTGGGCGATGGCGGGGCGCATCCTACCAGCTCGCGCCGGGATAGGCGCGCTGCAGGAACTGCATTTCCGCCAGGATATAGCCCAGATGCTCGGTATGGGTGCCCTGCTTGCCGCCCTTATGGGCAAAGCTGCTTTCGGGGCGCTTCAGCGTGGCCTGCGCAAGCACCGCATCGACGGTGTCGTCCCAGGGCTTGCGCAGGCTGGCCGGGTCGGGCGCGATCCCCGCCGCTGCCATGGTCACATCGGTGGCATCGCTGGCAAACATCTCCTGCGCATAGCCCCATTGGTCGTCCAATGCCGCCTGCATCCGGGCATGGCTTTCCGCAGTCCCGTCGCCGAGCGCGATCACCTGCTCGGCAGAGCGTTCGAGGTGATAGCTGACCTCTTTCAAAGCCTTCTGGGCGATTTCGGCGACGCGCGGATCGGCGGAACCGGTCAGCGCCCGCAACTGGAGGAAATGGAAGGCGTCGAACAGGAATTGCCGCATCAGCGTCGCGCCGAAATCGCCGTTCGGGCGTTCGACCAGCAGCAGGTTGCGGAAATCCCAGGCGTCGCGCAGATAGGCCAGATCGTCGGCCGAGCGGCCCTTGCCCTCGACCTCGCCGGCCAGTCCCAGCCACAGCGCCGTCTGCCCGATCAGATCCAGCGCGATATTCGACATCGCGATGTCTTCCTCCAGCACCGGGCCATGGCCGCACCATTCCGAATTCCGGTGCCCGAGGATCAGGGCATTGTCGCCCATCCGCAGCAGGAACTCGACGAAGGCATCCTGATCGGCGTCCGCGGCGGGGGCATGCGCCCCGCCCTGCCCCGCCTGCCGGGCCAAACCTTCGGCATCCGGGGTCATCATGTCGGGAAGCGACGGCATCACATATGCCCCACTTCGTCGGGAATGTCGTAGAAGGTCGGGTGGCGGTAAACCTTGTCATTCGAGGGCTCGAACAGCGGGCCTTTTTCCGACGGGCTGGACGCCGCGATGTCGACCGATTTCACCACCCAGATCGAGACCCCCTCGTTCCGGCGGGTGTAAACGTCGCGGGCGTGCTTGATCGCCATATCCGCATCCGGCGCGTGCAGGCTGCCGACATGGCGGTGGTTCAACCCGTGCTGCCCACGGATAAAGACTTCCCAAAGGGGCCATTCGCTGGACATTCGGATCTCCTCCCATTGCCCTGGCTTCAACTCTGGACGGCGGGCCGCCCGGCTTTTTTGCGCGTTATTCGGCGGCGACCGCGCGGGCGGCCTTTTTCTTCGCATGGGCGACCATGGCGTCGCGATACCAGGCCCCGTCCTCCCACGCCTTCACGCGGGCGCCGAGGCGTTCCTTGTTGCAGGGACCGTTGCCCTTAAGCACCTGATAGAACTCGTCCCAATCGGGTTCGCTGAAATCGTAACCACCCTTTTCCTCGTTCCATTTCAGGTTCGGATCGGGGACGGTCAGGCCCAGATATTCGGCCTGCGGCACGGTCTGGTCGACGAATTTCTGGCGCAGTTCGTCATTGCTGTTCATCTTGATCTTCCATGCCATCGACTGCACGGAATGCACGCTGTCCTTGTCGGACGGCCCGAACATCATCAGCGAGGGATACCAGAGCCGGTTCAGCGCATCCTGCGCCATCCGCTTCTGCTCGGGCGTGCCGGTGGCCATCTTCATCATGATGGCGTAGCCCTGCCGCTGGTGGAAGCTTTCTTCCTTGCAGATGCGGATCATCGCCCGGCTATAGGGACCATAGGAGGTCCGTTGCAGCGGCACCTGATTCATGATCGCCGCGCCATCGACCAGCCAGCCGACCGCGCCCATATCAGCCCAGGTCAGCGTCGGGTAGTTGAAGATCGAGGAATATTTCATCTCCCCCGAATGCAGCTTCTCCAGCAGCTGGTCGCGACTGACACCCAGCGTTTCGGCGGCGCAATAGAGGTAAAGCCCGTGCCCCGCCTCGTCCTGCACCTTGGCCAGCAGGATCTGCTTGCGTTCCAGCGTCGGCGCGCGGGTGATCCAGTTGCCTTCCGGCAATTGGCCGACGATCTCGGAATGGGCGTGCTGGCCGATCTGGCGGATCAGCGTCTTGCGATAGCCTTCCGGCATCCATTCCTTCGGCTCGATCTTCTCGCCGCGGTCGATACGCTCCTGAAAGGCGATGTCCTCCGGGGTCAGTTCGGCCTGCGACTTGCCTTCGGATTTGACGAGCTGTGCATACATGGCAATTCCTCCTCAGACGCGTTCGATAATGATGGCGATCCCCTGCCCCACGCCCACACACATGGCGCAAAGCGCATAGCGACCGCCCGTGCGGTGCAGCTGATACATCGCCGTCGTCACCAGCCGGGCGCCCGACATGCCCAGCGGATGGCCAAGCGCGATCGCACCCCCGTTCGGATTAACATGGGCCGAATCGTCGGGAAGTCCAAGATCACGCAAGGTCGCAAGCGCCTGGGATGCAAAAGCCTCGTTCAGTTCGATCACGTCCATCTGGTCGATGGTCAGCCCGGCCCGCGCCAGAACCTTCCTGGCGGCGGGCGCCGGCCCGATGCCCATGATGCGGGGTTCCACCCCCGCCGCCGCCATGGCGACGATCCGGGCCCTGGGCGTCAGCCCGTGTTTCGCGGCGGCCTCGGCATTGGCGATCAGCAGCGCGCAGGCCCCATCATTCACGCCCGAGGCATTGCCGGCGGTGACGCTCAGATCGGGGCCATTCACGCCCTTAAGGCGTGCAAGCTGTTCCGCCGTCGTGCCGGGGCGCGGATGTTCGTCGGTATCGACGGTGATCGGTTCGCCCTTCTTCTGCGGGATCACCACCGGCACGATTTCCTCGGCGAAAACGCCCGCTTTGTGGGCCGCATCCCAGCGCGCCTGACTGCGGGCGGCAAAGGCGTCCTGATCCTCGCGGCTGATATGGAAATCCTCGGCCACGTTATCGGCGGTCTGCGGCATTGAATCGATGCCGTATTGCGCCTTCATCTTCGGGTTCACGAAGCGCCAGCCGATGGTGGTGTCATAGACCGCGTTGCTGCGGCTGAAGGCGCTGTCAGCCTTGGGCATCACGAAGGGGGCGCGGGTCATGCTTTCGACCCCGCCGGCGATCATCAGGTCGCAATCGCCCGCCCGGATCGCCCGCCCGGCCATGCCGACCGCATCCATGCCCGAGCCGCAGAGCCGGTTCACCGTCGTCCCCGGCAGATCGACCGGCAGTCCGGCCAGCAGCGCCGCCATACGGCCGACATTGCGGTTGTCTTCGCCCGCCTGATTGGCGCAGCCATAGATCAGGTCATCGACCTCGGCCCAGTTCACGCCGGGATTGCGCGCCATCAGCGCCGCCAGCGGCACCGCCGCCAGATCGTCGGCACGCACGGCGCTGAGCGCGCCAGCATAGCGCCCGATCGGCGTGCGGACCGCATCACAGATGAATGCCTCGGCCATGACTTCCCCCTCATCTTCCGGTCTGCGGAACTCTCGTTCTTTGACCGACCGTTCGGTTATTTATACGCCGATTCGACGTTTCGGCAACGATATATTTCGCCCGTAGCTTTGACGCGGCCCGGCGTCGCCCCACGCCTCGGGCATTGGACAGGGACCATCCGCAGTCCGAGCCTGATTACACAGCAACATCGCCCATTTCCGAGGCCCACCTGCCGGCTCTTCGCGAAAGCGCGAGGAAATCGGTCTGCAGCCGGAAAGCGTGATATATAAAGCGTGATATATAAAGCGGGATATATGCTGCGCCCGACCCCGTGTTTTCGCCAAGCTTCGCTCAACGCCGGCCGATTTGGTCCCCTGCTGTGGATCGGCGGCGCAGGGCGAAACGGTGGCCGGACCCCATTTCACCGCTTCGTCAGCACATGCCCCGGACAGCATGACGGGAAAAAAGGATCGACCGCGGGTGCAAGACCGACCTGTTTGGAGACGGCCCAGTAAAGGATCGCCGACCGAGGCAGCTCTCACCGGCAACCGGCGATAGAGGCGGATCTCACCGGCAACCGACGATTTTTCCACGTGGGCTTGCCCCAGCGCGCGCAGCACTCGCGTCGGGCGGGCACAATAATCGCCCTGTCCGTCACCCCGGGGGCGCCGATGCCCGATCGTTCAGGCTTCAGATACCCCTCGCCTCGGCTGTCGGCAGATCCGGTCAGGCCCAGTCCAACGCCGCGCCGCTGACACGATTTCGACCCGCGCTTTTGCTCTGGTAAAGCAGCCTGTCGGCTTCCTCGAACCAGCGGGACATGGTCATGCCCGGCGCGCAGCGGCTGCTGCACACCCCGGCGCTGATGGTCACGACCTGCGCGCAGGACGAGCCGCGATGCGGGATCGCCAGCGCCTCGACCCGCGCACGCAACATTTCGGCCAGATGCATCGCCCCGTCGAGATCGGTGCAGGGCAGCACGCAGGCAAACTCCTCGCCCCCGTAGCGCGCACAAAGATCACCCCCCCTCCGCATCGCGCCGCCCAACCCGGCCGCCACCGCGCGCAGGCAGTCATCACCCTCAAGATGTCCGTAAAAATCGTTGAATTGCTTGAAGTAATCGATATCCACCAGGATGATCGACAGGTGTTCCTGCGCCCGCGCGACCCGCGTCATCTCCTCGGCGAACAGGGTTTCGAGCATTCGTCGGTTGCCCAGCCCGGTCAGCGGATCGACAAGCGCGAGACTGGCCAGCTGATCGCGCATCTGTTTCATGCCGATGTGATTGCCGACCCGGCGGCGCAAGCTGGCCGGCTGGACCGGCTTGGTCACATAGTCGATCGCACCGGCGGACAAGCCTTCGATTTCGGCTTCGGTCGCATCGAGCCCGGTGGTGAAGATGACCGGCACATTCGCCAGGTCCGGGTCCTTCTTGAGCCGCCGGCAGGTTTCATAGCCATCCAGCCCCGGCATCATCACGTCCAGCAGGATAAGGTCCAGCGACGTTTTTTTCGCAAT
Source organism: Paracoccus sp. S1E-3 (assembly GCF_013868135.1). Classification (GTDB taxonomy): domain Bacteria; phylum Pseudomonadota; class Alphaproteobacteria; order Rhodobacterales; family Rhodobacteraceae; genus Paracoccus. The sequence continues at coordinate 1,086,246 of NZ_JACEMU010000004.1, forward strand.
CCCGATGGCCTGTTCGCCCGATCGCGCGAACAGGATCTCGTAATCCTCCTCCAGCATGGCGCCGATCAGCTCGATATTCGCAATCTCGTCGTCGACGATCATGACGATGGGTCTGCCGCTCATGCCGAGAGGTCCTTTCGCGCGTCATGGGTGGGGTCCCGCGCATCCAGCAGGGCGAGGGCGGCGTCATAATCCAGGCGCTGGATCGCCTCGCCGATGGGGTCGAGGTCACGTTCGCCGGGCGACATGCCCATCACCGCGGCATAGTCATGAAAGCCGCGCCGTGCCGACAGGCTCTGGCGGCTGATCAGGTCGCGCAAACTGTCGCGCGCATGAATCGCTGTCGCCAGATCGACGATCCGATCCGATGGCTGGGCGTCGCCCGTAACCGGTTCAGGCGCCACGGCGAGACCTCCCAGCCGGTCGACCGCAGCAATGGCGGGGCGAATGGCATCGTCCAGCTCCAGAAGCAGATCCGTCATCCGGTTTTCGCGCCCCGAACGCAGGTTGTCCTCGATCTCGCGCGCGACGGTGGCGACCTGCGCCAGTTCCAGTGATGCCGCCACCCCGCGCAGACCATGGGCAAGCCGGGCGGCATCCTCGGTCAGACCCCCCTCGAGAAGTCCGGCGATGCGCCCGCAAACATCGGCATAGTTCTGCCCGAAGCCGAGGATCAGCCTGCGCAGCAGCGCCTGCTTGCCATTCACCCGCGCGAGCGCGGCGGGAAGGTCAAACGGCCAGAGCGCATCGGGCAGAAACACGCCCGCAGCCGGCGCCGCCGCAACGAGGGGAGCCGGCGCCATTGCAGCCCGTGGCGACAGCCAGCGTTCCAGCACCTGCAGCAGGACCGGCGGATCGACGGGTTTCGAGACGTGGTCGTTCATCCCCGCCTCGAGGCAGCGCAGGCGGTCTTCCTCATAGGCATGGGCGGTCATCGCGATGATCGGAAGGGCCTCGGCCGGCCAGGTCTGGCGGATTCGGCGGGTCGCGGCGACGCCGTCCATTTCCGGCATCTGCACATCCATCAGCACAGCCGCATAGGTCACCTCGCACGCCTCCAGCCGTTCGCAGGCGATACGACCGTTTTCGGCGCAATCGACCAACAGCCCCGCATCCTGCAGCAATTCGACGGCGATCTCTCGGTTGATCTCATTATCCTCGGCGAGCAGGACGCGCAGCCCGTGCAGCGCGGTGGGCAACGGGGCGGTGCCATCCGCGGCATCAGCCGGCGCCGACGTCGCGGGGTCGTCCGACCGGGTCGGAAACAGTTCGTTCAGCGCGACATAAAGCCGGTCGGCATCGACGGGCTTGTTGATGAACGCGCCGACATTCTGACCCGCGCCCTGCTGGATACATTCATCCAGATCATAGGCGGTCATCATCACCGTCACCGGAGGGCTGGCGATCTCGGCCGAGGCACGCATCATTTCAAGGGTTTCGAACCCGTCTATACCCGGCATCTTCCAGTCGAGGAGCAACAGGTCATAAGGGCGCCCCTCGGCCTCGGCGAGTTGCAGCATCTCGATCACGCGGGCGCCCGACGCCGCGAGGTCGGCCTGCATGCTCCACCGCGCGAATATCTCCTGGATGATCTGGCGGGCGGCGGGATTGTCGTCGCCGACGAGAACGCGCAGCCATTTCAACTCGGGGCTGAGGTCCGGCGCCCGGCGCGCGCGGCTGGCGGCGATCCGCATCCGCACGAGGAAGGTGAAGGTGCTGCCCTTCGCCGGCTGGCTGTCGACCCGAATCCAGCCATTCATCTGCTCGACGATCTGACGGCAGATCGCCAGCCCGAGGCCGGTGCCGCCAAACCGTCGCGTGGTCGAGGCGTCGGCCTGCGCGAAGGAGTTGAACAGCATCGCCTGCTGATCCACGGTCATGCCGATGCCGGTATCGCGCACCGCGCAGAGAATGCCCGCAACCCCATCGATCAGCTCGACCATCTCGACGGTCAGCACGATCCGCCCCTCGGCGGTGAACTTGATCGCGTTGCTCAGCAGGTTCAGCACCACCTGATTGAAGCGCATGTCATCGCCGATCAGTGCCGAGGGAAGCTTGCTGTCGATCTGCAACTCGACCCGCAACCCCTTCCCATGGGCGGTTTCGGAGACCATCTGCAACTGGCTTCCGATCGCCGCCCGCGGGTCGAATTCGCGTTCGTCGAATTCCAGCTTGCCGGCCTCGATCTTGGAGAAATCCAGCACATCGTTGATGAGTCGCAGCAGCGAGACGCCTGCCGAGTTGATCTTGCCGACCTGGTCCTTCTGCCGCGGCTCGAGCGCGGCGCGCTGCAGCAGATGCGAGAAGCCGATAATCGCGTTGATCGGGGTGCGGATTTCGTGGCTGACATTGGCAAGGAACATGCTTTTGGCGCGGCTGGCGGCCTCCGCCTCGCGCGTCCGCTCCTCCAGCGCGGCGCCCTTCTGCACCAATTCGTCGCTGAGGGTCGCCATCTGCTCGAAGGTCTGGCGCAGCATGTCGACCACCCAGACCAGCACCACCATCTGAAACACCACGATCAGCGCATGCAGCATCACGCGCGCCAGATCGCCCGCGCCGGGAAAGACGGCGTAGGGCAACAGATACAGCAGAATCAGATGATGCAGCGCCGTCACCACCGCGCCGAGGAAAACCGTACTGCGGTCGAACCAGGCGATGTTCAGCGCCAGCACGGCGAAGAAATACATGTGCATGTCCATCTGCCAAGGATGGCCGGCAAAGAGGACAAGCAGAAGCGCCGGTTCACCGATCAGCACCACGGTGGCGATATTGCGGGTGACGGGGGCTGTTCCGAAGCGCAGATAAGTCAGGTGATAGATCAGCGCCAGCAGCGTCGCGACCGCGACCGCCGTGGGGACCGCAACGGCGCCGTTCCACAGCGCCGCCAATCCCATGACCGGCACATGCGCCCAAAGCAGCCATGCCAGAAGGACAGCGTATCGCCGACGAAGGGCGTCAAATTCGGCGATCATGGCTGGTCCTTCCGCTTCAAGGCGCCACAACCCAGCAGCGTGGGCGAGGGCAGCACCAACCACGCACCCTGCGCGCGCAAGGCTGCGGCGAAATCCGGCCGGCCGGCCATTGCGACCGCCGTGCCGGGCAGCGCGCCAAATCCCGCGATGCCGCCATCGGCGCGCCACACCATGTCGAGGATCTGGGCCGGGCTGCGCCAGGGCGCGGTCAGAATAAGATATTGGCCCGGCACCGCGCCGGTCATCAGCGTTCCCAGCACCAGCCCCGGCAAGCCCAACGCGACCAGCAGCAAGGCAGGCCAAAGCGCCGCGAGGCGAAGGCTGTCGGAATCGGGATCGCGTGCGTTCGCGCCGGCCGCCAGACCGGGCATGCGCGCATGTTCAGGAAGGGCTGCCATCGTTGTCCACTTTGGTCGCTTCGGGGTCGGTCATCGTCCCTTCATCCTTAGCGAGAATACCTAACTGAAAGGTAAGCGAGCGAGCCGAAAGCACGTGGCATTTGAATAGGATTTGATGCGTTTTTCTCCGACCGACGGGCGAGGTCACTCGCGCTGCGGCGGGTAGAGCACGCGTGCCGGCCAGGCGCCGCTGTCCGCGGCCTCCAGCACCAGCTGGACAATCACATCGTGGATCACCTCGCGCGCGATGGTGGGCGGCCGCGTGGTCAACTGGCACAGATACAGCGTGCGATGCAGCACCGAAGCGATGATCGGCAGGTGCAGCACTTCGTCCGCGGTGATCGGAGCGGCGCTGCCGCCGATAATGTCGGGGCGCCCGATCAGGACCATCCTCTCCTCCAGCAAGGGGGTGCGGTCAAGGATCGGCGTCGCCGGGGGTTATAGACCAGTGCCATATCGACATCGGCCGATTGAAGGTGCAGCAGCGTCGTGCCCGACAGGCTTTCCGTCAGCGACAGCCGCAGCCCCGGATGATCCTTCAGGACCCGCCGCGCCAGCACCGTGCCGATGGCCTTCACCGCCGAATAGACCAGTCCCACGGCGACCTCACCAGTGACCGCGCGCTGCGATTCCAGCAGATCCGCGCGCGCATCGTCGATCGAGCGGAGGATCGCGCGGGCATGGGTATAAAGGCGCAGCCCCCCTGCCTTCGGTTCGAGCCTCGGTTGCCGGCCATGGCGCTGCGTATCACCTTCGCCGCCGTCCTGGTCTTCGTCGGGCTGCGGATGCTTGCGGCAAGGCGCAAGCACAGGCGACGCCGTCTGCGCCCGGCGCATGCTGACCGGGTTGATGGCCCCGATGCTGGCCTCGATCCACCTGCCGGCGCTGATCGGCACCGGCTCTGGCAGCTTGATCGGCGCCCCCAATCGGGGTGCGACCAGCCAGCCGCCTGCCGAGGGACGCTGCTGAAGAAGGGTTTCATGCTTCTGCCGCGGCTCCTCGCCGTGCAGTTGGTGCGGCACTGGACCGTCCCACGCAATGCGGCAACGCCGGCGTGCCTGTGCCGGCGTTGCGTTTAGAAGAAATCAGCCGATCGGATCGCCTTCGACCGGGCCTTCCCAGTTCGGTTTCCAACCCAGCGCCGGGGCGACATGCCGAGCGAAGGATTCCAGAATATGCAGGTTGTAGTCCGGCCCCAATTGGCTGGGGATGGTCAGCATCAGCGTATCTGCCAGGGCAATCGCCTCATCCTGCTTCAGCTGTTCGATCAGGCGGTCGGGTTCGTCGGCATAGGTCCGCCCAGAGGTCGACCGGAACCCGTCCATGATCCCATAACTGTCACGCGATTCCGCCCCGCTGCGATGGCCGAAATAGGCGGCATCGGTCTCGTTCATGATCGGAATGATGCTGCGGCTGACAGAAACACGCGGCGCGCCCTTGTGGCCGGCGGCGCGATAGGCTTCCCGGAACCGCAGGATCTGTTCGGCCTGAAGCTCGTGGAAGGGCTGGCCGGTATCTTCCACCAGCGCGGTCGAGGACATCATGTTCAGCCCCAGCCGCCCCGTCCATTCCGCGCTGTCCCGCGTGGCCGAGCCCCACCAGATATGATCGCGCAGACCCGGCGAGCGCGGCTCGATCGGCAGCATCTGGCCCTGCCCGACCAGCGCCGGATTGCCCTTGGCCAGACGCTCGCCGTCGACGGCGCGCAGGAACAGATCGAACTTCTGCCGCGCGATATCGGCGCCGCGCGGGTCGGTCGATCCGGTATAGCCAAAGGTTTCATAGCCGCGCGACGCGGTTTCCGGCGACCCCCGGCTGATGCCCAGCGCCAGCCGGCCATCGGCGATGACATCCAGCGCCGCCGCCTCCTCGGCCAGATAGAGGGGGTTTTCATAGCGCATGTCGATGACGCCGGTACCGACTTCGATCCGCCGGGTTTTGGCGGCGATGGCGGTCAGCAGCGGAATGGGTGCCGCCTGCTGGCGGGCGAAGTGGTGGACGCGGAAATAGGCGCCATTCACGCCCAGCTCCTCGGCACCGACGCCGATCTCGACCGCCTGTTTGATCATGTCGCTGGCCGTAATCGCCTGCGATCCGTAGGAATTGCCGTAATGGCCGAAGCTGAGAAATCCGAAAGCTCTCATGTCCATCTCCTGCCGCCCGTGCGGCTGTTGCGACGCGCCCACCGGACCGGGGCGCCCGGCCTCTCGGACAGAGCGCGCTCGCCATTTCAGGAAGGGTCACTGCGTTACCGTCAGGGCAGCACACCCGATGCAGACCATAAAAGCATCGGCGCGCCGGGCGGGCAGAGCCCATGGCGCGAACCCGGCGTTCGGTTCCGCCGAACCGCACAAGCCATCGGCGAACACGCGGTGGGATGGTTGGCCGCAAAATATCAGCAACCCCAACCCCTTGGCGGATCACGTCCATCTTCCGCCCCGCCGCGGGCGGATGCGGCGCGCTGCATCAGCGTCGCCGCATCCCTTCGCATTGCACTGGCCGATTATCCCAGCCGATAATTCGGGCTTTCCCGCGTGATCTGCACATCATGGACGTGGCTTTCCTTGAGGCCGGCACCGGTGATGCGCACGAACTGGCAGCCGCCGCGCATCTGATCGACCGTGGCGCTGCCGGTATAGCCCATGGCCGCGCGCAGGCCGCCGACCATCTGGTGAATGACCGCGCTGACCGCACCCTTGTAGGGGACCTGGCCCTCGATCCCTTCGGGCACCAGCTTGTCGCTGGCCGCGTCCTTCTGGAAATAGCGGTCGGCAGAGCCGCGTGCCATGGCGCCAAGGCTGCCCATGCCGCGATAGGATTTGAAGCTGCGGCCCTGATACAGGATCACCTCGCCCGGCGATTCATCGGTGCCGGCGATGGCGCTGCCGACCATGGCGCAGCTGGCCCCCGCCGCGATCGCCTTGGCGAAATCACCCGAGAACTTGATGCCGCCATCGGCGATGACCGGCACATCGCCCGCCGCCGCTGCGACATCCATGATCGCGGTCAGCTGCGGCACGCCCACCCCGGCGACGATCCGCGTGGTGCAGATCGACCCCGGACCGATGCCGACCTTCACCGCATCGGCGCCGCCCTTTATCAGCGCTTCGGCCGCGCCCGCAGTGGCGATATTGCCGGCGACGATCTGGATCTCGTTCGAGAAATTGCGCAGCCGTTCCACCGCCATGGCGACGCCTTCGGAATGGCCATGCGCGGTGTCGATCACCACCATGTCGACGCCGGCTTCCACCAGCGCCTTGCTGCGCTCGAAGCCCTCATTGCCGACGGTCGAGGCCGCGCCGACCCGCAGCCGGCCCAGATCGTCCTTGCAGGCGAGCGGATTCAGCACCGATTTCTCGGTATCCTTGAGCGTCAGCAGCCCGGTCAGGTGGCCGCGGCCATCGGTGACCAGCAGCTTCTCGATCCGGCGTTCCTTCATCATCGCGATGGCCTGCGCCCGGTCGGCGGGTTCGCGCAGGATGGCGAGATTCTCCGCCGTCATCATCGCCTTGACCGGGGTGGCATCGTCGCTGGCGAAACGCATGTCGCGGTTCGTCACGATGCCGACGACGCGCCCGTCCTCGTCCACGACCGGAAAGCCGGTGACGTTATAGCGGTCCGCCAGCTTCTTGGCATCGGCCAGCGTCTGGTTCGCGGTCAGGGTGATCGGGTTATAAACGATGCCGCTTTCGAAGCGCTTGACCCGGCGCACCTCGTCGGCCTGCTGCTCGATGGTCAGGTTGCGGTGGACGACGCCCATGCCGCCTGCCTGCGCCATGGCGATGGCCATGCGGCTTTCGGTGACCGTGTCCATGGCCGAACTGACCAGAGGGATGTTCATCCTGATGCCCCGCGTCACGCGCGTGGTCACATCGGCGGTCGAGGGCAGCACATTGGATGCGGCCGGAACCAATAGAACGTCGTCGAAGGTGAGCGCCTCACGAATCTGCATCGCAGCCATCCTTGATAAGGGGGGTTCGTTTGGCAGTTCCCCTTTTCACCTTGTGGGCGGTTTGTAAACCCCGACCCGCGCATAGCTGCCAACCGGCTGCGGCAAGCCGGCGCCTCAGGCAACGGCGGCGTTGGTCCTGACCGCCAGCCGGCCGCGCGCCCAGTCACGCAGGATCAGGAAGGTCAGCGGGATGACGGTCAGCGTCGCCGACACCAGAAGCATCCCGCTCAGGATACGCAGCCCCTCGGACGGGATGGCGGCGTAAAGGGTCCAGAACAGGTCGGCGCTCGCCGCGATCGGAAAGGCGAAGGCGCCCCACAGCGCTGAAAAACCTGCCACCGTCAGCCAGCGCCACGCCAGCACCCCGGCCAGCAGCATCAGCCCGACCATCACCGCAGCAACCCCGCCCGCAACGGGATGGCCGGTCAGCACCAGAACGCTGCCGATCAGTGCCAACGGCGCCAGATGAAGGGCCAGCAACGGTCGCAGCGGCGCGGGCCACCGTCCTTCGCGCAATTGCCGCAGCGAGATTGCCCAGATCACCGCTGCCGCCAGCAGGCCGCCCCAGAACAGCATCTCGGCCAGTCGCGGCCAGTCCAGCGGCAGCGCCGCCCGCGCGGCGACAAGCGCCCCTGCCCATTGCAGATGCCAGACCGGGCCGAGCCGGCGGGCATCGCCCGCGCCGCGTGCCAGCACCCGCAGCGCCGTGACGAGCAGCAGAAGATGCAGGACCAGCCCCGCCGCCAGCACGCCGCGCGCCAGATGCGGCAGATAGGCCCCCAGCACGCCGGCCAGTGCATAGACACCCAGCACCCCCGCCGCCGTTCCCATCCGACCGGGAAGGACGGCCAGATCATCGGCCAGCACGGCTGGACGCCAGCACAGCTTGACCGCATAGGCCGTGGCCGCGAACAGAAACAGCGCCACCGCCGCCCCGTCGAGCATCCCTGACAGCCCGGCGGGCAGCGCGAATTGTGCCACCGCCGCCCGCCATGCCAGCGCGAGCGTCAGCAGCCCCAGAATCGGCGCGAAAATCGCCGGAGGCACCCGTCGCCAAAGCCCTCTGGGGGTGGCCTTCGGCATCGCAAATCTTAACCGCTCGGTCATGGAAGCCTCGTTTCGGGGACCTCCCGGATATCGCGCGCAGGTCCAGCCGGTTCAACCGTTGCAAAGGCGACACGGTGACGCAGCTCAGGAACCAGCCGACGCCACGTAATGCAGCCGCTGTGATTGATTCAATTCCACAGCCGTATAGCCTTGCGGTTGAAGCGACAGCCACAGAGGCCGAGCGGGGAGGAAATCATGAAAAAAACCACGATCAGCGCTGCGGCGCTGCTGCTGAGCACCACACCCATTTTCGCCGCCGGGATCGAGCGTTCGACCCAGTCGATCAATATCCTGTTCGAAGAAGGCAACTACGTCGAAACCGGCCTGCAAGTGACCAACCCGGAAGTCAGCGGGCGCGACCTGGCCATCTATGGCGGCCGCAAGACCGGCAATGTCGCGGACGATTTCAACGTGCTGACCTTTGGCTACAAGCACCAGTTCAGCGACCAGTTCTCGGCTGCGCTGATCATCGAGCATCCCTATGGCGCCGATGTCGAATATCCCAATGTCGACACCACCTCGGCGACCAAGGGCTCCTATATGCTGGGTGGCACGAACGCCAATGTCGAAAGCGCGATGATCTCGGTCATCGGGCGTTACAAGTTCAACGAGAACTGGGCCGTCCATGCCGGTCTGCGGGCGTCGAAAGCCTCGGGCGACATCCGGCTGCGCGGTGCGGCCTATTCGACGCTTTCAGGCTATCGCGCGAAGCTCGCCGATGACACCGCGGTCGGCTGGCTGGCCGGCGCGTCCTGGGAACGGCCCGACATCGCCGCCCGTGTCGCGCTGACCTATTATTCGGATATCGACCACGAATTCGACACCCAGGAGTTCATGGGTGCGGTCAAGGTCGCGCAGGGGTCCACCGACGTGACGACCCCGGCCATGCTGGCACTGGATTTCCAGACCGGCGTCGCCCAGGACACGCTGGTCTTTGGCCAGATCCGCCGCACCTACTGGTCGGACTTCACCGTGACCCCGGACTTCTTCGGCCAATATGTCCCCGACGGGCTGGTCAGTCTGGAAGATACCAACACCTACACGCTGGGTGTGGGCCGCAAATTCACCGAGCAGTGGTCGGGCACCGTGGCCTTCACCTATGAACCCACCGGCAAGGACCTGGTGTCGCCGCTGGCGCCCACCAATGGCCGCAAGGGCGTGACGGTTGCCGGGATCTACACCATGGACAAGTGGAAGTTCACCGGCGGCATCAACTACACCAGGCTGGGCGATGCCAAGGCCGAAACCGGCACCCCGGACGCGGCCCGCGCCGACATGAAGGACAACGACGCCGTCAGCCTGGGCCTGCGCGTCGGCTATCGCTTCTGATCGCGCCATCAATGACTTCGGAAAAGCCCCGCCCCCGCGCGGGGCTTTTCTATTGGCGCGGCGCTGCCTAGATTGCGCCCCGAAGGAGACGCCATGATCTATAGCACCGGACAGGATTGGCTTGGCAGCAACCGCAAGCGGGTGCTTCTGTTCGGCATGTCGGGTCTGGGCAAGACCTATCTGTCGAACATGCTGCGGGCGTCGAACGACTGGTTTCATTACAGCATCGATTACCGCATCGGCACCCGCTACATGGGCGAGCTGATCGCCGACAACTTCAAGCGCGAGGCGATGAAGGTCCCCTTCCTGCGCGAGCTTCTGCTGTCGGACAGCGTCTATATCGGCTCGAACATCACCTTCGACAATCTGTCGCCCCTCTCGACCTATCTGGGCAAGCCGGGGTCGGAAACCCGCGGCGGGCTGCCCTTCGACACCTATATGCGCCGCCAGAACGAACATCGGGCGGCGGAAATTGCCTCGCTTCTGGACACGCCCCATTTCATTACCCGGTCCGAGGAAATCTATCGCCTGCCGCATTTCGTCTGCGACAGCGGCGGCTCGATCTGCGAGGTGGTGGACCCCGATGATCCCAACGATCCGGTACTGTCGGCGCTGGAACGTCACCTGCTTATGGTCTGGATCAAGGGCTCGGACGCGCATACGGCGGAACTGGTCCGCCGCTTTGATCGCGCGCCCAAGCCCATGTATTATCAGCCGGAATTTCTGGACAAGGCGTGGCTGGCCTATCGCATGGAAAAGGGCCTGATCGAGGAACAGGTCGATCCCGATGACTTCATCCGCTGGACCTATGCCCGCGCGCTGGCGCATCGCCAGCCGCGATACGAAGCCATGGCCCGGCGCGGCATCACCGTCACCGCCGAGGAAGTTTCCGAAATCCGCAACCCCGCCGGATTCGACGCGCTGATTGCGCGCGCCATCGACCGCCGGACCGAAGACCGAACCGACCGCAAGGAAGCCTGAGATGCCCATCACCCTGCCCAACGACCTGCCCGCCTTCGACATCCTGTCGGATGAAGGCGTCATGGTCATGTCGCCGGGCCGGGCGGCGATGCAGGACATCCGGCCCCTGCGCATCGGGCTGCTGAATCTGATGCCGAAGAAGATCCAGACCGAAAACCAGTTCGCCCGGCTGATCGGCGCCACGCCCCTGCAGATCGACTTTCAGCTGATCCGCATGTCGGATCATGAAAGCCGCAACACCGCCGCCGATCACATGCAGTCCTTCTATCGCACCTTCCGCGAGGTCGAGGCCACGGGCGAGAAATTCGACGGCCTCATCATCACCGGCGCGCCGATCGAACAACTGCCCTTCGAAGCGGTCACCTATTGGGAGGAACTGACCCGCGTCTTCGACTGGACGCAGAGCCATGTGCATTCCACCTTCGGCGTCTGCTGGGGAGCGATGGCCATGGCCTGGCACTTCCACGGGCTGCCCAAGCATGACCTGGACCACAAGGCATTCGGCTGTTTCCGCCACGACAACCGCGCGCCCGCATCGCCCTATCTGCGCGGCTTTTCCGACGACCTGCTGATCCCGGTCAGCCGCTGGACCGAGGTGCGTACCGCCGACGTGGCCGAGCGACCGGGGCTGACCACGCTGGTCGCCTCGGACGAGGTCGGGCCTTGCCTGCTGGAAGACGCGGGCCACCGGGCGCTTTATGTGTTCAACCACCTCGAATACGATTCGACGACGCTCAAGGATGAATATGACCGCGACGTGGCGGCGGGCAAGCGGATCGCGGTGCCGGTGAACTACTATCCTGACGACGACCCTTCGCGGGCGCCCTCGAACCGCTGGCGCAGCCATGCGCATCTGCTTTACGGCAACTGGATCAACGAGATCTACCAGACCACCGAATACGATCTGATGAAAATCGGCACCTGAAGGGGGGTGCCCCGCGCCCCCCTTTTCAGAAGCTTCGCGCCACCGCATAGTAAGCCGACGCTTACGGAGACCGTGATGGCCAAGGACCAGCCCCCCACCGATCTGCCCTTCGTCGGCAAGATCACCCGCTATTTCAAGCATGACGCCCCCAAGGATATCCGCAAGGCCATCGAAAAGGCCGGCGAGGATGACATGCTCGATCCCTCGTTCCCCTATCCGGTTGAGATGGATAAGGGCGAATACGAAAAGCAGATGGAAAGGCTGCAGCTGGAACTGGTCAAGATGATGCATGACATCATGGTGACCGGCAAACGCGTGGTGGTGGTGTTCGAAGGCCGCGACGCCGCCGGCAAGGGGGGCACCATTGACCGCGTGCGCGAGAACCTGAACCCGCGCTCGGCCTATGTGGTGGCGCTGCCGAAGCCATCGGAACGCGAATCCGACCAGTGGTATTTCCAGCGCTATATCGACTGGCTGCCTGCCAATGGCGAAATCGCGCTGTTCGACCGCAGCTGGTATAACCGCGGCGTGGTCGAACGCGTTTTTGGCTTTTCCACAGAGGACGAGCGCATCAAGTTCTTTCGCCAACTGCCCAGCTTCGAGGAAATGCTGGTCGAGGACGGGCTGATACTGGTCAAGCTGTGGCTGAATGTGGGCCGCGCCGAACAGCTGCGCCGCTTTCTGGAACGCGAGGGCAACCCGCTGAAACAGTGGAAATTGTCCGCGATCGACGTCGATGGCTTGGGCAAGTGGGATGAATACACCGCCGCCATTCGCGACACACTGCGCTATTCCGACATGAAGGGCGCTCCGTGGGTTGTGATCCGCTCGGATGACAAGCGTCGGGCCAGGATCGCGGCGATTCAGACCATCCTGAATGCCGTCGATTATGCCGGCAAGGACCGGAAAATGATCGGAAAAAAGGATGACAGCATCGTCGGCGGCCCGGAAATCCTGCGCGATTGAGGGCGCTGTGACGTTAAAAACACATGACACAAGCGTGACTGCGGGCGGGTTGATCCCTGTCTGCGCGGCTCCTAGGCATGATGGCGCAACCGTCACACGAGGATATCGTAATGAGCTTTATGTTGAAAACCGCCATCGCTGCCGGCGCCATGATGGTCATGGCCGGCTGCACGCTGGATGATGTTCCCATGGACGAGCGTCCTTCCGACAAGCAGACCTCGGTGCAAAGCCCGGTCGCGGCCTTCACCGGCGGCGGCAAGGACTGGACCATCAAGATCCAGTCCACCGGAAAGGCGTCGCACGCGGTTCAGATGACCATCCCCGGCAACAGCCAGCAATGGGTCGGGACGCTGGATTACAAAGGCCAGCCGGCCGACGCTCCCTCGGATCTGACCGTTCTGTCCGGTCGGGTGATGGCGACCCCGGCGATGCTGCCCGCGACCGTGGAAATCAAGCCGGGCAACTGCTCGACCGGCGGTCAGACCGGCACCAGCAGCGTCTCGGTCTATCTTGAGGGCGAAAAGCCGCTGCGCGGCTGCGGCTCCATGGCCATGCGCTGAAGCGCACGCGGCGGTGTGATAAACCCCGCCCACTGGCCTCTCTCATGGCCGGCGCCCCCCGCGGCGCCGGCCATGTTCGTTTTCGCCCGTCGGCCTATTCTCGGCTTGCGCGCAATCCCGACCGGCGCATAATTCGGCCCGTCTGATCGGGGGAGGAATGTCATGGAACTAGCCGAAACCAGCGCGGTGGTGACTGGGGGCGCCTCGGGTCTCGGGGCCGCGACCGCCGGCTATCTGCGAAAGCGGGGCGCCCAGGTCACAATCCTCGACCGCGATCCGCGCGGGGCCGAGTTCGCCGCCCGCATCGGCGCCCATTTCGCCGAAACCGACGTGACGGACGAAGCCAGCGTCACCCGCGCGATCGAGGCCGCAAGCGCGGCCATGGGCCGCATCACCGCCTGCGTCAACTGTGCGGGCATCGTGACCGGCGAAAAGACCGTCGGCCGCGACGGGCCGCACAAGCTGGACAGCTTTCGCCGCACCATCGAGATCAACCTGATCGGCAGCTTCAATGTGCTGCGTCTTGCCGCCGCCGAAATGGCCAAAAACGCGGGGACCGAGAAAGGCGTGATCATCAATACCGCCTCCGTCGCGGCCTTTGACGGACAGGCCGGACAGGCGGCCTATGCCGCATCCAAGGCCGGAATTGCCGGCATGACGCTGCCGATCGCCCGCGATCTGGCGCGATCCGGCATCCGGGTCATGGCGATTGCGCCGGGGATTTTCGGCACCCCCATGCTGCGCAGCCTGCCGCAGGATGTGCAGGACGGTCTGGCCGCCGACGTGCCCTTCCCCAAACGTCTGGGCGAGCCCGAGGAATTCGCGCAACTGGTCGGGAACATTATCGAATCCGGCTACCTCAACGGCGAGGTGATCCGCATAGACGGCGCCCTGCGCATGCGCTGATCAAACTTCCACCACGTGCTCGCAAGGCGGCCAAAGCGGCTTGCGCGGTGTGCCCGGCGGGGCTAGCCTCGGGCGGCCAACCCCAACCGAAAGGCCATTCGGACATGACCTTCCTGCGCTCGACCGCCATCCTCGCGGTATTCGCCTCTCCCGCCATTGCCGCCGATGCCGATCTGACGGTCTTCGACTGGGCCGGATTCGAGGAGCCTTCGATCTTTCAGGGCTATATCGACAAATACGGCGACAGCCCGACCTTCGCGTTCTATGGCGATGACGACGAAGCCTTCCAGAAGGTCGCTTCGGGCTTCAAGGCCGATGTCGTCCATCCCTGCAGCCAGATGGTGTCGAAATACCGCGATGCGGGCCTGATCGAGCCGTGGGACGTGTCCAAGATCCCCGCCTATGCCGACATCGATCCGGCGGTGAACAATTCTTCGGTTTTCCACGATGACGGAGGCGTCTGGTTCATCCCTACCGACTGGGGTGCCACCGCCATTGCCTATAACAAGGACAAGGTTCCGGCCGAGGATCTGGCCAGCCTGAACATCTTCATCGACCCGAAATATCAGGGCCGGACCTCGTTGCCGGACAGCTCGGACGACGTCTGGGCGCTGGCTTACCTTGCCACCGGGGTGACCGACTGGACCAAGGTGACCGACGAACAACTGGCCGCCGCCGCCGACTGGCTGCGCAAGGCCCATCAGAACGTCGCCGCCTATTGGGCCGACCCGCAGGATCAGGCGCAGCTCATGGCCTCGGGGCAGGTGGATGTGGCCTGGTCGTGGAATGACGGCGTGACCTATCTGCAGGCCGACAATTATCCGGTCGGCTTTCAGCGCGAGCCGAAGGAAGGGTCTTCGACTTTCATCTGCGGCTTCGTGAACATGAAGGACGGCCCCGGCAGCGAGGAAAAGGCCTATGACTTCATCAATGCCTGGCTGGAACCGCGTGCAGCCAAGGGGTTGCTGGACACGATCGGCTACGGTCATTCGACCAAGGCCGGCATGGAAACCATCAAGGACGAGCCGGCGGTGAAAAGCGGGCTGGCCCAGGTCAATGTCCCGGTTCTTGCCCAGACCCCGAACGATCCCCAGCAGCGCGAAAAGCAGCTGGCCGAGTTCGAGAAGATCAAGGCCGGTTTCTGATGCGGGCGCCGCCTGTGAACAACTGACATATCCTTTCAAGGCGCCCCCGGCGGGGCGCCTTTTTGCTTGCCATTTCCGGATATTGCGCAGCTTGTCTGCAAAGGTCGAGGCCGCACGATGAAACCCAAGATCCTCACCACCCTGCAAGACTATGACGCCGCAACCCTGCGCGCGGACGTGATCGCCGGCGTAACGGTGGCGATGGTGGCGCTGCCGCTCAGCCTCGCCATTGCCATCGCTTCGGGCGCGGCGCCGCAGACCGGGATCATCACCGCCGTGGTCGCGGGGTTGCTGATCTCGCTGCTGGGGGGCAGCCGGGTGCAGATCGGCGGCCCGACCGGCGCCTTCATCGTGGTGGTATACGGTGTCATCGCCAGCCATGGCTTCGATGGGCTGGTGCTGGCCACACTGATGGCCGGCGCGATCCTGATCGCGGCGGCCATGTTGCGCGCCGGCAATCTGATCCGGCTGGTGCCGGAGCCGGTCATCAACGGTTTCACCATCGGCATCGCCATCATTATCGCCACCAGTCAGTTGAAGGACTTCTTCGGCCTCGCCATCGATCAGTTGCCGGCCGAGTTCTTCCCCAAGATCGCTGCGCTGTGGCAGGCCCGCGCCAGCCTGTCGCTGCCGGCGCTGGCGATCGGCCTCGGCACGGTGCTGCTGATCGTGCTGCTGCGCCGGCTGGCGCCGCGATTTCCGGGGCTGATCTTCGCGGTCGGCCTGACCTCGGCTCTGGCGGCGCTGATGGCGCTGCCGGTCGAGACCATCACCGGCCGCTTCGGCGAACTGCCGCGCGGACTTCCACTGCCCGGCCTGCCGCCGGTCAGCCTCTCGCGCATGGCCGAGCTTTTGCCCTCGGCCCTCATCATCGCTTTTCTGGCGGGGATTGAATCGCTGCTCTCGGCTATGGTCGCCGACCGCATGATCGGCGGCCGGTACCGTCCCAATGCCGAGATCATGGCGCAGGGGGTGGCCAACATCGGCTCGGCCCTGTTCGGCGGGCTGCCCGCGACCGGGGCAATCGCGCGCACGGCGACGAATGTGCGCGCCGGCGGCAAGACGCCGGTTGCCGGCATCGTCCACGCGCTGACGATCCTGATCGTGATGCTGGTCGCCGCGCCGCTGGCCGGGCGGCTGGCGCTGCCGGCGCTGGCGGGCCTGCTGATGCTGACGGCGTGGAACATGGCCGAGCCGCATCGCTGGCGCGCCTATCTCGCCGAGCGGCGTTCGGACCAGTTCCTGATGATCCTGACCATGGTGCTGACGGTGGTCGCCGACCTGACCATCGCCATCGGCACCGGCGTCGCCATCGGCCTCGCCCTGCGCCTGCAGCGCCGCAAGGCACCCCCGGCCGACTGGACCCCGCCTGATCGTTAATGCGCCACCACCGCACGGATATAGGCGGCAAGGCTCATTCGCCCGCGCCGCGGCGGGGTGCTGGCCTCGGTTTGCCCATGGATCAACCGCCGGGTCATGCGGGCATAGGACGCGGCAGCGGGCTGCGAAAACCCGAATGACCGAAACGTCGGCTCAAGGGCTGCAGGCGGAATTTCTTCGACGGTGACCGCTCGGCCAAGGACTGCGGCAAAGGCGTCCGCGACGTCGCGCGCTGTATAGTGTTCGGGGCCTTCCACATGGCGCAGGCCGACATCCTCGCAGGAGGAAAGCAGCCGCGCCGCCGCCGCTTGCCCTAGATCCTCGGGCGCGACCATCGGCAGTTCGAGATCGGCGGGGAAAAAGCTGGGCAGGATTCCGGTTTCGCGCACGGTTTCGGCCATGGCGGCCCCGTTGCTCATGTAATAGCCGCAGCGATTGATCGCCGCCGGGATGGGTTGCGCCAGCAGGCGCGCCTCCATCTAATGCAGCACGGTCAGATCGCCACATGCCGTTCCATGAAACGCGCCATAGGTCGATTGCACGACCACTTTCTCCAACCCCGAGCCGTCCAGTGCCGCCATGATCGCCTCAACATTCCGGCGCTCTTCCCGGTCGGTGTCGCCGGAGGGATCGGCGGGGGGGTTCAGCAGGAATGCGCGGCGGCCCGATTGCAGGACCGCCCGCAGCGCGGCCACATCGCGGATATCCGCTTCGGCGATCCGCGCGCCGGCGGCTTCAAGTTCGGCCCCATGCGTCCGGTCGCGGGTGATGACGGTGACCGGGTGCCCTTTCGCCAGCAGCGCACGCGCCGCCGCCGCGCCGACCTGCCCCGTCCCTCCGATCAGAACAAACATCGTGCCCTCCTGCGATCAAACCATGATCGAGAATTAGCACGTCACTCCTGACATATCGCGTCAGCAGGGCCTGATGCACCTAACGGAGCGGAATCGCATTCTCCGCCTTGCCTTGCTGATAGGCATCCGACAGGGCCGCATATTCGGCGGTAATGGCATCCACGCGCGCGCGCAGACGCTGCTGCGCCGCCGCATCCGCGCCCAGGATCACCTCCGCCACCGACCGTGCCGTCCAATAGGCGTTCGCGCGCCGGTAACCGCCGGGATCGAGCGTGAAGACCTCTTTCAGGATCTTCAGATCATGCGGGATGGCGAAACTGTCGCGGCTGTCCTCATGGGTGAAGAAGTCGAAGAAATTGTCGAAGCCCGCCCAGGTGATCGCCGACAGGCACATCGAGCAGGGCTCATGGGTGCTGAGGAAGATCAGGTCTTCGGGCGGTGGCAGGCCCTCCACCTCGCGATAGCGCTTCAGCAGATGCACCTCGCCATGCCAGAGCGGGTTTTCAGTTTCGTTATTGGTTTCGGCGAGGACCACGCTGCCGTCGGATTTGCGCAGCAAGGCGGCACCGAAGATCTTGTTGCCGGCGGCCACCCCCTTGCGGGTCAGCGGCAGGACATGATCTTCCAGCGCATTGAGCAGCGCCTCGGCCAGTTGGGTGTCGGTCAGGGGTATGGGATGCGTGTTCATGGTTGCCAGCTTACCGCGCCCGTCGCCGGGGACAAGCCGCTTGCGCTCGGGCGGCGGGGCACGGCAATCATGGGGCATGACTCGCCGGACCCTCGCCCTGATCGCCCTGCCCCTGTTCTGCCTTCTCGGCGCCGCCCTGCTGGCGCTGTTTCTGGCGCTGCGGCCGCCCCCGCCCGAGATGCCGCCTCTGCTGCGCAATCTGCCTGCCGACGAGACCGCCGCCAGCGCCGAATTCCAGCGCCGCCTGCGCGAGCGGTTCCCCGACCACTCGCTGGCCGACGATCTGCTGGCAGAACTGAACGCGCAGGGCTTCGAAACCTGGCCCGAGGCCGGGCTTGCCCATTTCGCCTGGCACGCCCGACCCTGCACCGAATCCTGGCAGGTGCTGTGGAGCGCCGAAACCGGCCGGCTGATCTCGCTGCTGGGCCGGCGCGCGCAGGTCTGCCAATAGCCGCCCTTGCGGCCTCCGGCCCCCGAGCTTATATTCCAACCTGTTCGGGGCAACCCGGACTATGGACATAAACGCGCTCGTAATAAGCGGATCGGACCCGGGGGCGGTACCCGGCGGCTCCACCAAATTCACCTTCGTTGGGGGGATCTGGGGCCGAAACAGGATCGACGAACGTCTAAAGGGGATGGCTTTGTCTCGGTGAGCTACCACCGTTATCGGTGCGAAACGTACAGTTGCCAACGACAACCGTGCTCCGGTCGCTCTGGCTGCGTAAGCAGCTCGGGTAACCGAAAACTAAGCCCTTGCGCCTAGCAGCGTAAGGCGGGGTTCGCAGGTACCTGGCAACAGAAACCTGCACTTTCCCGATATTTACCTGATCTTCAGAAAGATCGATTATCTGCACAGGCAGCTGGGGCGGATGATGGTCGGATATGGTCAGATTTTCAGGGTTTTCCTGCGCATCGGCTGGCTGTCCTTCGGGGGTCCGGCCGCGCAGATCGCGCTGATGCATGCCGAATTGGTCGACCGCCATCGCTGGCTGACCGAGCGGCAGTATCTGCGGGCGCTGTCGCTGTGCATGCTGCTGCCCGGCCCTGAAGCGATGCAGCTTGCCGCCTATGCCGGTTGGCGATTGCGGGGCCTTCCGGGCGGCCTGATCTCGGGCGGGCTGTTCATCCTGCCCGGCGCGCTGGTGATCGCGGCGCTGGCGGCAGCCTATGTCAGCTGGGGGCAGTTGCCGCTGGTGCAGGCGGCCTTCCTGGGCATCAAGGCCGCGGTGCTGATCGTGGTGATCGAGGCGCTTTTGCGCGTCTCGCGTCGGGCGCTGAAAGGCCCGGCGCATCGGCTGATCGCGGCTGCGGCTTTTGTCGCAATCGCGCTGTTCGCCGCCCCGTTTCCGCTGGTGATTCTGCTGGCCGCAGCCCTTGGCGCGCTGATCCTTGCCGCATCGAGCGAGGACACCCCCTCAGGTAGCCCCGCCGCGGGTCTGTGGCTGTTCATACCCGGCATACCGATCTGGCTTGCCCCGGTCGGGCTGGCCTGGCTGGCGGGTGCGGAGTTTCTGACCACACTGGGGCTGTTCTTCGCCAAGCTGGCCATCGTCACCTTTGGCGGTGCCTACGCCGTGCTGACCTATATGACCCAGACCGTGGTGAAGGATCTGGGCTGGCTGACCACCGGGCAGATGATCGATGCGCTTGGGCTGGCGGAAACCACGCCCGGGCCGCTGATTCTGGTCACCGAATTCGTCGCATGGCTGGCAGGCCATGCGCAGGGGGGGACCGTCATGGCGGCGACGGCGGCCGCGCTGTGCCTGTGGGTGACCTTCGTGCCCTCGTTTCTGTTCATCTTCGCCCTCGCCCCATCGATCGACTGGATCGCCGGTCGCCCCCGCCTTGCCGCCGCGCTGGAAGGCGTCACCGCGGCCGTGGTCGGGGTAATCGGGACGCTCGCGTTGTGGTTCGGCATGCAGGTGCTGTTCGGCGGACGGGTGGTTCCGGTCGCCTTCCTGCACCTGCCCGATCCCGCCGCGCTGGATTGGCGCGCGGCGCTGATTGCCGGCGGCGCCGGCCTGGCGCTGCTGCGTTTTCACGTGGGTCTGCTGCCGGTTCTGGCCGGATCGGCGCTGGCAGGCCTGCTGATCGCGGGTTGAGCCGGACGCCGGTCGTTGTCCCCTTTTCATCCTGCGCCATATCCCTATGCTGACCGGAACGAGTGAGATGAGGACGGCGATGACTCGCGCAATAGACTATGGCGGAATGATGCATCGCGCGATGCAGGGGCTGATCGCCGAGGTGCTGTCGCGCGTCGCGGAAAGCGGCCTGCCGGGAGAGCATCATTTCTTCATTACTTTCGACACCCGCGAAGATGGCGTCGAAATCGCCGACTGGCTGCGCGAGCGGTATCCGACCGAGATGACCATTGTCATCCAGCACTGGTACGAGGACTTGCGCGTTAATAGTGATGGCTTTGAAATCACGCTGAATTTCGGCAACTCGCCAGAGAGGCTGGTGATCCCCTTCGACGCGCTGCGCACCTTCGTCGACCCCTCGGTCGAATTCGGCCTGCGCTTCGAGACGCAGGAAGCCGAGGACGAGGACGAGATCGCCGAAATCGAGATCGAAACCGAGGCCGCCCCCGAGGACGAACCGCCCAAGGGCAGCGGCGAGGTCGTCAGTTTGGACAAGTGGCGGAAATAAGCCTGCCCATCGCGTCGCAGCAGACGCGCCCGAAGATTGGTGACGCGGCGACGCCGAGACGACAAGGCGTGTGCCTGTTATCCGACGACATCCGGGGCCCCTGATCCCGAAAATCCCGCGTCCACTGCATCATGCGCCCTGTCCCGCGAAGTCGCCCCGTGGGCGCCGGCAAGGGTGTGAACAGCGTGAACCTCGCTCAGGAAATGCCCCCGAGTCGTGGCGCGATCCCGCCCCTCGGTATCGCCGAGAAGATGCGCCGTGACGAGGCAACGCTTCCCGCGCAGGATCCCCTGCGCCACCGGCATGGACGGCAACCCTGTCCATGTATCGGGGCGCCGCGATGCAAGGTCCGCATACAATCGCATACCATTTGCGAATCCCTGCCCCTGCGTCTACAACCGCCGCGAAATCGCGAGGGAGCCGCAGATGACCAAGACCCGCACCGAAACCGACAGCTTCGGCCCGCTGGAGGTGGATGCCTCCAAATACTGGGGCGCGCAGACGCAGCGTTCGATCATGAACTTCCCGATCGGCTGGGAAAAGCAGCCCGTTGCCATTATCCGCGCGCTTGGCGCCATCAAGCTGGCGGCGGCGCGGATCAACAACCGCCACGGTGCCCTGCCCGACGAGATCGCCGGTGCCATGGAACAGGCCGCGACAGAAGTGTTCGAGGGCAAGTTCGACGACAATTTCCCGCTGGTGGTCTGGCAGACCGGGTCGGGCACGCAGTCAAACATGAACGCGAACGAGGTGATCTCGAACCGCGCTATCGAGATTCTGGGCGGCGAACTCGGCTCGAAAAAGCCGGTGCATCCGAACGATCACGTGAATATGGGCCAGTCCTCGAACGACACCTTCCCGACCGCGATGCATGTCGCCATCGGCATGATGGCCCGCGACGTGCTGATCCCCGGCCTGACCAAGCTGGCCGAGGCGCTGGAGGCGAAATCGGCCGAGTTCAAGGACATCATCAAGATCGGCCGCACCCATACGCAGGATGCGACCCCGCTGACGCTGGGTCAGGAATTTTCCGGCTATGCCCATCAGGTCCGCATGGGGATCGAGCGGGTGAATCTCGCGCTGCCGCAGATCTATGAACTGGCGCAGGGGGGCACCGCCGTCGGCACCGGGCTGAACACCAAAAAGGGCTGGGACAAGGAAATCGCGGCCGAGATCGCCGCGATCACCAAGCTGCCCTTTGTCACCGCGCCGAACAAGTTCGAGGCGCTGGCGGCCCATGACGCCATGGTCTTCTTCTCGGGCGCGCTGAAAACCATCGCCGCCAGCCTGTTCAAGATCGCCAATGACCTGCGTCTGCTGGGCTCCGGCCCCCGTTCGGGTCTGGGCGAGCTGATCCTGCCGGAAAACGAGCCCGGTTCGTCGATCATGCCGGGCAAGGTGAACCCGACCCAGGCCGAGGCGCTGACCATGGTCTGCGCCCATGTCATGGGCAATGACGCGGCGGTGACCATCGCCGGCTCGCAGGGGCATTTCGAACTGAACGTCTATAACCCGATGATGTCCTATAACGTGCTGCAGAGCATGCAGCTTCTGGGCGACGCGGCCGGCAGCTTCACCGACAACATGGTCGTCGGCACGCAGGCGAACACGGCGCGGATCGACAAGCTGATGAAGGAATCGCTGATGCTGGTGACGGCGCTGGCGCCGACCATCGGTTACGACAATGCCACCAAGGTCGCCAAGACCGCGCATAAGAACGGCACCACCCTGCGCGAGGAAGCCATCGCGCTCGGCTTCGTCGATGGCGAGACCTTCGACAAGGTGGTGCGCCCGGAGCTGATGATCGGGCCGGAAGACTGATCGCCGCTTCAGGCCATCACAGGGCGCGCCGTTTGGCGCGCCTTTTTCATTTGACTGCCAGCAAACCCATCGGCTGCCAGCCCGGATGCGGGCTGCGATCTGCCAGATCGAAGGCGAACCAGCACTCCTGCCGCCCGACCCCTGATCGCAAGCGCGGTTAATCGGCTGGCCGCCAAACGCGCCGGGAGTGGCCGCCCAGGCCCGCACACGGGCCATATCTACCGCATTCAGCGGTCAATCAGGGACAGGCTTTGCGGAATCGATCATCACCTGAGGTGGGATCAGACAGCGAATGGCTTGCGCCATTCTATTCCCGTGGAAAAGGCGCGCCGTCGACGCGCCTTAATGCCGGATCAGCGTTTCAGCAACTCGCCCAGCAGGCGGTTGGTTTCCTGCGTATTCCGATAAATGCCGAAGGCGATATACATCACGCCCGCCATGATGATCAGATAGATGCCGCCGCCCAACAGGATGAACAGACCCTGCAAAAACGCGCCCGGCATGCCCGAAAACATTGTGGCCAGACCACCCAGAACCACACCAATACCAGCCAGAACGACAAAAACCGCGATCAGCTTCTCGGCCCAGTCAATAAAAAATTCACGCATTTCACTTATCTCTCTTGAAGATTACACGCCGGATATTTCCAGCGCCCTGTAACAACGATCTTTTCGGGGGTTTTGAAAGGCGGTAATCCAATGGAATGACCAGCGTGATCATTCTGCGACAGGCCCGCAAGGACCGTGACCGCGCCGAAAAGCGTGCCAAGGCTGATGCCAATGCGACCAAATTCGGTCGGACCAAGGTCCAGAAGGCCAAGGAAAAGTCTGACGCGGACCGCGCGGCAAAGCATCTCGACGGGGTGAAGCGTGACGATTGAGCTGCCGCCGATGGATGTGCCGGCGAAGCGCTCGGTCTCCATCGACGGGCACCGCACCTCAGTCAGTCTGGAAAATGCATTCTGGCGCGGGCTGGAGGCAGCGGCGCGCGCGCGGGGCACCACCCGTGCGGCGCTGATCGCGCAAATCGACCATGCCCGCCCGACGCAGGTCGGCTTGGCGACCGCCTGTCGGCTGTTCGTGCTGGCAGAACTGGGCAACGGGCGTTAAAGCAGCCTCGACAGACAGGAGGCTCCGATGATCCCGCGCTATGCCCGCCCCGAAATGACCGCCATCTGGTCGCCCGAAACCAAGTTCCGCATCTGGTACGAGATAGAGGCCTATGCCAGCGATGCGCAGGCCGAGCTGGGCGTGATCCCGCGCGAGAACGCCGAGGCCGTCTGGCGCGCCAGGGATGTCGAATTCGATGTCGCCCGCATCGACGAGATCGAGGCGGTGACCAAGCATGACGTGATCGCCTTCCTGACCCATCTGGCCGAACATATCGGAGCCGAGGAAGCGCGTTTCGTCCATCAGGGCATGACTTCCTCGGACGTGCTGGACACCACGCTGAACGTGCAGCTGGTGCGCGCCGCCGACATTCTGCTGGCCGATCTCGACAAGGTGCTGGCGGCGCTGAAGCGTCGCGCGTTTGAACACAAGGACACCGTCCGCATCGGCCGCAGCCACGGCATCCATGCCGAGCCGACGACCATGGGCCTGACCTTCGCCCGCTTCTACGCCGAGATGGACCGGAACCGCGCCCGCCTGCTGGCCGCGCGCGAGGAAGTGGCGACCGGGGCGATTTCGGGCGCGGTCGGCACCTTCGCCAATATCGACCCGTTCGTCGAAGAATATGTCTGTGAAAAGATGGGCTTGCGCCCGGAACCGATCAGCACCCAGGTGATCCCGCGCGACCGCCACGCGATGTTCTTCGCCACGCTCGGCGTGATCGCGTCCTCGATGGAAAACGTCGCCATCGAGATCCGTCACATGCAGCGCACGGAGGTGCTGGAGGCCGAGGAATTCTTCAGCCCCGGCCAGAAGGGCAGCTCGGCCATGCCCCACAAGCGCAACCCGGTGCTGACCGAAAACCTGACGGGCCTCGCGCGCCTGGTGCGCATGACGGTGATCCCGGCGATGGAGAACGTGGCACTTTGGCATGAACGCGACATCTCGCACAGCTCGGTCGAACGCGGAATCGCGCCCGATGCCACCATCACGCTGGATTTCGCGCTGAACCGGCTGGCCGGCGTCATCGACAAGCTGGTGATCTATCCCGACAACATGCTCAGGAATATGAACAAGTTTAAGGGTCTGATCATGTCGCAGCGGGTGCTGCTGGCGCTGACCCAGGCCGGCGTCTCGCGCGAGGACGCTTACCGCCTGGTGCAGCGCAATGCCATGAAAGTCTGGGAAGAAGGCAAGGATTTCAAAGCGGAACTTCTGGCCGACCCCGAGGTGACGGCGGCGCTGTCCCCCGCCGAGATCGAGGAGAAATTCGACCTCGGCTATCACACCAAGCATGTCGACACGATCTTCAGGCGGGTGTTCGGCGAGGCCTGATAACCGGGCCTTAAGCTTTCCTTGCGATGGTCGTCCCTGCGAATCATGCGGGGACGACCTATGATGCTGGAACCGGCTCTGACTCCGCGGCAGAAGGCCGCGGTCATCGTGCGGCTGTTGCTGAGCGATGGCGAGCAGATTTCTCTGGAAGGGTTGCCGCCCTCGGCGCAGGCCGCGCTGGCGCATGAAATGGCACTGATGGGCATGGTCGACCGAACCACCCGCGACCGCGTTGTCGCGGAATTCTGCGAATCGCTGGAACAGGTCGGGCTGACCTTCCCAGGCGGGCTGGGCAACACACTGGACATGCTGGACGGCAGCATCTCGCGCGACATTACCGACCGGCTGCGGCGGATGGCGGCCATGGCGGGGCATTCGGACCCCTGGGAACGCATCTCCTCGATCCCGGCGCGGCAACTGGCGGACTTGGCCCTGGCCGAGGCGACCGAGGTTGCGGCGGTGATGTTTTCGAAGCTGCCGGTGCCCAAAGCGGCCGAGGCGTTCGGCATCATGCCCCCCGAACGCGCGCGCCAGATCGCCTATGCGATGTCGATGACCGGCGGGATCGAGGCGCCGGCCCTGCGCCGGATCGGCGTGGCCCTGCTGCAGGCGGCCGAGGCGCTGGCACGCCCCGCACTCGACGGCGGCCCGGTCGAGAAAGTGGGCGCGATCCTGAACTTCACCCCATCCGGCACCCGCGACGAGGTGCTGACCGGGCTGGATCAGGACGACGCCGACTTCGCCACGCAGGTTCGCAAGGCCATCTTCACCTGGGCCAATATCCCCATGCGCATCGATCCGCGCGACATTCCCCGCATTGTCCGCGAGGTCGACCAGCTGGCGCTGACCCGCGCGATCGCCGGGGCCAGGGAAGCCGACCGGCCAACCGCCGATTTCATCATGTCCGCGATGTCGTCACGGGCCGCGGACGCCCTGCGCGAGGAGGTGGAATCCCTCGGTCGGATCTCGGCCAAGGATCTGGAAGACGCGATGAGCGCCGTCATCGCGACCATCCGCCGGATGGAGGAGGCGGGCGATCTGTTCCTGATCGCCGGAGAAGCCGAGGAGGGCGACACGGGCGACATCGCCATCCATACCCCGGCGAGGTAACGGCGGACGCCCCGCTCCGCCGCTGATGCAGCCTCGATGAGGTGGTGAGGGTCCGGTTTTCTGCGCCGGTCGAGAGAATGCCGCCCGCAGATGCGCCGGCAGCGCCATTCGCAGGCCGTTGTGAAGTTCCGGCCCCGGATATTTGGAGGCTGGGAGGCTGGGAGGCTGGGAGGCTGGGAGGCTGGGAGGCTGGGAGGCTGGGAGGCTGGGAGGCTGGGAGGCTGGGAGGCTGGGAGGCTGGGAGGCTGGGAGGCTGGGAGGCTGGGAGGGATCTAATGGGCGGCCGCAGGCATGTCCAACGCGATAATCCGACCGAATTCCCGACGGCGGGCGAAATCGAACCGCAATTCGCGCCCCTCGAAACGGGCGCTGCGCAGGATCTCCACCTCGGCGGGCAAGGGCGGCGCGGGGACCGCGGGGTTGACCTTCAGCGCCGGGTCGGACACGAAATGCCGGTGCCGGCAAGGACAGGATCGCCCGTCAGACCATGCCAGGCGCCGATATTGAACGCGGGCAAGGCACCCCCATCGGCTAGCCGCAGATCGGCCTCCTTCAACCGAACCCATCGTCCCCCGTCGCGCCCGGCGCAAAACACCGCATCTGCCGGCCCGCCAGCAGGACGCCCGAGGTCGTCCCGATCCCCCGCCACACGCATGGTCCCGTGGTTCATCGCCACCAGCGCGATCAACACCGCAAATAGCAGCACCCCCAACGCGCATGCCCAACGGTGATACGACTGCGGGCGGGGGTCGCGCGACTGGGCATTCTGCGGGGCGGCAGCTGGCCCCGCCTGCCTCATTCCCATTCCGACTGGCGGGATTTTTCCAGATTGCCGAAACGGGTGAAGCGGCCTTCGAAGGCCAGCTCCACCGTGCCGATGGGGCCGTGGCGCTGCTTGCCGAGAATGACTTCCGCCTTGCCATGAACCGCGCTCATGACCTCTTGCCATTTCGCCATCTTTTCCAGTTCATGATCGGCGGGTTTCTCGCGCTCGCGGTAATATTCGTCGCGATAGACGAACATCACGATATCGGCGTCCTGCTCGATCGAGCCGGATTCGCGCAGGTCGGACAGCTGCGGGCGTTTGTCCTCGCGATTTTCGACCTGACGCGACAGCTGCGACAGCGCGATCACGGGGATGTTCAGTTCCTTGGCGATAGCCTTCAGCCCCTGCGTGATCTCCGACACCTCGTTCACCCGGCTGTCCTTGGCGCTGGCGGCCTTCAGCAGCTGCAGGTAGTCGACGATGATCAGGTCCAGCCCATGCGTCCGCTTCAGCTTCCGCGCGCGGGCGGCCAACTGGTTGATCGGCAACGCGGGCGTGTCGTCGATATAAAGCGGGCAGCTCTGCAGGTCATTGGCGGCCTGCACGAAGCGCCGGAACTCCTCCTCGGTCATGTCGCCCGAGCGGATATTGTGGCTGCCGACCTCGGAGGCTTCGGACAGGATCCGCGCCGCCAACTGCTCGGCCGACATCTCCAGCGAGAAGAAGCCGACCACACCGCCGTCAACCGCGCCCACGGTGCCGTCGGGCTTCTCGCCGGATTTGTAGGCCTTGGCGATGTTGAAGGCGATGTTGGTCGCCAGCGAGGTCTTCCCCATCGACGGGCGCCCGGCCAGGATGATGAGGTCGGAATTGTTCAACCCGCCCATCTTGCGGTCCAGGTCGACCAGACCGGTCGAGATCCCCGACAGGTTGCCATCGCGCTGGAACGCCGCCGCCGCCGCATCGACCGCGCCGGTCACCGCTTTCAGGAAGGACTGGAAGCCGCGTTCAGCCACGCCCTGTTCGCCCAGCTTGTAAAGGGTCTGCTCGGCCGCCTTGATCTGTTCTTCGGCATCGTCCTCGACCCGGACCGAGGCGGCCCGCGCCGCAATATCCTGCCCCAGCTGGATCAGGTCGCGGCGCAGGGCAAATTCGCGGATCATCTGCGCATAATCCCGCGCCGCATAGGCCGAGATCGCCGCCGCCGCGATCCGCGCCAGATAGGCCGGGCCGCCGAGATCCTTCAGCCCCGCGTCGCTCTCCATGAAGGCCTTCAACGTCACCGGGCTGGCGAGCGCGTTCTTGCGGATGCGCTCGGCGGCGATTTCGTAGATGCGGCTATGGACCGGTTCGTAGAAATGTTCGGGCTTCAGCAACTGGCTGATGCGGTCGAACACATCGTTATTGGTCAGCAGCGCGCCCAGCAATTGCTGTTCGGCCTCGATCGAGAAGGGAACGCTCTGTTCTTCGGGACCGGCGGCGGGCGCCGCCGGTTGCAAGGCCCTGATCTCGGTCATCGCAGTTCCTGCCTGTTTTTACGAAGCTGCCTCTATGCCACGATACAGGCCGATTCTGAACCTGCACTTAAAAATATCTGGTGGGCGATTCTGGGGATGGACCTGTGGATAACGCCGTTGCCCTGCGCCAGAATCCGCGCAGGGCCCGCGGAACCCGATAGCCGGTCCGATCAGCCGTTCTTCGCCTGCCAGCCACGGGGATCGGACAGGAACGCCTCGACCTCGGTCAGGGTGGCGGCATCGAAGGCGCTCTGGGCGCGCGCTTCGGCGAGCACGTCCCACCAGGTGCAGAGGTGATGCAGCCGGACCCCGTGATCGGCCAGGCGCTGGGTCGTCTCGGGGAAGATGCCGTAATAGAAGATCACCGCCGTATGGGCGCAGGCGGCGCCGGTGTCGCGGATGGCATCGACGAAGCTCAGCTTCGAGCCGCCATCGGTGGTCAGATCCTCGACCAGCAGCACCCGGTCCGTCTCATCCATGCGACCTTCGATCCGGGCGTTGCGGCCGTACCCCTTGGGCTTCTTGCGCACATAGGTCATCGGCAGGCCCAGCCGCTCGGCCACCATGGCGCCGAAGGGGATGCCTGCGGTTTCGCCGCCGGCGACATTGGTGAAGGCTTCGAAGCCCGCATCACGCAGCACGGTCGCGGCCATGAAATCCATCAGCGTGCCGCGCACGCGGGGGTAGGAGATGATCCGCCGGCAATCCACATAGGTCGGCCCCTTGAGGCCCGAGGCATAGGTGAAGGGCTCGGCCGCGTTGAAGTCCACGGCCTTGATCTCCAGCAGGGCACGGGCGGTCAGACGGGCGATTTCCTCGGGCGAGGGGAAAGGCAGGCTCATGCGGGCTCCGATGTCCAGAACAGAGGGAAGCCGGGGTCGAAGACGGTCACGGTCTCGTCGCCCACGGCGATTTCGGTGGGGAATTGGGCGGGGCTGGACTGCCGGGTCAGGCGGATCAGGTCCGTGTTCGGGGCCATGCGATAGAAGGCCGGACCGTTCAGCGAGGTGAAGGCCTCCAACCGGTCGAGCGCGCTGTCTTCTTCGAACACCTGGGCGAGGATCGACAGGGTATTGGGCGCGGTGAAGCAGCCGGCGCACCCACAGGGGGCCAGCTTGGCGCGGTCGGGATGGGGCGCGGAATCGGTGCCGAGGAAGAACGGCCCCTGCCCCGAGGTCGCGGCCTTGCGCAGCGCCAGCCGGTGCGATTCCCGCTTGGCCACCGGCAGGCAATAATAATGCGGCCGGATGCCCCCGGCGAGGATGGCATTGCGGTTGATGACCAGATGATGCGTGGTGATGGTGCCACCCATATTCGATGCGTTTTCAGTAACATAACTTACCCCGTCCGCGGTGGTGATATGTTCCATCACCACCCGCAGGCCGGGCGTCGCCCGGCGCACCGGGTCGAGCACGCGGTCGATGAACACGGCCTCGCGGTCGAAGATGTCGACGGCCGGATCGGTGACCTCGCCATGAACGCACAGCGGGATGCCCGCTTCGGCCATCCCCTCCAGCACCGGGCGGACGCGGTCGAAATCGGTCACGCCGCTGGCGGAATTGGTGGTGGCCCCCGCCGGATACAGCTTCACGGCGGCGATCACGCCATCGCGATGCGCGGCCACGACATCGGCTGGATCCGTGGTCTCGGTCAGATACAGCGTCATCAGCGGGCGCAGCGCCGCGCCTTCCGGCAGCGCCGCCAGGATCCGGTCCCGGTAAGCGCGGGCCTGATCGCCGGTTACCACCGGCGGGACCAGATTGGGCATAATGATGGCTCGGCCAAAATCGGCCGAATGCGGCGCGACGGCCGCCAGCATCGCGCCATCGCGCAGATGAAGGTGCCAGTCGTCGGGGCGGCGAAGCGTCAGCGATGTGTTCATGGCGATGGGATTATACCGGGCAGCGGTCCGAGAAAAGACGAGAAGCAAGGTAGCAATATGGATGACTTGTCATTTTCTTCATGCAGGTGCAGCATACTCCCCCAAATGCAAGGTGAAACGCACATGAGTTTTCTTCCCACCGGCATGGCCGAGGCGACCCGCCTCTGGTTCCAGGTCGCGCAAATCGCGATGGAATCGCAGATGGTGATCGGGATGCGGATGGCCGGGATGATGGGCTTCCTGCCCCAACAAAAGAACGAATCGCACCGGATGGTGCAGGAAAAGATGGACGCCGCGCAGGAAGCCGGCGCCGCCATGATGCGCGCCATGACGCGCGGCGCGCGGGCCGATCAGGTGATGGCAGCTGCCCTGCGTCCTTACCGGCGGCGCACCAAGGCCAATGCGCGGCGGCTGACCAGAGCCTCGACCGGGCTTTCGCGCAAGTAAACAGGCGGCCCGGGGCTTTGGTCTCTGCTGGCGGACAAGAAAAAACGGCCCCCGAAAGGAGGCCGTTTTTCATTTCGCCCCGCGGCGCGCCGGTCAGATCAGCGCGCCCATGGCAACGGCGGTATCGCTCATCCGGTTCGAGAAGCCCCATTCGTTGTCATACCAGGTCAGGATGCGGACCATGTTGCCGTCCAGCACCTTGGTCTGATCCAGCGCCAGAATCGAGCTGCGCGGGTCGTGGTTGAAGTCGATCGAGACGTTGGGCTGGTCGGTATAGCCCAGAATGCCCTTCAGCGGACCATCGGCGGCGGCCTTGATGGCGTTGTTGACCTCCTCCACGGTGGTGGGGCGGCTGGCTTCGAAGGTCAGGTCGACGACCGAGACGTTCGGCGTCGGCACCCGGATCGACACACCGTCCAACTTGCCGTTCAGTTCCGGCAGAACCAGCCCCACGGCCTTGGCGGCACCAGTCGAGGTCGGGATCATCGACATCGCCGCGGCGCGGGCGCGATACAGGTCCTTGTGCATCGTGTCCAGCGTCGGCTGGTCGCCGGTATAGCTGTGGATGGTGGTCATGAAGCCCTTCTCGATGCCGATGGCGTCATTCAGAACCTTGGCGACCGGCGACAGGCAGTTGGTGGTGCAGCTGGCGTTCGAGACGATCAGGTCGTCCTTGGTCAGCGTCTTGTCGTTCACCCCGTAGACGATGGTTTTCGACGCGCCTTTCGACGGGGCCGAGACCAGCACCCGCTTGGAGCCGTTTTCCAGATGCACCTTGGCCTTGTCGGCATCGGTGAAGATCCCCGTGCATTCCATCACCACGTCGACATCACCCCAGGGCAGGTCGGCCGGGTTGCGGATGGCGGTCACCCGGATCGGGCCGCGGCCCACGTCGATCGTGTCGCCCTCGACGGTCACCGTGCCCGGAAACTTGCCATGCACGCTGTCGAAACGGATCAGGTGGGCATTGGTTTCCACCGGCCCCAGATCGTTGATCGCGACGACCTCGATATCCTTGCGGCCCGATTCCACGATGGCGCGCAGAACGTTGCGCCCGATCCGACCGAATCCGTTGATTGCCACCTTCACAGCCATGATGAACCTCCGAAGACTGATTTCGCACTGCTTATGAGACTTTTTGCCGGGCTTTGAAACCCCCGCACCCGGCCGATCTAGCGCCAGAAGCTCAGATATTCCACGAAGGCCACGAATTGCTTGCCGATGAAGACCGGCAGGCCCCAGTGGAACCACAGGGCGTCGGCTGCAAAGATCATCACGATCAGCACGAAAATGGTGAGTACATTGCCCGTCGTCACGGCAGCCTTCCCGTCAGAACAATACCGACATAGCCGCGCTGTCTCCGCCCTGCAAGAATTCCGGCAAGAGTTCCTTAACCGATCCCCGGCGACCCGGAATCGGCGAGATTTCGCCCAGACAGGCAGGTTTACGCCGGTTCCGCAACGCCGGCGTGTAAATCAGTTGAAACCGCAGGCTGTGTCTTGTTTACCACGCGTAGAATTTTTCGCCCAATGCTCGGGCATGACACCAGCCGCCCCCAGAACGGGCGGGAAAATCAATGAATTAGCCGGGGATAGCTGCCTTGCCCAACCGCTCGAACTCTGCGCTTGAACGAATCTTGCCCGAACAACGCCTGCTCCTGAAAACCCAGTCCTCGACCCGCGTCATTCATCTGCGTCCGATGACGCAACTGGGCCTGATGGGGGGCACTGCCATTCTGGTTGGCTGGGCGATCCTGTCCGGGGCGCTGCTGGCCTATGACCGCATCGGGGGCGGCAAGCAAAGCCAGACCGAGCAGGCGCAGACCACCTATGAAGCGCGGCTGGAAGCCCTGGCCGACGAGCGCGACGCTCGCGCCGCCGAGGCACAGGAGGCGCAGCTGCGCTTCGCGGTCGCCCTGGACCAGGTGGCGAAATATCAGGCGGATCTGCTGACCGCACAGCAGGAAAAGAACGAGCTCGAAGCCGGTCTGGACGCGATGCAGCAGAAGCTGGGCACCGCCATGGCCGCCCTGCCCGAAGCCGGCGCGGCCGGTGTGCAGGAAAAGGAACTGGCGCTGACGGCCCTGAACGACCAGCTGCGCGCCACCGCCGAAGCCCGTGACTCGGCTGCAAAGGAGGCCCGCCTGGCCCAGGCCGAAGCCGCCGCCGCCAAGGCCGAGCAGCAGCAGCTGATCGCCCGCAATGACGAGTTGTTCACCCAGATCGAGGACGCCGTGACCGCCTCGGTCGTCCCCTTCGAGGACATGTTCGACAAGCTGGGCCTCGACACCGACAAATTGCTGGCCTCAATCGACGAAGGCTATGCCGGTCAGGGCGGACCGCTGACCCCCGCCGCCGTTTCGACCAGCGGCAATGCCGCGATTTCCGAAACCGAGGCCCGCGCCGGCGAAATCATCGTCAGCCTGGACCAGGTGAACCGCTACCGCATCGCCAGCGACAAGCTGCCGCTGGCGATGCCGCTGAAATCGGCCTTCCGCTATACCTCGGGCTTCGGCGCCCGCTGGGGCCGCGCCCATCAGGGCGTCGACCTGGCCGGCCCGATCGGCACACCGGTGCTTGCCCCCGGCGACGGCGTCGTGACCTTTGCCGGCCGCCAGAGCGGTTACGGCAACCTCATCAAGATCGAGCACGCGCTCGGCACCGAGACGCGTTACGCACATTTGTCCAAGATCCGCGTAAAGGTGGGTCAGAAGGTGTCGCGCGGCAGCCTGATCGGTGATATGGGCAATACCGGACGGTCGACCGGCCCGCATCTTCACTATGAGGTCCGGGTCAACGGCAAGGCCGTAAACCCCATGAGCTTTATCAAGGCGGCACAGAATGTTTTCTAAATCTCGTGTGAGCGAAACTCCGGCGCAACCCAAACCCGCAACCCCCGAATCGGACCCGGCCCGCGCCGAAATCCCGGCGGTTGACGCCACCGCGGCCCCGGTGGCCGCGCCCCGTCAGCGCACCGCACCGTCGGTGCTGTCGGCAGACCTGACCATCAAGGGCGACCTGCAAACGGCGGGTGACGTGCAGATCGAGGGCAATATCGACGGCGATATCCGCGCCCGTCAGCTGACCATCGGCGAAACCGCCACCGTGCGCGGCGAAGTGCTGGCCGATGAGGTTATCGTCAACGGCCGCGTCGTCGGTCGCCTGCGCGGCCTGAAGGTGCGCCTGTCGTCGACCGCGCGTGTCGAAGGCGACATCATCCACAAGACCATCGCCATCGAATCGGGCGCCCATTTCGAGGGCTCGGTCCAGCGTCAGGACGATCCGTTGTCGCAGGGCGGCACCAAGAAGCTGGCCCCGCCGGCGACCGATTTCAGCAAAGCCGGCGAATAAAGCCTGTCTGCTGCATGATGAATCGGGGGCCATATGGCCCCCTTTTTCATGCGCGGATCCGGCTGGGGTCTCAACTGGCGACAGATGCGCCAACCGGCGCGGCCCACGCCGGCAACGCGATGAAATGCCCTCGGCAGGAAGGCCGCCCGATCGCGCGGCTTCGCCAGCCCGCACCCGCGGGGTATTCATCACCGCCCGGACCGGAGCTGCGGTCGATCAGGAGGGTATTCTCGGTCTTTTGGGCCGGTCAGGACAGCGTGATACCGGACAACAACGCCCTTACTCGGCGTTGTTGTCAGGCGCCGTTCAGCGGGCCATAGCGGTCGCGCAAGGCCTCGTTCACCGGAGGCGTCACGAATTTCGACACGTCACCGCCCAGCCGCGCAATTTCCTTCACCAGCTTGGAGGCGATGGCCTGCCGGCGCGCATCGGCCATCAGAAAGACGGTCTCGATGCTGTTATCCAGCGCGCGATTCATGCCGACCATCTGGAATTCATATTCGAAATCCGCGACCGCCCGCAGCCCCCGGATGATCACCGAGGCGCCGACATCGCGGGCACAGTCGATCAGCAGGTTCTCGAACGGATAAACGACGATCTCGCCGCCGGTGCGCGCGACGACAGCCGCGCATTCGCGCTCGACCATGGCGACACGCTCCTCCAGGCTGAACAGCGGGCCCTTGTCGCGGTTGATGGCCACGCCGATGACCAGCCGGTCAACCAGCGCCATGGCCCGCTGGATAATGTCCAGATGGCCCAGTGTGATCGGATCGAATGTTCCGGGATAAAGCCCTGTGCGCATTGGGCATTCCTTTCAATGGTTGCGCGCAACCCACCCGATGCGCGCAACGAAATCAAGTGGCATCTGGGACGCCGCCGGACCTCAGGTCCCCATGATCATGCCGGTCAGGGCCTCGCGCTCGGCGTTGAGTTCCTTCAGCCGCGCCGAAACCGCATCCCCGATCGAGACCAGTCCGATCATGTTGCCATCGGCGTCAATCACCGGCAAATGGCGGAACCGGCCCGCCGTCATGCGTTCCAGCACCGAATTCGCCTCGTCCCCTGTCACGCAGGTCGAGACCTTGCGCGTCATCAGATCGCTGACCGGCATATCAAGAATGCCGGGTCCCTGCTTGCCCAACTCGCGCACGATGTCACGCTCGGACAGGATTCCCACCGGCTTCTTGCCATCGTCGCTGACCACCAGCGCACCGATCCGCTTTTCCGCCAGCAGTTTGGCCCCTTCGCCGACCGTCGCGGTCGAGGCGATGGTCACGATCGCGACCGCACCGGCGTCCTTCTGGGAAAGTATCTGCATCACCAGCATGTTGCCCTCCGTGGTTGCGCAGCTTCAGTCTGTCCCAACCACGCCAAACGTCAAGCCCCGCCGACGGCCAGCGCCGCCGATTCCAGCCGGGCGACCTCGGCGCGCAGGCGTTGCGCCAATTCATCGGCCAGCCTGTTCAATCTTTCCGAACGGCGATCATCGGCATGGCGGATCATCCAGAAGCTGCGCGTCAGGCCGAATTCCCCGGCCAGCACCCTCCGCACCCCCGGCGCACCGGGAATCGCGAAATCATGCACGATGCCGACCCCTGCCCCACCCCGGATCGCCTGCATCTGGACCGAGACCGAATTCGAGGTCAGCCGCGCCGCATCGGCCCCGCTGCGGGTCAGAAGCGGCGCCAGATAGTCCAGCTCGGTGTCAAAGATCATGTCGGGGATATAGCCGATCAGCCGGTGCGCGCGCAGATCGCTCAGGCTGTCCAGCGGCGGTTGGGCCGCCAGATAATCGCGATGGGCGGCCAGATGCAGATGGTAATCGCACAGGCGCTGCACCACCAGCCTGCCGCTTTCGGGCCGGCTGACGGCAATGGCGACATCGGCCTCGCGTTTGGAAAGATTGAAGACACGGGGCAGCGCGACGATCTGGATCTCCAGCCCCGGATGGGCATCGCACAGCCCTGCCGCCACCTGCGGAAGCAGGTAATTGGCGCAGCCATCCGGCGCACCGATGCGCAACTGCCCGCTCAGGTCGCCGGGCTGGCCGAGCGCGTCGGCCGCCCCGGTCAGCGCCCGCTCCGCCGCTTCGGCATGGGGAATCAGGCGCGCGCCTTCGGGCGTCGGCACATAGCCCTGCGGCGATTTCACGAACAGCGCCCGGCCAAGCGCCTGTTCCAGCCGCGCCACCCGCCGCCCGACGGTGGACGGGTCCATCCCCAGCCTGCGCCCGGCGCGCGACAGGCTGTCATCACGTGCCACCGCCAGAAACACCCGCAGGTCGTCCCAATCCATCACCACTCCTTGCGTTTCCGCAAAACCTTTTTGCCGAACTCTGGCTTCCAATTGGCATTTTCGCAAGATAGCCTACTGCAAAATTCAACCTTGGGAGAGGATAATGCGCGAAATCGGCCACTGGATCGACGGCAAGGAAGTTGCGGGCACTTCGGGCCGCTTTGCCGATGTCTACAACCCCGCCACGGGCGAAGTGCAGGCCCGCGTGGCGCTTGCCACGCCCGCCGAACTGGACGCCGCCGTCGAAAGCGCGGCCAAGGCGCAGATCGGCTGGGCCGCCACCAACCCGCAGCGCCGCGCGCGGGTGATGATGAAATTCGGCGAACTGATCAATGCGAATATGGACATGCTGGCCGAGCTGGTCAGCGTCGAACATGGCAAGACCCTTCCCGATGCGCGCGGCGACGTGCAGCGCGGGTTGGAGGTGATCGAGGTCTGCATGGGTGCGCCCGCCATGCTGAAGGGCGAATATACCGGTGACGCCGGCCCCGGCATCGACCTCTATGCCATGCGCCAGCCGCTCGGTGTGGTGGCGGGCATCGCGCCCTTCAACTTCCCGGCGATGATTCCGCTGTGGAAGATGGGCCCGGCGCTGGCGGCAGGCAATGCGATGATCCTCAAGCCGTCCGAGAGGGTGCCCTCGGCCTCGATCGCGCTGGCGAAGCTGGCGCAGGAGGCCGGGCTGCCCGATGGCGTGCTGCAGGTCGTCAACGGCGACAAGGAAACCGTCGACGGCATTCTGGATCACCCGGTCATTCAGGCGGTGGGCTTTGTCGGCTCGACCCCGATTGCGCAATACATCTATGCCCGCGCGGCGGCGAACGGCAAGCGCGCGCAGTGCTTCGGCGGCGCCAAGAACCACATGATCATCATGCCCGACGCCGATCTGGACAAGGCGGCGGATGCGCTGATCGGCGCTGGCTTCGGGGCTGCGGGCGAACGCTGCATGGCGATCTCGGTCGCGGTGCCGGTGGGCGAGAAGACCGCCGACGCGCTGATCGAACGGCTGGTCCCGCGCATCGAGAAGCTGAAGGTCGGCCCCTATACTGCCGGCGATGACGTGGATTATGGCCCGGTCATCACCAAGGCCGCGCAGGACCGGATCAACCGGCTGATCGCCTCGGGCGTGGAT
Source organism: Paracoccus sp. S1E-3 (assembly GCF_013868135.1). GTDB lineage: Bacteria > Pseudomonadota > Alphaproteobacteria > Rhodobacterales > Rhodobacteraceae > Paracoccus. The sequence goes on from NZ_JACEMU010000004.1 coordinate 1,123,822, forward strand.
CAGGGCGCCGATCTGGTCGTCGACGGCCGCGACCTGAAAATCCAGGGCTACGAAGACGGTTTCTTCTGCGGGCCCTCGCTGTTCGACCGGGTGACCCCGGACATGGAAATCTACCGCGAGGAGATCTTCGGGCCGGTCCTGTCCACGGTCCGCGCCGACAGCTACGAGGACGCGCTGCAGCTGATCATCGACAATGATTACGGCAACGGCACCTCGATCTTCACCGCCGATGGCGACACCGCGCGCGATTTCGCAAACCGGGTGAATGTCGGCATGGTCGGCATCAACTTCCCCATCCCGGTCCCGCTCAGCTATTACAGCTTCGGCGGCTGGAAGAAGTCGGCCTTCGGCGACCTGAACCAATACGGCCCCGACGCCTTCCGCTTCTATACCAAGACCAAGACCGTGACGGCGCGCTGGTTCTCGGGCATCAAGGATGGGGCCAGCCTGAACTTCAAGGCTCTGGACTAGGACCGTTGCAGGGCGGGGTTGTCCCCCGCCCCTTTCGACTGCAGAAAGGCGCCAGACCAACACGAAAGACATGAGGGGGAGAGCATGGATTTCGCACTCAGCGAGGAACAGCAGGCGATTTTCGACATGGCGCGCGATTTCGGCGCCGAACACATCGCCCCCTATGCCGAACAATGGGAGGCCGAGGGCACCATCCCCAAGGCGCTCTGGGCCAGGGTGGCCGACCTAGGCTTCGGGGGCCTCTATGTCAGCGAGGAATATGGCGGCGCGGGCCTTTCACGGCTGGACGGCACGCTGATCTTCGAGGCGCTGGCAATGGCCTGCCCGTCGGTCGGCAGCTTCCTGTCGATCCACAACATGTGCGGCGGCATGATCGAGAAATTCGGCTCGGACGCGGCGAAGGCAAAGTTCCTGCCGGACCTGTGCAGCATGTCGAAGATCTATTCCTACTGCCTGACCGAACCGGGATCGGGGTCGGACGCCGCCGCGCTTCGCACCCGCGCCCTGCGCGGCAATGAAGGTTTCCGGCTGAACGGCACCAAGGCCTTCATCTCGGGCGGGGGCTATTCGGATTGCTACCTGACCATGGTGCGCACCGGCGAGGACGGCCCCAAGGGCATCAGCGCGATCATCGTCGAAGACGGGGCCGAGGGCCTCAGCTTCGGGGCGCCCGAACGCAAGATGGGCTGGAAGTCGCAGCCGACCGCACAGGTGCAGTTCGACGATTGTCTGGTGCCGCTGGAGAACCAGATCGGCGAGGACGGGCGCGGCTTCGCCTATGCGATGGCGGGCCTAGATGGCGGGCGGCTGAACATCTCGGCCGGGGCGCTCGGGGGCGCACAGGCGGCACTGGACAAGACGCTGGCTTATATGGGCGAGCGTAAGGCCTTCGGAAAGACGCTGGACCAGTTCCAGGCGCTGCAGTTCCGGCTGGCGGACATGGAAACCGCCCTGCAATCGGCGCGGATCTTCCTGAGACAGGCGGCGGCGAAGCTGGATCAGGGCGCGCCCGATGCGACGAAATTCTGCGCCATGGCCAAGCTTTACGTCACCGACCGCGCCTTCGAGGTCGCCAATGGCTGCCTGCAGCTGCATGGCGGCTATGGCTATCTGGCCGATTACGGGATCGAGAAGCTGGTCCGCGACCTGCGTGTCCACCAGATCCTCGAAGGCACCAACGAGATCATGCGTCTGATCGTCAGCCGCACCCTGCTGGCGGAGCGCGGCTGATGGACGACCTGATTATCCGCAGGGATCGCCGCGCCGGGCGCATCACCTTCAACCGCCCGCAGGCGCTGAACGCGCTCAGCCATGACATGGCGCTGGCGATCCACGCGGCGCTCAATGACTGGCGCAACGACCCGGAGGTCGATCTCGTCATCATCGACGCCGTCGGCGAGCGGGCATTCTGCGCGGGCGGCGACATTGCCGCCGTCTATCACGCGGGCCGCGCCGGCAATCACGCCGAGGGCGCGCGGTTCTTTTTCGACGAATACCGCATGAACGCGGCGATCGCCGATTATCCGAAACCCATCCTGGCCTTCATGCAGGGCTTCGTCATGGGCGGCGGCGTGGGCGTTGGCGGACATGCCAGCCACCGCATCGTCGGCGACACCACCCAGATCGCCATGCCCGAATCCGGTATCGGACTGATCCCCGATGTCGGCGGCAGCTGGCTGCTGGCGCAGGCACCGGGGCGGGTGGGCGAATATCTGGCGTTGACCTCGGCCCGCATCGGCGCGGGCGACGCGCTTTATGCGGGTTTCGCCGATTACTACCTGCCCGAAGCCGAATGGCCGGCGCTGATCGACCATCTGGCGGATAGCGGCGAGATTTCGACCGTGGTGGGACAGGCCCCCCCGCTGGCGCCCTTGGCCGATCTGGATCTGTCAGCCTTCGAAGGCGCCGACATGGCCGAGATCGTCGCCCGTCTGGAAGAACGGGGCGACACGGAAATGCTGAAGCCCATCCGGCGCAATTCGCCCCTCTCCATGGCGGCGGGGCTGCGGCTGGTGCGTGAGGCGCGTGGCGATGCGCGGATGCAGGAAAGTCTGGCGCGCGAATATCGCTTTACCAGCCGAGCCACCCGCGACAGCGATTTTCTGGAAGGCGTGCGCGCCCAGATCATCGACAAGGACCGCAATCCGCACTGGGCGGCGGATGCCTCGCCGGCTGCGGTGGACGCGATCCTCGCGCCACTGGGTGCGGATGAACTGCATTTCGACGTATGAGGAGAGGGAGGTCATGAAGATCGGTTTCATCGGGCTGGGGAATATGGGCATGCCCATGGCGTTGAACCTGACGCGCGCGGGCCATGAGGTGCGCGGCTTCGACGTGGTTGCGGTGCCGGAAATCCCGCTGGGGCAGGCAAGCTCGGCCGCCGATGCCGCGCGTGGGGCCGATGTGGTCATCACCATGCTGCCCAATGGCGAGATCCTGTCCCGCGTCGCGGCCGAGATCATCCCCGCGATGCAGCCCGGCGCGGTGCTGTGCGACTGTTCCACCGTTGATGTCGACAGCGCGCGCGCGGTGGCGGAACAGGCCAGGGCCGCGGGGCTGGGGGCGCTGGATGCGCCGGTCTCGGGCGGGATCGCCGGGGCGGCGGGCGGCACGCTGACCTTCATGGTCGGCGGCGACGAGGCCGCCTTCGCGACGGTCAGCCCGCTGTTCGAGACGATGGGAAAGAAGGCCGTGCTGTGCGGCCCCTCAGGTGCGGGCCAGGCGGCGAAGATCTGCAACAACATGATCCTCGGCGTGACCATGATCGCCACCTGCGAGGCCTTCGCCCTGGCGGAGAAGCTGGGCCTCGATCCGCAGAAACTGTTCGATGTCGTCTCGACCTCGTCGGGATCAAGCTGGTCGGTCAACGCCTATTGCCCGGTGCCGGGCGTCGGGCCGCAATCGCCCGCGGATAACGACTACAAGCCCGGTTTTGCGTCCGAACTGATGCTGAAGGACCTGCGGCTGGCGCAGATGGCCGCCGAGTCGGCCGATGCCGATACGCCCATGGGCTTGCTTGCCTCCCAGCTTTATGCGCGCTTCGTCGAAGATGAGGACGGCCGCGGCCGCGACTTTTCCGCGATGCTGCCCAGATTTGCGCAACGACACCGCAACAGCTGACGCCTCAGCGCAAAAAGCCGCCCGCGTCCCGGAACCAAAAACCGGAACGCGGCGTTGCGGCCTATAGAGGTAAGAAAAAACCGAGCAGTCTGTGTTATTGCGCAACTCCCTACTTGCCCTCGTCGCCTCGGCGACGGTGATCGGCGTGTCGCTTGTTGACGACGGCCTTCGCAGCAACGAAGCCGCCGAGGCGCGCACCGAGGTCATGGTGGGCGAGACCGCGATGCCGGGCCGGCTGCATGTCATTTCACATCCCGGTCGTTATGGGCTTGGTCCGGATCTGCCGGGCAGCATCTATGGCGTGGTCGACGGGATGCTGGTCCGCATCGACCCCAACACGCGCGAGATCCAGTCGGTGATCCGCCGCGTGGACCGTATTCTGGATTAAGCCGCCGGATCGCCGATCAGCGCCCGCGCCGCCTCGCGCGCCGCGTCGGTGATCTGCTCGCCCGACAGCATCCGGGCGATCTCATCCACCTGTTCGGCCCGGCTCAGCGCATGGACACGGCTGGTGGTCATGCCATCCTCGACCTGCTTGGCGACGCGGAAATGCGTGGCCCCCAGTGCCGCCACCTGCGGCGAATGCGTCACCACCAGCACCTGGGCGTCCTCGGCCAGCCGCGCCAGCCGCCGCCCGACCGCATCGGCCGTCGCGCCACCGACGCCCCGGTCGATCTCGTCGAAGATCAGCACCAGCGCCTCGTTCCCGCGCGCGAGGCTGACCTTCAACGCCAGTAGAAAGCGCGACAGCTCGCCCCCCGAGGCGATCTTGTCCAGCGGCCCCGCCGGGGCGCCCGGATTGGTGGCCACGGTGAATGTGACCGCATCGCCCCCCTCCGGCCCCGGTTCGCCTTCGGAAATGCGGGTCTCGAACACCGCCCGCTCCATCTTCAGCGGCGCCAACTCGGCGGCCATGGCGGCATCGAGCCGCCCCGCCGCCGCCACACGTTCCGCGTGGACGCGCGCGGCCTCGGCAGCATAGGCGGCCTCGGCAGCGCCCAAGTCGGCCCGCAGGCGTGCCAGATCCTCGGCCCCGGCATCCAGCGCGGTCAGCCGAGCGCGCAACGTTTCGGCCAGATCGGCCAGATCGTCGGGGATGCTGTCATGCTTGCGCGCCAGCGCGCGCAGGGCGAACAGACGTTCCTCGGTGGTTTCCAACTCGCGCGGGTCGAAGGCCATGTCGCGCAGCGCATCTTCGACCCCGGTCGAGGCCTCGCCCAATTCGATCAATGCCCGCGACAGCGCCGAGATCGCCGCATCAAGCCGCCCCTCGGCCTTTTCGGCCGCACCCTCCAGCCAGCGCCCGGCATCGATCATCGCCCCCTCGGCCCCGTCGGGACCCAGCGCCTGCATGGCGCGGGCGACATCGCCCTGAATGCGTTCTGCCGCCTGCATGGTCCGGCGCGCGGTATCGAGGCGCGCGTCCTCGCCCGGCTCGGGGGCAAAATCGTCCAACTCCTTGACCGCATGACGCAGGAATTCCTCCTCGGCGCGGGCCTTTTCCAGCCGTGCCTCGGCCTCGGTCAGCGCACTGGCCACGCGGCGGCGGGCGGTCCACGCCTCGCGCAATGGCGCCAGATCGGTGCCAGCGAAGGCGTCCAGCAGTTGACGGTGGCCGCGCGGGTTCAGAAGCCCGCGATCGTCGTGCTGGCCATGCAGTTCCACCAGCGTCTCGGACAGCGCCCGCAGCACCTCACCCGAGGCGCGGCGGTCGTTGATCCAGGCGGTCTTGCGGCCGTCGGCGCTGTTGACGCGGCGCAGGATCAGTTCAGCCCCCCCTGCCTCAATCCCGGCATCGGCCAGCACGGCACGGGCGGGATGGCCTGCGGGCAGATCGAACACGGCGGTGACCTCGCCCTGATCGGCCCCGGCGCGCACCAGTTCGGCGCGGCCGCGCCAGCCCAGCACAAAGCCCAGACAATCCAGCAGGATCGACTTGCCGGCCCCAGTCTCACCGGTCAGCACGTTCAGCCCGGCGCCGAAATCCAGTTCGAGCCGATCGATCAGCAGGATGTCGCGGATATGCAGCTCGCGCAGCATGGGGTTACCTGCCCGGAGGCACCTTTACAGCCACTTGCCCTGAATGACCTGCCGATACACATCGGTCAGCCAGCTTTTGCCCTGCGGGGTCGCCTTCAGGCCACGGCCGCGCAACTGCGCATAGGCGTCCTGATAGAAGGGCGAGGACTGGAAGTTGTGCCCCAGAATGGCCCCTGCGGTCTGAGCCTCGTCGGTCAGACCAAGCGCCAGATAGGCTTCGACCAGACGCATCAGCGCTTCGGGCGTGTGGGAGGTGGTCTGGAACTCCTCGACCACGACGCGGAAGCGATTCACCGCCGCCGTGTAATGGCCGCGCTTCAGATAGTAGCGACCGATTTCCATTTCCTTGCCGGCGAGGTGGTCGAAGGCGAGGTCGAATTTCAGGATCGCGCTGCGCGCATATTCGCTGTCGGGATATTCCTCGATCACGTCGCGCAGGCTTTGCAGCGCCTGGAAGGTCAGGCCCTGGTCGCGACCGACCTCGTCGATCTGGTCGTAATAGCTGAGCGCCAGCAGGTATTTCGCATAGGCCGCGTCGTCATCGCCCGGATAGGTGTCGATGAACCGCTGGGCGGCGCCACGGGCCTCCTCGTATTTCTTGCCCTTGTGGTAGCCATAGGCCTGCATGATCAGTGCCCGCTTGGCCCATTCGGAATAGGGATAAAGGCGCTCGATCTCGGAGAAGTAGTAAACCGCGTTGTTAGGTCTGCGGTTGTTTTCCAGCTCATACTCGCCGCGCTTGTAGATCTGCTCGGCGGTGAAATTCTCGACCGGAACACGCTCGCTGGCGCGGTCGCCATCACGACCACAGGCCGCCAGAACAGCGCCCGCCAGGGCCATGGCGATCAGAGTTTTGGACGATACGAAGGGGACCATCGGAACCTGCCTGTCTGAACTTGCACACCGGTTAACGAGTCGGCCCCGCTGCGGCCCGGCCGTCCTAACACAGAACATCAGGGGGCGCAAAATGGCAATGTGGTGATTTTACCGTAGCTTGCGCGGGCTCGCGCAAGTGTCAGGCAACGGCCGTCAGGGCCGGCGCATTGACCGGGCCATAGGCGGCAACGCCAGCGCCCGGCAGCCGGCATTCCAGATCAGTCGCGCAGGTTACCCATTCCCAGGCATCCGGGTCGGCGAACAGCGCCCTGAGCAGCTTGTTGGTCATCGCATGGCCGGCGCGGTTGCCGGTATAGCGCGCCAGCAGCGGCGCACCCGCCAGCGCCAGATCGCCCATGGCGTCCAGCATCTTGTGACGCACGGCCTCGTCCTTGTGGCGCAGGCCGCCGGGGCTCAGCACCTTGTCGCCGTCGATCACAACCGCATTCATGTAGGTGCCGCCGAGCGCCAGCCCGTTGGCGCGCATGCTATCCACGTCCGACTGCCGGCAGAAGGTGCGGCTGTCCATCAGCTCGCGCACGAAGGCGCCATTGGCCATGTCCAGCACCTTTTCCTGACGCCCGATCGCGGCATCGCTGAAGTCGATGTGGAAATCGATTTCCAGATGATCCGCCGGGCTGAGGCGCGCGAAGGCCTCGCCGTCGCGGTATTCGACCATGCGTTTCACCCGGATCGCCCGCAGCGGTACGTTCTGGCTGCGGATGCCCATGTTCAGGATGCCCGCGACGAAGGGCGCCGAGGAACCGTCGAGGATCGGCACTTCCGGCCCGTCGATGCGGATCACCGCATTCTGGATGCCGGTGCCCGCCAGCGCAGCCATCACATGTTCTATCGTCGAGACGGTAGCGCCGTTGCCGTTGTCGATCAGCGTGCACAGCTGAGAGGGCATGACGTTGGACCACAGTGCGGCAATGCGGTTGCCGCCCGGTTCCAGATCGGTGCGTTCGAAGATGATCCCGTGTCCGGCAGGGGCCGGGCAGATGTCCATGCGAACAGGCGCACCGGTATGAAGGCCGACGCCCCGGAATTCTGCCGCTTTCGCAATGGTTGCCTGCATGGTGCTTCTCATCTTCTTCTGTCTGCCGGAGAGAACGCTTCCCCGTATCATCCAGTTAGGATCGCAGGCCTGCAGCCTCAATTAACGTTTTGTGACTCTCTGTAACATAGGGGGCGCCAAAAACGCCGGGATTCCCGTGGATTGCAGCATTTCAACGAAAAAGGGCCGCCATGGGCGACCCTTTGTTACAGTCCTGCACACGCGTCCGTGACTGCAGGCGCGTGGCCTCGTGATCAGTTGGCCTGACGGCGCAGGAAGGCCGGGATCTCGGCATTGCCGGTCTGCGAATCGTCGGCCAGGTCGTCGAAATCGGTGTCCAGGTTGCCCTGGCGGCGGGCCGAGAGGCGTTCGCTGACGCGATCCGCGATCGACGCGGCCGAGGGTTTGTCGCTGGCGCCGTGGCCCGCCATCCGCTCGATCATGCGGCCCAGACCGGCCATGCGGCTTTCGCCACGGGCCGGGGCTTCCGGCTCGGGCTTGCGGGCCGGGGCAGCCGGCGCACGGGCGGCAGCGCCGGGTTGGGCAGCGGCGGCGCGGCGCATGCGTTCCAGCACATCGGCCGGCGGGGTGCCGCGCGGGGCAGCGCCACGCGGCGCGACGAAGTTTTCAGCGCTGTCCCCCAGCGGATCGGCGGGCGCCTGCGCGCGGGCCGGTTCCTTCGGCTGATAGGCCGGGGCCGGCATGTCGTCATCCAGCGAGGCCTGCGGGGCCAGATCGACGCGTGCCGAAGCCGCCGGCGCGGTGCGGCGCGCCGGAACCTCGTCATGATATTCTCCGCGCGGCGCGGCATATTCCGCACGCGGAGCGGGCGCGGGCGCCGGGGTCGGCGCCGGTTGCTGGGCGACGGCATCCACCCGGCGACGCGGGGCGGGCGGCGCGGCTTCTTCGACCGCGGCGTCGATGCCCGTGGCCACGACCGACACCCGGATGGTGCCTTCCATGTTCGGGTCCAGGGTCGAGCCGACGATGATATTCGCCTCGCTGTCGACCTTGTCGCGGATGATGTTCGCGGCCTCGTCAAGTTCGAACAGGGTCAGGTCGGTGCCGCCGGTGATGTTGATGAGAACGCCCTTGGCGCCGTTCAGGCTGATCTCGTCCAGCAGCGGGTTGGCGATCGCCTTCTCGGCGGCCTGCACGGCGCGGTTCTCGCCGGTAGCTTCGCCGGTGCCCATCATCGCCTTGCCCATCTCGTCCATGACGGCGCGCACGTCGGCGAAGTCGAGGTTGATGAGGCCCGGACGCACCATCAGGTCGGTCACGCCCTTGACGCCCTGATACAGCACGTCATCCGCCAGCGCGAAGGCTTCGGTGAAGGTGGTCTTTTCGTTCGCCAGGCGGAACAGGTTCTGGTTCGGGATGATGATCAGCGTGTCGACATGCTTTTGCAGCTCGGCGACGCCGCTGTCGGCCTGACGCATCCGCTTGGTGCCTTCGAACTGGAAAGGCTTGGTCACGACGCCGACCGTCAGGATGCCCATCTGGCGCGCGGCCTGCGCGATGATCGGTGCCGCGCCGGTGCCAGTGCCGCCGCCCATCCCGGCGGTGATGAAGCACATATGCGCGCCCTGCAGGTGATCGACGATGTCCTCGATCGTTTCCTCGGCGGCGCGGGCCCCGACCTCGGGCTTGGCGCCGGCGCCCAGACCTTCGGTCACTTTCGGACCCAGCTGGATGCGGCTTTCCGATTTCGACTGCTTCAGCGCTTGCGCATCGGTATTGGCGACCACGAAGACGCAACCCTCAAGCTGCTGTTCGATCATGTTGTTGACCGCGTTGCCGCCTGCGCCGCCGACACCGAACACGGTGATGCGGGGCTTCAGATCGTCGTCGTCGTTCATCATCAGATTGAGGTTCATGGTTTCCGCCTGTTGTTATGAGCTGTGACCAGATGCCTCGCGCCCGGTCGAATCCCCCGCATTACAGTCAAGCTTACTCAAGCCGCGGGCTATCGTCACCCGAAAAACATCAGCAAAACGCAAAATATTGTGGGTAAACGAAGGGTGTCAGGCGGTATCTTGCCGACACCCCTGAATATAGGGGAAACGGCAAATTACCCCACCACCAGTGATTTCAGATGCCTATCACCAATTGTTGCGAAACCAGCGATAGGCGCGTCGCAGACTGCGCGCGGGATAGGTCTCTGTCGGGGTCTCGAAGTCCCACCACTCGTCCTGCGGATGGGCCGCAAACAGCGCCAGGCCCACCGCCGAGGCGAAGTTCGGCCCGGTCAGCTGATGTGGCAGGCCATGAATGCGCAGGGGGCGCCCGATGCGCACATTGCGCCCCAGCATCCGCGCCGCCAGCCCGTCCAGGCCGGGGATCTGGCTGCCGCCGCCGGTCAGCACGACCTGCTGGCTGGGCATGTGGTCGAAGCCCGCGGCATCCAGAATTGCGGCGACCTCCTCCAGAATTTCCTCGACCCGCGGGCGCATGATGCCGATCAGATCGGCGCGGCTGACGCTGCGCCGGTCGGTTTCCCAATCGCCGGTCTCGCCGCCCAGTTCGATGAATTCGCGATCGTCGCGGCCGGTCGCCTCGACGCCACCATTCAGCGTCTTCAGGCGTTCGGCCACGGCCATCGGCACCCGCAGGCCCTTGGCGATGTCCTGGGTCACCAGATCGCCGCCCATCGGCACGGCATCGGCGAAGATCATGTGCTTACGCACGAAGATCGACACCCCGGTCGCGCCGCCGCCCATATCGACGCAGGCGGCGCCCAGCTCCTGTTCGTCCTCGACCAGCGAGGACAGCGCCGACATATAGGATCCCGAGGCGATCCCGGCGAGTTCCATGTCGCAGCGCCGGATCACATGGATCAGGTTGTCGATGGCATCCCCGTCCACGGTCAGCACATGCATGTCGACGCCGAGCGCCTGCCCGGAATGCTCGCGCGGGTCCATCAGCCCGCTGCGCCCGTCGACCATGAAATTCACCGGCTGGGCGTGCAGCACCTGCCGGCCGCGCCCGAAATCGGGCACCTCGCAGGAGGCCAGCACCTGGGCGATGTCGCCCTGTCCGACCTTGCCGTTCTTCAAGGCCGACTCGCCCGCCAGCCCGTAGGAGGCGGGCCGCGCACCGGCGATGCAGGCGATGGCGTGGTCCACCCGCACACCCGCCAGCTTCTGTGCGGCCTGCACGGCGGTGCGGATGGCGCGCTCGGTCTCGGCCATGGTCTCGATCTCGCCGAAACGCACGCCACGCGAGCGTGTCGTCGCCGCCCCGATCACCCGGAAATTCGACTGCCCTGCCATCGGCCCGACGCCGTCGGTCTCGCGGTAAACGCCAGGCCCGTCGAATTGCAGCACGAAACAGGCGACTTTCGAGCTGCCGATATCCAGCACCGCGATCACCCCGCGCTGAAGGGCGGCCTGACGCATATTCCGCATCGCGCGCTGCTGCTGATAGATGTCCTTCATCGCCCGTCCCCGTCCCTCAGCTTTTCTTGTCGTCTTTTGGCAGTTCGCGCCCATCCGGCCCCAGCAGCGGCCGGCCCTGAATGGCGCGGATCCGGTTCTGCGCCGCGATACCCACCCGCACCACCGGCCGGCTGCCATCGCGCAGATCCACGACCGAGATGTCGCGGCCCAGCATATCGTCGGCCTGATTCAGCGCGATGGCGCGCTCGAGCGCCGCGACCGGCGCATTGGCGGGCAGCAATATCCGCTGGCCGCGATCCAGAACCAGATCCCAGCGCCGTTCGCCCACACGCTGAAGCCCGCGCACACGCGGCAGCAGCGGCCCGGCGGCGGCAAAAAGCTGCACGGCCTCGCGCGCGGCCTTGTCCGCCCCCTCGCCCGCGATAAGCGGCAGTTCCGAGCGCACTGCCCGATCCGTGACCGAGGCCACGCGATGCCCCGTCTCGTCCAGCAGCTCGATCCCGCGGGCATGGCGCCACAGCAGCATGGGCTTGCGTTCGGACACCTTGGCCGCCAGCACGCCATCGGGCTTGATGCGCAGTTCCACATCCTTCACCGCGTCCAGCATCAGAATGTCGTTGCGCAGCTGGTCCAAATCGATGTCGAAGCTCGACGCGGGCAGATCCACCGGCAGCATCATACGCAGCGCCTTGTCGACCGGGCCGGAAGCGCCGTCGATGGTCATCACCTTGACCATGAAGCGTTCGCGGTTCTGCACCGCCTCGACCATACCGGTCAGCCCCCCCGCGAGGCTGGCGCGGCGGTTCTCGTCCGACAGCCACAGCAAGGACAGAAACGCGATCAGAAAAGCCGGCAGCCCGATCCGGGTCAGGCGGCGGAAAGCGGGCGTCAGCCACATCCGATGCAGCCGGTAGGCCAGCCGCGAGGGCGCCGGATCGCGCTTGGGCTTCGTCGCCTGCGGCTGCGGACGCTGCCAGCCCTTGCGCGGCGGCGTCGGCTGCGGCGAGAAGCCCGGATCGTTGTTGCGATCTACCCCCTGCACAACGCGTCCTCGACCAGCCAGCTGACCAGAGCCGGAAAATCCATGCCCACCGCCGCCGCCTGTTCTGGCGCGAGCGAGGTGGGTGTCATGCCCGGTTGGGTATTGGTTTCCAGCAGATACAGGCCCGCAAGGCCGCGCGCATCGTCCCAGCGGAAATCGGTGCGGCTCATGCCGGTGCAACCCAGCGCCTGATGGGCGCGCAGCGCGTAATCCAGACAGGCGGCGGTGATCTCGGCCGGGACCTCGGCCGGGACCACATGGCGCGAGCCGCCCGGCTTGTATTTGGCATCGTAATCATACCAGCCATCGGTGATGATCTCGGTCACACCCAGCGGGCGGTCGCCCAGCACGGCCACGGTCAGTTCGCGCCCCGGCACATAGGTTTCGACCATGACTTCGGGCGGCATCTGCGCGCCAATCACGGCGGGGCCGTTTGCCCCTTCACGCACGATATAGATGCCGACGCTGGAACCTTCGGAATTGGGCTTGACCACATAGGGCGGCGGCATCGGATGTTCGCGGCGTGCCAGATCGGTCGGCACGATCACGCTGTCGACCACCGGCAGGCCGGCGCTACGAAAAACATCCTTCGAGCGCGTCTTGTCCATCGCCAGCGCCGAGGCCAGCACCCCGGAATGAGTATAGCGATAGCCGAGCCAGTCCATCAGGCCCTGCACGATGCCGTCTTCGCCCCAACGGCCATGCAGCGCGTTGAATACGACATCGGGTGCAGCAGCAGCCAGACGCGCGGGCAGATCGCGCCCGGCATCTATTTCAATGACCTCATAGCCCGCCTGCCGCAGCGCCTTGGCGCACTCCGCCCCCGAGGACAGCGACACCTCGCGCTCAGCCGAGGGTCCGCCCAATAGGACTGCGACTTTTGGGGCTGTCCTGCTCGACTCGCCCGTCAATTTCGCCTCTCCGCCCGGTTTGCCCGGACCGTCTTCTTGCCGCCCGGTTGATCCGGGTCATGCCTGTTCGGAAACTCTAGCGGAGGACGGCGAATCAGGAAAGAGGCTTATGCGCCGGGCGGCAAAATTCCGTCCAGTTCAGCCATTTCCCGCAGGCTGGCGCGCAGCCGTTCGCGCCCGCCCGGCCGATGGCCCAGCCGTTCCAGCCGCGCGGTGCTCATCTCGTTGAAGCCGCTGGCATCGGCGCGTTCGGGCAGGTGGCCGTCAATACCGGTGAGCGCGCGCCATTCCGCCAGCAGATCACGCCGGTCCAGCAGAATGTCCGAGACGTTATAGATGCCCTCGGCCCCCGCCAGCCCGTGACCGACAGCAGCGGCCAGACAATCGCCATGCACTTCCGAGCCGACGCGCGGCGCGATCCGGCGCCCGGCGGCGAAGTCATCGAACAGATCCGCCCATTTGTGCCGCTGCCCCGGCCCCGGCGGGCCGTAGACGCCGGTCGCGCGCAGGATCGTCGCCGGCCGGCCGGATGCCAGCAGCGCCTGTTCCGCCGCCAGCTTCGCCTGGCCGTAAAGCGTATCGGGGCGGCATTCCATCTCCTCGATCAGCATGCCCTGCTGCGGCCCGTAAACCGCGCGGGACGACAGGAACACCACCCGCACGCCCGCCTCGTCAGCGGCCCGAAACAACTGCAGCGAGCCATCGAGATTGCGGCGCAGAAACCCGTCGGGGTCGTCACCCTCGCCGCCGCGATAACGGCCGGGAAGGTGATCGAAGGCGGCATGGACAACGGCTTCCATGCCGCTCACATCCGCACGCCCGGCACCCAGATCATAGGGGCGGTGAGTCACCTCGCCCCGGAAAAAGCCGGGCTGCGGCGGGGTGCGGGTCATCACCGTCAGATCATGCCCCTGCCGCAGCAGATCGTTCACGATGAAGCGGCCCACCAACCCGGTGCCGCCGGTGACCGCGACCCTCATGCCGGATTCGCCAGGTTGGCGGGGTCCAGCCTTGGCCCCTGCCCCGCGAAGCCCCGCCACAGATCGATCAGCGGGCGCAGCCGGCTGGCCTTGTCATGGTCCTGCCACGGCTTTTCATACTGGAAATGCAGGATGTGGATCTCGTCCCATTCCCATAATTCGGGCATCGAGAACCAGACATATTGCAGCATGTTGTAAAAGATCGGCAGGCCATGCCAGTCGGGAAAGAAATCCTCCAGAAAGGTCTGGTCGGTGCGCCGCCAGAAGACGCCGGGCCGGTCCAGCCGGTCCAGCATGGCAGCGAATGTCTCGGCCGAGGGGCGCGCCGTGAACACGCCCGAATTCAGCCGGTGAAAATCGGCCAGGCTTTCATAAACGTTGGGAGCGGCGCAGAATTCGGGATAGGCGAACAGCTTGTCGCAATTCTTCAGCATGAGCGCATCGGCATCGATGAACACGACCGAGGCATATTCGACCAGCTGCCACAGCCGCAGCTTGGCGAAATTGTCCAGAGGCGTGTGGAAGGGCGGCTTCACCCCCTTGGTGAAGGCGGCCCGCGCATGAAGGGCATCGCGGGCATGGGTGCGGTTGAACGCTTCGGACGTGTCCAGCAGATCGACCGCGATCAGCCGCGCGCCCGCGTCGCGCAGGGGCTGAAGTCCGTCCTCCGGCACGGCGGTATGCAGGACCACGCAATCGGCTTTTGTGCCCGTCGCCCTGATCGAGTTCAGCAGCGCCAGGGCCCCGAGCGCATAATCCGCATTCGTGGCGAGCGTCACGTAGGCGTTCCGGCTGCGGGGCGGGCATTCGGGGCGCAGACCCTCAAACATGTGATCCTCCGGTATGTTACGGGCCTTGCGATTGGTCGCACGCGATTGTTACACCAAGACCACGGCCCCCCGAAACCTCGAACGATAAAGGATGCAGATGGACGCCAGCGCCATAATCAGGGAATTTGTGACGCTTTTCGTGGTGATCGACCCGATCGGCTCGGTCCCCGTCTTCCTGTTTGCAACCAAATACGTCCCGCGCGCGCTGCATCGCCGCTTTGCGATCCGTGCCGTGCTGGTCGCCACAATGGTTCTGCTGGGCTTTCTGTTCTTCGGCCAGTTCGTGCTGGAGGCGATGGGCCTGCGGCTTGGCTCGTTCCAGATCGCGGGCGGGATCGTGCTGTTCCTGTTCGCCATGACCATGATCTTCGGCGAGGCCAAACCCCAGCGCGAGATCGAGGAAGCCGAGCGCGACCATCTGGAAGGCGCGGTCTTTCCGCTGGCGATCCCGTCGATCGCCTCGCCCGGCGCGATGCTGGGGGTGGTGGTGCTGACCGACAACCACCAGAATTCGCTGCTGGATCAGATGGTGACGGCGGGGGCGCTGCTGGTGGTGCTGGCGATCACGCTGGGGCTGTTGCTGGCCGCGACGCGGGTGCACCGCTATATCGGCAATACCGGCGCCAATATCATCAGCCGGGTGATGGGGATGCTGCTGGCCGCGGTGGCGGTCGATGCGATCCTTGGCGGTCTGGACATGATGGGCATCGCCAGCGTCGTCGGCGGCGCGGGCGAGATGCTGTCGGGCGGCAATTAAGCCGCGTAGGCTGCGGCGGATGCGACAGGGCGGCCTTTGCGGGCCGCCCTTTTTCGTTCAGGCCGGGTCGCCGATGCGGATCACTTCCCATTGCAACAGGTGGCCGGAACTGGCCTGCACGCGTTCGCGCACCAGTTCCCCCAGCGCCTCCAGTTCGGCCGCTGTGGCCCGATCCGCATTCAGCAGGAAATTCGGGTGCTTTTCCGACATCTGCGCGCCGCCCAGGCGATGGCCGCGCAGGCCCGCATCCTCGATCAGTTTCCACGCCTTCAGCTCATGCGTGTCATCCGCCCGCCCGGTCGAGCTGAAGCCGGCCGGATTGCGGAACGTCGATCCGGCGCTGCGCTCCTTCGTTGGCTGAGTGGCGTCACGTCTGGCGAGCTGATCCTCCATCCGGGCGTGCAAGGTGGCCGGCGCGGCGGCATCGGCGCGGAAGCGGGCGCGGATCAGGACGGCGCCCTCGGCAAGCTCGGCATGGCGGTAGGCAAAGCGCAGATCCTCGGGCGAGAGGGTCAGTAGTTGGCCGTCCCGCGTCACCGCCTGCGCGTCAATCAGGTGATCGGCGACATAAGCGCCATAGCAGCCGGCATTCATCCTGACCGCCCCGCCGATACTTCCGGGAATGGTGCGCAGAAAGGTCAGGTCCAGCCCGGCATCGGCGGCTTTACGGGCGACATGCGCGTCAAGCGCCGCCGCACCGGCGGTGACGACATCGCCCTCGATGTCGATGCCATTGAACCCGCGGCCAAGCCGGATCACCACGCCGCGAATCCCGCCATCGCGCACGATCAGGTTCGAACCGACGCCCATCGGAAAGACCGCAATGCCGGGATCGAGTCCGCGCAGAAAATCCGCCAGATCGGCCTGATCGGCGGGCTGGAACAGCCAGTCCGCCGGGCCGCCGACACGCAGCCATGTCAGGCTGTCAAGCGGACGGTCAGGGGTCAGCGCACCGCGTATCGCGGGCATCTGAATTGCGCTCATCTGATCGTCCATTCCCGGCTCCTTTGTCAGGCTGCGCGCTTCCTAGACGATCCGCTTCCGCCGCGCAAACAGCGCGCGGCGGAAGCGCCGGGTGGTGGGCGCCCATTTGCCATAGCCCGGCCGAGAGCGCCCCACCCTGCTTCGGTCTGGGCCGTCAGTTCGGCTGCACAGCCTCTTCGTCCTGCGTTTCAGGGGCGGGCTCGCTCGCCTGCTCGTTCTCGGCGCCCTGTGGTTCCGCCGCCTGCTGATCGGCTTGCTCGGCCTGGTCGTCCTGCGGGATCATGAAATTCTCCAGCAGATAGTCCCAGCTTGCCGAGTATTTCGCGTATTCGTCACCGCAGCGGACCGCACGCTCATAAGGCAGGATGTTCAGCGCGTCGGTCTTTGTCAGCCAGTCGGTGACGCGTTCATCGTCGAAATTATCCGGGTTTTCATCGGCTTCGCGGGCGACCATGAACAGGCCCGGCGCGAGGATCGGCATATAGGCATCCTGGTCAGACCCAAGAACAAGGCACATGACGTCGTAATACCGCTGCTGGCCAAGCGCGTGTTCATCGGCAAAGATCTCTCGGGTCAGATCGCCGGGCTGGCTGGCAAGCTGCTGGAAGAAATAGGCGCCCAGAAGCACCAGCCGTCCGTCGCGATTCTCGAATGTATCTTCCGGCTCATCGGCGCTCAGCATCGCGAGGGTCGCGAACTGATCGACCACGTCCTCCTCGCGGCCCGTCACGGGAAGCTGAAACAGGCTGACCAACCCGTGACCCAGTTCGTGCATCAGGATGAATGCCGTCGTGCCGGTCAGAACCGTGTCCTGATCGGCGCCGCGCAGATAGGCGGATTCCTCGCCGCTGACTTCCTCATACCCCCGATTGTAAAGCGAGATGAGCTCCCAGCACATGTTCACAGTGCTTTCATCCGGGTCCCAGTAGGCGTTGTCGAAGCCGCAATCCTTGAAGGTGACGGCCACGTCGCGCGGCAGCGCAATGTTGTCGGCCAAGCTGTCGAGAACCGACTGAAAAATCCCTTCGTTGAGGAATTTCGACCGGACCAGCCCCATACCCTCGACCGCTGTCGGTTCAAATGTCAGGTTGAAGCGATGCTCACCCGCCTTGACGCCGACGGTCGCCGCGCCGGGAGAGAGTGTGAGGGGTTCTTTCTGCTCGCCCTTGCCGGTGACGGCAGCAATGGTTTCGGCGGCATCGGCTTCAGTCTTCGCCTCGGCAGTGGCTTCCGTGCTGGCTTCGGCCTCGGTCGCGGTTTCCGTCGTGGCTTCGGAAGCCGCAGGCTTGGGCATCGGTTGAGCATGGGCCATGGACAGTGACAAGGCGGTGGCGGCGAGCAATGCGGAAATATGAGTGACGGTCATGAAAAGCTCCTTGAACGGGCCTTTGGGGCCGAAATGCGCAGCTGTCCTGCACATCCTTTTGGATAGCCCCAACATCAATAAACTGGAAGTCGCCAAGCCGCCGAGTCGCAGGCGGTTGACTGTTGTGGAATGTGGGGGGGAAGCTGCGCGCGCCTCGGCCGCCAGAATGAAAGACGGCCCCGATGATCGGGGCCGTCAAAGGCAGATAAAAACTGGCAAGCGCAGTGCGCGCCGAAGGCCGCGCCGCGTTCAGGCGGCCTTGTCGGTCAGCCGCTCGGGCAGCGCGTTCGCCCAGGCCGAGATGGTGCCCGCGCCAAGGCAGACGACCATATCGCCGGGGCGTGCCTGCTCGCGGACCAGACGGGACAGGTCGGCCTCGTCCATGATGGCGCGGGCATGGCGGTGGCCATGGGCAATCAGGCCCGCGACCAGATCGTCGCGCGAGGCGCCGGGGATCGGGTCCTCGCCTGCCGCATAGACCTCGGCGATGGCGACGACATCGGCTTCGTTGAAGCAGGTGCAGAAATCATCGAACAGGTTCGACAGGCGCGAATAGCGATGCGGCTGGTGGACCGCGATCACCCGACCCTTGGTGGCCTGCCGCGCGGCTTTCAGCACGGCTGCGATCTCGACCGGATGATGACCGTAATCGTCGATGATGGTGACGCCGTTCACTTCGCCCACGCGGGTGAAGCGGCGCCCGACGCCGCCGAATTTCGCCAGCGCGTCGCGGATTTCGGCGCGCTTCATGCCCAGATGCCGCGCGACGGCAATCGCCGCCAGGGCGTTGGAGACGTTGTGATCGCCGGGCATCGGCAGGGTGCAGCCCTCGATCACCGGAATCTCGCCGTCATTCAGCACGGCCTCGCCCTGAAGCGCCACGTCGAAATGGGCGATGCCGTTTTCATAGCGCAGGTTGATCGCGCGCACATCGGCCTGCGCGTTGAAGCCGAAGGTCACCACGCGGCGGTCGCTGATCTTGCCGACCAGCGCCTGCACCTCGGGGTGGTCGGTGCAGCAGACGGCCAAGCCGTAGAAGGGCACGCCCGAGACGAAATCGTAAAACCCTTTGCGGAGGCGGTCGAAATCGCCCCAATGCTCCATATGCTCGGGGTCGATATTGGTCACGATGGCGATGGTGGCGGGCAGGCGGTTGAAGCTGCCGTCAGATTCGTCGGCCTCGACCACCATCCATTCGCCGGCGCCGGCGCGCGCGTTGGATCCGTAGGCATGGATCACCCCGCCATTGATGACGGTGGGGTCGAAATTCCCCGCATCCAGCAGGGTCGCGACCATGGTGGTCGTCGTGGTCTTGCCATGCGTGCCGGCGATGGCGACGTTGGATTTCAGCCGCATCAGTTCGGCCAGCATCTCGGCGCGACGCACGACCGGCAGGCCGCGGCGGCGGGCTTCCTCCAGTTCGGGATTGCCCTTCTTGATCGCGGTGGAGATCACCACAACGCCCGCTTCGCCGATATTCTCGGCCCGCTGGCCTTCGAAGACGCGCGCGCCAAGGCTTTCCAGCCGGTCGGTGATCTTGGATTTCTTCGCATCCGAGCCCTGCACGTCATAGCCGAGCGTCATCAGCACCTCGGCGATGCCCGACATGCCGATGCCGCCGATGCCGATGAAGTGGATGGGGCCCAGTTCGCCGGGAAGTTTGGTGGCTGCGTTCATGGGGCAAGCTCCGTCACGAGGTCATAAAGACGCCGGGCCGCATCGGGGCGGCCAAGGGCGCGCGCCGCTTCGGCCATGTCGCTTGCGCGGGTGGCGTCGGAAAGGATTGCGGCGATGTCGCGCGTCAGGCTTTCAGCGTCAAGCACGGATTCGGGCAGCATGATCGCCGCCCCGGCATCGGCAAGAGGCCGCGCATTGGCCGATTGGTGATCGCCCGTGGCCGCCGCATAGGGGATCAGGATCGAGGGGCGCCCGATGGCGGTGATATCCGCAACCGAGGACGCCCCGGCCCGGCTGATGACCAGCTGGCAATCCTGCAGGCGCTGCGGCACATCGGCGAAGAAGGGCTGCACCTCGGCCGCGATCCCGGCATCGGCATAGGCCTGCACGACGCGGTCGTGATCCTCGGCCCGCGCCTGATGGGCGACATGCAGCCGGCCGCGCAGGTCCCGCGGCAGCGCGGCAACGGCAGCGGGCACGGTGTCGGACAGCACCCGTGCGCCCTGGCTGCCGCCGATCACCAGCAGGTTCAGCGGCCCGTCGCCGGGCGGCGTGTAATCGGCGCCTGCCCGGTCCAGCACCGCCTGGCGGACCGGATTGCCGGTATGGGTGCTGTTCACACTGTCGGGCAGTTCTGTCGGCCAGATTCCGCAGGCGACGCGGTTGACGCGCGGCGCGAAGATGGCGTTGACCCGGCCCATGACGCCGTTCTGTTCGTGGATCATGCGCGGCATGCCCATGCTCAGCGCCGCCGACATGGCAGGGATGGTGGGATAACCGCCGAAACCCACCACCACATCGGGCCGGTCGCGGCGGAACGCGCCGCGCGCGGCCAGCACGCCGGCAGCGATCTTCAGCGGCGCCGTCAGCTTGCCCATGATGCCGCCCCGCGCCGTGGTGGCCGAGGGCACGATTTCGCGCGTCACCGCCTCGGGGAAGCCGCCGGCATAGCGTGCGCCGCGCTCGTCGGTCGACAGCTTCACCCGCCAGCCATGGGCGAGCAGCACCTCGGCCAGGGCCTGGGCCGGGAACATGTGGCCGCCGGTCCCGCCGGCGGCGATCAGCGCATATTTCGCCATCAGCGACCCCGCCCGATCAGGTCCGACATCTCGCCCTGCGGCCGGTGACGGGTCAACGCCAGCAGCATCCCCATGGCGATCCCCGAGGCAATCACCGACGAGCCGCCGTAGCTGACGAAAGGCAGCGTCATCCCCTTGGCGGGCAACAGCCGCACCGCCACGCCCATATTGATCAGCGCCTGCACGCCGAAGGCGCAGGCAAGGCCGGTGCCGGCGATGCGGGCGAAGGGATCGCGTTCGCGCAGCAGCCGCATCAGCGAGCGGAAGACGATGGTGGCGTAAAGCGCGATGATGACCAGCACCATGACCAGGCCGTATTCCTCGGCCGCGACAGCGATGATGAAGTCGGTATGTGCGTCGGGCAGCGACCATTTGACGGTGCCCTCACCCACGCCGACGCCGAAGAAGCCGCCCTCCTGAATGGCGTTGGTGGCATAGCCGATCTGGGTGCGGGGGTCGATCTCGGCCGACAGGAAGCCATCGATCCGGCGGGCAAAGTGCTCGGACGAGCCATAGGCGAAGAAGCCGCCCGCGACTGCCAGTCCCGCCACGCCCAGCAGCAAGGCCAGGGGCGCGCCGGCGACGAAGAACATCACCCCCCAGGAGAACAGCACCAGCGAGGCCTGCCCGAAATCGGGCTGCATCGCCAATGTCAGCACCACCGCCACGGTGATGCCGAAGCTGATGGTCTTGCCGGGCGGACCACCGACCTCCTGACTGGCCGCCATGCACCAGGCGACGGCGGCGATGAAACAGGGTTTCAGAAACTCCGACGGCTGGACGGAGGCAAAGCCGAGGCTGAGCCAGCGGGTCGCGCCCTTGCCGAAATCGGTGCCGATCGCCGGCAGCGCCGCCACGACGATCATGCTGATCAGAAAGCCGGTGACGCCCAGACGGCGTATCTGGCGCGGGTTCATCAGCGAGATGACGAACATCACCCCCAATCCCAGCCCGCCGAACACCGCCTGCCGGGTGACGTAATAGAACGGCGTCAGGTTGTTCTTTTCCGCCAACGGAACCGAGGCCGCCAGCCCCAGCAGCAGCCCGATGGCGAACAGGCACAGAACCGCGAACAGCGACCATCGGTCAACGGTGCGCCACCATTTGGGAAGAATCGGATCGCCCGCCCGCATGGGCGTGGCGCCAAAGACCATCTCGGTCATGGAAATACCGCCGTCACTGCCTGTACATGATGCCCGGTTATCCGGGTCTGACATGCAGCATAGCGTGATTATAGCCGTGGCGCTACAGGTGATTCGCAGGACCGGCGCATCGCCGCCGCGCGACATTCGCTGGACCCGCGCGGGCGCCGGGTCTAGGGTGATGCGCGCTGACGAAAGGCCCCTGACATGACCCAAGATCCCCTGTTCATCCTGATCCTGATCGCACTTTTCGCGGTGGTTGCGGTTCTGGCCGTGGGCATCGGCGGCTTTGGCGTGGGTGGCAGCTTCAACGCCAAGAACGGCAACCGGATGATGCGCTGGCGGATCATTGCGCAGGCCATCGCCATCGCACTGATCTTGCTGTTCTTCTGGGTGCGCGGCAGCTGATGGTCGTCCTGAACCGCATCTATACCCGCACCGGTGACGCTGGCGATACCGCGCTGTCCGATGGCAGCCGCGTGGCGAAACATGACGCGCGGGTCGAGGCCTACGGCACCGTGGACGAACTGAACGCGACCCTCGGCCTTGCGCGGCTGCACGCGCAGGGTGTGACGGCGGCGCAGATCGCGGTGATCCAGAATGAGCTGTTCGATCTGGGCGCGGATCTCTCGCGCCCGAATATGGCGGGGGATGACGCCCTGCCCTATCCGGTGCTGCGCATGATCCAGGGCCAAGTGGACCGGCTGGAAGCCGAAATCGACGCGATGAACACCCAGATGGAACCGCTGCGCAGCTTTATCCTGCCCGGCGGCAGCGCGCTGTCGGCGCATCTGCACCTGTCGCGCACGGTGGCGCGGCGCGCGGAACGCTGCGTCACAGCGCTTGCCACCGCGGACGCGGTCAATCCAGCCGCGCTGCGCTATCTGAACCGGCTGTCGGATTGGCTGTTTGTGGCCGCGCGCCACGCCAATCTGGATGCGGGCGGCGACATTCTGTGGGTGCCGGGCGCCAGCCGGTAACCGCCTGTTTGCGTTCACGTCAACGCTGCGTCATGGGATTTTTCCCTGTCCCTGCCCGAAATGGGCCGCTATCAATTGCGGCGAAATTGCTAGTGGCCACGATTAGGGGAGTGAGTGCCGATGAAGGTTCTCGTGCCGGTAAAGCGCGTGATCGACTATAACGTCAAAGCCAAGGTGAAGGCCGATGGCTCGGGCGTCGATCTGGCGAACGTGAAAATGTCGATGAACCCTTTCGACGAGATCGCTGTCGAGGAGGCGATCCGCCTGAAGGAAAAGGGCGTCGCGGAGGAAGTCGTCGTCGTCTCGATCGGCGTCAAGCAAGCCGCCGAAACGCTGCGCACGGCGCTGGCGATGGGCGCGGACCGCGCCATTCTGGTCGTCGCCGCCGATGATGTGCATCAGGACATCGAGCCGCTGGCCGTCGCCAAGATCCTGAAAGCCGTGGTCGATCAGGAACAGCCGAAGCTGGTGATCGCGGGCAAACAGGCCATCGACAATGACATGAACGCGACCGGCCAGATGCTGGCAGCGCTGCTTGGCTGGGGTCAGGCGACCTTCGCATCGAAGCTGGAGCTGGCCGGCGACGCCGTGCAGGTGACCCGCGAGGTCGATGGCGGCCTGCAGACCATCGAGGTCAAGCTGCCCGCCATCGTCACCGCCGACCTGCGCCTGAACGAGCCGCGCTATGCCTCGCTGCCCAATATCATGAAGGCGAAGAAGAAGCCGCTGGATGATAAAACCGCCGCCGATTACGGCGTCGATGTGACCCCGCGCCTGACGGTGGTGAAAACGACCGAACCGGAAGGCCGCAAGGCGGGCATCAAGGTCGGCTCGGTCGACGAACTGGTTGCGAAACTGAAAGAAGCGGGGGTTGTGTGATGGCGGTTCTGCTGCTGGGTGAAGTCACGAATGGCGAGCTGAACGTCGACTCGACCGCCAAGGCCGTCAACGCGGTCAAGGGGCTGGGCGATGTGACGGTGTTGTGCGCCGGGTCTTCGGCCAAGGCCGCGGGCGAGGCCGCCGCCAAGATCGACGGCGTGACCAGGGTGCTGGTCGCGGAAGACCCGCTCTATGGTCACCGTCTGGCCGAGCCGACCGCCGCGCTGCTGGTGTCGCTGGCCGGCGACTATGACCACATCGCCGCCCCCGCGACCACCGATGCCAAGAACGTCATGCCGCGGGTGGCAGCGTTGCTGGATGTGATGGTGATCTCGGATGTGTCGAAGATCGTCGATGCCGAGACGTTCGAACGCCCGGTCTATGCCGGCAACGCAATCCAGACGGTGAAATCCTCGGACCCGAAAAAGGTCATGACCATCCGCACGGCGTCCTACGATGCGGCGGGTCAGGGCGGCGCGGCCACGGTCGCCGATCAGGCGGCGGCGGAAGATCCGGGCCTGTCGAAATGGGTCGCCGACGAGGTCGCCAAGAGCGATCGGCCGGAACTGACCTCGGCCGGGCGTGTCGTCTCGGGCGGCCGCGGCGTCGGCTCCAAGGAAAATTTCGAGATCATCGAGAAGCTGGCCGACAAGCTGGGCGCCGCCGTCGGCGCGTCGCGCGCGGCGGTCGATTCGGGCTTTGCGCCGAACGATTGGCAGGTCGGGCAGACCGGCAAGGTGGTGGCGCCCGAGCTTTATGTCGCGGTGGGCATTTCCGGCGCCATCCAGCACCTTGCGGGGATGAAAGACAGCAAGGTCATCGTCGCCATCAACAAGGACGAGGAAGCGCCGATCTTCCAGATCGCCGATTACGGGCTGGTGGGCGACCTGTTCACCCTCGTGCCGGAACTGACCGAGAAGCTGTAATCCGACCGGATTATCTGCAGGAAGCACCGAACGCCCCGGAACTATCCGGGGCGTTTTTTCTTGGGTTGTCAGAGGACGCATTACCCAGGGTCAAGGCGAAGGAGGACGACCATGACGGGCATATTCATTATCGGCGGTGCGGGCGGTGTGGGCAGGCGGCTGGGGCCGCTGCTGGCCGGGCGCGGGCAGGGTGTGGGCGCGATGGCGCGCAAACCCGAACAGCTGGACGCATTGCGCGCGCGCGGGGTCACGCCGGTCACCGGGGATTTGACGGCGCTGGATGCAGCGGGTCTGGCCGGGCTGATGCAGGGTTATCATGCCGTGGTCTTCAGCGCCGGCGCGGGCGGTCTGGGCGGCGCGGACCGCACCACGGCAGTTGATGGCGTGGGGCTGGAAAAGGCCGTCAGCGCCGCGCAGGCGGCCAAGATCAACCGCTTCGTACTGGTCTCTGTCATCCCGGATGCGTTGCGGGGCACCGCCTCGCCAGGCGAGCGGTTCGAACATTACATGCAGGTCAAGCGCAAGGCAGACAACCATCCGGCCCAAAGCGGGTTGGACTGGGTGATCCTGCGCCCCGGCACGCTGACCGACAAGCCCGGCACCGGCAAGGTGCGCGCCGGCGCGGCCGTGCCTTACGGCGATGTCAGCCGCGACAATGTCGCAACCGTGCTGGCCGAGATCATCGCGACGCCCCGGCTCAGCCGCCGGGTGATCGAACTCACCGATGGCGACATCCCGGCCGCGCAGGCCGTCGGCGCATTGGCAAACTGACCCCCCGCCGCGTCACGGGCCGCGGTTCCGCATTGATCCCCATCGCCCGCCCCCCTATCGTCCGCCCGATAGTCGAGGGGGATTTGACATGACCATTCAAACAATCGGGGTGATCGGTGCGGGGCAGATGGGCAACGGGATCGCCCATGTCTTCGCGCTCGCGGGCTATGACGTTCTGCTGACCGATGTCAGCGAGGAGGCGCTGAAGAAGGCGCTGGCGACGGTGACGAAAAACCTCGACCGGCAGGTCAAGGGCGGCAAGATCACCGAGGCCGACAAGCAAGCGACCCTCGGCCGCATCCGCACCACCATGACGCTGACCGATCTGGGTCCCAGCGACCTGATCATCGAGGCCGCGACAGAAAAGGAAGCCGTCAAGAACGCCATCTTCGCCGAGCTGTTGCCGCATCTGAAACCGGAGACGATCCTGACCTCGAACACCTCGTCGATCTCGATCACGCGGATGGCCAGCCGGACTGACCGGCCGCACAAATTCATGGGCTTCCACTTCATGAACCCGGTGCCGGTCATGCAGCTGGTCGAGCTGATCCGCGGCATCGCCACCGATCAGGACACCTATCAGACCATGCTGGAAGTGGTCGAACGGATCGGCAAGACCTCGGCCACCGCCGAAGATTTCCCGGCCTTCATCGTCAACCGCATCCTCATCCCGATGATCAACGAGGCGGTCTATACGCTGTATGAGGGCGTCGGTTCGGTGAAATCCATCGACCAGTCGATGAAGCTGGGCGCCAACTGGCCCATGGGCCCGCTGGAACTGGGCGATTTCATCGGGCTGGACACCTGTCTGGCCATCATGAACGTCCTGCATGACGGGCTGGCCGACACTAAGTATCGCCCCTGCCCACTGCTGGTGAAATATGTCGAGGCCGGATGGCTGGGCCGCAAGACCGGGCGCGGTTTCTACGACTATTCGGGCGAACATCCTGTGCCGACCCGCTGAGGGCGGCAGAAAGCGAAGGGCCGGGAAGCGCGTGCTTCCCGGCCCTTTTCATCTCGCGGCGATCAGTTCTGGTCGCGCGGCGCGTCCTCGCGCCGGTCCGAGGCGTCGCGGCGGTCCGACATGAACTGCTCGAACTCTGCACGGTCGCGGGCCTCGCGCAGGCGGGTCAGGAAGGCCATGAATTCCTGATGTTCGTCTTCCAGTCGTTTCAGGGTTTCGGCGCGATAGGCGTCGAATGCGGAATTACCCGAACTACGAGCGTAGGTATGGGCCGAGGATTGGCGGCGATTTGCACAGCTGAACATGCGATTGGTTCCGATCATATAGACAAGAAGCGCCAGGCCGACCGGCCAGACGAAGATGAAGCCCGCGATCATGGCCAGAATCCAGGCCAGACGGCCCCGATCATCCAGCCAGTCGCGACCCCGCATGAGCGTATGCTTCGCGCGGGTCATCAGCCCCGGCTGCCATTCCCTCATCGGGCGGTAAGAGGTGGTCGAACCATAGTCCATCGTTGTTTTCCCTTTCGATGTGAATGGTATTCACATCAATCAATGTGGTGCAGCGATCGCCCCAATCAAGTGGGGGAGCGGGAAAAATGCGACAGGACCGCAGCGGTGGGAAAAAGAGATCAGTCGCCGATCAGGCCGAGGCCGCGCAGATAGATCAGCACGCCCGAATTCAACATATCCTCGGCCGAGATCGGCGAACGCGTACCTCGCTTGCCGCGCGCGAACAGTTCGACCACGCCATGGGACAGCGCCCAGATATGGTTGGCGAACATGCGGGGCGGCGGGCGGCGGTCCTTGGGCAGCGGCGCCGACAGCGCTTCGGCCGCCCGTATCAGGGTGGCGAAGCCGCGCTCGGAAGCCTGCCAGAGGTCGGGATTGTCGGCCAGCGAAAGCTCGCTTTCGAACATTGCGACGTAATAGGCCGGGCGCTGACGGGCGAAATCCAGATAGGTCTGGCCCAGCCTGGCGAAAGCGGCCAAGGGGTTCGGCCGCCCCTCGTCCCAGGCGGCCTCCATGGCCTCGGCGAATTCGTCGAAACCCCGCTTGGCGATTTCTTCCAGCAGGTCATCGCGCCCCTTGAAATGGCGGTAAGGCGCGGCGGGCGAGACACCGGCGCGGCGGGCGGCTTCGGCCAGGCTGAAGCCCTGCGGGCCGGTCTCGCCGATCAGGCCGATGGCGGCCTCGACCAAGGCTTCGCGCAGATTGCCGTGATGATAAGGGCGGCGGGCGGCCAAAGCTCAGGAATCCTCGCCGAAGCGCTGTGCCACCAGATCGGTCAGCGCGTCGGCGAGTTCGGTGGCCTGCCGCCCCGAGGTCTGCAAAGCGATCTCGCATCCGCGCCCGGCGGCAAGCATCAGAAGCCCCATGATCGAATCGCCCGAGACCGTCATGCCGTCGCGGGTCACACGCGCCTCGGCGTCAAAACGCTCGACCGTCTCGACGAATTTCGCCGAGGCCCGCGCGTGAAGCCCCTTCTCGTTGACGATGGGCAGAACCCGACTGATCGGGTCGGTCATTGCGCGACCTTGCGCGGGATCATCTCGTCGTAGACGTTGTAGCTGTCGATGTATTTCCGCCCGGCTTCGGCGGCCATGGCTGCGGCCTGACCGGCGGGCAGGTGGCGCAGCTTGGCCAGCTTGACCAGCATGGGCAGGTTGGCGCCGTAAAGAATCACCCGGTTGCGGGCCGAACAGGCGGGCAGCGACAGGTTGGACGGCGATCCGCCGAACAGGTCGGTGACGACGACGACGCCGTCGCCCTCGTCGACCTCGTCGGTGGCGAGACAGATCTCACGGCTTTTCGCCGCGCGGTCGTGGATATCTTCGATGGTGACGGTACGCACACCGGCCTGTGGGCCTACGACATGTTCCATGGCTGCGAGATATTCCCGCGCCAGACCGCCATGTGCGACGATGACAATTCCGATCAAATCTGCGTTCCCTGAGGCGTGGAAGCCGAAACTGTATGATGGGCCGCGTCAGCTTCGCGGCGTTCGAGTTCTCTGTGGCGTTTAGACACCTGCCAGCCTTGTTCAGCAAGCGCCGTGGACATCAATTCCGTCAAAGTGACGGAACGATGTTGGCCGCCAGTGCAGCCAAATCCGATGGCAAGATGGGTTTTACCCTCGGACAGATGCGCTGGCAGGACGAAAAGGATCAGGTCGCGCACCTTGTCGAAGAACTCGACAAAGCGCGAATCGGCCTGGACGAAATGCTGAACGGCCGCATCGCGGCCGTCCTTTGCGCGCAGTTCGCTGCGCCAATACGGGTTGTCCAGAAAGCGGCAGTCGAACATCATGTCGATGCCACGCGGTACGCCGCGCTTATAGGAAAAGCTCTGGACCGAGACCGTCAGCCGGTTGGCCGAGGTGGTTTCGAAGAAACGCGCCAGTTCCGCCTTCAGGTCGTGCGGCGTCATGTCCGACGTGTTGACCAGAACATCCGCCCGCACCTTGATCGGTCCCAGCAGGTCCTTTTCAGCCTGGATACCGTCCAGCGGCGCGCCCGCCTCGGCCATCGGGTGGCGCCTGCGGGTTTCGTTATAGCGCCGCACCAGCGTCGTCGAATCGCATTCGATATACAGCACTTCAGGCTGAAAACCGGGATGGCGGGTCAGCCGGTCGATCAGTTCGATCACCGCCGAGGCCGAGAAATCGCGGTTGCGCACGTCCAGCCCCAAGGCCAGCGGGGCGGGGCGCGGCGGTCCTTCCAGCAGACGCGGGACCAGCGACAGGGGCAGGTTGTCGATGGCCTCATAGCCGAGATCCTCCAGCACATTGATCGCCGTGGAGCGCCCTGCCCCCGACGGTCCCGTGACCAGCACCACCCGAGTCTGCACCTCCTCGGTGCCAGGCTCTGGCGCGGTCATCTGCTGGTTGGAAATATCGTTCATCGCGTTTCCGGTGACAGCCCTTCTTCGGGATCGATGCGCCCGCCCCGCAATAACAGGCAAATCGCTGATGAAAGATGGGCTGTCAGCGGCCCAAGAGCAAGGGGGAGTGATATATCCATTACGGTAGTGTGGCGGATTGGCGGCAGCCGCGCCTGTTCGATCCGACCCAGGTCGACCACCAGCCGCAAGGGCGCGGGCCGGGCGGGGGCGCGCAGCAGGCCAATGCCGCGCGCCTCGATCAGGCCGTCAAGCGCGGCAGGGGCGGACGCCACCACATCCCCTCCTACCCGGTCCAGCACGATCCAGTCGTCGCCGACCAGTTGCGCCCCCTGCCCGATCAACTGCAGGGCGAGTGACGATTTCCCAGCGCCCGACGGCCCGAGGATTAACACCCCCCGCCCGTCCAGCGCCACGGCACTGGCATGAATGGTCTCGGTTCGAATCACTTCCGGGCCGTTTTCCATGGTCGGTTTCTGTCGCCTCCGGCCTTCATTTTACCTCTGGTTGCGCTAACTGCGAGTGATTTCGCTAACATCTGCCAATGGCCTCTGTTTTCATAAAAACTCCATGTTATAGGGACCGGGACGGACGCTCCTGTCCTTGCCAAGCGGAGATCTCCCCCCATGTCGCAGCCCCGAGTAAACCCAAATTTCAAGCTGGAAGATCAGGGAATCGAGGGCGTCGGCGCGGTTTATTACAACCTGCTGGAACCCGCCCTGATCGAACGCGCCGTCGCCCGCGGTGAAGGCACGCTGGGCCTTGGCGGGGCCTTCCTGGTGTCGACCGGAAAGCATACCGGTCGGTCTCCCAAGGACAAGTTCGTGGTCCGCACCCCCGATGTCGAGGACAACATCTGGTGGGAAAACAACAAGCCGATGGCGCCCGAGGCGTTTGACCTGCTCTATGCGGACATGCTGGAGCATATGAAGGGCCGCGAATATTTCGTGCAGGACCTGTATGCAGGCGCCGACCCCGAACAGCGGCTGGACGTGCGCGTGGTGTCGGAACTGGCCTGGCACAATCTGTTCATCCGCCACCTGCTGCGCCGCCCCGACGCCTCGGAACTGGCCAGTTTCGTGCCTGAATTCACCATCATCAACTGCCCCAGCTTCAAGGCCGACCCGGAACGGCACGGGACCCGGACCGAGACCGTGATCGCGCTGAACTTCGACAAGAAGCTGATCCTGATCGGCAACACCGAATATTCGGGCGAGAACAAGAAGGGCGTGTTCACGCTGATGAACTACATCCTGCCGGCGCGCGGCGTGATGCCGATGCATTGCAGCGCCAACCATGCTGAGGGCGACGAAAACGACGTGGCGATTTTCTTCGGCCTGTCGGGCACGGGCAAGACAACGCTGTCGGCGGACCCGTCGCGGGTACTGATCGGCGATGACGAACATGGCTGGTCGGACAAGGGCGTCTTCAACTTCGAAGGCGGCTGCTACGCCAAGACCATCAACCTCTCGCCCGAGGCGGAACCGGAAATCTACGCGACGACCAGCAGGTTCGGCACCGTGATCGAGAACATGGTCTTCGATCCCGACACGTTGGAATTGGATTTCCGGGACAGCTCGATCACCGAGAACATGCGCGCGGCCTATCCGCTCGACTATATCTCGAATGCCTCCGAGACCGGCCTGGGCGGCGTTCCGAAGAATGTCATCATGCTGACCTCTGATGCTTACGGGGTGATGCCGCCCATCGCGCGGCTGACCCCGGCGCAGGCGATGTATCATTTCCTGTCGGGCTTCACCTCGAAGACCCCCGGAACCGAGGTCGGCGTAACCGAGCCGACGCCCACCTTCTCGACCTGCTTCGGTGCGCCCTTCACACCGCGCCGTCCCGAGGCCTATGGCGCGCTGCTGCAGAAGAAGATCGCCGAGACCGGCGCCACCTGCTGGCTGGTGAATACCGGCTGGACCGGCGGCGCCTTCGGCACCGGCTCGCGGATGCCGATCAAGGCCACCCGCGCGCTGCTGACCGCCGCGCTCGATGGGTCGCTGAACGCCGCCCAGTTCCGCAAGGACCCGAATTTCGGCTTCGAGGTCCCGGTCTCGGTTCCCGGTGTCGACGACAAGCTGATGGATCCGCGCCAGACCTGGGCCGATGCTGCGGCCTATGACGCGCAGGCGGCGAAGCTGGTGCAGATGTTCTCGGACAATTTCGCGCAATATATCGACAAGGTCGACGATCAGGTGCGGCTGGCCGCCATCGGCTGAGCACCCGGCCAAAACGACAAACGCCCGCCTTTCGGCGGGCGTTTCCATGTGCGGCTGCGTGAAAAGGTTGCCCTCAGCTTCGCCGCGCAGCAAGTTTGAAATGCATAAAAAGTGAGGAGGAGTTCATGCTGCGCATCCTGTCGCGCCCCGCAACCCGTCTGATGGAACGCTGGCTGCCCGACGCATTCGTTTTCGTCGTCATCCTGACTCTGGTGGTCATGGCGGCCGCCATCGGAATCGAGGGCGCCAACCCCCTTGATATCATCGTCATCTGGGGAGACGGGTTCTGGAAGCTGCTCAGCTTCGCCATGCAGATGCTGCTGGTGCTGGTCACCGGCTTCATCCTGGCGACCTCGCCGCCGGTCAAGCGGCTGCTGGAATGGCTGGCGGGATTCGCCAGAACCGCAGGGGCCGCGATCATCATGGTCACGCTGGTCTCGCTGGCGGCCAGTTGGCTGAACTGGGGTTTCGGGCTGGTCGTCGGCGCGATCTTTGCGCGCGAGCTGGCCCGGCAGGTCAAGGTCGACTACCGGCTGCTGGTGGCCTCGGCCTATTCGGGCTTCGTGGTCTGGCATGGCGGGATTTCGGGATCGATCCCGCTGACGGTCGCCACGCCGGAACATTTCACCGAGAGCGTGATCGGCATCATCCCGACCTCGGCCACGATCTTTTCGTGGTGGAACCTGCTGATCGTAGCGCTGATCTTCGCGACCCTGCCGCTGATCAACTACATGATGATGCCGCGCGAGGAGGAGGTCGTTCTGGTCGATCCGGCCAAGCTGGGCAGCACGACCGACCCCGCCCCCCTGCCCGCGAACGCCACCCCCGCCGAGCGGCTGGAGAATTCGCGCATCCTGATGTGGGCCATCGGCATTCCGGGGATCATTTGGCTGGTGCAATATTTTGCCGGCGGCGGCGGGTTGAACCTGGATGTTGTGAACTTCCTGTTCCTGTTCGTGGGCATCATCCTGCACGGCACCGCCCGCAGCCTGCTGGCCGCGCTGGAGGAAGCCGTGAGGGGCGGCGCGGGCATCGTGCTGCAATTCCCCTTCTATGCGGGGATCATGGCGATCATGACCGGATCGGGACTTGCCGCCACGCTGTCGGAATGGTTCGTGGCGATCTCCACCGCCGAGACACTGCCGTTCTGGAGCTTCATCTCCGCCGGGATCATCAACATCTTCATCCCCTCGGGCGGGGGGCAATGGGCGGTTCAGGCGCCGATCATGCTGCCCGCCGCGCAGGCGCTGAACGCCGACATCCCGAAAGTCATCATGGGGGTGGCCTGGGGCGATGCCTGGACGAACCTGCTCCAGCCATTCTGGGCGCTGCCGATGCTGGGCATCGCGGGGCTGAAGCCGCGTGACATCATGGGCTTCTGCGTGGTGGCGCTGCTGTTCACCGGCATCATCATCGGCGCGGTGCTGCTGTTCGCCTGATATGACAACGCCGCGCCAGAACGGCGCGGCGTATCCGCTCGTCGCTCGTCTCAGATCGCCGCGGTCGCGGTCTGCAGCCAGGCCTTCGTGTCGGCATCGACCAGCGGGCTGATCCGCGCGAAAACCTCGGCGTGATAGGCGTTCAGCCAGTCCCGCTCCTCGCCCGACAGCATCCCGGCCTCGATCAGACGGCGGTCGATGGGCACTAAGGTCAGAGTCTCGAAGCCCAGCATATAGCGACCATCGCGGCTTTCGGCCGGCTGGACCACCAGCAGGTTCTCGATGCGAATTCCGAACGCACCCTCGCGGTAATAGCCCGGCTCGTTCGACAGGATCATCCCCACCGCCAGCGGCACTTCCGAGGCGCGGCTGATCCGCGCCGGGCCTTCATGGACGCACAGGGCCGCGCCCACGCCATGACCAGTCCCATGGTCGTAATCCATCCCTGCCACCCACAAGGGCGCGCGCGCCACCGGGTCCAGATCGCGCCCCGAGACACCCTTTGGAAAACGCAGGCGCGACACACCGATCATGCCCTGCAGCACGCGGGTGAAGGCGTCGCGAACCTGCGGGTCCATCTCGCCCACGGCCATGGTGCGGGTGATGTCGGTGGTGCCATTCGGGTATTGGCCGCCCGAATCGACCAGCAACACCTGACCATTCGCCAGCGGCAGATTGCTGGCCTCGGACACATGGTAATGGGGCAGCGCCGCGTGTGGGCCGACGCCGGCGATGGTGTCGAAACTGATGTCGAGGATCCCGGCCTCGCGCCGCATCTCCTCCAGCCTGGTGGTTACATCGATTTCAGTCAGCCCACCCGGCGCGGTCCTGTCCAGCCACGCGAGGAAGCGCGCCATCACCGCGCCATCAGTCAGGTGGGCTGCGCGCATCCCTTCGATTTCGGCGGCGTTTTTCAGCGCCTTCGGCATCACCACCGGGTCGTCGGCGGGGATGACCGTCGTGCCCTGTTCGGTCAGGATCTGGAACACCGCCTCGGGGGCGGTGGCGGGATCGACACGGACGGTGCCATCCAGCGTCGCCAGCGCGGCCGGAAAACCCGCCGGGTGGATGATCGAGACCGCGTTGCCCAGATGACGGCGCACCGTTTCGTCGAACTTCGCCGGGTCGGAAAAGACCTGCACCGCGCCGGAATCATCGATCACCGCAAAGCCCAGAACCACCGGGTTCCGGGGCAGATCCGCCCCGCGGATATTCAAAAGCCAGGCAAGCGAATCAGCCAGCGTGATCACCGCCGCGCCCTGCCCCGCATCGGTCAGCGCGGCTGCAATCTGCGCGCGCTTCTGCGCCGCCGTTTCGCCCGCCAGCGCATCGTCATGCAGCCGCACCTGTCCCACCGGCGAATCCGGCCGGTCGGTCCAGATCCGGTCGACGAGGTTTTCGACCGGCACAAGCGCAATGCCCTCGGGGTCCAGCCGCATGCGCAGATCGGAAATTTCGCGATGGGTGTGCAGCCACGGGTCGAAGCCCACCCGGCCGCCATCGGGCAGCGCCTCGACCAGCCAGTCGCCGGGCTTCACTTCGGGGAAAGGGACAGGGGTGAAATGGGCCAGATCGACCTCGGCCTTGACCTGCACGCGGTAGCGGCCATCGACGAAAACGCCGGCCCGGTCGGCCGTCACGATGGCCTGCCCCGCGCTGCCCGAGAATCCGGTCAGCCAGCGCAGGCGCGCATCGGCATCGGCGACATATTCACCCTGATGCGCGTCGGCGCGCGGGATCAGAAAGGCGTCCAGCCCATCGGCCGCCATAAGCTTGCGCAGCGCGGCGAGGCGCGGGGGATGTTTCGCGGGATCGGCAATCTCGGTGAAGGTCTGAAACATGGTCATCCTGTCGGGTCGGTTAATGCGGGTCGCCCTGTGCCGCTTCCGCGGGCTGAAGCGACCAGCCATCATCTGTCCAGTAAAGGATCTGATGGGGCGCGACGGCATGGGCCGGGCTCTCACCGCCCTGGGCCGCGAGGATGTCCAGCAGGCGCATCGCCTCGGCGTCGGCGGTATTGGCGTAGATCACCACATTGCGGGCGGCGAACAGCGCCGCGGGCGGCGCGCCGAATTCGTCCTGAATATCGTCCCAGAGACCGGACAGGAAATAGGTGCTCGCCTCGTAATTGCCGTCCAGCTGCAGCTGGAACAGCTTGTCGTCGATGGACCCGATCTGAAGGTCGCGCTCGTGGCAATAGCGGGCGAGATCCTGCATCGCCCGCTGGCGGGCCGCGTCCATGTCCAGACCGGCCTCGGCCAGTTCCGCTTCGGAAACCGAGCGCATCATCTGCGGCGAATCCTGCATCAGGATCACGTTCAGCCCGGTGCGCAGCGGCTGATACCAGAAGGGCAGCGGCTGATCGTCGGGCAGCCCGGCATCGCGTAATTGCGCCCGAACGGCGTCGATATAGTCCGGGCCCTTCAGCACCGGCAGCAGGTAGATCGCTTCCTCGGACGGCTCGCTCAGGGCCTGGTCCAGATAGTGCTTCACCGCCTGATCGTCTTCCATCTGCTGCAATACCGCCAGCACATCCTCGACATCCAGCGCCACTTGGCCGCCGCTATAATAGCGCAGATTGACCGTTCCGCCGTCAAAATCCGCCGCCGCGATATCCTCGCGCAGGCGGGCGAAGGCGGCGATTTTCGGGCCGATCAGATCGGCCGAGGCCAGATCTTCGGCCGAGATTTCCAACGCAACCTCGCGCTCAGCCGGATCGTTCGGCTTGTCTGCCATGGCTACCTCGTCCCCACGCGTGAACGCCCCATGGCCCGCGCGCGCTGGCGTGGGTCGGATTCGAACAGGCCGGCAAGCTGTTCGGTCATCGCGCCGCCTAGTTGCTCGGCATCGGTGATGGTGACGGCGCGTTCATAATAGCGCGTCACGTCATGACCGATGCCGATGGCCAGCAGTTCGACCTGCCGGCGCTTCTCGATCATGGCAATCACGTCCCGCAGGTGCTTTTCCAGATAGTTCGCCGGGTTGACCGACAGGGTCGAATCATCGACCGGCGCCCCGTCGGAAATCACCATCAGGATCTTGCGCGCCTCTGGCCGCTTGACCAGTCGGCGATGCGCCCATTCCAGCGCCTCGCCATCGATGTTTTCCTTCAGCAGGCCTTCCTTCATCATCAGCCCGAGATTGGGGCGGACCCGCCGCCAGGGCGCATCCGCCCCTTTGTAAATAATGTGGCGAAGGTCGTTCAGGCGTCCGGGCAGCGCGGGGCGGTTTTCCTTCAGCCACAGCTCGCGGCTTTGGCCGCCCTTCCAGGCGCGGGTGGTGAAGCCAAGGATTTCCACCTTGACCTGCGACCGTTCCAGCGTGCGGGCCAGCACATCGGCGCAGATCGCGGCGATGCTGATCGGCCGCCCCCGCATCGAGCCGGAGTTGTCGATCAGCAGCGTCACCACGGTGTCGCGGAACTCGGTGTCCTTTTCGACCTTGAAGGACAAAGGCGTCGTCGGATTGGCGACCACGCGGGCCAGTCGCCCGGCATCGAGCACGCCTTCTTCCTTGTCGAATTCCCAACTGCGGTTCTGCTGGGCCTGCAGGCGCCGCTGCAACTTGTTGGCCAGCCGGCTGACCGCGCCGCGCAACGGTTCAAGCTGCTTGTCCAGATAGGCGCGCAGGCGTTCCAGCTCCGCCGGCTCGGCCAGATCCTCGGCCCTGATCTCCTCGTCATAGGCCTGCGTGAAGACCTTGTAATCGGCGCTGGCATCGCTGACCGGGGGCGGCAATTCCTGCGGCATCTCGCTGTCGGGCATGTCGGCTTCTTCCGACATCATCTCCTCGGACGAATCGTCCATCGACACCTGCGCCTGACGTTCGTCCTGCGTGCGTTCCTGACTGCGCTCGGGCGAGGCTTCGCTGTCCTCGCTTTCGTCCTGATCGCGGGACTGGTTGTCGCCGGATTCGGGGTCGGGTTCCGCGTCTTCGCTGGCATCGTCTTCGGGTTCGGCGTCCGGGTCCTCGCCCAGCTGGTCGCCATAGCCCAGATCCTCGATCATCTGGCGCGCCAGCCTTGCAAAGGCGGCCTGATCGTCGAGCGTCGTGCGCGCCGCTTCCAGCACATGGCCGGCCTGCTGGCTGACGAAGGGGCGCCACAATTCGGCCGCATGGGCGGCGGCGGGCGGCAGCGGGCGGCCGGTCGCCGCCTCGCGCAGCAGATAGCCCGCGGCGACCGCCAGCGGCACATCGGCAGGCTGCTTGACCTGACCGTAACCGCGACGCTCGGCCTCGGCGCCCATGCGGGCATCGATATTGGACAGGGCGCCCGGCATGTCGCGCGCGCCGCGCGCCTCGACCCGCGCGGTCTCGACCGCCTCGAAGATCTCGCGCGCCATCGGACCGGCGGGGGCGTATTTCGCATGGGTCGCCGGGTCGTGATGGCGCAGCCGCATCGCCAGCGCATCGGCGGTGCCGCGCGCCTGCACAATCTCATCCCGCGTCATGCGGCGCGAGACCTGAGGCAGCCGCATCGTATCGCCCGACACGCCCGAGGGGTCGGCGGTGAAGGTCACGTTCAGCTCGGCCTCATCCGCCAGCGCACGGGTGGCCTCGGTGAGTGCCTTCTTGAAGGGATCGGCGGGGTTGTCGGATTTGTTCATGCTTCAACCTGTGCTTTTCGCCGCGTTCCGTCCGGTGTCCGCGTCACTATTCAAAAGCGGGTCCCGGCGCGGCAGTCCAGTTCGATGGGCACAAGCGGCTCGTGCGGGGGCACGGTTGCTGTCCGAATACAGCGGCTTGAACACGAACTGCTCCATCGGCTGAAAACGAGGGGCGGCCTCGACCCGCACAAGCGGCGCGCTGGCGAAAAGTGCCAGCAGGCTGCAGGCGATGGCCGCGCCGCCCATCACCCCGCCTTTGCCGCAGCGCTTTCCGGCAGTTCCTCGTCGAACAGGCGCTGATAGAATTCGGCCACGGTCTGGCGCTCCAGCTCGTCACACTTGTTCAGGAAGGTCAGCCGGAAGGCGTAGCCCACATTGTCGAAGATGCGCGCGTTCTGCGCCCATGAGATCACCGTGCGCGGCGACATGACCGTCGAGAGGTCGCCCTGCATGAAGGCGGTGCGGGTCAGGTCGGCCAGCGTGACCATCTGGTTGATGATCTTGCGGCCCTTTTCATTGTTGTAATTCGGGTTCTTGGCCAGGACGATGGCGGCCTCGGCATCATGCGACAGATAGTTCAGCGTCGAGACCAGCGACCAGCGGTCCATCTGACCCTGGTTGATCTGCTGGGTGCCGTGATAAAGCCCGGTCGTGTCACCCAGACCCACTGTGTTCGCCGTCGCAAACAGACGGAAAAACGGGTTCGGCGTAATCACCTCGTTCTGGTCCAGCAGGGTCAGCTTGCCGTCGGCTTCCAGCACGCGCTGGATCACGAACATCACATCGGCGCGGCCGGCATCGTATTCGTCGAACACGATGGCGGTCGGGTTGCGCAGCGCCCAGGGCAGGATGCCCTCGTGGAAAACCGTGACCTGCTTGCCATCGACCAGCTTGATCGCGTCCTTGCCGATCAGGTCGATCCGGCTGACATGGCTGTCGAGGTTCACGCGCACGCAGGGCCAGTTCAGCCGCGCCGCCACCTGCTCGATATGGGTGGACTTGCCGGTGCCGTGATAGCCCTGGATCATCACCCGGCGGTTATAGGCAAAGCCGGCCAGAATCGCCAGGGTCGTGTCGGGATCGAACTTGTAGGTCGAATCGATATCGGGCACGCGTTCGGTGCGTTCGGCAAACCCCTTGACCTTCATGTCGCTGTCCAGCCCGAAGACCTCGCGCAGGTCGATTTCCTCGGTCGGTTTCGCGTTCGCGTCCAGATCGGCCATGGCCTTGCCCTTTCCCAGAATGTCGCAAGTTTGATGAAGCATTCGCGCGCCCGGCGCAAGCATCGGCAGGCTGGAACCTTCGCCTTCGGGCGGTATTATGCACGGGAACAGGAAAGGATTTCGGATGAGCGGATTGATCGCCCTTTTGGACGATGTGGCCGGGATCGCCAAAGTGGCGGCTGCCTCGGTCGACGATGTCACCGGCATGGCGGCCAAGGCCAGCGTCAAGGCCGCGGGCGCAGTCATCGACGATGCCGCGGTGACGCCGAAATACGTGCACGGCTTCGACGCCAAGCGCGAACTGCCGATCATCTGGAAGATCGCGCGCGGGTCCTTGTTCAACAAGATCGTCATCCTGCTGCCGGTGGCGCTGCTGCTGTCGGCCTTCGCGCCCTGGGCGATCGCGCCGCTGCTGATGCTGGGCGGGGCCTATCTGTGCTTTGAGGGGGCCGAGAAGGTCTATCACGCCATCGCGCCCAGGAACGACCCGCATGACAAATATGAAGGGGGTAAGGGCGACGCCGCGCAACTGGAAGAATCCAAGGTCGCCGGCGCGATCAAGACGGACTTCATCCTGTCTGCGGAAATCATGACCATCGCGCTGAATGAGGTCACCCGGCTGATGGCGGACAGCCCCATCCACGGCCCGGCCAAATTCGCGATGGAGGCCGCCGCCCTGTTCGTCGTCGCCGTGCTGATCACCGTCGCCGTTTACGGCGCGGTGGCGCTGATCGTGAAGATGGACGATGTGGGTCTGGCGATGGCGCGGCGCGGCAACGGGCCGATCGCGGCGCTCGGGCGCGGGATCGTCAAGCTGATGCCGAAACTGATGGCGGTGCTGACCGTGGTGGGCACGGCCGC
This sequence comes from Paracoccus sp. S1E-3, assembly GCF_013868135.1. Taxonomy (GTDB): domain Bacteria; phylum Pseudomonadota; class Alphaproteobacteria; order Rhodobacterales; family Rhodobacteraceae; genus Paracoccus. The sequence continues at coordinate 1,163,327 of NZ_JACEMU010000004.1, forward strand.
CATGATCTGGGTCGGAGGCAATATCGTCATCCATGGCCTGCACGAACTCGGCTATCACAGCATCTACGAATGGATCAAACATCAGGCCGAACTCGCCGCCGCCGCCGTTCCACAGGCGCCCGGCTTCGTGCGCTGGTTCGTCACCGCTTTCTTCGACGGCATCTTCGGGCTGATTCTCGGCCTGATCCTGATTCCCTTGTCGGAATATGTGATCGTGCCGGTCGCGAAAGTGACCATCGTGCCGCTCATCAACGGCGTGAAATCGCTGTTCCGGCGCAGGGCCAGCTAGGCCCTGCTGGATATTAAGGAAAAAGGGCGGCAAGCGCGGGCTTGTCGCCCTTTTTCAACCTGTTGACCGACCCGCGGAATCTGTCACAGTTCCGTCACAGAACCGACACCCGGCCTTCACGGGCCGAGACTAGTCAGGCAACGCCCTCAACAGGAAGGACTTTTCAATGACCCGCATCTTCTCGGCATCAGCCATCGCGCTGATTGCATCGCTGACCGCCGCCAATGCTGCGACCGAAATCCAGTGGTGGCACGCCATGGGTGGCGAGCTGGGCACGAAGCTGGAAGAAATCGCCAAGAACTTCAACGAGTCGCAAAGCGATTACGTCATCAAGCCCTCTTACAAGGGCAACTATGTCGAAACGATGACCGCCGCGATCGCCGCCTTCCGCGCCAAGCAACAGCCCGCCATCGTGCAGGTCTTCGAAGTCGGCACCGGCACCATGATCGCCGCCAAGGGCGCGGTCTATCCCGTCTATCAGCTGATGGCCGATCAGGGGGAACCCTTCGATCCCGCCGCCTATCTGCCCGCCGTGGCCGGTTACTATACCGACACCGAGGGCAACATGCTGTCGATGCCGTTCAACAGCTCGACCCCGATCATGTATTACAACAAGACCGTGTTCGAGAAAGCCGGCCTCGACCCGAATGCACCGCCGAAGACCTGGGAGGAAATGGAGGCGGCCTCCAAGAAGATCATCGAATCGGGCGCGGCGAAATGCGGCTTCACCACCGGCTGGGTCAGCTGGATCCAGACCGAGAACCTGTCGGCCTGGCACAACCAGCCCATCGGCACGCTGGATAACGGCTTTGGCGGTCTGGATGCCCGGCTGGAGCTGAACGGTCCCGTGCAGGTCAAGCACTGGGGCAATCTGAAGAAATGGGCCGATGAGGGGCTGTATAAATATGCGGGCCCGCTCGGCGGCGACAACGCGCCCCCGATGTTCTACAGCCAGGAATGCGCGATGATGATGAACTCGTCGGGCTCGCGCGCGGCGGTGGTCGAGAACTCGAAGGACTTCGAGCTGGGCTTCGGCATGCTGCCCTACTATGCCGATGTGGAAGGCGCGCCGCAGAACTCGATCATCGGCGGGGCGACGCTGTGGGTGCTGCAGGGCCGCGACCCCGAGGAATACAAAGGGGTGGCGAAGTTCTTCAACTATCTGTCCAGCCCCGAGGTACAGGCCGACTGGCACCAGTTCTCGGGCTATCTGCCGATCACCACGGCGGCTTACGAGCTGTCGAAGGAGCAGGGCTACTATGAGGCCAATCCCGGCGCCGATACCGCGATCAAGCAGATCACGCTGAACCCGCCGACCGCCAACTCCAAGGGTCTGCGCTTCGGCAACTATGTTCAGGTCCGCACCATCATCGACGAGGAATTCGAGCAGCTGCTGGCCGGCAAGAAAGACGCCCAGGCCGCACTGGACAGCGTCGTCGAGCGCGGCAACAAGCTGATCGAAGAATTCGCCGCCCAGAACCAGTAACCTCAGGTCCGCGCCCGCAAATCCTTTTGCGGGCGCGTTCCCTTTGCCGGAGCCGTCGATGAAACGCGCCCTGTTCAACAACCGCCTGTTGCCCTGGCTGCTGCTTGCCCCGCAGCTGGCCATCACGGCGATTTTCTTTCTGTGGCCCGCCGGTCAGGCGGTCTGGCAAAGCTTCCTGCGCGAAGATGCCTTCGGGCTGCGCACCGAATTCGTGGGGCTGCTGAATTACAAGCAATTGTGGTCCAGCCCCGAATATCTGAACAGCTTCCATGTGACGGCCATCTTCACCATCTCGGTCACGCTGCTGACGATGGGCTTCGCTCTGCTGATGGCGGTGGCCGTCGACCGGCTGATCCGGGGCGGCAAGGTCTATACCACGCTGCTGGTCTGGCCCTATGCCATCGCCCCCGCCGTCGCGGGGATCCTGTGGTGGTTCATCTTCAACCCCTCGATCGGCATCCTGACCTATGTGCTGGCGCAGCTTGGCATCCGCTTCAACTATGTCTCGGACCCGACCGACGCGATGATCCTGGTGGTCCTCGCCTCCAGCTGGAGCCGCATATCCTACAGCTTCCTGTTCTTCCTCGCGGGCCTGCAATCCATCCCCGCCAGCCTGCGCGAGGCCGCCGCCATCGACGGCGCGGGGCCGGTGAAGCGTTTCTTCACCATCACCCTGCCGCTCTTGTCGCCCACCACCTTCTTCCTGATGGTAGTGAATATCGTCTATGCGATGTTTGAAACCTTCGCGGTGATCGACGCCACGACCTTCGGCGGCCCGGCGCAATCGACCAATATCCTTGTCTACAAGGTCTATCAGGACGGTTTCGTCGGCCAGAATCTCGGCTCCTCGGCGGCGCAATCGGTGATCCTGATGTTCATCGTGATCGTGCTGACGGTGATCCAGTTCCGCTATGTCGAAAAGAAGGTGGCCTACTGATGGTTGAAAATCGCCCCTTCCTGAACTTCCTCGCCCATCTGGTGCTGATCCTCGGCGTGGTGGTGGTGGCGCTGCCGGTCTGGGTGGCGCTCGTCGCCTCGACCCACGCCTCCAACGACTTCCTGCGGGGAACGGTGCCGATGTGGTTCGGCGATCAGGCGTATGAGAACTACAGCCGGATGCTCAGCCGCGGGATCTCCACCTCGGGGATGCCGCCGGTGGGCTGGATGATGCTCAACTCGCTGATGATGGCGCTGGGGATCGCGCTTGGCAAAATCGCCATCTCGATCACCTCGGCCTTCGCCATCGTCTATTTCCGCTTCCCCTTCCGCATGGCTGCCTTCTGGATCATCTTTTCGACGATGATGCTGCCGGTCGAGGTCCGCATCGTGCCCACCTTCAAGGTGGTGGCCGATCTGGGGATGCTGAACACCTATCCGGGGCTGATCATTCCGCTGATCGCCTCGGCCACGGCGACCTTTCTGTTCCGGCAGGTCTTCCTGTCGATGCCGGACGAACTGACCGAGGCCGCCCGCATCGACGGCGCCGGGCCGATGAAATTCTTCCGCGACATCCTGCTGCCGCTGTCGCGCACCAATATCGCGGCGCTTTTCGTGATCATGTTCATCTATGGGTGGAACCAGTATCTCTGGCCGCTGCTGATCACGACCGATTCCGACATGTATACCATCGTCGCCGGGATCAAGCGCATGTCCACCGTGGCCGATACCGACCCGCAGTGGAACTACATCATGGCGACCGCCATCCTGGCCATGCTGCCGCCGCTTCTGGTGGTGATCTTCATGCAGCGGCTGTTCGTCAAAGGCCTCGTGGAGACAGAAAAATAATGGCGCAGATCACCATCGACAAACTGGGCAAGGTCTATGCGGGGGGCACCCGCGCGGTCGAAGACATCAATATCGACATCAAGGACGGCGAATTCATCGTGCTGGTCGGGCCGTCCGGCTGCGGCAAGTCCACGCTGCTGCGCATGGTCGCCGGACTGGAAAGCATTTCCGAAGGGACGGTCAGCATCGGCGGCCGCGTCGTGAACGATATCGAACCGGCCGAGCGCGATATCGCCATGGTCTTCCAGAACTATGCCCTCTATCCGCATATGACGGTGCGCCAGAACCTCGCCTATGGACTGAAGAACCGCCGCACCCCCAAATCCGAGATCGACCGCCGCGTCGCCGAAGCCGCCGAGATCCTGCAGATCGGCGGTTTCCTCGACCGCAAGCCGCGCGAGTTGTCGGGCGGGCAGCGCCAGCGCGTCGCCATGGGTCGCGCCATCGTGCGCGAACCGGCGGCCTTCCTGTTCGACGAGCCGTTGTCGAACCTCGACGCCAAGCTGCGCATCACCATGCGGCTGGAAATCAAGGAACTGCAGAAGCGGCTGGGGACGACCTCGCTTTACGTGACGCATGACCAGCTGGAGGCGATGACGCTGGCCGACCGGCTGGTGGTGCTGAACAAGGGCCGGATCGAACAGATCGGCACCCCGCTTGAAGTGTATCGCAACCCGGCCTCGGCCTTCGTGGCCAGCTTCATCGGCAGCCCGGCGATGAACCTGATTCCGGCCCGTGCGGTGCCGCATCTGCCCGGCACCGGCCATGCCGGCCTGATCGGCATCCGCCCCGAGGACCTGATCCCCGCCGCCGATGGCCAGATCGAGATGGTCATCGACGCGGTCGAGGAACTGGGCGCCACCCGTCTTGTGCACGGCCATGTGGCGGGCGAGCCCCTGACCGTCACCCTTCCCGCCGATACCGATCTGCCGCAGAGCCTGCGCCTGAAGGTGGAACCGCAGGATATTCACCTGTTTCAGATGGAAACCGGCGCGCGGCTCGGTCAGGGTTGACCTCGGCGCCGGCTCACGCATCTGGTGGTCGGCGCCGATTCATCCACAAGATTTTGCTTCCTTCAGCGGAAATTCTCTTTACAGCGCAGCCCCTGTCGGCCACCCTGATGTTGTAGGACAGATGGGGAAAACCACATCCTGTCGTGGTCCTACGCAAGAAAAGGTGGGTGCACCACCATATGCAGGGGACAGCAGGCATGGCGCAGGCGGACAACTATATCCATTCCGACGACATCCACCCCATCGACATCGTCGAGACGGTGGCCACGCATCACGCCTGGGAATTCGACCGCTTCGCCGACGATCAGATCGCCATGACCGTCGAAGGCCAGTGGCGCACCTATTCAGTGACGCTGGCCTGGTCGGGACCCGAGGAGATGCTGCGCCTGATCTGCACCTTCGACATGGACCCGCCCGCCGCGCGGACGCCTGCGCTGTATGAAACGCTGAATCTGACCAACGATCAGGTCTGGGACGGCGCGTTCACCTTCTGGGCCCATCAGCGGATGATGGTCTGGCGCTACGGCCTCGTTCTGGCCGGGGACGCCATCGCCAGCGCCGAACAGATCGACCACATGATCCGCAACGCGCTGGAGCAGGCCGAACGCTACTACCCGGCCTTCCAGCTGGTCGCCTGGGGCGATACCGCGCCCGAGGCCGCTCTGGACATCGCCATGGGTCCGGCCTACGGACGGGCATAGCCGGGGCGCATCCTTTGCTGCCCCGAACGCAGGGGGACGCGATGGGCAATTCCGGGGATTTTTCCGACATCAACGAACGCGGGCTGGTGCTGGTCGGCTGCGGCCGCATGGGCGGTGCGATGCTGACGGGCTGGCTGGCCCACGGGATCGACCCTGCCGCCGTCACCGTCATCGACCCGAATGCCCGCCCAGACTGGGCCGACAAGGGCGTGCGCCTGAACGCGCTGCCGCCGGAGAACCCGGCGGTTCTGGTGCTGGCGGTCAAGCCGCAGATGATGACCGATGTGCTTCTGGAACTGGAACTCGGCCCCGAAACGCTGGTGCTCTCGGTCGCAGCGGGCGTCACGCTGGCGACCTATGATCGCGCCTTTCCGGGCGCCCCGATCGTGCGCGCCATGCCGAACACCCCGGCCGCCATCGGGCAGGGCATTTCCGCCATTATCGGCAATGACGCGGCGGGGGCAGAGGCGCTGGATCTGGCCGAGGGACTGTTGTCGGTGGTGGGCGAGGTGGTGCGGCTGGACAGCGAAACCCAGATGGATGCCGTGACCGCGCTCTCCGGCTCCGGCCCGGCCTATGTCTTCCACTTGATCGAGGCGATGACCGCTGCCGGCGTGGCGCAGGGTCTGCCCGAGGCGCTGTCGTTGCAACTCGCCCGCGCGACCGTCGCGGGCGCAGGTGCGCTCGCCATGGCCGATGATACGCCGCCCGCGGCCCTGCGCGAGGCGGTGACCTCGCCAGCGGGCACCACGGCGGCGGGGCTGGCGATCTTGATGGACCCCGATACCGGCCTGCCCCCGCTGATCGCGCGCACGGTCGCGGCGGCGGCAGACCGTTCGCGGGAGTTGGGCGAATGACCATCACCTATGACGATTTCCAGAATGTGGATATTCGCGTCGGCACCATCACCCGGACCGAACCCTACCCCGAGGCCCGCAAACCCGCCATCAAGCTCTGGGTCGATTTCGGCGCCGAGATCGGCGAGAAGCGCAGCTCGGCCCAGATCACCGTCCATTATGTCCCCGAGGAACTGATCGGCAAGCAGGTGCTGGCGGTGGTGAACTTCCCGCCGCGCCAGATCGGCAAGTTCATGTCCGAGGTGCTGGTGCTCGGCCTGCCCGACCAGAAAGGCGAAGTCGTGCTGATCGGCCCCGATCACCCGGTCCCCAACGGCGGGAAGATGTATTGATGAAACTGCTGGTCACCCGCCCGATGACACAAGCGGCGGAGGCCGCCATCGCCGGGCGCTTCGATACCCGCTTCCGGGACAGTAATACGCCCCTGACGCAGGATCAGGCGGCGGCGGCGCTTGCCGAATACGACCTCATCATGCCGACGCTGGGGGATGCTTTCAGCGCCCCGGCCTTCGCTGCCGCGCCGCTGCGCACGAAGCTGCTGGCGAATTTCGGGGTCGGCTTCAACCATATCGACATCGCGGCGGCGACGGCGGCCGGCGTCGCGGTCACCAACACCCCCGGCGTCGTCACGGATGCGACTGCCGATCTGGCGGTGACGCTGCTGATGATGACCGCGCGCCGCGCGGGCGAAGGCGAACGGCTGGCCCGCAGCGGCCAGTGGGACGGCTGGAACCCGACGCAGATGTTGGGCACCCATGTGACCGGCAAGACCGCCGGCATCGTCGGCATGGGTCGGATCGGCCGCGCCATCGCCCAGCGGCTGCATTTCGGCTTCGGGATGGAGATCCTGTTTTACAACCGCTCGGTCCTGCCGCCCTTGCAGGTCCCGTCGCGGCAGATGGGCAGCCTGACCGAATTGATGGCCTTGTGCGATTTCGTCATCCTCGCCGTGCCGGGCGGGTCGGGCACCCGCCATCTGGTCAGTGGCGAAGCGCTGGCGGCGCTCGGTCCCGATGGCATTCTGATCAACATCGCGCGCGGCGACGTGATTGACGAAGGCGCCCTGATCGCCGCCTTGTCCGCCGGCCGCATCCGCGCCGCCGGGCTGGATGTCTATGCAGAGGAGCCGCTGATCCCGGCCGAACTGCGCGCGATGGAAAACGTCGTGCTGCTGCCCCATCTGGGCACCGCCGCCGAGGAGGTGCGTACCGCGATGGCCCTGCGCGCACTGGCGAACCTGACCGCCTTTACCGAAGGCGCTACCCTGCCTGATCTGGTAGGTTGACGGCATTTAACGAAGATTAACGAAACCATTGTTTTCAAACGGCGTTAGGCCTGTGTCGGAAATTCAAACCGAAAGGAAAAGCCATGAACTGGGATATCATCGAAGGCAAATGGGGTCAGCTGAAAGGCTCGGTCAAGGAGCAGTGGGGCAAGCTGACCGATGACGAACTGACAGAGATCGCTGGCAACCGCGACAAGATGGCCGGCAAGTTGCAGGAGCGCTATGGCTGGACCAAAGAGGAAGCCGACGAGAAGCTGAACGAATTCTTCCGCGACAAGTAATCGCCGGAAAATTGTTCCAGAAAAGAAAAGGACGCCCTTCGGGGCGTCCTGTTTTTTTTTGCAGCCGCGGCTGTGTCTTCCGACACAGCCGCCACTCTACCAAACCACTCGTTAATACAATGTGAACGTAGCAAACATTTGGGGTTTTGAGCACCTGAATCTGCCGCCTCGACCTGTCTTTTTCGTCAGATATGGGTCACAAAATGGCTCAACTCCGGGGTTGGACCGGCGATAATTTGAACATTGTTCAGCCCCCATGGAAACGTCGCGGCGAATCACCGGAACGACGCGAATCCACCGCCATCGGCAGGTTAACCCGAGCGTCAACGAGTTAGCCATTCCGACAGGACGAACATTTTCCTCGCCCCTGCCGCAGCCCCCTCGCACTTCTCTCGTGTAACGATCGTGGCGGTGGGATGTCGGCTTGACGGATCGGCCCCGCCTCGCCACAAAACCCCGACAAGACCGGAGGCCTCATGCTGCGCGCCTATGCCAAGGACGGGAACCGACTGACCCCGCTGCTGCCGGGCACGCCCTTGACCGGGGCGATCTGGATCGACCTTTATCGCCCGCTGCCCGAACAGGTGGCCGCGACGAACGCCCTCGGCGTCGACGTGCCGACACTGGAGGACATGTCCGAGATCGAGATTTCCTCGCGGCTTCTGCTGGACGGCGGGAATGTCTATATGACGGCGGTGCTGCCGGGGCTGACGCCGGACGGCGAAGCGATTTCCGGCCCCGTCACCTTCATCCTCACCCCCGACCGCCTGGTGACCGTGCGCCACCATGCGCCGCGTCCGTTCGATACCTTTCCCGAACGCGCCGACCGCTCCGCCAGCGGCGGCCGCAGCCCCGAACGGGTGTTTCTCGGCCTGGTGGAGGAGATCATCGCCCGACTGGCCGACCTGCTGGAAGGCTCGGGCGCGGTGCTGGATGCCACCTTGCGGCAGGTCTTCTCGCCGCAGCCGCGCAAGCGGCCGGCGGCGCTTCAGGGGGCATTGGAACGGATCGGCACCGAATCCGACCTGATCGCGCGGGTGCGACTGTCGCTGTTGTCGCTGGAACGGGTGTTGACCTTCTATTCCGCCACGCAGCAATCGCGGGCGGGCGACAGCGGCAAGCTGAAGGTCATCCTGAAGGGCCACCAGCGCGATCTGCAGGCACTGCAGGAACATACCGATTCCATGTCGTCGCGCGTCAGTCTGGCGGTGGACGCGACCATCGGCATGATCGGACTGCAGCAGAATGACACCGTAAGGGTGCTCTCGGTGGTGGCGGCGCTGTTCCTGCCGCCGACGCTGATCGCTTCAACCTACGGGATGAACTTCGAACGCATGCCGGAACTGCAATGGACCTATGGCTATGAATGGGCGCTGGGGCTGATGGTGGCGACGGTGGTCGGCACCTATCTGCTGCTGCGCTGGAAGAACTGGTTATAGCGACAGCCGCCGGATCAGCCGCACGCGGCCCGTCGCGTCCTCGCCCATCAGGCTCAGCGCATCCAGGATGAAGGGGCGCGGCACCACCGCCAGCCGGGGCGCAAGCAGCGCCGCCACCGTGTCCAGCGTGGCGGCATCCAGCGCCCCGGTCAGGGTCATGTGAAAACGGAACTCGTCCATCACATAGGGATAGCCCCAAGCGTCCAGCAACGCGCGCTGACGCGGCGTCAGCCGGTCGGGATTGCGCCGCGCGCGTTCAGCCTCGGTCAGGGGCGCGCGCAAGGGATCGAGCCTCTCGACCACCTGTGCCGCAAGCACGTTCAGCGGGACTTCGTCCCCACGCGGCGTCAGCGCCAGGAACGGCCCGATCCGGGTCAGCGCCAGACCGTCGAGCGTGACCGGACGCAACTGCGCGGCGAGGGCCTCGACGCCCTCGATCAGATCGCCTGCCCGCTGCCCTTCGGCCAGCCGGAAGGGCGCTTTCAGCGTGGCATGAAAGCCGTATCTGCGCGGCTCGGCGGTGAGGACGGCGATGTCCAGTCCCGGCAGCACGGGCTGGGGTGCCGGCGCGCCGCGGACCGCATCCCAGCCCAGCCAGGAGGCGCCGAAATCGGCAAATTCGCCCGGCGGCGGGGTGTAATACAGCGCATATCTGCGGTAGTGATCCATGCGAACCTGTTGTGGATGTGACGATGCAAGAAACCGTTCTGGCCGATGCGATGCTGATCCTGCCCGATCGCATGATGAAAGGCCATCTCGTCATCCGCGACGGCATCATCGCCGAGATCGGCGAGGGCACCGCCCCGCGCGGCGCCATCGACTGCGGGGGCGATCACATCGCCCCCGGCCTGATCGAGCTGCATACCGACAATCTGGAACGCCACATCCAGCCCCGCCCCGGCGTCGACTGGCCTCATGCGGCGGCAATCTATGCCCATGACGCCGAGCTGGCGGGCTGCGGCATCACCACCGTCTTCGACGCGATGCGGGTGGGTTCCATCCCGTCACGCAAGGATTACGCGCCTTATGCGCGCAAGCTGGCCTCGGAACTGCTGGCCCAGATCGACGGCGGCAATCTGCGCATCAGCCACGCCCTGCATCTGCGCGCCGAAATCTGCTCTGAAACCCTGCTGGAGGAATTGGGCGCCTTCACCGAAGCCGACCGTGTGGGTCTGGTCAGCCTGATGGATCACACGCCGGGGCAGCGGCAGTTCCGCGACACCTCGGCCTTTCGGACCTATCTGCGCAGCAAGGTGCAGCTGACCGACGACCAGATCGACAGCTATTTCGACGAATTGCGCGCCATCTCGGCCAAATACGGCCCCGCGCACGAGGCCGGGGCCGTCGCCTTCGCGGGCCGCGTCGGGGCGGTGCTGGCCAGCCATGACGATTCCAGCTCCGATGAGGTGGCGCGGTCCGCCGCCCATGGCATCCGCCTGGCTGAATTCCCCACCACCCGCGAAGCGGCCGAGGCCTGCCATCGCCACTCCATCCGCACGATCATGGGCGCGCCGAACCTGATCCGGGACGGCTCGCATTCCGGCAATGTCGCCGCGCGCGAACTGGCCGAGGCCGGACTTCTGGACATCATCAGCTCGGATTACGTGCCCTCGGCGCTGTTGTCGGCGGCGGCGCGGCTGGCGGCGATCTGGGGCGACTGGCCGCGTGCCATGGCCTGTGTGACCGCCACGCCCGCCGCCGCCGCGGGCCTCAGCGACCGGGGGCGTCTGACGCCGGGGCTGCGCGCCGATCTGATCCGCTTCCGGCTGGTCGGGCCCACGCCCGCGCTGCGCCAGACCTGGGTGCGGGGCGCGCGCGTCGCCTGAACCACGCGGATGACAGCGACCGCTTGCGCCGCCCTTCTGCGCATCGTTTACTGCCGCCACGCTTCCCCTGCCCGGACCGGACATATGCGTAGCACCCTGTCTTACCTGAAATGGCCCTTCATCGTCACCATGCTGGGGCTGGCGCTGGCAGCCTTTCTCGGCTGGCGCTTCAATGGCCAGACCGGGGCGATATCCTTTTTCCTGATCGCCAGCGTGCTGGCGGTGCTGGAAATCTCGCTGTCCTTCGACAATGCCATCGTCAACGCCAACAAGCTGCAGACGATGCGGCCCGAATGGCAGCGGCGCTTCCTGACCTGGGGGATCGTCATCGCCGTCTTCGGGATGCGGGTGATCTTTCCGCTGCTGGTGGTGGTCATCGCCGCGAAGATCGGGCCGATCTCGGCGATCAATCTGGCCGCCCGCCAGCCGGCTGAATATGCGCGCCTGATCCATGAGGCGCACCTGCCCATCGCAGCCTTCGGGGGCAGCTTCCTGATGCTGGTGGCGCTGAATTACTTCTTCGACCAGTCCAAGGAGGTCGACTGGATCGGCGCTTTCGAACGCTGGCTGCGCGCCTTCGGATCGGTGCGCGGAATGGAGATCGGCTTCGTGCTGGTGGCCGTGCTGGTTTTCGTCTGGCTGCTGCCGGAGGAGGACGAGCGGCCCTTCATGTATGCCGCCATCTGGGGCGTCGTCACCTATCTGGCGGTCGACGCACTGGGGGCGGTGCTGGACCGCTGGGGCGCCAGCCACACCGGCGCCGCACAGGCCGGCCTGGGCGGGTTCCTCTATCTCGAAGTGCTGGATGCCTCGTTCAGTTTCGACGGGGTGATCGGCGCCTTCGCGCTGACCCAGAACCTGTTCCTGATCGCCATCGGGCTGGGGATCGGGGCGATGTATGTGCGCTCGATGACGGTGATGCTGGTCGAAAAGGGCACCCTGGCCGCGTTCCGTTATCTGGAAAACGGCGCCTTCTGGTCGATCCTGGTGCTGTCCGTCGTCATGTTCGCCCAGACCATGTGGAAAATCCCCGAAGTCGCGACCGGGCTTCTGGGGGCGGGCTTCATCGGCACCGCCTTCATCAGCTCGCTTCTGTGGAACCGGCGCAACCTGGCCTAGATCGCGCGGGGGCGCATCAGATCGGGGCTGGACGCGGCCGGACCTCTCGATAGATTGAACCTGCATATCGCGGACAGGTTTTCCGTCCGCCCCAGCGCGGAGCGTGCCATGACCGGTTTCCTGCTGCTCGCAACGATCTTTCTGCTGGCGGGCGTCATCGCCGTTCCGCTGGCCAGCCGCTTCGGCCTGGGGTCCGTCCTTGGCTATCTGGTGGCGGGAATCGTGATCTCGCCCATCCTGCGCTGGCTGCATGTCGATGTCGTCTCGATCCAGCATTTCGCCGAATTCGGCGTGGTGATGATGCTGTTCCTCGTCGGGCTGGAACTGGAGCCGAAGATGCTGTGGCAGATGCGCAGCAAGCTGCTGGGGCTGGGCGGCTTGCAGGTGGCGGTCACCGCGGCGGTGATCGGGGCAGCGGGCATCGCCTGCGGGCTGTATTGGACCATCGCGCTGACGCTGGGGATGGTGTTCGCGCTGTCTTCGACCGCGATCGTGCTGCAGACGCTGGGCGAAAAGGGCCTGCTGCGAACCGAGGGCGGACAAGCCTCGTTCGCGGTGCTGCTGTTTCAGGATATCGCCGTCATCCCCATGCTGGCCTTCATTCCGCTGCTGGCGATGCCGGGCCTGATGGACCCCGCACCGGTCGCCGAACATGCGGTCGAGGGTGCCGAGGCCAGCTTCAGCCTCGTCGAGGGGCGCCCGGAATGGCAGGCCGCGCTGATCACGCTGGCGGCCATCGCCGCCGTGATCGGGGCAGGCACCTATCTGACGCGCCCCGTCTTTCGCTATGTCGCCATGGCCAACCTGCGCGAGATCTTCGTGGCCACAGCGCTGGCTTTCGTGGTGGGCATCGCGCTGCTGATGTCGATGGTGGGCCTGTCGCCCGCGCTTGGAACCTTCCTTGCGGGCGTGGTGCTGGCCGGCAGCGAATACCGGCACGAACTGGAAAGCGACATCGACCCGTTCCGGGGCCTGCTGCTGGGGCTGTTCTTCATGACCGTGGGGGCCAGTATCAATTTTGACCTGCTGCTCGACAATGCGGCGCTGGTGATCGGGCTGACCCTCGGCGTGATGGTGCTGAAGGTGCTGGTGCTGCTGGGGCTGGCATGGGTCTTCAGGATTCGCGGTGCCGATCGCAGGCTGTTCGCGCTGGCGCTGGCGCAGGCGGGCGAGTTCGGTTTTGTGCTGCTGTCCTTCACCGTCGCCAACAGGGTGATTCCACAAAGCGTGGCCGATATCGCGCTGCTGATCGTGGCGCTGTCGATGCTGCTGACGCCCTTGCTGTTCATCATCTACGACCGCGTCGTCGCGCCGCGCTTCATCGGCCGGCACGACCGCGAGGCCGATACCATCGACGAGCCGGGCAAGATCATCATCCTCGGCCATGGCCGTTTCGGCGGCATCGTGGCGCGGATTCTGCGCGCGCTCGGCAAGCCGGTGGTGGTGGTGGATTTCTCGGCCAAGCAGCTTGAAATGCTGCGCGCCTTCGGTGTGCAGGCCTATTTCGGCGATGCCACCCGGCCCGACCTGCTCCATGCCGCCGGCATCGCCGACGCGCGGGTGCTGGTCGTCGCCATCGACAACAAGGAACAGATCTCCGAGATCGTGCGCTATGTGAAGCAGAACTATCCCAAGGTGCATATCGTCGCCCGCGCCTTCGACCGCTTCCACGTCTATGAGCTGTTCGAGGCGCGCGCCGATGACATCATCCGCGAGACTTTCGACAGTTCTGTGCGCGCCGGCCGTTCGACGCTCGAGGCGCTCGGCATGACCCGCTCCGAAGCCGAGAAGGTCACGCGCGCCTTTGTCGACAACGACCAGCTGCTGATGCGCGCCATGGCCGAGGCCTATCAGCCCGGCGTGCCGCCCACCCAGAACGCGGGCATGGTCAAGGCCGCCAACGACGCCGCCGTGCAGATCGAGACCGACATGCGCCGCGTCCGCGACGAGATCATGGCCGCGCGCGCCGCCGCAGGCCAGCCCATCGACCCGTCGCTGACCACCCCGCTCGAGGTGGCGCAGGCTGCCGAGGCCGCCGACAACCTGTCGGACGATACCCTCGACGCCAGGCCGGACTGATCGGGCTATTCCACCGCCGACCGCCAGCGGGTGGCATAATCCAGCAGCCGTGCAGCCTCGTGGGGCGCGTGGATTTTGGTGGTGGCAGGCGGCGCCGCACGGTCCAGGACCAGCAGCGCCGCCCCGACCGAGGTGCCGGTGGCCGAGGCCGCCACCTCCACCCCTTCGGGGCGTAGCGCGGCCAGCATGGCGCAGTAATCGGGATTGCGCGCGAACGGGCCTTCGATGATCGTCGGCCCGCGCGCCCCGATCAGGCCAAGGCAGGTATCGGTCATCAGCGCCAGATACCAGGAAAGTGCGGCCATGCGCATCCCGTCGCTTTGCGGCGCGCCTTGCCAGCGAAAGGCATGATCGGGAAACGGTCCTGATTCCCGCTCGACCGCCGGCAGCAGCATCACTCCGCCCTCGAGCACGGCGCGCCGGTCGGCCTCCGAGGGGGCGGCCGTCGACCCGGCGCGGATGACCTCGTATTCGCGGCCGCCCATGAAACGGGCCGAAGGCACGGGCTGGCCAAGCGCGTTCACGTTCACCAGCAGGTCGCGCGCGGGGTCGAGTGTCACCGCATCCCCGCCCACCGCCATCGACACCACCCATGTCCCGGTCGAGACCACCGCGAAGGGCGCCGGCCGCCCCAGCATATAGGGATAAAGCGAGGCGTTGCTGTCATGGATGCCCACCGTCACCGGCGTGTCCGGCGGCAGGCCAGTGACGCGCGCGATCTCGGGCAGAAGGCGACCCAGCACCTCGCCGGGTCGGTGCGGCGGGGCGATGCGGCCCTGCAGGCCAAGCTTGGCCACGAGGTTGGAAAACTGGCCCTGCCACGGATCCCACAGGTCGGTATGACACCCCAGCGACGTCACGTCGCTGGCGATCTGCCCGGTCAGCCGCAGCCCCCAATATTGCGGATAGGTCAGCACCCGGTCCAGCCGCTCATCCAGCCCCGGCAGGGTCTTCAACATCCAGTGCAGCTGCGCCCCGACATTCAGCCCCATCGGGAGCCGAGGAGAGCCGGTCCGCGCGAAATCGGGCCGCAGCGCGTCATATTCCGCCGCCAGCGCATCGGGGCCGGGATATTCGTAATCCAGCATCGGCGCCGCCAATTGCCCCGCGCGATCCAGCAGCACGCAGGACGCTCCATGCGTGGTGATGGAAATCGCGTCGATCCCGTGCCGGGCGTGGAAATCGACCAGATGGTGCAGGAAGAAATCCCAATGCCCCTCCAGATCGAAATGCGGCCAGGGCGGCCCCGGCAACACTCTGTTCGGGCGGGTCACCACATCGATCTCCGACAGGCGCGCGCCGTCCACCAGCGCCAGCTTGGCATTGGTCTTGCCGATGTCGATGACGGCGATGCGGGTCATGGCAGGTGAAACATCGGGATCAGCGGCACTGCCACCGGGGCACCGTCGGGTCCGGTGGCCATGATGTCGGCCATATGCGCCCACCATTCGCGCATCAGCGGCTGGTTGGGCAGATCATCCATGCGGTGATCGTTGTCACGCCACAGGACCCCGAACAGCGCATCCGTCTCGGGGTCGAGATGGATGGAATAGTCGCTGATCCCGGCGGCTTTCAGCAGCGCCGCCAGTTCGGGCCAGAGGGCGTCGTGGCGGCGGCGGTATTCCGCGGCCATGCCGGGGTTCAGCTGCATCCGAAAGGCGTATTTCTGCATGATTACCTCCGTGCCATGGACCACAGGCGCGGCAGGGCGATTACCGCGATCAACAGCAGGCCCACGATGATCGACATGACGATGCCCGGCACGTTCATCAACCCCAGCCCGAAAGTCACCAGCCCCATCAAGATTGCCGCCAGCACCACCCCGATGATCGACCCCGAGCCGCCCAGAATGCTGACCCCGCCCAGCACCACGATGGTCACCACCTCCAGTTCGAACCCGGCCGCGATGCTGGGTCGGGTGGACCCGAGGCGCGAGGTCAGGCAGATGGCGGCGATGCCGCTCATCAGTCCGGTCAGCAGGAACAGGGTGAATTTCACCCGCTCGACCCGGATGCCGGAAAAGCGGGCGGCGACGGCGTTATTGCCGATGGCGTAAACCATGCGGCCGAAATTGGTGCGGTGCAGAAGCACCCCGAAGATGATCGCGGCGAAGCCGAAAATCACCAGTTCGACCGTAATCACCCAGAAGACATAGCCCTGCCCGAACCAGCCGAAGCTGGCCGGATAGCCGGTGAAGGCGCCGTCCCCCAGCACGATATAGGAAATGCCGCGAAACAGGCTCATGGTGCCGATGGTGACGACAATCGAGGGCAACCCGAACCGCGCCACCAGCAGGCCGTTGAACGCCCCGCAGGCCAGCCCGGTGGCCAGGCCCAGAAGGACCAGCACCGGCGTCCCGGCCCCCGCCGTCATCGCCAGCCCCATCACCGTGGACGACAGCGCAATGATCGAGCCGACCGACAGATCGATCTCGCCCGAGATGATGAGCAGCGCCACGGCGAAGGCGATCATCGCCTTTTCGGTGAAGTTGAAGCTGGCATCCGACAGGTTCCAGGGATCGAGGAAATAGGGCGACGCCAGAGAATTGGCAATGAAGATCAGCACAGCGACGACCAGCAGCAGCGCCTCCCAGCTTTTCAGGGCGCGGGTCAGCGGGCTGGTCAGCCGATCGGGGATCTGGCGCCCGAGATGTTCGGTCATGTCCGATGCTCCGCGCGCTTGAGGATGATGCGGCCGGGCGCGCGGTTGGCGCGCGCGTTGAAGGCGATGGCGATCAGGATGGCGCTGCCGGAAATCGCCATCTGCCAGAAGGGCGAGATGCCGACAACAGGCAGCGCGTTCTTGATGATGCCCAGAAACAGCGCCCCCATGACGCAGCCGGCCACGGTGCCGGACCCGCCCGCGATGGCGATGCCGCCGATGACGCAGGCGGCCACCACGTCCAGCTCGAACCCGCCGGCGATGTCGACATAGGCCACCGCATACCGCGCGACCCACAGATAGCCGGTCAGCCCCGCCAAGGCGCCCGCGATCACGAAAGCCGCGAACTGCGTCCGCCCGACCGAGATGCCGGTATAGACGGCCGCATGGGGGTTGCCACCCACGGCGTAGAAGGCGCGGCCAAGGGCCGTGCGATTGACCAGCACCGCGAAGCCCGCGATCACCGCAATCGCGATCCAGGCCATGACCGGCAGCCCGGCGATGACGGTGCGGGGGAAGGCCTTGAAGCCCGCGCTCATCTGATGGGCGTTGATCCATGCGCCGTCGGTCAACAGAAAGATGCTGCCGCGATAGATGGTCATCGTCCCCAGCGTGACCACGATCGAGGGGATCCCCAGCAGCCAGACCAGCAGCCCGTTGATCGCGCCAAGCGCCGCCCCGAGCGCGATCACCGTCAGCAGGATCACCGGCAAGGGAATCCCCGCCCCGTCCATCAGCGCCGCGATCATTCCGCACAGCGCGAGGTTCGCGGCCACCGACAGGTCGATGCATTTGGTCAGGATCACCACCATCTGCCCCAGCGCCAGCAGGATCAGCGGCGAGGTGTCGGTGAACACTTTGCCGAGGTTCGCGGGGGTGACGAAACCGGGGAACCGGCTGGCGATCAGCGCCAGCAGCAGCAGGATCGCCAGCGCCAGAATCGCCTCGCGGGATTTCAGGATGCTCATGCGGCATCTCCGATCCCGACCGCCGCGCGGACAAGGTTTTCCGGCGTCATCTGATCGCCCGCGAATTCGGCGGCGATGCGGCCCGCCCGCATGACGATGACGCGGTCCGACATGCCCAGAACCTCGGGGATTTCGCTGCTGACCATGATGACGGCCAGCCCTTCGGCCGCGAGTTCGGACATGAAATCATGCACCGCGGCCTTTGACCCGATGTCGATGCCCTTGGTCGGTTCGTCCAGAATGATGACGCGCGGGCGGGTCGCCAGCCATTTGGCGATCACCACCTTCTGCTGGTTCCCGCCCGACAGCAGCCCCACATCCTGATCGAGGCTCGCCGCCCGCAGGTCCAGCCTCTGCGTATAGTCCCGCGTCAGCGCGAATTCCTGCGCCAGCCGCAGGAAGCCGTCGCGGCTGGTCCGTTTCAGCGATGGCAGGGTGACGTTCTGAAAGATCGGCAGCCCCTTGATGGCCCCTTGCCGCCCGCGATCCTCGGGCACATAGACGATGCCCGCCGCGACCGCCTGCGCGGTGGATCGGATGACGCGAACCTCCTCGCCGATGCGGGTCGCGCCCTTCGAGGGCTGGGTGATGCCGAAAAGCGCCTGCATCACCTCGCTACGCCCGGCGCCGATCAGCCCGTAAAATCCAAGGATCTCGCCCTCGTGCAGGGTGAAGGTGATGTCGTCGAATTCGGTCGGATGGGCGTAGCCGGCAACGGTCAGCGCAGGCGCGCCGATCCGTGCGGGGCGTTTGGGATAGATCTGGTCGACCGACCGGCCAACCATCAGCCGGACCAGTTCAGCCTCGGTCGCCGCAGTCATCAGGCCTTCGCCCACGAACCGGCCGTCGCGGAAGACGGTCCAGCGGTCGGCGATGCGGAAGATCTCATCGAATTTGTGGCTGATGAACAGGATCGCCTTGCCCTGCGCCTTCAGCTTCCCGACCAGGTCATAGAGTTCGGCGATTTCCTTGTGCGACAGCGCGGCGGTGGGTTCGTCCATGATGACCACGCGGGCGTCGATGGACAGCGCGCGGGCGATGGCGACCAGATGCTTCGAGGCGATGCCCAGATCGCGCAGCCGCACGGCGGGGTTCAGATCGGCGCCGATGCCGGTCAGGATATCGCGCGCCCGGCGCTGCATCGCGGCGCGGTCAATCAGGCCAAGCCGGGTGCGGGGGGCATGGCCGATGAAGATATTCTCGGCCACGGTCATGTCGTCGAACAGCACGGTTTCCTGATGGATCGCGGTGACGCCCGCATGACCCGCCGCCTGCGCGGTCGGGAAATGGGTCTCGGTCCCGTCCACCAGAATCTGGCCCTCATCCGGCCGATAGATCCCGGTCAGGATCTTCACGATGGTGGATTTCCCGGCACCGTTTTCACCGATCAGCGCGGTCACCTGACCGGGATGCAGGTCCATCTGCACCCCGTCGAGCGCCCGGACGCCGGGAAATGTCTTCACGATGCCGCGCAAGGACAGCACCGGCGTTGCAGCATGCTGCATGAGAACCCCCTTCAGCAGATGGGGCCCGACCGGACCGGGCCCCTGTCACGATCAGAAGATCGAGCTGAACTGGTCGATATTGCTGGCGTCATAGACGAAGGGGTCGGCCATGGCGGCCTCGGTCTTGTCGTCCAGCGTCACTTCGCCCATGCGGCCGGTGGGGATCTTCGCCCCCGGCTCGGCTTTCGCGTCGCCCTTGGCGAGGTGATAGGCGATCATCGTCGCGGAATAGCCCAGATCGATCGGGTTCCAGATCGCGAAGGATTTCGACGCCCCCGATTTCACATGCCCCGCCATTTCCGAGGGCAGTCCCAGGCCGGTGACATTCACCTGCCCGATCTTGCCCGCATCGGTGACCGCCTGCGCGGCGGCGACGATCCCTACCGAGGTCGGCGCGATGATCGCCTTCAGATCGGGATAGGTCTGCATCAGTCCCTGCGCCTCGCGATAGGACTTGTCGGCCAGATCGTCGCCATAAACGGTGCCGACGACCTTCACATTGGGATAGTTACCCTCGACCTTCTTCATCTCCTCGATCCAGGTGTTCTGATTGGTCGAGGTGGTGGTGGCCGACAGCACCGCGACCTCGCTCGGCGGATCGGCGGGCAGGTTGTCGGCGGCCAGCTTGATGATCATGTTGCCGATCAGCGGGCTGGAGGACGGGTTCAGTTGCATCTGCCGCCCGTCCGGGGCCACGCCGGAATCCCAGCTGATGACGGTGATGCCGCGATCCATCGCCTTTTTCAGCGTCGGCACCAGCGCGTCGGTGTCATTGGCGCTGACGGCGATGGCGTCGACCTTCTGGGCGATCAGGCTGTTGATGACCTCGATCTGGCCTTCGGCGGTGGTGTCGGTCGGGCCGGTATAGATGATCTCGACATCGCCGAGTTCCTTGGCGGCTTCCTGTGCGCCCTTGTTCGCAGCCTCGAAGAAGCCGATGCCAAGCGCCTTGGCCACCAGCGCGATGCGCATGGTTTCCGCCTGCGCCGTTGTCGCCAGCAGCGCGCTTGCCAGCGCCGCCGTAGTCAGGGCCTTTTTCAAGATGCTCATCATTTCCTCCCCAATGAGCGGTGAAGCGCGTCACTCCTCTGCGCGCCTTTTGCGGTCCGACGCGGCGACCTCGGCCACGATCAGGCGAATATCGGCAGCCTCCAGCATCTGGGCGGCACGATCCTCGATCCCGTCATCGGTGATGACGGTGTGAATGCGGCTGAGCGGGCACAGCAGCAGGCTGGACCGCTGATGGAATTTGGAGCTGTCGGCCAGCACGATCAGTTCATCCGCCTGCCCGATCAGCTTCTGTTCGGCCTGCACCAGCAGGGGGTCGCCCTCCATCAGCCCCAGCGGCCCGAGTCCCCGGCAACCCATGAACATGCGCCTGGCATAGAAATGGCCCGAGCCGTCCGCGTCGAAGGGCGAGAGAATGATGTTCTGCTCGCGATAGATCGCACCCGCCGGCAGCAGGACGGTGTTTTTCGACTGCTTCAGCAGATGTTCGGCGATCGGGAAGCTGTTGGTGAAGACCTGCAGCCGCTTGGCGGCCAGCGGATGCACCATCTGGAAGGTCGTGGTTCCGCCGTTGATGATGATCGCGTCGCCATCCGTGCACAGGTCCACCGCCGCCTGCGCGATGGCGCGCTTTTCGGCGATATGCAGGGTCTGGTTGACAGCGAAGGGACGCGCGTTGATGCCGACGAATTGCGGCGGCGCGATGGCCTCGGCGCCGCCGCGCACCCGACGCAGCTTCTTGGCCATGTGCAGGGTGGCAATGTCGCGGCGCACCGTCGCCTCTGACACGCCGGTCAGCGCGCAAAGGTCGGCCACCGTGACCACGGGCCGCGCCTGCACGGCCGAGAGGATGATTCGATGGCGTTCGGTTTCCAGCATGGCATCCCTCTTTTGATCGAAACTGCGCCTTTCGGCCACGCATTGTCAATCATTTTCAGTCGCAAGCTGCCGGTATGCGGCTGTGTAGTGCGCGTTTTTGATTGAAAATGATTGACGCTGCGGCGCCCTCGCGTGTATCGGAATGGGGAAAGCGGCCCGGCCGGCCGCATAGCGGGAGGCATTCATGACCGACACGAACCCCGGAAATCGTCTGGAAAATCTGTGGAATAGCAACCATGCCGCCGGCATGAGCGAATCGGAAAAGCTGCTCTATCGGTCCAACCTGCTGGGCTCGGACAAGCGGGTGACGAATTACGGCGGGGGCAATACCTCGGCCAAGGTGATGGAAACCGATCCGCTGACCGGCGAGCAGGTCGAAGTGCTGTGGGTCAAGGGATCGGGCGGCGATATCGGCTCGATGAAGATGGACGGGTTTGCGACGCTGTACATGGACCGGCTGCAGGCGCTGAAGGGCAAGTATCGCGGCCTCGCGCATGAGGATGAGATGGTGGACCTGCTGCCCCATTGCACCTTCGCGCTGAACCCGCGCGCGGCCAGTATCGACACCCCCCTGCACGCCTATGTCCCGCGCAAGCATGTCGATCACGTCCATTCCGACGCCATCATCGCCATCGCCGCCTCGGTCAATTCGAAGGAACTCACGGCCGAGATCTTCGGCGATGAAATCGGCTGGCTGCCGTGGAAACGGCCCGGTTTCGAACTGGGCCTGTGGCTGGAGAAATTCGCCGTCGAGAACCCGCAGGCAAAGGGCGCGGTGCTGGAAAGCCACGGGCTGTTCACTTGGGGCGACACGGCCGAGGAATGCTATCAGACCACGCTCGACATCATCAACAAGGCCGCCGCCTGGCTGGAGGCGCGGACCGAAGGCAAGCCGGCCTTTGGCGGTCAGAAACTGCCGGCCCTGCCTGCCGATCAGCGCCGCGCGGTGGCGGCAAAGCTGATGCCGGTCATTCGCGGGCTGATCTCGAAGGACCGTTACAAGGTAGGGCATTTCGACGATCAGCCGGCGGTGCTGGAATTCGTCGGCTCCAACATGCTGGACGAATTGGCGCCGCTCGGCACCTCCTGCCCGGACCATTTCCTGCGCACCAAGATCCGCCCGCTGGTCGTCGATTTCGACCCCGCCAACCCGGATCTGGACGCCACCATCGCCAGCCTGCCCGAAGCCGTGGCGGCTTACCGCGACGATTACGCGGCCTATTACGAGCGCAGCAAGCATCCCGACAGCCCGGCGCTGCGCGACCCCAACGCGGTCGTCTATCTGGTCCCCGGCGTCGGCATGCTGACCTTCGCACTGGACAAGGCCACGGCGCGCATCTCGGGCGAGTTCTATGTCAACGCCATCAACGTGATGCGCGGGGCCTCGGGCGTCAGCACCTATCAGGGCCTGCCCGAACAGGAGGCCTTCGATATCGAATACTGGCTGCTCGAGGAAGCGAAGCTCTCGCGCATGCCCAAGCCGAAATCGCTGGCCGGGCGCATCGCCATCGTCACCGGCGGCGCGGGCGGGATCGGCGCGGCCACCGCCGAACGCTTCCTGCGCGAGGGCGCCTGCGTCATGCTGGCCGATATCGACGCCAATGCGGCCGAAGAGGCCCGCGCCGGCTTTGCCGCCCGCTACGGCGCGGATGTCGTCCGCAGCGTGGCGATGAACGTGACCGACGAGGCGCAGGTGATCGGGGCCTTCGCCGATCTGGCGGTGGAGTTCGGCGGCCTCGACATTCTCGTCTCGAATGCCGGGATCGCGTCCTCGGCCCCGGTCGAGGAGACCACGCTGTCGCTGTGGAACAGGAACATGGATATCCTCTCAACCGGCTATTTCCTTGTCTCGCGCGAAGCGTTTCGGATGTTCCGGGTGCAGGACATCGGCGGCGCGGTGGTTTTTGTCGGCTCGAAGAACGGCCTCGCCGCCAGCCCCAATGCCAGCGCCTATTGCACCGCCAAGGCGGCCGAAATCCATCTGGCGCGTTGTCTGGCGCTGGAAGGCGCCGAGGCCGGCATCCGCGTCAATGTCGTCAACCCCGATGCGGTGCTGCGCGGCTCGAAGATATGGGAAGGCGAATGGCTGGATCAGCGCGCCTCGACCTACAAGACCGACAAGGAAGGGCTGGAGGAAATGTATCGCCAGCGCTCGATGCTGAAGCGGTCGGTACTGCCGGAAGACATCGCAGAAGGCGCCTATTTCTTTGCCAGCGACCTCAGCGCCAAGTCGACCGGGAATATCCTGAACGTCGATGCCGGCAATGTGCAGGCCTTCACGCGATGATCGACGCCTCCCTGATCGAGGGCGAGAATGCCGCCCGCAACGCCGATCTGGCGGTGGATTATGACGCGCTCGGCGCGCGGCTGGCCCGGCGCGGCATCGATATCGAGGCGTTGACCGCCCGCGCGGTGGGTTTTGGCGTGGCCGTCCCAAGCTGGGGCACCGGCACCGGCGGCACCCGCTTTGCCCGCTTTCCCGGCGCGGGTGAGCCGCGCGACATCATGGACAAGCTGGATGACTGCGGCGTCATCCACCAGCTGACCCGTGCCACCCCGCGCGTCAGCCTGCATATTCCGTGGGACAAGGCCGATCCGGCGGACCTGCTGGCCAAGGCGCAGGAGGTGGGGCTTGGCTTTGACGCCATGAACTCCAACACCTTTCAGGACCAGCCGGATCAGGGCAGCAGCTATAAATACGGCTCGCTGTCGCATGTCGATGCGGCCACCCGCCAGCAGGCGGTGGATCACAATCTGGAATGTATCGAGATCGGTCAGGCCATCGGGTCGAAAGCGCTGACGGTCTGGATCGGGGATGGGTCGAACTTTCCCGGCCAGACTTCGCTGTCGCGGCAGTTCGAACGCTATCTGGATGCGATGAAGGCCATCTATGCCGGTTTGCCCGAGGATTGGCGGATCTTCAGCGAGCACAAGATCTATGAACCCGCCTTCTATTCGACGGTGGTGCAGGACTGGGGCACCAGCCTGCTGACCGCGCAGGAACTGGGGCCGAAGGCGCAATGCCTCGTCGATCTCGGCCATCACGCGCCGAACGTGAATATCGAGATGATCGTCGCTCGCCTGATCCGCGCGGGCAAGCTGGGCGGCTTTCATTTCAACGACAGCAAATATGGCGACGACGATCTGGACAGCGGCACCATCGAGCCGTTCCGCCTGTTCCTGATCTTCAACGAACTGGTCGAGCTGGAGGACACCCCCGGCCTGAACCTCGCCCATATGATCGACCAGAGCCATAACGTCACCGACCCGATCGAAAGCCTGATCGTCAGCACGGGCGAGATCCAGCGCGCTTACGTTCAGGCCTCGCTGGTGGACCGTGCGGCGCTGGAAGGCTTCCGGCAAGAAAATGACGCGCTGATGGCGGCCGCGACCCTGCGCGCCGCCTTCCGCACCGATGTCGAGCCGATCCTGCAGATGGCCCGCGCGCGTCAGGACGCGGCGATCGATCCGGTGGCGACCTATCGCGCGTCGGGCTACCGCGCGCAGATGGCGGCGCAGCGGCCGCAATCGGCCGCAGGCGGTGGCGGCATCGTCTGAGTGCGCTCAGGGCCAGTCGGCATAGGACTGGTCGCCCCGTGCGCGCCGGGCACGGGCAGCGCGGCGGAATTGCGCCGGACTTTCGCCGCGCTGACGGGTGAAGAAGCGGGTGAAATAGGCCGGTTCGGAAAAGCCCAGCCGGAAGGCCAGCTGCCCGACCTGCATCCCGGTGCTGGCCAGCAGCTCTGATGCCTCGCGGATCAGCAGCTGATGCAGATAGGCCTGCGGCGACAGACCGGTGGTCCGCCGCGCCGCCCTGCCCAGCCGGTCGCGGCTGACCCCCAGCATGGCGGCATAATCGCCGATGCCACGATGATCGTGCAGATGCTGCCCGGCCAGCAGCACAAAACGCTCGACCAGGCCCTGTGGCGCGCGGCCATGGGCGATCAGATCCGCCCGCGCCAGCCGCCACAGCTGCACGAGGATCAGAACAGGTAATGCCATTCGGCCACCTCGACACCGGCCTCGGCGCCCATCCGCTCGGCCTCCAGACCGGCGATCAGGGGGATGATGCGGGCGTCGGGATCGGGCGCAAAGCTCATGTCCTGGCCCAGGGTGCGCCGGATCTGCTCGCCCAACGGGCCGAGCGACAGCGACCCGATCAGCGCCACCGAGGGGATCAGCAGCAGACGCCCGCGCGCCCCGCTCTCGAAGGTCAGGGTGATGCCCGCCCCCTCGGCGCGCCAGGGCACGCGCGGGCCGTCGACGACCTGACCGCCAGGCGGGGCACTCTCCTCGTCCGCGCGCCTCAGCCGGGCCTGCCCGGCATCCAGCAGCAGCAGGCAGGCGGTGCCCGGCGGAACGACATAGGCCACGCGGGTCAGCGGGCTGCGAATCTGCTGGACGCGCAGCCGCGCGCGACGGTCGGGGTGTGGTGGGGCGGCGCGTGGCATGGCGGGGACAGACTGGCCGCGCGCGACCGTTCGGGTCAAGCAAAAGTGCAAATTACCGCCGCCCGGATGCATGTTCAGACCTTTTCGCCTCGGCCTAGGCTATACCGGGCATCGGGCGGCTGTGCCCCCACATCAGCCCGGTCGCAGCGAAGGGAGCATATCTGATGGAAGACCTGGACCTCTATATCGACGGCAAGCATATCCCGGCCGAGGATAACCGCCGCTTCATGCGCGAAAACCCGATCAGCGGCGCGGTGGTGACCCGCGCCGCCGCCGCCTCGCTCGCCGATGCCACCCGCGCCGTCGACGCCGCTGCCCGCGCCTTCCCCGCATGGTCGCGCACCACCCCCGCCGAACGGCGCAGTCGGCTGCTGGCGGCCGCGCGGAACCTCAAGGCGCGCGGCGACGAAATCGTGGCGGCGATGCAGGCCGAGATCGGCGCGACCGAGGCATGGGCGCGTTTCAACATCATGCTGGCCGCCGACATGCTGGTCGAGGCCGCCGCCCTGACGACCCAGATCAAGGGCGAGATCCTGCCCTCGAACCGGCCGGGCACCACCGCCTTCGCGGTCCGCCAGCCGGCGGGCGTGGTGCTGGCCATGGCGCCGTGGAATGCCCCGGTGATCCTCGGGGTGCGGGCCATCGCCACGCCCCTCGCCTGCGGCAATACGGTGGTGATGAAGACCTCGGAACTGTGCCCGAAGGTTCATGCGCTGATCGTTGAAGCCATCGCCGAAGCAGGCTTCCCCGCGGGCACGCTGAATGCCATTTCGAATGCGCCCGACGACGCCCCCGCCCTTGTCGAGGCCCTGATCGCCCAACCGGCGGTGCGACGGGTGAACTTCACCGGCTCGACCCGTGTGGGTCAGGTGATCGGCGAACTGGCCGGACGGCACCTGAAGCCCGCGCTGCTGGAACTGGGCGGCAAGGGTCCGCTGATCGTGCTGGAAGATGCCGATATCGACGCCGCCGTCGCGGCCGCGGCCTTCGGCGCCTATATGAATCAGGGGCAAATCTGCATGTCCACCGAACGCATCATCCCCGTGGGCAGCGCCGGCGACCGCTTCGTCGCGGCTTTTGCCGCCAAGGTCGCCAGCCTGACCGCCGGCGATCCCACCGAGGGCGCACAGCCGCTGGGTTCGATGGTGTCGCGCGCCGCGGCTGATCGGGTCCGCGACCTGGTGCAGGACGCCACCGCCAAGGGCGCACGCCTGATCGCGGGGGGCGGCGAGGGCACGATGCTGAACGCCGCCGCGCTCGACCACGTTACCCCGGAGATGCGCCTTTACAGCGAGGAAAGTTTCGGCCCGATCGCCGCCATCATCCGCGCCGCCTCGGTCGATGAGGCGGTGCGCATCGCCAATGAAAGCGATTTCGGCCTGTCCTCGGCGGTGTTCGGCCGCGACGTGATGGCGGCGCTGGATGTCGCCAAGCGCATCGAATCCGGCATCTGCCACATCAACGGCCCGACCGTCCATGACGAGGCGCAGATGCCGTTCGGTGGGGTCAAATCCTCGGGCTATGGCCGGTTCGGCGGCAATTGGGGGATCGCCGAATTTACCGAACTGCGATGGATCACCATTCAGGACGGCCCGCTGCATTACCCGATCTGATCCTGCGCCGGTGTCCTGTCCTGCGCCGGTGTCCTGGGACCCTGCGGCCGCCCCGTTCCACAATAGCAAAGACCGGACCCGTTGCGGGCCCGGCCCTTGTTACCTTCATGCCCGGCGGTATGCTCGCGCACCGTCCCGGCATCCTCGTCATCGACGACTCGCTAACGGTTCACTCGTTACCTGGCACGCCGCTGGCAGTGGCTGGCATGTCGCCGGGCCAGTTGCCGTCCCGTCTGTCCCGGCGCGAAGATGCGCGCCGTCGGTGCAGGGTCAGCGCCGCCATTCGGGTCGGTGAACGGCGCACGCGTGTCAGCCTGCGCCGATGTGGTCATCCCACGCGGCCCCTCGGCGCCGGTATGGGGAATTTCGGCCTGCACACAGGTGGCAATGACCACCCTGCGTCGCGCGCGCAACGGGTGGAGATATTCCACCTGTGGCGGAATCCGGTCGGCCGAGATCACCTCGGTCTGCCGATCGCCAGAAGATGTGCGGATCGGGGCACCGCGGGCAAAGCAAGACGCGGTCAGCCTGCCGGCGCGGGACGGATCGGGGTCGGCATTGCCTCCGAAGCGGAGATCAGCCGTGTCGAAGTCTTGCAGAGCGGTCCTGACGCCGGGACCGCCCGCTCGCATCACCTTCGCCGACTGGCAGGCAGCAGTCATGGCCAAGACGTAACCCTCCTACAGAAAGGAACGCTGTCAGGCGGCGTTCCAGTTCGATGGGTCGGCCAGATCATAACCAGATCGTTCAGTCCAAATTCCGGCCGAGTCTGCGACACTCCCTACCGCGAAGATTAGCCCAGGCAAAAGTTTTCGCAATTGATGCTTTGGTCCCGCGACCTGTTCTTTTGGCCAGTTCGGCACGCGATTAAGCCTGTAAGGCTGAAGTTGCCGATCCGATGCCGGCGCCCCCTCGCAGCGGCAACCGTCACCATGCTGATACCGGAATGACATGCCGGTGTCGCAATCAGCCGCGAAGGATCGCGCGTCACTTTCCGACCCCGAGGACCCCATGTCGATCCGCACTGCCCTGACCTCTCTGGTGGCGCTTGCCGCCGCCCTGCCCGCCCATGCCGAACCAACCTTCAACCGCATCGCCAGCTTCGCCACCGCCGCCAACATGGCCGAGGGCGAAGACCGCGCCCGCGCCACCTCGGCCGAGATCATGGCGGTGTCGGACGACGGCAATATGCTGATCTATTCCGACAGCCCGCTGGGGGTGATCGGGCTGGTCGACATCACCGATCCGGCCCAGCCCAGGCCGCTGGGCAATATCGCGATGGAGGGCGAGCCGACCACCACGGTCATCAAGGGCGGCATGGCCTTCGTCGGGGTGAACCGCTCGCCCAGCCGTGCGGCGCCGGCGGGCGTGCTGCGCAGCGTCGATCTGGCCACCCGCAAGGTGATCGCCGATTGCGATCTGGGCGGCCAGCCCGACAGCGTCGCGATTTCGGCCGCAGGCGACATGATCGCCGTCGCCATCGAGAATGAACGCGACGAAGACGTCAATGACGGCGCGTTGCCGCAGGCGCCCGCCGGCTTCGTGGTTCGCCTGCCGGTCACCGACGGCGCCGTCGACTGCGCGGCCAAGCAGGTGATCGAGCTGACCGGCCTCAGCGAGATCGCGCCCGAGGACCCCGAGCCGGAATATCTGGCCTTCAACGCGGCGGGCGAACTGGCGGTCACCTTGCAGGAAAACAATCACATCGTGCTGATTGGCGCGGACGGGACCGTGACCCGGCATTTCAGCGCCGGGACGGTGGATCTCGCCGGGATCGACGACACCAAGGACGGTGCCATCAGCGCAGATGCGACGCTGACCGGCGTTCCACGCGAACCCGACGCCCTGGCATGGATCGACAACGAACACTTCGTTACCGCCAATGAAGGCGACTGGAAGGGCGGCAGCCGGGGCTTCACCATCTGGAAGACTGATGGCAGCGTGGTCTTCGACAGCGGCAATCTGCTGGACCGCGAACTGATGCGGATCGGCCATTACCCCGAGGGCCGCTCGGGCAAGAAGGGGGGCGAACCCGAGGCTGTGATCTCCGCGCGCTATGGCGAGCAGCCGCTGATCTTCGTCGCCTCGGAGCGGGGCAGCGTGGTCTTTGTCTTCGATGTCGCCGACCCCGCCGCGCCGAAGCTTCTGCAGACCCTGCCTTCGGGCATCGGCCCCGAGGGACTGGTGGCGATCCCCCAGCGCGACCTGTTCGCCACCGCCAACGAAACCGATCTGGGCGAGGACGGGGGCGCCCGCGCCCATGTGATGCTCTATCAGCGCACGGAGGCGCCGGCGGCCTATCCGACCCTGATCGCCGCCGAGGCCGAGGCCCCGATCGGCTGGGGCGCCCTGTCCGGCCTGACGATGGATGCGGCGGACCCCGGCAAGCTTTATGCGGTCAGTGACAGCGCCTATGCGGCGGCGCCGGCGATCTACAGCATCGACACCACCAGCCAGCCCGCACGCATCACCGCAAAGACGGTGGTGACCCGCAACGGCGCCCCGGCCGAGAAGCTGGATCTGGAAGGGATTGCGGCAGACGGTCAGGGCGGCTTCTGGCTGGTGTCCGAAGGCAACGACGAAAAGGGCGTTCCCCATGCGGTCCTGCATGTCGATGCCGCGGGCGAGGTGACGCAGGAATTTCCCCTGCCCGAAGCGCTGGCGCCCCATGCGCGGCGCTTCGGTTTCGAAGGCATCGCGCTGGTGGACGGCATGCTGTGGCTGGCGGTGCAGCGCGAATGGGGCGACGACCCCGCCGGCCAGACGAAGCTTCTGCGCCTGAACCCTGCCAACGGCGAATGGGCCGGGGTGCTCTATCCGCTGGAGGCGACCGATAACGGCTGGGTCGGGCTGTCGGAGATGGCGCGCTACGGCGATGCGCTTTACCTGATCGAGCGTGACAACCAGATCGGCGAGGGCGCCCGGCTGAAGGCGATCACGCGGGTCAAGCTGGCCGATCTGGCCCCGGCACCCCTCGGCACGCCGCTGCCGCTCGTCCAGAAGGAGGTTCTGCGCGACCTGATCCCCGACCTGAAGGGCTGGGGCGGTTACGTGCAGGACAAGGTCGAGGGGATGACCATCGCCCCCGATGGAACCGCCTGGCTGGTCACCGACAATGACGGCGTCGACGACGCCTCGGGCGAGACGCTGCTCTGGTCGGTCAAGCTGGACTGAACCGCGTCCCCGCCCGGAAAGGCCCCGCGACCGCGGGGCCTTTCATGTCCGTCAGCGCGCAGCCTTGTTCCTGCGCGCCGGCGGATCATCGGTCAGCCGGCGAACGAAACGGACACCCGTCTGCTGTGACAGCATCTGCTGGGCAACGCCGCGCAGCCCGACCTCTGCCAGGACCGCGCCGTTGCGGTAATGGACGGTCGAGATCTCCATATCCTCGGGTAATGCCTTGCCACGCAGCTTGCCGCCGAGGATGAAATGCTGCGCGTCCGGCAGCTGATACCAGTCCAGGCCCGAGCGCCGAATGGCCACCGGCAGCGACAGCTGATCCAGATAGGGGCGGCGATTGGGAATGGTCTCGACCCGGTCGATCATCCGGGCGGTGTCATACCAGACATCGGCAAACCGCCCCTGCGGCGTCGCCTGTTCGGGAAAGACCACCAGCCCGGCACTGTAATAGGGGATCGAGCGGTGTCGCTGCCGCATCAGGCGCACCCGCTCGGTCGGGACGGGCATGTCGAACACGCGATAGACCTGATCCCAGATGTCGCGTGGCGCCCACCCCATAGAGGCCGCGACCGAACAGGACACATGGCCCTGCCGGACAAGGTTTTCGGGTGTATTGGGGCGCAGGAACAGCACGTCGCTGTCGATGAAGGCCGAATATTCGCTGTCACGAGGCTGGAGTGCGGCGACGATCTTGTTGCCATGCGGATAAGGCTCGTCCCACATGCCTTCGGTCTTCATCGGGCGGAGTTCGGCTCCCATGATCTCATGTGCCTTGAACACCGCGGGGTGCAGTTCCCCCATGCGATGTTCGGGACAATAGCCAATGGCGGCGACATCAGGGCCGAAATGGGTGCGGATCGACGCCAGCAGCGTGCAGGCCATGATCTGATAGTCCGGCGGCTCGACAATATAGAAGAAGGTCAGTCTGGGCATTACAGGTCGGGTCATTCTGTGATCGTGGCGCAAGTCTCTGTTGCTTTAGGCATTCCCGCGCCCCCGACTGTCAACCGGCACCGGCCATCGAAACGATAAAAAGCCGGAACGCCCTGCGCACCGGCTGCAAACGACCATCTCTCATTTCGGTGGAAATGGTAGCGGAGGAGGGATTTGAACCCCCGACACAAGGATTATGATTCCTCTGCTCTAACCAGCTGAGCTACTCCGCCCCAAGCGACCCGCTTCGGGTGCAGGCGATGTAGGAGAGGCGGGCGGGGGCGTCAAGCGGTTTTTGACGAAAATCGCAGCCGGCTGCGCGGGATTTCGTGACGGGGCGTCGCGATCATGGCGCCTGAGGCAGCGGACGGCCGGGGGGCGGCAACTTGACGCGGATGGGATGCACCGATAGCGTCGGCGCATTGTATTTCCCCTTTTTCTCAGGTCCCTGAATGATGACCCGCCGCCACTCTCTGCTGTCCGCGGCCGCTGCCGGTGGTATGTCCATCCTCGGGGGGCGCGGCTGGGCCGGTGGCGACGCCACCTCGGCCAAGGCCGCCGGCTTCTGGTATCCCGAAGAAACCGACCCGCATGAGCGGACCTTCATGCAATGGCCGGTCAACCGCCGCGTCCATTCCGACCGGGCCTTCCTGACCGATCTGCAGGGCAGCATCGCCGACATCGCCAATGCCATCGCCGAATTCGAGCCGGTGGTGATGATGGCCGCCGCCGAGCATCACCCGGCGATCCGCAAGCTGGTGTCCCAGAATATCGAGCTGTGGGACATCCCCACCGACGATCTGTGGTGCCGCGATTCGGGGCCGTCCTTCGTCATCGACGGCAAGGGCGGCCTGGCGGTGACGCAGTTCAACTTCAACGGCTGGGGCGACAAGCAGATCCATCCGAATGACGGCAAGATTGCCGCCCGCGTGGCCGATCGCATGGGCCTTCAGGTCTTCAACGCGGGGCTTGTGGGCGAGGCCGGCGGGGTCGAGACCGATGGCCACGGCACGCTGATCGCTCATGAAAGCAGCTTCATCAATCCAAACCGTAACCGGGGCACGCGCGCCGAGATCGAGCGGATGCTGCTCGACACCATGGGCGCGGACAAGCTGATCTGGGCGCCCGGCATTATCGGGGCCGACATCACCGATTACCATATCGACGCCCTCGCCCGTTTCGTGAAGCCCGGACAGGTGCTGATCCAGATCGGCGACGAAGTGGATCCCGACGATCCGTGGTCGGTCGCGGCCGCCGAGGCCTATGACACTCTCGAAGCCGCCACCGATGCCCGTGGCCAGCGGCTGGAACTTGTCGAACTGCCCGAGCCTTACGATATCCGCATCGACAGCCCGGATTTCGTATCGTCCTATGTCAATTACTATGTCTGCAATGGCGCGGTGATCGCGGCCGAGTTCGGCGACGAAGAAGCCGATGCCGAAGCCGCCGACATCCTCGCCGATCTCTATCCGGACCGCGAGGTGGTGATGCTGAACATCGACCCGGTGGGCGAGGTCGGGGGTGGCATCCATTGCGCCACGCACGAACAGCCGAAGGTCTGATCATGCTGGGCTGGCTGCGGCGCAACGCCGAACCGCTGGGCGCCATCGGCGCCATTGCGACGGCCTTTGCAGCACTATCGGCCCTTATCATCATCCCGGTCCAGATCGCCGAAGCCGACCGCATCCAGCGCGACCAGACCGCGCGCGAGATCTATCGCGAGTTCCTGAACCTGACCGTGCAGAAACCGGAACTGGCTCAGGCCGATTTCTGCGCCATGTCCGACGCCAGAGAGATCGCAGCTTACGGCGCCTATGTCGAATACCTTCTCTATACGGCCGAGCAGATGGTCGCATCCTCGCCCGACTGGCGCGCGCCGATGGCGGGCTATCTGGACGACCATCTGCCCTATCTCTGCGATCCCGACGGCCTCGGCGCGCGCGATGGCGTCGCCGCGGTGCTGGCGGATGTGGATCTGGCCTGCACATCGCAATTGGTCTGCCGATAACCAGCCCAAGTTGCCTTAATGTGCGCCATGACTTTGCAGGCTGATCAGGGTTTGGCCGCGCTGACTGATGCGGCGCGGCATCAGTCCGAACAGGCCGTCACGAGATAGGCCCTCGCGTCTGAATGCGTCAACACGCCCTGCTGCGCGGGCAGATCGCCCGAAATGCCCCTGATTGGGTCATAATCGCCCGATACCGGCTGGAACGTGACAAGATCTGTGCTGGTATAGATCCGGTCCCAGCCATAGGCGTACAGCACATAACGCTGGAGCGCCTGGCTGTAGAAGATGTCCTCCATGGGGACATCCTGCGGCAGGTCGATCGGGCGCAGCTGCAGATCCGGCATGATCTCGTATGCGTCGCCAGGCACGAAGCTGGCCAGATACTTGTTCCCCACCTGACTGATATAAACTGCGGTGTCGCCGCTGACGGCGAATTGCGGCAGATCGCGCAGCATCTGGCCGTCATAGGCGGCCAGGCCGTCCTCATGTGTGATCAATGTCTGACCGCTGGGCGCATGAGCAAGCGAATATGACAGCTGCACACCGCCCACACGCCGCGGTGCGATTTGATCACCCCGAAGCGGGACGGGCGCCCCCCGGCGCGCCTCGTGGTGGGTCGCGGTGACGCGTTGACGGCGGGGCCGATCCAACCATCCCTGCGA
This sequence comes from Paracoccus sp. S1E-3, assembly GCF_013868135.1. Classification (GTDB taxonomy): domain Bacteria; phylum Pseudomonadota; class Alphaproteobacteria; order Rhodobacterales; family Rhodobacteraceae; genus Paracoccus. Next base: position 1,197,355 of record NZ_JACEMU010000004.1, read on the forward strand.
CAAGGGTTGGTCAGGGAAGACCAGGACCTGCCGGGTCGGCCGATGAAACATGACGTCGCCGGGCAGTTGGTAATCAAAGACCGGGGCCGGATCATCCGCACCCATATGCCCTACCAGCACACGATCCGCGAGCAGCAGCCACAGATCGCCCGCGTGATTGCCGATCACCTGCAGCCGCTCGAACGGCTTCTGCGTCATCAGGCCCCGCGGATTCTGGATGCGCGCAATCTGCATCCACGGCGCGTCAGTGTCGCGCCGGAACCAGATTTCGTCCTGGCCCCGCAGAAAGGTCCCGATGCCTTCGGCCACAACCGGCGGCCAGCCCGTTCCGGCCGACCAGTCCGGCGGAAGCACCACGGGCCGCAGCGCGCCCTGCTGGGTAATCTCTACCAGCTTGTCCTTCAATTTACCGACATAGGCATAAACCGGCGGAGTGAGCACGTTACGGTGAGAAACAGCGCGGTCATCAAAGGGGCTGACTGGCTCGGATGCCGAATATCCTGTCAGGTCATTTGGGACTTCGATCCCCAGCCCCTCGAAAATGCCGGCCTCTGGCACAAGGCGGGACATGCGCGGGGTGATACGATCATAAGCCCAGATCTCGCCATCCGGCCATGTCACGACTTGGGGTTGCAGCTTGTTCCGCTGATCCAGTGGCGGATCCATCATAGGAACCAGCATGCCGTCTTTCAGGGTCAGGATGCTGTTTCCATTCAGATCAATCAGCGGCCATGCAAAACCGGGGATAATTACTGACGGCTCAAACCCGCTGGCCAGCCCGGAAGATCCGCGGATATAGTCACCCGAGACCGGCACCTGCCGGGCGCAATATTCGGTGGCAAGCGTCGGTGTTGCGGCCAGAAGCAGGGCAAACAGCCAGGATACCTGCCGCACCAATTCCTACCCCCGCGCCTTCACAACCTGCAGAAGCGGCATCACATCGGCCATTTCCGGCCCCGAGGCCTGCCCCGTCACCGCCTTGCGCAGCGGCATGAACAGGCCCTTGCCCTTGCGGCCAGTGGCGTCCTTCACGGCAGCCGTCCATTCGCCCCAGGTCGCATCCGTATAGGGCGGCGGCGGCAGCAGCTTCATGGCCTCAGCCACGAAATCGGCATCCTCGGGGGCGATGTCGGGTTCTGTGCCCTTGCTGAAAATCTCCCACCAGCCCGCCAGATCATCCAGTTTGGTGATGTTATGGCTGGCGACACGCCAGAAGCGTTCGGCCTGATCGTCCGGGACGCCAAGCGCCTTGATGCGCTCCTGCACCGCCGCGAAGGGCAGGTGCTGGTTGCGATGGCGGGTTAGCGGCCAGAGGTCTTCGGCATCGAATTTCGTCGGCGAGGCGCCGAAATGGGACAGATCGAAGCTGTCGGCGATCTCGTCCATCGACAGCAGCTCCACCGGCTGCGACGAGCCGAGCCGCGACATCATCGACACCAGCGCCTCGGGCGCGACACCCGTCTCGCGGAGGTCCTTGATCGCCAGCGAGCCGAGCCGCTTCGACAGTTCCTCGCCCTGCGCGCCGGTCAGCAGGCTGTGATGGGCGAAATTCGGCACCTTGCCGCCGATCGCCTCGATGATCTGGATCTGGGTCGCGGTATTGGTCACGTGGTCGGCGCCGCGCACGATGTCCGTCACGCCCATGTCAACGTCGTCGACCGAGGAAGCGAAGGTATACAGCACCTGACCGTCATGCTTGATCAGCACCGGATCGCTGACCGAGGCCGCGTCGATCGAGATCGGACCCAGAATGCCGTCATTCCACTCGATCCGGTTCTGATCCAGCAGGAAGCGCCAATAGCCCGCCCGCCCTTCGGCGCGCAGCTTGGCCTTGTCCTCCTCGGACAGATTCAGCCCGGCGCGGTCGTAAACCGGTGGCTTGCCCATGTTCAGCTGTTTCTTGCGCTTCAGGTCCAGTTCGGTCGGGCTTTCGAACACCTCATAAAGCTTGCCCTTGCCGCGCAGATCCTCGGCCACGGCGGCATAGCGGTCCAGCCGCTTGGACTGCTGCTCGATCCGGTCCCAGCTGATGCCCAGCCATTCCAGATCGCGCTTGATCCCGTCCATGTATTCCTGCTTCGAGCGCTCGCGGTCGGTATCGTCGAAGCGCAGGATGAAGGTGCCCCCGGCCTTGCGCGCGATCAGATAGTTGAACAGCGCCGCGCGCAGGTTGCCGACATGGATATGCCCCGTGGGCGAGGGCGCAAAGCGGGTGGTGGTCATGGCTGTGTTCCTTTGGACCCGCTTGCTCTTTCACATGGGGGCGATTTTGTCCATATCAGGGGCTGTAACCGGGGGAAGAAGATGACCGACTGGACCGACCGCGCCGCACCATCGAACGATGACATCGAGGCGATTGCCCGTCAGGTGATCGCCACCCTGCCCGCGGCCTTCGCGCCGCATGCGAAGGACGTGATCCTGCGGGTCGAGGATTTCGCCGATGACGCCATGCTGGACGAGTTGGAGATCGACGACCCGCTGGAACTGACCGGCATCTATGACGGGGTGCCGATGACCGAAAAATCGCCGTCCTCGCCCCAGCATTTCCCCGACACGATCTGGTTGTTCCGCCGCGCCATCATCGACGAATGGGCCGAGCGCGGCGATGTCGCGCTGCCCGATCTGGTCGCGCATGTGACCGTCCACGAACTGGCCCATCATTTCGGCTGGTCCGATGACGACATCGCCCGCATCGATCGGTGGTGGGAATGAACCAGGCGCCGATCCTGACGGTCACGCTGAACCCGGCGCTCGATATCTCGACCGGCACCGCGAAGGTGGAACCGGATATCAAGCTGCGCTGCGACGCGCCGGTGGTCGATCCTGGCGGCGGGGGCATCAATGTCAGCCGCGCCATCAGCATCGTGGGCGGCCAGTCGACCGCTTTCGTGGCGCTCGGCGGCACCACCGGCCGGCGCATCGCCGAACTGCTGGAAGCCGGCGGCCTCGACTGGCGCGAGATGCGCGCACCGGGCGAAACGCGGCAGTCGCTGGCAGTGATGGACCGTGACAGCAAGCTGCAATACCGCTTCGTGATGCCGGGACCGCAATGGCAATCGGCGGATGTCGGCAAATCCGTCGCGCATATCCTGCAGGCGGTGCAGTCGGACGGGCTGGTGGTGCTGTCGGGGTCGAACCCGCCGGGCGTGCCGGACGATTACGCGGCCCTTCTGAGCGCGCGGCTGGCGACGCGCGGTGCCGGGCTGATCGTTGACACCTCGGGGGCGGCGCTGCGCGCGGTCGCCTCGGGCGGCCACCGTTTCGCACTGCTGCGCATGGACCGCGAGGAGGCCGAGGGCCTCGCCGGTCGCCCCCTGGCCGAACGCGCCGATACCGCGCGCTTCGCGGCCTCGCTGGTCGCGGCGGGTGCCGCGCAGTCGGTGATCGTGGCGCGCGGCGGTGACGGCAATATCATCGCAGCGCCCGAAGGCGCCTGGCATGCCGAGGCCGCGAAGGTCGAGGTGGTCAGCAAGGTCGGTGCGGGCGACAGTTTCGTCGCCGGTTTCGCGCTGGGACGGGCGCGGGGGCTGGCGACGCCCGATGCGCTGGGAATGGGGGCGGCGATGGCCTCGGCCACCTGCATGACGCCCGCGACCGAGCTGTGCCGCGCCGCCGATGTCGAACGGCTTTTCGCCGCGCGGGTGGTGACCCCGATCTGACCGTGACCCTGCGATCGGCCTTCAGATCGGCACGATCCCCGTGGGCTTCAGCTTGTTGTCCGGCTCGACATGGATGGTGACGGTGGCGCCGGGGAATTCGTCGTGGATGGCGCCCTCGATCCGGTCGCAGATGGCGTGCGAGCGGCGCACGGTCATGTCGCTGTCGACCACCAAATGAAACTCCACAAAGGTCGCCTGCCCGGCCGCACGCGTCTTGAGGTCATGGACCTGCAGCGCCCCGTCCAGCGATTTCTGGATGATGTCGCGGATCTGGTCCTGCTCGCTGCGGCCCAATGCGCGGTCCATCAGCCCGTCCAGCGAGGTCAGCACCACCAGCGAACCCTCGCGCAGGATGTTCAGCGCCACCAGAATGGCCAGAATCGGGTCGAGAATCAGCCAGCCGGTCAGGCTGGCCGCGACCAGCCCCACCAGAACGCCTGCCGAGGTCCAGACATCGCTCATCAGGTGGCGGCCGCTGGCCAGCAGGGCGGGCGAGCTGCGCTTGTTGGCGGCCGCGATCAGCACCCGCGCCCAGCTCAGGTTGACGATCATGGCAATGGCGTTGACGCCCAGCCCCACCGGGCCGAGATCGGGCTTTCCGGGGTCGGAAATCGACGAAACCGCCGCGCCCACGATCAGCAGGGCGGCGATGATGATCATACTGCCCTCGGCCACGGCCGAGAAATATTCGGCCTTGTAATGCCCGTAATTATGCCCGCGGTCCGGCGGCTTCTGGGCATAGCGCAGCGCCACCCAGGCGATCAGCGCGCCGACCACGTTGACCAGCGATTCCAGCGCATCGGAATAGAGCGCGACCGACCCCGTCAGCCACCACGCCCCTATTTTCAGCGCCAGCACCAGCACCAGCAGCGAGACGATGACCGAGCCGATTGCAAGGGTCTGTGTCGACAAGCGTTCCATGCCGCTTCTTAGCGTGGGTCCCAAAACCCGGCCAGCCCAAACTTGCCGCCGACCGGGTGCAGCCCCGCTTCTGCCTTCCCCACAAGCTGAAGGTGCCACACCGATCGGATGAAGCCCGAAGCAGATTGCGGGCCCGCGCCCCTCGTGCCATTCAGGCCGGGCCTGTTTCTGACCGAAAGCCCCGGCCCATGCGCGCCCTAATCCAACGCGTCTCGGACGCATCCGTCACCGTCGATGGCCGAGTGACCGGCCAGATCGGTCCTGGCCTGCTGGTGTTGGTCTGCGCCATGCAGGGCGACGACGCGGCCACCGCCGAAAAACTCGCGGCGCGGGTGGCGCGGCTGCGCATTTTCCGGGACGAGGGCGGCAAAATGAACAGATCGGTTCTGGATACCGGGGGCGAGGCATTGGTGGTCAGCCAGTTCACCCTCGCCGCCGATACCCGCTCGGGCAACCGGCCGGGCTTTTCCAGCGCCGCCGCCCCCGAACTGGGCGAGGCGCTTTACCAGGCCTTCGCCGGCGCCCTGGGCGATCTGGGCATTCCCGTCGCCATGGGCGAATTCGGCGCCGACATGCAGGTCGCACTGACCAATAGCGGGCCGGTCGCCATCTGGCTCGACAGCGCCGACCGCAGCTGAGCACGGCGCGACCCGCTGCGCGACGGGATGCCTGCCGCGCGGCCCTGCGCCCCGCGCAGTCGCCGTTGGGCGGCATCTTCCCTTTTGAACCGGCCATGGAACTTGACTTTTCAGGCATCTGCCCTCATCTAGCGTCAAATCCGTTTCGCGTGCTGCCGCGTGTGCAGCCAGTCGCGTCGGGTCACCACAGGTTCCCACCGACACGCAGGGGCACCGCCGGGCCGCCGTATCATGGCCCGCACCCCTTTTGCGGCGGATGCCGCAGCGCCGCGCCCGATACGGGTGCGCGGTCGGAATGAAGTGTAAGAAAAATGGAAAATGAATATCGCCGCCCGCGCCGCGGTCAGAAACCCCGTCCGGGCGCGCCGCGCGCCGCCCGTCCCACCGACGTCAACGCCCGCCGCGCGCCCGCGCGCGATCCGGTGACCGTTGGCCCCTTCTTTGATATGGGGATCGATCCCCGCATCAACGCAAACCTTGGCCCGATGGGCCTGACGGAACCTACGCCCATTCAGGCGCAGGCCATTCCGCATATCGTCGAGGGCAAGGACCTGATGGGTCTCGCCCAGACCGGAACCGGCAAGACGGCGGCTTTTTCGTTGCCAATGCTGACCCGGCTGATCGCCCATGGCCGCAAGCCGGATCCGAAAAGCTGCCGCGCGCTGATCCTGGCGCCGACCCGCGAACTGGCCACCCAGATCGCGGCAGCGGTTGAAAGCTTTGCCGAAGGCACCCCGATCCGCGCCTTCCGCGTGGTCGGCGGCGCCTCGATCAACACGCAGATCTCCCGTCTGGAACGTGGCGTCGATGTGCTGATCGCCACGCCGGGTCGTCTGATCGACCTTCTGGACCGCCACGCGGTCGACCTGTCCAAGACCGAATATTTGGTGCTGGACGAGGCCGACCAGATGCTGGATATCGGCTTCATCCACGCGCTGCGCCGCATCGCGCGGACGCTGCCGCGCTCGCGCCAGACGCTGCTGTTCTCGGCCACCATGCCGAAGCTGATGGAGGAACTGGCCAGCACCTATCTGACCAACCCGGTCCGCGTTCAGGCCAACCCCCCCGGCCGCGCCGCCGAGAAGATCGCGCAGGGCGTTCATTTCGTCAATCAGGGCGACAAGGCCTCGCTGCTGGCGGAATACATGTCCAAACATCCCGGCGAACTGGCCATCGTCTTCGGCCGGACCAAATATGGCTCGGAGAAGCTGGCGAAGCTGCTGGAGAAATGGGGCTTCTCGGTCGCCGCGATCCACGGCAACAAGTCGCAGGGTCAACGCGAACGGGCGCTGAGCTCGTTCCGCGAGGGCAAGACGCAGGTGCTGGTGGCCACCGACGTGGCCGCGCGCGGTCTGGACATCCCCGAAGTCGCGCATGTCTATAACTTCGACCTGCCGAATGTCGCGGAAAACTATGTCCACCGGATCGGGCGAACCGCCCGCGCCGGTCGCGATGGCCGCGCCGTGGCCTTCTGCGCGCCGGGCGAAATCGGCGAGCTGCGCGACATCGAAAAGGCGATGAAGGCGCAGATCCCGGTGATCGGTGGCGAGCCTCCGGTCGAGCGCAAAGCGCCCCCGCAGGGGCGCGGTCGCGGTGCGCCGAAGCCCCGTCAGGGTGGCGAGGCCGCGCCGCAGAAGCGCGCCGCACGCCGCCCCTCGCGTCGTCCGAAGGCGGAACAGCGGGGCTGAGGATCTGATCAGACAGGACAGAACGCCGCCGGGGGCAACCCGGCGGCGTTTTTCGTTCAGGTTCTTCTCAGCCGCAGCCGTGGCAACGAGGCCGCCGCCGCCAGCCAGGCCAGCACCGCGCAAAGGGCAATGGCCGGCACCATGGTCGCGGCGCTATTGTCCATGAACGGCCCGACCACGCTGATCATCACCCCGCCGGTCAACATCTGGAACGTGCCCCCGATGGACGAGGCCAGCCCCGCAATATCGGGATGCGGGTCCAGCGACATCACCATGGCCGTCGGCATCACCAGCCCCAGGAAGGCATTGCCGACGAACAGCCCCGCCATGACCACCGGCAGCCCGTCGAGGCCCGCCCAGACGATCGCGGTCAGCGCCAGCATGGTGCCGGCGAAGCCGGTGATGGCCAGCGAGATCACCCGCTCCATCCCGAAACGCTCGGCCAGGCGGGCGGCGAATTGCGAGGCGGTGAAGAAGCCGATGGCATTCACGGCGAAGGCGATCGAGAAGCCCGTCTCGCTGAGGCCATATTGCCGCGTATAGACAAAGCTGGCCGATGCCAGGAAGACGAAGAAGCTGGCCATGCCGAAGCCGCCGATCATCGTCAGCCCCATGAAGCGCCGATCCCCCAGCAGGCGCCGGGCGGCCGCCAGCATCACGTCCAGCCGGACCGGCTGGCGCTGATCCACGGGCAGCGTTTCCGGCAGCACGAACAGGATCAACCCAAGGCTGATGAAGGCGGCGATGCCCAGAACGGCGAAGATTTCCCGCCAGCCCCCCCAGGCCATGACCAACGATCCGGTAAGCGGCGCCAACATGGGCGAGATGGCGATGACGATCATGATTGCCGCCATCATCTTCGCTGCCTCCGGCCCGCTGGCCATGTCGCGGATCACCGCACGCGGCACCGCCATCAGCGTGGCAGCACCCAGACCCTGAATGCCGCGCGCGGCGACCAGCCAGCCGATGTCGGGCGCCATTGCAGCACCGACCGTGCCGATCAGAAAGATCGCCACACCCAGCACCAGCGGCTTCTTGCGCCCGATCGCATCGGCCATGGGGCCATAGATCATCTGCGCGAAACCGAAGACGATGAAATAGGAGGTCAGTGTCCGCGCGGCGCCGGCCTCGGTGGTGTGAAGATCCGCCGCCACCTCGGGGAGGGCGGGCAGATACATGTCGATCGCGAACGGACCGACGGCGGAAAGAAGACCCAGGACGAGGGCCATGCGGAACAGCGGGTCACGCATCGTGATCACCTGAATATGCGGATATGGAAAAGGACGGCGCGGAATCGCGCGTTTGATGAAGCCACCGCCGCCAGAAGGCGCTTCTGGCATCTGCGGCATTCTGACGCAACCCCTGCCATGCGGGATCACGACAGGCGTGCCATTTGAGTGACAGGCCCGAACGGGGTGTCTGCCCCGTTGCGCGTCCACCGGGTCCACTGGCCTCGGCTGGTACCCCCGAGGATATTCAAGCCAGAATGAAAGAGCGTTGCCGTGGCTTTTGCGGGTTGGTATCGGGCGGGGCATGGCCAAGCTGTATTTCCACTATTCGACCATGAATGCCGGCAAAAGCACGCTGCTTTTGCAGGCCAGTTATAACTATCGCGAGCGCGGGATGCAGACCCTCCTGCTGATCGCCTCGCTGGATGATCGGGCAGGGCATGGGCTGATCGGATCGCGGATCGGCATCGCCGCCCCGGCCACGGCATTCGATTCGCAGGCGGATCTGTTTGCGTTGATCGCGGATGACGGGCGCGATCTGGCCTGCGTATTCGTGGATGAGGCGCAGTTTCTCACGCCTGATCAGGTTTGGCAGCTGGCACGCGTGGCCGACGATCTGGGCATACCGGTCATGGCCTACGGGTTGCGGGTCGATTTCCGGGGCGAGCTGTTCCCCGGATCGGCGGCACTTCTGGCGCTTGCCGACGATCTGCGCGAGGTGCGCACGATCTGCCATTGCGGTCGCAAGGCCACGATGGTGATCCGTCGCGCGCCCGATGGCAGCGTCGTCACCGATGGCGATCAGGTGCAGGTCGGCGGGAACGAGACCTATCTGTCGCTCTGTCGCCGTCATTGGCGCGAGGCCGTCGGCGCCTAGGCCGGAAATTCTTGCCGCATTGGCCCTTCCCTGTCACTCTGATCAGCAGGGGGGACGCGGGATAGAATGAAGGGCAGAAGACCCGTCACCGGCGACTGGACCCGGCGGAGATCGGCGCCATCGTGCACCTTTATCGCGGCGAAGTCTATCGCTCGACCATCTGGCGGACACGGCTCGACACCACCACCAACTGGTCAGTGGTTACGCTGGGGGCGGCGCTGTCGATCACCTATTCCTCGCCGCAGGCCTCGCCCCTGCCGCTGGTGCTGGGTATGGGCGCGGTCTAGTGCCTCAGCTGGGGGGCGATCTCGATCCTCAGCGCGCGGGCGGATTCGCGCCGGGCGAAGCTGCGGCGCGACCCTCTGGGCATGGGCTGAGGCGTCAGCGGAACATGCCGGGACGGGTCGCGATATGATGGTCCAGCCACACCCGCATCGCGGCCAGCATATAGCTCCAGCCCATCACGTTTCCGTAAGCGGATTGCAGGCCCTCGGGCGTAGGCTGCCAGCCTGTCTCGGTCACCTCGACGCGGGTACGTCCGGGGGTGAATTCGTCGAAGGTGAAAGTGACACGGTTCGTGCCTTCCCCGGCATGGTCGGGCCAGTCGAAGACGAGCCGGCGGCCGGGGGCGGCTTCGATCACAGATACGTCGAAAGCCCCAGAAAAATCGGCAAATTCCCAGGTAACGGTGGCGCCCGCCTGCATCCGGCCGCGGGCGCCGCCCATGGTGAAATGCTGCGACAGCTGGTCGGGATCGGCCACGGCCTCGAACACGATCGGGGCCGGGTGGTCGAAGATGCAGAAGACGGTGAAGTCCATGTCGGCGGCGGTGATGGTCATGGCGTCTCTCCTTTGCGGGACAAGCCTAGCGCGAATGGCATCGTTGCGACAGCCGGCGTCATGCGGTATTCCTTCGGCAAAATCCGGCCACCCGGCCCAAGAACAGGCATCCCCTCATGCGCGCAGTCCTGACCGCCCTCCTGCTTTCCGCCCTGCCCCTTCAGGCGCTCGCCTTCGACACCACGGCCCGCTCGGCCTGGGTCTATGACGTGGGCACCGGCACCGTGCTGCTGGCCAAGAACGCCGACCAGCCCTTGCCGCCCGCCTCTATGTCGAAGCTGATGACCATCTACATGCTGTTCGAGGCCGTGCGCGATGGGCGCCTGCAGATGGACACGCGCCTGCCGGTGTCGACCAAGGCGCGCCAGATGAAGGGCTCGACCATGTTCCTTAACGAGCGGGACCGCCCCACCGTCGAGGAACTCATCAAGGGCATCATCGTGCTTTCGGGCAATGACGCCTGCGTGGTGGTCGCCGAAGGGTTGGCCGGGACCGAGGAAGCCTTCGCCCGCCAGATGAACGACCGCGCGAAATCGCTGGGGATGATGCAGTCCCATTTCGCCAATGCCTCGGGTTGGCCCGACCCGACCCATGTCATGTCGGCGCATGATCTGGGCATTCTGGCCGAGCATCTGGTCAAGGACTTCCCCGAGCTTTACAAATATTTCGCCGTCACCGAATTCCCCTTCGACAACCGCGCGCCCGCCAATCGCCACAATCGCAACCCGCTGCTGAAACTGGGAATCGGGGCGGACGGCCTCAAGACCGGCCACACGCAGGAGGCCGGTTACGGGCTGGTCGGCTCGGCCGTGCAGGGGGATCGGCGGGTGATCTTCGTCATCACCGGCCTGGACAGCGAAAAGGCCCGTGCCGAGGAATCCGAACGCATCGCCGCCTGGGCCTTTCGTGACTTCACCATGAAGGAAGTGGTGCCACAGGGCGAGACAGTAGCCTCGGTTCCGGTCTGGCTGGGGTCGAAATCGCAGGTGGCGCTGACCACCCAGAACGGGCTGAACGTGCTGATGCCCATTGGCGCGGAATCGGGCGTCACCGCCGAGGCCGTCTTCACCGGCCCGATCGAGGCCCCCGTGGCCAAGGGCGCGCGGGTCGGCACCCTGCAGATCCAGATCCCCGGCGTCGGCCCCGCCAATGTGCCGCTGGTCGCGGCCGAGGACGTGGCCTCGGCGGGTTTTGTCGGCCGGCTGAAGGGCGCGGCGATGCGACTGGGCGGCGAGGCCTGGACCGCCGCGCGGAACTGACGGGCGCATGTTCATCAGCTTCGAGGGGATCGACGGCAGCGGAAAATCCACCCAGGCGCGGCTTCTGGCCGAGACGCTGCGCGCCGAGGGCCGCGATGTCGTGCTGACCCGCGAGCCGGGCGGCTCGGACGGGGCCGAGGCGATCCGGCGCCTGCTGGTCGAGGGGGGCACCGACCGCTGGTCGGCGGAAACCGAGATCCTGCTGTTCAATGCCGCCCGCCGCGACCATCTGGAACGCACCATCCGGCCCGCGCTGGAGGCCGGCAAAACCGTCATCACCGACCGCTTCGCCGATTCCACCCGCGTCTATCAGGGCGCCACGCGCGGTGATCTGAGCGAAACGGTCGAGGCGCTGCACAAGCTGATGATCGGAATCGAGCCTGACCGGACTTTTGTGATCGACATTCCCCTGAAAACGGCGGGCAAGCGCCTTCTTGAACGGGCTGCCGCGTCGTTCGCCGCCGCTGCCGCCTCTGCTGCTGCGGCGGCTGCGGTCTCCAGGACGCCCGAAGAGGCCGCGTCGTTCACGGTCATGGCGGCTGAGCAAGTAGCTGAATCGCAGCGTTACGCGGAACTCGCCAAGGTAGAGCTTGAAGACCGGTTCGAATCGATGGGCGCGCAGTTTCAGCGGAAGCTGCAGGATGGCTTCAAGGCCCTCGCCGCCGCACATCCGTCCCGCATCCGCATCATCGACGGCAGCGGCGCGCCCAAAGATGTGGCCGCCCGCGTCAGGGCCGCGCTGTGACCGACGAGACCCCCGAATCCGATCGCGTCCCCGGCGCGTCCCACCCGCGTCATGCGGGAGCGGTGATCGGTCATGACGCGGCGGCGGAAGACTTTTTAAGCGCGGCCCAAGCGCAGCGGCTGCACCATGCCTGGCTGATCACCGGGCCGCGCGGTGTGGGCAAGGCGACGCTGGCCTGGCAGATCGCGCGCTGGCTTCTGGCCGAGGGTCGCGATGACAGCCTGACTGTCCCGAGCGACGACCCGGTGGCACGCCGCGTCGCCGCCATGTCCGAGCCGCGCCTGCATCTGGTCCGGCGCGGGTTCGATGAAAAGACCGGCCGGCTGAAGGCGGAAATCGGCGTCGATGACATCCGGTCCCTGCTGTCCTTCTTCCACATGAGCGCCGCCGAGGGCGGGCGCCGGGTTGCCATCGTCGATGCCGCCGATGACATGAATGGGGCGGCGGCCAACGCCCTGCTGAAGATGCTGGAGGAACCGCCCAAGGGCGGCGTCATCCTGCTGATCGCGCATCAGCCCGCCCGCCTGCTGCCCACCATCCGGTCCCGCTGCCGCGAGCTGCGGCTGTCGCCCCTGTCACCCGACGATATGGCCCGCGTGCTGACACCGCTCGGCGTCGATGCCGGGGCCGATGCGCTGGCGGCGCTGTCGGGCGGTTCCGTGGGCGAGGCCCTGCGTCTGGACGGGCAGGACGGGCTGAAGGTCTATGCGCAGATCGTCGATCTGTTCGCCACCCTACCCCGTTTCGATCGTCTGAAAGCTCGCGATCTGGCGGAGGCCGCGGCGGGCCGGGCGACGGCGGACGGTGATCCCTTCGATCTGCGCATCACGCTGCTCGACCGTTTCCTGACCCGACTGGCCCGCGCGGGTCTGATGGGGGCACCGATCCCCGAAGCCGCGCCGGGCGAGGCGGCACTGATGGCGCGGCTGTGCCCTGACGACGATGCGGCACGGATCTGGGCCACGGCGCAGGCGGAACTGTCGGCGCGGGCGCGCAGCGGGCGGGCGGTCAACCTTGACCCTGCGGCGCTGGTGATGGATATGCTGATCCAACTGGCCGGGCTGGCCCCGGCACATGCGAAAGCCTGAGCCATGCCCCTGCCCGAAGCCGGTTCGGCCACCCCCGTGGTGGACAGCCATTGCCATCTCGACTTTCCCGATTTCGACGGCGAACGCGACGCCCTGATCGAACGCGCCCGCGCGGCGGGCGTGACCCGCATGGTCACCATCTGCACCCGCCTGCGCAGCGAGCCCGCCGTCCGCGCCATCGCCGAGACGCATCCGGGCGTCTTCTACGCCGCCGGCACTCACCCGATGAGCGTGGCCGAAGAACCCATGGCCACGGTCGAGGAACTGGTCGCCCTTACCGCGCATCCGAAATTCGTCGGCATCGGCGAAACCGGCCTCGATTACCACTACACCGCTGAAAGCGCCGCCGCCCAGCAGGACAGCCTGCGCATCCATATCGAGGCCGCGCGCCAGACCCGGCTGCCGCTGATCATCCATGCCCGCGACGCCGATGAGGACATGGCCCGCATCCTGACCGAGGAACACCGCGCCGGCGCTTATTCCTGCGTCATGCATTGCTTCAGTTCCGGCGCGGCGCTGGCGCAGGCGGCGCTGGATCTGGGGTTTTATCTGTCCATGTCCGGGATCGCCGCCTTCCCGCGTTCGACCGAGCTGCGCGACATTTTCAAGGCGGCGCCGCTGGACCGCATCCTGATCGAGACGGACGCCCCCTATCTCGCCCCGCCGCCCCATCGCGGCCGGCGCAATGAACCTGCCTTCGTCACCCGCACGGCGTCCGTCGGGGCAGAGCTTTACGGCCTCGATTACAAGGATTTCGCCGCCCGGACCTCGGCCAATTTCGACCGACTGTTCTGGAAGGCCAGGGCATGATCCGCGTCACCATCCTCGGTTCCGGCTCGTCCGGGGGGGTGCCGAGGATCGGCGGCAATTGGGGCGCCTGCGATCCTGCCGATCCCAAAAACCGCCGCCGCCGCTGCGCGATCCTGATCGACCGGATCGGCCCGGATGGCATGACCCGCGTGCTGGTCGATACCGGCCCCGATCTGGTTCCGCAAATGCTGGATGCGGGTGTGTCGACCGTCGACGCGGTGGTCTGGACGCATTCCCATGCCGATCATGTCCACGGCATCGACGACCTGCGCCAGATGGCCTATAACGCCCATGCCCGCGTGCAGGGCTATGCCGACGCGGCCACGGGCGCCTCGCTGCGCGACCGCTTCGGCTATGTGTTCGAGACCGCGCCGGGATCGAACTATCCCCCGATCTGCGACCTGCATCTGCTGGACGGACCCGTCACCATCGAGGGTGCAGGTGGCCCGATCGAAATCATCCCCTTCACCGTCCCCCATGGCGAGATCGACGCGCTCGGCCTGAAGATCCCGACCTCGGGCGGCGGCATCGTCTATCTTCCCGATGTGCAGACCATCCCCGAAGACGCCTGGCCCATCATCGGCACCCCCGAGATCTTCATCTGTGATGCTCTCCGCCACGCCCCTCATCCCAGCCATGCCCATCTGGCGCTGACGCTGGAATGGCTGGCGCGCTCGGGCACGCCGCGCGGGGTGCTGACGAATATGCATATCGATCTCGACCACGCCAAGACGGATGCGGAAACGCCCGGCAACGTGACGCCCGCCTATGACGGCATGGTTCTGGAGATCGCCGATTGAGCGCCCTTTTCGATGTCGTCCTGCCGGTGTTTCTGGTCATCGGCTTTGGCTATATCGTCGCCTGGCGCGGTCTGTTTTCGGAATCCGCCGTCGATGGCGTCATGCGTTTCGCGCAGAATTTCGCCGTTCCGGTGCTGCTGTTCCAGTCCATCGCGAAGCTAGACCTCTCGGCCGAATTCAACATTCCCATGTTGATCGCCTTCTATGCCGGGGCCTTCGCGGCCTTCGGCCTGGGCGTCTTCGGCGCCCGCCGTCTGGGTCGCACCCCTGAGGAAGCGGTGGCCATCGGCTTTGTCTGCCTGTTTTCCAACTCGCTGCTGCTGGGCGTCCCGATCACCGAGCGCGCTTATGGCCCCGATGCGCTGGCGGGGAACTGGGCGATCATCTCGATCCACTCGCCGCTGCTGTATACGTTCGGGATCACGGTGATGGAGTTCACGCGCGCGCGCGGCCAGAACCTGTCGGTGGGCCGGGTGGCCAGCCGGGCACTGACCGGTGTGCTGCGCACGCCGCTGGTGATCGGGATCATGTCCGGTCTGGCCATGAACCTCGCCCTGCAGGCCGGACTGGTGCTGCCGGGCGGGTTCTGGGATGCAGTCAGGATGATGGCAAGCTCGGCCCTGCCGGCGGCCTTGTTCGCGCTTGGCGGTATCCTCTATCGCTACAAGCCCGAGGGGGACAGCCGCGCCATTCTGCTGTGCTGCTTCGCCGCGCTGATCCTGCACCCGCTGGTGACATACGGCCTTGGGCGGCTCTTTGCGCTCGAGGTGGCGGCCACGCGGTCCTCGGTGCTGACGGCGGCGATGGCACCGGGGGTGAACGCCTATCTGTTCGCCTCGATCTACGGGGTGGCGAAGCGGGTCGCGGCCTCGACCGTGCTGGTGGCGACGGCGCTGTCGATCCTGACCATCTCGATGTGGCTGGCGATCCTGCCCTAGCCGGGGGTGACGCCGCGAATCCGCTCGCTGCGCCGGCGCAGCAGTTCCACCGTGACCAGCAGCGCGATGGAGAAGGCGACCAGCAGCGTCGCCACCGCAAGGATGGCGGGGCTCAGCTGTTCGCGGATGCCGATCCACATCTGGCGGGGGATGGTCATCTGCTCGGGTCCGGCGATGAACAGCACCGCCACCACCTCGTCGAACGAGGTCACGAAGGCAAACAGCGCGCCCGAGATCACGCCGGGCAGGATCAGCGGCATCGTTACGCGGAAGAACGTGGTCCGCGGATTGGCGCCAAGGCTGGCGGCGGCGCGGTTCAGCGACTGATCGAACCCCACCAGCGTCGCCGTCACGGTGATGATGACGAAGGGAATGCCTAGCGTCGCATGGGCCAGAATCACCCCCAGATAGGTATTCGCCAGACAGCCCGATTTCGACAGCACCGGCGACAGCAGCGCCTGCGCCCAGGACCCCTGCGGCACGCATGCCGAGGAATAGAAGAAGAACAGCCCCGTCGCGGTGATGATCAGCGGCACGATCATGGGCGAGATCAGCAGCGCCATGATCAGCCTGCGGAACGGCATTTCCGGCCGCGACAGCCCAAGCGCCGCCAGCGTCCCCAGCACGGTCGCCAGCACAGTCGAGCAGACCCCGATGATCACCGAGTTCTTCGCCGCATTCACCCATTTCGCATTGGCCCACATATCGGCCAGCCAGCTGGTGCCGCGCGGCGCGTCCGGCTGGCTCATCCCGAAGGTCATCAGGCTGTCGTACCAGCGCAGCGAATAGCCCTCGGGATCCAAGGACAGCATGGCGTCGGTGAAGGTGAAGAAGCGGTCGGCGTTGAAGCTGAGCGGAATGATGACCACGATCGGCGCGATCAGGAAGAAGAAGATCAGCGCGCAGATCGCCAGATAGGTCCAGTGCCAGACGCGTTCCAGCGGGGTTGCGTATTTCGGAAGCGCCATCGTCCTAGCCCAGTTTCAGATTGTCGATGCCGACCAGCCGGTCATAGACCCAGTAGAGGATCAGCACGCCCGCCAGCAGGATCGCGGCAAGGGCTGCAGCCATCGACCAGTTCAGCGTGCCGGTCATATGCTCGGCAATCATGTTCGAGATGAGCTGACCCGAAGCCCCGCCAACAAGCGCGGGCGTGATGTAATAGCCCACGGCGAGAATGAACACCAGAAGCGCCCCCGCCCCCAGCCCCGGCAGCGTCTGCGGGAAATAGATGCGCCGGAACGCGGTCCAGCTCGTCGCGCCAAGACTGCGCGCGGCCCGGACATAGCTGGGATTGATCGTGCGCATCACCGAATAAAGCGGCAGGATCATGAAGGGCAGCAGGATATGCGTCATCGCGATGATGGTGCCGGTCTGGTTATACATCATCTTCAGCCGGCCGCCGTTGTCGATCACACCGGCCCAGATCAGGATATCGTTGACGACGCCCTGCTGTTGCAGCAGCACCATCCACGCGCTCGTGCGCACCAGCAGCGAGGTCCAGAAGGGCAGCAGCACCAGGATCATCAGCAGGTTCGATTTTCGCAGCGGCAGCGTCGCCAGCAGATGCGCGATCGGAAAGCCCAACAGGAAGGTCAGTCCCGTCACCAGCGCCGAAAGCCACAGCGTGCGCAGGAACAGCATCACATAAACGCGCTGGCGCGGCGCGGCCCGCTCGATTTCGCCACCGACATTCCGCTTCGCGTCCACCGACGCGAGATAGAAGCTGTCGGTATAGGCCGAGGAGGCGTCCCGCATCGCCGCCCAAAGCTGGGGATCGCCCCATTTCGGGTCCAGATCCAGCAGCGCCGCCTGATAGGGCGGCTCGATCCCGCTGCGGACCTTGCGGCCGGTCGAGGTGAACAGCGACCGCGTGCCCGGCAGCGCATAGTTGATGCGGGTGCCGACCACGCCGATGGTCTTGTCCTCGGCCGATGTCTGCAGATCGGCGGCAAGCGCCGCGAAGGCGCCTTCGTCCGGGTCGGTCCCGGCCGGATGTTCGGCGAACCATGCGCTGATCGCGGGCATGTTGGCGGAAAACCCGTCATTATAGACAGAGCGGTAGAGCATCTGTCCGATGGGTAGGATGAAGGTGATGAGGATGAAGGCCAGCAAGGGCAGCACCAGCAGGAAGGCCCGCCTGCGCGCCCGGCGCGACGCGCGCGCCAGCGCCCGGCCAAGCGGCTGGCCGTCGGCGGTGGTCAGCGCGCCATCACGCAGGCCGGTGGCCTCGGTCGCGATGGCCGCATGGGGATCGAGAGGTGTTGCCATGTTGCGGTCCCTGGATCACCCGGCCGCCCCTTCGTAGCAGCCGGGCTTTGTGTCTTGCCGGGGCGCGGACGGCCCGTGCCCTTCGGATCAGCCTGCCAGCCAGGCGTTGAAACGCTCGTTCAGCTCCGAATCGTGATCGACCCAGAAGTCGAGATTCGAGCCGAGCGCATTGCCCATATTGGCCTCGGTCGTGGGCAGATGCGGGCCCATCGGCTCCTCGCTGCCCTCGATATTGCCGACGATGGCGGCGGCCGATTTGCGCGGGGGGCCATAGCTGATGAACTCGGCGGCGCGGGCCTGATTGGCGGGCGCGGTCGAGAAGGCGATGAATTGCAGCGCCTGTTCCATGTTCGGCGCGCCTTTCGGGATCACCCAGCCTTCCATTTCATAGATCTGGCCGTCCCAGATGATCTTGAAGGGCTTCTTGTCCTTCATCGCCGCATCGAAGATCCGGCCGTTGAAGGCATAGGCCATCGTCACCTCGCCATCGGCCAGAAGCTGCGGCGGCTGCGCGCCGGCCTCCCACCAGATCACGTCATTCTTGATCGTGTCGAGCTTGGCGAAGGCGCGGTCGACGCCTTCCGGGGTGCTCAGCACGTCATAGACCTCGGCCGCCGGCACGCCATCGGCCATCAGCGCGAATTCGAGGTTGAATTTCGCGCCCTTGCGCATGGTGCGCTTGCCGGGGAACTTCTCCAGATCGAAGAAATCGGCCGGGGTCGCGGGCTTGGCGTCGGGGAATTTCGAATCATCGTAAACCTCGACCATCGAATAGACATCGGTGGCCACGAAACAATCGGTCACGCCGCCTTCGATGAAATCCTCGACCGCGCCGGTGCCATCCTCGGCGGCGACCAGAACGGTCTGGTCGATCTCCTCAAGCAGGCCCTCGTCGCAGAGGCGCACGGCATCGGCATATTCGACCGAGGCCACGTCCGAGGTCACGTTGCCCGCCTCGACCATGGCCTTGATCGGGGTGGCGGGGTTGTCGGCATCGGCGATGTTCACCTTGATGCCGGTTTCGGCCGTGAAGGGCTTGGCATAGGCTTCCAGATGCGAATTGCCATAGGCGCCGCCCCAGCTGAGCAGGTTCACTTCCTGCGCCGAGGCCGCAAAGCCGAGGCTGCACAGCGCGGAAGTCAGGATCAGGGTCTTTTTCATCGAAATCTCCTGTTGGGGTTGATCGGCGCATTGGCCGTTATCGTTGGGCGCGGATCTCGCGCCGGGTCGGGTCGCGCTTGTCCCGCGCGCGGGGGCCGGTTCCTGTCACACCGGATCGAGCGCCCGCGCATCCTGCGGATGCCAGCCGACGCGGATCTGTTCGCCGGGGGTCAGCCGTGTCTGCCCCAGCGTATTGCGGAATTTCATCACGAAATCGTCCTGTCCGGCGACCTTCAGCCGCGCCCGCAGGATGTCGCCCATATAAACGACATCCAGCACCTCGGCCGGCAGGGTATGGGCGCCTTCGGGCATCATCTCGGGTTTGAACTCGATCCGTTCGGGCCGGATCGAGACGGTGGTCGGCTGCCCCACCTCGCGCACATTCACCGCCGTGGCGTCGATCATCTCGCCATTCGTCAGCCGCACCTGCGCCTTGTCGCCCTCCAGCGCCGCGATGGTGCCGCCAAGGGCGTTGTTTTCACCGATGAACCCGGCGACGAAGCTGTTTTCGGGGCGCTCATACAGCGCGGCCGGCACGGCAAGCTGCTGGATGCGGCCATCGTTGAATACGGCGATGCGGTCCGACATGGTCAGCGCCTCGCCCTGATCGTGGGTGACATAGACCACCGTGACCCCGAGCCGTTCGTGCAGCGCCTTGATTTCAAACTGCATATGTTCGCGCAACTGCTTGTCCAAAGCGCCAAGCGGTTCGTCCATCAGCACCAGTTTCGGATCGAAGACGAGCGCGCGGGCCAATGCGATGCGCTGCTGCTGGCCGCCCGAAAGCTGGGCCGGGCGGCGATTGGCGAAGGCGCCCATCTGCACCATATCCAGCGCGCGTCTGATCCGGTCCTCGCGTTCGGCCTTGCCGATGCCGCGCACTTCCAGCGGGAAGGCGAGGTTTTCGCCCACGGTCATATGCGGAAACAGGGCGTAATTCTGAAACACCATGCCGATGCCGCGACTATGGGGCGGCACGTCGTTGATGTTACGTCCGTCGAGCAGGATTCGGCCGCTGGTCGCGGTCTCGAACCCGGCCAGCATCATCAGGCAGGTGGTCTTGCCGGACCCGGACGGCCCCAGCATGGTCAGGAATTCTCCCTGTCCGATGGAAAGATTCAGGTCTTTGACGACAAGCGACTGTCCGTCATAGCTTTTCTGCACATGGTCGAAGACGACGTATCCGTCGCCTCTGGTCGTGGTCGTCACGCGCGGGTCCCCTGTCGTGGCTTATGTTGTTATCTCCGCTGCGGTCAGGTTAAGCGGGGGCGCATCGCGATTGCAACAGTGCGCTTGATGCCCCGCGCGGGCGTGCCCGATTTTCGGGCATGTCGAATCCCCCTTTTCAACCGTCGCCGAAGCGGTTATCTGCGCCTCTGTCGCGATGCGGTCGTGGCGGAATTGGTAGACGCGCAGCGTTGAGGTCGCTGTTCCTTAACCGGAGTGGAAGTTCGAGTCTTCTCGACCGCACCAAAGACACCCGAAACGCCCCGGCGATCTTGCGGTGTCGAAACCCCGAAATCCTCGCTTGTCCCGAATCAACACCCTCGGCCGTCCGCTGACGCAAACCGAGAGCGGTCCGGGGGATCGTGAAATGTCGGGCCAAAAAGGGTTGCCCCAAGGCCCGGCCCCGCCAGACGCGGGTTGCAGCTTCGCGATGGGCGGGCTTCCATTTCGGGGCGGCCGGCATTACCTCGCCCTCGAAGCGCCAGAATTTGAGGCCCCCCATGTCCCTGCCCCAGCCCGAATGGGTGATCGCACCCGGCCTGACCCCTTACGCCGAGGCCGTCGCCGCGATGGAGGCCCATGTCGCCGACATGGCCGCCGGTCGCGCGGGCGAAAGGCTGTGGCTGGTGGAACACCCGCCGCTTTACACGGCGGGGACTTCGGCACAGGCGGCGGATCTGCTGGATCCGCGCTTTCCGGTCCATGCGGCCGGACGCGGCGGCCAATATACTTATCACGGGCCGGGCCAGCGGGTCGTCTATACCATGCTGGACCTGAACCGGCGCGGCCGCGATGTGCGCGCCTTCGTGCAATCGCTGGAGGGCTGGGTCATCGACACGCTCGCCAGCTTCGCGGTGAAGGGCGAGATGCGCTGCGGCCGGGTCGGCGTCTGGGTCTCGCGCCCGGAAAAGCCGGCGCTGGCGGACGGATCGATGCGCGAGGACAAGATCGCCGCCATCGGCATCAAACTGCGCCGCTGGATCAGTTTTCACGGCCTGTCCATCAATGTCGAACCGGACCTGACGCATTACAGCGGCATCGTCCCCTGCGGCATCACCGGGCACGGGGTGACCAGCCTCGTCGATCTCGGGCGCCCGGTCACGATGGAGGATCTGGACAGCGCCCTGAAGGCCAGCTTCGCGCAACGCTTCGGCGCGTGACCGGAGCGGTGCGTCCAACCCATGACTGGCGCCCGACGCCGGAATGCCAATCGATTCCTCAGATCAGGCTTGTGATTTGACCTTCATCATGTGAGTCCTGCAGTCTCACTGTTAGTGGTCCCCACCGGCCTGCCAAGCGCCGCGGCCCTTGTAGGAAAGGAAGACATGATGAAAGCCAGCCTGATCGCCACGTTGACCGTGTTCGCGCTCGCCTCGCCCTCGCTCGCCCAGGACGCCGCCAAGGGCGAGAAGGAATTCAACAAGTGCAAGGCCTGTCACATGATTCAGGACGACGCCGGCACCGACATCGTCAAGGGCGGCAAGACCGGCCCCAACCTGTATGGTGTCGTCGGCCGTCCGATCGCCAGTGTGGAAGGCTTCAAATATGGCGACGGCATCCTGAAACTGGCCGCAGCTAATCCCGGCGCGGTCTGGGACATCCACTCGCTGAAAGCCTATGTCACCAACCCGACCGGCTATCTCGACCAGTATTCGGGGGACGAGAAGGCGAAATCGAAGATGACCTTCAAGATGTCCAAGAATCAGGACGATCTGGTCGCCTATCTGCTGACGATCTCGCCCAACGCCCCGCCTCAGCCCGCCGAGGGTGACGGCGCACCGATGGCGCCGGCGCAGTAAACCTGTCCGCAAGATCTTGCGACATTCTGTCGCACAACCTGCGCGAGCCCCCGTGACCACCGTTGCGGGGGCTTTGTCTTTCGGTGAAAAACTGCCTCGGATCCAGCAGTTTCCCGCCCGAGGCACATTGCCGCATCCGCTGCCCGAGTCTATGGTGCGCCCATCTGCCGGCGCTGCCGGCTGCCTCAGGATCAACCCAGGGAGATCGCGCAATGGCCGATGCAGCCGTTCACGAATCCGGCGGACATCATGACACGCGGGGGTTCTTCACCCGCTGGTTCATGTCCACCAACCATAAGGATATTGGTATCCTTTATCTGTTCACGGCCGGCATCGCCGGCCTGATTTCCGTCGCCTTCACAGTCTTCATGCGGATGGAGCTTCAGTTCCCCGGCGTGCAGCACATGTGCATGGAAGGCGCACGTTTCTTCACCGACGCCACGCGCGAATGCACCCCGAACGGTCATCTGTGGAACGTCATGATTACCTATCATGGCATTCTGATGATGTTCTTCGTCGTCATCCCGGCGCTGTTCGGCGGTTTCGGCAACTATTTCATGCCGCTGCAGATCGGCGCGCCGGACATGGCCTTCCCGCGGCTGAACAACCTCAGCTACTGGCTGTATGTCTGCGGCGTGGCACTTGCGCTGTGCTCGCTTCTGGCGCCGGTGGGCGAGGGCTTCGGCTCGGGCGTGGGCTGGGTGCTCTACCCGCCGCTGTCGACCATCGAGGAAGGCTATTCGATGGATCTGGCGATCTTCGCCGTCCACGTTTCGGGCGCATCGTCGATTCTGGGTGCGATCAACGTCATCACCACCTTCCTGAACATGCGCGCGCCCGGCATGACGCTGTTCAAGGTGCCGCTGTTCGCCTGGTCGGTCTTCATCACCGCCTGGCTGATCCTGCTGGCACTGCCGGTGCTGGCCGGGGCCATCACCATGCTGCTGATGGACCGCAACTTCGGGACCAACTTCTTCAACCCGGCAGGCGGCGGCGACCCGATCCTGTATCAGCACATCCTGTGGTTCTTCGGCCACCCGGAAGTCTACATCATCATCCTGCCCGGCTTCGGCATCATTTCGGCCGTCATCGCCACCTTCGCGCGCAAGCCGATCTTCGGCTATCTGCCGATGGTGCTGGCCATGGCCGCGATCGGGATCCTGGGCTTCGTGGTCTGGGCGCACCACATGTATACGGTCGGCATGTCGCTGACCCAGCAGAGCTATTTCATGCTTGCCACCATGACCATCGCGGTGCCCACGGGCATCAAGGTGTTCTCGTGGATCGCGACAATGTGGGGCGGCTCGATCGAGTTCAAGACGCCGATGCTCTGGGCGTTCGGCTTCCTGTTCCTGTTCACGGTCGGCGGCGTGACCGGCGTGGTGCTGTCGCAGGCGCCGCTGGACCGGGTCTATCACGATACCTATTACGTCGTGGCCCACTTCCACTATGTGATGTCGCTGGGCGCCGTCTTCGCCATCTTCGCCGGGGTCTATTTCTGGATCGGCAAGATGTCGGGCCGCCAGTATCCCGAATGGGCCGGCAAGGTGCATTTCTGGATGATGTTCATCGGTTCGAACATGATCTTCTTCCCGCAGCACTTCCTGGGCCGTCAGGGGATGCCGCGCCGCTATATCGACTACCCGGAGGCCTTCGCCTACTGGAACAACATCTCGTCGATCGGCGCCTATATCTCCTTCGCCTCGTTCCTGCTGTTCATCGGCATCGTCTTCTACACGCTGTTCTTCGGCAAGCGCGTGACCGAGAACAACTACTGGAACGAATATGCCGACACGCTGGAATGGACGCTGCCGTCGCCGCCGCCCGAACATACGTTCGAGCAGCTGCCCAAGCGCGAAGACTGGGATCGCAGCCACAGCCACTGACGCGGGGCTGACAAGACCCACGGCCCCGGAGAAATCCGGGGCCGTTTTCATCTCGGGGAAGACGATGCCTTACAGCTGGCACCAGGAAAGCGGCGCGCTGCGATTGCGGGCCTGGCCCTATCGCTCATTGCCGCGCAAGGGGTTCGTCTGGTTCATCGCCATCACCGCCGCGCTGCTGGCGGTTCCGCTTCTGGGACTGCTCGGCACCATGCTTCTGTGGCCGCTGCTGCCCTTCCTGCTTGCGGCGCTTGCCGGGATCTGGTGGGCGATCGAGCGCAGCTATCGCAGCGGCCGCACGCAGGAGGTGCTGGAGCTGTCGCCCGACCGGCTGCGCCTGACGCGCAGCGATCCGGGCCGGGCGGACCGGGTCTGGGACGCCAATCCCTATTGGATTCGCGCCATCATCCGCCCCGGTCCGGTCGAACAGTATCTGGTCCTGACCGGCGACCACGAGTCGGGCCGCGAGATCGAGCTGGGCGCCTTTCTCAGCCCCGAGGAGCGCGAATCGCTGGCCCCGGAGCTGAACCGCGCCCTCGCCGACCTGCGCCACCCCCGCTAGGTCGGCCTGCGGGTCATCTTCTCAAGCGTGCCGTCGCGTTTCACCATCCCATGAAACAAGGCCATGGCGATATGGCCGGCGATCAGCAGCGCCAGCAGCCAGGCTGCCTCGCCATGCAGGAAGGCCAGATCGGTCAGCGCAGTGATCTCCGCGCCCTCGGGCCGCGCCGGCGAAAGCTCGATCCCGAACGGAGCGAAAGCCCGCGTATTGCCGATGGCGCGCAGGACCGCGACGGTGGGGACGAAAAGCAGCAGGGCATACATCGCGCCATGAGCGGCCCGTGCCGCAAGCCCGAGCGGGCCGGCCGGATAGGCAGGGCGACGGCGGCGATTGAGAAGCATCCAGCCGAAACGCAGCCAGACCAGCAAGAACAGCAGGGCACCCACCTCGGTATGGTTTCCGGCAATGGTGCTGGTCAGAAGCGATTCGCGCCCGAGAAGCCGCTTCGCGACCATGCCGAGAAGCTGCCAGGTGACGAGCGCCGCGATACTCCAGTGAAGGAACCTCGAAACGCTTCCGTAATGGGTAGAATTGTCCATGATCTGCATCGGCTTATCCTATCATTGCTGCACCTCCCTGCAGGTCTGATAGCCGATGAAATCCAAACAGAAACCAAACGGGTGCGGGTTCCGCGCGCCCCGCATGAGAACACGCGGTCAGGACAGGGCGCGATCAGGCACCCCGCCGATCAGAGCAGCTTTTCCTTGACCATCTGGCCCACGGCGCCGAAATCCATCTGGCCGGTGTAACGGGCCTTCAGTTCCGCCATGACGCGGCCCATGTCGCGCACCGAGGTCGCGCCAAGCGCGGTCACAACCTCGTCAAGGGCGGCGCGGGTTTCCTCGGCGCTCATCTTGCGGGGCAGGAACTCCTCGATCACCAGGATCTCGGCGTTTTCCTTTTCAGCCAGCTCCAGCCGGCCCCCTTCCTCGTAAGCGCGGGCCGATTCCTGTCGCTGCTTCACCATCTTGGCCAATATCGCCATCAGATCGCTGTCCGACAGGCCCGCGCCTTCGCCCTCACCGGTGCGGGCGGCGATCTCGCGGTCCTTGATCGCGGCCGAGATCAGGCGCAGCGTCGACAGCCGCGGGGCGTCCTTCGCCTTCATGGCGTCCTTGGTCGCGGACTGGATTTTCGTCTTCAGGTCCATGGCAATCCCCACTGATGCAGAAGCCGCATCATCTAGGCCCCGATGACGCCCCGATCAAGCCCGGCTTTGCTTGACCACGCAGCGAGGTTTCACTAGGTTCCGCGCGATTACCAGATGGAGCCAGCCCATGACCGCGCCTGCCGCGAAGCCGACCGCCTGCCTTGCCCTCGCAGACGGAACGATTTTTACCGGCCGTGGCTTTGGCGCCACCGGCGAGGTCGTGGCCGAACTGGTCTTCAACACCGCCATGACCGGCTATCAGGAGATCATGACCGATCCCAGCTATGCCAGCCAGGTCGTGACCTTCACCTTCCCCCATATCGGCAATACCGGCGTGACCGCGCAGGACGACGAATCCGCCGATCCGGTGGCCAGCGGCATCGTCGTCAAATGGGATCCGACCGAGCCGTCGAACTGGCGTGCCACCGCCGAATTGCAGGATTGGATGACCCGCCGCGGCCGCATCGGCATGGGCGGCATCGACACCCGCCGCCTGACCCGCGCGATCCGCCAGCAGGGCAGCCCGCATGTGGTGCTGTGCCATGACCCGGACGGCAATTTCGACATCCCCGCCATGGTCGCCAAGGCGCGCGCCTGGAAGGGGCTGGTCGGTCTCGATCTGGCCAGGGACGTGACCACGCGCCAAAGCTATCACTGGGAGGCCGGTCTTTGGGAGTGGCCGGGCGAATTCGCGCCCCAGCAGCAGGGCCGCCCCTTCAAGGTCGTCGCGCTGGATTACGGCGCCAAGCGCAACATCCTGCGATCGCTGGTGGCGGTCGGTGCCGATGTGACCGTGCTGCCCGCGACCACGACCGCCGAGGAGGTCCTGGCCCATGAACCCGAGGGCGTCTTCCTGTCGAACGGCCCCGGAGACCCGGCCGCGACCGGTAGCTATGCGGTGCCGATGATTCGCACCTTGCTGGATCACGATCTGCCGATCTTCGGGATCTGCCTTGGCCATCAGATGCTGGCGCTGGCGCTTGGCGCGAAGACCGTCAAGATGGGCCATGGCCACCACGGCGCCAACCACCCGGTGCGCGACGTGGATACCGGCAAGGTCGAGATCACCTCGATGAACCACGGTTTTGCGGTCGATGCGCAGACCTTGCCCGAAGGCGTGCGCGAAACCCATGTCAGCCTGTTCGACGGCTCCAATTGCGGGCTGGCGATGGAAGGGCGGCCGGTGTTTTCGGTGCAATATCACCCCGAGGCGAGCCCCGGCCCGCAGGACTCGGCCTATCTTTTTGAGCGGTTCGCGGAACAGATGCGGAACCGCCGAACTGGCTAACGCACTATTAACGCTAAATTAAATCCCGCGTGACAGGGATGGCGAAACCAATGGGGAATCGCCATGACCGCCACGCCTGCTGCGAAAAGTGCTCCGGTGCCGATCCGGCCGGGCGTCGGGGTTTCCGCTGCGGCCGACGTCGCGCCCGCCATGGCGCCGCGCGACCTGCGCCCCTTGGGCCAGATCCTGCTGGAAGACGGCGCGGTCACGCACGGCGATCTGCTGAAGGCCACGGTGATGCGCCGCCGCCAGAATGTGCGGCTGGGGCAGATCCTGCTGGCGCAGGGCTGGGTGACGGAAGCCGCGCTGACCCATGCGCTGACCCGGCAATGGCGGACCTCATCGGTCGACCCGGTGGCGATGCCGCCCGATTCTCGGCTGATCGACCAGTTGGGCGCCGGGTTCTGTCTGAAACATGCGGTCCTGCCCTGGCGACGCGTCGGCGGGGTCACCTTCATGGCCACCTCGCGCCCCGAGGACTTCGACGCCCTGCGCGCAGCCTTGCCGGTGGCCTTCGGACCGGTGCGGATGCTGCTGGCCAGCGAAAGCAGCATCCACACGGCGATCATCGCGCTGCGCAGCACCACGCTGACGCGGCAGGCCGAAACCAGTGTCGCGGCTGCCCACAGCTGCCGCACCCGGATTGAGGGTCGTGCCACCCAGATCGCGCTGGCGCTGCTGGTCATCACCGTGGCAGGGCTGGCCCTTGCGCCGGTTCTGCTGCTGGGGCTGCTGACCGGATGGGCGGCGCTGACGCTGCTCACGGGAACGGTGCTGAAGCTGGCTGCCTTTCGGGCCGTGCTGCGCCGGGGGACCGAGGAAGCTGCGGAGGCGCGCCTGATCGCGGCGGGGCTGAAGACTCCGCCGCAGATGCTGGCGCAGCTGCCGGTGATCTCGGTCATGGTGCCGCTGTTTCACGAAAGCGATGTGGCCGGCAAGCTGGTCGGCCGCCTGTCGCGGCTGGATTACCCGCGCGAGCTGACCGATATCCTGCTGGTGGTAGAGGCGGCCGACCCGATCACCCGCGCGGCGCTGGAAGGGGCGACGCTGCCCCATTGGATCCGCGTGGTAACTGTGCCCCCCGGCCCGGTTCAGACCAAGCCGCGGGCGCTGAACTATGCGCTGAATTTCTGCCGTGGCGATATCGTCGGCGTCTGGGATGCCGAGGATCGCCCCGATCCCGACCAGTTGCACAAGGTCGCGCGCGGCTTCGCCCATGCCGCACCTGATGTGGCGTGCCTGCAGGGCCAGCTGGATTATTTCAATCCGCGCACCAACTGGCTCGCCCGTTGTTTCACCATCGAATATGCCAGCTGGTTCCGCGCCAACCTTCCCGGCATCGCCCGACTGGGGCTGGTCGTGCCGCTGGGGGGCACCACCCTGTTCTTCCGCCGCGACATTCTGGAAAGCCTCGGCGGCTGGGACGCCTGGAATGTGACCGAGGACGCCGATCTGGGCGTGCGCCTGACGCGTCGCGGCTGGCGGACCGAGCTGATCGAGACCACCACCGACGAGGAGGCGAACTGCCGCGCCCTGCCCTGGATCAAGCAGCGCTCGCGCTGGCTGAAGGGCTATGCGATGACCTGGGCGGTGCATATGCGCGATCCGGCAGCCCTGTGGCGTGACCTCGGGCCGAAGCGCTTCCTCGCCTTCCAGATCCAGTTTCTGGGCACCATGTCGCAATATCTGCTCGCCCCCGTGCTGTGGAGCTTCTGGCTGCTCAGCCTCGGCTTGCCGCACCCTTTGCGCGACCCGCTGGGTCAGCTTTGGAATGGCAATGCAGTGGCCGCCCTGTTTACCCTTTTCGTCGCCTCGGAACTGATCGGCATGACGGTGAACCTGTGGGCCGTGCGCGGCGAGAAGCACCGCCACCTGAGAATCTGGGTGCCGCTGATGCATTTCTATCATCCGCTCGGCTGTCTGGCGGGCTGGAAGGCCATCTATGAGGTCGTCGTGAATCCCTTCTATTGGGACAAGACCGCCCATGGCGTCTTCGACGAGGCCGAGGAGGCCCCGCCGGTCCCGGTGCTGGCACCCGGTCTGGCCAAGGTGCCGCTGCTGGGGCGGATCGACAGCACCCATGTGGCCGCCCAGCCCCGCCCCGATCCGATCGCCGTCGGACGGGCGGATGCCGGGACCCCCGGCCCGTTCGCGGTGGCCGAGGGTCAAGGCCCGCAGGTCTTGGTCGAATTCGCCGCCCCGACGATGCGGCAATCGGGGTGATCCCCGGAATCCGTGGGGCAGACAGCCGCTGGCACACGGACAATCGTTTCTGGACAGCCCCTCCTTTAAGGCAGCGGCAAAACTTGCGGCCGGCGCGGCGGTGAAGCACGGATGCGCGGGCGCTTTCTGCGCGCAGCCCGTATCCGATCGCCTCTGGCCGAGCGCTTGTGGCAGGTTCAGGCTATTCGCGGCGGTCGTGGGTCAAGCCGCCCACGCCCTGGTCGAGTTGCCCGCGGGCGTGCAGCGGCAACCCGGCTGATCCGCCGAGCGCATGCAGTGGTCAGCCACCGTTTCCCGCGGCCTGCCGCTTCGGGTGTGAGCCTACGAAGCGGCGCCAGACCTCGCAAATGGCGATGCCGGATTGCGGGGGCGCGTTTGGCGGCCAGCCCCGCTTCAGCATCCACTGATCCCGCAAGGCGCTGCCCTCAGCCGCCCTTCGCAGGGGTCTGTTCCAGAACGGTGTCGATAATGGTGCCAGCGGTGCGGATCGTGCGATCCAGTTGCGCGGCCAGATCGGTCAAATTCGCGCAACCCGTCTCGCGCAGCAGGAATTCCTGACCGCCGGCCCCCAATTCCTCCATGTTCAGCGCCGTTTCGCTGAGAAGTCGCCCCGCCGCCTGCAGCCGCCACAGGAACCGCTGCGCCGATAGCAGCTGCTCGACCTCGGGCTTGGGCAGCAGGCCGTGGCGGGCGCCGGCGCGCAATTGCGCCTCGGGGCCGCGGGCACGGTCGGCGCCGCGCAGCGCGAAACTTTGGGCCAGCAGCTCGATATCCTGCAACCGACCCCGGCCGATCTTGGCTTCCCACGCGCCGTCGGGGGCCTTGGCGGCGAAGATGCGGGCGCGCATCTCGGCCAGATCGGGTAGCACGCGCGGATCGCCGCCTCGGGCAGCCAGAACGCTGACCCGCAAGGCCTCGACCTCATCGCTCAATGCGGTGCCGTCGGCCCCGCAGGCGGCGATGACACGGGCGCGGGTCAGGGCCAGATGCTCCCATGTCCAGGCCTCGGTCAGCTGATAGTCGCGGAAAGACTGCACCGAAGTCGCCACCGGCCCCTGCCGCCCGGAGGGGCGCAGCCGCATATCGACCTCGAACAGCCGCCCGGCCGAGGTCTGGGCTGACAGCGCCGTAATCAGCGCCTGTGTCAGCCGCGCATACCAGGCGCGCGGGGCCAGCGGCTTGCGACCCGAGGATTCATCGACCCCCGCCGCATCATAGACGACCAGCAGATCCAGATCGGAGGCCGCATTCAGCCGCCGCGCCCCCAGTGACCCCATTCCCATCACCACAGCGCCGCGACCGGGAGGCGGCCCGTGGCGTTCGGCCAGCTGATCCACCACCAGCGGCAGCAGCGCGGCAATCGCCGCATCGGCGATATCGGCATATTCCTGTCCGACCTGTGCCGCATCGGACAGGCCGCGCAGATGGTGAACACCGACCCGGAACTGCCATTCATGCGCCCACCGCCGCGCATCGTCGAGCGCGCGTTCATAGCCGCCGTCGCGGGCCTGCATCCGCGCCTCCAGACGCTGCGCCAGGTCGGCGTGAAGGCCCGCCATGCCCGGCCATGGCGCGAAGAAGGACCCGCCCAGAACCGCGTCCAGAACCTCGGGGTGGCGGCCCAGATAGGCGGCGAGGCCGGGGGCGGTGGCGCAGATATCGACGATCAGGTCGATCAGCGAGGGGTTCGCCTCGAACAGCGAGAACAGCTGCACCCCAGCGGGCAGGCCCTGAAGAAAGCCGTCGAAGCGGGATAGTGCCTCCTCGGGGTGGGCGGCGCGGGCCATGCGCGACAGCAGGTCGGGCTTGATGCGCTGGAAGATCTGCCGCGCCCGGTTGGACCGCAGCGCGGCATAGTTGTCCCAGCGGTCGATGATCGCCTGTGACTGCGCCGATATCTCAGGCATGGGTGCGTTGTCCGAAGGGGCAAAGAAGGCGTCGGTCAGCGTCTCGACCCGTTCCAGCCGGACGCGCAGGCGGTCGGACCAGGCGTCCAGATCGTTTTCGCCCATCATCTGGGCGATGTTCAAAAGCCCCTCGCCGTCCCTCGGCAGATCATGGGTCTGGGCGTCGTTCACCATCTGGATGCGATGCTCGATCTCGCGGTGCTGGCGGTAATGATCGGCAAGTTCGGCCGCAATGTCCTCGGGCACCCAGCCCGCATGCGCCAACGCGCCGAGGGCCGCCACGGTGCCGCGATCGCGCAGGGCGGGATCGCGGCCGCCGGCGATCAGCTGGCGGGTCTGGGTGAAGAATTCGATCTCGCGGATGCCGCCCTGCCCCAGCTTCATGTTATGGCCGGGGATGGTCATGCGGCCGCCCAGCCCCTTGTGGTCGCGGATACGCAGCCGCATGTCATGGGCGTCCTGAATGGCGGCGAAATCCAGATGCTTGCGCCAGACGAAGGGGCGCAGATCGGCCAGGAAACGCTCGCCAGCCGCAAGGTTCCCGGCGCAGGGCCGCGCCTTGATATAGGCGGCGCGCTCCCATGTCCGGCCTTCGGCCTCGTAATAGGCAAGCGCGGCCGAGGCCGAGATGCAGACCGGCGTGACCGAGGCATCGGGGCGCAGCCGAAGATCGGTGCGGAAGACATAGCCGTGATCGGTGTTGTCCGACAGCGTCGCGGCCATCTTGCGGGTGACGCGGATCAGCGCGGCGCGGGCCTCGTGCTGGTCGGCGGGGGCATAGGCCTCGTCGTCATAGAGCACGATCAGGTCGATATCCGAGCTGTAGTTCAGTTCTGCCGCGCCCATCTTGCCCATGGCCATGGCGAAGATGCCACCCGCATCGGCATCAGTGTCGGGCAGCTTGCCGCGCGCGATCTCGGGGCGCAGATGGGCGCGCAGCGCCAGATCGGTGGCCCGGTCGGCCAGTGCCGTCAGCGCGCCGGTAACCTGTTCCAGCCGCCAGACCCCGCCCAGATCGGCCAGCCCCGCCAGCAGCGCCACCCGCCGTTTCGCGCGCCGCAGCGCGGGACCGAGCGTCTCTGCGTCCAGATCCTCGAACCCCGCCGTCACCTTTGCGACCAGGCCGGCATCGGCACCGGCCAGGGCCTCGGGCAGCCAGGCGGCTTCCTTCTGCATCAGCGACCACAGATAGGGGCTGCACCCGGCCGTGCCCCCGATCAGGTCCAGCGTTGCCATGTCCAGACCGGCAAAGGCCGCGCGTGCCTCGGCGGCGCGGGCGGGGTCGTGGGGGATCGGCATGCGGGTGATTGCGGTGCTGAATTTCATGGGCAGAGTTAGGGCCATCGCAGGCACGGCGTCAATCGGCCCAGCCCGCCGCGAGGGCAACTTCTGTGCTTGGCGTTTTCAGCTTCTGTTGTTACCGTTCTGCTGAGGAGCGCCACGGGCGGAAACGCATGATTGCTACCATGGGCATAGACTTGTGCGCCGCTGCGGCGGCCGCAGGAATGGATAGGTTCCGGTGATGCGGCACACGCTGACGCACGCACCGCAATTCTATGTCACCGCACCGCAGCCGTGCCCCTATCTGCATGGCCGGGCCGAGCGCAAGCTGTTCACGGCGCTGCATCCCGGCAATGCGCAGGAGCTGAACAATGCCCTGTCGCGACAGGGCTTCCGACGCTCGCAGAACGTCCTTTACCGTCCCAGCTGCGAAAGCTGCGTGGCCTGCATGTCGGCGCGGATCCGGGTGCGCGATTTTACCCCCAGCCGCACCCAGCGGCGGATGCGCAACCGCAACGCCGACCTGACCCGGCAAGCCACCAGCGCCTGGGCCACCGAAGAACAGTTCGAACTGTTCCGCCGCTATCTGGACGGCCGGCACGCCGATGGTGGCATGGCCGATATGGATATCTTCGAATTCGCCGCCATGATCGAGGAAACGCCGGTGCGCACCCGCGTCATCGAATACCGTGGCGAAAACATCTTCGGCACCGATGGCACCGCCGACCTCGCCGCCGTCTGCCTGACCGATGTGCTGGATGACGGGCTGTCGCTGGTCTACAGTTTCTTCGACCCCCGGCTGGAAGCGCGCAGTCTGGGCACGCATATCATCCTCGACCATATCGAATTGGCGCGCGAAACCGGGCTGCCCTATGTCTATCTGGGCTATTGGGTGCCCGGCAGCCGCAAGATGGATTACAAGGCCCGCTTCGGCGCGCTGGAAATCTATAAAGGCGGGGTCTGGCAGGATATCGGCAATCCGCAGGACCATTCCGATGAGGCACATCCGCTGGCCGTTGATCCCATCGTCGAACAGGTGGCGCGGATCGACCTGCCCTGATCGCGCAACATTATTGCGCGTTGCGTGAAATTTACGTCATTTTCGTTAATTTCGCCCATTGACGCTGCTGCGGCTCGCCAATAGTTTGCGGCGGCGCGGCACGAGCGCGCTGTTATTCCTGCGCTGCGGCATGGGCCGCAACTACAGTAGAAGGATGGTCCGATGTCCCGAAAGATGACGGGTGCGAAAATGATCGTTGAAGCCCTGAAAGATCAGGGTGTGGATACGGTATTCGGCTATCCGGGCGGCGCGGTGCTGCCGATCTATGACGAGATTTTCCAGCAGAACGACATCAAGCACATTCTGGTCCGTCACGAACAGGGCGCGGTCCATATGGCCGAGGGCTATGCCCGTTCGACCGGCAAGCCGGGGGTGGTTCTGGTGACCTCGGGGCCGGGCGCCACCAATGCCGTCACCGGCCTGACAGATGCGCTGCTGGATTCGATCCCGCTGATCGTTCTGTCGGGTCAGGTGCCGACCTTCCTTGTCGGCACCGACGGCTTTCAGGAGGCCGATACCATCGGCATCACCCGCCCCTGCACCAAGCATAACTGGCTGGTGAAGGATCCGGCCACGCTGGCGCAGACCATTCACCAGGCGTTTCATGTCGCGACCTCGGGGCGGCCGGGGCCGGTGCTGATCGACATCCCCAAGGACGTCCAGTTCGCCGAGGCCGAATATGTCGGCCCCAAGCAGATCCCCCCCAGCCCCTATCAGCCGAAGAAAAAGGGCGATATCGACGCCATCACCCGACTGGCCGAACTGATGGAGAAGGCCGAGCGCCCGATCTTCTACACCGGCGGCGGCGTGATCAATTCAGGCCCCGCGGCCAGCCAGCTGCTGGTTGAACTGGCCGAAGCCACGGGTTTTCCGATAACCTCGACGCTGATGGGGCTTGGCGCCTATCCGGCCTCGGGCCAGAAATGGCTGGGAATGCTGGGGATGCACGGCACCTACGAGGCCAATCTGGCCATGCATGGCTGCGACCTGATGATTGCGGTGGGCGCGCGGTTCGACGATCGCATCACCGGGCGGGTGGCCGATTTCAGCCCCGGTTCTGTGAAGGCGCAGATCGACATCGACCCGTCAAGCATAAACAAGATCATCCATGTCGACCTGCCGATCCAAGGCGATGTCGGGCATGTGCTGGAAGACCTGCTGAAGATCTGGAAATCGCGGGGCCGCAAGACGAACGCGGAAGCGGTGCGGAAATGGTGGGCGCAGATCGAGCAGTGGAAGGCGACGAACTGCCTCGCCTATACCAATTCGGACTCGATCATCAAACCGCAGCACGCGCTGGAACGACTGGAGGCGCTGACCAAGGACCGCGACCGTTACATCACCACCGAGGTTGGCCAGCACCAGATGTGGGCGGCGCAATTCCTGCATTTCGACCAGCCGAACCGCTGGATGACCTCGGGCGGACTGGGGACGATGGGTTACGGTCTGCCGGCCTCGGTGGGCGTGCAGGTCGCGCACCCGGATGCGCTGGTGATCAACGTCGCTGGCGATGCGTCCTGGCTGATGAACATGCAGGAGATGGGCACGGCGGTGCAGTTCCGCGCCCCGGTCAAGCAGTTCATCCTGAACAACGAACGTCTGGGCATGGTGCGCCAGTGGCAGCAATTGCTGCATGGCGAACGCTATAGCCAGAGCTGGTCGGAAAGCCTGCCCGATTTCGTCAAGCTGGCCGAGGCCTTTGGCTGCAAGGGCCGACAGGTCAGCGACCCGGCGGAACTGGACGACGCCATCCGCGAGATGATCGATCATGACGGGCCGTTCATTCTGGACGTGCTGGTCGAGAAACACGAAAACTGCTTCCCGATGATCCCATCAGGCAAGCCGCATAACGAAATGCTGCTATCGCCCGAGGCCGGTGCCTTCACCGGCGGCGGCGCGCTGGTGTAGGGGGGCAACGACATGGTTCTGAACATCCAACAAGGCGCGACCAGCCATTCGGCTTATGACCTGCGCGATCCAAATGCGCAGATCGAGGAACGCCACACCCTTGCCGTGCTGGTCGAGAACGAGCCGGGCGTGCTGGCCCGCGTGATCGGACTGTTTTCGGGGCGCGGCTATAACATCGACAGCCTGACCGTGGCTGAAACCGATCACGAAGGCCATCGCTCGCGCATCACCATCGTGACGCGCGGGACGCCCTCGGTGATCGTGCAGATCAAGGCGCAGCTGGGCCGCATCGTGCCCGTGCACGAGGTCCACGACCTGACCACCGAAGGCCCCAGCGTCGAACGCGAACTGGGCCTGTTCAAGGTCTCGGGCACGGGCGACCATCGCGTCGAAGCCCTGCGCATCGCCGAGATCTTCCGCGCCAATGTGGTCGATTCGACGCTGAAAAGCTTTGTCTTCGAAATCACAGGCACGCCGGAAAAGCTGGACGCTTTCGCCGATCTGATGCGCCCGCTGGGGCTGTCCGATCAGGCGCGCACCGGAGTCGCTGCACTGGCACGCGGGGCATGAAGCCCCGCAATTGCGGCCTTCAAATCGTTAATATTGCT
Organism: Paracoccus sp. S1E-3; assembly: GCF_013868135.1. GTDB lineage: Bacteria > Pseudomonadota > Alphaproteobacteria > Rhodobacterales > Rhodobacteraceae > Paracoccus. Next base: position 1,233,175 of record NZ_JACEMU010000004.1, read on the forward strand.
TAAAGATTGATCGCCGGCGAATAGACTTCACCGTCCTCGCGATCAGCGGTCATGGCGCGCATTTGCGGTGTGTCACAACGCGAAACGACATGCAGATGCGAGGCGGGGCGGTTGGTGTGCCCCAGCAGCGCATCGGGCAGTTGCGGGCAGACCTTTGGCGCAATGACGCTGACCGCACGGGCGTGTCGCAAATTGCCGATGGTTTCGCATTCCAGCCGCAGCAGATCGCCGGGAACCGGCCAGTCCGCCTGATCCAGAAGACTGTCGCAGCCGCGGAGGTAGGCCAGCGGGCCCTGATCTTCACACCAGATGACAGCCTTGCGGCTGGTCTCACTGCTCCAGATCACGACACCGATCATTTCCAACCTCCCGCCAGTGAATCATGTTTATCTGATCCACCGTTCATATATGAAACGTTAATAACTGTATTGACCCATTGCCGGAAGACAATTTTTTGCAGGTTATGACTTGGTTCCATAATGTGACGTAACGTCATTTCAAAAAATATGTTCAACCTGCAGTGGCGCAAACGAACCATTTTTCTCTGCGGCGAGTCAAATGGGTTTCGCCCCGACAACATGGATTTGCGGTCCTGCAGCATTGATGCCACAATATTTTCCATTTCCCCCTTCCGACGAACGGGAATAGTTCGGAAAAATACCGGGTAACCTATATAAGTACAGGCTTGGAGCGGTGCTGCGCGGCCCAGCCAAGCCTAGCGGATGCGCCCCGCACGCACATCGGCCACCGCCTTCTGCACCTGCGCCATGCGCGCCGTCCGCGACGGGTGAGAGCCGAGCACCTGATTGCCCGGATCGGGCATGCGGCGGAAGAACTCGGCGCCGTTCACCGGATCATATCCGGCATTCAGTGTCACCACCGCGCCCATATAATCCGCCTGCAGCTCCCACTCCTTGGAATAGACCCGCGAGCCGACACTGGCGCCCATCTGCTGAACGCTGCTGATGGTGGTCGAATCGGCGCCAGCCGCGGCCGCCAGACCGCCGAGGATGATCGCCCCGGCGGTGGCGGAATTCGACTTCCGCGCCAGATGGTTCAGAATGTGATGGCTGGCCTCGTGACCGACGACGAAGGCCAGTTCGTCGGCATTCTGCGCCGCCGCAATCAGCGAGACGGTGAAGCCGATGATCGGGCGCCCGGAATCGTCGAGGGTCTGGAAGGCGTTCGGCTCCATCTCCAGCCGGTCATCGACCACGAACTGGTAATCGCAATTGATGTTCGTGGTCCGACGCGCGGCGCATTCACGCTCGACCGCCGGCTCCATCTTGCGAATCACGCTCAGGAAATTGTTGGCCGCCTGCCGGGGCGACAGCGGCGTGGTGCGCGAGGGTGCGATCACGGTGGTTTCCGCCGTGCGCTGCGTGGGTTCGGGCATCCGGGGCGTATCCGACACCACCACCGGCGTACAGGCTGACAGGGCTGCCGCGGCGGTTGCAGACAGAAGGGCAAGACGGGCGCGGTTGCGGATCATGTTCACTCTCGGCTGACGGGTCGGAGCGCAGAATAGACAAGCCCCTCTTGCGAGGCAAACCACTTCAGGTCACCCTGTTTTCAAGATCACGACAGGGAATGCCATGTTCACCATCGAGCACGATTTCGACGCCACCATCATCACCCTGATCGACGAGCCCGAAAGCGCCCCGTTGCAGGGCGATATCGTCATCACCGCCTTCGACGACCGCGTCGTGGTCCGTCAGGACGAACCCGATACCGACCGCTACAGCGAGATCACGCTCAGCCTGCGGCAGCTGGACGAATTGCGGGCGGCGTTGAACCTGCCCGAGGGCGGCTATCGGCTGGACCGCCCGAAATAGCCGCGGGTCGTCAACCGAGCACGCGAAAGGTCTTTTCGCGCGCGGTCTCGCCCCGGATCAGTTCCAGCCGCGTTTTCGGGATCCCGATCGCCTTCGCCAGAAGCTGTGTCACCGCCGCCGTGGCCTTACCGCCCTCCGGCACGGTCGTGACATAAACGCGGATCAGGCCGTCTGCGTCCATCGTGATGCGGTTGGCCGCCGCCCTGGGCGTGACCCGCACCTCGATGCGGGTGTCCGGCAAGGCCAGGTGGCGCAGATCGGCGGCGGGTTTCGACATGGCACCGTTGAAACGCTGCCCCGCGTCCGCGTCAAGCCTTGGCGCGCCCGCCACGGTCGATTAGATCACCTGCCAAAGGAGACGCCCATGACCCGTGCCCCCCTGCCAGCCGCCAATGCCGAGGCGCTTGAATTCCTGCGCGGCCGCCGCTCGCATCCGCCGGCGCTGCTGACGGGGCCGGGACCCGACGAGGCCGCCCTGACCGGGCTGCTGACGCTCGCCGCCCGCGCGCCGGACCATGGTAAGCTGGAACCCTGGCGCTTCATCGTCCTGCGCGGTGCCGCCCTGGCGCGGCTGGCCCCGCTGGTCGCGGATGCTTCGGCCGCCGCAGGCAACACGCCCGAAAAGGCGCAGAAGCACGGCGATGCCTTCCGCGTGCCGGTCGTGGTGGCAGTCGTCTTCGCCCCCGTCGCCAGCGACAAGGTGCCGGAATGGGAACAGTTCCTGTCGGCGGGCGCGGTCAGTCTGGGGCTGGTCAATGCGGCGCTGGCGGCGGGCTATGGGGCTAGCTGGCTGACCGGGGTCGCCAGCGCGCCCGACTTCGCCCGCACCCATCTGGGCCTGACCGGGGACGAACGCATCGCCGGCTTCATCCATATCGGCAATCGCCGCGAGGCCCCGCCGCCGGACCGTCCCCGGCCCGACATCGCCGCCAAGACCACGGTGCTGGAATGACCGCGCCGCGCGCCCTGCTGCTGGGCTGGGCGGACCTTCTGCGTCCGCGCATCTTCAGGCTGGTGCTGCTGGGCATCGCGCTGACCATCCTGCTTTTCGTGGCGCTTCAGGCCGGGCTTTTCTGGGCGCTGCGCCTGTTCGGCCCCGACAGCGTCACCCTGCCGTTCTGGGGCGCGATCCCGCTCGGCGGGGCGCTCAGCTGGGGCAGTCTGGCAATGTTTCCAGTGCTGGGCTTCTTCCTGATGGCCCCGGTCGCGGCCGCTTTTGCCGGGTTGTTTTCCGACCGGGTGGCCAACCGGGTCGAGGAAATTCATTATCCCAACGCCCGCGGGGCCGAGCCCGATTTCTGGGACGGCCTGCTGGAATCGCTGGCGGTGATGGGGCTGGTGTTACTGGTCGGACTTTGCAGCCTGTTGCTGACGCCCTTTGTGGGACCGCTGGCGCCGGTGCTGTTCTACATCGCGAACGGCTGGCTGCTCGGGCGCGAATTCTTTCAGATGGCCGCCCGGCGCCACCTGCCCGAAACCGAGGCGACGCGCCTGCGCAACGCGCGCACGGTCACGGTAACGGCTTTGGGGGTGATGATCGCCTTCGCGCTGACCATCCCGGTGGTGAACATTGCCGTGCCGGTGCTGGCGGTGGCCTCGTTCACCCATCTTTACCACCTGCTCAGCGGACCAGCTGGTCGAGCTGCATGATATCCTCGCGCGAGATCACCCCGCCGAGAATGAGATAGGCGCAGCCGGCCCAGAGCACGGCGGAAATCGCCGTGGCCCAGGCCATTTTCCTGCCCAGCATCGGGTTCGCCGGCGCCCCCGCCGGCGTGCCGGGCACCACCTCGCCAGCCTCGGCCTGACTGACCTGGCCGATCGGCAGCAGCACGAACAGGGTCAGGAACCACAGAACCGCGTAAAGGACGATGCCGCCGGTCAGATTCATCGGTTCAACTCCTGCTGCTGAGGTCTTGCGCCGCGCCGACCCTCAGGCATTTGCGCCACGTTCGGGCCTTTTATGCGGCTCTCGGGGAGAATCCAAGGAAAACCGGCGGCGCATTAACCGACCCTTAGGCATTAGCGCTCTAGCGTGGGACATCAGGTGATTCCATGAGGGGATGGAAGAATGCAGACGGAACCCAACGCATCAGGATCGGCACCGCCCTTTTGGCAGGCCCGGCTTCCGGGACGCCCGCTTTCGGGACTGACCGTGCTGGTCGTCGAGGATTCGCGCTTCGCGTCCGAGGCGATGCGGCTTCTCTGCCTGCGCTCGGGCGCCCGGATCCGGCGCGCCGACAGCCTGCGCACGGCGATGCGGCATCTGCAGACCTATCGCCCGACAGTGGTCATCGTCGACATGGGCCTGCCCGACGGCTGCGGAACCGAGCTGATCGCCCAGATCCGCACCCTGGGCAGCGGCGCACCCATGATCCTGGCGATTTCGGGCGATCCCGACATGCGGAATCAGGCGATGCGGGCGGGCGCGGCGGATTTTCTGGAAAAGCCGATCGAAAGCCTCGCGGTGTTTCAGCAGACGATCCTGTCATCACTGCCGCCCGAGGCCGCACCCCGCGGCCCCCGCCTGCTGCCAGATGATATCGTCATCCCCGATGACAGCGCACTGCGCGACGATCTGGCCCATGTGGCCGAGGTGCTCGCCGGTGCCAGCGACAGTGCCGCCATCGACTATATCGCCCGCTTTCTGACCGGGGTGGCCCGTTCGGCGCATGACGGCCCGCTGGCCGAAGCGGCGGCTGCGCTTGCCCGCGACCATCAGGCCGGGCGCGCGGTGGCCACCGATCTGACCCGGATCAGCGGCCTGTTGCATGAACGTCTTACGGCGGTCGGCTCTGCATGAACCGCCGCATCCGGGCGACCCGTCATGGAATGCTCCGCCATGGCGGGTCGCCCGGCCCCTGTCGGGGAGGGGTGCGGACCGGCCGGTCGGCCGCGCACCCGCCCCCGGCATCGCAATGGATCGATGCGCAGCAGCCCAAGCCCGCGCCCGCAATGACGCTTCGGATTCACAAGTGCAGGATCACCGCCTCGGCCCGTCGGACGATCGGGGCCGTCATGGCCGACAGGCTGAATGTCTGCAGCCCGGCCTCGGTGAAATTCGATGGCGCCAACCACGCCTGATGGGCCGCGCGGATCTCGGGCCACTCGTCGGCAATCATCGCGAACCAGGCCGTATCGCGATTGCGGGACTTGATGATCATATGGCTGCGGAAGATGCCTTCGAAGGCGAAGCCGTAGCGCCGGGCCGCACGGCGCGAGGCCGCGTTCCGCGCGTTGCACTTCCATTCGACGCGGCGATAACCGGCCGTGAAAGCCCAGTCGATCATGGCCATCAGTGCCTCGGACGCGGCCCGGCTGCGCTGCGCTGCGGGTGAAAGGACGACATTGCCGATCTCGACCACGCCATTCGCGGCGTCGATGCGCATGAAGGCGGCATAGCCGAACGCATCCCCGCCCCCGGCTGGCAGAAAGGCATAAAAGACCGCGCCCGTTGCAACCGCCTGCTCCATCCAGCCGCGCAAGGCTGCGGCATCACCGAAGGGCCCGTTGCTCATATAATCCCAGACCGCCGGATCATGCCGGGTCGCGGCAAAGATCGCATCGGCGTGCCGCGCGGGATCCAGTCTCTCCAACCAGACGTAGCGGCCTGGAATGATCTCAGGGCCCGGCCGGGGCGGGGGATGCCAATCCGATAACGGTTCGCCAGGCCGGTGTGCGGGCAATTCGTTTGTCATGGCCGCAGTCTATCGGGCGCACCGCCTGCGGCAACCCCGGCGCATGAGGCCGCGCGGCCGGACTGGCTGGCGCGGAACGGGACCCACCCGGCCGGCTGTCGCAGCGGGCGCAGATCGCGGTGCAATCCCTCTCCGACACCCGCCACTTAGGTGGTTGGCGCATTGTTCCGCGCTGCACGGACAGCGGCGTTTCGGGACCGGCTCGCCGGGATCGAGTTTCAATCCGGGATTTTCACCATCCCTTCGACGTGCGGATGGCGTTACAACCTCCTTCCGCAGTTTTTGCGGCGCAGGATCGATGGCCCGAAGCGTTACCACGCCTTCAAGCCCGGTGCAGCCGGTCGAGACCGCGGGCGAAACCTCCGTTGCGCCGGCGGGAAGGCGCGAGACGTGGGACCAGGCCCGCGCAGCGGCCCGCAGGGGGAAAATCGCGGCAGGCAGTGTCGGTTGCCGGAATGAACACCGCCGCCCGGCGGCTTGCGCGGCCGGCGGGGGCCTTATTCCTTCGGCAGCGCGCGCAGGCGCAGGTCGCGGAGCTGTTCGTTGGTCGGCTCGCTGGGCGCGCCCATCATCAGGTCTTCGGCGCGCTGGTTCATCGGGAACATGATGACCTCGCGGATATTCTGCTCATCCGCCAGCAGCATGACGATGCGGTCGATCCCGGCAGCGCAGCCGCCGTGCGGGGGGGCGCCGTATTTGAACGCCTTGACCATACCGCCGAAACGCTTTTCGACCTCATCATGGCCATAGCCCGCCAGTTCGAAGGCCTTGAACATGATCTCCGGCTTGTGGTTGCGGATCGCCCCCGAGACCAGTTCGTAGCCGTTGCAGGCGAGGTCATACTGATAGCCCTTCACCTTCAGCGGATCGCCCGACAGCGCCTCCAACCCGCCCTGCGGCATCGAGAAGGGGTTGTGGCTGAAGTCGATCCGGCCCTCGTCGTTCTTCTCATACATCGGGAAGTCGACGATCCAGGCGAATTTGAACTGGTTCTCGTCGGTCAGGCCAAGCTCGCGCCCGATCTCGTTGCGCGCGCGGCCGGCCACGGCCTCGAAGGCATCGGGCTTGCCGCCAAGGAAGAAGGCGGCGTCGCCCTCGCCCAGACCAAGCTGGACGCGCAGGGCTTCGGTCTTTTCGGGGCCGATGGCCTTGGCGATCGGGCCGGCAGCCTCGGTCGAGCCATCCTCGGCCTTGCGCCAGAAGATATAGCCCATGCCCGGCAGGCCCTCGCGTTGCGCGAAGGCGTTCATGCGGTCGGCGAATTTGCGGCTGCCGCCGGTCGGCGCGGGGATGGCGCGGATCTCGGTGCCGTCCTGTTCCAGCAGTTTCGCGAAGATCGCGAAGCCGGAATCGCGGAAATGGTCACTGACCACCTGCATCTCGATCGGGTTGCGCAGGTCGGGCTTGTCGCTGCCGTATTTCAGCATCGATTCCGCGTAAGGGATGCGCGGCCAGTTCGGATCGACCGGGCGGCCGCCGCCGAATTCCTCGAACAGGCCCTGAATGACTGGCTGGACGGTGTTGAACACGTCCTCCTGATCGACGAAGGACATCTCGATGTCGAGCTGGTAGAAGTCCGTGGGCGAGCGGTCGGCGCGCGGATCCTCGTCGCGGAAGCAGGGTGCGATCTGGAAATAGCGGTCGAAACCCGCCACCATGATCAGCTGCTTGAACTGCTGCGGCGCCTGCGGCAGGGCGTAGAACTTGCCCGGATGCAGGCGCGACGGCACCAGAAAGTCGCGCGCCCCTTCTGGGCTGGACGCGGTGATGATCGGGGTCTGGAACTCGGTGAAGCCTTCGTCCCACATGCGGTTGCGCAAGGACCGCACGACCTTGGACCGCAGCATGATGTTGTTGTGCAGCGACTCGCGGCGCAGGTCGAGGAAGCGATAGGTCAGGCGCGTTTCCTCGGGATATTCCTGATCGCCGAAGACCGGCAGCGGCAGTTCCTCGGCCGGGCCGAGAACCTCGATCTCGGTTGCGTAGACCTCGATCTCGCCGGTCGGAAGCTTGGGGTTCACCAGCGAGGGGTCGCGCAGCTTCACCCGGCCATCGACGCGGATCACGGTTTCAGCCTTCAGCTTTTCCATCGCGGCAAAAGCCGGCGAGTCGCTGTCGGCCAGCACCTGCGTCATACCGTAATGATCGCGCAGATCGACGAACAGCACGCCCCCGTGGTCACGGACGCGGTGAACCCAGCCCGACAGGCGGACGGTTTCCCCGGCATGGGCGGCGGTCAGATCGGCGCAGGTATGGCTGCGATAGGCGTGCATGGCGGACCTCTTTCGTTCAGCCTCCGCATGAACAGTGCGGGGGGGCGGAAGTCAAGCGGGGCGGTGATTTGTCTTGACAGCGCTGCCCAGCTACGGCTGCCTGAAAGGGGGGGACGCCATGGCCTATCTGATCCTGAAGGCAGCGATTTCGGGGATGCTGATTGCGCTGGCATCCGAGGTTGCACGGCGTCACGCGGGCTTTGGCGCGTTGATCGCGTCGCTGCCGCTGGTCTCGGTTCTGGGGATGATGTGGTTGTGGCGCGATACCGGTGATCCGCAGCGGCTGGCCGATCACGCCCAGGCGACGTTGTGGTATGTGCTGCCCTCGTTGCCGATGTTTCCGCTGATCGCGGTGATGCTGCGGACGGGCGCGGGGTTCTGGGTCAGCCTTGGGGCAGGATGCGCGCTGACGGTGGTGCTGTATTTGCTGGCGGTGGTGCTGATAGGGAACGGCTGAGGCCGTTCAGAACGGCCGCACGACGTTGCCAGAGTAGAAATAGACCCCCATCCCGATCGCAAACAGGATGTTGCCGGCGATGGCGTGCAGCGCCCAGGCCCAGGGGAAGCCCCGACGCAGGTAGCCGGTCGAGAAGGCCAGACCGCCCGCAAAGGTGAAGATGGCGACGATCCAGTTCCAATACATCAGATGCGCGAGGCTGAAGATCGCGGCATTCACCAGCACCCCCTGACGCGGACCGCTGAACAGCCGGCTATAGCGGTGGAAGAACAGGACACGGAAGATAAGCTCCTGCGGCAGGGCCGACAGCAGCGGGTAGAGCAGCCAGACCAGCAACAGGAAGCGCGGGTCGCGGCGCAGGAAGGAAAACAGCGATTCGGGGCGGGTGGCGTAAAGCACCGCGATGGAGACGAGCGCCGTCAGCACCGCGAAGGCCGCGAACAGCGGCCAGTCGAAGCGGCCCCAGCCCCGGATAAGCCCGCGAAAGTCGAAGCCGCCGGTCCACCACAGCAGGATCAGGCCCAGCACCGAAAAGGCGAACAGCGCGGGAAACAGCAGGGTCGGCGGCAGGAACAGCGCGATGGCAACCGGGATGGCCACGAAAAGCGCGGCGAATTCTACCGCCAGCGCAGCCCGGCCGGTCTGGCCGCGCTGTGCCCAGGTGAAGCGGGACGGCGTCAGCGGATCAGACGGCGATTCAGCCATGCGCGCCAGTCATTAGCATTGCCTGCAAAGGTGTTCAGATCGACATTGCCGCGGATGCCCGGAACACTGCCGGTGCCAGTATATTGCCAGAAGGTCCAACGCTGGCCCGGATAGACCAGGCGCGGGTGGCCGGCGACCGAACGCAGCCAGAATTCTGCATTCAACCGCCCGATGCCGGTGTCACGGTAGAAATCGACCGTGGTGTAGATGATCGGGCGCTGACCGTAATAGCTTTCCAGAATGGCGATGAAGTTCGAGGCCTCGCGCAGGATCTCGGCCGAGCCGGGACGGCGGGGGCAGGTCTTCGAATTGGTCCATTCGATGTCCAGCACCGGCGGCAGCGAGCCCGGCTCGCGCGGGACGTTGCGGATATACCATGCGGCCTGCTCGGCGCCCGAACGGCAGAAGTAGTAGTAGTGATAGGCCCCGCGCGGGATGCGGGCATTGCCGGCCTCGCGCCAGTAGCGGCGGAATTCGGGGTCGACATGGTCTGCGCCCTCGGTCGCCTTCAGGAAGGCGAAGCTGATCCCCGAGGTGCGGGCGCGATCCCAGTCGATGATCCCCTGCCAGCGCGAAATGTCGATGCCGTGGACCTGATTGTCATAGGGATGGCCGCCGACCCATTGATGGGGCGCGTTGTCGCCCAGCTGGGGCACGGTCCCGCCGACCCAACCGCCGCCGCCATTCGGCACGACAACGGTGCGGGGCGCGCCGCAGGCTGCCAGCAGCAGCACGGCGACGGCCGAAAGAATGGTGACAATGCGCGACATGGTGCCCCTCGGTTTATGTTTTTTGCCGTTATCGCAGCGGCGTGTGGCAAAGTCACGACGCCATTTTGGTCACATTGGCGTCAGGACAGCAGGCGCATGGCCCCGGTCATCGCGAAGTTGCGCCTGTGGCGCCGATTGCCCAAACAGGTGTCACCCTGAAAAACCCGAGAGAGACCGAGAGCCGAATAATGACGATCGCTTTGTCGGAGCCGCCCTTCGGCTAAGGCGCCCCTCCTCCGCCAAGGCGATCGGTGCCATGCATGAAACCATAGCCGGCATGGCCACGATGAATGCGCGTGACGACGATGCGGACTGCGGGCGTCAGCGGCGGGTTTGCACGCCCGCCGGTTGAGAGCCGAATTCCGCGTCAATGCGGGTATCGTCTAGCGCGCGGCGACGCAGCTCTGTGACGACACCGCCATGCTGCCCGGATTGGCACCGATGCGACCCGGTCAATCCGCAAAGGCATCGGCGCAGCCTCAGTTCCGGTCCGGCACCATCTTGCCCGGATTGAGGATATTGTTCGGATCGAGCGCCGCCTTGATCGCCCCCATCACCTGCCAGGCCTGCCCGTGCTGTTCGGCCATCAGCCCGCGCTTGCCGATGCCGATGCCATGTTCGCCGCTGACGGTGCCGCCCACCGCGATCGCCCGGCGCGCCATGGCATTGGCGACCTCTTTCGCGCGGGCCAGTTCCTCGGCATTGCCGGGTTCGATCAGCAGCAGCGTGTGGAAATTCCCGTCCCCGACATGGCCCACGATGTTCCCGAGGATCCCAGCCTGTGCCATGTCCGCTGCTGCTGCCGCCACCGCGCCGGGCAGTTCCGACATCGGCACGCAGACATCGGTGACGACACCCGTCGCGCCCGGCCGCAGCTTCAGCGTTGCCCAATAGGCGGCGTGGCGCGCCTCCCACAGCTTCTTGCGATCCTCAGCCGAGGATGCCCATTGGAACCCCTGCCCGCCATGCTCGGCCGCGATCTCGCCAAAGGCCTCGGCATCGTTGCACACAGTCGCCGGCGCGCCGTTGAACTCGACCAGCAGATGCGGCTGCTCGGGGTATGAGGTGCCGGAGTTCAGGTTCACCGCCCGCATGGCGACCGCGTCCATGAATTCGATCCGCGCCATCGGAATACCCGCCTGCATGGTCATGGCCACGCAGTTCACCGCATCCTCCATCGAGGCGAAGGCGCAGACGGCGGCGGCCACATCCTCGGGCTGACCGTAAAGACGCAGGGTCAGTTCGGTGATGATGCCCAGCGTGCCCTCGGACCCGACCATCAGCGCGGTCAGGTCGTAACCCGCACTGGATTTCGCCGCCTTCGTGCCGGTGCGGATCACCGTGCCGTCGGCCAGCACCACCTCAAGCGCCAGAACGGCGTCGCGCATGGTGCCGTAGCGCACCGCCATGGTGCCGGAGGCCCGCGTCGCCGCCATCCCGCCAAGCGAGGCATTCGCGCCGGGATCAATCGGGAAGAACAGGCCGGTGGCGCGCAGTTCGGTGTTCAGCGCCTCGCGCGTGACTCCGGGCTGCACGGTGGCCAGCAGATCCTCGGGGCGGATGTCCAGCACCCGGTTCATGCGCATCAGGTCCATGACCAGCCCGCCATGGGTTGCAAGGGCGTGCCCTTCCAGCGAGGTGCCCGTGCCCCAACCGATCACCGGCACGCCGTGGCGGTTGCAGATCGCCATGATGGCGCTGACCTCGGCGGTGGTTTCGGGCCAGGCGACCGCCTCGGGTGGGGGGGCGCGATGCCAGGTTTCCGACTGGCCGTGCTGGTCGCGATCGGCATCCTTCTGCGACAGCCGGTCCCCGATCACCGCCCGAATTTCGTCAAATGCCTGCTTGTGGTTGACCATGCGCGCCCCCTTTTGCTTCATGGCAACATGGCCCAACCCGCAACGCCGCGAAAGCCCCGGAACGACGCGCCCGCCCGTCATTGGACCGTGGCAGGGCCGAAGCAGTTGCGGCGGCAGGCGCGGCGCGCGTTGCGGATCATCCGCGCCGAAGGGCCAAGCCAGGTGCAATTCTGGCTGCTGGCCCTGCTGATCGGGATCGGCGCCGGTCTGGCGGCGCTGTTCTTCCGGCTTGGGATCAATGCGCTGCAACGCGCCGCTTACGGTATCGACGACCAGCGTCTGACCAGCGCGGCGGGGATGCTGCCGTGGTGGTGGCTGATCGCGGTGCCGACGCTGGGCGGGCTGGCGGTGGGGCTGATCCTGAACCGCTTCACCCCCGATGGCCGCGTTCGCACGGTCGCCGACGTGATCGAAGGCGCCGCGCTGGAGGGCGGCCGGGTCGAGATGCGCGAGGGGCTGGCCTCGGCCGCCGCGTCGCTGATCACGCTGGGGACGGGCGGATCGTCCGGGCGCGAGGGGCCGGTGGTGCATATGGCCGGGGTGATCTCGACATGGATCTCCGACCGCATCAATGCCAGCCCGATGGCCGGGCGCGAATTGCTGGGCTGCGCGGTGGCGGGCGCGGTGGCCGCCAGCTTCAACGCCCCCATCGCCGGTGCCCTGTTCGCGCATGAAGTCATCCTGCGCCATTTCGCCACCCATGCCTTCGCCCCCATCGCCATCGCCGCAGTGGCGGGCGCCGTCATCAACCGGCAGGCCTTCGGCGGCGCGACCGAATTCGCGCTGACGGATGATCCGGGCCTGGGTTTCTATGCCGAGCTGCCGGCTTTCGCGGTGCTGGGACTGATCTCGGCGCTTGTCGCGGCGGTTCTGGTCTGGGCGATCCTGCGCGCGGATGGGGCGGGGACGGCGATCTTCGCGCGAACCGGCTGGCCGCGCTGGATGCGCCCGATGCTGGCGGGCACGCTGCTGGGGATCCTCGCGATCCCGTTTCCGCATATCATCGGCGTCGGCTATCAGACCACTTTCGCGGCGCTGAACGGGGCGTTCACCCTGAACGAGGTGCTGATCTTCGCGGCGGTGAAGGTGGTGGCGGTGGCGGTCACGCTGGGCGGACGGATGGGTGGCGGGGTCTTCTCGCCCGCGTTGGTGCTGGGGGCGCTGACCGGGCTTGCCTTCGGGATGGTCGCTACATGGCTGCTGCCGCACCTGTCGGGCGGAACCACCGTCTATGCGCTGGCGGGCATGGGCGCGGTGGGCGCGGCGGTGCTGGGCGCGCCGATTTCCACCGCGCTGATCGTGTTCGAGATGACCGGCGACTATCAGACCGGCCTCGCGGTGATGGTGGCGGTGGCGATGTCATCGGCGCTTGCGTCGCGCCTGCTGCATCGCAGTTTCTTCCTGACCCAGCTGCAGTTGCGCGGCGTGCGCATCGCCGAAGGCCCGCAGGTCTGGCTGCCGCAGCAGATGCGGATCAATTCGCTGCTGCGGCTGCCCGACGCTGAAAATGCCCCCTCGCCCGATCTGGCGCGCAATCTGGCGCTGTCGGGCCGGGCACTGGTGGACGGCGCGCCGTTGGGCCTGGCGCTGTCGGAATTCGAGCGCACCGGCGCGGCCTTCCTGCCGGTGATCCGCCCTGCGGTGCCGCGCGCCGCCGACGCCATCGGGCCGCCGCCCCCGCCCGAGATTCTGGGCACGCTCTACCACGTCGATGCGTTGCGGGCTCTGAACCAGGCCCTGGCGGCCACCGCCGCCGAGGAGCACGCCTAAAGGGCGGTGATCTGCCCGGATTCCAGCCGCACCACCCGGTCCATGCGCGCCGCCAGATCGAGGTTATGGGTGGCGATCAACGCCGACATGCCGGTCTCGCGCACCAGATCCATCAGCACCCCAAAGACCCGGTCCGAGGTCTGGGGATCGAGGTTCCCCGTCGGCTCGTCCGCCAGCAGCAGGGCGGGTTGGTTGGCGAGCGCCCGGCAGAAGGCCACGCGCTGCTGCTCGCCCCCCGACATCTCGGCCGGGCGGTGATCGGCGCGCGCGCTCAGCCCTACGCGGTCCAGCAGATCGGCGGCGCGGGCCCTGGCCATGCGGGCCGCGACGCCGTTCGCCAGTTGCGGCAGCACGATATTCTCGGCCGCGCTGAATTCGGGCAGCAGGTGATGGAACTGATAGACAAAGCCCAGATCGTTGCGCCGCGCCGTCGTGCGCAGATGGTCCGATTTCCCGGTCAGATCCGCCCCGTTCAGGGTGACATGCCCGCTGTCGGGCGTATCGAGCAATCCGGCGATGTGCAGCAGCGTTGATTTGCCCGCCCCGGACGGCGCCACCAGCGCCACCACCTCGCCACGCGCGACCGACAGATCCAGCCCGCGCAGCACCTCGATCTGACCGGGCTGGCCGCGATTATATGCCTTCTCGATCCCTAGCAGGTGCAGGATGTCACTCATAGCGCAGCGCCTCGACAGGGTTCATCCGGGCGGCCCGGCTGGCCGGGATGATGGTGACAAGGAAGGACAGGAACAGCGACAGGCCCACGGCCTTGGCAATATCGATCAGCCGCAGTTTCGCCGGCAGCTCGTAGATGCCGCGCACCGAAGCGTCCCAGGACCCGTTCATCAGCGCCATGATGTGATCCACATTCAGGGACACCACGATCCCCAGCATCACACCGATGATGGTGCCGATGATGCCGGTGAAGGCGCCGCACAGGAAGAACACCCGCAGGATGGCGCCCTGCGTCAGGCCCATGGTGCGCAGGATGCCGATGTCGCGGCCCTTGTTCTTGACCAGCATGATGAGGCCCGAAGTGATGTTCATCGTCGCGATCAGCACCAGCACCGACAGGATGATGAACATGACGTCATCCTCGATATCCAGCGCCCTGAGGAAGCTGCCCGAACTGTCCTTCCAGGTCCACACCTGCGCGCCCTCGCCCGCGGCTTCGATCAGCGGCAGGGTCCAGTCGCCGATGCGTTCGGGATCGTCGACATAGACCTCGATCTCGTCGGCCACCCCTTCGCGGTTGAAATAGGACTGCGCCTCGGCCAGCGGCATGTAGATGCGGGTGCGGTCGATGTCATAACGCCCGGCGCTGAAGATATAGGTGACCTCGTATGCGTTCACGCGCGGCGTGGTGCCAAAGGCCGTCTGCGCGCCTTCGGGCGCGATCAGGCGGATGCGGTCGCCCACGACCACGCCCAGCTCGCGCGCGATGCCCGACCCGATGGCGATGCCGCGATCGAAATCGGCGATGTCGCCGATCGCGGTGGCGGGGTCGGCGATGCGGGGGATCCTGGCGAAATCCTCGGCGGTGGTGCCGAAGACCTCGGCCACATTGGCGCGGTCGGCGGCGGTGGCCATCACCTGTCCCTTGACCACCGGGGCGGTGCGAATGACGCCCGGCACGGCGGCCAGCCGCGCCGCCATCTCGGTATATTCTGTGATGCGGCCGGGGGTCATATAGACTTCGTCGGTCAGCTCATTCGTGAAGCTGGTCGGCGACATGAAGACCGAGGCATGGGCATTGGCGCCGAGGATGGTATCGACGAACTCATCGCGAAAGCCGGTGCGCACGGCCAGCGTCACGATCAGCGCCGCCACCCCGAGGGCGATGCCGATCAGGCTGATCCAGGTCATCACCGACACCCCGCCCTCGGCACGGCGCGCGCGAAGATAGCGCCAGGCGATCAGGAATTCGTAGCGGGAAAAAGGTCTTGGGCTGGGCATGCGCGGTCCTTCCGGTCGGGCGGGAAACTGCGGCGAAACCGGGCAAAGCGCAAGCCGACTTTGCTGTGAAGGCTGCGTGAGGGGCGCTGCACCTTCCCCCTGCGTGGCTCACCCCAAGGGGTTTGGGCGCTGAAGACGGGATGCTTGCCGCAACGGTCCGTGTCTGCCATGAAGGCCGCCATGGCAAAACCCGTCACCCGTTTCATCTGTCAGGACTGCGGCGCGACCCACAAGAAATGGGCCGGGCGCTGCGATGCCTGCGGGGCGTGGAACACCATCGTAGAAGAAGCGCCGCTGTCGCAGGGACCGGGGCGCGGGCTGGGCGCTGCGAAGGGCAAGCCCGTGCCGCTGACGCCGCTCTCGACGCAGGAGCCGCCGCCACCCCGCCTCTCCTGCGGGCTGGTCGAGTTCGACCGCGTGCTCGGCGGCGGGCTGGTGCCGGGATCGGCGATTCTGGTCGGCGGCGATCCGGGCATCGGGAAATCGACGCTGCTGCTGCAAGCCGCCGCCGCCTTCGCGCGGAAGGGTTCGCATGCGATCTATATCTCGGGCGAGGAGGCTTCCGCGCAGGTCCGCATGCGCGCGCAGCGGCTGGGCCTGGCCGAGGCGCCGGTGCGTCTGGGGGCCGAAACCGCGCTGCGCGACATCCTGACCACGCTCGATGCAGAAGAACCCGATCTGGCCATCATCGATTCGATCCAGACCCTGTGGTCGGACACCGTCGAGGCCGCGCCCGGTTCGGTCAGTCAGGTCCGCGCCTCGGCGCATGAGTTGGTCAGTTTTGCCAAGAAACGCGGCGTCGCCATCGTGATCGTGGGTCACGTCACCAAGGACGGCCAGATCGCCGGGCCACGGGTGGTCGAACACATGGTCGACACGGTGCTGTATTTCGAAGGCGAGCGAGGCCATCAGTTCCGCATCCTGCGCGCGGTGAAGAACCGTTTCGGCCCCGCCGACGAGATCGGCGTCTTCGAGATGACCGGCGGCGGTCTGGCCGAAGTCGCGAACCCTTCGGCGCTGTTTCTGTCCGAACGCGGCCAGCCCTCGCCCGGCAGCGCGGTCTTTGCCGGGATCGAGGGCACGCGCCCGGTGCTGACCGAAATTCAGGCGCTGGTGGCGCCATCCACGCTGGCCAGCCCGCGCCGGACGGTGGTGGGACTGGACAGCGGGCGCGTCAGCACCATCCTGGCCGTGCTGGAGGCACGCTGCGGCATTCCCTTTGCCGGACTGGACGTTTTCCTGAACGTCGCCGGAGGCATGCGGGTGCAGGAACCGGCTGCCGACCTTGCGATCGCGGCCTCCCTGCTGAGCGCGCGCGAGGACAGCGCCCTGCCCGCAGATTGCGTCACTTTTGGTGAAATCAGCCTGTCCGGCGCGCTTCGTCCAGTGGCGCAGGCCGAAAACAGGTTGAAAGAAGCGCAGAAACTTGGTTTTTCACAGGCCATCATTCCTGCGTCTCAGAAAATCGAGGGCGCAGGCGGGATGCGGCTGGACCGCATCACCGACCTGACAAGCTTTGTCGGCGAGATCTTCGGCGCCGGCTGAACATGGGACAGTGCGGCCGAAATGGCCGCGAACAAGGTGGCACAATGGACGGCTTCACCATTATCGACGGCATCGTGGCCGCCGTCATCATCCTCTCGGCGATCCTGGCCTATGCGCGCGGCTTCGTGCGCGAATCGCTGGCGATCCTCGGCTGGATCGGGGCGGCGGTGCTGGCCTTCCTGTTCGCCGCCACCGTGCGGCCGATGATCGCGCAGGTGCCGGTGCTGGAACAATTCCTGGGCGAAAGCTGCGAACTGGCGACCATCGCCGCTTTCGCCGTCGTCTTCGCGCTGGCGCTGGTGCTGTTTTCGATCATCACGCCGCTGTTTTCATCGGTGGTGCAGCGCTCGGCGCTTGGCGGCGTCGATCAGGGCATGGGCTTTCTGTTCGGGGTGGCGCGCGGCATCCTGCTGGTCGCCATCGCCTTCATCGTCTACGACCGGGTGATGGCCTCCACCCCGGTTGCGGTGGTGGACAATTCGCGCTCGGTCCAGGTGTTCAACCGCATGACCGGCCAGCTGGACGCCCGTATCCCGCAGGACGGATCGGGCTGGATCACCAACCGCTATAACGAGCTGGTCTCGGGCTGCGTCGGCACCGCCGTGACCACCCCCGAAGCCGCACCGACCGGCGCAGAACCCGCGACCACGGACCTGCCCGCCCCCACCCCCGAGACCGCCGCGCCGCCCGCGAACTGAGCGCGGTTCGCGGCGATGTGACGATTTTGCGTCATGCCCTGCCTTGCAGGGCGTGACTTTCTGCGCATCAGCCCCTATCTACTGCGCGACCCCAGATCAGCAGGTGAGCATCATGCAACCCTTCCTCGCGCATCCCTTCGATGACGACCGCCTGCATGAAGAATGCGGCGTCTTCGGCGTGACCGGCGTCGCCGAGGCGGCGAATTTCGTGGCGCTTGGCTTGCACGCGCTGCAGCATCGCGGCCAGGAAGCCGGCGGCATCATCAGCCACGATGCCGAGCGCGGCTTCAACAGCGCCCATCGCTTCGGCTATGTCCGCGACAATTTCACCAAGCAATCGTTGATGGAAACGCTGCCGGGGCCGCTGGCCATCGGGCATGTCCGCTATTCCACCGCGGGCGCCAAGGCCGCGCATATCCGCGACGTGCAGCCCTTCTTCGGCGAGTTTTCGATGGGCGGCTGCGCGGTGGCCCATAACGGCAATATCACCAATGCCGACGCGCTGCGCCGCGAGCTGATCGAGCGTGGGTCCATCTTCCAGTCGGGCAGCGATTCGGAATGCATCATCCACCTGATGGCCCGGTCCATCCAGCGCAACATCCCCGAGCGGATGAAGGACGCGCTGCGCCGGATCGAAGGCGCGTTTTCGGTCATCGCCATGACCCGCACCAAGCTGATCGGCGTGCGCGACCCCTTGGGCGTGCGTCCGCTGGTGATCGGCAAGCTGGGCGATGGCGCCTTCGCGCTGTCCTCGGAAACCTGCGGGCTGGACATCATCGGCGCCGAATTCCTGCGCGAGGTCGAACCGGGTGAGATGGTGGTGATCTCCAAGGGCAATATCGAAAGCTCGCGCCCGTTCCATCCGACGCCCTCGCGCTTCTGCATCTTCGAACACGTCTATTTCTCGCGCCCCGATTCGATCATCGGCGGCCGCTCGGTCTATGAAACCCGCCGCCAGATCGGGGTGGAACTGGCCCGCGAGGCCCCGGTCGAGGCCGATCTGGTCTGCCCGGTTCCCGATTCGGGCACCCCCGCCGCCATCGGCTATGCACAGGAATCGGGCATCCCCTACGGCATGGGGATCATTCGCAATCAGTATATGGGCCGGACCTTCATCGAACCGACCGACCAGATCCGCAACATGGGCGTGCGCCTGAAGCTGAACGTCAACCGTTCGCTGATCGCCGGCAAGCGGGTGGTGCTGGTCGACGATTCGGTCGTGCGCGGGACCACCAGCCGCAAGATCAAGGACATGATTCTGGATGCCGGCGCCAAGGAAGTGCATTTCCGCATCGCCAGCCCGCCAACCGCCTGGCCCTGCTTCTACGGCGTCGACACCCCCTACCGCGAGAAGCTTCTGGCCGCGCAGATGTCGGTCGAGGAGATGCGCGAATGGATCGGGGTCGACAGCCTGTCATTCGTCTCGCTGGACGGCCTGTATCGTGCGGCGGGCGAGGCGCAGGGCCGCAACAAATCCTGCCCGCAATATTGCGACGCCTGCTTCTCGGGCGATTATCCGGTCGCGCCCTTCGATCAGCTGCAGCGCGGCTTCCAGATGAAGGACGGCTCGGAATCGGCGCCGAGCCACGCCGCCGAATAGGCCGCCAAAGAGCCTCCGGCGGGGATATTTAGACCAGGGTGAAATTCACTCTGGACCAAATATCCCCCGCGGAGCGCGCGCCATCCCGGATCAGGACCTGTCTTCGGCCTTCTGCGCCAGTGCTTCCGCGCGTGCCGCCAGTTCCGCCATGCTGTCCTGCACTTCAGAGGCGACCATCCCGCTCGCGGCCTGGCGCATCCGGGCCAGTTCGCGTTCCGCCGCCAGCGCGCGGTCTTCCATGCTGTTATGGCGATCCGCCAGCATCAGCCCGGCGAGCAGCAGCAGCCGGGGTTCGGGCATCCGGCCCGCCTGCTCGATGATCTTCTGGGCTTCTTCATCCAGCAGGGCGCTGGCGCGGCGCAGCAGGCGTTCCTCGCCGTCCTGCGCCTGAAGCGTGTATTCCTTGTGACCGATGGTGAAGGTGACGTCCATGTTCAGCCCTCGCTCTTGTCAAATGCGACCACATCGCCCGGCGCGGGCGTGACATCTTCGGCATAGGGCGCATCCGAGGCGCGCGGCGCGCGTGCGATCAGCTGTTCCAGCCCGGACATGATGTCATCAAGGGCGGCGATCTCGGCCGCGCGGGTGCTGCGCAGCAGGTCCAGCTCGGCCCGAATCGCAGCATCGCCCTGCGTCGCGGCGACATGAGTTTCGGTGCGGGCCAGCTGGGCCTCGACATCGGCGAGGCTGCGTTTCAGCGCCGCGTTTTCCGCCCTGAGCGCCGCAAGTTCGGCATCCGCCGCCGGAGCGGCCCGATCAAGGGCTTGGTCGATACGGCCCAAGGCGGCGATCAGGCGCTTTTCACTGTCCGCAAAACTGGTCATTGGCCGTCCTGACAAGAAACTTGACGAGTCTTCTGACAGGACTCGTCATAAAAAACAAGAACGGGCGGCCGCGCGGGCCGCCCGTTCAGCGTATCATGGCCTGCGCAGTTCGCGCCTTTCTCCCATCAGCCCCTTCACGATGGCCCAGCAGGCGCCCAGCAACACGATGGTGAAGGGAAGCCCGGTCGAAACCGCCATCGCCTGCAGCGCCGCCAGTCCCCCCGAGAGCATGAGTGCGATCGCCACCAGCCCTTCGAACGTGCACCAGAATACCCGCTGCGGGGTCGGTGCGTTGATCTTGCCCCCCGCCGCAATGGTGTCGATCACCAGCGAACCGGAATCCGACGAGGTGATGAAGAAGACCACCACCAGGATAATGCCGATCAGGCTGGTGATCTGGGTGAAGGGCAGCTGCGAGAGCATCTGGAACAGCTTCAACTCCAGCGCGGCATCCGAGATGCCCGCGAAGCCCGCCTGCGTCAGCGAGATCGCGGTGCCTCCGAAGGTGGTCATCCACAGGACCGAGATCAGCGCCGGCACCACCAGCACCGCGATCAGGAACTGCCGCACCGTCCGCCCGCGCGACACCCGCGCGATGAACATGCCCACGAAGGGCGACCAGCTGATCCACCAGGCCCAGTAGAAGGCCGTCCAGCCATGGCGGAAATTGTCGTCATCGCGCCCGAACGGGTTCGACAGCGGGATGATCTCCTGCGCGTAGGCTTTCAGATTGGCGAAGAAGCCGGTCAGGATCGACATCGTCGGCCCCAGCAGGATCACGAAGACCATCAGCCCGAAGGCGAGGACCATGTTGATCTCGGACAGGCGCTTCACGCCCTTGTCGACGCCCGCCACGACGCTGAAGGTCGCGATGCCGGTGATGAGCAGGATCAGCAGGATCTTGGTGGTGTTGGTGGCCGGGATGTCGAACAGGAAGTTGAGCCCTGCGGTGGCCTGCTCGGCCCCGAAACCCAGCGAGGTCGCCAACCCGAAGATGGTGGCGAAGACCGCCAGGATATCGATGACATGACCGGGCCAGCCCCAGATACGTTCCCCGAGGATCGGGTAGAAGACCGAACGCATCGTCAGCGGCAGGCCCCTGTTGAAGGAAAACTGCGCCAGCGCCAGCGCCACCACTGCATAGATCGCCCAGGGGTGCAGGCCCCAATGGAAGATCGTCGCCGCCATGCCCAGCCGGCGCGCGGCCAGCGCGTCGCCCTCGGCGCCCTGCAGCGGCGCCCAGTCGGTGCGCACACCGTCCTCGATCACCACGCCCGCGAGCGAACTGTCGAAATGGCTCATCGGCTCGGAGACGCCGTAGAACATCAGCCCGATGCCCATGCCGGCGGCGAACAGCATCGCGAACCAGCCCGACAGCGAGTAATCCGGCGTGGCCTCCGGTCCGCCAAGGCGGATGCCGCCCAGGGGCGAGAGGATCAGCCCGAGGCAGAGCAGCACGAAGATGTTGCCGGCGATCAGGAAGAACCAGTCCAGCTTGCCGGTCAGGAAATCGCGCAGCCCGTTGAAGAACGGGTCCAGCTGATGCTGGAAAATCAGCGCGGCCAATGTGAAGGCGATGATCGCCAGCGACGAAAACAGGAAGACTGGCTTGTGGACATCGAATTCAAGCGTGATGGCGTGACTGATATTGTCCTGACCGATCTCGTAATCGGTCTCGATCACTTCGGTGGTGCCTTCGGGGGCGGGGACGGCCTCATTGGCCGTGACGTCTTGCTGCAGGCCGTCGGGTGACGGCCCTTCAAACGCCGTATCGACCGGATTTCCCTGCGAATCCGCAGGGTTCCGCGACTGCGGATCGTTCGAATGGGACATGAGCTTCCTTTCCGGGGTTGCTTGTTTTCCATGGATGTGGGCTTGAGGGTGACGCTTATGTCACATCCTCGCGAGGAATGCCACCCTTGGGTCCCGGACCTGTCGCCTGGGGGGATTGGGCTTTGGGTGCAGGCGGCGTATAAGACGGCGGAATTCTGGAAAGGTCCAAGCGATGCGGCAGGCTGAAATCACCCGCAAGACGGCGGAAACCGAGATCGTGGTGCGCGTCGATCTCGACGGCACCGGGGTCTATGACAACCAGACCGGGGTCGGGTTTTTCGATCACATGCTGGACCAGCTGGCCCGCCATTCGCTGATCGACGTCCGCGTGCGCGCCAAGGGCGACCTGCATATCGACGATCACCACACGGTCGAGGATGTGGGCATCGCCCTCGGTCAGGCGCTGACGCAAGCGCTTGGCGACAAGAAGGGCATCCGGCGTTACGGGTCGTTCCTGCTGGCGATGGATGATGCGCAGCTGCGCACGGCGCTGGATCTGTCGGCGCGTCCCTTCCTGATCTGGAACGTGGATTTCCCGACCCAGAAGATCGGCACATTCGACACCGAGCTGGTGCGCGAATTCTTCCAGGCGCTGTCCACCCATGGCGGCATCACGTTGCATGTCGATGCGCTGCACGGCTTCAATTCCCACCACCTCGCCGAGGCCGCGTTCAAATCCGTCGCCCGCGCCCTGCGCGAAGCGGTCGAACCCGACCCGCGCATGGCGGGTGTGCTGCCCTCGACCAAGGGGGCGCTCTAGATGCGCGTCGCGCTGGTGGATTACGACAGCGGCAACCTGCATTCCGCCCAGAAAGCCTTCGCGATGATGGGCGCGAAGGCCGGCGCCGAGATCATCGTGACTTCGGATCCCGAAGCGGTGGCCCGCGCTGACCGGATCGTGCTGCCCGGCGACGGCGCCTTTCCGGCCTGCAAAGCCGCGCTGGAGGCCGTGCCGGGTATGGTCGAGGCGCTGCGCGAGGCGGTCGAGACCCGCGCCGTCCCCTTCATGGGCATCTGCGTCGGCATGCAGATGCTGGCCGATCTCGGGCATGAATATCGCGACACGCCGGGCCTCGGCTGGATCGGCGGCGAGATCGACGCCATCCGCCCCTCGGTTCCCGGCCTGAAAGTGCCGCATATGGGCTGGAACGACCTGCGCCTGCGCGGCGCACATCCGGTTCTGGACGGTTTGAACAGCGGCGATCACGCCTATTTCGTCCATAGCTGGCAGTTCCACCCGACCGATCCGGCGCATCTTCTGGCCGATGTCGACTATGGCGGCCCGGTGACGGCCATCGTCGGGCGCGACAACATCATCGGCACCCAGTTCCACCCGGAAAAGTCGCAGGCCGTGGGGCTGCGCCTGATCGAGAACTTCCTGAACTGGCGGCCCTGACGCCCTTGCGCTTCGTCAATCCTCTGCCCTTCGTGGCCGATCTGGACCGCGCCCGCCGGTTCTGCCACGATGTGATGGGGCTGGTCGTCCTTGAGGATGAAGGCGGCTTCATCCGCTTTCAAAATGGCTTCGCGATCCATGACGGCGCGCACCTGCATCAGACGATCTTTGGCCAGACCCCGATTTATGCCGCCCCGTTCGGGCGCGCAAATCTGGTGCTCTATTTCGAGGATGAGGATCTGGATGCCGCGTTTGCCCGCATCGCCCCGCATGTCGCGGTGATCCATCCGGTCTCGCGTCAGCCCTGGGGGCAGCGCGTCTTCCGCTTCCACGACCCCGACGACCACATCGTCGAGATCGGAGAGCCGCAATGACGGCCCTCCGCCGTGTCAGTTACTGCAACTTGGCCCAGGTCTGGTTCTTGCAGATCAGTCCGCCGGCCACGCAACCCGCCAACTGCATCCTGTCGCCGCTGACCTGCGCCTTGCCGTTATAGATCTTGTTATCGGCGGGGCGCAGTACCTTGCCCTTGTAATTGCCATCGCCCTGCGGGGTCATGTCGATCACGATCTGCTTGCCGATATTGGGCGACTGGAATTCCGCCTTGTCCTTGAAGGTGCGGGTGATGGTGCCGCAGAACGCCCCGCCGCAGGGGGTGATCTGGACATAGGCGAAGGCACCCTCATCGGGCTGGGTCTGCCACAGCCCCTCGATCGGGTCGGCGAAAGCGGCCCCGGCCAGCAGGCTGAAGGCGGCGGCGAGTGCGAATGTCTTCATGGTCTCCTCCCAAAGATCCGTTTGCGGCGATCTGACGGCAGCGCCGCGATTCACGCAAGCATGACGTGGGGTCGCCCGGCGCCGAGCGCGCCGCTTGCTCCGCCCGCCCCCCTGTGGCAAAGCCCAGCCGGACAAAAGTCAGGAGCCGCAGGATGATCCTCTACCCCGCCATCGACCTGAAGGACGGCAATTGCGTGCGTCTGCTGCGCGGCGACATGGAGGCCGCGACCGTCTTCGGCACCGATCCGGCCGCGCAGGCCCGCGCCTTTCAGGATGCAGGCGCCGAATGGCTGCACCTTGTGGACCTGAACGGCGCCTTCGCCGGCCAGCCCGTCAATGCCGCCGCGGTCGAGGCGATCCTGCGTGCCACCTCGATCCCCGCCCAGCTCGGCGGCGGCATCCGCGACATGGCGACGATCGACATGTGGCTGGAGAAGGGCCTGAAACGCGTGATCCTCGGCACCGTCGCGGTCGAAAACCCGGATCTGGTCCGCGAAGCCGCATCGGCCTTCCCCGGTCAGGTCGCGGTCGGCATCGATGCCCGCAAGGGCTTCGTCGCCACCAAGGGCTGGGCCGAGGAAACCACCGTTCAGGCCGCCGATCTCGCCCGCAGCTTCGAAGATGCGGGCGTCGCCGCCATCATCTACACCGATATCGACCGCGACGGCGCCATGGCCGGCCCCAATACCGAAGCGACCGAGGCGCTCGCCCGCGCGGTCAGCATCCCGGTCATCGCCTCGGGCGGGGTCTCCTCGATGGCGGACCTTCTGCGCCTGCGCGATACCGGCGTGATCGCGGGCGCCATTTCGGGCCGGGCGCTTTATGATGGCGCGCTCGATCTTAAGGCCGCGCTCGACGCGCTCGCCTGATTTCACTTTGGCCCCAATATCCCGGGGGAGGCCGCAAGGCCGGGGGCAGCGCCCCCTTCCCCAACCGGCCACCAAGCGCTATCAGGCGACATGATCGTCGATCCCAACCATCCGTTTTTCCGCCCGCTCTGGGTCCGCATCCTCTGCTCGGCCTTCCCCTTCGGCTGGGCGGTCTTCGAATTCTCGACCGGCAATCTGTTCTGGGCGATCCTGTTCCTGATCGCGGGCGGCGTGCTGTTCAATGCGCTGATCCTGCGCGGGCCGGACCGAGGCTGACCCCTTCCCCTGCACGCCCGGCCGCGCTATCACCCGCATATGCTGAAGACTCGCATCATCCCTTGCCTTGACGTGGCCGATGGCCGGGTCGTGAAAGGCGTGAATTTCGTCGATCTGGTGGATGCCGGCGACCCGGTCGAGGCCGCCAAGGCCTATGACGCCGCCGGGGCCGACGAAATCTGCTTTCTCGACATCCACGCCACCCATGAAAACCGCGGCACCATGTTCGACGTGGTGACCCGCACGGCCGAGCAATGCTTCGTGCCGCTGACCGTCGGCGGCGGCGTGCGCACGCATCACGATGTCCGCGCCCTGCTGCTGGCGGGGGCCGACAAGGTGTCGTTCAACTCGGCCGCCGTGGCCGATCCCAATGTGCTGTCGGAGGCCGCCGACCGCTTCGGCAGCCAGTGCATCGTCTGCGCCCTCGACGCCAAGACCGTCGCCCCCGGCAAATGGGAGATCTTCACCCATGGCGGCCGCAAGCCCACCGGTATCGACGCGGTGGAATTCGCTGGCCTGGTAGCGGCGAAGGGGGCGGGCGAAATCCTGCTGACCTCGATGGATCGCGACGGCACCAAAGCCGGCTTCAACCTCGCCCTCACCCGCGCCGTGGCCGATGCGGTGGACATTCCGGTCATCGCCTCGGGCGGGGTCGGCATGCTGGACCATCTGGTCGAGGGCGTGACCGAGGGCCATGCCAGCGCGCTGCTCGCCGCCTCGATCTTCCATTTCGGCACCTTCACGGTGGGCGAGGCCAAGGCGCATCTGGCCGCCGCCGGCATCCCGGTGAGGTTGACATGAGCGATGACGCCTTCGCCCGCCTCGACGCCACCATCGCCGCGCGCAAGGGCGCCGATCCCGAGACCAGCTGGACCGCGAAGCTGCTGTCCAAAGGCCCGGAAAAATGCGCTGAGAAATTCGGCGAGGAAGCCGTCGAGGCCATCATCGAGGCGGTGAAGGGCGACCGCGAGAAGCTGGTCTCTGAAGCGGCGGACGCGATCTTTCACCTTGCGGTCATGCTGGCCGCGCGCGACCTGACGCTGGCCGATGTGGCCGCCGAACTGGCCCGGCGCGAGGGCCGGTCGGGCATCGCCGAAAAGGCCAGCCGCGGCTGACCGCCACGCCCGCCGGAATGTTCCGCTGGCGGAGGGAATTCCGGCGGCCTGCGCCCGCGCCTCCGCGCCCTGAAGCGGCCCGTACGCCGAAACTGGCCGAACAGATCTGTCACACCCCGCTGTTACTTGTGGTTGTGCGGTCCTTGACCCCATAGTCGGGCATGAAACCGGACTAGTCCGAGGGCGCAGCCGCAGAAATCCAAGGCAAATTGCTTTCCCTTGGGTGACAAGACGCGGTATAAGCCAGCAATTCCTACCGCGCGTCAGACGCGGGTTTCACAAGGCAGAGGATCCTCATGACCGCAGACGCCAAATCCGGCAAGCATCACGACGGCGATGTCGCTTTCATCCAGTCGCTGGCCGAGCTTCTGAACAGCAGCGAACTGTCCGAATTGTCGGTCAAGCGCGAATATGGCGAAAACGACCGGCTGACCGTCAGCCTGTCCAAGCATGGCAAGCAGGTGGTCATGCAGGCTGCAGCCCCGGCCGCCTATGCGCCAGCCCCTATGGCGGCCACGCCCGGCCCGGTGTCGCCGTCGACGCCGACGGCCACGCCCGGCGCCCCCTCGGGTGATCCGGCGGACCTGCCGGGCGCGGTGACCTCGCCCATGGTCGGCACCGCCTATCTGTCCGCGGAACCGGGTGCGGCCCCCTTCGTCACCATCGGCCAGCAGGTCAGCGAAGGCGACACGCTGCTGATCGTCGAGGCGATGAAGACCATGAACCACATCCCCTCGCCCAAATCGGGCACGGTCAAGCGCATCCTGGTCGATGACGGCACCCCGGTTGAATATGGCGCGCCCCTGATGATCGTGGAATGAGGCCGGGATGTTCGACAAGATCCTGATTGCCAACCGGGGCGAAATCGCGCTGCGCGTCATCCGCGCCGCCCGCGAAATGGGCATCAAGACGGTGGCTGTTCACTCGACCGCCGATGCCAACGCAATGCATGTCCGCATGGCCGACGAATCGGTCGCCATCGGGCCGCCGCCCTCGTCCGAAAGCTATCTGAACCCGGCAGCGATCATCGCCGCCTGCGAGATCACCGGCGCGCAGGCCGTTCATCCGGGCTATGGCTTCCTGTCGGAAAACGCCAATTTCGCGCAGATGCTGGAGGATCACGGCATCACCTTCATCGGACCCAAGGCCGAACATATCCGCATCATGGGCGACAAGATCACCGCCAAGGACACGGCCAAGGCGCTTGGCATCCCGGTGGTTCCGGGGTCCGATGGCGGGGTGAATGACGTGGATGAGGCCAAGAAGGTCGCGGCCGAGATCGGCTATCCGGTCATCATCAAGGCCACCGCCGGCGGCGGCGGGCGCGGCATGAAGGTCGCCCATGACGAAAAGGGGCTGGAGGTTGCCTTCCGCACCGCCCGTGCCGAAGCCAAGGCCGCCTTCGGCAACCCCGATGTCTATATCGAGAAATATCTGCAGAAGCCGCGCCACATCGAAATTCAGGTCTTCGGCGACGGCAAGGGAAATGCGGTCTATCTGGGCGAACGCGACTGTTCGCTGCAACGCCGCCACCAGAAAGTGCTGGAAGAAGCGCCCGGCCCCTCCATCACCGAGGAAGAACGCGCCCGGATCGGGAAGATCTCGGCCGACGCGATGAAGAAGCTCGGTTATATCGGCGCCGGCACCATCGAGTTCCTATATGAGGACGGCGAGTTCTATTTCATCGAGATGAACACCCGCCTGCAGGTCGAGCATCCGGTGACCGAGGCGATTTACGGCGTCGATCTGGTCCGCGAACAGATCCGTGTCGCGGCCGACGAGCCGATGGAGCTGGCGCAGGAGGATCTGAAGATCAACGGCCACGCCATCGAGGTGCGCATCAACGCCGAGAAGCTGCCGAATTTCAGCCCCTCGCCGGGCAAGATCACCCAGTTCCACGCTCCCGGCGGGCTGGGGGTGCGGATGGACAGCGCGATTTATGACGGCTATGTCATCCCGCCCTATTACGACAGCCTGATCGCCAAGCTGATCGTGCATGGCCGCGACCGGCCCGAGGCGCTGGCGCGGCTGAAGCGCGCCCTGTCCGAGCTGATCGTCGATGGCGTGGACACCACCACGCCGCTGTTCGATGCCCTGCTGGAGGAGCCGGATATTCAGGACGGCAATTATTCCATCCACTGGCTGGAACGCTGGCTGAGCGAGAACGTCCCGGCGTGATCTCGGCCGAGCAGATGCTGTGGGCCTATGCCAATGGCATTTTCCCCATGGCGGGCTCGGCCGAAGACCCATCGCTTCATTGGCTCGACCCCTCGCGGCGCGGCGTCATGCCGGTCGGTGGGGTCCATGCCTCGGCCTCGATGCGGCGGCATTTGCGGCGCTGCACCTGGCGGCTGACGCTGAACAGTCATTTCTGCGATGTGGTGCGGGCCTGCGCGGCACGCAGCGAGACCTGGATCAATGCCGATCTGCACCGCGTGTATGGCGACCTGCACCACATGGGCCGCGCCCATTCGATCGAGGTTCTTGACGGCGATGAGCTGGTCGGCGCGGTTTTCGGCCTGACCATCGGGGCGGCGTTTTTCGGCGAAAGCATGTTCTCGCACCGGACCAACGCATCGAAGACCGCGCTGCTGGTGCTGTCGATCCATCTGAAGGCCAGCGGCTTCACGCTGTTCGACACCCAATATCCGACCCCGCACCTGCAGTCATTGGGTGGTCAGACCATCTCGCGCGGCGAATACCGGCGCCGGCTGGCCGAAGCGATCCAGCGGCCGGCCGACATCGCCGCGCGGCCGCTGCCCTCGTTTCAGGCGGTCTTGCAGGCCATGACCCAGACGTCATAGCGCGCATCATCCAGCGCCGAGAGCGCCGGCGAGGAGGCCACCATCCAGCCATCGAACAGTGTCGCCCGGCTGTTGCGGTCGGTGATGACCATCTGCGCGAAGGCGTCCGAATTTGGGTCGGCGGAGGGATAGCGGCATTCGCCCAGCCGCACCGTCAAACGGCCGATATCGGCCGACTCGCCCGGCGCCAGTTCCACATCGCTGATCTCGCTGGACACCTTGTCGAGCATACGCAACACCGCGCCTGTGCCGCGGGTGGTTTCGATATCGTCCTGCGCCAAGACCGGCGTCGTCGCCGCCAGCATCGACAGGGTCAGAAGGATGTAACGGATCATTGGGCATCCTCCGGGGCGGGGTCGGCGCCGGGCGTCTCGGCCGCCTGCGAATCGACGAACTTCATCATCAGGGACAGCAGGCTGACGGCGCCCTGCACATCTTCGATCTCGTCGCCGGGGGCGAGGTTTTCGGGACTGCCGCCCGGCTGAAGTTCCAGATAGGCGCCCCCCAGTAGGCCATCGGACTGGATGATCGCCGCCGAATCGGCAGGCAGCAGCACGCCGTCCTGCAGGCGCAGGCGGGCCTCGGCCAGATAGGTGGCGGGGTTCAGGCTGATCTCGGTCACGCGGCCCACGGGGACGCCGGCCATGCGGATCTCGGACCCCTTTTCGATGCCTTCCACATTGGGAAAGGCCGCGATCAGGTCATATCCGCCGCCGGGCATCAGGCGCGGACCGGCGGCGAAAGCCAGAAACCCCGCCGCAACCGCCAGCACGACGGTGCCGGCGACCAGCTCTGCCCGGCTGTCATCGCTCATTGATCGGGTTGCCACGCGTCGTAATCGCTGCGCTCGACCGGCTTGGCGCGATAGATCGAACCCTTGGGCCGATAGGCCTGCGGGGTGCCGGTCATGTTCATCTGGCTGGGCAGTTCCCACGGCCGGCGCGGGAGGGGATCCTTGGTCGGCGGTTCCTTGTAGGTATGGTGCAGCCAACCATGCCATTCGACCGGCACCCGGCTCGCCTCGGATTCGCCGTTATAGATGACCCAGCGGCGGTCGCCCTTCCTGGACTGGTAATAGATATTGCCCTGATCGTCCTCGCCGACCTTTTCGCCGTAAAGCGCGGTCCAGACCTGCGTGTTCAGTGTCTGCCCTCTCCACCAGGTCAGAATACGGTCAACGATCCACATGGGCGGCTCCTTCGGGTCTGTCGCCTTGTCTATGCCGCAAAGCGCCGTCCGGGTCCAGTGGGACCGGAACTGCCGCATCAACCGCGCGTTTTAGCCGAGGAGGATGAAGGATGAGTTATTTTCAGGGCCGATTGATCGACCATCTGCACATGCGGGTCACCAATTACGAAAAATCGCGCGATTTCTATCAGGCCATACTGGAGGCGCTTGGCCAGGGCGACAATATCGAACACGGCCGCGACTGGATGTGTTGCGATGAGCTGTTCCTCGACCAGCTGGATGTGGGTGACACGCCCAGCCGCATCCACCTGTGTTTTCAGGCCGCCGACCGTGCGATGGTGAACGCCTTCTATGAGGCGGCGCTTGCGACAGGGGGCCGCGACTACGGCGCGCCCGGGCTGCGCGACTATCACCCCGGCTATTACGCGGCCTTCGTGCTCGACCCCGACGGCAACAATATCGAGGCGAAATTCGACGAACGCCCCCTGACCCGTTCGGCCCCGGTGATCGAGATCACGACCTAACCCAGATCGGCGCCCAAGCCCTGCATCAGCCCGACAAAATCCGGGAATGAGGTCGCAATCGCTGCCCCGTCGTCAACGGTGATCTCCGCATCTGCGGTCAGTCCGGCGACCAGAAACGACATGGCGATCCGGTGGTCGAGATGCGTCGCAACCGGCTCCCCCCCACCCGGAATGCGGCCCGTGCCATGGACGGTCATGCTGTCGCGGGTCTCCTCCACCTCGACCCCGTTGGCGCGCAGCCCTTTGGCCATGGCGTCGATGCGATCGGATTCCTTCACCCGCAATTCGGCCACGCCGTTCATCACCGTAGGGCCCTCGGCCATGGTAGCAATCACCGACAGGATGGGGAATTCGTCGATCATGCTGGCGGCGCGCTCGGCCGGGACATTGACGCCTTTCAGCCGGGAATGGCGCACCAGCAGATCGGCCACCGGCTCGCCCCCCTCCTCGCGATCGTTTTCCCAGATCAGGTCCGCGCCCATCTCGGCCAGCGTCACATACAGGCCGTCCCGCGTCGGGTTGCGGCTGATGCCGGGCACCCGGATTTCAGACCCCGGCACGATCAGCGCCGCCGCCACCGGAAACGCCGCCGAGGACGGATCGCGCGGCACCGCCACAGCCTGTCCCCGCAGCTCCGGCCGCCCGGTCAGGGTGATGACGCGGCCCTCAGGCGTTTCCTCGGTCGTGATGGTGGCGCCAAAGCCTACCAGCATCCGTTCGGAATGGTCGCGGGTCGGCTCCTTCTCGATCACCACGGTCTGGCCGGGCGCGTTCAGCCCCGCCAGCAGCACCGCCGATTTGATCTGCGCCGAGGCCACCGGCGTCTGGTAACGCACCGGCACCGGGTCCTGCGCCCCCTTGATGGTCGCGGGCAGCAGGCCGCCCGCGCGGGTGGTGATCTCGGCCCCGAACTGGGACAGCGGGTCGGTGATGCGCCGCATCGGGCGGCGCGAAAGGCTGACATCGCCGGTGAAGGTGGCGGTGATCGGGGTCGTCGCCATCGCGCCCATGATCAGCCGCACGCCGGTCCCGGAATTGCCGCAGTCGATCACGCCCGCAGGTTCGGCAAAGCCGCCGACACCCACGCCGTCAATGATCCATTCGCCAGGGCCAAGCCGTTCGACAGTCGCACCGAAGGCCTGCATGGCCTTGGCGGTGTCCAGCACGTCCTGCCCTTCCAGCAGCCCGGTCACATGCGTGCGTCCTACCGCCAATGCGCCCAGGATCAGCGCCCGGTGGCTGATCGACTTGTCGCCGGGGATCGAGGCCGTCCCCCTCAGCGCGCCGGTGCGGCGCGAAGACATCGGTTTGGCGGGTGCGTGCGACATGGGACTTCCTCAGAACAGCGTTTTGCGCAGCATGTTCAGCGCCACCAGCGCCAGAAACAGTGCAAAGATCTTCTTCAGCCGCGCCGGTTCGGTCCGATGCGCCAGCGCCGCCCCGACAGGCGCGGTCAGAATGGTCATGGCGATCACGATCACGAAGGCGGGGATATTGACGGAGCCGACCGTATAAGGCGGCGCGCCTTCGGCGGGGGTGAACAGAAACAGCAGGGCCGAGGGCGCCGCGATCAGCCCCCCGAACCCCGCCGCCGTCGCCACTGCCCGGTGGATCGGCACGCCGTGCAGCGTCATCACCGGTACGCCGATGGAGCCGCCGCCGATCCCCAGCAGGACCGAGATGAACCCCGTCAGCCAGCTGAGCACATATTTCACCGGCCCTTGCGGCATCCGGTCACCCACCCGCCAGCTGGATTTCCCCAGCAGCATATAGGCCGCAATCACCATCACCAGCACACCGAAGATGATCTGCAGCGTCTGCGTGCGCAGCTGCGCCACCGTCAGCACCCCAAAGACCGCGCCGATCATGATGCCGAAGGCCCAATCCTTCAGTATCTGCCAGTCGACCGCCCCCTTGCGGTTATGCGCCATGACCGACCGGGCCGAGGTGACCACGATCGTCGCCAGCGAGGTCGCCAGACAGATCTGCATCAGATCGTCCGACCCGTAACCCGCCGCGCTGAACAGATAGAAAAAGGCCGGGACCAGGACGATGCCGCCGCCCACGCCCAGAAGCCCGGCCAGAATGCCGGCGAATGCCCCCACGAGGGCGAGAGTCAGTGCGGGCAGGATCATCTCGGTCATGCGGGCTCCACAGCGTTTCGCACCTGATCCAACGCGGCGTCGTAAAGCGCAAGCCCCTCGGCCGGGCTTTGCGCCTTGTGCGCCCCTTCGCTGAGCACCCGGCGCCACAGTCGCGCACCGGCACGGCCATGGAACAGGCCCAGCATGTGCCGGGTGATCTGGTGAATGCGCGCCCCCTCTGCCAGCCATGCGGCCAGTTGCGGGCGCATCGCCTCGGCGGCCTGCGCCGGCTCCGCGAAGGGCGCGGTCTGGCCCCACAGCGCATCGGCATCACCCAGAACGTCCCAGGGCTGGTGATAGGCCGCGCGCCCGACCATCACCCCGTCCATATGGGCAAGCTGATCGGCCACCATGCCGGGCTGAATGCCGCCATTGATCGACAGGTGCAGATCGGGGAAGGCCCGCTTCATGCGGTGAACCAGCGGATAGTCCAGCGGCGGAATCTCGCGGTTGTCCTTGGGGCTGAGACCCTGCAGCCACGCCTTGCGGGCATGAACGGTGACGCGGCTGACGCCCGCATCGCGCATCCGCGACAGGAAGTCGGGCAGCACCTGTTCGGGATCCTGATCGTCCACGCCGATGCGGCATTTCACCGTCACCTCGACCGGGCTTTCGGCGATCATCGCGCGCACGCAATCGGCCACCAGATCGGGCGTTTTCATCAGCACCGCACCAAAGCAACCCGATTGCACCCGGTCCGAGGGGCAACCGACATTCAGGTTGATCTCGTCATAGCCGAAGGGCGCGGCCAAAGCGGTCGCGCGGGCCAGCTCCGCCGGGTCCGAGCCGCCGATCTGCAAGGCGACCGGATGTTCGGCGGTCTCCTTGCCCAGCAGCCGGTCGCGGGGGCCGTGGATGATCGCGGGCGCGGTCACCATCTCGGTAAACAGCAGCGCCCGCCGCGACAGAAGGCGGTGAAAGCCCCGGCAATAGCGGTCGGTCCAGTCCATCATCGGGGCGACGGACAGGCGCGCAGCATCGCGGATCGCGGGCGAAATGGGGTTTTGCGGCATCGACATGCAGCGCGATCTAGCAAAAGCCGGGGACCAAGTCACGCTGTCAACTTGGACTTAAACATTTGTCCCTAGCCTGGGCCAATGCGATTCGTGCTGGCCCTGTTGATGCTGCTTCTGCCCCTCGCCGCCCATGCCGCGCCGGAGGAGCCGGCGCAGCTGTGCGAATGGGCGGCCCAGACCGCCGCGGCCGAGGCCGGCGTGCCCCCCGACATCCTCGGCGCCCTGACCCTGACCGAGACCGGCAGAAGGCGCGACGGTATCGTCCGCCCCTGGGCGTGGAGCGCGAATTCCGAAGGTCAGGGCACCTGGTTCGATGACCCGAACAGCGCGCTCGCCTTCGCGGAGGAGCGTCTGGCCCAGGGCCGCACCAATCTCGATATCGGGTGCTTCCAGCTGAACTACCGCTGGCACGGTCAGAATTTCAGCTCTGTCGCCGAGATGTTCGATCCGCTGACGAATGCCCGTTACGCAGCCCGCTTCGTCAGCCAGCTTTATGCCGAGACCGGAGACTGGCGTCAGGCGGCGGGGGCGTTTCATTCGCGCACGCAGGCCAATGCGACGCGCTATCTCGCGCGGTTTGACGAATTGCGTGCGGGCCTGCGCGCGGGCGGCTTTGAAGGCATGACCGACATGGCCGAGACCTATAACCGCTTCGCCTCGGCTGATCCCGGCGCGGTCGCTCGGCTGCCCCAGCCGTCGCGGAGGGCGCGGATCGTCGACAAGCGGATGCTGCTGGGGGCCCCCTTGGGGACGCGGGCCACCGGCATGCCCGGATCGCTCGCGGTGATCGGCGGCGAGCGGGTGGCGCTGCTCACCCCCGGCACGAGCGGTCTGCTGGACAGCCAGCGCGGCCCGCTGATCGGACCGGGTGCCGCCGCGCCATCCTCGTCCGAGGAGCGCCGCCAACGTCGGCGCGCGCCCGGAAACGAGGCGGCAACCGATCTGTCGGAAGGCGAGTTGATCGCAAACCCTCCGGCATTGGCCGAATACGCAGCCGAATTGCCCGACGCCGGCGACGCACCGGCCGATCTTGAAATCGCCGGGGTCGAAGAACTGCTTTGACACCTCTGTCACCGGTGCCGCCTCCGGTGAAAGATACCTCGGCCCGCTGGGCTGGGTGTCCCGGACGCAGTCCGGCGCCCCCGCAGGCGCCGGGACGGCCCATCGCGCAGCGCCGGGTGTTTGGGAATGCCGGTCACGCGCGCGGGGCGCCGCGCTTCCCGCGACGCCCCGTGATCGCAGATCCGGCTTTTTCAGACCTTCCAGTCGGGCGCAATCGAGGCCGCGATCGAGGCATCCAGCGCCTCGAAATCATGCAGGCCGATGGTGGCGTAAAGCTCGGACCGGGTCTGCATCTCGGGCAGCATGGCGGTGGTGGCGCCATCGCGCGCCAGCACCGCATACAGCTTTTCCTGCGCCTTGTTCGCCACCCGCAGCGACGACACCGGCCAGATCACCATGTCATAGCCCAGATCCTCGAATTCCTGCGCGGTCAGCGCCGGCGTCCGGCCGAACTCGGTCATATTGGCCAGCAGCTTCACGCCCGGGAGGGCGGCGCGCACTTCCTTGAACATCTCGACCGAGGTCAGCGCCTCGGGGAAGATCGCATCGGCCCCGGCCTCGACATAGAGCTTTGCGCGGGCGATGGCGCCTTCCAGACCCTCGCTGGCGGCGGCATCGGTGCGGGCGATGATGCGCAGATGCCGGCGCGCCTTGGCAGCGGCCGCGACCTTCGCGGCCATATCCGACGCCGTGGCCAGCTTCTTGTCGTTCAGGTGGCCGCATTTCTTCGGCAGAAGCTGGTCCTCCAGATGCACCGCGCCCGCGCCCGCATCCTCGAAGGTGCGGACCATATGCATGACGTTCAGCGCCTCGCCATAACCGGTATCGCCATCAACCAGCAGCGGCAGACCGGTGGCACGGGTGATCTGGCGGATGAAGAAGGCGACCTCATCCACGGTGATGATGCCGAGATCCGGCAGCCCCATCGAGGCCGTCATCGCCGCCCCGGACAGATACAGCGCGTCGAAACCGGCGGCCTTGGCCTGCAGCGCCGCCTGACCGTTATGCGCGCCGGGCAGACGCAGGATGCCGGGCGCGTCCAGAAGTTCCTGAAAGCGCAGGCCGGCGGGACGATCCGGGGTCTCGGCCCCAACGAGATAAACCATGACGGATCCTTTCTAGCCGCGTTTCGCCAGCGGCACGAATTTGCGGTTCTCCGGCCCGATGTAATGGGCCGAGGGGCGGATGATCTTGCCGTCCTCGCGCTGTTCGATCACATGCGCGCCCCAGCCCGAGGTCCGCGAGATGACGAAAAGCGGCGTGAACATGGCGGTGGGCACCCCCATGCGGTGATAGGACACCGCGCTGAACCAGTCGAGGTTCGGGAACATCTTGCGTTCCTCGTCCATCACCGTCTCGATCCGGTCGGCGATTTCGTAAAGCCGGGTATCGCCGGCCAGATCCGAAAGTTCCTTCGCGACGCGTTTGATGACGACGTTGCGGGGATCGGCGATGGTATAGACCGGATGACCGAAGCCGATGATGATCTGCTTTTCGGCTACGCGGGCGCGGATATCCTCGGCCGCCTGATCCGGGGTCGCATAGCGCGACTGGATCTCATAGGCGACCTCGTTCGCGCCGCCATGTTTCGGGCCGCGCAGCGCGCCGATGGCCGCCGTCACCGCCGAATACATGTCGGAGCCGGTCCCCGCGACCATCCGCGCCGTGAAGGTCGACGCGTTGAACTCGTGTTCCGCATAGAGGATCAGCGAGGTCTGCATCGCGCGGACATGATCGGCCGAGGGCTTCTTGCCATGCAGCAGGCGCAGGAAATGCGCGGCGATCGAGCTGTCATCGCCCTCGACATCGATGCGCCGGCCATTATGGCTGTAGTGATACCAGTAAAGCAGCATCGACCCCAGCGAGGCCATCAGCCGGTCGGTGATGTCGCGCGCGCCGGCGGGGTTGTGGTCGGGCGCTTCGGGCAGAAGACTGCCCAGCACCGACACGCCGGTGCGCATCACATCCATCGGATGGGTCGCCGCCGGCAGCTGCTCCAGCGCGGCCATCAGCGGGGCCGGCAGCCCGCGCAACCGCGCGAGCTTGGCTTCATAGGTGGCAAGCTGGGCCTTGTTCGGCAATTCGCCATGCACCAGCAGATGCGCGATTTCCTCGAAGGTCGCCGCCTCGGCGATGTCGAGAATATCATAGCCGCGATAATGCAGGTCATTCCCGCTCTGCCCGACCGAGCAGAGCGCGGTATTCCCCGCCTCGACCCCCGAGAGGGCCACGGATTTTTTCGGCGTCGGTGCCATGTCGGCCTCCTTATCCCTTGAAGTCGAAGATACCCGTCGGACGCGCGCCACCCAGCTTGCCGGGTTCGACGACGAAGTTCAGCGCCGCCAGATCGCCCGCCTTCAGATCGGCCAGGGCTTCCGCCGCCTGCAGGAAGCGGGTCTGTTCGGCGGGCGCGATGATGCCGTCCGACAGGGTCAGGAACTTCTGCTTGTAATTCTCGCGCACGAAGGGACGGGCGCCATCGGGATGGGCGTCGGCAAGCGCCAGTTCATCCTCGATCACGGTGCCGTTCTTCAGCGTCACCACGACGCGGCCACCGAAGGCTTTTTCCTTGGGATCCTGCGAGTGATAGCGGCGCGTCCATTCCGGGTCCTCGGTCGTGGTGATCTTGTGCCAGAGCGCGACGGTTTCCGGGCGGTTCGCACGCTCGGGCGCATAGGATTTCTCGTGGTGCCAGCCGCCGTCTTCCAGCGCCACCGCGAAGATATACATGATCGAATGGTCCAGCGTCTCGCGCGAGGCCTTCGGGTCCATCTTCTGCGGGTCATTCGCGCCGGTGCCGATCACGTAATGGGTGTGATGGCTGGTATGGATGACGATATTGTCGATCTGGGACAGATCACCGATCTTCGGCCCCATGCGGCGGGCGAGGTCGATCAGCGCCTGGCTCTGGTATTCGGCCGAATGTTCCTTGGTATAGGTGTCGAGGATCGCACGCTTGGCCTCGCCCTTGCCCGGCAGCGGCACGCGGTAAAGGGCGGACGGACCCGACAGCAGATAGGCGATGAAGCCGTCCTCGCCTTCCCATGCCGGCGACGGCGCGCCTTCGCCGCGCATCACCCGGTCCACTGCCTCGATCGCCATCTTGCCGGCGAAGGCGGGGGCATAGGCTTTCCACGAGGAAATCTCGCCCTTGCGCGACTGCCGCGTGGTGGTGGTGACATGCAGCGCCTGCTGGACGGCCTGATAGATCACCTCGGTCGGCAGGCCCAGCAGGGTGCCGATGCCGGCGGCGGCCGACGGGCCGAGATGGGCGATATGGTCGATCTTGTGTTCGTGCAGGCAGATGCCGGTGACCAGATCGACCTGGATTTCATAGCCGGTGGCGAGGCCCCGGATCAGGTCAGCGCCCGACTTGCCGGTATGCTGGGCGACGGCCAGGATCGGCGGGATATTGTCGCCGGGATGCGAATAATCCGCCGCCAGATAGGTGTCGTGGAAATCGAGTTCGCGCACCGCCACGCCATTGGCGTAAGCCGCCCATTCGGGCGAAACGGTGGTGGCGCTGTCGACGCCGAAAACGGTCGCGCCGGGCTTCATCGGATGGGCCATCGCCTGCGCGCGGGCCGAGGCGACCGGGCGGCGCGCCACCGAAGCCGCCGCGACCGAGGCATTGTCGATGATCCGGTTGATGATCATGTCGGTGACATCGGCATCGACCGCGACGGGATCGGCGGCGACCTCGGCGATTTTCCACGCCAATTGGTCTTCGCGGGCCAGCTTCTCGGCCGATTTATAGGTGCGGACGTCGTGGGTCTTCATGTGCTGATCTCCTGAGCGGTGATTTTCTTCGGGCGGCCATGTTCATTCACGGCGACCATCTGGAACTGTCCTTGCGCGACCTGGCCCGTCTC
This sequence comes from Paracoccus sp. S1E-3, assembly GCF_013868135.1. Classification (GTDB taxonomy): domain Bacteria; phylum Pseudomonadota; class Alphaproteobacteria; order Rhodobacterales; family Rhodobacteraceae; genus Paracoccus. The sequence continues at coordinate 1,272,041 of NZ_JACEMU010000004.1, forward strand.
GCCGGTCTGCGGATCCTCGCGCCCGGCCACCACCTCGATCATCATCGCGCTGCGCCCGGCGCTGGTGACGCGGGCGCGGATGATGAACAGCTGACCCACCGGAACCGGCGCGGTGAAGCGCAGATTGTCGACGCCCGCCAGCACCACATTGCTGCGGGCGTGGCGGCTGGCGGCGGTAAAGGCGGCCTGCGCCAGCATCGACAGCGCCTGCCCCGCGAACAAGGTGCCGTAGTGGTTTGCCTGCGCAGGCAGGACCAGTTCGGTCAGTTCGGTGATGGCGGCGTCCTGCATGGCGGTCCTTCGCAAGATTTGCATGGGCAGTTTTCACCCGTGCGCAGCTCTGGTAAACAGCAGACTTGCATCAAGTTGCGAAAGCGCCGTGGCGGTTTTGCGAATCTTGCGAAGGGTTGCGAATGAAGAATGCCTATCTTGGCGGACAGCTGAAGCGGTTACGGGAAACCCGCGCCATGACGCAGGCGGCGCTGGCACGCAGTCTGGAGATCTCGCCCAGCTACCTCAACCAGATCGAACGCAACCAGCGGCCGTTGACGCTGGCCGTGCTGGCCAAGCTTGATGAGCTGTTCGGCGCCGAGGCGCAGCCCTTCCATGATGCGGGCGACGGGCGGCTGGCCTCGCGGCTGCGGGCCGCACTTGCCGATCAGGGCGCGCAGTTGAGCCTGTCGGAACTGCACGATCTGGCCGACAACTCGCCCGGACTGGCCAAGGTGATTCTGGACATGCGCCGGCGCCTGCGGGCGGCAACCGAACGGGCGAATCTGCTGGCCGAGCAGATCTCGGGTCCTGCGGGCGCGCCTGCGGCGCCGACCGCCTTCGAGGCCGTGCGCGATTATTTCTATACCCGCCGCAACCACATTGCCGAACTTGACCGCGCGGCGGAACCGCTGGGCACGCTGCTGCCGGTGATCGGTCGCGCGGACGCGCTGACCACCTATCTGGCCGACCGCCACAGGATCCGGGTCGAGACGAAGACTGAAGCTGGCACCCTGCGCCAATACGATCCGGCGACGCGGGTGCTGCGCATCAACGGCCAGCTTTCGGAATCGCAACAGGCATTTCAGATAGGCACGCAACTGGGCCTGATCGAGGAAGCTGCGACCATCAACCGGCTGTGCCGGAAATCCGGCCTTTCGCCCGAGGATCAGCCTTTGCTGCGGATCGGGCTGGCGAATTACTATGCCGGCGCGCTGATCCTGCCCTACGAGACCTTCCTGACCGCCGCCGAGACCGAGCGGTACGACATCGCGCTGCTTTCGCAACGCTTCGATGTGGGATTTGAAACCGCCTGCCACCGGCTGTCGACGCTGCAACGCCCCGGCGCGCAGGGGGTGCCGTTCTTCTTCATCCGCGTGGACCGGGCCGGCAATATCTCGAAACGGCAATCGGCGACGGATTTCCACTTCTCGCGCTTCGGCGGGTCGTGCCCCCTGTGGACGATCTATGACGCGTTTTCGCATCCGGGCGAAATCCTGCGGCAGGTCGCGCAGATGCCCGACGGGCGGCGTTATCTGTGGGTCGCGCGCACGGTCAGCCATGGGCGCGGCGGTTTCGGCACCCCGGTCAAACATTTCGCCGTGGCGCTTGGCTGCGACATCGCCCATGCCGACCGGCTGGTCTACGGGCGCGGATTGGACCTGCTGGGGCCGGAAGCCGCCACGCCCATCGGCCCCGGCTGCAAGCTGTGCGAGCGCGAGGCCTGCCCGCAGCGCGCCTTCCCGATGATCGGTCGCCCTGTTCTGGCCGAGCCGGGGCGCAGCAGCTTCGCGCCTTACTCGTCCGAGTCCTTGCCGTAATACATGGTGCCGATCTCGATCTGGCCGCGGCCGACCTCGCGGCGGTGGCGGTTGGTGTCGCGCAGCGAATAGACGCAGCCGCAATATTCCTGCATGTAGAATTCCTCGCGCTTGGAAATCTCGATCATGCGGCTGGAGCCGCCGCCCTTGCGCCAGTTGTAATCCCAGTATTCGAGGCCGTCATAGGGCCGCACCGCGCGTTCGCCGCAGCCGTTGATCTGCTTCATGTCCTTCCAGCGCGATATCCCGAGGCTGGAAGTCATCACCGGAAAGCCGTGCTCATGGGCGTAAAGCGCCGTCCGCTCGAACCGCATGTCGAAGCACATGGTGCAGCGGATGCCGCGTTCGGGTTCCCATTCCATGCCCTTGGCACGGGCATACCAGTTCTCGGTGTCGTAATCGGCATCGACGAAGGGGACGTTATGGGTCTCGGCAAAGCGGATATTCTCATCCTTGCGCAGAAGATATTCCTTCTCCGGGTGGATGTTCGGGTTGTAGAAGAAGATCGTGTAGTCGATGCCGGATGCGGTCATCGCCTCCATCACCTCGCCCGAACAGGGGGCGCAGCAGCTATGCAGCAGCACCTTTTTCTGGCCATTGGGCGGCGTCAGAACGGGACGGTCGAGATCGGTGGTCATGGGCGGCGGCCTTGCGGGATGCGGGGTCAAGCAGGTGTTTTAGCGCGAAACGGCCTGCGGGAAAAGGCCAGCGTCGGCGCCGGATCCTTTAGGTGTCGGCCGGCGGGCGTGATATTCTGACCCGCGTTCGGACAGCGGAGGAAAAAATGTTCGTCAAGACGGTCATACCCGAAGATGCGACGGGCGAAACGGCCGCACTTTACGCGGAGGACATAGCCGCGATGGGGCGGGTCATGGCGGCGACGGAATGCTGGTCGGCGCGACCCGACATCATCGTGCCGGTCGAAAGCCTGCTGCACCAGATCCGGGACGGCTTTTCGCTGGGGCTGCTGAATTTCCGGCTCATCACCTTCGTTGCCGCGCGCCTCGTTCCGTCCAGCTATTGCGCGCATGTCTATTTCCGCGCCCTCTCCTCTATGCTCGGGCGCGCACAGGCGCTGGCGGTTCATCGCGACTATCACAATGCCGGACTGAGCGATCAGCAGGTGGCGATGCTGGACTATGCCGCACAGATCAGCCGCAACGCGTCCGAGATCACGGCCGGCCACATCGCGCGCCTGCGCGACCTTGGCCTCAGCGACCTGAACATCGCCGACATCGCGCTCGCGGCATCGTTCCGTCACTTCATGAGCCGCTATTTCGACGCCGTGGGCGCCATGGTCGAGGTCGAATTTCTGGACGACGATCCCGAGATCCGGGCGACGCTGGCGGTCGGGCGCAAATAAGCGTCCGCCAACGCGAAACGGCGGGCGCAGGGCCCGCCGTCCGACAGTGCTGAGAAGGCGTTTCAGCCCTTGGCGTCTTCGGCCTTGGCGCCGGTCCCGCGAATCGTCGGCACGACCTGATCGCCCCAGGCGCCCGCGCCGTTATGGATGCGCGAGACGCGGATCACCTCGACCGACACGCCCTCGGCCACGGCGCGCTGCACGGCGTCGTTCAGGCGATGGACGGCCTCGGCCACACGGTGGATGGCGCGGGTTTCGCGGTCGCCTTCGGGAAGGTCGATGCGCTGGAATTCGGTATCTGCGGTCATGTCTCGCTCCTCCTTTTGGGCGGTCCCCGCCACTCTAGCGGCGGGAACCGGGGGGTTACAGGGCTAATCGGCCGCGAACCGGTCCGTTAGGCTTGGCCCGCTCGCGGTCATTGTTCGACCGCGACCGGGTTCGTCGGGCTTCGCCCGCTCGCAGTCGTTATTCGGCCGCGAACTGGTTCATGGTGTTGGCGTGGCCGCCAGCTTTCAGCGCCCGCTCGCCGCCGACCATTTCCTTGAAGGTGTCGCCCAGATCCGAACCGACCTCGTGCTGGTGCTTGACCGCCGAGATGCCGCGACGGATTTCCTCGCGCTGCACGGTCTTGACGTAAGCCAGCATCTTGTCGTCGCCGAAGTAACCGCGCGACAGTTCGTCCATCGACTTCGCGGTCAGGTGGAAGGTCGGCAGCGTGATCAGGTTGTGGAACACCCCCGCCAGCGTCGAGATGTCGTGCTGGAAGCGCTGCAGACGGGCATCGGCCTCCTGACCGAGTTCGGTCGCGTCGTATTCCGCCTTCATCAGCTCGTTGCCGTCCGGGTAGTCGCCGGCGGCGATCTTGCCGTCCTTCAGCCATTCCTCGCGGACCTGCTTGCGCAGGTTCAGGGTCCAGTTGAACGAGGGCGAGTTGTTATAGACCAGCTTGGCATTCGGAACCGCCTCGCGAACCTCGTTCACCATGCTGGCGATCTCGGAGACGTTGGGGGTATCCGTCTCGATCCACAGCATGTCGGCGCCGCCCTGCGTCAGATTGGCGATGCAATCCTCGACGACGCGGGCGCGGCCCGAGCCTTTCTTGAACGGGAACAGCCCGTTCGGCAGCCGCTTCGGCTTGACGAATTCGCCGTTCAGCATGATCGCGAGTTCGCCGTCGCGGACCGGGTTCGCATCCGAAATCGCCTCGGTATCCAGCCATTTGATGTATTCAGAGGCCAGATCGCCCGGCTGCTGGCTGACCGGCACCTTCTGGGTCAGACCGGCGCCAAGGCTGTCGGTGCGGGCGACGATGACGCCTTCGTCAACGCCCAGTTCCTCCAGCGCCAGCCGGCAGGCGCGCAGCTTTTCGATGAAATCCTCGCGCGGGACCGTGACCTTGCCGTCCTGATGGCCGCACTGTTTCGCGTCCGAGACCTGATTCTCGATCTGCAGGCAGCAGGCGCCGGCCTGGATCAGTTCCTTCGCCAGCAGATAGGTCGCATGTTCGTTGCCGAAGCCCGCGTCGATATCGGCGATGATCGGAACGACATGGCTTTCGAAATTGTCGATGGCCTCGATCGCCTTCTTCTCGGCCGCCGCATCGCCGGCGTCACGCGCGGCCTTCAGATCCTTGAACAGATCGTTCATCGCCACTTCGTCGGCCTGACGCAACGAGACATAGATCTCGCGGATCAGGTCGGCGACGGCGGTTTTCTCGTGCATCGACTGGTCCGGCAGGTGGCCCCAGGTGTTGCGCAGACCGGCAACCATCCAGCCCGACAGATAGACATAAGCGCGCTTGGTGGTGCCGCGCAGGCGCTTCACCGATTTGATCATCTGCTGGGCGTGGAAGCCCGACCAGCAGCCGAGCGACTGCGTCGACAGCGTCGGATCGGCGTCATAGGCCGCCATGTCGGCGCGCATCACCTTCGCCATGTCGCGGGCGATGTCGAGATGGGTGTCATAGCTGTTCTGCAGCCGCAGCTGGACGATATCGTCAACACTGACCCCGCCCGGCGTCTGACCCGAGGGGTAGCGCTTGGAAACTTCGGCGTGCAGTTCGGCGTAGCTTTTGCGGTTTGCCATGATCTTTCCTTTCGAGAGAATGGTTCAGGTTTGGTTGGGCCGCGCCTTGGGCCGGGGCCGGATCTCCTCAATCCAGCGCGTTCAGCACGTCATAGGCGGGGGTGGTGATGAAATCGGGCATCGTGTCCGCAGTCGCCGCATCCTGAAGGATGCGCGCGGCCGAGGCGTAATGCCCGCGGTGAAAGCCTGCCGGGCCAAGCCGGTCGAGGATGGCGGCGATTTCCGTCTGCACCATCTCGCCCAGCCAGACCGCATCCATGCGGCGGCTGGACCCGTCGGGCCGGCGGATATCGGTATGGTGGCGGATCCATTGCCAGATCTGGGCGCGGCTGATTTCGGCGGTCGCCGCGTCCTCCATCAGGTTGTGGATCGGGACGGCGCCCCGGCCCTGCAGCCAGTTGGCCAGATATTCGATCGCGACCGCGACATTGGTGCGCAGGCCCGCCTCGGTCACCTGACCGCGATGGGGTTGCAGCAGCTTAGCCGGATCAATCCGGCAGGTCTGGCGTTGCAGGCGGATCTGGTTGGGGCCGGGCATTTCGGCGTCGAAAACCTCCATCGCGACAGGGACCAGATCGGGATGGGCGACCCAGGTGCCGTCATGGCCGAGGCTGACCTCGCGCAGCTTGTCGGCCCGGACCTTGGCGAAGGCTTCGGCATTGGCGGCGTCGTCGCCCCTGACCGGGATCTGCGCGGCCATGCCGCCCATGGCGTGAATGCCCCGGCGGTGGCAGACCTTGATCAGCCGCGCGGCATAGGTGGCCAGGAACGCTTCGTCCATGGTGACCTGCGCACGGTCGGGCAGGACATAGGCCGAATGCTGGCGCAGCGTCTTGATATAGCTGAAGATGTAATCCCAGCGCCCGCAGTTCAGTCCGGCAATATGGTCGCGCAGTTCCCAGACGATCTCGTCCATTTCGAAGGCGGCCGGCAGGGTCTCGATCAGGACGGTAGCCTTGATGGTGCCCTGCGCCAGACCCACGCGGTCCTGCGCGAAGGTGAAGACCTCGTTCCAGAAGGCGGCTTCGCGGTGGCTTTCCAGCTTCGGCAGGTAATAGAACGGCCCGCGTCCATCGGCGGCGAAAGCCCGCCCGCAATGAAAGATGCTGAGACCGAAATCGAACAGCGCCGCCGACATCGGCTGGCCGCCGATCAGCACGTTGGCCTCGGCCATGTGCAGCCCGCGCGGGCGCAGGATCAGCACGGCGGGCCGGTCACTGACACGGTAGGACCTGCCGTTCTCCGCATCCTCATGTTCCAGCGCGCCGTCGCGATAGTCGATGACATTGAGGTGCCCGGCAATGATGTTGCGGAAGCTGGGCGCGGTCGCGTCTTCGAAATCCGCCATGAAGACCTTGGCGCCGGAATTCAGCGCATTGATCATCATCTTGCGGTCGACCGGACCGGTGATTTCCACACGGCGATCCCACAGGACTTCTGGAACCGGGGCCGCTTCCCAGATGCCTTGACGGATCTGGCGGGTGTCTTCCAGATATTCGGGCAGGCGGCCGGCGTCGATCTTTTCCTGCCGGCGTTGGCGGGCGACCATCAGCGCGTGCAGCTTCATCCCGAAACGGCGCTGCAACTCGCCGAGAAAACCAAGCGCATCGGCGGTCAGCACCCGGTTGCCATCGCGGACAGCGCGCAGAACCAGCGGCAGCTGATGCGAGGTGATGGGCTGATCGAGCGACATGGGCATGGCCTTCCGTGACAACCTTCAAGGCAGGCAGTGATTCTGCATCTGCATAATGTCACTTTAGTAATGTCATCTCGCAAGTGCAGTAGGCTTGTGTATAAATGGGGTCACTCTGTCACTTTTGTCAGGGTCGTTACTTTTGTAATGTAAAGTTTGTAATGAAATGGGGGCATCATGGCGGCACGCGGCGACAAGCTGATCATCGGGCAGCGGCTGAAGATCCTGCGCACCACGCTGGGGCTGACGCAGGCCCAGATGGCGGCGCAGCTGGATGTTTCGGCCAGCTATATCACGCTGATCGAATCCGACCAGCGTCCGGCTTCGGCCAAGCTGCTGATGCGGCTGGCGCAGGTTTACGACCTGAACGTGGCGGAACTGGCCCCCGACACTGACGCCCAGCTGGCCGCCGATTTCGAAGCCGCCCTGAAAGACCCCGCGCTGGAGGTCGAGGGCGTCAACCGCGCCGAGATGGAGGCGGTGCTGCAAGCCTCGCCCCGGATCGCGGCGGCGCTGGTGCGGCTGCAAGGCCGCCTGGGCGACGCGCTGATGCGCAACCAGGCCGAGGAAAACCCCCTGACCGACCGCAACAAGGTCGAGGCCCTGGCCCAGATCGCCCGGCCCGTCGAACAGGTGCGCGACTGGTTCTATGACAGCCGCAACTATATCGACGCGCTCGACCGCGTGGCCGAGGGGCTGGCCGAGGAGAACAAGATCCACCGCGATGCCTCGGATGTGGCGCTGAACGGGCTGTTGGCGGCGCATAACGTCCGGGTCCGCCGCCTGCCCGCGTCGGTCATGGGGGGATCGCTGCGCCGCTATGACCCCCATCGCAAGGAATTGCTGCTGTCGGAACTGCTGGACGCGTCCAGCCGCCGGTTCCAGATGGCGGTGCTGATCGCGCGGCTGAATTACGAAGACCTGATCGACCAGGTGCTGGCCGAGGCGCCCTTTGACGGCGATTCCACCCGCAGCCTCGCCCGCGTCAGCCTGGCGAATTACTTCGCCGCCGCCCTGCTGATGCCTTACCGCCCCTTCCTGGCGGCCTGCGAATCCGAACGCTATGACATCGAGCTGATCAGCCACCGCTTCGGCACCAGCTTCGAACAGACCGCCCACCGCATGACCACCCTGCAACGGCAGGAGGCGCGCGGCATCCCCTTCTTCTTCGTCCGCGTCGACCGCGCGGGCAATGTTTCCAAACGCTTCAGCGCCGGGCGCTTTCCGTTTTCGCGCTTCGGCGGCACCTGCCCGCTGTGGAACATCCACGGCGCGTTTGAAACGCCGGGCCAGATCCAGACCCAGCTGATCCGGATGCCGGAAGGGGCGCGCTATTTCTCGGTCGCGCGGACGGTGACGCGGGCGGGGGGCAGCTTTTCGTCCCCTGCCCCGCGCCTTGCGGTGGGGCTGGGCTGCGATGTGGCTTTCGCGCCGCGCCTGATCTATGCCGACGCCATCGACCAGGCGCGGACCGAACCGACCGAGATCGGGCTGAACTGCTTCCTGTGCGAACGGCAGAACTGCGCCTCGCGCGCGCAGGCGCCGATCAACCGCAACCTCGCCGTGAACGAGTTGGAACGCAGCGTCGCCCTGTTCAGCTTTGAAGCCGAATGACCGGCGTTAACGAGACATCTTTACACTGGCCCTGCGGCGCATCAATATGATGTGAATATGTATATTAACCGGCGGTTACGGACCGGGGCCAAAAAGGGACAGTCAAGGTGACGCGTGTTTTTGCCCCGCAGAAGGCTGCCCTGATCGCAGGAAACGGGTGCTGATCTGACCGACACGCTTGCCCAGGACGACCCCGAAAAGGCCACCATCTCGTGCAAGCGGGACGGTGATCTTCTGGTGCTGGACGGGGCGCTGGTGGTCTGGACGCTGCCGCATCTGCCGACCGAAGCCGCCCCCCGGATCGACCTGTCCGGGCTGGACAAGATGGACACCGCAGGCGCGTGGTACCTGGCCGAGGCGCAACACAGCGGCGCCCGGCTGGAGGGGCTGAAGCCCAATCACGCCCAGCTGATGGAGACCGTCGCCACCGCCATCCCCGAACCCGACCCGGTGCCGCCGGTCGTGCCCCATTGGAAGCAGATTCTGACCCGGACCGGTATGCGGACCATGCAGGCACTGGGGTATTTCAAGGAGCTTTCCGAATATCTGGGCCGGTTTCTCGCCGCCGGGATACGGGCGATCCGCCATCCGTCGCAATTCCGGCTGACCTCGCTGGTTTACCACTGTCAGGAAACCGGCGTTCGCGCGATCCCCATCGTCTTCACCATGTCCTTCCTGATCGGCGTCGTGCTGGCCTTTCAGGGCGCGGCCCAGCTCAGCCGTTTCGGGGCCGAGGTCTTCGTGGTTGACCTGATCGCCATCGCCGTGCTGCGCGAATTGGGGATCCTGCTGACCGCCATCGTGGTGGCCGGACGGACCGCATCGGCGCTGACAGCCTCGATCGGGTCGATGAAGATGCGCGAGGAAATCGACGCCATGCGCACCTTCGGCATGGATCCCGACATGGTGCTGACCCTGCCGCGGGTGCTGGCGCTGGTGATCACGCTGCCCATCCTGGGATTGATCGCCGATGTCGCCGGGCTGGTGGGCGGGGCGGTCATGTCCTGGATCACGCTTGGCATCTCGCCGCCGATGTTCCTGACGCGGCTGTCGGAAATCGACGTCAGCCATGTCATCGTCGGCCTGTCCAAGGCCCCCTTCTTCGCGGTCATCATCGGCATCATCGGCGTGCACGGCGGGATGCGGGTCGGCAAGGACGCGGAATCGCTGGGGCAAATGACCTCCAAATCGGTGGTGAACGCGATTTTCGCCGTCATCATCGCCGATGCGCTCTTCTCGGTCTTCTTCTCGGTGATCGGGCTATGAGCGTCGAGAACGTCATCGAAGTTCGCGGCCTGCGCAACCAGTTCGGCGACCATGTGGTCCATGACAATCTGGATCTGGACCTGCGCCGGGGCGAGATTCTGGGCGTGGTCGGCGGTTCGGGCACCGGCAAATCGGTGCTGCTGCGCAGCATCGTGGGCCTCGTCACCCCGCAGGCCGGCGAAATCCGTGTCTTCGGGCAGGACATCCGCAAGCTGTCCGGACCGGCGCGGGAATCGGTCGAACGCCGCTGGGGGGTGAATTTTCAGGACGGGGCGCTGTTTTCCGCCCTGACCGTGCGCGAGAATGTCGAGGTGCCGCTGCGCGCGGTGCCCCATCTCGGCGACGAGGACCGTGAAAGACTGGCGGGACTGAAGGTCTCGATGGCCGGGCTGCCGGTCAATGCGAACCCGAAATTCCCCTCGGATCTGTCCGGGGGCATGCGCAAGCGCGCCGGTCTGGCGCGCGCGCTTGCACTGGATCCCGAGATTCTGTTTCTGGACGAGCCGACCGCCGGGCTGGACCCGATCGGGGCGGACGCCTTCGATCGGCTGATCCTGACGCTGCGGGACGCGTTGAACCTGTCGGTGTTTCTGGTCACCCATGATCTGGACACGCTGCATACCTGTTGCGACCGCATCGCGGTGCTGGCAGAAAAGCGTGTTCTGGCCACCGGAACCATGGCCGAGATGTTGAAAGTCGACCACCCTTGGGTGCACGAATATTTCCACGGTCCGCGCGCCCGCGCAGCCATGGCGTCCTCGGGAGGCGCATAGTCGAATGGAAACCAAGGCGAATTATGCGCTGATCGGCGCGTTCACCATAGCCGGGCTGCTGGGGATTCTCGGATTTCTGATGTGGTTCGCCAGGCTGCAACTAAACCAGCAATTCGCTTATTACGAGGCCTATTTCCCCGAAGTCGCCGGGCTTTCCGTCTCGTCGCAGGTGCTGTTTGCGGGGCTGAATGTCGGCACCGTCTCGGCCATCGAACTGGCGCCCGACAGCCCGGATGCGGTGCGGGTGACGCTTGAACTGGCCGAGGAAACGCCGGTCCGCACCGATTCGCGCGCCTCAATCGACACATCGGCGGTGACGGGCGTGTCGCAGGTCACCATCACCCCCGGCCTGTCGGGCAGCCCGCTGCTGCGCGACGTCGCGACCGAGGAGGTGCCGGTGATCCGCTCCAGCCAGACCGCGTTGCAGACCATCGGCGAACAGGCGCCCGAACTGCTCAGCCGGGCCAATGTCGTGGCCCAGCAACTGACCCAGCTGTTCGGCGACCAGAACCAGGAACGGATCAGCAATATCCTGGTCAATCTTGAACGCTCGACCCAGAATATCGACAGGACGATGGCCGATGTGTCCAAGGCCGCCGACGCGATCGGGACCTTCGGCGAGAAGCTGGACCAGCTCAGCCGGACGGCCGATACGGCGTTGACCAATTTCTCGGGCGCATCGGCGCAGGCCGAAACCACGCTGGCCAGCCTCGACGGCTTCGTCAATGACGACCTGAAGGTCATGGCCGAGGATCTGAAGCAGACCGCCGCGACGCTGAAAACCGATCTGGGCACCCTCGGCACCCGCGCGCAGACCAGTCTGGACAAAGCCGATGCGGCGCTGGAATCCGTGACCGGCACCATGGACGCGGCGCGCGCGGTCGTGGCCGAAGTCGGCCCCGTCTTCACCGATCTGCGCACCACGCTTGGCAGCATCAGCACCGCGCTCGCCAACCTGCCCGATGAACTGCCGCGCATCACCACCAATGTCGGCAATGCCGCAGACAGCGCCGCCAGCGCCTTCGCCTCGCTGGAATCGATCCTCGACGGATCGCGCGGGCCGCTTCAGACCTTCACCCGCGAAGGCCTGCCCCAATATTCGCGCCTCGCGCAGGAGGCGCGCGGCCTGATCACCAATCTGGACCAGCTTGTTACCGCCATCAAACGCAACCCCTCGCAGATCCTCCGGGGTCAGCCGACCCCCGAATTCCGCCGCTGAGGTCACCATGTATCGTTCCGCCATCCTGTTTGCGCTGATCCTGCTGATCCCCGGCTGCGGCGCGCTGTCGGCCCTTCAGGGCGAACCGAACCGCAATGTCTTCGAACTGCGCGGCCCACCCGTCAGCGGCGGCCAATGCCGCGGCGCCAAGGTGAATGAACTGGTGGTGGAACTGCCAAAAGCACGCGGCACGCTGGATTCGCAACGCATCATGATCCGGCCTTCGGCACTGCAGACCCAATATCTGCCCGATGCCGTCTGGGGCGATCCGGTGCCCACCACCGTGCAGCGCCTGCTGGTCGAATCGCTGGGGAGTTATGACGCTTTCGGCCATGTCGGGCGTGAACCGCTGGGACTGGCCGGCGACTATGCGATGATCAGCGAGATCACCGATTTCAACGCCGAACTGCAGCAGAAAGGCGCGCTGATCCGGCTGAGCATCGATGCCCAGCTGGTCCGCGAGATGGACGCCGCCGTCATCGGCCGCAGCCGGTTCGAGGTGACGACCGAATCGCCCAGCACCAGGACCAATGACCTGATCCCGGCCTTCGACGCCGCCGCCCTGCAACTCATCACGGAAATGAGCGCCTGGACCCTCAGCCGGGTCGGCGCCCGCTGCAATTGATCCTGCGAGGGAGGATCAGACCGGCGCGTCAGATGCCGCGATGCCGGGGGCAATCTCGGCGAATATAAAAAGGTCCGAGACGCTTACATGGAATCGATCCGTCGGTTGGTCAAAGAGACGCCGACCGCACAACATTGCTGTGTGAAATTACCGGCCAGGAACATGAAACTGTGCGTGAACCTGCGCCAAAATCAGGGATTGCGCAGGAATAATATCGACAGGCAGTTGAAAAGATTGGCGCACCCGAGAGGATTCGAACCTCTGGCCTCTGCCTTCGGAGGGCAGCGCTCTATCCAGCTGAGCTACGGGTGCCTGCGCGACTGACTAACCGCAATCGCGGCCGCCCGCAATGGGCAGCTGCGAAAATCGGCGCTCAGGCGAACAGCTCGCGGCTGAATTGCAGGCCGTCGATCAGGGCGTCGACCTCTGCCCTGGTGTTATACATGCCGAAGCTGGCCCGTGCGGTGGCCGTCACCCCGAAGAAATCCATCAGCGGCATGGCGCAATGGCTGCCCGCGCGCACAGCGATGCCGCGCTTGTCGAGAATGGTGGCGATGTCATGGGCATGGGCGCCGTCCATGGTCATCGAAAAGATCGCCCCCTTGTCCGGCGCGTCGCCCTGGATATGCAGCCAGTTCAACTCGCGCAGACGCTCGCGCGCGTAATCGCGCAGCATCTTTTCATGGGCGGCGATGTTCTCCATCCCGAGACCCATCATGTATTCCAGTGCCACGCCCAGACCGATCTGGTTGACGATGCCGGGCGTCCCCGCCTCGAATTTCAGGGGCGCATCGGCATAGTCCACGCTGTCGCGTGTCACCGTGCGGATCATGTCGCCACCGCCCATGAAAGGCCGCATCTCGGCCTGACGTTCGCGGCTAATCCAGATCGCGCCCGAGCCGGACGGACCGTAAAGCTTGTGTCCGGTGATGCAGTAGAAATCGACCCCGAGCGCGCCCACATCCACCGGCAAGTGCACCGCCGCCTGGCTGCCATCGGCCAGCACTGGCACATCGGTGCCGCGCGCAATGGCGCCCACATCGACCACGGTGCCCGTCACGTTCGACATGTGAGTGACCGCGATCAGCCTGGTCTTCGGGCCGACCGCCGCCAGCACCTTTTCGGGCGGAAGCGAACCGTCGGCCTCAGGCTCGACCCATTTCAACACCACGCCCTGCCGTTCGCGCAAGAAGTGCCAGGGCACGATATTCGCGTGGTGCTCCAGCACCGACAACACGATCTCATCGCCCGGCTGGAAGCGCGGCGCGGCCCAGCCATAGCTGACCAGATTGATCGCCTCGGTCGCGCCCGAGGTGAAGATCACCTCGTCCTCGTGCGGCGCGTTCAGGAAGCGGGCGATGGTGCCACGCACACCCTCGTATTTCTCGGTCGCGAGATTCGAGAGGTAATGCAGCCCGCGATGAACGTTGGCATATTCGCCCTCATACGCGTTGGAAATCGCGTCGATCACCACCTTGGGCTTCTGGGCGCTGGCGCCATTGTCCAGATAGACCAGCGGGCGGTTGTTCACCTGCCGCGACAGGATCGGGAAATCGGCGCGGACGGTTTCGACATCAAAGCTCATGGCTGCACCTCTGCGGGAAGTTCCGGCATCAGACCGAAAGCGCCGGCCAGCACGGTCAGGAAGATCAGCGTCACCATCGTGGCGCCGATCAGGCCCAGAAAAACCAGAACCGCGCTGGAAAAGCCGTGCAGCGCCTTGATCATCTGCACGCTGAGCCACGCGATCAGCACAAGCGCGGCAATGCCCAGAATGCTGCCGAGAAAGGGGAAGACCAGCATCAGAACCACCTGCGCCGCCTGTGCGGCCAGCAACAGGAATTCCAGCCAGATGACGACCAGCAGCGCGTCGGGAAAATCGCCCTGCCCGCCAAAGGCGCGGCCGACGGCGGCGATGAGCCACGCGGTCAGCACCATGCCGCCGGTCTGCAGCGCCACGCGGGCCAGGGGCGACAGCTCGGGAATGCCAAGGCCGCCTTGCGCCAGTTCGGGGAAGATCTTCACCGCCAGCGTGCCCAGAATGGCCGACAGCACCACCACCAGCGCCAGCGCCATCCAGCGCACCTGCATGGGCAGGTCCAGCTTTTGCAACTGACGCACGGCAAGCGCGGGGTCGCGCAGCGAATTTCGCGTCAGGATAACCAAATCGCCCATCCTCATCCCCGCCTTGCAAGGGCACGGAGACCGCCGCCCCAGATGAACAGAAAACCGATCCCGGCGACCAGCCGTGTGAGGCTCAGCGCCGGGCTGGGACCGATCATCCCCTCGACCAGCCCGGCCAGCAGCATCGCGGGCGAAATCGCCAGCAGCGCCCAGAACAGCGCCAGCCGCGAGTCCTCTCCGTCGAGCCGCCACGGGGTCAGCCGCGACGCCAGCGCCACCAGCGAGGCGACGGCGTAGGCGAGAAGCGGCATCATCAGCAGCACCGCCGTCAGCGCGCCCGCCATCCGCCCCCCCAGCGGCACCGAGGGGTCGAGCGCCGCCGCCCGCGCATGGCCGGGGGCCTGCGCGATCAGGAAGACCAGCATCGCGCCCATCAGGACGGCCAGCATCGCGCCTTCGGACATTGGCGACAGCCCAGCCACGACCCGACCGGGCCGGCGCCAGCTGGCCAGCACCCGCGGCGCGACGCCCGCGCTTATGCGTGCCTTGTCAGCCATGCGTCCAGACGTTCGCTGATCTGCTCGCGCAGGGCCTCATCCTCGACCTCGGCCAGGGCGTCAGCCAGGAAGGACAGCACCATCAGCACGATGGCCCGCCCCTTCGGCACCCCGCGCGAGCGCAGGTAGAACAGCACCGTCTCGTCGATCGCGCCGGTGGTCGAGCCGTGGCTGCATTTCACGTCATCGGCATAGATTTCCAGCTCGGGCTTGCCCAGAAACTGGCTGTTCTCGTCCAGCAGCAGCGCCTGGCTGATCTGATAGCCGTCGGTCTTCTGCGCGCCCGGCTTGACCAGAATCTTGCCCTGGAAAACGCCCTTGGCGCCGTTCTTCAGCACCTTCTTGTAGACCTGACGCGACTCTCCCCGCTCGGCCCCATGGGTGATGAAGACGGTGTCGTCATGGACAAAATCGCCGTTCTTGCCATCCCCCAGCACCGCGCCGGCGATATGGGCCACGGCATCGTCGCCAACGATATCGATCACCGCCTCATGGCGCATCAGCGTGCCGTTCAGCGACAGGTTGAAGGATTTGAACAGCGCCTTCGCGGCCACGCGGGCGAAGATGCCGCCCCAGCCCAGCTTCTGATAGCCCGCGCGCTTGGCCGAGATGTGGTGGAAGCGCGCGCCCTCCATCACGTCCACCTCGATCACATAGTTCGAGCGCGCGCCGGTCATGCCGGTTTCCAGCACGGTGACCTCGGCCCCCGGCTCGACCACGATGACATGGTGGAAATAGACATCGGCGCCGTCGTCGGCGCGGCGGTGGATCAGATGGATGGGACGCGCGGGCCTGCCGCTCACCCGGATCAGCGCACCGTCCCGCGCCACCGCCGTGTTCAGCGCCCCGAAGGGACGCGCCACGCGGTCATGCCCGGCGGCCTCCAGCGTGCCGTAAACCGGGGCCGCCCAGTGGTCCGCCTGCCCTTCGGCAGCGGCCAGCGTGTCGATCTGCACGCCTTCCAGCGCCGGATCGTCCGAGGCCTCGGCATCGAAAATCCCGTCCACGAAGACCAGCCGCAACCGGTCGATATCCTCGAACAGAGGGCCGTCCGGGCCGCTATCGGCAATCTGGAGCGGCGCGGGCACGGCGGCATTGAAGGCCGCGGGATCGGTATAGCGCCAGTATTCGTCGCGCCCGCGCGGCAGGCCCATCTTTTCGAACCGGGCCAGTGCCGCCTTGCGGGCCGCAGCGGTGAAGCCGCCCGCCGGCAGGTCCAACGCACCGAGCCGGGCAGCGAGGCCCGGATCGGCGGCCCCCGCCTCGCGGGTCAGAACTGCAGTCTCCGCCATCAGCCGACCTCCGCCGCGAGAATGTCGGCATAACCGTTCTTCTCGACTTCCAGCGCCAGTTCGGGGCCGCCGGTGCGGATGATCCGGCCATCGGCCATGATATGCACCACGTCCGGCTGGATGTGGTCCAGCAGGCGCTGATAATGGGTGATGACCAGGAAGCTGCGATCAGGCGCGCGGAGCGCGTTCACGCCCTTGGCGACCAGCCGCATCGCATCCACGTCCAGACCGGAATCGGTCTCGTCCATGATGCACATCTTCGGTTCCAGCATGGCCATCTGCAGGATCTCGTTGCGCTTCTTCTCACCGCCCGAGAAGCCGACATTGACCGGGCGCTTCAGCATCTCGGCGTCGATGTCCAGCGATTTCGCCTTCTCGCGGACGACCTTCAGGAATTCGGCGGCCGAAAGCTCCTCCTCGCCGCGCGCCTTGCGCTGCGCGTTTACCGCGGTGCGCAGGAAGGTCAGGTTGCCGACGCCGGGGATTTCCACCGGATACTGGAAGGCCAGAAACAGGCCGGCCGCGGCGCGTTCTTCAGGCTCCAGCGCCAGCAGGTCGTCGCCGTTCAGGGACGCGCTGCCTTCGGTGACCTCATAGCCGTCGCGGCCCGACAGCACATAGGACAGCGTCGACTTGCCCGAACCGTTCGGCCCCATGATCGCGTGAACCTGACCGGCCGGAACCTCCAGATTGACCCCTTTGAGGATCTGCTTGTCCTCGTCTTCCAGCTTGGCGTGGAGATTATCGATTTTCAGCATGGCGTTTCCTTTATTCTGGCTCCGGCCGGCGGTCCGGTCGGTAAATCCTGTTCCTGCGTTAGGTCGGTCACTGCCACGAGGCGGAACCTGACACAATCATGGGACCGCAGGCAAAAAGCCTGCGACCGAAATTTCTACCCGTTCACGACCTTGGCCATATAGGTATCGAGCTGAGCTTCCGTGATCACCCGGCGATCCAGAAGCAACTGCAACACCAATACCGTCAGATCGAAGCTGGCGAATACGCCGTCCGACAGCACGGCAAGATGCTTCAACCACTCGGTATCCTGCGTATTCAGTTCCAGCAGCGCCCGAACAAACACGGCGTCGCCGTCAATCAACTGACTGCGCACAGCACGTGCCCGGCCATCACTCACGATATTCTTGAGCGGCTTTGCCCAGAAGGTCATGAACTTGTGCAGATGATAGCCGCTTTCACGCAGTTCGGCCATCTGCGCATCCAGAAGCGGCTGGTCCACGTAAAGCGGGATCGCAGCCACTTCGGTGATGACCGCGACCGCCCCACCCAGCATACGACGCCCGTTCTCGAATACCGTGCGTTCGCCGCCCTGAATGTCGATCTTGACCAGGTCGACCTGCGGCATGTCCAGATCGTCCAAGCGGCTGGTCGAGAACGGAATTCGCTGTATCACGCGCCCCTGACGGTGGAAACGGCCCAGATAATCAAACGCCGCCACATTGGGTTCCAACATCGAGGTGAAACCAGAGGCCTTGCAGACGTTCAGCACCCTGTCGCCACCATCACCGACCGCATGTGGCAGGTAATGTTCACGCGGACCTGCCAGCTTGATCAAATCTTCATAGGCGCTTTGCTGCGGCTCGAAACCCCAGACATCGCAGCCATCCAGATCCATCAGCAGCTTATAGGGTGGTGCGGTCAACGGATTGGCCCCGATATCGACCACGCGTGTCCGCCGTTCCGGCTTCAGCGCTTCAAGCAAATAGGCCAGCCGGTCGGCAGCGGTGGTTTTGGTTATCTGGTCCACGCCACTATCCCCGGAACACCAATGCCGCGCCGAAGGCGATGAAGACGAAGCCCAGCAGCGTCGTCCAGCTTATGCTTTCCTTCAGATACAGCCATGAAAACCCGACGAATACCGCCAGTGTCATGACCTCCTGAATGGTTTTCAGCTGCGCCGCCGAATAGGTACCGTGGCCCATCCGGTTCGCCGGGACCGCAAGGCAGTATTCGAAGAAGGCGATGCCCCAACTGACCACGATGACCAGAAACAGGGGCGCCGACTTGAACTTCAGATGCCCGTACCACGCGAAGGTCATGAAGACATTCGACGCCGCCAGCAGCACTACCGGCATGACCGCCTGCATATTGATCGCCATGGGTCACGCGATCGGAAACGGGCACGGCATCACCTATTCCACCGTGACCGAGGTGCCCGAAGCCGAGACCATCAGCATGTTGTTGATGACCTCGTAATCCAGATCGACGCCGACGACGGCATTGCCGCCCCCGGCCCGCGCCCGGTCCTGCATCTCGAGCAGCGCCGACTCGCGGGCCTCGGCGAGCACCTTTTCATAGGCGCCCGACCGTCCACCGACGATGTCGCGGATTCCCGCGAACAGATCGCGGAAGATATTCGCCCCGATGATCGTCTCGCCTGTCACCACGCCGTGATAGGCGGTGATCCGGCGGCCTTCGACGCTGGGGGTGGTGGTGACGATCATCCGACGGAACCCTCCAACGAGATCGCCACCAGCGATTGCGCTTCCATGGCGAACTCCATCGGCAACGCCTGCAGCACGTCGCGCACGAAACCGTTCACGATGACCGCCACGGCCTGTTCCTCGTCCATGCCGCGCTGGCGGCAGTAGAACAGCTGGTCGTCATCCACCTTCGAGGTGGTGGCCTCGTGTTCCACGCGGGAGGACGAGTTCTTCACCTCGATATAGGGCACCGTGTGGGCGCCGCATTGATCGCCGATCAGCAGGCTGTCGCATTGCGTATAGTTGCGGCTGTTGGTGGCGCGCGGATGCATGCTGACAAGGCCGCGATAGGTGTTCTGCGCCTTGCCGGCCGAGATCCCCTTGGAGACGATGCGCGAGCGCGTGTTCTTGCCCAGATGGATCATCTTGGTGCCGGTATCGGCCTGCTGGTGATTGTTGGCGATGGCGATCGAGTAGAACTCGCCCGAGGATTCCTCGCCCCGCAGGATGCAGGAGGGGTATTTCCAGGTGATCGCAGAGCCGGTTTCCACCTGCGTCCACATCACCTTGGCGCGGGCCTCGCGGCAATCGGCGCGCTTGGTCACGAAGTTGTAGATGCCGCCCTTGCCCTCCTCGTCGCCCGGGAACCAGTTCTGGACGGTCGAGTATTTCACCTCGGCATCTTCCAGAATCACGATCTCCACCACGGCGGCATGCAGTTGGGCCGTGTCGCGCTTGGGCGCGGTGCAGCCTTCCAGATAGCTGACATAGGATTTCCTGTCCGCAATGATCAGCGTGCGCTCGAACTGGCCGGTATTTTCCGCATTGATGCGGAAATAGGTCGACAGCTCCATCGGGCAGGTGACGCCCGGCGGGATATAGACGAAGCTGCCATCCGAGAAGACGGCGCTGTTCAGCGTCGCATAGAAATTGTCGGTCGGCGGCACGACCGAGCCGAGATATTTCTTCACCAGCTCGGGATATTCACGGATTGCCTCGGAGATCGAGCAGAAGATGACGCCGGCCTTCTTCAGCTCCTCCTTGAAGGTGGTGCCGACGCTGACCGAATCGAAGACGGCATCGACGGCCACCTTGCGGCCTTCGGCCGGGGTTGCGCCAACACCTTCGACGCCGGCGAGGATCATCTGTTCCTTCAGCGGAATGCCCAGCTTTTCATAGGTCGCCAGCAGCTTCGGGTCGACCTCGTCCAGCGATTTCGGCTTCACCGCCATGCTTTTCGGGCGGGCATAGTAATACTGATCCTGAAAATCGATTTCGGGATAGTTCAGCATCGCCCATTTGGGTTCCGCCATGGTCACCCAGCGGCGATAGGCCGCCAGACGCCATTCGGTCATCCATTCGGGTTCTTCGTTTTTCTGGCTGATCAGACGGACGATGTCTTCGGACAGGCCCTTGGGGGCGTAGTCCATCTCGATTTCCGTGTCCCAGCCATACTTGTAGCTGCCCATATTCGCGACGGTTTCGACCGTTTCACGGTCAACACCCTCGCGCACCTCGAGATCGGTGGTCACGTTCATCCTTTGTCCTTCCTTCGGCCGGGCCGCAGCCTAGCCATTCCTGCCGCGCCAGCGTGAATACGCGGTTTCCCACGCATCCGCAAATCGGTTGATCTGATCGTCACCCAAAGCCGGGCTTATGGATACGCGGATCGCCGATTGCGCGGTGCTGTCGTCAAAACCCATCGCCTGAAGCGTGCCGCTGGCCCGGATCTTGCCCGAAGAACAGGCAGATCCCGCTGACACCGCAAACCCTGCCAGATCCATCTGCATGACTTGCGTTTCACCCTTCCAGCCCGATGTAAGAATGCAGGTCGTATTCGGCAAGCGGCGCGCGCCTTTTCCAGCAATTATTGCATCGGGCGCCGCGGCCAGCATCCGGGCCTCCAGCGCGTCGCGCCGGGCCTCGACCTCGTCCCAAAGCCCCGCTTCCAGATCGCGCTGCGCGGCCCCGGCCGCCGCCGCGAAGCCGAGAATACCGATCAGGTTCTCGGTGCCTCCGCGCCGGCCCTGTTCCTGACCACCGCCGCGCATCCGGGCGTCGATCTCGGTGCCCTTCTTCAGGATCAGGGCGCCGATTCCCTTCGGGCCGCCCAGTTTATGGGCGCTGACAAACCCGGCCGTGATCCCCAGCCAGTTGAAGGCAAACGGAATTTTCCCGAATGCCTGGGTCAGATCGCTGGAAGCCAGCCCTTCGGGCAGCGTCTGGATCACCCCGGTTTCGTTATTCGCCAGTTGCAGGCTCGCCCGAGCCGGTTCCGGCACGGCGACGAGACCGTTTCCGTCCACCGCCAGATCCTCGGCACACCATGCCTTGACCGCGCTGTGTTCGACCGGCGCGCAGGAAATTTCCTGCCCCGCCAATACCATCGCCGCCGCCTCGGTCGCGCCCGAGGTGAAAATCACATCCGCCCCTTCCGCGCCAAGCGCAACCGCCACCTGCTCGCGCGCGCGTTCCAGCGCCATCTTGGCGGCGCGCCCCTCGCTGTGAACCGAGGAAGGGTTGCCCGCCATCTCCATCGCCTCGATCATCGCGGCCTTGACCTCGGGGCGAAGCGGCGTGGTGGCATTCCAGTCCAGATATTCTCTCATTTCAACGCCTCAGCGATCCGCGTGGCGAGTTTCTGCGCCACCTCGTCCTTGCCCATACGGGGCCAAGCCTCCGCCCCAGCATCGGTGATGAGCGTGACGGTGTTCTGACTTCCACCAAAGGTATCGGTGCCGGTTCCGACATCATTCGCCACGATCCAGTCGCTGCCCTTGCGCTTCCGCTTGGCGGTGGCGTTGTCGACGACATTCTCGGTCTCGGCCGCGAAGCCCACGACCAGCTTCGGTCGGCCTTTCTTCAGCTTGCTCACCCAGGCGAGAATGTCCGGGTTTTCGGTAAACTCCAGCACTGGCATCTTGCCGGAGCCGTCCTTTTTCAGCTTGGTCCCGGCGGCATTGGCGATCTTCCAGTCCGCCACCGCCGCGGCCATGACAGCGGCATCAGCCGGCAACGCCTCCTCGACCGCCGCGCGCATCTGGTCGGCAGTCTCGATCCGAATCACCTCGACCCCGTCCGGCGCGGGCATGCTGGCCGGCCCGGTGACGAAACTGACCCGCGCGCCCAGATCGCGCAGCGCGGCAGCAATCGCGGCGCCCTGCGCGCCCGAAGACCGGTTCGAGATATAGCGCACCGGATCGATCGCCTCCTGCGTTGGACCCGAGGTGACGATGACATGCCGACCGCTCAACGCGCCGACCTTGCTTTCGGGCCCCAGCCGCAGCGGTGCCGGGCGCGCGGGCGTCGGCATCTCCAGCGGGCGCGCAAGCCCGCCTGCCGCGGCAAGCGCCTCGCGGATCGCGGCGGTGATCGCAGGCGGCTCGGCCGCGCGGCCCGGACCGAACTCGCCGCAGGCCATGTCACCCTCATCCGGGCCGACGACCAGAACCCCGTCCTGTTTCAAGGTCGCAAGGTTGCGCTGCGTCGCCGGATGCAGCCACATGCGCACATTCATCGCCGGCGCGATCAGCACACGCTTGTCCGTCGCCATCAGCAGGGTCGAGGCGAGATCGTCGGCATGGCCGCCCGCCATCTTCGCCATCAGATCGGCGGTCGCGGGCGCGACGACGACCAGATCGGCATCGCGCGACAACTGGATATGGCCCATCTCGGCCTCGCGCGTCAGGTCGAACAGGTCGCGATGAACCGGCTCTGCCGCCAGCGCCGCGACCGAGAGCGGGGTCACGAATTCCTCGGCCGCGCGGGTCAGGACCGGGACAACACGATAGCCTTCCCTGCGCAGATCACGGATCAGGGTCAGCGATTTATAGGCGGCGATGCCGCCGCCGATGACCAGAAGAATACGGCTGCCCTGCATCGGCGCCTCCTTGAGTGCTGCATTCCGCAGATATGCGACCGGGGCCAGAACAGCAAGGAAACCTGCCGGAAAGGCCCCATTAACCATTCCTTAAGCCTGCCGCCCTACGCTCCGCGAAAAAAGGGGTGGGGCATGGTCGCGATTGCCTATACGGTCGCCTTCGAAGGGGTCGAAGGCCGGCTGGTCGAGGTTCAGTGTTCGGTGGGCGCGGGTCTGCCCGGCTTTGCCATTGTGGGCCTGCCCGACAAGGCGGTCTCGGAAGCGCGCGAGCGGGTCCGCGCCGCCTTCGGCGCGTTGTCCATCGCGCTGCCGTCCAAGCGCATCACGGTCAATCTCTCGCCCGCCGACTTACCAAAGGAGGGCTCGCATTTCGACCTGCCCATCGCGCTGGCGGTCCTTGCCGCGCTGGAACTCGTTCCCGCCGAATCGCTGTCTGAGACCGTGGCTCTGGGCGAACTGGCCCTCGACGGTCGCCTGGTCCCGGTTGCGGGTGCCCTGCCCGCTGCGATGACTGCGGCCGAGGATGACCGCGCCCTGATCTGCCCCGCCGTGAGCGGCGCCGAAGCCGCCTGGATCGGCGCGATCCCGGTCTTCGCCGCAGCCCACCTGCGTCAGGTGCTGGACCACCTGACCGAGCGCACGCCACTGGCACGCGCCCGGCCGGGTGAGGTTGCCGCCCCGCCCCGCCATGGCGACCTGCAGGACGTGAAGGGGCAGGAACGCGCCAAACGCGCGCTGGAAATCGCCGCCGCCGGTCGTCACCATCTGCTGATGGTCGGACCGCCGGGCGCGGGGAAATCCATGCTCGCCGCCCGCCTGCCCGGCCTGATGCCGCCCCTGACCCCGGCCGAGGCGCTGGAAACCTCGATGATCCATTCGCTCGCCGGACTGCTGAAGAATGGCGGCATTCCGCGCCATGTCCCCTATCGCGATCCCCATCACACCGCCTCGATGGCGGCAATCGTCGGCGGCGGCCGCGGGGCGCAGCCGGGCGAGATCAGCCTCGCCCATAACGGCGTGCTGTTCATGGACGAGTTCCCCGAATTCTCGCGGCAGGTTCTGGACACGCTGCGCCAGCCCATCGAAACGGGCGAGATCGTCGTCGCCCGCGCCAATGCCCATGTCCGCTATCCCAGCCGCTTCCTGCTGGTCGCCGCCGCCAATCCCTGCCGCTGCGGGCATCTGGCCGACCCCGCCCGCGCCTGCGCCCGCGTGCCGGTCTGCGGAGAGGATTATCTGGGCAAGGTCTCCGGTCCGCTGATGGACCGCTTCGATCTGCGGATCGAGGTCCCCGCTGTCAGCCTCGACGACCTTGACTTGCCGCCCGCAGGCGATAGCTCGGCCCGAATCGCCGCCCGCGTGGCCGACGCCCGCGACCGCCAGACCGCGCGTTTCGCCAGCTTCGATCCGGGTCCACGCGGCCCGCGTTGCAATTCGGAAACCCCACCGGCCCTGCTGGAACATGTCGCCCAGCCGGATGCAGAAGGCCGCGATCTGATCCGCCGGGCCGCCGACCGCCTGGGCCTGACCGCACGCGGCTATCACCGGGTGCTGCGCACAGCCCGCACCATCGCGGATCTGGACGAAAGCACCAATGTCCATGCCAATCACATCGCCGAAGCGCTCAGCTATCGCCTGCCCTTCATCGCCGGCGGATGACCGGGGCAAAGGCACCTGCCGATACGGTTCGGCTGCCGAAGGGGCTTGAAGTTCTCCGGAAGATCGCCGTTGAAATTACCGCCTCGCCGAGCGCCTGGAAACATCGTCTGCGGACCAAGAGACGTTGATCTTCTCAGACACATGGCTGGACCTCCGGAGGTCGTTCACCCGGCGCACAATTGTGACGGTGCCGGCGTGTCATATCCGGCAGACACGCCCCAACATGGCCTCGATGAGAGCATCTCTGCTGTATTGAACGCTCTGCCAGTCGGTTTGCCCAAGGTGATCGCGGCCAGGCGGGGCGTTGTCCTCAAGCGAAGTGGATGGGCCTTTGCGGTCGTGCGCGGCCTAGATGCAAAGCAGAGCGCGAGCTGCCCCGCCGGAACGCGGACCGGCTGGGGCCGACCGCTACCTGCGCACGGCACTCAACGCGGCATCTATCGAATCGCACCTTTTCTGGCCACGATCTCGGGTTCTCTCCCGTTTTCCGTTTGCCAGGGTGACGATGACTCCGGCTTGGTTCAGACATCTGTCTGATGACCCGCCAAGTCCTCCCCTCACCGAACGTCCAGCCCGGACGATTGCGACAACTTGCGCTTCAGCGCTGACCCGCAGCGGGCCTTACAGTCCAAAACCGTGACCAATTCTGTTCGCGGCATCCATACCAAATGCCGTTTGGGCGCCTGATGGGCGCGACCAGCATCAGGTCCCCAAAGCTTTTCCTGACATGTCAGCCGCCGACCCATGCCAGCCGGGATGCCTTGCTTCTGCGCACCTCGCTGCGGCCCGAGACGCGGGCCATCTGACCCGAGCGTTTAACCCACCCGTTCAGTGATCCTGCGCTCGATCGCGTCCCAGATCGCCGCCGCGCCGTTCACGCCGTCAAAACGCTCCAGCTCCTGCAGGCCCGTAGGCGAGGTCACATTGATTTCCGTCAACCAGCCATCGATCACGTCGATCCCGGTGAACAGCAGCCCCTTTTCGCGCAGACTCGGTCCGATCGCCGCGCATATCTCACGCTCGCGTTCCGTCAACTCTGTCTTTTCGGGTCGTCCCCCGACATGCATGTTCGAACGCGCCTCACCCAGGGCAGGCACCCGATTGATCGCACCAATCGGTTCGCCATCGACAAGAATGATCCGCTTGTCGCCGTTCTGAACCGCTGGAAGATAGCGCTGCGCAATAACCGGCTCCCGATTGATCCCTGCAAATTGCTCCATCAGCGAGGACAGGTTCGGATCGTCCGGCCGCAGATGGAAGACGCCCGCCCCACCATTGCCGTAAAGCGGCTTGATGATGATATCGCCATGCGCATCGCGGAAGGCGCGAATTTCGGCCAGGTCACGGGTGATCAGCGTCTCCGGCGTCAGGTCGGGGAAGTCGAGCACCATCAGCTTTTCGGGACTGTTGCGCACCCAGAAGGGGTCGTTCACGACCAGCGTATCGCCCCGGACGCGGTCCAGCAGATGCGTCGAGGTGACATAGCCCATATCAAAAGGCGGATCCTGACGCAGCCAGACCACGTCAAACTCGCGCAGATCCACGGTCGCCCAATCCCCGAAATCGACGTGATTGCCCGCCTCGCGCCGCAGCGTGATCGGGCGCCCCTTCGCATACACACGCCCCGCCCGATAGGTCAGCCTGTCCACGGTGTACTGAAACAGCCGATGCCCCCGCGCCTCGGCCTCAAGTCCGATCCGGAAAGTGCTGTCTGCGTTGATGGCCACATTTTCAATCGGGTCCATCTGCAAGGCGACATAAAGGCTCATGGCGGCATCCTCTGCTTTGCCGCGTTGTGAGACGTTCTGCGCCGCAGATCAAGCCGTTACGATCATTGTTCCCAGAAGGCGTTTTCGATGATCTCGATCCGGCCATATTGATCGACCAAAGCCGCATCCAGGCGCATGTCGGTCAATTGCCCGGACGGCAGCGTCCCGCAAAATTCGCAGGCGGCGCGACAGATCCGATCGATCTGCCGACGAGACAGCCGTTCGGCAGCGCGCGAAAAATCCTTCGACGCCTTCACTTCGACAAAAATATACTGATCGCCCTTGCGCAGGATCATGTCGACTTCACCCGCCTTTCCCCGCCAGCGGGTTTCGACCAATGTGTATCCTGCGCGCTGATAATGATCGGCGACCGAAGCCTCGGCCAGGAGGCCGGCGTGATAGGCGGTCTTTCCACGGATCTGACGCGGGGTGGCAGGTGACGGCTGCGGCAGGATGACCGGCGTGACGGCGACGCGATCAAAGTCGAAACAAAGCTGCACTATCGATCCTTTCCCAGCGACAGGGCCATTTGATAGGCATCCCGCCGCGCAATTCCGAACTGGTCCGCGACCACGGCAGCCGCATCGCGCACCGACATTTCCTCCAGCAACGCCAAAAGCGCCGCTTCGACATCGCCCGCATCAGCCGCCTGCGCAGCGGGGCGATCCAGCAGCAGGACAACTTCGCCCTTCACACCCCCATCAGGAATGTGGGCGGCAATTTCAGCTGGCGTGCCGCGCATGACTTCTTCGAACTTCTTGGTCAGTTCCCTGCACAGAACAGTAAGACGATTCGGGTCAATCTCGCACAAAATTCCCAATGTTTGCTTAACGCGCCGGGGGCTTTCGAAGATGATGGCGGTGGCATCCGTGGCGGCCACCTCGGCCAGCCATGTGCGTCTTGCACCCATCGCCTGCGGCGCGAATCCGGCGAACAGGAAGCGGTCGCTGGGAAGCCCCGCCACCGTCAGCGCCGCCAGCGCGGCCGAGGCGCCCGGAACCGCATGGACCTTGCCCCCCGCGGCGACCGTTTCGCGTGCCAGCCGAAAGCCGGGATCGGCCACGAGCGGCGTTCCCGCATCCGAGCAATAGGCGACCGATTTGTCGGCGCCCAACGCCTCGATCAGCGTTACGCCCTGCCGGTCTTCGTTGTGATCGTGATAGGCGACGATTCGCCGGCCACGCAGGGGCACACCATGGATATCCATCAAGTGCCGCAGCGTACGCGTGTCTTCCGCGGCCAGCACATCGGCCGTATTCAGCACATCCAGCGCGCGCAGGGTGATGTCGCGCGCGGTTCCTATGGGCGTCGCCACCAGATACAGGCCCGGATCGAGCCTGGGCGCCTCGATCCGGGCAGGCAGCGGTCGGGGGACATCGGTTTGGTCGGTCACGTCAGGCTCGCTTAGAAGTGACCCCGCGTTGCCAAGGCGGGGTGTTGTGAATAGGCTGCGGCGCAAAGCCACACCACCTGACAATAGGGAATCATTCTGATGTTCACCATTGCCAAGCGAATCACGCGCCGGGCCACCCTGGCCGGCATCGTGGCTGCGGGCCTTGCGGTCGCCGCCTGCCAGCCGACGAGTCTTGGCCGGTCCGGCCCCGCGATCGGACCCCAGATCGATCCCAGTCGGCCCGTGCAGGTGGCCCTGCTGGTCCCCGGCGGCACCGGCAATGCCGATCTCGACTGGCTGGGCCGGTCGCTCGCGAACTCGGCGCGGATGGCGGCAGCGGATGCGCGTGGCGCCCGCATCGACCTGCGCGTCTATACCACCACCCCGGCCGAGGCCTCCGCCGTCGAAGCCGCCGAAAAGGCCGCCGCCGAAGGGGCGAAAATCATTCTCGGCCCGCTTTTCGCCGATTCCGCCAATGCCGTCGGCAATGCGATGAAGGACAACAACCTCAACGTGCTGTCCTTCTCGAACAACGCGGAAATCGCGGGCGGCAACGTATACGTGCTGGGCAACACCTTCCAGAACGTTGCCGACCGGCTGGTTCGCTATGGCGTCAAGCAGGGGCTGCGCCGCTTCCTGATGGTCTATGAAAACGACCCCGCCGGCCAGATCGGCGCCAGCGCGATCGAAACCGCCATCGCCCAGAACCGCGCCACCCTGACCGGCAAGCAGCAGCACGCGCTGTCGCAGGACGGCATCGACGCGATCATCCCGGCCGTCAGCGAGGCCGCCAAATCGGGCCGCATCGACGCCATCTTCATGACCGCCAATCAGCAGGCTGTTCTGCCCTATCTGACTGACAAGCTGAACGCGGCGGGCGTCACCTCGGCCCAGACGCAGTTCATGGGGCTGACCCGCTGGGACATTCCCGCCGCGCGGCTGTCCCTGCCGGGCGTTCAGGGCGGCTGGTTCGCCCTGCCCGACACCACGCTGCAGGCGGATTTCATGAACCGCTACCGCGCCGCTTACGGCGAGGCGCCCCACGACCTCGGCTCGCTGGGCTATGACGGCGTCGCGGCGATCGCGGCGCTCGTCGGCTCGGGCAACAAGAACGCCGTCAACACCGTGGGGCTGACCCGTCCGGCCGGCTTCACCGGCATCAATGGTGTCTTCCGCCTGCGCCCGAACGGCACCAACGAGCGCGGCATGTCGATCGCCACGATCAACGGCGGCAAGGTGGTCATCATCGACCCGGCACCGCGCAGCTTCGGCGGCGGCTTCGGGTTCTGACTTGAGCGCCGACGAGACCCTGCCCCAAAGCGCCCCGGCATTGCCCGGGGCGCATTCCATCTTCGACCCCGCGACCTTCCTGCCGGAACTGGACGCACGGCTGCGTGCCGCCCCGGACGCCCGCGCGATCCGGGCCGAAACGGTCGCCACGCTGCAAGCGGCACGCAGCGCGGCCATGGAGGACATCATTGCAGGCTTTTCCAGCCATCCCCGCGCCGCCCGCGAAACCGTGCGCGCCATCGCCAGCCTGACCGACGCCACCGTCATCACCATCCACCATGTCGCGACGACCCATCTGCACCCCCGCCGCTCGCCGACCGAGGCCGAGCAGCTGGCCGTTCTCGCCGTTGGCGGCTATGGCCGGGCGGAAATGGCCCCGCAATCCGATGTCGACCTGCTGTTCCTGACCCCCTACAAGACCTCGGCCTGGGCGGAAAGCGTCGTCGAATCGATGCTGTATATGCTGTGGGACCTGAAGCTGAAGGTGGGTCACGCCACCCGCAGCATCGATGATTGCCTGCGGCTGGCGGCGCAGGACATGACCATCCGCACCTCGCTGGTTGAACATCGCCCCGTCACCGGCCAGGTCACCCTGGCCGAGACCCTGCGCGACCGCCTGTGGGGCGAGCTGTTCGACCGCACCGTTCCCGAATTCATCGAGGCCAAGCTGGCCGAGCGTGACGGCCGCCACAGCCGTCAGGGCGGCCAGCGTTACGTCCTCGAACCCAATGTCAAGGAAGGCAAGGGGGGGCTGCGCGACCTGCAGACGCTCTACTGGATCGCCAAATACATCCATCGGGTCGAGCGCGCGGCGCAGCTGGTCGACCTGGGCTTCTTCTCGCGCGAGGAACATCTGGCATTCTGGCAGGCCGAGGATTTCCTTTGGGCGGTCCGCTGTCATCTGCACCTGATAGCCGGGCGGCCTGTCGACGTGCTCAGCTTCGACATGCAGGTCGAGGTGGCGAAGCGCATGGGCTATTACGACCGGCCAGGACGACGCGCGGTGGAACTGTTCATGCAGGATTATTTCCGCCATGCCACCCGCGTGGGCGACCTGACCCGCGTCTTCCTGACCGCACTGGAAAGCCGCCACGTTTTCCAGCAGCCGCTGCTGGAACGGATCTTCCGCCGCCGCAAGAAGATGCGCCCCGGTTTCGCCGAAAACGCCGGGCGGCTGACTTTCGCCGACCCCGATACGGCGCTGAAGGACCCGCTGAACATCCTGCGCCTCTATGAGGAAGCGCTGCGCACCGGCGTCCTTATCCACCCCGAGGCGATGCGGCTGGTCGCATCGAACCTCGATCTGATCGACGATGACATGCGCGAAAACCCCGAAGCGGTGCGCATCTTCCTCGACCTGCTGCTGAAACACGGCAATCCGGAACGCGCGCTGCGCCGCATGAACGAGCTGGGTGTTCTGGGCGCATTCATCCCCGAGTTCGAACCCATCGTCGCGATGATGCAGTTCAATGTCTACCACCACTACACGGTGGACGAGCACACCATTCAATGCATCGTCGCCCTGTCAGAGATCGAGCAGGGCCACGAGGTCGAGGACCTGCCCATCGCCAGCCGCATCATGGCCGGCGACATCAACCGTAGGGTGCTGTATCTGGCCGTGCTGATGCATGACATCGGCAAGGGCCGCCCCGAGGATCACGCCATCATCGGCGCCCAGATCGCCCGGCGGGTGACCACCCGGCTTGGCTTCTCGGCGGACGAGGTCGAAACGGTGGAATGGCTGGTGCGGAATCACCTTGTCATGTCGGACGTGGCGCAGAAGCGTGACATCTCGGACCCACGCACGATCCGCGACTTCGCCAAGGCGGTGAAGTCACGCCGCAGGCTCGATCTGCTGCTGGTGTTGACGGTCTGCGACATTCGCGGCGTCGGGCCGGGGACGTGGAACAACTGGAAGGCGGTGCTGCTGCGCCAGCTTTACGAGCAGACCGCCACCGTGCTCGACAGCGGCATGGAGGCGCTGAACCGCGATCAGCGCCGCGACGAGGCCAAGCGCGCCCTGCGTCATCTGCTGGTCGCGCAGGGCTGGGAGGCCAAGGCGATCCGGGCCGAGACCTCGCGTCATTACGCCAATTACTGGCAGGGCCTGCCGACCGAGACGCAGGCCGTCTTTGCCCGCCTGCTGAACGGTATTTCCGATAACGAGATCCGCATCGACCTGCATCCCGATGCCGACCGCGACGCCACCCGCGCCGCCTTTGTGCTGGCCGATCATCCCGGCATCTTCTCGCGGCTGGCAGGCGCATTGGCGCTGGTGGGGGCCAATGTGGTCGATGCGCGCACCTATACCTCCAAGGACGGCTATGCCACGGCGGTGTTCTGGGTGCAGGATTCCGAAGGTCATCCCTATGACGCCGAACGCCTGCCGCGCCTGACCAAGATGATCGACCGGACGCTGAAGGGCGAGGTGGTGGCCCGCGACGCCTTCGCCGACAAGGACCAGATGAAGAAGCGCGACCGCGCCTTCAAATTCCCGACGCATATCACCTTCGACAATGACGGCTCCGAAATCTACACCATCGTCGAGGTGGACACCCGCGACCGTCCCGGTCTGCTTTACGATCTGACCCGGACACTGGCGGCCAATCACATCCAGATCGCCAGCGCCGTGATCGCCACCTACGGCGCGCAGGTGGTCGATAGCTTTTACGTCAAGGACGCCTTCGGGCTGAAGCTGCACCAGCCAGCCCGTCGCGAGACCCTTGAGAAGAAACTGCGTCAGGCGATCCGCGAAGGCGCCGAGCGGGCAGGAGCATAAGCATGAAGAAATCCATGGTGGCCGGGTTCATCTCGGTCGGATTGTGGACGTTTTTGTCCCGCATCACCGGTTTTGTCCGCGACATCCTGATGGCCGCCTGGCTCGGCACCGGCCCGGTTGCCGAAGCGTTTCTGGTGGCCCTTTCGCTGCCCAATATGTTCCGCCGCTTCTTCGCGGAAGGTGCCTTCAACACCGCTTTCGTCCCGATGTTTTCCAAAAAGCTGGAAGGCGGCGATGACCCGCAGGGCTTTGCCGAGGACGCCTTCGCCGGGCTCAGCTTCGTGCTGCTGGTCTTTACCGCGCTCGGCATGATCCTGATGCCGGGCCTGGTCTGGCTGATGGCGGCCGGTTTTGTGGGCGACGAGCGTTTCGACCTCGCCGTCGAATACGGGCGCATCACTTTTCCCTATATCCTGCTGATCTCGCTGGCCTCGATGGTCGGCGGCGTGCTGAACGCCAATCACCGCTTCACCGCCGCCGCTGCTGCCCCAGTGCTGCTGAACCTTCTGTTCATCGTCGCCATGTATCTTGGCCGCTGGTTCGGCTGGGATCTGGGCCTGACACTCGCCTGGGCCACGCCGGTGACCGGCATTGCCCAGCTTGGCCTTGTGTGGTGGGACGCCCATCGCAACGGGTGGAGCTTTCGGCCCCGCCGTCCCCGGCTGACCCCGGATCTGCGGCGGCTGCTGGCCATTGCCCTGCCTGCCATGTTCGCGGGCGGCGTGGTGCAGATCAACCTGCTGGTCGGCCGTCAGGTCGGCTCGTTCTTCGAGGGCGCGATCGCGTGGCTCAGCTATTCGGACCGGCTCTATCAGCTGCCGCTCGGCGTCGTCGGCGCCGCGGTGGCGGTGGTGCTGCTGCCTGAACTGGCCCGACGCCTGCGGGCCGAGGATCATGCCGGCGGGCAGGCCGCATTTTCGCGCGCGCTGGAATTCGGGCTGTTCCTGACCCTGCCCGCCGCCTTCGCGATCAGCGTGATCGCGGTGCCTATGGTCTCGACCCTGTTCGAGCGGGGCGAGTTCACCGCCTTCGACACCCGCCAGACCGCCAATGCGCTGATCGTCTATGCGCTCGGCCTGCCCGCCTTCGTGCTGCAAAAGATTCTGCAACCGCTGTATTTTGCCCGCGAGGACACCCGCACCCCCTTCCGCTTCGCGGTCATTTCCATGGTTGTGAACGCCGTGGTGGCCTTTGGATTGATGGGCGTGCTGGGCTTTCTGGCGGCCGCTATCGGGACCTCGGTCGCGGCATGGGTCATGGTCGGGCAACTGTGGTGGGGGACGCGCCATATGGGCCAGTCGGTGCGGGCCGATGCCCGGGTCCGCCGGACCGCGCCGCGGATCGCGCTGTCCTCGGCGCTGATGGCGGCGGCGCTGTGGGGGATCAACCTGTGGACCGACCGCATCGGGATGCACCGCCTGCCCGAACTGGCCTTGCTGGTCTTTGGCGGGGCGACGATCTATTTCGCGCTCAGCTTCGCGACCGGCGCGATCACGCTGGCCGACCTGAAGCGGAACGTGAAGCGTTAACCGAGGTTGGCGAGGCCGGGAAAGGTTTCCAGCATCCAATAGGACAGGTCGGCCATTCGCCCGCTGATCAGCATCAGCCCGACGAAGATCAGCAGCACGCCCATGACGCGCTCGATCGTCTTCATATAGGGCTTGATGCGATTCATCACGCCGATGGCGCGGTTGATGAAAATGGCCGAAAGCAGGAACGGAATGCCCAGCCCCAGGGCGTAGACCGCCAGCAGCACGGTGCCCCGCGTGGCATCGGCATCGGTCGCGGCCAAGGACAGGATCGTGCCGAGCAAGGGACCGATGCAGGGCGTCCAGCCAAAGGCAAAGGCCAGACCCAGCACGTAGGCGCCAAAGGCGGATCCGCCCTGATCGCCGGTGTCCAGCCGCGCCTCGCGGTCCAGCAGGGGAATGCGGAAGACATGCAGGAAATGCAGGCCCATGACAATCACGGCGACGCCGGCGATCCGCGCCAGCCAGACCTGATATTCCAGAAACGCCCGCCCCAGGGCCGAGGCCGCGAAGCCCATGACCAGAAACACCGTGGACAGGCCCAGCACGAACATCAAGGCGGCGGGCACGGCGCTGCGCTCGCCCGATTTCAGGCCGTTCACCCCGACACCGGTCATATAGGCCAGATAAGGCGGCACGATGGGCAGCACGCAGGGCGACAGAAACGACACCACCCCGGCCAGCAGGGCGACAAGGGCGGCGGGCAGGAAGCCTGCGTCGATCAGATCAATTCCAAACATGCGGCGAGACTAGAGATTTTCGCGTCCCGCGCCAGAGGACAGCCTGTCACAGTCTCGTAAACGAACGAAAAAGGGCCCGCCAGTCCGGCGGGCCCTTTCTCGTCATCGCCCTTCGGCCAGATCAGCCGATGGACCACCAGCCGCGCCGCTTGGGGCGCGCCGGGGCCTCGGTCACGACTTCCGTCACCACCTCGGCGGCGGGGGCTGGGGTTGCAGCGGTTGCTGCGGCGGTCGCGACTTCCGGCGCGGGCGCCACTTCGGCGGCCTCGGTTGCGGCAGCGGCGTCTTCGGCCTGCACATCGGCCTGCTCACGGGCCGCAGCGGCGGCATCGGCCAGCACCGCATCCTGATCCGCCGCGCCTTCACCGGCGTCACCCTCGCTCACCGGACCGGCTTCGGTTTCCAGCAAGGCGTCGGCGGCCTCCGGATCGGCGATCTCCCCAGCCGCAGCGACCTCCACCGGCTTGCGGCGCGAGCGGCTGCGCGAACGGCTGCGGGTCTTCGGCTGCTCCGGCTCGGCCTCGGCCTCCTCGGTCTCGGCTCCTTCGGCCTCGACCGTCTTGACCATCATTGGCGCCTCGTCGTTGTCTTCGGCCTCGTCCTCGCCGTTCTGATCGCGTCCCTCGGCGCGATCCTTGCCGCCCCGGCGACGGCGACGGCGGCGGCGCTTGGCGCGGCCCTCGCCATCGGCATCGTCCTCGGCGCGGGCATCGGCGGCTTCATCGGCCTCGATCTCGCGGTCGATCAGCAGTTCGGCGTCCTCTGCCTCATCGACGATGGTGTCATCCTCATCGATCTGCGCCATCAGCGTCGCATCCACGGTCAGAACCGGGGCCACGACCTCGGGCACCAGACGGGTCGCGGTCTTGAACTTTTCAATCGCGTAATCGGGCGAGATCAGCGTCGGATCGGCCTCGACCCGGACCGACATGCCGTAACGCCCCTCGATCATCGCGATATGCTCGCGCTTGGCGTTCATCAGGAAGTTCGCCACCGCGATCGGCGCCTTGACCAGCACCTCGCGCGAGCGTTTGCGGGTGCCTTCCTCCTCGATCGCGCGCAGGATCGTCAGCGCGAGGCTGTCATCGGACCGGATCAGACCGGTGCCATGGCAATGCGCGCAGGGCTGCGTGGTCGATTCCAGCATCCCCGGACGCAGGCGCTGGCGGCTCATTTCCATCAGGCCGAAGCCCGAGATCTTGCCGACCTGAATCCGCGCCCGATCCGTTTTCAGTTTTTCCTTCAGGCGTTTCTCGACGGCCGCGTTGTTCTTGCGCTCGTCCATGTCGATGAAGTCGATGACGATCAGGCCCGCGAGGTCGCGCAGACGCAGCTGGCGCGCCACCTCGTCGCAGGCTTCAAGGTTGGTCTTGACCGCCGTATCTTCGATCGAGCCTTCTTTGGTCGCGCGGCCGGAGTTCACGTCGATCGCCACCAGCGCCTCGGTCACGCCGATGACGATATAGCCGCCGGATTTCAGCTGCACGACCGGATTGAACATGCCGCCCAGATAGCCTTCGACCTGATAGCGCGCGAACAGCGGCATGGGATCGGTGTAATGCTTCACGTTCTTGGCATGGGACGGCATGATCATCTTCATGAAGTCCTTGGCGGTGCGATAACCCCGCTCGCCCTCGACCAGCACCTCGTCGATCTCGCGGCTGTAGAGGTCGCGGATCGTGCGCTTGATCAGGTCGCCTTCCTCATAAATCGGCGCGGGCGCGACCGAGGCGAAGGTCACTTCGCGGATCTGCTCCCACAGCCGCATCAGATATTCGTAATCGCGCTTGATCTCGGTCCGGGTGCGCTGGCTGCCGGCGGTGCGGATGATCAGCCCGGCGCCTTGCGGCACCTTCAGCTCGCCGGCGATGTCTTTCAGCTTCTTGCGGTCGGCGGCATTGGTGATCTTGCGGGAAATCCCGCCACCGCGCGCGGTGTTGGGCATCAGCACGCAATAGCGCCCTGCCAGCGACAGATAGGTGGTCAGCGCCGCACCCTTGTTGCCGCGTTCTTCCTTGACGACCTGAACCAGCATGATCTGGCGGACCTTGATCACCTCCTGGATCTTGTAGCGGCGGCCGCGCGGCTTTTTCGGCGCCCGGATTTCCTCGGTCACGTCCTCCTCGGCGACCGATTCGATGCTATCATCGGCCTCGGCGCCCTCATCGGCGGTCTCGGTCATCGCCTCAAAGGCAGCCGTTTCGACCTCGACTAGGACTTCCGCCTCGACCGGGGCGTCTTCGGCGTGGTCGACGACCTCCATGCCCGGAATTTCGTCCGAGGCGGCCACCACATCGCCCGATTCGGCCTTTTCGGCACGGGCCGGGCGACGCGGCTTGCGGCCGCCGGAT
Source organism: Paracoccus sp. S1E-3 (assembly GCF_013868135.1). Lineage (GTDB taxonomy): Bacteria > Pseudomonadota > Alphaproteobacteria > Rhodobacterales > Rhodobacteraceae > Paracoccus. The sequence continues at coordinate 1,308,294 of NZ_JACEMU010000004.1, forward strand.
TTTTCGCGCGCGGCTTCCTCGGCGGCAACGGCCTCGGCATAGGCGCGCTCTTCCTCCATCAGCGCCTGACGGTCGGCGGCAGGGATCTGGTAGTAATCCGGGTGGATCTCGGCGAAGGCCAGGAAGCCGTGGCGGTTGCCGCCGTAATCCACGAAGGCGGCCTGAAGCGAGGGTTCGACCCGCGTCACCTTCGCCAGATAGATATTGCCAGCAAGCTGCCGCTTGTTGACGGTCTCGAAATCAAACTCCTCGACCTTGGTTCCATCCACCACGACGACGCGGGTTTCTTCCGCATGCGTCGCGTCGATCAGCATTTTCTTTGCCATTGTTATGTCTTTCACGCAGCCCCCCGCCCCGGCTTCCAGCCGGGATGCGTTGCGGGACGCGGCTTGATGGGGACGCGGGCGCGGCGACAGGGGCATCTGCGGAGGGTGAGCCCCGCAGCAATTCCGCCCCGATGAGTCGCGCGCGTTGCATCGCGTCTGTTACCTCTTGGCCCCCGCCATGGGCTGAGGGGCAGCGAATGTCAGCCCTCGCGCGGGAAGCGCCGCAGGGCGGTTTTTCTTGGCGGACAGCGGCCACCTCGGGGTGTGCCGGCCTCCGCTGCGAAACTGATGGCGCGTTCATCCAGATACGTTTCAACCGATGGTTGCATGACCGCGCATGCTTTGAACATAAGGGCGGCGGGGCCGAAAGTTCAATGGGAAACTGAATATCGCAGGATTATCATCAAACGGTTAACGCGGCTCGTCCCGGCACCATCAAGGCAACGCGCAGCCGCCCCTGCATCAGGAGTCGCAGGGCCAGTCCCCGCCACAGTTCAGCCTGCGCAGACCGTCCAAGGCGGGATCCTCGGCCGGGCGCAGCACCTCGGTCAGGAAGGGCAGATAGGGCGGCCACCACCATGGCGCGTCTTTCAGCACGGCCTGAAAGCCCACCAGCGCGGTCCGTTCGGCCTGCACCCGCCCGGCGCCATCCATCGGCGCCAACAGATAGGTTAGCCGCACGCGGCGCGCGGCATATTTCCCCAGATGCGCCGCCATCATCGCATCAAATTCCGGGTTATCGACACCGCGCAGAGCGCCGCGGTCTTCGGGCAGCAGCGCCCATTCCGGCTGCGGCGCATCGCCCGGCTGAAGCTGGCGGATGCTGCACATCTCACCTGGCTCGCCGGGATCATAGACACCGGTGATGACCGACTGAACAGGCACGGTCCAAGCCCCCGAAGCGCCAGCCTGCCACAGCCGTCCCACCCCGGCATCACCAAACAGACTGGCGCAGGGCGATATGTCCTGACGCCCATCGGGGGCACCAAACAGCAGCACCTGCGTGCCCTGCAGCGCTTCAGGGACGGCGCCAGTCAGGCCGCCGCGTTGCAGCGCGGTTTCCCATGCGATGGCGGTGAATAGCGGGCATGGTTAAGGACCAGAACAGCAGCGCCGTCTGCCCAGCCAATGCCAGCCCGGCACGACGCCAACGCCGCCGCGATGCTGCGATCAGCCCAATCAGAAGCAGCCCGAGCAGCAGCAGCGGCCAAGCCGCCACCCGCAGGGCCGCGACGACCAGTTCCAGCTGATCCATCAACCGCGCGCCCTCGGCCGCCTGTTAAAGATAGTCGCCCCGCGACAGGCCGTATTTCGCCATCTTCTCGTTCAGGGTCCGGCGCGGCAGGCACAATTCGTCCATCACCGCCGCGATGCTGCCCTTATGCCGGCGCATGGTGTTGTCGATCAGCATCTTCTCGAAACTCTCGACATATTCCTTCAGCGGCTTGCCCTCGGTCGTGGTCGCCTGCGCCTGATCCTCGTCGCCCTCGGTCATCAGCAGCGAGGTGATCGAGCCGGAACCGCGCCGGTTCTGCAGCACCGCGCGCTCGGCCACGTTGATGAGCTGGCGGACATTGCCCGGCCACGGTGCCTGCAGCAGCTGCGCCGCTTCCTGCGCATTCACCTGCGGCGGCTCGCAGCCATATTCATCGGCGAACTGCTCGGTCATGCGGGTGAACAGGGCCAGGATATCCTCGCCGCGCGCGCGCAGGGGCGGCACGGTGATCTGCAGGGCGGACAGGCGATAGAATAGGTCGGGACGCAGCAGATCCTCGGGGCGGCGCCCATCGCCGCGGGCATTGGAAATGGCGATGATGCGGGTCTCGGCCGGGCTGCCCTGATCGGCGATGAAGCCCAGCAGCCGCGCCTGCAGGGCGTCGGGCAGCGCCTCGATGTCTTCAAGACACAGGGTGCCGCCGCGCGCTTCCTCGACCGCGGGAATGGCATCCTCCAGCGGGCCGAACAGCCGCGCGCCCAGCTTTTCGGGATCGAAGGCGGCGCAGGCGACGGGCACGAATTTCTTCGACGCGCGCGGTCCCACGGCATGCAGCGCATGGGCCACCAGCGTCTTGCCGGTGCCGGTCTCGCCGTCGATCAGGACGTGGCCGTCGGCCTGACCCAGATCCAGAATATCCTCGCGCAGGCGCTCCATTGCCGCCGACTGACCGACCAGCTTCGACATCACCTGCTGGCCTTCCGACAGGTCGCGGCGCAGGGCGCGATTGTCCAGCGTCATGCGCCGGGCCTGCGTGGCCTTCTTGGCCAGTTCGGTCATGCGGTCGGGCTTGAAGGGCTTTTCCATGAAGTCCATGGCGCCCATCCGCATCGCCTCGACCGCCATCGGCACGTCGCCATGGCCGGTGATCATGATGACCGGAAGCGCGCTGTCGATACTCATCAGGCGTTTCAGGAAGGCCATGCCATCCATGCCGGGCATGCGGATGTCGCTGATGACGACGCCCGGCCAGTCGGGGCCGATTTCCTTCAGCGCATCCTCGGCCGAGGGGAAGGTCACCGTGTTGAACCCCGACAGGACCAGCCACTGGCTGATCGATTCGCGCATGTCGGGTTCGTCGTCGACGATGGCGATTTGGAGCGTCTTGCTCATGCTTCTCAATTCCTTCTCATTCCGCAGCCAGCGGCGCGTCGGCGCGACCACCGTCGGGATCGTAAATCGGCAGTGCCATCTCGAACACGGCGCCAGGGCCGTCCTCGGCGTTATGCGCGGTCAGTCGACCGCCGAAATCTGCGACGATACCGGATGATATCGCCAGCCCCAGGCCGGTGCCCTCGCCGGGCTTCTTGGTGGTGAAGAACGGTTCGAAGAGTTTGTCCAGATCGCTGACACCCGGTCCGTTGTCACGTACTGTCACAACGGCTTGAGCGCCGGTTTCGATCCCGATCTCGATCCGTGGGTCTTTCACCGTCTTCGTGGCATCGATCGCGTTGCGCAGCAGGTTGATCAGCACCTGCTCCAGCCGGATACGGTCACAATAGACCATGACGGGCTTGCGGGGCAGGTTGCGAATGATGCGCACGGGGCGGGCGCGCAGCTGCGGCTCCATCATGGTCAGGGCGCTGGACAGGGCGGCGCGCAGGTCCACCGGCTCGAACGCCTCGCCACCCTTGCGGGCATAGGATTTCAGCTGCCGGGTGATGCTGCCCATGCGGTCGACCAGGTCGTCGATGCGCTGGAAGCTGGACAGCGCCTCGTCCGAGCGGCCCCGATCCAGCAGCAGCCGCGCCCCCGCCAGATAGGTCTTCATCGCCGCCAGCGGCTGATTCAACTCGTGGCTGACACCAGCCGACATTTCGCCCAAGGCGGCCAGTTTCGAGGATTGCTGCACCGTCTGCTCGGCCACGCGCAATTCGCGCTGCACCCGCTCGCGCTCGGCGATCTCGCGGGTCAGGCGAGCATTCAGCGCCCGCAGGTCCGCCGATTCGCGCATATAGGCGACGGTGCGGCGCTGCGCCCGGCGCGACAGCACATAGAAAACAGCCGCGGCCAGCACGGCGAACACCGTGGCCTCCATAGCGAGGACGGCGAAGACCCGTTCGCGGATGGATTCGTAGGTGGTGAAATTGTACATCCGCCAGCCCCGGAAGGGGATGCGGGTCTCGGTCTGCATCACCGCGCGGCCCTTGACCCAGGCATCGGCGGGGGTGTTCGACCAGTCGGTGGTGACCTGGAAGGCGCGCTCGATCGCCGAGGGCGCGGGCCGGATCGCCAGCGCCTCGTCCAGAGGCAGGCTGCGCCAGCGTCCTTCAGTGGTCAGGATCACCTGGCCCGTGGAATCGGTCACGGCGACCGCGTCGCTGATGCCCGCCCAGCTCTGCTCCAGCCGGGTCAGGTCGGTGCCGACCACGATCACGCCCAAGGTGCGGGTGCTGTCGGCGATGACGCGGGAATAGACAAATTCGAAGCCGCCATGCTCCGACGGCGCGACGGTGAACACCGTGTCGCGCGCCCGCATGGCGTCGACGAAATAGGGCGCGCCAACGTAATTCGTGCCCAGAAGCTGGCGATCGGTCGCCGCCACCGTGCGCCCCGAGGCATCGAGCAGCCGGATCGAGGCCGCGCCGATATCCTTCTGCGCCGTGATGAGCCGCGCCGAGGTAGTGGCGAAATCGCCTGAAGACAGCGCCGAGATCAGCGCCGGATCCCGCGCCAGCATCATCGGCACGACCGAATTGCGCTGCAGTTCGGACTGCAGCTGCCCGGAATAAAGCGTGGCGCGCAGTTCGGCCCGGACGCGGGTGTTTTCGGAAAACCGCTCTGACAGCCAGGTATTGGTGGCCCATAGCACCACCCCTGCCAGCACAAGCAGCGCGACGAGGGCCGCGCGCAGCACCCACAGGTTGACGGCCTTGTCGCCATCAACCGAGCGGACCGCGTGTGCGGGCCGGTCGTCTTCGGGTGTGATCAGGTTCAAATGCCGGTTTCCGCTGCGATTGCCGATCACGCCAATCTAGGCAAGCCCCGGCCTTCTGCCAAGGCGCGCGTCGTCACGCCGCAAGCAGCGCGCCGGCGAGAGCAGCGAACATGGCCTTGCCATCGGTGCCGCCATGGGCCGGGTCGATGGCGCGTTCGGGATGGGGCATCATCCCCAGCACGCGACGGTTTTCCGACAGCACGCCGGCGATATCCGCGACCGAGCCGTTGATTGCCGGCGCATAGCGGAAGGCGATGCGGTCCTGCGCCTGCAGCGCGGCCAGCCCCTCGGGGTCGATCTGGTAATTGCCGTCATGATGGGCGACGGGGATCTGCAGAATCTGACCGACGCTGTAGCCGCTGGTGAAGGCGCTGTCGGCGCTGACGACTTCCAGTGCCACCGGCTTGGCGATGAAGGTCAGGCCGGCATTGCGCATCAGCGCGCCGGGCAGCAGCCCAAGCTCGGTCAGCACCTGAAAGCCGTTGCAGACCCCCAGCACGAAGCCGCCGCGCTCGGCATGGGCACGGAGGGCACGGGCGATGGGGGATTGGGCGGCAATGGCGCCGCAGCGCAGATAGTCCCCGAAGGAAAAGCCGCCCGGCACCGCGACCAGATCGGTGCCCGCCGGCAGGGCGTCGTCCTTGTGCCAGACCTGTGTGACCTCGGCCCCCGCGTCTCGCAGCGCCACGCGCAGGTCGCGGTCGCAATTCGATCCGGGGAAGGTGATGACGGCGGCTTTCATGGCACGGGCTCCGGTCCGGTTGGGATGGGGGTCAGATAGCCCTTGTCGGACGGTAAAGAAAGGGGGGCGCTGCCCCCGTCCTGCGGACTCCCCCGGGATATTTGGGCCAGAATGAAAAAAGCCGGGCGGTGAGGCCCGGCTTTCGTCCGTGGATCAGGCGAGCGCCTTGTTCAGATATTCGTCGACCTTTTCCAGATAGCCCATCGTCGACAGCCATTTCTGTTCCGGGCCGACCAGCAGGGCGAGGTCCTTGGTCATATAGCCGTCCTCGACCGCCTGCACCGTCACGCGTTCCAGCGTCTGCGCGAAGTTCATCAGCGCTTCGTTATTGTCCAGTTTGGCGCGATGCTTCAGGCCGCCGGTCCAGGCATAGATAGAGGCGATGGAGTTGGTCGACGTCTCCTTGCCCTTCTGATACTCGCGGTAGTGGCGGGTGACGGTGCCGTGGGCGGCCTCGGCCTCGACGGTCTTGCCATCGGGGGTCATCAGCACCGAGGTCATCAGCCCGAGCGAGCCGAAACCCTGGGCCACCGTATCCGACTGCACATCGCCGTCATAGTTCTTGCAGGCCCAGACATAGCCGCCGTTCCATTTCAGCGACGATGCCACCATGTCGTCGATCAGGCGGTGTTCATAGGTCAGGCCGGCCTTCTTGAACCGGTCGGCAAATTCTTCGTCGAAGATCTGCTGGAACAGATCCTTGAAACGGCCGTCATAGGCTTTCAGGATGGTGTTCTTGGTCGACAGATAGAGCGGATAGTTGCGCTGCAGCGCATAGTTCATCGAGGCGCGGGCGAAGTCGCGGATCGAATCGTCGAGGTTATACATCGCCATGGCGACACCGGCGCCGGGGGCCTGAAAGACCTCGTGTTCGATGGTCTGGCCGTCGTCGCCGACGAATTTGATCGACAGCTTGCCGGTGCCGGGGAAGCGGAAATCGGTGGCCTTGTACTGGTCACCGAAGGCATGGCGGCCGACGATGATCGGCTTGGTCCAGTGCGGGACCAGACGCGGCACGTTTCGGGCGATGATCGGCTCGCGGAAGATCACCCCGCCGAGGATGTTGCGGATCGTTCCGTTGGGCGATTTCCACATCTTCTTCAGGCCGAATTCCTCGACGCGGGCCTCGTCGGGGGTGATGGTCGCGCATTTCACGCCGACGCCGTATTGCTTGATCGCATTGGCCGCGTCGATGGTGATCTGGTCTTCGGTGCGGTCACGCTCCTCGATGCCGAGGTCGTAATATTTCAGGTCGATGTCGAGGTAAGGCAGGATCAGCTTTTTCTTGATGAATTCCCAGATGATCCGGGTCATCTCGTCGCCGTCGAGCTCGACGACCGGGTTGTCTACCTTGATCTTCGACATGGGGCATCCCTTCAGTTGGATTTCGATTTGGCGGCGGTATAGCTGCTATCGCTAGGGAAAGGAAGGCGGTATGCCATCGCATACTGCCGCCGCCCGCCACCTTTCCCGATCTTGCATCCTGTTCGTGACCGGCCCGCACAGCGCCTCGAAGACCGAAGGGGGGCGGACCATTCGGATCCGTGCCCCTGACCTTCGCCGAGGGTCTCGGGGCGCCGTTGTCGCAGCGCAGGATCTGGACCGCGGTCGCCCGATACCTGACAGCCCGCTGATCGGCGGAGAGTCGGCATCTGCGGTCAGGCGAGGCCGAAGAAGGCGCGGACGCGGCAATGCAGTTCGTCCCAGACCGCGGGCAAGCCGCGTGCCACCTTCTCACCGACGCGGCTGACGATATTGTCGTAGGTGACGCCGTATTTCACCCAGCCCGCGCCGTCAGAGGTGAGGTTCTGGACCAGCGGCTGCGTGCGGTCGAGCGATTTGGCGAAGACGGCGTCGGGGGTCCGGTTGGCTTCGAATTCCTGCCAGAGGGCCAGGAATTCCGCTGCCTGAGCGGGCGGCAGCAGCCCGAAGATGCGGCGCGCGGCCTCAGCCTCGGCCTGCTGGATCTCGGGCGAGTCATGGGCCTGACCGCCGGCCGAGTGCAGCGGAACATCGCCCACGTCGATTTCCACCAGATCATGCAGGATCAGCATCCGGATGACGCGGCCGATATCCACCCCCGGCCCCGCCTGCCCGGCCAGAACCATCGCGTAAAGCGTCAGATGCCAGCTATGTTCGGCGCTGTTTTCCTGCCGCGACAGATCGTTCAGCGTATTGGCCCGGTCGACCGATTTCAGCTTGTCCGCCTCGGCCAGAAAAGCCAGTTGCGCGTCGAGATCGGGCTGGGGCATCGGCGGTCTCCTTTGCACCGGCTGTTAGCCTGCGCGGGCGCGGATCGCCAGCGCGGTTTTAACCTTCCGGTCCGCGCGCCAAACGGAAGGGGGCCTGCTGGCCCCCTTCTGCCGCCCTGTGAAAGGGTCAGCCGTGGTCGCCGCCCGGATCACCACCCCCGTGATCGCCACCCCCGTGGTCCCCACCGCCGGGATCGTCACCGCCATGATCGCCACCACCCGGATCACCGCCGCCATGGTCACCGCCGCCATGGTCACCGCCACCATGGTCTCCACCGCCGGGATCGCCGCCGCCATGGTCACCGCCGCCATGGTCTCCACCGCCGTGGTCGCCGCCTTCACGGCCCTTCTTGCCCTTGTCGCGATCCCGATCCCGGTCACGTTTGCCGCGATCTCCGGCCTTGCCTTCCCTGTTGGGGCGACGCCCCTCGCGGGCTTCGCGATCGCCCTGGGCACGATCACGATCGGCAATGACGATCTCTCCGTCTCCGCCGACCGAAAGCTCGATCTGGGCGTGTCCGGCATCCAACCGAGCTTTCCCGACCTGATTGCTGGAAACACTTGCCCCCGCCGGCATCGCCAGTACGGCGAGCGCGACAGCAGCTGGTGCGGCACTTGGTATCCTACGCATGTCTCCCCCCTTTCACCGCCGGCAGATTTGTCGACGGCCTCCAAGGAAAAGGATATGATTTTCTTTGAATTTTCTCAAAACAAATCGCATTACAGCGATTTAGAGGGAAATTTTTCCGGGAATGTCCAATGTGGGCGGATTTTCGCCAAACGATCGGCGGATTTTCGCACATCAATTCCGGACAGGCTTCGCCGCGACGGCCAACCACGCGATCCAAGCAAACCGCACATACAAGACAAGGGAGATCGCGCGCGCCCTCCCTCATCTCGTGGTTGCGCGATCTCAGCCGCCCGGTGCCGGCGCCGGGGTCGCGCCGCCTTGCGCCGGCTGCGCATCCGCTGCCGCCGCCGAAACGACCTGCCCGGTGCTCGCGTCGTGGACAATCACCACCTCGACGCCTTCGGCATCGGTCGCGGTAGTGGCGATATGGCCGTCCACCTCGGGCGAGACCCGGATATCGGTATAGCCCTGCCCTTCCAGCGACTGGGTCACCTGCTCGGCCGTCACCTGCGCCAGCGCCGGCATCGAGATCAACGCCAGCGCCGCGGCAAACGTCGTGGTTCGGGAAATCTTGGTCATGGCATCCTCCGCCTTGGCGAACCCGCCACGGGTCCGCTTCAGGTCGGAAGGAAACGCGCGGCCGCAGCACGGACAAGCCAACCGATGGCAACCGCGGCAAATTCGGCATGTTGCAGCCACCCGGACCCCTGCGGGTCGGCGGGGCCTTGCCCGCCAAGACCCGGTCGGCCGAGGGCGCCGAAATCGGCAAGCCTCCGCCCGGACCGGCACCTGCTGGGCGCCGGTCCCGCGTCAGGTCAGCGCGTCCCCTCGGTCAGGCGCCGGCGCACATAGGTCTGCACCTTCTCGATCATCGGGTTCATATGCACCTCGTCGTCGCGGAAGAAGTGGTCCGCGCCCTCGATCACGTCATGGCTGATGGTGATACCTTTCTGCTCGCGCAGTTTCGACACCAACCCCTCGGTATCCTTCGGGGGCGCCACACGGTCGGCCGAGCCGTTGATGATCAGCCCCGAGGCCGGGCACGGCGCAAGGAAGCTGAAATCATAGATATTGGCCTGTGGCGAGACGCTGATGAAGCCGGTGATTTCGGGACGCCGCATCAGCAGCTGCATGCCGATCCAGGCACCAAAGCTGAACCCCGCCACCCAGCAATGCTTGGAGTTGGGATTCATCGCCTGCAGATAATCCAGCGCGGCCGCCGCGTCCGACAACTCGCCGACGCCCTGGTCGAACTCTCCCTGGCTCCGGCCTACGCCGCGGAAGTTGAACCGCATCACCGTGAAGCCGATCTTGTGGAATGCGTAATGCAGGTTATAGACGACGCGATTGTTCATCGTGCCGCCATATTGGGGATGAGGATGCAGGATGATCGCAATCGGCGCATCGGGTTTGGCTTGGGCGTGATAGCGCCCTTCGAGACGGCCATCGGGGCCGGCAAAGATCAGTTCGGGCATGGGATCCTTCGCGAAACGGTTTTCTTGACGCAAGCAGGGGCGACAACTATTCCAAGCCCAGAAGATGTGGACCGGGAACGGCCTGCGCAAGGGCTGCCGGGACGGGGGGAGTTAGCCCAAGCCCCGCGCGCTCGTCAACATTTCAAGGCGGCCTGATTTCCGGGCGCCGGTTACTGGGGCGAAGGATTATCGCATGAAGCTTTCCACCAAGGGCCGCTACGGCATGGTGGCACTGGTCGATCTGGCGTTGCAGCCGGCCAATACGCTGACCTCGCTGGCCGACATCGCCGAACGGCAGGACGTGTCGCTGCCCTATCTCGAACAGCTTTTCGTGCGGCTGCGCCGGGCGGGGCTGGTCGAATCCGCGCGCGGCCCCGGCGGCGGCTACAAGCTGTCACGCCCGGCCACCGAGATCCGGGTGTCGGAAATCCTGTCCGCCGTCGATGAAACCGTCAGCGCCCTGCATCTGGGCGCGGGGGTGTCGGGGGGCGTGTCGGGCTCGCGCGCGCAGACGCTTTCGAACCGACTGTGGCAAAGCCTGTCGGCTCATGTCTATGTGTTTCTGCACAACGCCACGCTGGCCGATGTCGCCCATAACCGTCTGCTGCCCTGCCCGGCGGTCCCCGATCTCCTCTCGGTCGTGGACGATCAGTCCTGATCGGCACCGACCAGCACCGACGCTGACCGCAGCAACCAGACCAACATGGAATACAGTTCTACCCAAAAGGGGTGCTACGCGGAAACATCCTTATCCACCCCACACCCCTGCCACAAATGCGGAAATTGTTCTAAATCTAACGCGAGAATCGCCCCCTCGGGACAATTTGCCGCCCCGCATGGGCTTCACCGACGCGCCGCATTGGCCTAGAGCATTGCAGGAATTCTGATGACACTGGATCTCGCCGTGACCGACACCCAAGCCCAACCGAACCGCGACAAGCCCACCCTGCCCGATGCGCAGACGGTGACGGCGGTGAAGCATTGGACCGACCGGCTGTTTTCCTTCCGGGTGACGCGTCCGGCCAGTCTGCGCTTCCGCTCGGGCGAATTCGTGATGATCGGGCTGCCCGGCGATAACGGCAAGCCGATCCTGCGCGCCTATTCCATCGCCTCGCCCAATTGGGATGACGAACTGGAATTCTATTCGATCAAGGTGCCGGATGGCCCGCTGACCTCGAAACTGCAGCATATCAAGGAAGGCGATCAGATCATCCTGCGCCCGAAACCCGTGGGCACGCTGGTGCTGGACGCGCTGCTGCCCGGCAAGCGGTTGTGGTTTCTGGCCACCGGCACCGGGCTGGCGCCCTTCGCGTCACTGATGCGCGACCCCGAAACCTTCGAGCGCTTCGATCAGGTCATCATGATGCACACCTGCCGCGGCGCGGACGAGCTGACCTATGGCCGCGAGCTGGTCGAAAACCTGCGCAACGACCCCCTGCTGACCGAGATGTTCGGCGCGGAATTCGCCGACCGGCTGCTCTATTACCCCACCACCACGCGCGAGGATTCGCCCCTGATGGGCCGGATCACCGACAACATGACCTCGGGCAAGGTCTTCGCCGATCTGGGCCTGCCGCCGATCAACCCCGAGGAAGACCGCGCCATGATCTGCGGCAGCCTGGCCTTCAACGTCGATGTGAAGGCGGTGCTGGAAGGCTTCGGTCTGCGCGAGGGCGCCAATTCCGAACCCCGCGAATTCGTGGTCGAAAAGGCCTTCGTCGGCGACGGCATCTGAACCTGCAGATCCGCCCGTTCGGCGGAGAAAGGCCGACCCGTCCGATCAGATCGGGCGGGTCTGTTAACTTTTTGCGCCCAAGCTGCTACCAGCCGCGGAAGATTTTTAACGATTTTGCTCGCCTCCAGACCGGCACTCCGGCCGGAATCTCGGCAGGCCCGAGCGCTGTTTTCAGGATGGGACACCGATGTCCACGCAGACCCACACCCCGCATCTCGTCAGCGTGCAGCTGCTGCGCGCCATCGCCGCCGCCGCCGTGGTCTTCGAACATGCCCAGGCCGAGGCCGGCCAGACCGTCGCGGGGTTCGAGCATATCCCCTTCGATTTCGGCATCGGCGTCGACATCTTCTTCATCATCTCGGGCTTCGTGATGTGGCTGTCGAGCGCGCATCTCTTCGGCCAACCCGGCGGTACCGCCACCTTCCTGAAGAAGCGGTTCCAGCGCGTCGTCCCGCTCTATTGGCTGTATACGCTGGGGATGCTGGCGGCGATCGCGCTGCTGCCGGACAAGCTGAACAACCCCGATGCCAGCGCGCCGATGATCCTGTCCTCCTTCCTGTTCTTCCCCTATCCGAACATGATCGGGGAATATACGCCGGTCCTGGCCCTCGGCTGGACGCTGAACTACGAGATGTTCTTCTACGCGTTGTTCGCTGTCGCGCTGTTATTCCCGCGCAAATTCGGCTTCGCGGTCCTCGCCGCGCTGATTCTCGGCTTCGTGGCGCTCTGGGCGGTCACCACCAGCGGTCCCGTGCTGTTCTGGGGGCGGCCGATCATCCTGGAATTCCTGATCGGCGTGATTCTCGCCCGGCTTTACACCGAGGGCGGCCACCGCCCCAACCTGATCCTGTTCGCCGCCTTCGTCGCTCTGGCCTTCGTGGCTTATTGGCTGTTGCAGCCGTCGCCCAGCCGGCTGATCCGCCTCGGCATCCCGGCCGCCTTCTTCGCCAGCGCCTTCATCTTCTTCCTGCCCGCCCGGCTGAGCGGCGCGCTGAAAGGCATCGCCAAGGTCGGCGGCGACAGCTCCTATACGCTGTATCTGTCGCACCCGTTCACCCTGGCCATCGTCAAGATCATCTGGACCCGGCTGGACCCGGCGGGCGCGCATCCCTGGGCCTATGTCTGGTGGGCCACGCTGATCTGCATCCTTGCCGCCTATGTGCTGTATCTGCTGATCGAGCGCCCGCTGATCGGCCTGTGGAAACGCAGACCCGCCACTCAGGCCGCCTGAAGTCAGGGGCTTCGCCCCTCTTGGCCGTTCCGGCCAATTCACCCGAGGATATTTGGACCAAAGTGAAAGCGCCAGCTTTCATTCTGGCCGAAATATCCTCGGGGGAGTCCGCAGGACGGGGGCAGACAGCCCCCGCTTTGGGGGCCGCCATGTCGGCAGGCATGGGGCTTTGCGGGCGTCGTCAGAAGAACGCCTGCAGCCCGGTGATCGCGCGGCCGAGGATCAGGGCGTGCACGTCATGTGTGCCCTCATAGGTATTCACCGTTTCCAGGTTCACCATATGGCGCATGACCTGGAATTCCTCGGAAATGCCGTTGCCGCCATGCATGTCGCGGGCCCAGCGGGCGATTTCCAGCGCCTTGCCGCAATTGTTGCGCTTGATGATCGAGATCATCTCGGGCGCGGCCTCGGCCTCGTCCAGCAGCCGGCCCACCCGCAGGCTGCCTTGAAGACCCAGCGCGATTTCGGTCATCATATTGGCCAGCTTCAGCTGGTGGAGCTGGGTCTGCGCGAGCGGCTTGCCGAACTGATGACGATCCAGCCCGTATTGGCGCGCGGCATGCAGGCAGAACTCGGCCGCGCCAAGCGCGCCCCAACTGATGCCATAGCGTGCCCGGTTCAGACAGCCGAACGGGCCTTTCAGACCTTCGACATTCGGCAGCAGTGCGTCCTCGCCCACCTCGACATTGTCCATGACGATCTCGCCGGTGATCGAGGCGCGCAGGGACAGCTTGCCGCCGATCTTCGGCGCCGAAAGTCCCTTCATGCCCTTTTCCAGCACGAAGCCGCGGATCTTGCCGCCATGGGCCTCGGACTTGGCCCAGACCACGAAGACATCGGCGATGGGCGAGTTCGAGATCCACATCTTCGAGCCGTTCAGCACATAGCCGTTCGCGGTCTTCTTCGCCCGCGTCTTCATCCCGGCGGGGTCTGATCCGGCATCGGGTTCGGTCAGGCCGAAGCAGCCGATCCATTCGCCCGAAGCCAGCTTCGGCAGGTATTTCATCCGCTGCTCTTCCGAGCCATAGGCATAGATCGGATACATCACCAGCGAGGACTGCACCGACATCATGCTGCGATAGCCGCTGTCGACGCGCTCGACTTCGCGCGCGACCAGACCGTAGGCCACATAGGATGCGCCGATGCCACCGTATTCCTCGGGGATGGTGACGCCCAGCAGGCCCATCTCGCCCATTTCGCGGAAGATCTCGGGGTCGGTCTGCTCTTCGCGGAAGGCGTCGATGACGCGGGGCTGCAGGCGGTCCTGCGCGTAGGCGCGGGCGGCATCGCGGATGGCGCGCTCCTCCTCGGTCAGCTGGTCGTCGAGGCGAAACGGGTCCTCCCAGTCAAAGCGGCCCAGATCCGGTGCGTCCTTCGGTTTCAGTGCCATCTTCGGCCTCCCTTCCGTCATGTCTGTCAGGGGATAGGACGGCGCGCCGTGGCGTGCAAGCGTCACGGCCGGTTCACGGTCCCTTCACAGGGTTTTATGGAACGATGAACCGCTCCGTCCGTTATCCTGCCTGAATGCGACATAGCCGCTATGAGGATCATATGCCCCGCTTTACTGCCAATTCGACCGCGATTGCGGCGCTCCTCTCCCTCGGGCTCGGGCTGCCGCTGCAGGCCGAGGTCGTGCTGCCGAACAACGATGCTGCGACCCTGCGCCCCGAGCGGGCAAAGCAGATGCCCGGATTGAATGCGCTGCTGACGGCGGAAGTCGGCGCCGGGCTGAAGGCGGGCAGCTTGCTGTGCCTGGACGGCTCGGCCCGGCCCTGCGCGGACGACATGCCGCTCGTCACGCCGGCCGGCGTGGCGGTACAGCTGTCCGAGGGCGGCGATATGGTGCTGGCGCCTCCCGCCCTGCAGCCCTTCCAGATCGTCGATGGCCGGCCAGCCGCGCGTGATGGCGCCTATGCCCCCTTGGCCAAGGCGCGGCTGGAGGCGGTGCAGGCGCAGGCTGGGCGGCTGATCGGCGGCGGCGGCGGCGGCGAGGCTGCCCCTGCCGAGAAGGCGAAACCTGCCAAGGGCGAGGATGCTCTGGCCGCGGCGCTCGCCGCTGGCCGGGCCGGCGAGGAGGCCAAAGCCGCAGCTGAAGAAGCCGCGAAAAAGGCCGAACGGGAGGCCAAGGCCGCCGCCGAGGCGAAGGCAAAGGCCGAGGCCAGGCAACAGGCTGAGGCCGAAAAGGCCGCCGAGGAGAAGCGCGCAGCGGAGGCCGAAAAGGCCGCAGAGGAGAAGCGTGCGGCAGAGGTGAAGCCAGCAGCGACGCCCGATGCCGATGCGAAGACTGCGGCTGGCGTCAAGACCGACGACGCCCAGTTGGACGAGCTGACCCGGCAGCTGACCGCCGCCGCGCAGGGGGGCGCGCAGAAGCCGCCCGCCACGCCGGTCGCGGTCAAGGACCGGTTCGCCAAGGATGAGCCGCGCTTCCCCGATGCCGATGCAAAGACCCTTCATGCCGAACGCGCCCAGACCATGCCCGGCCTGAACGCAGTGCTTCAGGACGAGATCGCGCGGGGGCTGACCGCGGATGATCTGCTGTGCAGCGACGGCTCCGCTCGGCCCTGCGCCGAAGGGGCGTCGCTGGTCAGCCCCAAGGGCGTGGCGGTGAATGTCAGCAACAAGGGCACGATCATCATCGGCGGCCTGGGGCGCCAGCAATATGTGGTGGGCGAGGACGGCAAGCTGCGGGCGCGCGGCTCGAACACCGCTGCGGCCAAGGAAGCGGCCGAGGGCGCCAAGCCCACCGCGGCCGCGCTGTCGGACAAGGAGAAGGCCGGGGGCAAGGTGGTCACCGAGACGGTGACCGAGAACAGCGTGCGCAGTTCGGACCAGGATTTCGAGACCCGGATCGCCGATGCAATCAAGAAGGCCGGCGCCGCGCAAGCCTCGAACGACGACGACGGCGACGATGGAGGCATCGATCTGGCGAAGGTCGCGCTGGCGGGTCTGGGCGCGCTGGCGGTGGGTCAGGTGCTGCAGGGCAACCGCGAAGTGGCGCTGAACACCGGTGACCGGGTGATCGTCACCCGCAGCGACGGCAGCCAGCAGGTGTTGAAGGATGACAACATGCTGCTGCGCCAGCCCGGCAACGAGGTGCGGACGGAAAACTATGCCGACGGCTCCTCGCGTTCGGTGGTGGTGAGGCCTGACGGCTCGCAGGTGATCACCATTCGCGGCGCCGATCTGACGGTCCTGCGCCGGGTGCTGGTGGCCCCGAACGGCACCGAGACGGTGCTGATCGACGAATCGGTCGAGGTGCCCCCGGTGCAGGTCTCGGAGCTGCCGCCGGCGCCGAAGCCCGCGACCGCTGCGCCCACGACCGAGGCTGCGCTGCGCGAGGCGCTGGCGCGCGAAGCCGCCGTCAGCCGCCGCTTCACCCTGAACCAGATCCGGTCGATCCCCGAGGTGCGCAACCTCGTCGCGCCGGTCGATATCGATGCGATCACCTTCGACACCGGATCGGCCGCCATCAACCCCAATCAGGCGCGCCAGCTGGCGACGCTGGGCACGGTGCTGGAGGACGCGATCAAGGCCAACCCGCGCGAGGTCTTCCTGATCGAGGGGCATACCGACGCGGTGGGCAGCGCGACCTATAATCTGGCGCTGTCGGACCGACGCGCGGAATCGGTGGCGCTGGCGCTGGCTGAATATTTCGACGTGCCGCCGGAAAACCTGGTCGTGCAGGGCTACGGTGAGGAATATCTGAAAGTGCCCACGCTGGGAGAGGAGCGCGACAACCGCCGCGCCTCGGTCCGGCGGATCACCGATCTGCTGGCCTCGGCACGGTAGACGGACAGGGGGAACAACCGGGGTGGCGCGTCGGTTTCGGCGCGTCACTCTTTCGTTACTGCGAGATAGTCGCTCTGCGTCATGAGATAGCGCAGACCGCTGCGGCCGCCATGATCGGTTCGCCCGGCCACCACCATCCCGATCTTTTCTGCCACGCGGCGCGAAGCCAGGTTGTCAGCGTCGATTTCGGCCACGATCCCGGGCAGCCGTACCGTCGTGAACGCGTGGCGGACAATCCGCACCGTGGCCCCTGTCGCATAGCCTCGCCCCCATGACGAGCGTTGCAACCGCCAGCCGATCTCGACGTCGGGGCCGACCGCATCCAGCGGGATCAGCAGCACCCATCCCACGAAGCGCTGCGGGTCTGACTTGGCGAAGATCGACCAATAGCCGAGTCCGTTACCATATTTCGCTTCGATCCGCTGGCGCACGAAGGCCTCGTGCTGCACCGGCTCCTGCCAGGGACCGGGAATGAACCTCGTGACTTCGGCGTTCCGGTCCATGGCGAGGCTTGCCTTCAGATCAGCCATTATGCGTGGTCGCAGGAAAAGCCTCTCCGTCTCGAAACTTGGCAGCATGACCTCCACGTTCCCACGGGCCGATGTCACGGATGACATCCCCTCACGACATCACCCCTTCACGCCCCTTCGCCACCCGGTAATGCGCCCACAGCGCCCGCGCCGCGACGGATCGCCAGGGGCGCCACGGCTCGGCCAGTTCCAACAGCGCCTTGGGGCCCGGTCGGTCGGCCAGCCCGTAAAGCAGCCGCGCGGATTCCTGCAGCGCCAGATCGCCGGCCGGAAAAGCATCGGTCCGGCCAAGCGCGAAGGCCAGATAGATCTCGGCCGTCCATTGGCCGATGCCGGGCAGCGCGGTCAGCCGGGCGATGACTTCGGCATCGGGCGCCGCGCGCAGCGCCTGCCAGTCGGGCTCAGCAGCGACGATGCCCAGAAGATAACGGATCTTCGGCCGCGAGACGCCGCAGGCGCGCAGCCCCTCCTCGCCCGCGCCGCGGATCGCGGCCGGCTCCGTCAGGCCCGCCCCGGCCAGCCGCGCCATGATCGCGCCGGCAGCCGCGATGGAGATCTGCTGGCCGATGATCGCATCGAGGATCGCGGGGAAGCCATCCGTGTGCCGGCGCAGCGGCAGATCCAACATAGGCAGCGCCCCGGCCCAGACCGGGCAGACCTGCGCCAGATGGGCGCGGCCTTCGGCCAGATCCTCCGGGGTGTCGATGATCCTCATGGCTCGCGCCGCGCATCCTCGCGCAGCCGGGTCTCGAAGGCTTTCGAGATATGCGCCCGAAGCGCAGCCTCGGCCGCGCCGGCATCGCCCGAGACGAGCGCGTCGACCACCGCCTGATGTTCCGCCAGCGCCGCGCGGTCACGCCCCTCGGCCGCCAGCGATGTGCGCGCCATCAGCGCCATATTGCGGTGCACCATGTTCAATTGTTGCACCAGATAGCGGTTATGCGAGGCCAGATGGATCTGGCGGTGAAAGCGCCAGTTCGACCGCGCCAGCGCCTGCGCATCGCCCAGCACCTTGCGGTCATCGTCGATCATGGATTGCAGGACACGCAACTCCTCGGGCGTGGCGTGGCGAGCGGCAAGGCGGGCGGCGAGCGCCTCCAACTCGGTGCGGACGGTGTAAAGCTCGGCCAGTTGGCTGTGATCCAGGGTGGCCACGATCAACGAGCGGCCGTCGCGCTTCACCATGGCTTGCGTTTCCAGCCGCTGCAACGCCTCGCGCACGGGCGTGCGCGACACGCCGAAACGTTCGGCCAGTTCTGATTCGACCAGCCGGGCACCGGGCTTGTAGATACCGTCGTCAATGGCTTCGACGATCAGGGAATAGGCGTCTTTCATCGCCACAGTAGCCGCGATGCGGACGCGGAATGCAAGCGCGAAGACCGGGGCGGCCTCGACCCCTCGGCCGCAGGAAGGCCGTCCGATGATGATCCCGGCCCGTCAGCAACGGACGCCGACAAAGCGGGGCAGCGCAGAGGCCCAAGGAAAGATCGGGACAGCGGTGCGATCATCCCGGCATGAAGCCCGGCATGAAGCGGCCCGATTCATGCGCCATTCATGCGCCGCGCCGCCGCGAAAGGCGCTGCTGCCGGCCCCTCCTGCCCCTCGGCGTGACAGGCTGATGTTGCAAGGCGCGACCCCGCCGCCCGTTGCGGTCCACGTGCCGTCCCCGTATCACGGGCGCATGGATTTCTCGCATATCACCACCTGGATCTTCGATCTCGACAACACGCTGTATCCGCCCGAGGCGGCGCTGTTCGACCAGATCGAGGCCCGCATGGTCGCCCATGTCCAGAACCTGCTCGGCGTGGACGCGACCGAGGCCGACCGCCTGCGCGCGCATTACTGGCGCCAATACGGCACGACGCTGGCCGGGCTGATGGCCGAACACCGGATCGACCCGGATGCCTATCTGTATGATGTCCACGACATCGACCTGTCGGTGCTGACCCCCGATCCCGATCTGGCCGCTGCCATCGCCGCGCTGCCCGGCCGCAAGATCATCCACACCAATGCCGATGCGCTTTACGCCAACCGCGTCCTGCACCATCGCGACCTGCGGGTGTTCGAGGCTATCTATGGCATTCAGGAGGTCGATTTTCACCCCAAACCCGATGCGCGCGCTTATGCCGCAGTCATTGGCGCCCACGGCTTCGACCCCGCCACGGCCGCCATGTTCGAGGATGACCCGCGCAACCTCGAAGTGCCGGCCAAGCTTGGCATGCGCACGGTTCTGGTCGGCCGGGGCCGCCACGGCCCGGACGAGTTGGCGGCCGATTTCACTCTCGGTCCGCATGTCCAGCACCGCACCGACGACCTGACGGGCTTCCTGCGTTCGCTTGTCTGACCCGGCATGCTCTGGCAAAGTCGGGGAAACACAGACAGGAGACGTGACATGGCCCAGGCACTCACCGACGATCCGCAAGCCACCCGCGCCGAAAACGCCCTTGCCGCCCGCATTCTGCTGATGGTGGCGGCGGTGCTGGCGATATGCGCGGTGATCGTGGCCGTCTTTGGCCTGCCCGCGCTTGGCATCCTGGGGCTGGTCGGGACTGCCGTAATCTGGGCGGCGCTGCTTTCGATCATGGCGGGGAACTAGCCCCATGGCCGCATCCGACGGCGCGGTGCAGACCGACATCCTGATCTCGGGCGGGGGCATCGCCGGTCTTGTCACCGCGGCCGCCTTCGGGGCCGACGGCCATCGGGTGATCTGCGTCGACCCCGCCCCGCCGGTGACCGAGGAAGCCGCCGACGGCTCGGACCTGCGCACCACCGCCTTTCTGCAACCCTCGATCCAGCTGCTGGAACGGGCCGGGCTGTGGGACCTGCTGGCGCCCCATGCCACCCCCTTGCAGATCATGCGGATCGTCGATGCAGGCGGCGCCGAACCGATCGCCCGGCTGGTGCGCGACTTCGATGCCTCGGACATTTCCGACGCGCCCTTCGGCTGGAACCTGCAGAACTGGTTGCTGCGCCGCGAGATCGCGGCCCGGCTGGCCGAGATGCCGAATGTCACCTTTCGCCCCGGCACCGCCACCGTCGCCCTGACGGCGCGCGAGGACGAGGCGCGGGTCACCCTTTCAGACGGTACCCAGGTGACCGCGCGGCTGGTGGTGGGCGCGGATGGGCGTAACTCTGTCATCCGCGAGGCCTTGGAAATCGGCGTGAAGACCACCCGCTACGGTCAGAAAGCGCTTGCCTTCGCGGTCACCCACGAGATCCCGCATGAGAATGTCTCGACCGAGATCCACCGCTCGGGCGGCCCGTTCACGCTGGTGCCGCTGCCGGATCGGGGGGGCAAGCCCTCCTCGGCCGTGGTGTGGATGGAGCGCGGCCCCGAGGTCGCGCGCCTGATGGCGCTGCCGCCCGAAGATTTCACGGCGGCGCTGAACGCCCGCTCGACCCGCATTCTGGGCCATCTGAAGCCAGCCACCCGGCTGACCGCCTGGCCGATCATCAGCCAGTTGGCCGACCGCTTCACCGGCCCCCGCACCGCCCTGATCGCCGAGGCCGCCCATGTCGTGCCCCCCATCGGCGCGCAGGGCCTGAACATGAGCCTCGCCGATCTTGGGCTGCTGCTGGATCTGTCGCGCGACGATCCGGGCAGCCGTGCCTCGCTGGAGGCATTCCAGCGGCGCCGCTGGCGCGAGGCGCGACTGCGCATCGCCGGCATCGACCTGCTGAACCGGGCCAGCATGCTTACCCCGCGTGCCTTGCGCGATCTGCGCGCGGCGGGACTGGGCGCGATCTATGGCATCGCCCCGGTGCGGCGCCTGATGATGAAGGCGGGGCTGGGCGTCAATTGACGCCCGCCGGGCCGATGATCCAGAAGGACTATTGATGACATTTCCCCGCCTTTTTCGACCCGTTGCGGTCCTGTGCGCAACGGCCCTGCTGGTCCTGTCCGGTTGCGGTTTCGGAGGCCGGCATTCCGAATTGGAATGCATGGAGCGCGCGATGTATTTCGAGTCCAACCGCTCCAGCCGCGAGGGAATGATCGCGGTGGGCAGCGTGGTGATGAATCGGGTGCAGTCGGACAAGTTCCCCAACAGCGTCTGTGGCGTGGTCGGTCAGAAGAACCAGTTCGCGCCGGGCGTGATGACCAGGAAGATGGATCTGCGCACCGCACCCAAGGTGCAGGAGGCCGCGCGCGCGGTCCTGCGGGGCGAACGTCACCCCCGGATCGGCAATGCGCAGTTCTTCCACGCCGCGACGCATCGCTTCAGCTACAACAACATGCACTATGTGGTGACCGCCGGCGGCAATGCCTTCTATGAAAAGCGCAAGCCGCATCTGGTGACGCAGCCCTATCCGCTGCCCCCCTCGAGCAGCAGTTTCGGCTGGTAGACCGGGCCCGCACCTGCAGGGGGCGCGCGCGCGGTTTCCTCGACCGCGCGATTGATCTGGTCCGGCGGTGGGGTCATGATGGCTGCATCGCCCCCAGAGAACGGAGCGCCCTCATGCGCCTTGCGTTACTGACCCTGCTGCCGCTCGCCGCCTGCATGGAGGCGGCGCCGCCATCGCCCGGCCCCGTCCCCACCGCCGCTGCCGCTGCCGCGCAGGAGGCGGCGTGCCGCGCCGCCATCGCCCGCCATATCGGCCAGCCGCTCAGCGCCGTCGAACCGCGCTGGCTGTCCGAGACCGGCGGCATCGCCACAGTCGAAACGCTCGATAACGGGCGCAGGCATCTGTGCAGCGTCGATGCCGCGGGGCGGGTGCTGGGCTATTCCCACCCGCGCTGACCGGTCCTGACAACAAAATGCCCGGCATCGCTGCCGGGCATTTCCTGTCCGGGCTGCCGCCAGATCAGAGCTCGTCGATCAGCTGCTGACGGGCGACACCGACCAGTTCGGCCATCTTGGCGCGAATGGCGGCCTCGTCGGCCTTGCCTTCCAGATCGGCGGCGATCTTGCGGAACACGTCCTCGTCACCCGGTTCTTCGAAATCCGAGGTCACGACGGACAGCGCATAGGACTTGGCGTCATCGCCGGATTTGCCCAGCAGGCCCGCGGCCCATTCGCCCAGCAGGCGGTTGCGGCGCGCCTCGGCCTTGAACTGCAGGTCGGCGTCACGGGCAAACTTCGCCTCGTAAGAACGTTCGCGGTCGTCAAAGGTGGTCATTCACGTCTCCTGAAACCCTGTGTCGAATATGAGCATAGTACCTTTATATCACAACCCTGTATCGCGAGGCGCCTGCCCAGTATTGCCGGGCGGCGGCATCTTCTCTATAGCCGTTCCATAACCATCCGGCCCTGAAAGGACGGCGCAATCCATGGCACCCCGGCGCAAGAAGATCTATGAAGGCAAGGCCAAGATCCTGTATGAAGGCACCGAGCCCGGCACCCTGATCCAGTATTTCAAGGATGATGCCACTGCCTTCAACGCCCAGAAAAAGGCGACGATCGAAGGCAAGGGCGTGCTGAACAACCGGCTGTCGGAATTCTTCATGAACGGGCTGACCAATATCGGCGTGCCCAATCACTTCATCCGCCGCATCAACATGCGCGAGCAGCTGATCCGTCAGGTGGAAATCATCCCGCTGGAAGTGATCGTGCGCAATTTCGCCGCCGGCTCGCTGTCCAAGCGCCTCGGGCTGGAGGAAGGCACCCAGCTGCCGCGCCCGATCGTCGAATATTCGTTCAAGAATGACGAACTCGGCGATCCGATGGTGTCCGAGGAATATATCATCGCCTTCGGCTGGGCGTCGCAGCAGGATCTGGACGACATCGTGTCGCTGGCGCTGCGGGTGAACGACTTCCTGTCGGGCGTCTTCTTCGGCGTCGGCATCAAGCTGATCGACTTCAAGATCGAAATCGGCCGGATCTGGGATGGCGATTTCATGCGCCTGATCGTGGCCGACGAAATCAGCCCCGACAGCTGCCGCCTGTGGGACGTCAAGACCGGCCAGAAGCTGGACAAGGACGTGTTCCGCCGCGATCTGGGCAGCCTGACCGACGCCTATACCGAGGTTGCGCGCCGGCTTGGCCTGATGCCGGCAAACGCGACGCCGATGAACAAACCGACCCTGATCAACTGAAGGACCGTCCGATGAAAGCCCGTGTGACCATCATGCTGAAGGACGGCGTTCTGGACCCGCAGGGCGAGGCGATCCGCCATGCGCTTGCCGGTCTCGGCCACAAGGGCGTGGACGGCGTCCGTCAGGGCAAGGTGATCGAGCTGGACCTGACCGCGACTGACCCCGACGCCGCCACGGCCGAGGTCACCCGCATGTGCGAAAGCCTGCTGGCGAATACGGTGATCGAGAAATATTCGGTCGAGATCGTATAACGACACCATGACGTCGCGGCTTGCGCCGCGACGATCTATCATTTTATGCTGCCTTCGCGGGGGCTAGTTCGGCAATTTCTCTATGCGTTTAAGTTCGTACAGGTTTAGTTTATGCGTTTTGATAGGGAATTTCTCGACAGCCTCACCGCCAGCCGTGGTCAGCAATTTGACCTGCTTATGGTGGAACGCTTGGCTGCGCGCTATGGCACCTCAGAAGGTGTGAGCGACGGGGACCAGCTTGAATAGGTCACGCAGAACCGGCTTCGCCTTGAAAAGACAGGCGTCATATCGCAGCGACACCTGACTGATCATCTAGAAATCATGGTGCGGCACGGTACAGCCGTGGTCGATCAGCCCTATTATCGTAAGGCTATGGCGAAGCGCTTTTGGTCGCAGGAAGAAAAGGCCTGGCGTTTGCGGCGGCATTACCTGGGCAGGATACAGAGCGGGACGGCAGATGGATGATCTGAGCACGACACGCGCCGCTTGCGATCCTGTTGCGGGTTGCGAATGCAGCTGCGAACGCGGCTGGCAAGATGTTCAGGACGAAGTCAATCGCGCCCTCGACAGCGCCGACCCGTTGGAGCGGAACCGGCGAATCACTAAGGCATATAATGATCTCGCCAAGGCCGATTCGCGCAATCTTTGGGTTAAACTGGCGAGCTATGTTTCCATACAGGGCGGCTGCGCCATGCAGCGCGTGCAGTCATGGTATTCGGTCTATCCGCCGGGCCGCTGGGTCATCAACAAGCCAGCGGCGCTTGAGGCTTTAGCCGCCGCAAACAGTACGATTTTCTCCAGTATATACCCGGTGATGCGTTTCGCGCAGAAATGTGGAGCGGCGCAATTGAGAAAATGTGTCGAAAGCGGTGCCTTTACCGTCGACAGTCAACTACTTGTCGCGATGGATAATATTGAATCGGGTGAACTCGGCGCGGCGGCTGACATCATCGCAAGATACGAGCAGGTCAAGATCGTACAGCCGGTCTATGAAAAATATGCAGGAGGCTTTAATGGTCTCATGCGGGGAGAGGCAATGTTGCCGGGCGATCAGACCAGCATTCCCATATCGAAGGAATGTACACACGATTCTGACATGCTCGTTGATATCGGCGATCTCGATATCACTAACCCTGAGGATCGCGTTCAATACTATGGCAGACTCATGCGCAGGATGTTGCAACAGGATTCGTCTGCGCGCGGCGGCCGGAACGGTGGTGGAGGGGCAAGTGGCTCATGGTGAACATGTTTGGCGCCGCGTTCCTGCTGGCAATACCCGTAATACTGCTGAACACACAGAAGACGATGGGGGAAACCATGACTGAGAACAAGCGGCGAGTGGTTTCTGTCGCAATTATGCAGCCGGTGAATGAATTTCTGGCGCAGCAGACAATGGCTTATTATAGAGATCAGGCGCGCGGCGAGGATTACACGGATCATTCGCCATTTTACCTGACGGAATTTGCCTCGGACGAAAAACGCAGCCCCACGATGACCGGCGGCCCGATCATCCTTCGATATGCATCACCGCGCTGCGGTTTCGACCTTCCCGCCGGGCGGCAGTTCATGGCGGGAATGTATGGACCGGTCATTGATAGCGCCTCATTGATTTTTCCAATGGAGCCGATGTCATGGGACGAAATGCAGGTCATGATGCGCGACATTGTGACCACCTTCGATACGGCTGGCTGGGCACGGACAGGCCGGAAAATTCCCGGCACCATTACCCCAGAAGATTTTGGCACCGACACCGGACCCAAACAGGCGCTTGTCGGTCAATGGACAGAGTGTAATGACGGTCCCGCCTTTGCAGAGGTCACAATTCAGCATTACAACTCTCAATCCAGTGGTAGCTTCATCCCGCCTGCCGTTCTCAGCCCGCCCATCGGCGATGATGCGGAGGATCGGTTCCTGATCTATGCGAGCTTCAGCGTTGCTTCTGCCGAGCTGAGAAAGTCGATCGGCGCTCTGGCCATGGCGCGCAGGGAAGCGGAAGGCATTGACCCGGCATATGAAAACCTACCGGCCCGGATATGGCTGGACGATCCTGATTGGCGTCCGGCCGGTTGGGTCGGGGGTTTCTAGGCCATTGAACACACGAATGCTCGCCGCGATATAACGCGACTCCCAGAAGCGAAAATAGAACCCTCATCCGGTCTCGTCCTGAATTCGAGTGAACTTTCTGAAATATCGCCACATCTGCTCGAATGTGGCTGATGTTCTTAGAAATATTCCGCATTCGCGATGCCACAGACCACCCAACCCCTCCTCGCCGGTAAACAAGCGGCGGGTCAAACCGCTTTGGGCCTCAATCCCCACCAGCAAGGGAGCCACATCCTTCAGCGACTCGCCGGTGTCATTTAAGAATAGGCACTCGTGTCTGAGATTGCTGACCTCCAACACTTCAATGAGGTGGGGCACCTTCGCGGCATCAAGAACCGCATAGGTAAATTTTGGCAGATCGCCGCCCGATTCCTCTGCCGTATACCAGTCCTCAGCATTCATAGCCTCGGGACTGTCGAACAGCGGACCTCTTATCTGATCCGGACAGTACTTCTTATCACCTTCACCAAACTGACTAGTGAGCGGTGTGAAATCCTGAAATTTCTTAAGATAAACAACATATTAAGGCAGAACTCACGCCCGGGCAGCAACGTCTAATTGCGGGAAAACCAGCATTGGCCTCCCATGATCATAGCAGACGCTGCGCTGGAATCTACGTCCTCAGAAATCGAACAGATCGCTCAGGAAGCTGTCGCGCTTCTTGCGCTTGCCCTTGTAATGGTGGTCATCGTCATAACGGCGCCGGTCATCGTAATGCGAACGGTCGTCATAGCGGGGACGGTCGTCATAACGCGGCTCGCGCCGGTCCTGATATTGCGGCTGCTGGTATTGCGGCCGCGGCGGCGCCTGATTGAATGCGGCGGGCTGCGCCTCCAGCGGCGTCAACTGCACGGCCGGGGTGCCGGTGCCGATGCTTTTCTCGATGATCTTGTCCAGTTCGCCCCGATCCAGCCATACGCCGCGACATTTGGGGCAATAGTCGATCTCGACCCCATCGCGTTGGGTCATCAGCAGGGTCTCGTCATCGACCGGACATTTCATCGCAGGCTCCTTGGCAAATCATGTGCTTTCTCAACATGGGTCGCCCCGGCACGAAGGCAAGGTCGCGGCGGCGGCAAATTGTCGCAGCCGGCGCGATGTTGCTGGTGCAGGCGCGCAGGCCATAGCCCGCAATGTGTTGCGGGCCGAGTGCCACACCCTTATCACTCGGGGTCGTGCCCCAGATGCAAAGGACCCCGCCATGACCCGCGCCCTGAAATCCGACCGCAAAGGCCCCGAGAAAGCCGCCCGCGTCGTCGTCTTCCTGCATGGCTATGGCGCCGATGGGGCCGACCTGCTGGGGCTGGCCGACCTGCTGGGCCAATACCTGCCCGACACCGCCTTTTACGCCCCTGATGCGCCGGAACCCAGCAGCGGCAATCCATTTGGGCGCCAGTGGTTCCCGATCCCCTGGCTGGACGGCTCCAGCGAGGAACAGGCGCGGGCCTCGATGGCGCAATCGGTGCAGGATCTGAACGCCTTTCTCGACAAGGTCATCGCGGATGAGGGGATCACGCCGGATCAGCTGGCGGTGGTCGGCTTCTCGCAGGGCACAATGATGGCACTGCATGTGCTGCCCCGCCGCGACAAGCCGGTGGCGGGGATCGTCGGCATCTCGGGTCGGTTGCTGGTGCCCGAACTTCTGGCCGCCGAGGCCCGCGTCAAGCCGCCGGTTCTGCTGATCCATGGCGACGAGGACCCGGTGGTGCCCTTTGCCGATCTGGCCCTCGCCGCAGATGCGCTGGCGGCCGCTGGGTTCGAGGTCTTCACCTATGTGATGAAGGGCACCGGTCACGGGATTTCGCAGGACGGGCTGGGGGCGACCCTGCAATTCCTGCGCGACCGCCTGAACGCCTGAACTTCCGAGCGGCCACGCGCCTGTCGCGCGGCACGGCCGTCAAACGACAGATCAGTTGCGGCCAATCCGGGCGCCCAGCACTGCGGCCTGATCGACCAGTGCCTCGCCGCGGCCGGAGGCGCCGGGCAGCGCCGCCGCGGCATTGCCGTCCGACGCGGCAGGGCGCCCCTTTGACAGCGCCTCCATCGCGGCGACCAGTTCGGCCTGCATCTGGCGCAGCACCGCCGCCACATCGGCGCGTGCGCCGCTGATTGCCACCTTCAAACCCGCCGCAGCGCCACGCAATTCGGCCATCCGCGCCTCGGCTGCGGCGGCGGCGGCCGCCGCAGCCGCCTCCTCCGGCGCCGCCGCGCCAGCGCCACCCGGCGACATGCGCAGCCCGGCCGCCGCCCCCGACAGCCGCGTGTCCAGCTCCTGCAGGCCGGCCATGCGTCCGGTCATCCGCCGCCGCACACGCACCGCCGCATAGCCCGCTTCCAGCGGGTTGATGTCGCCCATGCGGTCAATCGCGGGCACGAAACGGCTGATGCCTTCGGCAGGGGCGGTGGCACCGTCGGGCGCTGGGGTAACGCGGGGCGGCGCTGGTTCGGTCGGGAGGGTTACTGTCTGAGTCAGCGGGTCCAAGCGGGTCATCGCAACCTCCGATCCTTTCTCCCCCACGATAGCCACGGTCCCCCGGAACACCGAGCAGATAATGTCTAAAATCGCGCGCATCGCCGCGTTGTCATGCCGATGTCACCTGCTGGCGCTAGGCATTCGCCATATTCTGGGACTTGCCTGATCCCGACCGCGAGATATAGTCGGCTGAAGGCGAACCGGTTCATCACCGGAAGGGCGGGGTTGCGAATGCTCGACGACCACCATCACGCGGAATTTCGGACGCAGTTCGTGCGCGAACCGGCGGCGTTGCGGCGCTTTCCGGCGCTGGTGCTGAACGCCGATTACCGGCCGTTGTCCTATTATCCGCTGTCGCTCTGGCCCTGGCAGGAGGCGATCAAGGCGGTCTTCCTCGACAGGGTCAGTATCCTCGCCGAATATGACGAGGAGGTGCGCAGTCAGCGACAGGCGTTCCGAATCCCCTCGGTGGTGGTGCTGAAAGATTATGTCAAACCTCAGAAGCGCGTGGCATTCACGCGCTTCAATCTTTTTCTGCGGGATGGTTTCGAATGCCAGTACTGCGGATCAAAGGGCGATCTGACCTTCGATCACGTGGTGCCCCGATCCCGCGGCGGGGTGACCAGCTGGGAAAATGTGGTTGCGGCCTGCTCGCCCTGCAATCTGCGCAAGGCCAACCGCTCGCTGCGCCATTCGGGGCTGAGCCTGCGGCGCGCGCCGCGACAGCCCTCGCCTCAGGACATGCACAGCATGGGCCGACGTTTTCCGCCAAACCACCTGCACCAGACCTGGATGGATTTTCTGTATTGGGACGCCGAGCTGGAAAGCTGACGCCTCCTTTAAGCCGCCTCAGTGCTGGCTGTCGTGCCGGGTGTAATGAACCACGGCTGCGGCAATCAACGCCGCCAGCGCCAGCGCCACGATCGGCACCCCGTTCGACAGGCTGACCCAAAGCGTTGCGGCCGCCGCCACGATCACAGCGGCCATCAGCCAGAGAAATTGCGGAAGTGGCATGATGCGGTCCCCCTTACACCCCCAATATGGGACCGCAAAACACGATTCGGAACCCCTCGATGACGCCTGAAGCGGAAACTGGATTACGTTCCTATTTTGTTCTACCCTGTCCAGATGTTGCCGCCCCGTAACCCCGATGAGATCCTGAAAGCGCGCGGTGCCGATACCCGGCCGGCGAACCGCTTCGACCGTCTGGCGACCATCCGCGAACATGACGGCTGGGATATCCCCGAGGAAACCCACCTGCTGCGGACCGAGGTGACAGACGAAACCCCGCGCACGATCATCACCCGCAACACCTCGCCCGATGTGCATTTCGACCGCTCGATCAACCCCTATCGCGGTTGCGAGCATGGCTGCATCTACTGCTTCGCCCGGCCCAGCCACGCCTATTGGGGCCTGTCTCCGGGACTGGATTTTGAAACCAGGATCACGGCCAAGCCAGAGGCGGCGCGCCTGCTGGCCGCCGAAATCGCCAAGCCGCGCTACAAAGTCGCGCCCATCGCCTTCGGCACCAATACCGACCCCTATCAGCCGATCGAGGCCAAGCGTCGGATCATGCCCGGCCTGTGGCAGGTGCTGCTGGACTGGAACCACCCTGCCAGTCTGGTGACGCGCGGCCAGACGGTGCTGCGCGACCTGCCGCTTCTGGCGGAAATGGCGGCGCGCCGGCTGATCCATGTGGGCGTTTCCATCACCACGCTGGATGCGGATCTGGCGCGCGCGCTCGAACCGCGCGCGCCCGCGCCTGCCACCCGGCTGCGGATGATCCGCGAGATGGCGGCGGCGGGCATTCAGGTCCGCGTCATGGTCGCCCCCGTCATCCCGGTCCTGACCGAGCCCGAGCTGGAGCGCATCATGACCGCCGCGCGCGAGGCCGGGGCGACCCATGCAAGTTCCATCCCCCTGCGCCTGCCGAACGAGGTCGCGCCCCTGTTCCGCGACTGGCTGGACCGCCACCGGCCCGATGCCGCAAAGCATGTGATGAACCGGGTGCAGGCGATGCGCGGCGGCCGCGACAATGATCCGCGCTTCGGCAACCGGATGCGCGGCGAGGGGATCGAGGCCGAGCTCCTGCGCAAGCGTTTCCGGCTGGCGAAGAAGCGGCTGGGTTATGCCGAAACGACCCCGCCGTTGGACTGTTCGCGCTTCGGGCCGCCGCCCCGTGCGGGCGATCAGCTGTCGCTGTTCTGACCGCCCAGGGGTCCGGGGCGACGCTCCTCGGACAGCAGCACATTGGCCTCGACCTGCCCGAGGCCCGGCAGCGTCATGATCCGGCGGCGCAGGATGCGTTCGAAATCGGCAATGTCGCGGGCGACGATGCGCAGGCGATAGTCAAACTGGCCAAGGACGTGCTGAACCAGCTGAACCTCGGGAATGGCGGTCACCGCGCGCTCGAATTCCTCGAGGCTGGTGCGGCCCTTGGTCGCCAGCCGGATGCCCAGAAACACGGTGACCCCAAAACCCACAGCGGCATTGTCCAGCACCACGTGCTGCCCGGCGATGACGCCTTCCTCCTGCATCCGCCTGATCCGCCGCCAGGTCGCGGGTTGGGTCATGTTCAGCGCCCGCCCGATCTCGGCCGCGCCTTGGGTTGCGTCCCGCGACAGCAGCCGCAGGATCGCCAGATCGGTCGCGTCGGGTGTGAAGCTCATAGCGGCAACTCGACGCTGTTCTTGATGGTCGAGACCAGCATCAGCGCCTCACTCGTCTCGACCTGAGGCAGCGTCAGGATGCGTTCGCGATACAGCTGCTGCCAATGCGCCATATCCCGCGCGATCACCGACAGACGGAAATCGACACTGCCCAGAAATGTCTGGATCTCGATGACCTCAGGCACCGCGCGGGCGGCGGCGGTGAATTCGTCGAAGGCGCGCGGATTGGTCTTGTCGAGGGTGAAGCGCAGGCTGACCTCGACCTCATAACCCAGCTTGCGCCAGTCGATGCGGGCTTCCTGCGCAACGATGGCACCGCTGGCGCGCAGCTTTTCCAGCCGTCGCCACAGGGTTGCGGGCGTGACGCCTGCGCGTTCGGCAAGGCGCGCGGCGGGCTGATCGGGGTCGGCCAGAAGCTGACGCAGGATTCGGCGGTCGGTGGCGTCGGGCATGATAATCGCAAATTATTTCTAGGTTCGGCATGATTTTTTCAACTTTAGCGTAAATACTGAGATGATTGAACGAATCACCCGCATAATTTTTCGTATCAACCTTCTCAGACACAATGAAAGGACCGCAGATATGCGCGTTTACTACGACCGCGACGCCGACGTGAACCTGATCAAGGACAAGAAGGTCGCCATTCTCGGCTACGGCTCTCAGGGCCATGCCCACGCGCTGAACCTGCGCGATTCCGGCGCCAAGAACGTCGTCGTGGCGCTGCGCGAAGGCTCGCCCTCGGCCAAGAAGGCCGAAGCCGAAGGCCTGAAGGTCATGGACATCGCCGAGGCCGCCAAATGGGCCGACCTGATCATGTTCACCATGCCCGACGAGCTGCAGGCCGAAACCTACAAGAAATACGTCCATGACAACCTGCGCGAAGGCGCCGCCATCGCGTTCGCCCACGGTTTGAACGTGCATTTCGGCCTGATCGAGCCGAAGCCGGGCGTCGATGTCATCATGATGGCCCCCAAGGGTCCGGGCCATACCGTGCGCGGCGAATATCTGAAAGGCGGCGGCGTGCCCTGTCTGGTGGCGGTCCATCAGGACGCCTCGGGCAAGGCGATGGATCTGGCGCTCAGCTATTGCTCGGCCATCGGCGGCGGCCGTTCGGGCATCATCGAGACCAACTTCCGCGAGGAATGCGAGACTGACCTGTTCGGCGAGCAGGCCGTGCTGTGCGGCGGTCTGGTCGAGTTGATCCGCGCCGGCTTCGAGACACTGGTGGAAGCCGGCTACGAACCCGAGATGGCCTATTTCGAATGCCTGCACGAGGTGAAGCTGATCGTCGACCTGATCTATGAAGGCGGCATCGCGAACATGAACTACTCGATCTCGAACACGGCCGAATATGGCGAATACGTGTCCGGCCCGCGCGTCCTGCCTTACGACGAGACCAAGAAGCGCATGAAAGAAGTCCTGACCGACATCCAGACCGGCAAGTTCGTGCGCGACTTCATGCAGGAAAACGCCGTTGGCCAGCCCTTCTTCAAGGCCACCCGCCGCATCAATGACGAGCACCAGATCGAGCAGGTCGGCGCCAAGCTGCGCGAGATGATGCCGTGGATTTCCAAGGGCAAGATGGTGGACAAGGCGCGGAACTGAGTTCTGCGGTTTGAGTAATCAGGAAGGCCCGGGGAAATCCCGGGCCTTTTATATATTACGGCACCGCAACGACATATCATGAAGTTGGTCTAAGGAGTCACAATCAGATCCGCTAGCGTCATCGCGGACTCGAATGACAACGCTTTTCCCAAGATAGTAATTCCACGTTGGCTAGGCAGATCCGTCGCCTCAAACACAAAGTAGCCTTCATACCCCATGTGAGCCGCTCCACAATCTTCGATTGTGCCACGCGAAAGACTCGCGATATGCAAGGAACGTCCGTTTCCTATTTGTTTTGTCGCGAGGAATTCATCCATGCCGAAATCTCCCAGAATTTCTGTGAACGACCTTGCGCTCTTCATGGTGTCGTCAACTACCGGTCAGCTTGGGATTGTAAAGCGGGCGAAAAGCCCGCAGACGCCACCAATCATTCGCTACAAAGATGCCCGACCCGCCATAGTCAGCCATCTTACAGATCCAGGCCGGAACGTGAATCCCCTTATCTCTGCTGAGCAGATGCTTCGGCAGCGGACTGCCGATATGGCTGAGTCGTCGCTTAGGCAAGATGACGCCAAGAAGTCGATTGAGGTTATTCATGCTGTGCAGGGCATGCATAACCAGTTGGCAACATATGAATTCGTCGCAGCGCCATACAAGCAAGAGAAGTTGGTGATCTCTGGGGTCGAGGTGTCAGTCTATGCAGACATGTTGGTGCATGGGGTATCGAAAGGTGTTGATCAGATCGGCGCGGCAGTCCTGAGAATGACGCAGGATGACGCCGCAACATCAGCCGCAATTGAGAAACGGAGGACTATGGGTCTATACGTCGCCACTTTGGCAAGACTTCATGTGGACCAAAACATTGCGTCCAACAGGACCCCAGCAAACCGACTATGTATGTCCATAGATATTCAACATGGCGAAGCATTCGTGGCGCCGAACTCGAACGCCCGCCGCATTGCAGATCTTACAGCCGCTTGCCAAATGATCGCAGCTCTTTGGACGGGAGCGTAAAACTGCCCCAGTCCAGCTGTCGACAGGGCGGAAAGTGAGGTCCACACTTCCGCCCTGTGATCTTCACTCGCTGGATCGCACAAGGTGTATTGTACTTAACGGGGGGCGAGAGCACCTATCCGCCTGCCTCTACCTTATCCTGCGTCCGCAGCTCAAAATCCGACGCGTCATGCCGCTCCCACAGCTGACCTGACGGATCGCCCGAAGTCCGGTTGACCATCAGCCCGCGCTGCACCGCCGGGCGGGCCGCCACCTCATCATTCCAGCGGATCACGTTTTTATAGCTCTGACCGTCCAGGAAGGTCGCGGCGTCGCCGTAGGCGCCGCCGGTGGCGATGCGGCCATACCACGGGAAGATCGCCATATCGGCAATGGAATATTCCGCGCCCGCCATGAAGCGGTTGCCGGCCAGATGGCGGTCCAGCACGTCAAGCTGACGCTTCACCTCCATCGTATAGCGATCGATGGCGTATTTGATCTTCACCGGCGCGTAATGGAAGAAATGCCCGAAGCCGCCGCCAAGAAAGGGCGCGGCGCCCATCTGCCAGAACAGCCAGTTCAGCGCCTGCGTGCGCGGCGCCAGTTCCTTCGGCAGAAACGCCCCGAATTTCTCGGCCAGATAGAGCAGGATCGAACCCGATTCGAACACCCGCAGCGGCGGGCTCACCGAATGGTCCATCAGCGCAGGGATCTTCGAATTCGGGTTCACCTCGACAAAGCCGCTGCCGAACTGGTCGCCATCGCCGATGCGGATCAGCCAGCCGTCGTATTCGGCGCCCGTATGGCCGGCCGCCAGCAACTCCTCCAGCATGATGGTGACCTTCTGCCCGTTCGGCGTGGCCAGCGAATAGAGCTGAAGCGGATGCTTGCCGATGGGGAGCGCCTTGTCATGGGTCGCCCCGGCGATGGGGCGGTTGATGCTGGCGAACTCGCCGCCATTCGGGGCCTCCCATGTCCAGACCTTCGGAGGGATGTATTCTTCGCTCATGGCGTGTCCTGTCCATAACCGGTTGTGTCACACCGAACTGTAGCCGTTCCGGCGCAAAATCAACCCCCAGGCCCGCGCCACAGCCGCCCGTCGATCAGCGCGAGGCCCAGACCGATCAGCACCATGCCGGCGATCTGGCGCGGCAGCAGCGCCTCGGACAGGAAGGCGATGCCCAGCAGGATCGCGCTGATCGGGATCAGGAAGGTGACCAGCAGCAGGTTGGTGGCCCCGGCGGTGGCGAGGATGCGGAAATACAGGAAATAGGCAAAGGCGGTCGAAATCGCGGCCACGCCGATCAGCGCTGCAATCGCATCCCAGCCGGGTGTAGGGAGCGTCCATGGCCGGTCGACGATCAGCACCAGGGGCAGCAGAATGACGCTGGAGGCAATCACCTGCCCCGTCGCGGTAGCCATGGGCGAAACCCCCATCGCCTTGAACCGACGCCCGAAAATTCCCGCGAAGGCGTAGGAGGCCGCACCGGCGAGGATCATCATCTGTGCACCCGGATGACCGCCCAGCCTGCTGAACGTATCGGGTCCGACCATCACCGCCACCCCCAGAAAACCCACGATCACCCCGGCAAGCTTGCCGCGCGTCAGCTTTTCATCCCCTGTCAGCAGGTGGGCGAAGATCACCCCGAACAGCGGCGTGGCCGCGTTCAGGATCGACGCCACACCCGAGGCCACGGATTGCTGCCCGGCCACGATCAGCGAGAACGGGATGACATTGTTCAGCATCCCCATGCCGAAGAAGGCCTGCCAAACCCTGCCGCCGCGGGGCAGGCGCTGCCCGGTCAGGCGCAGCGCCCCCAGCAGGATCACCGCCGCCAGCGCCACCCGGCAGACGACCACGGTAAAGACCGGCAATTGCCGCACGGCGATCTCGTTGAAGAAGAACGACCCGCCCCAGACGACCGAGAGAGTCAGCAGCATCGCCCATTCGCGGGCGGTCATCGAACGGCTGGTGATCTGGGTCATGGCGCGGCTCCATTCCGGGAACAGCCTATGGCTAGCAGCCGGCAAGGACATGCGCAGCCGCAAAACGGGCGCCACATCGGGGCCTGACTTCCGCCGGACAGCGCACTAAGAATCGGAAGACATCCCGCGCCGCCGGCGAGCGGCTCTTCAGCAAGGATAGGCGCATGAGATCCGGCAACAACCTCGTCACGGCGCCCATCGCCTCGACCTTGCTGGCATTCGCGCTGCCGACGCTGGCGTCGAGCGTCCTGCAATCGGCCAACGGCTCCATCGACACGGTCTGGGTGGGGCGGTTGATCGGCCCGGATGCGGTGGCGGCGACCACCAACGGGAACCTGGTGATGTTCCTGATGACCGCCTTCGTCTTCGGCTTCGGAATGGCGGCGACGATTCTGGTCGGGCAGTCCTTCGGCCGTGGCGATCTCGATTCCGCGCGGCGCGTGGTGGGCACGGCGGTGGGCACCTTCGTCCCTGTGGCGCTGATTCTCGCGTTGGTGGGTTGGGTGCTGGCCCCGCATGTGCTGGCCGCGCTCGGGACCGATCCGGCGATCGTGCCGCTGGCGCGTGCGTTTCTGAAGCTGACCTTCCTCGCATTGCCCGCGATCCTGTTGATGACCATGCTGATGATGGCGCTGCGGGGCAGCGGCGATGCCATCACGCCCCTGATCTTCATGGCGCTGGCGGCGCTGCTGGATGTGGCGCTGAACCCGGTCTTCATCCTGGGCCTTGGCCCCGCCCCCGCGATGGGGATCGGCGGCTCTGCCTTTGCCATGGCGGTTGCCAACTATGCAGCCTTGGCGACGATGCTGGCCTATATCTATGCGCGCGACCTTCCCCTGCGGCTGCGCGGGGACGAACTGCGCTATCTGATCCCTGACCGCCAGATCCTGCCCTTGATGCTGCGCAAGGGGCTGCCGATGGGGATCCAGATGATCGTGGTCTCGGGCTCGATGCTGGCGATGATGCGAATGATCAACGGGCTTGGCGTCGATACCACCGCCGCCTTCGGGGCGACCCAGCAGCTGTGGACCTATGTGCAGATGCCGGCGATGGCGCTAGGTGCTGCGGTCAGCGCGATGGCGGCGCAGAATATCGGCGCGGGCCGTTGGGACCGGGTCACCCGCATCACCGAGGTCGGCGTGATCTATGCGGTCGCGCTGACCGGCGTGCTGGTCGGGCTGCTGATCCTCGCCGACCGGCAGGCGATGCAGATCTTCCTCGGCGCCAGCCCCGCCGCCATTGAAATCGGCACCCATATCGCGCGGCTGGCGACCTGGGGCTTCATCCCCTTCGGCATGACCATGGTGCTGTTCGCCACCGTGCGCGCGAACGGTCAGGTGGTCTGGCCGCTGATCATCCTGTTCATCTCGCTGTTCGGGATCCGGCTGGGCTTTGCTTACGGGCTGCAGCCTTATCTGGGCAGCGACGCGATCTGGTACAGCTTCCCCGCCGCCATGATCGCCACCATGGTGATGGCGTTCCTGCTGTATCGCTTTGGCAATTGGCGCGGGGCCCATGCGATGGATATCGCACCCGAAGCCCATCCCCCGGCGGCCGCGCTTTATACCGAGGCCGGGCCGCCCGGCACCCCCACCGCCGGTCAGGCCCCGCCCTTGCGGGAATAGCTATTCCTCGGTCACGTCCAGCACGCCCGGCACGACTCGCAGGCGCTGGCGGGCGGCGGGGCCGACAGGCGCATCGGCGCAGATTTCGATGTCGTAAACCTCATCGCCCTCGTGGACGCGCAGGACCAGCTTGCCGGGGCGCCCCTTGCGTTCGGCGCGCAGGCTCTCGACCGTCTGGGACAGGCCGGCGATATCGACCCCATTGGCGACCGAGATCGCCAGCACCGCGGGTCCGACATTGGCGATCGCATCCTCCAGCGACCTGACCGAGCGGATCAGCATCTTGACCTCATCGCCCTGCGGTTCGACCTGCACCTGCATGACGACGTTATTGCCCGATTCCAGCAGGGCGCGGCTGGTCTCCAGCGTGTCCGAGAACACCACCGCCTCGTAAAGGCCGGTGGGGTCCGACGCCCCGACAAAGGCGAAGCGATTGCCCTTGGCGGATTTCTTTTCCTGCCGCGACGAAATCGTGCCGGCAATGCTGGTGACCAGCGGACCCGCGGCGGCCGCCTCGCGGATCTCGGCCAGGGTCGCGCATTCGATGCGGCGCAGCGCGGGCAGGTAGTCGTCGATGGGATGGCCCGACAGATAGAAGCCGATGGCCTGATGCTCCTGTCCCAGCTTTTCCATCGGCAGCCAGACCGGCGCCAGAACCGGGCGCGGCGGCGGCAGATCCTCGCCCCCGCCGAACAGCGAGGACTGGTTCGAGGCCGCCTGATCGTGGGACGCAGCCGAAAACGCCACCAGCCCGTCAAGGCTGGCCAGCACGCGGGCGCGATTGTCGTCCAGCAGATCAAAGGCCCCGGCCTTGGCCATCATCTCCAGCGCCCGCTTGCCGACCCGGCGCAGATCGACGCGACGGGCGAAATCCACCAGCGAGACGAAAGCCTTGTCGCCGCGCGCAGCGACGATGGCGCGCATCGCCTCGACGCCGACGCCTTTCAGGGCGCCGAGCGCATAATGGATGCGGCCCCCGTGCACGGTGAAGGTCGCGCCGGAACGGTTGACGCAAGGCGGCACCACCTCGATCCCCATCCGGTCGACCTCGCGCTTATAGACGGCGAGTTTGTCGGTCAGGTGAATATCGCAGTTCATCACGGCGGCCATGAATTCGACCGGATGGTTGGCCTTCAGCCATGCGGTCTGATAGCTGACCACGGCATAGGCGGCGGCGTGGGATTTGTTGAAGCCGTAATTCGCAAACTTCTCCAGCAGGTCGAAAACCTCGCCCGCCTTCTGCTTGTCGACGCCGTTCGCCATCGCACCTTCGACGAATTTCGGGCGTTCCTTGGCCATTTCCTCGGCGATCTTCTTGCCCATGGCGCGGCGCAGCAGGTCAGCCCCCCCGAGGCTGTAACCCGCCATCACCTGCGCGATCTGCATCACCTGTTCCTGATAGACGATGATGCCCTGCGTTTCGGCCAGAATGGGATCGATGCTGGGATGAAGCGATTCCAGTTCCCGCAGGCCGTTCTTCACCTCGCAATAGGTGGGAATGTTTTCCATCGGCCCGGGACGATAGAGGGCCACCAGCGCCACGATGTCCTCGATACAGGTGGGCTTCATGCGCCGCAGCGCATCCATCATGCCCGAGCTTTCGACCTGGAACACCGCCACCGTGCGCGCGCTGGCGAACAGGTCATAGCTGGGCTTGTCGTCCAGCGGGATGGCGTTGATCTCGTCGACCGCGCCTTCGGGCGGGTCGTAAAGCTGGCGGCCGTCGGGGCCGATATGCAGATGCCGGCCCGATCCCCGGATCAGATCGACCGCGTTCTGGATCACCGTCAGCGTCTTCAGGCCCAGAAAGTCGAACTTCACCAGCCCGGCCTGTTCCACCCATTTCATGTTGAACTGCGTGGCCGGCATATCCGAGGCCGGATCGCGATAGAGCGGCACCAGCTGGTCCAGCGGCCGGTCGCCGATCACCACACCGGCGGCATGGGTCGAGGCGTTGCGATACAGCCCCTCGACCTTCTCGGCGTAATCCAGCAGGCGGGCCACGACTTCCTCGGCATCGCGGGCCTCGCGCAGGCGGGGTTCCTCGGCGAGCGCCTTGGTCACGCTGACCGGCTTCACCCCGTCCAGCGGGATCATTTTCGACAACCGGTCCACCTGCCCGAAAGGCAGTTGCAGTACCCGGCCCACATCGCGCACGGCAGCCTTGGACAACAACGCGCCGAAGGTGATGATCTGGCCGACCTTCTCGGCCCCGTATTTCTCCTGCACATAGTGGATCACCTCCTCGCGGCGGTCCATACAGAAGTCGATGTCGAAGTCTGGCATGCTGACGCGCTCGGGGTTCAGGAAGCGTTCGAACAGCAGCGAGTAGCGCAGGGGATCAAGGTCGGTAATGGTCAGCGCATAGGCCACCAGCGACCCCGCGCCCGATCCACGGCCAGGCCCGACCGGAATCCCGTGATCCTTGGCCCATTTGATGAAATCGGCAACGATCAGGAAATAGCCCGGAAAGCCCATCTGTTCGATGATGCCCAGCTCGAAATCCAGCCGCGCCTGATATTCCTCGAGCGATACGGCATGGGGGATGATCGCCAGCCGGGCGGCCAGACCCTCACGGGCCTGGCGGCGCAATTCTTCCACCTCGTCATCAGCGAAGCGGGGCAGGATCGGCTTGTGCTTCGACACCGCGAAGGCGCAGCGGCGCGCGATCTCGACGGTGTTTTCGATCGCCTCGGGCAGATCCGCGAACAGGACCGCCATTTCCTCGGGCGATTTGAAATCATGGTTGGGCGTCAGGCGCCGGCGCGGCTGGGACTGGTCGACATAGGCGCGCTCGGCGATGCAGATCAGCGCGTCATGGGCCTCGAACATCTCGGGCTTGGGGAAATAGACATCATTGGTCGCGACCAGCGGCAGCGCCAGCGCATAGGCGAGACGGATCATCTCCTCCTCTGTGGCGGCCTCGGCCTCCATCAGCCGGCCTGATTCGTCCTTGTGGCGCTGGATCTCGACATAAAGGCGGTCGCCGAAAAGGGCGGACAGGCCCTTCAGCGCCGCTTCCGCCCCGGCCGTATCGCCCGCCCGGATCAGCCGTCCGACCGGGCCTTCCGCACCTCCGGTCAGCAGGATCAGCCCCTCGGACCGCGCGGCCAGATCATCAAGCGTGACATGGACCGGCTGACCGTCCTTGCGCAGATACATGCAGCTGGACAGCGCCATCAGGTTCAGCCAGCCCGCCCTGTTCTGCGCCAGCACCACCACACCGCCCTTGGCGCCCCCCAGATTCAGCGTCAGCTGGCAGCCGATGATGGGCTGAATGCCCTCATCCAGCGCCTTGACGCTGAATTCCAGCGCCGCGAACATGGCATTGGTGTCGGTCAGCGCGACGGCGGGCATGCCCGCATCCCTGGTCAGCCCGATCAGCTTCTTGACCGGAACCGCCCCTTCCAGCAACGAATGCTCGGAATGGGTGCGCAGGTGGATGAATCGTGGCTGATTTTCTGGCATGAGGCGGAAGCTATGTCCTGCTGTCCGAAAGCGCAATTGCCCGCCCGGCAAGAATCTGTCTAAATCACAGGCAAGAACGACAGGGATAGCGACTTGAGCGATAACGCCATTTTCCGCGCCGAGGGTCTGAGCAAGACCTATCCGGGCGTCAAAGCCAATGACGACATTTCGTTCACGGTGAAGGCGGGCGACATCCACGCCCTTCTGGGCGAGAACGGCGCGGGCAAATCCACGCTGGTCAAGACCATTTACGGGCTGGTGCGCCCCGACGAGGGGCGGATGTGGGTGGCCGGTCAGCCTCACGCGCCGACCAGCCCCAGTGCCGCGCGGGCGGCGGGCGTGGGCATGGTCTTCCAGCATTTCAGCCTGTTCGACGCCATGACCGTGGCCGAGAATATCGCCCTCGGTCTGGACAACCCGCCCCCCCGGCGCGAGCTGTCGGCCCGTATCGCCACCCTGTCCGAGGAATATGGCCTGCCGCTGAAACCCAATCGCCGTATCGCTGATCTGTCGGCGGGCGAGCGGCAGCGGGTGGAAATCATCCGCGCCCTGCTGGGCAATCCGCGCCTGCTGATCATGGACGAACCGACGTCTGTGCTGACCCCGCAGGAGGCCGAGATCCTGTTCGCCACCCTGGGCAAGCTGGCCGCGCAGGGCACCTCGATCCTGTATATCAGTCACAAACTGGAGGAGATCCGCGCCCATTGCGACCGCGCGACCATCCTGCGCGGCGGCCGGGTGATCGACGATCTCGATCCCCGCGCCCATTCCGCCCGCGCGCTGGCAGCGCTGATGGTCGGGACCGAGATGCGGCTGGTCGACCGCTCGGGCCGCAAGCCGGGCGCGACCCTGCTGGAGGTGCGCAACCTCAGCCTGGCGCCGCAATCGGTGGAGGGAACGGCGCTGAAGTC
Source organism: Paracoccus sp. S1E-3 (assembly GCF_013868135.1). Lineage (GTDB taxonomy): Bacteria > Pseudomonadota > Alphaproteobacteria > Rhodobacterales > Rhodobacteraceae > Paracoccus. The sequence goes on from NZ_JACEMU010000004.1 coordinate 1,349,556, forward strand.
CGTCAGCCTGCAGGTCCGCGCGGGCGAGGTTCTGGTCATCGGAGGCGTCGCCGGAAACGGGCAGGAGGAACTGTTGTCAGCGCTGTCGGGCGAGATCGCCTCGCCCCCCGGCACGGTGTTTCTGGAGGGGTTGGACCTGTCGCGGCAAGGCCCGCAGCCCCGCCGCGCCGCCGGCCTGCTGAGCGCGCCCGAGGACCGGCTTGGCCATGCCGCCGTCCCCGGATTTTCCTTGACGGACAATGCCTTGCTGACGGCGGTAGTGCGGAAGGATCTGGCCCCCGGCGGCATGATCCGCCACCGGGCGGCGCGCGATTTCACCAGACAGGTGATCGCCCAGTTCGACGTGCGCACGCCGGGGCCAGAGACGGCCGCTTCGGCACTGTCAGGGGGCAATCTGCAGAAATTCGTGATCGGACGCGAGGTCCTGCAGGCCCCGCGCGTGCTGGTGGTGAACCAGCCGACCTGGGGCGTCGATGCCGGGGCTGCGGCTGCGATCCGGCAGGCGCTGCTGAACCTTGCCGCCGCCGGGGCGGGCGTCATCGTCATCTCGCAGGACCTGGACGAGCTGCTGGAACTGGGCGACCGGTTCAGCGCGCTGAACGAGGGGCGTCTGTCTGCCCCGCGCGACACCGAAGGGCTAACGCTGGATGAGATTGGCCTGTTGCTGGGCGGGGCGCATGGAATGGAGGCCGCGCATGTGGCGGCTTGAGACCCGCAGCGAAGCCTCGCTGGCGTGGCAGATCGCCACCCCGGTTCTGGCGGTCATCGCCACGATGCTGACCGGTGCGCTGCTGTTCGGGCTGATGGGATACGACCCCGTCGCCGCCATCCGCACGATCTTCTGGGATCCGCTGTTCGGGGCCTCGGCCGGCTATTCGCGCCCGCAACTGCTGGTCAAGGCCGGGCCGCTGATCCTGATCGCCTGCGGCCTCGCCGTGGGGTTCCGGGCCGGCATCTGGAACATCGGGGCCGAGGGCCAATACATCATGGGCGGCATCGCCGGCGCCGCCGTGGCCCTTGCCGCCTATCCGGCCGAGGGCTGGTGGATCTTCCCGGCCATGGTCGTCGCGGGCGCCTTCGGCGGCTGGGTCTGGGGGATGATCCCGGCGGTGCTGCGCAACTGGTTCGGCGCGTCCGAGATCCTGGTCTCGTTGATGCTGGTCTATGTGGCGCAGAAGATCGCCGCATGGATGGCCTTCGGGCCGATGCGCAACCCCGAAGGTTTCGGGATGCCCGGATCGCGCAACCTCGGCCAATATCCTTCCGCCGCGAACCCTGAAATGTTTCCCGGCACCGGTATCCACTGGGGCGTGATCGCCGCCGCCTTCGCCGTCTTCGGCGTCTGGGTGCTGATGTCGCGCCATATCCGGGGGCTGCAGATCCGCGCCGCGGGCGAGGCCCCGCGCGCCGCCCGCTTCGCTGGCGTGGCCCCGGCGGCGCTGGTGTCCTTCTGCCTCGGCCTGTCGGGGGCGTTGGCGGGCATGGCCGGGCTGTTCGAAGCCGCCGGCCCTGCGGGGCAGATCACCGACGGGTTCGGATCGGGCTATGGCTTCACCGCCATCATCGTGGCCTTTCTGGGCCGCCTGCATCCGGTCGGCATAGTGCTGGCGGGCCTGCTGATGGCGCTGACCTATATCGGCGGCGACATCGCGCAACTGATGCTGCAGATGCCCGCCGCCACCGTGCAGGTCTTTCAGGGGATGCTGCTTTTCTATCTGCTGGGCTTCGATCTGCTGACCCGCTACCGCATCCGGCGGAGGGTCACCGCATGATCGACCCGACCACCCTGATCCTGATGATCCTGTCAGCCGCGACGCCGATCCTGTTCGCCGCCTTGGGCGAGCTGATCGTCGAACGTGCGGGCGTCCTGAACCTCGGGGTCGAGGGGATGATGATCGCCGGCGCGCTGGCGGGCTTCGCCGCCGCCCATGCCAGCGGCAGCCCGGCTTTGGGCTTTGCGGTCGCGGCCGTCGCGGGCGCCGCGCTGTCGATGATCTTCGGGCTGCTGACCCAGTTCCTGTTGACCAATCAGGTCGCCACCGGCCTTGCGCTGACGCTGTTCGGGCTGGGGCTGACGGCGCTGTTCGGCAAACCTTATGAGGGGGTGAAAGCGCCCTCGATGGGGCCGGGCATCTTCGGGCTGAACTGGGTGGTCTGGCTGGGGCTGTTGATGGTGCCGCTGCTGTGGTGGTTCCTGAACCGGACGCGCGCGGGGCTGGTCCTGCGCGGCATCGGCGAAAACCACCACGCCGCCCATGCGCTTGGCCATAAGGTCCGCACCGTGCGGCTGTTGGCCATCGCCTTTGGCGGCGCGATGGCCGGCATCGGCGGGGCCTATATTTCCATCGCCACCGTCCTGCAATGGACCGAGGGCATGACCGCCGGCGCGGGCTGGATCGCGCTGGCGCTTGTGGTCTTCGCGGGCTGGCGCGCCTTCGGGGTGCTGGCGGGCGCGTGGCTGTTCGGCGGTGTCGCCGTTCTGCAACTGCGCCTGCAGGCGGCGGGCGTGGCGGTGCCGGTGCAACTGCTGGCGATGGCGCCTTATCTGGCGACCATCGTGGCGCTCGTCCTCATCTCGGCACGCAGACGCGGCAGCGCCGCGCCCGGATCGCTCGGCCAGATCTTCCACGAAACAAGCTGATACATAACAGGGAGCACTTCCATGCAGCGCAGAACATTCCTCATCACCTCGGCGGCCGTCTCGGCGCTGTCGCTGGCGGGCCTGCCCGCACTGGCGCAGGACGGCGAGAAGCTGAAGGTCGGCTTCATCTATGTCGGCCCCGTGGGCGATGGCGGCTGGTCCTATCAGCACGATCAGGGCCGCAAGGCGATCGAGGCCGAATATGGAGACAGGATCGAAACCACCTTCATCGAAAGCGTCCCCGAAGGCGCCGATGCCGAACGCGCGCTGACCCAACTGGCGCTGGCGGGCAACAAGCTGATCTTCGCCACCAGCTTCGGCTTCATGGATGCGGTCATGGCCACCGCCGCCAAGTTCCCCGACGTGAAATTCGAACACGCCACCGGCTACAAGCGCGCCGACAACGTCTCGACCTATGACGCGCGCTTCTATGAAGGCCGCGCGGTCATGGGCACCATTGCGGGCCGTATGACCAAGTCGAACAAGATCGGCTATATCGGCTCCTTCCCGATTCCCGAGGTGATTCAGGGCATCAACTCGTCCTTCATCCATGCGAAGAAGGTGAACCCGGATGTCGAGATGAAGGTGGTCTGGGCCTATAGCTGGTTCGACCCGGCGAAAGAGGCCGACGCCGCCGCCGCACTGATCGCCGAGGGCGTGGACGTGATCCTGCAGCACACCGACTCCACCGCGCCGCTGGCCAAGGCCCAGGAAGCGGGCGCCATCGGCTTCGGTCAGGCATCGGACATGGCGGCCTTCAAGCCCACGCCGCGAGTGTCGTCGATCATCGACAACTGGGCGCCCTACTACATCAAGCGCGTCGGCGCGGTTCTGGACGGCACCTGGGAATCGCAGGGCGTCTGGCTGGGCATCGGCGACGGCGAGGTCGAGATCGGCGAGATCACCGACGCCGTTCCGGCCGAGGTGAAGGCCGAGGCCGAGGCCCTGAAGGACAAGATCGCCAAGGGCGAATACCACCCCTTCACCGGCCCGCTGAAGAAGCAGGACGGCAGCGACTGGCTGGCCGAGGGTCAGACCGCGACCGACGAGGAGCTATCGCAGATGAACTTCTACGTCGAAGGCATCACGGCTGAAATCCCGAAGTAAGCCGGGCGACAGGACAGAAAGCCGGGGTCAGCGCGGCCCCGGCTTTTTCATGGCTGGCGCTTACTCTGAACCGGCCTTGCGCGCGCGCCGTTCGGCTGTCCACAGCAGCAGGAACAGGAAGATGAAGATGCCGCCGATCACCGGAACCAGCATCGTCACCGTCTCGCTGATGCCCTTGATCAATTCCTCCGGCTGGGTGCCGCCATCCCATGCGCCGGAGCGGATCTGGGTAATCGAGAAATAACCGCCGCCGATCACCAGCGCCTCGAAAACGACCAGAAGGATCAGGACACGGGTGGATCTTTTCATGCGGGGGCTCCTCTGGCTATGCGCTTGGACGTCCTGTCCGGTCGGCGGCGCTTGCGGGTCTCGGCCCCTCGCGGGCCTTGACGTAACGGATCACGCCTCGGCAAGCACCGCAAGAAGATAGTCGCGCGGCAGGTCCAGGAGCTCGGGGCCGGCGCCCTCCTCAAGCGCGCGGCGCAGATAGACGCCGTCGATCAGCGCGCCCAGCGTATCGGCCGCGCGTTCGGCCCGCGCACCGATCAGCGGCCGCAGACCGGCCAGCAGGTTCGATCGCAACCGGTGGTGATAGATGCGCAGCAACCGGGCCGCTTCCGCATTCTGCTGCGCGAGCGCATAGAAGTTCAGCCAGGCTGCGATGGTTTCGACGTCGAAATGCTGTGGCCCGAGGCTGGAATCCAGCACCGCCAGCAGCCGGGCGCGCGGGCCATCGGCGACAGCCAGCGCCTCGCGCACGGTCACCCCATAGCGGCGCAGGATCTCGCGCATGGCGGACAGGAACATCTGGTCCTTGGAGCCGAAATAATGATGCGCCAGCGCCGGTGACATGCCCGCCTGCCGGGCGATATCGGCCACCGTCACGTCAAGCGTGCCAGAGCGGGCAATCGTCTGGATTGCCGCATTGATTAATTCGGATTTTCTTGTAGTCTGCCGGGCACGCTTACGCATCCGCGCACCTCGCGGTCGGTTTGCCCACTAATAACCCGCGTTGATTGACTGGTCAATCAATAAAATGACTGAGGAGACAACATGACCCGTATCGCCGCGCTGCTGGCCGCCACAGCCTTTGCCCTGCCCCTGATGCCGCTGGCCGCCGCCGCGCAGGAGCCCGCGACCTGCAAGAAGATCACCTTCTCGGATGTGGGTTGGACCGACATTACCGCGACCACGGCGGTGGCGACGACGATCCTTGATTCGCTCGGCTATGAGTCCAACATCAAGGTGCTGTCGCTGCCTGTGACCTTCACCGCCATGGCGAAAGGCGATGTGGATGTGTTCCTGGGCCTCTGGATGCCGACGATGGAGGCCGATATCGCCCCCTATCGCGATTCGGGCACCATCGACATCGTCCGCACCAACCTGACCGGCGCGAAATACACGCTCGCCACCAACAAGGCCGGCGCCGATCTGGGCATCACCGATTTCGCCAAGATCGCCGAACACAAGGATGCGCTCGGCGGCAAGATCTACGGGATCGAGCCGGGCAATGACGGCAACCGCCTGCTGATCGACATGATCGCGCAGGACAAGTTCGGTCTGGGCACGTTCGAGGTGGTCGAATCCTCGGAACAGGGGATGCTGGGTCAGGTCGCGCGCGAAACCAAGGGCGACAAGCCCATCGTCTTCCTCGGCTGGGAGCCGCATCCGATGAACAGCGCCTTTCAGCTGACCTATCTGACCGGCGGGGACGAGATCTTCGGCCCCAATCTGGGCGGTGCCGAGGTGCAGACGACCACCCGCGCGGGCTATGTCGCCGACTGCGCCAATGTGGGCAAGTTCCTGCAGAATCTGGAATTCACGCTGGCGATGGAGAACGAGATCATGGGCGCGATCCTGAACGACCGCGCCGATCCCGGCGATGCCGCCAAGGCCTGGCTGAAAGCCAATCCCGATGCGGCGACGGTCTGGCTGGACGGGGTGACCGCGCAGGACGGCCGTGACGCGGTCGAGGTGCTGACCGCGGCGCTGGAAGACTGATCGTCCCTTGGACCAACTGCTTGATCTTGTGACCAAGACGAAGATCCCGGTCGGCCGCGAGGCGGGCCGGGCCTTCGACTGGCTGACGCTGCATGCCAGCGACTTCTTCGACGCCGTGGCCTCGGGGCTGGAAGGCATGATCGAGGGGGTGAAATGGGTGCTGCTGACGCCACATCCTTTCGTCATCGTCCTGGCCTTTGCGGCATTGGCGCATCTGCTGCAGCGCAACTGGCCGACGACGCTGGGGATCGTTGCCGGCTTTCTGTTCATCCTCAATCAGGGTTACTGGACCGAGACCATGGAATCGCTGACGCTGGTGCTGACCGCCTGCGTCTTCTGCATGGCGATCGGGGTGCCCATCGGGATCGCGCTGGCGCACCGGCCGCGCCTTTATGAATGGGTGCGCCCGCTTCTGGACCTGATGCAGACGTTGCCCACCTACGTCTATCTGATCCCGGTCATCGTCTTTTTCGGCGTCGGCATGGTCGCGGGCCTGATCGCCACCGTGGTCTTCGTGCTGCCGGCGCCGATCCGGCTGACCCAGCTCGGCATCGCCTCGACCCCGCGCACCCTGATCGAGGCCGCGACGGCCTTCGGCGCCACCCCGCGCCAATTGCTGTGGAAGGTCGAGCTGCCAAGCGCCCTGCCCCAGATCATGACCGGGCTGAACCAGACCATCATGCTGTCGCTGTCGATGGTCGTCATCGCGGGGCTGGTCGGCGCCGACGGGCTTGGCGTGCCGGTGGTGCGCGCCCTGAACACCGTCAACGCATCGTTGGGCTTTGAATCCGGGCTGGTGGTGGTCGTGGTGGCGGTCATGCTGGACCGGCTTTTACGGGTAAGGAGAAAAACGTGACCGATAACCGGAACGCCATTGAATTCGACGCCTGCTCGATCATCTTCGGCAAGAAGCCGGCCCATGCACTTCGCCTCGCGGATGAGGGACTGGACCGTGGCGCCATCGAGGGCGCAACCGGCAAGGTGCTGGGTGTCCACGACGCCAGCCTGATCGTCGCCGAGGGCGAGATCGTGGTGCTGATGGGCCTGTCCGGCTCGGGCAAGTCGACGCTGCTGCGGGCGGTGAACGGGCTGAACAAGGTCGTGCGCGGGGATGTGCGGGTGCGGATGGGGGATCACATGGTCTCGGTTCCGCAGGCCGATGCGCAAACGCTGCGCCGGCTGCGGCTGAACCATGTCTCGATGGTGTTTCAGCAATTCGGCCTGCTGCCCTGGCGCAGCGTTGCCGAAAATGTCGGCCTGGGGCTGGAACTGGGCCATGCCGCGTCCGGGACGCGGCGCGCCCGTGTCGCCCAGCAGCTGAAGATGGTGGGCCTTGACGGCTGGGCCGACCGGCCGGTGGGTGAGCTGTCGGGCGGCATGCAGCAGCGCGTGGGTCTTGCCCGTGCCTTCGCGACCGAAGCGCCGATCCTGCTGATGGACGAGCCGTTCAGCGCCCTCGATCCGCTGATCCGCACCCGCCTGCAGGACGAGCTGCTGGCGCTTCAGCGCGCCGCGCGCCGCACGATCCTGTTTGTCAGCCACGACCTTGATGAGGCCTTCAAGCTGGGCAACCGCATCGCCCTGATGGAGGGCGGCCGCATCGTCCAGACCGGGACCGCGCGCGAGATCCTCGCCCGGCCCGCCAGCCCCTATGTCGCTGATTTCGTGGCCCATCTGAACCCGCTGGAAGTTCTGACCGCATCCGACCTGGCCGCCCCCGGTCAGGCCGACGGGCCGCCCCTGCCGGGCGATCTGCCGCTGAAACAGGTGCTGACCGCGCTGTGCGGTGCGGATGCGCGTCCCGTCGCCAGCGGCGGCATCATCACCCGCGACCGGGTGCTGCAGCGCCTCTCGGCGTGACCCAGCCGCTTCTGTGGCCTGCGCGCCACAATGCGACTTTTCGCCATCTTTGGACTTGATCGGTGGTCAGTCTGCGCTAGGCTTGCCCTTGTTGTGACACCCATACTGCACGGAGGGGGGAGAATATGGCCAATCTGTTCGCTGCCCGCCGAGGCGCTCTTTGGGTGCACGTCATCGGAACCTCGCCGCGTCACGCGTCGTAACCGTTCCTCGGACTGATCCCCAACACCTGACCCGCTGCTGAAGGCCGTTTTCGCAGCCTGTCCGCATGCGCATTTTTTCCTGTTTCAACGCCCGCACCCTCCGGTGTGGTGCGCCCAGAGGTTACCGATGAATATCATCATTCGTCCGGGGCGGTCCGTCCCGCAAGATCACGTTGAATGGCTGGTCGCCCGCTATGGCTGGCGGCGGATGGCGCTGGCGCTCCTGTCGCACGCGCTGCACCGCAAGCGGATCGGGCTGAAGCCGGCGCCGCGCCCGCGCCTGGGCGAGGCGCCGCGGACCGACCACCTGCGCCGCGATATCGGCCTGCCGCCCGAGATGCCGAGCCCGCGCTATTGGGACCTGCGCTGACGGGGCGCGGCGTTCAGCCGCGCCTCACGCCAGGTGATATAGCTGATGGCGGCGATCATCATGCCGCCGCCGATCAGCACCATCGGGTCGAAAGGTTCGGCGAACAATGCCATCCCCAGCAGGCTGGCCCAGATCAGTTGCAGGAAGGTCACCGGCTGGGTAACGGCCAGCGGCGCGACCGCGAAAGCGCGGGTCATGGTGTAATGCCCGGCGGTCGCGAAAACCGCGACCAGCCCGAGGCCGAAAACCTGCTCCCAGCTCGGTGGCACCCAGACGGCGAACGCCAGCGGCGCCAGCCCGACGGTAACGGTCAGCGCCATCATCGCCACCACCACATCGGCGGGGGCGCGCTGCGCCAGCCGGCGCGCGACCAGATAGGACAGCCCGAAAGCCACCGCCGCGCCGATCTGCGCCAGATGTCCGACCTCCAGCGCGCGCATCCCCGGACGCAGCACCACCAATACGCCCAGCAGGGCCACGCCAATGGCCAGCCCGCGCCGCCATGACAGCGTCTCGCCCAGCAGGGCCGCCGCGCCGAGCGTCGCCACGATGGGGTTCAGAAACCCGATGGCCGTCACCTCGGCGATGGGCAGGCGGGTCATGGCGTAAAACCACAGGATCACCGCCAGCACATGCAGCGCCGCGCGCAGCGCGAAGGGCCCGATCAGCCCCGGCGGCAGCCCCCGCCGCGCGGTGCGGACCAGCACCGGGCTCAGGAAGACCAGTCCGAACAGAAAGCGGATGAAGGCCGATTGCGCTGAAGGCAGCCCCTGCCCGTAGACCTTCACCAGCGCATTGACGGCGACGAAGCACAGCCCCGTCACCACCATCCAGGCGATGCCGGCAAGGTCATTTCGCGACTGGACGGCCAAAGTCACCCCAAGATCAGCTTGGCCGCGATAGACCACATTACCAGCGCGATGACCATATCCAGTATCTGCCAGGCACGCGGTCTGGCGAAGATCGGCGCCAGCAGCCGCGCCCCGTAACCCAGCGAGAAGAAGAACAGGAAGGAGCCGGTGATCGCCCCGGCGGCGAAGGCCTGCTTGTCGCTGAACTCGGCCGAGATCGCGCCCAGCAGCACCACCGTATCCAGATAGACATGCGGATTGGCCCAGGTCAGCGCCGCAACCGTCCCCATGGCGGGCCAGAAGGCCTGCCCCTGCCCGGCCGCCCGCAGCGCGTCGCCGCCCGCCAGCGCCGAACGCGCGGCTTTCAGGCCGTACAGGATCAGAAAGGCAGCGCCGAACCAGCGCATCGCCTCGGCGAACCAGGGCGCGATCCGGGACAGCTTGCCCGCCGCGAAGACGCCCAGACAGACGAGGATCGCGTCCGACAGCGCGCAGAACAGCCCGATCGCGAAGACATGGCTGCGCAACAGGCCCTGCCGCAGTACGAACGCGTTCTGCGCCCCAATGGCGACGATCAGCGACAGGCCCGTGCCCAGCCCGACAAGATAAGTGTGCATCCACAACGCCCCTGCAAATCGGTTCAGGTCTTGCCCTGCGCCGCGACATAATGGAAATTCATTATCATTAATCCTGATAAGAATATCTAATGATCGACTATCCCGCTCTCGCCGCCTTGGCCGAGATCGCGCGCCGCGGCTCTTTCGAGGGCGCCGCGCAGGCCTTGGGGATCACCCAGCCCGCCGTCTCCCAGCGGATCAAATCGCTGGAGGCGAAGATGGGGCAGGTGCTTCTGGATCGGGGGCCCCCCGTCACCCCGACCGAGGCCGGGCTACGCCTGATCGCCCATTGGGGCCAGGTGCAATTGCTGGAGGCGGGTCTGGCGATGACGCCTGCCGCGCTGCCTCCCGTCCGCATCGCCGTCAACGGCGACAGTCTCGCCAGTTGGGCAATGTCAGCGCTGCCGCAGGCGCCGGGGCTGGTGGATCTGGTCATCGACGATCAGGACCATGCCGAGCGCTGGCTGCGCGCAGGGCTGGTCAGCGCCGCAATTACCGCGCAGGCCGGACCGGTGGCGGGCTGCGACAGTTTTGATCTGGGCGCGATGCGCTATGTCGCCAGCGCGAGCCCCGACTTCATCACCCGTCACTTCCCGGATGGCGTGACGCCGAGGGCGCTGCGAACGGCGCCCGCGCTGATTTTCAACAGCAAGGACGGGCTGCAGGATCTGTGGGTGCGCCAACGTTTCGGCCGCAATATCGCGCTGCCCTGCCACCTGATCCCCAATGCCGAGGCCTTTGCCGCCGCAACCCGTCTGGGCATGGGCTGGGGCATGAACGCCGAACTGATTATCGCCGAGGACCTGCGCTGCGGACGGTTGGTGCCCCTTCACCCCACGCCGCTGGACGTGCGGCTGCATTGGCAGATCGCCCGTATCATGGCGCCAGCGCTGGCGCCGCTGACACGGGCGATCCGGCGCGCCGCCGCGGCGGCGCTGATTGCGTGATTAAAGCTGGGCAGCCACGTCTTCGGACAGGTCGAAATTGCCGGTGACGGTCTGCACGTCATCGTCGTCTTCCAGCGTGTCGATCAGCTTCATCAGCTTCTGGGCAGTATCCAGATCGGTGATCTCGGTCGGGGCCTGCGGCTTCCAAATCAGCTTGGTGGTTTCCGATTCCCCCAGAACCGCCTCCAATGCCGCGGCGACCTCGTTCAGGTCGGTATCGCTGCAATAGATCCAGTGGCCTTCCTCGTCGGATTCCACGTCATCGGCGCCCGCTTCGATCGCGGCCATCATCACCTTGTCGGCATCACCGACGCTGGCCTTGTACATGATCTCGCCCTTGCGGTCGAACATGAAGGCCACGCTGCCGGTCTGGCCCATATCGCCGCCCGACTTGGTGAAATAGCTGCGCACATTCGACGCCGTGCGGTTGCGGTTGTCGGTCATCGCCTCGACCATGATGGCGATGCCGTTCGGACCATAGCCCTCGTAGCGGATCTCGTCATAGTTCTCGGCGTCGCCGCCGATGGCCTTCTTGATGGCGCGGTCGATCACGTCCTTGGGGACGGAGTTCGACTTCGCTTCCTTCACCGCCAGACGCAGCCGCGGGTTCTTGTCGGGATCGGGATCGCCCATCTTCGCAGCGACGGTGATTTCCTTCGCCAGCTTCGAAAACAGCTTCGAGCGGATCGCATCCTGCCGACCCTTGCGGTGCTGGATGTTCGCCCATTTGGAATGGCCAGCCATGGCGTGCTCCTTGGGGAGTTTCGTGATATATCTCGTGACGGGGTGTCTATAGGCACAGAGGGCAGGTCAGGCAAGCCTGCGCCGCCCCATGAAGTCACCATCCCGGCCCCGATATCCCTCGTTCTGATATCCCTAGTTCTCACGCTCGTGGAAGACTTCCTTCCAGTTGCGCGAATCGGGCTTTTGGAACCGTTTCACGTAACCATCGGGCTTGATGATATAGATATCGGCATAGGGTTCGGTGAGGGAATCGGGGAAGTATCCGGGTCGGTCCATCTGGATATCGTAACGTGCGGGGACCGGGCAGCCGGTCATATCACCACTCGGCCGTTGCGAGACATTCCCAACCCGGCACTGCATGCCGTTGGAAAAGATCACGGTCAGGCGGTCATTCAGCAGAAACACCCGGTCAGCCACCGCGTTTTCGGGGGTGATGGCGCACCCGCCCAGAGCGGCGGCAGTCAGTCCGGCAGCGATTGCTTGTTTCATGGCCATGATATCACTCCCTACAAAGGCCAGAAGATGGGGATCGTCGCAGCCGCCGTCAACGCCATCAGCAGGTTCAGCGGCAGCCCGACACGGATAAAATCGGCAAAGCGATAGCCGCCGGGGCCATAGACCAAGGTATTGGTCTGATAGCCGATCGGGGTGGCAAAGCTGGCCGAAGCCCCCATCATCACCGCGATGATCAGCGGCCGCGGATCCACCCCCAGCGACAGCGCCAGGCTGATCGCGACCGGGGTGACGATCACCGCCACTGCGTTGTTGGTGACCAGTTCAGTCAGCGTCGTCGCCAGCAGATAGACCGCCAGCACCAGCGCCCAATGGGGCAGACCGGCCAGATACGGGGCGACCCAGGACACCACCAGTTCGACCGCGCCGGAATTTTCCAGCCCGGCGCCCACCGCCAGCATGGCGAAGATCAGGGCCATCAGGCGGCCGTCGACAAAGCTCAGCGCCTCGTCGGCATCGATGCAGCGCGTGCCCAGAACGATCGCTACGCCGATGAAGGACAGGACCAGGATCGGCGCGATATCCAGCGCCGACAGGATCACCACGGCGGCCAGCACCGCCACCACGATCGGCGCATGTTTGCGCCGATATGCGCGGTCGGAGGGCGCGCTGACCTCGACCATCTCCATATCGGCCGACAGGCGCTGAATATCGGCGGGCGCGCCTTCCAGCAGCAGTGTATCGCCCACGCGGACGACCAGATCGTCCAGCTGACGCCCGATATTCTGGTTCTTGCGATGCGCGGCCAGCACATAGACGCCATAGCGTCGCCGCAGCCGCATCGACCCCAGCGAACGCCCGATCATGTGGCAGCCGGGCGTGATCAGAACCTCGACCGTCGAGGTCTGAACCGAGCTGAGCTTGTCGACCATGCGCAGGTCCTTGTTGCCCTGCAGGCCCAGAACCTCGGACATCGGAGTGCGCAGCACGACGCGGTCGCCGGCCTCCAGCGTGACCGCCGACAGATCGCGCCTGAGCGAGGCATCGCCCCGCAGCACATCGATGACGCGGGCGTTCTCGCGGGTAAAGATATCGACCTCGTCCAGCTTCTTGCCGAGCAGCGCGCTATCCTCGGGGATTGCCACCTCGGTGAAGAATTTCATCTTCGACCGGTTGGACATCAGCGAGGACATGGAATCGCGCGACGGCAGCAGGCGCGGTGCCACGAACAGCAGATACAGCAGCCCTACAACGGCCATCACCAGTCCGACCGGGGTGATTTCGAAGATCCCGAAGGCCGGCTGCCCGGCGGCACGCGCCACCCCGTCGACCAGCAGGTTGGTCGAGGTGCCGATCATCGTCACCGTGCCGCCCAGAATCGACAGATAGGACAGCGGCATCAGCAACTTGGACGGCGGCTGGTTCATCTCGCGCGCGAGCTGCATGAAGATCGGCATCATCACCACCACCAGAGGCGTATTGTTGACGAAGGCCGACATCGCCAGAACCGTGGCCGACACCCCCGCCAGGGTGGCGAAGGGCCGTTCGCGCGCATGACGCGCCGCGTGCTGGCCGATCCAGTCGAGCGCGCCGGTGCGCACCAGGCCGCCGACGATGATGAACATGAAGGCAATGGTCCAGGGCGCCGGGTTGGCGAGAACGCTGCTGACTTTGTCCATGGGCATGATGCCCAGCACCATCAGCACCACCGCCCCCAGAATGGCGGTGACCTCGGGCGGGTAGGTTTCACGGATGAACAGGGTCAGCATGCCGGCGATGACAAACATCGTGGCGATGGCCGAGGCGTTCCCGGTCAGTTCGATACCGAACATTCAGTCCTCAAGCTGGCGGCCGGTGCGCCGGCCAATCGGCGCATCTTTGGACGAACCGGACAGTCTGCGCAAGGTGGGGAGGCGTCTCAGATGGACTCGGGCGGCATGGCGGGCGCCAGCCGACCGCCCTCGCGGATGGGCCAGACATGGCGGGCGAGGCCGGTGCGGTCGTCGGTCTCGACCATGACGCCCGCCAGCGTCACCGCCCCCTCGGCCGGGGTGAAGCGGTCGCGGGCCATGCCGGTGACGAAACGGCGCATCGGCTCGGCCTTGTCCATGCCGATGACGCTGTCATAGTCGCCGCACATCCCCGCATCGGTCAGATAGGCCGTGCCGCGATTGAGGATCTGCGCGTCCGCCGTCGGCACATGGGTATGCGTGCCCACGACCAGGCTGGCGCGGCCGTCACAGAAATGCCCGGCCGCCATCTTCTCCGAACTCGCCTCGGCATGGAAATCCACCATCGCGGCCTGAACGCCCGCCATCGCGCCCATCGGATGCGCGCGCAAAACCCCATCCAGCGCCGAAAACGGGTCGTCGAAGGCACGCTTCATGAAAACATTCCCCAGCACCTGCGCGACCATGACCTTGCGCCCGCGCGTCGCCTCGAATACCCCTGCGCCGCGCCCCGGCGCGTCCTTGGCGAAATTGATCGGGCGCAGGACACGCGGCTCCTTCTCGATGAAGCCGATCATGTCCTTCTGGTCAAAGGCGTGATCGCCCAGCGTCACCACATCGGCACCCGCGGCCAGCAGAAGCTGGGCATGGCCACCCGAAAGCCCCATTCCGCCCGAAGCGTTTTCGCCGTTCACGACGCAGAAATCGGCCCGCAGCGATGCCTTCAGCGGGGCCAGACGTTCAACCACCGCCGCGCGCCCTGCCCGCCCCATCACGTCGCCCAGAAACAGAATCCGCATCGCACCGCCCTTCAGATCTGGCCTCTTTAACCGGCCGCCGGGGTCCACGTCTACCTGTCCGCCCCGCGCCGCAGCCCTGTTCGGAATAATAATGAAAATGCTGAGGCATCAAGCGGCTCTTAATCTTTGCGCCGTATAGGTCGTGCCAGGACCAGCTATGAGGACGGCGATGACCGAATCAACCCGACTGACTGACAGTGATCGCATCAAGGCGCTCAGCCGCGCGCGGGCGATGATCGAATTTACGCCGGATGGCACGATCGTGGACGTGAACGAGAACTTCCTGCACCTGATGGACTATCGACGCGAAGACATCATCGGCCGCCATCACCGCATTTTCGCCAGGCCCGAATTTGCCAACAGCGCCGATTATGCCGATTTCTGGCGGCAGCTCGGCGCTGGCGCGGCCTTCAGCTCCGATGTCGAACGGGTCACGCGCACCGGCAGGAATCTGTGGGTCCGGGGCAGCTATATGCCAATTCTCGACAATGACGGCAGGGTCGCGGGGGTCCTGAAGATCGCGACCGACATCACCGCCGACCGGGCGGCGCGGGCAACCATCATCCGCGGCCTGGGTGAACTGGCGGAAGGCCGGCTCGGCTTCCGCATGGGCCCGGACTATCCGCCGGAATTCAATATCGTGCGCGAATGTCTGAATCGCACCTTCGACAATTTCGCCACCATGGTGAACGAGATCCGTGCCCGCGCCGAGATGATCCGTCAGGAAGCCGCACAGATCGCCCAAGGCGCTGACGATCTGGCGCGCCGCGGGGAAAGCCAGGCCGCCTCGCTGGAACAGACGGCCGCCGCGGTCGAGCAGATCTCGGGCAACACCACCATGACCAGCGCCGCCGCGCGCGAGGTGAACAGCGCCGCGCAGGAAGCTGAAAAGGTCGTCAAGCACGGCAATGACGTTGTCTCCGACGCCGTCGCCGCCATTGAGCGGATCGAGCAGCACACCAGAAGCATGGGCGAATTTACCCGCGTCATCGAGAACTTCGCTTTCCAGACCAACCTGCTGTCGATCAACGCCGCCGTCGAGGCGGCCCGCGCCGGCGAGGTCGGCCGGGGTTTCGCGGTGGTCGCGCAGGAGGTGCGCAACCTCGCGCAGCAATCGGGCAAGGCCTCGCAGAGCATCGCCGAGCTGATCGGCAAAAGCGAAGCCGAGGTCCAGTCGGGCGCGGCCCTGGTGCGCCAGACCGGTTCCGCCCTGAACAACATCCAGACCGCCGTGCGCGGAGTGGTCGACAATATCTCGGGGATTGCCCATGCCACCGCCGAACAGTCGACCGGCGTGCAGGAGGTGTCTTCGGCGCTTTCGCATCTCGACAGCGTGAACCAGGCCAATCTGTCGATGTCGGAAAGCTATGCGACGGCGGCCTCATCGCTGTCGTCGCAGGTGAACGAACTGACCCAGCTGCTGGCGAAATTCGAAACCGGAACCGTGCCTCAGGGTCATACGTCCTTCCCAAGACAGGTCGCCTGACGGATATCGCAGCGCCCCGCCCCCTCCGGAAAGGTCGGGCGGGCTTTGCCTGTTCCCACGGGTTCAGAACGCCCGGATCGGGCGTTTTGGCCGCGCACCCCCCTGTAAACCGTGCATCCCCTGTAGAACTGTCACAATCCGCGCCTATATCAGCTGGACTGACCGGGAGAGCCGCATGACCAACGAACCGCAAGACTGGCTCGAGGCAGAGCTGCAGGATTCGCTTGACGAAGATTACGAGCTGGAGCTCGAGGATGCCGTCCTCAGCCGCGAGATCAAGCAGATCTATCGTGACACCCACCCCGACCAGATGGATCGCAAGCAGTATTTCAAGAACCTCCTGCATCTGCAATCCGAACTGATCAAGCTTCAGGATTGGGTCAGCCACTACAAGGAAAAGGTCGTGGTCATCTTCGAGGGCCGCGACAGCGCCGGCAAAGGGGGCGCCATCAAGCGCATCACCCAGCGCCTGAACCCGCGCGTGGCCCGCGTGGTGGCGCTGCCCGCCCCCTCCGACCGGGAAAAGACGCAATGGTATTTCCAGCGCTATGTCCCGCACCTGCCCGCCGGCGGTGAGATCGTCCTGTTCGACCGCAGCTGGTACAACCGCGCCGGGGTCGAAAGGGTCATGGGCTTCGCCACTGAACCACAGGTCGAGCAGTTCTTCGACGACGTGCCCGAATTCGAACGCATGCTGGTCCGCTCGGGCATCAGGCTGGTGAAATACTGGTTTTCGGTCACCGACGAGGAACAGCAGATGCGCTTCCTGATGCGCATCCATGACCCGATGAAGCAGTGGAAGCTGTCGCCCATGGACCTGCAATCGCGCGTCCGCTGGGAGGCCTATACCAAGGCGAAGGAGGAGATGTTCGAACGCACCAATATCCCCGAAGCCCCGTGGTATATCGTTCCCGGCAATGACAAGCGCCGCGCCCGGCTGAACTGTATCGACCACCTGTTGTCGCTGATGCCCTATACCGAGGTGCCGCACGAGGACATCGCCCTGCCGGAACGCGTGTTCAACCCGGACTACGAACGCGACGTGTTGCCGCGCGACCTCTATGTCCCGCAGAAATACTGAACGTTCGCCCGGGTTTCAGCCCTTCGTGGACCGGCAGTTATTTTCTTGACGCATGGGCAACAACAGGCGCAGTGTGTTGTTATTTCATGCACATGGCGTATTATCCGCGAATGTTCCGAAATTTGATGTCCCGCCTTTTCAGCCAGGATCCACCGTCCGCACCCTTGAGGGGACAGGACGCCGAGGTGGCGTTGGCGGCGCTGTTGGTCCGCATCGCCCGTGCGGATGAGCGCTACACCCGTGAGGAGGCCGCCCGCATCGACCAGATTCTGGCCCGACGTCGCGGTCTGGACGCGAACGAGGCGGCCGAGCGCCGCGTCGCCGCCGAGATGATCGAAGCCGAGGCCCCCGATACGGTGCGCTTCACCCGCCTGATCAAGGACCGCATTGCGCTGGAAGACCGCACCGATATTATCGCCGCGCTGTGGGAAATCGCCTATGCCGATGGAAATCGCACCCCCGACGAGGAGTCGCTGGTGCGGCTGGTCGCCGGTCTTCTTGGCATAAACGATCGCGACTCCGGCCTGATCAGGCAGCGCGTCATCGCGGAACTCGGACTGGCGCAGGGCTAGGATGTGAAGGCGCGCAGCCGCAGCCATCTTCCCGCGCCAGTGGCCAATCAACTCTCGGATCGTTGTCCATCAGAAAGGGGTCTGCGCGAATCGCGGCTGCACGGCCCCGGCTTGGCCTGGAAGGCGAAATGGCGCGTTTCGACCGCTTGGCCGTGGAAGGTTTTCCGGTCTTGCAGCCTGGTCGCGCGCAGCTTTTGCCGGAATGCGCTGAACCGATGCTGGAGGGGATCACGCGATTCGTGGAAGTCGAACACCCGCGCCCCGAGGAAGGGGCTCTGGGACACTCTCGCATTCCCCGTTTTGGCAACACCAGGACGAAGAAAGGCCGCCGGCGGCGCGTTGAAATCTGATCGCGGGTTGGCTGCGGGGATGAACCGATACCGCCCCGAAAGGAAGGACAGAACCGCCACCATGAAAGCGATGTCTCCAGATATTCTGTTATCTGTTTAATTATATTTGATAAATTCCAAAGATCCGCCGCCAGTGACAGCGTTGCGGTTGCCAAAAAGAAGGCATGTCCCCGCAACGCCAGCTCTATCCTGGTCGGCACGAATCAGACCGTATCCAGATACAGTTCGATCGTTTCCTCATCGGTCAGCTCGGCCATGTAATGCAGCTCCTGCCGCTTGGTCATGACGAAATTGTCGATCAGGTGCTGCGAGAAGATGCGCTTCATCTCGGGGCAGGTGGCGAAGGCGTCGATCGCCTCGCCCCAGCTGCCGGGCAGTTGATCCAGCTTCTTGTCATAGGCGTTGCCCTCGAAGGGGGGCGGCGCGTCCAGCTTGTCCTCGATACCGTTCAGGGCCGCGCCCAGAATGGCGGCCATCATCAGATAGGGGTTCACGTCGCCGCCGGCCACGCGATGCTCGATCCGACGCGCGGCATTCGGCGAGGACGGAATGCGGATCGCGGCAGTGCGGTTTTCGTAGGCCCAGCCGATGCCGGTGGGCGCATGGGCGTTGGGCACCAGCCGGTCATAGCTGTTTTCATGCGGCGCGAAGATCAGGGTCGAGCCGGGCATCGCCCGCAACAGCCCCGCCACCGCGTGGCGCAGCAGGTCCGAGCCCTTTTCGGTCCCGTTGTCGAAGATATTGCGCCCCTCGGCGTCGAGGATCGAGAAATGCATGTGCAGCCCCGAGCCCGACCAGACTTCGTAAGGCTTCGCCATGAAGCTTGCGGCAAAGCCGAATTCGCGCGCGACGCCCTTGGTCATCATCTTGAAAAGCCACGCATCATCCGCCGCCTTCAGCGGGTCGGGCTGGTGCATCATGTTGATCTCGAACTGACCCAGCGCGGCCTCGGAAATCGCGGTATCGGCGGGAATGTCCATCAGCTCGCAGGCATCGTAAAGCCGGGTAAAGAACTGGTCGAAGGCATCCAGCGCCCGCAGGCTGAGGGTTTCGGCCCCGGTGCGGCGCTTGCCGGAACGCGGACTGCGCGGCACCCGCAACTTGTGGCCGGAATCGTCGATGACGAAAAACTCCATCTCGGTCGCCACCACCGGGGTCAGACCAGCCGCCGTGTAGCGGTCGACCACGCGCGCCAGTGCCTGACGCGGATCGCCATCATACGGTCGCCCGTCCGGGTGGAACATCCACAAGGGCAGCAGCGCCGAGGGCGCGTCCAGCCACGGCATCGGCATGAAGCCGCGTTCGGTGGGCATCAGCAGCGCGTCGGGATCACCGGATTCGAAGACCAGCGGCGAGTTCTCGATATCCTCGCCCCAGATGTCCATGTTGAGGACCGAATAGGGGAACTTGGTCCCCTCGGTCTGCAGTTTGCCGGCGAAGCGCGCGGGCACACGCTTGCCGCGCGGCACGCCGTTCAGATCGGCTGCGGCCACGCGAATGGTGCGCACTTCGGGATGTTCGGCAAGCCAGTCCATTTGTCACCTGATCAGTTGCGGCCGATAGCGGATCCGCTTTGCGGCCCCCGGAAGGTGCCGGTTCAGCCGCCTGTTGACCAGTCCGAACAGCGAGATCAGCACCAAGGTCAACAGGATGAAATAAACCGCCACGATCGGATAGGCGACAAAGGGATTGAAGGTCTTGTCGGCAAAGTAATTCGCGTAGTAGAGCGCATCCCCCTGCTGCGCGAAGGCCGGGAAGCTGGAGAAGAACACCAGCGTCGTGGCGTGGAACAGGAAAATCGCCTCGTTCGTATAGGCCGGCCAGGCCAGCCGCATCATCGTCGGCCAGACGATCCTGCGGAAGCGCTTCCAGCCGGTCATGCCGTAAGCGTCGGCAGCTTCCAGATCGCCCTTGGGCACGGTTTGCAGCGCGCCGTAAAAGATCTCGGCCGAATAGGCGGTGGTGTTCAGGATCAGCACGATCAATGCGCCGGCCCACGCCTTGGTCA
This sequence comes from Paracoccus sp. S1E-3, assembly GCF_013868135.1. Classification (GTDB taxonomy): domain Bacteria; phylum Pseudomonadota; class Alphaproteobacteria; order Rhodobacterales; family Rhodobacteraceae; genus Paracoccus. The sequence goes on from NZ_JACEMU010000004.1 coordinate 1,369,596, forward strand.
GCCAGCCGGTGGCGACGGTGATGCCGAAGATCTCGATCCCGGCGCGGGGCAGCAGTACGAACAGCTGGTAGGCCAGGAAGAACTGGATGAACAGCGGGCTGCCGCGGAACAGGAAGATGAAGCCCTCGGCCGGCTTGCGGATCCACGGCCGGGCGGATGCCTTGGCCATCGCCAGCGCATTGGCCAGGAAGAAGCCGAACAGCAGCGCGAAGAAGCCGAAATACAGGTTCCAGATCAGGCCCGAGCCGATCAGCGTCACCTGCGTGCACAGGTCGAACTCGGTCCGGGGCAGCAGCTTTTCACCGATGCCGATGGCACGCAGCCCGTAATCGAGGATGGTTTGTCCGCAGCTCATGCGGCCGCCTTTCGCATGGCTTCCCCGGCCAGCGTGGCCTGCCCCTTGGTCAGGTGGCGCATCAGCCGGCGCAGCACGCGCTCGGAAATCGCCGTCATCAGCAGATAGAAGATCAGGATGGCCAGGAAGTAATAGAGCCGCCAGTCAGGATGGGGATAGGCGAAGGACGAGGTTTTCGAGGCCCCAAGCTGACGCGCCCAGTAGACGATGTCCTCGACCCCCAGCAGGAACAGCAGCGGCGTCGCCTTGATCAGGATCATCCACAGATTGGACAGGCCCGGCACCGCATAGGCCCACATTTGCGGGATCAGAATACGGCGGTTCATCTGCCGGCGGGTCATGCCGTAAGCCTCGGCCGTTTCCAGTTGCGCGGCGGGCACCGCGTTCATCGCCCCATAGAGCACATTGGCCGCGAAGGCGCCGAAGACGATGGAAAAGGCCAGCACGGCCAGGAAAAAGCCATAGGCGTCATGCATCCATTCGGGGCTGGTCGCGCGCGGCAGCTTGGCGGCGGCGCAGACCACGAAATCGCTGCCCTGCCGGACCGGAACCGAGGTGTCGCAATAGACCCGGCTGCGCAGATATTCGAACAGCTGATCCAGCGCGATCGGCACGAACATGAAGAAGACGATATCGGGGACGCCCCGCACCATCGCGGTGTAGATCTTGCCGAACCAGCGCAAGGGCGGCACTTGCGACCGCGCTGCCAGCGCGCCGCCGAAGCCGAACAGAAGGGCGATCGGCGCGGTGATCGCCAGCAGCAAAAGAACGGTGCCGAAGCTGGCGTAGAACTGCATATGCGTCCCGGATGTCAGATAGCATGACAGCCAGACCAGCCCTTCCAGCGATTTCGGATCAGCGCAATATTCGAACATCTTTGCATCGCCCCGCCACCGTCACCGGCGGCGGGGCGCCGTATCAGCTTGCCGGAGGCGTGATCTTGGCTTCGGCCTTGGGCACGCCGGTGCCGTCCGGGCCGAAATACATTCCGGTCTCGTTGAACCACTTCTCGATCAACCCGTTCAGGGTGCCGTCTTCCTTCATCGAGGTGATCGCCGCGTCCATCTTGTCGCGCAATTCGGTATCGGATTTGCGGATCCCGACGCCGAGACCACCACCCAGCGCCACATCCTCGCCGACCCAGGACAGTTCGCCATTCGATTCGGCGACGACCGGCTCCAGGAAGTCCTTGTCGGCGAAGGCGGCCTGCGCCTCGCCATTGCGGACTGCAGCGACGGTTTCATCGGGGGTGGCGAATTCCAGCAGGGTAGCGCCGGATTCAGCGACATGGGCCGCCTGGATCGTCGCGGTCTGGGCGGCCACGACCGCGCCTTCGCCGACATTGGTGTCCGCCGACAGCGCCGCATAGGCCGAAGCGGCCGGCGGCAGGTAGTTCTGGGTAAAGTCGATCTCCTGCTTGCGCTCATCGGTGATCGACATGCCGGCCATGATCGCGTCATAGTTCGAGGACTTCAGGTTCGGCAGGATCGAATCCCAGTCATTCTTGACCCAGACGCATTCCAGTTCGGCGCGCTTGCAGATCTCGTTGCCGACATCGATGTCAAAGCCGTCCAGATCGCCCTTGTCATTGATGAGGTTGTAGGGAGGGTAGGCCCCTTCCGAGGCGATCCGCACCGGCGCGGCCAGCCCCATTCCGGCGGTCAGCGCCAGAGTGGCGGCTGCAAGCATGAGTTTTTTCATTGTTTTCTCCTGTTGGTAAGTCAGACCGCCATGGTGGCGCTGAGGAATTGGCGCAGACGTTCCGTCCTTGGGGCGCCAAATACCTGATCGGGCGGTCCTTCTTCTTCGACCCGTCCCTGATGCAGGAATACGACGTGATCGCTGACATCGGCGGCAAGCCGCATGTCATGCGTCACCAGAATCATGGTGCGATGCTCGGCGGCGAGATCCTTGATGACCTTCACCACCTCCTGCTGCAATTCGGGATCCAGCGCGCTGGTGGGTTCGTCGAACAGCAGTGCCTTCGGCTCCATGCACAGCGCGCGGGCGATGGCGGCGCGCTGCTGCTGGCCCCCCGACAGCTGCGCGGGCCAGGCATCGGCCTTGTCGGCGATGCCCACCTTGGCCAGCAGCTTGCGGGCGCGGGCCTCGACCTCGGCCGGGTTCTGGCCCAGCACGGTGATGGGTGATTCCATCACGTTCTGCAGGATGGTCATGTGCGCCCACAGGTTGAACTGCTGGAAGACCATCGACAGCTGGGTGCGGATGCGGGTGACCTGGGCGCGGTCGGCGGGCATCCGGGCCAGGCCCTGTCCTTTCCAGCGCACCGGTTCGCCCATGAACATGATCTCGCCCTGCTGACTGTTTTCCAGCAGGTTGCAGCAGCGCAGCAAGGTGGATTTGCCTGACCCGGACGATCCGATCAGGCTGACCACATGGCCGCGCGGGGCGGTCAGCGAGACACCCTTCAGCACCTCAAGCGGCCCGTAGGACTTGTGCAGATCACGGATCTCGATGACGGGCGTGGGTGTCGAAGTGTCGCTCATGGTGACCGGTATGTGGCGCGATTTCGTGCCGGATTGCAACGCTTTCATGCGACGCCTAGATTTGGGCAAATCTCAAGCGATGGCGAGACATGAAGATCGGCATTCTACAAACGGGGCAGGCACCCGAAACCATCCGGGGCGCTCTGGGCGATTACCCGGACCTGTTCGCGCAACTGCTGGCCAATCAGGGCTTCAGCTTCCGCAATTATCACGTCGAGGCGATGGATTTCCCCGCTTCGATCCGGGAGGCCGATGGCTGGCTGATTACCGGCTCGCGCCACGGCGCCTATGAGGATCATGCCTTCATCCCGCCGCTGGAGGCCTTCATCCGCGACGCCTATGCCGCCGCCGTGCCCATGGTCGGCATCTGTTTCGGCCATCAGATCATCGCCCAGGCCCTTGGCGGCAAGGTCGAGAAATTCAACGGCGGCTGGTCGGTCGGCGCGCAGGACTATGATTTCGGCGACGAGAAGCTGACCCTGAATGCCTGGCATCAGGATCAGGTGGTCGCCCGTCCCGATGGTGCCGAGGTCGCGGCCTCCAGCGGGTTCTGTGAAAACGCGGCGCTGATCTATCCGGGACGTGCCTTCACCGTGCAGGCCCATCCCGAGTTCCGCGACGATTTCGTGCAGGGCCTGATCGACACCCGCGCGCGCGGCATCGTGCCCGATGCGCTGCTGGACCGGGCCAATGCCCGCATGGGCGGCAAGCGCGACAGCGACGTGCTGGCCGCCCGCATCGCCGCCTTCTTCCATGCCGCCGAAGACGCGCGGCAGGAAAGCAGGACGCAGGGCGTGGCCTGATGTATTGCCCGACCGCCTTCGCCGAATCGCGCCCCGAGGTGCTGGCCGCGCTGATCCGCGCCCATCCGCTGGGGCTGCTGATTACGGTTGGGACGGACGGCACGGTGGCCAATCCTCTGCCCCTGCAGCTGACCGAAGACGGCCGGCTGCGCGCCCATCTGGCGCGCGCCAATCCGCAGATCCGCGATCTGGAAACCGGCGCCCCGGTGCTGGTCGTGTTTCAGGGCGAACAAAGCTATATCTCGCCCGAATGGTATCCGACCAAGCAGGACAGCGGCAAAGTGGTGCCGACCTGGAACTATCTGATGGTGCAGGCGCGCGGCACCCCGCGCCTGATCGCCGATGCGGGCTGGCTGCGCGGACAGGTCGATGATCTGACCCGGCAGATGGAAAACGACCGGCACGCGCCATGGCAAGTCTCGGACGCGCCGGAGACCTATATCAATGCCCAACTTCGCGGCATCATCGGGATGGAGATCGCCATCACCGATCTGCGCGGCAAGTGGAAGGCGGGCCAGAACAAGGCGCCCGCCGACCGATCCGGCATGGCCGCGGCCCTTGGCCCGACCCATCCGGCACTTGCCGATGCCGCCCTATCATCAGGATCCCCATGACCCCCGACTGGCTGGAACAGACCCCGAAAGCGGCGCAGAACTTTGTGTCCGGGCGCCGCCTGGACGAGATCGAATGCATCGTCGCCGATATCGCGGGCGTTGCCCGCGGCAAGGCGATGCCGGCATCGAAATTCGCCCGTCAGGAGAAATTCTTCCTGCCGAACTCGATCTTCCTGCAGACGATAACCGGGGAATGGGCTGACAACCCTTCGGGGGCGTTCACCGAACCCGACATGATCCTGACCCCGGATTATTCCACCACCACCGCCGCGCCCTGGACCGCCGATTATACCTTGCAGGTCATCCACGACGTTTACGACCAGCAGGGCCAGCCGGTTCCGGTCGCACCGCGCAACGTGCTGAAACGCGTGGTCTCGCTGTTCGAGGCCAAGGGTTGGCGGCCCATCGTGGCGCCCGAGATGGAATTCTTCCTCGTCGCCCGCAATATCGACCCGAACCAGCCGATCATCCCGCCCATGGGCCGCTCGGGCCGGCGTGCGGCGGCCAAGCAGGCCTATTCGCTGTCGGCGGTGGATGAATATGGCAAGGTCATCGACGACATCTATGATTTCGCCGAAGCGCAGGGATTCGAAATCGACGGCATCCTGCAGGAAGGCGGCGCCGGCCAGATCGAGATCAACCTCGCCCATGGCGACCCGGTGCGGCTGGCCGACGAGATCTTCTTTTTCAAGCGCCTAATCCGCGAGGCCGCGCTGCGCCATGATTGCTATGCCACCTTCATGGCCAAGCCGATCGAGGGCGAGCCGGGATCGGCCATGCATATCCACCACTCGGTCGTGGATCTGGCGACGGGGCAGAACATCTTCTCCGATCCCAAAGGCGCCGAGGCCCCGCAATTCCTGCATTTCATTGCCGGGATGCAGAACCACCTGCCCGCCGCCGTGGCGTTGCTCGCCCCTTACGTGAACAGCTATCGCCGTTACGTCCCCGATTTCGCCGCACCCATCAACCTTGAATGGGGCCGCGACAACCGCACCACCGGTCTGCGGGTGCCGATTTCCGGGCCCGAGGCGCGGCGCGTCGAAAACCGGCTGGCGGGGATGGATTGCAACCCCTATCTGGGCCTCGCCGCGTCACTGGCCTGCGGCTATCTGGGCCTGATCGAGGGGAAAGACCCGCGCCCGGAATGCCTCGGCGACGCCTATATCTCGGAAGACGAATTGCCGCTGACGCTGGGCGATGCGCTGGATCTGATGGTCGAAAGCGCCCCCATGCGCGAGGTGCTGGGCGAGGAGTTCATCAATGTCTATGAATCCGTGAAGCGCAACGAATACAAGGAGTTCCTTCAGGTCATCTCGCCATGGGAGCGCGAGCATCTGCTGCTGAACGTCTGAATATGCAGGCCCCGGTTCACGCCGGGGCCTTTTCCTTTTCAGATCGTGAACAGGCCCAGACCCCTTACGACCTCGCGCCTGGTCGCCTCGGTCCGTTCGCGCGCTCTTTCGGTGCCGCGCCGGATCACGTCGAGGATATGGCCGCGATCCTTCCCCAGTGCCGCCCGCCGCGCCCGGATCGGCGCGATCAGATCCTGCAAGATGCCCTCCAGCCGGGCCTTGATGACCGCATCGCCCAACCCGCCGCGCCGGTAATGCGCCTTCATCTCGTTCAGCCCGACCTTGTCATCGTCGAAAGTGTCGAGATAGCTGAAGACCACGTTCCCCTCGACCCGGCCCGGATCGCTGACATGCAGGTGCTGCGGATCGGTGGACATGGCCCGGACGGCGGTCCGGATCACCTCGGCCGAGGCATCCAGCGCAATCGCATTGCCCCCCGACTTCGATATCTTGGCCTTGCCGTCGATGCCCGGCAGCCGCAATGACCGCGCGCGCTTCGGGCAGAATGGCGGTTCCGGCGGTGGCATTGATGCGGCGCACGATCTCGTTCGTCTGCTCGATCAGCGGGGCCTGATCCTCGCCCACCGGCACCACGGTGACCTTGAAGGCGGTGATGTCGGCCGCCTGCGCGGCGGGATAGCACAGAAAGCCCGCCGGAATGTCGCGGCCAAAGCCGCGGGCACGGATCTCGTCCTTGATGGTCGGGTTGCGCTCCAGCCGCGCCACGCTGACGAAATTCAGATATAAAATCGACAGTTCAGCCAGAGCCGGCAGATGCGATTGCAGGCAGATCGTGGTCTGGTCGGGGTCGATGCCCACGGCCAGATAATCCAGCGCAACCTCGATCACGTTCTGGCGCAGCCGGGCGGGGTCATGCGCGTTATCGGTCAGCGCCTGCGCGTCGGCCAGCAGCAGGAACTGGTCGTGATCGCCCTGAAAGCGCAGCCGGTTGCGCAGCGATCCGGCGTAATGGCCGATATGCAGCGGGCCGGTCGTGCGGTCGCCGGTCAGGATGACGGGTTTGTCCATATGCGAGTCCTTTGGGAAAAAGGGGCCGCATGGGGTCGGGAAAACAAAAGGCCGCCCAAGCGGCGGCCCCATGGATAAGTGAATTGATCCGGCCGCCCTGTCAGGGGACCAGCCACAAGCGTAGCGAGGGGACCATCGGGTTTTCCATGACCGCAGAGGATAGCCTCGCCGCACGTTCGGATCAAACGAAACCGGATGACCGCTGACCCAAGCGCATCAGGTAATGACCCGTACCGGGATGGATTTCGCCGCCGGCGTCCCGCTGAGCGTGTCGACGAATTCGATCGGCAGCAGCGGGTTTAGTTCGGGATAATAACCCGCAACCGCCCCGCGCGGCAGCGGATAGTCCAGCACCGTCAGGCCGCTGACCATGCGCTTATGGCCATCGTCACAGATCGTCTCCAGCCCGACCACCTGTTCCTGCTGCAGCCCCCGCGCCTCGCGGTCTTCGGGGTTCATGAACAGCACCATCCGGTTGCCCCAGACCCCGCGATAGCGGTCGTTCGTGCTGTAGATCGTGGTGTTGAACTGATCCTGCGAGCGCACGGTCAACAGCCGCAGCATCTGCGGGTCGTCGACCGGCACATCGGCATGCAGCCCGTCGAGGACCAGAAAATTCGCCTTGCCGGTGTCAGTCGGGAACACCCGCTGGCGCGGCGGCACATCCAGAAAGAACCCGTCCGGCGCCTTCAGCCTTTCGTTGAAATCGGCGTAAATCTCGGGAAACACATCGGCGATGTAGTCGCGGATCAGGGCGTAATCCTGCGCGAACTCCGTCCAAGGCGTGCGCGAATCCGGCAGCGTCGCCATGGCGATGCGGCAGACGATCTCGGCCTCGGCCATGCAGTCGGGGCTGGCCGGCTCCAGTGTCCCGCGCGAGGCGGTGACCTGCGCCACCATATCCTCGATGGTCAGGGCCTGTTCGCCCTTTTCGGTCTGGATGACCTCGGACCGCGAGATGACCGGCAGGATCAGCGCCTCGCGCCCATGGATCACATGGCCCCGGTTCAGCTTGGTGTTGATCCCGACCGTCAGGTCAAGTTGCGACATCGCCTGATAGCTGCGCTCGGTATCGGGCACGGCGCGGACGAAATTGCCGCCCATGCCGATGAAGATCCGCGCCTCGCCCGTCATCATCGCCTCGACGGCTTTCTGCACGTTATGGCCGTCTTCGCGCGGGACCGGAAAGCCGAAAACACGCTCATAGTTGTCCAGCATCTGTTGGCGCGGGCGGTCGTTGATGCCGCAGGTGCGGTCGCCCTGTACATTGGAATGGCCGCGCACCGGCACGATTCCCGCGCCGGGCTTGCCGAAATTCCCACGCAGGAACAGGATATTGCACAACTGCTGCAGCAGCTCGGAGCCGCGCTGATGCTGGGTCAGGCCCATGCCGTAACAGATCATCGTCGCGTTCGAGCGGATATAGATATCGGCGAATTGACGGATCTGCTCCTCGCTGATGCCGGAGGTTTCGACGATCTCGGCCCAGTCCTGCGCCATGGCATCGGCGCGCACCGCATCGATGCCCAGCGTGTATTCGTCGATGAAGGCCCGGTCCAGCACGTCTTCGCCCGCCGCCTCGCGTTCCAAGATCGCCTTCATCATCCCCTTCATCACCGCCAGGTCGCCGCCCGCCTTCACATGCAGAAAGCCGCTGGCAATATCGTAATGCCCGAAGGTGATCATCTGCGGGATATTCTGCGGCGCGGTATAGGCGATCATCGCCCGTTCGGGCATGGGGTTGATCGAAATGATCGGGATGCCGCGCTTCCGCGCCTGCGCCAGATTGGTCATCATCCGGGGCGAGTTGCTGCCGGTATTCTGCCCAAAGATAAAAATCGCCTCGGTCTTGTCGAAATCCTCCAGCCTGCAGGTGCCCTTGCCCACCCCGATCGAGGGCGGCAGCCCCCGGCTGGTCGGCTCGTGGCACATGTTGGAGCAGTCGGGAAAGTTGTTGGTGCCATATTCGCGCACGAAGACCGACCACAGGAAGGCGACCTCGTTCGGCGTCCGCCCCGAGGTATAGAACTCGGCCTGGCGGCGGTTTTCCAGCCGGCGCAGATGCCTGCCGATCAGCGCGAAGGCATCGTCCCAACTGATCGGCACATATCTGTCGGTTCCGGGGTCATAGCGCATCGGCTCGGTCAGGCGCCCCTGCATTTCCAGCCAGTAATCGGACTGTTCGCGCAGCGCACTGACGGTGTGCCGGGCGAAGAAATCGCGGGTGACACGGTGGCGCGTGGCCTCGAATGCCAGCGCCTTCGCACCTTGTTCGCAGAATTCCAGCAACTCGCGATGGCAGGCATCGGGGAAGGCGCAACTGGGGCATTTGAACCCGCCCGGCTGGTTCATCGACAACAGCGCGCGCGAGCCCTTCACCAGCACGCTCTGCTTCATCAGTGCCTTGGCGGTGGCGGCCGCCGCCCCCCATCCGCCCGCCGGATGGTCATAGGGATGATAGCGCGGTTTGCGATCGTCCATCTGTATCTCCTGTGCGCATCGGATGCGGGAAGGCAGATCATGATCCGGCAAGGGCCGCATATGCGGGGCCGTTGTTTCAGGGTCTCATGCAGGTCCCGCCTTGGCAAGGATGCGCGACGCATCAGCGCGGATCACCCCGCGAGGATTTCGCGCACCAGCGGCGCGACCTTGGTGCCGAACAGTTCGATTGCGCGCATCGACATCTCATGCGGCAGGGTGCCATAGCTGTATTTCAGATCGAAGCGGTCCAGATCCAGCGTGCGCATCGTGGTGGCGATCTTGATGGCGACGGTCTCGGGCGCGCCGACATGCATCGCCCCATATTCGATATCGGCGATATACTGCTCCTTGCTGACCGGCCCCCAGCCCCGATCCCGTCCGACCCGGTCGCGGGAACGCTTGAAATGCGGGAAAAGCTGCTCGCGCGCGTCCTCGTCGGTATCGGCGACAAAGCCCGGCGCGTGAACCCCGATGGGCAGCGCCGGCATCCCGAATTCCGACAGCGAGCGGCGATACAGATCGACATAAGGCCGGAACCGCGCCGGATCGCCGCCGATCACCGCCAGCATCAGCGGAAAACCATAGCGGGCCGCGCGCACGACCGATTCCGGCGATCCGCCCACCCCGACCCAGACCGGCAGCGTGCCCCGCGCGGTTTTCGGAAACACCTCGGCGTCCACCAGCGGTGCGCGGTGCGAACCCGACCATGACACCGGGCCCTCGGCCCGCAGCGCCGCGAACAGGTCCAGCTTCTCGCTGAACAGGGTTTCGTAATCGGCCAGATCAAAACCGAACAGCGGGAAGGATTCCGTGAACGAGCCGCGCCCCAGCGTCACCTCGGCCCGGCCGTTCGACAGGCCGTCCAGCGTGGCGAAGCGCTCATAGACCCGGATCGGATCGTCCGAGCTGAGCACCGTCACCGCGCTGCCCAGCAGGATGCGGTCGGTCCTGGCCGCGATCGTCGCCAGCACCATGTCGGGCGCGGAGACGGCGAAGTCGTCACGGTGATGTTCGCCAATGCCGAAGGCGTCGACGCCGACCTGATCGGCCAGCACGCCCTGCGCCACCACATTGCGCAGCACTTCGTCATAAGGCGCCAGCGTGCCATCGGGCCGGGCATTCACATCCCCGAAGGTATCCAGGCCGAGCTGCAGATTTTCCGACGCCATCTTCCCTCCACGAATTGGCTGCACGAGCAGGTTTCCCGTCCAGCAAGGCTAGTAGGTTTCGATCATGCGGCGCAAGCATCCGCGAAGGGATCGGGCGATGACGCAAAAACCCCGGCGCAACCTGGCGCCGGGGTTCGCATTTTCCGTTCGATGGAGGTTGCCGCGCGGATCAGCTGCGCATCGAATCCAGCTGCTCGCCCTCATGCTCGACCTCGCGGGCCTTCGCATAGCTTTCCGCCAGCAACCGGTATTCCGGGAAGATCTGCATATAGATCTCGGCCCATTTCTCGGCATCGTCGCGGTGCCAGGTCTTCTGGATCTCGGAGGCAACGGCGGCCGTATCCATCGGCACCGCACCGGCCTGCACGACGCGGGCCAGCGTGATTTCCTGCGCCATCTTGGAATAGGTGCCCGAGGCATCGATGACCACGAAAACCTTGTAGCCCTCGGCAATCGCCGAAATCGCCGGGAAGGCCATGCAGACGCTGGTGATGGTGCCGGCAATGATCAGGGTCTTCCGACCGGTCTCCTTCACCGCCTGAACGAAGTCGGGATTATGCCAGGCGTTGATCTCGCCCTTGCGACCCACGTATTTGGCATGGGGCGCGTTCTGGTGGATTTCCGGGATCAGCGGGCCGTTCGGTCCCTGCGGCACCGAGGCCGTGGTGATGACCGGAATATTGGCCAGCGTCGCCATCGACGCCAAAGCACCCGCGTGACGGCGCAGGGCCGTCATGGGCATGTCGTTCACGGTCTGGAACAGGCCGCTTTGATGGTCGATCAGCAGCATCACCGCGTCATCGGGATCAATGACCGGCAGCTCGCCGTTAAAATTGGCAGGCGTAACCATGAGATGTTCCTTTCTTCTGTGTTCTGGCCGTCCATCTGCATGTCCGGCCGCTTTCACAGCTTGAAAGATAGTTCAGAACAACGAACGCTCAATGCGTTATTTGTTCTTCGATACAGAACACCGAGTTCTCGGAACCGCGCTTGACGCCGGAACCGGCCTCGCCACCCTCGGCCGGAAATCCATCTCGCGCTTTGGCCCCGGCTCTGGCATGACAGAGGCTGGCTTCGCGCGAGGCAGCAAGGAAAGGCCAGATGAACCTGTTGTTTTCAAACGACCGCCGAGGAAGTTATCCGCCTTCGGTCTATGCCGATCAGGTCGCGCCGCTGCCGCCCTTCGCCCCGCTGCAGGGCGAATACCGCACCGATGTCTGCGTGGTCGGCAGCGGTTATACTGGGCTATCCGCCGCCCTGCATCTGGCCGAGGCCGGTTACACCGTCGCCCTGCTGGAGGCGCATCGCGTCGGGTTCGGGGCCTCGGGGCGCAATGGCGGCCAGCTGGGATCAGGCCAGCGGCTGGACGTCGAGGATCTGGAAAGGATCGCCGGGACCAAAGACGCGCAGCGCCTCTGGGCGATGGCCGAAGACGCCAAGCAGCTGACCCGCGATCTGGCCGCCCGCGCGGGCGTCCCGGTCCGCGACGGCGTGGCGCATGCCTTCCGCAAACCGGCCGAGATGGACGCCGCGCGCCACCATATCGACCACCTTGCCCGCCATTACGGCTATAACCGCATCGAAGCTTTCGAGGCAGAGGCCTTCCGGGCGCTTGTCCCCTCGCCCGCCTATTGCGGGGGCGAATTGGACCACGGCGCGGGGCACCTGAACCCGCTGGCGCTGGCGCTCGGCATGGCGCGACTGGCGCAGGCGGCGGGCGCGCGCATCTTCGAGATGTCGCATGTCCTAAGCATTTCCCATGCCGACACCGCCAATGGCAAAAGCACCGTTCGGACCGATGAGGGCCGGGTGATCTGCGATCACGTCATCCTCGCCGGGAACGGCTATCTGGGCGATTTGTCTGCCAAGGTCGCGGCGCGGGTGATGCCGATCAACAATTTCATCGTCGCGACGGCTCCGCTGGGCGACCGCGCTGCGCAGGTGCTGACCCGCGACATTGCGGTGCATGATACGAAATTCGTGGTGAATTACTGGCGGCTGGACGCGGAGGGCCGGCTGATCTTCGGCGGCGGGGAAAATGTCAGCTACCGCTTTCCCGCCGATATTGCCGCCAAGGTGCGCAAGCCGCTGGCACAGATCTATCCGCAACTGGCCGACATTCCTTTCACGCACGCCTGGGGCGGCACGCTGGCCATCACCATGAACCGCCTGCCCTGCTTTATCCGCCCTGCCCCCAACACATTGTCCGCCAGCGGCTTTTCCGGCCACGGCGTGGCGCTGGCGACACTGGCGGGCAAGCAGATGGCCCTTGCCATCGCCGGTCAGAGCCAGGGTTTCGACACCATGGCGGCGCTGCCCAGCCCCCGCTTTCCGGGCGGCGCGATGCTGCGTTGGCCGCTGCTGGTCGCGGGGATGAGCTGGTATGCCCTGCGCGACCGGCTGGGCATCTGAGGCGGGCCGGGGGTGCGGGGGCCGCCCCTCCGCGCGGTCTCAGTCCAGACGCGGAAACTCGATCTTCGGGCAGCGGTCCTGCACCACGATCTTGCCGGCAGCTTCAGCCTTGGCAGCGGCCTCGGGATGGGTGACGCCCAACTGCATCCAGATTACCTTGAGATCGGGCAGAAAGGTCAGTGCCTCGTCGACAATGGCCGGGACGGCCTCCGGGCGGCGGAAGATGTCAACCATATCCACATGCGCGTCGGCCGGAAGCCCGGCCAGATCGGCATAGACCGTCTCGCCCAGGATCTGCTCGCCCGCATGGCCGGGATTGACGGGGATGATGCGATAGCCCAGCCCCTGCAGATAGCGCGCGACGCCCCAGCTCGGGCGGTCGGATTTCGGCGACAGGCCGACGATGGCGATCACCTTGGTCTCGTCCTTGATGCGGCGGAACAGTTCTGCTTCGGTCATGGGGTTCTCCTCCGCTGCGACCATTTCATAGAAAAAGCGCCCGGTCCAGAAGACCGGGCGCAAGTCGCGGAACGAGGGACAGTGATCTGAGCGCGGCCGTTCCGTGGCAACGCGCCCGTGTAACCAATATGGGCGCTGATTCGCCGATTCCAAGACCCTTCTCGTATTCGTGAAGACGCGCGGTCAGGGCTTGAGTTTCAGGAACATCCCCTTGGCCTTCATCAGCGTGTCGCGCGGATGCGACAGCAACTCGCGCCGGCGGCCTTCGCTGCCGACGAAATAGACCCGCTGGCCGATGGTCACGAACTGGCGGGGATCGCCCGGTTCGGACCGCCCCTCGGTCAGGGCCACCACGCAGAGGCCGTCGAAGCCGGGCGTATAGGCGCGGGGATTGGCTTCGAACAGGGCGCGGTTGGCCTCGGAGGCGAAGTGATATTGGCGGCCGCGCCAGGTTGTGACGATGTCGCCGCGACCGGGCACGGCGCGTTCCTGGGTGATATAGGCCACCGGATCAAATCCGCCGATCGCCCAGTCATCCGCCAGCGTCGGCAGCGGCAGCGCCAGCAGCAGGGCAAGAAGCGTGGATCTGATGCGGTTTGCAATCATGGCTCGGCGGTCGTGTCAGGGTTTTACCGACATGGCATCCGACCCCTGATCTGTCCATGATTCGGACCCCGGCCTCAAGCCGATTTGAAACGACGTGTTGCAGCATAGAGCGCTACCGCCGCGGCGTTCGACACGTTCAGCGACCCGAACTGGCCCGCAAAGGGAATCCTGGCCAGATAATCGCAGGTCTCGCGGGTCTTTTCGCGCAGGCCCGGCCCCTCGGCGCCCAGCACCAGGCAGACGGGCCGCCCTTCGGCGAGGTCCAGCACCTCCTCCAGCTCGGCATCGGTTTCGCCGGCAAGGCCGATGGTGACGAAACCCGCCGCCTTCAACTCTTCCAGCGCGTCCGAGAGGTTGCCGATGCGCAGATAAGGCTGGCGTTCCAGCGCCCCCGAGGCGGTTTTCGCCAGCGCCCCGGTCTCGGGCGCGGTATGGCGCGCGGGCGCGATCACCGCACGGGCACCGAAAACCTCGGCTGAACGCAGGATGGCGCCGACATTATGCGGATCGGTCACCCGGTCAAGCGCGACCATCAGCGGTAGCCCCGTGCCGGTAATCGCCACGTCTTCCAGCTTCCCCCAATTGAGCGGCCGCACCTCAAGCGCGGCGCCCTGATGGACGCTGTCAGGCGGCAGCCCGACGGTCTTGTCGAAGACGCGGGCATCGGTGATCTCGGGTTCCATTCCGGCGGTATCGCCCAGCCGGTCAAGCGCATTCTTGGTCACCACCAGACGCAGCTTTTCGCGGGCGGGGTTGGCGAGGGCGTCGCGCACCGCATGCAGGCCGAACAGCCAGATCGTTTCGGCGGCCGAGGCCTTTTTCGCGCGTTCCTTCGCGATTACCCAATCCGGCTTGCGGCTTTTGTTGTCGGCCATGCGCATCCCCTTTTGCCTGCCCTTCTGCGCCATCCTGACCCTTGCGCGCAAGTCTCTCCGAAATTCTGCCGAAATCCGCTTGACGCTCTCGCGCGGCCCGCTTATTCCACGCCCCACGCCGAAGGCTCGGCGGGCGACGTGCTGCAAGGTGCGGCAGCGGACTGTAACTCCGCCGGGGAGACCCATGCCTGGTTCGATTCCAGGGTCGCCCACCATTTCTCCGTTAAATAATCGTTCATTCACCCTTCGGGTCGTCATAGACGAACAGTGCCGCAGCCGGGTCGATCCGCATGGCGCGGTTGGTGAAGGCGCTGGCGGTAATGGTGCGGCCGGATTGGCGCAGTTCCTCCAGAATCAGCGTGGTCAAGGCGTGCACGCGCGCGGCCTCCAGACTTTCGCCGTTCTCCCGTGCCCAGATCATGCTGGCGGGTGCGGGCACGATCATTGCGCGCGCGCCGTCGCGGCGCAGGACCAGCCAGGCCTGGGGATCGATGCGCCGATCGACCTGCCAGCCCTCCGCCTGACGCGACTGTGCCAGACGCGCTTCGGCCCCGGTCAGGGCGCCGCGCAGATGATCTAGCAGCGGCCCCAGATCGGCGAAGGCGTCCCGGTCTGCCACCACCTGTCGCCCGAAGCTTCCGCCCTCGGCATTGAAGGCAGCGATGGCGGCGGCGGCAGCGCGGGCCTGGGCGGGATCGGCAGGCAGCTGCACGGCGATGCTGTCCGCCGTAAGCCCCTGATAGGCGCTGGTATCGAGGTCTTGCAGATGCGCGCTGAGCGCTTCCAGCTGGGCGTCGGTCATGGCGAATTGCGGCATTTGCAGCAGCCGCCCGTCGGGCGCGGTGCCCTGCCGGATCGCCCGCGCCAAGGACGGGGCGTCATAGGCTGGGCGCGTCTGCGTCGGTTGGCGCAGGGTCTGCCAATTGATCGCGGGCGCACGGGCGGCGCCGCCTTCGGAGCCGCCGCGCCCATCGATGCCGTGACAGCCCGCGCAGGTCATGCGGTCCGCCAGCGCGGGGCGCGACCGTCCGGCGACGACCGGCGCCAGTCCCGCGCCGGTCTGGTAGAGCGCGCGGCCCGTGCCGTCATCCGCAAGGCAGGGAAAGGGCAACGCCACAAGCAGCGCCAGCAGCCCCGCCCGTTCCATCATTGCACGGCGCGAGCCAGCGCGATCAGCGCGTCGGGGTCGGCGTCGCCGGTCACGCGGATGAATTCGCCGCTGGCCATGTCGCCCACGAAATAGACGTTCTCATGCGTCTCGATCGGGCCTGCATCGATGCCGAAGGCCGACAGCAGGACCGGGGTTTCGGCCGCATTTGCGCGCAGCCAGTGCCAGCGGGGGCTGGCTGCGATATCCGCAGCGGCCTTGGCCAGAACCTCGGGCGTGTCGCGTGCGGGGTCGACGGTGATCGACAGGATCTTCAGCGGATCGGCCTTCTGCCCGGCCAGTTCTTCGTCCACCACGCTCAGCGTCGCCTGGGTCATCAGGCAGACCTCGGTGCAGTTGGTATACAGAAAGGACACGATCACCGGCGCGCCATCCGCATATCGGCTGACGATGCCCTGCACTTTGCCGGTCTGATCGGTCACTGCGATATCGGGCAGCACGATCTTTTCGGTGCTGCGGCCGACCTGCATCGGCGCGGGCGCGCTGTGCGGCCCGTCATGGGCCAAAGCCGGGGCTGCGAGGGCCAGCGTCAGCAGGAAAAGCGGTGTCTTCATCGGATCACTCCATAATGAGGGGATCGAAGCGCGCGGCGTCGCTTTCCACCACGATCGCCAAGGGGGGCGCCGGAAGCGGATAGCTGTCGCGCGTGCGGCCATCCGAATCGGTCTGAAATTCCATGCGGTCGCGCCAGTTGCCGACCAGCGAGGTGACCAGCAGATGCCCCCGCGCCTGCGCAACCGGCTGGCCTGCCGCATCCGACAGGCGCAGACGGATGCCGGTGTCCTCGGGTTCGGTGCTGATCGTTCCGGGCAGGTCCTGCGGCGATGGCGCGGGCAACGGCATGGGCAGCGGCGCGCAGAAAGCGGCCTCGCCCAGCCCCGCGCTGATGACAAGCTCATAGCGCGCGGCCTGATCCAGCCGCGCCACGGTGACGAAACGACCCGGCGCGTCTTCGCGCAGGCCGCGATCCAGCGCGCGGACGATACGGGGGATGCCCCCGCGCAGGGGGATCGCCTCCATCGGGGGCTTGCCGCTGGTGCCATGCGTGGCGTTCAGCACAAAACCGGTGAAGCCCGCGGCATGGACGGCCAGCACCTGATCCTCGGCCCCCAAAGGGACCAGCAACTGCGCCCCGGCCGAGGGTGCAGGTCCCGAGCCCAGCGGGAACTGCCCCACCACCGGTGCGGTCCCCGGCTTTATCATGCGCAGGTCCATGACGCCCGCCAAAGTCCCGTCTGCCGTGCGCATCACCGCCGCGTTCCGCAGAAAGGCGATTTCGGCCACGGGCGAGGCGCTGCCCACCACCTGCACCACGCGCCCCAGCGCCAGATCCACGACCGAGACCTCCGACCCGCCCCCAAAGGCAAAGGCGAACCGTCCGGCTGGCGAGACTGCGATCCCGTCATGGCTGCGCCACAGCGGAATACGGATCACCCGGTCGGGCGCGTCTTCCCAGGTCAGCGCCAGATCCTGCCCACTCAGCCAGATCAGCGCCCGCCCCTGATCCCCCGCCAATGCGGCGACGGCGCGGGCAGAGGCGGCGGGGTGACGGATCAGCACCTTGCCCGCGGGGTCAAGCAGCATCACGTCCCGCCCGAGAAGCGCCAGCCGGTCCCCCGCCGCATCCATGGCGCGCACATCCCGCGCAAAACGCCTGGCCGGGCCGTCCTGCAGCAGCAGCAGATCGCCATCGCCCTCGATCACCCACGTGCCACCTAGGGGATTTGCCGCCAGCGCGCCGGGCGCATCCAGCCCCCGGCCTAGCACCGCCGGCTCCGCCATCGGTTGCAGCGCCAACACCTGTCCCGCCTTGGGCAGGCTGACGATGAAGCGCCCGGCTGTCTTATCCGCGACCATCGCGGCGGGCCGCTCGGGCAGTCGCTCGGCGGCGATCAGATTGGCGGTGCCCAGATTGCGCTCGGGATCGAGCATGGTCAGCGCATCGTCTTCCGTCAGCACCCCAAGCAGAAGCCCGTTCAGATCGACTGTCCCAGCCGAGCCGCGCCCGGTGGCGCGGAAGGCGGCGGCGGCCTCGGCGCAGGGCAGATCGGAAAGCGCCACGGGGCGAATCCATCCCATCGGCTGCAACCCGCGCGGCAGGCCCCCGGTCAGCGAGGTCAACGTCACCTCGACCCGGAAAGGCTGGCCGGGGAGGACCTGGTTCAGTGCCCCCCCGCGCAGATCGGCAAAGCGCACCTGCGCCTGCATGGCCGCCCGGCGCGCATCGGTTTGGGCGCCGGCGGGAAGCGCCAGCCCCAGACACAGCAGCGTTGCGATCAACCGCCGCACGTCCGGGCCTCTGCGCCGGTCCCGATGGTGGAGCCTGCGGGCAGCATTTCCAGCAGACCCCAGGTGCCGCCGCCCATCAGCGTGCCCGGCCCGTCGCCCCACAGATAGCTGACCGGCTGATCGCTGACAGGGGTTTCCAGCGGCGTCAGCCAGGCGCTCACGGATTTGCCCGGCGCCAGCAGCGCGGCGTTCGGGAAGCCAAAGCCGGGGAACAGATCGTCATAGCCAAGCCCGTTCATCACGAAGGCCCGCTGCCTTGCGCGACCGCCCGGATGGACGACACGGATCACCACCTGCTCGCCCTGACAGGCCTGCAGCGTCAGCGGCATCCGGCCGCCATCGCCGCTGAGGCGAAAGAAATCGGGCGGAAAGACCTGTGCGTTCAGATCATGATGACGCTCCAGCCCGGCAGCGCCCATTTCCCGCAGGCGCGGCACATACCCGGCCGAGCGATAGCTGACGCCCGCCGCGCCCAGATCATAGCTGTCGTCGCAGACCGCGCAGGCGGGCACCGGCGGACCGACCTGAAACCGCATCGGGGGGGCGCCCGCGCCGTCACGCCACCAGCGCATCCGCGACTGGCTGTCGCGCAGGTTCAGGCCGTCCTGATAGAACAGCACGAATTCGCGTATCGGCAGCGCCGCGCCGCCGCCCTCCTCAACGGCCGAGGTGCTGACCTGATAGGCCTGTCCCTGCCCGAAGCCCGGCACCGGCGCAATCGCGCGTGTGCTGCTCGCGGCCTGCGCAGCGCTTACCGGCAGGTGCAGTTGCGCCATGATGGCGCGCGTCGCCGCATCATCGGCCGCGCCGGTCAGCGGGTTTTGCGCATCCGGCAGCGGCCAATGCTGCGGCAGCACGTCGATCACTCCGAACATCCCATGCGCGGGCTGCGAGATCATGTCGCCCGTCACCTTGATCGGCACCGGGCCGTAAGCATAGGGAATCCAGTGCAGCAGCGAATCCGACAGCACCCGATGCGCCTGCACGGATTCAGTGCCGATGCTGGTCGCGAGCCTGCGCAGCGCCGTCGTGCAATCGCCGGCCGCCATCGCCGCCGGGCACAGCAGCCCCGCCAGATCGGCCGCCGCACCCTTGGGCTGGAACGGCTCATCCAGATCGTTGCGCACCAGCCATTGCGCCGGCGGCGTCGCGCTCATGTCGGTCAGCGCCAGCAGTTTGGCTTTCGGCCCAGCGCGATACGTGAACCCCATCGCGTCCGGCGCATTGGCGTTTTCCATCAGCAGCTGCAGCGCGGGGGTCGCGTTCAGCCCGAGCGCCGTGCGCAGATCGGCCAGCCGGGCGCTTTCGGCCTGCAGGACGCAGGCGTCGATCTGCTCGGGCAGGGCGGCTTCCAGATCGACGCAGTCCAGAACCGGCTCCTTCCAGCCGCGATAGGCCACGCGACCGGCATAGAAGCCGAATTCGGGCGAGATCGGCGCCATGGTCGCCGTAGCCGCCGCGATCGGCGGCGCGTTCAGGCCAAAGCCCGAGGGCAGTTCCTCGACCGCGGCACCGCCGGGCAATCCGAAGGTCAGTCCCAGCCGGGCCGAAGGGCGCAGCCCGGTTTCCGGCACCGTGACCGGGCTAAGCCGCCCCTCGCGGGTGCCATGTTTGGCGGCCAGAACCGGGTCGGTGTTCAGGGGGGTGATGGGGGGCATCAGCGCATCGCCCAGCACATCGCGGATGCCCGCCCCCGGCGCCGGCTCGCTCAGCGTGTTCACGATCCGCAGCAGCACGCAATCGCCCGCGTTGACGCGCATCACGAAAGGCTCGGGCCGCGCATATTGCGCGCGCACGGCAGCCAGCACCGCGTTGCGGTCGATCTGGCCCCAGCGGTCGGCCGCCGCCGTCACGCCCGGCAGCGCCGGCATCAGCGCCAGCATCAGCCCGTCACGGTCGTACTGGCCCATGCCGTAATCGGTGCCCCGGTTCGCGGCCTGCGGTGTTTCGGCCAGATCACCCGTGCGCAAGGCCACCACAAAGCCGGTGCTGAAGCGCAGCTGACGCCCAGGCAGCGCCATCGGGCAGGTCGGCAACCCGGTCGAGGACATTCCCGTCCCCTCGCCCGGCATGATGTGGGCCATGGCGGCTTCGGCGTCTTCGATCGCCGGGACCACGGCCAACTCGCCGTCATATTGACGCAGCGGGCGCAGACGGTTGCTGATCGGGACCGGGCTGTCCGAAGCCGGCAGCCGGGGGTCGGAAACCTTGCCGTCGCGGTAGATCCGAACCAGCCCCCAATCGCCGTTCCACAGCGAATCCAGCGTCCCGAAACTGTAAAGGTAGTCCGAAATATCGCTGCGTCCCAGATACCTCCGGTCGGTCCTGCCGCCCGCCGGCCGCGACGGGATCAGCCTTTCGGGCGAAATGGCGACATCCTGACGCAGCCGGCCGCGCATTTCGAAATGTTCGGAGATCCCGACCTCCTGCGCATAGACCATGCCTTCCAGATTGTCGCAGCGCGCCAGCGCCTGGGCGATCGCGCGCCAGCGTTCAAGCCTGGCCCGATCGGCAGCCGGAGCCCCCGCGAGATAGGCCGCGGCCTCGACCGGCGTCAGGTCGGACAGATCGGCGATCTCGCCCGCCAGCCATGCGTCATATTCTTCGGGGTGTGTGCGGCGCAGGGCGGCAAAGCAGGCGGCGCGCGCAGGCGCGGCGATGGTGGCCAGCGGGCGCATCGCCTGCGGATAGATCTGGTCGATATTGCGCCGGAAGGGCAGTCCCGCAACGCCGAAAACGTGCTGGACCTCCTGCGCGCCCTGAACCAGACGGAAGACCAGTCGGTCGTTCTGATAGGCCTCGAGTATCGGAGTTTCGGGGTCGCGAGCGGGATCGAAGGCATGCGCCTGCGTCTGATCGGCGACCGGGTTGCGCGAACTGAAGGCAAAGGCCGCGTCCCCCGCCGCACCCGCCAGCTGGTAACGGAACGAGCAGGGGCGCAGGCCCCCCGCCGCCAGCTTCGCGACCACGGGGCTGTCGGCGGCCGCCAGACCGGGCGGCGACATCGGGAACATGGCACAATCCTGATCCGGGCTGCCGTCGCGGTTCTTGGTCCCCAGCCGCAGCGGCACGGCGGCCATGCGGTAATTCACCAGATATGGATCATGGTGATCGACCGAGATCGCCTCGGGCCGCTGCGGTCCCGCCACCGGCTGCGCCAGACGGTCAGCCTGCGTGGCGCCGACGAGCCGAGCCGCCGCGGTCGGGAAGGCGGCTGCAAAGCGGTGATCATACAGCCGGTCACGCAGGATCTGCGCGTCGGCATGCTCCACCGGCAGGCCGTCGGCGCCCAACTCGCCCTTCCGCAGGAACAGGTTCCCCCACAGATCGCCGCGATGGGCCGCGTAATCGCCCGGCCTGCCCGCCGCCACCCAGGCGGGTGGCACGCCCTCGCCCGCGGCGGAGAAGCGGCTGCCGTCACGCATCAGGCCCGAGGCGCATGCCCGCTCCATCCCGGCGGCATTGCCGCGGGTGCCGAAATCGGCCTCGCAATAGATCTGGCCGAGGCCTTTCAGGCCTGCATCCGCCGCTGCCCACGTGCCGCCCACGACGGGCGGCGCGGCGCTGCGGTCGCGCGGATCGTAAAGCAGCGCGAAGTCTGCGATGGCGAGGGCGAATTCGCGGTAATTGGGATGCAGCGGGTCATGCTTGCCCATATCGATCAGCTTCGAGGCCCCGACCAGCCCTTCGGGGCTGCTGGCCACGCCGGCGATGTCGGGGGTCAGATCCGCGCAGGTCCCCTTCGGTTCGGGCAGCATCGAACAGACTTTCTGGGTTATCCCGTCCCCGCCCGAGGGTTCGATCAGCAGCGCGGTATAGAAGCCGTGCTGCTGGATGGAGGAAGGACCGAAATGGTCATGGCTGAACACCGTGCGCATCGTGCGGTCGACATCCCTGCCCGCGCCGTCCCTGGTCAGGATGGGATCGGCAAACCAGCGCTGCGCGGTGGTCTGGAACAGGTCGCGATTTGTCACCGTGCTGCCCGCGAATGCCGGACCGACCGCGCCCAGCGGGCGCCGCCAGATCTGGCCGGTGTTCAGCGCCGCGCATTCCGCCGGCTCCGGCACGCGGGTGCCCCAAGGGGCGGGATCGCCGCCGCCAAAGCCGGTCAGCCTGACCGCCGCGCAGCGGCGCGACATCAACTCATCAGCGGCGAAGGTGCCGTCTTCATAGTTCCAGCCATTTCCCGACCCATCCGAGGAGGTGACATCGAATTTCACCAGATGGATATGCTGCCCGATGGTATCGGTGGGGGTGCGGACCTGAAAATCATCCAGCGCCAGTTCCTTCGGCAATTCGTTGGTATGGCGGAATTCCAGACATTCGCCGGACAGGGCGCGGAAAAAGAACGGCTCGTCCTGATCGCTGATCCTGGGCGAGATGATCCCCTCACCCTTCTTGTAATCATCCGATTTCGCCGTCAGCACGTTGATGCGGGCCTGCGGATCGTGCCATCCCGCCTTGTTCACCACCAGATCGAGCTGCACGGCCGAGGCCTCGTAGCGGCGGAATCCGATCATCTTGCGGTCGGCCAGAAATCCGCCCTGCCCGGTCAGCGGATCGATGCCCGGCGCGCGACCGTCGCGCGCGGCCACACCACAGGGATCGGCGAAGGGCGCGCCCGGTTTGGGGGGCGAGCCGTTCACCTCATACAACCCGTAAGCGGCCGGAGGCGTCCCGGCGGGAACCGGCGCACGCGGCATCACATAACCGCCGATGGCAGGGCTGATCCCGATGCCCGAGGGGTTCAGGATCTGCAGCGCCGCGCCGTCATTGTGAAACCGCATCGCGGCCTGTTCCAGCGGGGTGCCGTCGGGCGGCAGCGTTTCGATATGCGCGCGTTCCAGATGCGCGGTCATATCGCCCATTGCGACCGCCTTGGCGACGATCTGTGCGCGCAGCCGTTCCAGACGGCGTTCCGTCGCGCGATCGCGGTTTGCGGGATCCGGGTTCAGCGTGGCAGCCATGGCCGCATCCTGCTGCGCCGCCTTCTGCGGCAGACTGATCCCCATCGCCCGGTCAGAAGAGCGCACGACATGGCGTCCCAGCCCGCCCGACAGCAACTTGCCACTGCTGTCGCGGGCGATGTCCAGCGGCGCTTGCGGCGGCCGCCGTCCGCTCTGACCGGCGATATAGAACGGATAGCCCGGCATGCCGATGGGCGCGGCGCCAGCCGGGGTGGCTTCAGCGGCCGGTGTCTCGGCAGGAACTGCCTGCACAGGGGCAGCCGCCGGCGCAGCGGTCTGAGTCCGCAGCAGGCGTTCGGGGCCGGCGATCATAAGCCCGGCCTCGGGCGCGGGGCGGCGGGGGCCGAAGCGGGCGGGCAGATCGCGCGCGAATCTGCGCAGCATCGGCGGGTTCAGCGCCGCGCTGTCGGAGGGCGCGCTGGCGGCGGGCGTGTAGGTCGGCAGCGGCGGCAGCGGCTCGCCCGGCAGAGGAACCAGCGCGGGGATCGGCGTGCCTTCTGCCCCGGTCCAGGCACCGGTGACCGGGTCGACGCTGCCGGGACGGGTCATCGTCGCCTCGTCCGGGTTGCGGATATAGGTGGACAGGCCGGCCTGCGCCTGCCCGTCTGGCAACTGGCGGGTGCCGTCCTCCAGCACGTCATGGACGCGCCACAAGGCCCACATGCCCTGGGCGAAATGCGGGTAGAGATGGCAGTGAAAGATGGAATCGCCAACGGTGCGGTTGCGGTTGCCCGAGCCGCCCGTCGCCCATTTGCCGGGCTGGCCGTTACGGCCGCCGTGGTAGATGTTATAGGTGAACCCCTGCGCGGGGGCGACGGTCTGGCTGTCCAGATAGCTTCCGCGCCCCGGATCATTGCCCGCGAACCATTGATGCGCATGCAGGTGAAAGACGTGGGTTTCCTTCGGCCCGGCATGGAAATTGCGAAACACCACCGGGTCATTCAGATAGGAGTGGTGCACATTCGACGGATCATCGTCGAACCATTCCAGCAGGGCCGGATCGCCATTGGCCCATGAGGTGAGGAAAAATTCCTCATACAGGCATTCGGCGCAGGTGGCCGCGGGGCCGATCCCCTTGCGATTGGCCAGCAGCAGCGTCCCCATCCCCGAGGCGCCGTAATTGATGGCAAAGCCGTCCCGTACGCCCGCCAATTGGCCGAAGCTGGCCAGTTCTTCGAAATTGCGGGTGTAGAAGGTCTTCAGTTCGTCATGGAAGAACACCGTGAACTCGCGGAAGGCGCGGACGTCCGGCTCCACCGTCGAGGTGGTTTTCGTTCTCGGCGGGGCGGCATCGCCGAGCGCCGTCGCCGTGGGGATGGCGCAACCAAGCGGATCTGCGGGCGGCCTGGCATTGGCGGCCACCTGGGAATCGTCGCAGAAGATAATGGCGTTCAGATCGCTATGGACGATCTCGACCGCGCGCGCGGCGCCGAAGTCGACCTGCGGGCGGTCGACGGCCTGCGCGAGGTTCAGATAGGGGACGCCGGTTACGGGGTCGGCGGCCTCGTAATCCAGCATGCCGCTGCGGGCGTGGCGGGGCTGATCGGACCGGCCCGGCCAAGCCGCATCCAGCGCCGCGGCCGAAACCTGGCTGCGATACCAGCGCGTGCCGGGGCGTTCGGCCAGCACCGCCCCGAACAGCCCGTGGGTGATGCTGCCGCCATCGCCATTGCCGCCCGCAGGCGCCGCGTGCGAGGCGAAGAAATGCGTGCCCTCCTGCCCGACGCGGAAACGGCAGGTGAACGACTCGCCCGGCGGGATGGTGTCGGTGCCGAGGCAGAATTTCGGCACCTCGCCATCGACCGGTAGCGGCAACAGGCCCTGCGCCACAAAGTTCAGATTGCGGGTGCGGGGCCAGTTGGCGTCCGCCCCGGCCGGTTCGGCGGCTTCTGCGGGGCTGCTGCCAGAGCCATCGGAGCAGGTCACCTCGCCATGGCCCGCGCGGAGCCGCGTGCCCGAGGACAGTGCGCTGCGCACCGCCTCGCGGCCATGATCGGCGGTGCGCGCGCCCCCGCACAGCCCCTCGGAAAAGTCGGGACCGGGCGCGGGCGCCAGCAGGTTGGTGACCCGCACCACCAGCACATCGCCCACATTCGCCCGCAGGACCAGCGGGCGGGGGCGTTTGCAATCGCGCAGCCGCGCCGCACCCGCGCCGGGCAACGCACCAGGCTTGCGCGTCGCGGTATCGGTTTCGCAGGCCGGCGCCCCCGCCTGCGCGCCGCCAAGCGGATCGACATCCCGTGCCAGCGCGAAAATCATCCCATAGGGATTGAACGAACCGAAGCGGTTGTAAACCAGCGTCTGGTCCAGCGCGACAATATCGGCGCACACGATCCGCCGACTCTCATCCGCTGGAGCGGACGCACAGAACCCGCCCGAGTCGGCGGCCGTATCGTCCCCCTCGTTCGTGGCGGAGGTCTCAGCAGATAATGCCGGCAAACAGGCGAGCGTTAAGGCAGAAACACAAGCAAACAGTCGGAATACAGAACTCAATCGGAATAAATGCACCATCATAATCGCACCTCCGGCGATTACCCGTCAATCCGGGGAAGGCATATTGCTGCGGCGGCGATGTTCCTGTTTGACTTTACAAAAGTTAACGATTCGAGCCAATATTTATTGTTGGAATTGCACATTTCGGGCATAATCGATGCACGCATTGCATTCCTGCATTCCAGCGACTGAGCTTTCCGATGCCCATTTATTCCGGCCGGGACCCTGCGGGCCGGGGTTCCGGCTCTGCGACGGTTCCCCGGCTGAAAAGCATCATTTCCTCGATGCTGCCGGTTTTTGCCGACCGGCCACAGGAAATGCCGGTCGGGCAGGAACATCTTCTTTCGAAATTGCAGGGGGTCTGGGACCGCTGGTCGCCCCATGTCGGGCGCATCGATATCGGCGGACAGGCAATTGCGACGGGCTGGCGGGTGCCGGGCGATGGCCGGCTGGTGGTGACAGCGGGCCATGTGCTGTGCGGGCTGCTGCCGCCCGGCGCGGCCAGCAACTGGTTTGGCGGCGCGGTGCTGCCGGGCGCGACCATCAGCTTTGCCCCTGACGGCGACCCGGCCGAGGCCTTCGCCATCACCGCCTATGCCGCGGTCCATCCGCGCTGGGACATTGCCTTCCTGCACCTTGACGACCCCGGCGGCAGGCTGGCGGCCGCGCCGGTGCCCGATCTCGACCCCGGTCAGATCGTCGCCGATCGCGCTATCGCCGTTCTGGGCTTTCCCGGCGATGCGGATGGCATGATCTTCCGCAGGGCGGGCATCCGCCATCTTTCTTTCGGCAAGATCACCACGCCCTCGCCGCTGGCGCAGAGCCTGCTGCAGAACGCCACCCCCGAGGATGCCCTGCGCGAGCATCTGCCCCGGCGGTCCCATGGACAGCTGCTGCATAACGCCTCGACACTGCCGGGACATTCGGGCGGTCTGGTGGTCGATGTCGATACCGGCGCGGCGGTCGGTCTGCATGTCTGGGGCAGCGCGCAGATCCCCGACGTGGCCGACCGGTTCGATTTCAACGACGCGGTGGATCTGTGGGCGGTCGCGCATGAGGGCTGGCTGGCCGCGTGGCTGCATGTGCTTGCCGCGCCGGCGGTGCCTCCCGCGCAGCCCTTGCGCGCCGTGCAACCCAGCTGGCAGGGCGGCGACAATATTGGCGGGGCCGAGCGGCGCCATTTGCAGGCGGTGGTGGACCGGCTGCGCTTCACCGCACAGGAAGGCCAGTTGTTCCGCGGGATCGCCCCCGACCGGCCCGATGACCGCGACCGCGCCTATACGCCTTCGCTGATGCTGCCGCAGGATCAGGTGCTGCCGCAGGATGGCGGCCTGATCGGCGATCAGGGGACCGAGGGCAGTTGCGCCGCCTTCGCCGTCGCCGCCGCGATCGAAATGCAGCTGCCGCCCGCGCGCCGCAATGGGCAGACCCTGACCGCCAGCGTGCGGATGCTGGACGCGATGGCGCGCGATCGGGACGAGTTTCTGGACGATACCCAGGACGGGACCACCCTGCGCGCGGTGCTGAAGGGCTTTTTCCACAACGGTGTCTGCGCCGCGGCGACCGCCCCCTATCATCCCGGCGAGACTCGATTCCTGCTGACCAGGGAGGCCGCCGAGGAGGCGCGGACCACCACGCTCGGCGCCTATTTCCGGGTCGCGGCCAGCCTGCCCGATATGCAGATGGCGGTGCAGGAGGCGGGCGCGGTGATCGTCTCGGCGCATATCCATGAAGGCTGGCGCCCCAAGACCCCCACCCGGATGACGAGGATCGCCTTCGATGGCAACGACCCACCGGATCTTCTGGGGGCGCATGCCTTCGTGGTCGTGGGCTATACCGATGAGGGCTTCATCATCCGCAATTCCTGGGGCAATGGCTGGGGGCGCTGGAACCGGCTGCCCGGCCACGCGATCTGGTCCTATGCCGACTGGGCCAACAATGTGATCGACGCCTGGGTGCTGCGGCTTTCGGCCTCGACCCCGTCAGGCTTTGATCTGGCGGGGGGCGATCGGGCCGAGGACGGATTGCACCGCCCCCGTCGGCTGACGCTTCTGGGCCACATCCTCGAGATCGAGCGCGACTGGGTGGTTGAACGCGGCACCTTTGGTCTGGGCCAACAGGCGATTCTGGAAACCGCCCGCTATCTGGCCGGCGCCAAGGCGCGGCGCGCTTACCCCCGGCTGGCCTTTATCTTCCACGACCCCATGCTGGGCGCCGACATGATCGCGCGGATCGCGGCGCGGATGATTCCGGTGCTGAAATCACGCAAGATCTATCCGCTGCATATCATCTATGGCGCGGATGAATTGCGCAGCCTGTCCCTGCGGATCGCGGCGGATGCCGCCGAAATCACCCAGGGCTTCGCCAATTCTCTGGCCGAACCGGGTCCCTGGCTGGAGCGCCGTCTGGCCTTGGCGGCGCAGCGCCAGATTGCCGATTACCGCAACGGCGCGACCCTGTCGGCCAGCGCGGGCGCGCTTGCCGCCGCGCTCGACCCGCTGAGCGCGGCCGAGGTCACGCGCGGACGGCGGGACGCGCTGATCCTGGCTGCCGGGATAGGGACGGTGCCCGCGACGATCTGGCAGCGTGCGGGCAATCCACCGCCCATCGGTAAGGCCGTCGCGCTGGCGTCGCCCGTGGCCGTGCCCACCGCCTGGGAACGGGTGCAGCTGGCCCCGCGCACGGGCGCCAGCCGTATTCCCGGTTATGGCGGCGATCTGGTCGATCTGCTGGCGGTAACGCTGGCCGAAAACGCCTTTCCCCGTGCCGCGATCTACAACCCCAGCACCGGCCAGGGCCCATGGTCGCGGATCGAGACGGCCTTGATCGACCGGGCCTTCCTGCAGCGCCTGTAACAATGCGACTGGCCGAATTGGCGGTTTTGCACAGCGCGTAATAAGGTTAAACCCTGCGCGAACACCCCGATCCGGCCGGAGCCATGGACAAGGACAGCCCTTCGAAAACCGCCCTGACCGCCGCTCAGAAGGCCGCGCGGCGCGCCAAGAACGCCGCCAACCGCGCCAAGCGCGCGGCAAAGGCAAGCGGCGCCGCAGCACCGCCGCCAGATGCCCCGAAAAAGGACGCCGCAAAAAAGCGCACGGACGTCACAAGATTGGGCAAAAAGTCGCCGAGCACTTTTGCAAATCGCGAAAAAACGGCGAATGCGGGCAAAAATTCGAAAGCCGCCAGCGGAAAACCCGCAAAAATCGTGCTGAAACGCGCGGATTCAGACATTAACAACAAATCGAGACAAATTCCCTTTAATATCCTGATTGTCGCGCAGGCCGGTCGGCTTGAAAAAGAGGCGCTTCTTTTCGCCGAATCGCTGCGCAGCAACGCGCCGGGCTGGCAGGGGCGCCTGATTGTCGCTGTGCCACGCGAAGACGCCGCATGGGGCCGTCACCAGACGCAATTGTCGCCGCCGGTTCGCCTCGCGCTCGAGGCGCGGGGGGCCGAAATCCTGCCTTTTACCGCGCATCATTTCGGTGCAGCTTATCCCTATGGCAACAAGATCGAGGCGCTTTCGCTGCTGCCGCCAAACGAGAATTTCATCTTCTTTGACACCGACACGCTGATTACCGGGCCGCTGGATCAGATCGCGCTGGATTTCAACCGCCCGTCCGCATCGATGCGGCGCGAAGGCACCTGGCCCGAGCCGCCGCTTTACGGGCCGGGCTATGGCGATATCTGGAAGTCCCTTTATGATCGCTTCGGGCTGGATTACGCCTCGTCCCTGGACCTCGCGCAGCCCGACGAGCATTGGGAGCGGTATCTGTATTTCAATGCCGGCTGGTTCTTCGGGGCCGATCCGGCCATTTTCGGGCAGCGCTTTCTGGATTGGGCTTTGGCGATCCGGGACGAGCCGGGCGATGCGCTGGCATCGCAATCGCTGCACCCATGGCTGGACCAGATCGCGCTGCCGCTGGTCATCCACAGCCTGGGCGGCGGGCGTCCCGGTCCGGCGCTGGCTGGGATGGACGGCGATATCACCTGCCACTGGCGCAACCTGCCGCTGCTGTATGCCCGCGAAGGTGATGCTGCGGTTGACGCGATGGAACGCGCCGCCAATTCCCCCGACATCAAGCCGCTGCTGGAAGCGTGGGAACCGGCAGCGCGCCTGATCTATCAGGAAAACGGCCGCAAATCCCTGCGCGCGGCCATTGACCGCGACCACCTGCCCCTGCGCGAACGCGCCTTGCGGCAGGATATCAAGCGCGCGGGCTGGTGGTTGGTTTAGGCGCTTTCGGGGCGGTCAGGCGGGCATAGGCCAGCAGGATCGCGCAGCCGATGACGGTCACCGGTCCGATCAACGGCTGGAACAGGCCAAACAGCACGATCAGCATCGACATCAGTGCCATTGGGGGGGAACAGCCCGACGACCGCCGCCGACAGGGTCACCATCAGCGCCGCTAAGGCCGCGCCGATATCCCACAATAGCCCCTTCCAGCCCGGTCGGCCCAGCTGGTCAATGACCAACCAGCCCGAAGCCGCGCCAAACGACGCCAGAAGCAAGATAAGCGGCCAGCTCGACTGATTGAACGGGTTGCTTGGCCAACCGCCGATCTCCCATGTCACGGCCCAGCCATAGGCGGCCGCCCCCAGATACCCACACCGCCGCGCCGAAACGGCGCAGGCGGTTGTCGATCAGGATTGGCAGGCTCACGCCCCTGCCGCCGTCAGCACCGCATCACAACGCGCGCAGGTGCCCGGATGCGTATGGGTGCCCACGTCCGGCAGGATCTTCCAGCAACGCTCGCATTTCTCGCCATCGGCAAGTTCGAAGACCACGCCGATGCCGAGAACCTCGGACAGGCGGAACGCCTCGTTCGGGGCCGGATCGGCGGTCAGCGAGATCCCCGAAGTGATGCAGACATCGGCGAAATCGACAGTTTTCAAGGCCTCCAGAACCTCCGGCTCCTCGACATGGACCACGGGTGCGGCTTCAAGGCTGGCGCCGATCGTCTTGTCGGCCCGCTTGACCTCCAGCGCCGCCGTCACCACCCGGCGGGCGCGGCGCACGCCGTCCCATTTGAGCGCCAGCGGCTCGTTCAGCCAATCCGCCGGGGTGTCGGGGAAGTCGTGCAGATGCACGCTGTCATCGTCGGACAGGAAGCGCGACAGCCACACATCCTCCATCGTGAAGGGCAGGATCGGGGCCAGCCACATCACCAGACGGTGGAACAGCAGGTCCAGCACCGTCCGCGCCGAGCGGCGGCGCAGGCTGTCCGGCCCGTCGCAATAGAGCGCGTCCTTGCGGATATCGAAATAGAAGGCCGACAGATCCACCGTGGCGAACTGGAACAGCGCCTGGAACACGCCCTGGAAGTCATAGGCGTCATAGCCCAGCCGGACCTGATGATCCAACTGCGCCAGACGTTGCAGCACCCATTGCTCCAGCTCGGGCATCTCGGCGGGGTCGATGCGCTCCGCGTCGGTGAAGCCGTCGAGCGCCCCGAGCATGAAGCGCAGCGTGTTGCGCAGCCGGCGATAGCTGTCGGCGGTGCCCTTCAGGATCTCGGGCCCGATGCGCTGATCGGCGGTGTAATCCGCCTGCGCCACCCACAGGCGCAGAATGTCGGCGCCGTATTGCCGGATCACCTCGGCGGGGACGATGGTGTTGCCCAGCGATTTGGACATTTTCATGCCCTTCTCGTCCAGCGTGAAGCCATGCGTCAGCACGCCCCGATAAGGCGCGCGCCCCTTGGTGGCCGAGGCTTGCAGCAGCGAGGACTGGAACCAGCCGCGATGCTGGTCGGTGCCTTCCAGATACAGATCGGCGATGCCGTCGGGCGTGCCGTCGGCGCGGTCGCGCAGCACGAAGGCATGGGTCGAGCCGGAATCGAACCACACATCCAGCACATCCATTACCTGATCGTAATCGTCAGGGTTGACGATCCCGTCCAGAACCTCGGCCTTGAAGCCTGGGCGATACCAGGCATCGGCGCCGTCCTTTTCGAAGGCGGCGGTGATGCGGTCATTGACGCGGCTGTCGCGCAGCAGGAAATCCGGATCGGTGCGCTTCGCGCCCCGTTTGACGAAGGTGGTCAGCGGCACGCCCCAGGCGCGCTGGCGCGAGAGCACCCAGTCGGGCCGGTTTTCCACCATCGAGAAGATGCGGTTGCGCCCGGTCTGCGGCGTCCATTTTACCAGCTGGTCGATCGAGGTCAGCGCGCGCTGCCGGATCGTGTTGCCATATTCGCCCATGCCATCGTCCAGATCCTTGTCGATGGCGGCGAACCATTGCGGCGTGTTGCGATAGATCAGCGGCGCCTTGGATCGCCAGCTATGCGGATAGCTGTGCTTGATCTTGCCCTTGGCCAGCAGCGCGCCGGCATAGGCCAGCTGCTTGATGACGCTGACATTCGCGGGTCCATCCTTGCCATCGGGCTGAATGATCGCCTCGCCGCCGAAGATCGGCAGATCCTTGCGGTAGCTGCCATCGGGTTCGACGTTATAGGTCATCGGCAGACCGAATTTCAGCCCCAGCTGATAGTCGTCGTCGCCGTGGCTGGGCGCGGTATGGACGAAGCCGGTGCCGGCATCATCGGTGACATGATCGCCGGGCAGCAGCGGAACGTCATAATCCCATTCGCCGTTGCCGCCTTCCACGCCGCGCAGGGGGTGGGCCAGCACAACGCCTTCCAGTTCCGAGACGGGCACGTCGCGCAGCCGCTTGAAGCCTTCGACTTTGGCCGACTGCATGACGCCTTCCGCCAGCGCATCGGCCAGCACCAGTTTCTCGCCGGGCTTGGCGGTCGCGTTCTCAGCCAGCGCCTCGACCTCATACAGGCCGTAGGCGATTTCAGGGTTATAGGCGACCGCGCGGTTCTGCGGGATCGTCCACGGCGTCGTCGTCCAGATGACGACCGATGCGCCTTCCAGCGCGTCGCCGACAGGCTTAAACCGCACCCAGATCGTATGGCTGGTATGGTCGTGATATTCGACCTCGGCTTCCGCCAGCGCGGTCTTTTCGACCGGCGACCACATCACCGGCTTCGACCCCTGATAAAGCGCGCCGTTCATCAGAAGTTTCATGAACTCGGCCGCGATCACCGCCTCGGCATGATAGTTCATGGTCAGATAGGGGTCGTCCCATTTGCCGGTGACGCCAAGGCGCTTGAACTCCTCGCGCTGGATATCGACCCAGCCCTGCGCAAAGGCGCGGCATTCCTGACGGAATTCGACCGTGTCGATGCTGTCCTTGTCGATGCCTTTCTGGCGATACTGCTCCTCGATCTTCCATTCGATGGGCAGGCCGTGGCAGTCCCAGCCGGGGACATAGCGCGCATCGCGGCCCATCATCTGCTGGGACCGGGTGATGAAATCCTTCAGCACCTTGTTCAGCGCGTGGCCGATATGCAGATGCCCGTTCGCATAGGGGGGGCCGTCATGCAGGATGAAGGGCTTGCGGCCGGCGGCGCGCTCGCGCAGGCGGTCATAGATCTCCAGCCGGGCCCAGCGGTCCAGCCATTCAGGTTCGCGCTGGGGCAGGCCCGCGCGCATCGGGAAATCGGTCTGCGGCAGGAAAACGGTGTCACGGTAGTCGGGGGTATCGCTCATCGGCGGGAGTCCTTTGGGAATAGGTCAGGCATGCGAAATCCCGGCGGCGCGGAACCCCTACGCCGCCGGGCGGATAATTCGTATGATCCGGCCCGCGCTGAACATCTTGGCCGCTATATAAAAAGCTCAAAGCGGGGCCGCAAGCGGACTTGACACTTGCCGATGGGCGCCGAGGCCCTATCTGCAAGGCAAATATCCCGCTTCAAGCCGCCCGCATGTCCCGACCCGCCCCCGCCCGCTTCGATATGGCCCGCGAGACCGCGGTGAACCGCTTCGCCCGCGCGCGTTACGGGCTGCGGGGCACGCTGGCGCTGCACCGCGAGGCGCTTGGCTGGGACCTGCTGCGCGCACCCCTCAATGTGGCGCTGTCGCCGCTGTTTCTGCTGGTGCGGCTGGCGGGCGCCCTGCTGGGCGCGCTCGGCGCCGGACGCGCGGGCGCGTGGCTGGCGGGGCGGCGGATCTTCCTGACCTCGGACGTGGCCCGCCGGATCGAGGCCGATCTGACCCGGCTGACCGATGATCTGACCGCGCAGGGCGTCGGCCCCAAAGCCGCCCCCGAGGTGGTCCGCCACGAGATCGCCGCCTATGCCGAGACCCGCAACGCGGTGGCCGAGATCACCACCTCGGCGCTGGTGCTCGCGGCCGGGTTCTTTCTGTTCAGCCGGGCCACGCCGGGGATCATCTCGCTGGCCGGCCCCTTGGCCGAGTTGCGCGCCCACGCCACCGCCGTGCAGGATTTCTGGCTTGGCGAAAGCCTTGGCCGGGCCTGGTATTGGGCCTTTCCGGTGACGCTGTCGCCGTGGACGGTGATCGCGACCGGGGTGGTGCTGGCGGTATTGGCATCCCTCGCCACAACCTTCGCAGGGCTGATTGCCGACCCGATGCAGCTTGCCCTTGGCACCCATCGCCGCCGTTTGATGCGGATGCTGGCGCGGCTGGACAGCCCCGACGCCAAAGCCTCGGGCAGGCCGGCGCGCGAGCATGTGCTGGCGCGCATGGGCGACCTGTTTGATGCCGCCATCAGCCTGCTGCGGGTCTGGCGTTAGCCGCCAGCGGCGCAGGCGGACAAGCTAACCGCGCCCGCGATAACCCGGCACACCCTGATTGGGGATCCAGACATCACCTGGCGCTGCCCCGGTCTGCCAGAACACGTCGATCGGCATGCCGCCACGCGGATACCAGTAACCGCCGATCCGCAGCCAGCGCGGCGCCAGCAGATCCGCCAGCCGCTTGCCGATGCTGACGGTGCAGTCTTCGTGAAAGGCGCCGTGGTTGCGGAAACTTTGCAGGAACAGCTTCAGCGATTTCGATTCGACCAGCCAGTCGCCGGGCACATAGTCGATGACCAGATGCGCGAAATCGGGCTGGCCGGTCATCGGGCAGAGGCTGGTGAATTCGGGCTGGGTGAAGCGCACGACATAAGCCGTGCCAGTCTGCGGATTCGCGACGCGTTCCAGCACTGCCTCATCGGGATGGGCTGGCTGCTGGGTCGGCCGACCAAGCTGGGTCAGACCATCTGTATAGTGGCTCATGTCAGGCTCCTGTTTTGGCCGGGTGGGCTGCGACCGGTGGCGGCCGGATAGCAGCCGCGCCGGGGAAGGTCAAAGTGATCGAGCGCTTTCGCCGTCGACGGTTACGGAGGCGAACACTCCCGAGTCAGGCATGGCTGAAAATTCCAACACGCGAATGGCGGAGCGCCCGGTCTATGACGACGTGGGCTTGCGACTGCTTGCGGCCTTACTGATTACCGCCATGTCGGCGCTGGTGCGCGAGGTCTCGGGCAGCGTTACGCAGGGCCAGATCGTATTCTGGCGGTCGGCCTTGGCGCTGCCGCGACCTGCGCAGCCGCCTCTGACCGCTGCCTGACCACATCCAGCACAACGCTGTGAAAGTCGGTCAACAGCCGGTTCGCCCAAATGCGCCCATAGCCGTTCCACGGCAACGAGACCTTGTAATAGGTGGTCAGCACCAGCCGGGTGCGGCCGTCCGCCAGCGGTTCCAGCACATAATCCCCGCGCAGCAGCTCTGATGCTTCGGTATCGGGGCGCAGGTGGCTGTCGATCTCGGCCGGGATGGAATGAGGATCGAAACCGAAAGTCCAGCCGAGTCGGCGGTTCTCCTCCCATACGTTGATATGCTCACGAAAACGGATGCCGCCGGTCCATTCGAGCGACCGTGTGGCGCCCGCGCCCGCGCGGTCGAGACGCGCATCAAGAGGGCGCGGGAAGAACATCAGGCCATGGCTCGGGGTGAAGCGCAGGGTCGCGGGGTCGATGTCGCGGATCTCGACCGTATTCGCCCAGACGGTTTCGGGAGGTGCGGCGATGACGATCTCGGTGGAGACAAAGCCCTGATAATCCGGCCAGTCCATCCGCACCTCCAGCGGCAGGACCAAAAGCGGCAGCGCCGCCATCATGAACGCACCATAGCGGTTCTGCCACCACCCCAGGACAATCTGTGCGAATGCAATGCCGATCGACACGCCCGGCAGCAGGATCGGGATCGCCATGATGATGCAGATGATCCCTTCGATGAACAGCATTATCGTCAGGATCGCCACGATCAGCAATGCAACCGCGGCATAGCCCAGCAATTGCCCGAAAGATCTCTCGCCGCGCGGATCGACCAGCACCGTCATCAGGCTGCCGACCCCCGCCGCCAGCAGAAACGCGCCCGAAATCACCACCATCGCGCCATCCCCGCGCGGCAGCCATGCTATCGCATAAATTGCGAGACCGTAGATCACCGCGACCGCCAACGCCAGCAGAACACGCAGCCCGATCAGCGGCGGGCGCGGGGAAACTTCGCTCATGGCGACCTCGTGAACAACCGAACTGCGACAACGCATACTCTTGCGGCACCGCAGCGACAACGCCATCTAGGCGGCATGAGCATTCCGCCCCGTTTCGATGTCATGCCCGAGCAGATCGACCATGTGGTCGCGGTCTTCTATGCCGCCATTCGCCGGCACGAGGTGCTGGGGCCGGTCTTCGCCCGCCACGTCGCCGACTGGCCCGCGCATGAGGAAAAGATCGCCCGTTTCTGGCGCAACGCGATCCTGTTCGAGCGCAGCTATGACGGCAATCCGATGCGCGCCCATATGCAGGCGGGCGATGTGATGGCCGAACATTTCGCGCCCTGGCTGATGCTGTTCGACGAAACCCTGCGCCGCACGCTGCCGGCGGAAACCGCCGCCGGCTGGTCGGCGCTGGCGCATCGCATCGGCGCCGGCCTGCGCATGGGGGTCGAGGATCTGCGCGACCGCGCGCCCGGTCCACCAGTCTTGCGCTAGGTCGCCTGAACGACGAACATGACGGGAACATTCGGAGGTTCCCATGAAAATCGACTATCTCGAATTTTCCTCGCCCGATCTGCCCGCCACCAAGACCTTCTTCGCGCAGGCTTTCGGGTGGCGCTTCAACGATTACGGCCCCGACTATCAGGAACTGGCCGATGCCGGCATCGGCGGCGGCATCGCCTCGGGCGAGATGGCCCCGCCGCTGGTGATCCTGAAGACCGATGATCTGGAGGCCGCATTGGCCAGGGTCAGCGCCGCCGGGGCCGAGATCACCCGGCCGATCTTTGCCTTTCCCGGCGGCCGCCGCTTTCAGTTCCGCGAGCCCGGGGGCACCGAAATGGGCGTCTGGTCCGAAACCTGACGGTTCGTCAGCCGCAGCGGCCGGATGCGGCAGCCGGGACGGGCGCCCCAGTCCGCCGCCTCCGGCGCGTCACCGCGCGCGATGCCGTTTGGCCTTCTTCGCATCGGCCCGCGCCTTTGACTTCAGCTGTCCGGGGCGGCGGCGCGTGCCCCGTCCGCCGCGGGTTTTCGGACCCTGAGCGACGGTGTTGCCCTCCAGTTCCAACAGTTCCAGAATCAAACCGCCTGTCAGGGGCGACGCCTCGGCCAGTCGCACCAGCACCCGCTGGCCAATGCCGATTTCGGTGCCGGTTTCCGCGCCAATCAGCTGCTGCGCATCGCGATCATAATGGAAGTATTCCCGGCCGATCTCGCGGATCGGGATCAGCCCGTCGGCCCCGGTCTCGTCCAGCTTCACGAAGGCACCGAATTTCTGCACGCCGCTGATCCGCCCGGTCAGTTCCGACCCCACACGCTCGGCCAGATAGGCGGCCAGATATCGGTCGGTGGTGTCGCGCTCGGCCTCCATCGACCGGCGTTCGGTGTTGGAGATCTGGGTGGCGGTTTCACCCAGATTGTCGATGTCCCAGACCGACAGCCCGTCATCGCCCCAGCCGTGGCCCGAGATCAGCGCCCGATGCACGATCAGGTCGGAATAGCGCCGGATCGGGCTGGTGAAATGGGCGTAGTTCTTCAGCGCCAGCCCGAAATGGCCGAAATTGTCCGGGCTGTAATAGGCCTGCGTCATCGAGCGCAGCGTGGACATGTTGATGAGTTCATCGAAATCCGTGCCCTCGGCCTGCGCCAGCAGCCGGTTCAGGTGGCTGGTATGCAGCACCTGCCCCTTGGCCAGGTTGAAGCCCGACGCCTGCGCCACCTCGCGGAGGGCATCCAGCTTTTCCAGCGTCGGCTCCTCGTGGACGCGGAACAGCAGCGGGCGCTTCAGGCGGTTCAGTTCCTCGGCGGCGGCGACGTTGGCCAGCACCATGAATTCCTCGATCAGCCTGTGGGCGTCGAAGCGTTCCTTGTAATTGACCGAGGCGACGCGCCCGTCCGGGCCAATCACGATCTTGCGTTCCGGCAGGTCCAGATCCAGCGGCTGACGGCGCGCCCGCGCGCCCTTCAGCAGTTCGTAAGCCTGCCACAGCGGCCGGATCGCGTTGTCCACCCAAGGTGCGGTGGCCGGGTCCGGGTTGCCATCCGCCGCCGCCTGTGCCTGTTCGTAAGCAAGGCTGGCGCGCGAGCGCATCATCCCGCGATGGAAGCTGTGGCCGATCTTGTTGCCCTGCGCGTCCAGCCGCATCCGCACCGCCAGCACGGCACGGTCGACGCCCTCATGCAGGCTGCACAGATCGCCCGACAGCACATCGGGCAGCATCGGCACCACCCGGTCGGGGAAATAGGTCGAGTTGCCGCGCTTGCGGGCCTCGCGGTCCAGAGCGCTGCCGGGCGTGACGTAATGGGCGACATCGGCGATGGCCACCCACAGGATCATGCCGCCGGGATTGTTCGGATCCGTATCCGGCATCGCCGCCACCGCATCGTCGCGGTCGCGCGCATCGGCGGGGTCGATGGTCAGCAGCGGCAGGTCGCGCAGATCCTCGCGGCCCTTCATGCTGGCAGGTTTCTTGGCATCGGCCTCGGCGATGACATCATCGGGGAAATCGTCGGGGATATTGTGCTGGTGAATGGCAATCAGGCTGACCGCGCGCGGGGCCGAGGGATCGCCCAGCCGGTCGGTGATGCGCGCCTGGGGCAATCCCAGTCGGCCCCTGCCGCCGAACTGTTCGGCCTCGACCAACTCGCCGTCCTGCGCCCCTTGGGTATCGCCCTCGCGGATGCGCCATTCGCGGTCGGAGCCCTTGTCGATAGGCAGGATCCGGCCGCCTTCGGTATTCTTGCGGAAGATGCCCACGATCTTGTGCCGGGCCTCGCCAATGCGGCGGATGAGCCGAGCGACATAGTCATGATCCTCACCGGGCGAGGCGGTCAGCCGCGCCAGAAAACGATCGCCCGCACCCATCGCCCCATCGGCCTCGCGCGGGTGGAACAGGATGCGCGGCACCGGGCCATCCCCCCGCAGTTCCATCGGGCGGACGAAAAGGTCGCCCTGCGCGTCAGGCGGCAGCACCTCGACCACCGTGACCGGCGGCAGGTGTTCGGCATCGCGGAAGGACTTGCGCCGGCGCTCCAGCCGGCCTTCCTCGGCCAGTTCCTTCAGCAGGCGCTTCAGCTCGATCTTCTCGGCCCCCTTGACGGCGAAGGCCTTGGCGATGTCGCGCTTGGCGGCCGCGTCGGGATGATCCGCCACCCAGTCCAGAATCTGCTGTTTGCTCGGCAATGCCATGGTGGTCCTTTCACCGGACAGGGCCCGGACTGCGCGTTTCCCCAAGGGGTATCAGAGTTCCAGCACCATGTCGCGATGCGCAATCCCCGCATCGGGATATTCCGGCCCATAGGCGAGGAAGCCGAGCTTTTCATAGAAGGGGATGGCGTGGGTCTGCGAAGACAGCTTGGCGCGGGCCACGCCACGCGCCCGCAACGCATCGAGCGCGCCCCGCATGATCGCCGCTCCGGCCCCGGTGCCGCGCGCCGAGGCGAGCACACAGACACGGCCGATCTTGCCGGTATCGCCCTCGATGAAGACCCGCGCGGTGCCGACGGGGGTGCCGTCCAGCCAGCCCAGAACATGCAAAGCCTCGTCGTCGCGGCCGTCCCATTCCTCGGCCTCGGTCACGCCCTGCTCGTCGATGAAGACGGCGCGGCGCAGGGTGCGGCAGGTGTCCAGATCGTCGGTCAGTTCGACCCTCATGCGAAATACTCGGCCAGCACGCGCTGATAGACGCGCTTCAGCGCGTGCACCTGATCGGCGGGAACGCGTTCGTCGACCTCGTGCATGAAGCGGCCGACAAGGCCGAATTCCAGCACCGGGCAATGATCCTTAACGAAGCGCGCGTCCGAGGTCCCGCCCGAGGTTGACAGCACCGGCTGAATCCCGGTCTCCGCTTCGACAATGCCGCGGACCAGATCGACGAACGTACCGGGCTCGGTCAGGAATGCCATGCCCGAGACGTCCGGCGTCAGCACGATGGCGACGCCGCTGTCGGCGCTGATCGCGGCGGCGCGGGCCTGCAGATCGGCATCCAGCGCCTCCGGCGTGTGCAGGTCGTTGAAGCGGATGTTGAACACCGCCGTGGCCTGTTCCGGCACCACATTGCTGGCCTTGTTGCCGCAATCGATGGTCGTCACCTGCAGGCTGGACGGGCCGAAATGCTCCGTCCCTTCGTCCAGCGGAGTCGTGGCCAATTCGTCCAGAAACCAGCACAGGGCATGGAGCGGGTTGCGCACCCGGTCGGGATAGGCCACGTGGCCCTGCACCCCATGCGCGGTGACGCGATAGGTGACCGAGCCGCGGCGCCCGATCTTCATCATCTCGCCGAAGGTGTCGGGGTTCGAAGGCTCGCCCACGATGCAGACATCCATCCGCTCGCCATTGGCCGCCATCCAGTCGAGGATGGCGAGCGTGCCGTCATGGGCATCACCCTCCTCGTCCCCGGTGATGGTCAGGATGACGGCGCCGTCTTCGGGCGGGGTCTCGGTCACGAAATCGATGGCGGCGGCGACGAAGGCCGCGACCCCCGATTTCATGTCGGTGGCGCCCCGGCCCCAGATCATGCCGTCGGCGTCCAGATGGCCCGAAAACGGCGGATGCGCCCAGCTGCCCAGATTACCCGGCGGGACTACGTCGGTATGGCCGTTGAAGCCGAAGCTGCGCGCCGCGTCCTTCGCCCCCCAGCGGGCAAACAGGTTCGGGGTCCCGTTGCGGTCGACGCGCACCACCTCGAAGCCCGCCGCCAGCAGCCGGTCGGCCAGCAGGGTCAGCGCGCCCGCCTCCTCGGGCGTGACCGAGGGGCAGCGGATCAGTTCGGCGGTCAGTTCTGCGGCATCGGTCATCGCCTTCTCCTTGATTTGTTAAGGGGTATCGTTACCCCGCCAGAAGTTCCAGCCCGCGCCGCACCAGGTTCAACCCGCTGAAGACCAGCAGCACCAGCGTCCAGCGACGGAACTGCGCGACGTCCAGCCGGTCATGCACGCGCAGGCCGAGGATCATGCCGACCACACCGGGCAGCACCAGCACGGCCGACAGAGGCAGCGTCTGCGCGTTCAGCACCCCCGATCCCAGATGCGCGAAGGTCAGAACCACCGCGCCCATCAGGAACACCACGCCCTGCACCCGCATCTGTTCATCCTTGGGCGCCCCCACGGACAGCAGATAGACGATCAGCGGCGGCCCCCAGATGCCCGAAATCCCGCCATAGAGGCCGCCGATGATGCCGGTGACGATCTCGGCCCGGCGGGCGTGGTGAATGGGCAGCACCAGCGGGCGGCCGGACAATTGCCAGATCGCAAAGGCAACAATGGGGACGCCCAGCAGCAGATACATCAGGCTTTGCGGGACCGCGGTGACAAACGCCGCGGAGATCAGGATGAACAGCCCGACCATGGCGATATGCCAGCGATAGCGCCGCACCGATCCCCAGGCCGCGCCCATGCCCTGCCGGCCGGCCTGCATCACATTGGTCACCAGCGTCGGCAGGATCAGCGCCGCCAGCGCGACCTGCGGCGGCAGGACGGATGCGAAGGCCGACATCATGATCATCGGCATGGCGAACCCCACCGCACCCTTGACGAAGCCGGCAAACAGCGTGACCGCGAAAACGAACCAGAAGGTGCTGGAATCAAGGCCGAACATGGCCCGCAGCCTAGCGTCGCGCAGGGGCGCCGCAACACCGATTTCCCCCCATTTCGTGACAAGTCCGCAACAGGCGCGCCGATTCCGCAACGCGGGCCCACGCGCGATCACGGATCGCAAAACCCGCGCAGAGCCTTGATTATCCTCGCTGGCGACGCCGATCGCCGACGCGAAACATTGCGAAGCGGCACGTTTGCTGACATATCAGTGAGTTGACGGTAAAAGCCCCCGATGCAATCCCGCTGAAATGTTTATGATTCGTCAACCCGGAGACGCTGCCATGTTCCGCCAACTGACCGCCGCCGCACTTGCGACGCTTGCGCTTGCTGCCTGCGAACCGACTACGCCCACCTCGAACGATCCCTATTCGACGATCCCGACCGGCGATTACGTGCTGTTCAATATCGGCGGCGAGGTTCTCAGCGTGCGCCACACCACCATGACAATCTCGCCCACGCAGATGACCGGCCGCACCGGCTGCAACAACTTCGTGATGCCGGTCTCGGGCACGCCGCCGGAATTCGTCGCCGGCGAGATCCAGACCGCAGGCCAGACCTGCCGCTGGAGCGCGCAGGAAACCAAGTTCTTCAACGCCCTGCGTCAGGCCAACAAGATCAGCTATGAAGACGGCGTTCTGCGCATCTCGGGCGGACCGGACACGCTGACCTTCGAATATGGCCGTCTGGCGACCCCGGCTGGCCCGATCGGGCGCAACCTGAACCCGAACGACACCGCCAAGGCCGGCGGCCAGTAAGCTACAGCGACAGGGCCGTGGTCTGCGCCACGGTCCTGAGCGCGAAGGACGAATGCATCTGCGCCACGCCGGGAAGGCGGGTCAGATATTCGCGGTGGATGCGGGCGAAATCCTCGGTATCCTCGACCGCCAGCTTCAGCAGATAATCGGCCGTTCCCGCCATCAGGTGACATTCCAGCAGGTCGGGGATGGCGCGAACGGCGCGCTCGAACGCTTCCAGCAGTTCCGTCGCCTGACCGGACAGGGTGATCTCCACGAAAACCGTGGTGTGCCGTGCCAGCCGGCGGGGATCCAGCAGCGCCGCATAGGCGCGGATCACCCCGTCCAGCTCCAGCCGCTGCACCCGCCGATGACAGGCCGAGGCCGACAGGTTCACCGCCGCCGCCAGATCGGCATTTGTGATTCGGCCATCCTTCTGCAGAATCGCCAGAATACGACGATCCATCGCGTCGATTTCCGCCATTTCGAAGTTTTCTCCGATCATTGCACCTGATCGCGCAATTTTCTTCGAATTCCTGGGCCACGCAAGCGAAACTTCCGCAGGACGTGTCAGCGGTTCCGTGTCAGCCTTGTGGCAAGACCCAGAGCGGTCGCCCCAACTCGGAGAGATGCCATGCTGATCGGATGCCCGACCGAAATCAAACCTCAGGAATACCGCGTCGGCCTGACGCCCGGCGCCGCACGCGAGGCTGTCCATCGCGGTCACACTGTCCTGATCCAGTCCGGCGCCGGTCTGGGGGCAGGCTTCACCGATGCCGATTTTCTGGCCGCCGGCGCCGAGATCGCCGCCGATGCAAAGACTGTCTTCGACCGCGCCGAGATGATCGTGAAGGTGAAGGAACCCCAGCCGGCCGAGCGCGCGATGCTGCGGCGGGGACAGGTGCTGTTCACCTATCTGCACCTCGCCCCCGATCCCGATCAGACCCGCGACCTGCTGAACAGCGGCGTGACCGCCATCGCCTATGAGACCGTCACCGACCCGCGCGGCGGCCTGCCGCTGCTGGCGCCGATGTCGGAAGTCGCGGGGCGGCTGGCCCCGCAGGCCGGCGCCTGGGCGCTGCAAAAGGCCAATGGCGGCGAAGGCGTCCTGCTGGGTGGCGTCCCCGGCGTGCGCCCGGCCAATGTGGTCATCATCGGCGGCGGCGTGGTCGGGGCAGCGGCGGCACGCGTGGCGGCCGGGATGGGCGCGCATGTCACCGTGCTGGACCGCTCCGTTTCGCGGCTGTCCTATTTGGACGACATCTTCATGGGCCGGCTGACCACCCAATATGCCACCGCCGCCGCCATTGCCGATCTGCTGCCCACCGCCGACATGGTGATCGGCGCGGTGCTGATCCCCGGCGCGGCCGCGCCCAAGCTGATCAC
This sequence comes from Paracoccus sp. S1E-3, assembly GCF_013868135.1. Taxonomy (GTDB): domain Bacteria; phylum Pseudomonadota; class Alphaproteobacteria; order Rhodobacterales; family Rhodobacteraceae; genus Paracoccus. The sequence goes on from NZ_JACEMU010000004.1 coordinate 1,413,247, forward strand.
CCGCGCCCAGCTTGGCATCATGAAACCGGGCGCGGTGCTGGTCGATGTCGCCATCGATCAGGGCGGCTGCTTCGAAACCTCGCATCCGACCACCCATCAGGATCCGATCTACGAGGTCGACGGCATCGTGCATTACTGCGTTGCCAACATGCCCGGCGCGGTCCCGCGCACCTCGACCCAGGCGCTTGGCAACGCCACGCTGCCCTTCGTGCTGGCACTGGCCGACAAGGGCTGGCGGCAGGCGCTGCGGGACGACGCGCATCTGCGTGCGGGCCTGTCGACGCATGAGGGGCAGCTGACCTCCGGCCCGGTGGGGGCGGCACTCGGCATCGCCACCGTCCTGCCCGAGGCGTTGCTGTCCTGATCCGGGATCGCCGCCCGGCCTAGACGGGCAGCGAAAGCGGTCCGTCCACGCGGACGTGCCGCATGGAGAAATTCGACCGGATCGCGGCGATCTCCCGGCCGACCAGCAGATGGGTGGTGATCGTGCGCTCGTAATCCTCCATATCGCGGACGACCATCTCGACCAGGAAATCCGATGCCCCCGAAACCAGGTGGCAGGACACGCAGCCCGGCAGGGCCTCCAGCCGGTGCTGCAGGATCTCGGCGGCGATGGTGCTGTGGCGGGCGATGGTGATCTCGATGAACACCGTCATGCCCAGCCCGACCGCGACACGGTCCAGAACCGCACGATAGCCGCGGATCACCCCGCTCTCCTCCAGCAGTTTCACCCGCCGCAGGCAGGGCGACGGCGAAAGCCCGACCTTCCCGGCCAGGGCCACATTGCTGATGCGGCCGTCCCGCTGCAGCTCGGCGATGATTCGGCGGTCGAATTCGTCCAATTCGGCATGTTTGGACATTCTCACAGCCCTCCTTGGAACGCTGTGCCAAAATCCTGATCCCGACTGCCGAAAAACGCAAGGACAGCGCGCGGGGTCCTGCGTCATGCTGTCCTTGCCTGCACCGCCCACCCATGTTTCCCCGGTGCATTCGACCAGGCGGTGCGGGCAGCCCAGGGAGGACCCCAATGCACGCACGCCGAAGACCCGACCGCCGGCAGCGGATGGAGAGGCTCATCATGGCGCGGCCGATGACCTCGTTGCTGGAAAAGGAAATCCTGCTGGCGACCGACATGATCCAGCCCGGCGCCGACCGCTGGGTCGGCGCGCTCGTCGATTGCGGAAACTTCATTCCCGCCGAGGATGGCCGCATCGTCGCCTGGCGCGCCATCGACCGCCGGGGTCAGCTGTTCTGGCTGGTCGTCAGCCGGTTCGAGGCAATGCGCTATCACGCCACCGCTGCGAGCGCCCATGCCGCCCTGACCGAGGGCGATGCCGCCTTCGCCCGCCGCCGCCGCGCCAAGCGGCACTGGCCCGAGATCGAAGCGCTGACCCGCGACCTGCTGCGTTTCCGCCGCCGCCTGACGGTGACGCGCGACGATGCGCGCGATGGCGGCCTCAGCCTGCTGGCGATCACCTGTTTCTGCGAGCGGCTGGGGCTTGGCCGGCGTTTCGGGATTCCGGGCTGGCTGGCGGCCATGCTGATGCGGCTGGAACCTGATATCGGCTTCGCGCTTCTGGCCGCGGCGCGGCGGCAGGGCGGCGATCCGGCCCCGGCCTGAGGGTCTGTGAAACCAAGATGAGCATGAAAAAGGCGCGCCGATCGGGCGCGCCTTTCCCATGAGAGCGATATGGCTTGATCAGACGGTCGGGCGCGCCCGCAGCTCGTCGCGGATCTCGACCAGCAGTTGCTCGGCCGTGGGACCGGCCGGGACTTCTTCCGCTTTGGGCGCGGGCTTGACCGCCGCGTCCTTCACGCGGTTCACGGCCTTGACTAGCAGGAAGACCACGAAGGCGATGATCAGGAAGTTGATCACGGCCGAGAAGAACGCCCCATAGGCGAAGACGTTCGCCCCGGAATCCCGCGCCACCTGCAGCGAGGCGCCTTCCGGCGCCGTGCCCGAGATCACGAAATACTTGCTGGAGAAGTCAGTGCCCCCGGTGAGCAGACCGATGATCGGGTTGATCAGGTCCGACACCAGCGACGTCACGATGGCCGTGAAGGCCGCACCGATGATGATACCGACGGCCATGTCGATGACATTGCCGCGGGCGATGAACTCCTTGAACTCTTTGATCATGCGTATAACCTTTTTATTCGCGCGCTGATGCGGGCGCTTATAACATCCCCGGCGCATATCAGGTAAGATTTATCATCATGTCAAAGCTTTCCGATTTTCCGGCTGCAGATCGCAGGCCGACCGGTGCGCCCCGATGTGATCGAACTTCATCCGCGCAGGACGGCGCTCGGCCGGAAGGTCTCGATCGCGCTGTAACAGGCGGAGCTGGACAGTGGCGCCCACAGGATCAGCATTTTGGGGCCGCAGGACCGATTAACCCTATGTTCCTGTCGCTGAATCCAACAACAGGGACCTGGCGATGATAAATCCGGCCGGTTCGAAAGGCGACCCCAGCGGCATCTTCGGAAGCGGCGCGATCCTGTTGTATCTGGGTGACAAAACCCGCAAATTTTTGTCCCTCTGGGGGCGCGCCTGTCACCGCTTCACCGGGCGGCTGCTGTGGCAGATGGGCGGCGTGGCGGCGATGTTAGGACAGTTGGGCTTCGGCCACCACTTCGACGGCCGAGAGATCGAAGCCCCCCGCCCGCGCGAACGCCATTGTGCCGAGACCCGCCGCCTGCCGGGCATGCCGGACCGCCAGATCGAAGGGCGCGACCGAAGCAGCGCGACATGCTCCCTCGCCGGCATCGCCACCATCGGATCGCGCGCGCCCGAGGCGAATAACGCCGCGACGGACGAACCCACCGCAGCGGGTTCAGGAAGGCATTGCATGACCTTCTTCGCCCGCCCCGCAGCGCAGCGCGGTTTGCGGATGGCGGCTTGCGGGTCTTCGTGAACGGTCCGCACGGATGAGGGTCCTGCTGACGCTTGGCGCGGTTGGCCTGCTGCTATTCCTGTCGCTGTTGGCCGGCGCCCGGCTTCCGGCCCCGCGGCTGTCGATGCCGCTGTCGGCGGACACGGTCCGGGTCGGGTTGGTGCAGGGGCCCATCCATACCGATTTCCTGCTGCCGCTGGACCCGCAGACCCGCGCCGATTTTGCCTGGCTTGATCTGCCCGAGGACGCCGCGTGGTTGCAGGTCGGCTGGGGCGCGCGCGGGTTTTACACGCAGGTCGGCGACTATGGCGACCTGCGGGCGGGGACGGTGTTGCGTGCCCTGATCGGCGATACGGCGGTGATGCGGTTCGAGCCCGTCGGCGCTTATGTGCCCGAGCTGTCGATCACCATGGACAGGCTGGAATACCAGCGCCTGCGCGCGGTGGTCCTGTCGGATACGCTGTGGGATCAGCCGGTCGGCCAGGGGCTTTTGGCCCCGGCTGACCGCTATTTCGCGGCGAAGGGGCGCTTCAACATCCTGCACCCCTGCAACCAATGGATCGCCGGGGCGCTGCGGCGCGCCAACCGCAGCTTTGCCATCTGGACGCCCACGAACTGGTCCATCCGTCAGGCTCTGCGGCAGTTCGAACTCACGCCACGCGAGATGCGGCAATATCCCGGCGCGAAAGCCACTGACGCGTGACCACAGCGCCCGGCATCCATCCGCCGGGACACCAGGGCCACTTCCTCAATGCAACTCCTCTCGCCAGCCGGCGCGCGCCATGCCATCGATACCAGCGGTGCCGGAACGCGTCGCCGATAGCACCGTGCGGCACGGTTTCGGGGGCGACCCGGCGCAGATGCCATTGGAACCGGATCAGAGCGGCCACCACCCTCAAGGGCCGGTCACCGAAAGCAGCGCTGCCGTTACAGCGCTCGGGATCGCCCTGACCGGTCTGTCTTCCCGGCCTGTCAGCCGCCGCGCATGATTCGCGCCGCTGGCGCTCTCGGTGCATCGGCCAGACCCCGCCCAGGCCGACCATGCGCGGCCCGAGATGCGACACCCCCGGCGCGGGCGTCCCCGGAAGCTGCCCAGCGGGCAGCTCACCAAAAGGAGGAGCACCGATAGCCACCTGCGCAGGTGCAGCGCTTCACATCGCGCCGCTCTGGTCGATTTCCGCAGCTTTCTGTCTTGACGCCGCATCTGCGGCGGCTGGCGCTAGAACTGGTCGATCAGTCGATCCAGATAGTCGCGCTCGGCCTCGGGGCGCTGGCGTTCGCCCAAGCGGCGCCTGATCTCGTCCTGAAGGTCGCGGGCGCGATGATCCTCGGATTCGCCCTCAGCCAGCGGGTCGTCGGTGGCGACGCCGCCGCCCATGCCCTGCAGGGCGCGGCCAAGCGGGTCGCGGCGCTGGGTCATGCGGCCGTCCTGCCCCTCGCCGCGGGGCGATTGGCCATCCGGTCCCGCGGCTTCCTGCTGGCCTTCGCCCTGCTCGCCCTCGGAAGGGGCGGCGCGCTGATCCTCGCCACGGCCAAGGGCGCGGATGCCGTCGCGCAGGGCCTGGATCGCTTCGGCCTGGCGGTCCATGGCGCCGGCGGTGTCGCCTTCGCGCAGGGCCTGCTCGGCCTCCTGCATGGCGCGGCCGGCGCGGTCCATTGCCTCGGCCGCCGCATCGCCCTCGGCAGTGCCGCGCTCGGGCAGAAGGCCGCGTTGCATCCCCAGATCGTCGCGCAATATCCGCTGTTCATCGGCCAGATCGCCGCCCTGCCCTCCGCCCGGCTGGCCCGCGCCCGGCTGGCCCGCGCCCGGCTGGCCTTCACCCGGCTGGCCCTCACCGGGCTGGCCTTCACCGGGCTGGCCTTCACCGGGCTGATCTTCACCGGGCTGGGCTTCACCAGCCCCCTGCGGGTTGTCTTCCGGTGCGGGTTCGTTCCCCAGCCCCAGCCATTCATCCTGCATCTGCCGGAAGGCACGGTCGGCCAGATCCTGCTGCTCGCGCAGGGTCTGCGCCAGCCGCCCGGTCGAGCCCTGGCCGCGCCCTTCGCCCTGCCCCTCGCTCCGCCGGACCTGCATGTTTTCCATCATCCGGTTGAACTGTTCCAGCAGGGCCTGCGCCTCGGCCATCTTGCCTTCGTTCATCAGGCGCTGGATCTCGTCCATCATCTGCTGGATCTGGTCGGCGGACATCATCTCCGCGGGCGAGCGGTCAAACCGGTCGGAGGGGTTGTTTTCGCCCTGTTCGGCCAGCCGCTCCAGATAGTCGTCCGTGGCCCTGCGCAACTCATCCATCAGCTGCCGGATCTCGTCGGGCGACGCCCCGCGCCGCATCGCCTGCGCCAGCTTCTCCTGGGCGCGCTGCATCCGTTCCAGCGCATCCGCGAGGCCGCCGTCTTCCAGCTGGACCGCCACACGCCACAGCGCTTCGGCAAGGGCGTCGCGCTGCAGGTCGGTCAGCGGGCCGGATTCCAGGCCCGCCACCACCGCGCGCAGGTCGCGCAGGACCCCCGGATCAACGAAGCCCTCCGGTTGCCACAGGATCGCGCGCAGCCATTGCGCCGACATGGGCGCGTTCTGGCGCGACCACATCAGATCGCGGCGCAGCTCGATCAGGGCGGCGGCGAACGGGTCGAAGAAGCGCCGGCCCGGCAGGTCCATCGCGAGCGTTTCGGACTGGCCCTGCTGGCCGATTCCGTCCTGCACGTTCAGCCGTACCTGCACCGGCAGGTTTGCCCAAGCGTGCTTTTTCAGATCGGCAGTCAGCTGGCCTTCGACCTGGGCGCGCGCGCCGCGCAGAGGCAGGCGCAGGGTCAGCGCCTCGCGTGGTTCGGGGTCGGCCCCGAGGCCATAGCGGCGGTCGATCTTGGCAAGGTCCAGGTTGATCTCGGCCTGCCCCTCGGTCACGCCGTAATCGTCATTGGCGGAAAAGGACTGGATCAGCCGCCCGTCGGCGCGCCGCTCGGCCGCGGGGCCAAGCATGATGCGCGGCGGCTCGTCCGGCTGGACGCTAAGCTGAAAGCGGCGGGCGCCGATCTGCAGGGTTCCGGCCCGCTCGACGCGGAATTCGGGCGCTTTCGGGTCATCTCCCGGCAGCGCGGTGCCGATATCCTGCGCGATAACGGCACCCTCGCCGTAAAGGCGCAGGCTGATCGTGCTGCCTTCGGGCAGATCCAGCACCGCGCCTTCGGGCTGGTCGTTCAGATAGAGCGTGGGCTTGCGGGTATAAGCCGGGGGTTCCGCCCAGCCTTCCCAGCCGAGCCCGGTCACAGCCGGCTGGTCGGGCCGCGACTGCGGGCGCGTCGGCGCCAAGGCCGCCAGCCCCTGCCCGAGATCGCCGGCGCTGCCGAACAGCAGCGCCATCGCCACGGCGGTCAGCGCCGCCAGCCGCAGGCCAAAGGGATCGCGGCGGGTCAGCCCGGCATCGGGAGCCACAGCCCGCGCGGTGGCGGCCCGTGTCGCCATCTGTTCGCGATGCGCCCGCCACAGCGCCCCGTCGCCCCCGAGCGCAGGCTGATCGCGCAGCGCCGACAAAGGCCGCCCAGCCAGCGTCGCATCAACCCGCCGCTCGGCCGCGCCGGGGCTGGGTCTGCGAAAGCGGATCCCCCCCCAGACCATCGCGCCCAGCAGGATCAGCCCAATGGCCACCCCGGCATAGGGGCGCAGCGCGACAGGCAAGCCGTCCAGCAGCCCAAAGCTCAGCCCCGCCAGGGCCAGCAGCAGCAGGCTGGCTGCCGGCCAGAAGGCGCGGGCTACGGCCTCCCACCACAGCCCGATCCCTGTCAGGCGCAATGCGCGCGACAATTGCGGCAGCGCCCCGGTCAGATCATCTGCCGGGTCAGCCCTGTCATGCGCTTCGCTATCGAGATCGGAGTCCTGGGTCATCGGGTCGTTTTTCCGCCCCCATCCTGCGGCGCGCCGCGCGACCCTGCAAGCTAATCCTGCGCCCTCTACTGCCAGTCCGGCAAAGCTTCGCGCGCCAGCATCTCCTGCAGGGTCGGGCGCGCGCGGATTACCGCGAAACGGTCGCCATCCACCAACACCTCGGGGATCAGCGGACGCGAGTTATATTCCGACGACATCACCGCCCCGTAAGCCCCGGCCGAGCGGAAGGCGACCAGATCCCCCGCCGCCAGCGCCGGCAGTTCCACGCCCTTCTCGAAGGTATCGCCGGTCTCGCAGACCGGGCCGACCACGTCGAAGGCGCTGACCGGCGCGCCCGGCCGGCCCTCGTGCACCGGCACGATATCGTGATGGGCGCCATACATGGCCGGCCGGATCAGGTCGTTCATGGCGGCATCGAGGATCAGGAAATCCCGCCCCTCGCCTTCCTTCAGATAGATCACCGAACTCAGCAGCACCCCCGCATTGCCGGCGATATTGCGGCCCGGCTCGATCTCGATCTCGCAATCCAGATCGCCGACGGCGTCACGGATCACCTGCCCGTATTCGATGGGCAGGGGCGGAGCCGAGTTGTTGCGCTCATAGGGAATCCCAAGGCCGCCGCCCATGTCGAGCCGGCGGATATTGTGGCCATCGGCGCGCAGGGCGCGGGTCAGATCGGCCATCTTGGCATAGGCCTGCCGGTAGGGCTCCAGATCGGTCAGCTGGCTGCCGATATGCATGTCGATGCCGACGACCTCGATCCCCGGCAGCCCGGCGGCTTCGGCGTAAACCTCGCGCGCGCGGGCGATGGGGATGCCGAATTTGTTTTCGGACTTGCCGGTGGCGATCTTTTCGTGGGTTTTCGCGTCCACATCAGGGTTGACCCGGATGGCGATGGGGGCCACCGCGCCCAGCGAAGCCGCGACCTCGGACAGGACCCGCAGTTCGGCCTCCGACTCGACATTGAACTGGCGGATGCCGCCTTCCAGCGCCAGCCGCATCTCGTCCCGCGTCTTGCCGACGCCGGAAAACACGATCCGCGCGCCCGGCACGCCTGCGGTGCGCGCGCGGGCATATTCGCCGATGGACACCACATCCATTCCGGCCCCTAGATCGCCCAGCAATTTCAGCACCGCGATGTTGGAATTGGCCTTCACCGCATAACAGATCAGGTGATCGGGCGCCCATGCCAGCGCCTCCTTGAAGACATTGAAATGTCGCGTCAGGGTGGCGCTGGAATAGACATAGACCGGGGTTCCGACCTCTGCGGCGATGCGCGACAGCGGCACGTCTTCGGCGAACAGCTCGCCCCTGTGGTAGTTGAAATGGTCCATCAGACGATCCTGCGAGAGCGGAGGAAAAGATAAAGCGGCAGCGCGCAGCCGATGCCCAGCACCATCGCCGGAAGCGTCAGCAGCGCCAGCCAGTTGCGGCGCACCATGGTCTCCAGCAGGCACCAGATGGCCAGCGTCGCCAGGGCCGCGACGGCATTGGCATCGGGCGCATCCAGATGACGGCCCAGCCAGGCGCCGATCAGCGCCAGTGCCAGCCAGCAGCCGCGCAGAGGCGTCAGGCCAAGGGTCACAACGCGGTCACGATGCCGATGCGCGCGTCCCCCGAGACGGTGACGCCGGGCTTGGGCGCATCGGGTTCGGGCCGGATCGGCGGCCCGTCGACCCCGCAGGCCGTCAGCGCCAGAAGTGCGATCAGGGGCAGGTATTTCACAGCAGATCCCTCCACCTTGCGATCTGGGCGCGGACCTGATCGGGGGCCGTCCCGCCATAGCTTTGCCTCGACGCGACGGAGTTATGCACACCCAGAACGTTGAACACGTCATTGGTGATGGCGGGATTGACGGACTGCATGTCCTCCAGCGTCAGGTCGGGCAGATCGACACCCTTCGCTTCGGCCATGGCGACCAGCGATCCGGTGACGTGATGGGCGTCACGGAAGGGCAGCCCGGCCTCGCGCACCAGCCAGTCGGCCAGATCGGTCGCGGTCGAGAAGCCGGCCGAGGCCGCGGCCTCCATCTTCTCGCGGTTGGCGGTCAGGTCGGAGAGCATCCCGGTCATCGCCGCCAGCGCCAGCATCAGGCTGTCGGCGGCGTCAAAAACCTGTTCCTTGTCTTCCTGCATGTCCTTGGAATAGGCCAGTGGCAGGCCCTTCATCACCGTGAACAGCGCCACCGTCGCGCCAAGGATGCGGCCGATCTTGGCCCGGATCAGCTCGGCCGCGTCGGGGTTGCGTTTCTGCGGCATGATCGACGACCCGGTCGACCATTTGTCCGACATCGACACGAAGCGGAACTGTGCCGAAGACCAGATCACCAGCTCCTCGGCCAGCCGCGACAGGTGGACGGCGCAGATGCTGGCGGCCGACAGGAACTCCAGCGCGAAATCACGGTCGCTGACGGCATCGAGGCTGTTGGCCATCGGGCGGTCGAAATCCAGCGCCGCAGCGGTGGCGAAACGGTCGATGGGATAGCCCGTGCCCGCCAGCGCGGCGGCGCCCAAGGGCGATTCGTTCATCCGCTTGCGGGCATCCTGAAAGCGGCTGAGGTCACGACCGAACATCTCGACATAGGCCATCATGTGGTGGCCCCAGGTCACCGGCTGCGCGGTCTGAAGGTGGGTGAATCCCGGCATCACCCAATCCGCCCCGACCTCGGCCTGCGCCAAAGCGGCGCCGATCAGCGCCCGCAGCCCGTCAATCGCCGCGTCGCATTGGTCGCGCACCCACAGCCGGAAATCGGTCGCCACCTGATCGTTGCGCGACCGGCCGGTATGCAGCCGGCCCGCCGGCTCGCCTATGATATCCTTCAGGCGCGCTTCGACATTCATGTGAATATCCTCCAGCGCCTCGCTGAAGGGAAAATCGCCGGCCTCGATTTCTGACAATACGGTGAGCAGCCCTTCCCGGATCGCCTCGGCGTCGCTAGAGGTGATGATGCCCTGCGCCGCGAGCATCGCGGCATGGGCCCGGCTGCCCCGGATGTCCTGGGCGTAAAGTCTGCGGTCAAACCCGATCGAGGCGTTGATCGCCGTCATGATCGCGTCGGGACCAGCGGCGAAACGCCCGCCCCACATGGCATTTGCTGTGTTTCTGGGCGTCTTGGCGTCGGTCATCCGTCTGGTCCGAAAGGTTGAAGATGCTGCGTATGCTGATCCTTTATACGGCGCTCGCCGCCGGTGCAAACACGGCCCTGGCGGGCGAGATCGACTTCGTCGCCGCCAAGGCCGGAGGCCTGGAACTGGCAAGCGGCAACGGCCAGCCGGTTTCGCAGACCGTTTTCACCGATCCCGAGGGCGGCGAGCACAAGCTGGGCGACTATGCAGGCAAGGCGCTGCTGGTGAATTTCTGGGCCACCTGGTGCGCCCCCTGCCGCGAGGAAATGCCGGCGCTGAACAGCCTTCAGAAGGAATTCGGCGGCGAGGATTTCGAGGTGGTGACCATCGCCTCCGGTCGCAACCCGCCGAAGGCGATCGACAAGTTTCTGACCGAAGCGGAAATCGATGCCCTGCCCGTTCTTCTGGATCCGCGTCAGAAACTTGCCCGCGAATTCGGCGTGGTTGCCCTGCCCGCAACGATCCTGATCGACGCCGAGGGGAACGAGGTCGCCCGGCTGATGGGTCCCGCGGACTGGATTTCCGATGCCGCCAAACGGGTCATCACGGAGCTGAAAGCGCCCTGACCCGGTCGTGGCAATGGCAGGCGGTGATGTGGTCATTGACCATGCCGGTCGCCTGCATGAAAGCGTAACAGATCACCGGCCCGCAGAAATTGAAGCCCCGCTTCTTCAGCGATTTCGACATGTCAGTCGATTCCTTGGTGGCCGTTGGCACCTGCGCCATGCTGGTCCAGCCGTTCTGGACCGCTGCGCCGCCCACGAAGCCCCACAGATAGGAGGCAAAGCCTTCGGCCGATTCGATCTCCAGAAACAGCCGGGCGCTGCGGACGGCGCCCTCGATCTTGCCGCGATGACGGATGATTCCGGGATTTTGCAAAGCATTTTCAATATTTTTTTCGTCCCAGCGGGCGACGCGCTCGGGGTCGAAGCCTTCAAATTCCGCGCGGAAGGCGTCGCGCTTGCGCAGGATGGTGATCCAGCTCAGCCCGGCCTGAAACCCATCCAGCACCAGCTTTTCCCACAGCGCCCGCGGATCGTGTTCCGGCACGCCCCACTCGCTGTCGTGATATTCGACATAGATCGGCTCGGTCCCACACCAGCCGCAGCGCTCGGTCATCGTCATTAATCCTTAACCCGGAAAATGTTCGGGTTTCACCCCATGTTAAGACATCATCCCCATGATGCATGTAGGTAGCAAGGATTCGGTCATGACGGATGCAGGACACGGGGAAAATGATGGCGTCGATTCGGCCCTGGATTATGTAATCGACCACAAGACACGCCTGACGATGGCGGTGGTCGAAGACGCCCTGACACGCGGCGACGCGGTTCTGGCCTATCAGCCGATCGTGCAGGCCGACCGTCCCAGCCTCTCCGCCTTCCACGAGGGCCTGATCCGCATCGTCGACAATACCGGGCGCTTCATTCCGCTGCGCGATTTCATGCCCGATGCCGAAACCACCGAACTGGGGCGGCGGATCGACTGCGCGTCGATCGCCCTGGGGCTGCATGCCCTGCAGCAGGATTCGGCGCTGCGCCTGTCGGTGAACATGTCGGCGCGCTCGATCGGTCATCCCGTCTGGACGGAGACGTTGCGCCGCGGTCTCGCCCGCGACGAACGCATCGCCGAACGGCTGATCCTTGAGGTGACGGAAAGCTCCGCCATGACCATGCCCGAACTGGTCATTCCCTTCATGCGCGACCTGCAGGGGCGTGGCGCCAGTTTCGCGCTTGACGATTTCGGCGCCGGACACACCTCGTTCCGTTACCTGCGCGAATTCAATTTCGACATGATCAAGATCGACGGCCAGTTCATCCGCAAGATCGCCCATCAGCCCGACAACCAGGTGCTGGCGGCGGCGCTGCAGGCGATCGCGCATCATTTCGACATGTTCACCGTGGCCGAATCAGTCGAGACCGCCGACGAGGCGGCGTATCTGATCAACATGGGGATCGACTGCCTTCAGGGCTATTATTTCGGCGCCCCGACGATCACTCCCCCCTGGAAGACGCCGAAAGCGGCGGCGCGCTGACCGGCCGCGCAGTACCGGGCGCGTCGTCAAGACGCCATGAACGCCGGGGGTCGGAAGGGTAATCGATCAGGCCTGCGTTGTCATGCAGGACGGTGCCGCTCAGCAGTTGCGGACTGGCGATGCGCGGTTGCGGCTTGTCTACAGAGGGCGGCATGCCCAGATGAACGGCATGCCGGATCGGCTGCGTGGTTTTCCATCTTGCCAGTGCCGCTTGACGCTAGGTTGCAGTTGGGCATGGTAAACGGAACGGCCTCGCGCCGGCCAAGCCTGCTCACCCGAAAGGACCCTTTTCATGACCAAAGCCGTAATCGTCTCCGCCGCCCGTACGCCGGTCGGCAGTTTCATGGGCTCCTTCGCCAATATCCCCGCCCACGAGTTGGGTGCCACGGTGCTGGCCGAGGTTGTCAAACGTGCGGGCGTAGACCCCGCCGAAATCAGCGAGACCATCCTGGGCCAGGTGCTGACCGCCGGACAGGGCCAGAACCCCGGCCGTCAGGCCCATATCAACGCAGGTCTGCCGAAGGAATCGGCCGCCTGGCTGATCAATCAGGTCTGCGGCTCGGGCCTGCGCTCGGTCGCGCTGGCGGCCCAGCAGGTGCTGCTGGGTGACGCGCAGGTGGTGCTGGCGGGCGGCCAGGAATCGATGTCGCTCTCGGGCCATGCGGCACATCTGCGCGCCGGCCAGAAGATGGGCGACATGAAGATGGTCGACACCATGATCAAGGACGGCCTCTGGGACGCGTTCAACAATTACCACATGGGCCAGACCGCCGAAAACGTCGCCGAACGCTGGGGCATCACCCGCGAAGCCCAGGACGAATTCGCCGTCAACAGCCAGAACAAGGCCGAAGCCGCCAAGAAGGCCGGCCGGTTCAAGGACGAGATCGTCCCCTTCGTGGTCAAGGGCCGCAAGGGTGACGTCATCATCTCCGACGACGAATATATCCGCGACGGCGCCACGCTGGACGCGATGCAGAAGCTGAAACCGGCCTTCATGAAAGACGGCACCGTGACCGCGGGCAATGCCTCGGGCCTGAACGACGGCGCCGCCGCCGTCATGGTCATGACCGAGGACGAGGCCGCGCGCCGCGGCCTGACCCCGCTGGCCCGCATCGCCGCCTACGCAACGGCGGGGCTTGATCCGGCGATCATGGGCACCGGCCCGATCCCGGCCAGCCGCCGCGCGCTGGAGAAGGCCGGCTGGAAGGTCGAAGACCTCGACCTGATCGAGGCGAACGAGGCTTTTGCCGCACAGGCCCTCGCCGTCAACAAGGATATGGGCTGGGATCCGTCGATCGTGAACGTGAACGGCGGCGCCATCGCCATTGGCCACCCGATCGGCGCCTCGGGGGCGCGGATCCTGAACACGCTGCTGTTCGAAATGGCGCGCCGCGACGCCAAGAAAGGCCTCGCCACCCTCTGCATCGGCGGCGGTATGGGCGTCGCCATGTGCCTCGAGCGCTGATTGACACCGCAGCGCGCAATGATCTTGCGCGCTGCAACTTCAAAGGTTAGTAATATTTCACAGATTATTCCAGTTAAGGGGGGGGGAAACATGTCAAAGGTAGCCATCGTCACCGGAGGCTCGCGCGGGATCGGCGCAGCCATTTCCAAGGCGCTGAAAGAGGCAGGTTACACCGTCGCGGCAAGCTATGCCGGCAATGACGACGCCGCCAAGGCCTTCACCGCCGAAACCGGTATCAAGACCTATAAATGGGACGTCGCCGATTACGACGCCTGCGCGGCCGGCATCAAGCAGGTCGAGGCCGAACTGGGTCCGGTCGCCATTCTGGTCAACAATGCCGGCATCACCCGTGATGCGATGTTCCACAAGATGACGCCGCAACAGTGGAAAGAGGTGATCGACACCAACCTGACCGGTCTGTTCAACATGACCCATGGGGTCTGGAACGGCATGCGCGATCGCAAATTCGGGCGGATCGTCAATATCAGCTCGATCAACGGGCAGAAGGGTCAGGCGGGTCAGGCGAACTATTCCGCGGCCAAGGCGGGCGATATCGGCTTCACCCGCGCGCTGGCACAGGAAGGCGCGCGCGCGGGCATCACCGTCAACGCCATCGCGCCGGGCTATATCGGCACCGAGATGGTGCGCGCCATCGACGAGAAGGTGCTGAACGAGCGGATCATCCCGCAGATCCCCGTTGGTCGGCTGGGCGAGCCCGAGGAAATCGCCCGCTGCGTGGTCTTCCTGGCGGACGATCAGTCCGGATTCATCACCGGCTCAACCATTTCCGCAAACGGGGCGCAGTACTTCTCCTGATAGGGGAAGGACCTGAGCCTTCCGGCCGGTCCCGTCCTGGGGCCGGCCTTTCCATTTCAGCGCGCGGAACAGATTTGCAAAAGCGGCGCGGCGCAGGCGGTGCGCCTCGGCATGGGCAAGCCGCTGGCGGGCATTGGTGGGGATCTGGATCATCAAAGCACCTTTGATTAAATTTTTCTTGCCCCGTCATGATATCTCCCTTCAACTTCAACGGACAAACGAGTTGCTCTGACATTCTGTTCAAGAATATCTTGAAAATATGGACCAACCGCCCCTGACCGCCTTGCGCGCCTTTGAAGCGGCCGCGCGCCACCTGTCCTTCAGTCGCGCCGCAGAGGAGTTGCACGTGACGCCGGCAGCCCTGTCCTTCCAGATCAAGCAGTTGGAGGACCAGCTGGGCCAGCCGGTCTTTCAACGGCAACACCGCAAGCTGTCCCTGACGCCCCTCGGGCAGGCCCTACTGCCCGGCGCCCGCGCCGGCTTCGAGCAGATCCGCGCCGCCTGGCGCGAGGCGCAGCGCAGCCTGTCCGCGACCAGCCTGACGGTCACGGCGGGACCGGCCTTCACCGCCAAATGGCTGGCGCCGCGCCTGTTCGGCTTTGCCCGCGCCCATCCACAGATCGAGCTTCGCCTCGTCGCCAGCCTGCGCCTGATGGACCTGCAGCGAGACGGCATCGACCTGGCAATCCGATACGGGCTACCGGGCGCAGCCAATCTGACCAGCCATGACCTGATGCTGGGCGACTGGTATGCGCCGATGATGTCGCCCGAACTGTCCCTGCGGTTTCCAGCGCCCGAAGCGCTGCGCGATGCCCCGCTGCTGCATCTGCACGATGTCGATTTCCTCCAGCCCACACCCGATTGGGCCGGATGGTTCCGCGCCGCCGAGCTGGGCAGCGCACCGCCGGGCGGGGCGCATTTTTCCCATCACGATCATGCGCTTGATGCGGCCATAGGCGGCGCAGGCGTGATCATGGGCCGCTGGTCGATCGCCCATGACCTGCTGACCTCGGGCCGGCTGATCGCCCCCTATCCGCTGTCACTGGTCACCAAGGCGGCGTTCCGCGTGCTGTCGCGTCCGGGGACAGCGACCCAGCCACATATCCGCGCCTTCCTGGACTGGCTGGACGGCGAGGTGGCACAGATGGACCCGATGACCGAGGGGCGCATCTTCCGCACCGCGTGGTAGAGTGGTAGATATGAAAAGGCCCGCGCAAATGCCGCGGGCCTTTCGTGATCGGAACTCGGTGTTCAGGCGTTCAGGCGCGTGATCTCTTCCTTGAGACGCAGCTTTTCCTTTTTCATCTCGGCGATTTCAAAGTCGGTGACGCCGGGCGCGCGCTGCGCCTGCTCTACCGCTTTGGAGATTTTGTCGTGCTTTTCACGGAGCTTCTCGATGTGAGCATCGACTGACATATTCGTCCTCCTGTACGCTTGTCGAACAGGGGGGATTGCAGCACAGATGATCGATTCTGTCACCCTCTATCGGCACCAGGTAACGGTATCGCGACAGCATGGCGCAGAATGGCCTGCGCCTTTTCGCTGAGATTTTCTGCATCGCCCGTATGCGCAGGGCCGTCATGCATGACAAGGGGCGGCAGCAGCCGCAAGGGCGCCCGCGCCCCCTTGCGGGCCCGCAGGATGACGCGGCCCGCATCGCGATCTGTCCGGGCGGCAATCGGCAGGATGGTGATCGCGCCGGCGCGGCCCGACAGCCCGGCCAGCAGCCCGTCCAGACGCTGGGCCAGATGGATGACGGTCAGCCAGCCGCCCGGCTGCAACCGTTTCAGCCCGGCATCGAGCCAGGCGGCCAGCGGCGTGTCCTCGTGCCGGGCGCCGGCGCGGCCGGCATCGGGTGACAGGGTGCCATCCGGGAAGAAGGGCGGGTTCATGATGACCTGATCGAAGCTGCGGGCGCGCAGCTCAGGGGGCGGCTGCGCCAGATCGGCCTCGATCACCTGCAGCGGGGCGGCGTTGCGCACCGCATTGGCGCGGGCAAGCGCGGCATAGCCGGGATCACGTTCGATCCCGGCCAGTTGCAGGCCCGGCACCCGCGCGGCGAGACACAGCGCGGCGGTCCCGACCCCGCAGCCCGGCTCCAGCACGGACTGGCCGGGCCGGGCCGGGCAGGCGGCGGCCAGCATCACCGCGTCGGCGCCGGCGCGATAGCCCTGCGCGGGCTGCTCGATCCGCAGCCTTCCGTCCAGGAAGTCATCGATTCGGGTGTCAGTCATCCAGGCCATGCTCGCGCAGGATGGCGCGCGACATGAACAGGTCGCGGTCGGCGACCATCAGCCGACGCGGCAGAATTCCCAGCGAACCTTCCAGCACGCTCATATGCTGGTCGAGCGCGAAGCTTTCGATTCCATCGGCGCGCAGGACGTCCTGGGCGCGCATCAGTCGCAGCGGGTCGGTGGTGCGCAGAAGTTCTTTCATGGTGCAAACGCTAGCGGGCGGTTGCACCGCTGTCCATCGCGTGGCAATTGCATGCCAGGAAAGGGAATTCCATGGACGCAGCTGTTACCCAGACCCCGATGGACCGCCTTGGCGAGACACTTGCCCCGGAAATGGCGCAGGTCAATGTGCTGATCCGCGAACGCATGGCCTCGCGCCACGCCCCGCGCATTCCCGAGGTCACCGCCCATCTGGTCGAGGCCGGCGGCAAGCGCCTGCGCCCGATGCTGACCCTGGCCGCCGCCAAACTGTGCGGATATGACGGGCCCTATCACATCCATCTGGCGGCGACGGTGGAGTTCATTCACACCGCGACCCTGCTGCATGACGATGTGGTCGACGAAAGCCAGCAGCGGCGCGGCCGCCCGACGGCAAACCTGCTGTGGGACAACAAGTCCAGCGTTCTGGTCGGCGATTACCTGCTGGCCCGCGCCTTCCAGCTGATGACCGATACCGGCGTCATGCGGGTGCTGGAAATCCTGTCGAACGCCTCGGCCACGATTTCCGAAGGCGAGGTGCTGCAATTGACCGCCGCGCAGGATCTGGCGACGGACGAATCGATCTATTTGCAGGTCGTGCGCGGCAAGACGGCGGCGCTGTTTTCCGCCGCGACCGAGGTGGGGGCGGTGATCGCCCGCGCGCCCGAGGATCAGGTCCGCGCGCTGTTCGATTACGGCGACGCGCTTGGCATCGCCTTTCAGATCGCCGACGACCTCCTCGATTACGGCGGCGCAAGCGCGGTGATCGGCAAGAATACCGGCGACGATTTCCGCGAGCGCAAGCTGACCCTGCCGGTCATCAAGGCCATCGCCGCCGCCGACGCGACCGAACGCGCCTTCTGGCAACGCACCATCGAAAAGGGCGATCAGCGCGAGGGCGATCTGGAACAGGCGCTGGCGATCATGGCGCGCCATGGCGCGCTGGAGGCGGCGCGGGCCGATGCGCTCGGCTGGGCGGCAAAGGCGCGCACGGCACTGGCCCCCCTGCCCGCCGGGCCGATCCGCGACATGCTGGAGGATCTGGCCGATTTCGTGGTGTCGCGAATCGCCTGAGTCGCGCGGAAGATGCGAAAAGGCCCGGCTTACGCCGGGCCTTTTGCGTTCTGCCTGTCTGCCTCAGTTATAGGCGTTCTCGCCATGGGTGGTGATGTCGAGGCCCTGACGTTCGTCATTCTGCTCGACCCGCAGGCCGATCAGCGCCTTCACGACATGGATGGCGGCGAAGGAGACGATGCCCGACCAGATGATGCAGATCACCACGCCCAGCGTCTGCACATAGACCTGATGGCTGATCGAGAATGCGCCCGGCTGCCCGGTCGCATAGTCGAAGACCCCGGCCCCGCCCAGTGCCGGCGCGGCGAATACCCCGGTCAGGATCGCGCCCACGATACCGCCGACACCGTGGATGCCGAACACATCGAGGCTGTCGTCGATGTTCAGCCGCGCCTTCAGCCAGACCACCGCCCAGAGGCAGACGATGCCCGCCACGAAGCCGATCACGATGGCACCCATCGGTCCGACGAACCCGGCCGCGGGGGTGATCCCGACCAGCCCGGCCACCACGCCCGAGACGGCGCCCAGAAGCGAGGGGTGGCCGCGCAGGATCCATTCGCCCAGGGTCCAGCCCAGGGCTGCGGCGGCCGGGGCGACGACGGTGTTCAGCAGCGCCATCGCGGCCACGCCATTCGATTCCAGATTGGAGCCGGCGTTGAAGCCGAACCAGCCGATCCACAGCAGGCAGCCGCCGATCAGGGTGAAGGTCAGGTTGTGGGGGGCGATCAGTTCGCGCCGGTAGCCGAGGCGCGGGCCGGCGACATACGCAGCGACCAGGCCCGCGACGCCCGCATTGATGTGGATGACGGTGCCACCGGCGAAATCCAGCGCGCCGTGGCCGAACAGCAGACCCGAGGGCGCGTCATAAGCGCTCGGTCCGCCCCACCACCAGACCATATGCGCCATGGGCAGGTAGGAGAGGAAGAACCAGATCACCACGAACAGCAGAATGGCGGAGAATTTCAGCCGTTCTGCCGTGGCGCCGACGATCAGCGCCGGCGCGATGCAGGCGAAGGCCAGCTGGAAGATCACAAAGCTCAGCTCGGGGATATAAACGCCCTTGGTAAAGGTCTCGGCGATGGAATTCGCATCGACCGCAGTCAGGAAGGCCTTGGACAGGCCGCCGATATAAGGCGTCAGCGGACCGGCCGAGGCGGCATCGCCCGCGCCGGTAAAGGCCAGCGAATAGCCGAACGCGACCCAGAGCAGCGCCATCACGCAGAAGGTCGTCAGCACCTGCATCAGCACCGACAGCACGTTCTTGCCGCGCACCAGGCCGCCATAGAACAGCGCCAGTCCGGGAATGGTCATCATCATGACCAGAATACCCGACAGCAGCATCCAGGTGGTGTCGCCCTTGTCGGGCACCGGCACGGCGGCCTCCTGCGCATGGGCAGCACCGGCGGCAAGCGCCAGCGCGATGGCGAGGGGGAATATCTGTCTCATTCGGCATCACCTTTTCGTTCTGGGTCGCCACCGCGCCGGCGGCTCTTGCCATCAGAAGGGCGGCACGGCGTCATCTGCTCAAGTCTTTGGCAGGGGCGACGGGGGGCGGAAACGTGCCGCGATCAGGAAATGGGCGGGGTTTGATGCAAATGCCCAATTAGTGGGCATATCACATACCGGTCAGGGGACTTCGCATCCGCTGTCGCCTCGTGTATGCTGCCGCGCAATCAGGCCGGGGAAGCCGGTCCCGCAGGATACAGGCAAATGGCAGAACCTCCCCGCAAGCGCCGCCAGGTGGTGGCCGAACGGCGTTATTCGAATCCGACCCAACCGTCCGGCAAAACGCCGCGCGGCAAGGCAGGCCGCCGCGCCCCCGTGCGCCGCGGCAATGCCGTCACACGTGGGGTCAGCGGCTTTTTCCGGCTGATCTGGCGCGCCATCTTCGGCACCATCTGGGCCACCGTGCTGACGGTTGTGGGCATCGTCGGGCTGGCGACTTTCTATTACTACTCGCAATTGCCCGAATCCTCGGCGCTGTTCGACGGCCGGGCGCGCGGCGGGGTGACAATGCTCGATCGTGAAGGCAAGGTCTTCGCCTGGCGGGGCGAGACTTACGGCTCGGTCAGCCCCGACAAGATCGCGCCTGCGCTGCGCAACGCCGTGGTCGCGACCGAAGACAGGCGTTTCTACAGCCATCTGGGCATCGATCCGCGCGGCATCGCCAGCGCCATCAAGATCAACATGGCCGAAGGGCGCGGCCCGCTGGAAGGCAATGGCGGCTCGACCATCACACAGCAGGTTTCCAAGCTGCTCTGTCTGGGCGAGACTTTCGACCCTACGCGCTGGGAAGACGAGGCCGCTTACGAGGCCGAGTGCCGCACCTCCTCGCTCTGGCGCAAGATCAAGGAAGTGCCCTTCTCCTTTGCGATGGAGCTGAAATACACCAAGGACGAGATCCTTGGCATCTACATGAACCGGTCCTATCTGGGCGGCGGCGCACGCGGGTTCGAAGCCGCGGCCGAGCGGTATTTCGGCAAGCATGCCAGCGACGTGTCGGTGGCCGAATCGGCAATGCTGGCGGGGTTGCTGAAGGCGCCCAGCTATTTCGCGCCGACCTCGAACATCAACCGGGCGCAGGACCGCGCCAATGTGGTGCTGGCGCTGATGCACGAACAGGGCCGAATCACCGACCAGGAATTCGAACAGGCCAAGGCCAACCCGGCGGTGCTGTCGCAGGCGGCGGCAGCGCGGGCGGGCGGCTATTTCGCCGACTGGCTGATGGAATCCGGGCCGGGCTTCCTGACCACCGAAACCACGGAAGACGTGACCATCCTGACAACCTTCGACCAGAAGGTGCAGCAGGCGGCTGAACGGGCGCTGAAGGCGACCTTCGACGCCAAGGTCAGGGATGGCTCCAAGGCCGAGGCCGCCGTGGTGGTTCTGTCCGCCGATGGCGCGGTGCGCGCGATGATCGGCGGCCGCGACGACAAGGTTTCGGGCGTGTTCAACCGCGCCACTCAGGCCAAGCGGCAGACCGGGTCCAGCTTCAAGCCCTTCGTCTTCGCGGCCGGGCTGGATCAGGGCATGACCCCCGACAGCATCGTCCAGGACGGTCCGCTGACCATCAATATCCGCGGCAGCAAGCCGTGGTCGCCGCAGAACTATACACGCCGCTTCTCGGGCGACGTGACCATGACCACGGCGCTGAAACAGTCGCTGAATACAGCGACCATCCGCATCCAGGAAAAGGCCGGCCGCGATTCGGTGCGTCGCATCGCCCAGGAATTCGGCGTCGGCGCCGATCTGCCCAACGTGCCCTCGCTGGGTCTGGGCGTGTTCGATTCGACGCTGCTGGAAATGACCGGCGCCTATGCCGGGATTCGCAATGGCGGCCGCGCCGTGCGGCCCTACGGCGTGGTCGAACTGCGCATCCGAGGCGAGGACAGCCCGATGATCGCCCAGACCGGCGGTATGGGGCAGCGGGTGATCTCGCAACAGGCGGCGTCCAACCTGATCTACATGATGCAGCAGGTGATCGAGAGCGGAACCGGACGGCGCGCCAGCCTGAACGGCCGCCCGGCGGCGGGCAAGACCGGGACCACTTCGTCTTATCGCGACGCCTGGTTCATCGGCTTCACCGACCAGTTCGTGACCGGCGTGTGGATGGGCTATGATGACAATACGCCGCTGAAAGGCGTAACCGGCGGCGGTCTGCCGGCCGAGATCTGGCAGGCGGTGATGATGGAAATCCACGAAGGCCTGCCGAACGAGCCGCTGGGCCGCTTCGTCGGCGACGAGGGGTCGCGTATCGGCGATGGCGTGGCGCCGTCGGTCCGGGGCGACGACGCGCTTGCCGATGCGCTGAGCGCGGCGCTGACCAATATGGGCGGCGGCGATTCGCCCGGCGCCCCCGCCGGTCAGCCGATGGTGAGCGGTTCGAACGAACCTTTGGCCGATGCGCTGTCTGCCGCGCTTGGCCAGTCGGCACCGGCCCCGCAGGTCGGCGGCCAGAGCCAGCAGCCGGGCGCCCCGCCGGTCTTTTCCGGCAACACTGTCAGCTCAAACGGGCGCGGCGTCACGAATGCCCCCGAATCAGCCGCAAGCGACCCGTTGAGCGACGTCCTGCGCGGTATCGAGGGGTTGAACTGACACCGCCGCGCAACGAAACCCGCCCATGCGAAAGGCGCGCTCCGATCGGGGCGCGCCTTATTCATTGACGGTGGGGAAAACCTCAGCCGGCGCGCTGCAGCGCTGCTGTCAGCGCAGCCACGTCGCCCTTGTTTTGGGCCAGCATGGCGCCGATCTCGGCGCGCTCGGAGGCGAGCATGTTCACGCCCTCGATGACGATGTTGAAATACTTGCTGCGCCCCGACTTATCCGAGACATGCCATTCCACCTGCATCGGCGCCCGCCCGTTCAGCTTGGCGACCGAGGTCACCACGAAGAAGGATTTCACCGGCCTGGCCCCCGTCACCTCGATCTGCGAACCGATGAATTCCCGGAACCGCGCCCCATATTTGCGCCCGATATAGCCCTGGAACGCCTGCTTGTAGGCGGCGAATTGCTGCGGGCTGATCTGGCGCGCCGCCGGTCCAAGCGCCGAACGCGCGATCACGTCGACATCGGCATAGCGCGCGAAAATCGCCTCGAACTGCTGATACATCTGCGCGGGCGGCTGGCCGGAATTGATGACGGCATAGACCTCGCCCAGCGATTGCTGGATCAGCGCACGCGCCTCATTGGTATCCAGCGCAGATGCGGGCAGCCCCACCAAGGCCGCACCCCCGGCCAGCAGGCCCAGAAAGCCACGGCGCGAGCTATTCTTCGTAAGGATCGTAAGGGTCAATTTCGCCCCCTTCCATGCCAAGTTCATACCAGCGGTGGTTCAGATACAACAACCGCGTCTGCGCATAGCTATCCGCACTGTCATACAGGATGGAATCGACCGTATCGCCAAAACGCGCGCGGTCACCGATTTTTGAAGCCAGCTTGACGCCAGTGATCGCCAGTGCCTCGTGATCGTCGATCACGTAATCCAGCGGGTCGATGAACAGATCGAGCAGCTTGCCGAAAGCATCGCGCTGGGTCGATGGTCCCAGCAGCGGCAGTTCGAGATAGGCGCCTTCGGGTGCGCCCCAGACATGCAGCGTCTCGCCGAAATCGGTATCGACCTCCTCCAGCCCGAATTCGCGGCCGGCGGGATCGTGCAGCCCCCCCAGCCCCAGCGTCGAATTGATGAGGAAGCGCCCGGTATTCTGCGCGGCCTTGCCGGGGCGGCCCTGCAGCAGGCTGTTGACGACCTTGCCGGGCAGCGTGAGGTTGCCGCCGACATTTCCGACCACCACCAGCACGCCGTTTTCGCGCTTCTCCGCGCCGTCGCCCTCTTTCGACGACGAGGTCAGCGGCCGGACGAAATTCTCGTCGATGCTTTTGTTGAAGGCGTGGACACGGCGGTTGGTCGCCTCATAGGGGTCATTGATCTGCCCCGGCGTGCCTGCGGCGCAGCCGGCCAGCAGCAGGACGGCCGGAATAAAACTGCGGCGGAAGGGTTTTGCTAACATTTCGTTGGTATATCCCTGAGACAGACCGAATTCGAGAGACCCGTTGCCGGTGGCCGGCGAAACGGGAATAAGGAATGCGGCCCGCTACAGCAAGGCGGGCAGTCAGATGATCGGAACGCTATGGCACGCTCGACCAGCGAAGACAGAGGATTTGCGGAACTGCGCGCGGCCCGCGGCGGCAATTTCGGACTGCTGGCGGCGGTTGCGGTTTTTTCCCTTGCCGTCAATCTGTTGATGCTCACGGGGCCGCTGTTCATGCTGCAGGTCTACGACCGCGTTCTGGGCTCGCGCTCGGTCGAAACGCTGGTGGCGTTGTTCCTGCTGGTGGTGTTCCTTTTTGCTGTGATGGGCATCGTCGATCTGGCGCGCGGCCGAATCATGCAGCGCGTCGCCCTGCGCTTTCAGCAGCGGCTGGAACGGCGGGTTTTCGCCGCCTCGCTGGAAGACGGCATTGCCACCGGCTCTGACGCGGTGGCGCGCGGCGGCATGCGCGATCTGGAGGCGGTGCGCAATCTGATCGCCTCTCCGGTCAGTCTGGCGCTGTTCGACCTGCCCTTCGCGCCGCTTTATCTGGCGGCGGTCTATATCTTCCATCCGGTCTTGGGCGTCGTGGCCACGATTGGGGGCCTGATCCTGGTCCTGACCACGGTGCTGAACCAGGTATCGAGCAAGCGCGCGCTGCAGCAAAGCGCCGTCGCCAGCCAGGCGGCGGAACGCATGTCCGACATGTTCCGCGACGAGGGCGAGGTGATCGGCGCGCTCGGCATGCGCAACGCCACTTTCGAACGGTGGAGCAGGGCGCGCAACAAGGCCGCGGAAGCCGGGCTGGAAGGTTCGGATTCCACCCAGCTTTATACGGTGTTTTCCCGCAGCTTCCGGCTGTTCCTGCAAAGCGCGATGCTGGCGGCGGGGGCTTGGCTGGTTCTCCGGCAGGAGCTGACGCCGGGCGCAATGATTGCATCCTCGATCATGATGGGCCGCGCCCTGCAGCCGATCGAGGTTCTTGTCGGCCAGTGGTCGCTGGTGCAGCGGGCGCAGGACGGCTGGCGGCGACTGGGCGCGCTGCTGGCGCGCCGTCCGCAGGTCGCTGAACGCACCGCCCTGCCCCGCCCTCCGGCGCAGCTGGATGTCAGCCAGCTCAGCGTGGTGCCGCCGGGCGAACGCGCGCCGACGCTGCGCGGTGTCAGCTTCGCCCTGCCGCCGGGCAATGCGCTGGGGGTGATCGGCGCTTCGGGTGCCGGCAAATCCACGCTGGCACGCGCGCTGATCGGCGCCTGGCCGCCGGCCGCCGGAAGCATCCGGCTGGGGGGCGCCACCCTGGATCAGTTCCCGCTTGATGAACTGGGCCGGCTGGTCGGTTATCTTCCCCAGCAGGTGACGCTGTTTGACGGCACCGTCGCCGAAAACATCGCCCGGCTGGACGGGCAGCCCGATTCCAGCCGCGTCGTGCAGGCGGCGACCGCTGCCGCCGCCCATCAGATGATCCTGAACCTGCCCAAGGGCTACGACACGCCGCTGGCGCAGGCGGGCGGACAGCTCTCAGGGGGGCAGATCCAGCGCATCGGACTGGCCCGCGCGCTCTATACCGATCCGGTCCTGCTTGTGCTGGACGAACCGAACGCCAATCTCGACAATGAAGGCTCGCAAGCGCTGAACATGGCGATCCGCCGGATCAAGTCGCAAGGCGGCGCGGTCATCATCATGGCCCACCGTCCGGCAGCCATCGCCGAATGCGAATTGCTGCTGATGCTGGATCGCGGGGCCGTGCGCGCCTTCGGGCCGCGCGACGAAGTGCTGAAATCCGTGGTGCAGAATGCGCAGGCGATCCAGAACGCACGCAGCGCAGGGGGGGTGACCTGATGGCCGGTCCGTCGAAACAGGAACAGGTCTGGTCGGCGCGCGCGCCGATGATGCTGGGGCTGATCGCGATTTTCGTGCTGTTCGCGGGCTTCGGGGCATGGGCGGTCGGCACCCGAATCGCCGGGGCCGTCGTCGCCCCCGGCCAGGTCGAGGTCGAGCAGCACCGCCAGGTCGTCCAGCACCCGGACGGCGGCGTGGTCGACAAGATCCTCGTCCGTGACGGCCAGCAGGTCCGCGCGGGCGAGGTGCTGATCCAGCTGGACGGCAACCTGCTGAGCACCGAACTCGCCATCGTCGAGGGGCAGTATTACGAAATCCTGGCCCGCCGCGGCCGGCTGGAGGCCGAGCGCGACGAAAGCGACACCATCACCTTTCCGCAAGTGCTGCTGGAAAGCGCCGCGGGGCGCGAGAATCTGGGCCAGCTGATGGCCGCGCAACAAAGCCTGTTCGCGACCCGCCGGAGCACGCTTCAGCAATCGCTGGACCAGCTGGCAACGCAGACCCAGCAGATCAACAACCAGATCGACGGGATCAGCGCCCAGGCCATCGCCGCCGAATCCCAGCGCGCCCTGATCGGGCAGGAGCTGACCGATCAGCGCTCGCTGCTGAAGAAGGGCCTGGCCCAGGCGCCGCGCGTGCTGGCGCTGGAACGCGAGGCGGCCGCCATCGACGGGCAGATCGGCGAATTGCAGGCGATGCGCGCCCAGGCCGAGACACGCCAGACCGAAATCAACATCACCCGGCTGCAGAAGAAAAGCGAACGGCGCGAGCAGGCCGAGACCGAACTGCGCGATCTCGGTTATCGCGAGCTGGAACTGGCCGAGCGCCGCCGCTCACTGACCGAGCAGCTGTCGCGACTGGATATCACCGCGCCGGTCGCGGGCATCGTCCACCAGATGCAGGTAACCACCCCCCGCTCGGTCGTCCGCGCGGCCGAGCCGATCCTCTATATCGTTCCGCAGGACCGCCCGCTGGTGATCGCCGCCCGCATCGCGCCGATCAATATCGATGAGGTCGGTCCGGGCCAGTCGGTCAAGCTGCATTTCGCGGCCTTCAACAGCCGCACGACGCCGGAAATCGACGGCGTGCTCAGCCGGGTCTCGGCCGATGCGCTGGTGGACGAGGCCACGCGCGCCTCCTATTACCGCGCCGAGGTCTCCATCCCGCCCGAGGAGCGTGCCAAGCTGGGCGAATTGGTGCTGGTGCCGGGAATGCCGGTCGAGGTCTATATCCAGACCGGCAAGCGCAGCCCCGCCGCCTATCTGATCAAGCCCTTCACCGATTACTTCACCCGCGCCTTCCGCGAAAGCTGACGGGGGGGCGGCGCCCCGCCGGGCACGGTGCGGGGGAACGCGGGAGCCCCGAGCGATCTCGGCCCCCCGCCCCATCCGGCACGCCGAGCGCCGCGTGACCACTTGGTCCGAACGGCCGAGCAAGACGAATGAAGATATGGTGCGTGGGACGGGCCGGAATACTCTCTGGTATGATCCGGCTGGTATGATCCGGCAAATAAGCGCCTCGACGCCGCGTGTGCGGCACCCGCGGACATTGCGATGGCGCGTCTCGCAGATCCGAACTGGCGAGGGCCGGATCTGCGAGACCATCACAGCAGCGCCGAACGGCGAAACGCAAGAGGGCGTCGCATTAGGGCCAAGTCCCAGCCTTCGCCGTCCATCCGAATCGCGGGAACGCGCGGGAGGACAGCATTGCCTTCTCCGCTGGGGCGACGACGCGGCGCAGGCAACCCTGACGGTATCGCGGACTTTCCGCGAGAGCGTGCCAAAGGTTCGAAGCCGTGGAGGCCGATCTGCGCGCTGGATCACGCGGGCAGTCTCGGATGAGGGGATGCGGGAAGCCGGGGCATCTGGCTCAAGGCCGCCCCCCCAATCACGGGCAGCAGGTCACCCCGATCGCAGGGGCATATCGCCTTGCCGGTCGCGGCTGTCGCGCGACCGACTCGAGCATCTGTGCGATCAGACGCCCGGCATGGTCTCGCCCAGGAAGGCCAGGAAATCGGCCCAGCTGCGCTGATCTGCTTCCTCGCGATAGCGATCAGAGCCGAAGACCGTGAAGGCATGGGGTGCCCCGGCATAGATCTCAGCCTTGTAGGGCGTCCCGGCCGCTTCCAGTTGGTCGATGAAGCCCGCGAAGGTGGTCATGTCGGGGCCGGTATCGGCACCGCCGTGATAGATTCGGATCGGCGCCTTGGCGGCGCTGTAATCCTCGCCTTCGGGGGTGTCCAGCCCGCCGTGGAAGATGGCATAACCCACCACCTCGGGCGGTTGCGCGCGGGCCATTTCCAGCGCCGCCGCACCGCCGAAGCAATAGCCGGCGACAACGGGCGCGGCCAGCCCCTGGGCGGCGGCAGCCTCCAGCCCGGCGGTCATCAGGGCGCGCATCGTCTCGCGGTCGTTGTAAAGCTTCTGGGTCTCGGCCTGGTTGCCCTCCATGGTGTCAGGACGGACGCCCTTGCCGTAAAGGTCGATGGCGAAGGCGTTATAGCCCTGCTCGGCCAGCATGTCGGCGCGCTTCTTTTCGTAATCAGTCAACCCATCCCAATCGTGGATCAATACCACCGCGCCCTTGGGGTTTTCGGCCTTGGCGACATAGCCCTCGAAGGTGCGGTCGCCGGCGCTGTAATCTACCGCTTCACCGGCATAGGCCGCGCCCGAAAGCACCATCGCCGCCGTCGCTGCAATGAATCTCATGGTGAACCTCGCTTTCCCTGACGGAAGGAAACGGGTCCGGGGCAGCAAAGTTCCCCTAAGGTCAGGTCTTGCGGCCGATCTTCGGCTCGGTCCCGGCCCGCAGGCGGGCGATGTTTTCCTTGTGCCGCCAGAAGATCAGCGCCGCCATGAACAGCGCCGCCGCCGCGATCTGGCCCTTGCCCATCAGCGCCGCCACCAGCGGCGAGGTCCCCACCGCCACCAGCGCCGAAAGCGAACTGATCCGCGTCACCAGCGCCGTTGCCAGCCAGATTGCGCAGGCCGCCAGCCCCAGCGGCCAATACAAGGCGA
Source organism: Paracoccus sp. S1E-3 (assembly GCF_013868135.1). Lineage (GTDB taxonomy): Bacteria > Pseudomonadota > Alphaproteobacteria > Rhodobacterales > Rhodobacteraceae > Paracoccus. The sequence goes on from NZ_JACEMU010000004.1 coordinate 1,441,352, forward strand.
TCAGCGTGCCGAGAAAGGTCGCCACGCCCTTGCCGCCCCTGAAGCCCAGCCAGACCGGGAAGCAATGGCCCAGCAGCGCTGCCGCCCCGGCTACGACAGCCGCCGTTTCACCGCCCAGCCAGCGGGCCAGCAGCACCGCGATCGCGCCCTTGCCGCTGTCCAGCAACAGCGTCGCCAGCGCCGCGCCCTTATGGCCGGTGCGCAGCACATTGGTGGCGCCAATATTGCCCGACCCGATCTGGCGCAGATCGCCCAACCCGAGCGCGCGGGTAATCACGATCCCGAAGGGAACCGACCCCAGAAGATAGCCCAGAACGGCCCAGATTACCGCGCTCATCCGTACACCCTTTCGCCGCCGACCCATGTGCCCAACACGCGCCCCTGCATCCGGGCGCCGTCAAAGGGCGTGTTCTTCGATTTCGACAGCAGCGCGAAGCGGTCCAGCACGAAAGGCGCATCGGCGTCGAACAGCACCAGATCGGCAGGCGCATCCACTGCCAGCCGCCCCGCATCCAGCCCCAGCCGCCGGGCCGGGTTCAGCGACATGGCGCGGAACAGTTGCGGCAGCGTCAGGCCCCCCTGATGATACAGGCGCAGCGCCGCGGGCAGCAGGGTCTGCAGGCCCACTGCGCCGGGGGCAGCCTCGGTGAAGGGCAGGCGCTTCGATTCCTCGTCCTGCGGGGTGTGGAAGGACGCGATCACGTCGATCTCGCCATCGGCCACGGCCTGAACCATGGCCTGCCGGTCATCCTCGGCCCGAAGCGGCGGGGTGAAGCGGAAGAAGGTGCGATAGCCACCCACGTCAAACTCGTTCAGCGTCAGGTGGTGGATCGAGATCCCCGCCGTCACGTCCAGCCCGGCCGCGCGTGCGCGGCGCAGGGGCGGCAGCGCACCTGCAGTGGTGATCTGATCGGCGTGATAGCGGCCGCCGGTCATGGCGACCAGGGCCAGATCACGCTCCAGTCCCATCAGCTCGGCGATGGGCGAGACATCGGCGATTCCGTAAAGCGAGGCGAATTTGCCCTTGGTCGCCGCCGCGCCCTTCGACAGGCCCGGCTCCTGCGGATGGCCGACGATCAGCGCCCCCAGGCCGCGCGCATAGGTCATGCAACGCCCAAGCAGCTTGGCATCGGCGACGACGCGGACGCCATCGGTGAAGGCAAGCGCACCGGCATCGCGCAGAAAGGCCATCTCGACCATCTCGCGGCCCTCGCGGGCCTTGGTCAGCGAGGCCATGTGGCGCACGCGGACAACCGAATCCTGCGCCCGCTTTATCACGAAATCGAGGCTCTCGGGGCTGTCAATGGGCGGCGTCGTATCGGGGCGCACCACCATGGTGGTGACACCCCCCGCCGCCGCGGCGCGCCCGGCGCTGGCATAGGATTCCTTGTGCCGCTCGCCCGGCTCGCCCACTTTCACGCCCCAATCGACGATGCCGGGGGCGAGACAGCGGCCGTCGCAATCGATCACGGTCGCGCCTTCGGGCGCGGCGCCGTCACGGGCGGCGATGAAGCCGTCCTGAACCGTCAGGCTGCCGATGGTGTCGGTGCCTGCCTCGGGGTCGATCAGCCGGGCGTTGTCGAAATGCAGGATCATGGCTGGGCGTCCTCTGGGGCGGGCTGGTCGGGTGTCTGGCTGCGCTGGATCTTGCGCATCATGGCCATGACCTGATCGGCATCGGCGATATAGTTGAAACCGGCACGCGGTCTTTTATCGCCCGTCGGCGGCCCGAACAGGATCGAGGGCGGATCGCTGGCCAGATATTCCAGCGGCGTGGCACGGTCGATGGGATAGCTGGTCAGCCGCCGCCCCTGATACGGCAGGTCGGTGGCGATGATCGCCCGCCGATCGGTCAGCGTGTAAAAGCTGCGCGCGCGGATGAAGGCGGGACGCACGATCGGCCCCAGCGTCTGCCAGAGGGCCGAGGACACCACAAACAGCCCGAAGGCCGCCATGAACAGGTTGGCCTGCACGGCCAGCGACATCCAGAACAGCCCGAAGCAGATGATGAAGATTGCAGGTACGATATGGCGCAGATCAGGCGCCTCGAACCGGATGCCTTTGGCGGGTTGGCCCTGCCACAGGATCTGTTCGCCTTCGTCCAGAATGCCCTGCCAGCCGGGCGGCACGGGGATGGCCGGAATTGCCGGGACGTCAGACATAGGTGCCCTCGGCCAGGGCGCGGCCGCGTTCGGCGCGCAGGTTGCGCGCCAGCAGGTCCATCGCTGCCATGCGCACGGCCACACCCATTTCCACCTGATCCTGAATGACCGAGCGGTTGATGTCGTCGGCGATGGTGCCGTCGATTTCCACGCCCCGGTTCATCGGCCCCGGATGCATGACGATGGCGTCGGGCTTGGCATGGGCCAGCTTGTCCGCGTCCAGCCCCCAGCGATGATAATATTCGCGTTCCGAGGGGATGAAGCCGCCATCCATGCGCTCCTTCTGAAGGCGCAGCATCATCACCACATCGGCCCCGTCGAGGCCCTCGCGCATGTCCTCGTAGACCTCGCAGCCGAAATCGGCGGCGCCGGCGGGCATCAGCGTGGCCGGGCCGACAAGGCGGATGCGGCTTTCCATCTTGCCGAGCAGGATCAGGTTCGAGCGCGCCACCCGACTGTGGGCGATGTCACCGCAGATCGCCACCGTCAGCCGGTGCAGCCGCCCCTTGGCGCGCCGGATCGTCAGCGCGTCCAGCAGCGCCTGCGTCGGGTGTTCGTGACGCCCGTCGCCTGCGTTCAGCACCGCGCAATTCACCTTTTCGGCCAGCAGGTTGACCGCCCCGGAATGGGGGTGACGCACGACCAGAAGATCGGGGCGCATGGCGTTCAGCGTCAAGGCGGTGTCGATCAGCGTCTCGCCCTTCTTCACGCTGGAGGTCTGCATCGACATGTTCATCACATCCGCCCCCAGCCGTTTGCCCGCCAGTTCGAAACTGGACTGGGTGCGGGTCGAGTTCTCGAAGAACATGTTGATCTGGGTCATGCCTTCCAGCGCATCGGAATGCTTGATCGTGCGCCGGTTCAGATCGACATAGCTGTCGGCCAGATCCAGAATCGCCGTGATCTCGGGCGGCGACAGGGGCTCGATCCCCAGCAGGTGGCGGGCGCGGAACGTCATCGGGAACCCCTTTCGGACTGCGCCCTCTATCGCAAACCGGTGGCCCTGCGGCAAGGGCCGGGCTTGCCGCAAGGCCGGCCAACGCCTACCTTCCGGGCAATGGAATCGGATCTGACATGGCGCGGCGTCGCGATTGACGGCTGGACGGCGTTGGCGCTGTTGGAATGGCAGCGCGAGCTGGGCGTCGATGAACCGATGCTGGATGCGCCGCTGGACCGGACCGACCTGCCGCCACCGCCCAAACCCGCACCGCTGCGACCCGCGCCACCGGCCCGCGCCACCGCGCCCATGATCGCGGCGGAGCCCGACCATGCGGAGATCCTCAGGGATGCCGAATCGCTGGCGGCGGGCGCGCAGACGCTGGATCAGCTGGCCGAGGCGCAGCAGGATTTCGACGGGGTCGAACTGAAACGCGGTGCGCGGAATTTCGTCTTTTCGGACGGCAATCCCAAGGCGCGGGTGATGATCATCGGCGAAGCACCGGGCGAGGAGGAAGACGTCCAGGGGCGCCCCTTCGTGGGCCGGGCCGGGCAATTGCTGGATCAGATGTTCGCCGCCATCGGCATGGGGCGCGACACCCCCGACGCGGCCCGCGCCATTTATATCGGCAATGTGCTGAAATGGCGTCCGCCCGGCAACCGGCGCCCGACCGCGGACGAAATCGCGCTGTCGCTGCCCTTCCTGCGCCGTCAGGTCGAACTGGCCGATCCCGAACTGCTGGTCCTTATGGGCAATACGCCATGTCTGGCGGCGCTGAACCGCGAAGGCATCCTGCGCCTGCGCGGCACCTGGACCACGGCCTTTGACCGCCCGGCCCTGCCGATGACCCATCCGGCCTATCTGCTGCGCAACCCCATCGCCAAGCGCGAGGCCTGGGCCGACCTGCTGTCGCTGGCCGAGCGGCTGAAGCTTTAGATCGCCGGGCCGAGCCTGCGGATCCCCGCGCGCAGGCGCTGCGGCGCGGGGCGGCTTTCGGGCAAGGTGGTCTCGGCCGGCGCTGCGGGGACCACATGCGGGATGACCGGGGCTGGTTCAGGCTCACCCATTGCGGGGGTGGTGAACACCGGTGGCGGGGTCGTGACAGGCGCCGATGCGGGCGCGGCAACCGGAGGCGGGGCGGCAACCATGACGGGCGGCGCCACCGGAGCGGCCACGGGCGCCGCAGCCGGCATCGGTGCCGGGGCGGCCGCGGCGACAACGGGCGCCGATTGCACGACGACAGGCACGGGCACATCGCCGCGCGCCACGCCCGGCAGGCGGCGCATCCCGCCCGCGCTTTGGCGGGACATGCGGTCCATCGCCTCGGCGCTGCGGCGGGAATTGTGATAGATCCCGATCATCACGATCAGCGCGGCCATGACCGCGCCAATGCCCAGAAGGCCGGGCGAGGCCGCATTCAGCACCGCCGAAGCCCCCTCCTCGCGCAAGGCCCAGGCACGGCGGCCGATCATGGCGATGCCGGCCACAGCACCCAGCCACAACAGGATTTCAAGGATCTGGATCAGGCGGTAACGGATATTCACTGTCATGGCGCGATCAGTACGAATACTCGCCGTAAATGCGAGTCAAATCTCCGTGCCATGGGCCGTGATATTGCGCGAGCAGCTCGTCAGCCGGGGTCTGCCCGCTTTCGACGCTTTCCTTGAGCGCGTTCAGGAAATGTGTTTCGTCCGGGACCAGACCGCCGGCGCCGGGCCGCGCGCGGGCCTTCAGGCCGGCCTCGGCGATCGCCACCGCCTCGCGCGCCAGATCGTGCAGCTTCACGCCGCCCGCCTGCCCCTGCAAGCCGTCCTTCGCTGCCGCGCGGCGCAGCCCCTCGCGGGTTTCGGCGTCCAGACCCTTGACCAGATCCCACGCCGCATCCAGCGAGGACTGATCGTAAAGCAGCCCGACCCACAGCGCCGGCAGCGCGCAAAGTCTGCGCCATGGGCCGCCATCGGCGCCGCGCATTTCGATGAACTTCTTGACGCGGGCCTCGGGGAAGACCGTGGTCATGTGATCCGCCCAGTCGGACAGGGTCGGCACCTCGCCCGGCAGCGCGGGCAGTTGGCCCTTCATGAAATCGCGGAAGCTCTGCCCGAGGGCGTCGACATATTTGCCGTCGCGATAGACGAAATACATCGGCACATCGAGGACATAGTCGACCCAACGGTCATAGCCGAAGCCCTCCTCGAAGACGAAAGGCAGCATCCCCGTCCGCGCCGCGTCGAGATTCTGCCAGATATGGGCGCGCCAGCTTTTATAGCCGTTGACCTTGCCATCGAGGAAAGGCGAGTTCGCAAACAGTGCTGTCGCCACCGGCTGCAGCGCCAGCGACACCCGCAGCTTCTGCACCATGTCGGCCTCGGACGCGAAATCGAGGTTCACCTGCACCGTGCAGGTCCGATACATCATGTCGGTGCCCAGCGTGCCGACCTTGCGCATATAAGGCGTCATCAGCGCGTACCGCCCTTTCGGCATCATCGGCATCTGGTCGGCGCGCCAGATCGGGGCCGCGCCCAGCCCGATGAACCCTGCGCCGATCCCGTCGGCGATCTCGCGCACCTCGGTCAGGTGCTGGTTCACCTCGTCGCAGGTCTGGTGGATGGTTTCCAGCGGCGCGCCGGACAGCTCCAGCTGGCCGCCCGGTTCCAGGCTGACATTGGCGCCGTTGCGCTGAAGGCCGATGATCTTGTCCTGCTCGAACACCGGGTCCCAGCCGAAACGCTGCTGCAACCCCTCCAGCATCGCCTTGATCGAGCGTTCGCCGTCATAGGGCAGCGGCAGATATTCGGGTTTGGTATAGCCGAATTTCTCGTGTTCGGTGCCGATCCGCCAGTCCTCGCGCGGCTTCTCGCCCGAGGCGATATATTCGGCAAGCTGTTCGCGCCGCTCGATCGGGCCGCCGCCCTGCTGGGGAATGGACATCTCGGGACCCTTTTTCACGGTTCGCGGGGAACAGGTGGCGCGGCGCAGCCCCCGAGTCAACCCGGCTTTGCGTGGCCAGCCTGCGGCGCGGTCCAGACGACACGCAGGGACGGACCGCCCTTCTGCGCCAGCGCGCCGGTGATGCGGCCCATGTCGACCCCCGGAAGGGCGGTGAAGGCATCGGCCAGCTGTTCGGCGCCACGCGCCTCGACCGGGATCAGCAGGGCCTGCCCGTCGCGGGTCTTCAGCCGCCAATTGTCCTGCCCGTTCAGGCGGAGCAGCCGGATTTCGGTCAGATCGCGCAGCGCGACGCTGCCGCCAAGCGCGCGGGCGGCGAAATAGCGGATCTCGCCCTCATCGATGTCCAGCACACCGGGGGCCGCGATGTCGCGGCGAAATGCCAGCCGGCGCCGGCTGTCGATCGCCCAGCCGAGGCAGAGCGCGCCCAGCATCAGGCCGAGGGCGCCAAGGAACCAGCCGCCGCGCGTGGCGACCCACAGACCCAGGGCCATGCCCGCGAGGGCGGCGAAGAACTCGCGCCGGGGGGCCAGCCACCGGGCCAGTTCGGGGCGGATCAGTCCCATCGGCTCAGCGCGTCTTCGTCCGCGTCCTTGGCGACCACCCATGCGCCGGGGCCATCCGCGCCGATCTCGCGCTTCCAGAAGGGAGCGCGGGATTTCAGGTAATCCATCAGATATTCCGCGGCCTCAAAGGCCTCGGCCCGGTGGCGGGCGGCGGTGGCGACGCACATGATCGCTTCGCCCACCGAGAGCCTGCCATAGCGGTGGATCACCGCCAGATCGGTCAGGTTCCAGCGGTCGCTGGCGCGGGCGCCGATCGCGGCCACGGCTTTTTCGGTCATGCCGGGATAATGCTCCAGCTCCAGCGCCTGCATGGTGCCGGTGTCGTCGCGCACGAGGCCTGAAAACGTCACCACCGCCCCGGCGCCCGCGCCAAAACCGTTCAGCAGGGCGCCCAGATCAAAGGGCTCGGGCTGGATGCGGATCAGCATCAGCCGCCGGTCATGGGCGGGAAGAAGGCCACTTCGCGCACATGCTCAAGCTCGTGGTCGAAATCGACCAACACCTGATCGGCGGCCACGCGGATCGCCGACAGGTCCGACAAGGCGGCGGCATAGCGTTCATCGCGCGCGATCAGCTGGTTCACCAGTCCCCTGACGGTGCTGGCGCCGGTATCGATCCGCTCGCGCGGTTCGCCGATGCGTTCGCGGATCCAGGCGAAATACAGCACATCGATCTTCATTTCGGCCCCCGCAGATAAGGCATCGCCTTGCGGAAATAGTCCCAGCCCGTCCAGGCGGTCAGCGCCGCCGCGATCCAGATCAGCAACAGCCCCAGACCGGTCGCGATCGAGGACCAGGTCAGCTCGCCGGGCAGCACGGCCTCGCCCACCAGCGGCGGCCGGCCGTTTTCGACATAGGCCAGCCCGGTGCCCAGAAACAGCACCGATATGGCGACCATCTGGGTCATGGTTTTCCACTTCGCCACTTTGGTCACCGCCAGTCTCGCCGCGTTGTCCCCCAGCGATTCCCGCAGGCCGGAGACGAAGATCTCGCGGAACAGGATCACCGTGACGGGCAGGATCAGCCACGGATTCATGCCGGAATAGCCGGTGATGACCACCAGCGCGATGATGACCATCGCCTTGTCGGCGATCGGGTCCATCGCCGCGCCAAAGCGGCTTTGCTGGTTCCAGGCGCGCGCGATATAGCCGTCGAACCAGTCCGTCGCCGCTGCCAGAATGAACAGGGCCAATGCTGCCCAATCGGCCCAGGGGCGGTGGAAATACAGAAACATCAGCGGCAGGCCGGGCGCGGCCAGCAATCGCAGGATGGTCAGGATATTCGGCAGGTTCCAGGTCATGCCTGACAACCTAAAGATTAAGCCGCGCGGCGGAAAGGGGTCACAGGTCGAAGCGGTGGGGGATGCGGCCTTCACTTTTGCGGTAGGGCCGAAAGCCCATCGCCCGATAATATGCCAGCCCGCCGGGGTTATCCGCGCCGATCGAGGCATCGATCTGCGCCAGCCCCGCCCGCCGCGCCACCGCCAGCGTTTCCGCGAACAAGCGCCGCCCGATGCCCAAGCGCCCGGCTTGCGGGTGAATATGGGTGCCGATCATGCCCCAGCCCGGTTCCACGCCGTATTCATTGCCCGCCCAGGCATGGCCCAGCCATTGAAAACCCAGAACCGCGCCGTCTTGCACGGCCAGCGTGGTGGTGATGCTGTTCGGATGGGCCAGATACACCGCGCGCATGCGTTCGGCATTGACCGGCGTCTTGCGCAGACCGGCCGCGAAGATGGCGTTCTGGACAGCCGCCATGGCTTCGGCATCCGCGAGGGTCGCGGGACGCAATGTCACTTCTGTTGCCATGTCATCGGCCTTTTTGGAATCAGGGGCGGATTTCGACCTCGGTGCCGAGGGGGGTCGCCGCGAACAGTTCCTCGATCTGGGGATTGTCAATGGCGACGCAGCCCTCGGTCCAGTCGCCCTTGACGCGGTAGCCCGCGGCGATCTGGTTCGGCTGGCCGTGGATGAAGATGTCACCGCCGGGGTTGTAGCCCCCCTTCTTCGCGCGGGCGCGATCCTCGGGCCGGGGATAGTCGATGCCGAGCGAGAGGTGAAACTTGCTGCGGTCGTTTCGGCGGTCGATCTTGTATACGCCCTCCGGCGTCTTGCCGTCGCCCTGCATCACCTTGTCTCCCGCGGGGGCAAAGCCCAGGGCGATGCGGTATTCGCGCACACGCTTGCCGTCCTGATAGGCGGTCAGACGGCGCGCGCCCTTTTCGATCAGGATGCGGTCGATCTTGCCTCGCAAGGGCTGGCTGAGGTCAGGCGGCTGCGGGCGCGCGACCGGCGGCGTCGGGTCCGGCGCCACAGGCGGGGCCGGGCGCCGGATCAGTTCGCCCCCGAACATCGACCACAGCAGCCACAGGACCAGCAGCAGCAGAAGGATGCGCAGGAGCTTTTTCATCATTGCAGGTCAGCGAAAGCGGCCCGCAGCCGCGCCACGGCAGTTTCGACATTTGCGCGCGGCGTGGCGAGGTTGAAGCGGATATGCCCCTCGCCGCCCTTGCCGAAGGTCTCGCCCGCGTTCGCAGCGATCTTCGCATCCTTCGCAAGACGCGCCTTCACCTCGTCCGGGGTCATGCCGGTGCCCGTCAGATCGACCCAAGACAGATAGGTCGCCTCCAGCGGCATCGAGCGCAGGCCGGGAATGGTGCTCACCCCGGCATCGAAGACCTGCCGGTTGCCGTCCAGATAGGTGATGAGCGCATCGACCCATGCCGCCCCTTCGGGCGAATAGGCGGCAGCGACCATGTCGACGCCGAACATCCCCGGCGACAGTCCAAGGCCCAGCAATTGCGCCTTGTAGGCCGCGCGCAGAACCGGATCGGCGATGATCGCATTGCCGACATGGGCGCCGGCGATATTGAAGGTCTTGGTGGCGGCGGTCAGGGTGATCAGGCGGTTGGCGATCTCGGGTGCGGCCTTGGCCATGACGGTGTGGCTGTGGCCGGGCATGACCAGATCGTGGTGGATCTCATCGCTGATGAGGATCAGTTCGTGCCGAGCGCAGAAATCCGCGACCTGGCGCAGTTCTTCCGGCGTCCACACGCGACCGCCGGGGTTGTGGGGGCTGCACAGGATCAGCATCGTCTCGCGCCCGGTCAGCAGTTCCGCCCAACTGTCCCAATCCATGACATAGCGGCCATCCTCGGTGGCCAGCGGAAACTCGGCCACCTCGCGGCCCTGCGCGCGGATAACCCGCGAAAAGGCGTGATAGACGGGCGTCATCAGGATCACCCGGTCGCCGGGACGGGTAAATGCCTGTACCGCCAGCGCCGTGCCGTTGACCAGCCCGGCCGCCGTCAGGATCCAGTCGGGATCGACCTGCCAGCCGTGACGGCTGTCCATCCACCACTGGATGTTCGCCAGATAATCCGGGTGGGCCGACGGATAGCCATAGATGCCATGCGCGGCCAGCCGCTCCACCGCCCGCTGAACCGGCGCCGGCGGCCGGAAATCCATGTCGGCCACCCACATCGCCAGACCTTCCGCGGTCGGCACGCCGTAGATCGCCTCCATATCGTCCCATTTGTTGCAATTGGTGCCGCGGCGATCGATGATCTGGTCGAAATCGGGTGTGGTCATGGTTCCTCCTGGTCGGGGATATGGATAGGCAGCTTATTGCGCCGCGCCAAGCCTTGTCCTAGATCACGAGCATGACAATTCGCCCGATCCTCATTCACCCGGATCCGCGCCTGAAGAAGGTGACCGATCCCGTCGCCCGCATCACGCCCGAGATCGAGACGCTTGCCGCCGATCTGCTGGCGACCATGTATGACGCCCCCGGCGTCGGCCTCGCCGCGCCGCAGGTCGGCGTGCTGAGCCGCATGTTCGTCATGGATGCGCAGCGCGATCCGCAGGCCGAACCGCAGCCGATGGTGCTGATCAACCCGGAAATCACCTGGGAATCCGACGAACTGAACGTCTATGAAGAAGGCTGCCTGTCGATCCCCGAACAATATGCCGAGGTGACCCGCCCCGCCGCCGTGCGCGTCAGCTGGCTGGGACTGGATGGCAAGACCCATGAACGGGATTTCGACGGGCTCTGGGCCACTTGCGCCCAGCACGAGATCGACCATCTGGACGGCGTGCTGTTCATCGATCATATCAGTGCCATGCGCCGGCAGATGATCACCCGCAAGATGGTCAAGCTGAAGCGCGATCGCGCGCGGGAAATGGGGTAATTCTGATGATGGAACTTCGTCCGAACTGCGAATGCTGCGACCGCGATCTCGCGCCCGACGCCCCGGCGCTGATCTGCACCTTCGAATGCACCTTCTGCCCCGATTGCGCGCATGACGTGCTGGGCGGGATCTGCCCGAATTGCGGCGGCAATTTCGCCCGGCGACCGGTGCGTCCGCCGGCCATGCTGGCGAAATATCCCGCTTCGACCAAACGCGTTCTCAAGCAGGGCGGCTGCGCCGCGTGACCGCCCGCCCCTTCCTGCCCTATGCCGACCGCCGCCTGCACATCGCCGCGCAGCCGGTCGAGGCGGTGACCGAGGCCGTCCGCATGATCTGGGACGACATGGTCGACACGATGGAGGCCATGCCGGGTGTGGGCCTTGCCGCGCCGCAGATCGGGATCATGCTGCGGCTGGCGGTGGTCGATGCCTCGGACAAACGCGGACAGGCGGTGCGAATGGCCAACCCGGAAATCCTGCATTCCTCGGTCCAGTTCCGCAGTCACGAGGAAGCCAGCCCCAACCTGCCCGGCGTCTCGGCCCATATCACCCGACCGCGTGCGGTGACGGTGCGCTTCCTGAACGAACAGGGCGAGGTCGAGGAGCGGGATTTCGTCGGGCTGTGGGCGACCTCGGTTCAGCATCAGATCGATCATCTGAACGGCAAGGTCTATGTCGATCATCTGACGCCCCTGCGGCGCAAGATGCTGGTGGCGAAATCCGGCAAGCTGGCAAAGCGGGGCTAGGGCCGCCGGGGCTTTGCCCCGGACCCCAGGATATTGGGACCAAAGTGAAAGAGGGCGCGATGCGGGTTGTCTTCATGGGAACGCCGGAATTTTCGGTCGCAGCGCTGAAAGCGGTTGCCGCAGCGCATGAGGTCATCTGCGTTTATACCCAACCCCCGCGCGAGGCGGGCCGGGGCCAGAAGCCGCGCCCCTCGCCGGTGCAGGCCGCCGCCGAGGCGTTGGGGATCGAGGTGCGCTGCCCACGTTCGCTGAAGGGGGCGGAGGCGCAGGCCGAATTTGCGGCGCTCGGGGCCGATGTGGCTGTGGTCGTGGCTTACGGGCTGATCCTGCCGCGGGCGGTGCTGGATGCACCCCGGCTGGGTTGTCTGAACATCCATGCCTCGATCCTGCCGCGCTGGCGGGGCGCGGCGCCCATTCACCGCGCGATCATGGCGGGCGATGCCGAAACCGGCGTCGCCATCATGCAGATGGAGGCGGGGCTGGACACAGGGCCGGTGCTGGCCGAGGCGCGCACACCGATCGGGCCCGAGGAAACCACCGCCGATCTGCACGACCGGCTGGCCGCGATGGGCGCCGGGCTGATCGTCGATGTGCTGGCGCGGTTGCCAATGGCGGCGGTGCCGCAGCCCGCCGAGGGCGTCACCTATGCCAGCAAGATCGACAAGGCCGAGGCGCGGATCGACTGGACCCGTCCCGCGGCCGAGGTCGACCGGCTGATTCGCGGGCTGTCACCCTTTCCCGGCGCCTGGTGCGAGATCGCGGGCGAGCGGGTGAAGCTGCTGCGCTCGCGCGTGATTGCCGGCGACGGGGCGCCGGGCGAGGTCTTGGGCGGCTTTCGGGTGGCCTGTGGCATCGGCGCCGTCGAGGTGCTGCAGGCGCAACGCGCCGGAAAGCGCCCGATGGAGGCATCGGAGATCTTGCGCGGACTGTCCCTGCCCGCGCGATTGGGGTGAGGCAAGGCGCGCTTTGCCGGATATTGAAGCGCCCCCTCGCTTGATTCGGTCTGCGTCGGCAAGGGGAGAGGTATTGCGGCGCTGCCGGCCGGGAAGCGATCTTTTCCACGGTTCACAGCGTGGCGCGTGAGGGTCGGATCGGTTCAGAGGGGTCGATGCCATTCGGGCCGCGACACGCCAAAGCCCTGCGCGATCCGCACCACCAAGCCTTGCGCGAGGCGCTGACGCAGCCTAAAAGGGGCGCGTTGCGGGTGTAGCTCAATGGTAGAGCAGCAGCCTTCCAAGCTGAATACGTGGGTTCGATTCCCATCACCCGCTCCAAACCAGCCGCCACCAGGACGGTCTTAGCCACTGGAAACTATGAATTTTTAGCGAATAGCGGCAGATACCTCTCTTGAACTCATCACCGCGTCCCGCAACATCCTGTAGCGCGTCATAAAAACCGGGGCGGTGAAGAACGGTGAAGCGTGTGCTTAAACGCGAGTTCAGGTTGAGCTATGCGCCAGGCGCATAGATCGGTAGCCTAAAACTGCCTGTTGCGAGAGTAATTTCCGCCTGCCGCTCGCTCGAGGCGAGACTGGTCGCCGGGATACAGTGGAGGCCACGAGTTCCAATTCCCAGGCCTGATGACGGTTTCAGCCATACGCTGTTTCAGCAGCCACGCTCCTACGACACTGTCCGTGTAAAGGTGCCAGCCTAGCGACGCTATGTCCGCCATAAAGCTGGCCTCTCGGCTGCACTTAGCTGAGATGGAGGCAGTCCGAGCCGACTGGATCACCACCTTTGACCGAACGTCCTTGAGTTCCGCCCCCTGCCTTCACCTTTTTCTCATGATGATGCCAAGGCGTAGGCCAGACATCTACAGCCAGCAAATCAGCGACCATCGCGTCGAATGCTGGCCAGGACCATTCGAAATCATACATCACCAATCAGACCGGCAGGGAGGCGGAGTAAAGGACGGGACGTGCCGGTCATGTGATTGCCAGCTGGAAGTAGGGTGAGAAGTGGCGTCCGGCGCCGCAGCGACCGAGCTGTAACTGCATGCGGCAGGCGGTGCCGAGATTCGGTATCCTGTCAGTACCCGCCAGAATACCGTCCGACTGCGGCGCGAGGAACATCCGCGGTGAGGTCAAGTAACGTGTGGCACCTCAACTGAGGAAAGCCCTCAGGCTGGTATTGAATTGTGCGGCGGACTCCACGTTTACGATATGGCGGCCGGGCAGCGAAAGGTGTCGCCCGTCGCGGACGCCCTTTGCGATGGCGTCAAGATCGGCCGGCGGACAGACCGGATCCTCGCTGCCCGAAATCGCCAGCAACGGGTTGGCAATCTGGTCAAGACAGTCGCGCAAATCCGCCGCCGCAAGGGCCGCACAGCACCCGACATAGCCCTCGGTCGCGGTCGCCGCAAAGCTGGTCAGGATCTGGTCCACGGTCGCAGGGCCCTGCTGGCGGAAGGCTGGTGTGAACCATCGTTCTGCGGTCGCGGGGACAAGCTGGATAAGTCCGTTTGTGCGAACCTCGGCGATGCGGGCATTCCAGCCGTCAGCGGTGCCGATCCGCGCGGAGGTAGCGCTGACCGCAACGCGGTCGAGCCGCGCGCCGTGATGGATCGCCAGCCACTGCCCAGTCAGTCCGCCAATGGACAGGCCGCAGAAGTGCGTTCGGCCAATCGCAAGCGTATCCAGCAGCGCGATCACGTCGCCGCCCAGATCGGCCAGGCCGTAGGGCGGCGGTGGCACAGATGATTTGCCATGGCCGCGCCGGTCATAGCGCAGGATGCGGAAATCGCCGGCCAAGGCTTCGGCTTGGGCGTCCCACATATGCATATCGGTGCCCAGGGAGTTGCAGAAGGTCAGCCATGGTCTGTCCGCTGCCGGCCCGTCGATCCGGTAATGAATGCGATGGGTCGGCAGGTCCAGATAGGGCATGGTCAGGCTTTCACGACAAGGCTGTCATCTTCCGGCGCGGCAGATGCTGCCGCATTGCCGCTGCCGGGGTTGCTCAGCGCGTAGACCAGCATCGCCATGGCGGCGATTGCCGCGGGGATCGCGAAGATCAGAAAGTTCTGGCCCAGCGGCAATTCCCGCGCCAACAGCACCCCGCCGATCGTCGGCCCGACGATGGCGCCGATCCGGCCCACCCCCGAGGCCCAGCCAAGACCCGTCGAGCGCACAGACAGATTGTAGAGTTGCGCGACACTGGCATAGAGCAGGATCTGCGTGCCGATGGTCGTGGCCCCGGCGATGAAGACCAGCAGGAACAGCACCGCCGGTGCCGGGTTCATGCCGATCAGCGCGATGGACAGCGCCGCGGCGGCGAAATAGCCGATGACGACCTTCGGCAGTCCCAACCGGTCGCCCAGCCAGCCGCCGGCCACCGCGCCTGCCATGCCGCCGAAATTCAGCGCGAACAGGCTGAGAAGGCTGGCGCGCTCGGCATAGCCGGCCTCTTGCAGCACCTTGGGCAGCCAGGACGACAGCAGATAGACCAGCAGCAGGCAGCAGAAGAACGAAGCCCAGAGCATCAGCGTCGGCAGGCTGCGGCCGTGGCGGAACAGTTCGGCGACCGAGGCGGAGGCGCCCTTCTTCTCGCTGAAAACCAGCCGGTCATCCTCGGCAAGCGGTGTATCGGGGGCGACCTTGGCGAAGATGCGGCGCGCCTCCTCCTGCCTGCCCTCGCGGATGAGGAACCCCAGCGACTCGGGCAGCTTCCACAGCACCAGCGGAAACAGCAGCAGCGGGACGGCGGCGACGAAGAACATCGGCTTCCAGCCGAGTTCGGGGATGATCCCGATCCCAAGACCCGCCGCGACCATGCCGCCCACCGAATAGCCCGAGAACATGATGGCGACCATGGTGCCGCGCAGGCGTCTGGGCGCGTATTCGTTCATCAGCGCGACCGCGTTCGGCATCAGGCCGCCGCAGCCAAGCCCCGCGATGAAGCGGAAGATCTTGAACTGCTCGGGCGAGTTGGCAAAGCCGGTCAGAACGGTGGCCGAGGTGAACAGCACGAAGCTGATCGCGACCCCCTTCTTGCGACCGATCCTGTCGGCCAGCGACCCGAGGACAAGCGCCCCGAACATCATCCCGAACAACGCCCAGGCCTGCAGCGCGCCGGCCTGCGGCTTGGTCAGGCCCCATTCGGCGATCAGCGTCGGAAGCACCGTCCCGGCCACGAAAACGTCGTAGCCGTCCACGATCAGCAGCACGCCGCACAGCGCGACCACCATCCATTGAAACCGTCCGAACGGGCTTCGGTCTATCGCCTCGTTCACGTCGATATTGCGCATTTCGTTTCCTCCCTGAAATGCTGTTTGACTGGCTGCGATCAGCCCGTGTCGCCACCGGCGACCGGCAGAATGGAGCCGGTGATGTAGGATGCCTCGTCCGAAGCCAGAAACAGGATCGGCGCGGCCTGTTCCTCGATGGTGCCGTAGCGGTGCATCGGCGCCGATTGCTTCACCTGATCCACGACTTGCGACATCCATGCCTTTTCGGCCTCGCTGTCACCTTCGGCATTGCGGGGAATGCGGCGGGGCGGTGCCTCGGTCCCGCCCGGCGCCGTGGCGACGACGCGGATATTCTGACTGGCCAGTTCCATCGCCAGCGATTGCGTGATGGCATTGATGCCACCCTTGGCCGCAGAATAGGGCACGCGGTGGATGCCGCGCGTCGCGTTCGAGGATACGTTGACGATGGTGCCCCCACCCCGCGTTGCCAGATGCGGCAGGACCGCCCGGCAGCAATAGAGCGTCGGCATCAGCGAGCGGCGGATCTCGGCATCGATCTGGTCCGGTTCGAATTCAGCATAGGGCCGCATGCGGATCGCGCCGCCGACATTGTTGATCAGAATGTCGATGCCGCCGAAGGTCTGGGCGGCATGACGCATCGCGGCGTCGCAGCCATCCCAGCTTTCCAGATCGGCGTTGAATGCGGCCGCATTGTCACCCGCCTCGGCCGCGACTTCGGCGACGAAGTCGGCCCGGTCCACCAGCAACACCTTGCCGCCCTCGGCTGCGGCGCGCAGGGCGACTGCGCGGCCGATCCCCTGCGCGGCGCCGGTGACAACCAGAACCTTGCCGGCGAAGCGGGCTGCAAAGACAGGCCCGCTCATGCAACGGCCTTTTGGGGTTCGTTCGGGGTGAATTTCTCGTAGTGAAAACTGGCGGTCTGGATAGCGTTCTCGTCCAGATAGCGGCGGACGGCATCGACCATCGGCGGGGGGCCGCACAGATAAACCTCGACCTTGCCGGTCGCCAGCATGTCCTCGGGCATGTGCTGCGTGACCCAGCCCTTGCGCGGGTGATCCGAAGCCGCGTCCGCGACCACGGTGTCATAGGTGAAGTTCGGCAGGCGGTCGGCATAGGCGGCCAACTGATCCACCAGCACCAGATCCAGATCGCGGGTGACGCCATAGATCAGGTGAACCTGCCGCTGTGATCCGGCGCGGGCCAGAACTTCCAGCATCGACAGGAAGGGGGCAAGTCCGGTCCCCCCCGCCAAAAACAGCAGCGGGCCGTCACCCTCGCGCAGATAGAAACTGCCCATCGGGCCCGTCAGGGTCAGTTGGTCGCCCGGTTTAGCACCAGCAAGCCAATTGCTCATCAGCCCGTCCGCGATCTTCTTGATCAGAAAGCTAAGCTGATTTTCGCCCGGCGGGCTGCTGAAGGAATAGCACCGGTGTGCGCCGCTGCCGGGAACGTCGATATTGACATATTGCCCCGGCAGAAAGACCGGCGCGGCAGCGGTATCCTCGACCGCCAGTTCCAGCACCACGGCGGCGTCGTGATGCGGCTGAACCCGCGTCACCGTGGCGGCGAAGGACTGCTGGCCGGTCTTGCAGGCCTGCGAGGTCGTGGGCACCGACAGCACGCAATCGGATGACGGCACCATCTGGCAGGTCAGGACCAGCCCCTCGGCGGCCTCGTCGCCAGTCAGGGCATCGTCGATATATTCGTCGCCCAGATCATAGGTGCCGCTTTCGGCGCGGCATTTGCAGGTGCCGCACACCCCGTCCGAGCAGTCCATCGGTAGGTTGATCTTTTTGCGATAGGCCGCATCAAGAACCTTCTCTCCCTTTTTGCAGTCAACGAAACGGGTGATCCCGTCCTCGAAATTCAGGGCGATCCTGTAGCACATGGCTTCCTCCTCGCATGTGTGCTGGGTGGAGATCAGACGTGATAGACGTCGATGACCTGGCGGATGTAATCGTTCTTCAGGACGATCTTCTTGGCCACGATCTGCAGCCCGTCATCGCCCCTGCGCAGGGTCACGAACATGGTTCCGAAGAACTGATCCGTGACCTTGTAGCGGTGGTTCAGGGTGTGAAAGTTGTAGCGGATATCGACCTCGGCCCCGCGATCCTCGATCACCTCGACATTCAGGACGGCGTGGCTGGTGCGCGGCTCGGGCGTGGATGCGCCGGAACGCTCGGTCTTGATCCGAAAGACCCGGTCCTCAAGCCCGCTGCGGTCGGGATAGTAGATCAGCGAAATTTCGGATTGCGGATCCTCGGTCGGCTGGTCGTTGTCGTCCCAAGCGGGCATCCAGTAGGACGCATCGGGCGCATAGCAGGTCAGCCATTCGTCCCATTCGCGGTCGTCCAGCAGGCGCGCCTCGCGGTAGAGAAACGCACAGATGGCGTCATAGCCGATAGCGGAAGTGGTGTGATCGAGGCTCATGCCGCTTCTCCTTTCTTCTCGGCGGGCAGCGCGTCGCGCATGACCTTGGCCCAGTATTCGTGCTGGCAGACGAACAGCCCCTCATCCTCGCTGCGCTCGCCTGAGATCAGCGGTGTCAGGCCCATGCGGGTGGCATTGTCGTCCGGGCCGTGAATCCACAGCGGCGCGCCGCGCGACATGTCGTTCCACAGGGGCGCGGCATAGGCGGTCTGGCAGGCGCGAAATTCCTCCAGATCGTCCGACGTGCCCATGCCCGAGACGTTGAAGAAATCCTCGTATTGGCGGATGCGGTTGGCGCGGTCCTCGGCGCTTTCTCCCTTGGGGCCAAAGCAGAAGATGGTGACTTCGGTCTTGCCGACGCCTAACGGGCGGACCACGCGGATCTGGGTGCTGAACTGGTCCATCAGGAACACGTTCGGATAAAGGCACAGGTTGCGGGTCTGGTTGACGATGAAACCGGCCTTGTCCTCGCCCACACGCGCGGCTATTTCCTCGCGGCGGTTGTAGACCGGGCGGACTTCGGGGTTTCTGGTATTGGTCCACAAAAGGATATGACCGTTATCGAAGCCGTAAACGCCCGCGACTGACTTGCTCCAACTGTTGGCATCGACGGCCTTGGTGCCGGTTTCGCTGCGGCGATCCATGGTCGTGGCATAGTTCCAGTGGACCGAGCTGACGTGATAGCCGTCGCAGCCGTTCTCCATCTGCAGCTTCCAGTTGCCGTCATAGATGTAGGAGGAGTTGCCGCGGAGAACTTCCAGTCCCTCGGGGGCCTGATCGACGATCTGGTCGATGATGGTGGTGGTTTCGCCCAGATAGTCCTTCAGGGGCGCGACATCGGGGTTGAGGCTGCCGAACAGGAAACCGCGATAGCTTTCGAAGCGGGCAACCTTGGTCAGGTCATGCGAGCCATGGGTGTTGAACTGGTCGGGATATTGGGTCGTCTTGGCATCCTTGACCTTCAAGAGCTTGCCGGTGTTGGAGAACGTCCAGCCGTGGAAGGGGCAGGTGAAACTGCCCTTGTTGCCCTGTTTGCGGCGGCACAGCATTGCGCCTTTATGGGCGCAGGCATTGATGACGGCGTTCAGATCGCCATTCTTGTCGCGGGTGATGACGATCGGCTGACGACCGATCCAAGTGGTGTAGTAATCGTTGATTTCCGGGATCTGGCTTTCATGCGCCAGATAGACCCAGTTGCCTTCGAAGATGTGCTTCATCTCCAGTTCGAACAGATCCTCGTTCGTGAAGATGTCGCGGCGGCAACGATATAGACCGGCTTCCTGGTCGTCCTGCACGGCCACCGCCAGCAGGTGATTGAGATCGCGGGCTTTTTCGATGATCGCGGACATGAGTTCTCCTTCCCCAGAGGATGCGCCCGGTGCGGGCAAGCCCCTGCCAATGTCGGTGATGAATGATCGGGCTGAGGGTCCGGGCGGCGCAGGTGGTCGCCCGGACAGCGCCGCTTACGCGGCGGCGCGGCGGCGCTGTTCGTTGATCTGGTTGTCGACGCCATCGACAAGCGCGGTCAGGCGTATGTCGAAGCTGATCTCGGCGAAGGGGCCGTTCAGCTTGTTGGCGCGGATGCTTTCGTCATCGCTGCGCTCGATAACGCGTGGCACCAGCCCTTCGCGGGTGGCATAGGCGAAATCGTCGTCGATCAGCGGATCGCCCTCGATATTGATCTGGGTGGTCAGCTTGCGGTGATCCGGGGCACTGATGAACAGATGGATATGCGCCGGGCGTTGGCCGTGGCGGCCAAGGGCCGTCAGCAGCTTTTCGGTCGGGCTGCCGGGGGGCACCCCATAGCCGCTGGGCAGGATGCTCTGGAATTTGTAGCGGCCCTGATCGTCGGAGATGATGGTGCGGCGCATGTTGAAGTCGGATTGCAGCCCGGTCGGGTCGAAATGCGAATAGAAGCCGCGGGTGTCACAATGCCAGACCTCGACCTGCGCGCCGGGCAGCGGCGTGCCGTCCGAGCCGTAGACGGTGCCGTGCATGATCAGCGTATGGCCGTCGGTGTCGCGACCGTCGTCCAGACGGGCAAAGCCGTGTTCGACCGGCGCGCCAGCCACGTAAAGCGGGCCTTCGATGGTGCGGGGGGTCGGATTCTCAATCCCCAGTTCGGCGTCGATGGCGTCCAGCCGCTCGTCGATGAAGTGATCGAGACCGAGGCCGGGCGAGATCAGGCCCGCCTGTCCCGCCGCACCCAGATCATTCAACCAGGCAATACCGGTCCAGTATTCGTCGGGGGTGATGTTCAGGTCGTCGATGGCGCGAAACAGGTCCGACATCAGCCGGTGCACGATCTCCTTCATGCGCGGATTGCCATCGCTGCTGTTCAGCCCGCTGAGTTCGTTCAGGAATTCCTGCACATCGGGGCGGTTGAAAATCTTGACGGTCATCGGGTTCTCCTCCTGGATTCATTTTGAAACTGGGCAGGACGGCTTGGCGCGGTCCCGTTGGGGTCAGCTATCGTCCTCGCGGATGGCTGAGGGGTGGCGCAGAAGTGGCGTGACCTTGATATCCATGAACGGAAACAAGGGCAGGCCGGACAGGATGTCATGCAGCTCGGCATTGTCCCGCACGTCGAAGATGCTGACATTCGCGTATTGCCCGGCCACGCGCCAAATGTGACGCCATTTTCCCTGACGCTGCAGGTCCTGCGAATAGGCCTTTTCGCGGGCCAGAATCTCCGCCCGTTCATCGGCGGGCAGATCGCGCGGGATCTTCACGTCCATGGATACATGGTAAAGCATCGCTACTCCTTTCCCTCGGGCAGGCTGATCGTCCTGCGGATGCCGTCGCGGGCGAAGAAGGCCACGCGGTCCTCATCCAAAGTCACGCCAATGCCAGGGCCGGTCGGAACGGTCAGCGCGAAGTCGCTGTAGTTCAGGGGCTCGGCCAGGATGTCCTCGGTCAGCAGCAGGGGGCCGAACAGTTCGGTGCCCCATTGCAGATTGGCGAAGGTCGCGAAGGCATGGGCCGAGATGACGGTGCCGACCGCGCCTTCCAGCATCGTGCCGCCGTAAAGGCCTATCCCGGCGGCATCGGCGATGGCCGCGACGCGCAGGGCGTTGAAGGCGCCGCCGCTTTGCTCCAGCTTGACCGCAAAAACATCGGCGCCGTGGACGCGGGCGAGTTCAAAGGCGCTTTCCGGGCCGGTGAGCGATTCATCGGCCATCAGCGCCACAGGGAAACGGCGCACCAGCCGGGTCAGCGCGGCGGTTTGCGCGACGGGCTGTTCGACCAGCTCGCAGCCCGCATCCGCCAGCGCGGCCATGCCGAAGGCGGCCTCGGTTTCCGACCAGGCCATGTTCACGTCGACACGCACCGCCGCCCGGTCGCCAAGCGCGGCCTTGATCGCCGCCACATGGGCAATGTCATCACGGATCGCGCGCGCGCCGATCTTCAGCTTGAAGACGCGGTGACGGCGCAGGTCCAGCATCTGTTCGGCCTCGGCAATGTCGCGGGCGGTGTTGCCCGAGGCCAGCGTCCAGGCGACCGACAGCCGGTCGCGTCGGCGCCCGCCCAGAAGCTCGCTGACCGGCAGGCCAAGGCGCTTGCCCTGCGCATCCAGCAGCGCGGTTTCCACGGCGGATTTGGCAAAGCGGTTCTCGCGCACCATCTGCCCGATCCGCGCCATCAGCGCCTGCACCCGCGTCGCATCCTGCCCCAGCATCACCGGCGCGAACCAACAATCGATATTGGTCTTCATGCTTTCCGGGCTTTCGCCGCCATAGGCGAGGCCGCCGATCGTCGTGCCCTCGCCGATCCCGACGATCCCGTCGCTGCAATGAACGCGGACCAGCATCAACACCTGACCGTTCATGGTCGCGACCGACAGCTTGTGAGGCCGGATCGTCGGCAGATCGAGGATCACCGTTTCAACCCGAGAGATGACCGGGGCGGCGGCAGAGCCTGTGGCGAAGGGGGCGAATGAATGTTCCATGACGCCAAATTGCGCCTTGCAGGTGCCATCAGTCCAACACCGTTTGCGTTTGAAATGATACCTTCAAGGTATTATCATTGAAAATACCCAGCTATTCAGCGGTATGCTGCGCCGCAGCATACCTGAAATGAGGGCAAAATCAGGGCGCGAGAACGGGAGAATCACTTTGGACCTTCGGCAATTGCGCTATTTCACCGCCGTCGCGCGCGAGCGGAACTTCACCCGTGCCGCAGCGGCATTGCATATCGCGCAGCCGCCGCTGAGCCGCCAGATCCAACTGCTGGAGGAGGAGTTGGGCGTTACCCTGATCCTGCGCGACAGCCGGCCGATCAAATTGACCGATGCCGGGCGATTGTTCTATGAACAGGCGCTTCAGATCCTGGGCCGCGTCGACCAGATGAAGGATGCCACGCGCCGGGTCGGGCTGAACCGCAATCAGGTGCTGCCCATCGGCTTTGTCGCCTCGACGCTGTATGGCGGCTTGCCGACGCTTATCCGAAAGCTGCGCCAGAGCGCGCCAGAGCTCGATATCCAGCTGCTTGAAATGCTGTCGATCCAGCAGATCCCGGCCCTGAAGGAAGGCCGCATCGACCTTGGCATTGGTCGCCTGAAGCATCACGATCCGAATATCGCCAGCGCGGTCCTGCGTCAGGAGCGGTTGGTGGTCGCGCTGCCAGAGGATTCGGCGCTTGCGCAGCAGGACGGCCCGATGCCGCTGTCGATGCTGGCCGGTCAGCGGCTGATCGTCTACCCGAACGCGCCGCGACCCAGCTATGCCGACCAGATCCTGACCCTTTTGCAGGATCACGACATCCGCCCCAGCGACGTGCTGGAAATGCGCGAGATCCAAAGCGCGCTTGGTCTGGTCGCGGCGGATTCCGGGATCTGCATCATCCCGTCTTCAGCACGGCAGATGCGGTCGGACCTGCGCTATCGGGTGATCGACGATCCCGGCGCGACCTCGCCCGTAATCCTCTATTACCGCGCGGGCGACAGATCGCGCCATCTCGACCTGGTCAAGCGGCTGATCAGCGATATGTATGCCGAAAACCCGATTTGGCTTTCGGACAACAACCTGCCAGGGGTCCCGGACGCAGGGCAGGACTAGGCCCAGACCCGTTGATTTCAGTCATCTGGCGCGATTCAGGCACCACAAGGAGACCTGATGGATGAGCAACCTTTGCTTGCTGACCGCGCCCAGATGGAGCGCCTCAAGCCGTTTTTTTCCCAAAAGCCATGGCAAACCCGCCGTCGATGATTGCCGTGTCCTCAGCGGCATGATCTTCATCAATCGTAATGGGTTGCAGTGGGGTGACGCGCCGAAAGAATACGGCCCGGGCAGAGCCCTTTACAACCGCCTGGAAGCGCCGGAGCGACAACGGGGCCGTCACCCGGATCATGGTGGGCCTGGCCGCTGGAAGCGCCGAGCACAAGACCATCATGATCGGCGCGACCTAACTCAAGGCACACCGCACCGCGTCGAGCCTGTGCGTGAAAAAGGGGGTCGTGGACGCCGGATTGGGCGGACCAAAGGTGGCGCGAACACGAAGCTGCACGCCCGTGCCGATGCAACGGGGCGCCCGATCGGCTTCTTCATGTCGGCCGGTCAGGTCAGCGATTACACCGGCGCTGCGGCGCTGCTGGGCGGCCTGCTGAAGGCAGGGTGGCTTCCGGCTGATCGGGCGATGACGCTGACTGGTTCAGAGAAGCTTGGAAAGACAAGGGGACAAAGGCCTGCACTCCCGGCCGGAAGACTCGCAGGAAAGCCGTCAAATACGACGAGCGGCGCTACAAACGGTGCAACCGCATCGAGATAATGTTCGGTCGCCTCAAGGACTGGCGGCGCGTCGCAACGCGATACGACCGATGTCCCGAGACCTTCTTCTCCGCCATCCTGCTCGCCGCAACCGCCTTGTTCTGGCTGTGAAATTCAGTGAGTCTTGAGCTTGGGCAAACACGCTCAGGATCCCGCACCATTTCCCGCAGCATTGCCAAACTCCCTTGATCGGCTTGAAAATATTTCATGTTTATTTTCAATTCATTAAGATCTATCTGAAGTTGTCGGAATTTTGCTTCTGGTGCCCATCGCCCGCTCCAATCCTCCGCATGTATCAGATGACCGGCGCGCCCCTGCATCAGTCGTGACCCGCCGGCTTCTTCTCGCCCGCCCGGATCGCGAAGGGAATGATGTTCTGACGCGGCGGCAGCGGACAGACGGCGAAATCGGTATAGGCGCAGGGCGGGTTGAAGGCCTTGTTGAAGTCCAGCACCAGTTTGTCGCCCTCGACCTCGCCGATTAGGAAGCGCGCGGCCCCGTAGGTTTCGGCGCCCGCCGTCCGGTCGCGGATCACGAACATCGGCTTGCCGGATTTCTCATGCGTCGGCAGCAGAGTGACCTGCTGGCCGTCATGGGTGAAGCGGGCCTCGTGGGTGATGCGGACGCGGTCGCGCGCGCCGGTCACCAGGTCGATATCCAGATCCTGCGGCTGAGGCAGCAGGATCCAGTCAGCGAGGGTCCGCCACGCAGGATCGAGGGGATAATAGTCGATGCCGGGGAAATTCTGCCGCGCGGGCGCCGCGGCATCGCGGACGCGCAGGGCATAGATGCCCTCGACCTGGCTGCGTTCCAGCAGCAGATCGCCGACCTTCAGGCGCGGCGGGTTGTCGGGAACGGGCTGGAAGGGCTGCGGCCCTGCCCCGGCGTCAAAGGTGGCGGTTCCATCCGGGGCAAGATCCAGCACGCCCAGATGGTCCGGCCCGGCCGAGATCACCACGTCATTATCCGGCGCGCGCCCCACGGTCATCCGGCCCGGCGCGACCTCGATCCGGTCGGTCAGGTTCAGCCAGCCATCCTCGGCCGTCAGCGCGGCCAAGCGATCCGCGCGCCAGTCTTCGATCTCGGTCTGATAGGTCATCGGGCGGTCTCCTTCGGTTCGGGCAGCCGGGGCAGGCTGGCCAGCAGCATCCGCGTATAGGGGTGCTGAGGGTTTTGCAGAATCTGGCGGGTCGCGCCCGCCTCGACCACGCGGCCATGTTGCAGCACGATCAGGCGCGGGCACAGGGCGGCGACAATGGCGATATCGTGCGAGACCAGCACCAGCGTCAGTTCGCGCGACAGATCGGCCAAGAGGTCGATCACCCGCACGCGGGTGGACAGGTCGAGCGCGCTGACCGGTTCATCCGCCAGCAGCACGCGGGGCCGCGCGATCAGGGCGCGGGCGATGGCGATGCGCTGCCGCTGGCCGCCGGAAAAGGCGCGCGGAAGCCGCCGGGTGCTGTCCTGCGGCAGGTTCACCGCCGCCAGCACTCGGGCGATCTCGGCCTGCGCATCGCCCGGCAGGCCGAGCGCGGCGTGCGGTTCGGCCAGGGCGCGGCCGATCCGCATCCGGGGATCGAGCGAGGTATAGGGATCCTGAAACACCGGCTGGGCGAAGCGGCGATGGGCCTGCATCCGGGCGCGGGACTGAATGTCGAGCGGCGTGCCGTCAGCGGTCAGCACCCCCGCGCTCGGCGCGGCCAGACCCAGCATAAGCCGCAGAAGCGTCGACTTGCCGGACCCGCTTTCGCCGAGGATGCCGAGGTTCTGCCCCGCCTCCAGCGACAGCGAGACATCGTGCAACACGGTGTCGCCGCGCGGATAGGCATAGCTGACCTCCTTCAGCACGAACAGGCTCATGCCGGGGTCTCCAATGCCGATTCCAGCCGGCGGGCGGCGGCGACCAGACCCTGCGTATAGGGGTTCTGGGGGTCGGTGAAAACGCGCGCGGTGGCGCCTTCCTCGACCGCGCGGCCCTGCCGCATGACGATCACCCGGTCGGCAACGCGCGAGACGACCGGCAGGTCGTGGCTGATGAACAGAAGCGACAGGCCCGCATCGCGGACAAGGCTGTCGAGCAGGTCCAGCACCTCGGCCTGGGTCGAAACATCCAGCGCGGTGGTCGGCTCGTCCGCGATCAGCAGGCGCGGGCCGCAGGCGAGCGCCATGGCGATGGCGATACGCTGACGCTGCCCGCCCGAAACCTCGTAGGGCCATGATTTCAGGATGCGCTCGGGCTCCGGGATGGCGACGCGGTCCAGCCAGCGGATCTGTTCGGCGCGCAGATCCGCCGCCGAAAGCGCCCGGCCCTCGCGGGCGGCGCGGCGGCGGATCGGCGCGGCCAGTTGGTCGCCCAGACGCATCAGCGGGTCGAGTGCGGCGCGCGAATCCTGAAACACTACCGCCGCGACCGCGCCGCGCAGGGGCACCAGATCGCGGTCGGGCTGGCCGACCATCTGCTGCCCGTCCAGCAGGACCGATCCGCCTGCCGTCAGGCCGGGCGCCAGCAGCCCGACGATGGCCATCGCCGTCAGCGATTTGCCCGAGCCGCTTTCGCCGACCAGCCCCAGCCTTTCGCCAGGCCCCAGATCGAAGCTGACGCCGTGGACCAGCTCGCGCGGGCCGGCGGAAACGGTCAGGTCGGTGACGGTCAGCAGGCTCATGGCAGCGGCCCTTTCACGCCCAGTTCGAGGTCTTCGTCGGGGGTCAGGGCCTCGCCATCCGAGTCGATCAGATCGCGCAGCCCGTCGGCGAGGAAGTTGATGCCCAGCACCAGCGACACCAGCGCCAGCCCCGGCGCGATCACCCCCATGGGCGCGCGGAACACCGTCGATTGCGCCTGCTGCAGCAATTGCCCCCAGCTGGCATTGGGCGGCGGCGTGCCGAGGCCCAGGTAGGACAGCGAGGCCTCGGCAATCACTGCGAGGCCGAATTGCAGCGCCAGCGCGACGAGGATGGTGGGGAAGATATTGGGCAGGATATGGGCAAAGGTGATCCTGCCCCAGCCGAGGCCCGAGCAGCGCGCGGCGGTGATGTAATCCTGCGTCAGCACGCGTTTGGTCAGGATGCGGACCAGCCGGGCGATGATCGCCGACATGGCGAGGCCAATGGCGAGAATGGCGGTCCACAGGCTCGCCCCGTCGCTGGCGGCCACGACCAGCATCGCCAGCAGCAGCGTCGGGAAGGCGATCAGGATGTCCAGCGTGGCCGCCAGCGCATCGTCCAGACCCCGGCGCGCGAAGGCGGCGAGCACCCCCAGCGTGGTCCCGATCAGCCCGCCCAGCAGGGTCGCGCCAATGCCCACGGTCATGGCGATCCGCGCCCCGATCATCACCTGCGTCAGGTAATCGCGCCCCAGCCGGTCGGTCCCGGCCGGATGCGCCCAGCTTGGCGGCGACAGCCGGCCGCCCGCCATCTCGGCCGGGCCGTAGGGCAGCCAGACCAGCGTCAGCAGCGCCACGGCAGCGTTCAGTCCGACCAGAACGATGCCGATCCACAGGTTACGTTTCATCGCCCCGCCCCCGGATCGCGCAGGCGCGGGTCGATCAGCCGCTGGACCACATCGGCGGCAAAGCCGATCAGCAGCACCATCAGGGTCGAGATCAGAAGCACCCCCTGCACGCTGGGATAATCGCGCTGCTGGATGCCCAGAAGCAGCATGGACCCCAGACCCGGCAGGGTGAACACCCGTTCCACCACCACCGCGCCCAGCAGGGTCGAGGCGAGTTCGATCCCCAGAATCGACACCACCGGCACCGCGCCATTGCGGATGCCGTGGCGGATCAGCGCCCGACCCTGCGTCTCGCCCAAGGCGCGGGCGTTGCGCAGATAATCCGCGCCCAGCACGTCCAGCGTGGCCGAGCGGACATAGCGCAGCAGCGAGGCGCTCATCACGATGGCAATGGTGATGACCGGCAGGATCAGCGCCCGGACCGCTGCCCGAGGATCCGCCCAGCCATCGATGGGAAAGCCCGAGGCCGGCAGCAGCCGCCATTCGATCGCCACCAGCCAGACCAGCAGGATCCCGATCCAGAAGACCGGCACCGCGATGCCAAGCTGCGACACCGCCGAGATCAGCGCCCCATACCAGCGATCCGCCCGCACCGCGGCGACAATGCCCAGGGGCACGGCGATACAGAAGGCCAGCAGGAAAGAAGCCAGCGTCAGCGGCAGGGTGATGGTCAGCCGGGCCAGGATCTCGGGCAGGACCGGCTGGTTCGAGACGAAGGAATTGCCGAGATCGAAACGCGCGAGGTCCGACAGAAACCGGCCCAGCTGCACCCAGACCGGCTGATCCGATCCGACCTGCGCACGGGCCGCCGCGATCTGCGCCTCATCCGCGCCGACCGACAGCAGCGCCGCCGCCGGGTCGCCCGGCAGCAGGCGCAGCAGCACGAACAGCACCAGCCCCGCCGCGATCAGCGACAGGGCCAGCACGACGGTTCGGCGCAGAAGATAGCGGCCCATCGGCGCTTATTTCGACTTCTCGATCCCGCGCAGGAAGAACTGCGAGTTCAGCCCGTTGACCGGATAGCCGGTGACATTCGCCGCCGAAACGACGATCTGCGGATAGAGGAAGAACCAGTTCGAGGCGGCTTCTTCGGCGATGATCCGGTTGGCCTCGCGCAGCTTGGCGGTGTGCTCCTCCTCGGTCGCGACCTCCTCGGCCTCGGCGATCAGGCGCGTGACATCGGCATTGTTGTAGCCCCAGTAAAAATCCGGGTTGCCGTAAAACACCACGTCACGGTGATTCACATGTTCCTGCAGCGTCGCCTGAAAATCCTTGGCCTGATAGACCTTGGTATACCATTCATTGGCGGTGATGATGTTGATGTTCACCGTCACCCCGATCTTGGCCAGTTCGGCCTTGATGAATTCCGCCGTGATCGGATGAGGGTCGTAATTCGGCGTGTCGAGCGTGAAGGTGAAGCCGTCGGGATAGCCTGCCTCGGCCAGCAGGGCCTTGGCGCTTTCGGGGTCATAGGCATCGACGCCGGTCAGATCCTCATACCAAGGATCGGTCGGCGGCACGAAGCTGCCCAAGACCATGCCCCGGTCGCCCCAGATCGCCTCCAGCAGCTTCGCCTTGTCGATGCCGCGCGCCAGTGCCTTCCTGACCTGCACATTGTCGAAGGGGGCGACACGGTCGTTATAGGCCATGATCTCCTTCACGGTCGAATTGCCTTCGGAAATCGTGAAACGCGACGGGTCCTCGAACTGCGCCAGCGCATCCGGGCTTTGAATCGTTGTCACCAGATCCAGCGCGTCGGTCAGCAGCGCGTTGTCCAGCGCTGCCGCCTCTGTGAAATAGCTGATGGTGGCGCCGCTATTCTTCGGCTTCTCGCCCCAATAGCCGTCGAAGGCCTTCAGCGAGATCGCCGAGCCGCGCTTCCAGCCGTCCAGCACGTAAGGGCCGGTGCCATCCTCGGTCGCGGTGATGTCGGTCGCGGCATCGTTCACGATCCAGACATAGCTGAGGTTATAGGGCAGCGAGATCGAGCGCGATTTCAGCGTGATCACCACGGTCTTGTCGTCGGGCGTCTCGATCCCGGCAATCGGCGCAAGGCTGCTTTTGCGCGAGGATTTCGAGCCCTCGGCCAGCACCCGCTCGATCGAATATTTCACATCCGCCGCCGTCAGCGGATCGCCGGAATGAAAGGTCACACCGTCCTGAAGCGTGAAGGTATGGGTCAACCCATCCTCGGACACGGTATGATCCGCCGCCAGCACCGGCACCACGCTGCCGTCGTCGTTCAGGCGGAACAGCGCCTCATAGACGTTGTCGTTGAACGCCTCGTTGATGCCCTGACCGGCGCCGGCGGTGTTGTCGAGGTTCTGCGGCTCATAAAGCGAACCGATGCGGATGATCGCGCTCGGGTCGGTCTCGGCCAGTGCGGGGCCGGCAAAAGGTGCCAGCGCCGCGCCGAGGGCAAGAGCAAGCTTGGGGACGAAGTGCATCAGCGTGACCTCAATGAAATCCTGTTCGCACCCACGCTAGCCAAAGTCAGGCGCGCTCGCCAGCCAAACCATTCGGCCTTGCCGGCCGCCGTGCAGAAAAGCCCGCCATTCCAGTGGTTAACGTTCGGACGAGAAATGCGTCTTGAGATAGCTCATGATCGTCGTGCGCGTTTCAGGATCGGGTTCGATCATGCCCTGCTGTTCCACCATCCACTTCCACAGATCGTCCCAGCGGGCGTCGGTAACGCGCTGCTGCTTGATGATCTCGGTCGAGTGACAGGCGACGCATTGATAGAACGTCTCCTCGGCGCCTGGCGCGTCGGGCAGGCCACCGAATTCGGGATTGGGCGGCGGACCGTCACCCTCGGCCTTTTCAGGCGCGCGCAGGGCGGTCATCGGATCGTTGGGCGAGGTCAGCCCTGCCTCGCGGATCAGTGCCTTCATCGGGTCGGGTCGGATATCCGCCGCAACTTCGGCGGGGGCGTCGGTCGCGGGTGCGGCCTCGGGTGCGGCCGCTGATATTGCGTTGGGCGGGGATGCCGGGGTGGCATCGGGTGCGGTCTGCGCGGCGGCGAGGCTTGCGCCGAGGGCACAGGCGAAGGCCAGAGGGGCGAGAAGATGGCGCATGGCGTTCCTCATTCGCTGGGGTGTCGCGGTCAGGTGGCGATCAGCGCGATGCGATGCTGGATGTTGTTGGCATAGCCGCGCGGGTTCCAGCCCGGTGAAACGGGGGGTTGGCTGACGCCGTTCATATCCGTCGCCCGCGCCCAGACCTCGTAATAGCCCGGCTGCGGCGGCGTCACTTCCGCCCGCCAGCGCTGCCAGGCGAAACGGTTGGGCGCCGGGTCCAGTTTCGCCTCCTGCCACGTCTGGCCGAAATCGGTCGAAATTTCGACCTTCGCCACGTCGCCATTCCCTGCCCAGGCATGGCCGCGCACCTCGGCCGGTTGGCCCGATGCCACCTCCGTCCCCGTTTCGGGAAAGGTGATCAGCGATTTCACCGGCATCTGCTCAAGAATGACCATGTCTTCCTCGGGCACCTCAGTGCCCGGAGCGACCGGATAGGCCGGCATCCGGTAGGAGTAACCGCCCATCTTCTCGCCGTCATGGACCTGATCGCGGACCCAGATCCGGGTCAGGTATTTGTGTGAGACCGAGCCCGGATAGCCCGGAATGACCAGCCGCAGCGGAAAGCCGTGCAGGGCGGGGACGTCCTCGCCATTCATCGCCCAGGCGATAATGCCCTCCGGCTCCATCGCCTTGGCGATCGGGACCCCGCGCGAGATGGTGTCCTTTTCCTCGCCCGAAAGGTGCGGGTCGTTGCCGTAATGGCCGGTATAGACGGCGCTCGACTTGATTCCGGCCGCGTTCAGCACATCCGCCAGCCGCACCCCGGTCCATTCCGGACAGCCGACCGCGCCCATCGTCCATTGATTGCCCGAGGTGCCGGGCTGAAAGAACGCCCGCCCATTGCCGCCACATTCGACGACCAGACGCAGGGTGACGTTCTCGAACTGCGATTTCAGGTCGTCGAGCGACAGTTCGAGCGGCTTTTCGACCTCGCCATCCACGGTCAGCACCCAGCCTTCGGCATCCGCGTCGAGGGCTGATTGCGGGACCAGACCGTTCATGCGCACGAACATGCGGTCGGTGGGCGTCACATCGTCATCCAGGAGATGCGCGGGGGTCTCCGCGTTCAGCGGCCGGTCGCTGAGGACGATCAGTCCCTTCTTGCCCGACATCAGTTCCTGCCCGGTATCCTGCGCCAGCGCCACCGGAATGATGCCCTGCGGCAGGTTGCGTTCGAACGGGATCGACATGCCCAGCATCGCGCCAAAGGCCGAAAGGCCGCTGTTGCGCAGAAAGCGGCGGCGCGGGGTCGACTGCGCGGTTTCGGTTTCGGTTTCGGGCGAAGAAGCGGAATCGGACATGACAAAACCTCCCTGGCTGCATTCGGGGCGGCAAGGCCGGGGCCCCTGACAGGCAGACCCGATCTTCCGCGGGGGCATGTTGCCAGCGCCCCGTCCCCCGATCAAGACGTCGTACAAATTTTCGGCACGGCGGCCGGCCGCTTCGGCTTGTCCCCGCCGGCGAAGCTGCTAGATTCAGCGCCGCCGGGGAAGGAAATCGATGCCTTTCCAAACCGTTGCGGGCGTGGCGGAATGGTAGACGCATGAGACTTAAAATCTTTGGGCCGCAAGGCCGTGCGGGTTCGAGTCCCGCGGCCCGCACCACCGTCCCGCAGCGAAAGACGCGCCCATGTTCCTGACCGATCTTGCCGGCACCCCCACCCTGTTCGTCATGGCTGCCGAGGCCGAATACGGCCCCGCCCTGCAAGCGCGTTTCACCCCGCTGATGACCGGCGTCGGTCCGATCGAGGCCGCGCTTGCCATGGGCATCACCCTGACCCGGATGCAGGCCGAAGGGCGATTGCCGAAGCTGGTCGTCTCGCTGGGGTCGGCGGGTTCGGCGCGGCTGGAACAGGGCGGCCTCTATCAGGCATCCTCGGTCAGCTGGCGCGATATGGATGCCTCGGCACTTGGCTTCGCAAGGGGGATCACGCCGTTTCTGGACCTTCCCGCCACCTTGTCGCTGGACCTGCATATTCCGGGCATCCCTCTGGCCACGCTGTCGACGGGGGCCGATATCGTTTCCGGCGCGGCCTACGGGGCCATTCCCGAGGATA
This sequence comes from Paracoccus sp. S1E-3, assembly GCF_013868135.1. Taxonomy (GTDB): domain Bacteria; phylum Pseudomonadota; class Alphaproteobacteria; order Rhodobacterales; family Rhodobacteraceae; genus Paracoccus. Next base: position 1,473,938 of record NZ_JACEMU010000004.1, read on the forward strand.
TGGTCGATATGGAAACCTTCGCGATCCTGCGCGCCTGCCAGCAGTTCGGGCTGCCGCTGATCGCGTTGCGGGGGATTTCCGACGGGGCCGAGGATCTGGCCCATGTCGGCGACTGGACGCGCTATCTGCACATCATCGACGGCCGTCTGGCGGCGGCGGTCGATCAGTTGCGCGATGCTTTGGCCGCGGGGCGGATACGGCTTTGACGGTTGCCGCGCCTGCGCACGACGCCTAAAGCGGGGTGCAACCGAAGGACAGGCACGCATGGCACGCGCACCCAAGACCGACCACGACCGCCCCTCCAGCCGCCGCGTCAGCGCGCTTTCGGCGCTGTGGCCTTTCATCCGTCCCTATCGCGGCATGGCCTTCGCGGCGCTCGGCGCGCTGATCCTGACGGCGGGGATCAGCCTGATCCTGCCGCTGGCCGTGCGCCGCGTGGTCGACGGCTTCGATGTCGGTTCGGCCCTGCTGGACGAATATTTCGAAGCCGCGCTGCTGATCGTGGCCGCCCTGGCGGTGGGCACGGGACTGCGTTACTATCTGGTCACCCGGTTGGGCGAGCGTGTCGTGGCCGATATCCGCGAGGCCGTCTTTGATCGGATCATCGGCCTGTCGCCCGCCTTTTTCGAGCGGGTGATGACGGGCGAGATCGTCAGCCGGATCACCACCGACACCACGGTGATCCTGTCGGTGATCGGGTCGTCGGTCTCGGTCGCGCTGCGCAACATGCTGCTGATGGCCGGCGGGCTGGTGATGCTGTTTCTGACCTCGGCCAAGCTGACCGGGCTGGTGTTGCTGCTGGTGCCGGTGATCCTGATCCCGATCATCGGGCTGGGGCGGCGGCTGCGCGTGCTGGCGCGCGAGAACCAGGACTGGATCGCCGCCTCCTCCGGTCTTGCCGCCGAGGCGCTGCAATCGGCGCAGACCGTGCAGGCCTTCACCCATGAGGCCACCACCCGCGCCGATTTCGCCCGCGTGACCGAGGAAAGCTTCACCTCCGCCCGCAAGCGCATCGCGACCCGCGCGGTGCTGACCGTGATCGTCATCTTCCTGATCTTCTCGGGCGTGCTTGGGGTGTTGTGGATCGGCGCGCGCGACGTGCAGGCCGGGCTGATGTCGGTGGGCGAGCTGGTGCAGTTCGTCATCTATGCCGTGCTGGTCGCGGGTGCCGTTGGCGCCCTGTCCGAGATCTGGGGCGAGTTGCAGCGTGCCGCCGGCGCCACCGAACGGCTGGCCGACCTGCTGGCGGCTGGCGACGCCATCGTCGATCCGGCCAGTCCCACCGCCCTGCCGCGCCCGGTCAGGGGGCAGATCGTGCTGGACGGGGTCAGCTTCAACTACCCTTCGCGCCCCGATCAGTCGGCGCTCAGGGATGTCGATCTGAGCATCCAGCCCGGCGAGACGGTGGCACTTGTCGGCCCCTCGGGCGCCGGCAAGACCACGGTGATCCAGCTGATCCAGCGCTTCTGGGACCCGAAATCGGGCAAGGTCACGCTGGACGGGATCGACCTGCGCGACATGGACCGCGACGATTTTCGCAAGGACATCGCGCTGGTGCCGCAGGACCCGGTCATCTTCGCCACCACCGCGCGCGAAAACATCCGCTTCGGCCGCCCCGATGCCACCGATGCCGAGGTCGAGGCCGCCGCCCGTGCCGCCCACGCCCATGATTTCCTGATCGGACTGCCCAAGGGTTATGACAGCCAGCTCGGCGAGCGCGGCGTGATGCTGTCGGGCGGCCAGAAGCAGCGCATCGCCATCGCCCGCGCCATCCTGCGCGATGCCCCGATCCTGCTGCTGGACGAGGCGACAAGCGCGCTGGATGCCGAATCGGAACATGCGGTCCAGCAGGCCGTGGACCGCTTGGCCGAAGGCCGCACCACGGTGATCGTCGCCCACCGGCTGGCGACGGTGAAAAAGGCCGATCGCATCATCGTCTTCGAAAATGGCCGCGTGGTCGCACAGGGCAGCCATGACGATCTGGTGGCGCAAGGCGGCCTCTATGCGCGGTTGGCCCGACTGCAGTTCACCGATGGGGGCGCCCCCATCGGCAGCGATCCGGCCGCAAGCGATCCGGCTCGCGCCTCGGCCTGAAGCTTCGCGGTTTTACGTCCTCTGCCATCGGCACGCCCGCTTTTTGCGAACCGATAAGTCTTTTTTGTTTGTCAGATCAGCGGAAGTGCACGAAGCTGCAATGGCCGCTCTGGTTGCATCGTAAATGGTAGCTCTGTCATGCGTCGTTATCTGTTGCCTGCCTTCGCTCTCGTGTTTGTTGCGCTTCTCAGCTTTGGTGTCGGACTTCATGCGGGCATCCGCAAAACGCCCGTCTTCGAATTCGTCGTGAAGACGATGCGGACGCTGAAGCCCCAGAAAACCGTTGAAGCCGCGCCGAAAATGCATCTGAACATGAGCGACAGGGCATTGCTGGATTCGGCGCTGCTTCCCATGCACCAACGCGAAATCAAGGTTACCAATGACGAGGGCAAGCCCTTGCCGCTGCTGGCCCTGGCCCCGGCTGGCGGCGATGAAGCCTTTATTCTGGGCGGCAATGGGACGCTGTTCCACCTGGCGACGGATACATGCGCCGCGCCCGACTGCCTGCGTCAGGTCGGTCGGCTGGTCCGGCCGGATGGCACGGCTCTGGATGATATTTACGATCTGCTGTCGGTCGAGATCGACGGCAAGCGCGAATGGTTCGTCTCCTACGGGCAGATGGGGGATAAGGGCTTCACCAAGGCGCTGGTGATCAGCCGTTTCACGCCCCCGGCGCGGCCGGGGGAAAATGACATCCTCCGAATCGAGCCGCCGTTTTTCACCACGGACAGTTTTTCGCTGCGCCGGGGGCATTCGGCCCGATCGGCTGGCGGCGCCATGGTCTATGATCCGCGCACGGACGAGATCGTCATCACCGTTGGCGATTACAGCCTGAACGGGATTGGCAACGTCTTTTCCGGGTCGGTGCCACCCCCGCAATCGCCCGATACCGATCTGGGAAAGATCCTGCGGGTCAGCCGGACGACCGGGGAAAGCCGCATCATCTCAATGGGTCATCGCAATCCGCAAGGGCTGTCGATTTCCAAGGATGGCGAGTTGATCGCGACCGAGCACGGGCCGAAGGGCGGCGACGAAATCAACCTGATCGAGGAAGGCAAGAACTATGGCTGGCCCTATACCTCCATGGGCACGCTGTATAACGGCTATACCTTCCCTGAACAGCCAGCCACACCCGGTGCCGTCCATGGCGGCTATACCCCGCCCATCGTCGCCTTCATGCCCAATCCAGGCCTCAGCGCGCTGATCCATGTCGAAGGGTTTCACCCTGCGTGGGACGGCGACCTGATGGTGACCTCCCTGCGCGGCCAGAGCCTGCTGCGCGTGCGCCGCTGGGAAACCGGCAATTACGTCGAGCCGATCTATATCGGCGACCGCATCCGCGATATCGACATCATCGGCAAGCAGATGGTTCTGGTCACCGATGGCGGCAAGATCATCATGTTGAAGCCGGTCGAGAATCTTCAGATGGCAAGCTCGGACACCGGGCTGATCAACAACCTGACCGCGCTGGAAGGCTGCGGTGCCTGCCATAACGTGATCAGCCCGAATTCGACCAATACAGCCCCCTATCTGCTGAACATCGTCGGCCGGCAGATCGCCTCGGCCAGCGATTTCACCCGCTATAGCGAGGGCTTGCTGGCCAAGGGGGCACAGCAATGGGATCTCGAATCACTGGAGCAGTTCCTGCGCTCGCCACAGGATTTCGCACCGGGAACCGCCATGCCCGATCCGGAGCTGTCCGATTCCGAAATCGCCGAACTGATGACGCTGCTGCCCCTGCTGCGCTGACCGCAATTTGCGGTCATGTCGCAGGGGTTGAGCAAGCTTTGTGAAAATTACGGCAGGCGCAACAAATCGCTTGCCCTTGTTTCGGCCCGGGCTTATTTCCGCCAGTGGGACACTCCTCCCCAACGAGGAGCTTTTGCCTGAAAGGGTAACACATGGCGAATACGCAACCGGCTGCGCGTCCGGCTAATCCGCGCTTTTCCTCGGGCCCCTGCGCCAAAATCCCCGGTTTTGATCTGAACATGCTGTCGGACGCCCCCCTGGGCCGTTCGCATCGCGCCGCTGTCGGGAAAGACAAGCTGGCCGCAGCCATCGAAACCACCCGTGAAATTCTGGGCGTGCCCGCGGATTACCGCATCGGCATCGTCCCCGCCTCGGATACCGGCGCGGTCGAGATGGCGCTGTGGTCGCTGCTCGGCGCCCGCCCGGTCGAGATGCTGGCCTGGGAAAGCTTTGGCGAAGGCTGGGTCACCGATGTGGTCAAGCAACTGAAGCTGGATGCCAAGGTGCAGATCGCAGATTACGGCAAGATCGTCGATTTCGGCACCGTCGATTTCAACCGCGATGTGGTCTTCACATGGAACGGCACCACCTCCGGCGTGCGGCTGCCGAATGGCGACCAGATCCCGGCGGACCGTGAGGGGCTGACCATCTGCGACGCCACCAGCGCCGCATTTGCGATGGACCTGCCCTGGGAGAAGCTGGATGTGGTCACCTTCAGCTGGCAGAAGGTGCTGGGCGGCGAAGGCGCGCATGGCATCCTGATCCTGTCGCCCCGCGCGGTCGAGCGGCTGGAAAGCCATGTGCCCGCCTGGCCGCTGCCGAAGATCTTCCGCATGACCAAGGGCGGCAAGCTGATCGAGGGCATCTTCAAGGGCGAGACGATCAACACCCCCTCGATGCTGTGTGTCGAGGATTATCTTGTCGCGCTCACTTGGGCGAAATCGGTGGGCGGCCTGCAGGGTCTGGTCGGCCGGGCCAATGCCAATGCACAGGCCGTCTGGGATTTCTGCGCCGCGCGGGACTGGATCGAGAATCTGGCCGAGGATCCGGCGACGGCCTCGACCACCAGCGTTTGCCTGAAATTCACCGATCCGCGCATCAAGGATGGCGCAGCCTTTGCCAAGGCCGTCGCCAAGCGGCTGGAGAAGGAAGGCGTGGGTCTGGATCTGGGGGCGTATCGCGATGCGCCGGCGGGTCTGCGGATCTGGTGCGGTTCGACCGTCGAGCTGGCCGATGTGCAGGCGCTGCTGCCCTGGATCGAATGGGCCTTTGAAGCGGAAATCGCCGCGCAGGCGTGACAGTCGGCCGGGGGCGCCGCCCCCGGACCCCCGGGATATTTTCACCAGAATGAACACGCGCAGGGTTGAGGCCCGCGCATGCCACAGGAGCATCAGATGCCCAAGGTTCTCGTCTCTGACAAGCTGTCGGAAACCGCCGTTCAGATCTTCCGCGACCGTGGGGTCGAGGTGGATTACCTGCCCGATGTCGGCAAGGACAAGGAAAAGCTGGCCGAGATCATCGGTCAATATGACGGTCTGGCGATCCGCTCGGCCACCAAGGTCACGGACAAGCTGCTGGAAAACGCCCCCAAGCTGAAGGTGATCGGGCGGGCCGGGATCGGCGTCGACAATGTCGATATTCCGTCGGCCTCGAAAAAGGGCGTGATCGTGATGAACACGCCTTTCGGCAACAGCGTCACCACCGCCGAGCATGCCATCGCGCTGATGTTCGCGGTCGCCCGCCAACTGCCCGAAGCCAGCGCTTCGACCCATGCCGGAAAGTGGGAAAAGAACCGCTTCATGGGGGTCGAGGTGTTCAACAAGACCCTGGGCCTGATCGGCGCGGGCAATATCGGCTCGATCGTCGCGGACCGTGCTTTGGGCCTGAAAATGAAGGTTCTGGCTTACGATCCCTTCCTGTCGGAAGAACGCGCCGACCAGATCGGGGTGAAGAAGGTCGAACTGGACGAGCTGCTGGCAAAGGCCGATTTCATCACCCTGCATGTTCCGCTGACCGACAAGACCCGCAATATCCTGTCGCGCGAGAACCTCGCCAAGACCAGGAAAGGCGTGCGCATCGTCAACGCCGCGCGCGGCGGTCTGATCGACGAGGATGCGCTGGCGGATGCGCTGGAATCGGGTCACGTGGCCGGGGCCGCGCTTGACGTTTTCGCAACCGAACCTGCGACCGAGAGCCGGCTGTTCAACATGGCGAATGTCGTGGTGACGCCGCATCTGGGCGCCTCGACCGACGAGGCGCAGGAGAATGTGGCCCTGCAGGTGGCCGAGCAGATGTCGGATTACCTGTTGACCGGCGCGGTGTCGAACGCGCTGAACATGCCCTCGGTCACCGCCGAGGAAGCCAAGGTGATGGGGCCGTGGATCAAGCTGGCCGGCCATCTGGGCAGCTTTATCGGCCAGATGACCGAAACCCCGATCAAGTCGATCAATATCCTCTATGATGGCGTGGTCGCCGAGATGAACGTGAATGCGCTGAACGCGGCAGTGATCTCTGGCGTGATGAAGGCGACGAACCCGGATGTGAACATGGTCTCGGCGCCGGTCATCGCCAAGGATCGCGGCATTCAAGTCGCCACCACCCGGCAGGAAGCCGGCGGCGTCTATGACGGCTATATCAAGGTGACCGTCGTCACCGAGGAGAGCGAGCGCTCGATCGCCGGGACAGTGTTCAGCGACGGCAAGCCGCGCTTCATCCAGATCCGCGGCATCAATGTCGATGCCGAGATCGGCGCGCATATGCTGTATACGCGCAACAAGGACGTGCCGGGCGTGATCGGTGCGCTTGGCACCACCTTGGGTGATATGGGCGTGAACATCGCCAACTTCCAGCTGGGCCGCACAGCCTCGGGCGAGGATGCGATCGCGATCCTCTATCTGGACGAGGCGCTGCCCGAAAGCGTGCTGGCGGCGCTGCAGAAGACCGGCAAGTTCCTGCAGGCCAAGGCGCTGCGTTTCGAGCTCTGATCGCGGCTTGCAACCAATCCAAGGCCCGGCAACTGTAGCGCCGGGCCTTTTGCTTTTCAGGACGGCTGGTTTCGACAATGGCACAGCAGGACGATTTCGCGCCGATCTACGCGCTCGGCGATGTTCATGGGCGGCTGGAAGGGCTGCGCGAAGCGCATCGCCTGATCGAGGCCGATGGCGGCCGCGATGCGCGCATCATCCATCTCGGCGATCTGATCGACCGGGGGCCGGATTCGCCGGCCGTCATCGACCTGCTGATGGAAGGTCAGGCGCAGGGGCGCGACTGGCAGGTGGTGAAGGGCAACCACGACAACAAGCTGCCACGCTTCATCGAAGATCCGGGCTGGATAGACCCCGGACCCTCATCCCCCAATACCTGGACCAGCGATCAGCGCAATGGCGCGGCCGCGACGCTGGGCGCCTATGGTATCGAGGACGCCTATGATCGCCCGCTGCAGGAGGTCCATGCCGAGGCGCTGCGGAAAATCCCCCGCCACCATATCGAATGGCTGGACGGGCTGGTGCCGAATATCCTGCATCCGGGTGGTTTCCTGTTCGTCCATGCCGGAATCCGGCCGGGGGTGGATCTGTCGGCCCAAACGCACACCGACATGATGTGGATCCGCAAGCCGTTTCTGGAGTCGACCGCCGATCATGGTGCGCTGATCGTGCACGGCCATACCGCGATCAAGAAACCGACCCATTACGGAAACCGGGTGAATCTGGACAGCGGGGCGGGTTATGGCGGTCCGGTATCGGCTGCGCGGCTGGACAGGAACGGCGTCTGGCTGCTGACCGATCATGGTCCCGAACTGATGCACCCCGAGCCAATCGCATGACGCGCGCCATCATCGCCAGCCTGCTGATCGTGGCCGCCGCCGCCGTCCTGCTGCTGGCCATGGGTCGCATTCCGATCTGCGAATGCGGCTATGTCAAACTGTGGCACGGCCAGACGATGAGCGCCGAGAACTCTCAGCACCTGATGGACTGGTATACGCCGTCGCATCTGTTGCATGGGCTGGCGTTCTATTTTCTTCTCTGGCTGGGGGCGCGCCGCCTGCCTTTGGGCACGCGGCTGGTCATCGCCACCCTGGTCGAGGCGGCATGGGAAATCGTCGAGAATTCGCCCGCGATCATCGACCGCTATCGCGCCGTCACCATCTCGCTGGATTACTACGGCGACAGCGTGATCAATTCGGTCGCCGACATGCTGATGATGATGGTCGGCTTCTGGCTGGCGCGGGTGCTGCCGGTCCGGGCGTCGGTCCTGCTGTTCGTGGCCGCCGAAGCCATGACGATCTGGCTGATCCGCGACGGATTGATATTGAATGTGTTGATGCTGATCTGGCCTTCGGACATTGTGCGTGACTGGCAGACCGCAGGATAGGAGCGAAGAATGAAGAAACTGTTCGCCGTGCTGGCCCTGACCGCCAGCCCCGCCATGGCCGAAACCGTGGCCGAGGTCGGCGTCGACTGGGTCGGAAACGACATCGTGGTCGAGGCCATCCACGACCCCAAGGTACAGGGCGTGACCTGCCATCTGGCCTATTTCTCGCGTTCGGTCATCGACCGGCTCAGCCAGGGGAACTGGTTCGAAGATCCGTCCAACAGCGCCATCGAATGCGCCCAGACCGGCCCGATCACGCTGGGCGACATCTCGAAAAGCGAGGATGGTGAGGACGTGTTCAGCGAAAGCCGGTCGCTGATCTTCAAGTCCTTGCGGGTCAAGCGGATCTATGACGAGAAGAATCAGGTGCTGATCTATCTCGCCCACGCCAATGAACTGAGCGAGGGGTCCGCGAAGATGTCTATTTCGACGGTGCCGATCCGTTCGGTTGCGCCAGCGGCGCAGTGACCTGCTGCCCGCGTTTCTTGCGCGGGCGGTCATAGCCGGGGATCACAGCCAGGAAAGTCTTCCACATGATCCAGAAATCCAGCCAGGGCGAGGCGGTACGGCGATAAACCAGTTCGATGCGCAGCTTGGTCGGCAGGCAGCGCGCGTAATAGGCGCGGTCGGTTTCCTCGGCGGTCTTGCAGCCGGCGAGGATGCGATCTTCGTGCCGGTGATAGATCAGCGTGGCCAGGCCGGTGACGCCGGGCTTGGTCTGCAGCACTGTCGAATACAGCGCCGGAAAGCGTTGCACATATTCCGGCAAGGGCGGGCGCGGACCCACAAAGCTCATATTGCCGGCAAGGATGTTGAACAGCTGCGGCAGCTCGTCCAGGCGCGTGCGGCGCAGGAAACGGCCAAGCGGCGTGATCCGCCAATGCTTGTGCGCCCCGGTGGCGCCGCTGTCATCATCATGCAGCGTCATGGTGCGGAACTTGTATTGCCAGAACGGCTGGCCCGGCGCCTTCATCCGCTGGCCGGAATAGATCAGCGGGCGCCCCTGCGTGATCAGCAGCAGGGCCGCCACCAGCGCCATCGGCAGGATCAGCACCACCAGCATCGCCAAGGCCAGCGTCAGATCGACGCCACGCTTCAGGTGGCGGCGATACAGGCTGTTGTCACTGCTTGACAGATCGAGCCGCCACAATTCGGCCTCGGACAGCGCCGGTCGAATTTCGACATTTTCCCAATCATGGTAAAGCGTCAAAGCTCGGCCCCCGTCATGCGCGACTTCCAGCGTAAAGTGTTAACAGATCCGAAGCTTTCGTTAACACATCGCATGTTGGGTTTTAACATCGCCGACATACTTCAGTTCCGATCTGTTGCCCGATAGGCTCAACTGCAGCACTCCATACGCGATTTTTTGCCGAAAGGACCACATCATGCGTAAGTTTCTGGTTATTTTGGACGAATCTCCCGAATGCCAGAACGCCATGCGCTTCGCGGCGATGCGGGCCGCACATACATCTGGGGTTGTGGTGGTGTTGGCCATCATTCCGCCAGAGGCGATTCAGCACGGAATCGGCGTGGCCGAACTGATGCGGCAGGAAGCCGAGGACCGAATCACCTCGCAGTTCCAGCTGTTTGCCCGCTGGATGCGCGACAGCCAGGGGATCGACCCCGAACTGGTCATCCGCGAGGGCGACCCGACGACGCAGCTGCTGGCGCAGCTGGAAAGCGACAGCGACATCGGCGTGCTGGTGCTGGGGGCGGCGGCCGGCAAGGCGGGTCCGGGGCCGATCGTCAGCCGCGTGCTGCGCGACCTCTCCTCGCTGCCCTGCGCCATCACGCTGGTTCCGGGCGACCTGTCGCGGGAGCGGCTGGAAGCGATTTCCTGAACGTCCGGCCCGCGTTGGATCGGGAAAACCCGAGGCGACGGCGCCCGCACGGCTTGACCGAAAGCCGAGCGCGGCCCATATGAACCACCAAAGGAGCGCCCCATGTTCATCCAGACCGAAACCACGCCGAACCCCGCCACGCTGAAGTTCCTGCCCGGCCAGACCGTGCTGGACCGGGGAACCGCAGATTTCACCGAAAGCGATGCGGCCGCCGTATCGCCGCTGGCCGCCCGCGTCTTTGCCGTGAACGGGGTCACCGGGGTGTTTCTGGGCTCGGATTTCGTGACCGTCACCAAGACTGATGCGGCCCAATGGGACCATATCAAACCCGCGATTCTGGGCGCGATCATGGAACATTACCAGTCAGGCGCGCCGGTGATGCAGGGTTCGGTCGATGTGACCGGCCATGCCGACCATGCGGGCGAGGATGAGGCCATCGTCACCCAGATCAAGGAACTGCTGGACACCCGCGTCCGCCCCGCCGTGGCGCAGGACGGCGGCGACATCACCTTCCACGGTTTCGATCGCGGCGTCGTCTATCTGCACATGCAGGGCGCCTGCGCGGGTTGCCCCTCGTCCACCATGACCCTGAAAATGGGGATCGAGAACCTGCTGCGGCACTATATCCCCGAAGTGACCGAGGTGCGCCCGATTGCCTGAGGCGCTGACGCTCGGCTTCGACACATCGGCCGCGCATTGCGCGGCCGCTTTGCTGTCGGGCGACCAGCTGATCGCGGGCCGCCACGAAGACATGTCGAAGGGGCAGGCCGAACGCCTGATGCCACTGATCGAGGAGATGCTGGCCGAGGCCGGTCTCGGCTGGGCGGACCTGTCGCTGATCGGGGTCGGCACCGGGCCAGGCAATTTCACCGGGATCCGCATCGCGGTCGCTGCCGCGCGCGGGCTGGCGCTGGCCCTGAACATCCCCGCCATCGGCATCGGCGCCGCCGAGGCGCTCGCCTTCGGGCTGCCCCGGCCGTGCCGGATCATCATCCCGGCCAAGCGCGACACCGCCATCTGGCAGGACTTCGGCGACAAACCCGGCGATGCGCAGCAGGGCCCGCTGGACAGCCTGCCCCCCGGCCCCCCGCGCGGCATACCCCTGGTCTCCATCGCCGAAGGCATCGCCCGGCTTGCCCTCGCCCGCTCCGGCAGCCCGCAGCCGCGCCCTGCCCCCATCTACCTGCGTCCCGCCGACGCGGCCCCGGCGCGAGATCGCGGCCCGGTCATCCTGCCATGACGCCGGCGGAACTGGCGCAGATCCACGCCGCCAGCTTCACCCATCCCCGCCCCTGGAACGCGGTGGAGTTCTCGGCCCTTCTGCGTGACCCCGCCAATTTCCTGATCGCCCGCAAGGCGGCCTTCATCCTCGGTCGCACGGTGCTGGATGAAGCCGAGTTGCTGACCCTCGCCGTTGCGCCGGCTGCGCGCCGTCAGGGCACGGGCGGGGCGCTGCTCCGCGCCTTCGAGACGCAAGCCCGCACTCGCGGCGCCGTCGCGGCGTTCCTTGAGGTGGCCGGCGACAACGCCGCGGCACAGGCCCTGTATCGGCGCGCCGGTTGGGGCGATGCCGGACGCAGGCGCAATTACTATGCCCCCGGAATCGACGCGCTGGTGATGCGAAAAGCCCTGTAGGGGCAGCACGCCGGGGCGCTGCCCCGGACCCCGGGATATATGGGCCAGAATGAAAGAGCCGGCGCTTTCATTCTGGCCCATATATCCTGCGGGGGTTCGAGGGCGCAAAGCCCCCGTACCGGCGGCCGGATCAGGCCAGACGGCCGTGGCAATGCTTGAACTTCTCGCCCGAGCCGCAAGGGCACGGGTCGTTGCGCGAAGGATTGCCCCAGGTTGCCGGATCGGCCGCGTTGAAGCCCGGCGCCTGGGCCGAGGCCTCGCCGCCTTCAGCCTCTTCGTGTTGGGGAACCATCTGCTGCTGTTGCTGGGCCTGCTGGTCCTGATACTGGCGCATCATCTGTTCGCGTTCGGCATCGGTCAGCGGGCGGATGCGCGACAGCTGCTGGGTCACGTCGCTGCGCAGCCCGTCCAGCATGTTTTCAAACAGGGTGAAGCTTTCGGTCTTGTATTCCGAAAGCGGATCGCGCTGCGCATAGCCCCGGAAGCCCACGACCGAGCGCAGATGTTCCAGCGTCAGCAGGTGGTCGCGCCACTTCTGGTCGATGGCCTGCAGCAGCACCTGCTTTTCGATCTGGCGCATGGTCTCAGGGCCGAAGCCAGCCTCTTTCTCGGCCATATAGGTGTCGGTGGCTTCGGTGATGCGTTCGCGGATGACGTCCTGGTCGACGCCCTCCTCGGCCGCCCAGTCCGAAACCGGCAGGTTCATGTTCAGCTTTTCGACCACCGCCTTTTCAAGGCCAGCATTGTCCCACTGTTCGGCATAGGCGCGCGGCGGCATGTATTCCTCGACCAGATCGTCGATGACCTGATGGCGCATGTCGCGGGCGACCTCGTCCACTTCGGCGCTGTCCATGATCTCGCGGCGCTGCGAGAAGATCGCCTTGCGCTGATCGTTCATCACATCGTCGAATTTCAGCAGCTGCTTGCGGATGTCGAAGTTGCGGCCCTCGACCTTGGCCTGCGCGCGTTCCAGCGATTTGTTGACCCAGGGGTGAACGATGGCCTCGCCTTCCTTCATCCCCAGACGCGACAGCACCGCATCCAGACGTTCCGATCCGAAGATCCGCATCAGGTCGTCTTCCAGCGACAGGAAGAACAGCGAGCGGCCCGGATCGCCCTGACGGCCCGAGCGGCCGCGCAGCTGGTTGTCGATGCGGCGGCTTTCGTGGCGCTCGGTGGCCAGAACGAACAGCCCGCCCGAGGCCAGGACCTTTTCCTTGTCGGCGGCGTGTTCGGCCTCGATCCGCTCGCGCAGCTGGTCGGGATGGGCGTCGGGATCGGCGCGCAGCGCCTCCATCACCTTGATTTCGACATTGCCGCCCAACTGAATGTCGGTGCCGCGGCCGGCCATGTTGGTGGCGATGGTGACGGCGCCGGGCTTGCCGGCCTCGGCTACGATATAGGCTTCCTGTTCGTGCTGGCGCGCGTTCAGGACGTTATGGGGGATGCCCGCATGCGTCAGCATATTGGCCAGCATTTCCGATTTCTCGATGCTGGTGGTGCCGACGAGGATCGGCTGCCCGCGCTCGTGGGATTCCTTGATCGCCTCCAGCACGGCGGCGTATTTTTCGGTGCCGGTGCGGTAGACGCGGTCATGTTCGTCGATGCGCTGCACGGGGCGGTTGGTCGGCACTTCGACCACGCCCAGCTTGTAGATATCGGCGAATTCCTCGGCCTCGGTTGCCGCCGTCCCGGTCATGCCGCCCAGCTTGTCGTAAAGGCGGAAATAGTTCTGGAAGGTCACGCTGGCCAGCGTCACGTTTTCCGGCTGGATCTTGACGCCTTCCTTGGCCTCGATCGCCTGATGCAGCCCGTCCGAGAGGCGGCGCCCCTTCATCATCCGGCCGGTGAATTCGTCGATCAGGACGATCTCGTCATCCTTGACGATATAATTCTGGTCCTTGTGGAACAGCTTGTGGGCCCGCAGCGCCTGATTGGCGTGATGGACGATGGTGGTGCTTTCGGGGTCATAGAGCGTCTGGCCTTCCGGCAGGACGCCCGCGGCGGACAGCATCTGCTCCATCCGCTCGTTGCCTTCTTCGGTGAAGGTGGCGTTGCGGGCCTTTTCGTCCAGCTTGAAGTCTTCATCCGTCAGCTGCGGGATAAACTGGTTCAGGGTCACATACAGCTCGGACCGGTCCTGCGAGGGGCCGGAAATGATCAGCGGCGTGCGGGCCTCGTCCACGAGGATGCTGTCCACCTCGTCGACGATGGCGAAGAAGTGGTCGCGCTGCACCATTTCCTCGACGCTCCCCTTCATGTTGTCGCGGAGATAGTCGAAGCCGAGCTCGTTATTCGTCGCATAGGTCACGTCCGCCTGATAGGCGTCGCGCTTTTCGGCATCGGGCTGATAGGGATAGACCACGCCGGTGGTCATGCCGAGCTGGGTGAAGACCTTGCCCATCCATTCGGCGTCGCGCTTGGCCAGATAATCGTTGACGGTGACGACATGGACACCCTTGCCCGCCAGCGCGTTCAGATAGGCCGGGAAGGTGGCGACCAGGGTCTTGCCTTCGCCCGTCTTCATCTCGGCGATATTGCCCTGATGCAGGAAGATCCCGCCCATCAGCTGGGTGTCGAAGGCGCGCAGGCCAAGGGCGCGGCGCGCCGCTTCGCGGCAGTTGGCGAAGGCTTCGGGCAGCAGCGCGTCCAAGGACTCGGCCGCCTGGGCGCGGGCCTGCAGATCGCGGGTCTTGGCGATCAATTCTTCGTCAGAGCGGGCCTGAGCCTCGGCTTCCAGCGCATTGATCTTCGCCACCAGCGGACGGATCGATTTCACCTTGCGGTCATTGGGGGTGCCAAAGACCTTCTTCGCCAAACTTCCTAGACCCAGCATGATCACTCCGGCCGACTTGTTGCGGGAAAGGCTGGGGCGCGGCCCCTTGCCCGGACCGTCCGTCCTGCCGTATCAGTGCAGGTGAAAAAACGGCGCGGGCGCGCCTTTTCGGTTGCGCCGGATGTAGGCCCGCGTCCCCCGAGTGTCAACGCTTGCCCCCAATTCCGCTGGTTGCGGCGGGGCGTATCTTCAAGGAAAAAACATGCTCGTACGCCCGATCCTTGCCGCCCTGCTGTTCTCTGCGCTCGTCCTGCCCGCCGCGGCGCAGGATGCCGATACCGTCGTCGCCAAGGTGAACGACACCGAAATCACCCTCGGCCAGATGGCGGCGATGAAGCTGGGCCTGCCGCCCGACATGGCCAGCATGCCCGCGCAGGAGTTGTGGGACCTGATGCTGGACCAGATGATCCGCCAGGCCGCCATGGCCGAGGTGGGCGAGGCCACGGCCACCCCGCGCGACAAGGCCGCGCTGGTGATCGATCGCCGCGCCTATCTGGCCGGCGCCGCGCTGGAGCGTCTTGCCGAATTCGAGCCGACGGATGCCGAGATTCAGGCCGCTTACGAAAAGGCCTTCCCGGCCGACAAGCCGGTCACGGAATATGATGCCGACCACATCCTGCTCGAGACCGAGGAAGCCGCCAAGGCCGTCATCGACGAACTGGCCAAGGGCGGCGATTTCGCCAAGCTGGCCGAGGAACGCTCGATCGATACCGGGTCTGGGCTGAATGGCGGCGATCTGGGCTGGTTCACGCAGGACCGCATGGTCAAGGAATTCGGCGATGCGGTTGCGGGCATGGAGAAGGGGTCGACCTCGACCACGCCGGTGAAATCGCAATTCGGCTGGCATGTCATCAAACTGAACGACAGCCGTGTCCAGCAGCCGCCGGCCCTTGCCGATATCCGCGATGCGCTGATCCAGCAGATCCGCCGCGACAAGGTCGAAGCCGAGATCGAAAAGGTCACCGCCGAAGCCAAGGTCGAAAAGACCGAAGGGCTGGACCCGGCCGTGCTGAATACCGACATTCTGGGAACGGAAACGAAGTAATGGCCAGGGACGACAAGAAGAAGTCTGGGAAAGCCGCAGCCGGCAAAGCCGACAAGAAGGCCGACAAGAAGGCGCGCAAGGGCGACAAGGCCGCAAAGGTTAAGGCGCCCTCGCCCGTGTCCCCGCTGGCGCCGGCGGGATTTCCCGATCTGCCGGTGATCGCGGGAGTCGAGTTCGCCTCGGCCGCGGCGGGGGTCAAGTATCAGGGCCGCACCGATGTGATGCTGGTGCGACTGGCGCCGGGCACAACGGTGGCGGGGGCGTTCACGCGCTCCTCGACGCGGGCGGCCAGCATTCTGGACTGTCAGGCCAAGCTGGAAGGACCGCAGGACCAGACGCAGGGCGCGGCGATCATCGTCAATTCCGGGAATGCCAACGCCTTCACCGGCAAGAACGGGCAGGAGGCCGTGGACCGGGTGACCGGCGCGGTGGCCGAGGCGCTGTCGATGCCGGCGACCCGCGTGTTCTCCTCCTCGACCGGGGTGATCGGAGAGCCGCTTCCCGTTGCTCGCATCACCGCCGTGATCGGCGAGATGGCGGCCAGGCTGGATGCCGAAGGGGTCGCGGCGGCGGCGCGCGCCATCATGACCACGGACACGTTCGCCAAGGGCGCAGGCGCGGTGGTGCAGGGTGACGGCGGCCCGATCCATATCGCCGGGATCGCCAAGGGGTCGGGCATGATCGCCCCCGACATGGCGACGATGCTGGTCTATATCTTCACCGACGCCAAGATCTCGGCCGCGAACCTGCAGAAACTGCTGTCGAAACAGGTGGACGAGACCTTCAACGCCATCACCGTGGACAGCGACACCTCGACCTCGGACGCGCTGATCCTGGCGGCGACGGGGCAGTCGAAGGCGGCGCCCCTGGATGACATGCGGGCCAAGCCCGCGCGCGATTTCGCGGCGGCCCTGCATATGGTCATGCTGGATCTGGCGCAGCAGGTGGTGAAGGACGGCGAGGGCGCGACGAAATTCGTCGAGGTGCAGGTGACAGGTGCGGCCAGTGCCGCCGACGCCCATAAGGTCGCCATGGCCATCGCCAACTCGCCGCTGGTCAAGACCGCGATCGCGGGCGAGGACGCCAACTGGGGCCGTGTCGTCATGGCCGTCGGCAAATCCGGCGCCGCAGCCGATCGCGACAAGCTGACTATCCGCTTCGGCGATCTGGTGGTGGCCGAAAACGGCTGGCGCGCCCCCTCCTATGACGAGGCGGCCGCCAGCGCCTATATGAAGCGCGACCATCTGGTGCTGGGCGTCGATCTAGGCTTGGGCAAATTCGCCCGCACGGTCTGGACCTGCGATCTGACCCATCGCTATATCGACATCAACGCCGATTACCGGTCGTAAGGCTGTTGGCGGGGGCTGCGCGCCCCCGCACCCCGCGGGATATTTTTACCAGAATGAAGGAAGCGGGCATGAAGATCGTGCTGGTGGCGGCGGTGGCTTTGGTCGATGCCGATGGGCGCGTGCTGCTGGCGCAGCGACCCGAAGGCAAATCGCTGGCCGGCTTGTGGGAATTTCCCGGCGGCAAGGTCGAGCAGGGCGAGACCCCGGAAGCAGCGCTGATCCGGGAACTGCACGAAGAACTGGGCATCGACACCCATGCCTCCTGCCTGGCACCGCTGACCTTCGCCAGCCACAGCTATGAGGCTTTTCACCTGCTGATGCCGCTGTTCATCTGCCGCCGCTGGACAGGCATCGCCGTGCCGCGCGAAGGACAGAAACTGGCCTGGGTCCGGGCCAAGGATCTGCGCAGCTACGAGATGCCACCTGCAGATGTTCCCTTGATCCCGATTATTCAGTCATGGCTGTGACAAAAAAGTCACAGCAAATCGGCAAACTGTTCTGAACAGACATGTCCGCTCTGGTTTATTAACCATTCGGTCGGATTTCCGAGGATAACATGACCTCACAAGAAGGGGGAGAGATATGATTCGCACCATCACAATTGGCAGCTATATCTCGGTCCAGGGCGTCTTTGAGCGGCAGGCCGAGGGCGGAGACATCGTGATCCGCGTCGGTGAGAAAACCTATCAGGGAAAGCCAGTTATCAAGTAATCTTTGGATTGGTCGGCGACCGGCGAAGCGACGCAGAAGGCATCTCCCGGTTCGGGGGGTGCCTTTTTCTGTGGATCCAACCGGTGTCGGCGTGACCCGGAAATCCCCGGATTCCCTTCCGCAATCCGTGATTGCATCTGATATGGCAGCAGCCATGCATCGACGTCATACCTCTTTCGGTTGCATGTGACGGATCCCCATGACGCTGCGCATCGGCAATTATTCGCTGATTTTCCGCACATGCAGCGCGTGCAATGCCGCCATATCCGCCGCCGCGCCCTCCTGCGCGGCAGCTTCGATACCGCGAAAGCGCCTCAGCACCTCCTGCCCTTGCCGGGTCAGCGCCGCGCCGCCGCCACCCGCGCCGCCGCGTTCGCTGCTGACCAGCGGTTCGGCAAAGCTGCGGTTCAGCCCTTCGACCAGCGACCAGGCGCGCTTATAGCTCATCCCCATGCGCCGCCCGGCTTCCGAAATGGAACCGGTCCGGTCGATCAGCTCCAGCAGGTCCGCCTTACCGGGACCGATCCAGCAGTCCGGGCCGAGATACAGCCGCAGTTGCAGGCGCGGATACAGGTCGGGATCGTGCAGGGGCGGGTGGGTCATGACGAAATCATGCCGCGCCCCCCGCCCTGCGGCAAGTCAGTCGTATTTGCGCCGATCCTCGATCACCAGCCCGTCATTGGGAAGGCTGCCGGGGGCCACAATCTCGATCCGGCCGCGCAGCTTCAGCGCCTCGGCGACCGAGGCGGCGTATTCCGCATCCGCCGCGCGCGGGCTTTCGATCTGGACGGTCATGGCGTCCATCTCGCCCTCGCGGTCGGCGATGACGCGGGCGCGGGTGATCTCGGGGTGGCGGGCGACGAAGCCCGCGACCTGTTCGGGACGCACGAACATGCCCTTGATCTTGGTGGTCTGATCGGCCCGGCCCATCCAGCCCTTGATGCGCATATTGCTGCGCCCGCAGGGCGAGAGGCCGGGCAACACCGCCGACAGATCGCCGGTGGCAAAGCGAACCAGCGGATAGTCGGGATTCATCGTGGTCACGACGACCTCGCCCACCTCGCCGTCCGGGACCGGATCGCCGGTGCCAGGGCGGACGATTTCGACGATCACGCCCTCATCCACGATCATCCCCTCCATCGCCTCGGATTCATAGGCGATATTGCCCAGATCGGCGGTGGCATAGCATTGCCGGGTGGCAATACCGCGATCGGCATAGTGCTGGCGCAGCGACGGAAACAGCGCACCGCCCGCCACGGCGGCGCGGGTGAAGGACAGCGTTTCGCCCAGCTCATCCGCGCGGTCGAGGATCACCTTCAGGAAATCCGGGGTCCCGGCATAGACGGTGCAGCCGATATCGGCCGCGGCACGCACCTGCAGATCGGTCTGGCCGGTGCCGGCGGGCAGGATGGCCGCATCGACGGCGCGGGCGGCGCTGTCAAACATCATCCCGGCCGGCGTCAGGTTATAGGCGAAGCAGTTCTGCACGATATCGCCCCGCCCCACGCCACAGGCGTGCATGAAGCGGCCGAGCCGCCACCAGTCGCCATCGCGCCGCCCCGGTTCATAGATCGGGCCGGGGGACTGGAAGATGTGGTCGAACTCCGCCGCGAGGCGCGTGGCATAGCCCCCGAAAGGCGGGTTCTTCTTCTGCGCCTCGATGAGGTCGGACTTGCGGATCACCGGCAGCCGCGCCAGCGCCGCGCGGTCGGTGATCGCGGCAGCGTCCACGTCACGCAGCAAGCGGGCAAGCGCAGGCGCGGTCTTGGCACGGTTCAGCGCCGCTGGCAGCGCCTCAGAAAGCCATTCGGCACGCTCATCCGCGCTGCGGATTTCCAGATCGTCAAAATAACCGGGCATCAATTCATTTCCTTGATTGTCATCCCCACAGATCGCCCTCAGGCCAGCCAGCGCTTGCGGCGACGGTAGGAGCGGACATCGCGGAAGCTTTTGCGGCCCTCGTCGGACATGCCGAGGTAGAATTCCTTCACATCGGGATTCTCGCGCAGGGCATCGGCGGCGCCGTCCATCACCACCCGGCCATTTTCCAGAATATAGCCATAATGGGCATAGCGCAGCGCCACATTGGTGTTCTGTTCGGCCAGCAGGAAGGTCACGCCCTCGCCTTCATTCACCGCCTTCACGATCTGGAAGATCTGTTCGACCAGCTGCGGCGCAAGGCCCATCGAGGGTTCGTCGAGCAGGATCATTTCCGGGCGCGACATCAGCGCCCGACCCATGGCGACCATCTGCTGCTCCCCACCCGAGGTATAGCCGGCCTGCGACTTCCGCCGCTCGCGCAGGCGGGGGAAGTAGTCATAAACCATCTCCAGATCCTTGCGGATGGCGACGCTGCCATCCTTGCGGGTATAGGCGCCGGTCAGCAGATTTTCCTCGACCGTCAGGTGTTCGAAACAGTGACGCCCCTCCATCACCTGAATGACGCCGCGCTTCACCAGCGCCGCCGGGTTCAGGTCGGCGACGCGGTCGCCGCGATAGGTGATGGCGCCCTTGGTCACCTCGCCCCGCTCCGAGGCCAGCAGGTTGGAAATCGCCTTCAGCGTCGTGGTCTTGCCGGCGCCATTGCCGCCCAGAAGCGCGGTGATGCTGCCCTTCGGGACCTGCAGGCTGACGCCCTTCAGCACCAGAATGACGTGGTTATAGATCACCTCGATATTGTTGACGTCCAGCAGCGGCGCGGGGGTCGGTTCGGCATCGAGCATGGCGGTTTCCTTTGCTGAGATCCCGGCGACGCGGAGCTGCGCCGCCAGGTCGTTCCCCCTGCACGGTGTGAGCGACGGCAGAGGGTTCTGGGGACGACGCGGTCGCCCGCGCCGCCTTGCGGGCGTCAGTCGCAGCTACGCTCGGTCAGGCCGCTTTCCTTGGCATAGGCGGCGGCATCCTCGGCCACCAGCGGGTCCAGCACCTCGGCATCGGGGGCGGTGAACTCGGTGATCAGGTTCCACTTCTTCGCCGCCGCATCCCATTGCTGGATGCGCGCCATGCCGCTGCCGCCATGGTTGGCGCAGGTCAGCTTGATTTCGGGGCCGAAATCCGGCAGGCCGATCTCGGTCAGACGTTCCGGCGTGATATCCAGCTGTTCAAACCCCTCGCGCAGCTGTTCAGGCGTGATCGCGGATGTCCCGGCCAGTTCCTGCGCCTTGCGGATCGCCTCGGCAATGACCACGGCCGCATACATGCCGCGCGAATAGACGGCCGAGCCGACATGCTGTCCGCCCTGCGATGCCTTGCCGGTATCGAGCACATGGGTCTTCAGATCGGCATAAAGCGGATAATCCATGCCGACGCCGTTGAAGGTCAGCGCCTTGTAACCATTGGCGCCCGCGCCCGCCGGCAGCACGTCGATTTCCGACCCTGCCCACCAGATGCCGATGAAATTCTCCATCGGGAAGCGGATGTTGGCGGCTTCCTGAATGGCGACCTGATTCATCACGCCCCAGCCCCACATCAGAACATAATCCGGCTTGTCGCGGCGGATCTGCAGCCATTGCGATTTCTGTTCCTGCCCCGGCGCCTCGACCGGGATTTCGGTCAGGGTGAAGCCGTGCTTCTTGGCCAGTTCCTGCAACGTGCGGATCGGCTCCTTGCCATAGGCGGAGTTGTGGTAAACCAGCGCGATCTTCTTGCCTTCAAGGCTGCCGCCATTCTGGTCCAGCAGATACTTGATCGCGACCGAGGCCCCGTCCCAATAGTTCGCCGGCGCGTTGAACACCCATTCGAACACCTTGCCATCCTTGGCCGAGGTGCGCCCGTAGCCCGGCGTATACAGCACCTTCTTGTCGACCGAGACTTTTGGGATCAGCTGATAGGTGATTCCCGTCGACAGCGGGTTGAACACCAGCGCGCCTTCCTTGGTCGCCTCATAGCATTCGACGCCTTTTTCGGTGTTATAGGCGGTCTCGCATTCCGGGACCTGGATCTTTTCGCCGCCGATGCCGCCATCGCGTTCGTTCAGCAGCGTGAAGTAATCGTTGAAGCCGTCGGCATATTGGGTGCCGTTCGCGCCATATGGCCCGGTGCGATAGGAAAGGTTCGGCACGATCAGATCGGCCATGGCGGGGGCCGCGGCCATTACGGCGGCAGCGGCCAAGGCGGCAAGTTTCAGTTTCATTCCTGGTCTCCTCCCAAGGGTTTTGCGTGCCGGTTCGCCCGGTTCTGCGTGGTTAATGCGGGAACGGCCAAAGCCGCAGTTTCTCCTTCACCAGCTGCCACAGGCGGGCCAGGCCATGCGGCTCCACGATCAGGAAAAAGATGATCAGCGCGCCCACGATCATCAGCTCGATATGGGCGGCGAGGTTGGTGGGCCAGCCAAGGCCCCCGACCAGCAGGTTTTTCAGCAGCACCGGCAGCAGGACCAGAAAGGCCGCGCCCGCGAAACTGCCGAAGATCGAACCGAGACCGCCGATAATGACCATGAACAGGATCAGGAAGGACTTGTTGATGCCGAAGGCCTCGGTCACTTCGGCGGCGCCCAGATAGACGGCGAACAACAAGGCCCCGGCGACGCCGATGAAGAAGGAACTGACGCCGAAAGCGGTCAGCTTGGCCGTCAGAGGGTTCACCCCGATGATCTCGGCGGCGATGTCCATGTCGCGGATCGCCATCCATTTGCGCCCGACCATGCCCCGCGTCAGGTTCCGTGCCACCCAGGCGAGAAGGACAACAAAGGCAAGGCAGATCAGATATTTGGCCGAGGGCGTCGCGGCTGGCCCGGTGACTGCCCAACCCAGCACCGTGCGTTCGGGCGCATTGATCTGACCCGAGGCCGAATAATTGTAGAACCACGGCACCTTGTTGAACAGCCAGACCAGAAAGAACTGCGCCGCCAGCGTCGCCACCGCAAGGTAAAACCCCTTGATGCGCAGGCTGGGCAGGCCGAAGGCGATTCCCACCAGCGCGGTGATCCCGCCCGCCAGCAGGATATGGATGACGATGCTGATCTCGGGGAAAGAGGTCATCAGCTTGTAGACCGCGTAGGCCCCCACCGCCATGAAACCGCCGGTGCCGAGGCTGACCTGCCCGGCATAGCCGACCAGAATGTTCAGCCCGATCGCCGCGATGGCGTAGATCAGGAAAGGCAGCAGCACCGCATTCGCCCAGTAGTCATTGATGGCGAAGGGCACCACCACCGCCGCGACCGCCAGAATGGCGTAATAGCCGTATCGGTCCAGCTTGATCGGGAAGCTCTGCCCGTCATCGCGGTAGCTGGTCTTGAAATCGCCTGCCTCACGGTAAAACATCCTGTCCGCCCCCTATCGTCCGCCGCGGCGGGGGTTTTCCACCCCCGCACCCCCGGAGGATATTTCTGCCAGAATGAACAAGGGCTTTCGCTCTGGTTCAAATATCCCCGCCGGAGGCAGGCTGACTTGCCGCCCGCCCATCATTCGACCTCTCGCGCATGGGTGTGAAAGGCGGGCCCCTGGGGGTTGACCACGCAGAAGCGATGGCCGGTCGGCGCCTCCATCACGATCCAGCGGTGAATGCGGGCAACCACGGTCGCGCCGAGGGCTTCAAGGCGCGCAACTTCGGCCTCCTTGTCATCGGATTCGATATCCATATGGACGCGGGGGGCATGGCTCACCGCCTGCACCAGCACCTTCAGCTCGCCCTGACCGGAGATTTCGGCATATTTGCCCTCCTCGTCGATCTCGACTTCGCCGCCCAATGCGGCGCCCCAGAAACGGGCGGCTTCGGCCACATGTTCGGTCTGGCAGTCAATGACGATGCCACCCAGTCTTGCGCGATGGGTCATGCCTATACCCTTTCGATGATGCGTTCGCCGAACAGGCCTTGCGGGCGGAAAACCAGAAAGATCAGCGCCAGCACATAGGCGAACCAGTTTTCAGTCGCGCTGATGGTGAAGCCGAACCAGCTGCCAGCCAGATCGGGGCTGGACATGATGAATTCGAACAGTTTCTCGCCCACGCCGATGATCAGCCCGCCGACGATCGCGCCGGGGATCGAGGTGAAGCCGCCCAGCATCAGCACCGGCAGCGCCTTCAGCGCGATCAGCGACAGCGAGAACTGTACGCCCGATTTCGTCCCCCACATGATCCCGGCGACGAGGGCGACGAAGCCCGCGATGGACCAGACCATAATCCAGATGAATTGCAGCGAGATCCCCACCGACAGCGCCGCCTGATGGTCATCGGCCACAGCCCGCATCGCCCGGCCCTGCTTGGTGTATTGGCTGAACGCCACCAGCGCCGCCACCAGCACCGCCGCGATGATCGTGGCCCAGATGTCCAGCCGGTCGATGAAGAAGCCATAGCCGAGCCAGTCATTGGTGGCGGTCTCGATGGTCTCGCTGATGCCTTGGGGCAGCCCCACATCCAGCGTCCTGACGTCGGCCCCCCACATCACATCGCCCAGCCCCTCAAGGAAATAGGCCAGCCCGATGGTTGCCATGAACAGGATGATCGGCTCCTGCCCGACCAGATGCTGCAGCACCAGCTTTTCAATGGCGATGGCCAGCAGGACCATGACCGCCGCCGTCAGCAGGATCGCCAGCAGCGCGGGCACGTTCCAGCCGAAGTTTTCCAGGTGGGTGCCAAAGGCCGCGTTGATCAGATGCGCGAAGGGCACCTGCCCCTGCATGATGCCGACAAGCGTCAGCGCCGCGAACAGCGCCATGACCCCCTGCGCGTAGTTGAACACACCCGAGGCCTTGTAGATCAGCACGAAACCCAGCGCGACCAGCGAATACATCACCCCGGTCATCAGCCCGTTGACGATCACTTCCGAGGCGTAAAGAAGCTGGTCCATCAGGCGTTTCCTCCGATCTGTCCGGGCCGGGTCGCGGCATGGCGGGCGATGATGATCCGGGTTTCGGGCCGGGTGGGCGCCCGCGCGGCCGGCGCATGGCCGAGGCCCGGCGCCTCCATCGGGATGCGTGCGCGCCTAGTCATGGGACACCCCCAGATAGGCGTCGATCACTTCCTGATTGCCGCGCACCTCGGCGGGAGTGCCATCGCCGATCTTGCGGCCGTAATCCATCACCACCACCCGGTCCGAAAGGTCCATCACCACGCCCATGTCATGTTCGATCAGCGCAATCGTGGTGCCGAATTCGTCGTTCACATCGAGGATGAAGCGGGACATGTCCTCCTTCTCCTCGACATTCATGCCGGCCATGGGCTCGTCCAGCAGCAGCAGCCGCGGCTCGGCCGCGAGCGCGCGGGCCAGTTCCACCCGCTTCTTCAGGCCGTAGGGCAGCCGGCCCACCGGCGTCTTGCGGATGTTCTGGATTTCCAGAAAGTCGATGATCCTTTCGACCTGTTCGCGGTTGGCGATCTCCTCGGCCTCGGCGCGGCCCCACCAGATCGCCTGGCTGATGAAGCCCGATTTCATCTTGTTCAGCCGTCCGGTCATGATGTTGTCCAGCACCGACATGCCGTCGAACAGGGCGATGTTCTGGAAGGTGCGCGCGATGCCAAGGCGCGCGACCTCATAGGGTTTCATCGGGCCGCGCTTGTGGCCCCGGAACCAGACCTCGCCGTCCTGCGGGACATAAAAGCCCGAGATCACGTTCAGCATCGAAGACTTGCCCGCCCCGTTCGGTCCGATGATCGCCCGGATCTCGCCCTGCCTGATGTCGAAGCTGATATTCTTGATCGCCTCGACACCGCCGAAGCGCAGGGTGATGCCGCGCAGGTCCAGCAGAACCGGGCCGATCTGGCGGCCGTCGGCGGTGGTATAGCCTTCGGTCTGGTCCAACATCTCAGCCTCCCGCCAGCAGGCCGACGACGACGCCATAAATGGCGACGGCGGGGCCGTATTGAATCATCTGGCCAAGCGGCAGGCCCGGCCACAGCCGGCTGGCCGCTGCCACCCCAAAGCCGCCCGTCAGCGCGCCGGCGATGGCGTCGCTGATCCAGCCCGTCAGCGCCGAAGGCACCAGCCACGCCAGCAAAAGTCCCGCCAGCGCGATCAGCGCACCGCTGAGATAGCTGGGACTGTAGGTGATGACGGCTTTGCTCATTCCGCAGCCACCTTCTGCATAGGCGCCTCGCCGAAGACCGGCACGTCCTCGATCCGCAGGGTCGCCTTGATCTTGCCCTTGCGGCCGTCCTCATACGTGACCTGCGTTTCGGTATAGACGCTGCTTGAGCCGTCATAGAGCGCGGTCACCAGATCGGCGAATTTCTCGTTGATGACGGCGCGGCGGACCTTGCGGGTGCGGGTCATCTCGCCATCGTCGGGGTCCAGTTCCTTGTGCAGGACAAGGAAGCGGTGGATCTGGCAGCCCGACAGCATCTCGTCTTCCGCAACCGAGCGGTTCACCGCCTCGACATGCTCGCGGATGGCGGCATAGACCTGCGGGTGGCCGGCCAGTTCCTGATAGCTGGCATAGGCGATATTGTTGCGTTCCGCCCAGTTTCCGACCGCGCTGAGGTCGATATTGAGCATCGCCGTGCAATAGTCGCGGCCATTTCCGATCACCACGGCTTCGAGGATGTTCGGATAGAACTTCAGCTTGTTTTCCACATATTTCGGCGCGAACATCCGGCCATCGGCCATTTTGCCCACGTCCTTGGCGCGATCGATGATGCGCAGATGACCTGTGCCGGGTTCGAAGAATCCGGCATCGCCCGTGGCCACCCAGCCCTCCGCATCCTTGGTCGAGGCCGTGCTTTCCGGGTTCTGGTAATATTCGACGAAGGTGCCGGGGCTGCGATAGAAGACCTCGCCATTTTCAGCGATCTTCAGTTCCACCCCCGGCGATGGCACACCCACGGTATCCGAGCGCACCTCGCCATCGGGCTGCTGGGTGATGAAGACCGAGGCTTCGGTCTGGCCGTAAAGCTGTTTCAGGTTGATCCCGAGGCTGCGGTAGAAATCGAAGATCTCCGGCCCGATCGCCTCGCCCGCGGTATAGCCCACGCGGATCCGGGAATAGCCGAGGGTGTTCTTCAGCGGGCCGTAGATCAGGATATTGCCGAGGCCATAGGCGATGCGGTCGATCAGGCCGACCGGCTGTCCGTCCAGCAGCGCCGGTCCGACGCGGTGCGCCACCCCCATGTAATGCCTGAACAGCCAGCGTTTGAAGCGGCCGGCATCCTCCATGCGGATCATCACATTGGTCAGCTGGCCCTCGAACACCCGAGGGGGGGCGAAGAAATAGGTCGGGCCGATCTCGCGCAGGTCGGTCATCATGGTGGCCGGGCTTTCCGGGCAGTTCACCGTGAAACCGGTCCAGGCCGCCTGCCCCATCGAGAAGATGAAATCGCCCACCCAGGCCATCGGCAGATAGGCCAGCACATCGTCCCGCGCGGTCAGCTTGTCGAATTCGCTGGTGTTCCTGGCGGTCTCGATGATGTTGCGGTTCGACAGCACCACGCCCTTGGGCTTGCCCGTCGTCCCCGAGGTATAGAGCATCACGCAGGTGCTGTCGTAATCCAGCCCGGCGATGCGCGCATCGAGTTCCGGCCCCAGCCTTTGCGCGGCCGCCCGGCCTTCGGCCTGCACATCCGCGAGCGCGTTCATGCGGGAATGGTCGTATTTCCGCATGCCGCGCTTGTCGGTATAGATGATCTGCTCGATCCGGGGGGCGGCGGACTGCACCTCCAGCACCTTGTCGACCTGTTCCTGATCGCCGCAGATGACGAAACGCGCGCCGCTGTGACCCAGAACGTAAGCCATCTCCTCGGCGACGGCGTCCTGATACAGTGGCACCGGCACCGCGCCGCACATCTGCGCCGCGATCATCGCCCAATAATGCGCCGGACGGTTGCGCCCGATCACCGCGACATGATCGCCCGGCGCAAGGCCAAGGTTCAGCATCCCCAGAGCAAGCGCCCGGATCTCCTCGGCCGCCTGCGCCCAGGTCCAGCTTTGCCAGATCCCGAACTCCTTCTCGCGGTAGGCGGGGCAGTCGCCCAGCCGGTCCGCATTCCGCGCCAGAAGTGCGGGAATGGATTGCGGTTCCGCCCCGGCGGTTGCTGCAGGTTGCGCCATGTCTCCTCCCTCTGCGGTCCGAATGGCGTCGGCCCGATCGGCCGGTCGTGGTTCTTGCGACCACTGATCGGCCTGCACAGGTTTCCCGGCAATCATTTCCGCAGTTTTACGAAAATATAACGAATTCTTACGCGCTATGCGAAGCCGCTTTCGGGTGCTAACCAACGGGCAGAGGAAGGATTTCGCATGATCGCCAGTGATTCACGGGCCGCGCTGATGCAGTCGGGGTTGAACCTGATCGGCCAGGCGCTGTCGATCTTCGACGCCGATCTGCGGCTGGCGGTGTCCAACCGCCAGTATCAGGCACTGTTCGACCTGCCCGACAATCTCACCCGGCCCGGCACCTTTTTCGAGGACACCATCCGCTATCTGGTGCTGCGCGGCGAATACGGCCCGCAGGATGACCCGGACGAGGCCGTGCGCATCCGCGTCGAACAGGCCCGCGCCTTCCAGCCCCATTACATGGAACGCCAGCGCCCCGACGGGCACTGGATCTCGGTCGAGGGGGCGCCGCTGTCGCAGGGCGGCTGGGTCACGGTCTATACCGACATCACCGAAACCAAGCGGCACGAGGCGATGCTCCGCGCCCGCTCCGAAGAATTATCCTCGCAGGTGCTGGACCATGCCGAGCGGCTGTCGGCGGCGAATCGCGAACTGGCGGCGATGATCTCGGCCCTGCAGGAGGCCAAGCGGATCGTCACCGAAACCCAGGCCCGGACCAGGCAGGTGACGGAAATGGTTCCGGCCCATATCGCCCATCTGGACCGCGATCACCGCTATCTGTTTTCCAACCGCCAGTTGCCGCAGGTCTTTCCCGGCACCCGGCCCGACATTGTCGGGCTGACGGCGGAACAGGTGCTGGGCGCGCCGACCTATGCGGTGATCCGGCCGCATATGGATCAGGCCCTTTCCGGCCGCCAGCAGGTGTTCGAAATCACCCATGCCGAATCCGGCCGCCGCATCCGCATCGCGCTGACCCCGGACCGCGGCGGTAACGGCGTCTTCGTGCTGTCGACCGATGTCACTGCCGAGGTCGAGGTGCGCGAGGCGCTGACCCATGCCTCGCGGCGCGAGCTGGCGGCCAAGATCACCTCGGGCCTCGCGCATGATTTCGGCAATCTGCTGACCATCATCCTCGGCCTTCAGGACCGGCTGTCCCATGCCGATCTGGCAGCCGGTGCGCAGGCCGATGTGCAGGCGACACTGGCCGCCGCCCGGCGGGGGGTGCAGCTTCTGCAACGCATCGGCCAGATCGCCGCCCCGCGCGGCACTGCCCGTCAGCCGGTGCGGCTGGAGGGGCTGCTGCGCGATCTCTGCGACATGGTGCGCCCCACCCTGGGCGAGCGGGTGGTGCTGCTGCTGGACACCGATCTGCCGGACGCGGCGCTGATGCTTGATCCCGGGCAGGTTCAGGACAGCCTGCTGAACATGATCCTCAACGCCCGCGACGCCATGGGGCCGGCGGGCGGCACCATCGCCCTGACGGCCCGCGCCAACGCCCCCTGGGTCGAGCTGGAGCTGACCGATACCGGCACCGGCTTCACCCCCGAGGCGCTGTCCCGCGCCACCGAGCCTTTCTTTTCCACGAAGAAGGGCCATGGATCGGGCTTGGGACTGTCGATGGTGTTCGATCAGGCGCGTCTGGCGGGCGGCACGCTGCACCTTGCCAATCGCGCCGACACCCCCGGCGCGCGGGTGCGGCTGCGCCTGCCGCTGCGCCCGGTCAGCCCGCAGATGGTCCTGCTGGTCGAAGACGATGACAGCCTGCGCGAGATGCTGCGCCGGATGCTGACCTCGATGGGCCATTCGGTGATCGAGGCCGCGTCGCTGGCCGAAGCGCAGGGGTTGACCGATTTGCCGGGCCTGACGCTGATCCTGTCGGATATGCAGCTGGGGGACGGGGTGGGCCACGCGCTGGCGCGCAGCGGACGGCCGCCCCTGCTGTTGATGACTGCGCTGCCGCCGGGCGATCCGTTGCGCGCCAGCGCCCCCTGCCCGGTGCTGACCAAACCATTCGACAGCATCGCCCTCAGCGATGCCATTTCAGAGGTGCTCGATGACTGACGCCCCACTGATCGCGATTCTGGAAGACGAACCCGACATCCGCCGGATCATGTCCGACACGCTGGAGGCGGCGGGCTTCCGCACCATGGGCTTTTCCCGCGCCACCGAATTCGAGGCCGCCTTGCGCCGCATCACCCCCGATGCCTGTCTGGTCGATCTGGGGCTGCCGGATCGCGACGGACTGGCGCTGGTGCATCGGCTGGCCACCGAATCCGGCGCGGCGATCATCATCGTGTCGGGCCGCGCGCAGGTGCAGGACCGCATCACCGGGCTGGAGCTGGGCGCCGACGATTACATCATCAAGCCCTTCGAACCGGCTGAACTGGTCGCCCGCCTGCGCGCCCGCCTGCGCCGCCCTGCCGCCAGCCGTTCCGGCCAAAGGTCGCGCGCCGCCTTCGCCGGATGGCAGGCCGATTTCGACCGCTATCTGCTGGCGGGCCCTGACGGCGGCGAAACCCCGCTCAGCCATGCCGAGGCCGAGGTGCTGCGGATGTTTCTGGACAATCCGCGGCGTCTGATCTCGCGCGGGCAGATGCTGGAAACGCTGGGCGGCGCGGGCGGCGAAAGCTTTGACAGGGCGATGGATGTGCGCATCTCGCGGCTGCGGGGCAAGCTGGGCGAGGACCCGAAAAATCCCCAGCTGATCAAGACGATCTACGGCGCCGGTTATATCTTCCTGGCCGAGGTTGACTGGGCCTGATCCCGACCGGCAGCGCGGCACCAAAAAAGGGACAGCGGCGCTGTCCCTTTTTCAATCGCTGGCTGGGTTGCGACCGGATCGGTGGCTGCCTTGCTGCGAAATCTCTGCTGCCTTTGGTCGCTGCCGTCATGGTGGCGTCCGGGGTGGCCTTGCCCGCAGATATAAGCGGCCCGAGCGGGCGGGTCAAGATTTTTCCCCAATTAAAACAAATAGTTGACTGATATCGTCTGTTATTCCGCGAGCCCCCTCCAAGCCGCTGATTTCACGGCCATAACCGGCGGTCAGCGCGGCCGGACCTCCGCAACCGTCGTCACCTCGGTTTTTGCGCCGAGCGCATTCAGCGCAATCAGATGCACCGGAGCGATCAGGGCGGCGCGGAGATCGCCGATGACCCGGACGCGGAACGGGTCGGCATCGCGCGACATGGCGGTGAAGACGACACAGTTCCGGGTCATCATCCCGCAGATCGGCAATACCTCGATGCAGTCCCGATGTTCCATCAGCGTAGCGCCCTGAAAGGCATCGGCGAAGCGCTTGATGACCACCGGCGCGTCCCACGCTGCCGTCAGCACCGCCGGACGGATTTCGGACCCCACTCCGCCTTCTGTGAACAGGATCGATCCAGCGGGGGCCAGATGGCGGACCGGGATCACCCGGTCGCCTGCCTTCTGCACTTGCGCGATGGCGTCGAGAATGCGCGCCCCGGCCCCCTTAGGCCCCTACAGCGGCAGCAAGCCGCCGGGGAGCCAGTCGTTCGGATGCCGATCACCCCCAGCGCGCGGGTCATCTGCGCTCTGCCTGGCAGCTGATCAGTCACCCTCCCCGGCGCCGAGCGAAAAGGGCCGGCCCGGTTCATCCGGCCGGCCCTGATGCACAATGGCCCGGTCAGGCCTTGCTGTCCCAGCCGCTGATGGCCTTGGAATCCATGAATTCCTCGATCCCCCAGATACCGCCTTCGCGGGCGCGTCCCGACCGGCCGACCCCACCGAAAAAGGCGCCGGGGCCGCGGCTTTCGCCGTTCATTTCCACCATGCCCGACCGCAGCCGGCGCGACAGCCGGTTGCGGCGGTCGCCATCCTCGCTCTGGACATAGTTGGTCAGGCCGTAGGCGGTGTCATTGGCGATGCGGATCGCGTCCTCCTCGGTATCGAAGGGGATGATCGACAGCACCGGGCCGAAGATCTCGGTCTGGGCGATGGTCATGTCATTGCTCACATCGGCAAAGACCGTAGGCCGCACGAAATAGCCGCGATTGACCCCTTCGGGCAGGCCGGGACCGCCGGCGACAAGGCGCGCGCCCTCGGCGATGCCTTTTTCGATCAGGCCCTGGATCTGGTCCCATTGCCGCTTCGAGACCACCGGACCGATATGGCGGCCGGGTTCATGCGCGCTGGCGACGGCGGTTTTCTCGGCCACCTCCTTCGCGGTTTCGACGGCGCGGTCATAGATCTCGCGCTGCACCAGCATCCGGGTCGGTGCATTGCAGCTTTGCCCCGAATTATAGAAGACATGCCGCGCGCCGCGCACCACAGCCTTTTCATCGGCATCGGCAAAGATCAGATTGGCCCCCTTGCCGCCCAGTTCCAGCGCGACCTTCTTCAGACCATCGGCCGCAGCGCGCGAAATCGCGATGCCGGCGCGGGTCGAGCCGGTGAAGCTGATCATCTCGACATCCGGGTGCACGGTCAGCTGCGTGCCCACCCCCTCGCCATCCCCGTTCACCAGGTTGAAGACGCCCGGCGGCAGCCCCGCCTCGTCCACGATTTCCGCGAAGACCATCGACGACAGCGGCGCGATTTCCGAGGGCTTCAGCACCATGGTATCGCCCGCCAGCAGCGCCGGAATCACCTTCAGCGTGACCTGATTCATCGGCCAGTTCCATGGCGTGATCAGCGCCACCACACCGATCGGCTCCCACGAGATCATGGTGTTGGGGGCATGCGCACCCAGCGGACGGACGAATTCGAAATCCTTGAAGGCGCGGATGAAGTTCTTGGTGTGATAGGTGCCCGATTCCACCTGATCGGCGGCGGACATGTCGGACGGCGCGCCCATTTCATGGGTGATGGCCCAGGCCATGTCGGCGGCGCGGCGCTGATAAATCTCCAGGATCTTCTCTACATAGGCTAGGCGTTCGGCCGGCGGCGTCTCCGACCAGGCCGGGAAGGCCCGCTTGGCGGCGGCAACCGCCGCATCGGTATCCGCCTGCCCACCGAGCGAGATCATCGCCACCGGGTCCTCGGTCGAGGGGTCGATCACCTCGAAATCATGAGGGGCGGCGGGGGCGACCCACTTGCCGTCGATGTAGAAATTGCGTTTGTCCAGAAGCTCGGTCATGGGACCCTCCTATTCATCGACCGAATGGTCGCATTTACACCGCCACGGCGCAAGAAGCCTGCGTGGAGGATTTGGGCTTGGAACTTTGCCCATGCCCGATATGGTGCCCCCCGGAGTTAACCCGAAAGGAAACCCGATGGGACTGCGCATCAACGATATTGCCCCCGATTTCACCGCGGAATCCACCGAAGGCTCGATCAGCTTCCACGACTGGGCCGGTGACAGTTACGTGATCGTCTTCTCGCATCCGCGCGACTTCACCCCTGTCTGCACCACCGAATTCGGCGCCGTCGCCCAGTTGGCCCCGGAATTCGAGAAGCGCGGCACCAAGGTCATCGGCGTCTCGGTCGACTCGGTCGCGGACCACGCCAAATGGAAACGCGACATCGAAGCCGTCGCCGGCGTCCCGGCGAATTTCGCCATCATCGACGACTCCGAACTGACCGTTGCCAAAGCCTATGACATGCTGCCGGCCGATTACTATCTGCCGACCGAAGGACGCACGCCCGCCCATTCGGCCACGGTACGCACCGTCTTCATCATCGGGCCCGACAAGAAGGTCCGTCTGACCATGACTTATCCGATGTCGGTCGGCCGCAACTTCGCCGAGATCCTGCGCGCGCTGGATGCGGTGCAGGAAACCGATGGCGTGCCGCTGGCCACGCCCGCCAACTGGGTGCCCGGCGAGGACGTGATCGTGGCACTGTCGCTGGACGACGCGGCGGCCGAGGCGAAATACGGCAAGCTGGACAAGAAGCTGCCCTATCTGCGCTTCGCCAAGGATCCGAACCACGGCTGAGGCCATTGCGAAGGCCGCGCCGAGGCGCGGCCTTTTCCGGTCAGCACGCTGGCTGTCATTCCTTCGGCAGGGCAAGGAACGCCCGGCAGTTACCGGGCTTTCCGCCGTGGGCCGGTATTTCGGATCGGCGGCCCGCCGGCGCATGCGGCCATTATCGCCAGCCGACCAGCGGTTTGCCGTTTCGCAACAGCCGCTCCTTCAGCTTGTTGGCAGCGCGGGCGCGCACGAAGGGGCGCGCGGGCACTTGGCCGCCATAGGGATCCGTGGCGAGTTCGGGGAACAGCGTCAACACCTCGCGCCGCGCCTCGGGGTCGAGCGCTTTCATCGCCTCGGGGCCGGTATACATGCTTTCCGTCGCGGCGCCATTCGCCAGCACGATCTCGTGACGGTCGAACATGAAATGCCAATAGGTCACCTCTTTGAGGTCTTCCGCGACCTCGATGCCCTCGCAGCCCAGAAGGTGCTTGGCGGCGACCAGAACCTCGACCTCGCCGAACATTCGTTCCGCCACGACCGAGCGCACCAGAATCCGATGCTGCGGGGAAACCACCAGATCCTGCCAAGGCTGGTTGCGGCCCAATGCAGCCTGACTGATGCGTATCGGTCGCAACTGCGGACGCCATTGCAGTTCCTCGCGCGTCACGTCGCGCGAACCGATCCAACGGATGGGCCGGACGCCTCTGTCCAGCGTGTTGATCAGGCTTCCGACTTTCAGCTTCTCTACCGGAGCGTGACCCGAAGCGGTCTCGATCAGCGTACCCGGCGTGAAGCAGATCACGGTCCCGACGATGCTCGAATCGTGATAGATGAGGTTGTCGCCCCCCGCGAGATCGTCGCGGACCAACGAGTCGATGCGGATCCAATCGATGCGTCCAAGATTGTCGAGCGCGGTCTGCGACAGACCGCCATCCTTGGTCGGATAAAGATAGACGTCACCATTATCGAACTGGAACAGGCCGACGGTTTCGTATTTCGTCTGCGTGACGTTGTTCAGCGTATAGGTGATCTCGATCCTGACGCTGATGACCGCATCAATCCTGATCTGCGCGTTCTGATCGTCGGTGAAGTAATCGGCGTTGAAATAGTCATCCACTTTGGTGTCGTTGGTCGCCGTAATGTCGTCGTCACCAAAGCTCTCCGCCTGGAGCATGCGCATCCGCGGATTGTAGTTCGGATCGGTGCCGAACCGGACATCGTTGATATCCTGAACCCATTGCGCCGCGTTTTCGGCCACGTTGTCGCCGCTTCTGGGTGCTGACGCGTCCAGCCGGGTGCTGAAGTTGCCTAGAAACAGGGCTGTTACCTGCTTAGGCTCACCAGCCACATCTGCCATGGCACTTCTCCCTTCCCCCAAAAATTGGCAAAAGGATTACTGAAGCTTTGATGATGTTAAGTGACTTATCTCAAGCGTCTTTATGACGAGAGGCACAACTGCGGGGATAACCCCAAATGCTCGCGTCGCGACAGCGCAGTGCAAGAGCGCCAATGCGGGTGAAATTGCATAGGATACCGCCGTCCCCTCAAAGAGATGGAGGACATCCAAAAAAGATCAGAGACCTGCCCAGACTTGCGTGTCCTTCGCGGGGCAGGACCCTCTTTCAAGACCACATTTGTTATAGAGCATGAATGGTGGACCTGTTATAGCACATCTCTGGTAAATAGATGCAGTTTTTCACTCACACCCAGATAAAAAGCCGGTTACCGCCCGATAGCGTGGGACGACCGGCCTCCTTCAGCCGACAAGTCCGGGACAATATTCGGCCAGGCGCCTGAAGACGTTTGACCTGCGCAAGACCTGTGCCTGCAGGCCGCAGCGGCCGAGGCGACATATGTCAGGCGGAACAGGAACCTGCGCGATCAGCGCTGCGCCAATACCCCGCCTCGGGGCCGATCCCGCCCGAATGCCGATTCTGCGGCCGCGCCTTTTTCATGGCGCGCTTGACAGCAGGGGTGATCCCTTGCCTTGCTGGGGCATTACCATTCGCAAGGATTTCATCATGCTCAGCGACAAGGATATCGACAGTATCTGGGTCATCCCGCCCGACCGGGCGCTGGATATCCTGCCGGCGCTGCTGACCGCAGCATCGCCCGCCGAGATCTGGACTGCGACGCTGCGCTACCGCACCGAATATGCCGACGGGATCGAGGCGCGGCTGGACCGCGAGATGGACGAGATGGGACCGGCCCCCGATGACATCGACATGAATGACAGGCTGCGCCGGGACATGCGCGCGACCGCCATGGATCGTGCGGTGGAATCCTGGGACGGCCTGACCGGGCTGGCCGGACGCCGCGAAACACCCGATGACGAGCGCCAGCCGCTGTGTTTCGGAATGCCCCTGATCGAGACCTGGCCTGTCCCTGACCTCGCGCTGGAACCCGACCAGGTCTATGCCGAGACGAGCCGCATGCAGGACGAGATCGGCGCCCTCATCAGCGCCCATCGCGGCATCGGGCCGCGCCGGATCACGCTGCCGGACGCGGCTTTGAGTTTTTACGACGACGAGGACTGGACCGATACGCAGGCCCTGCTGGCCGAGATCGCCAAGCTGACCGCCTATTGGCCGCCCGCAAAGGGGCTGCCCGGCCTGGCGCTTGCCCAAAGTCAGGAACACGCGGCCGAGCCGATCGCGATCCTGATCTACGCCCATACCGACACGGGCCATGAGGCGCTTTCGCGGATCGTGGCCGGGGCCGGCGGCCGGATCGACTAGAAAGCGCCCCGGTCGCAACGGCTCGTCCACGGACCCGGCCGGCTGGCGCGCCTGTCGGTCAGGATGCGCGGCCCGATACGCCGCGCCCGCCGTCACATGATCCCGGCGGCCCGCGCCCGCGCGACACGGGCGCCCAGAAAACTGTGCGCGGGGATCTCGCCACAATAGCGGCGGGCCAGCACCTTCTGCACGTTCGACGCGCTCAAGTGAACGCCATAGGTGGCGGGACCGAAATCGGCATCGCTCGGCGCGCCGGGCGCGACAAATCTTTCGCAATCCGTGGGAAGGATCGGGTAAAACGTCTCGATTGGCAGGGCGTATTTTATCTCGTCGTGCCGCCGCAGATAGGCCGACAGCGCCCGCGGTCCGGTGCTGCCCCAGGGCCATGCCTCGATCGGAACGCCGCGACCCAGCGTTCCGATCTGATATTTCAGCCGCCGCAGCCCGGTGATATGGGGCGCGATCCCCCGCATTCCCGGCCTGAAGCACTTCAGGTCCGCCAGCGCGGGCGAGCTGTGCGGCATGCGCAGCACGGCGCAATTGACGCGCTCGGCGCTTTCATGGGCATAGATCCGGTCACCGGTGAAATCGAACGGCCGCAGCGCGATGATGTCGAGATCGACCCAGACGCTGTCGGTCCGGTCCATCAGCGCATAGCGGAAGAAGTTGGAATGGAGCGATGGACTGCCTTCACGGCGGGAACAGGCGACCTGACCGCAGGACAGGATCTCATTGGCGTCGCGCCCCTCGACCCCCTGCGGCAGACCGGCCAGCAGCGCATAGCTGTAGACCGTCAGGCGATGCCCATGGCGCAGAAACGAGGCGATGCTCGCGTATTCGATCGGGCCGAGGCGGCCCACCCACAAGGTCGCGAGGTCGCGCAAGACAGCAATCCATTACGTCGGAAAAGGTCCGCCGGATAACAGTGATGCACCCGCCCGATGAACAAGACAAGCGGGCTGTGGGGGGCCACGCCCATCGGAGGCCACTGCGCACAGCCGTGCAACTTGTCGTGTTAGGACAGGATGTCGCACGGTCCAGGGCTTGCCCTGCAGGTCAGAGCCGCTATCAGGGCGCGCCGGGTCGCTGCCGGCCCAAGTCCGACCCGCCACTATACCGCTCGAAAGCCCGCCATGCCCCGCCCGACGATCGTCACCCTGTCGACCATACCGCCGCGCTTCGGCCTGCTGGCGCCGACCCTGAACAGCCTGCTGGCGCAGAAGCTTCCGGTGCAGGAGATCCGGCTGTATATCCCGCAGCGCTATCGCCGTTTCCGGGATTGGGACGGCACCCTGCCCGAGGTGCCTGCCGGCATCACCATCTGCCGCTGTCCCGACGATCTGGGCCCCGCCACCAAGGTGCTGCCGGCGACTCGGGACCTGGTCGGTCAGGATGTCGACATCCTGTTCTGCGATGATGACAAGCTTTACGATCCGTGCTGGCACCGCCGCTTCAAGGCCGCGCGTGCGGCCCGCCCCGATGCCTGCATCGTCGAGGCCGGCGACAACCTGCCCGATATCTGCGACAGCACCCGCGCGCCCGACCGGCTGCCGCGCGCGAAACGTTGGACCCGCAAGCCGCTGTCCTACCGACTGAAGCGGATATTGTCGCTGTTCACCATCAAATCGCCCATGTATGCCAATAGCGGCTATATCGACGTGCTGGCGGGCCATGCCGGGGTAATGGTCCGCCCAGAATGGTTCGACGATGCCGCCTGGGCCATTCCCGACATCGTCTGGACCGTGGACGACCCTTGGCTGTCGGGTCATCTGGAACGCAAGGGCATTCCGATCTGGCTGATGGCAGAGGTCCGGCGGATGCGGTGCTCGGGCGCAGGGGCGGTCGATGCGCTGCAGGATCTGGTCGAACAGGACCATGGCCGCGTCAGGGCCGATATCGCCGCCATCGATTACATGCGCCGCACTTACAACCTGTGGACACCACGCGGCCAG
Organism: Paracoccus sp. S1E-3; assembly: GCF_013868135.1. Classification (GTDB taxonomy): domain Bacteria; phylum Pseudomonadota; class Alphaproteobacteria; order Rhodobacterales; family Rhodobacteraceae; genus Paracoccus. The sequence goes on from NZ_JACEMU010000004.1 coordinate 1,512,113, forward strand.
ACCGCACCGCCGGCGCCCTGGATGACAGAAACCATGCGCGAGATTGCCCGCCGCGCGCAGTCCTGAAACGAAAAATGCCCCGCAGTCGCGGGGCATTTCGCTTTGAGAGAAGGCAGGCCGATTACTCGGCAGTTTCTTCCTTCACCTCGGTGATTTCCTGGCCGGTTTCCTGATCGACCATCTTCATGCCCAGACGGACCTTGCCGCGGTCATCGAAGCCCAGCAGCTTGACCTTCACTTCCTGGCCTTCCTTCAGCACCTCATTGGGGTGGTTCAGGCGCTTGTTGGCGATCTGGGACACGTGGACCAGACCGTCGCGCTTGCCGAAGAAGTTCACGAAGGCGCCGAAATCGACCAGCTTCACCACCTTGCCGGTGTAGATCTGGCCTTCTTCCGGCTCTGCCACGATCGAATATATCATGTCATGGGCCTTCTTGATCGAATCGGCATTGGCCGAGGCGATCTTGATGGTGCCGTCGTCGTTGATATCGACCTTGGCGCCCGAGACTTCCACGATCTCGCGGATGACCTTCCCGCCCGAGCCGATCACTTCACGGATCTTGTCGGTCGGAATGTGCATGGTCTCGATCCGCGGGGCGTGGGCCGAAAACTCGCGGCGGCCTTCGGTCAGGGCTTTCGACATTTCGGACAGGATGTGCATCCGGCCGTCCTTGGCCTGTGCCAGCGCCTGTTCCATGATCGCCGGGGTGATCCCCGCGACCTTGATGTCCATCTGCAGCGAGGTGATGCCGTTGGCGGTCCCCGCAACCTTGAAGTCCATGTCGCCGAGGTGATCCTCGTCGCCCAGAATGTCGGTCAGAACGGCGTATTTGCCGTCATCTTCCAGGATCAGGCCCATGGCCACGCCCGCGACCGGCGCCTTCAGCGGCACGCCGGCATCCATCATCGACAGCGAGCCGCCGCAGACCGACGCCATCGAGGACGAACCGTTCGATTCGGTGATCTCGGAGACGACGCGGATAGTATAGGGGAAATCGGTCGGGGCCGGCAGCACCGCCTGCAGCGCGCGCCATGCCAGCTTGCCATGGCCGATTTCACGGCGACCCGGCGAACCCACGCGGCCAACCTCGCCGACCGAATAGGGCGGGAAGTTGTAATGCAGCAGGAAGTTCGAACGGAAATTGCCATGCAGCGCGTCGATGATCTGTTCGTCATCGCCGGTGCCCAGCGTGGTCACCACCAGCGCCTGCGTCTCGCCGCGGGTGAACAGCGCCGAGCCGTGGGTGCGCGGCAGGATGCCGACCTCGCAGTCGATGGCGCGCACGGTCTTGTTGTCGCGGCCGTCGATGCGGGCGCCGCCATTGATGATGTCGCCGCGCAGGATCGAGGATTCCAGCTTTTTCAGGGCCGAACCCAGATTGGCATCCAGCGCCTCATCTTCGGTCAGGCCGGCCTTGATCGCGGCTTTCGAGGCCTCGATGGCGTCGTGACGCTCGCCCTTGTCGCGCAGGGCATAGGCGGCGCGCATCGAGTCCTCACCCAGCGATTTCACGCGGGCATACAGCTCCGAATAGTCGGGCGACTGGAAGTCGAAGGGTTCTTTCGCGGCGTCTTCGGCGAAGTCGATGATCATGTCGATCACCGGCTGCATGGCGTCATGGCCGAATTTGACCGCGCCCAGCATTTCGGCCTCAGTCAGCTCGTAAGCTTCCGACTCGACCATCATCACCGCGTCCTTGGTGCCGGCAACGACCAGATCCAGACGCTGCTCGGGGTTGCTGCGCAGCTGGTCCATGTCCTGAACTTCGGGATTCAGCACATATTCGCCGTCAACGAAGCCGACGCGCGCCGCGCCGATCGGACCCATGAAGGGCACGCCCGAAATCGTCAGCGCCGCCGAAGCCGCGATCATGGCGACGATGTCGGGGTCGTTGACCAGATCGTGCGACAGCACGGTGCACATGACCAGAACTTCGTTCTTGAAGCCGGGGACGAACAGCGGACGGACCGGACGGTCGATCAGACGCGCGGTCAGCGTTTCCTTTTCGGTCGGGCGCGCTTCGCGCTTGAAGAAGCCGCCCGGCACCTTACCGGCGGCGTAGTATTTTTCCTGATAGTGAACCGTCAGCGGGAAGAAATCCTGGCCGGGTTTCGGTTCTTTCGCGAAGGTCACGTTGGCCATGACGCTGGTTTCGCCCAAAGTGGCGATCACACTGCCGTCGGCCTGACGCGCAACCTTGCCGGTCTCCAGCGTGAGCGTTTCATTGCCCCACTGGATTGATTTTTTCACTTCATCAAACATCGTGTTTCCTCTGGGCGCGTGCCAGCCCTCCGGCCGCGCCGTGTTGTGATGCGGCCCCATTGCCGCCGCCCCGATCCTTTGCGTTGCCCCGGAGCCGGGCTTCACGTCACAGATTGGGGGGCCATACAGGAAATCAAGGGGTTTGGGAAGGGAAAGCTCGGCTCCTGGGCCGGAGCGGCGGTGCGCGGCGGTATCGGCCCGGCCCCGTGGCAGCATCCGGAAATGCGGGCACCGCATCAGCGTCCGTATGCCGGATACCGGCCCCGCTGGCAGCGGGCGTTTCACGAACACCCGCGGGTTCACAGGCGCGGGCGATGCCGAGGCGCTGCATGGCGCGCCCCCTTCTGTGTCAAAGCCGACGGGCGGGCGCCCTTATGGATCGCCCGCCCGTCGGCCTTGATGTGGAAAGCTGCCTCTGCCCGGCTGCAACGACCGATTCAGACGCTTCCAAAGAGATGGCGGGACGCAGCCGCGTCCCGCCTGCCTCCGGCGGCTTACTGCGCCGCGGCGGTGGTCGTCGCCGGTGCGGTTTCGACAGCGGCCGAGGTCTCGGTCCCCAGCCCCAGCGCGTCGCGCATGGTGAAGAACAGGTCGGTCTGATCGGTCAGGCCTGTCACATTCGCCGCCCCCGGACCGTAGGCCGCGACCCGCAGCTGCGCGCCGGTGTGACCCTGATCGTCGGCCACGTCGGCATTGCCGTAGTTGATGGCCATAACTGTATCGTCGGCGGTGTTGACCAGTTGGCTGAAGCCCGGCGTTTTCGAGTCGGGATAGACGATCTGGCTGGAATGGGCATGGTCGGCGGTGACGATGACCAGCGTATCGCCCTGCTCGCGGGCGAAGTTCAGCGCCACCTGCACGGCTTCGTCCAGATCCACCGTCTCGCCGATCTGACCGCAGGGATTGGCCGCATGGTCCTGCTTGTCGATCGAGGCACCTTCGACCTGCAGGAAGAAGCCCTTCTCGTTCGCGCTCAGCAGGCTGATCGCCTTTTCGGTCATCTGCGCCAGCGTCGGCACTTCGGCGCCGCGCTCGGCGTTCGGCTGGCAGGTGACAGCGGCCTGTTCCTGGATGCCGTTCACCACCGCTTGCGGACCCATCCAGCGCACCGGCATGTTGCCCGGCGCGAACAGGCCCAGAACCGGCTGTTCGTCATTGGCGCCATTGACGGCCTGCAGCTGCTCCAGCGTCTCGACCACCTGATAGCCGCGGGCACGGGCCTGCTCGATCAGGGGCTGGTCCTTCCACTCGCCGGCGCGGGCGACATCGTCGAAATACTTGCGGCCGCCGCCCAGCGTCACATCGGGGCGGGTGTTCAGCAGCTGTTCGGAAATCGAACCCAGACCGCCATTTTCCAGCGCGTTTTCCGCACATTTTTCAGCCGTCGAGGTCGGATCGTAGCATTTCCGCCCGCTGACATGGGCGACCTGCACGGCGGGGGTGGCGTCCTGGATCTCGGAGGTCGAGACATCGCCCGTGGCCAGACCGGCCTTCTTGGCCATTTGCAGCAGCGTGGTCTGCGGCGCGCCCTTGATGTCGACCGAGATCGCGCCGTTATAGGTCTTCGTCCCCGTCGCCCAGGCGGTGCCCGAAGCAGCGGAATCGGTGACGTAATCGGGCTTGCCGTCCTTCATCAGCGCGTAATGGGTGTATTGGCCGGTCACCGGCAGCGCGTCCAACCCCTTGAAGGCCCCGCCCGCACCAAGCGCCACGTTGCGCGCGATGGTGATTTCGGAATCGCCCATGCCGTCACCGATCAGCAGGATCACGTTCTTGGCCTTGCCGCCCTTGATCGCCGCAGTGAAGGCCTCGGTGATGTCGCCCGACAGGCGGCGCGCGCCCCCATTGACCGCGATCTCGCCCTTGTGGGTGCGGTCCAGCAGCGCGCCTTCATCGACGGATTGCGCGAAAGCCGCGCCGCCGAGCCCGGCGGCAAGAATGGCGGTCGAGGCGCAGAGGGTTGCGAAAGTCCTGGTCATATCGGTCTCACTTCTTGGGAGGGGTTCGTCTCGCCCCGTGCCCTACGCTTCGAAAAAGACGCTTTCGCGACAGTCGAACGATAGTTTCGTGACGAACCACTCGGGGTGCTAGACAGCGCCGCCCGGTCTTGCCAATCTTCGCTGGCGCGAAAGGGAAAATCATGACCAAACCCGCCAAACCCCTGCCCGACGACCGCGTCCGGTTGGACGCCTTCTTTTCGCATCAGACCACGTGGCGCGACGAATTGCTTGCGCTGCGCGCGATCCTGCTGGACGCCGGCCTGACCGAAACATTCAAATGGTCTTCACCTGTCTATACCGCCCATGGCGGCAATGTGGCGATCATCTGGGGCTTCAAGGACCGTGCCGCCATCGGCTTTTTCAAGGGCGTGCTGATGCAGGATCCCGAACACCTGCTGGAAGCGCCGGGCGACAATTCGCGCAGCTCTCGGGTGATCAATTTCACCAGTCTCGATCAGATCAAGGGCGCCGCGCCGGTGCTGCGCGCCTATCTGGCCGAGGCGAGCCGGATCGAGGAACAGGGGCTGAAGGTCGATCTGCCCAAGGACGATCTGGAATATCCCGAGGAACTGGTCAGTCGCCTGGACGGCGACCCCGACTTCCGCGAGGCGTTCGAGGCGCTGACGCCGGGTCGCCGCCGCAGCTGGGTGCTGCATTTCGGGGGCGCCAAACAGGCGGCCACTCGCGTGGCGCGGATCGACAAGGCCGCCCCGAAAATTCTCGCGGGCAAGGGCTTCAACGACCGCTGAGCGCCCCGGCAGGCGCGCCGCCGGGCCCAACGAAAAACGCCCGCGGCCGAAGCCACGGGCGTGATCCGTTCCTGCCGCGCCAGAAGGCGCTGCGGATCAGCGACGGATGCCCAGACGCTTGATGAGGTCCTGGTAACGGGCCTCTTCCTTGCCCTTCAGGTAGTCCAGCAGCTTGCGGCGCTGAGCCACCAGCTTCAGAAGCCCACGACGGCTGTGGTTGTCCTTCTTGTGGGTCTTGAAGTGCTCGGTCAGGGTCGAAATGCGCGAGGTCAGAATCGCGACCTGAACTTCGGGGGAACCGGTATCGCCTTTTTTGGTGGCGAATTCGTTCATCAGGCGATTCTTTTCTTCAACAGTAATCGACATCGGGGTCTCCTTTCAGAAACAGTGGGTTATGGCGCAGCCCGGGATGTCGTCCAGAACCGGCCCATGGAGGAAGCATCGCAGGGTTTCGCCGGCGAACGCGCGCCTATACGCAGATTTTCCGGCAAATGAAAGCCTCTAGTCGTCCGGGCGGTGCAGAATGATGTCCTCCAGCGTCAGCCCCGCACCGCCCGCCAGCCGCGCCACCGGCTGATCGTCGACCAGCAAGGTGGCGCTGCCGTCAGGGTTGTGACTGATGGTCAACTCGGAGTCGGGATGAGGGACCGCGATCTCGATCCGGTCGCCCTCGGCATAGTCGGTGATCTGCACCACGCCATCCTCATCACCATAGACGACGAGGAAGGAATCATCGCCAGCATTCCCCTCGAGCACGTCGCCGGCCGTGCCCACCAGCAGGTCGTCGCCGTCGCCACCCCGCAGCGTATCCGCGCCCTTGCCGCCCGTCAGGGTGTCATGGCCCAGGCCGCCGTCCAGATCGTCATTGCCGTCCCCGCCATCCAGCACGTCATCGCCGTTCTCGCCCCGCAGCCAGTCATCCCCGACGTCGCCCGCCAGATCGTCGTCGCCTGCGCCGCCAAACAGGTGGTCATCGCCCGCGCCCCCCTGCAACTTGTCTTGGCCGTCCGCCGCAGGGATGTCCTGCGAACCGGCGCTGTCCGCTGCCGCGTCGTCCCAGTCATCGCTGGCGTCATCCCCGTGCAGCCAGTCATCGCCGTCCAGCCCTTCCAGCGTGTCAGTCCCCGCCCCGCCCGAAAGCGTGTCGCGGCCCGCGCCCCCCGTCACCAGATCGTCGTCGTTCCCCCCGGCCAGCACGCGGCCTTCCACAACAGGTTCGTCGGGCGCTAGGTCATCCTCATCCGTCCCTTCGTCATCGGTCGGACCATCGCCGCCAGAGGGCTCGATCCTCGGATCGTCTTCCCCCTCCTGCCCGAAGCCCGCATCCTCCGCCGCGTCGTCGCTATTGCCAAAAATTTCCAACGCGGCACCGGCCGCCAAGGCGCCCAGAACGCCCGCGAGAATCAGCATATCACACCTCACCAGTTGAGGCAGAACATAGCCCAGACATGGCCGCCCCATCCGACCAATCTTGAACCAGAGTTAATCCGCCGCGCGCCACTCGCCGGGCGCAAGCCCGTCCAGCGTCCAGGCGCCGACCTGCCAGCGCACCAGCCGCAGCGTCGGCAGACCGACGGCGGCGGTCATGCGGCGGACCTGGCGGTTGCGCCCTTCGCGGATGGTCAGGCGCAGCCACGCATCCGGAACGGTCTTGCGCACCCTGACCGGCGGGTCGCGCGGCCACAGATCGGGCGGCGCGATCAGCTCGGCCTGCGCGGGCAGCGCGGGGCCGTCCTTCAGCAGGACCCCCTTCGCCAGTGCCGCAAGCTGGGCCGCGTCCGGCGCGCCCTCGACCTGCACCAGATAGGTCTTTTCCATCTTGTGCTTCGGATCGCTGATGCGCGCCTGCAAGCGGCCGTCGTCGGTCAGCAGCAGAAGCCCCTCGCTGTCCATATCCAGCCGCCCGGCGGGATAGACGCCCTTCACCTTGACGTAATCGGCCAGCGTCGGGCGCGGATCGGCCGATTGGTCGGTGAATTGCGGCAGCACGCCATAAGGCTTGTTCAGCAGGATCAGCATAATGTCCTGTTACCTTGCCCGCCGCCGGACGCAAGCTCCCGAATCCCTTGCCTCGGCAGCGCGAGGGGCCTAAATTGCTTGTCATGATGCGCTATTTCAACATTCACGACCGCGCCCGCCTGCCGGGTCGCTTTTACGGCGAAAGCCTGTCCGTGACTGCCCGCCTGTGATCTCGGCTCCTGCCCGATCACCCCGAAAGCCATTCCTTTACAAGAGAACAGCCATGACCGGCACCACCAACGCGGGCGCGCCCCGCACGCTCTATGACAAGATCTGGGACGCCCATATCGTCGACACAACCGAGGACGGCACCTCGATCCTGTATATCGACCGCCATCTGGTCCACGAGGTCACCAGCCCCCAGGCCTTCGAGGGCCTGCGCATGGCCGGCCGCAAGGTCCGCCGCCCGGACCAGACGATCGCCGTGCCCGACCATAACGTGCCGACCACCGCCGACCGGGTGAACGGGATCGAGAACCCCGAGGGCCGCATTCAGGTCGCGGAACTGGACAAGAATGCCCGCGAATTCGGGCTGAACTACTATCCGATGAACGATATCCGGCAGGGCATCGTGCATATCGTCGGCCCCGAACAGGGTTGGACGCTGCCCGGCATGACGGTCGTGTGCGGCGACAGCCACACCGCCACCCATGGCGCCTTCGGCGCGCTGGCGCATGGCATCGGCACCTCGGAAGTGGAACATGTTCTGGCCACCCAGACGCTGATCCAGAAGAAATCCAAGAACATGAAGGTCGAGATCACCGGCAAGCTGCGCCCCGGTGTGACCGCGAAGGACATCACGCTGTCGGTGATCGGCGCCACCGGCACCGCCGGCGGCACCGGCTATGTCATCGAATATTGCGGCGAGGCGATCCGCGACCTGTCCATGGAGGGCCGCATGACGGTCTGCAACATGGCCATCGAAGGCGGCGCCCGCGCCGGGCTGATCGCGCCGGATGAAAAGACCTTCGCCTATGTGATGGGCCGCCCACATGCGCCGAAAGGCGCCGCCTGGGAAGCCGCGCTGAACTGGTGGAAGACGCTTTACTCCGATGACGACGCGCATTGGGACAAGATCATCACCATCAGGGGCGAGGATATCGCCCCGGTCGTGACCTGGGGCACCTCGCCCGAGGATGTGCTGCCGATCACCGGCAAGGTCCCTGCCGCCGAGGATTTTGAAGGCGGCAAGGTCGCCGCTGCCCAACGCTCGCTGGATTATATGGGCCTGACGCCGGGCATGGCGCTGACCGATATCAGGATCGACGCGGTGTTCATCGGGTCGTGCACCAATGGCCGGATCGAGGATCTGCGCGCCGCCGCCGGTATCCTGAAGGGCCAGAAACTGGCCGAGGGCGTGCGCGGCATGGTGGTGCCGGGCTCGGGTCTGGTGCGCCTGCAGGCGGAAGAAGAAGGTCTCGACAAGATCTTCACCGATGCCGGCTTCGAATGGCGTCTTGCGGGCTGCTCGATGTGTCTGGGCATGAACCCCGACCAGCTGGCACCGGGCGAGCGTTGCGCCGCCACCTCGAACCGCAATTTCGAGGGGCGCATGGGCTATAAGGGCCGCACGCATCTGATGTCGCCGGTCATGGCCGCCGCAGCCGCCATCGCCGGCCATCTGGTCGATGTGCGCGAGGTGATGGCCGAAACCGCCTGAGCACCATGGAGCCGCACCACCACCAGCACCGCCGGTCGGGCAGCGAGGACGGCCCCACGCTCAACGCGCTTGCGCGGGCGGCGACCATCCATTGCCTGACCGGCTGCGCCATCGGCGAGGTGCTGGGCATGGTGATCGGGACCGCGCTGCACTGGTCAAATCTGGCGACGGTCGTGTTGTCGGTCGTTCTGGCCTTCATCTTCGGCTATGCGCTGACCATGCGGCCGCTGCTGGCCTCCGGTATGGGCTTTGCGGCCGCCGCGAAGCTGGCGCTGGCGGCCGACACGGCCTCGATCACCATCATGGAGATCGTCGACAACCTGATCATGCTGGTAGTCCCCGGCGCGATGGACGCGCATCTGTCCTCGCCGCTCTTCTGGATCACCCTCGTGCTGGCGCTCGGCATCGCGGGCCTCGCGGCTTTCCCGGTCAATCGCTGGCTCATCAAGCGGGGGCGTGGCCACGCCCTCGTTCATTCGCATCACAATCATGGCTGACGGCGCGCCCTCAGCCTTCCGAGGACATTGAAATGGACAAGTTCACCACCCTGACCGCCGTCGCGGCCCCCATGCCGCTGGTCAATATCGACACCGACATGATCATCCCGAAGCAATTCCTGAAAACGATCCATCGCACGGGTCTCGGCAAGAACCTGTTCGACGAGATGCGCTTCGACCGCGACGGCAACGAGATCGAGGATTTCGTGCTGAACCAGCCGGCCTGGCGCAAGGCCGAGATCATCGTCGCCGGCGACAATTTCGGCTGCGGATCGTCGCGCGAACATGCGCCCTGGGCACTGCTAGATTTCGGCATCCGCTGCGTCATTTCGACCAGCTTTGCGGACATCTTCTTCAACAACTGCTTCAAGAACGGCATCCTGCCGGTCGTGCTGCCGGAAGACGCCGTGAAGGCGCTGATGGATGATGCGCGCAACGGCGCCAATGCCCGCCTGACCGTCGACTTGGAGGCGCAGACCGTGACCGCGCCGGACGGCACCGAATATCACTTCGACATCGACCCGACCCGCAAGCACAATCTGCTGAACGGGCTGGACGATATCGGCCAGACGATGGAACGCGGCGCCGCCATCGACGCCTTCGAGGCTGCGGCCCAACAGTCCCGCCCCTGGGTCTGATGCCGCCTTGGGTCTGAAGCCGGCCCTGCTGACACTGTTTTCGGCCGCCGCGCTGGCAAGTCCCGCGGTGGCCGAAACCCTTCGCATCGCCAGCTTCGATCCCGAACTGACCCGCAAGGGGCCGGGACTGCTGCTGCGCGACATCCGGCGCGGGAAGGACCCGCAGATCCTCGCCGCCGCCATGGTGATCGCCGAGGTCAACCCCGACGTATTGCTGCTGACCGGCTTCGACTGGGACCATGACCGCGCCGCCCTGCGCGCCTTCGCCCAGCTTCTGGCCCGCTCTGGCGTGGATTACCCCCATCTGCTGTCCCCGCAGCCCAATCGCGGCATGGCCAGCGGCGCTGATCTGGACGGCGACGGCAAGCTGGCCGAGGCCGACGATTCGCAAGGCTGGGGCAGCTTCACCGGCCAGAACGGCATGGCGATCCTGTCGCGAATCCCACTGGGAGAGGTCACCGATTACGGCCCGACCCTGTGGCGCGATCTGCCGGGCCACCTCATCGGCGAAGCGCTGACACCCGAGGCGGCGGCGGTGCAGCGCCTGTCCAGCGGCGGCCATTGGGATGTCGAAATCCTGACCCAGCCGCCGCTGCACCTGCTGGCCTTCGCCGCCACTGCCCCGGTCTTCGACGGCCCCGAGGATCGCAACGGCCGCCGCAATCACGACGAAATCGCCTTCTGGAGGACACATCTGCCCGATGCACCTTTCGTGCTGGCCGGCAATGCCAATCTCGACCCGCAGGACGGCGACGGCCGGCACGAGGCGATCCGCGCCCTGCTGGCCGACTCGCGCCTGACCGACCCGCTGCCCCGCAGCGACGGCGCAGAAGCCGCGCCGGACCCGGATCACAAGGGCGATCCGGCGCTGGATACAGCCGATTGGCCCGATGGCAAGCCCGGCAACCTGCGGGTGACCTATGTTCTGCCCGCGCGGCGGCTGGCCGTCACCGGATCGGGGGTCTTCTGGCCGGCGAAAGGCCAGCCCGGATCGCAGGCCGCGGCGGCGGCCTCGCCCCACAAGCTGGTCTGGGTGGATCTGGAGATCGGCGGATGAGCCTAGTTCTCCGCCGCAGGTGCGGTCGCTTCGGCGGCTGCGTTCCCGCCGTCATCCGACCCCTCGCCACCATCCGCCACCCCGCCGCCCATGGCGATCAGGTCATCGATGATCGGGCGCGCGCGCGGCCCGATCCTGTCGCAGGTGGCGGGATCTTCCATCATCCGAAAGGCGGGGCCGTAATATTTGCGGTCATAGGTGGCGGGGTCGATCCCCAGCCGCGCCGCCAGCATGTCGCCGGTCCCGGTCAGCAGCATCCATTCCTCGTCGCTGATCCGGTAGTCTGGGCAGTTCGAGGTGACGACGTTGATCTGCGCCAGCGCGGCCAGCAGCCGCTCGGCATCGCGATCCGAAATGCTGGCGAGATCGGGCAGCGGCACGGCCAGCTTGGCATCGGCGCGCAGCGCGGGCGCGGCCGCACTCCATACGGGGACGGCCATCAGAAGCGCGGCGAACAGGCGGTTCGGGAATCGTTTTTCGGCATTCTTCATCACCGCCGACTCGGCCCGATCCGCACGCATTCCGCAACCCAATTCACCGTGAACTTGACCAGATCAGGTGCCGGCGTTACCCCACGTTCAACCCCGAAAAAGACGAGGAACCCATGTCCGATTATTCCCTGCTGATCCTGCCCGGCGATGGCATCGGCCCCGAGGTGATGGCCGAGGTCCGCAAGATCATCGGCTGGTTCGAGGCAAATCGCGGTATGCGCTTCGACGTTTCCGAAGATCTGGTCGGCGGTGCAGCCTATGATAGGCATGGCAAGCCGCTGGCCGACGAAACCATGGCCAAGGCGCAAGAGGTGGATGCGGTCCTGCTGGGCGCGGTCGGTGGCCCGAAATACGACAATCTCGACTTTTCCGTGAAGCCCGAGCGCGGGCTGCTGCGCCTGCGCAAGGAAATGGACCTGTTCGCCAACCTGCGCCCGGCGCAATGCTTCGATGCGCTGGCGGATTTCTCCTCGCTCAAGCGCGATATCGTCGCGGGCCTCGACATCCTGATCGTGCGCGAACTGACCTCGGGCGTGTATTTCGGCGAGCCGCGCGGCATCCATTCCGACGACAACAATCCCGATAACGAAGGCGGCCGCGTCGGCGTGAACACCCAGCGCTACACCTCGGGCGAGATCCGCCGCGTGGCACGCGCCGCGTTCGAACTGGCGCGCAAGCGCGGCAATCGCGTCTGCTCGATGGAAAAGGCCAATGTGATGGAATCGGGCATCCTCTGGCGCGAGGAGGTGCAGTGGGTTCATGACAACGAGTATCCCGATGTCGAGCTGTCGCATATGTATGCCGATAACGGCGCCATGCAGCTGGTGCGCAACCCACGCCAGTTCGACGTGATCGTGACCGATAACCTGTTCGGCGACATCCTGTCGGACGCCGCCGCCATGCTGACCGGCAGCTTGGGGATGCTGCCCTCTGCCAGCCTCGGCGCGCCGATGGAAAACGGCCGCCCGAAGGCGCTGTATGAACCGGTCCACGGCTCGGCGCCCGACATTGCCGGCCAGGGCCGCGCCAACCCGATCGCCTGCATCCTCAGCTTCGCGATGGCGCTGCGCTATTCCTTCGGCGAGGGTCAGGCGGCCGACGATCTGGAAAAGGCGGTGGAACGCGTGCTGGCCGATGGCGTCCGCACCGCCGACCTGATGGGGCCGGACGGGGGCACCCCGGTTTCGACCAGCGAAATGGGCGATCTGATCGTCGACGCACTGGCGAGGGGCTAAGTGTCCGCGCCGAACAATCTGAAGGGGATCGGCTTCGCCCTGATCTCGATGGGTGTCTATGCCACGCATGACGCCATCATCAAATTGCTCGGCGCGCATTACCCGGCTCTGCAGGTGCTGTTCTTTTCGTCCCTGCTGTCCTTTCCGCTGGTCTCGCTGATCCTGATGCAGGAACGCACGCCCGGGACGCTGCGACCCAACCGCCCCGGTTGGGTCGCGCTGCGTTCGGCCTGCGCGATGGGATCGGGTGTCTGCGCCTTCTATGCCTTTTCCGTCCTGCCGCTGGCGCAGGTCTATTCGATCCTGTTCGCCACCCCGCTGCTGATTACCCTGCTGTCGATCCCGATCCTGGGCGAAAGGGTCGGCATCCACCGCTGGCTGGCGGTCGCGCTTGGCCTCTGCGGGGTGCTGATCGTGCTGCGCCCCGGCACCGGCCAGGCGCTGTCCTTCGGTCATCTGGCTGCGTTGATGGGCGCCTTGTGCAGCGCCACCGCCGCCGTGGTCACGCGCAAGTTGGGCGGGTCCGAGCGTCCGCTGGTGCTGCTGATGTGGCCGATGCTGGGCAATCTGGTGCTGACCGGTGCGGGCCTGACCATCGCCTATACGCCCATGCAGCTGCCGCATCTGGCCATGGCCGGCATGATCGCCGTGCTGGGCCTGCTGGGCGGTTTCCTGTCCATCCTCGCCTATCGCGCGGGCGAGGCCGCGATCGTGGCGCCGATGCAATATTCTCAGATGATCTGGGCCACGATCTATGGCTGGTTCATCTTCGGCGAGTCTCTGGACCGCCCGACGATCATCGGCGCCAGCGTCATCATCGCCTCGGGCCTGTATATCGTCTGGCGCGAGCGGTCGCGCGGCGCCGGATCAAACCGCCCGGTCATCGCGGCGCGGATGCGCGGCGAGACCGTCACCGCCCCGAAATCGACCCTGCTGCAACGCCTGCTGCCCGGCCGCGGCCATTCCCGCGACTGATCGCTTTTTACGGCAGACCCCCTTGCATTCCGACGCGGCTCGCGCTACCTCGCCCCCCACGGTCGGAGCGTAGCGCAGCCTGGTAGCGCACCTGCTTCGGGAGCAGGGGGTCGGAGGTTCGAATCCTCTCGCTCCGACCATTTTCCCGGTGTTGTGGATTGCCACTGAAGTCTTCCTCAATTGTCACTATGCTTCCTTTGCGGCAGCGAGGCTGACTCAATTCGGCAGAAGATTCCCTCGTCTTTGAGGCGCCCGAGAAGAGCTACTGACATCGTCATCTTGATAGCTGCAGCCCATGGTGTCGGGCAATTTCGGCCCACAGCCGACCTTCGTGCCAAGCGCGGCGGAAGGTTGTATCAGCCCTTTGAACACGTAGTTGCTTGCCGTAGCAGGAGGCCGCGGGTAACCAAATATATCGGCTGGTCCGCAAATTTACTCAGTGTCCACGAGCTCATCCGCATCGTCAAGGTCGGTCGTTGCCAGATCTCCAGTGATGTCACTTGCTCGCGTAAGCCGATGCTCAAACGACACCAACGCCTGAGTAACTTCGGGGTCGGATGTATCTCTCTCCGCCCGCTTCATCGCGGACCTAACGGCATCGACATAGTCATAGTCGCCTGTCGCCTTATATATCTCCAAACACACATCGGCAAAGAGCCGCAAATTGTGCGGCAGGTTTGGGTTTCGTTCCAAGAGGGCAACGGCAGAATCATGTGCATCGTTCAAGAGTTTCGCTCTGTCCTCTGGCATCAGGCCTGCCACAGAAATCGCTCGCTCCAACACAAGGCGAACCCTATATCTTCGCACCGGACCATCGGGGCGTAGATCGTTTTCGAAAACGCGAATTTCCGTCTCAGCATCACTGAAAGAGCCCTGCCGGATAAGATTCGCGATGAGGCGATGACGAGGAACGCGCTCACTGGGGGCCATCGAGATCATCATCCTGAGGAGCTCATTTTGATCGCCAAAATCGGTGATTCTCCGAATTCCCGAATCGGTCGAGCAGAGTTGCCGCATAGTCGCTATCTCAACATCGTATGAAGGGGACAATGTTTGAATGGTGCGTCGAAGTAAATCAAAAATGTCATCCGGATCAGCAAACTTGTAGTCGGCGATGATATTTGAGATAACCGGATGCCGCCCTCTCCAGCCAAATATACCGTTCCTTTTGTCGATGAAAAATTCTTCAACCAAACCGTCGAGGTTGTCTAAGATCATTCCAAGATCTTGCGCTTGAATTTTAAGGAGCCGGATTACGAGTTGGCGATGCACAACAACTCCTAAGCTCTCTAGTGCGCAGATGTATTTGTAAATATTCTGAAAGTCCTGCGGTATGCTCGAAAACTCCTTAAGTACGATTAAATCGAAACGATCATTCGCGAATATATTCTTCATGCAAACGAAGAAATCTCCATTGCAGCGTTCGGTGAGTCGCCGCTTCTTTTCTTGATAGGTGAATCCACGGAAACTTTTATCAACGAGTTGTGTGATTTTTGGTTTGCTTTGCACAAGATTTAAAAGGCTGGCGATTTCCGATTGATCTAGCTTTGACAGCCTCTCGATATTTCCAAACTTCGTCAAATTGGACGACTTTACGCGAGGCTTCCAATGGTTGTTGGAGGATGTAAGGATCAATCTGAGGCATTCATTTCCGTCAGCCACGAGTAGATTGACGAGGTTGTTCACTTCGGGCAGGTAGGAATGTGCGTCATCCAGAAGGAGAACGCCGTTTTTTCCTTGCTCCCTTAAGTCGCCCGCCAAGGCTCTCCATTTTTCGGAAAGAAATGGGCGATTTGGGTGGTGTTCCCAGCCCATGAAGCCTTCATCCACAAGCGATAAAGCAATCTGTCGCGCAAGTGTCGTCTTCCCAACGCCGCTTGCTCCAAGAATCGTAAGAAACCGTGAGCCGTTTAGAAGGCTTTGTTTCTGGGTGTGCCTAGAGGTTCTGTCAAAGGTCAAACCAGCCCGAATCTCAGGATATTGAGATGGCGAGCCCGCATACATGGCATCAAAATGCGCCGATGGCTTGTTTGCCTCATTGGAGATGTCAAATGTGGTGGGCGTCAGGGAAGCGTATCGAGAGAGCAGATCGCCATCATTATATACCTCTACTTCAGCCGGCGCGTTCTTCGCCATCTCGAGAAAAAAATCATCTGCGCCTCCGAAGGCGATCCTTAGGCCCTGATTCTCGAACAATAGCGCCCTGTTTTCGTCACGCGTATATATTAGGAGAAAAATGTTCTGCGACGAGTGTGAATCTTTCTTGATCTTCAGCACTCTCTGAGTGATCGCTCGAATATCGGGGTCGGAGAGTGAGTGACCTATTATGACCAAGTCGGAGTCTGTCAGATCTCCCTTTAATCGATCATACAGTTTTTCGCGGTACTCTTCGACCAGATCATTGTCTTCTGTTGTCAGGACCATTCGTGAATTGTGCCCGTCCACTACGTCGAACCCCACTGTGCCGTGAAGTTTGAAGATTGGAATGGCATCCGGCGACGTGTTGCCGTCAAAGTCAAAGTTTGAAGAGAACACCTTGATGCTTTTGCTCTTCTTTAGGTAGCATTTTTCGATTAGGTCATCATAGTTGGTTGTGAAAATTGAGCGCCACGGGTTGTCTGGAAGGTTCAGGAGCCCACCCGTTGGTCTTAAGTTCTTTAGCCTGTTTCTGACGATTCCAACCATATCACGCCGGCTTCTTTGAAGCTCAAAGAGGCTGCAAAACTCCGCGAAGTTGTAGCCTTCGGCGGAGACGCCCAGCGCAGTTGAAAGATCGGAGATTATATCAGAAACACTTGGGGCGCCAGACGGTATTGAAGCCCCTGCTCCGAAGAGTAGAATAGTTTTTTCAGGGTTAAGCTGCTTAGCAAGCGCGTCCAAAGGTACTGCCACTGTCGGTCTCCGAAAGGAATGCTGTCATACTGTAGTAGTCATTGGGTGCCATCAAGGACATTTGGGCGCGGCTATCTTCTGCCAAAGGCGATGAAGCTGGTCGATCAGCCGCCAGCGCCATTTAGCCTGATCTGGGTGGCGCGAGGACCGTCAGGTATCTGCACATAGCGGCCACTCATCCAGGACGCAGCGAACGTCCGGACTCCGCCCAAACTGCAGGATTATCGTCAGCGTGACTTTACCATAGCCCATCAAATCGGCTGGCGGCGGTTCGGGTGTAATGCGCGGTATGGCGGGGGTCGCGATGGCCGAGATAGTCTTGGATCAGTCGCAGATCATAACCGCGATTGGCGAGGGCAAAACCACAGGAATGACGTAACATGTGCGGATGAACATCGCCAAGACCGGCACGATCGCCCGCGGCTGAGAGGAGATAATTGACGGCCTGCCGGCTCAGCTGTTGCTGTCGCTCCGACACGAAGAGCCATGGCAACCTGTCATCGCGTAGCCCGAACCAACGACGGATCGCACGCAGTTCGTCACCTTCGATGGGATGTTCGACACTGAGTCCGTGCTTCAGCCGCGGCACCCAGAGCCGGGATTGCGCTAGATCGACATGATCCCGGCGCAGGGCAATGGCTTCCGAGACCCGCAACCCGTGCCGGAACATCATCAGGATCAGCAGGTGATCGCGGATGCGATGCCGGCCCGCTCTGGCGGCGGCAAGAGGCCGCTCAATCTGCGCCAGGCCCAGATAGTCCCGCGCGCGTTCATGCGCATCGGCAGCCGGTTCGACATCATTCTTTACATTTCGCCGTGTGGGCACGGGTTTCACCGCTCAGTGGAGGCCAAGGAAAAGAGGAGTTTGGCCCGGTCATCTGGCGCCAACTCTTTACAAAATGCATGTTCTGTAAAGAGTTACTGGTCACCGTATCGGAAAAATGCATTTCCGGGCGTTCAGTTCAGAACATACCCATTCGCGCTTCCCCGCTATTCGCCTGTCGCAGCATGGTGGCGTCGCTGAAACGCCCTTCGCATCTTCCGATCCCAGTAAACGTCAAGCGAGATCATGATGAGCAATGGTGCAAGGGGAACGACGAAACAAAGCATCGAAACGATCAGCATTGTTCCCCATGGGAAAAAATTCTCCAGCCTGATCAGCCGCAAACTTTCGCCGGCCAACAGCCAGCTAACCATAACACCGCCAGCGGCAAACGTACCGCTTAGGGGGCGCCACCATCTCGCCAGCTTTGCTCTCTTGTGGCCGAATTGTGCCGCCTCTCGGTCAGCATCGCGATATTTAGTGCTCTTCATGCCCCATCTCCCAACAGATCAATCAGGACAGCAAGGTCGTCGAGCTCCGGATTTCGACCGGCCGCATAGGCCTGGTGCCAGCGATCAACGATAGCGGTCCGGCGTGCGTGGCTCATCCGAATGCTCCGGGTGTTCAGGTAAGAATCCAACTCCTCGCGAAAACGCTCAGAGGCGCGTACATCATCGCGGCGCGCCTCCGGGCCGATCCCCAAGACCAACCAATCCAGACTGACGCCGTATTGCAGGGCAAGCGCGGCCAGCGCCTGAATAGGAACCGCCCGGCCCCCCTGTTCATAGGCATAGTATGAACTTTGCGATACGCCGAGCACTTTGGCGAACTCAGTCTGCGTCAGGCCCAACTCATGCCGGCAGATCTCAAGCCGCGCTCCAATGTCAGCCAACTGGACAGGCGGACTGCGCGACAGAAACTTCAAGCCTAGCCTCATGATCTTACCGAACTATTCATATGTTGCGAATCATGGCAAAAATATTGCCAACATTACATATAATACGAATATTCAGGGTCAGCGCCATGTCAGAAGATGATCTAGACCGTCCCATGAGTCCATCCGATCTCGCCGAACGGGTTGGCGTGAGCGTGAACATCGTTCGCCGTCTTATTCGCGAAGGTCGCTTGAAGCACGTTGTGATTTCCCGAAAGATGAGGTGGGTGACCATGCGTGACTGGTTCGCCTTCCTGGAGGAAAACACCCGTTATCCCGGTAGCGATGAGCGCTCCTGATAAAAATACAGGTAAAACAATCTCTCACTGTACGTAACTGAACCTATGTCGTCCTACCGTACGACCTTGCCCATTGTTTGCGCTATGTTTTTCTTGATTCGAATGATTCGCATCTGTTAATTTTTCACCACAAATTGTTGTGTTAGGCACTAGATGTGGGAGAGGCGAATGCAGGTCGACATAGCCAATCATGATGCCATAAAGCGCGATCTTCGCGCAGCGGGCATCAAGCTTGTCGACATTGCCGCCGAACTACGCTGCCCGCCCAGCTTGGTGACCATGGTCAGCCAAGGGAGACGGCGCTCTCAGGAAATCGAGCTGGCGATTGCGAGCCGATTGGACAGAAGTCCAGCGGAACTGTGGCCCGACCGATATAAATGACAGGACATGAGGAGGCAAAAATGCGATTCTAAGTAAAGAAACGACCCCGAAAGCTGACGCTCGCGAGGCCGCCAATCGATTGCTCGTCGACAGCTAACATTCCCTCGCCAGCTTCGAAAAGTCAAGCAAGAGCGCTGCCTATTGCAGCGTTCATGTCCCTTTTTTGTTCTCATTGAGGAGGAGCGCCCTTGGGCGAATGGCTGAGTATGGCCATTCGCCAGGCCAAGCAACCATGAGCTATCCATTTGACCCATCTTTCATGCGCCCTCTGCCGAGCAGGGCAACGCGAAAACCACCCGCACGCTCCAAGGCGAGCAGCCGCGGTCATGTCACAGGTGGAGGCACATCCTCCGGATCCCGGCCCCGCCTGCGCTATTTCGAAAGCAAGCGCGAACAGGATGTGCTGTACCTGCTTATGGCGCGGTCGGACGTCGTTGATGTCTGGGATCAGCCACCGCCCGTGTCCTATCGCGACGCGATGGGCCGCCAACGAAATCACACCTTTGACTTCCTGATCACGCTGATCGACGGTCGGCGTATTGCCATTGCGGTCAAGCCGGAGGCAATTGCTGCACGGCAAGGCTTTCGGGAAACGCTGCAACTGATCCGTGCGGCAACGCCTCTCGGCTATGCCCGTGGCATCGTGCTGGTGACCGAACGGTCCTACACGCCTTCAGCCGCGCGGAATGCCCAGAAGCTGCATGACTTTCGGCGGACGCCCGACCCGGATGCCGACGAGGTAGTCGCGTCACTGGTGCAGGATATCAGCGGACCCACGACGATTGCGGAACTGGTCCAAGCATCAGGCCTTGGTGGTCGGGCTTTCCGCGCCGCGTTCAAGGCCATCTACGCCGGCCTCCTGCATGTGCTGGATGCCGGCGACATTCTTCCCTCAACCCGCATTATTTCGGAGGTCGCACCATGACCGGGCATTTTCGCGTTTCCGAGGTAGATTGCCTCGAAATCGCTGGCTCACCCCATAGGTTGATCCGATCAGACAAGACAGGCTCGACATGGGCCAGACTGGATGACGATACCGTTCGCCTGTCCTTCACAGGCGAAGAATTCATCCGGCTGCTTGCCGCGCCAGATACGCGTCTCAAACGTGGTCATTTCTCAGATCAATTGGCGTTTCGCCGGTTGCGCTGCGACTATGCCTATCTGCAGACGCTACCGCCCGAACAGCGCAGCCGCATTCTCTGGCAGACGACTTGTGCAAAGGTCTTTCTTGAAGCCGAGGCTCGCGGCGACACCACGCGGAGCGAAAGCACAGTTGAAGAAATACGGGAGGAGCTTGAACAATATGTGAATGCCGCCGAGCATAGCGGGCAGGATGTCGGTCGTACCCCGCGTGCCGGTCAGGACTATATCACCAGGCGATTTCCCTGCGCGCGCACATTGCTGGAATGGGTGCGCATGTATGAAGCCGCTGGCAGAACCCCTATCGTCTTTCTACGCAAACGCCGGCTCAGCCAATCCTCTCGCAGATTGATGGCGGAAGCAGAAAGCCTGCTGGCGGAGTGCGTGTCCGGCTACCTGGACCGGAACGAGCCCAGCCAGGAGCAGATCATCCAGGACGTCGATAGTCGGTTCGCCGAGGTCAATGCCGGGCGGATGGAAGCCGGCAAGCCGACGCTGCCCGTCAGCGTTGTCAGAGAAGGAAACTATCGAGGCCTAGTCTCAGCTGATCATCCAGAAACAGCGTAAAGTCCGGAAGCTTGTCCCCGTTCACGTCCCCAGAGATCAACGTGCCGCCGGTGACAGCCCTTACAGCAAGTTCCCGCGCATGTCCGCCAAAGGCTGCGCTGCCGATAAGAGTGAAGGTCTGGTTTCCGGCGACGCCCGCATCAGCATCGATCGCTCGAAGATCGATCAGATCCCGCTGTGCCGAACTGAAGTCAGTGATCGTATCACGTCCGCCGCGGCCAACAGTCGAATCCGCGAGTGTGAGAAAGACGAAGGTATCGGCCCCAGCACCACCGGTCAGGCGGTCAGCTCCGGCGCCACCGATGAGCCGGTCAAGGCCGCTCTCGCCGTTCAGCACATCACTGCCAGTCCCGCCAATGATGCTGTCATTTCCGGCAAGCCCGTTCAGGGCATTGTTGCCCGAATTGCCGGTCAAGATATTGCCGAGCGTATTTCCGGTGCCAGCCAGATTCCCAGTGCCGAGCAAGGTGAGATTTTCGACATTGCCTGCCAAGGTATGCCTGACCATGCTCTGAACCAGATCCGTGCCTTGGTTGGCGTATTCGATGATCAGGTCCCCGGCCGCGTCGACCCGGTAGACGTCATTCCCCGCCCCGCCCATCATCCGGTCGTAGCCGGCCCCGCCGTCGATCGCATCATTGCCGGCGCCGCCGTAGATGCTGTCATTGCCGGCAAGCCCGTTTAGCGTATTGTTACCGCCATTCCCGGTGAGGGTATTGGCAGAGCCATTGCCAGTCCCGTTGATATGGGCAGTGCCGGTCAGTGTCAGGTTCTCGACATTTGCACTCAGGGCGAAAGTTGCCGAGGATTGCACACGATCCATGCCGCCATTCGCGGCCTCAACGACATGGTCGCCCGAAGTATCCACATAATAGACATCGTCGCCGGTACCACCGATCAGCGTGTCAGCGCCGGCCCCGCCAACCAATGTGTCGTTGCCGCCGGCACCATCAAGATAATCCATCCCCGCACCTCCATTCAGCGACTCTGCGTGGCTGCGCCCCAAAAGACGATCCGACCCGGCGGTTCCGACAATGTCATCATTCAGTATGACAAAGCGGCCAGACAGGAGCGGCGGGCTTCCCCATGCGGCATCCATATTGCTTTCATAGATGCGCAACTCGAAAGCCTCGTCACCTTCCGGCAGGTTGTCCGCATTGAGGTTCACGGAGAATTGCCCGTTGGGCTCCACGCTGACAAAGCTCGACAGGGCAAACTGATCGGCAGGCTCTCCAGAGACGTTGTTTGACCAGGACATGTCCCAGAAATCTGTGGTTTGACCGGAAATCGGGACGATCTTCACAAAGATGGACCTGATCTGGACAGGCGCCTGTTCAAAGGTAAACGTGATCGTCCGACCGTTGCCCTGCGACCCTGAAGCGACGGTGCCCTCAGCCACCGAATAGCCGACACTGCTGTCAATCCTGAAGCCATTACCACTAGCTATAATCGTCATTTAAACTGCTTGCTTTCATCCAGGGTGCACGAGGGAAATTTGCCGCGAATCTGCCGTTACTTTACGGTTCTGATGCGCAACTGGAAGGCGGGTAAAGATGGTATTTTTTCTTTTTTTTCATTGACATATCCTGGCCTCAACCTCCGTGGGCTGCGAAACTGCCCAACGATGCAATCCGGCCTCCGGCCCAGGCAGGCATCCTTCTTTTCCAAAGAGAGTGTCATACCATCAAACCGTGGTATCAAACATCATACGCGCTGAAAGGGATGTTCAATGTCTGATATTGCCGTACTGCTCGCCCGTCTGCTCATGGGGGGCGCATTCATCGTCTGGGGCAGCATGAAGCTGCGCGGGGGCGAAGCGAAACTGGTCCCCGTGCTGGCCGCCATGGGCCTGCCCGACGCCAAGGGCCTGGCCTATCTGGTAGGCTTCTGCGAGCTGGCCGGCGGGATCGGCGTGCTCCTCGGTTGGCCGCTGGTGTTGTTCAGCACCCTGTTGGGCCTGTGGTGCATCGTCACCGCCGTGGTGGCGCACAAGAGCGACATCAACCAGATGCTGGCGCATCTGACCATGAGTGGCGGTTTCTTTGCCCTCGCGGCGGCCGGGCCCGGCACGATTGCCCTGTTTGGTGGCCAGGGCTGACGCGGGCCTCAGCACCCGCCTCGGGGCGCGGCCGTCGCCTCGACCGGGGCACCTGCATTCTGCCCCTGCTGCCGGCTGATTGGCCACATACCGCGCGCTGGCGCGGCTGACATGCGCAAAAATGGCCGCACCGCGCCACGTCCTTGCGGGCGGTGCGGGGGTTCGGGCGCTGTCCGCCGAGGCGCTAATCCAGCCGCAGCAGCCGCATCGCCAGATCGACCTGATCCTCGACCGAGAGCGCCATGTCGACGACGACCCCGTCTTCGTCCGGCTGCAGCATCTCCAGCGTGTCCAGTTGCGAATCCAACAGGGACGGCGCGAAGAAATGGCCCGAGCGGTTGGCCAGACGTTCGGTCAGCAGGGCGCGGGTGCCATGGACATGCACAAAACGCACCCGCGGCGCGCCCGTACGCAAAATGTCGCGATAAGACCGTTTCAGCGACGAGCACCCCATGACCGCGCTTTCGCCCTGCCCCTGAAACCGCGCCAGTTCGGCCGCCAGGGCGTGCAGCCAGGGGTCGCGGTCGGCATCGGTCAGCGGGATGCCGTTATGCATCTTTTCGACATTGGCGGGGGGGTGAAAAGCGTCCCCCTCGATGAAGGGCCAGCCCAGCCGGCGGGCCAGGGCCTCGCCGGTGGTCGATTTACCGGCGCCTGACACGCCCATCACCACGATCTGCTGCAGCGCGCCGCTCATAGCAGCCACCAGCCGAGGGCCGCCAGCGCAAAGCCGATGGTGCCCAGCAGGGTCTCCATCACTGTCCAGGTTTTCAGTGTGGTCTTTTCATCCATATTCAGGAACCTCCCCACAAGCCAGAAGCCCGAGTCGTTGAAATGGCTGAGCACGGTCGAGCCGCTGGCAATTGCGATCACCAGGAAACACAGGTCCAGCTGGCTGAGGCCGGTGGTGGCGGCCACGGTCGGCGCGATCAGCCCGGCGGTGGTGGTCAGCGCCACCGTGGCCGAGCCCTGCGCCACCCGCAGGGCGGTCGCAATCACGAAGGCGGCCACGATCAGCGGCATGCCGATATTTTCCAGGCTGCCCGCCAGGGCGGTCCCGATCCCGCTGGCCCGCAGGATGCCGCCGAACATGCCGCCCGCGCCGGTCACCAGAATGACGGTGCAGATCGGCGCCAGCGCGCGATCCATGATCTTTTCCAGCTCGGCCTTGCTGCGACCGCGGCCCAGCAGCGCCATGGCCACCAGCACCGTAATCAGCAGCGCCACCGGCGTCTGCCCGATCAGGCGCAGAAAGGCCACCCAGGTCGCATCGCCATTGATGCTGCCCATCGTCGCCAGCGTGTTCAGCCCGGTATTGAGGAAAATCAGCCCGAGCGGCAGCAGCAGCACCGTCATGACGCGCCCGAACTCGGGCGGGGCGGCGGTGTTGCGCACGATATTGCCGCTGGCATCGGTTTCCGCGCCCAGCATTTCCGGCACCGGAACATAGATGCGCTTGCCGGTCCAAAGCCCGA
Organism: Paracoccus sp. S1E-3; assembly: GCF_013868135.1. Classification (GTDB taxonomy): domain Bacteria; phylum Pseudomonadota; class Alphaproteobacteria; order Rhodobacterales; family Rhodobacteraceae; genus Paracoccus. The sequence goes on from NZ_JACEMU010000004.1 coordinate 1,536,306, forward strand.
ACAGATAGCTGCCGAAGAACCATGTCGGGATCGCCAGGATCAGCCCGACGATCAGCAGCAGGCCGATATCGGCCCCCAGCAGATCGCCTGCCGCCACCGGCCCCGGATGGGGCGGCACGAAGGCATGCATGACCGCAAATGCCCCCGCCGAGGGCAGCGCATAAAGCAGCACCGAGCCGCCGAACCGCATCGCCACGCTGAAGATGATCGGCAACATGACCACCAGACCGGCATCGAAGAAGATCGGAAAGCCGAACAGCAACGAGGCCACACCCAGCGCCAGCGGCGCGCGATTGGCGCCGAACTTGTTGATCAGCCGGTCGGCCAGCACCTGCGCCCCGCCGGTGACTTCCAGCATGCGGCCGATCATCGCCCCGAAGCCCACCAGCAGCGCGACAGAGGCCAGCGTGTTACCGAAGCCCTTCATCATCTCGGGGACGACATCGGCGAAAGGAATTCCCGCCGCCAGCGCGGTCAGCAGGCTGACCAGCACCAGCGAGACGAAAGCGTGCAGCCGGAAGCGCATGATCAGCACCAGCAGCAGCACCACCGCCAGCGCGGCAATGGTCAGCAAGGTGCCGGTGCCGTGAACCGGTTCAATCGGAGTCATCTATCCATCCCCTTAATACTTTAAGCCATCAATTCCCCCATTCGCCGCCGGTTGCAACTGCCCCGGCCCGAAATCGCGTCCGCATGCGACCGATCGCCGCCGACCCGCATCCCTGCAGCCCCCCCGGATGGCGCGGACCACCCCGGATGAAAAAGGGCCGCCCCCGGATGGACGGCCCTAATCCTGCATGTTTCCGCCCGCGATCAGGCCCGGTCATACACCGGATAGTCGGTATAGCCCTCGGCGCCGCCACCATACAGCGTTTCGCGGTTCAGCTGCGCGAAAGGAACCCCGGCCTGCAACCGTTCGACCAGATCGGGGTTGGCGACAAAGTCATGGCCGAAGGCGATCAGATCGGCCGCGCCGCTTTCAACGGCCTGCTCGGCCGTTACGCCATCATAGCCGTTATTGGCGATATAGGTGCCGGCGAACAGCCTGCGCAGCCTGCCGAAATCGAAGGGCGCGACATCGCGCGGACCGCCCGTCGCACCTTCGATCACATGCAGATAGACCGGCCCGATGCGGTCCAGCCCGGCGACGATATGGTCATAGAGCGCCTGCGGATCGCTGTCGGTAATGCCATTGGCAGGCGAGACCGGCGAGATGCGCACCCCGGTGCGGCCCGCGCCGATTTTCTCGGCCACGGCGGCGGTGACCTCCAGCAGCAGTCGGGCGCGGTTCTCGATCGTGCCGCCATAGGCATCCTGACGCTGGTTGGCGCCGTCCTTGCCGAATTGTTCCAGCAGATAGCCGTTGGCGCCATGCACCTCGACCCCGTCGAACCCGGCACGGATCGCATTGGCGGCGGCGTGACGGAAATCGGCGATGATGCCGGGGATCTCGTCCAGTTCCAGCGCCCGCGGCTCGGACACATCGACGAAGGCGCCCCCCACGAAGGTCTTGGCCACGGCGCGGATGGCCGAGGGCGCGACCGGGGCCAGTCCATCGGGTTGCACGGCCACATTCGAAATCCGCCCGGTATGCCAGATCTGCAGGAAGATCCTGCCACCCTTCGCATGGACCGCATCGGTCACCTTGCGCCAGCCCGCGACCTGATCGTCGGTATAGATGCCGGGCGTGTCCTGATAGCCCTGCGCCTGTGCGGAAACCTGCGTGGCCTCGGCAATAATCAGCCCGGCCGAGGCGCGCTGCGCATAATATTCCGCCGCGTAGGGGCTGGGAACCAGCCCCCCGGCCGCGCGGTTGCGGGTCAGGGGGGCCATGACGACCCGGTTGGCAAGCGTGATCTCGCCAAGCTGGTAAGGCTGGAACAGCAAGGGATTGGGCATAACGTCACCTCAGGATTCTGACGGCATTTCCGCCGTATGGAGCATTTGAGCTAGGCAGCGGGCCCCGTCCCGGCAACCGCGCGCGCAAAGAAAATCCGCCATGCCATGCACGTAATCCTGATCGCCCCTTCACAACCGGACCCCGTTTGCGACAAGCTGTGCGCAAAGCATCCAGGGCAGGGAAACATGATGGCCGGCACGAACATCTACGACATCGGACTGGACCCCAATCCGGCCAACTTCGTCCAGCTTTCACCCTTGTCCTTCATCGCCCGCGCCGCCGCGATCTATCCCGATCTCGACGCCGTCAGCTATGGTGCCATCCGCCGCAGCTGGGCCGAGACCTATGTCCGCACCCGCCGGATCGCCTCGGCGCTTGCCGCGCGCGGGATCGGGCCGGGCGACACCGTGTCGATTGTCGCCGCCAACATCCCCGAGATGTTCGAAGCCCATTTCGCCATTCCCATGTCCGGCGCGGTGCTGAACACCATCAACACCCGCCTCGACCCCGAAGCGATCGCCTTCATTCTCAACCACGCCGAAACCCGTGTGCTGCTGGTCGACCCGGAGTTCGCTGAACCCGTCGCCCGTGCCGTCCGCATGGCAGGCCGGCCCGACATGCTGGTCGTCGATATCGAAGACCCGAGCTTCGAGGGGGGGGCCGGATCGGCGGGATGACCTACGCCGAGCTGCTGGCCGAGGGTGATCCGGATTTCGACTGGTCGCTGCCCGCCAGCGAATGGGACGCGATCAGCCTCAACTACACTTCCGGCACCACCGGCGATCCCAAGGGCGTCGTCTATCACCACCGGGGCGCGGCGCTGAACGCATTGTCCAATATCGTCACCTGGGGGATGGCGCATCACGCCCGCTACCTGTGGACGCTGCCGATGTTCCACTGCAACGGCTGGTGCTTTCCCTGGACCCTTGCCGCCAATGCGGGCCTCTGCGTCTGCCTGCGCGCGGTGCGTGCCGAGCCGGTTTTTCAGCTGATCCGCGACGAAGCCGTCACCCATTTCTGCGGCGCGCCCATCGTGTTGCAGATGCTGGTCAACGCCCCCGACCACCTTAAGGACTTCACGCACGAGGTGAAGGTGATGACCGCAGGCGCCCCCCCGCCCGCCGCCGTCATCGCCAATATGGAAGCCATGGGGGTCGAGGTCACGCAGGTCTATGGCCTGACCGAAACCTATGGCCCTTCGGTGGTCAGCGCCTGGCAGGCAAAATGGGACGGCGTGGACACGACCGAACGCGCCCGGCTGAAGGCGCGCCAGGGCGTCCCCAATATCGCGCTGGAAGGCCTGATGGTCGCCGACCCCGACACCCTCAGCCCGGTCCCCGCCGACGGTCAGACCATTGGCGAGATCTTCATGCGCGGCAATAACGTGATGAAGGGCTATGTGAAAAACCCCTCGGCCACCGAAAAATCCTTCCGCGGCGGCTGGTTCGCCTCGGGCGATCTGGGCGTCATGCATCCGGACGGCTATATCGAGATCAAGGACCGGCTGAAGGACATCATCATCTCGGGCGGCGAAAACATCTCCTCGGTCGAGGTCGAGGACGTGCTCTATCGCCACCCCGACGTGCTGGAGGCCGCCGTGGTCGCCCGCCCCGACGACAAATGGGGCGAAACCCCATGCGCCTTCGTCACCCTGAAACCGGGCCGAACCCTGACCGAGGCCGACCTGATCGTCTTCTGCCGCGACCACATGGCCCGCTTCAAGGCGCCCAAAACCATCATCTTCGAGGAACTGCCGAAAACATCGACCGGCAAGATCCAGAAATTCCTGCTGCGCGACCGCGCCCGTGGCCTCGGCTGAACCCCTTTCATTCTGGCCCAAATATCCCGGGGGAAAGGCCGCAGGCCTTGGGGGCAGCGTCCCCGCCGCCGGCCTCATCCGCTTGACGCAGGGGAATATCCGGCTCGACCCTGTGCCACATCCGTTGCACAGTAAGATGGGCGGCGCGCAACAGGGGGAATCATGGACCAGAACCGGATCGCAGAACAAACCACCGAGTTTGTCGACCTGATGCAGCGCGCGCAGGGGCTGGCCGGGCGTGCCAGCGCCAATGCCGCTGCCAAGGCCAGCGGACAGGAATTTTCCGTCCTCGACGCCGCCACCATCGCGCAGGCCTATGCCCGCGCGGGCATGCAGATCGCCGCGGACCCCTTCGCCCTGCCGCGCTTTCAGATGCAACTGATGACCGACAGCGCCCAGGCATGGATGCGGGCCTGGACGGGGCCCGCAGGTGAAACCGCCGGCGACCGCCGGTTTCGCGATGATCGCTGGAACGGCGACCCGCTCAGCCGGGGGCTGCGCGATGTCCATCTGGCCATCGAAAACGCGGCCGAACAGCTGATCGGCGACCTGCCCGACGATGACAAGGACAGCCTGCGCGTCCGCTTCTATACGCGCCAGCTTCTCAGCGCGCTGTCGCCCGCCAACTATCTGGCGCTGAACCCGGTGGCCCGCGACCGCTTTCTGGAAACCGAAGGTCGCAGTCTGCTGGACGGGTTCCGCAACCTGCTGGACGATCTGGAACGCGGCGATGGCCGGCTGGACATCAACATGACCGACCGCCACGCCTTCGAAGTCGGCCGCGACCTCGCCATCACCGAGGGGCAGGTGATCTGGCAGAACGAGCTGATGCAGCTCATCCATTACGCACCCCTCACCGAAACGCAGTTCAAACGGCCCCTTCTTTTTGTGCCGCCCTGGATTAACAAATACTATATCTTCGATATGAAGCCCGATAACAGCATGGTCCGCTTCATGCTGGAACAGGGCCATTCGGTCTTCCTGATTTCCTGGGTGAACCCGACCAGGGAGCATGCGGCGCTCAGCTTCGAAGACTACATGCGCCTCGGCCCGCTGGAGGCTCTCGACAAGATCGAGGAAGCCACCGGCGAGAAGGAATTCGACATCCTCGGCTTCTGCATCGGCGGGATTCTGGTCACCGCGACGCTGGCCTATATGGCCGCCATTGGAGACAAGCGGGTCAAGACCGCCACCACGCTGGCCACCATGGTGGATTTCACCGATGTGGGCGAGATCGGCGTCTTCATCGACCGCGACCGCCTGAAGGTGCTGCGCGATCACATGGCCGAGAAGGGCTATCTGGAAAACCACCACCTTCAGGACATGTTCTCGATGATCCGGGAAAACGACCTGATCTGGTCCTTCCATGTGATGAACTATCTGATGGGCAAGAAGCCGCCCGCCTTCGATCTGCTGTTCTGGAACGGCGACAGCACCCGGATGCCCGCCGCAATGCTGCTGTGGTATCTGGAAAAGATCTATATCGAGAACGGGCTGCGCCAGCCCGGCCAGCTGACCATGGACGGCGTGGCGATCGACATCAGCAAGATCACGATCCCCTTCTACGTGCTGGCGACCAAGGAAGACCATATCGCGCCCTGGCGCTCGATCTATCCGACGACCGGGCTTCTGGGTGGCAAGACCAGCTTCGCCCTGGGCGGCTCGGGCCATATCGCCGGGGTCATCAACCCGCCCGGCAAGCGGCAGAAATACGGCTTCTGGACGGGCGAACCCTATCCGGCCGACCCCGACGAATGGCTGGCCCATGCCGACAAGCACGATGGGTCCTGGTGGCCCCATTGGGCGGACTGGATCGCCGGCAACAGCACCGGCAAGAAGGTCCCCGCCTATCAGCCCGGCGCCGGCCCCCTGAAGCCGATCGAACCCGCACCCGGCAGCTATGTCCGCGCCGATTAGGGTCGCCTGACCTGCCCGTCACGCGAGGTCACCGCGCCTGCCGCTGCCATGTGACTTGACCGCCGACCCACCCTGCCGCAGCATTTGCCGCATCGCGGCGCGGGGAAGACGCATGGCCAGATTCAGTTTCGGCAGGAGCCTGTTCAGGCGGCGGGGTTCGGCGCGGCCCAAGGTCTTGCTGCGCGGCCTGACCCGCCGCGATCAGGCCCAGCACGCCGCGCATCTGCTGCGCCTCAGCCGCGAGGATCGCTATGCCCGCTTCCACGTCACCACCCGCGACGAGGCGATCGAGGCCTATTCGCGCGGCCTCGACTGGCAGCACGACATCATCTTCGGGCTGTTCGTCGATGGCGTTCTGCGCGGCGTGGGCGAGTTGATCCGCAACGGCGCCACGGCCGAGATCTCGCTGTCGGTCGAAGCGCCCTGGCAGCATGGCGGCTTCGGCCGAACGCTGGCGCTGGCGCTGGTTCTGGCCGCCCGCCGCGTCGGCGTGACCGAGATCAGCATGTCCTTTCTCAGCGACAATCGTTCGATGCGGGCGCTGTCGCGCGATCTGGGCGCGGTGCCGGCGGGGCCGCTCTCCTCGGTGATCGAATCGGTGAAGATCCTTCCGCCGGCGCGGGGCGAACCCGCGCCGGAGTGATGCGGACCTATTGCGCCGCGCCCGCCAGCACGGTGCCCAGCTTGCGCGTCGTCCAGTCCCCCATGGCCGCATCTGCCGCCGCCTCGCGGGCGGTGATCCAGACAGGTTCGGCCCCGAAGCGCGCATTCAGCCGCGCCATCAGCGCTTGGGCCGCACCGTCGCCCGCCGCGGCCGCCGAGGCCGCCAGCCGCCACGCCAGCGCATAGCTGCGCGGCACGCCGTCGCCCTGCTCTCGCGCCAGCGCCGCATCGCGCAGCGCCTGAACCGAGGCGAACATCTCGTCCTTCAGCGGCGTCGCGGCCGGCATCTGGGCCGCCAGCAGGACGGCTGTCGGCAGTTTCGCCTCGATCCTGTCCAGCACGGCGGGCGCGCCGGGCGCGCCCAGATTGGCCGCCGCCATCGCATGGGGATAGGCCGCGGCCGGATCGGCCTCGGCGATCATGGTGGCAAGCGCCAGCGACACTTCGGCATCGCCTTTCAGCGGCGACAGCAGGCCGATGGCGCGGCGGTGATTCATGGGCACGCCTTCGCCCCGCGCCAGCGCCAGCCCGAGCGAGCGCGCATCCCCCGCAGCCGACGGATCGGCGATCAGCCGCAGCGGCGGCCGCGGCGCGGCATTGGTGAAGACCGGGGCAAAGAAGGCCACAGGGTCCCCCGCCTCGGTCCAGCCCCGGCTGTCGAAATCGACCGGCGCTTCGGGACGGATTTCGGCGGTGACGATGCCGGGCTGGGCGACAAAGCCCTTCACCGCCGCGGCCAGCCCCTCCTGCACCTCACTCAGGGGGCTGCCGGGCTCAGCGGTGACGATCCCGGCATCGATGGCCTGCGGATTGGTCGCATCGGGCGGCAGGATCGGACCCAGGCGCCCCCAGACCCCCAGATCCTCGATCGAGAGATGCGCCGCGCGCAGCGTGCCACGCAGGCCCACCTCCGGCCTTTCCGGGTTGGTGGCAAAGGAATCGGACCGGTCCTCGCCCATGGCAGGATCGTCGGCGCCCGGATCCTCCAGATCGGTCGGGCCGCTTTGCTGCGCCAGTTTCTTCAGCGCATCGGGGAGATAGATCGACACATAGTCGAAATCGACGCTGCCCTCGATCCGGGCGATCTCGGGGCTGACGATTTCCAGATCCAGTTGGCCTGCGCCGCTGCTGCTGACCTGGCGCCAATCCAGCGCCAGCCGCGCGACCGGAATCGAATCGCTGCCGGTGACCATGCCGATCATCGCTGCCTGCGGGCCGAAGCAGTTGTTGGCGATCTTCAGATCGGCGGCGTCAAGCCGGCCGCGCATATCCTCCGCCCCCCAGAAGGTAATGCCCGAGAACTGCGCCCGCCCGAGTGTCACCTGACAGGCCGCCTGATCGCCGATGCCACGGATCTGAAGATCGCGCAGCATCACCGCCCCCCGCTCCGCATCCACTTCCAGCGCGCCATAGCGGATATCGGCGACCATCCGCGCGTAGGAAACCCCGGCCCGCAGCAGCCCGCCGGCAATGTTGGCAGGTGAAAAGATGCTGGCCTCGGTCCCGGTTTGGGCGAAAGCGGGCGCGGACGCGGACGCCATCAGCACGGCCTTCATAGCGGCACTGCAGGCAATGCGGCGGGCAAGCGGACTCATCATCTTCTCCAACTGACAGGCTATGGTTGCAGGTGAGGCCATGGGCGCGCAAAATGCAACCCGAAGCGGTGCCCGCACGCGTTTGCGCTGCCACCGCCATGTGTAAAAAGTAGGCCGTTGAAAACCGGTAAAATTTTCTGATAAATGGAGCGGTTAACTTCTGTTCCGGGCGTATTTTCTACGTGGGCCCCTTGGTGTCACTTGGTAAGGACTTGATTCCCCGTCCGGGGCTGGCCCACGATCTGTCGGCCTATCGGACCGTCGTGGCGCTGCTGGATGCCGCATGCCTGCCCGGTCTGCCGGAACGGCTGGAAAGCCGCGAGATCCCGGCGCTGTCGCTTTTTCAGGGAGATCTGGGCGCGCGCTTGCGCGATGTCGCCCCCTATCTGGTGCAGATGGACACGGCCGGCACGCTGATGCGCGACTTTGTCAATGATGCCGATCTGCCTTGGGCGATGTGGAAGAAGCGGCCCGGCATTCTGATTCTGGGCGATCTCGATCTGGCGGCGCTGCAAAAGCATTTTCGCCGCCTGCTGCGGGTGCGGGCAGAGGATGGCACCTTCTTCTTCCGCTTCTGGGAGCAGTCGAGTGCGCTTGCCTATTTCGACGCCATCGCCACCAGCGAGGAACGCGGCCGCTGGTTCTACCCGCGCGAGGGCGGACAGATCGAGGCGCTGCTGGTCCCCGATGCCGGGACCGATACGTTGCGCGTCTTTCCCGCCGGCGCCCCCCGGCCCGCAACGCGGCCCTGGGAAAGCCACCCGTTCCGCCTCGCCCCGCCCGAGCTGGCCGCGTTGCGCAGCACCCGCGTCCGCGTCAATGTTCAGCAGATGGTGACGCTGATGCTGCGCACCTTCCCCGACCGGGCGACCAGCCTGCCGCAGGAGCAACTGGAGAAGCGGGTGCGCCGTTCGGTCTCGCGGGCGACGGAATTCGGCATCCGCCAACGTGGCAATGCCTTCCGCATCGCCGCCTGGGATCTGCATTCCGAGGATGTCTTCGAAACCGTCGATCCGGCGGGCACGCTGCGCCGCATCCTGCGCGCCGACCTGCTGGAGGAGGACAAGATGCGCCAGCTGGTCGAGCGTATCGCCCAGCTTGGGCCGGCCAACAGCTGAAGGATCAGATCGCCTCGCCCGGCCTGTTGGGGGCCTCGCCACGGATATGTCCGTCGCTGGGGCGGTGTCCCCACCATTCCTCGCTGACGAGGCTTCCGTCCTTCATGGACACATGGCCGAAGCCGCGCAGCACCGCGCGCCGGCGCGTACCGGTCAGGCTGCCGCTGCGGATCTCGGCCTCATAGGGGCGCAGGCCGGCGGGGATGACGTAATTCCGGTCATCGGTCGGCAGCGGCAGGAAGGCACCATTGACATGTCGCAGCGCCGCCTCGTGCATCATGTGCAGGGCGATGCGCGACAGGCCGACCTGCACCCAGGGCCGGTTCAGGACAAGCTGCTCGTCATAGGCATAGACCCGCATTATCCCGCCCCGCATCCCGCCTGGAACGACGGTTTCGCGGATCGGGGACATCTGGCGCATGATGCCACCTTCGGTTTCATTGGCGTTCAGCCAGCCCTCCTGAACGAAAACCGCCTCGGCGGCGCGATTGGCGTCAGGGGCAGCGTCGGCCCGGCGCTTGGCGGCCTGATCGGCTTCGGCCTGGGCGCGGGTGGCGCGCTGTCGGCGGGTGACGCCGCTGATCGGCGCCGCATCGCCGGGGTCGCGATAGCCGCCGCCCACATCGGAATGGGCACCGGGCAGGACATGATGATCGCCGCCGCCGGGCCAGTTCCGGTTCAGCCGGAAATTCACCCGATATTCATCATCGGCCACCAGATGATAGATCTGCCCCGTCACCTGCGCGGTCTTCAGATGGACATTCACCGGGTCATTGTCGTCATCGCGCGCATCGCCGATGGCCGCGACGGTGTCGAAGATGCCCAGAAAGCGGATCTCGACCTGCAACCCCGCGGGCAGGCTGCGGGTAAAATCGCCGGGTCCGACCGGGTCGTAACGGATGCGGCGGGCGCGGACACAGTTGACGAAATACCGCGCCGCCGCCGCCCCGCGGCTGAAGCCGAACACATCCAGCACGACCTTGCGCAGAACCGGCGGGCCGCCGATGTTGCCGATTTCACGCAGCATCCGCTCGAACCCCTGCAGCACGCGGGATTCGACTCCGCTGCGCCGGCCCATGCCGCTGATATAGCCGAGACTGTCATCCGCTTCCCCGCGAAGCGAGCCCGGCCCCTCGACATAGATGCTGCGAAAGGCTCGCGCCACACCGCCGCAGGCATTCTTGACGTCGAAGTTCTTGCCGTTCTTGTACCGCGCCCAAAGCAGGGCCGGGTTGGACAGCGCGTTCTGATAGCTGTCATCGCTGCGGTTGCGCAGTCCGACGTTGAAACGGTTGTTCAGGGTGCCGTCGAAGAAGACCCCGATTTCCAGCGTCACCTTGGGGCAGGTCTGGGCGATATTGCCGGTCTCGCCCGCCATGTCGGTGCTGCCAACGGCGTCGGCGGCCAATGCGTCGATGTCCACAAGCCGGGTCATCGCCTAGCCTCCTGTCGCCGGGCAGACAGTTCGGGCGGGGACCGGCGCCATGCTGCGGTGAAGCTGCGCAACCTCGGGAAATCTGGCGGTTTCCCGCCCCCAGTCGCGATCCGATCGGGGCGCCCGGTCGCCGCAACCCGCCACCAGGTCGACCCGGTCGGCCTTGCTGTTCCCCACCCGGTCCGAGCCGAGGATCATCAGCCCGTTCGGCCCGAAGATCACGTTCAGTTCATAGGCGCCATATACCTCGGTCAGCGCCGACACGGGCACCGTCAGTTCGGCCCGATAGGCGCGGCTGGTCTGCAATTCGATCCACTGGGCCGCGACCGTCCACCTGCCGTCCCGACCCGCATCGCGCGGCAGGCCGACCGCGCTGGAACCGGCCGTGCGCGGCATCTCGGCTTCGGCCGCGCCCGAGACCACCAATTCAGGCGTGGGCGCCAGCGGCGCCTCGACCGAGAAATGGGTCAGCAGCACCGGCGAGGACCGATAGGCCCCAAAGGACAGCGCCAGATAATCGGCGCCCCAGGCGGCCTGCCCGACCAAGGCCAGCAGCCCCGCCGCGCAGGCCAGCACCGCGCGGCGCCCGCCAGATGCGATCCGGGCCGGAAACCGGTTCGCGGCCCGGATCCTGCTTGCCTTTCGGCAGGGGGGATGCGCGGGGGTCATGGCGACATCCGTTTCCGGGTCGCGGCCATGCCCGCAGGCCAGGCGCTGCCGACCATGCGAAGTTCGAAGGGATCGCGCTGGTAATCGACCAGGGTGACGTTCATCACCGCATAGACGGCCTCCAGCCATTCCGGTCCATCGGCGATTTCGTAATCCTCGATCGGCGTCCCGCCGAGGCGCGGCGGCACCGGAGTGGCGGCATAGATCTCGTCATGGTCCAGCCGACCCAGCTTCTGATGCAGCCGGTCATGCAGGGGCTGGTGCTGGTGATCGAACGCCTCGATCGCCGAGGCCGGGATCGCAATCAGCAGATCGGCGATCTGCGTATCCGCCGAGGGCGCGTCCGGGGCAATGATATAGGGCATTTCCAGCGCCGCCGTCAGCGGCGACAGAAAGCCGAAGCCGTGGCGCTCGGACCACAGCGCCAGTTCTCCCAGATCGCCCAGACCGATGACATGGGTATCTCCCGCCAGATCCGGGTCGCCGTGGAAGACATAGCCCATCAGGGGTTCGAATCGGCGCGGATCGACCAGCCGTAGCCGCCCGCCGGCCAGCCGCACCAGCCCATAGCGGCGCCAGATGTCCAGCAGCAATGGCGGCAGGCGCCCCGACCAGCGGGCGACGGCATCAGCCGGGGCCGGACGCCTGTGGTCCGAGGCGGCCGACAGCATGGCTTCAAGCTGCAGCACGGGCTGTCCGTCGCCATCCGTCAATTCGAAACTCCAACCAGACCTGGCCCAATATTGGCCGCAGAAAACTCAAATTAATGATAATACATACTAATCGTTAACCAGCTCGGATCAAGAGACTCGGATCAGGAGAAATGCATTTGCCGTCGCTGCTGCGCCGGGCGCTGGCGATTGTGCAACACCGCCGCCCCGCGCGCGGGCTGGGGTGTCGGGCAAGCTTGACCCATGGGGCCGTCACGCCCATTGAGGCACCGCTCAGGTTCCGGCGGCGTGCCGCTGGTGAAAAGGGAACACGGGACCGACCGTGGCTGCCCCCGCAACTGTAGGCGGATAGCGATGCCGATTTGCCACTGGGAAACCGGGAAGGCCGGCAAAGCCGCGACCCGCCAAGCCAGGAGACCTGCCGGAGCGATCACCCTTTCCGTGGTGCGGGGCGCGCCAGGGAGGCGGCGCGACCCGCAGCGGTGACAAGCCTCGCCTGCTCCTTCGGCAGGCATCTGTTCACCGTGCCCCTTCATTGGGCACGTCCGCAAGGAAAGAAAGACCGATGCGCACCCTACTGCTTTTGTCCGCCACGCTTCTGCCCGCCGCCGCGCTGGCGCAGGACGCCCCGATTCTGCTGGACCCGATCACCCTCTATGGCGGCCTGACGCCCATCGAGGCGCAGGCTTACGGCCGCGCCAGCACCGTGCTGACCGCGCAGGATTTCGAACGGCGCGGCGTGACCACGGTGGAACAGGCGCTGCGGCAGGTGCCCGGCGTGGCGATTTCGGCATCCGGCGAAAGCAACGCCCAGATCCGCATCCGCGGGGCCGAGGGCAATCACACGCTGGTGCTGATCGACGGCATTCGCGCGGCGGCCGGCGATCAGGAATATTTCCTGTCCGGGCTGGAACTGGCGAATGTGGACCGCATCGAGGTCCTGCGCGGCCCGCAATCGGTGTTCTTCGGGGCCGACGCCTCGGCAGGCGTGGTCAATATCATCACCCGCAAGGGAGGTGTGGGAACCGAAGCCAGCGGCACCATCGAAATCGGCGATGGCTGGGCCGCATCGGCCCATGTCAGCACGCGGGGCGAGCGCGGCGGCATCAGCCTGAATGCGTCCAAGCGCGACGATGACGGCTATGACATTTCGCAGATCGATGGCGGCGATGATGACGGTCTGACGCGCGAGACGCTGCAGCTTTCGGGTGATTACGCCCTGACCGAGGATATCCGCGCAGGCGCGACCCTGCGCCGCGCGACCGAAGAATACGATTATGACGCCACCAATTTCGCCGCCACCAGCGCGCGCGATTACCTGATCGACAGCCGCGACCATGCCGACCGGACCGAAAAGACCGGTCAGGTTTGGCTGGAGGCGGATATGCTGGATGGCCGGCTCAGCAACCGGCTGTCCTATGACCAGACGCGTTACGACTTCGACGATCACCAATGGACCAAGGCCGAGGCCCGCACCGACCTGTGGAAATTCCGCAGCGTCTACGGCATCGACGGCCGCGTGGCCGAGGCGACCCAGACCATCGCCTTCGGGCTGGAACACAGCAAGGACGAAAACAGCCTCGCGACCGAACAGCGGCGGCGGTCGAACTCGGCCGTGCTGGAATATCGCGGCGCATTTGCGAACGGGCTGGATGTGCAATTCGGCCTGCGTCAGGACAATAACGACGTATTTGACGACGCGACCACATGGTCGCTTGGCCTGTCTTACCAGATGCCCAACGCACCCTTGCGGCTGCACGCCTCGGCCGGGACGGGCGTGGTCAATCCCGACTATATCGAACTGTTCGGCGGCTTTGGCTATGTCGGCAATCCCAACCTGAAGCCCGAGGAAAACCGTGGCTTCGACCTCGGCGTCGAGGCCACCCTGCTGGACGGCCGCGCCGTGGTCGATCTGACCTATTTCCACGAGGATCTGGAAGACGAGATCACCTTCAGTGGCACCCCGCTGCCGGATGGCACGAATTATTACAATCAGGACGGCACCAGCAAACGCCGGGGGGTGGAGATCGCGGCCAGCCTGCGGGCGACGGACAGCCTCAGCTTCGGGGCGAATTACACCTATCTGCACGCCAAGAACCCCGATGGCAGCGTCGAAACCCGCCGCCCGCGCCACCAGCTTGGCCTGAATGCGGCATGGCTGTTCGCGGAAGGGCGCGGCAGCCTGTCGGGCGATGTGATCCATGTCGCGGGCAATTACGATCAGCAGTTCTTCGGCAGCTTCGCCACCGAGGAACTGCCGGATTACACTGTCGTCAATGTCGCCGCAGGCTATGATCTGACCGACAAGGTGCGGCTGACGGGGCGCGTGGTGAACCTGTTCGACGAAGATTACAGCGATGTCTGGGGCTATCCGGCGCGGGGCCGGACGGCCTATCTGGGGCTGGCGGCGAAATGGTAAGGCTCGCCGCCGCGCTTGTGATCACACTCGCAGGCGCGGCGGCGGCTGATGCCCCCGCACGGGTGGTGTCGCTGAACCTCTGCACCGATCAGCTGGCCATGCTGATCGCGGCGCCCGGCCAGCTGCAATCGGTTTCGTGGCTGGCCGCCGATCCTTCGGTCTCGCTGATGCCCGATCAGGCGCGCGCCGTGGGCCTGAACCATGGCAGCGCCGAGGAGGTGTTTCTGCAAGCCCCCGATCTGGTGCTGGCGGGCACCTACTCCACCGGCCCCACCACCGAGATGCTGCGCCGCCTTGGTCTGCGGGTCGAAACCCTGCCGCCCGCCACCTCGATCGAGGATGTGCGCGCCGGCATCACCCGGATGGGCACGCTTCTGGGCCAGCCCGCGCGCGCGGCGCAGGTGCTGGCCGATTTCGACGCCCGCCTTGCCGCCCTGCCGGAAGGCGCGCCACGCCAGGCCACCACTTACGGCGCGAATGGCTATACCACCGGGGCGGACAGCCTGTCCGGCGACGTGATGCGCCGGGCCGGGCTGATGCTGATGACCGAAGGCGCCGGCCAGATGGCGCTGGAGCAGCTGGTCATGGCCGCGCCCGAACTGATCGTCACCGGCAGCCGCTATCCCACCCCGTCGCGCGCCGAAAGCGTGCTGGATCATCCGGCCTTCGCCGCGATCCCGGCCGACCGCGCGATGGTGCCCGACCGCGACTGGATCTGCGGCCTGCCGGCAGTTGCCGGCACCGCCGAAAGGCTCGCGAGATGAGGGTGCTGCTGCCGCTCGCCGCCCTGTGCGTGGCGCTGATGCTGGCCTCACTGCTGATCGGGCCCGCAGACGCAAGCCTGAGCGACAGCCTGACCGCGCTATGGACCGGCGACGGCGCGCTGGGACTGGTGATGCGGGAAATCCGTGCCCCGCGCGCGCTGCTGGGCTTCATGGTCGGCGCGGCGCTCGGGTTGTCGGGCGCAGCGATGCAGGGCTATCTGCGCAACCCACTGGCCGAGCCGGGGCTGATCGGGGTTTCGGCCTCGGCTGCGCTGGGGGCGGTGATCGCGCTGCAGACCGGCTTTGCCGCCGCTTTCGCGCTGGCGCTGCCGGTGGTGGCGCTGTCGGGCGCGGTGCTGGCGGTGGCGCTGATCGTGCTGATGGCCGGTCCGGGTGGCGGATCGCTGGCGCTGATCCTTGCCGGCGTGGCGATTTCGGCGCTGGCGGGGGCGCTGACCTCGCTGGTGCTGAACCTCTCGCCCAACCCCTTCGCCGCCAATGAGATCGTGTTCTGGATGATGGGATCGCTGGCCGACAGATCATGGCAGCATGTCGCCATCGCCGCCCCTTTCATGGCGGCCGGCGCGTTGCTGGTTGCGGGAACCGGGCGCGGCCTTGATGCCCTGACCCTGGGCGAGGACGCCGCCGCCTCGCTGGGGATCGACCTGCCCCGCCTGCGCCTGCGGCTGGTGCTGGGCATCGCTGCCATGGTCGGCGCGGCCACGGCGGTAGCGGGCGCCATCGGCTTCGTCGGTCTGGTCGTGCCGCATCTGCTGCGCGGCGCGGTGAGCGCACGGCCGGGCCGGCTTCTGGCGGCCTCCGCGCTTGGCGGCGCGGCGCTGGTGCTGGGCGCCGACATCGCCGTGCGGCTGGTGCTGCCGGGCCGCGACCTGAAACTGGGCGTGGTGATGGCGCTGATCGGCGCGCCGGTCTTTCTGCAGCTGATCTGGCGGCAAAGGCGGGGGCGCTGATGCGACTGGAGATCAACGACCTGAGCGTCAGGCGCGGTTCCCGGCTGACCGTCGATCATGCCAGCCTGTCCGCCGGACCGGGCGAATTCATCGGCCTGATCGGCCCCAATGGCGCCGGCAAGACCAGCCTGATGCGCGCCGCGCTCGGGCTGATCCCGGCCAGCGGTATCTCCTCGCTGGCTGCACTGGCCCCCGGCCGCCGGGCGCTGACCGCCGCGTGGTTGCCCCAGACCCGCGAAGCCGCCTGGCCCATCACCGCCGAGGCGCTGATCCGTCTGGGGCGCATTCCCCAGGCCCGCCCCGATGCCGATCCAGCCCGGATCGAGGCCGCGATGACGCGCATGGACGTTACCCATCTGCGCGCCCGGCCGGTGACGGAACTGTCGGGGGGCGAGCAGGCCCGCGTGCTGATCGCCCGTGCCTTGGCACAGGACACGCCGATCCTGATGGCGGACGAGCCGATTGCCGGCCTCGATCCCGCGCATCAGATCGGGGCGATGAACAGTTTTCGCGCGCTGGCTGAGGATGGCCGGCTGGTGATCGCATCGCTGCACGACCTCGGCCTGGCCGCACGCAGTTGCACCCGGCTGGTCTTGATGAACGAAGGCCGCGTCGTTGCCGATGGGCCGCCCGCGCAGGTGCTGACCCCGGCCCTGCTGGCGCAGGTCTTCGGGATCGAGGGCTACATCGGCCAAACCCCGGACGGCCCGGTCTTCCAGATCTTGCGTCTGACACGGTAAGGAAAAAGGGGCGGCTCTCCGGGCCTCTCCATGCCTCACCGGGGGCACCTGAGGCCGCGCCCACCCTTTCTGGCGCAGGGCCGGGACATCGAGGGCTAATTCGCCGCAACCCGGACGGCCCTCATCCCCCCCCTCACCGCAGCGGCCCATGAAAAAGGGGCCGGTCGCCCGGCCCCTTCATTCCTTTAAGCATCCCGGATCAGGCGCGCAGATCGAAGCGGTCCGCGTCCATGACCTTGGCCCATGCGGCGACGAAATCGCGCACGAATTTCTCCTTGTTGTCGTCCTGGCCGTAGACCTCGGCATAGGCCCGCAGGATCGAGTTCGATCCGAAGACCAGATCGGCACTGGTCGCGGTCCATTTCACCGCGCCTGTCTTGCGGTCGCGGATCTCGTACAGGTCCTTGCCGACGGGCACCCAAACATTGCCCATATCGGTCAGGTTGACGAAGAAGTCATTCGTCAGCGCGCCCACGCGGTCGGTGAAAACGCCGTGCCGGGATTCGCCATGGTTGGTGCCCATGACCCGCATTCCGCCCAGAAGCGCGGTCATTTCCGGGGCGGTCAGCCCCATCAGCTGGGTGCGGTCCAGCAGCATTTCCTCGGGCGAGACGACGTATTCCGATTTCTGCCAGTTGCGATAGCCATCGGCCAACGGCTCCAGCACTTCGAAGGATTCGGCATCGGTCTGCGCATCGGTGGCGTCACCACGACCGGGCGAGAACGGCACCTTGATATCGATGCCCGCCGCCTTCGCCCCCTGTTCGACACCGACATTCCCCGCCAGCACGATTACATCGGCGACCGAGGCGCCGTGCGCCGCCGCAATCGGCTCCAGCACGGACAGCACACGAGCAAGACGGGCAGGTTCATTGCCCTCCCAATCCTTCTGCGGGGCCAGCCGGATGCGCGCGCCATTGGCACCACCGCGCATGTCGGACCCGCGATAGGTCCGCGCGCTGTCCCACGCGGTTGACACCAGATCGGCCAGCGAAAGACCCGAAGCCGCGATCGCCGCCTTCACCGCCTCCACGTCATAAGCTGTGCTGCCGGCCGGAACCGGATCCTGCCAGATCAGGTCTTCCGCCGGAACATCTGGGCCGATATAGCGCGCCTTCGGTCCCATATCGCGGTGGGTCAGCTTGAACCAGGCGCGGGCGAAGGCGTCGTTGAAGGCCGCAGGGTCCTTGTGAAACCGCTCCGAGATCTCGCGATAGATCGGGTCGACCTTCAGCGCCATATCGGCATCGGTCATCATCGGGTTCACCCGGATCGAGAAGTCCTCGACATCGACCGGCTTGTCTTCCTCGGCGATCGAGACCGGCTCATACTGCCAGGCGCCGGCGGGGCTTTTGCGCAATTCCCAGTCGTGGTTCAGCAGCATGTCGAAGAAGCCGTTGTCCCATTGCGTCGGGTTGGTGGTCCAGGCGCCTTCGATGCCGCTGACGACGGTGTTGCGACCGATGCCGCGCTTGCCGGTCTTGTTCAGCCAGCCGAGGCCCTGATCGGCCAGATCCCCGGCTTCGGGCGCGGGGCTGAGGTCAGCGGCGCTGCCATTGCCATGCGCCTTGCCGATGGTGTGGCCGCCTGCGGTCAGGGCAACGGTTTCTTCGTCATTCATCGCCATCCGCGCGAAGGTCTCGCGCATCTGGGCGGCGGTCTTCAGCGGGTCGGGCGCGCCGTTCACGCCTTCGGGGTTGACGTAGATCAGGCCCATCTGCACGGCGGCCAGCGGGTTTTCCATCGACTCGGGCTTGTCGACATCGCCGTAGCGCGGGCTGCCCGAGGGCGCCAGCCATTCCTTTTCCGCGCCCCAGTAAACGTCCTTCTCGGGCGACCAGATGTCTTCGCGGCCAAAGCCGAAGCCGAAGGTCTTCAGGCCCGCGACCTCGTAAGCGACCGTGCCGGCCAGCTGGATCAGGTCGGCCCAGCTGATCTTGTTGCCGTATTTCTTCTTGATCGGCCACAGCAGGCGGCGGCCCTTGTCGGTATTGGCGTTGTCGGGCCAGCTGTTCAGCGGTGCGAAACGCTGGTTGCCGGTGCCGCCGCCGCCGCGCCCGTCGGCCAGACGATAGGACCCCGCCGTATGCCATGCGACCCGCGCGAACATGCCGACATAGCTGCCCCAATCGGCCGGCCACCAGTCCTGACTGTCATTCATCAGTGCGCGCAGATCGGCCTTCAGCGCCTCGACATCCAGCGTTTTCACCGCCGCGCGATAGTCGAAATCGGGATCCATCGGGTTGGTCTTGGTGTCATGCTGGCTTAGAATGTCCAGATTCAGCGCGTTCGGCCACCAGCTGGTGACCGATTCCCCGCTGGAGGTATTGCCGCCATGCATGACCGGGCATCCGCTGCCCGCAGCCTTGTTTCCGTCCATCTTCATCTCCTCGCTGGCCGGGGCCCGAAAATGCGGGTGTCACCGGCTTGCACCTTTGCGTTTCAACCCAAAGCTTAGCAGCGCCGCAAGATAATGAATAATTGCATTTTCTTACGGATACGATAAGCTTGCCTGATGCAATCCCTGACCATGAAACAGCTGCGCTATTTCGAGGCGCTCGCCCGCACCGGCCAGTTCGGGCGGGCGGCGGAAGATTGCGCGATCACTCAGCCGGCGCTGTCCATGCAGATCAAGGAACTGGAAAACGTGGTCGGCGCTCCGCTGGTCGAACGTGGGGCGCGGAAGGTGCGGCTGACCGCGCTCGGCCATCAATTCGCCGCCCGCGCCCGCGACATCCTGCGCGCCGTGGACGAACTGGGCGACCTGGCCCGCGCCGATGGCGACACCCTGTCGGGGCCGTTGCGCATCGGCGTCATCCCCACGATCGCCCCCTATCTGCTGCCGCGCCTGATCCAGGCGCTGCACCGGCAATTCCCCGGCCTCGATCCGCAACCGCGCGAGACCGTGACCCAGCGCCTGATCGAGGATCTGCTGGAATCCCGGCTGGATATCGCCATCGTGGCGCTGCCGGTATCCGAACCGGCCCTTCTGGAAACCCCCCTGTTCGACGAGGAATTCGTGCTGGTGCGGGCCGCCGCCGATGACGACAAGCCCGTTCCGGGCCCCGAGGGCCTGCAACAGATGCGTCTGCTGCTGCTGGAGGAAGGCCATTGCTTCCGCGATCAGGCGCTGTCCTTCTGCAAGCTGCCCGCACCCGCCCGCGGGCTGATGGAGGGCAGTTCGCTCTCCACCCTCGTGCAGATGGTCGGGGCGGGTATCGGGGTGACGCTGATCCCCGAAATGGCGGTCGAGGTCGAGACGCGCCTCGCCAGCGTTTCGGTCGCGCGGCTGGCGGCGCCGCGCCCCTCGCGGACCATCGGCATGGTCTGGCGCAAGTCGAACCCGCTGGCAGACCGCTTCATCCAGATCGCCCAGATCGTGATGAGGATCGGGCAGCGCCAGATGCCGGTCGGGGGCTGAAGCTGGCCCGACATCGCCGGTTTCCGGAGTCCTCCGCCGGTCAGTCTTCCTCGGCCGCCTGTCCGAGCGTCCAGTAATTCGACAGATCAACCTGCTGCGGGTCCAGATCGGCGCCGTCCAGATGAGCGCGCAAGGCGGCGATCGCTGCGCGCTCGCCCCCCGCCCAGATATAGGTGCCGCGCGGCGGGATCACCGGGATCAGTCGGGTCATGGCCTGCGCGTCGCGCGGATCATAGGCATGCCAATGGATCTGCGCCCCCTCGGGTGCGCGCAGGTCGATCCGTGCCTCGGGCGCTTCGATCAGGATATGGGCGGTGACCTGCGCGTCACCCGGCAGCATCTCCAGCCAGTTGGCGATGGCAGGCAGCGCCGTTTCATCCCCGATCAGCACAAAGCGATCCGCCTGCGGCACCAGGACCGAGGCGCGGGGACCGCCCAGATATAGCTCCTGCCCAACCATGACGCGGGCGGCCCATCTGCCCGCAACCCCATGCCCATGCAGCACGAAATCGATCTGCAACACGCCCGAGGCCGGGTCGAAGGCGCGCGGTGTATATTCGCGCGAAATGGCCGGCGGGTCTTGCGGCCAGTGCAGCCGCCCCTCGCCCTGCACCGGCAGGCTGAGCGCGCCGGTCTCGGGATCGGGCAGAAACAGCTTCACGTGATCGTCGGGGCCGAGGCTTTCAAAGGCCGGATGGCTGCGGCCGTCGGCCTCGAACGCGGCCAGTTGCGGGCCGGACAACGTGACCCGGCGCAGGCGTGGCGACAGATCGGTGACAGCGGTCACCTGCAAGGCGCGCAGGGTAATGGGAAAACGGCGTTTATCGGGGGCAGTCATCAGGTTCTCCGGGGTAGGTCAGCCCTGCGCCAGACCGATGCGGCGCGACAAGCGGCCTTCCAGCGCTTGAAAGGCTTCGTAAATCAGGATCGCCAGCAGGCCGACCACCAGCCCGCCCTGCACGACGAAAGCGGTGTTCGCGGACAGAAGCCCGGCGATGATCACCTCGCCCAGCGTCTTGGCCGCCACCGTGGAGCCGATCGTCGCCGTCGCCAGCGAGATCACCGCCGACAGCCGCATCCCGGCCAGAACCAGCGGCATCGCCAACGGCAGTTCCACCTGCCACAGGCGCTGGCGCGGGGTCATGCCCATGGCGCGGGCGGCCTCGGTCACCTCGGGGCGCTGATCGGTCAGCCCGGTCAATGTGTTCTCGAAGATCGGCAGCAACCCATAGAGAAACAGCGCCACCAGCGTCGGCCCGGCGCCAAAGCCCATCACCGGGACCGCCAGCGCCAGCACCGCCACCGGCGGGAAGGTCTGCCCGACCGAGGTGACGGTCCGCGCCAGCGGCAGAAACTCACGCCCCGCCGGTCGGGTGACCAGCACCCCCAGACCCACCGCCACCAGCGTCGCGGCCAGCACCGCCAGCGCCACCAGCCCCAGATGCGACAGCGTCAGGCTCATCAGGCTGGTCTGGGTATAGATCGGCGGGGCGTTGTTGCGGGTCAGCGGTTCAAACAGCGGCGCGAAGCTTTCCGGGCTGAACAGAAAGGCCAGCAGGAACAGCACCGCCAGCGCCAGAAGCAATCGCCCGATCATGGCGCGACGACCCCGGTGGCCGCCCGCCGTTCGGCGCCGATACCGGCCCCGGCAGCGCGTGCGCGCAGCGCCGCCAGCGTGACCACACCGCCGCCCTGAACCGGCAGGCGGTCGCGCCCGGTCCACAGGCAATCGGCAAGCGCGTCGCGCAGGCTGGCCTCGGGCGAGATCGGCGCACCCGGCGCCTCGCCCGGCTGGACCAGATCGGCCACCCGCGACAGCGACAGCAGGCGGAAGGGACGCTCGCCTGTGCCGATCAGCGCCTGCACGAAGGGCGTGGCGGGATTGGTCAGGATATCGGCGGGGGGTGCGTATTGCAGCAGCTGACCCTTGTCCATGACGGCGATCCGGTCGCCCAGGGCCACCGCTTCCTCCATGTCATGGGTGACGATGACCAGCGTGGTGCCCAGCCGGCGCTGCAAGGCGCGCAGATCCTCTTGCGCCTTGGCCCGGATCACCGGGTCGAGCGCGCCGAAGGGTTCATCCATCAACAGCAGTTCCGGCCGCGCCGCCAGCGCCCGCGCGACGCCCACCCGCTGCTGCTGGCCGCCCGACAGCTCATGCGGCAGGCGGTCGCGAAACTGCCCCGGATCCAGCTGGAACATCTCCAGCAGCTCATTGACGCGGGCGCGGATTTCAGCGTCGGGCCAGCCCAGCAGGCGCGGCACCGTGGCGATGTTCTGTGCGACCGTGCGATGCGGGAACAGCCCATGGCCCTGAATGGCATAGCCGATGCGCCGGCGCAGCAGATGAGGCTCGATGGCCGCGGTGTCCTGTCCGTCGATCAGCACCCGGCCCGCACTGGGTTCGACCAGCCGGTTGATCATCCGCAGCAGCGTCGTCTTGCCCGAACCCGAGGTGCCGACAAGCGCCGTGATCTGGCCGGTTTCCACCGTCAGGCTGACATCATCGACGACGGCGGCGCCGTCATAGCGCTTGGTCAGGTTCCGGATCTCGATCATGCACCGATCCTTTCCGGTCGGGACGGCCCCAGCGCCGCGACCAGCAGGTCGAGCGCGATGCCGGCAATCAGCGCCAGCGCAATGGTGGGCAGCGCGCCCAGCAGCACCAGATCCATCGCGGTCTGGTTCAGGCCCTGAAAGACAAAGGTGCCGAAACCGCCGCCGCCGATCAGCCCGGCAATGACGGCGAGGCCGATATTCTGCACCAGCACGATGCGCACCGCGGTCAGGATCACCGGCAGGGCCAGCGGGAACAGCACGCCGCGCAGCACCTGCCCCTCGGTCATGCCCAGCCCGAAAGCGGCGTCGCGCGCCGCCGGCGGCACGCCGCGCAGGCCCACCAGCGTATTCGACACCACCGGCAGCAGCGAATACAGAAACAGCGCCACCAGTGCCGGAAAGATGCCGATCCCGGCGACCCCAAGCGCCGCAGCGCCCGGCAGATTGGCCGCGATCCAGCCGAAGATCGGGATCATGATCCCGAACAGCGCCAGCGACGGGATGGTCTGCAGGATGTTCAGCACCCCCAGCACCGACCGGCGCAGGCGCGGCAGCAGATAAATGGCGGTGCCAATCGGCAACCCGATCAGCAGCGCCCCGCCGAGCGAGCCGAAGGCCAGCACCAGATGCCGCCCGGCCTCGCGCCAGAACAGGTCCTTGCGGGCCGCGTATTCGCGCATGACCGACACCCCGTCCAGCCAGCCCGACCACAGCACGCCGCCGATCACCGCGACAGCCGCGCCCAACAGCAGCCAGCGCTGCGCGAGGGTCAGCCGCATCCGTGACAGCGCATCGGTGGCCAGCAGCGCAAAGGCCAGCAGCAGCAGCCAGAAGCCCGAGGCCGGGGCGACGCGGGCCAGCGTATTGCCCTCGGGCGTCAGGACGCGCGCCGCCGCCCCCAGCGCCAGCAGCGCCGCGACCACGCCGGCCGCACCCAGCACCAGCCGCAGCCCAAGGGCCAGCCGCCCCGAGATCGCCGCCAGCAGCGCCAGCGCCAGCGCCGCCGTCAGCATCCACCCGGCAG
The DNA here is from genome assembly GCF_013868135.1 of Paracoccus sp. S1E-3. Lineage (GTDB taxonomy): Bacteria > Pseudomonadota > Alphaproteobacteria > Rhodobacterales > Rhodobacteraceae > Paracoccus. The sequence continues at coordinate 1,559,991 of NZ_JACEMU010000004.1, forward strand.
GGCCAATGGCATTGCCCAGCAGCACCCCCTCACCCGGCACGATCCGGTTGGCCTTGAACTGCACCAGCGGCAGGGCCAGCCCGGCCAAGCCGAGGGCCGCGAACAGCAGCCCCGGCCGGTTGAGCGGCGCGGACGCGGGCCGCGCGTCTTGAATGGGCATATCGGTCATCGGCTCGCGATCTGAGAAATGCGGGCGGCGCATGGGACGCGCCGCCCGGACGCTCTCACTTCAGGATGCCTTTCTGGGTCAGGTAGTCCTTGGCCACCGCGTTTGCGGGCTCGCCGCCGACCTGAATGCGGCCGTTCAGCTCCTGCAGGGTGACCAGATCGAGGCCCTCGAAGATCGGGTTCAGCACCTCGGCGATCTGGGGATGTTCGGCCAGCACGGCATCGCGGACCACCGGGGCGGGCTGATAGACCGGCTCGACGGTCTTGTCGTCTTCCATCACCACCAGCCCCGCCGGCGCAATACCGCCATCGGTGCCATAGACCATGGCCGCATTCACCCCCGAGGTCTGCTGCGCCGCCGCCGCGATGGTCGCCGCCGTGTCGCCGCCCGACAACTGCACCAGCTGATCCGGCGTCAGGGTAAAGCCATAGGTGGTCTGGAAGGCCGGCAGCGCGGCGGGCGAGGTGACGAATTCGCTGGACGCGGCCAGCTTCACCGCGCCGCCATCGGCGACATATTTGCCGAAATCGGACATGGTTTTCAGGTTGCCGCCATCGGCCACGTCCTTGCGCACCGCAATCGCCCAGGTGTTGTTGGCGGGCGATGGCGTCAACCAGGTCAGACCTGCGGGCTTGTCCAGTTCGGCCGCGCGGGCATAGCCCTCGGCGGCGTTTTTCCACACCGGGCTGTCGGCCTCGTTATGGAAGAAGGCGGCATTGCCGGTATATTCCGGGTAGATGTCGATCTGGCCCGAGGTCAGCGCGTCGCGCACGATCGGGGTGCCGCCCAGTTGCAGCTTGTCCTGCACAGGCAGGCCGGCATTCTGCAGGGCAAGCAGGATGATATTGCCCAGCAGCCCGCCTTCGGTGTCGATCTTCGAGGAGACGACGATATCCTTGGCATGGGCGGCACCGGCGGCCAGCCCGATCAGGGCCGCGGCGGCCAGTGTGGTGAAGCGCTTCATCGCAAAAGCTCCTGTTTGCTGTCACTGGGCGGCATTGCGTTCGGAATCGACACCGGATGCAAGCCCGCAAATCTCATCAAAGGGTGAAAACGGGGTCATCGCAAGAAGTTCCGCCCCCAGTTCCGGCGCGGTCAGCGCCGCGCGCAGCGCCGTCAGCGCCGCTGTCTGCGGCAGGTCGCGGATCAGCGCCGGGATATATCGGCGGGTTTCGGCCTGCAGCCGCGCGGCCAATCCCGGCGCCGGGGCGATCCCGCGCAGGTCGAGCGCCTGCGCGGCCAGCATCGCCTCGACCGCGTGCAGCCATTCCAGCGCATCCAGCTGGTCGCCGATCCGCTCGGCCGTCAGGGGAATGAAGCCGGCCTCGTCCTCCAGCCCGGCGGCGACGGCGAGGTTCAGCACCGAAACCGGGCTGGCCGCGGCGGTCACCCGCACCGCCTGTTCCAGCGCCAACTTCATCACCGGACCGTAGCCGGTGGCGACCACCCCCGGCGGGACCAGATTGACCGGCAGCCCCTCCAACTGGCCATTCACCATCAGAAGGCAGCGGTTCAGCGTGTTCCGCGCCAGATGCGCCAGCGCCAGCTGGACCGAGGCCAGCCGCATCGAGAGCGACATGAGCAGGCTGCCGCCCGAGGTCACCACCCGGCCATCCAGCACCACCGGATTGTCGTCGACATGGGCGGTTTCGGCCCGGATCGCCTGCGCGGCTTCGATCAGCGTCTCGGCGCAAGCGGCGAAAACCTGCACAATCATCCGCGCCGAGAGCGGATCATGGACGCGCAGCGCGGGCGGCCATTCGCCATTCCCGGTCGCCTGCAGGGCACATTCGACCAGCGCACGTTCCATCGGCAATCCGACGGCCATGGCTGCGCGCCAGACCTCGCGGTTCAGCCCCATTGCCTGCGCGCCCAGCATCGCCAGTGCCATCCCGCGCCGCAACGCAAGACCCGCGCGCTCCACCTGCAGCGCGGCCTGCGCCAGCCCGTAGGAATTCACCGCCACCGCCGCCAGCCCATCGCGCGGCGGCATCGGATGCGGGATAATGCCGACGCGGGCAAGCGCCTCTGCAGCCGGCATTGCCTCGCCCTTCAGGCGGGCCATGCCGGCCCCGGCCATCACCGTCGCCAACTGCCCCATCTGCCCCAGATCCGCCGCCCCGATCGAGCCGCGCCGGTTCATCACCGGCAGCAGGTCATGGGCCAGCATCGCCTGCAGGAAGGCCACGAATTCGCTGGACACGCCTGTGCGCCCCGACAGCGCCGTGTTCAGCCGCAGCGCCACCGCCAGACGGACGACCTCGGGCGCGACCTCCTCGCCGACGGCGACCTGATGGGCGAAAGGCAGCGCGCGGGCATAGTCGAGCATCTCGGCGCCGTGCTTTTCGACGTCCTTCAGCGCCCCGACCCCGGTGGTCGCGCCGTAAACCTGCTGACCCTCCTCCAGCGCCGCCAGAAAATCGGCACGGCCCCGCGCGACGCGGTGCATCGCGTCATCATCGGCGACCACGCGCAACCGCCCCCGCGCGATCCCCGACAGCGCGGCGAGGTCGATTTCCGACCCGTCGAGAACGATCTGGTCTGCCTGCTTGTCGCCGGGAAGAATCTGGTCCGCGCTCAATTTGGCCTCGTCCGAACTTATTCAATGTTGTCATGCCGCCGACGCCTGTCAATCAGGGACCGCGCGCCGCGATATCACGGGAAATTGGCCGGAGGGAATATCAAAGAATTTTACTCGGACACTGGACCCTCTGGCGGTGGGGGTCTAGAACCGGGCCGTCGCGTGAAGCCAACGCCCAGCCACACGCAAAACGTTGAAGGAATCGACATGCGCCGTTTTGCCGCCTCATTGCTTGCCGCCGCCTCGCTGGTGACCGCTGCTCTGGCCGAGGACGTGACCATCGCCACCGCCCAAGGGCAGGCGACCATCGCCGCCCCGCCCGCCAAGGTCGTGGCCTTCGATGTGGCCGCGATCGACACGCTGACCGCGCTGGGGGTGGCGCTGGCAGGGGTGCCGGACAACCTGTATATCCCCAGCCTCAAGGACAATCCGGCCCTGAAGGTCGCGACCGTGGGCACCCTGTTCGAACCCGATCTGGAAAAGCTGGCCGGGATCGCGCCCGATCTGATCGTGGTTGGCAGCCGCTCGGCCGCACAGAAGGATGCGGTGGCGCAGGTCGCGCCGACCATCGACATGACCATCGGCCCCGACCTGATCCCCGAGGCCGAGGCCCGTCTGGCCGCATATGGCACGCTGTTCGGCAAGACCGCCGAGGCCAAGGCCCTGAAGGCCACTCTGGACGAGAAGCTGGCCGCGCTGAAGGCGGCGGGTGAGGGCAAGGGCACGGCGCTGATCGTGATGACCAATGGCACGAAGCTGGCGGCTTATGGCACCGGCTCGCGCTTCGGCTGGCTGCACACGCAGACCGGCCTTGCCCCGGCCATTGCCGATCTGCAGGCCGAGCAGGGCCACGGCAATGTCCTGACCCACGAGGCGATTGCCCAGGCCGACCCCGACTGGCTGCTGGTGCTGGACCGCGGCGCCGCCGTGGGCGAGGACGGCCAAAGCGCCGAGGCGACGCTGAAATCGCCGCTGGTCGAGGGCACCAAGGCCTGGAAAAACGGCAATGTCGTCTATCTGCCGGCGGCGGAGCTGTATATCGGCGGTGGTGGCTACAGCTCGCTGGTGGCGGTGATCGACACGCTGACCGCGGCGCTGGCGAAGTGAAACACCCGCTCGGCGTGACGCTTGCGGCGCTTGTGCCGCTGACGCTGGCCAGTCTGATGACCGGGGCCGCCAGTGTCGATGTCTTCGCCGCGCCGAGCGACCCCTGGGCGATGCTGGTCCTGATGGAATCGCGCCTGCCGCGCACGCTTGCGGTGCTGCTGACCGGGGCGGCGCTGGCGGTGGCGGGAATGCTGCTGCAGGCGCTGGTGCGCAACCGCTTCGTCGGCCCCGACACCGTCGGCACCGGCGAAAGCGCGGCGCTCGGGCTGCTGGCGATCACGCTGCTTGCCCCCGCCGCGCCGATCTGGGTCAAGATCCTGACCGCCGCCGCCGCCGCGATGGCGGGCACGGCCCTGTTCGTCGCCGTCATCCGACGCCTGCCCCCGCGCGAGGTGATGCTTGTGCCGATCACCGGCATCGTGCTGTCGGGGGTGATCGGATCGGTGGTGACCTATATCGCCTGGCAGACCGACCTGATCCAGCTGATCTCCACCTGGCTGATGACGGGCGAGTTTTCCGGAGTCATAGCCGGGCGTTACGAGGTGTTGTGGATCGCCGGGGGCGCCGCCGCGCTGGCGTGGTTCGCCGCCGACCGCTTCGCCATCCTGGGTCTGGGCGAGGAGGTCGCAACCGGTCTCGGCCTTGGCACCAAAGGGGTGATGCGGCTGGGGCTGGCGGTGGTGTCGCTGGTCACCGCGATGGTGGTGGCGACCGTCGGTATGATCCCGTTCATCGGGCTGGTGGTGCCGAACATCGTCTCGCGGCTGATGGGCGACAATCTGCGCCGGTCGCTGCCGATGGTGGCCGCCGCAGGCGCGGCGCTGCTGATGGGCTGCGACCTGATCGGACGGCTGGTGCGCTATCCGTTCGAAATCCCGGTCGGCACCATCATGGGCTTCATCGGCGCCGGGATCTTCCTGTTCATCCTGTATCGCAAGCCTGCTCATGGCTGATGCCGCCCTGCATATCGCGCATACCGCCCCCGCCGCGCCGCGCCAGCGATGGCTGCTGCTGGGCCTCGGCGCGCTGCTGGCCGCGGCCTCGGCCCTGTGGCTGTTTCAGGGGCTGGCAGAGGGCAACCGCGCCTTCATCCTGCAGCTGCGGGCGGTCAAGCTCGGCGCGCTGCTGGTGGTGGGGGCAGCGGTCGGGGTGTCGACGCTGCTGTTTCAGACCGTGGCGGCGAACCGGGTGCTGACACCGTCCATCATGGGTTTCGATTCGCTTTATGTCCTGCTGCAGACGGCGATGGTCGCGGGTCTGGGTATCGCAGGCTTTGCTGCGATCCCCGATGTGACGAAATTTCTGTTCGAGTTGGTGGTGATGTGCACGCTCGCCGTGCTGCTGTTCGGCACGCTGCTGGGTCAGGGTAGCCGCGACATCGGCCGCACCATCCTGACCGGGGTGATTTTGGGGATCATGTTCCGTTCGGCCTCGGGGCTGATGGCGCGGCTGATCGACCCGAACGAATTCGCGGTGGTGCAGGCGGCCAGCACCGTCAGCTTCACCCGCGCCAATGCGGCCCTGCTGCCGATCAGCGCCGCGCTGACAGCCGCCGCGATCACGGCGGCGCTGTGGCTGTCGCCGCGGCTGGACGTGCTGGCGCTTGGCCGCGACACAGCCGTGTCGCTGGGGGTGCGGCATGGCCGGCTGGTGGTGGCGACGCTGGGGCTGGTGGCGATGCTGGTCTCGGTCGCGACGGCGCTTGTGGGGCCGCTGTCGGTCTTCGGCTCGCCGGCGTTTTTCGGGCTGGTCATCGCCGGGCTGGCGCATGGCCTGCTGCGCAATCACCGCCATGCCGTGCTGCTGCCCGCAGCGGCGCTGATCGCGGCGAACATTCTGGTGATCGGCCAGATGGTGTTCGAACGCCTGCTGGGCCAACAGGCCGCGCTGTCGGTGGTGATCGAGTTCGCGGGCGGCCTGTTCTTCCTGTATCTGCTGCTGAAGGGGCGTATCCGATGATCCAGCTTGCGGGCGTGTGCCACGCCATCGGCACGGCGCCGATCCTGAAAGGCATTACCACTGATCTGCCATGCGGCAGGCTGACTGCGCTGATCGGCCCGAACGGGGCGGGCAAATCGACCCTGCTGCGCCTGATCGGCCGGTTGGAGCCCTTGCAGAAAGGCAGCATCCGCATCGGCGATCTGGATGTCAGCCGGACGCCAAGCGCCGATCTGGCGCGGCGCATGGCTGTGCTGGGTCAGCAGACCCGGATCGCCAGCCGGCTGCGCCTTTGCGACCTTGTGGGCTTTGGCCGCTGGCCGCACCATCAGGGCCGTCCCAGCACCGAGGACCAGGCGATTGTCGCCCGGTCGCTGGAGGCCTTCGGTCTGACCGCCCTTTCGCAGCGTTTTCTGGACGAGGTGTCGGGCGGGCAGGCGCAACGGGCCTATCTGGCGATGACCTTCGCGCAGGACACCGACTGGCTGCTTCTGGACGAGCCGCTGAACAATCTGGACATGTCGCACGCCCGCGCGCTGATGCGGCAACTCTCGGTGCTGGTCCGGCAATCGGGCAAAAGCGTGGTCGTGGTCCTGCACGAGGTCAACTATGCCGCCGCATGGGCGGATCATGTCGTGGCGCTGAAGGACGGCCGCATCGCCGCCGCCGGCACACCTTCCGAGGTGCTGACCGCAGCAACGCTGAGCGCGCTTTACGACACCGAAGTCGAGGTGACCGAGCATCAGGGGCGCCCGCTGGTGCTGCATCACTGACATTCGGGGGCGCTTCGACTGCCCATAACCGACGCACCATAACCAACGCAGAGGGCGCCCCCGCCCGAGCAGGGAGCGTTTGCCCCCTTCGCGACAGGCGGGGCTGCCCGTCGGCACCGACCGGGCATAGCGTGGCGGGCGCCGCCGCAGGCATTTGCATCCGTGATTGACCTTCGACGCCAACGGAAGCCGGGAGGCCGGGAGCGAAAGCCAGATGCACGCCTGCCCGTCAGCGCGTCGCTCACGCCGGGCGCGGTATCGGAAGCGATGTCCCCTGAAAATCCGCTATGCGGTGACGGTAATGGGCCTTTCCAGCCAGTATTCTTCCAGATTGTTCCCCTCGCCGATGCGGTCGACGACGCCATACAGGCCCGACCCATCCAGCGGGCAGAGCACCCCATGCCAGACATTGCGCCGCAGGTTCACGCCCTGTCCGGCCCGCGCGATGAAGGCCCGCACCGTGCCCGGCATGCCGCCTGCATCCTCGGCCACCGTGACCAGAAACCGCGAGGGCGACATCGGGATGAAGGCCTGCGATCCCAGCGGATGGCGCTCCAGCAGGTCCAGTTCATAAGGCAGCGGGCGCAGCTCCGCGTGGAACAGGCTGATGCCGGGACGGCCGCCCGCGTCCGGGGCGAAATCCATCACCGCAAGGTCGTGATACCGCCCGCATTTGCCCTGATTGATGATGCGGCTGGGGGCGCCCGCGACCTCCAGCACCTCGCCGAAAGGGGCGAAGGCTTCGGGCGTCAGCGGTTCGGCAGCGATGGTCTCGGGGTAGGACATGAGGGGCCTCAGGGCAGGATCACGGACAGCCGCAGCGCCGCGATGCGTTCGACCTGCCGCGCGGCCTCGGCGAATTCGGTGTCGCGGTCATTGTCGATCCGGCGGCGGAAGGCGTCAAGGATTTCCGCCTTGTCGTAATCGCGCACAGCGATGATGAAGGGAAAGCCGTGGCGCGCCACATAGGCCTCGTTCAGGGCCGTGAACTCGGCCCGTTCGGCATCGGTCAGGGCATCCAGTCCCGCGCTTGCCTGTTCCGCCGTCGATTCCGCCGTCAGCCGCCGGGCCGCCGCCAGCTTGCCCGCCAGATCCGGGTGCGCAGTCAGGACGCCCAGGCGTTCATGCTCGGTCGCCGAGCGGAACACCCGCGCCAGCGCGTTCTGCAGCCCGACGGCGCTGTCATGGGCGGGACCGAGTTCCAGATCCCAGGCCCGCTCGGCGATCCAGGCCGAGTGCTCGAAAATGCCGCCGAAGCGGGCCACGAAGGTCTCGCGGTCCATTTCCGAAGGGCGCTCGAAGGCGGCGGGGGGATGTGTTGCCGCCCAGTGCCGCGCGATGTCGATGCGGCGGGGCGTCCAGACGCCGTCGAAGCCGCGGATATAGTCGATGAAGCGCTTCAGCCCCGCCATTTTGCCCGGACGGCCGATCAGGCGGCAATGCAGGCCCACGCTCATCATCTTCGCCGCGCCAGCCTGACCCTCGGCATAAAGCACGTCGAAAGCGTCCTTCAGATACTGATAGAACTGCTCGCCGGTGATATAGCCGGGCGAGGTGGCGAAGCGCATGTCATTCGCTTCAAGCGTATAGGGTATGATCAGCTGATCGCGCCCGTCCACGCGTTTCCAATAGGGCAGGTCGTCGTCATAGGTGTCCGAAACATAGGCGAATTGCCCGGTTTGCGCGGTCAGTGCCACGGTATTGGCGCTGCAGCGCCCGGTATACCAGCCCTCGGGCGGACTGCCCACGACCTCGGTATGCAGGCGGATCGCCTCGGCGATGGCGGCGCGCTCCTCGGCTTCGGGCATCTCCTTGTGCTCGACCCATTTCAAGCCGTGGCTGGCGATTTCCCAGCCCGCTTCCTTCATCGCCGCCACCTGTTCGGGGCTGCGCGCCAGGGCCGTCGCCACGCCGTAGATCGTCACCGGGATATTCGCCCCGGTGAACAGTCGGTGCAGCCGCCAGAACCCGGCACGGGCGCCGTATTCATAGATCGACTCCATGTTCCAGTGCCGCTGCCCCGGCCACATCGCCGCCCCCGCGATGTCGGACAGGAAGGCTTCAGAGGCCGCATCGCCATGCAGGACGTTGTTCTCGCCACCCTCCTCGTAATTCAGCACGAATTGCACGGCGATCTTCGCGCCGCCCGGCCATTTCGCGTCCGGCGGGTTCGGGCCATAGCCGCGCATGTCACGAGGATAACGATTCATCAACTTCCCTCCGTCTGTCCGCCCGGTTGTAACGCGCGCGCGCGGCGATGACTTTCGTGTTTTTGCGAAATCAGCTTATCGCCGCTTTCCTATGGGCGTCAGGTCCGAAAGCAGCCAATGTGGGGCAAACCAATGGGGGATATGATGGCGGGCTATCTGACGACACATGTGCTGGACACCGGCGCGGGGCGCCCGGCGGCGGGGTTGAAGATCGACCTCTACCGGATCGACGGCGAGGGCGGGGGCGAGGCCCGCAGCCACCTGAAATCCGTGATCACAAATACCGATGGCCGCACCGATGCGCAGATTCTGCCGGCCGAGGAATTCTCCCTCGGCACCTATGAGCTGGTGTTTCACGCGGGCGATTACCTTGGCAAGCGCGACTTTCTGGACCTGATCCCGCTGCGCTTCACCATGTCCGAGGCCAGTCACTATCATGTCCCGCTGCTGCTGTCGCCCTACAGCTATTCGACCTATCGCGGCAGTTAGGCGCCCTCGGGCAGGCTGCGCTGGATGTGGTCGACCATGAAGTCGATGAACAGCCGCGCCTTGGGGTCCTGCCTGCGGCGATGCGCGTAAAGGCAGGCCATCTGCACCGGAACCGGTGGCTCCTTCGGCAGCACCGGCACCAGACGGCGGGCGCGCAGGTGCTCGACCACCTCGAAGACCGGCTTCAGCACGATGCCCAGACCATCCAGCGCCCAGCCGGTCAGCACCTCGCCATGGTCGCATTCCAGCGGACCGGTGACGGGGATGCGCTTGACCCCGTCCGGCGTTTGCAGCGGCCACTGAAATTCCGGCGCGCCGGGAAAGCGCAGGTTCAGGCAGTCATGGCCATCCGTCACCAGATCGGCGCTGCTGCGCGGCTGGCCGCGCCGGGCGATATAGTCGGGCGATGCGCAAAGGATACGCGAGCAATCGGCGATCTTGCGGATGCGCAGGGATGAATCCTCGGGCTGGCCGAGGATGAAGACGGCATCCAGCCCTTCCGCCGTGATGTCCAGCCGCCGGTCGGACAGGCGCAGACGGATATGCACCTGCGGGTATTTCTCGCGGAATTTCGGCACGGCAGGGGCGATCAGCCGCTGGCCGACGCCCAGCGGGGCCGCGATATACAGTGTGCCGCGCGGATTTTCGGTCACGTCGCTGATCTCGGCCTCGGCCTCGTCCACGGCTTCCAGGATGCGCACGGCGCCGGCGTAGAATATCTGCCCCTGCTCGGTCGGGTTCAGCATCCGCGTCGTGCGCTGGAACAGGCGCACGCCCAGATGTTCCTCGAGTTGCGAGATGCGCGACGAGGCCACCGCCGCCGAGATCCGCAGATCCCGCGCCGCGGCCGACATCGACCCGAGTTCGTAGACACGGGCGAAGGTGCGGACGTTATCCAGATAGGCCATGACAGTCGCAGGGATTTTTTGAAAACCTGCCGCCGTCTTCGCATAAACCGAAACGCCGCGCCAGATGGGCGCGGCGTATCGACGGTCTGGCCTTAGGCCGCGTGTTCGGCCTTGAACCTGCGCCGATAGGCATGCAGCAGCGGCTCAGTATAGCCCGAGGGCTGCTCGCGCCCCTTGAAGACCAGATCGCAGGCCGCCTGGAAAGCCAGCGAATTGGTGCCATCGCCCATCGGCAGATAGGCCGGGTCGCCCGCATTCTGGCGGTCGACGATGGCGGCGGCCTTCTTCATCGCCGCCATCACCCGATCTTCGGTGACCACGCCATGATGCAGCCAGTTTGCCAGCATCTGCGAGGAAATGCGGCAGGTCGCGCGGTCCTCCATCTGGCCGACATCGTCGATATCGGGCACTTTGGAACAGCCGACACCCTGATCGACCCAGCGCACCACATAGCCCAGAATCCCCTGGGCATTGTTCAGGATCTCGGCGTCGATCTCCTCCTCCGAATAGCCGTTCGAAGGGGCGAGCGGGATCGTCAGCAGCTCGTCCAGCTTGCGGCGGGGGATCAGTTTCCTGATCTCGTCCTGACGATCCTTGACGTTGACCTGATGGTAATGGGTGGCGTGCAGAGTGGCCGCAGTGGGCGAGGGCACCCAGGCGCAATTCGCCCCCGACTTCGGATGCGCGATCTTGGCTTCCAGCATGGCGTGCATCCGGTCGGGCATGGCCCACATGCCCTTGCCGATCTGGCCGCGCCCCTGAAAGCCGCAAGCCAGCGCGATATCGACATTGCGATCCTCGTAGGAGGACAGCCAGTCTTCGTTCTTCATCAGTGCCTTGCGTTTCATCATCCCGGCTTCCATCGAGGTGTGGATCTCGTCCCCCGTGCGGTCGAGGAAGCCGGTATTCACGAAGGCCGCCCGGTGGCGCGCGGCGCGGATGCATTCCTTGAGGTTCGCCGAGGTCCTGCGTTCCTCGTCCATGATGCCCAGCTTCACGGTATGGCGCGGCAGGCCGAGGATGTCCTCGACAGCGCCGAAGATCTCGTCCGACAGCGCGACCTCCTCGGGGCCGTGCATCTTCGGCTTCACCACATAGACCGAGGCGGCCGAGTTCAGCTGCTTGCCTTTCAGGTCATGCAGCGCGGCGGTGACGGTGAACAGCGCATCCAGAATGCCTTCCGGCACTTCCGCGCCATCGGCGGTCAGCACGGCGGGGTTGGTCATCAGATGACCGACATTGCGCACGAACATCAGCGCCCGGCCCTTCAGCTTCGCCGGTTGGCCGTCGGCGGCGGTATAGGCGATGTCGCCCTCCAGCCGGCGGGTCATCGGCTTGCCGCCCTTGTCGAAAGTCTCCTCCAGTGTGCCGTTCATCAGGCCCAGCCAGTTGCCATAGGCGACCACCTTGTCGGCGGCATCGACGGCGGCGACCGAATCCTCGCAATCCATGATGGCGGACATGGCCGCTTCCAGACGCAGATCGCTGACGCCCGCGCGGTCGGTCTTGCCGATGGTATGGCTGCGGTCGATATCGATGATGATATGCAGCCCGTTATGGACCAGCACGATGCCCTCGGGCGCATCGGGCGCGCCGATATAACCTGCGAAGGCGGCGGGGTCCGCCAGACCGACCGCGGCCGTGTCGGTGGTGGCGACCAGCTGGCCATCCCTGACGGCATAGCCAGTCACATCGGCATGGCTGGCGCCATCCAGCGGCACCGCCTGATCCAGAAAATTCTTCGCCCAGGCGATGACCTCGGCGCCGCGCGTGGCGTCATAGCCCTTGCCTGTGGGCAGGCTGCCCATCGCGTCCGAACCGTATAGCGCATCATACAGGCTGCCCCAGCGGGCATTGGCGGCGTTCAGCGCGAAACGCGCGTTCATCACCGGCACCACCAGCTGCGGACCCGACACCAGCGCGATTTCCGGGTCGACATTGTTGGTGTCGATGCTGAAATCCGGGCCCTCGGGCTTCAGATAGCCGATCTGTTCCAGAAAGGCGCGGTAAGCCGCCGCGTCAAAGGGCGCGCTGCGATGGCTGAGATGCCATTTGTCGATGGCGGCCTGAAGATCGTCGCGGGTTTTCAGCGCAGCCGCGGTCTTCGGCCCGAAGCGGGCGACCAGATCGGCCAGCCCGGCCCAGAAATCCGCAGGCGCCACACCGGTGCCCGGCAGCAGGGTGTTTTCAGCGAAATCGGCCAGCTCGGCCGCGACCTGAAGGCCGGATTTCTGCACATAGTCGGTCATCGTCTTCCCTTCTCCCTTGGCGGAGTTCCTCTGCCGCCCTTTTGTGGGTGGATCGTCCGGGCAGGGCAAGCCCTGTTAGCCCAAACGGCGGCCGAGGACGCGAACGTCCCCGCCGAATATCTGCATGGCCGCTGCTTTAATGGCCGCCATCCGATTGCAGCGCGGCGCGACGCAGATCCTCCTCGGATGCATTCCCCGCGCCGTTGAAGAACATGTTCAGGACCAGCGCGGTCAGGGATGCCAGCAGGATGCCGGAATCGATCAGCGGGTGGATGGCGTGGGGGATGTGCATCTTGAAGTCGGGTGCGATCAGCGGGATCATCCCCATGCCCAGCGAGATGGCGACGATGAACCCGTTCCGCCGGTTTTCCTTGAAGTCCACCGCCTGCAGGATGCGGATGCCGGTGGCCGCGACCATGCCGAACATCACCAGTCCGGCCCCGCCCAGCACCACGGTCGGCAGCGCCTCGACCAGCGCACCCATTTTCGGCACCAGCCCCAGCACCACCATGATGATGCCGCCGGCCACGCAGACATAGCGGGAACGAACGCCTGTCACGCCCACCAGACCCACATTCTGGCTGAACGAGGTATAGGGGAAGGTGTTGAACAAACCGCCGATGAAGGTGCCCAGCCCGTCCGTGCGCAGGCCCGCTGCCAGTTCGGTCTGGCTGGGGCGACGGTTGCACATCTCGCCGAGCGCCAGGAACATGCCCAGCGATTCGATCATCACCACGATCATCACCAGCACCATGGTCAGGATCATGACCGGTTCGAAGATCGGCATGCCGAAGCGCAGGGGCGTGACCAGCGCGAACCAGCCAGCCTGTGCGACCTGGTCGAAATGCATCTGCCCGGCGAAGGCGGCAATGATGGCACCGACGACAATCCCGACCAGCACGGCGATATTGGCAAGGAAGCCGCGCGCATATTTGATGATCAGAATGATTGTCAGCAGCACTGCCGCCGCGATCAGCATGTTTTCAAGCCGGGCATAATTCGGACTGTCGACGGTCGCGGCAAGGCGGAAGCCGGGTGGCAGCGGGGCGGCGCCCGGCAGCGCCGAAGCCCCCGCAACCCAGGCTTGCCATTCGGGATCAATCAGCTTCGCCGCCATGGGTTGGCCGAAGATCCAGTTGATCCCGATCCGCATCAGGCTGACGCCGATCACCAGAATGATCGTTCCCGTCACCACCGGCGGAAAAAAGCGGATCAGCCGCGACATCAGCGGCGCCATCAGCATCGCGATCAGACCTGCCGCCATGATCGAGCCGAACAGCATCCGCGCGCCCTCGGTGCCGGGATATTGCTGGGCGATCGACACCATCGGCCCGACGCTGGCGAAGGTCACCCCCATCATCACCGGCAGCTTGATGCCGAACCATTTCGTCATTCCCAGCGACTGAATGATCGTCACCACCCCGCAGACGAACAGATCAGCCGAGATCAGAAACGCCACCTGTTCGGGCGTCAGGTTCAGCGCCCGCCCGACGATCAGCGGCACCGCGATGGCGCCCGCATACATGACCAGCACGTGCTGAAGCCCCAGGGTGAACAGCTTGCCCGCTGGTAGAATTTCATCGACCGAGTTCGCCGTCACATCAGTCGCCATTGCGCTATCCCCGCTTTGATATGTGATCTGTTCTTGCTCTTGGGCCGGGGTCCCCCGCGCCGTCCTGCATCCAGTCTAGCCGTGAATTTTTTGTGAATGCCAGAATTCCGCATGCCATCGCATACCCGGAAACACCGAGACTATTTCTTATATTTCAATATATTGCTTCGATTCCACGACCCGGGGCATTTTCTCGATTGTCAAAAAACTGCTTCGCAATCATGCGAGTGCCCACCGGAACAGCACCCCTCGGATCCCTGAACAAGGGGCGCGCGGGGCCGCAACACGGCCTCGGGCACGGGATCGACGCGGGTCTGATGACTTCGCGTCAGGCCGAATTTCACCGCAAGCCTCGACCTGCCGACCCGGCTCGGGTCGGGCGCTTGCTGCCCTATCGGACGAAAACCCGGCACAGCGCACGACCGCGCCCTTTCTGATCGCCTGGAGCCTCGGCGCGGGGCGCCCCAATGGTCAAAGCCGCCGCGAACCGGAAACCCAAAGGACCTTACAACGGCATATGCCGGTTCACGTCCTTGTAGAGCAGATAGCGGAACGGCCCCGGTCCGCCCGCATAGCAGGCCTGCGGGCAGAACGCACGCAGCCACATGAAATCGCCGGCCTCGACTTCGACCCAGTCCTGATTCAGACGGTAAACCGCCTTGCCTTCCAGCACATACAGACCATGTTCCATCACATGCGTTTCCGCAAAGGGGATCACCCCCCCCGGCTGGAAGGTCACGATGGTGACATGCATGTCGTGGCGCATGTCGGCGGGGTCCACGAAACGCGTCGTGGCCCAGACGCCGTTCGTGTCCGGCATCACCGTCGGCGCGATCTCGTGGTCGCTGGCGATGATCGGATCGGGCACGTCCAGCCCGTCGACGAACTGATAGGCCTTGCGGATCCAGTGGAAACGCGCAGGCGCGTCGCTGGTGTTCTTCAGGCTCCATTCCGCGTCGGGGGGGATATAGGCATAGCCGCCCGGACCCAGCCGGTCGGTCCTGCCCATGACGGTCAGGGTGATTTCGCCTTCGACGACAAAAAGCACCGCCTCAACGCCCTCGTCGGTTTCGGGGCGGTCGCTGCCGCCGCCGGGCAGCACCTCGGCGATATATTGCGAGAAGGTTTCCGCAAAACCCGACAGCGGCCGGGCGATCACCCAGAAGCGGGTCTTGTCCCAGAACGGCAGATAGGAGGTGACGATATCGCTGAACGTGCCCTTGGGGATGACGGCGTAAGCCTCGGTGAACATGGCCCGATCGGTCAGGATCTGCGTCTGCGGCGGCAGCCCGCCCGTGGGTGCGTAATAGCTGCGCTCGGTCATATCGGTCTCCACGTTCGTTCGCGGGCCAGTGAAGCGTGCGGGCGGCCTTTTGCCAACCGGTTTCGCGTCCGGGTCAGGCTGAAGCATTCATCGCCAAAAGCTGATAATCAGCCGGGCTTCATCGCCTGCCCGGCCACATAGGTCTGCACCACCGCGCGGTCATCGCCCATGACCTGCAGCAGGAACAGTTCCTCGGCCAGCGTCTCGATCCGTTCGCTGCGCAGCGCCATGGCGGAGGTGGCGCGGCTGTCCAGCACCACCATGTCGGCGGCAAAGCCGGGCGCGATCCGGCCGATTTCACCCTCCATTCCCAACGCTTTGGCATTGCCGCGCGTGGCCCAGTGGAAGGCCGCGAAAGGGTGCAGGTTCTGGCCGCGCAGTTGCAGGACCTTGTAGCCCTCGTTCAGGGTCTGCAGCATGGAATAGCTGGTCCCGCCCCCCACATCGGTGGCCACGCCGGTGACCACGCCCGCCTTGCGTAACCCGGCCTCATCGAACAGGCCCGAGCCGAGGAACAGGTTCGAGGTCGGGCAGAAGATCGCCCGCGTGCCGGTCTCCGCCATCCGCGCCACTTCCCGGTCCGAAAGGTGGATCGCATGGCCCATCAGGCTGCGCGGACCCAGCAAGCCAAAGCGGTCATAGATGTCCAGATAGTCGCGCGCCTCGGGATAGAGGCTGAGTGTGAAGTCGATCTCGGCCAGATTTTCCGACAGATGGGTCTGGATCGGCAGATGTGGATATTCCGCCGCCAGCGCCCCCGCCGCCGCCAGCTGTTCGGGCGTCGAGGTGATCGCGAAGCGCGGCGTGATCGCATAGGTCAGCCGGCCCCGTCCCTGCCAACGTTCGATCAGCGCCTTGCTTTCGTCATAACTGGTCTGCGCGGTGTCATGGACCGCCGGCAGCGCGTTGCGGTCCATCATCACCTTGCCGCCCAGCATCGCCATACCGCGCGATTCCGCCGCCGAAAACAGCGCATCGACGCTGCCCGGATGGACCGATCCGAAGGCGCAGGCGGTGGTGGTGCCATGGGTCAGAAGCTGGGTCAGAAAGGCGTCCGCCATGCGCGCGGCATGGGCATCGTCGGCGAAGCGGGCTTCCTCGGGGAAGGTATAGTTCTGCAGCCAGTCCAGCAGCTGCGCCCCCCAACTGGCGATCACCTGCACCTGCGGGAAATGGATATGCGGATCGATGAAGCCGGGCAGGATCAGATGCGGGCGGTGGTCGATCTCGGCCATTCCGTCCCGGCGCAGGTCGGCATAATCGCCGACAGCGGCGACGCGACCGTCCTGAACCAGCACGGCGCCGTCCTCCAGATAGGTGAAGGCATCCTCGGTCTCGGCAGGGTCGGCGTGGAAGGACAGAACCCGGCCGCGGATCAGGCGCGGATTTTCGGTGTTACTTTTCATGCGGGGTCTCCGCGGTCATGCAATTCCTGAACCAGACGGGTCAGAATCTCGATCTGCTCCTGCTGCTGGACCAGCAGGCGGGCGATATTGTCGTTGCGCAGGCTGTCCAGCTTGTCATGCAGGCCCATGACGGCGACTTCGGATTTCAAGTTCACGTCATAGTCATTCGCCGCCGCCAGCCGGTCCTTCGAGGCCTGGCGGTTCTGGCTCATCATCAGGATCGGCGCCTGCACGGCTGCCAGCATCGACAGCATCAGGTTCAGGAAAATGAAGGGATAGGGGTCCGGGGCCTGCTTGCCCAGAACCAAGTTGATCAGTGCCCAGGTCAGCATGACCGCCAGAAACACGCCGATGAAGGTCCAGGACCCGCCAAAAGCCGCAACCCGGTCGGCCATGCGCTCGCCAAAGCTCAGCCTCTGGTCGAAATCGGCATAGGTGTCGCGCACCACGATCCTGCGGCGCTGAAGCCAGTCCAGCACCTTGTGCTCGGCCGGATGCATGACACCGCTATGGGGGTTCTCGCCCATCAGATTATCCCTTTCCGGCATGGCTCACGCCCGCAGCCGTTCCACCGCCATCAACACCCGTTCCGGTGTTGCCGGCGCATCCAGACGCGGCGCCAAGCGATAGTCCGCGACCGAGGCCACGGCATGGCCGATCGCCTCCCATACGGAAATGCCCAGCATCAGCGGCGGCTCGCCCACGGCCTTGGATCGCTTGATGCTGCGTTCGGCATTCACCGACCAGTCGGCGAGGGCCACGTTGAAGATCTTGGGCCGGTCCGAGGCCAGCGGGATCTTGTAGGTCGAGGGCGCATGCGTGCGCAATTGCCCCTGCTGGTCCCACCACAGTTCTTCGCTGGTCAGCCAGCCGACGCCCTGCACGAACCCCCCTTCGACCTGCCCCAGATCGATCGCCGGGTTCAGCGACCGGCCCACATCATGCAGCACGTCGGCGCGCTCGATCACATATT
This sequence comes from Paracoccus sp. S1E-3, assembly GCF_013868135.1. Classification (GTDB taxonomy): domain Bacteria; phylum Pseudomonadota; class Alphaproteobacteria; order Rhodobacterales; family Rhodobacteraceae; genus Paracoccus. Next base: position 1,577,730 of record NZ_JACEMU010000004.1, read on the forward strand.
CGCCGGTCAGGGTGTCCACGCTGACCTCGGCGCAGGCGGCGCCATAGGCGAAATAATAGAAAGGCCGACCCTGCCCGGTCGCGCGGTCCCAGTGGATTTTCGGCGTGGCGTAAAAGCCGTCGGACCACAGTTGGACGCGGGCCATATAGGCCATGCGCACCGCCTCGGCGAAGGGAATGTCAACCGCGCCCACGCGGATATGGCCGGGGATGAACTCCACCTCCTCAGGGGCGACGTTCCGCGCGGCGGCGAAATGCGCCGCCAGCCGCGCCTTGATCCGGTCGCAGGCATCCAGCACCGCCATGCCGTTCAGGTCGGTCCCCGAAGACGCCGCCGTGGCCGACGTGTTGGGCACCTTTTCCGTCGTCGTCCGCGTCACCCGGACCAGAGAGATGTCGACCTGGAAAGCCTCGGCCACGATCTGGGCGATCTTGGTGTGCAGCCCCTGCCCCATCTCTGTCCCGCCATGGTTCACCATGATCGAGCCATCGGTATAGAGATGCACCAGCGCCCCTGCCTGATTGAAGAAGGTGGCGGTGAAGCTGATCCCGAACTTGACCGGCGTCATCGCGATCCCGCGCCGGATCACCCCGCCCCTGGCGTTGAAGTCCAGCACCGCCTGACGACGCGCGGCATAGTCGCAGGACGCCTCCAGCTCGGCGAAGATGCGGGGCAGGATCTGATCCTCGACCTGCTGATGATAGGGGGTCAGCTGACCGTTCTGATACAGGTTGCGCTTGCGCACCTCGAGCGGGTCGAGATGCAGCGCATAGGCGATTTCCTCGATGATCCGCTCGGCCGCGATCACCCCTTGCGGGCCACCAAAGCCCCGGAAAGCGGTGTTGCTGACGGTGTTGGTGCGCTGCGGATGGCTGCGCAGTTCCACATCCGGGTAGTAATAGGCGTTGTCGGCATGAAACAGCGCCCGGTCGGTGACGGGGCCGGACAGATCGGCCGAGAAGCCGCAGCGGGCATGGAAATCACCCTCCACCGCAAGGATCTTGCCGTGTTTGTCATAGCCCGCCTTGTAGTCGATGACGAAATCATGGCGCTTGCCGGTGGCGCTCATGTCCTCGTCGCGGTCGGGGCGCAGTTTGACGGGGCGGTCCAGCTTGCGCGCGGCGATGGCGGCGACGCAGGCGAACAGGTTCATCTGGGTTTCCTTGCCGCCGAAGCCGCCGCCCATGCGGCGCACCGTCACCACCACCTGATTGGCAGGCACCGCCAGCGCATGGGCCACCATATGCTGCACCTCGCTCGGGTGCTGGGTCGAGACGAAGATGTTCATCCCCTCGGCATCCGGCACCGCCAGCGCGATCTGGCCTTCCAGATAGAAGTGATCCTGCCCGCCGACAGTCAGCCGCCCCTCCAGCCGCAGGGGCGCAGCGGCCATGCCCGCGCGCACATCGCCGCGCTTCAGCACCAGTGGCGGGGTGACGTAATCCATGCCGCCATCCCGCGCGGCGATGGGGTCGAGGAAATGCGGCAGCGCCTCATATTCCACCCGCGCCAGCGCGGCGGCGCGGCGAGCGAGGTCGCGCGTTTCGGCCACCACGGCAAAGATGGGCTGGCCCCAGAACATCACTTCGGGCCCGGCGAAGATCGGGTCGTCGCCATGGCCCGCAGGGCTGATGTCATTGGTGCCGGGCAGGTCATCCGCCGTCAGCACGGCCAGCACACCGGGGGCGGCGCGCACCGCGTTCAGGTCAAGTGCGGTGATGCGGCCATGGGCGATCTCCGACAGCCCCAACGCGGCATGAACGGTCCCCGCCGGTTCGGGCAGATCGTCGGTGTAATCGGCGCGGCCGGTCACATGAAGATGCGCCGATTCATGCTGGATCGACTGGTGGGCCACACCTGCGGGTCTGGTATCGCTTCGGTCTTTCATCTCATGCCTCCACGGTGCGAGACAGGCGCACCTCCTCGCCGTCCTGCTCCAGCCAGAAGCGGCGGATCAGGTTGGCGGCCACGGCCTGACGGTATTCGGCGCTGGCGCGCCAGTCGGACAGCGGCTGAAAATCACCGGCGACGGCATGGGCGGCAGCTTCGAACGTGTCACGGGCGAAGGGGCGGCCGCGCAGGGCGGCTTCGGCCTTTACCGCGCGCTTGGGGGTGCCGGCCATGCCGCCGAAGGCGAGGCGCGCCTCGGTGATGAGGCCGCGTTCCTCACGGATGAGGATACCCATGGCCACGGCTGTGATGTCGGAATAGGCGCGTTTCGACACCTTGTAGCCCGCAATCCGCGCGCCGTCCGGGCGGGGAACAACGATGCTTTCCAGAAACTCGCCCGGCTGGCGGTCCTGCTTGCCATATTCGATGAAGAACCCTTCCAGCGGGATCTCGCGCCGGCTGTTCCCGCGCCGCAGCACGATCCGCGCATTCAGCGCGATCAGCAGCGGCGGCATTTCCCCGATAGGCGAGCCATTGGCGATATTGCCGCCGATGGTGCCCGCGTTGCGGACCTGCCATCCGCCGATGCGGGTCAGGTAATCGGTCAGCTCGGGCATGGTTTCGGCGATGATCGGCAGCAGCTCGGAATAGGTCACCCCCGCGCCGAGGCGGATCTCGTCGTCCGAAACGCTTACGCCCTTCATCAGATGGCCGATGAAGATGGCGGGCGCGATGGGGCGCAGGAATTTCGTCACCCACAGGCCCACATCGGTGGCCCCGGCGATCAGCGTCGCCCCCGGATTGTCCAGCAGCGCCTGCGCCAGTGCATCCTCGCTGGCGGGAAGAATGGTGCGCTTGCCGTCCTTGGACACTTCCGCACCCGCTGGAATGGCGGCCAGCCGCGCCGCCACCCCGTCCCGTTCCCGCGCCAGCGCGTCCATCGCCTGCCCGCCTGCCGCCGCCGCCGCGCGCGCCGCCTTCACGATCGGTTCATATCCGGTGCAGCGGCACAGGTTGCCCTGAAGCGCGGTCTCGATCTCCACCACGGACGGGTCGCCGTTCTCCATCCACAGCCCGTAAAGCGCCATGACGAAACCCGGCGTGCAGAAGCCGCATTGGCTGGCGTGATGGTCCACCATCGCCTGCTGGACCGGGTGCAGTCCAGCACCTTTGGGCGACAGATGCTCGATCGTCACGATATGGCAGCCATGGCAGGCGGCCAGAAAGCGGATGCAGGCATTCACCGGTTCATAGCGCAGCGCGCCGTTCCGCAGCCGCCCCGCCAACACCGTGCAGGCCCCGCAATCGCCCTCGGCGCAGCCCTCCTTGGTGCCGGTCAGACGGCGCGACAGCCGCAGGAAATCCAGCAGCGTTTCGTCCGGGGCGACCTCGGTCAGGGTGATTTCGGTGTCGTTCAGCAGGAATCGGATGGGATGGCTGGTCATAAGCTTGCTCTGGCGTCCAAGCCTTCAGCATCCAACTTCTGAGCCGCAAGATAAAGGCCCCCGCGCCTGCCCTTTCGATCAGGCCGCGGCCAGCCCAGCCAGACGCCCATGCAGGGCTTCCCGGCTGACCTGCTCGCGGCTGCCCGACAGCACCACCTGCCCGCGTTCCATCAGCGCGAAGCTGTCGCCGAGATCCCAGGCGAAATCGAAATACTGCTCGACCAGAACAATCGCCATGTCGCCACGATCGCGTAAGCCCGCAATGACGCGGCCGATCTGGGCGATGATATTGGGCTGGATGCCCTCGGTCGGTTCGTCCATCAGCAGCACCTTGGGGCGGATCACCAGCGCGCGGGCGATGGCGAGTTGCTGCTGCTGGCCGCCCGACAGATCGCCGCCGCGCCGATGGGCCATTTCCGCCAGCACCGGGAAACTGTCATAGATCTCATCGGGCACGCGGCGCTGCCCTGCGGGAAGGCAGCCAAAGCCGGTTTCCAGATTCTCGCGCACCGTCAGCAGCGGAAAGATCGCCCGGCCCTGCGGGACATAGCCGACCCCGCGCCGCGCCATCTCCTGCGCCGTCACCCGACCAAGACGCGCGCCCATCAGCCGCAATTCGCCGCCCGCCCGGGGATGCCGCCCGGCCAGCAGGTTCATCAGCGAGGTCTTGCCGACCCCGTTATTGCCCATCACGCAGGTCACGCGCCCCGGTTCTGCGCGCAGCGAGACCCCGTGCAGGATCCGGCTGCTGCCATAGGACAGGGTGACGTTTTCAGCCTCGATCATCTCAGCGCCCCAGATAGACTTCGATCACGTCGGGATTGGCGGATACGTGGTCCAGCGACCCCTCGGCCAGCACCGCGCCCTGATGCAGCACCGTCACCTTGCAGTTCAGGCGGCGCACGAACTCCATGTCATGTTCGACCACCACCACGGCGCGGGTTCCGGCCAGCCGGCGCAAAAGCGTGGTGGTCTGTTCGCGTTCGGCCAGCGTCATGCCGGCGGCGGGTTCATCGACCAGCAGCAGGCGCGGTTCCTGCGCCAGCAGCATGCCGATTTCCAGCCATTGCTTCTGGCCGTGCGACAGCTCACCCGCCTTGCGCAGAAGCTGTCCGGCCAGCCCGACCTCTGCGGCAAGTTCCGCGACGCGCGCGTCCGAGGCGCTGCCAGGACGCCAGAACAGCACCGCGAACGGCCCGCGCGGGGCCTTCAGCGCCATGGTCAGGTTGTCCGCGACGCTCTGATCCTCGAACACGGTCGGGCGCTGGAATTTTCGGCCGATGCCCTCGCGGGCGATCTGCGCCTCGGACAGGCGCAGCAGCGAGCGCGAGAACTCGCCCCAGCGGACCTGCCCCTCATCCGGGCGGGTCTTGCCGGTCACGATGTCCATGAAGGTGGTCTTGCCGGCCCCGTTCGGGCCGATGATGGCGCGCAACTCCGCCGCGCCGATAGAGAAGGACAGGTTGTTGATCGCCCTGAACCCGTCGAAACTTTTCGAGATGCCCGAGACCTCCAGAAGCGCACTCATGCCTCGGCCTCCCGTTCGCGCAGGGCGCCCAGATCGGGGCCGAGATCGGCGCCGTGCCGCTTCGGTGCGCGCAGCCCCGCGACGGCGTCGATGATCGAGGAGAGCCCCTTCGGCGCGAACAGCGTCACCAGCACGAAGGCCACCCCCAGCAGCACCTGCCACCAGTCGACCCAGTGGATCGTATAAAAGCCAAGGTTCAGGTCTGGGGCCTTGCCGCCGGTGAACCAGCTTGACAGCAGCGATACGAACACCGCACCGATCACCGCGCCATACAGCCGCCCGCGCCCGCCGATGGCGACCCAGACGGCGAGGTAGATGGACGCGATCGGCGCCAGTTCCGCCGGGTTGATGATCCCGGCCTGCGGGTAATAAAGCGCGCCGGCGATGGCGCAGATCATCGCCGACAGGGTGAAGACGAACAGCTTATAGCCCTCGACCGAATAGCCGAGGAAGCGGACGCGGGCCTCGTCATCGCGGATGGCGCGGATCACGCTGCCGAACTTGCCGCTGACCAGCCAGCTTGCCAGCACATAGCAAAGCCCGAGCGCGGCGGCCGAGGCCCAGAGAAACCAGATCGAGAGGGTGGATTGCGGCACATCCGTCAGGCCGGGGATGTTCTGCAGCCCCGACAGGCCGTTATTGCCGCGAAAGCCGCTGTCGTTCTGGAACAGCCACAAAGCCAGCGCCAGCGTCATCGCCTGGGTCAGGATCGACAGATAGACCCCATTGACCCGCGACCGGAAGGCCAGCCAGCCGAACAGGAAGGCGAAGATACCGGGCACCGCGAGAACCAGCAGAAGCTGGATGGGCAGGCTGCCGGCGAAGCTCCATGTCAGGGGCAGGTCACTGGAACCGACGACGCCGAAGATCTGGCTGGCGATGCCCTGCCGGATTTCGTCCGGGGTGGCGGGGATGGGCGCGTTGGCCAGCGTCGCGGTGACGATTTCCGCCGTGCGCGCATACATCAGCCACATCCCGATCATGTAGCCGCCAAGGGCGAAGAACGCCATGTGCCCCAGGGACAGGATGCCGGCATAGCCCCAGACCAGATCCATCGCCAGCGCGGCGAGCGCCAGACACAGGGTCTTGCCCAGCAGCTTGACGGTCGAGGTTGGCACCGCCCCGGTCCCGTAAGCCTGCGACAACAGCGTGATGGCGAGGGTAAAGACCGCCAGCACCGCCAGAAAGATCAGCACCGAGGGATATTTGCGGATCAGCATGGTTCAGCCCTCGACGAAGCGGCCACGGGTCGGGAAGATCCCGCGCGGCCGGAACTGGATGAAGATGATGATGAACAGGATCATCCAGGTCTGCGCGGCCAGCGTATTGGCCGGGTTCAGCACCTCGATCCCCTTCTGCAGCCCGCCGATCAGCGCCGCCCCCGCCAGCGTGCCCCAGATATTGCCGACCCCGCCCACGACCACGGTCATGAAGCTTTGCACGATATAGCCCTGCCCCAGTTCCGAGGTGACCTGCGCGAACAGCCCGATGGCCACGCCCGCGATGCCCGCGATGCCGGACCCAAGGCCAAAGGTCAGCATCGCCACCCGGTCCGGGTTGATGCCCATCGACGCCGCCATGCCGGGGTTCTGCGTGACCGCGCGCATGTTCAGCCCCAGCCGGGTGCGTTTTGTGATGAACAGGAACAGGCACAGAAACAGCAGCGCCAGCACGAAGATGGCGACGCGGATGGTGGAAATCTGGACGATCTCGCCAAAGCCCACGGAGCCGCCAAGCCAGTCCGGCGCGGTCAGCGGGCGGGCCTGGGTGCCGAAGATGTTCTTGGCCAGTTGCTGCAGCGCGATGGAGACGCCGAAGGTGGCCAGCAAGGTCTCCAGCGGGCGTTTCGCCAGATGGCGGATGACCAGCCGATACAGCACCACCCCCGCCAGCGCGGTGACAAGAAAAGCCATGGGCAGCGCCACCACCAGCGACAATGTGCGGTTGGCGATGAAGCCCTGCACGACATAGCCGGTATAGGCGCCCATCATGATGAACTCGCCATGGGCCATGTTGATGACTCCCATCACCCCGAAGGTGATCGCCAGCCCGATTGCCGCCAGAAAATAGATCGAGGCCAAGGACAGCGCATCCAGCGCCAGATCGACGCCCTGCTGGGCTCGTTCGCGCAGGACAAGGCCGTTCAGCGCCGCGCGGGCGGCATCCGTCACCTCGGGCGACGGCTCGGTGTAAAGATCGGCAAAGATGTTCGCCGCCAGCGCCGCATCGACCTGATCGGCGCTTGCGGCGGGACGGACCGCGCCGGCAGCGGCAAGCGCACGATAGGCGCGGTCGCGGGCATCCGGGCTGTCGAGATTGGCGACGGGGATATTGCCGACCTGCCCGTCCTGAAGATGGGCCGAGAGCGCGGCTTTCTGTTCGGCATCGCTGAGCCGAGGGGCCGCAAGACCCGCATCGACCAGCAGGCGATAGGCCGCGGCCTCGGTCAGCTCGGTCCCGATGCTCAATTGCCGCGCGACATTCGCGCCTTCCGGTAAGGCCGGACCGGCGAAACGGGTGGTGGTCAGAATGGGGTTCAAGACCGCCTGCACATCGCTGCCGCTATCGCCAGCGAACCCCTCGATGGCGGCGACCCGTGCCGCCGGTTCGGGATCGAAACGGATGGTCAGCAGGCGCTCCAGCCGCTGCTTGCGGGCGGCGAGGACGGGATCGGGATCGTCCAATGCCGCACGCAGCGCCGGCAGATGTTCGGCCGTGGCGTCCCGCGCCAGCGCATCCAGCGCGGCGCGGCGGCGGCCCATATCGGGATCGGCCAGTTGCGCCGGCACCAGCGCCGCCGCGATCAGCCCGCGCACGCCGGAATTGGGTTTCAGCGCCTTCGCCTCACCCGCGAGCGGGGCACCGGTGACGGCATCCGTGGCCGCGTCGCCCTCGATGATCGCGAAGCGGCCATCATCGGTCAGACCCAGCCGTCGATCCCCCCATGCCTCCAGAAACGCGACCGCGCCGTCGCCGCTGGCCGCGATCTCCGCAATGACCGGGCCGATCGTCTGGCGCGAGGGCTTTTCGATCTGCGCCCGGTTGGCGGCGAGCACCGCTTCCAGATCCTGCGCCCAGGCGGGTAGCGCAAAGATCAGCAGCAGGCAAAGGAAGATACGGCGCATGACGGCCCTTTCAATTCGCGGGATGCGGGGCGCGGCCTGCAGGCCGCGCCAGCCTGACGGAGATGCGCCGGTCAGTAATTCGACTGCACCTGCACGCAGCTGTTGGTCTGGGTGTTGAACATGCCGCATTTCTTGCCCGGCCAGTCGGCCTCCAGCACGGCGCTGTCGGGGAGGAAATCGGTCCATGCGTCGCCCGGCACCGGGTCGGTCTGGCTGACGATATCGAACTGGCCATCCTCGCGGATTTCACCGATCAGCACCGGCTTGGTCAGGTGATGGTTCGGCAGGACTTTTGCCATTGTGCCGGTCAGGTTCGGCACCTCGACCCCGACGATGGCGTCAAGCACCGCGTCCGTATCGGTCGTCCCGGCCTTTTCGACCGCTTTCACCCAGGCGTTGAAGCCGATCATCGTGGCCTCCATCGGGTCGTTGGTCACCCGCTTCGGATCGCCGGTGAATTTCTTCCATTCCTCGATGAAGGCCTTGTTTTCGGGGGTGTCGGCGCTTTCAAAGTAATTCCACGCCGCCAGATGGCCGGTGAGGTTCGTGGTATCCAGACCCGAAAGCTCCTCCTCACCCACCGAGAAGGCCATGACCGGAATGTCATCGGCGCTGACGCCCGCCGCCGCCAGTTCTTTGTAGAAACCGACATTGGCATCGCCATTGATGGTCGAGACCACCCCGACCTTCTTGCCGTCCTTCCCCAGCGCGACCACATCGGCCACGATCTTCGACCAGTCCGAATGCCCGAAGGGGGTGTAATTGACGAAAATATCGTCCTGCGCGACGCCGTTATCCTTCAGATAAGCTTCCAGAATGGTGTTGGTGGTGCGCGGATAGACGTAATCGGTGCCCAGCAGCGCCCATTTTTCCACGCCCAGTTCGTCGGCCATGTAATCCACCGCCGGGATCGCCTGCTGGTTCGGGGCGGCGCCGGTATAGATCACGTTCTTGGACGATTCCTCGCCCTCGTATTGCACCGGATAGAACAAGAGGCCGTTCAGCTCCTCGACCACCGGCAGCACGGATTTGCGCGATACGCTGGTCCAGCAGCCGAAGATCGCATCGACCCCCTGAACCGAGATCAGCTCGCGCGCCTTTTCCGCAAACAGCGGCCAGTCCGAGGCCGGATCGACCACCACCGCCTCGATCTGCTTGCCCAGCAACCCGCCCTTGGCGTTCTGCTGTTCGACCAGCATCAGCACAGTGTCCTTCAGCGTGGTTTCCGAAATCGCCATCGTGCCCGACAGCGAATGCAAGACGCCGATCTTGATGGTGTCGTCTTGCGCCCACGCGCCCCCGGCCAGCACCAGACCCAAGGCCGAGCCCGCCATTATGGATTTCAATCCTTGCATCTTCTTCCCTCTCGGGCCGCAAAGATCCGCCCGCTTCCCGCCAGCGCGGCGCGGTGTTAAACCTTGGCGGCAACTTCGTTGCACCCGTGCGGCGGCGTCGTTTTCCAGGCGGAGGCCGTCGCACACTTCTGACCTTTTGGGCCGTTCGCCCTTGCAGAAGATCGGCTGGCGCGCTTTCAGGCAATCTTGCGAAGGCATCTTCGGGCAGCCAGCCCGCGAATGATGCAATCGGCGCCAGTCCCGCCGCGCCCTGCCCGGTTTCGCGGCACGCCCTGCGCGATCCCTAGCCGCGCGGGCGCAATCCACCCTCGCGGATGATGAATTCGGCGACATCTTCCGCGCCTTTGCCGTGGCGCAGCGCGGCCATCACCACCGGGCGCGGGCCGCGCGCGGCGCGGGCATCGCTTTCCAGCAAGTCGGCATCAACGCCCACATAAGGCGCGAGGTCGGTCTTGTTCACCACCAGCAGGTCAGACCGCGCCAGCCCCGGCCCTTTCTTGCGCGGAATGTCCTGCCCGGCCGCGGTGTCGATCACATAGATGGTCAGGTCGGCCAGTTCCGGGCTGAAGGTCGCGGCCAGATTGTCGCCGCCCGACTCGATCAGCACCAGCTCCAGATCCGGCAGCGCCGAGGTCAGTTCGGCAATCGCGGCGAGGTTGATGCTGGCATCCTCGCGGATCGCCGTATGGGGGCAGCCGCCGGTTTCGACCCCGCGCACCCGGTCCTGCGGCAGGACCTGGGCGCGCATCAGCGCCTCGGCATCCTCGCGGGTGTAGATGTCGTTGGTGATCACCGCCATGGACAGGCGCGGGGCCAGAAGGCGGGAAAGTTCGATGGTCAGCGTGGTCTTGCCAGCGCCCACGGGGCCGCCGATGCCGACGCGAAGGGGGCCATTCATCATGTGCGGAATATCCTTGTCTGCATGGTTTCGTGGCGGGCCTGCGCGAGGTCCGCGCCGATGGCGCAGCCGCCCAGATCGGCTTCGCTGGCCTCGGCGGCGCGGGCGGCCAATTGCAGGATCAGCGGCGAGAGCGCCGCCAGAATCCGCTGCCCTTCGGCCTGCCCAAGCGGCATGAAGCGCACCGCCGCCTGAATGAGGTTCAGCGCCTGCCCGTGCAGATATAGCGCGATCACCTCGGCGCGGGGCAGGTCCAGCCCCGACAGTGCCCGGCCCACGGCGACCGGCAGGGCGGCGGGCGCGTCGCTGCTGCCCGTCAGCGCGGCCGAGGTCGCCGCGAAGGCGCGGCCCTGTTCCAGCGTTTCGGTCAGCCTTTCGGCGGTCAGGCACATGGCGCGGGCCAGATCATCAAGGCCAAGATGATCCGCGCCGGGACGCAGCGACAGCGACAGGATCACCGCATCGGACCAGCCGCTGCCATATTCCAGCACGTCGCCCAGCCATTCCGCCAGCGCCGCGCCGTCGCCGACCAGAGCCGCATCCATCGCCCATTCCAGCCCCTGCGCATAGGCAAAGGCCCCGGTCGGAAAGGCCGGGGACAGAAGCTGCACCGCCAGCAGGCGGGCGCCGTCAATGGGCGTGGCCAAAGGTCCGCCCATGGCCGTAGGCCCCGCCTTCGGGGCGGAAGGGGGCATAGCCCTTGGTCACCTTTGCGCCCAGCTTCAGCAGCATGTCTTCCAGCACCGGATCGGCGCGGATGGTCAGATGATCCTCGGCCATTTCGCAGGGGCAATGGCGGTTGCCGATATGCCAGGCGAGGCGCGGCAGGTCGCCCTCGATCCGCAGCACGGGTTCATGGGCCTCGGCCACCTCGATGGCGTTGCCGTCGGCCAGCGCAAAGGCCGCACCGGGATCCAGACTGACGGTCTGCGGCAGATCGACCAGAAAAGCCGCGCCGCCTTCGGTCGCAAGGCGTTTGCGGCGCAGGCAGCGGGCGTCATAGTCCAGAACGACCCGCCCCACCACCTTGCGGCCATGGCCGCGCGGCAGCACCGCCACCGCCACGCCAAGTTCGTCCCCATGGGCCAGAAAATGCATCAAGACCTCCGTCAAAACAGGAAATAGCGTTGGGCGAGCGGCAGTTCGGTTGCCGGTTCGCAGGTCAGAAGTTCGCCATCGGCGCGGACCTCGTAGGTTTCGGGATCGACCTCGATAAAGGGTGTGGCGTCGTTCAGGCGCATGTCGCGCTTGGCCAGACCGCGCGTGCCTTCGACCGCAACGGCCTGTTTCGAAAGCCCATCGGTGGCGCCGGCCTCCAGCCCCGCCCGGCTGACAAAACTGACCGAACCCGATTGCGCCGCCCGCCCCAAAGCGCCGAACATGGGCCGCGAATACATCGGCTGCGGCGTCGGGATCGAGGCATTGGGATCGCCCATCTGCGCCATCACGATCTGCCCGCCGATCAGCGACATTTCGGGCTTCGCCCCGAAAAACGCCGGGTGCCACAGAACCAGATCGGCGCGCTTGCCAACCTCGATACTGCCGGTATGGGCGCTGATCCCGTGCGCCAGGGCGGGGTTGATGGTGTATTTCGCCACATAGCGGCGGGCGCGCAGGTTGTCATTGGCGTCGGTTTCCCCGTCCAGCCTGCCGCGTTGCACCTTCATCTTGTGGGCGGTCTGCCATGTCCGGGTGATGACCTCGCCCACCCGCCCCATCGCCTGACTGTCGCTGCTGATGATGCTGAAGGCACCCAGATCGTGCAGGATATCCTCGGCGGCGATGGTCTCGCGCCGGATGCGGGATTCGGCGAAGGCCACGTCCTCGGGGATGGCGCGGTCCAGATGGTGGCACACCATCAGCATGTCCAGATGTTCCTCGATCGTGTTGCGCGTATAGGGCCGCGTCGGGTTGGTCGAGGAGGGCAGCACATTCTGGCTGCCGACCACGCGCATGACGTCGGGTGCGTGGCCGCCGCCCGCGCCTTCGGTGTGATAGGCGTGGATGGTGCGCCCGCCGATGGCCTTCAGGGTATTTTCGACAAAGCCGGATTCGTTCAGCGTGTCGGTATGGATCATCACCTGAATATCCTCGGCCTCGGCCACGGTCAGGCAGCAGTCGATGGCGGCGGGGGTGGTGCCCCAATCCTCGTGCAGCTTAAGGGCGCAGGCCCCGGCGCGGATCTGTTCCAGCAGCGCCTCGGGGCGAGACGCATTGCCCTTGCCGGCCAGCCCGATATTGACGGGCAGGTTGTCGGCGGCTTCCAGCATCCGCCGGATATGCCACGGCCCCGGCGTGCAGGTCGTCGCCAGCGTCCCATGCGCCGGGCCGGTGCCGCCGCCGATCATGGTGGTGATGCCCGAATGCAGCGCGTCATCGACCTGCTGGGGGCAGATGAAATGGATATGGCAGTCGATGCCGCCGGCGGTCAGGATGCGGCCCTCGGCGGCGATGATCTCGGTGCCGGGGCCGATGATGATGGTCACGCCGGGCTGGGTGTCGGGATTGCCCGCCTTGCCGATCCGGGCGATGCGGCCGTCCTTCAGGCCGATGTCGGCCTTGTAGATGCCGCTCCAGTCGAGGATCAGCGCGTTTGTGATCACAGTGTCCATGGCGCCATTCGCGCGGGTCACCTGGGACTGCCCCATGCCGTCGCGGATGACCTTGCCACCGCCGAACTTCACCTCCTCACCATAGATGGTCAGGTCGCGCTCGACCTCAATGATAAGATCGGTATCGCCGAGGCGCACCTTGTCGCCGGTGGTCGGCCCGAACATGTCGGCATAGGCGGCGCGCGAGATTTCAACCGGCATCGAGCACCCCCATCACATGGCCGTTAAAGCCCCAGACCTCGCGGCCCCCGGCATAGGGGATCAGCCGCACCTCGCGCCGCTGGCCCGGCTCGAACCGGATCGCGGTGCCGGCGGGGATGTCGAGGCGCATGCCGCGCGCCGCCACGCGGTCGAAATCCAACCCCGGATTGGTTTCGGCGAAATGGTAATGGCTGCCGACCTGCACCGGGCGGTCGCCGGTATTGGCGACCATCAGGGTGATCGCGGCGCGGCCGGCGTTCAGGGTGATGCGGCCCTCGGCCGGGATGATCTCGCCGGGATTCATCTCAGCCCGCCACTGCCAGAACCGCGCCGGCAAGTGCGGCCACCAGCCCCGCGCCCCGGATCGCCAGCGCCGGGACTGCCTTTCCGGCCACCATGCCCAGCCCGTGCAGCGCCGCCGTCGCCACCGCAAACCCCGCCGCATAGACGGCAAGCCCGCTGGCCGGACCTTCCGCGCCATGCGCCCAGCCATGGGCCGCACCGAACAGCGCCGCCCCGGCCAGCATCACCGGAAGCGGCAGGCGCACCGCCATGGCGACAAGCACGCCGAGGATGATGCAAGAGGCGAGGATCGTCGGCTCCACCCCCGGAAAGGGCGCGCCCGACGCGCCCAGCACGCCGCCGACCAGCATCGCGCCCACAAAGGTCAGTGGCAGCGACCAGAGCGCGCGCCCGCCGATCTGCGCCGCCAACAGGCCAAGCGCCACCATGGCCAGCATGTGATCGGCGCCGCTGAACGGGTGGCCGAAGCCGGTGGTGAAGCTTCCGGCCATCTGCCCGGTATGGGCAAAGGCGGCGCCCGGCAGCAGGGTCAACAGGATCAGGGTCTTTTTCATCGGCTTCCTCAACGGATCGGGTGGTGGACGGTGACCAGCTTGGTGCCGTCGGGAAAGGTGGCCTCGACCTGCACGGTCTCGATCATGGACGGGACGCCCGTCATGCACTGATCGGCGCGGATGACCGTGCCGCCCGCCGCCATCAGATCGGCCACGCTGCGGCCGTCGCGGGCGCCCTCGACCACGTAATCGGTGATCAGCGCGATGGCCTCGGGGTGGTTCAGCTTGACGCCGCGCGCCAGCCGTCCCCGCGCCACCATGGCGGCGAGGCTGACCAGCAGCTTGTCCTTTTCGCGGGGGGTCAGGTTCATGGCTCTCTCCTAGGACTGCCAGACGCGGGGCAGCGCGTCGGGCCGCAGGGTCTCGATCAGCCGCGCCATCTGGCGGCGCAGCGGCCAGGCATCGGGCGCATGGGCGCGCAGGATGACGCGCCCCGGCAGGGCCGAGGCGGCGGCAGTGACCTCCGGCTCGGTCAGGGCGGCACGCAGCGCGGGCAGCTGATGTTCGGCATCTGGGGCCGACAGGATCAGCACCGCGACGGCCCGCGCGCCCTGCAACAGCGCCGGCGCGCCCGCACGGGCAAGGCTGCTGTCGTCCAGCCGGAAGGGATCGAAAACCTCGACCCTGCCGGCGCGGCGGATGACGCGGAGGTCGTTCAGGTGCAGGCGCGCCACGGTCTCGCCCATGGCGGCGCGGCCCAGCACGATGGTTTCCAGTCCCAGAAAACTGGCGCCCTCGGCCAGTTCCACCACCGTTTCGCGGTCCAGCTTCGCGCCGTCGAACAGGATGGCTTCCTGCGGCAGCCAGTCCAGCATTCCGCCTGCCCCGACCTTCAGCGCCACCTGCACCGCTGCGGGCAGGTCGTCGGCGCGATAAGCGCGTTCGGCCGTCTGGGTGGTCGCCGTGGCGCGGGTCGCGGGGCCGAGATCGAGATGGTATTCCAGCCGGTCGCCCGAGGTCAGCCCGCCGGAGGTGTTCAGGAACACGATCTCGGGCGCGGGACCATGGCTGCGCGGCAGCAGCGCCTTGGCGCTGCCGGATTGCGACAACCCGACAAGCCCGCCCCGGTCGAGCGAGACCCGCGCCACACCCGCGCTGCGCTGCATATGGACGGCATCCAACATGAGACCGACGGTAATGCGGCGGCGCAGCAATGATGAGAGATCGCCCATACCCCCCGCCGAAATTCACCACCGATCCGTCGCCCTTGCCTGCGACACGGGCAGCCTGCGCGGAATTTGAGCAGGGCGATGACGCAAGCGCTGTTCAACATCCTGACAAATAAGAAGCCGAGGGGCATCGGGGGCGCTTATGACGGCTTCACTTCACAGTATATTGGTTGAATTTTTGAACAGTGATGGCGCCATATCATGTTGTTTCGAAATAATTTCCACTTCGGCGCAGCCCAGAAATATAATGCGACGCCGCGGCACGGCAGGCAGCGGCGATTGACCTGCCTGATGCGCCACCCTATCCACGAAACTGGAAGAGAAACATCCCCGGTGGGGTGCCCGGACTTCAAATCCGGCGGGGGACGCGCGGCGTCTTCGGTGGGTTCGACTCCCTCCTCTTCCGCCAAGCGGGAAAAGGATCCGCGTGGAGGGCGGCGCGGCCATCACGACACAGAGGATGCAGCATCGCCGCCACCGGATCGCGGATCGCCTCGATCACGGTGAAAAATACCGCCTCTCCCGTCCCCATTTCCGGAAAGCCAGAGTCCTGACCGTTCGGTCAACAAATCAGTAGCCCCCCGCCGATGATCTGCTATAGCTCGGTCAGCATCGCTTCGCGATCACGGTAATCCTGTCTCCGACGCGCTGAAAGGCATGACCATGACCGACCCCGTTCGCCGCGACTATCGCGGCAAGGCCCTGATCCTGACCATCGACAATCCGCCGGTGAACGTGATTTCGCAAGCCGTCCGCGCAGGCCTGCTGGCCGCCTGCGCCGAGGCGCGGCAGGCGGTGGCGGAAGGCCGGATCGACCGGGTGGTGATTACCGGCGCGGGACGCAGCTTTGTCGCCGGCGCGGATGCGAGGGAATTCGACGGCGCGCCCCTGGAACCGCATCTGCCCGACGTTCTGGACGCGCTGATGGCGCTGCCCGCCATTGCCGCGATCAACGGCGCGGCCCTGGGGGGCGGCTACGAAATCGCGCTCGCCTGCCGCTACCGCATTGCCGCACCCACCGCCGTGATCGGCCTGCCCGAGGTCACACTGGGCGTAGTCCCCGGCGCGGGCGGCACGCAGCGCCTGCCGCGACTGATCGGTCTGGCGCGGGCGCTGCCGCTGATCAGCACCGGGGCGACGCTGAAGGCCAAGGCGGCGCTGGCAGAAGGCATGATCGATGCGCTGGCAGAGGATCCGCTGGGCGCCGCGCTGGCGCTGGATCTGGCCCGGCTTGGCCCCGCCACCGACAGCCTGCCCGCGCCCGAACCCGCGCCCGAGGCGGCGGAAGCCGCGCGTGCGCATGTCTCCAAGCGCCTGCGCGGCCAGATCGCGCCGCAAAAGGTCATCGACCTGATGGAGGGCGCCACCGGCCCCCTGCCCGAGGGCATGGCCCGCGAACGCGCCACTTTCCTGGAACTGCGGCAGGGCGCGCAGGCCCGCGCGCTGCGCCATATCTTCTTTGCCGAACGGGGGGCGGGGGCCTCGGCCGCGCTGAAAAAGCTGGAGCCCGCACCGGTCGAGCATGTGCTGGTTGCCGGCGGGGGCACCATGGGCGCGGCCATCGCCTATGCGCTGAACTCGGTCGGGATCGAGATCACCCTGCTGGAAAACGATGCCGATGCAGCGGCCCGCGCCCGCGCCAATGTGACCAGGCTGTTTGACGAAGCCGTCAGCCGGGGCAAGCTGCCGCAGGCCGAGGCCGACAGCCGCCTGTCCGCGACCTTCCATTTCCTCCACGGTCCCGAGACCCCGCTGCCCGCCGTGGACATGGTGATTGAGGCGGTGTTTGAAAACCTCGATGTGAAGCGGGCGCTGTTTGAACGCCTCGGCCGCGATCTGCCGGCGGATACCATTCTGGCCACCAACACCTCCTATCTGGATGTGAACCGGATTGCCGAAGTGGTGCCCCATCCCCAGCGGTTCCTGGGCCTGCATTTCTTCGCCCCCGCCCATCTGATGAAGCTGGTCGAGGTGATCCGGGCGCAGGAGACCTCGCCCCAGACGCTGGCAACGACCTTCGCGCTGACCAAACGGCTGGGGAAGATCGCGGTCGAGGCGGGCGTCTGCGACGGTTTCATCGGCAACCGCATCCTGACGCGCTATCGCCAGACCGCCGATGTGGCGCTGCTGGAAGGCGCGCTGCCCGCGCAGGTGGACAAGGCCATGACCGGCTTTGGCATGGCGATGGGCCCTTACGAGGTGCAGGACCTCTCGGGTCTCGACATCGCCTATGCCAACCGCCAGCGCAAACGCGACGCGGGCGAGGTGTTCAAGGGCCGCTATGTCCCCATCGCCGACCGCATGGTCGAGGATCAGAAGCGCCTTGGCCGCAAGACCGGCGCCGGCTGGTATGATTACGATGGCGGCAAGCCCGCACCCTCGGCACTGGTGGATGAGGAGGTCCGCCGCGCCTCGGCCGAAGCGGGCGTGACCCGGCGCGATTTCACCGATGAGGACCTGTCACGGCGGCTGGCGCTGTCGATGATCGCCGAGGGCGCCGATATCATCGACGAAGGCATCGCCAACCGGCCCGCCGATGTCGATCTGGTGCTGGTTCATGGCTATGGCTTTCCGCGCTGGCGCGGCGGCCCGATGCGGCTGGCCGATGAATGGGGTCTGCAACAGGTGCTGACCGAACTGGAGGCGCTTGCCGCCGAAGACCCGCAAAGCTGGACCGTGCCGAAGCTGATCCGCCAGTTGGTCGCGGAAGGCCGCAGCTTCGCCGATCTGAACGCCTGATCCTGAGGGGCCGCCGCGCCTCAGGCGGCCTCGAACAGCAGCATCACCGCGATCACCAGCAGCAGCACCATGATCGTCCGGTCGAAGGCCCTGGCGCCGACACGCCGCACCAGCGCGGCGCCGATGGGCATGCCCAGAAACAGCGGCACGCAGGCCAGCAGGCTGATCCACAGGATCTGCCAGGACATGATCCCGACCCCGATCAGCGACGGCAGCTGCACCACCGCCATCGCGGCGAACAGGGCCGAGATGGTGGGGATGAAGCGCTCGCGCGGCAGCTGGATCGCGTGCAGATAGGTGACCGAGATCGGCGCCGAAATCCCCGCAGCGCCCTGCAGAATCCCGGCCAGCAGGCCCGCGGGCGCGGCCAGTCTGCGGGCGATTCCGTAATTCAGCGACCAGTCCGGCTTGGCCATGCGGAAACCGACATAGAACAGCGCCAGCAGCGCCACCACGATCGACAGCGCGCGCGCGGGCAGTGCCGCCAGCAGCACCGTTCCCAGCGCCGCCCCGACCCCGGCGGCCAGCACCAGCCGCAGCACGAACCCCCGGTCGCTGAGGTTGTGGCGATAGCTCCACCCCTGCCAGAGATTCGACACCAGCGCCGGCAGGGCGAAGACGGCGACCGCGAAGGGGACATCGAAATAGATCGACATGATCGGGATGACGACCACCGGCGTGCCCGCGCCGATGGCGCCCTTCAGCACGCCGCCCAGCAGGAAGGCCAGCATGGCCACGAGGAGCGCCTCAGTCATGGCCACGGCCTCCCGGTCTGGGCCGCGTGGTCGCCGCCGCAGGGCGCGGACCGGCCGACCGGCAGATCGCACAAGTCGTCAGCCATGGTCGCCAGCCTCCGGCTGGCAGGGCGGCATGGCCGTGACAGGTGCAGGAACGCGCAGGGTTTCGGCAGCGCCCCGGTCATGGCGCGGGGTCCCGGGCCGTGGCTGCGATGGCGGCGGCCTGGCCCAGATTGGCGTCCGCTGCCAGCAGCGTCGCCCAGTCGCGCCCCGGCGCCAGCGTCGCCAGCGCGTCGACCAGCGTCAGGCCCGCATCGGCCTGCAACGCGCGCAGCGCCTCGGCCACGATCATCAGGGCCTCGGCGCGGGGCATGTCGCGGGCCAGCAGGAATCCCGCCGCCTCGGCCATCATCCTGCCCCGGTCGGCGGTGAAATTCGCCGCGATCCGGGCCGGGTCGGCGCGCAGGCTCTGGACCAGTTCGGCCCCGATCCGCAGACTGGCCGCCGCGCGTTCCAGCATCCCCGGCAGCAGCGCCCATTCGATCCCCAGCGCCGCACCGTCGCGTTCCTGCGCATGGATCAGCGCCTGATGCAGCCCGCTCAGATCGCCCGCGTTCAGCCGCGCCAGCGTGACCAGCGTTTCCGCCGCCACCGGGTTCGATTTCTGCGGCATGGTCGAGGAGGCGCCACCGATGCCGGCGCAGACCTCCGCCCGTTCGGATTGCGCCAGCAGCACCAGATCGGCGCCCATCTTGCCCAGGGCGCCAGTGACCAGCGACAGCCAGCCTCCCAGCTCGGCGATGCCGTCGCGCGTGGTATGCCAGGGGGTTTCCGGCGCGCCGAGGCCCAGTTCCGCCGCCATGGCGGAACGCAGCGCATCCGCCTGCGGCCCGAGCGCCGCCGAAGTCCCCGCCGCCCCGTAAAGCGAGACATTGAGCAGGCGCGGCAGCATCTGGTCCAGCCGGTCGAGGTGGCGCAGAAGCGGCGCGCGCCAGATGGCGATCTTCGCGCCCAGACTCGTCGGCGCGGCGATCTGGAAACGCGTATGGGCAGCGATCGGCTGCGCTTGGAATTCGCCCGCCTTCAGCGCCAGGAGTTCCGCCAGACCGGCCAGCCGCGCGCGCAGCAGCTCCAGGGCCTGCCGCAACTGGATCATCTGCCCGGTATCGACGATGTCCTGCGAGGTGGCACCGTAATGGACCCAATCCGCCGCCGGACCCGCCGCCTGTTTTAACGCCGCGATCACCGGCTGGGCGGCGATGCCCGCGCGCGCAACGCCGGGCGCCAGCGTCACCGGATCGGGGCGCACGGTTTCCGCCGCGCGGGCAATCGCGGCGGCGGCCTCCTCGGGGATGATGCCCAACCTGGCCTGTGCATGTGCCAGCGCGGCCTCGGCGCGCAGCATGGCGGCAATCGCGGCCGCGTCGCCCATCAGCGCGGCCATTTCGGCATCGCCCAGCAGATTGCTGTAGAGCGCCGACACCATCACGCCGCCCGCAGCCCGAGGATCTCGCGGGCCTGCTGCCAGCTGGCGACGGGGCGGTTGTGTCTGGCGCAGATCTCGGCCGTGCGCCGCACCAGCGCGACATTCGACGGCGCCAGCCGCGCGCGGTCGAGGCGGACATTATCCTTCAGCCCGGTGCGGGCATGGCCGCCGGCGGCAATCGCCCAGTCGTTCAGCACCAGCTGCTGCCGGCCGATCCCCGCTGCACACCATGACGCATAGGCGCCGAACAGCCGTCCCCCGGTCGAGAGCTGCACGATCATGCCGGGGCAATGCGTCTCGATCCCTTCCTTCAGCGCCGCGAAGCGGTCGGGGTCGCTGGTCGGCTGTCCATCGGCATCACGCACATGGCAATGGACGATGGCGGCCCCGGCCTCGAAGGCTTCCTGCGTGGACTCTATCTGCTCGGCCAGCGTGATCGGCACCGCCGGATTGTCGGCCCTGCTCGGCAGCGAGCCGGTGATCGCAACGCAGATGATGCAGGGCTTCGGATCAGACATCGAAAAACACTGTCTCGCGGTCGCCCTGAAGGCGGATTTCGAAACGGTAGACCGGCCGGCCGTCGCGATCGC
The DNA here is from genome assembly GCF_013868135.1 of Paracoccus sp. S1E-3. Taxonomy (GTDB): domain Bacteria; phylum Pseudomonadota; class Alphaproteobacteria; order Rhodobacterales; family Rhodobacteraceae; genus Paracoccus. The sequence continues at coordinate 1,598,362 of NZ_JACEMU010000004.1, forward strand.
CCGCGCGTTTCGCGATCAGGGTGGCGCGGCGGTTTTCCCATTCGATCAGGTTCAGCACCGGATCAAGGGCGTTGGCCGCGGCCTCATCCTCGAAATACATCCGAGTATTGAGGCCGATATTGATGCCGCGCGCCACCAGCCACAGGTTGATATGGGGCGCCATCGGCGCATGGCGTTCGGTTCGGCCCTGCCGGTCGGGCGCGGTGCTGACCCGATCGGATACGTCCGATGCCAGCTTCATCCGCGCCGCGACCTGCCCCGGCTTGACGGTTTCAAAGCCCCATTCACCGGTCTCGAAATCGGTGATGACCCGGCCCCAGCCCCGAAAGCCGTCCTCGACCGGGCCGCCGCCTTCGGGATGGGCATAGAAGCCATCGGCATTGGCCTGCCAGATCTCCAGCAGCACGTCCTTGACCGGGCTGCCCGTGCCGTCGATGACCACGCCCTCGACCCGGATCCGCTGGCCTTTGGCGTTCGGCCCGGCAATGTCGTGGCCCAGCTCCGCCCGGTAGATGTCGAAGCCCGCCGCCCCCGGCGCCAGCCCGATATGGACGAAGGGACCGGCCGTCTGCGACGGCGATTCCTTGAGGTAATCCAGCCGCTGTTTCATCAATTCCCCTCCAGCCGGTTTTCGAACAGGGTCGAGCGCCGTCCGCGCAGGACGATATCGAACCGATAGGCGAGGCTATCCAAGGGCACCGAGGCGTTCATGTCCAGCCGCGCGATCAACTGGTCGATCGCCTCCGGGTCGGGGATGGTCGCCACGATGGGACAGAGCGGGATCAGCGGATCGCCTTCGAAATAAAGTTGGGTGATGAGGCGCTGGCTGAAGCTGTGCCCGAAGACCGAAACATGGATATGCGCGGGCCGCCAGTTGTTCACCCAGTTCCGCCACGGATAGGCGCCGGGTTTGACGGTGCGGAAGAAATAATAGCCGTTCTCATCGGTCAGGGTGCGCCCGCAGCCGCCGAAATTCGGGTCGAGCGCGCCCAGATAGCTGTCCTTCTTGTGGCGATAGCGCCCGCTGGCATTGGCCTGCCAGATCTCCACCAGCGTGCCGGGCACCGGGCGGGCGTTTTCATCCAGCACCCGGCCATGAACGATGATGCGTTCGCCCACCGGATCGCCAGTTCTGGCGTAATTCTTGATCAGGTCATTGTCGATCGGGTCGATGTCATTGTGGCCAAAGGTCGGCCCCGTGATTTCCGATGCGGATTGCTGCAACGAGATCATCGCATAGCGCGGCGACCGCGCAACCGAGGTCTTGTAATCGGGCGTCAGCGCCGGCGGCTGGCGGGTGCGGTCGCGCTGATAATATTCAGCGGGTTTCATCGGCGCCCTCCATTTCGGCATAGGTCTGCCTGGCCAGTTTCAGCGCATGATTGGCGCGTGGCACGCCGGCATAGATGGCGACATGCTGAAACGCCTCCAGCACGTCCTGTTTCGAGGCCCCGGTGCGGGCGGTGGCGCGGATATGCATGGGGATCTCGTCGAAATTGCCGGTCGCGGCCAGCAGCGCCAGCGTCAGCATGGATCTTTCGCGCCGGGTAATCGCATCGCTGGCCCAGACCGTGCCCCAGGCTGTACGGGTGATGAGGTCCTGAAAGGGCCGGTCCAGATCGGTCTTCGCCGCCTCGGCCCGGTCGACATGGGCGTCGCCCAGAACCTCGCGGCGGGTTTTCATGCCGATGTCGTAACAGTCAGGCATGGCCGACTTCCTTCAGGAAGGCGTTCAGGATGGCCGCATATTGCGGCGCGGCCTCGACGCAGGGCAGATGCCCGGCGCCATCGATCTCGGCATAGGCGGCACCGGGGATCAGCTGCCCCGAGGCGCGCACCAGTTCCGGCGGCGTGGAACCGTCGAGGCTGCCGGCGATCATCTGCACCGGCAGTTTCAGCGCGCCCACCTGCCGGCGCAGATCGGCCGCCGCGATTGCCTGACAGCAGGCGATATAGCCGTCGGCGGGCTGGCGCTCCAACATGCGCTGCCACAGCGCCAGATCCGGCGTGGACCGATAGGCGGGCGAGAACCAGCGCTCCATCGTCGGTGCCGCCACGACCTGCAGGCCGAATTCCTGAATGGCATTGATGCGGTCGGTCCACATCTGGCTGGTGCCGATCCTGGCGGCGCTGTTGGACACCACCAGCGCCCCCAGCAGGCCCGGATGCTTCAGCGCCAGCGCCTGCCCGATCAGCCCCCCGATGGAGAGGCCGACGAAGACCACATCGCGCAGCGCCAGCGCGCCGATCAGCCCGGCGGCGTCATCGGCCAACTGGTCGATCGTGTATGGCCCCGCCGGATTGGCGCTGAGGCCATGGCCGCGCTTGTCATAGCGCACCAGCCGCAGGCCCGCGGGCAGAAGCGGCAGCAGCCGGTCCCACAGCCTGAGGTCGGTGCCCAGCGAATTGGCGAAGACCACAGCCGGGCCGTCCTTCGGTCCCTGATCGGCGACATGCAGGCCGATCCCGTTTGCCTCGATGATCTGCATCAGTATGGCAACCCCACATAGTTTTCCGCGAAGGCGCGTTGCTGGCTTTCATTGTCGCGCAGAAAGGCCAGATCGGCCTGCTGCATCTTCAGGTCGAAAGCGCTTTGATGGGGATAGCGGTGCAGAAGCCCGCTGAACCACCAGCTGAAGCGTTCCGCCTTCCACACCCGCAGCAGCGCCTTTTCAGAGTAGCGGTCGATCCCCTCGCTGTCGCCATCCTGATAATATCGCACCAGCCCGCGATAGAGGTAATTCACGTCGCTGGCCGCAGTATTCAGGCCCTTGGCGCCGGTCGGCGGCACGATATGGGCAGCGTCGCCGCACAGGAACAGGCGCCCCCAGCGCATCGGCTCGGTCACGAAAGACCGCAGGGGGGCGATGGATTTCTCGATGGCGGGGCCGGTTTCCAGCCGCTCGGCCATCTCGGCGGGGATGCGGCGCTTCAGCTCGGTCCAGAATGCCTTGTCGGTCCAGTCCTCGGGGTGATCGGACAGCGCGCATTGGATATAATAGCGCGACAGATGCGCGTTGCGCATCGAACACAGCGCGAAGCCGCGATCGGAATTGGCATAGATCAACTCGTCATGAACGGGGGGCGTTTCCGACAGCACGCCCAGCCAGCCGAAGGGATAGGTCTTTTCGTATTCGCGCCGGACGTTCAGCGGGATGGTCTGGCGGCTGACCCCGTGAAAACCGTCGCAGCCGGCGATGAAATCGCAATCGATACGCTTCCGGTCGCCGTGCTGGTCATAGGTGACATAGGGCCGGTCGGTATCGGCATCGTGGATCACCACATGCTCGACCTCGAATTCCGTGCGCGCGCCGGCAACCGCGCGGGCGTCATACAGGTCGCGGGTCACCTCGGTCTGGCCGTAGACGATGACGGGCGTACCGGTCAGGGCCTTGAAATCGATATGAAACATCTCGCCACCAACGGCGATCTGGGTGCCGTCATGGACGAAGCCCTCGCGGTGCAGGCGTCCCACCACGCCCGCCTCCTCCATCAGGCGGACAAGGCCGGTTTCCAGCACCCCGGCGCGAACACGGCCCAGCACATAGTCGCGCGTCTTGCGTTCCAGCACCACCGCCTCGATCCCGGCGCGGTGCAGCAACTGGCCCAGCAACAGCCCCGACGGACCGCCGCCGATAATGACAACCTGTGCGCGCATGAATGTCCTCCCACGCGCAGGATTGCATATGGAAATCCGCATGAAAATTGCGATTATACGCAGATTGATTACCAAATTGGGCAAGTAATGGACCGCCGGATCAAGCTGCGCCACCTGGAAGCTTTCGTCGAAATCGCCAAGGCGCGCAGCCTGAAACGCGCGGCCGAGCGGCTGCACCTGACCCAGCCAGCGATCTCGCGCACCTTGGCCGAACTGGAACAGATCCTCGGCACCCGGCTGCTGACGCGGGGGCGCGGCGGGGCGCAGATGACCGCGCAGGGCGAGGTGCTTTTCGATTTCGCCGAGGCCGGGTTGGGGGCGCTGGAACGCGGGCTGGACGGGGCGGCGGCGGGGCGGCGTCAAAGCGTGGCGCGCCTGCATCTGGGGGCGCTGCCCTCGGTCGCGGCGCGGCTGCTGCCGGAGCTGGTCGCGGGGCTGGAGGACAGCGCGCCAGACCTGTCGCTGACCGTCGCCGACGGGTCGCATGACCACCTGACCGGGCTTCTGCGCGCCGGCACGCTGGATCTGGTGCTGGGCCGGCTGGGCGCGCCCGCCACCATGCGCGGCCTCAGCTTCGCACAGCTTTACCTGGAGGAGGTGGTGTTTGTCACCCGTCCCGGCCATCCGATCCTGAAGGCGCCCTCGCTGGACCGGCTGGGCGAATTCACGGTGATCTTCCCGCCGCCCTGGGCCGCCATCCGCCCCTTTGTCGAGCGTCTGCTGATCGCGCGGGGCCTGCCCATCCCGGCGCGGCGGATCGAAACGGTCTCGGGCGCCTTCGGCCGCGTCCACACGGCACGGAGCGATGCGGTCTGGGTGATCTCGACCGGCGTGGTCGCGAATGAAATCGCCGATGGCCGGTTGGTGCGCCTGCCCTTCTCGGATCAGGGGACCGAGGGGCCGGTCGGGCTGATGCGCCGCGCCGCGGACCGCGAAACGCCCGAGATGCGCCTGCTGGCCCGCGCCGCAGAGGCGGCGGTGGCGCGGCTGGGTCTCAGCTGATCCAGTCGGGCTGGCGGGCGGGATGGGCCTCGGCGAAGGCGGGGAGCGCCTCGGCTGCCGCGCGGATGGCGTTCAGGCGCGGGAAAGGCGTCAGATCCAGATGGAAGCGTTCGGCCGAAAACATCTGCGGAACCAGCAGGATCTCGGCAAGTCCCGGCCCGTCGCCGAAGGCGAAGGCGCCGCCATGAGTCTGGGCCGCGGCCATCGCCTCGCAGGCGCCCAGTCCCGGTTCGATCCAATTCCGGCACCAGGCGTCCAGCCCGTCCTGATCCAGACCATATTGGGCCTTCAGATATTTCAGCACCCGCAGGTTCTGCAGCGGGTGAATGTCGCAGCCAATGATCTGGGCAAAGGCGCGGACATGGGCGCGGGCCTCGGCATCGGTGGGCAGCAGGGGTGGCGCGGGGTGGGTTTCATCCAGCCATTCGATGATCGCCATGGATTGCGTCAGTCGCGCGGTTCCGGTGTCCAGCAGCGGCACCAGCCCCTGCGGGTTCAGGTCCAGAAAGGCCTCTGCCTTCTGCTCGCCCGTACGCAGGTTCACGGCGATGAATTCGGGCCGAACCCCTTTCAGATTGAAGGCGATCCGGCATCGATAGGCCGCCGACGACCGGAAATAGCCGTAGAATTTCATGTCCGCCCCCGCACCGTCCAGACGCGCGCAACGCTAAGCCGCGCAGCCGGCCCGCGCAAGCGCCACCACCGGGATCGCGTCCGGCACCCGGATCACGGCCCGAGCGCAATCCTGCCTGAACCCCGTGCCATCGCGGGCCGTTCCGGTTCCGGAAACGGGGCGTTCGGCGCAGGATGATTGACTCTGCCGGGCGATTCCTCTCGTCATGGGGACAGTCTGCGGATTCACGATCAACAGGGAGGCTGCCGTGACCACGCTTTATTATGCCCTCGGGGCTTGCTCGCTTGCGCCGCATATCGTGCTGGAATGGATCGGCGCGCCATACGAGGCGGTGAAGGTCCAATACGGCTCGAAGGAACTGCTGGCGGTCAACCCGGCGGGCGCCGTGCCGACCCTGCGCGAGGATGACGGCTGGCTGCTGACCCAGGCCGGCGCGATCCTGGAATACCTGGCCGAAAAGCACCCCGAGGCCGGGCTGTCTGGCGGCGATACCCTGCGCGAAAAGGCCGAGGCGCATCGCTGGTCATCCTTCTTCACTAGCGACATGCATGCGGCCTTCTGGCCGATCTTCCTGCCTCAGCGCTATACAACCGACAGCAGCGAGGCCGCGAAGAAAGATGTCGTGGCCGCCGGGCAGAAGCTGGTCCAGAAGCAGCTGGGCATCCTGAACGACCACCTGGAAGGGCGCGACTGGATACTGGGCGAGGGGCGCGGCAAGCGCTCGGTCATCGACGCCTATGCCTTCCCGATGATCCGCTGGGCGGTGAAGGTTCTGCCTGACGGCATCACCGCCTTTCCGAACGTGCAGGCGCTGCTTGACCGGATTGCCGACGATCCGGCGGTCCAGAAGGTGCTGGCGGCCGAGGCGGCGGCATGACCACCGGCATCCACCACGTCACCGGCATCACCCGGCGGGTGCAGGCCAATGTGGATTTCTATCTGGGCTTTCTGGGTCTTCGGCTGGTCAAGCAGACCGGCGGGTTCGAGGATGCCGAACAGCTGCACCTGATCTATGGCGATCAGGCTGGAACCCCCGGCAGTCTGGTGACCTTTCTGGTCTGGGAAGACGGGGCCGCGGGCCGGACCGGGCTGGGGCAGGTGTCGGAAATCGCCTTCGCGGTGCCGCCTGACAGCATCGGTGAATGGCTGCAACGCGCCATGGCGGCGCGCCTGCCGGTCGAGGGGCCGTCGCGCGAATTCGGCGAAACCGTGCTGCGCCTGAAGGACCCCGATGGGATCATCGTCAAGCTGGTCGGCGTCGACATGCCCGCGGCGGCCCCGCTGCCCGACCCGATCGCGCCCACCCGCATTCGCGCCGTCACCCTGCTGACCGACAATCCGCAGGCGACATCGGATTTCGCGGCCCGCTTCGGCTATCGCCCCCACCGGACCGAGGTGAACACCCATCGGATGATCTCGGACACCGACGCCGTCGATGTGCGCGATGCGCGCGGATATTTCCCCGGCATTCCGGGCGCCTCCATCTTCGATCACGTCGCCTTCCGCGCCCCCGACGCCGAGGCCGTGCGCCAGATGCGGCTGTCGCTGCGCGATGTCGACAGCGCCACCAATGTCCATGACCGCAAATATTTCCTGTCGCTCTACGTCCGCGAACCGGGGGGGACTCTGTTCGAATACGCGACCGACGCCCCCGGCATGACCGTGGACGAGTCGCTGGAGCATCTGGGCGAGACCCTGATGGTCCCCCCGCGCGAGGCGTCGCGGACCGAGGACCTGCGCGTCATGCTGCCGCAATTCGCCCGGCCGGGCGAGGAAAGGATGCCGATGCGCGATCTGCCCTTCATCCATCGCTTCCATACGCCCGAAGATCCCGACGGCAGCACCATCGTGCTGCTGCACGGGACTGGCGGCAACGAGACCGACCTGATGCCGCTGGCGTCACGCCTGAACCCGCGCGCGACGCTGCTGGGGGTGCGCGGGCGATCGACCGAGGAAGGCATCAACCGCTGGTTCCGTCGCTTCGACGCGGTGACCTATGACCAGGCCGACATCGCCGCCGAGGCCGAGGCCTTCGCAGGTTTCATCGACGGAGCCATTCGCGGCTATGGGCTGGAACGCGACAAGCTGGCATTTCTGCGCTATTCCAACGGTGCCAACCTGCTGGGTGCGATCATGCAGCTGCATCCGGGCGTGGTCGGCCGCGCCCTGCTGCTGCGCGGCGTGCAGGTGCTGGAAGACCCGCCCGCCGCAGATCTGACCGGCACCGGTGTGCTGATGCTGAACGGCGCCCGCGACCCGTTCAGCCGCATGGCCCCGGCGCTGGAAAAGGCGCTGGCGACCGGCGGCGCCGAGGTCGATGCCCGCATCATCGAGGCCGGGCATGAACTGTCGCCGACCGATCTGGCCGCCGGCTCGGAATGGCTGGCCGCACAGGGGGTAAACTGATGGTGAAAACCGTTCTCATCACCGGGGCGGGGTCGGGCTTCGGCCGGGGCGTGGCGCTGGGTCTGGCGCGCGCCGGGCATGATGTCATCGCCGCCTGCCATATCTGGCCGCAGGTGACCGAGTTGCGCGCCGCCGCCAGGGCCGAGGGACTGGCGCTGCGCGTCATCAAGCTGGACGTTCTGTCCGAGATCGACCGCAACCACGCGCTCGATCTCGATTTCGACGTGCTGTTCAACAATGCGGGGATCATGGAATCCGGCCCGGTGGTCGAACTGCCGCCCGAAATCGTGCGCAGGGTCTTCGACACCAATGTCTTCGCGGCGCTGGAAATGGCGCAGGGCGCGGCGAAGAAATTCATCCGCAAGGGCGCCGGCCGGATCGTCTGGACCTCGTCGGTCGCGGGCTTGGTGAAAGTGCCCTGGGACGGGGCTTATTCCGCGACCAAATACGCGGTCGAGGGGTTCTGCGCCGCCATGCGCGAGGAACTCGCCCCCTATGGTGTGCAGGTCTGCACGGTCAATCCGGGCGCGTTCCGCACCGGCTTCAACGATACCGGCATGGAGGCGCAGGACCAGTGGTGGGATCAGGGCGAACGCGTGATGGATCACTGGCCGGTGCGCGAACTGACCCGGCAGGCCGATCCGGCCGAGATGATCGCCGCCATGATAGAAGTCATTACCGCCGACCACCCGCCCTACCGCACGGTGCTGCCCAAGGCGGCCGAGGAGATGGCCAGGCGCGAACAGGCTGAAGAATGGGACAAGCACCTATGACAAAGATCACCACCACCGCCCGCTTCAACGCCCTGCCCGGCAAGGGCGACGAACTGGTGCCCCTGCTGGCCGAGCTGTCCGAACACAGCCGGGGCGAGCCGGGCAGCGCCGGCTATGGCTATTTCCGCAAGGGCGATGAATTCCTGTCCATCGAACATTGGACCAGCCGCGAAGCCGAGGCCGCCCATAACGATACGGACTATCTGCGCGAGATGCTGCAGAAGATCCTGCCGCTTCTGGCCGGCCGCCCCGAGGTGACGCGCTGGGAGCAGGTGGCCTAAAGGGTCGCCGAATAGCCTGCAATGAAATCACGCAGGGCAGCGCGGGTGCGGTCGTCGGTGAGGTTGCCGTTTTCGTCGAAAAGGCCGCCCGCGCGCGACACCAGCATCCGCCCCTCGGCCCAAAGCTCGGCCTTCAGGGTGCGCAGGACCGGCAGCCAGGCATTTTGCGACAGCACCGTGCCGAAGCCGCCGGGCGAGGCGCCCAGCACCGCCACCGGCTTGCCGACGAAATAGTCCAGCCCCGGCCCGCGCGACATCCAGTCGATGGCGTTCTTGAACACACCGGGCATGCCGTTGTTGTATTCCGGCGTCACCAGCAACAACCCGTCCGCCGCCTGCAGCTGCGCCTGAAGCCGCTGAACCGAGGGTGGCAGACCATGGGCCGCTTCCTCGTCGGCATTATACAAAGGAACCTCGAGGATGGAGCCGATCTCGATTTCGGTGCCCTCGGGGGCGAGATCGCGGGCGGCGCGCAGCAGGCCCGCATTGAAAGAGCCTTTGCGGAGGCTGCCGGAGAGGCCGAGAATCTGGGGCATGTTCTTCTCCTGCATCAGGGTGTGCCACCCGGTATCGCATTTTGCAGGAGAAAGAATCAATCATGTCAGAACGGGCACGTCCGAACGGGCAAGCTTTGTCCGCCTGCCCGCCGGCAACACATCGCCGCCGGAAGGTCTCCGGCGGCGCACTCGTTACTTGGTCACGCGGATCAAGTGCTGTAGCAGCTGTTTGGTTCCACGGTGCGTCGCCGCGCAACCGCAACAAGTGACAATGCTGCAACAGCAAGTGCTCCGCCCGCAACCGGCACCGCGGCATAGCCATAGCCGAGCGCGATCACCGCGCCGCCGATCGCCGCACCGATCGCATTGCCCAGGTTGAACGCCCCGATGTTGACCGAGGACGCGAGACCCGGCGCGTCATGCGCGGCCTGCATGACGCGGGTCTGCACAGGCGGCACGATGGCGAAGGCGGCGATCCCCCAAACCATCAGCGTGATCGCGGCCGTGACCCGGCTGGTCAGCAGAAACGGCATCGCCAGCATGATGACCGCCATCGCCGCCAGGAAAATCGCCGTGGCCCCTTCGGGCGACCAGTCGGCCAGCTTGCCACCCAGCCAGTTGCCGACGGTGAAGCCGATGCCGATCAGCGCCAGCGCCAGCGTCACGAAGCTGCCCGAGGCCCCCACCAAGTCTTCCAGCAGCGGCGCGACATAGGTATACAGCGCGAATGTCCCGCTGAACCCCAGCATGGTGATCAGGATCGAGATCACCACCTCGGGCCGGATCAGCACGCGCAGCTCACGCCGGACATTGACGGGCTGGCCCGGCGCGCCCTTGGGCAGCGCAAACCTCAGCGCGGCGATGGCGACCAGCCCAAGGGCGGAAGTCCCCGCGAAGGCCATGCGCCAGCCGATCTGCTGGCCGATCCAGGTGGCAGCGGGCACCCCGCCGATATTGGCGATGGTCAGGCCCATGAACATGACGGCCACCGCGCTTGCCTGCTTCTCCTTCGGTACCACGCTGGCGGCGACAACTGCGCCAAGGCCGAAAAAGGCGCCGTGATTCAGGCTGGTGACCACGCGGGCGGCCAGCAGCGTCCAGTAATCCGGCGCCAGCGCCGACAGCAGGTTGCCGATGGTGAAGATCCCCATCAGCGCCATCAGCGCAGTGCGTTTGCCAAAGCGGCTGAACAGCAGCGTCATCATCGGCGCACCAACCATCACCCCGATGGCATAGGCGCTGATCAGCATCCCGGCGGTGGGAATCGAAACCCCGATCCCCTCGGCGATCACCGGCAGCAGCCCCATGGGCGAAAACTCAGTGGTGCCGATCCCGAAGGCGCCGATGGCCAGGGCCAGCAGCGCCCAGGTCGCGCGGGACCCGGTTGCATCATTCGTCATCATCTCAACTCCTGAAAACTCCGGCCGCGCCTCAGACGTCCCAGTCGGGCGCAAGGTCGGGCGGGCTGACGATCCGCCCGTCGGGACGGCTGAGGCCCGCGATGGCCGCCATGTCTGCGGCCGAGAGCGTAAAGTCGAAAACGTCGAAGTTTTCGGCCACCCGGCCCGGATTGGCGGTTTTCGACAGCGCGATGAACCCCTGCTGGATCAGCCAGCGCAACGCCACCTGCGCGGCGCTCTTGCCGTAAGCCGCGCCGATCTTCTGCAGCACCGCATCCTTCGGCACCGCGCCATCGGCCATGGCGTAATAGGCGGTGATCGCCACCCCCAACTCGCGCGCAGTCGCCACGATCTTCGCGTTGTCGATATAGGGGTGCAGTTCGATCTGGTTGGTCACGATGGGCGCCGGGCTGATGGCCACGCTTTCGCGCAGCTGGGCGGCGTTCTGGTTGCTGACCCCGATGAAGCGCGTGCGGCCCGCGGCCTGCACTTCGTTGATCAGCGCCACCTGTTCGGCAACCGGCACCTTGTCGGCAGGCCAGTGCAGCAGCAGCAGGTCGACCCGATCAACGCCCAGCTTTTCCAGGCTTTCGTCGACCGAGGCCGCGAACGGACCCTTGGCGTATTTGTCAACCCAGACCTTGGTGGTCAGGAACAGATCCTCGCGCCTGGCACCGGCCGATTTCAGGGCGCGGCCCAGGGCGGCCTCGTTGCCATAGATCTGGGCGGTGTCGAAATGGCGGAAGCCCGCGTCGAGCGCGGCGCCGATCACCGCCTCGACCTCGGCATCGGACATGCGGAACACACCGAAGCCGAGCGCCGGAATCCTCGCACCGTGAGCGTTAACATATTCCATTCTGCGTATCCTTTCAGTCCGGCCGTCACACGGCCTTTGCATGAACCGACAGATACCCTTTCGATGTTCGCTTGATAATCATCCCGAAAGCCACATTATCTGTGAAGCAACTTCACAAATCAGGCGCAAGCATGGACAATCGGGCGGGCGAAATGCAGGTCTTCCTGCGCGTGGTCGAGGCGGGCAGCTTTTCCGAGGCCGCCCGCGCGCTGATGATGACGCCTTCCACCGTCAGCAAGCTGATTGGCCGGATCGAGGCCCGGCTGGGCGTGCGCCTGCTGGAGCGGTCGACCCGGCGCCTATCGCTGACCGATGAAGGGCAGGTCTATTACGACCGCAGCCAAGCCCTGTTGGCCGAACTGGAGGATATCGAACGCGACCTGTCCAAGGGCGCCGCGCAGATGGGCGGCACGGTGCGGGTCAGCAGCTCGGTCGGCTTCGGGATGGTCGGACTGGAGCCGCTGCTGCCGGCCTTCTGGCAGGCCTACCCCAACGTCGCCATCGACCTGTCGCTGTCAGACGAGCTTGTGGACCTGTATCTCGACCGCACCGATGTGGCCTTCCGGGTGGGTGCGCTGCCCAATTCCAGCCTGACGGCGGTCAAGCTGGGCACCGCCGCGCGCAGGATCGTGGCAGCGCCCAGCTATCTGGCCCGGCGCGGCACGCCGCGGTCGCTGGACGATCTGGCGGGGCACGAAATGCTGGGCTTCAGTTTCCGGAGGTCCGCAGCAATGGCGCCGCTGCGCGACACCGGGCGCAGCATCGACCGGCGCGGGGCCCTTCGCCTGACCGCCAATAACGGCGAGTCGGTGCGCCGCATGGCCATCGCCGGCATGGGCGTGGCGCGCATGGGCGAGTTCCATATCCGCGATGATCTGGCCGCCGGCCACCTGACCGAGATCCTGCCCGAAGCAACCATCGGCGATACCGAGGACATCCACGCCGTCTTCCCCGGCGGCCGCAACGTCCCGCACCGGGTCCGCGCATTCCTGGACTTCATGACCCCTCGGTTGCGGGCGTTTCTGGACGGTTAGATCCTTCCAGCGCCGCGCGGCTGGCGTGGATCAGTTCGGCCAGAAAATCGGCCACCACCCGCACACGTGGCGTCCGCGCCAGATCGGCGTGCACGGCCAGCCAGATCTCCTGATCGACGCCCAGCTCTGGTTGCACGCAGATCAGCCCGTCCGGCGCACCCAGAAAATGCGGCAGGACGGCCAGCCCCAGCCCCGCCTTTGCCGCCACCAGCTGCGCCCCCAGCGTCGTCGTGGCCAGTGCCGGCGGCCGCCCGCGCAAGGCGCGCTCAATCCATTGCGCGGCAGGCAGATGGGCGCGGGTTTCGCACCAGCCGATCAGATCATGGCCGCCCAACCCGGTGAACGGCCGTGCCGCCAGATAGGCCGGCGCACCATAAAGCCCGAAGCCCAGCCGCCCCAGACGGCGCAGGGTGACATTGCCGCGTTCCGGCTTGACCATGCGGATGGCCAGGTCGGCGTCGCGGCGATGCAGGTTCACCGCCCGCACATCCGTGGCGATTTCCAACGCAAGATCGGGATGGCGCCGCCGCAGGGCGGGCAAGGCCGGGATAATCAGCGCCGAGGCCAGCATCTCGGCCGTCGCCAGCCGAACGCGGCCCGCGACTTCGGCCTGCGCGGCGGATCCTTCGGCAAAAGCCGCCGCGGCTTGCTCCATCGCCGCCGCGCGGTCCAGCAGGGCCGCCCCATCATCGGTCAGCCGGTAGCCGCTTTGATGGCGGCTGAACAGGGTCAGGCCAAGCACGGCCTCCAGCCGTTCGATCTGTCGCGACACGGTGGCCAGCCCCAGGCCCAACTGCGCGGCCGCCGCGCTTAACGTGCCGCCGCGCGCGATGGCCAGAAACACGCGGGCATCATCCCAGCGCAGTCTTCCGTTTTCGGAAATCAACCTCCGCTCCTTTGCCATATCGTTTTCCGATTTACGGAACCACAATCCTTCTACCACCACAAGGAGCTTTACCATGGACCAAAGACGCCTCGGACAAGGCCTGACCGTCTCCGCGCTCGGCCTCGGCTGCATGGGGATGAGCGAGTTCTACGGCCCTCGCGATGATCGGGAATCGCTGGACGTGCTCGCCCGCGCCGCCGATCTCGGCGTGGATTTCTTCGACACCGCCGATACCTACGGCCCCCACCACAACGAGGAATTGCTGGGCCAGTTCCTGTCCGCCGGCCGCGCGCCGGTCAAGATCGCCACCAAGGCCGGGATCGTGCGCAGCCCCGGCGAATATCGTCGCCGCATCGACAACAGCCCCGAATACCTGCGCCGCGCCTGCGAGGCCTCGCTGAGACGCCTGCGCGTCGACCGGATCGACCTCTACTATGTCCATCGTCTCGACCCTGCCCAACCGGTCGAGACCACGATGGAGACGCTGGCCGCGCTGAAAGCCGAAGGCAAGATCGCCCATATCGGGCTGTGCGAGGTCAGCGCCCCCACTCTGCGTCGCGCCCATGCCGTCACCCCGGTCACCGCGATCCAGACCGAATATTCACTATGGACCCGCGAGGTCGAGGCCGAAATCCTGCCCACCTGCCGCGCGCTTGGCGTGGGCTTCGTGGCCTATTCTCCCCTCGGCCGCGGCTTCCTGACCGGCCGCTTCCAACCCGGCGCCCGGTTCGAGGAGGGCGACTTCCGTGCCAGTCTGCCCCGCTTCGCCCCCGACAATGCCGCCGGCAACGCCGCCCTTGTCGAGGTCGTTCGCGACATCGCCCAGGCGCGCGGCGCGACCCTGGCGCAGATCGCGCTGGCGTGGCTGCTGGATCAGGGTCCCGACATCGTCCCGATTCCGGGAACCAAACGCCTGAAATATCTGGAGGAAAACACAAAGGCGACACAAATCACCCTCACCGATGCCGAACGCAGCACTCTACGCGACGCCGTGGCGAGGCTGCCGGTCCTCGGCGCGCGTTACACCGAGGAGGGCATGAAAGGCGTGAACGCCTGAGCCTCCCGCAGCGATCCGGCTGCCTTTTGCCGGAATGGACGCGGGCGGTCGCCGAAACGCCGGTCCGCACCATCTTCGCGGTGCAAAGACCCTGGCGTCCGGGGCAACGCCCCGGTTACAGCATTGTCGTGTAATCCCGCGCCCCGAAAATCGCGCTGCCGACGCGCACATGGGTCGCGCCTTCGGCAATTGCGGCCTCGAAATCCGCGCTCATCCCCATGGACAGCTTGGCCAGCCCCTCGGTCTCGGCCAGTTCGCGCAACAGCTGGAAATGCGGGCGCGGATCTTCCGCCTCGGGCGGGATGCACATCAGCCCCTGCGGGTTCAGTCCCATCTCGCGGAGCTGGACCAGAAAGCCGGACAGTTCGTCCACGAGAATGCCGGCCTTCTGCGGCTCATCCCCGGTATTGACCTGCACGAACAGTTCGGGCGCGCGTTCCTGCGCCTCGATGGCCTGGGCAAGCTTGCGCGCCAGCGACATGCGGTCGAGCGTATGAATGGCGTCGAACAGCCCCACCGCCTGTTTGGCCTTGTTCGACTGCAACGGCCCGATCATGTGCAGTTGCACACCCGGCCAACGTTCGCGCCAAGCGGGCCATTTGCCCTGCGCCTCCTGCACATAATTCTCGCCGAAGACGCGTTGTCCGGCCTCCAGCACGGCGGTCACGCGATCGTCGGGCTGCACCTTACTGACGGCGATCAGCGTCACCGATCCGGGCGCGCGCCCTGCCCGCTGTTCTGCCGCGGCGATGCGGCGGGTGATGTCATCCAGTCCCATGGCGCGAAACTCACAAAAGAAAAGAGCGGGCGCAAGGCCCGCTCTCTCCGTAGATCGTTTCAGGTTCGATCAGAACTTGAAGCGGACACCGACGTCGGCAACCGTGTCAGCGATCCAGTCGCTGTCGACGATACCGCCGGCCAGGATGGCGCCGCCGCCCAGATCGTAGTCGGCACCGATACCCCAGGTGTCGAAATCGGTGTCATCGGCACCAGCAACGATGGCTTCAGCCACATCGCGGCGGTAGTAGCCTTTGACGGTGACGGCATCGAACTCGTAAGCCAGCGACAGGCCATAGGCTTTGTCGTAGTTGTAGTTGGCGTTGTCGAATTCCACCATCGGGTTGTCGCCGACGCGGAAGTCGATGCCAGCGCGGTCTTTGTAGTCCGCGTAGATGATCTTACCGCTGAAAGCGCCATAGGTCCCTTCGGCGCCCAGGACGACTTCTTTGGCGTCGCCATGCTTGGCATAGCCCAGACCCACGGTGTAGGTGCCGTTGGCATGGGTGCCTTCATAGTTGGCTGCGACCGACCATGCGAGTTCCGAATCGGTGTCGCCGCCGGCAACGCCGCAAACTTCGTCGTCCAGTTCGCCGTCGCCATCCGCGTCGACGACATCACAGAACGGGTTGTCTGCACCGGCAGCACCCGGCCACGCGTTGTCGCTCGAGTCGCTGGCCGACGCGTACAGGTTGAAGCCGCTGATGCTGTACGAGTACAGAATGTTCGGGCCCTGGTCGAGGTTGTTGCCGTCAGCGGTGAGGTACGAGATCTCTTCCAGATCGCCGCCGAATTCACCCTGGGTGTAACCGACTTCGTACAGGTCGCCGATCGCGGCTTCCGAAGCCGAAACGACGTCGCCCATTTCCAGCTTGCCGTAGGTGCCCGAAATCCAGACCGAACCGGCAGTACCGGCGTTGGCCTTGCCGCCACGCTCGTCCTGGTGGTCGACGCGGAACGAGGCGCCGAACGACAGGCCGGCATCGCTTTCACCGGTCAGGGTAAAACGGACACGGGCGCGGCTGCCGAACTGAGCGTCGTTGCCGTCATAGATCAGACCCATACGGGCGTCGCCGGTCACTGCGACTTCGGCGACTGCGACGCCAGCGGTCATCGACATGACGAGCGCGGTGGTCGCAAACAGAACCTTTTTCATGGTGTTCCCTCTTGTCTCTCGGTGTATCCCCCAATGGCGCAAAAGGCCGTTGGGTATGAAGGATGTGTCGCGCTTTCACCTGGTCAATGCAATGAAAACGCCCGGCTTCGTCGGCATTGCCGCATCTGTGGTGCTTATTGGTCACACTTCGGTGAACGGCCCCGAGAGCCCTCCGCGTGGCCTCTCCCGCCCGTATACATCGCATAGGCTCATGGGCGGCCGGGCTTCGGGAAATGCTTGTCCGCAAGCCCCGATCCGCGCTAAGTGGGCGGCAAGGCCGAAAAGGCGACAGCTATATAAGGACAGTGCCATGACCCGTTTTGCGCTTCGCTCCGCCGCGATTCTCGCGCTGTGCTCGTCGCTGGCGGCCTGCGGCAGCGGCGGCAGCAACCCGCAGCCGAACATGCCGCAGGAGATGGTGGCAGAGCGGCAGACCCAGCGGAACGAATCGTCGATCTGGGACCTGTTCTCGAACCGGCAGAACGCCAATAACGCCGTGGCGGTGAACAAGTATCTGTGGAACGCCAGCCTCGAGGTGCTGAACTTCCTGCCGATCCAGTCGGTCGATCCGTTCACCGGGGTGATCGTAACCGGCTATGGCACCCCGCCCGGCGGCGGCCGCAGCTATCGCGCCACCATCAACATCACCGACCCGGCGCTTGACGCCCGGTCGTTGAAAGTGTCGCTGCAGGGCGCCGGCGGCGGTGCGGTCGCACCCGACACCGCGCGTGCCGTCGAAGATGCGATCCTGACCCGCGCCCGCCAGCTGCGCGTGGCCGACGGCAAGCTGTAAGTACTTACTTATAGACCATCCCGCGCGCGAGCGCTAAACCCTCCGGGCAAGTTCAAGCCCGGAGTCACCATGTCCTATTCCCCCGCGATCAGCGAACCGCATTGGCAGCAGGCCTGGGCCGATGCCGACAGCTTCCGTGCGAAGCGGGACGGGCGACCGAAATACTACGTGCTGGAGATGTTCCCCTACCCCTCGGGGCGCATTCACATGGGGCATGTGCGCAACTACGCGATGGGCGACGTGGTGGCGCGGTTCAAGCGCGCGCAGGGCTTTTCCGTGCTGCATCCGATGGGTTGGGACGCCTTCGGGATGCCGGCCGAAAACGCCGCGATGGAACAGGGCGGCCATCCGCGCGACTGGACCTATGCCAATATCGCCACCATGAAGCAGCAGCTGCTGCCGCTGGGCTTCGCCATCGACTGGAGCCGCGAATTCGCCACCTGCGATGACGATTATGTCGCCCAGCAGCAGGCGTTGTTTCTGGACATGCTGGCGGCGAATCTGATCACCCGCAAATCGGCGCAGGTGAACTGGGACCCGGTCGACATGACCGTGCTGGCCAATGAGCAGGTCATCGACGGCAAGGGCTGGCGCTCGGGCGCGCAGGTCGAGCGCAAGGAGCTGACGCAGTGGTTCTTCCGCATCTCGGACTATTCCGATGAACTGCTGGCCGCGCTCGACGGGCTGACGGGCTGGCCGGAAAAGGTCCGGCTGATGCAGCAGAACTGGATCGGCAAGTCGCGCGGGCTGCAGTTCCGCTTCCAGACCGTCGACGCGCCGGAAAGCATCGCTGAAATTGAGGTCTACACCACCCGCCCCGACACGCTGATGGGGGCAAGCTTCGTCGCGCTTTCCCCCGATCATCCGCTGGTGAAATCGCTGGCGGAACATGACGGCCGCGTCGCCGAATTCGTCGAGGAATGCCGCCGCATCGGCACCACCGAAGAAGCGATCGAGACCGCCCCCAAGATGGGCTTCGATACCGGGTTGAAGGTGACGCATCCGCTTGATCCGACTTGGGAGTTGCCGATCTGGATCGCCAATTTCGTGCTGATGGATTACGGCACCGGCGCCATCTTCGGCAGCCCCGCCCATGACGAACGCGATCACGAATTCGCCCTGAAATACGGCCTGCCGATCCGCGCCACCTTCGGGCAGCAGGGCATGGATCTGGCGCAGGCCGACACGCTTGTCGCCAAGGCTCCTTACGTCCCGATGAAGTCCGAAACCGTCACATATGTGCGCGGCTTCGCGGGCCAGCCGGACCAGACCGGCGACGAAGGCGTGGCGACCGCCATCAAGGCGGCCGAGCAGCAGGGCTGGGGCGAGGGCGTGACCAAGTTCCGCCTGCGCGACTGGGGCATCTCGCGCCAGCGCTATTGGGGCTGCCCGATTCCGGTCGTGCATTGCGACGAGCACGGCACCGTCCCCGAGGCCAAGGAAAATCTGCCCGTTCTGTTGCCGCGGGATGTGACCTTCGACGTTCCGGGCAACCCGCTGGACCGCCATCCGACCTGGCGCCAGGCCACCTGCCCGGTGTGCGGCGGTCCCGCCCTGCGCGAGACCGACACCATGGACACCTTTGTCGACAGCAGCTGGTATTACGCCCGCTTCACCTCGCCCCATGCCGCCACGCCGACCGACCGGGCGGATGCCGATTACTGGATGAATGTCGACCAGTATATCGGCGGGATCGAACACGCGATCCTGCACCTGCTCTATTCGCGCTTCTTCGCCCGCGCGATGGTGAAGACCGGCCACCTGCCCCCGACCGCGATCGAGCCGTTCAACGCGCTGTTCTCGCAAGGGATGGTCACGCATGAGATCTACATGACGCGGGACGAGAAGGGGCGCCCCGTCTATCACCTGCCCGAGGATGTTACCGACGGCAAGCTGGCCGACGACACCCCGGTCGAGATCATCCCCTCGGCCAAGATGTCGAAGTCGAAGAAGAATGTCGTCGACCCGGTCGACATCATCGCCCGTTTCGGCGCCGATACCGCGCGCTGGTTCATGCTCTCGGACAGCCCGCCTGAACGGGATGTGGAATGGACCGCCGCCGGCGCCGAAGCGGCGTCCAAGTTTCTGGGCCGCGTCTGGCGTCTGGCCGACGAAATCCCCGAAGGCGGCGACGATCCCGATCTGACCCGCAGCGCCCATCGCGCCATCGCCGATGTAACCCGCGCCATCGAGGGCTTTGCCTTCAACAAGGCCATCGCCAGGCTGTACGAACTGGCCAATGCCATCGCCAGATCGCCGGCGGGCGGCGAACATCGCCGGGCGGTGCTGCGCATCCTCGCGCAGCTGCTGTCGCCCCTGGTGCCGCACCTGGCCGAGGAGGTCTGGGCCAAGGCCGGCGGTCAGGGCATGGTCATCGACGCCCCCTGGCCGGTGGCTGACCCCGCTCTGCTGGAAGATGACAACATCGTCCTGCCGATCCAGATCAACGGCAAGCGCCGGGCAGAGCTGTCGGTGCCCAAGACCATGACCAAGGAGGAGATCGAGGCCCTCGTCCTCGCCGACGAGACGGTGCAGCGCTTCCTGGAAGGGGCGGCGCCGAAGAAGCTGATCGTGGTGCCGGGAAGGATCGTCAATGTGGTGGCGTAAGCTTCTGCCGGCGGCCGCCCTTGCGCTGGCGGCCTGCAACATGACCCCGGCCTATGGCCCCGGCGGCACCGGCACGGCCCTGCAGGGCCGGGTCGCCGTGATCGAACCCAAGGATGTCGATAGCTTCGCGCTGAACCAGCGGCTGACCGACCGGTTGGGTCCGGTCGAAGCGGCGAGATGGAAGCTGGATTACCGTCTGACCACCGCCGTGGTGGCGCAGGGGATCACGCCCGACGATGTGACCACGCGCTATTCACTGAACGGCACCGTCGATTTCGCGCTGACCGACATCGCCACCGGCGCGCCGGTCACGCAGGGCACGGTCTCCAGCTTCACCAGCTATTCGGCGACCGGGACGACGATTGCGACGCTGTCTTCCGAACGCGACGCGCATGAGAGGCTGATGGTCATGCTGGCCGACCAGATCGTGACGCGGCTGCTGGCGACCGGGCCAAAGCCCGCGCCATGATCCGCGCCCGATGATCCTCAAGGGCGCCGAGATCAGCCGCTATCTGGCCCGGCCGGACCCGACCCGGCCGGGGCTGCTGATCTACGGGCAGGACGCGATGCGCGTCGCGCTGAAACGCGCCGAGGCCGTGGCCGCGCTGACCGGCCCCCAGGCCGATGAGGAAATGCGCCTGACCCGGATGCCGGGCGCCGACCTGCGCAAGGATCCGGCGCTGCTGCTGGACGCGATCAAGGAGGTGGGTTTCTTTCCTGGCCCGCGCGTGGTGCTGGTCGAGGATACCCCCGACGCCGCCGCCCCCGCGGTCGCCGCCGCGCTGGCGGAATGGGCGCATGGCGATGCGGTGATCGTGGTGACGGCGGGCGCGCTGACCAAGACCTCGGCGCTGCGCAAGGTCTTCGAACCCCATCCGGCGGCGGCCACCGCGCCCATCTATGACGATCCCCCCGGCGAGGAGGAGATCACCCGCTGGCTGAAGGAGGCGGGCCTGACCGAGGTGCCGCAAGTGGCGATGCGCGATCTCATGTCACTGTCGCGGGCGCTGGATCCGGGCGATTTCCGCCAGACTGTCGAAAAGATCGCGTTGTATAAATATGGCGACCCGGCCCCTCTGACGCCCGAGGATATCGCCCTGATGGCCCCCGCCACCATCGAGACCGAGGTGGACGAGCTGATCGAGGTGGTCGCCGATGGCCGGTCGGGCGACTTCGGCGCGGTGATGCGCCGGATCGAGGCGCAGGGCATTGCGCCGGTCACCATCTGCATCGCCGCGCTGCGCCATTTCCGCGCGCTCCACGCCGCCAGCGCCGATCCGGGCGGCCCGCAGGCCGGCCTGTCACGGCTGCGGCCGCCGGTTTTCGGGCCTCGGCGCGACCGTATGGCGCGGCAGGCGCAATCCTGGGGCATGCGCAATCTGGAGGAGGCCGTGCATCACCTGCTGGATACCGATCTTCAGCTGCGTAGCGCGTCGAAGGCGCCGGCGATGGCGCTGATTGAACGCGCGCTGATCCGGCTGGCGATGATGCCGCGCGGGTCGCGGTGAAAGGCGCGCTCGTCATCGGCGCGGGTCCGGCCGGGCTGATGGCGGCCGAGGAGATCGCCCGCGCGGGCCATCCGGTGGTGGTGGCCGAGGCGATGCCGACACCCGCGCGGAAATTCCTGATGGCGGGAAAATCCGGGCTGAACCTGACCCGCGACGAGCCTGCCGAAGCCTTTGCGCGAAACCTGACCCTGGGCGGCGGGGGCCGTCTGCCCCCGCACCCCCGAGGATATTTCGGCCAGAATGAAAGCGGCTTCGGTCCGGCCGAGGTCATGGACTGGGCGCACGGTCTTGGGGTGACGCTGTTTACCGGTTCCACCGGACGGGTGTTTCCGGTGGGGATGAAGGCCTCGCCACTGTTGCGGGCCTGGCTCGCGCGGCTCTCGGGGCTGGGCGTTGATCTGCGGAGTCGCTGGCGCTGGCAAGGTTTTGACGGCGCGGGGCTGCTGTTCGAGACGCCCGAAGGCCGGCAGGTGCTGCGGCCCGAAGCCTGCGTGCTGGCCTTGGGCGGTGCAAGCTGGCCGCGGCTGGGATCGGATGCGGCATGGGTGCCCTGGCTGGCGGAAAAGGGCGTGGCGATCGCGCCGTTCCGGCCGGCGAATATGGGTTTGCGTGTCGACTGGTCGCCCGCCATGGCGCGGCATTTCGGCAAGCCGGTCAAGGGGGTGGCCTTGCAAGCCGGTGGACAGGTCAGCCGGGGGGAGTGGGTGATCTCGGGTCACGGGATCGAGGGTGGCGGGATTTATGCCGTTGCCGCCGCGATCCGGGACGGGGCCGATGCGGTGCTGGATCTGGCCCCGGATCTGGAGGTCGGCGCGCTGGCAGCGCGATTCGCCAGGGGACGCGGCAAGCTGTCGGTCGGCAACTGGCTGCGCCGGGTGCTGGGCGACCCGGTGCGGGCCGCGCTGCTGCTGGAATGGGGGCGACCGCTTCCCCGCGATCCGCAGGACGCGGCGCGGCGGGCGAAGGCGTTGCCGCTGCCCCATCGCGGGCCGATGGGATTGGAGCGGGCGATTTCATCGGCGGGCGGTATCCGGCTGGACGCGCTGACCGAGGGGCTGGAATTGCGCGCCCTGCCCGGTGTCTTCGCCGCCGGCGAGATGCTCGACTGGGAGGCCCCGACCGGGGGTTATCTGCTGACCCACAGCCTGGGGACCGGCCGATGGGCGGGACGGGCGGCGGCGGATTACCTGCACGCCTCGGCGCGCAGATAGGCGGGGCGCGCGCGCATCTTCACCAGATATTTCTCGTCCCAGCAATCCATCAGCGGGAACCGCGCCGCATGCGCCCAGCCCAGGCAATGGGTCAGGATGATGTCGGGCACCGTCATCACCGCCCCCATCAGGAAGGGCCCGTTGCCGACACGCTGTTTCAGGATCTGCTGGCTGCGCTGGAATTCCCAGCGCAGCGTGTCCTTGATGGCCGAGACGCGCAGCTCCTCGGGCAGGACGAAGGTGTGGCGCGCGGCGGTCCACAGGACGGCGTCGAATTCATCCAGCAGGAACTGGGTCAGGCTGTCCTGACGGGCGCGTTCGATGGTGCCGGCCTTGTGGGTCAGAGCGCCGTGGCGGTCGGCGAGATACTGGATGATCGCGGTGGAATCGGTGATCGGCGTGCCCTCGTCGATCAGCACCGGCACCTTCCCCGAGGGGTTGAACGCCACCACCCGGCCCGATTGCGGCGCGGCAGGCACCTGGTCATAGGGCTGGCCCAACTCCTCGAGCATCCACATGACGCGAAACGCCCGCGTGTTCGCAGTGCCAAGGACCTTGTACATGAAACTCTCCTGCCGGGACGCGGGCAAGCTAGGCCGGTCTGCGGCCCACGGCAAGCGCTTGCCTGCGACGACTTGACGCATCTCGCGCCGTCGGCCAAAGCTGTGGCGAAGCGCGGAGAGCACCATGTCCACATCGTCAAAGCTCATGACGCCGATCCTGATCGGCGGTTGTATCATCCTGTTGATCAACTTCTCGATCCGGGCGAGTTTCGGGATGTTCCAGATTCCGGTACAGGACACGTTCGGCTGGCCGCGGGCCGAGTTTTCGCTGGCCATCGCGATTCAGAACCTCGCCTGGGGGATCGGGCAGCCGATCTTCGGGGCGCTGGCGGAACGCTGGGGGGATCGCTGGTCGATCATCATCGGCGCAGCGCTTTATGCGCTCGGCCTGGTGATGTCCACCATGGTCACCACGCCCGAGGCGATGCAGCTTTGGGAAGTCGCCGTGGGCTTCGGCATTGCCGGCACCGGTTTCGGCGTGATCCTGGCGGTGGTCGGGCGCGCCGCCAGCGACGAGAACCGCAGCCTCGCGCTTGGCATCGCAACCGCGGCCGGATCGGCCGGGCAGGTGGTGGGCGCGCCGCTGGCCGCGGGCCTTCTGAGCATCATGCCCTGGCAGAGCGTCTTTCTGGTCTTCGCGGGTATTGCGCTGACCATGATCCTGTTCATCCCCATGCTGGGCAAGGGCAAGCCCGCCTCGCCCTCGGCGCTTGAGGAAAGCATGGGGAGGGTGCTGAAACGGGCCTTCCGCGACCCGTCCTATCTGATGATCTTCGCGGGCTTCTTTTCCTGCGGCTATCAGCTGGCCTTCATCACCGCCCATTTCCCCGCCATGGTGGCCGAGATGTGCAGCCCCATCGCACCGGGCAGCCTGCTGGCATCGCTGGGAATCACCACCACCTCGGCGCTTGGCGCATGGGCGATCGCGGTGATCGGCGCGGCGAATATCGGCGGGTCGATCCTGGCCGGCTGGCTGGGCAAGCGCTATAAGAAGAAATACCTGCTGGTCATGGTCTATACGCTGCGCACGATCGCATCGGCATGGTTCATCCTGCAGGATCCGATCACTCCCGGCGACGTGCTGGTCTTCAGCGTCATCATGGGGGCGCTTTGGCTGGCCACGGTGCCGCTGACCTCGGGTCTGGTCGCCTATATCTTCGGGCTGCGTTACATGGGAACGCTCTATGGGTTCGTCTTCCTGTCGCACCAGTTGGGGTCGTTCCTGGGCGTGTGGCTGGGCGGCAAGATGTATGACATCCACGGCGATTATACGATGGTCTGGTGGGTCGGCGTGGGCATCGGCGCCTTCTCGGCGCTGATCCATCTGCCCATCCGCGAGGAGCCTTCGCGCCTGCCCGTGCCGGCCTGAACAGCAGCACAGGCAGGGCCAGCACGCATTGCCCTTGGGCGGCGGCTTTTTCAGGCTGACAACCCTGCTCCGGCACAAGTGCGCCGCACGGCATCCTGCCGCCCTTCCCGCTGGCCATCGCGGGTCCATCGGCGACCATCGCCATGGCACAGGTCCCGGAAATGACCCAGCCGCCGCAGCTTCGACCCGCCGGTGTCGCATGCCTTCTGCAAGTTCAGTCCCGACCTGCGCCCATGGGAAGGGCCGACAGGAATGCGCTTCAGCGGTCCCGAGCCTCGGGCGGGGCGCTGACGCCCGGCATGACCACCGATCAACTTGCATTGGCGGAACGGTATTACGCGGCCATCCGGCAGGGCGATTTCTCGCCGCTCCCGCACGTGAGGGGTGCCCGGCAGTTCCCCGAACTTGCCGCCTATCACGGCGCCGAACAGCACCCCCTCAGCGCCGCGACGCGCCCCCACGGGGTGAGCCAGAGGGCGCAGGCCGCGCAACCATCGCCCTGTCGGCCGAGCAGCCCACGAGCGGAGGATCCCGCCCGCATCGGACCGAAAGCATCGGGCACTGGGCCTGAAGCGCGGCCCCGGCGGTTGCGCGCGACGATCCTGCCCGCGCCGCCCCTTACCTTCTGGCGACGGGCGCGGGGTCTTTCCAGGCAATCGTCATCTGGGTCTGGGTCACCTTCGCCGCCAGCTTGCCATCGCCGCGGGTGACCGCAATGTCCCAGACCTGGGTGGTTCCGCCCAGATGCACGGGCGTCACCGTTGCGCGGGCGGTATCGCCGATGCGGATCGGCCGCAGGAAATTCACCTTGGATTCCAGCGTGACCGTATTCTGTCCGGGTTGGAGATTGATGGATGACGCTGTCCCGCCGGCATTGTCCGTCAACCCGAGGATCGCCCCGCCATGCATGACGCCGTTTCGGTTCGACAGTGCCTCGGTCACCGGCAGTGCCATCACCACGCGCTCTGGCGTGGCCTCGATCAGGCGGATGCCCAGAAGCCTGGAAAATTCGGGCTGCTCACTGGCGATCTGGCGAAGACGGTCTTCGTTCATGGCGTTTCCTCTGACATGCGAATTCCCTTTACCTCTGCCAGCGGGGCGGCAATGGCAAGGTCCCTCGCCAAGGCTCGCGGGCTGCGGTAATCAGACGGCGAGGCAAAGGGGGCCGCGCATGATCTGGGACACGATTGCCAATATTCCGCTGGCGAGCCTGCTGACCTTTATCGGCGGCGGCCTGCTGCTGAACCTCGCGCCGGGGCAGGACGTGATGTTCGCCACCGCTTGCGGGATCAAGGGCGGCCCGCGCGCGGGGGCGCTGGCGGGGCTGGGGGTGGGCCTCGGGGTGCTGTTCCACCTGACGCTCGCCACGGTGGGCCTCGGCGCGATTGCCGGCCGTCATCCCGAGGTGCTGACGGCGGTGAAATACATGGGCGCGGCCTATCTGCTGCTGCTCGCCTGGCAAAGCTGGAACGCCGCGCCGCATGCCCCCGCAACCCGCGCGCCCGAAAACGCGTGGCGCATCGTCCGGCGCGGCGCGCTGTCCAATATCCTCAACCCCAAGCCGGTGCTGTTTCTACTGGCCTTCCTGCCGCAATTCACCCGTGTCGAATACGGGCCCGTCTGGCAGCAGATCCTTGGCCTCGGGCTGATCTTTACCTTTACCGGCACCCTCATCACCATGGCTTACGGCATCGTTGCAGGCTTTCTGGGGATGCGGCTCAGCAGGCATATGGGGATGCTCAACCGGATCTCGGCGGTGATCTTCGCCGGGCTGGCGGTGCGGCTGGTGGTGAAGTGAGCTTTACCTACGCCCCCCCGCCCGATCCCCCGGTGATCCTGCATCACGACCATGAAATCGTGGTGGTGAACAAGCAGGCGGGCCTGCTGTCAGTGCCGGGCCGTGGCGATGACAAGGCCGATTGCCTGATCAGCCGCCTGCGCGGCGTCTTCCCGACCGTGTTGCTGGTGCATCGGCTGGATCTGGACACCTCAGGGGTGATGGTCTTCGCGCTGACGCCCCATGCGCAACGCAACCTGTCCAGGCAGTTCGAGGAACGGAAGACCCGAAAGATCTACCTCGCCCGCGTCGCCGGGCGGGTGGCCGAAAAGACCGGCACCGTCGATCTGCCGCTGATCGTCGACTGGCCGAACCGCCCCCGCCAGAAGGTCGACCATGCCGAAGGGCGCCCCGCCGTCACCGACTGGCGCGTTATCCGTGCCAGCGATGACGAGACCCGCATCCGCCTGATGCCGCTGACGGGACGCAGCCACCAGCTGCGCGTCCACATGGCCGAAATCGGCCACCCCATCCTTGGCGATCCGCTTTACGCGGCGGGTGCGGCCGCTGATTTCCCCCGCCTGATGCTGCATGCCGAATCGCTGCGGCTGAAGCACCCCGAGAGCGGGCTGCCGATGACCTTCTCGGCCCCGGCGGAGTTCTGACCGCAAGCCGTTGAGATTTCCCTGCGCTCTGTAAACGGCACGGCAGGACGCCTGTTTGTTTCTGATCTATAAATCAGAAGCCCCTCGCGACATGACGGCGGCAAGCTGGCATCCACAGGCGCGCATTTTGAGGGGATGAGACCCACGATCCTGCAGGCGCGAGGCCGGGCGCCGGAACCCACGGCACGGCTATGGCCATGCGGGCGACGGCCTTGGATATGACGACCATAGCTGTTGCGTGGGTTTTCTGGATGGGCATACCGGCGCGGTCCCGCAGATGACGGCCCTGACCACCATCATCAGTCCGGCGGGACGTCTCCGCCGCTGCGCTCTGGCCGGATGGCGACGCGATCGGCAGATGGCGCTGTCGGGGCGCACAGTCATGACCGAACATCTTGCCGCCCGAGGCTTGTTGCGGCCCGCGCGGGTGGTGATATTGGAAGACGAGGTTCCCCAAGCCGGTAGGCCCTGATGTTTTTGTCCGTATTCGACCTGTTCAAGATCGGCATCGGGCCGTCCAGTTCCCATACCATGGGGCCGATGACGGCGGCAGCGATGTTTCTGGACGACATCGCTGCGCAGGGCCTGACGCCCGACCATCTGCGCGCCAGCCTGCACGGCTCGCTGGCCTTCACCGGCGTCGGCCATGCCTCGGACCGGGCGGTGATTCTGGGATTGGCCGGGGAACGCCCCGATACCGTCGACCCCGACCAGATGGACGCCATCGTGGCAGGCATCACTGTCGCGGGCCGCGTCCAGCCGCCGGGCCATCCCGGCTATCGCTTCGTGCCGGCGGAAGACCTGATCCTCGACCGCAAGACCACGCTGCCCGGCCACCCGAACGGCATGGTCTTCTGCGCCTGGCGGGGCGATGAACTGCTGCTGCGGCGCGTCTATTACTCCATCGGCGGCGGCTTTGTCGTGGCCGAGGAGGATCTGGACGAACGCGCCAAACTCGCCCCCGTGGCCAGCCACACGCCCGTCCCCTACCCCTTTCAGACCGCGTCGGAGATGCTGCGCATGGCCGCCGCCAGCGGCCTGTCCCTGACCGAGATGAAGCGCGCCAACGAAACCGTCTTCATGTCCCCCGAGGAGCTGGACGCCCGGCTGGATGAGGTCGCCCGCGTGATGAACGCCTGCATCGACCGCGGCCTCAGCCAGGACGGGATTCTGCCCGGCGGCCTGAAAGTGCCGCGCCGCGCGCGCAGCCTGCATGACCGCCTGATCGAGGACAGCCGCCTGAACCGCCCCAATCCGTTGCTGGCCAATGACTGGCTGGCCATTTACGCCATGGCCGTGAACGAGGAAAACGCCGCCGGCGGCCGGGTCGTGACCGCGCCCACCAATGGCGCGGCCGGGGTGATCCCGGCGGTGATGCGCTACATCACCAAATTCCACCCCGAAATCCCCGCCGATGCGCATCGCGAGTTCCTGCTCGCGGCGGCGGCGATTGGCGGGATCATCAAGCACAATGCCTCGATCTCGGGGGCCGAGGTCGGCTGTCAGGGCGAGGTCGGATCGGCCTCGGCGATGGCCGCGGCAGGGCTGGCGGCGGTGTTCGGCGGCCGTCCCGAGCAGATCGAAAACGCCGCCGAGATCGCGCTGGAACATCACCTCGGCATGACCTGCGACCCCATCGGCGGACTGGTGCAGGTGCCCTGCATCGAACGCAACGCCTTTGGCGCGGTGAAGGCGGTGACGGCGGCCTCGCTGGCGTGCAAATCGGACGGGCTTCACCTGGTGCCGCTCGATGCCTGCATCAAGACCATGCGCCAGACCGGCATCGATATGGGCGACAAATACAAGGAAACCAGTCTGGGGGGCCTGGCGGTCAGCCTGCCCGATTGCTGAAGCGCACACCTCGGGCGCCGATGGCCTTGATCGCGATCGCGGCCCGGATGCCTATGGGACTTACGCGGGTCGCACCCGCATCCGGTTGAACGAGCGGCCCAGCACATGAAGCGGCCTCCTGCGCCGCGGTCTTTCTGCGGGGCCACGTGCTGCCTCGGCCAGCAGGTGCAGCGCGCCGACCAAGCTGCTTGCGGGCGGCAGGCGCGTCCGCACAGCCCGACCAGCCGGGCGCTGCCATCCTTCGGCCCTGTGCCGGAGACGTATCACCCCCGCCGGTTATCTGCCGTTGATGGCGCAACTCGGCCGGCTCGTCCCCCGCTTGCCATTCATATCCTCGCCGCTGATCGGAAATCCCACCAGAATAGCGCCGCTGCCCCTGACCATGCGCGACGGGGTGCGGATGACGGCGGCGCAAGCCCTCGCGATCGGTTTGGGGGACCGCCAATCCCGGCGATAACTTGACTTTCACACCCTTCGGCACCATTCACCCCAAGGAACGCTAGCCCAAGGATCCATCATGGCGCGCAACATGGCCAAGGCCGAGAAGAAGGAAGGCATCTGGGAGACGGTCAAGACCGTGTTCTGGGCGCTGGTGATCGCGGGGATTTTCCGCACGCTGTTCTTCCAACCCTTCTGGATCCCCTCGGGCAGCATGAAGGACACGCTGCTGATCGGCGATTTCCTGTTCGTGAACAAGATGGCCTATGGCTATTCGGCCGTGTCGTGCCCCTTTGCACTGTGCCCGATCAGCGGGCGGATCCTCGGGTCCGAACCCGAACGCGGCGATGTCGTGGTCTTCCGCCATCCGACGCGCGGGGTCGATTTCATCAAGCGCGTGATCGGCCTGCCGGGCGACAAGGTGCAGATGGTCGACGGCAAGCTGATCCTGAATGGCGAGCCGGTGAAATACGAAGCCCAGCCCGATTTCATCGAGGTGAAGGCCCCGCAGGGCAGCCAGCAGTTGATGCCCCGCTGCGTGAACGACCCTGTCCCGGAAGGCGGCGAGTGCATCAAGGGCCGCGCGACCGAGATCCTGCCCAATGGCGTCAGCCATGACGTGCTGAACATCTCGGACGGCTGGATGGCGGATAACACGCCCGTCTTCACCGTGCCCGAGGGCCATTACTTCTTCATGGGCGACAATCGTGACAATTCCGAAGATTCGCGCTTTCCCGCCGTGACCGGTGGTCTGGGTTTTGTGCCCGCCGAATACCTGATCGGCCGCGCCGACCGGATCATGTTCTCCTCGGCGGGGAAATCGCTCCTGTATTTCTGGACCTGGCGGCCCGACCGCTTCTTCAAGGCCGTTGAATAAGGGCGCGGCGATGAAGGTCGGGGCGGATCTGCAGGCATTCATGGCGCGCCTCGGCCATGACTTCGCGCAGCCCGAGCTGCTGGTCCGCGCGCTGACGCATGGATCGGTCGCCTCGCCCACCCGGCCCGACAACCAGCGGCTGGAATTTCTC
Source organism: Paracoccus sp. S1E-3 (assembly GCF_013868135.1). Taxonomy (GTDB): domain Bacteria; phylum Pseudomonadota; class Alphaproteobacteria; order Rhodobacterales; family Rhodobacteraceae; genus Paracoccus. Next base: position 1,628,589 of record NZ_JACEMU010000004.1, read on the forward strand.
GGCGACCGCGTCCTTGGCCTGACCATCGCCGAGGCGCTGTTCCGCGCCGACAAGTCCGCATCCGAAGGCCAGCTGGCGCCGCGCTACAACGCGCTGGTGCGGGGCGAGACCTGCGCCGATATCGCCCGCGAGATCGGTCTGGGCGACGTGCTGAAGCTGGGGCGTTCGGAAATGATGTCCGGCGGCCGGCGCAAGGAAGCCCTGCTGGCCGACGCGATGGAGGCGGTTCTGGCCGCGATCTATCTCGACGCCGATTTCACCACTGCGCAGAAGGTGGTGCTGCGGCTTTGGGCCTCGCGTCTTGACAATGTCGAGGACGATGCCCGCGACCCCAAGACCGCCCTGCAGGAATGGGCGCAGGCCAAGGGCATGAGCCCGCCGAAATATCAGGTCAGCGGTCGCGACGGCCCCGATCATGCGCCCGAATTCGAAATCACCGTCCTGCTGGACAGTGGCCACCGCGCCACCGCGCGCGGCAAGGGCACCAAGCGCAGCATCGAACAGGCGGCCGCCGCCGCGATGCTGAAAGAACTCGGCGCGTGAGGCCGCGCGCCGCGATGCTGGGGCCTGCTGGGCGCGGGATTGGCGATCGGCTGGCTGCTCGGGTCGGCCTTTCCGGTCGCGCTCTGGCCCGGTTCCGACTGTCGCCGGCTGGGGGGCGCCTTGCGCGTCGCCCAAGGCCCCGGCAAACCGGCCGAATGCGTGATCCCGTGGCGGGACCATTAGACCCCCGCCGGCCCTTGCGCTATCATCACTCGCCAAGACCTTTGCAACCCGCGCTTACCGGACTCCATATATGACCGACACCCCCACGACCCGCGCCGGCTTTGTCGCCCTGATCGGCGAACCCAATGCCGGCAAGTCCACGCTGCTGAACCGGATGGTGGGGGCCAAGGTCTCGATCGTGACGCATAAAGTGCAGACCACCCGCGCCCGCATCCGCGGCATTGCGATGGAAGGCGACAGCCAGATCATCTTCGTGGACACGCCCGGCATCTTCCGGCCGCGCCGCCGGCTGGACCGCTCGATGGTGGCCGCCGCCTGGGGCGGGGCCGCGGATGCCGATGTCATCGTCCTGCTGATCGAGGCCCATCGCGGCCTGACCGAAGGCGTCAAGGGCATCATCGCCCAGTTGGCCCGGACCGCTGGCGACCGCCCCGTGGCGCTGGCGATCAACAAGATCGACCGGGTGAAGGCCGAAAATCTGCTGGCCCTGTCGGCCGAGATGAACGCGGCCTATCCCTTCGCCAAAACCTTCATGATTTCGGCCGAGAAGGGCTATGGCACCGACGATCTGAAGGAATGGCTGGCCGAAATGGTGCCTCCCGGCCCGTGGCTTTACCCGGAGGACCAGATCGCCGACCTGCCCATGCGCATGATCGCCGCCGAAATCACGCGCGAGAAGCTGACCCTGCGCCTGCATGAGGAACTGCCCTATCAGCTGACCGTGGAAACCGAGAACTGGGAGGACCGCAAGGACGGCAGCGCCAAGATCGACCAGATCATCTATGTCGCCCGCGACGGCCACAAGGGCATCGTGCTGGGCCACAAGGGCGAGGCGATCCGCGCCGTCGGCAAGGCCGCGCGCGAGGAGCTTTCTGCCTTCCTCGAACGCCCGGTCCATCTGTTCCTGACCGTGAAGGTCCGCGAAAACTGGCTGGAGGAGGCCGAACGCTTCCGCGAAATGGGTCTCGATTTCAACGAGGGCAACTGATCCCATGTCCGCGCGTCTGGCCGCGCATGTCTGGGTCGGCGCCTATCTGCGCCGCCTGGCCCTTGCCGGCATCCCGGCCTATGTGATTCGTCACGGCGACGATACGGCGGGCGCGGTGCTGGTCAAATGCGCGACGCTGGACGGCCATGCGGCGCTGTGGCGGCGGGAATGGGATTTCGAAACCGACCTGCGCCCGTGGACGCAAATCGCCGGCGGCCCGGAACCCGAGATCGACCACACCATTCGTCGCCAGTCCGGCTTCGACCCCGATCTGTGGGTGATCGAGATCGAAAGCCGCAGCGGCGAGACCCTGCTGGACGAAGGCGGCCTGACCTAGCGCGCCGCCGGTGGCGGGTTCGCGGGCAGCGGATAGATACGACCGTCATGCCGCAGGGTGATCGTGGCCAGCGTCTCGGTGGTCTCGGCTCTGACGCAGGCGCCCCCTACGATCCGGTCGGTGCGCCGCCGCACCGTGCCCCGCAGAACGATATCCGCGGCCTCTCGGCCGGGGACAGTATCGATAGCGCGTGTCATTGTCTCGAATCGGCCCGCACAATCCAGATCCCAATCTCCGAAGGTTTGCATCACCACCAGACCCGACAGCACCGGCCGCAGCTGGTCGCCCTGCAGGTCGAACAGCGTCAGATCGGCCTGCCGAAAGGGGCTTCGCCGCGATCCGGCCGCCAGATCGCGGCGGATGCCAAAGGCCAGCCGATCATCGAACAGCCGATAGGGCGTGGTGTCCACGCGCAAGCTGGCCAGCGAAATCGCCCCGTCACGGATGAAATCCGCCAACCGCAGCCGCGCACGCGGCGCCAGACTGTCCGCTTCCAGCACCAGCAGTTCCAGATCGCCCAGACGATCATCGCCCGGCGCTGTGCCCTCGGGCCGCGTCATCGGCACCCCGACCAGCAGAAGCTCGGGATGCGCCGGCCAGCGGCGACAGAAGATGCCGTAAGGACCGCTGCCGGACAGGCTGATCCGCCGCCCCTCGATCACCACCTGAGCGTCGTCAGGCTGCGCGCCGGGCCACGCCGCCCGGACGATCTCTGCCGCGCGCCCGTCGCAGCCATGCGCGGCGGTGGCCAGCGGCCACAGCGCCAATAACAGGAAAATGAGGGACCGCATCGCCATCCTCCGGTCGTGTCACCGCAGCCTGCCACGAAACCCCGGCATGAAAAAGCCGCCGAGGCCCGACGGCCCCGGCGGCGTTCAGACCGGCTGTGCGGTCTTATTTCGGCATCTGCGCCGCGGCCTGCTCCACCATCGAGGCAAGCTGTCCGCACAGCGCCTTCACATCGGTGTTCTGCGCGGTGGCGGCGTCGGCCAGGGTCTGTTCGACCCCCATGGCGCTGACGGTGCCTTCCTTGCCCTTGGCATAGGCGGCATCGACGGTTTCCTGGTTCTGCGCCGCCGGGACCATCTCGATCATCTTGGCCTGAATATCGACCGCGGTGCCTTCGATATGCCCCTCGGCCTGACAGTATTCCAGAATGCCCAGCTGGTTCTTCGCGGCCGCCGCGGCGGCATCGGGATCGGGCGCCGCCGTCTGGGCGAAGGCTGCGGTGCCGGCGAGCGCCAGCGACAGGGTCAGAATGGACGTCTTCAACATGGATATACCTCTATCATCCAAGGGAATCGCAAAGGTAACGCCGGGCGCGCGCCCAAGGTTCATATGGTTTCGAACAGTCCGGCCGGATCGGTGAAAAAATGCCGATCCGCCGACCCGCCCTCCGTTGGACAGGTCAGTCCTGCTGTCGATTTGCCCTGCCCTTCACCTGGGCCGCGCGCTAACGTCGCGGCCATGTCGTCACTGCCGCAAGCCACTGATTCGCCGAAAGGCTATGCCTTTGCTCTGGGCGCCTACCTGCTCTGGGGGTTGCTGCCGCTTTACATGAAGGCGATGGCACATATCCCCCCGTCCGAGGTGATCGCCCACCGCGTCATCTGGTCGCTTCCGATCGCCTCGGGGGTGCTGCTGTATCAGCGCCGCACCAGCGACATCCGTGCCGCCATCACCCGGCCGCGCCTGCTGGCCATGGCCGCGCTGACGGCGGCGCTGATCAGCGTGAACTGGCTGATCTATGTCTGGTCCATCGGCAACGGCCATGCGCTGGAAGCGGCGCTGGGGTATTACATCAATCCGCTGTTTTCGGTCTGCCTCGCCGCGTTTCTGCTGGGCGAGCGGCTGACGCGGATGCAATGGATCGCCATCGCCATTGCCGCCGCCGCGGTGGTGCTCCTCACGGTCGAGGCGGGGCGGCTGCCCGCCGTGGCCGTTGGCCTGACCCTCTCCTGGGGCTTCTATGCCTTCTTCAAGCGCAGCCTGCCGCTGGGTCCCAACCAGGGCTTCACGCTCGAGGTGATGCTGCTGACGCTGCCGGCCATCGCCTATCTGGTCTGGCTGACCAGTCAGGGCCAGGGCCATTTCGGCAAGAACTGGCGCGACACGCTGCTGCTGATCGGCTGCGGACCGGTCACCGCGATTCCGCTGATGTTCTATGCCAATGGCGCCAAGCTGCTGCGGCTGTCGACCATCGGCATCCTGCAATACATCACCCCGACCATGGTGTTCCTGATCGCCGTCTGGCTGTTCGGCGAACCGTTCGAGGGCGCCAAGCGCATCGCCTTCCCGATGATCTGGCTGGCGCTGGTGATCTATTCGGCGACGCTGATCCAGTCCGCCCGCGCCCGCCGCCGCGCTGCCCAGATGGAAACCAGCCTGCGCCCCGAATAGCGCGCGGCGCATGACCTATGTCCTGATCGCCATCGCCGTGCTGCTGGTCTGGTTCGCGACCCTGCTCGCCGGCTTTCGACTGGTGGACCGGCAGATCGACGATCCCGAATCGCCGCAGGGCCAGCGGGAACGGACCTTCAGCTACGTCTTCATCGGCCTCGGCATGGGCTTCGTGTTGTGGAACAGCATCGATCCGCTGACCGCGCTTGGCTATCGGATCGACAATATCCGCCCCCTGGCCGCCCAATGCCGCGCGGCGGAAAATGCCGAGGCATGCGCCAGGCTTGCTCGGATCTATCGCGATGGGGTCTCCGGCGCCTGCGCCCTGCATACCGATGTCATCCGGCGGGAATGCGTGCTGGTCGCGCCCAATGCGACCAGGGCCGAGGAGTTTACCCGCCGCAGCTGCGCCGCCGGCCGGACCGAAAGCTGCCTGCGTGCGCTGCCGCCGCCCGACAGCTTCAGGCCGTTGCAGCCGGTCAAGCTGCGCTGCCAGCAGGGCGAGATGCTGGCCTGCGACGATTATCTTGCGCAATTTCCGCTGACCCCGCTGGACGATCTGCTGCCCGAGGCGCGGATTCAGGCGCTTTGCCATGCCGGCAATGCCTCGGTCTGCCTGCGCAGCGCGCGGGACGAGTTGCTGCGCTCCGTCCCCGCCCGATCCGACCAACCCGTGCCGCCTTGGCCTGATCGCTTCCAGATCGAGGCGCAGGGTCTTGGCAGCTATGTCGGCGCCAGCCCGTCGCAGATCCTCGCGGCGACAGCGCTGCTGAAAATGGCCGAGAACATTACTCTGGCGCGCGATTTCATCCGGCCCGGCAGCGACATCGCCATGACCCTGCGCGCCCAGATCGCCGACATCGCCCTGCCCGGCCTGTCCGAGGGCGCGTCGTTCTAGCCGACCGGCCGCGCCTCGATCACCACGAAGGCCTGCGCCCAGGGGTGGTCGTCGGTCAGGGTGACATGGACGATGGCCTCGTGCCCCGGCGGGGTCATCTTCGCCAGCCGCTCGGCCGCCCAGCCGGTCAGGGACATCACCGGCTGGCCGGTCCTGAGATTCGACACCGCCATGTCCTTCCAGCTGATCCCCATCGCCAGCCCGGTGCCAAGCGCCTTTGAACAGGCCTCTTTCGCTGCCCAACGCTTGGCCAGCGTCCCGGCCTCGTCCTTGCGCCGCGCCGCCTTGGCGAGTTCGACGGGCGTGAAAACGCGGTTGCGAAAGCGGTCGCCATGACGGTTCAACACCCCCTGAATCCGGTCGATATTCGCCAGATCTGTGCCGATGCCGAGGATCATTCCGCCCTCATCCCGGCGGTGATCCTGCCCGAGGACTGGTCGACCGTCACCGTCAATTCGCGCTGAACAGCAGCCCCGTTGACGGGGTCATAGGCCTCGACCGGCATGGCCAGCACCAGTCCGCGCGCCGCGTCATAGCTGGCCTCGCGTGCGCCGAAATCGAGGTTCAGAAAGCCCGTGGGCCGACCGCCACCCCCCGACAGCGACACGACCTTGCACTGGCGACCGCCCGTTTCGTCCAAAGGCGGCGAGATCACCAGCAGGTGCAGCGCCGCCGCCGCCGGTTCCATCGTGTCCAGCACGGCGACACGGATCCGGCCCTCGGCATAGGTGGCAATGTGGTCCTCCCACGGCTCGGGCAGGTATTCGGCCAGGGTCCAGTCGCCGCAATCGCCCACCGATTGCGCCGCCGCGGGTGCGGCCAGCAGCAGCGCGGCAAGCGCCAGCTTCACGCGCGGGCCTCGTCCATCAGGCGGCGCATCTCGCGGATGGCCGCGGGCAGGCCGATGAAGACAGACTCGGCGATCAGGAAATGGCCGATGTTCAGCTCGGCGATTTCGGGGATGGCGGCGATGGGGGCGACATTGTCGAAGGTCAGGCCGTGGCCGGCATGGACCTCCAGCCCCAGCGAGGCGGCGAGGGCCGCGCCCTCGCGGATGGCGGCCAGTTCGGCGTCGCGTTCGCGGGTCCGTCCTTCGGTGTCGAAATCGCAATAGGCGCCGGTATGCAGTTCCACCACTGCCGCCCCGATCCGGGCCGAGGCGCGGATCTGCTCGGGCTGATGCCCGATGAACATCGACACCCTGCTGCCCGCCTCGCGCAGCGGCGCGATATAGCGGGCAAGCGCCTCCTCGTTCCCGGCCACATCGAGGCCGCCTTCGGTGGTGCGTTCCTCGCGCTTTTCGGGGACCAGACAGATGGCATGGGGTTTGTGGCGCAGGGCGATGGTCTGCATCTCTGCGGTCGCCGCCATTTCAAGGTTCAGGGGCAGGCGCAGCCCTTCCATCAGCGCGTCGATATCGGTGTCGGTGATGTGGCGGCGGTCCTCGCGCAGATGGGCGGTGATGCCGTCGGCCCCCGCCTCCTGCGCCAGCAGGGCGGCGCGCAGCGGATCGGGCCAGGGCGTGCCGCGGGCGTTGCGGATCGTCGCCACGTGGTCGATATTGACGCCAAGTCTCAGCATGTCGGCACCTCCTGCAACGCTATCCTAAAGCGGCGCCGGCGGGGCGGCCAGTCCCGTCGCGGTGATCCACCAATCCCCAGGCCCGGTGCCGATCCGGTAAGCCGCCAGCCCGGCGGCGGCGGCATCGGCGAAGATCCCGAAGCAGGTCGCCCCCGATCCCGACATCCGCGCCAGCAACGCGCCCTCGGCCCGCAGCGCGGCCAGAACATCGCTGACCGCCGGACACAGCGCTTCCGCCGCGGGCTGAAGATCGTTGCGGCAGGCGGACAGGTAATCCACCAGCCCGGCCAGATCGAAGCGGTCGGGCATCGGCGGCAGCGGCGGATTATCCTTCTGCGCCAGCGCCTTGAAGATCTGCGGAGTGGAGATTCCGATGCCCGGATTGATCAGCACCAGATGCAGGTCGGGCAGCGGCGGCAGCGGGTCCAGTACTTCGCCCACGCCGCCCATCCGCAAGGGGCGCGAGGCGAGGCAGGCCGGCACATCCGCGCCCAGCCGGTCGGGACGCGCAGGCAGCGGCACGCCCATACGTGCCAGCCCGCGCAGCACGGCCGCCGCATCGGCCGAGCCGCCGCCAATGCCCGAGGCCACCGGCAGGTTCTTGGTCAGCCCGATCGTGACCTCTGCCCCGGCCAGCCGGGCGGCGTCGAGACACAGATTGTCATCAACGGGCAGTCCGGCACCGAACTGGCCGTCAATCCGCAGCGACAAGGGGCCGGGGTCCAGCCGCACCGCATCGCCCGCCGCCGCGAAGACCACCAGCGAATCCAGCAGGTGATAGCCATCGGCGCGCTGCCCGGTCACATGCAGGGCCAGGTTCAGCTTGGCCGGCGCGGCCTCCTCGACCGTCATTCGGCGGGCGGCACGTCCTCGCCGTCCTCCGGGGTTTCGGGGGGCGCGGGCGGCGGTGGCGGCGGCAGCTTGCCGCCATTGGCCTTTTCCTCGGCCAGCACCGCGTCGAGGCCGCGATCCAGCTTGGCGCGGATGCGGTAGATATCCTCTTCGGATTCGGGCTTGAAGCTGAGCGCGCGCATCCACTGGATCTCGGCCTCGCGCTTGCGCCCGACCATCCAGTAGATGTCGCCGAGATGGTCGTTCACCAGCGGATCGGTGCTCATCTCCAGCACGGCGCGTTCCTGCGGGCCCACGGCCTCGGGATACCGACCGAGGCGATACAGCGCCCAGCCCAGCGAATCGAGGATATAGCCATCGTCCGGCGACAAGTCGACCGCGCGCTGGATCAGGCGCAGCGCCTCGTCCAGGTTCTTGCCGCGATCGACATAGGAATAGCCCAGATAGTTCAGCATCTGCGCATTGTCCGGGCGCATCTTCAGCGCAGCCTTCAGATCGGCCTCGGCGCGGTCGAACTGGCCGCTGCGCTCCAGCGCGATGGCGCGGGCGTAAAGCGGGAACCACAGCGTGTTTTCATCGGTCGGATCAATCAGGGTCAGGGCCTTGTCATAGGCGGATACCGCCTCGGCCCATTTGTTCTGCTGTCGCATCAGGTCGCCGCGCGCGATCCAGGCCTCGGCCATGTCGGGACGGCTTTCGGTCAGGGCGACGGCGGCCTTTTCGGCATCCTCCGTCCGCTCGGCGCGGGCGAGGGCGTCGATCCGGCCCAGTTCGGCCAGCGGGCGCAGTTGGCCCTTGTCGCGCAGGGTGGTGAACTCGGCCTCGGCGGCGGCGAACTGGCCGGTGGCCTGCAGCATCTGCGCCACCATCAGCCGCGCATCGGCCATCTCGGGCGCGATATAGCTGGCGAGGCGGGCATGGATCAGCCCCAGCGGCGTCGGCTCCACGTCGCTGTCCAGCAGGGTGGCGAAGGTCAGGAACACCTGGGCGATGCCGTCACGGGGGCCGGTCACGAAATCGAACGGCACCTCCTCCGAGGTTTTCAGCCGTGCCAGCAGCTCGTCGGCGGCACTGTCGACGCCGATGCCGTCATCGGTGATCTGTTCCAGCAGCGCGATGGCTTCGTCCCGGCGATCCAGCTGCGCCAGCACCTGCGCCCGCGCCAACGCGCCGATCAGATTCTGCTCGGGCCTTTCGGTCTCCAACAGCTTGGCCGCGCCCTCGAAATCGCCCACCAGCGCTTTCGACAGGGCGCGGTGATACTCGACCAGACCTTCGGTCCCGCGAACCTTGCGCATCTCCAGAAAGGCGGCATCGGCATCGGCGGCCTTGCCCTGCCCCAGCAGCGCCCAGGCGCGCAGCATCCCGTCGAACAGCCGCTCGGTGCTTTCGTCCTCGGCGCGGGCCGCGTCCAGGAGGCCGATCAGCCCGGCCCAGTCTTCCTGCCGGGCCAGCTTGCTCCGCTCGACCAGGCCGACGATCTGCGAGGGCCGGGTGCCCGCATCGGCCCGCGTCATCTCGTCCGCCATCGTCACCGCGCGGTCGATCTGCCCCGAGGCCAGCAGCGACATCAGCGCGCTGTCGCTGATGAACCGCGCCGAGGGATCCTGCTTCAGCGCCCGCAGGTAGTAATTGGCGGCAGCGCCAAAGTCGCTGTCGGTCGCAGCGACGCGACCGGCCAGATAGGGACCGGCAAGACCCCTGGTCAGCGGCGCGGCGGTGCCGTCGGGCCGCATCTCGGGGGCGGCGACGCTGTCGCCGCCGCGATCGGGCCGGGGCGGCGGCGGCCTGTCGTCCTGCGCCCCCGCCGGAAGGGCGGCGGGAAGGGCGATCAGGGCGGCGAGTGCCAGCGAGTGCAGAAGGTTCATCAGCGCAATCCGGGTTTCGGTGTCGGCCCGACCCTAGCCGCGCCGCCGCCGACACGCAACGCCGCCCCGGAAACTGGGCAAAACCCCGCGATCACATGTTCGGGTAGTTCGGCCCGTCGCCCCCCTGCGGCGTCGTCCAGACAATGTTCTGCGACGGGTCCTTGATGTCGCAGGTCTTGCAATGAACGCAGTTCTGGAAATTGATCTGGAAGCGCGGGCCGTCGGCGCCCTCGATCACCTCATACACGCCCGCCGGGCAGTAACGCTGCGCGGGTTCGGCATATTCGGGCAGGTTCACCGCGATGGGCACCGAGGCATCCTTCAGCTTCAGATGCGAGGGCTGGCTTTCCTCGTGATTGGTGAAGGAATAGGCCACATTGGTCAGCCGGTCGAAGGACAGTTTCCCATCCGGGCGCGGATAGTTGATTTCCTTGAAATCCTTGGCCTTTCCGGTTGCCTGCGCATCGGTCTTGCCATGTTTCAGCGTCCCCAGCGGATTCCAGCCGGTCAGGTTCGCAACCCACATATCGAAACCGCCCAGCACCAGACTGGCGGTCAGGCCCAGCTTCGACCACAGCGGCTTGACGTTGCGGACCGGCTTCAGGTCCCTGGCGATCGGGCCGCTGCGCAGATCGGTTTCATAGGCCAGCAGTTCGTCACCCTCGCGGCCTTCGGCAATCGCGGCTGCGGCGGCATTGGCGGCGGCGATGCCCGAGAGCATGGCGTTATGGTTGCCCTTGATGCGCGGCACGTTGACCAGCCCGGCCGAACATCCCAGCAGCGCGCCGCCGGGGAAGGTCAGTTTCGGGATCGACTGCCAGCCGCCTTCACTGATGGCGCGGGCGCCGTAGGCCACGCGCTTGCCGCCTTCCAGCAGTTCGGCCACCATCGGGTGATGCTTGAAGCGCTGGAATTCCATGTAAGGATAGAGGTAGGGGTTGGCATAGTTCAGGTGGACCACGAAGCCGACCAGAACCTGATTGTTTTCCATGTGATAGATGAAGCTGCCGCCGCCGGCATTCTTGCCCAGCGGCCAGCCCATCGTGTGGGTGACGGTGCCCGGCTTGAACTTGGCCGGATCGACCTCCCAGATCTCCTTCATGCCGAGGCCGAATTTCTGCGGCTCGTGCCCGTCGGACAGCTCGTAGCGTTCCATCACCTGCTTGGACAGCGACCCGCGCACACCCTCGGCCAGCAGCACGTATTTGCCGCGCAGTTCCATGCCGGGTTCGTATTGCGGGCCGGGGGTGCCGTCGGGGTTCAGCCCCATCTCGCCGGCGATGACACCGGCCACGCGGTCGCCGTCCATCACCAGCGCCGAACAGGCCATGCCGGGGAAGATCTCGACGCCCATCGCCTCGGCCTGCTCCGCCATCCAGCGGGTGACATTGCCCATCGAGACGATGTATTTGCCGTGGTTCGACATCAGCGGCGGCATCGGCCAGTTCGGCACCCGGACCTGCCCGCCCTCACCCAGCACATAGAAATTGTCGGCGGTGACTTCCTGATGAATTGGCGCGCCCTTGTCGCGCCAATCCGGGATCAGCGCGTCCAGACCCGAGGTGTCCAGCACCGCACCCGACAGGATATGCGCCCCGATCTCGGAGCCTTTTTCCAGCACCACCACATTCAGGTCGGGGTCGATCTGCTTCAGCCGGATCGCCGCTGACAGGCCGGCCGGGCCGCCGCCGACGATGACAACGTCGAATTCCATCGACTCGCGTTCGATCTGATCTTGATCGGCCATGGCTTGCCCTCCCGCTTGCAGAATGCCTGATCCGTCCTAGCGGCTGAACCGCGCGCGGGCAATAATTACGCGGCGGTGCAGCATGACGTTAGCGGAATATTAGCGGTTCTGCGGCCAGACTTCCCCCGGCGCCCACAAGTTTGCGCGATGCTTCGCCGAATTGGCACCGCGCGGCTTGCATTGCGGGCGCGGATCGGGGAACGCTACTGACAACGGAATCGCGCACCCCTGCCATTGGCTTGGCAGGGGTTTTTCCCAACACCCGTCGCGGATCAGGCCGCGGCAACCAAAGGCAGAACGACGATGGAAAAGATCCCCATGACCCGCGGCGGCTTCGATCAGCTGGACGCAGAACTTCGCGACCTGAAAGGGACCGAGCGGCCGGCGATCATCGCCGCCATCGCCGAAGCGCGCGAACATGGCGATCTGTCGGAAAACGCCGAATACCACTCCGCCCGCGAAAAGCAGAGCTTCATCGAGGGCCGGATCAAGGAACTGGAAATCGTGCTGTCGCGGGCCGAGGTGATCGATCCGTCGAAATTCTCGGGCGCGGTCAAGTTCGGCGCCACTGTGCAATTGCTGGACGAAGATACCGAGGAGGAGAAGACCTATCAGATCGTCGGCGAACATGAGGCGAGTCTGGAAAAGGGCCTGCTGAACATGCGCTCGCCGCTGGCGCGCGCGCTGATCGGCAAGGAAGAAGGCGATGTGGTCGAGGTGCAGACCCCCGGCGGCGTGAAAAGCTACGAAATCCTGTCCGTGCGTTTCGCGTGATGTTCGAGCGGCCGGGCAGCAGCGAACGCGGGAATCGCGCACTGGTGATCGGCGCCGGGCTGACGGCGTTGTGGCTGGTGATGCTGCTGATCTTCTCGCTGACCGGCAGCGGCGCGGCTGCAGGCGCGCCGCGCTGGATCTCGGTCGTGGCCGCGCTGATGCCGCTGGGGCTGATCTGGATGGCGGTGGGTCTTGCCCGCGCCATCGACACCCTGCGGGCCGAGGCTGACGCGTTGCGCGCCCAGCTTGACCGCGAGCGTCTGATGGCGGAACCACCGCCGCGCAGTCCTGCCCCGGCCGGCCGCGCGCCGGACGCCATCGCATCAGCACCGGCCGCCCCGCGCCCCACGCCCATGCCGCGCCCCGCGCCGGCCGCGCGCCGCGCCGATCCCGCCGCAGCCGCCGCGGCCGATCCGCGCCAGACCTCGCTGGGCCTCGACACGCCCGAGCGGCTGGATCTGCCGGACGAGACGGTGATCCTGGCGCTGAACTTCCCCGACGGCCCCGAGGACGCCGCCGCCATCGCCGCCCTGCGCGAGGCGCTGCGCGACCCCGATCAGGCCCGACTGATCCGCAGCGCGCAGGATGTCGTCACCCTGCTGGCCGAACGCGGCATCATCACCGACGACCTGATCCCTGACGCCCCCGATCCCGCCGCCTGGCGCCGCTTTGGCGACGGTCAGCGCGGCCGCGCGGTCAGCGGCGTCGGCGCCATCCGCGATGCCGCCGCGCTGGAGGCCGCGACCGCCGCCATGCGCGGGGACGAGGTGTTCCGCGATGCCGTCCACCATTTCCTGCGTCTGTTTGACCGCAGCGTGACCGAGCTGATGCCACGGCTGAGCGATGACGAAATCCTGTGGCTGGCCGACACTCGCTCGGCCCGTGCTTTCATGTTGCTGGCTCGCGCCGCCGGACTGTTCGGCCAGGACGAATAGCGCGCCCGCATCGGCGCGGCGCGGCGCGCGAAAAACCTGCATCCTGTGATCACAAAACCCGGTCGGCGCTTGCACCGGCAGGCGTCAGGACTAAGGTGGGCGCAAATTTCGCAACCGCGCATCATCATGACCCAGGATTCCAACGCCCCGTCCCGGCGGGCCGCCGCGATCGAAGCCTCGCGCGCCCGTGCCCTGGCGCGGAGCCCCATGCAAAGCCTGCGCCACGGTGCCATCCAGTCGCTGCCCTTCCTGCTGGTGATGGTCCCCTTCGGCATGTTGTTCGGCGTCGTCGCCACCAATGCCGGCTTCGATCTGGCGCAGACCATGGGCTTCACCATCCTGGTGCTGGCCGGGGCGTCGCAATTCACCGCCGTTCAGCTGCTGACCGATAATGCGCCCCTGTGGCTGGTGATCCTGTCGTCGCTGGCGGTGAACCTGCGGATGGCGATGTATTCCGCGTCGCTGGTGCCGTGGCTGGGCGGGGCGTCACAGCCGGCGCGCGCCGCGGTGGCCTATGCACTGGTCGACCAGACCTATGCGCTGTCGATCGACTATTACCAGAACACCCCCAGGCTCAGCGTCGCGCAGCGGCTGGGGTATTTCTTCGGCACCGCCATCGTGATGTGCGCGGCGTGGATTTTCTTTGCCTATCTGGGCGCGACGGTCGGGCGCGCCATTCCTGACAGCGTGCCGCTGGATTTCGCGGTGCCGATCACCTTTCTGGCGATGATCGCGCCGGCGCTGCGCAGCCTGCCGCATATGGTGGCGGCGACGGTGGCGGTGATCGTGTCGCTGTTTCTGGCCGGGCTGCCGGCCGGCGTCGGGCCGATGATCGCGGCCATCCTTGCCATGCTGGCGGGATCGGCGACCGAAGTCTGGCAGATGCGCCGCAGCGGAGGCCGGGCATGAATTACAGCAATGCCGAGATCTGGTTCACCATCCTGACGCTGGGTGCGGGGACCTTCCTGTTGCGCTACAGCTTTCTGGGCGCGATCGGCAGCCGGCCAATGCCGCAATGGTTCCTGCGGATGCTGCGCTATACGGCGGTGGCGGTGCTGCCGGCGCTGGCGGCGCCGCTGGTGGTGTGGCCCGCCGCGACCCATGGCCAGACCGATCCGGCCCGGCTGGCCGCGGCGGCGGCCACGCTGATCGCGGGCTTTGTCACCCGCAATACGCTGGCCGCCATCGTTGCCGGGGCGGCCACACTGATGATCGGCTTCTACCTGTCGTAGGTGCGGATCGAGCCGTCCTTCATCCGCAGCAGGTCACCATGGACCAGGCGCGGATCGCCGTCGCGATATTCGGTCCGCTGGACGCCCGGCACGGTCACGAACCAGTTGCGCATGCGGATCGGGCTGAAGCCCCCCGGCGCGCCCTGAAAGCCCGGCACCTGCCGCAGAACCGCGCTGATCGCGTTGGCGCAGAAGGCCTTGTTGGCGGGGCCATTCGCCTCGGCGGCACGGATGGCGGCGTCGGCGACCTCTCGGGTAACTGGAACGGTGTCGACCTCGACATAGTAGCGCTCGCCCGGCAGGTCGCGGGCATGATAGTCGATATAGACGTTCCGCATCTGCGGCGAGATGCCATAGAGCACGTCGTGGCGTTCCGGTGCACGCGGATGTTCGAAGCTGCCGGCGGGATCGAAGATCACCGTCTGGCTGCCATTGATGAGCAGCGCCGAATGGCCGCCCTCGCCGCGCGGAATGCCGATCACCGTCAGAAGCGAGATCGAGGGCTGTTCGTTCGAGGTATAGCGCGCGCTGCGCACGGCCTCGTCGCTGGCCCATTTGTTATCGGCGCCGCAGGCCGCAAGCAGCAGCGGCAGCGCCAGCACAAGCAGGATACGGCGCAGCATCAGGAGTTCGACAGCGCCATGAAGACCAGCACGCCAAGGGCCAGGACGACCACCCAGGTGGCAAAACGCAGAAAGCCGTTGAAAGTCTTCTGATGCTCACGGATGTCCATCGTGCCGGGCACGTGTTGGGTGGTATCGTGTTCAGCCATGGCCTGTCCCCCTTGATGCTGAGTTTGGGTGATCCATAGCGGATCGCGCGGGCGCTGTCACGCCACGCGCCACAACTCGGCCCCATGATCGTCGGTGCCGGCGCGGGTGATGCGTTCCTGCCGCGCAAGATGGTTCAGATGTGCCATCGATTCGACCAAAGCGAGGCCGATTTCCGCCGGACCGATCGGGCGTTTGAACAACGCCGGGAAGCAGCCGACGGCGCTTTGCGGCGCGGAAGCCAGCAGCGCCACCACCCGCTCCAGCGCCGAGATGTGATTCTCGCGCATCTGGTCCAGCCGCATCGGCAGGCCGGTGAAGGGCAGCTTGTGGCCCGGCAGGACCAGATGGCGGTCCTCTGCGCGGGCGAGGAAACGGGTGCAGCTGTCCAGCCATTCGCCGACCGGATCGGCGCCCGGCTCGGTCGGGTAGACGCCGAGATTGGGCGAGATGCCGGGCAGAAGCTGATCGCCGCCGATCACCAGATCATCGTCCCGCGACCAGAAGGTCGCGTGTTCCGGCGCATGGCCGTCGCCGGTGGCCACGTCCCAGTCGCGGCCCCCGAAGCGGACCGTCTGGCCGTCCTGAAGCCGGGTGAAGCCCAGCGGAAGCGGATGCACGGTATCGGCGAAATTGAACGGCCGCTCGCCCGCGCGCTGCGCCAGCAGATCGCGCGGCATCCCGGCGGCGCGCCAGAAGGCGATGGTTTCGGGCGTCGGCGCGTCCTGCTCGTCCAGCACCAGCATCCGCGCGGTCAGCCAGGCTGTGCGGGTGGTCCAGAAGGCGGCGCCGCGTTCCATGAACCATCCCGCAAGCCCCAGATGATCGGGATGGTGATGGGTGGCGATCACCCGCTTGACCGGCTTTCCGGCCAGCGGTCCGTCCAGCAGCGTCTGCCAGATCGCCCGGGTCTTGGCCGTATCGAATCCGGTATCTACCACCGTCCAGCTGTCGCCGTCGTCCAGTGCGTAGACGTTCACATGGTCCAGCTTCATCGGCAGCGGCAGCCGCATCCACAGCACCCCCGGCGCGACCTCGATGGCGCTGCCGGGCGCGGGCGGTTCGGGCCAGGGATATGCGAGGCCCGCGCTCACCCCGCGAGGCCGAGCGCGCGGTCGCTGATCGCGTTCAGGTCGGCGACGCCGGCCCCGGCCTCGATCAGGTCGGACCGGTAGCGCGGCAGGATACGGTCGATATAGATGCGGGCCAGCAACAACTCGTCCTCGCCCCCAGCGACGGCGGCCTTGAGGTGGAAATACGCCCCCAACACACGGGCAAAGGCCGACAGGTAAGGCACCGCGGCGGCGTTGCGATCATCCATCTCGGCCTCGACCAGACGCGCGGTCGCTTCCGACATGGTCTCGGCGGCCTTCCACAGCGCCTCGACACGCTCAGGGCAGAGTTGGCTATTGGCGCGGGCGTAGTCCATGATCTCGTCCAGCAGGGTCTGGGCGGCAGCGCCGCCATCCATCATCTTGCGGCCGACCAGATCCATCGCCTGAATGCCGTTGGTGCCTTCGTAGATCGGGGTGATGCGGACATCGCGCAGATATTGGGCCGCGCCGGTTTCCTCGATATAGCCCATGCCGCCATGGACCTGCACCGCCGTATCGGCGACGCGGCAGCCGACATCGGTCCCATAGGCCTTGGCGATGGGCGTCAGAAGCGCCGCGCGCGCGGCCCAGTCGGCATCGCCGGTGGCGCTCGCCATGTCCAGGGCGGTGGCGCAGGCCAGTCCGATCGCACGGGCGGCGAAAACTTCCGCGCGCGCGGTGGCCAGCATCCGGCGCACGTCGGCATGGCGGATGATCGGGCCGAACTGCTCGCGCTCGGCGGCGTATTCGACGGCTTTCTGCAGTGCCGCCTCGGCCACGCCGACGCCCTGCATGCCGACCGCCAGCCGCGCATTGTTCATCATCGTGAACATTGCGGCCATGCCGCCATGCTCCTTGCCGATCAGCCAGCCCGTCGCGCCCTCATAGCTCATCACGCAGGTGGGCGAGCCGTGGATACCCATCTTGTGTTCCAGCGACACCACCTTCAGCGTATTCGCCTGACCGGGATTTCCGTCGTCGTCGGGCAGATATTTCGGCACCATGAACAGGCTGATGCCCTTGGTCCCTTTCACCCCGTCGGGCAGACGCGCCAGCACCGCGTGACAGGTGTTCGCGGTCACGTCGCTGTCGCCCCAGGTGATGAAGATCTTCTGCCCGGTGATCGCGAAGCTGCCATCGCCATTCGGCTCGGCCCTGGTCTTCAGCGCGCCGACATCGGAACCCGCCCCCGGCTCGGTCAGGTTCATGGTGCCGTTCCACTCGCCCGCGATCAGCTTGGGCAGATACAGGGCCTTCATCTCTTCGCTGGCGTGATGTTCCAGCGCCTCGATCTGGCCCTGGGTCAGCAGCGGGTTCAGCTGCAGCGCCAGACAGGCCCCGGCCATCATCTCGCTGACGGCCATGTTCAGCGCCTGCGGCAGGCCCGCACCGCCATATTCGGGATCGGCCGACAGCCCGATCCAGCCGCCTTCGGCAATCGCCCGGAACCCCTTGTCATAACCGGGCGGCGATCGAAGCACGCCGTTTTCCAGCCGCGCCGGCGTCTGGTCGCCGGCAATGTTCAGCGGCGCCAGCACTTCCGAGGACATGCGCCCGGCCTCGGTCAGGATGGCCTCGACCATGTCGGGCGTGGCTTCGGCATAGGTCTCGGTCGCGGCGACGGCGTCGAAGGGCACGACATGGCTGAGGATGAAGCGGAACTGATCGACGGGTGCGCGGTAGGCCATGATAACTTCCTCGCCGGGTTGCCGGAGGGGCGCGCGGCGTCTATGCAGGGTTACGTTTCTGCCAGATTACAAGGCAGATGCGATCCGGCAAGCCATCCCACCACGCGACCCTGCGTAACAGCGCGAATCCCGCCGAATGCCTGAACAGACCCGCCTGCTGACGCCCGAGGCCGAACATGTCACCTATGCCGCCATGCTGCTGGCCCAGGGCCGACTGGTCGCCATGCCGACCGAAACGGTGTACGGGCTGGCGGCGGATGCGAGAAATTCCCAAGCGATTGCAGGTATTTATGCGGCCAAGGGCCGGCCAAGCTTCAATCCGCTGATCGTTCACGCCCCGGATCTGGCGATGGCCGAGACGATTGGCGTCTTCCATGCCGACGCCCGGCGGCTGGCCGAAACCTTCTGGCCCGGCGCGCTGACGCTGGTTGTTCCGTTGCGTCAGGATGCCGGGATCGCCTCGCTGGTGACCGCCGGTCTGGACACTGTGGCGATCCGGGTCCCCGCCCATCCGGTGGCGCAGGATCTGCTGCATGCCTTCGGCGGCGTGGTGGCGGCGCCGTCGGCGAACCCGTCGGGACGGATCAGCCCGACCACGGCCGCGCATGTGATGGCGGGGCTGGACGGAAAGCTGGCCGCCATACTGGACGCCGGACCGAGCCCGGTCGGCGTCGAATCAACCATTCTCGGCTGGCAGGACGGCACGCCGGTTCTGCTGCGCCCCGGCGGCATCCCGACCGAGGCACTTGCCGCATGTCTGGGCCAGCCCCTTGGCGTCCCGTTCGCCGATCCGAACCGGCCCGCCGCACCGGGGATGCTGGCCAGCCATTACGCGCCCGGCGCCTCGGTGCGGCTGAATGCCGAAACCGCGGGACCGGACGAGTTCCTGATCGGCTTCGGCCCGGTCGCGGGCGATATCTCGCTGTCGCCCGGCGGCGATCTGGTCGAGGCGGCGGCGCATCTGTTCGAGGCGCTGCACCGCGCCGACGCCTCGGGCCGGCCCATCGCCGTCGCACCGATCCCGGATCACGGGCTGGGCATGGCGATCAACGACCGCCTGCGCCGCGCCGCCGCCCCACGCTGAAGGACGGCACCAAGGAACCGCCTTCGGACCTCAATGCAGGGGCAGCCGCACAAGGCCGCCGCATGGCAAGGCCTGCCATCCCTAACAGGCAGACGACGCGGCACCCGTCCGCTAGGCGCGCCCCGAAGCGCCCGAGAGCGAAATCGGATCCACCCCCAGCGAATGCAACGCCCGCGTCCAGGCTGCACCGGGATCGCCGAAGGCAAGGTCGGGGTCCATCTCGGCGGTCAGCCAGCCATTCGCGCGAATCTCGCTATCCAGCTGCCCCGGCCCCCAGCCGGCATAGCCGAGCGCCAGAATGGCCTGCTCGGGGCCGCGGCCCTCGGCCAGTTCGACCAGGATGTCGCGGGTGGTCGTCAGTTCCAGCCCGGACCCCACATCCATGCTGCCATCGTGCGGCGCACAGGATTTCGGGTGCAGCACGAAGCCGCGTACCGGTTCGACCGGGCCGCCGGTGCGAACGGGCAGGTCGGGGGCGTTTTCCACGTCCTCGATCCCCAGCAGGTCCAGAAGCTTGGTGAATTGCATGTTCTTCATCGGCTGGTTCAGCACTATCCCCATCGCCCCCCCGGGGGAATGGGCGCAGACCAGCACGACCGAGCGCCGAAAGCGCGGATCGCCCATGTCGGGCATGGCGATCAGGATCTTGCCGGTCAGGTCGCTGTCAGGCGTCATGTCTTGGCCTCCTGTCCCCAAGATCGGGGTTTCGGGGCGTTTCGGCAAGGGCTTGGCGAAAAGGTGATTTCAGCCCCCGACCACGCCGCGCTATGGCTATGGCCATGAAATATGCGCTGATCCTTTCCCTGCTGACCGCCCTTCCCGCCGCCGCCCAGGACCTGCCGCAAGGGCTGGAATCGGCGCGTTTCCTGCCCGGTTGGACCGATGCCGAGGGGCGCCGGGTGGCAGCGCTGGAACTGGTGCTGGAACCCGGCTGGAAGACCTATTGGCGCAGCCCCGGCGATGCCGGGCTGGCGCCGGTCTTCGACTGGAAGGGCAATAATATCGGCAAGGTCGATTTCCACTGGCCCGCGCCCGAGGTGGTGGTCTCGGGTGGGATGCGCACGCTCGGCTATCACGACCGGCTGGTGCTGCCTTTCACGGTGACGCCCGAATCGCCCGGCCAGCCGATCGGCATTTCGGCGCGTGTCACCCTCGGTCTGTGCGAAAACATCTGCATCCCGGCCGAGCTGGATCTGGTCGCCACCGCTGCCGGCCGGCAGCCCGACCCGGTGATCGAGGACGCCATCACCCGTGTCCCCCGCCCCGGCAAGGACCTGCCCGCCTGCGAGATCGGCGAGATCGAGGATGGCATGACCGTCACCCTGTCCCTGCCCGTGCCGGGGGCAGAGCTGGCCATCGAATATGCCACCGACCCCGATATCTGGGTTTCGGCCCCCGAGCTGTCCAAGGATGGCCGCGAAGTCACGGCCGATTTCGTGGCCCCCAGCGGCAAACCCTTTCCGCTGGACCCGCAAGCGGTGGTGATGACCGTGCTGGGCAAGGACAGCGCCACCGAATATCGCGGCTGCACCGCCGGTTGAGGGGAGGCATCACCCTCGACCCTCGACCCTCAAGAAACCGGCCCTGCTGAGCGTGCAAGGCCGGTCACTGTCCAGCGGTCACTGAAAGGCGTTTTGCGCTGGAACCGATCCCGCAGCCGCTCAGACGCCGAGGCACCAGCGCATGATCGCCTTCTGGGCGTGCAGGCGGTTCTCGGCCTCGTCGAAGATCACCGAATGGGGGCCGTCCATGACGGCGCTCGTCGCCTCGTCATTGCGATGGGCGGGCAGGCAATGCATGAACAGCGCATCGGGCTTGGCGCGCGCCATCAGATCCTCGTTCACCTGATAACCGCGCAGCTGGTTGTGCCGCCGCTCCTTGGCTGATTCGGGGTCGTGCATCGAGACCCAGGTATCGGTGACGACCAGATCGGCGCCTTCGACCGCCTTATGGGGATCCCGCTCAATCAGGGCCTGCACGCCTTTGGAGCGCGCGAAGCCGATCCATTCGGGTTCGGGGTCCAAGGGCATCGGGCCGGTGAAGGTGAAATCAAAGCCGAACTGGCCGGCGGCGTGCAGGAAGCTGGCGCAGACATTGTTGCCGTCGCCCGACCAGACCACCTTCTTGCCGGCAATCGGGCCGCGATGTTCTTCGTAGGTCAGCACATCGGCCATGATCTGGCAGGGATGGGTGCGGTTGGTCAGCCCGTTGATGACCGGCACGGTAGCATGTTCGGCCATCTCGTGCAGCGTCGCCTCCTCGAACGTGCGGATCATGATGAGGTCGACATAGCGCGACAGCACGCGGGCGGTGTCGGCGATGGTCTCGCCATGGCCCAGCTGCATTTCCTTGCCGGACAGCACCATGGTCTCGCCGCCCAGCTGGCGCACGCCCACATCGAAGCTGACGCGGGTGCGGGTCGAGGGCTTTTCGAAGATCAGCGCCACCATGCGGCCTTTCAGGGGCAGATCGTCGTCAGCCGTGCCCTTGGGGCGGCCATTGCGGGCGATCTTCATGGCGTGGGCATTGTCGATGATGGCGCGCAGATCGGCGGGCGAGGTGGTGTGAATATCGAGGAAGTGCTGCATCTTCATGTCTTTCGGCTGATCGGGCCAGCAAGCCCGCAGATGGCGTCGGGGTCAAGAGGGGGGGCGCTGCCCCCGCCGCGGACGCGGCTCCCCCGAGGTATTTCGGCACTGATGATGGCTTATCGTCGGCGCGTCATCACCAGCACCGGCGCGCCCTGCGCATCCTTGCGGATCACGTCGCCGTCAAATCCCGCCTTGCGACAGGCGCGGACGGCGCGGGTATTGCCGGCAACCGGGTCGAGCGCGAGAGTCGAGGCGTTGTCCAGCAGTTGATCGCCCAATTTGCGCAGCCATGCCGCGCCATGGCCGAAGCCCGAGGGGCCGGAGAACATATCGAGCCCGACCGTATCATGGGCGAGATGGGCGAATTGCGGCGCCGGCCAACGCCGGGCCGGGTAGTGCTGGACGAAGGCGATGGGGGTTTCGGCATGGGTGACGATCAGTTGGATGATCGCGGAATCGCTGAGGCGGTTGCGGATCTTCGCCACCTGCTCGCCTGCATCGGGCCACCAGCGGCTGACCTGCAATTGGGTCAGCCAGCCGGTCAGCATCGACAGGTCGTTGCCGGTGGCGCTGCGGAAGCCGTAGTCAGCCATCGAGGCTGGCCGCCGCCTTGTCGAGGCGGGCGACAGCCTCGGCAATCTCCTCATCGGTGATGGTCAGAGGGGGCAGCAGGCGCAGCGTGTTGTCGGCGGCGGCGACGGTCAGGATCTGCTGATCGTAACCCGCCTTGACCAGATCGGCGGGCGCGACCCTGGCTTTCAGCCCCAGCATCAGCCCCTGCCCGCGCACGCTTTCGAAGATGTTCGGGTGGGCGGCGACCAGCCCTTCCAGCTTCTGGCGGAACAGCGCGCCCTTGCGGGCGACCTCGGCCAGGAAGGCGGGGTCGGCCACGATCTCCATCACCCGGCTGCCCACCGCGCAGGCCAGCGGGTTGCCGCCATAGGTCGAGCCATGGCTGCCCACGACCATGCCCGAGGCCGCCTTGGCCGTCGCCAGCACCGCCCCCAGGGGGAAACCGCCGCCGATGCCCTTGGCGACCATCATGATGTCGGGGGTGATGCCCGCCCATTCATGTGCGAACAACCGGCCGGTGCGGCCCATGCCGGACTGCACCTCGTCGAGGATCAGCAGCGCGCCTGTGGCATCGCAGAGCGCACGGATTTCCTTCAGATCGGTATCGGGCAGCGGCCGGATGCCGCCCTCGCCCTGAAGGGGCTCCAGCATGACCGCGCAGGTCCTGTCGCTGATGGCGGCGCGCAGCGCCTCCATGTCGCCCCAGGGCAATTGCTTGAAGCCGGGCATCAGCGGGCCGAAGCCCTTGACCATCTTTTCCGACCCAGCCGCCGCGATGGCTCCGGTCGAGCGGCCGTGGAAAGCGCCCTCGAAGGTGAGGATTTCCACCCGCTCGGGCTGGCCCTGATGGTCCCAGTATTTGCGGGCCATCTTGATGGCCAGTTCCGCCGCCTCGGTCCCGGAATTGGTGAAGAAGACGGTATCGGCGAAAGTGCTGTCGACCAGAAGCGTGGCCAGCCGCTCCTGCTGGGGGATCCTGTAGAGGTTCGAGACATGCCAGATCTTGCCCGCCTGTTCGGTCAGCGCCGCGACCAGATCGGGGTTCGCGTGGCCAAGCGCATTGACCGCGATGCCCGCGCCCAGATCCAGATATCGGGTGCCGTCCTCGGCAATGGCCCAGACGCCTTCGCCACGGTCGAAGGACAGCGGCGCGCGGTTATAGGTCGGCAGGACATGCGGAAATTCGGACATGGACAGGCTCCGGTTTGGAAGTTGGCCTTGGATATGCAGGGATTGCCCGTTGGACCGCCGGACATGCGGAATCGCGCGCCTCAGCGGCGTCGGGGACGGGCGGACAGGGCAAGCCGTGCGATCATGGCGATTTCATCGGATAATTCGGACGCGACGGCAAGCGATATTTTGAACCGCCGCACCTGGCCGGCCAGATGATTCCGGCTGGCGTCCATGCTATGCTGTCGACAGTCCCAAGAAGGTCGGCACCATGTCCGCGCCTGCAATTCGCCCCGCAAACGTGAATGACGCGGCCTTCCTGCTGCCGCTGGTCGATGCGGCGGGCGAAGGCATTCCCGCCTATGTCTGGTCCACCATGGCCGCGCCGGGTCAGGATCCGCGCGAAATCGGCATGGCCCGGATCGGCGGCAACAGCGCCGCCGTTTCATGGCGCAATGCCTGGGTGGCGGAACTGGATGCGGTGCCGGCGGGCTGCCTGTTCACCTATGCCCAGCCCGAACGACCCGAGCCGGTCCCCGCGGATCTGCCACCGATCTTCGTCCCCCTGCAGGAGCTGGAAAATGAGGCGCCGGCGACGGGCTATGTCTATATTCTGGCTACCCATCCCGACATGCAGGGGCGCGGTGTCGGCCGTGCACTGCTGCGATTTGCCGAGCGCTGGCGCGGCCCGCGCGGCATGAGCCTGATCGTCGCCGACAACAATCTGCCGGCCATAGGGCTTTACCAGTCCGAAGGCTATCAGGTTGCGGCGCAGCGCCGGATCGTCACCAATGGTTGGCGGACGAAGGGACAGAACTGGCTTCTGATGTTGAAGCCCTAGGCGCGATCACGGCTTCAGCCGGTATCCCGTGCGCAGCAACCACCATGCGATGCCGCAAACCGCCAACGTGACCCCGCCGCAGACCGCGAATCCCAGCACGGGGCTGGAATCACTGACCCCGGTGAAGCCGTAACGCGCGCCGTCGATCAGATAGAAGATCGGGTTGGCGTGGCTAAGCGCGCGGAAGAATGGCGGCAGCGCATCGATGGAATAGAAGGTGCCCGACAGGAAGCTGAGCGGCGTGACGATGAAATTCGAAATCGCCGCCATCTGGTCGAATTTCTGCGCCAGAATCCCCCCGATCAGCCCCAGCCCCCCCATCAGCAGCGCGCCGAGCAGGATGAAGCCGGCGGCGATCAGCGGATGCTGCGGCAGCTGCCCGATCAGCAGCACCATGCCCGCGCCGATCACCAGCGCCACCAGCCCCGCCCGCGCCACCGCTCCGGTCAGATAACCGGTCAGGATCTCGCCCGCCGACAGCGGCGGCATCAGCGTATCGACGATATTGCCCTGCATCTTGGCGCTGATGATGCTGGATGAGGTATTGGCAAAGGCGTTCTGGATCACCGACATCATCAGGATGCCCGGCCCCAGAAAGGCCAGATAGGGCAGGCCCATCACCTGACGGTCGCCGCGGCCGAGCGCGACGGAAAACACGATCACGAACAGCCCGGCCGTCATCAGGGGCGCGAAGACGGTCTGTTGCCAGACGGCCATGAAGCGCATGATCTCGCGGCGCGATAACGTATACAGACCAAGCCAGTTCACCCGTCCGAAACGGCGCGCCCCCATGGAACGGTATGGCACCGGATTGGATTCAGTCATGGCGGGCTTCTTGAATTGGCAGGCGTGGCAGGATATTTCTTGGCATTCCCCGGTGTGACCGGGCATGTCAGAAAATGCAAGATGGGGCGGGCGACCGCCGGAAAGGCCGAAATGTCCTGGACCGACGAACGCGTCGAAACGCTCAAGCGGATGTGGTCTGAGGGCCAGTCCGCCAGCCAGATCGCGAAAGAACTGGGCGGCGTGACGCGCAATGCGGTGATCGGCAAGGTGCACCGCCTTGGTCTGTCGAACCGTGACGAGGCCGAGGCAGAGGCTCCCGCGCCTGAACCCGCCAAGCCCGAGGCGAAGGCCAAGCCCGCGGCGGCCCCCAAGGCGAAGGCCGCCACCCCCAAGCCCGAGCCGGTAAAGGTCGAAGCCAAGCCCGAACCGGAGCCCGAGCCCGAAGAACCTGCGGCCGAGCCCGCCGCCCCGGTGGCCTTCACCCCGCGCCGCCCCATCGTTCCTGCGGGACAGCCGCTGCCGCCGCAGCCTTCGGCCAATGAAATCAGCCCCGAAGCGCTGGCGACCGTGCGCGAGATCGAGAAGCGCGCCCGCAAGCTGACCCTGATGGAGCTGACCGAGCGGACCTGCAAATGGCCCATCGGCGACCCGGCTACCGACAAGTTCTGGTTCTGCGGCCTGCCCTCGCAGCCCGGCAAACCCTATTGCGAGGCCCATGTCGGCGTCGCCTTCCAACCGATGAGCTCGCGCCGGGACCGCCGCCGCTGATGCTGGGCTGGCTGGATCAGGCCGCGACCGGCGGCGGTGACGGCGCACATGCCCTGATGCGCCGGATCGCCGCCGCGCTGGAAGCCGATGGCGTGACCGTGCGCGGCGCGATCCAGACCAACACGCCGCTCGGCGCCGATTGCCATTGCGACATGGTGCTGGAGGTTCTGGGCGATGCGGGACCTGACGTGACCATCTCGCAGGATCTGGGCCGCGAATCGACGGGCTGCCGGCTGGATGCGGGCGCGCTGGAAGCGGCAGCGCAGCGGGTGCTGGACACGCTGCCAGTGGCGCAGATGGTGTTGCTGAACAAATTCGGCAAGCAGGAAATTCTGGGCCGGGGCATGGTCGCCGTCATCGCCGCCGCGATGGAGCGCGACCTGCCGGTGCTGATTTCCGTCGCGCCGCAGCAGCGGGCGGCGTTCCTGGCCTTTGCCGGTGATATGGCCGTGCAGCTGGCCCCCGAGGACGCAGCGGACTGGTGCCGCGCCGCCGCGCAGGTTCCCGCGTGATCGAGGTCGACGCGCGCGGGCTTCTTTGCCCGCTGCCCGTCCTGCGCCTGCGCAAAATCCTGAACGGTGCCGCGCCCGGCACCCGTGTGGCGCTTCTCGCCACCGATGCCATGGCCGCTGTCGACGTGCCGCATTTCTGCGCGGAAGCGGGGCACGCCCTGATCTCGGTCACGCAGGAGAAGGACGCCATCCGATACGAGGTTATGCGCGGCGATGCCTTCGCCTGGCGCGCCCCCGCTTAGCGCACCTGCCCCAGCCGGCCCGCCGCGATCGCGGCCATGTTCAGGATGTCATTGACCGTCGAGGAGGTCGAACAGATCTGAATCGGCTTGTCGACGCCGGTCAGGATCGGTCCGATTACCGTCGCGCCCGCCATTTCCTGCATCAGTTTCACCGAAATGCTGGCCGAATGCCGCGCCGGCACCACCAGCACATTGGCCGGCCCGGTCAGGCGCGAGAACGGGTATTTTGCCGCCTGATCCATGTTCAGCGCCACATCGACGGTCATTTCGCCCTCATATTCGAAATCGACCCGGCGGCGGTCCAGCACATGGGTCGCCTCGGCCATCTTTTCGGCGCGCTCGCTGACCGGATAGCCGAAGTTGGAGAATGACAGGAAGGCCACGCGCGGGTCCAGCCCCAGATCGCGGGCGACATGGGCACCGCGGGTGCCGATATCGGCCAGATCCTCGGCCTCGGGCCATTCATGGACCAGCGTGTCGCCGATCAGCACGATGCGGCCCTTGTGCAGCACGGCGGTGATGCCCACTGCCCCGTCCTGCGGGCGCACGTCGAAGACCTGCCCGATCTGGGCCAACACATGGGCGTTCTTGCGTGTGGCGCCCGTCACCAGCCCGTCGCCGTGCCCATGGGCCAGCATCAGCGCGGCAAAGACGTGGCGGTCGCGGTTGACTTCCTTGTGGGCGTCCTCGCGGTCGACGCCCTGGCGCTGCAGGCGGCGATACAGAAAGTCATGATAGGTATCGAGATGGCGCGTCGTCGCGGCACTGACGATACTGAGTTCGCGCGCCGCATCGCCAAGGCCCGCCGCCTCCAGCTTCTCGCGCACATCCGATTCGCGGCCGACCACGATCGAGGACCCCATGCCGCCGCGCTGCCACGCCACGGCGGCGCGCAGCACGCGCGGGTCGTCGCCCTCGGCGAAGATCATCCGCGCCTGATGCTGGCGGGCGCGGGCGTGGATGCCCTGCAGGATCGCCGCCGTCGGGTCCATTCGTGCCTTCAGCGCGTGGGTATAGGCCTCCATGTCGATGATCGGGCGTCGCGCCACGCCGGTATCCATTCCGGCGCGCGCCACTGCAGGAGGGATCACATGGATCAGGCGCGGGTCGAAGGGGGTCGGGATGATATAGTCGCGGCCGAATTGCAGCTTGCGGCCGTAAGCCACCGCGACCTCGTCCGGCACATCCTCGCGCGCGAGTTCCGCCAGTGCGCGCGCGCAGGCCAGCTTCATCTCGTCATTGATGGCGCGGGCGTGGATATCCAGCGCCCCACGGAACAGGTAGGGGAAGCCCAGCACGTTGTTGACCTGATTGGGGTAATCGCTGCGACCCGTGGCCACGATGGCGTCGGGACGGACGGCATGGGCTTCTTCCGGGGTGATTTCCGGGTCCGGGTTCGCCATGGCGAAGATGACCGGGTTCTCGGCCATGCTTTCGACCATCGCGGGTGTCACCGCGCCCTTGGCCGAGACGCCCAGAAACACGTCCGCGCCCTTCATCGCGTCTTCCAGCGTGCGGGCCTCAGTCACCACGGCATGGGCCGATTTCCACTGGTTCATGCCCTCGGTCCGGCCCTGCCAGATCACCCCCTTGGTGTCGCACATGAGGCAGTTTTCATGCCGCGCACCCATGGTCTTGATCAGTTCCAGACAGGCGATGCCGGCCGCGCCGGCGCCGTTCAGGACGATCTTCACATCTTCGATCCGCTTGCCCGACAGTTGCAGCGCGTTCATCAGACCGGCGGCGCAGATCACCGCGGTGCCGTGCTGGTCGTCGTGGAAGACGGGAATGTCCATCAGCTCCTTCAACCGGCTTTCGATGATGAAGCATTCGGGCGCCTTGATGTCCTCAAGGTTGATGCCGCCGAAGGTCGGACCCATCAGCCGCACGGCCTGAATGATCTCGTCGGGGTCTTCGGTGTCCAGTTCGATGTCGATGGCGTTCACATCGGCGAAGCGCTTGAACAGCACCGCCTTGCCCTCCATCACCGGCTTCGACGCCAGCGCGCCGAGGTTCCCCAGCCCGAGGATCGCCGTCCCGTTCGAGATCACCGCCACCAGATTGCCCTTGGTGGTATAGTCGTAAGCCGTCTCCGGCCGCGCGGCGATGGCCTCGACCGGCACCGCGACGCCCGGCGAATAGGCCAGCGACAGGTCGCGCTGCGTGGCCATGGGGGTCGAGGGCACGACGTCGAACTTCCCCGGACGCGGCTCCATGTGATAGGCCAGCGCCTCCTCGGGGGTGATGCGGTTGCGGGGGGTCTTGTCGCTCATCGGTCCTCCGGGGCATGGGTCAGGCATCTCTACCCGCGCCACGAAGGCCGTCAATCAGTTTGCGCCATCATCCGCCGGCGGCTTCACCCCGAAGACCGCACAATACAGCGCCGGCACGAACAGCAGCGTAATCAGCGTGCCGGCGATGATACCGCCCATCATCGCATAGGCCATCGGTCCCCAGAACACCTGCCGCGAGATCGGGATCAGCGCCAGCGACGCCGCCGCCGCCGTCAGCAGGATCGGTCGGGCACGGCTGTCCGAGGCTTCGTAAACCGCATCCCAGCGGGTGCGGCCCTTCTCGATCAGGACCTGCACCTCATGGACGAGGATGATCGAGTTACGGATCAGAATCCCCGCCAGCGCCAGAATCCCCAGGATCGCCACGAAGCCCATCGGCACCCCGAAGCCAACCAGCACCGCGACCACGCCGATCAGACCCAGCGGAGCGGCGGCGAAAACGATGGCCGACAGCCGGAAGCTCTGCATCTGCGCCATGACCAGAAAGGCCATGATCAGCAGCATCATCGGGACCACGGCGGCAATCGGCTGCTGGCTGTCGGCCGAGGATTCAACCGTGCCGCCGATCTCGACCTTGATATTCGACGGCAGCGTCTTCTCGAATTCGGCGATCCGCGGCGCCAGCGCCTTCACCAGCGTCGCCGGCTGATCCTTCGAATTGATCGCCGCCTTCACCGTCACCGTGGGCAGCCCGTCGCGCTGCTTGATCAGCGGCTGTTCGGTGTCGTAGACGGCGGTGGCGAGGCTGGCCAGCGGGATCGGCGTGCTCATCGGTGTCGAGAGTTGCAGGTTGCGCAGCGTGTCGATGGTGGTGCGCTCATCCGCGCTGCCACGGGTGACCACATCGATCAGGAATTCGTCGTCGCGCAGCTGCGTCACCGTCCGCCCGGAGAACATCGCCGCCAGCGCGCCGGCGATATCGGCCGAACTGATGCCAAGCCGCCGCGCCTGATCCTGACTGACCTTCAGCCGGACCACCCGCGCGGGCTCGTTCCAGTCAAGCGCCACGCCGGTCAGGCGCGGCTCGGCCGAGATGACGGCGGCCAGGTCGCGGGCGGCGTCCCGCGTCGCCTCGATATCGGGACCCGAGACGCGGTATTGCACCGGCTTGCCGACCGGCGGCCCGATCTCGAGGTTGCTGACATAGATTTCGGCGCCGTAAAGCTCGGTCTCGGCGGTCTCGCGCAGCTTGGCCTTGACGCGGTCGCGGGCCGCCAGATCGGGGGTCTGGACGACAATCTGGCCCATATGCGGTCCAGGGGTCGGCAGGTCCATCGCCAGCACGAAACGCGGCGCGCCGCGCCCGACATAGGAGGTCCAGAACAGCACGTCCGGGTCGTCCTTCAGCTGCGATTCCAGCTTGTCCATCACCTCGCGCGTGGCCGCGATCGAGGCGTTCTGCCGCAGTCCCACATCGACCAGCACCTCCGGCCGGTCCGAGGTGGGGAAAAACTGCTGCTCGACAAAGCGCATCCCCCCGATCGAGACCGCGAAGGCCGCCAGTGTGATCCCGATGGTGATCCATTTGAACCGCATCGACAGCTTCAGCAGCCGGTGGAAGCCGCTGCGCAGCCAGCCCGCTTTTTCGCTGTGATGCTTCATTGTCTTGGGCAGGAACGTCACCCCCAGAAGCGGCGCGAACAGCACCGCCACCACCCAGCTGACCAGCAGCGAAATGGCGATCACCACGAACAGCGAGAAGGTGAACTCCCCCGCCGCCGAACTGTTCAGCCCGATCGGGATGAATCCTGCCACCGTGACCAGCGTGCCGGTCAGCATCGGAAACGCAATCGAGGTCCAGGCATACGAAGCCGCGTCGGTCAGCGTCTCGCCCAGTTCCAGCCGCGAGATCATCGTTTCGATGGCGATCATGGCGTCATCGACCAGCAGCCCCAGCGCGATGATCAGCGCCCCGAGCGAGATCCGCTGCAGCGTGATGCCCAGATAGTCGAGGAAGATGAAGGTGATCGCGAGCACCAACGGGATGGTCATGGTCACCACCAGCCCGGCCCGCCAGCCGAGACTGACAAAGCTGACCAGCAGCACGATGGCGACGGCCTCGATAAGGGCGCGGACGAAATGGCTGACGGCCTCGTCGACGACATGGGGCTGGTCGGCGAATTTCGCCATCTCGATCCCTACCGGCAGGTCGGCGGCGACCTTGTCCATCAAGGCGTCGACCTGGGCGCCGAATTCCAGGATGTTGCCCCCGGCCTTCATGCCGATCTGCAGCCCGATGGCGGGCTTGCCCTCGAAGCGGAACAGCTCCTTCGGGGGGTCTTCATAGCCGCGGCGCACCGTCGCCACATCGGCCAGGTTGAAGAACCGGTCGCCGATGCGCAGGTTGACCGCCGCGATGGCGTCGGAATCGTCGAACTGGCCATCGACCCGGACCAGAATGCGTTCCGGCCCCGATTCGATCACCCCCGAGGGCGCGATGGCGTTCTGGTTGGCCAGCGTGGCTATCACCTCCTCCTGATTCAGCCCCAGGGCGGCCAGACGCGAGGGCGAAAATTCCAGATAGATCTCCTCGTCCTGCTCACCCAGCAATTCGACCTTGCCGGCCAGCGGCAGCGCCTGCACCAGATCGCGGATATCATCGACGCGGTCGCGCAATTCGCGGGGGCTGAAGCCATCGGCGGTGAAGGCATAGATATTGCCGAAGACATCGCCGAAATTGTCGTTGAACTGGAAGCCGGCGAATTCCTGCGGAAATTCGGGGCGGATATCCGACATCATCTCGCGGACGCGTTTCCAGACATCGGGAACCCGTTTGCCCCGAATGGTCTGGTCCAGTTCGATATAAACCACCGCCTGCCCCGGCATGGTGACCGAACGGGTGAAGTCCAGCTCGTCCAGTTCCTCCAGCTTCTTCTCGATCCGCTTGGTGACCTGGTTGAGCGTTTCGTCGATCGAGGCACCGGGCAGCGCCGCGCTGATGACCATCACCTTGATGGTGAAGTTCGGGTCTTCCTCGCGGCCGAGATTGGCGTAGGAAATCGCGCCCGCCAGCATCGACACGATCAGCAGGAACCAGACGAAACTGCGATGCTTCAGCGCCCAGTCGGACAGGTTGAACCTTGGACCCTGTGTCATGGCTCGACCCTTTCACCAACGGCTTGCCCTTCGGTCAGCGAATGGACCCCGCGTATGACCACTTCTTCGCCCGCCGACAGGCCCCCGCTGACCTCGACCAACCCGTTCAGGCGGACGCCCAGCGTGACCGCCCGCAACGAAACCGTGGCCGCCACGCCCTCGCGGTCGACGATCCAGACCGCAGGGGCGTCCTTGGTGCCGGCGATGGCGACCTCGGGCAGGATCAGGAAATTGCTGCGTGGGCCGCCATGCTGGGCACGGATCAGCGCGCCCAGCCGGAAATCGGTTGGATTGTCCATCGCCAGATGCAGGCGGCGGGTGCGGGTGGCGGCATCGGCCAGCGGCTCGATCCGGCTGACGCGGCCGGGGGTGCGGGTGGCCTCGTCTGACTCCAGCCAGATATCGACCAGCGTGCCGACCGGCATGGTCGAGACCACCGCCTCGGGCAGGTCGATCACCGCCTCGCGCGTGTTGACATCGGACAGGGTCAGCACCGGCGTGCCCGAGCCGACTACCGCGCCCGGATTCTCCATCACCGCCGAAACCACCCCATCAAAGGGTGCCACCAGCCGGGCAAAGCCTTCGGCATCGGCGGCGCGGGCCAGTTCCGATTGCGCCTGCGCCAGCCCCGCTTCGGCCGATTTCAGGCCCCGCTCGGCCTGTTCCAACTGGGCGCGGGTGGCGACGTTGCGCGCCGCCAGATCGCGGGTCCGCTCGGCCGTGGCGCGCGCGGTTTCCAGCGTCACCTCGGCCGCGTCCACGGCCGAGCGCGCGGCGCGGACATTAGCCTGCAGATCATCGGGGGTCTGTTCCGCCAGCAGCGCGCCCTCCAGCACGTGATCGCCCACATCGACCGGGCGCGCCGACAACCGGCCAAGAGTCTGGAAACCCAGCTGCACCTCGGTCCCGGCGACGACGACACCGGGGAAGCTGCGCAGCACTGACGGCATGTCGGCCAACACCACCGAGACCACGGGCCGCGGCGGCATTTCGGGCGCAGTCTCGGACCTGCGCTGCCAGGGCAGTTCGAAAGCCGTAGCCGGCGCGGACAGAAGCAGCGTCAGGAGCGGAAAGATCAGCGCGGTCCGGGATCTGGTCATGGATTTCCCGCCACCACTTCCCGGCCCGGAAACAGCTTCTGGGCCCCTTCGCCGACAACGATCTCGCCCGGTGCGACACCGCCCGACAGCAGCACAACCCCGTCGTCGAACCGCAGGATATCGACCGCGCGCAAGGCCACCCGGTTGGCCTCGTCGACCACCCAGACCCCCGGCGCCCCCCCACCCGAGGTCAGCGCCGTCCACGGGATCTCGACCGCTTCGCCGGTTGCCAGCACCATCTTGCCACGCACCAGCGCGCCCAGCAGATCAACATCCGCCGGCGCGTCATCCACCAGCGCCCGCACCCGGACCGAGCCGGTCGAGGGATCGACCAGCGGCGAGATCTCGGTCACCGTTCCGGTCATCGGCGGCGCATCCACATCCAGCGCCGACAGCGCCACGGAAATGCCCATCACCTCGTTCAGGATCGGCAGGTCCGGGGTCATGAACACCGCCTCGATCCCGTTATGCGCCGCCAGCGACAGCACCGCCTGCGCCGCGCCGACGACCTGCCCCGGCTCGCCCGAGCGGGCAGTCACCACGCCGTCGAACGGCGCCCGCAACTCGGTATCCTCGACCGAGCGGCGCGCCTGGTCGAGCGCGCTGCGCGCCTGCTGGGTCTGGGTCTCGGCCTCGCTGAGGGCCTGGCGCGCGCTGTCACGCGCGGCGCGGGTGCCGACGCCGCGATCCAGCATCGCCTGCGCCCGCTCGGCCGCCTGACGGGCCTGCTGCGCCGCCGCCTCGGCTGCCGCCAATGTCGCCGTGGCGACATTCAGCGATTGCTGCAATTGCAACGGATCGATTCGGCCCAGCACCTGCCCGGCGGTGAACTGGTCACCCTCGCTGACCAGCATCTCGCTGATGCGGCCGCTCTGGCGGAAGCCCAGATCGACACTATCCACGGCTTCCAGCGTTCCCGTCAGCTCGATCTGCATGCTGGTTTCGCGCGTGACCACGGGCAGAAATTCGACCCGCAGCGGCACGTCGGCTGCGGCCGGGTTCGT
Source organism: Paracoccus sp. S1E-3 (assembly GCF_013868135.1). Taxonomy (GTDB): domain Bacteria; phylum Pseudomonadota; class Alphaproteobacteria; order Rhodobacterales; family Rhodobacteraceae; genus Paracoccus. The sequence continues at coordinate 1,662,540 of NZ_JACEMU010000004.1, forward strand.
CCCGGCCAGGACCCCGATGACCGCTAGGGCACCGCTGATCGCACCCGCCCCCCGGCGGGCGGCGACACCATGGACCACATCGACCTCCTTATGTCTGGGCGACGATTGCCCGAAGCGATCCCGTTTGAAAACCCCCTGCGCCAGTCCGTGCCGTGGCGTCAAGCGCTTGGAAGCGGTGGATTTTCGCCGGAAGGTTAACGTATCTGGCGGGAATTGGCGATGCGCGGGGACCGACATTGCCGGTCACGCCTGCGCGATGCTCTCTTTTCTCGCGCGGGACGGCTGCTTATGATTGCGGCATAACGAGTATCCGGCCCCCAGATGTTGCGCATTAACGATCAGATTTCCGTCGAGGAATGGGAGCTTGTGGAAAGCTTCACCCGCGCCCAGGGGCCGGGCGGGCAGCATGTGAACAAGGTCGAAACCGCGGTCGAGTTGCGCTTCGAGGCCGAGCGCTCGCCAAACCTGCCCGATCCGGTGAAGCGCCGCCTTCAGCGGCTGGCGGGACGCCGCTGGACCCAGGACGGCGCGGTGGTGATCCTGGCGCAGGAAACCCGCAGCCAGGCACGCAACCGCGAGTTGGCCCGCGAAAAGCTGGCCGAGCTGATCCTGAAGGCCACCGTCGCGCCCAAGCGCCGCATCGCCACCCGCCCGACGCTGGGCAGCCAACGCCGCCGCCTGAAAGCCAAGTCCGAACGCGGCACCGTCAAGGCCCTGCGCGGCCGGGTCGACACCGATGAATGAGCTGCGCAACCTGCTGGGCCGGATGCTCGGCCGCCGCCCCCCTGCGCTGCAGGTCGGCGCGCTGTGCCTGCAACCCAAGACGGGCCGGGTCCTGCTGATCACCAGCCGGGGCACCGGGCGCTGGATCATCCCGAAAGGCTGGCCGATGGACGGCCGCAGCGTCGGCGGTGCGGCGCTGCGCGAAGCCTGGGAAGAAGCCGGCGTGCGCGGCAAGGTCGAGGAAACCGCCTTCGGCCGCTACAGCTATGACAAGCGGCTGACCGGGGGCCTCAGCGCGCCGGTCGAAGTGCAGGTCCATCTGGTCCGGGTCGAGCGGCTGGACAAGACCTTCCCCGAGCGCAAGGAGCGTCAGCGCCGCTGGTTCACCCCGGACGAGGCCGCCGAGCTGGTGGACGAAGCCGGGCTGGCCCGCCTGCTGCGCCGGCTGCCCGGCTAGGCATGCCGATGTCGTCGCCATGCCGCGCAAGGCCGCTTGTCGTAACGTCGCCATGGCTTATGTTCTAGGCAATGCTGAACGGGCGCGACTTTCGAATTCTCGACAAGGATCTGGACCGGCTCGGCCATGCCGAGGGCGCCGGCCGCGTGGCCGCGCGCCCCTTGCGCCGGCTGGGACTGGTCCTGGGCATCAGCCTGCTGGCGCTGCTGGTCGCCGCTTTGGCGGGCGTGGCCTTGCCCGCGCAGGCGCCGCTGATCGCGGGCTTCTCGGTCGCGCTTTACATGGGGCTGAACATCGGCGCCAACGATGTCGCGAACTCGGTCGGGGCGGCGGTCGGGGCGCGGGCGATCCCGCTGGGGCTGGGGCTGACGCTGGTGGCCGCGGCCCAATTGGCCGGCGCGCTGCTGGCTGGCGACACGGTGACCGAAACCATCGCGAGCGATATTCTGACGCTCAGTCCGTTGGGGCCTGATGCCGCGCCGGGGCGGATCATGGCGGCCGCGCTGGTGGGTGCGGCGCTGTGGATCACGCTGGCGAACTGGGCGCGCGCGCCGGTGTCGACGACCCACAGCGTCATCGGCGCCGTGGCCGGTGCCGGCATGGCGGGGCTGGGGATGGCGGCGATCAACTGGCCGGTGGTGGCGGGGATCGCGCTTGGCTGGATGGTGGCGCCCATCGCGTCGGCCCTGCTGGCCGCAGCGGTGCTGGGGCTGCTGCGCTGGCGCGTGCATTTCGCGCCCGACCGCGTGGCGGCGGCGCGGATCTGGCTGCCGGCGCTGATCGGCGTCACTGCCACCATCTTCGCGGCCTATCTGCTGACCCTGCCCGGCCGCCCTCCGCTGGAAGGCGGCGCCATCGCCGCCTGCGCGGCGCTCGGGCTGGTGGTCTTTGCCTTCGCGCGCCGCCATCTGGATCGCCAGATCGCGGCGCAGCCTTCACAGGACCTGTCGCTGAAAAACCTGCTGGCCGGCCCGCTGATCGTGACGGTCATACTGTCGGGCTTCGCCCATGGCGCCAATGACGTGGCCAATGTCGCCGGTCCGCTGTCGGTGATGATGAACAGTGCCGATCCCGGCGAGCTGCCCTTGTGGGTGATCGGGCTGGCGGGCCTCAGCGTGGCGCTGGGATCGCTGATCTTCGGGCGCAGGCTGGTGCGCATGGTCGGCAGCTCGATCACCCGGCTGAACACCGTGCGCGCCTTCTGCGCGGCGCTGGCGGCGGCGGCGACGGTTCTGGCCTGCTCGGCCGCAGGGCTGCCGGTCTCAACCACGCATTGCGCGGTGGGGGGCATCTTCGGCGTCGGCTTCTATCGCGAATGGGAGGATCGCTTCCGCCGCAAGACCCCGGCATCCCTGCCCGCCGAGGAACAGCACCGCCGCCGTCTGGTCAGACGCAGCCATGTCTGGACCACGCTGGCGGCCTGGGCGGTCACCGTTCCCTGCGCGGGCGCCGTTGCGGCGGTGACATACCTGCTGCTGACGTTGGCGGCCTGAATCGGAATCTTTCTGGCGACGTTAACCGTCCCGTGATATTCATCAGCTATATCAACGCGGATAACAGCGTGACGAGGCAGTGATGATTCGAGCAATCCGGGCCGGACTGGCCCTGACTCTTCTGGCAATCCTGGCCGCCTGCGGCGGCGGCGACAGTGCACCGGGCGCCCCGCGCGCCCCGCGCTTTCTGGCCTATGACGGGCCGCCGGTCACGCAGGTCGTGATCAACAAGTCCGACCGGATGATGTATCTGCTTTCGGGCAAGACGGTGCTGAAATCCTACAAGGTCGGGCTGGGCAACCAGCCGGTCGGCGCCAAGCAGTTCGAAGGCGACGGCAAGACGCCGGAAGGCATCTATTTCATCGACCGTTTCAACCCGCGCAGCACCTATCACCTGTCCGTCGGCGTCAGCTATCCCAACACCCAGGACACCGCCCGCGCGCTCGCCGCAGGTCTGCGGCCCGGTGGCGACATCTTCATCCACGGCCGCGGCCGTGAAGGCGCGGCGGCGGCAAGGGCGAAGAAGGTCGACTGGACCGCCGGCTGCATCGCCGTCGAAGACAGCGAGATCGAGGAGATCTTCGCCATGGTGCAGGGCGGCGTCCCGGTCGTCATCAACCCCTGACCGATCCCCATCGGGCAGTCGCCCTTCCGGCCGGTTTCGCGGCCGGACGTGACACATTTCCGCTTTGAGCGGACATGAACAAGACGCCTGCCGGGGCCTTCCTCGGCAGGCGTCTGTTGCGTTGCGCGCCGGTCCGCCGCCGCAGGAACAGGCCGGAACCACGGTCTTGAATATGCTGGCGCTTCGCGCCAATCGCGCAGGGTTGCGCGATCAGCAGACCGGGGCGCCGGGCCAAAAGTGAGGAAGGTGGTCCGGCCCATGACGCGGACCGCTTCGCCCAAAACCTAGGCGAATCGCTTGGCCCCGGCGACACAGGCGACCACCAGCACGGTCACGAAAATCATCGCCCACTGGACCGGCTCGCCCAGCAGCAGCCCCGCCAGGAGCAGCCCGAAGAAGGGTTGCAGCAGTTGCAGTTGTCCGACGCCGGCTATGCCGCCACGGGCCAGACCGCGATACCAGAAGACGAAGCCGACCAGCATGCTGAAGATCGAGACATAGGCGAGGCACAGCCAGGCCGGCAGCGTCACGGCCGCAAAGTCCGCGGGTCGGACCAGCACCGCCAGGATCAGCATGGGCGGCAGGGACAGCAGCAGCGCCCAGCAGATCACCTGCCAGCCCCCGAGCCGCCGCGACAGCACGGCGCCCTCGGCATAGCCCAGCCCGCACAGAACGATTGCCGCCAGCATCAGGAGATCGCCTTTCAGGCTGCCTCCGCCCTGCAACAGGGCGAAGATCACCACCGTCAGGCTGCCCGCACCGGAGAACAGCCAGAAGGCCGGTCGAGGTCGCTCGCCCCCCCGCAGGACGCCAAAAACCGCCGTGGCCAAGGGAAGAAGGCCGACGAAGACAATGGAATGCGCGGCGGTGATATGTTGCAGCGCCAGCGCGGTCAGCAGCGGAAAGCCCACAACCACGCCGAGCGATACCAGGGCGAGCGCCCCCAGATCCGTGCGGGAGGGCCGCGGCTGACGTAATCCGGTCAGCAACGCCGCCCCCAGGAACGCCGCCAACACCGCGCGGGCGGATGTCAGAAAGACCGGACTGAATTCGGCGACGGCCACCCGCGTGGCCGGCAACGAACCGCTGAAAATCATCACCCCAAGAAACCCGCTGCCCCAGCCATCGCCCCATCGCATCGTCGGTCTCCCCGTCACCCTACCGCTGATTTACGCGAAACGGGCTGGTGCAGACAGCAACAGAGCAATACAATTTGACCGAACCGTATTGGTAATAACACCCATACAATCAGGTCATGACATCCCAGGCACCGCGCACGATCCAAGTCATGGAAACGATCCGCAGCCGCATCTCGACGCGCGCGTTGCTGCCGGGCGAGCGGCTTCCCTCGATCCGCCGCCTTGCCGCCAGCATGGGCCTGTCCCCGTCAACCGTGGTCGAGGCTTACGAACGGCTTGCAGCCGAGGGCCTCATCCGGTCGCGGCCGGGTGCGGGCTTCTATGTGGCGGGCGCCGGGCCATCGCTGGAGATGCGCGATCCCGCCTCGGCGCGCGATCGGGCGGTGGACCCGTTCTGGGTGTCGCGGCAGACGCTTGATGCGCCGGATACGGCGCTGCGACCGGGCTGCGGCTGGCTGCCCCCCGACTGGATGCCCGAGGCGGCGCTGCGCCGGGCGCTGCGTCAGGTCGCGCGCGGCGATGCGGGGGTGCTGACCGATTACGGCAGCAGTCAGGGCCTGACGGATCTGCGCCGACTGCTGGCCCGGCAGTTTGCCGATGAAGGCCTGGCGGTCGGACCGGATGACATTCTGCTGACCGGCTCGACCTCGCAGGCGCATGATCTGATCTGCCGCTACCTGCTGCGGCCGGGCGACACCGTCCTGCTGGATGACCCCTGCTATTTCAATTTCCAGGCGCTGCTGCGGGTCTACAAACTGCGGATCATCAGTGTGCCCATGACGCCCTTCGGCCCCGATCTCGCCGCCTTTGCCGAGGCGCTGCGCGATCACGCCCCACGGCTCTACATCACCAATTCCGCGCTGCACAATCCGACCGGCGCGACCATGTCGGCGCAGATCGCGCATCGCCTGCTGACTTTGGCGACCAGCCATGACCTCACCATCGTCGAGGACGAGACATTCGCGGCGCTGGAACCCGATCCGTCGCCGCGCCTCGCCGCGCTGGATGGGCTGGAGCGGGTGATCCGCGTCGGCGGTTTTTCGAAGACGCTGTCGGCTTCCATCCGCTGCGGCTATATCGCCGGGCCGACAGCGCTGATCGACACGTTGACCGATCTGCAGGTCGCGACCAGCTTCGGCGGTCCCGGACCGCTGGCTGCCGAGGTCGTCCATGCCGCGCTGAGTGACGGCAGTTACCGCAAGCATGTCGCTGCGCTACGTCAGCGGCTGTCCCGCAAGCAGCGCGAGGTGGCTCGCAAGCTTGCGGCCATGGGGATCGAGCCCTGGCTGATGCCGAGGGGGGGCTTCTACCTGTGGTGCCGGTTGCCCGAGGGACGCGATGCCGGGCAGATTGCGCGCCGCACGCTGCATGACAACCTTGTCCTGGCACCCGGAAACGTCTTCAGCCCGGCGCAGACCGCCGCCGGGCTCATGCGCTTCAACATTGCCCAGATGCCCGACCGCGCCTTTGACATCCTTGCCCAGATACTCTCCGAATCCGTCGCTGAACCCGGCGCGCAGCCATCCGCGAGCAGCCCATGAGCACGCCCGGTCAGCGGCCCCAGGCAGCGCCACCGGGCATCTGATCCTGACGGCGCTGCGTCGCAGAAACCCTCGGCGCGTCGCGGAGGTGATGACGCGATCGGTTTCGGATTGCCGTTCCGCGCCACGCTGATCCCCCCAGCAACGATCTGGTGAACCTGCGCGCCCAGCGGCGGTGGCCTGACAGGCTGCGCAAAGCGAATGCCCCACGCAGCCATCAGCTGCACGGGGCATGAAAGGCAGGACGGGAAGGGCGCCTCAGGTGCCGGTCATCCCGTCCCAGAAGCTTTTGACCTTGTCGAAGAAGCCGGTCGATTGCGGCGAGTTGTCGGCCTTGATCTGGTCGAACTCGCGCAACAGTTCTTTTTGCCGCGCGGTCAGGTTGACCGGGGTTTCCACGACCAGCTCGATCATCATGTCGCCAGGTTCGTCATTGGCGCGGGCACCGTGGCGCAGCGGCGGCATGCCCTTGCCGCGCAGGCGCATCTGCCGCCCGGTCTGGCTGCCCGCCGGCACCTTCACGCGCGAGCGGCCACCATCGATGGTGGGCACCTCGACCTCGCCGCCAAGCGCTGCGATGACCATGCCGACCGGCACCTGGCAGGCCAGCATCTTGCCGTCGCGCAGGAAGATCTCGTGTTCCTTGACGGTGACGAAGATATACAGATCGCCCGAGGCGCCGCCGCGCAGACCGGCTTCGCCTTCGCCCGCCAGACGGATCCGGGTGCCGGTTTCGACGCCGGCCGGGATATTGACCTGCAAGCTGCGCTTCTGCTCGACGCGGCCCTGTCCGGCGCAGGCCGGGCACGGGTTCTTGACCATCTGACCCTGACCGTTGCAGGTCGGGCAGGTGCGCTCGACGGTGAAGAAGCCCTGACTGGCCCGGACCTTGCCCATGCCCGAACAGGTCGGGCAGGTAACGGGTTCGACCTTGCCCTCGGCACCGGTGCCGTCGCATTCATCGCAGGTGACCGAGCCGGGCAGGCTGATCGTCTTCTGAATCCCTTCGAACGCCTCCTCCAGCGTGACCGACAGGTTATAGCGCAGGTCCTGTCCCCGGCTGGGCCGCGCCCGGCCGCCCGGCTGGCCGCCGCGGGCGCCCATGAAATCGCCGAACAGATCCTCGAATACATCGGCGAAGGCCGATCCGAAATCGCCCTGACCGCCACTACGCCCGAAGCCGCCAAAACCGCCGCTGCCGTCGAACGCGCCGTGGCCGAAGCGGTCATAGGCGGCCTTCTTCTGCGGGTCCTTCAGGCAGTCATAGGCCTCGTTGACTTCCTTGAATCTCGATTCGGCCGTCGGATCGGCGCCGTTGCGATCGGGATGCAGCTCTTTCGCCTTGTTGCGATAAGCCTTCTTGATTTCGTCGCCTGCGGCGCCCTTGGAAACACCCAGCGTTTCGTAATAGCAGCGTTTCGCCATTCCGTACCCCTTACGCAAAGGCCGGTCCGAGCGGGATGCCCGAACCGGCCTCGCCGTTCATCTGCGCTTACTTGCGCTTGCCTTCGCCGAGATCTTCGAAATCGGCGTCGACGATATCGTCATCCACATCGCGGGGGCCTTCGCCGCCGCCCGCCTCGCCCTCATCGGACTGCTGCGCCTTGTAGATGGCCTCGCCCAGACGCATCGAGGCGTCCATGACGTTCTGGATGCCGCCCTTGATCTTGCCGGCATCTTCCGACTTCAGGGCTTCCTCCAGCGCGCCGATGGCCAGCTCGATCGCTTCGACGGTCGAGCCGTCAACCTTGTCGCCATGCTCGTCCAGCGATTTCTTGGTCGAATGGATCAGGCTTTCGGCCTGATTCTTGACCTCGACCAGCTCGCGGCGGGACTTGTCGGCCTCGGCATTCGCCTCGGCGTCGCGGACCATCTTCTCGATCTCGTCATCGGACAGACCGCCCGAGGCCTGAATGGTGATGTTCTGCGACTTGCCCGTGCCCTTGTCCTTGGCGTTCACCGACACGATGCCGTTGGCGTCGATGTCGAAGGTCACCTCGATCTGGGGCAGACCGCGCGGGGCCGGCGGGATGTCTTCCAGGTTGAACTGGCCCAGCAGCTTGTTGTCGGCGGCCATTTCACGCTCGCCCTGGAACACCCGGATCGTCACCGCGTTCTGGTTGTCCTCGGCGGTCGAGAAGACCTGCGACTTCTTGGTCGGAATGGTGGTGTTGCGGTCGATCAGCCGGGTAAAGACACCGCCCAGGGTTTCGATGCCCAAGGACAGCGGGGTCACGTCCAGCAGCACCACGTCCTTGACGTCGCCCTGCAGAACACCGGCCTGAACAGCCGCACCCAGCGCCACCACCTCGTCAGGGTTCACGCCCTTATGGGGCTCCTTGCCGAAGAAGCCCGAGACTTCCTCGATCACTTTCGGCATCCGGGTCATGCCACCGACCAGAACCACCTCGTCAATGTCGGCTTTCGAGACGCCGGCGTCCTTCAGGGCGGCCTTGACCGGGTCCATGGTGCGCTTGATCAGATCGCCGACCAGGCTTTCCAGCTTGGCGCGGGTCAGCTTGACGACCATGTGCAGCGGCGTGCCCGAGTTCTTGTCCATCGAGATGAACGGCTGGTTGATCTCGGTCTGGGTCGAGCTGGACAGTTCGATCTTGGCTTTCTCGGCGGCCTCTTTCAGGCGCTGCAGAGCCATCTTGTCCTTGGTCAGATCGACGCCGTGTTCCTTTTTGAACTCGTCGGCCAGATAGTTGACGATGCGCATGTCAAAGTCTTCGCCGCCGAGGAACGTGTCCCCGTTGGTCGATTTCACTTCGAACAACCCGTCGTCGATTTCCAGAATGGTGATGTCGAAGGTGCCGCCGCCGAGGTCATAGACCGCGATCGTCTTCGATTCCTTCTTGTCCAGACCGTAGGCCAGTGCGGCGGCGGTCGGCTCGTTGATGATGCGCAGGACTTCGAGGCCGGCGATCTTGCCCGCATCCTTGGTCGCCTGACGCTGGGCGTCGTTGAAATAGGCGGGCACAGTGATGACGGCCTGGGTGACGGGTTCGCCCAGGTAGCTTTCCGCCGTTTCCTTCATCTTGCCCAGGATCATGGCGCTGATCTGCGCGGGCGAGTATTTCTCGTCCCGAGCCTCGACCCAGGCGTCGCCGTTGCCGCCATCGATGATCTCATAGGGGACCAGTTTCTTGTCCTTTTCCACGGCCGGGTCGGTGACGCGGCGGCCGATCAGGCGCTTGACGGCGAAAATGGTATTGGTGGGGTTGGTCACGGCCTGACGCTTGGCCGGCTGACCGACGAGGCGTTCATTTTCCGTGAAGCCCACTATGGACGGCGTGGTGCGCGCGCCTTCGCTGTTTTCGATCACCTTCGGCTGGCTGCCATCCATGATGGCGACAACACTGTTAGTGGTGCCCAGGTCGATCCCGATGACTTTAGACATGTATTAACCTTTCTTCCGGCGATTTCTGCGGTCAGCGGGTCCATGCAAGGCCCCCGCCGGCCTGATCCCTTATTTTACCAACCGTCCCGATGGCCGGCTTCGTTGGGCTATATAGGAAGGCTGATTTCGGCCTGCAAGAACTGGCGCCACCTGTCGGGCGATGGATTTTCATCAATTTCGGCAGGTGCTTCAGCGTCCCGCTGTCCAGCTGAGCGAGACCTCGTTGCGGGTCACGAATTCCCCCATCAGGCCGATCATCGCCAGGACCATCGTGACGTAGATCGGATACAGAAGGCTGGAATTGTGCGGCGTGTAGTTGATGAAGGCGAAGCCGCGCGTCTGGTCGATGATGTGAAACAGCGGGTTCCAGTCGAACGCCCGCAGGATAAAATGGGGCAGCGTGTTGGCCACCACCATCTTGCCCGACGTGAACATGTTCATCCGCATGTAGAACTGGCTGGCGATCATCACCCCGCGCGGCCACCACGGCTGCGCCGCCCGAAAGACCATGCCGATACAGCAACCGCTGAACCAGGCCAGCAGAAACATGCCGATGCAGGGAATCAGCTGCTCGATGCCCAGCGGTTCGATGAAGGTATTGGTGAACAGCAGCAGCACCGTGCAGGCCAGCACCTGCTGATACAGCGAAGCCAGCGCCGAGGCGCTGATCGAGATGGCCGTATTCATCGGTGTGTGCTTCATCAGCGGCGAAACCGGCCCCTCGGCCGACATCACCGCCATGATCCCCTGGTTATGGGTCATGAACATGAAGATGCCGGTCATGATATAGACGATAAAGTTCCCCCGGATCGGCGAATCGCGCACGCCGAGAATCATGAACAAGGCATAGAAGCCCGCCACCATCATCAGTCCGCGCAGGATCGTCATCAGCAGGCCGACGATGGCGCTGCGTTCGCCCTTGCGCAACTTGTAGACCGTCATGTGATAGATCAGGGCGATCGTCGTCAGCGCGGCCTGAAATAGATTGGTGGTTCTGCGCTGCTGAAACAACTGCCCTCACTGACGGGTTCACCTTCCGGCGCGTCCGGCTTGCCCTGAACCCAAGCCCGGATCATAAGTGGCGGAACAGCCCTGCACAATCAAACATGCAAGGTTCGGTGAATGAATGGTAAATGTCTGGAGGGCGACATGGATTTCGACAGGCTCACCACCGTCATGCGGCAGCTTGCGCTTCGGGCCGGCGACAAGATCATGCAGATTTATGGCACCGAGGATTTCGAGGTCCGCGCGAAATCGGACGCCTCGCCGGTGACCGAGGCCGACGAGGCCGCCGACGCACTGATCTCGGCCGGACTGCGCGCCGAATTTCCCGATGTCACGCTGGTGACCGAGGAGCAATCCGCCACCCATGGCCAGGAGGCCCGCACCTTCCTGATCGTCGATCCGCTGGACGGCACCAAGGAATTCGTGCAGCGGCGCGGGGATTTCACCGTCAACATCGCCTATGTCGAGGACGGCGTGCCGCTGCGCGGCGTGGTCTATGCACCGGCCAAGGGTCGGCTGTTCTATACCACCGCCGATGGCCGCTCGGTCGAGGAGACGGGCCCCTTCGGCGAGACCCCCGGCGAGACCCGGTCGATCGGTGTCAACGCCATGCCTGACAATCGCGGGTTGATGGTGGTGGCGTCGAAATCGCACCGGGACGCGGCGACCGACGCCTATATCGCGCGCTACAGGGCGCGCGACATGACCTCGGCGGGGTCCTCGTTGAAATTCTGCCTGGTCGCGACCGGGGAAGCCGACCTCTATCCGCGCCTCGGCCGGACGATGGAATGGGACACCGCGGCCGGTGATGCCGTCCTGCGCGGCGCCGGCGGCGAGGTGGTGCGCTTTGACGATCATACGCCCCTGACCTATGGCAAGCCGGGCTTCGAGAACCCGTTCTTCATCGCCTATGCGCCGGGCGTGCTGCTGGTGAAAGACAGCGTCTGATGTCGGTGGTCATCCTCATCCCGGCGCGCTTCGCCTCGACCCGCTATCCCGGCAAGCCACTGGCCATGCTGACGGGTGCGACCGGGGAATCGCTGTCGCTGATCGAACGCAGCTGGCGCGCGGCCCAGGACGTGTCGGGCATCGACCGCGTCGTCGTCGCCACCGATGACGACCGCATCCGCGATGCCGCCATCAGCTTCGGGGCCGAGGTGGTGATGACCTCGCCCGAATGTCGCAACGGGACCGAGCGCTGCGCCGAGGCGGTGGCGAATCTGGGCATCTCCCCCGAGATCGTCGTGAATCTGCAAGGCGACGCGCCATTGACCCCCGCATGGTTCATCGAGGATCTGGTCGCCGCCCTGCGCGCCGACAAAGACGCGGATCTGGCCACGCCGGTGCTGCAGACCTCGGGCCGGATGCGCGCCGATCTGCTGGCCGACCGCGCCGCCGGGCGCGTCGGCGGCACCACCGCCGTCTTCGGCGCGCAGATGCAGGGCCTCTATTTCTCCAAGGAGGTGATCCCCTATGCCGGCCGCAACTTCGCCCCGGACGAGATCACCCCGGTCTTCCACCATGTCGGCGTCTACGCCTATCGCCCCGAAGCGCTGGCGGCCTATCCCACCTGGCCCGAAGGCCGTCTGGAAAAGCTGGAGGGGCTGGAGCAGCTGCGCTTCCTGGAAAACGGCCGCCGCATTCTCTGCGTCGAGGTCGAAGCCCGCGGCCGCCAGTTCTGGGAGCTGAACAACCCCGAGGACATTCCCCGCATCGAAGCCATGCTGGCGGAGATGGGTCAGGCGTGAGCGGACCTGCCGCCTGCACCCTTCCCACCACCAGCGTCGTCGTCGTCTCCCGCGGCAGGCCCGCGCATTTGCGGCTGTGCCTGACCGCGCTTGACCAGCAATACCACACCGATTTCGAGATCATTCTGGTCGCCGATCCAGAAGGGCTGCGGCAATGCCCCGACCTGCCACTCAAGCGGCTGGGATTCGATGTGCCGAACATCTCGGCGGCGCGCAATCTCGGGCTGGCGCAGGCGGCCGGGGCGGTCATCGCCTTCATCGACGATGATTCCGTGGCCGAGCCAACCTGGCTCGCGCGGCTGGCCGCGCCCTTCGCCGATTCCGCAGTGATCGCAGCCACCGGCTGGACCCGCGATCGCGACGGCTTTCGCTGGCAAAGCCAGACCCAGCGGATCACCCGCGACGGGCTGCCGCGCAGCCTGCCCGCCGATCCCCGTCCCAGCCTGCTCGGCCCCGAGGCGGGCGAGCCGGTGGGCACGCTGGGCACCAATTGCGCCTTCCGCGCCACGGCGTTGCGCCAGATCGGCGGGTTCGACCCGATCTTCGCCTATCATCTGGACGAATCCGACGTGAATATGCGGCTCGCCGCCGCCTTTCCACGCGGGCTGACAGCGGTGGTGCCGGATGCGCAGGTGATCCACAGCCGCGCCAGCAGTCCCCGGCGTGACGCGGCCGCGATCCCACTGGACCTGCAGATGCAAGGCCGCTCGGCGGCACTGTTCGCACGCCGGCATGGCGGGGCGCCACCGGCCGAGGCGGTGGTGTCGCGGGTCCGCCGCCAGTTGATTCGGGCGATGCTGGACGGCCAGATCGCGCCGTCGCGCATCGCCCCGGTGCTGGCGACACTGAAGGCCGGGCTGGCGGCCGGACAGGCGCAGGTGCTGACGCCGCCGCCGCCCGCCCGCGCCGATCAGCCTGCGGCGTTTTGTCGCACCCTGCGCGCCCCACGGGACAGCACCGTGTTGGGCGGATGGCACTGGCGGGCGGCTGCACTGCGTGCCGATGCGGCCCGGCTGAAGGCGGAGGGTCATATCCCGACCATCCTGTTGTTGACGCCCAGCTTTCTGCCCCACCGCGTGCGGCTGACCGAACAGGGCTGGTTCGAGCAGACCGGTGGCCTCTGGGGGCCTTCCGAGCCGGGTGATTCGCCCGTGGCCAGCTGGCGGCTTCTTGAAAGAATCACCCGCGAGACAAATTTGGCGAACCGGCGCCGGAACTTAACGCTCTCGGCGGACGTTCCCGCGCCAAGCTTGTTCCGCTACGGAACTTGCAGGTAAATGAGTTATGAGCGGAAGACCGCTATTTGAAGGGAAATACCGTCATGAGCCGGAAAGTCACCAAAGCTATTTTCCCGGTCGCCGGTCTTGGCACCCGCTTCCTGCCAGCCACCAAGTCGATCCCGAAAGAGATCATGACGCTGGTTGATCGACCGCTGATTCAATACGCCATTGACGAAGCCCGTGCCGCCGGGATCGAGGAATTCATTTTCGTCACCTCGCGCGGCAAGGGCGCGCTGGAAGACTATTTCGACCACGCGCACGAGCTGGAATCGACCCTGAAGCGCGGCGGCAAGACCGACCTGCTGGATATCCTGCGCGGCACCAATATGGATTCGGGCGCCATCGCCTATGTGCGCCAGCACAAGGCCATGGGCCTCGGCCATGCCGTCTGGTGCGCCCGCCGTCTGGTGCCCGACAATGAATCGGTCGCGGTCATCCTGACCGACGACGTCATCATGGGCGAGCCGCCCTGCCTTCAGCAGATGATCGAGGCCCATGCCGAAACCGGCGGCACCATGGTCGCCACCATGGAAGTGCCGCTGGAAAAGACCAAGTCCTACGGCGTGCTGGACGTGGCCGAGGATATGGGCGCCATCGTCAAAGCCAGAGGGCTGGTCGAAAAGCCGAAAGAGAACCCACCCTCCAACCTGGCTGTGATCGGGCGCTATATCCTTGCTCCGACGGTGCTGCAGAATCTCAACAAGCTGCGCGAGGGCGCGGGTGGGGAAATTCAGTTGACCGACGCCATCGCCGACGAGATCACTGAGGGCCGCGAGGTCTTCGGCCTGCGCTTTCGGGGTCAGCGCTATGACTGCGGCTCCAAGGCGGGCTTCCTGCAGGCCACCGTTGCCTTCGGTCTGGAACGCGACGAGCTGCGCGAGGAATTTCTCGATTACCTGAACGAAATCGTCTCGATGCAGCGCGCGGCCGAGTGATGGCGGAAAAAGTTCTGGTGACCGGCGGCGCCGGTTACATCGGCTCGCATGCCTGCAAGGCGCTGGCGGCGGCGGGCTTTGTTCCAGTGACCTATGACAACCTCGTCACCGGCTGGCGCGAGGCGGTGAAATTCGGACCCTTCGAGGAAGGCGATCTGATGGACCGCGCCCGCTTGGACGAGGTCTTCGCCAACCACAAGCCGGTCGCGGTGATGCATTTCGCCGCCCTCAGCCAGGTCGGCGAGGCGATGAGCCAGCCCGGCAAATACTGGCGCGGCAATGTCAGTGCCTCGCTTTCGCTGATCGAGGCGACGCTGGCCGCGGGCGTGCGCGATTTCGTCTTCTCCTCCACCTGCGCCACTTACGGCGATCAGGACGGGGTGGTGCTGGACGAAAACAGCCCGCAGATGCCGCTGAACGCCTATGGCGCGTCGAAACGCGCGATCGAGGACATGCTGAAGGATTTCGGCAATTCCGATGGCCTGAACAGCGTGATCTTCCGCTATTTCAACGTCGCGGGCGCCGATCCTGATGGCGAGGTGGGCGAGTTCCACCAGCCCGAAACCCACCTGATCCCGCTGATCCTCGATGCCATCGACGGCCGGCGCGCGGCGCTGACCATCCATGGCACCGACTATCCGACCGAGGACGGCACCTGCATTCGTGACTATGTTCACGTCATGGATCTGGTTGACGCGCATGTGCAAGGGCTGAACTGGCTGCGCGCCGGCGAAGGCCCGACCGCAGGCGGCACCGAGGTGTTCTGCCTCGGCACCGGCGACGGTTTCTCGGTCCGCGAGGTCGTCAGCGCTGCTGGCAGCGTCACCAACCGCGCGGTCCCGATGCAGGACGGTCCGCGCCGGGCGGGGGATGCGGTCAAGCTGGTCTCGGGCAGCGAACGCGCGGGACGGGTTCTGGGCTGGAGGCCCGACCGGTCCACCATGCCGCAGATGATCCGCGACGCGTGGCGCTGGCATCAGAACGGCGGGTATGAACGCTAGGCCGGCCTTCCTGCTGGATGTCTCACGGCTGGTTTCGCGCATCGGGACCGGCCCGCTGACCGGCATCGACCGGGTCGAAGCCGCCTGGCTGGCCCATATGGCCGACCGCCCCCATCTGCTGCTGTGCCGCGTGACGCGCGGGCAGGCCCTGCTGCCCCCGGCGGCGGGCCCCCTGATTTTGCGCTGGATCGCCGGCGACCTGGCCGGGCTGCCCGCGCGGCCCGGCTGGCGCGAGCGGCTGGCCCGGCAGTCCGGGCCGGCGGCCCGCGCGCGCACCGCGCTGCGCGAGATGGCGCTGACGGTGTCCGACCGCGACGCGCGCCGCCTCGCGGCAGAGGTGCTGCGCCGGCTGCCCGGCGCAACCTATCTGAATGTCGGCCATGCCAATCTTGACCGCCGGCTGCTGGTCGGCCTCGCCCCCATGATGCGGGTGGTGCTGATCCACGACACCATCCCGCTGGACCATCCCGAATTTACCCGTCAAGGCCAGGCGCAGAAATTCCGCACCCGCTTCATGACGGCGATGAACTTTGCCGACCTGATCGCCACCGTTTCGCGGGCGACCGCCAAGGACGTTGCGCGGTGGCGTGGCCGGCTGGCCATCACCCACCGCGCGCCAATCATTGCCGCGCCCATCGGCACCACGCTGATCCCGTCGGTCGCAGCGGAGATCCCCGCCGATCTGCCCCTCGACCGACCCTTCTTCATCGCCCTTGGCACCATCGAGCCGCGCAAGAATCACGCGCTGCTGCTGGAGGCCTGGGCCCTGCTGACAGGCGAACTGCCCGCCGCGCAGGTGCCACGCCTGCTGATTCTGGGGCGGCGCGGCTGGGAAAATGCCGAGGTTTTTGCCCAGCTCGACCGGCTGCCGAATGGCGGCGCGGTGATCGAACGGGCCGGCCTTTCCGACGGGGCCGTCGCGGCGCTGATCGAACGCAGCCACGGCCTGCTGATGCCGTCCCGCGCCGAAGGCTTCGGGCTGCCCCTGACCGAGGCCGCCGGACGCGGCATCCCAATCCTCTCCACCCCCTTGCCCGCAGCCCGCGAATTGCTGGGCGATTATCCCCGCTATCTGGGCGCCGAAAATCCCGCCGCCTGGGCCGAGGCTGTTGCAGAACTGGCAGCATCCCCCGCTATCAGTCTGAAACCCCTTGTCATTCCGTCATGGGCTGGGCATTTCAGACTTATTGAGCAGGCAATCTTGTCGCAACAGAAAAACCCGACAGTGTGAATGGTGGCGGCTGGTGGCGAGACATTGGAAATCAAGCTGGAACGCGCTGCGGCTGCGCGCTGTCCGGCAATGGTATCTGGGTCGGGCCCTGCGGCGGCGCAAGCAGGTGCGGCCCCTCAAGCTGCGGCTGAAAGCAATCGCCAAGGACGCCATTCTGTGCTTCGTGACCCAGCGTAACGAACGCATCCGCCTGCCCTATTTCCTCGATTATTATCGCCGGGCCGGGATCGGGCATTTCCTATTCGTCGATAACGATTCCGATGATGGCAGCGCCGAGTATCTTTCGCTCCAGCCCGACGTATCGCTATGGCGCGCCACCACCAGCTACAAGGCCGCACGCTTTGGAATGGACTGGCTGAACTGGTTGCTGTTCCGTTATGGTACGGGGCATTGGTGCCTGACGGTCGACCCCGACGAATTCCTCGTCTATCCGCATTGCGATACCCGGCCGTTGCAGGCCCTTGTCGATTGGATGGACGGCACGGGGCTGAAATCCTTTCCGGCGATGCTGCTGGATGTCTATCCCGAAGGCCGCATCGGCGATCAGCCCTATCGCGAGGGCCAGAACCCGATGGAGATCGCGCGCTATTTCGACCCGGCGAATTACATGATCCACAAGAACGGCCGCTTCGGCAATCTGTGGATTCAGGGCGGTCCGCGCGCGCGCACCTTCTTCGGCCGCAATCCCGAACTGGCGCCGGCGCTGAACAAGGTGCCGCTGGTGCGCTGGGAGCGGCCTTATGCCTATATCTCCTCGACCCATATGGCGCTGCCGCGGTCGCTGAACCTGGTCTATGACGAAGATGGCGGCGAACGCATCTCGGGCGTGCTGCTGCATGCGAAATTCCTGTCCACCTTCATCGCCAAGTCCAGCGAGGAGATGGAGCGCGGCGAACACTATGCCAACAGCCAGGAATACCGTGCCTATAACGCCGTGCTGCACAATGACATGGTGCTGTATACACCCGAGTCGCTTCTCTATGAGGATTGGCGCCAGTTGCAGGAGATCGGCCTGATCTCGCAGGGGAATTGGGCGTGAGCGAGACAATCCGCCTGGGGGTGGTTTTCCTGTGCCATAACGAACTGGACGTTGCCGCCCAGATGGTGCGGATCTGGCACGATGGCGGGGCGGGGGTGGCCATCCATGTCGACAGCCGTGCCGACGAGGTCAGTTATCAGACGATGCGCCAGTCCCTCGCCGACCTGACGGACGTTGTTTGGGTCGAGCGGCGGAAGTGCGAATGGGGCATGTTCAGCATGGTCGAGGCCACGCAGGCCGCCGCTACCGACTTGCTGCGCCGGTTCGACAATGTCACCCATGTCTTCGCCGCCTCGGGAAGCTGCCTGCCGCTGCGCCCGGTGGCCGAGCTGTGCGACTATCTGCGCCGCCACCCCCGCGTGGATTTCATCGAAAGCGTCAGCGCGCAGGATGTCGGCTGGACTGTAGGCGGCCTGAACATCGAGCGGTTCGAGCGGTATTTCCCCGTCTCGTGGCGCAAAAGACGGCGGCTGTTCGACTGGCTGGTGAACATGCAACGCAAGTTCCGGCTGCGCCGCCGGATGCCGCGCGGGCTGGCGCCCCATCTGGGTTCGCAATGGTGGTGCCTGACCCGGCAGACGCTGGACGCGATCCTGACCGATCAGCGGCGCAGCGAATTCGACCGTTTCTTCCGCTGGACCTGGATTCCCGACGAATGCTATTTCCAGACGCTGGCCCGGCGGCATTCCAGCCGTATCGAAAGCCGCTCGCTGACGCTGTCGAAGTTCGATTTCCGGGGCCGCCCCTATACCTTCTACGGCGACCACGCCGAAATGCTGTCGCTGTCGCGTTGCTTCGTCGCCCGCAAGGTCTGGCCGGGCGCACGCGATCTGTTGTCGCGCTTCCCCGAGGATCGCGGTCCGCGGGCCCTGCGCGACGAACCCGATCCCGCCCGGATCGAGCGTCTGATCAACCTCACCGTCACTCGGCGCACGCTGGGGCGCCCCGGCCTCTACATGCAAAGCCGCTTTCCCAAGAAGGACCGCGAAAACGGCAAGACCGCGGGGCGCTATGCGCTGCTGCAAGGCTTCACCGACCTGTTCCCGGAATTCGAGACCTGGCTTCAGGCCCGTGTCGATGCCGATGTCCATGGTCATCTGTTCGCACGGGAAAGCGTCGAGTTCTCCGGCCGGCCGGCGATCGGGCCGGGGGCGCTCTCGACCCATCCCGAAAGCCGCGATTATGACCCCTATGGCTTCCTGACCAGCCTGATCCGCATCACCGACCGCACGCAGGTCTTCCAGTACGGCCCGCGCGACCTGCAGGCGCTGAACTGGTTCATGGTCACCGACCCCAATGCGGTGATCCGGGTCATCACCGGGGCGTGGGTGGTGCCGCTGATGCATTCCGGCATGCCCTTCGACGACATCCGCCATATCGCTGCCCGACTTCAGCGCACCGAACTGACCCAACTCGGGGTGCTGCGCTCGGTCTGGGTCAAGGCCGATGTCGAGATCTGGGAGCTGGCCGATTTCGTCGCCCGCCCCGCCGCCATACTGCAGCGCGTGGTCCGCGACCTGACGCCGGGGACCTGGCCGCTTTACGACCAGTATCCGCAGCTGCGCGATCTGGACCAGCTTGGCCGCTTCCTGCAAAGGTTACGCAATGCCGGACTGCAACCGCGCCTGATGGGCGATTTCCCGGCCACGCGGTCGGAACAGGAATGGAATGTCTGAGGTCAACAGTTTCGTCATCTTCGCCGAAATGCGCACAGGCTCCAACCTGCTCGAGGCGACGCTCAACAAGATCAAGCGTGTCACCTGCTTTGGCGAGGCGTTCAACCCCTATATGTTGGGGTGGCCGGATACCGACCAGATTCGCGGCGTGACCCAGGCCGAACGCGATGCCGACCCCGCGCGCCTGCTCGATGCGATCACCACGCGCGAGGGGCACCTATCGGGCTTTCGCTATTTCCACGATCACGATCCGCGGGTGCTGGACGCGATCATGGCCAACCGGCGCTGCGCCAAGATCGTGCTGACCCGCAATCCCGTCGACAGCTATGTCTCGACCGAACTGGCGCGCGCCACCAACCAGTGGAAGCTGAACCAGACCGAAACCCCGATCCCCGCCGCGATCACCTATGATGGCCCCGCCTTCCGTCAGCAGCTTGCCGAGGTTCAGGATTTTCAGGCCCGCATCCTGCGCGGCCTGCAACTGTCCGGGCAGACCGCCTTCTGGCTGAACTATGACGATCTTCGCGACCCCGAGGTGATGACCGGCCTTCTGCACTGGCTGGGCCGCACCGATCTGGAGCGGGTCGAGACCGCCTCGGATCAGGTGCCGCAGAACCCCCGCGAGATGGCCGAGAAGGTCACCAATATCGCCAAGATGCGGGCCGATCTGGCGGCGATGGATCCCTTTCAGCTGTCCCGGATTCCGACCTTCGAGCCCAGCCGGGGACCTGCGGTTCCGAGCTTCATCGCGGCGGACGCGGGCGGCGGCCTTCTGTATCTGCCCGTGCGCGGCGGCCCGCAGGATGCGGTGCTCGGCTGGCTCAACACCATTACCGCCCGGCTGGAACGCGACTTCACCCAGACCAGCCTGCGCGGCTGGCTGCGCGAACACCCCCAGCATCGCAGCTTTACCGCGCTGCGGCACCCGCTGCGCCGGGCGTGGTCCGCCTTCACCCATCTGCTCGGCAGCGCCCCGCCCGAACTGCGCCAGCAGTTGCGCGAAACCCAGCGTGTTGCCTTGCCCGAGGATGCGGCCCTTTTCGCCATGTCGGCCGAGGATCAGGCCCGCGCCTTCGGCGATTTCCTGGCCTTCCTGAAGCGCAACCTGAATGGCCAGACCGCATTGCAGGTGCTGCCCGTCTGGGCCAGCCAGACCGAGGTTCTGGCCGGGTTTTCCCGCTTTCTCAGCCCCGATCTGATCCTGCGCGAAGAAAGCCTGGCCCGCGACATGGGCTGGCTGGCCGAGGCTGCGGGCCTTCCCGCACCAGCCGCCCCCGACATCGAGCCGATGCCGGATTTCCTGTCCGAAAAATCCCTGCAACAGGCCGCGCGGGCCGCCTATCTGCGCGACTATGTGCAGTTCGGCTTCACCAACCAGCCCTGACACATCGGCCCCGCTGCGGCGCCGGGCGCATTTGGGCATGCATCAGCCGGGAACCCCGCCCACTTCGAGCCTCACAGGACCAGGACCCACAAGCGGGCCGTTCGGCGGGTCATTTCCGCGACCCGACTCCCCATTATCCGCGCAATACCTCGGCCTGCCCCTCGGCCCCATATTGCGCGCAGCCGCCGTGACGGCCGCGATACCAGATCGCAATCAGCCCCTTTCGGGGCCCACGACCACCGCCGGTTGCCAGAAATCCGTGGCACCGCGTGTAAATCTTCCCCTCGGGAATGCCGTGCCCTCGGGCCAGCCTGCCCCGATCGCTGGGCAAGGCGCTTCTGCGCGCAGCTCTGCACATGAACGTCGACCGCTCATCCACAAGTCGACTGCGCATCGCGAAGCTTTCCCAGCGCCGCCGTCAGCGCGTCCTGAAACGCTTTCGGCGCTTCGATCTGGGGGATGTGACCGACCCCTGGCAGCGCGATCAGTTCGGCCCCGGACACCAACGCCGCCGCCTGACGCCCCTGATCCAGCGGCGTGACGGTATCCTGTTCGCCCCAGATGAACATGGTCGGAAGGCACAGCGCCCGATAGCTTTCCGCGCGGGTGCTGCGTGCATCGACGCCCGGACGCAACAGGGCCGGCAACCAGGCCGCGAAGGCGGCCGTGCTGCCCGACAGGCGCATCGGCAACTGCAGCACCGCCACGACCTCGTCCGTTGCCGCCGCCTCGACATGAATCAGCGACAGCAGCAGGCGCCGGGTCAGCAATGGGTTGGTCGCGGTCATCGACACCGCCGCTTCGCGCAGAACCTGCGGACGCAGCGGCACTGGCAGCTCGCTCGCCTGAGAACCGATCCCCAGCGCCCCGTCCACGACGATGAGACCGGCGAACCGCTCTGGCGCGCGCATCACCGCCTCGACGCCCGGTCCCGCGCCGAACGAATGGCCGACCAGCACCGGCCGGATATCGAGCGCCTTCAGCAGCGCGAGGATCCGTTCCGCCTGCCGCGTCCGGCTGTAATCCCCCGCCGGATCGCGCTCCGAAAAACCGAAAGGCGGCGTGTCGAGCGCAATCGCCCGATAGCCGGCCGCCGCCATGTCCTGCAGCACCGGTCGCCAAAGCCCCGCCCAGGCCCCGGCGCCATGCAGAAAAAGCAGGACCGGGCCGTCCTGCGGCCCCAGGTCCAGCACGTGCAATGCGCCCTGCTCCGTCGCGATCAATTGGCCATCCTCGGGGCGCAATGCCTCGACCGAGTCGGTCTCGCGCAAGACGGCCGCCCCGAGAAACCCGATCCCGATCATCAGCGCCGCCAGCAGCAGCCACAGAACAGCCAAACCCAAGCGTCGCAAAACATCCCTTTCCGTCAGCGCAGCGGAACGTCTTGATTGAGCGTTGCTTTCGGCGGCAAGGTCAACCGCCCGCGCTAGCCCCGCGCCTTGCCGGCATCGCGAATTTCATCGGCGAGCTGCTTCAGAACCTGCACCCGGCCGAACTCGCGCATGGCGCGCTGACGCGCGATGTCAAAGCCCGGCCGCAGCCGGTCCAGCTCGGCATCAAGCTGCGCGGCCCCGCGCGCAAGCTGACCTGCCGTCTGGTTGGCCAGCCGCGCCTCGACGACGGAAAAGGCCTCGACCCGCGCATAGAGGGCGCCCAGCTTATCGCGCATCTCGGCGCGTTGCGTGGAAATGGCGTCGACATGCGCACGAAATGCGGCGAAGCGCTTCAACTCGGCATCCGACCTGATCTGCGCAAGCCGCGCCAGCTGTTCCAGCTGCTTGGCCGATTTCTTCATCGCCTTCCCCTGTGCAGGCATGCGCCGGATGCAGCGACACCCGAGTTGGTAAATTTACATTGCCGCCTCGATATCACCTTCATCTCAACCCCCTGCGCCGCGATCCGCCATCACCAGCCGCGCTTCACTTTCTGCCGCATGGCCTCGGCAAAGCGAATGGCGGCGGCGACGGCGGCGAAGTGCTCGGGCTCGATCTCGGCACCGATCTTCACGCCGGCGTGGATGGCGCGCGCCGCCGGCGGATCGGGCCAGATCGGCACCTTGTGATCCCGCGCGCGTTCGCGGATGCGCAGCGCCGCTTCATCCACGCCCTTGGCCACGCAGATCGGCGCCCGGCCGCTGCCCCGCTTCCATTGCAGCGCGACCGCGTAATGGGTGGGGTTGACGATGACCACGTCGGCCTTCTCCACCTCGGCCAGCATCGAGCTGAGCGCGATCTCCATCGAGCGCTGGCGGCGCGCTGATTTCATGTGCGGATCGCCTTCGCTGTCCTTCATTTCATCCTTCATTTCCTTCAGCGTCATGCGGTTGCGCCGGCGGAAATCGAAATGCTTCCAGCCCAGATCGACGGCGGCGAAAACCACCGACACCACAAGCGCCAGCATGAGCCCGCGGCCGATCACCACCCCCAGGCCGCCGACCCAGGCGGCATCCCCGCGACCGGCGATCAGGCGCGGCAGCAGGGCCTTGAACATCAGCCAGCCGCCGACACCCACTGCCACCGCCTTCGCGGTCGAGATCGCGAAGGTCATCAGGCCGCTTTTGCCGAATTTCTGGCCAGCATTCTTCACCGGGTTGATGCGGTTGAAATCAAAGGCCAGCTTGCTGGGTACAAAGACGATGCCGCGCTGCGCGATCAGACCCAGCAGGACCACGGCCGCCAGCAGCGCCACCGACGCCAAGGTCATCACCGCAGCCAGGCCCCAGACGGGCAGCGCCGCATCCAAGGCGCCGGTGCCCCGCCCCTGACCGAGGATCTCGGCGGGAAGTGACCCCATCTCGTTCCAGCTTCGGGTTGCGGTGGCCAGCCAGGCGGGCACCGCCCAACCGACCGCGGCAGCGCCCGCGCCGATCGCACCGATATAGGCGAGCGCGGCGTTGACCTCGGGCGAGCGCGGGAAATCGCCTTTCTCGCGCGCCTTTCGCAGCTTCTGCTCGGTCGCGTCGAATTGCTTGTCATCGCTTTCCGTTTCGCTCATCCCGGCTTGCGCCCCTCAGCCCGGCATCGCATGGGCGAACACGGCCTGCGCCCAACCAGACAGAACGGCCGGCGCCAGCAACGCCAGCCCGACAAGCGCCAGCATGATAATCGCCGGTGCGCCGATGAAGACCACGGGCAGGGCCGGCATCACCCGGTTCACGACCCCCGTCAGCACCTGATAAAGAAGTCCCCCCAGAATGAACGGCGCGGCAAGCGCCAATGCCACCACGAATGATCGCGTGACCAATCCGACCATGCCGCCGACCTGATCGCCCCCGATTGCCAGCTGACCGGCCGGAAAGGCCGCATAGCTTTGCGCCAGCAGGTCGAGCAGCAGGATCGGCAACCCCATCGCCATCAGCAGCGCAAGGCCGGCCATGTGCATCAGATTGCCGATCGGATGGGGCGCGGCTTCGGTTCCGGTTCCGATCAGCTGCGACAGCGACGCGGTCGCCCCGATGGCAGAGGTCGCCACATGCAATGCGCTTGCCATGATCCGCGCGGGCAGGGCGATCAGAAAACCGATCAGCAGTTCGCGCAGCGCCAGGACCGCGAAATCCGCCAAGCCGATCCGGGCAGACCAGTCGGCCGGCCCCGCAACGCTCAGCGCGACGGGCGCCAGCATCATGGCGATGCAGGTGCGCAGGCGCACCGACAGCACGCGCTCGGACAGGACCGGAAAGACCAGCACCGCCGCCTGCAAACGCAGATAGGCCAGCACCAGAGGGATGACCCAAAGGACCAGTTCCGCAGGCACTGCCGCCAGAGCTTCCATCATGCGGCCTCGATCGTGCCAAGCAGGTTGATGTCCGCCGAGGGGTCGATATCCGCCAGCCCGAGGACCGGCACCGGCAGTCCATGGGCCGCAAGAATGTCGCGCAACTGGCGGCGGCGATGGTCCGGTGCCGCGATCACCGGGTCGTCGCGGGGATCGATGCCCGCAATCTGCGTGCGCACCTTCGCCACCAGCTTGCGGGTCAGATCGGTGACCGGGGCGTTGCTGTGGGCGCGTTGCGCGCTGCCCTCGGCGGCGACGAATTCGGCCTCCCAGGCCGGGTGCAGCTGGACGATATTCAGCCTGCCGGTCGGGCCGATCATACGCTGGGTGATCTGCCCGCGCAGCCGGCGCCGGATCGCCTCGAAAACGGCCTCGGGACTGCCCGCGGCCCGGCATTCGTGGATGGCGTCAACGATGAGGGGCAGGTTTCGGATCGACAGGCCCTCATCCAGCATCTGACGCAGAACGGCCAGCAAAAGCTCGGGCGCGACCTTTTCGGGGAGCATATTGTCGAAATAGCTCTGATAGGCCTTGGCGCGTGCGGGGTCCGACATCTCTTTCAGTTCGCCGATCAGGCGCTGCAGGGCGGTCAGGGTCAGCAGTTCGGACAGCGAGGTCTTCACGACCTCCATCAGATGGGTCGACAGGACCTCCATCGGGGTCACGACGGTCGCGCCCGCCATGGCGGCATCTTCCTGCGCATTCTGCTCGATCCATTTCGCCTGCGTGCTGAAGACGGGTTCGCGGATCATCTGGCCCGGAAGCGCGTCCAGCACCTCCTCGCCCCCGAGCGCCATCAGCCGCCCCGATTGCAGCACGCCGCGCCCGCGGACGACCCCGTGCACGCGGATGAGATATTCGTTGGCGGCGCAGTTGCTGTCGTCGGTGATCCGCACCTCGGGCAGGATGATGCCGAAATTGCGTGCAATATGCGTGCGCAGGTTGCCGATCCGCGCCGCCAGACCCCGGCCGGGATCCAGCGCGTCCATCACAAGATCGTCGCCGATCTCGACGCAGATGTCGTCCATGTCCAGCTCGTCACCGATCCGCCGCGGAAGGGGCGGCTCGGCCGCGGGCTGCGCGTCCATATCCGCGGCCGGGATCGGTTTGCGCTTGCGGATCCGCCAGGCGGCAAAGCCAAGCCCTGCTGCCAGCAGCAGGAACAGCAGGCTCGGCATGCCGGGGATCACCGCCATCAGCACCATGGTTGCGGCCACGACCGCAGGTGCGCGCCAGTCGGTCGCGGCCTGCCCCAGGATCAGGCTGGACGTATCCTCGGTCGCGCCCCCGCGCGACAGCAGCAGCGCCGCCGCCATCGAGGTGATCAGCGACGGGACCTGACTGACCAGACCGTCGCCGATGGTCAGGCGGGAATAGTTCTGAAGCGCGGCGCCGATCGGCAGGTCATGGACCAGTACCCCCATGGCGATGCCCACCAGCAGGTTGATCAGCGTGATCACGATCCCGGCGACGGCATCGCCCTTGACGAATTTCGAAGCGCCATCCAGCGAGCCGAAGAAGCTGATCTCGCTCTGATCGTTCGCACGCCGGCGCTTGGCCTCGGCGTGATCGATGGCACCGGCGTTCAGGTCGCCGTCGATGGCCAGCTGCTTGCCGGGAAGGCTGTCCAGGGCAAACCGCGCCGAGACCTCGGCCATGCGGCCCGCGCCCTTGGTGATGACCATGAAGTTCACGGCGGAAATCACCGCAAAGATCGTCAGGCCGATCATCAGCGACCCGCCGGCGACGAATTGCGAAAAGCCGCTGATGACATCGCCGGCCGCCCCCTCTCCGCCATGACCCTCAGTCAGGATCAGACGGGTGGAGGAGACGTTCAGCGAAAGCCTGATGATCAGCGAAATAAGCAGCAGAACCGGAAAGGCCTGAAAGTCGGTCGGCTTGTCCACCGTCGCGGCCATCACCAGGATCATCGTCGCGCTGGCGATGGAAATGGCGATCCCGATATCCAGCAGGGTGGCCGGAATCGGAATGACCATGGTCAGCACGATCAGCACCAGCCCCGCCGTCATCATCGTGCTGCGCATCGCGCCGGATTTGCCCGGCCTGGCCGCGTCAACCTTCATCGGCGGCGTCCTCGGTCGGCGCAGGGCGCCCGGCGTCCGGCGGAGCGGCAGTCACGGCCGGCCGCAGGAAGACTGTCCCCTCCAGCGGCACGGCGGGGCCGGTCATCAGGCCGGACCGGCGCAGATAGATCAGGGCTTTCATCCGGTCGCCCGCATCCGGCAGTCGGCGCAGGTCCAGCAGCAAGGCTGGCTGCATGGGCCGTCCCGCCAAGACAAGCCGGTCAATCTCAGTGGTCAGCGCATCAAGGCCGGGCGCGGCCGCCAGACCTGCCGTCAGGAACGCCGCCAGGATCATCACGACGCCCTCTTGATTTCGCGCAGCGCGTTTTCCAACGACACGAAGCTGGGTCTGACCTGTTCGGGCGCGGATTGGCGGCCCACTTCGACGCAAAGGTTGGTGGCGTGCTGATGAAGGCCGGCCACGAGAACCGACTTGATGACGTCGTAGAACGACATGTCGTGCTTCTTCACCGCCCCCAGACGCTGCGCCAGCGGCGCCACCAGACCGTAAGCCAGGAACACCCCCAGAAACGTCCCCACCAGCGCCGAGCCGATCATCTTGCCGAGGATCTCGGGCGGCTGGTCGATCGAACTCATGGTCTTGATGACGCCGAGCACCGCCGCCACGATCCCCAGCGCCGGCAGCGCATCGGCCATGGATTGCAAGGCATGGGCGACATGCATCTGCTCCTCCTTGATGAGCGCGATGCGCTTGGCCAGCATGTCCTCGACCTGATAGGGATCGTCGTAGTTCAGACTCGCCGAGCGCAGCGTGTCGGTGATGATCGAGACCGCCTCGTGATCCGCCAGGATACGTGGATAGGCCTGAAAGATCGCGCTGTTCTCCGGGTTCTCTATATGCTCCTCCAGCTCGACCGGGCTGCTGCGGGCGAGGCGCAGAAGCTGGAACAGCAGGCACAGCAGGTCCTCGTGATCCTTGCCCTGCCAGACCGGTCCCTTGAAGGCGCGCATGACCGCAGGCATCGTGTGTTTCAACACATCGCCGCTGTTGGACAGCACGTATGACCCGACGGCAGCGCCGCCGATGATCATCATCTCAAAGGGCAAGGCGTGCAGAATGACGCCCATCTTGCCACCGGCGAGGGCATAGCCGCCGAATACCATGGCGATGGTCAGGACGATGCCAAGCGCTCCGAACACGGTTCTCTCCTATCGCGCGGGGGCGCTTCGGGCGCCCATATAGGTTGTCAGAATGGCGGCCTTGTCCGGCGCAATCGCGGCGATGATCCGGGCGCCGGTTTCGGGATTGACCCGCATCAGGATCTCGGCCGAGAAATTCGCCGGCAGGCTGGACAGCACCGCGGCGGCTTCTTTCGGCTTCATCGCCTCATAGACCGCGACCAGACGCGCCACGTCGGCATCGACCGCACGCTGGTCGCTGGTTCGCGATTTGCCGATCGACGGCCCGGCATCCTTCAGGCGCCTCAATTCTGCGGTGATGCTGGCGCGGGCGGCGGCGATCTCGGCCTTCTTGCCGTCGAGTTCCGCCAGGGCCTTCCTGATACGGTCTTCGCGTATCCGCAGTTCCTCGACCAGGGCCACCACCTCGGGGATGTCGCCGCAACCGGCCAGAAGGTCGGCAGCGGCCGGTGGCGCCGCTTCGGTCGCCGAGGGCGACCAGGGCAGCGCCGCGATGGGCAGAAGCGTGGCCGCCAGAATCGGCAGGGTCAGCCTAGCCATCCGCGCCCTCCAGCAGGGGTGCGCGCGGGCGCAGCCGCCGGGGACCGGGCACCACCGCACGCGCCAGTTCGGATTGCAGCGCCCAATAGGCTTTCTCGTTGCGCGACGCCTCGATGGCGCGGGCCAGATCACCCGAAGCGGCCTCCGCCTCGGCACGCGCGCGCCGAATCGCGTGATCGAGGCGCGAAATTTCCGAGGTCATCACGGCAATCGCGCCGCCAAGGCCGGTTTCAAGGTCGTTCAGCCGCCGCAACCGACGCGAAAGCAGAAAGCAGTAAATGGCCAGCGGCAGGGCCGTCAGGGCACTGATCATCGGCAGGATCATGGTCAGGCTCATTGGATCGCGAACTCCGTGATCAGGATGTTGTCAATGACGCCGCTGCCCAGCACCATATCGGCACGGGCACGCAATTCGGCACGGATGATTTCCAGCACCCCGCGGCGGTCGATGGCGGCCGGGTCGATGTCGCTGAGAAAGCGGGTGAAGCTGTCCGAAATCCGGGGCATCAGCATTTGCACCTGCGCGACCTTCTCGGGCGCGCATTCGATCTTGATGCTCAGAACCAGTTGGCGACTGCGGCCGGCCATCGGAACCATGATCCGGGGGACATCGACGAAGCCGATGGCAGGCTGCGCTTCCTGGGTATGTTCGCCGCCCGAAAGCAGGGCCGAGGGGCTGACGACGCCCAGATAGCTGGCCGCGGATCCGCCAATACCGGCCACCAGCACAGCGGCTGCCAGGACCGGCTTTCGGCGCCCCGATCGCGCCGATCCCGCCGGGGTTTCGTCGATGGCGAGTGTTTCGGACATGGTGATTCTCCTCGTTCGAGTTGAGGATTACCACCCGGCGACTAACCAATAATTAACGCCGCCCGTGCAAGAAGGTCTCGATCGAAGAAGTCGAATCGAAGGGGACGGTCTTGCAGGAACTGCAGAAATTCTGGGCGGAGCGGACCGCTCGCCAACGCATGGCGATCCTTGGGGGATTTGTCGTTAGCTTTCTGCTGGTATTGGCCTTTGTCGCGCTGGCTGGCCGAACGCAGATGGCGCTGCTCTATTCCGGGCTGGACGATGCGCAGGCCGGCCCCGTGGTGGCCCATTTCGACCAGAGCGGTGTCGCCTATGAGTTGCGCGCCGGCACGATCTGGGTCGACGAATCACAGCGGGACCGGCTGCGCATGGACCTCGCCGCGCAGAATCTGCCGCAGCAGGGTGGTGCGGGTTACGAAATTCTCGACCAGATGTCGGGATTCAGCACCACCTCGCAGATGTTCGACGCCGCCTATTGGCGCGCCAAGGAAGGCGAGCTTGCCCGAACCATCCTCTCCATTCCCTCGGTGCGGTCGGCGCGCGTTCACCTGACTGCGCCGCAGTCGCGGGGTTACCGCGACCAGCAGCCCGGTTCGGGGTCGGTCACGGTGGTCACGGACGGCACGCCGCTGACCCAGGCGCAGGCGAATTCCATGCGATTTCTGGTTGCCTCTGCGGTGCCGAAGCTGACGCCCGACGCCGTCTCGGTCATCGATTCGGCGCGCGGTATCGTCCAGCCGGCGAAAAACGAAGCTGCGAGCGACCGCGAGACCCGCATCAAGGAAAACGTCGAGCGGATCCTGACCCCGCATGTCGGTGCCGGCAACGCCATCGTCGAGGTCAGCATCGATCTGGTCACCGAGGCCGAGCAACTGACCGAGCGGAGTTTCGATCCGACCCAGCGGGCGATGATCTCGCAGGAAACCGAGGAAATGACTGACGAAAGCAGCATGGCGGAAAACGGCGCGGTCACGGCGGCGTCGAATCTGCCGGAACAACCCGGTCAGGCCGGCGACAAGCAGCAGTCCCAGCGGGCCGAGACGCGTCAGCGCGCGAATTACGAGGTCGGCAGTGTGACCCGACAGATCGATCGCCGCCCCGGCGCGATACGGCGCCAAAGCGTGGCGGTTCTTGTGAATGGCGTTCCCAGCGAGGGCGCGAACGGCGAAACCCTGAACGTGCCCCGGACCGAGCCGGAACTGGAGGCGATCCGCGAGCTTGTGGCAGCCGCCATGGGATTTGACGAAGCGCGCGGCGACGAATTGACGGTGAAGTCGATGCCCTTCGTCGCGACCGCACCCGAGGGCACCCAGGTTGGGCATGAAAGCGGCCTGATCGACCGTCTGGCGCTGGATTCATTGGCCTGGCTTGCAGTGGTCGGTATCTTCGCGCTGTTGGCGCTCGCGCTGACGCTGCGGGCGCTGCACAAAGGCAGCGGCGCGCGGGGGACTGCGCAGCTGGACAATTCGGCGCCGCCGTCCGCGCCTGCCTTACCCGACCTGCAGATCGCCACGCCCGTGGCGGGAACGGCCGACATGCCGATGCTGACGATGGCCGCCGCCGATTTCGATTTCGACCGCCCCGGCGGCTCGCTTCTGCCCGGCGCGGACCCGGTGGCCCGTCTGAAACAGCTGATGAAGGAGCGTCAGGACGAAACCGTTCGCCTGCTGAACGGATGGATCGGCGATGACGAGAGGTCCGCGACATGAGCGCCGCGCTGAGACTCGAAGATTTCGCCCGGCCAGCCGCGCCGCGCGCGCCCGTCTTTTCGGCTGCGGATATGGCTGCGGAATATGCCCGCGGACACACCGCAGGGGAAGCGGCGGCACGAGATGCCGACATGGAAGCCGTGACCGCAGCGCTACGGCAAGCGGCGGAGAAGGCCGCATGTCTGCAGGATGCTCGCGCCGAGGTCATTGCGGAAGTTCTGGGGGCGGTGGCGCCGGTCCTTCAGGCAATCAGCCGTCAGCTTGCTGCGGATATGGAAGACCGGCTGACGCGGACGATTACGGCCGAACTCGAACGGCTGTGCCTGGCCGGTCTCGACCCGACCTGCCGTATTGCCGCCGATACGCGGCTGATCCAGCGCCTGTCCAGGCGTGTCGAGCAGCTTGGTCTCAGCCATGTCACCCTTCTGCCCGGCCCCCGCACCGAGATCACCTTCAACGGTGGTCGCATCGCCATCGATCCCACCGAGATCACCGATCAGATAGCCGCCCTGCTGGCCGAGCTGTCGCCTTCCGAGGAGTGACGAATGGACCTGCATCAAACCGTTGTGACCGACAATATCCCGGTCGAAATCTCGGTCCGTATCGGCCGCCGCCGGATGACGGTCGCCGAGCTGTCCGGCCTGAAGGAAGACGATGTGCTGCCGCTGGATCAGGGCGTCGGCGATCATGTCGAGATCTGCGTCGGCGATCATGTGATCGCCTATGGCGAGTTGGTCGCGGACGACGATGATGGCGGCCGCCTGATGCTGCGCATCGTCCGCGCTGCCGGAGAGGCGGCGTGATTTCCGTCCGCCCGGTTGCGCGGCTGCGGGGATTGCTGGTCGGACTGCTGCTGGTGCTGGCGCCGCTGGCAGCACTCTCGCAAACCGTCCCCGACGCGCCCCCGGCCGAGACGACTGAAAACGGCACCACGTCGCAAGGGCTGGATGCGGCCGTCTCGTCCGCCCTGTCTGCGGCCAGCGGCGCCCTCGACGGCGCCTCGGGCGGCGTGGGGCAAAGCTCGATCCTGCTGTTTCTCGGCCTGACCGTTCTGTCGCTGGCGCCTGCGATTGCGATTACCGTGACCTGCTTTCCGTTCATGGTGACGGTACTGTCGATCCTGCGCCAGTCGCTGGGGCTGCAACAGTCGCCGCCCAACATGCTGATCGTCAGCCTGGCGCTGTTCCTGACCTGGTTCGTCATGGACCCGGTGCTGAAGGAGGCATGGGCGCAGGCAGGGCCGCCCCTGCAATCGGGCCAGATCGGCATCATCGAGGCGCTGTCGCGCGCGATCGGGCCGTTCGAACACTTCATGGCGATCCGAACCGATCCCGCGATCCTCGACGAGATGCGCTCGCTCGCGCCGCCCGATCCCGGCGGCGATGGGCTGCGACTGCTCATCCCGTCCTTCATGCTGACCGAGCTTCAGCGCGCCTTCGAGATCGGCTTTCTGATCGCGCTGCCCTTTCTGGTCATTGATCTGGTGGTCTCGGCGGTGCTGATGGCGATGGGGATGATGATGGTGCCGCCCGCCATCGTGGCGCTGCCGTTCAAGCTGGCCTTCTTCGTGGTTGTGGACGGTTGGGCGCTTCTGTCGGCCGCGCTGGTGCGCGGCTATCAATAGGCGCGGCGCCTCGGCACGGCCCCGGTGAGATGGCGCGCGGCCGCGCGTCCGGGCCGGGCAGGCGCCATCGCGCAAAGCCTGCGCCTTTGCCCTTGGGATCGCCGATCCGTGTCCTATATTGGAGCTGACGCGCGCCCTGCGGGCGCCAGCCATGCCGAAGGATACCATGACCAATATCAATCAGATCGCCTGGGACGATACCGTGTTGCCGTTCCAGCTCGACCGCTCCTCGATCCGTGGCCGGATCGCGCGGCTTGACGGGGTGCTGGACCATATCCTCAGCCGCCACGACTACCCGGCCCCGGTCGCCAACGCCGTGGCCGAGCTTGCGCTGCTGACCGCACTGATCGGCCAGACCGTGAAGCTGCGCTGGAAACTGTCGCTGCAAGTGCGCGGCAATGGGGCGCTGCGCACCATCGCCGCCGACTATTACGCGCCGGAAACCGAGGGCGGGCCCGCCCGCCTGCGTGCCTGGGCCAGCTTCGACGAGACGCGGCTGACCGATGCCCCCCATTTCGATCAGATCGGCGAGGGCTATTTCGCCATTCTCATCGACCAGGGCGCGGGCAATCTGCCCTATCAGGGGATCACGCCGCTGGCCGGTGGGTCGCTTTCGGCCTGCGCGGGGACATATTTTGCGCAATCAGAACAGCTGCCGACCAGTTTCGCGCTGTCCTACGGCCGCTCGACCCTGCCGGGTCAGCGCGAGGGCTGGCGGGCTGGCGGGATCATGCTGCAGACGCTGCCGACACAACCCATGTCCGGCGAAGGCGGCAGCGGCGAGGGTGGCCTGATCGAGGCTGCCGACATCCTGCAGGGTGCCGAATCCGAGGATTGGAACCGTGCCAACCACCTGCTCGCCACGGTTGAGGAGATGGAACTGATCGGCCCGACGCTCGCCCCGACCGAGCTGCTCGTCCGGCTGTTCCACGAAGAAATGCCCCGCGTCTTCGATCCGCAGCGGGTCGAGTTCGGTTGCACCTGCACCGAGGACCGGGTGCGCGGCACACTGTCGATCTATTCGCAGAAGGACATCGCGCACATGACCACCGAAGATGGCCGCGTCACCGCCGATTGCCAGTTCTGCGGCGCGCATTACGAATTCGACCCGAAATCGCTGGGCTTCGAAGCGACCGTTGATGCCGATGGCAAGCCGCTGGCCGAAACCGGCCAGGACGACGCCCGGCAATGACATCGCGCGCCGGAACCTCTCCGGCCGGAATGGGGGCGCCGCGTGACCACGCGGCGCCCATGCGCGCTTCAGCCCCCCCAGCGGGCGAAATGCTGATCGCCCGATTGCAGGCAGCGCTTGCCGCCGAAACCGCGCCGAGTTCGGATTTCGACGCCAATCCGCGCCTCTCGCCCGAACCGCCTTTGCGTGACGCGGGCGTCCTCGCCGCCTTTCATGAAGACGATGGGCGCCTTTTTCTGACCACGCGCGCCGCGACCATGCGCCACCACCCTGGCCAGATCGCGTTGCCTGGCGGCAAGGTGGACCCCGGCGATGCCGATGCCATCGCCGCCGCCCTGCGCGAGGCGCAGGAGGAAATCGGTCTGGACCCGCGCCAGTTGACCCTGATCGGCACGCTGCCGCCGCATCTGACCGTGACCCGCTTTCGCATCACCCCGGTGGTGGCGGTGATCCGCGGGCCGTTCACGCCGATCGCCGAGCCCGGCGAGGTGGCCGAGGTCTTCGCGCTGCCCTTCGACCATATCGCCAGCCCGGCCAATTACCGTCTGGAGGGCCGGATCTGGCGCGGCGAGTGGCGCGCTTATAGCGTCGCGCCTTACGGGCCCTATTATCTGTGGGGGGCGACGGCGCGCATTCTGCTCGGGCTGGCCGAAAGGCTGTCGGCATGAGGATCGAAGCCGCTTTCCTGACCGACCCGGCGCTGCAATCTGTGCTGTCCATGCTGGAATCCGGCGGCCACCGGGCGCTGATCGTCGGCGGCGCAGTGCGCAACGCGCTGCTGGATCAACCGGTCGGCGATGTCGATATCGCCACCGATGCGCGGCCGGAACGCGTGGCTGAACTGGCCCGCGCGGCGGGCCTCAAACCCGTGCCGACCGGCATCGAGCACGGCACCATCACCGTCGTGGCGCTTGGCACCCCGTTCGAGGTCACCACCTTCCGCCGCGACGTGGAAACCGACGGCCGCAACGCCACCGTGGCTTTTTCCGATCGCATCGGCGACGATGCCGCGCGCCGCGATTTCACCATGAATGCGCTTTATGCGGATGCCTCGGGCGTGGTTCTGGACCCGGTCGGCGGCCAGTCCGACCTGCAATCGCGAACCCTGCGCTTTGTCGGCACACCCGCGGATCGTATCCGCGAGGATTATCTGCGCATCCTGCGTTTCTTCCGTTTCCTCGCCTGGTATGCCGATCAACCCGCACCGGGGACGGTCGAGGCGATTACCGCCGAACGGGGTGGCCTGCCGCGCGTCTCGGCCGAGCGGATCGGGGCCGAGATGCGCAAGCTTCTGGCCGCCCCGGACCCCGCCCCGGCAGTCGCGCTGATGGCCGAGACCGGGGTGCTTTCGCAGATCCTGCCCCAGGCGGACCCGACCCCGCTGCCCGCACTGATCGCAGCCGAAGCGGCCCATGGCGAGGCGCCCGACTGGCGGCGGCGGCTGACCGCCATCGCCCCGGCAGATGCGACCGAAACCCTGCGGCTGTCCCGCGCCGACAGCACTCGGCTGGCGGCGCTGGAACAGGCGCAGACGCTTGATATCGACGAGGCGGGGTTTCGCCACGGCCGCGACATCGCCCGCGACGCCGCGCTGATCCGGCTGGCGCGGGGCGATGTTCTGCCGCCCGACTGGCCGGAACGGATCAGTCGCGCGGCTTCGGCCCCGCTGCCGATCGCAGCGGCCGACCTGATGCCGGAACTGACCGGCCCCGCCGTTGGCCGCGGCCTGAAAGCGGCCGAGCGGGCGTGGATTGCCTCGGGCTTCCGCGCGCCGCGGGCGGCGCTGATCGCCGCCGCACAGGAAGGCGGGGGGGCGCCGGCATGAACCTGCACGCTCCCTTTACCAGGCTGATCGACGCTTTCCGCCCCGCCGAGGGCCCGCCCCCCCAGACCTTGACCCGTTTCATCGGCTGGGCGCTGTCCGGGGCCGGGCGGGGCCTGGGCGTGGCTGCGCTGGCATCGGTCGCAGCAGGCGTGGTCGATGTCGCGTCCGCCACGCTGCTGGGGGCGGTAATCGACGGCGTCACCAGCGCGCCGCCCGGTCAGGTCTGGTCGGCGAGCTGGCCGGTTCTGCTGGGTTTCGTGCTGTTCTTCCTGATGCTGCGGCCGGTTGTGGTCGGGCTGTCGACGGCGTCGTCCAACATGATCGTCGGGCCGAACATTCTGCCCCTGGTGCTGTCGCGGCTGCATCGCTGGACGATGGGACATGCGGTCAGCTTCTTCGACAATGATTTCGCGGGCCGGCTGGCGCAGAAACAGATGCAGACCGCCCGCGCCGTCACCGATGTCGCAGCGGAGATGGTGAACGTGGTCGCCTTTGCCCTGGCGACGGTGCTGGGATCGGCCTTCTTCCTGCTGTCGGTCGACGGCTGGGGGGCGATCGCGCTGCTGATCTGGTTGGGCGCCTATCTGGGCCTTATCCGCTTTTTCCTGCCGCGCATCCGCAGCCATTCGGCGGCGCGTGCCTCGGCCCGCGCGATGATTACAGGGCAGGTCGTCGATACCATCACCAATATCAAGACCGTCAAGCTGTTCGCCCATGCCGAGCACGAGGACCGCGCCGCCCTGACCGCCATGGCCGGTTTCCGCGAGAAGGCGCTGGATTTCGGCGTGGTTTCGACCTGGTTCCGGCTGTCGCTGATGACGCTGGCGGGCCTGCTGCCGGTCATCCTGATCGGCGGCGCGGTGCTGCTTTATCAGCAGGGACAGGCCACGGCGGGCGATATCGCGGCCGCAGGCGCCATCGCGCTGCGGCTGTCGCAGATGACCGGCTGGGTCAGCATGTCGCTGATGAGCATCTGGGGCTCGGTGGGCGAGATCGAAGACGGGATGAAGACCCTGTCGCCGCCGCACGGCCTGACCGATCTGCCGGATGCACAGCCTCTGCCCCGCGCCGAAGGGCTGATCGAGTTCGACCGGGTCAGCTTCACCTATGGGCGCAAGGACGGGCGCGGGGGCGTGCGCGATATCAATCTGACTATCCGGCCCGGCGAACGGGTGGGGCTGGTGGGGGCCTCGGGCGCAGGGAAGTCCACGCTCGTGGGGCTGCTGCTGCGGCTTTACGATGTTGAGAAGGGCGCGATCCGCATCGATGGCCGCGATATTCGCGATGTGACGCAGGAAAGCCTGCGCCAGCAGATCGGCATGGTCACGCAGGAAACCGCGATGTTCAACCGCTCGGCGCGCGAGAATATCCGCTATGGCCGCCCAGATGCGACCGAGGCCGAGATCGAAGCGGCGGCGGCGGCTGCCGAGGCGGACGGCTTCATCGCCGCCATGCAGGACCATGCCGGCCGCCTGGGCTACGACGCCCATCTGGGCGAGCGCGGCGTAAAACTGTCGGGCGGCCAGCGCCAGCGCATCGCCCTCGCCCGCGCATTTCTGAAAGACGCGCCGATCCTGATCCTGGACGAGGCGACCTCGGCGCTGGATAGCGAGGTCGAGGCGGCGATCCAGACCTCGCTGGACAGGGTGATGGCCGGCAAAACAGTGCTGGCGATCGCACACCGGCTGTCCACCATCGCCGAAATGGACCGGATCGTGGTGATGGACGAGGGCCGCATCGTCGAGGAAGGCACCCACGCGGCGCTGCTGGCCCAGGGCGGCACCTATGCCCGCTACTGGAACCGCCAATCGGGCGGCTTTCTGGGCACGGATGAAGCGGAAGCGGCAGAATGACCGAATGGGTGGTGGAACGGCTGGGCCGCAGGGGCGACGGTGTCCTGCGCGGGCCCGAAGGTCAGCAGGCGCTGGCGGCGCGCGTCCTGCCGGGCGAGGTCGTCGCGGGCGAGCCGGTCGATGGCCGGATAGCGGCTCCGAAAATCGTGACGCCCTCGGCTGCACGGGTGGTGCCAGACTGCCCCCATTATGCCAGTTGCGGAGGCTGCTCGCTGATGCACGGCGCCGACAGGTTCGTCGCGCGCTGGAAGGCGCAGATGGTCGAAACCGCGCTCGCCGCGCATGGGATCGCGGCGACGATCGGCGGGCTTGCCACTTCGCCCGCGCGGTCGCGGCGTCGGGCGGTGCTGTCGGGTCGGCGGACGAAAAAGGGCGTGACGCTGGGGTTTCATGGCCGCGCCTCGGACCAGATCGTCGATATTACCGACTGCCATGTGCTGCGCCCAAGGATCACCGCGGCCCTGCCCGTGCTGCGCGAGATGGTGGCGGCCGGCGGCTCGCGCGGGGGTGAAATCGGCCTGACCGTGACCGATGGGCCCAATGGGCTGGATGTCGCCGTGACCGGGGCCAAGCCACTGGATCCCGCGCTGTCGGCGCAGTTGACCGCGTTGATGGAACGCGCCGATCTGGCGCGGCTGCATTGGGGCGATGAAAGCCTCACCCGCCGCGCGCCGGTGCAGGTGATGGGTCGGGCGCGGGTCGTCCCGCCGCCCGGCGCCTTCCTGCAGGCAACCGCCGAAGGCGAGGCCGCATTGCTGAGCGTGGTGCGAAAATCCCTCGTCGGGGCGACGCGGATCGTTGACCTGTTCGCCGGTTGCGGGACCTTCAGCCTGCCGCTGGCCGCCAACGCTGATGTCCACGCGGTCGAGGGGCTGGCCGCCCCGCTGGAGGCGCTGGATGCCGGATGGCGCGCCGCGACCGGCCTGCACCGCATCACCACCGAGACCCGCGACCTTGCCGGCCGGCCGCTTCTGCCGGACGAGCTGAACCGCTTCGACGGCGCGCTGATCGACCCGCCGCGCACAGGCGCTGCCGCCCAGGCCGCGCAGCTGGCGGCATCGGACCTGCCCCGCGTGGCCTGGGTCAGCTGCGATCCGGTCACCTTCGCCCGCGACGCGAAAACCATGATCGAGGGCGGCTATCGCATGGGCCCCATCTTCGTCGTGGACCAGTTCCGCTGGTCGCCCCATGTCGAGACGGTGACCAGCTTCGTCAGGGACTGACCCGCGACCAAGAGGAAGGGAGACCCCATGCCGATGCCCTTCACCTATCGCCACGCCAGCGAGGAATGGCGGCGCTATCTGAAAAACCTGCGCGAGCGGACGCTGATTGACAGCGACAATGTCCTCTATACCGCGACCGAAGGTCTGTTTCGCGCCTTCCGCGCCCGCGTTCCGCCCGATCAGGTGCTCGCCTTCGGCGACGAACTGCCCGCTGTGCTGAGGGCCATTCTGGTCTGGCGGTGGGATATCGCGGCGCCGCTGCGGCCATGGTGCCCGCGCGCCGGGATAGACGCCGAAATCCGGGCCCTGCGGCCGGATCACAATTTCGCGCCGGCAGGGATCATCGATGATCTG
Organism: Paracoccus sp. S1E-3; assembly: GCF_013868135.1. Lineage (GTDB taxonomy): Bacteria > Pseudomonadota > Alphaproteobacteria > Rhodobacterales > Rhodobacteraceae > Paracoccus. The sequence goes on from NZ_JACEMU010000004.1 coordinate 1,701,369, forward strand.
GTCTGGGCCATCCGGCAGGAAACGCGCCAGATCGACCTGGACCGCGTGCTGATGCGGATGGGGCCAGAGGCGCAGGCGCTCTGGGCGCCCGTCGCGGATCAGACGAACAGTTCGACGCGTTCCTGAGCACCGACACCGAAGATACGCTTGTATCGCTCGATCTCGTCCTTCGGACCCATTGCCTTTGCCGGGTTGTCCGACAGCTTGACCGTCGGGCGGCCGTCGGCCTCGACCGCCTTGCAGACGAGGCTGAGCGGGTCCAGCCCGTCACCTTTGACCAAACCGCGGAAATCATTGGTCAGAAGCGTCCCCCAACCAAAGCTGGCTTTCACCCGTCCGTTGAAACGGTGATACAGATCCTTGATATCCGCAACGTCCAGCCCGTCCGAGAAGATCACCAGCTTTTCGCGGGGGTCTTCGCCCTTCTGCTTCCACCATTCGATGGCGATTTCCGTGACCTTCACCGGATCGCCGCTGTCGACACGGATGCCGGTCCACCCCGCCAGCCAGTCGGGCGCGCCCTTCAGAAAACCCTCGGTGCCATAGGTGTCGGGCAGGATGACGCGCAGGTTGCCGTCATGTTCCTCCTGCCAGTCGGCCAGCACGCGGTAGGGGGCCTGCCGCAGCTCCTCGTCGTCATTCGCCAGCGCGGCATAGACCATAGGCAGTTCATGGGCGTTGGTGCCGATGGCTTCCAGATCGCGGCGCATGGCGATCAGGCAGTTCGAGGTGCCGATGAACTTGCCGTCCGGCGCATTGCCCAGCCCCTCGCCCATCGCCTGCACGCACCAGTCCTGCCACAGATAGCTGTGACGCCGCCGGGTGCCGAAATCGGCGATCTTCAGATGCGGCAGGGTGTCGAGCTCGGTGATTTTCTCCCAGATCCGGGTCATCGCGCGGGCATACAGAACCTGCAGTTCGAACCGGCCCATATCCTTGGTGACCGCGCGCGAGCGCAGTTCCATGATGATGGCGAGCGCGGGAATTTCCCACAGCATCACCTCGGGCCATTTGCCTTCGAAGCGCAGTTCATACTGGCCGTCGCGTTTGGTCAGTTCGTATTCGGGCAGCTGGACGTTCTCCAGCCATTCCATGAAATCAGGGCGGAACATCTGCCGCTTGCCGTAAAAGGTGTTCCCACGCAGCCAGGTCGATTCGCCACGCGTCAACCGCAGTGCGCGGACCTGATCCAGCTGCTCGCGCAGTTCGACCTCGTCCACGATGTCGGCCAGACGCACGGATGTGGTGCGGTTGATCAGCTGAAAGGTGACGCTGGTGTCGGGCTTGTTGCGAAAAACCGACTGACACATCAACAGCTTGTAAAAATCCGTGTCCAGAAGCGAACGCACGATCGGGTCGATTTTCCAGCGGTGGTTATAGACCCGCGCCGCGATATCGACATTGGGCATCATCATGTCAGCGTCACTCCTGCTGCGCGCATCGCCGCGCGCGCCGCCGCGCGCGAGCCGTTCAGGTCGATGGCCCGCGTGGCGTCTTCGATCACGCGGGCGGTGAAGCCCAGCCTTGCCGCATCGATGGCCGACCAGGCGACGCAGAAATCATGGGCGAGGCCGACAAAATCCACCCGCATCAGGCCACGCTCGCGAAGATATCCCTCCAACCCGGTGCGGGTGTGGTGGTCGTTCTCGAAAAACGCGGAATAGCTGTCGATCGCGGGATGATATCCCTTGCGGATGATCATGTCCGCCACATCGACGGCCAAGGCGGGATGAAAGGCGGCGCCGGGCGATCCGATCACGCAATGCTGCGGCCACAGCACCTGCGGGCCATAATCCATCTGGACCGTGCTGAAGGGTTCGGCACCGGGATGGTTGTCGACGAAACTGGAATGGTCGGCGGGGTGCCAGTCCTGCGTCAGGATGACGGCGTCGTAATCGGCCATCAGGTCGTTGATGGGGGCAATGATTTCGTCCCCGCCGGTGACCGCAAGGCGGCCGCCAGGGCAGAAATCGACCTGCGCGTCGATCACGATCAGGGCTGTCGGCATCCTGGCCTCCTTCGTCAAGTATTTGGTAGCAGCTAGGGGGCGGGCGTCAATGGCGGCCCTCTGGACATGGGCGGGCAGCGGACGTATCGCCGGAATATGCTGACCGTCGCCGCGTTGTATCACTTCACCCGCTTTCCCGACCCCGAGGCGCTGAAAGCGCCCCTCGCCCGCATCGCCTGCGCGAACGGGGTTCGCGGCACGTTGCTGCTGGCGTCCGAAGGCATCAACGGCACCATTGCGGGCACCCGAGAAGGTATTGACGCGGTTCTGGCCCATATCCGCAGCGTGCCTGGTTGCGAAGATCTGCTCTGGAAGGAAAGCCCGGCCCAGACGATGCCCTTCGGCCGCATGAAGGTCCGCATCAAGCGCGAGATCGTCACCATGGGCCAGCCCGACATCGACCCGACCGCCCGCGTCGGCCATTATGTCGCGCCGGGCGATTGGAATGCGCTGATTTCGGCCCCCGATGTGGCGGTGATCGACACCCGCAACGATTACGAGGTCGAGATCGGCAGTTTTGCCGGCGCCGTGGACCCGGCCACGCGGACCTTCCGGGATTTCCCGGCCTGGTGGCAGCAAAATGCCGAACGCTTCAAGGGCAAGCGCATCGCCATGTTCTGCACCGGCGGAATTCGCTGCGAAAAATCAACGAATTACCTGATTTCGCAAGGGGTTGAGGACGTCTTCCACCTGCAGGGCGGCATCCTGAAATATCTGGAAGATGTGCCGGAAGCCGACAGCCTGTGGCAGGGCGAATGCTTCGTCTTTGACCAACGCGTCAGCCTTGGCCACGGGCTGCGGCACGGCAGCTATGAGCTGTGCCATGCCTGCCGCAGGCCCTTGGCCGCCGCCGACAAGGGCCGCCCGGAATATGAGGAAGGCGTCAGCTGCCACCGCTGCGCCGCCGAATACAGCGACACCGACCGCGCGCGCTTCCGCGAACGCCAGCATCAGGTCGACCTCGCCCGGCAACGCGGCACCGGCCATATCGGCGCGGTTCTGGACCGCGACGAGGCAGGCTGATGCTGGCGATCTTCCTGAAAACGCTTCCATTTTTCATGTTGATCGGGCTCGGTTGGGCCGCCGCACGCACCCGTTTCTTCCCGCCCGAGGCCGCCGCCTGGCTGACCCGCTTCGTCTTCTATTTCGCGCTGTCGGCCATGCTGTTCCGCTTCGCCGCCACGCTGGAAATCAGCCAGATCTGGGACCCGGCCTTCGCGGCGGCCTATCTGGCGGGCTCGCTTTTGGTCTGGGGGATCGGCCTTGCCGTCGCCCGCGCCCGCAAGCTGAACTGGTCCGAAGCCGCGATGGAGGCGCATTGCTGCGTTATCGGCAATACCGGTTTTCTGGGCGTCCCCATGCTGGTGGCCCTGATGGGGGACGCCGCCGCCGGGCCGGTCCTGCTGGTGCTGATCGTCGATCTGGTCGTCTTCTCGACGCTGATCACCCTGATCATCACCGCCGCCCGCCAAGGCCGGATGAGCCTTGCGATGATCTGGTCGCTGCTGCGCGGACTGATCGCGAACCCGATGATCGTCTCGCTTCTGGCCGGGCTGATCTGGTCCGGCGCGGGCCTGCCGCTGCCCGGCCCGGTGCTGGAATTCCTGACCATCCTGTCCGCCGCCGCAACCCCCGGCGCGCTGTTCGCCATCGGCGCCAGCCTTGCCGGACGCCGCGCCGACCGCCCCGCCACCGCGATCTGGCTGTCAACGGCCAAGCTGGTGCTGCACCCGGCCTCGGTCGGGATCGCCGCGATTCTGCTGGCGGTTGACCCCTTCGCAGCGGGCGTCATGATCGCCGCCGCCGCCCTTCCCGTGGCGGGCAATGTCTATATGCTCGCGCAATATTTCGGCATCGCCGTGCAGCGCGTTTCCTCGGCGATCCTGATTTCCACCGCCGCCAGCGTGCTCACCATTCCAATCGTCATGCACCTGATCGAGAAAGGCTGATCCCCATGCCCCGTATCGCGGATCTGAAACTGGACAACATCCTGCTGGAGGTCGACGATCTCGGCATCGCCACCGTCACCCTGAACCGCCCGGCCAAGCGCAACGCGCTGAACGAGGCGACCATCGACGAGTTGATCGAGATCTTCCGCACCCTGCCCCGCGACGGCGTGCGCGCCTGTGTGCTGCGCGGCGCGGGTGACCATTTCAGCGCCGGGCTGGATCTGGTCGAACACCACGCCGCCGACCGCTCGCCCGCGGATTTCATGCATGTCTGCCTGCACTGGCACGAGGCCTTCAACAAGATGGAATATGGCGGTGTGCCGATCATCGCGGCGCTGAAGGGCGCAGTGGTCGGCGGGGGCCTGGAGCTCGCCTCGGCCGCGCATATCCGCGTGATCGATCACAGCGCCTATTTCGGGCTGCCGGAAGGGCAGCGGGGCCTGTTCACCGGCGGCGGCGCCACCATCCGCGTGGCCGATCTGATCGGCAAGTCGCGGATGATCGACATGATGCTGACCGGCCGGCTGTATAAGGGCGAGGAAGCAGTGACGGTGGGCCTCGCGAATTACATGGCCGAGGACAGCCTCGCCAAAGCCTACGAGATCGCGCGGCGCTGCGCCGAGAACCTGCCGCTGACGAATTTCGCCATCTGCTCGGCCATCAGCCACATGCAGAACATGTCACCGCTCGATGCGTCCTATGCCGAATCGGTGGTGGCAGGCGTGGTGAACACGCAACCCGCCGCGCGCGAAAGACTGGCGGCGTTCCGCGACGGCAGCGGGCCGCGCATCAAACCGACGCAGGGTTGATGCTACACATTGGCGCCCCGTCTCCCTAGATTGGGACCAGCATTTAAAGGGGGAACCTTCATGTCCGATTCCGATATCGTCATTCTGTCCGGCGCACGCACTGCCATCGGCACCTTTGGCGGCAGCCTCGCCGCGATTCCGCCGATCCAGCTCGCCGCAACCGTCACCAAAGCCGCGATGGAGCGCGCAGGCGTCGCGCCCGAGCAGATCGGCACCGTGGTCTTCGGCCATGTCATCAACACCGAGCCGCGCGACATGTATCTGTCCCGCGTCGCCATGCTGGACGCCGGCGTCCCCGACACCACGCCGGCGATGAACGTCAACCGGCTGTGCGGATCGGGCGCGCAAGCGATCGTGTCGGCGGTGCAGTCGCTGGCCCTCGGCGATGCCGATTTCGCCGTCGCGGGCGGGGCCGAATCGATGTCGCGCGCGCCTTATGCGGTGCCCTCGGCCCGGTTCGGCGCCAAGATGGGCGACGTGCAGATGCTGGACATGATGACCGGCGCGCTGACCTGTCCGATGGGCACCGGCCATATGGGCGTGACGGCGGAAAACGTCGCGGCCGAAAACGACATCACCCGCGAGGCGCAGGACGCGTTTGCGCTGGAATCGCAGAACCGCGCCGCCCGCGCCATCGCCGAGGGCCGCTTCAAGGACCAGATCGTCCCGGTCGAGGTGAAGACCCGCAAGGGCGTCGTGGCCTTCGACACCGACGAGCATCCGAAGCAGACCTCGGCCGAGGCGCTGGCGGGGCTGCGCACGGTGTTCAAGAAGGACGGGACGGTGACGGCGGGCAATGCCTCGGGCATCAATGACGGCGCAGCGGCGGTTGTGCTGGCCCGCGCCGATGCCGCGAAGGCCGCCGGGCTGACCCCGCGTTTCCGCGTTCTGGATTACGCCGTGGCGGGTGTCCGCCCCGAGGTCATGGGCATCGGCCCGGTGCCCGCCGTCCAGAAGCTGCTGGAAGAAACCGGCCTGACCGTGGCTGATTTCGACGTGATCGAATCGAACGAGGCTTTCGCCGCGCAGGCACTTGCCGTGAACAAGGAACTGGGCCTCGACCCGGCCAAGGTGAACCCGAACGGCGGCGCCATCGCACTCGGCCACCCGGTGGGCGCGACCGGTGCGCTGATCACCGTGAAGGCGATGTATGAACTGGACCGTATCGACGGCAAGCGCGCGCTGATCACCATGTGCATCGGCGGCGGCCAGGGCATCGCGCTGGCGATCGAACGGATCTGATCCGTCCTTCCGACAACAGCCGGCGCACCATCCTGCGCCGGCATTTTCATGACATGGCTCCGCAGGGCCCCGGAACGCGCCCCGCCCGAGCAGGTGGGCCGCGTCTGCCGGCCGGCCTCGGGCCCGTGCGGCGCCGGCGCCCGCCCCGTCCTCTGCATTGACGCCCGCCCTCAGCCATGCGAACCCTGAGGCCGCTTTGATGGGGGCCGGGATGGCTGATTTTCTTGCCGATGTGGCACAAGCCGAAGCCGCCCTGCGCGATCTGTTCCCGGCCACGCCGCTGCAACTGAACGAGCATCTGTCTGCCCGCTACGGGGCGGAGATCTGGCTGAAGCGCGAGGATCTGACGCCGGTGCGCAGTTACAAGCTGCGCGGGGCCTTCAACGCCATGCGCAAGGCGCTTGCCGCGGGGAGCACCCGGCATTTTGTCTGCGCCAGCGCCGGCAATCACGCGCAGGGCGTGGCCTTCGCCTGCCGTCATTTCGGCGCGAAGGGCACGATCTTCATGCCGGTCACCACGCCCAAGCAGAAGATCGACAAGACCCGCATCTTCGGTGGCGACAGCATCGAGATCGTGCTGACCGGCGATTATTTCGACCAGACGCTGGCCGCCGCACAGAAATTCGCCGCCGACCGGGGTGCGGCCTTCCTGTCCCCCTTCGATTCCGCCGACGTTATCGAAGGCCAGGCCACCGTCGCGCGCGAGATGGTGGAGCAGCTGCCGGGTGCGCCCGATCTGGTGGTACTGCCGGTCGGCGGCGGTGGTCTGGCGGCGGGGGTCACCCGCTATCTGTCGACCGCGGGCGCGCCAACCCGGTTCTTCTTCGCCGAGCCTCTGGGCGGCGCCAGCCTGAAAGGCGCATTGGCGGCAGGCGAACAGGTCACCCTGCCCGGCGTGGACAGTTTCGTCGACGGGGCCGCCGTCGCCCGCATCGGCGATCTGCCCTTCGCCCATCTGCGCGGCTTTTCCCCCGATCAGGTCCTGACCGCCCCTGAGGACCGGCTCAGCATCACCATCCTCGAAATGCTGAACGTCGAGGGCATCGTGCTGGAACCCGCAGGCGCGCTTGCCGTCGATGTGTTGCGCGATCTGGGCGCGGCGGGTGAACTGAGCGGCCGCCGCGTCGTCTGCATCTGCTCGGGCGGCAATTTCGATTTCGAGCGCCTGCCCGAGGTCAAGGAACGCGCCCAACGCTACGCCGGGTTGAAGAAATACTTCATCCTGCGCTTGCCCCAGCGCCCCGGCGCGCTGCGCGATTTTCTGGAAATGCTGGGCCCGAATGACGATATTGCCCGGTTTGAATATCTGAAGAAATCGGCCCGGAACTTCGGCTCGGTCCTGATCGGGATCGAAACCTCGGACCCGGCCAATCTGACGGCGCTGATGGCGCGTCTGGATACCAGCGGCTTCACCTATCAGGACATCACCAGCGATGAACTGCTGGCCCAGTTCCTGATCTGACCCGACATCGGGACCACCCGCCCGATACCGCCAGTCGCCCCTCAGGCCACGCCACTCTGCCGTTTGCCGGTTCCGGCCACGAAATCCCGCTTGGTCGCCGCATAGCAATCCAGCAGCCCGGCCAGGTCGAACTCTGCCTGCTGGCCGTGCCGAACCTGAACCTCGCCCCGCTGGCAAAGCTGACCGAAAGTGGTGAACCCCAGATTTGCTGCGCTGCCCTTCAGAAAATGCAGATCATTCTCAAGCTGATGGGCATCGTCATGTTCGATGCGCATGACGATGCCTTCCACCTCGTCCAGAAACAGTTCGATCACCGAAGCGAAATCCGCTTCGCCCAACTCCTCGCGCAGGATTTTTACCCGTTCCCAGTCGATCATACCGGCCCCCCGAATCGCCCGATGGCCTGACCATAGCGCAGCCGTCCTAATGCCCCCTTAACGCCCCCGCTACTTGTGAGGTGCGCCAAAACCGCATAATGCAAGGCGAAATCAGAAAGGACTCGTCATGACCGCGCCGAAGAAAGTCGTGCTCGCCTATTCCGGGGGCCTCGACACCTCGATCATCCTGAAATGGCTGCAGACCGAATATGGCTGCGAGGTCATCACCTTCACCGCCGATCTGGGTCAGGGCGAGGAGCTGGAGCCGGCGCGCGCCAAGGCCGAACTGCTGGGCATCAAGCCCGAGAACATCCACATCGTCGACGTGCGCGAGGAATTCGTCCGCGATTTCGTCTTCCCGATGTTCCGCGCCAACGCGGTCTACGAGGGGCTCTATCTGCTCGGCACCTCGATCGCGCGGCCGCTGATTTCCAAGCATCTGGTCGAGATCGCCCATCAGCACGGCGCCGATGCCGTGGCCCATGGCGCGACCGGTAAGGGCAACGATCAGGTCCGGTTCGAACTTTCGGCCTATGCGCTCGACCCCTCGATCCGGGTCATCGCGCCGTGGCGGGAATGGGATCTGACCAGCCGCACCAAGCTTCTGGAATTCGCCGAGGCGAACCAGATCCCGATCGCCAAGGACAAGCGCGGCGAGGCGCCGTTCAGCGTCGATGCGAACCTGCTGCACACCTCCTCCGAAGGCAAGGCGCTGGAAAACCCGGCCGAGGAAGCGCCCGATTACGTCTATCAGCGCACGGTTTCGCCCGAGGATGCGCCCGATACGCCCGAATATATCGAAATCACCTTCGAAAAGGGCGATGCGGTGGCGATCAATGGCGAGGCGATGTCGCCCGCGACCGTGCTGACCGTGCTGAACGACTATGGTCGCAAGCATGGCATCGGTCGGCTGGATTTCGTCGAAAACCGCTTTGTCGGCATGAAGTCCCGCGGCATCTATGAAACCCCCGGCGGCACCATCCTGCTGGAGGCCCATCGCGGCATCGAACAGATCACGCTGGACGCGGGCGCGGGCCATCTGAAGGACTCGATCATGCCGCGCTATGCCGAGCTGATCTATAACGGTTTCTGGTTCAGCCCCGAACGCGAGATGCTGCAGGCTCTGATCGACAAGTCGCAGGAACATGTCACCGGCACCGTGCGGCTGAAGCTGTACAAGGGCAATGTGAACACGGTTGGCCGTTGGTCGGATCATTCGCTTTACAGCGAAAAGCACGTGACCTTCGAAGATGACGCCGGCGCCTACGATCAGAAAGACGCGGCGGGTTTCATCAAGCTGAACGCGCTGCGCCTGAAGCTGATCGGCAACCGGAACGCCAAGTTCAAGTAAGGCGCACCGACTGCCAGCCACAGGCCGTGCGACTACGCTTACAGCTGGTCGCGCGGCCCTTCCGTTTCTGGCGGATAGACGATGCGGCCGGCGTGTTGGATCACCGCGCCCGGCGTCAACACCGCGGGCTCAAGCCGTCCTTCGCCCATGACATGCAAGACCTGCCGTCCCTGCGCGATCAGGTAATCGGCGACGATCCGGCGATGACACCGCCACCACACCGCTTCGGAACACATCACGGTCAGCGGCTGTTCGGCACCCTGCCGCAGGATATGGTCGAGACCGCTGCGAAACTCTGGTGACAACGCGTAATCGGCGTAATTGTGAAAGCTGCGGTTGCGCCACAGCGCATTCACCTCGAACGGCACATCGCGCGCCTTGCCGCGCAAGCCGCCAAGATGGGCGACATGTTCATACCCAATCCCCTCGGCTGCCAGAGCGGCAGACAGCACATCCTGATTGAACTGGGGATTGGCGCGCGACATCGGCATTTTGCGGATATCTGCGACGCAACCGACACCCGCATCCCGGATCAGCGCGATGAAATCCTGAAGGCTGCGGTCGGAATGGCCGACGGTGAAGAAGGGGGTCGTCACGGATCACTCAAGACGCAATGCCCCGCCTTTATGAGCGGCGACATGGTCGGTCCTGTCGCTTTTGATCTCGTATTGCGGATCATCCGGGCTAGCGTGATGGGTATAGCCTTTATAGTCGAAATCACTGGTATGCACCGCGATGATCGTGCCAAAGACGCGCCCCGCCTCGGAGTTCCAACTGACGTGATCGCCGATCTTGAATCTCTCCGTCATCTGCGCCTCCATCATTCTGGCAGCAGTGCCCCGCGCCCGAAGCGCCGCTCGCGAAAGGGTCAATCGCAGCGAGACCTGCCGGTCATGGCAGCGCGCCGCAGGGGCATCCGCCCGGAAGCCTAAGCCGGCACGCTGCCGCAAGCCAAGCAGCGTTTTCCATGCTCGGCCGGTTTCCGCAGCCCCTTTTCATCGGCGCTGCGCCCGCACAGAATGGGCAAGGATCACCGAAGGCTCTCTCATGACCGAACAGAACGCGCCCGCCCGCATCGCCATCGTTACCGTTTCCGACCGCGCCGCATCGGGCGAATACGAGGATAAGGGCGGCCCCGGCGCCGAGGCGTGGCTGCGCGATACCGTCACCTCACCGATGGAAATCACGCGCATCATCATCCCCGACGGCCGTGAAAGCGTCGCCGAAACGCTGATCGCGCTCTGCGACGATCAGGGCACCGACCTGATCCTGGTGACCGGCGGCACCGGCCCCGCGCCGCGCGACCTGACGCCCGAGGCGGTCGCCGACATCGCCCATCGCGAATATCCCGGCTTCGGCGAGGAAATGCGCCGCGCCTCGCTTCTGGAGGTGCCCACGGCCATCCTGTCGCGCCAGACCGCCGTCAGCCGGGGCAAAACGCTGATCATCACCATCCCCGGCAAGCCCTCGGCCATCGCGACCTGCCTGAACGCGGTTTTCGCCGCCGTGCCTTACTGCCTAGATCTCCTGGGCGCGGCGTGGATCGACACCGACCCGGCCCGGATCAAGGCGTTCCGGCCCAAAGGAAAATAGCGCAATGTCAGCGGGCGGTTCTCATGATGGCTGCTATTTCTTCTTCCTTCGCAAACGCCATTCCAACAACTTGCCGCATTTCGAGGATCGCTTCGGCCTGACCATCACCCCCACAACCTTCGAGGTCATGGACGATGCACACCAAGAGATCCTATTCTCAAACTCCCATCTAGCAGAGCTGACGTCCTTCCTGGACGCCAGCCCCGATTCGCATTTCAATCTGTATCTTCAGGACTCGCGAGCGCAGAGTTTCCTGTTCTGCCATCGTCCCGAGGACCATCATGTACTCGGGATTCCTTACGAATTGCTGAACGACGCTAAATTATTGTCCGCTGCAAAGCGTTTAGGCGCAATTCTCGGCTGGGGCTTTCACGATGCGCCCCCGTTCGATCAGATCGGCGAGATGCGTCACACCGCCAATGCTGCGCATTCGATCTTCCGTCGCTATCGCAAGGGCCAGTTGATCGCGGCGGATTGAAAAAGCCCCGGCCAGAGCAGCCGGGGCCTTTCGATCATTCTGCCGCTTCGGCGTAGTCTTCCAGCGGCGGGCAGGTGCAGATCAGGTTGCGGTCGCCATGGACGTTGTCGACCCGCCCGACCGGAGGCCAGTATTTGTCGACCCGGAAGGCGCCGGGGGGGAAGCAGCCCTGCTCGCGGCCATAGGCGCGGTCCCATTCCGCGACCAGATCCTCGACCGTGTGCGGCGCGTGGCGCAGCGGGCTGTCTTCGGCGGCGATTTCGCCATCGGCCACGGCCTGGATCTCGGCGCGGATCGCCATCATCGCGGTGATGAAGCGGTCGATCTCGGCCTTGGTTTCGGATTCCGTGGGTTCCACCATCAGCGTGCCAGAGACCGGCCAGCTCATCGTGGGGGCATGAAAACCGTTGTCGATCAGGCGCTTGGCGATATCGTCGACGGTCACGCCATGCTCGGCGAAGGGGCGGGTGTCGATGATGCATTCATGCGCGACACGACCGCGATTGCCCATGAACAGGATCGGGTAACCGGCGCTTAACCGGCTGGCGATATAGTTGGCGTTGAGAATCGCCACCCGCGTTGCCTGGGTCAGCCCGGCACCGCCCATCATCAGGATATAGGCCCATGAAATCAGCAGGATAGATGCCGACCCGAAGGGTGCGGCGCTGACTGCCCCTTCGCCTGTGCGGGGATCGCCGGGCAGATGCGGGGCCAGATGCGCCTTGACGCCGATCGGACCCATGCCCGGACCGCCACCGCCATGGGGGATGGCAAAGGTCTTGTGCAGGTTCAGGTGGCTGACATCGCCGCCGATCTCGCCGGGTTTCACCAGCCCGACAAGCGCGTTCATATTGGCGCCGTCGATATAGACCTGCCCGCCATGGTCATGGGCGATGCGGCAGACCTCGCGCACGGTGTCCTCGAACACGCCATGCGTCGAGGGATAGGTGATCATCACCGCCGCCAGCTTGTCGCCGGCAGCCTTCGCCTTGTCGGCGAAATCCTCGAGGTCGATATCGCCGTTCGGCGCCGACTTCACCACCACGACCTTCATCCCGCACATCTGGGCCGAGGCCGGGTTGGTGCCATGGGCCGAAACCGGGATCAGGCAGATGTCGCGCTGATCGTCGCCATTCGCGCGGTGATAGGCCTGAATGGTCAGAAGCCCCGCATATTCGCCCTGCGCGCCGCTGTTCGGCTGCATGGAGAACGCATCATAGCCGGTGATCTCGCACAGCTTCGCGGTCAGATCGGCCAGCATCTCGGCATAACCCGCCGCCTGATCGGCCGGGGCAAAGGGATGCAGCGCGCCGAATTCCGGCCAGGTGATCGGCATCATCTCGGCCGCGGCATTCAGCTTCATCGTGCAGGACCCGAGCGGAATCATCGCCCGATCCAGCGCCAGATCCCGGTCCGAGAGGCGGCGCATATAGCGCATCATCTCGGATTCCGCCCGGTTCATGTGGAAGATCGGATGGGTCAGATAGGCGCTGTCGCGCAGCAGCGCGTCGGGGATGGCGGGCAAGTCGGCCGGTACCGCTTCCTCGGTGATGCCGAACGCATCCAGCAGCCGGGCGATGACGCCGGCATCGGTGGTCTCATCGACGCTGATGCCCACGCGATCACGGCCGACCTTGCGCAGGTTGATGCCGCGCTGCTCGGCGGCGGCCAGAATGCCGGCCTGCCCCACGCCGACGCGCACGGTGATGGTGTCGAAGAAGGCCTCCGGCTGCACATCAGCCCCGGCGGCGCGCAAAGCATTCGCCACCGTGACCGCGTTCAGATGCACCCGCTCGGCAATGGCGCGCAGGCCAACCGGCCCGTGGAACACGGCATAGAAAGACGCCATCACCGCCAGCAGCGCCTGCGCCGTGCAGACGTTGGAGGTGGCCTTCTCGCGCCGGATATGCTGCTCGCGCGTCTGCAGCGCCAGCCGGTAGGCCTGGTTGCCATTGGCATCGACGGAAACGCCGACAATCCGCCCCGGCATGGCGCGCTTGAACTCGTCCCGGCAGGACATGAAGGCAGCATGCGGGCCGCCGTAACCCATCGGCACTCCGAACCGCTGCGAGGAGCCGACGCAGATATCCGCCCCCATCACGCCGGGTTCCTTCAGCAGGCACAGCGCCAGCAGATCGCTGGCCACCACGGCGACCGCCCCCGCCGCGTGCAACGCCGCACACTCGTCCGTCAGATCGCGGATATGGCCGAAGGTGCCCGGATACTGGAAAATCGCCCCGAACACCGTCGCGGGGTCCAGATCCTCGGGCGCGCCCTTGATGATCTCGATCCCCAGCGGCTGGGCGCGGGTTTCAATGACCGAAATGGTCTGCGGATGCAGGTTCTCGCTGACGAAAAACGACTTCGACTTCGACTTCGCCACCCGCTGCGCCATGGCCATCGCCTCGGCCGCCGCCGTCGCCTCGTCCAGCAGGGACGCATTCGCCACCGGCAGCCCGGTCAGGTCCGACACCATGGTCTGATAGTTCAGCAGCGCTTCCAGCCGCCCTTGAGCGATCTCGGGCTGATAGGGGGTGTAAGCCGTATACCAGGCCGGATTTTCCAGAATGTTGCGCTGGATCGCCGGCGGCGTCACCGTGCCGTAATAGCCCTGCCCGATCAGGCTGGTCATGACCTTGTTCTTCGCCGCGACGCCGCGCATCCGCTCCAGCAGCGCGGCCTCGGACAAAGGCGCCCATTCCAGCGCCGATGCCTGCCGGATCGAGGCCGGAACCGTCTGCTCGATCAGCTGATCGAGGCTCGACACCCCCACCGCCTTCAGCATCTCCGCCATTTCGGCGGGCGACGGGCCGATATGGCGGCGGTTGGCGAAATCGTCGGGATTATAGTCGGTGGGGGTCCAGCGGCTCATGGGTTCCATCCTTGGCAGGTTCGGCGCGCCAAGGCCCGCCGTTTCATTCTGGCCGAAATATCTTCGGGGGACCGGGGGCCGACAGCCCCCGGTCAGCTTCAGCCGATCAGCGCGTTATAGGCGGCTTCGTCCATGAAGCCGTCGATGTTTTCGCCGGCCGCAGGCTTGATGCGGAAGAACCAGGCGCTCATCGCGTCGTCATTCACCATACCGGGACTGTCGGGCAGCGCCTCGTTCACGGCGGTGATCACCCCGGCGATGGGGGCCACGATGTCAGAGGCGGCCTTCACCGATTCGATCACCACGATTTCCTCGCCCTTGGCGACCTCGCGGCCGATCTCCGGCAGTTCGACGAATACCACGTCGCCCAGTTGCTCGCTGGCATGGGCGGTGATGCCGACGACGATCTCGTCACCATCCTGTTGCAGCCATTCGTGATCTTCGGTGTATTTCAGCATGGGTCGCGCTCCTCAGCGTTTGTAATCGGGTTTGATGAAGGGCATGTCCGCCACGGTGACGGGAATGCGTTTGCCGCGCAGCTCGGCCCAGACGGTATCGCCGGCCGCCAGCCCCGCCGGCAGGATCGCCATCGCGACCGGGGCACCGACCGAGGGACCGAACCCGCCCGAGCAGACCTGCCCGATCCGGGCACCATCGCTTTCGGCGTCCCAGATCGCAACACCTTCGCGGATGGGGGCGCGGCCTTCCGGCCGCAGACCCACGCGGACACGCGCTGCCCCTGCGGCCAGTTCCGGCAGAATTGCATCCGCACCGGGGAAACCGCCAGCACGCTCGCCTTCCGCACGGCGCAGCTTGGGGATCGACCAGCCGAGCGCAGCCTCGGCAGGAGTCACATCCACCGACATGTCATGGCCATAAAGCGGCATCCCGGCCTCCAGCCGCAGCGAATCGCGGGCGCCAAGGCCGATGGGCGCCACGGCCTCATCCGCCAGCAGCAATTCCGCAAACTCACGCGCACGGGCAGCGGGGACCGAGATCTCATAACCGTCCTCGCCGGTATAGCCCGAGCGCGAGACCCACAGCTCCGCCCCGTCCCAGGGCAGGATCGCCACATCCATGAATTTCATCGCCGCCGCGTCGGGCAGGATGCGCGACAGCGCGTCCTGCGCCGCCGGACCCTGCAGGGCCAGCAAGGCGCGGTCGGTCACCGGCTCGACCTGCACGCCGTCCAGCGTCTGCAGATGGGCAATGTCCTGTTCGGCGCAGGCCGCATTCACAACCAGGAACAGATGGTCGCCGCGATTGGCGATCATCAGGTCGTCCAGCACGCCGCCATTCGGGGCGGTGAACAGACCATAACGCTGCCGCATCTCCGGCAGCCCCACGATATTCGCCGGCACCAGCGTTTCCAGCGCCACCGCCGCATCGGCGCCAAGACCCGAGGGCGCGCGCAACAGCACCTGCCCCATATGGCTGACATCGAACAGCCCGGCTTTGGCGCGCGTATGCAGATGCTCGCCCATCACGCCCATCGGATATTGCACCGGCATTTCCCAGCCGGCGAAGGGCACCATCTTGCCGCCGAGCGCGACATGCAGATCGTAGAGCGGGGTCCGTTTCAGGTCAGACATGGGCATCCTCCTTGCGCCCGAGGCGCGGTTTGGCTGCCCCCTCTGTCCCTGCCCGGCTACGGGCGCCTGAGATCGTTATCCTTCGGCGGGCCAAACGGCCTCTCTTCAGAGTTTGTGCGGAACCGGTCCTTGGTGCCTGAGAGTTTACCGGGGCGGTTGCTCCTTCGGCCCTGGCGATTGCCAGCGTCTCCCGAATTCCGCCGCCACGCCTAGCGGGGCCGGGAATTTCTGGCAAGCGAAATTTGCACGGTGCAGCCCGCGAAACCCTTGCGGGGCAGGAATGCCGCCTGTCTAATCATCGCCATGCAGCAAGACGCCACGCCCGAACAGATCATCACTGCCGCCGACAGCTTCTGGAAGCAGGTCGAGCTGTTCATCAATGTGATGCTGCTGCCGTCGCGGCTCAATCAGGTGGGGGCGGTGCTGCTGCTGGTGCTGGTCGCGCATCTGCTGGCGCGTGCGCTGTCGCCGCGCCTGCGCGTCTGGCTGCGCACCCGCACGGGCTGGCCGAAATGGCGGCTGCGTCTGGGGCTGATGATCGACCACCGGCTGCGACTGATCCTGTTCACGCTGATGGCCTGGGCCGTGGTGCTGGTGATGCGTCAGATCACCTGGCCCTCGCGCAGTCAGGTGATCGCCGAGGCCGCCTCCATCGCCACCGCCGTGCTGGCCATCGCATTCCTGTCGCGGCTGATCGCCAATTCGCTGATGCGGCGGATCGCCAAATGGGCGGCCTGGATCTGGGCGGTGCTGTATCTGCTGGACATGTCGGACAATGCGGCGCGGCTGCTGGACAGTCTGGCGCTGAGCATCGGGCAGGTCCGGCTGTCGATGCTTACGGTAATCCAGGCGCTGGCGGTCATCACGGCGCTGATCGCCGGGGCGCGGCTGATCACGGCGGCGGTGACGCGCAAGCTGTCGGAAAGCGCCGATCTGTCGCCGACGATGCGGGTGCTGGTCGCCAAGCTGTTGCAGATCACGCTGTTCACGCTGGCGGTGATGATCGGGCTGCGCGCCATCGGGTTGGACCTGACCGGCCTGGCGGTGTTTTCCGGCGCGGTCGGCGTCGGCATCGGCTTTGGCCTGCAGAAGGTGGTGTCGAATCTGGTGTCCGGGGTCATCATCCTGCTGGACAAGTCGGTGAAGCCCGGCGACGTCATCAGCCTCGGCGATACCTTCGGCTGGATCGATGCGCTTGGGGCGCGCTATGTCAGCGTGGTGACGCGCGACGGCAAGGAATACCTGATCCCGAACGAGGATCTGGTCACCAATCAGGTCGTCAACTGGTCCCATACCAATGATTTCGTGCGGCTCGACGTGAATTTCGGCACCTCCTACCGGGACGATCCGCACAAGGTCAGCAAGATCGCGATCAATGCGGCGATGACCGTCAAGCGGGTGCTGGCGCAGCGCACGCCGGTCTGCTGGATCACCGAATTCGGCGACAGTTCGATCAAATATGTGCTGCGCTTCTGGATCTCGGACGCGCAGGGCGGGCTGACCAATGTGCGCGGTCAGGTGCTTCTGGCGCTGTGGGATGCGTTCAAGGAAAACGACATATCCGTGCCCTACCCGCAGCGCGAGGTGCGGATTCTGGCCGATACGCCAGCACAGGACGCCGCGAAATTCATCGGCGGCGATTGAGAATGCACTTCCGCGTTGCTATATTGGGGATATCCCGGCGCCGGGGCGATCAGGCGCGATGACCGGAGGATGAACCCCTGTCCCACGACGTCCAATCGGCTGCACAGCCGAATGTGACCGCCGCGCCGCGTGATCTGAGCAGCGACGAGATCCTGCAGCGTATCCTGACCTCTCTGGACGATGACAAAGCCGAGGATGTCGTGACGATCGACCTCCGCGGTCGTTCGGCCATGGCCGATTACATGGTCATCGCCTCGGGCCGCAATGCCCGGCAGGTCGCCACCATCGCCGAAAAACTGGCCCAGCGTCTGAAAGACGCCACCGGCCGGACCGCCCGGATCGAGGGCAAGGACACCGGCGACTGGGTGCTGATCGACACGGATGACGTTGTCGTCCACGTCTTCCGGCCGGAAGTGCGCGAGTTCTATCAGCTGGAAAAGATGTGGATGCCCACCGATCAGCTGAAGGCCCTGCGCGCCGAGGCTACGCCGCACTGACCGCACGACGCCCGTCTGCACCACGCCCGACGACAGCGTCATCGCCGGGCGGGGCTTGCCCTTGACGGCTGATCCCTGACCATGCGCATTACCCTTCTTGCCATCGGCCGGCTGCGGAAATCACCGGAACTGGCGCTGATAGACGACTATCTCGACCGCTTCGCCAAGACCGGGCGCGGCCTGGGCCTGCCGCCTGTTCAACTGGTTGAGGTCGAGGACAAGCGCGGCGGCGGCATGAGCGCCGAGGCCCCGCTGATCGAACGCGCCATCCCCGCGGGCGCCTATGTGGTGATGATGGATGAACGCGGCGACCAGCCGACCTCGCCCGAATTCGCCGCCCGTATCGGTGCCCTGCGCGATCAGGGACGCGACATCTGTTTCGTGATCGGCGGCGCGGACGGGCTGGATCCCAGCTTGCGCGCCCGCGCCGATTGGCAGATCAGCCTTGGCCGCATGGTCTGGCCGCATATGCTGGTGCGGGCCATGCTGGCCGAGCAGTTGTATCGCGCGGCCTCGATTTTGGCGGGGATGCCCTATCACCGGGTCTGAAGGGTCAAGCGCCGCCTGTCTGGGCGGCGCGGCAACGGGTCAACCGGCCGAGGTTTCCTCGCTCGCCTCGACCGGCACTTCGGCGCAGTCGCGATAAAGCACCGTCTCGTTCTCGCCCAGCAGCGTCAGGGTGGCCTCGGGGCCCTTGGTCCACAGCTCCAGCCCCTCGTCCGCCGACAGGTAGCGCGCGCCCGAAGCCGATTCCGCGATCTGCATCGGCACCAGCGCGCCCGCTTCAAAGATCACCGCGAAGCTTTGATCGCCGGCATTGATGAAGCTGGCCTGCAGCACGCGATCATTGGCGCAGGCATAGGTGACGCTCATCATCGCGTCCTGCGCCATGGCGGCGGCGGGCAACGACAGGGCAAGGGCAAGGATCGGCAAACGCATGACATACTCCGCTACTATCTGATCCTCCGGTGATAGCCCCGGCCGCCGCGCCTTGGACAGCCACAACCGCGTGAGGCATGTCTGGAAGCCGATGGTCACAGCTTCGCCAGCGCCTTTCCTTGAACCATCCTTGGGGACCATCTGCCAGCGCTTCCTGCCCCCGAGCGCGACGCAAACGACAGACAAAGGACGCGGCCGGAACGCAAGCCGGGGCCGAAGGGGCGGCCGATTGGTGCCCTAACCTGCATGCCCCGTGCCGATCAATCCCCGACGGGCACCAGTTCGATGCGCTGCGCGCTGTCACTTAAGGCGAAACCACCATTGCCGAAGGGGGTTTCGAGCAGGCATGTGGTGGTCAGTTCGGGGTCCTCGGTGATGCAGAAACGGCCGTCCCGCCGCATCCATTCGCCAGCCACCTGCGGGTCGTCGCTGCCGGGGATCAGTTCAAGGATCTGGCCGTCGGCGGCGAACATCACCATCGACTCGCCGTCGCCGAAGGCATTGCCCAGATAGACGATGCCGGGCCGCATCGGGCCATCGGCGGACTCCTCCCGGCAGCCGGCCAGCACGACCGCGCCGGCGATCAGCGCCCATCCCGCAACTGTCCTCATTCAATCACCCGTGCGTCCAATGCCCACAAGATGACCGAAACGGAAAGCGGGGGCCAGATGGCCCCCGCTTTTGTGATATGTGATCCGCCGATGTCATTCGGCCGGGATCGCGGCCAGATCGCCTGTTTCCGCAATCGGGTATTTCAAGCGCGACAGCATCTCTTTCGGGCAGATCTGCAGGAAATGGGCCTTCTCCACTTCCCAATTGGCCAGAATGTCGCGCGCGCGGGCCGAGTTGGTTTCCTCAGCATGACGCTCGATCAGCGATTTCAGCTCATGCTCCCAATGGGCGACGGTGACCGGCGCGGTGACGAGGGTTTCGGCGTTGATGTATTTCCCCGCCACCCCTTCCGGGTCATACAGGTATGCCATACCCCCGGTCATGCCGGCGCCGAAATTCGCGCCGATCCGGCCAAGGATCACCGCCACGCCGCCGGTCATGTATTCGCAACCATTGGTGCCGCAGCCCTCGATCACCACCTTCGCGCCCGAGTTGCGGACCGCGAAACGCTCGCCCGCGCGGCCAGCGGCGAACAGATAACCATCGGTCGCGCCGTAAAGCACGGTATTGCCGATGATGACGTTGTCGGCGGCAACCAGCGGCGAGGCCATTGGCGGGCGCACCACGATCGTGCCGCCCGACAGGCCCTTGCCGACATAGTCGTTGGCATCGCCCGAGACCTCGATCTTCAGCCCCGGCGCGGCAAACGCCCCCAGCGACTGCCCGGCGCTGCCGGTCAGACGCACCGTCAGGTGATCGGGCTGAAGCTTGTTCTTCATCCCGAAGGTCTGCACGATCATGCTGGACGTGCGGGTGCCGATGGTGCGCAGCGTATTCCTGACAGCATAGTGAAGCTGCATCTTCTCGCCCGCACTGAAGAAACGCTCGGCATCGCGGATGATCTCGGTGTCCAGCGTCTCCAGCACGGCGTTGCGCGGCTTCGAGCGGTCATAGACGATCTTGTCCGACCCATCGACGGTGATCAGCAGCGGGTTCAGGTCGAGATCGTCCAGATGCGCGGCCCCACGGCTGACCTGGGTCAGCAGGTCGGCACGGCCGATCACCTCGTCGATGCTGCGCGCCCCGATGCTGGCCAGCACCTCGCGCACCTCGGTCGCGTAGAAGGTGATCAGGTTCACCACCTTGTCGGCCGAGCCGTTGAACATCGCGCGCAGCTTTTCGTCCTGCGTGCAGACGCCCACCGGGCAGGTGTTCGACTGGCACTGGCGCACCATGATGCAGCCCATGGCGATCAGCGCGGCGGTGCCGATGCCATATTCCTCGGCCCCCATCATCGCCGCCATGACAATGTCGCGCCCGGTCCGCAACCCGCCATCGGTGCGCAGCGCCACCCGCTCGCGCAGGTTGTTCATCGCCAGCACCTGATGCGCCTCGGTCAGACCCATTTCCCACGGCAGACCGGCGAACTTGATGCTGGTCGCGGGGCTGGCCCCGGTGCCGCCGTTATGGCCCGAGATCAGGATGATATCCGCCTTGGCCTTGGCCACGCCCGCCGCGATGGTGCCGACGCCCGAGGACGCCACCAGCTTCACGGTGATCTTGGCGCGCGGGTTGATCTGCTTCAGGTCATAGATCAGCTGCGCCAGATCCTCGATACTGTAGATATCGTGATGCGGCGGCGGCGAGATCAGCGTCACCCCCGGCGTCGAATGGCGCAGGCGCGCGATCAGCTGCGTCACCTTCATGCCCGGAAGCTGGCCGCCCTCGCCGGGCTTGGCGCCCTGCGCGACCTTGATTTCCAGTTCTTCGCAGGCGTTCAGATATTCCGCCGTCACCCCGAACCGGCCCGAGGCCACCTGCTTGATCTTCGCGCAGGGGTTGTCGCCATTCGGCAGCGGATGGCTGTGCGCCGGGTCCTCGCCGCCCTCGCCCGAATCGGATTTCGCGCCGATGCGGTTCATGGCGATATTCAGGGTCATATGCGCCTCTGGCGACAATGCCCCTAAGGACATGCCCGGCGTCACGAACCGCTTGCGGATCGAGGTGATGCTTTCCACTTCCTCGATCGGGACCGGCTTGCCCAGCGGCTTGATGTCCAGCAGATCGCGGATATGGATAGGCGGATTGGCCCGCATGGTTTTGGAATACTGCTTCCAGATGTCATAGCTGGCCTTCTCGCAGGCCAGTTGCAGCAGCCGCATGGTGTTGGCTTCCCAGGCGTGCTTCTCGCCCGAGCGGCGCAGCTTGTAGAAACCGCCGACCGGCAACAGACTGGCATCACCGTCGAAGCCGAGGGCGTGCACTTCCTCCAGCTTGTGCTGGATGCCGTGCAGGCCGATGCCCGAGATGCGTGAATGCATACCGGGGAAGTATTCGTTCACCAGCGCACGGGAAAGGCCCACCGCCTCGAAGTTCAGACCGCCGCGATAGGAGGACAGGACGGAAATCCCCATCTTCGCCATGATCTTCAGCAGACCCTGGTCGATGGCATCGCGATAGCGGCGCATGTTCTCGATCAGGCTGCCTTCCAGCAATCCGCGCTCGATCCGGTCGGCGATGCTGTCCTGCGCCAGATAGGGGTTCACGGTCGTGGCCCCGCAGCCGATCAACACGGCGAAATAATGCGGGTCGATGCATTCGGCCGAACGGATGTTCAGCGAACAGAACGTCCGCAGTCCCTTGCGGGTCAGCCAGCTGTGCACGGCCGAGGTCGCGAGGATCATCGGCATGCCCACCCGGCCGGGGCCGATGTTTTCATCGGTCAGCACCAGATGACCGGCGCCGGAGCGCACGGCATCCTCGGCCTCGTTGCGGATGCGGGCCAGCGCTTCGCCCAGGGCGTCGGGACCGGCATCCTTCGGGAAGGTGCAGTCGATCCTGGTCGCGGCCTCGCCGAACATCGCCATCATCTCGGCAAATTCGCGGTTGGCCACGAAGGGGGTTTCCAGCAGCAGGATCTCGGTCTGGGCGCTGCTTTCATCCAGCACGTTCTTGAGGTTGCCGAAGCGCGTCTTCAGCGACATCACCCGCGTTTCGCGCAGGCTGTCGATGGGCGGGTTGGTCACCTGGCTGAAGTTCTGGCGGAAGAAATGCGACAGCGGGCGATACTGGTTCGACAGCACCGCGGGCGGCGTGTCGTCCCCCATCGACGCCAGCGCTTCCTTGCCATCTTCGGCCATCGGCGCGAGGACGCTTTCCAGTTCTTCCATCGTATAGCCGGCGGCGACCTGACGGCGGCGCAGGTCGTCGCCCTTGAAGGTCAGATCCTCGGGCAGGTCGCGCATCTGTTCGGACAGCTCGGCCACCTTCTCGATCCACTCGCCGAACGGCTGGCTGGAGGCGAGGCGGTTCTTGATGTCGGCGTCGTGGTAAAGCTTGCCTTCCTCCATATCGACGCAGATCATCTGGCCGGGGCCGAGCGCGCCCTTTTCGATCACGGCGGCTTCGTCCACCGGCACCATGCCGACCTCGGAGCCCGCGATCAGCAGCCCATCGCCGGTCACCACATAGCGCATCGGCCGCAGACCGTTGCGGTCGAGCCCCCCGCAGACCCAGCGGCCATCCGTCATCGCCAGCGCGGCGGGGCCATCCCACGGCTCCATCACGGCGTTGCAATAGGCATACATGTCGGCCCATGCCTTCGGCATGTCGGTGGTGGCCTTGGACCAGCTTTCCGGCACCAGCATGGTCTTGGTCATCGGCGCGTTGCGGCCCGAGCGCACCATGACCTCGAACACCGCATCCAGCGCCGCCGAATCCGACGAGCCACCGGGCACGATCGGCTTGATGTCCTCGGCCATCTCACCGAACGCGCTGGAGGCCATGCGGATTTCATGGCTGCGCAGCCAGTTCAGGTTGCCTTTCAGCGTGTTGATTTCGCCGTTATGGGCCAGCAT
Source organism: Paracoccus sp. S1E-3 (assembly GCF_013868135.1). Lineage (GTDB taxonomy): Bacteria > Pseudomonadota > Alphaproteobacteria > Rhodobacterales > Rhodobacteraceae > Paracoccus. The sequence goes on from NZ_JACEMU010000004.1 coordinate 1,724,651, forward strand.
GCGGAAGGGCTGGGCCAGCCACCATTGCGGGAAGGTGTTGGTCGAATAGCGCTGGTGATAGATGGCGAAGGCGGATTCGAAGCGTTCGTCCTTCAGGTCCGGGTAGAATTCGGCCACCTGTTCGGCCAGCATCATGCCCTTGTAGATGATCGACCGGCAGGACAGCGAACAGAAATACAGGCCCTGAACACCCGCCTGCAACGCGGCGCGTTCGATCCGCCGGCGGATAATATACAACTCGCGCTCGAACTCGACCGGGGACAGGCCCTTTTCATTGCGGATCAGGATCTGTTCGATCTCGGGGCGGGTGGCGTTCGCCTTCTCGCCCAGCACGGCGATGTTCACCGGCACGTGCCGCCAGCCATAGATGTAATGCCCCATGCGGATCACTTCGGATTCCACGATGGTCCGGCAGCGTTCCTGCGCGCCGAAATCGGTGCGCGGCAGGAAGACCTGGCCGACCGCGATCAGCTTGTCCTGATCGGGTTCGTGGCCGGTGCGGCGGATCTGGTCATAGAAGAAGGGGACCGGGATCTGAACATGGATGCCCGCGCCGTCGCCGGTCTTGCCATCCGCATCGACTGCGCCGCGATGCCAGATCGCCTTCAGCGCGTCGATACCGTTCTGCACCACCCGGCGCGAGGGCTTGCCTTCCAGCGAGACGACGAAGCCCACCCCGCAGGAGGAATGTTCGTCCTCGACGCGATACAGACTGTTTTCGGCCATCCAGTTGCGGCGGGCTTCTTCTTTGGCTTGCCAGTTTTGGTTGAAATCAGTCATGGGACAACCTCCTCAGAAAACGTCGGGGCAGCGGGCCGCGTGGCCTTCTGCAGATTGGTTATGACGGTGACGACCTGCCACCACAGCCAGATGCCAAGGATCGACAGCGGCGTGTTGAGCACGTCCACCAGCGCCATGTTGGTGACCATGTCGGTGTCGGGATCGGCCGGCAGGAACAGCGCCAGCAGCACCAGTGCGGCAACCAGCAGCCACAGCGCCCACCACCAGCGCAGCAAAGCCGGCGCGGCGGCACCCAGCGGGCGCGACGGCCGGGTCGAGCTGTTATAGATCTGCCGCATCGCCCGAAAGGGCATGAACAGGTTGGCGACCGGCACGAGATACCAACCGACCGCGCCCGTGGCCGAGACACGGGCGGGATCGGGCACCAGCCGCGCCGCGTTCCACGCCGCGCACCAAGTCCAGGTGGCACCCAGCACATAACAGGCAATGAGCGCGATCTGATAGACCCGCAGCATCGGCGCCTCGAACGCCTGATAGGCGTTCCAGCGGGCATCGAGGGCAGCAGCGTCAAGCCCGTCAGCGATCTCGCCGGCCAGCGAGAGATACTGCCAACTGCTGACGCCATAGGCCAGTTCGGCCCCGACCATGACCAGCAGGGCCAGCCCCAGCACCAGCCGCAGCCGGGTCAGATCGTAATAACGCTCAACCGCCATCGCCGTATCTTTCGGCCAGCGGCGCGCCGGCCATCATCATCTCGCAATCGAAGAGCGGTTCGGTCGCGCCGAATCCGGCTTCGCCGGGAAATGCAAAGGTGACCGGGCTGTCGTCGTCATCGATGGTCTCGCCGCTCCAATCCTCGGAATGCTCGACTCCGCCATAGAAGCGGCCATGATCGCGATTGATGAATTGCTGGCCGCTGCTTTCGATCAGCAGCTGGCCATCGGCGCCGAAGGTCTTCAGCCGAAAGCGGGTCAGCTCCAGCTGGACGCCGTCGACCTCGACCTTTTCACCGGTCAGCGTGTCCTCGCCGATATGACGCAGGCGTTCGCCGCTGTTCGATTCGGTCCAGAAGTCGAAATCGTCGCGCCCGGTTTTCAGCAGCGTCGAGAAGGACGCCGGATCCGCCGCTTCGTCCAGCAGCCGGTCCGTCAACCCGGTCGTCAGATCGACCGATTCCAGCCAGCGCGTCTCGACGTCGATCTTGGAGTGATAGCTGGGGCCGTTCTTGTCGAAATAGACCACATGCTGGTCGCCCGGCGCATCCGCCGCGCAGACATAGTGCTGCCCGACCGAGCAGCCGCGATTCTGGACGGTCATCTTCAATTCGCAGCCCGCAGGCGGCACGAAGTTGGCCGCCCGCCCCTGCGAGACGGTCAGCACCGTCGCGGCAACCAGCACCACACCGCCAAGGCGCATGGCGAAATTCCCGTGCGGCGCTGCTGCACGGGCCACGCCGACGCGGGCGCCCTGTGCGCGCCGCGCGGTCATTCCGCTGCCACCTGGGCGCTTGCGCCCAGATATTCGGCGATGCTGTCGGCGGCTTCGCGCCCGTCCCGGATCGCCCAGACCACCAGCGAGGCCCCGCGCACGATGTCGCCGACCGCAAAGACGCCCGACAGGCTGGTCTGATGGCTGCGGAAATCGGCCCGGATGGTGCCCCAGCGGGTCGTCTCCAACCCCTCGACACCCCACAGGCGCGGCAGTTCCTCGGGTTCGAACCCCAGCGCCTTGATGACCATTTCGGCCGGTTCATCGTAATCGGCGCCCTCGATCAGTTCGGGGCTTTGACGGCCCGAGACATCGGGCTTGCCCAACCGCATCTTCTGGACGCGGACGCGGGCGATATGGGGACGCTCGGCATTGATCGCGGTGACCGGGCCAGCATCGCCCTGTGCCGCACCGATGAACTGGGCCGGGGCCGACAGCCAGACAAATTCGACGCCCTCCTCCTCGGCGTTCTGCACTTCGCGCTGGCTGCCCGGCATGTTCGCACGGTCGCGGCGATACAGGCATTTGACGCTGCGCGCGCCCTGACGGATCGCGGTGCGCACGCAGTCCATGGCGGTGTCGCCGCCGCCGATCACCAGCACCCGCTTGCCGCGAGCGTCCAGCTCGCCATCGGCGAAATCGGGAATGTCATCGCCCAGATCGATGCGGTTGGAGGCGGTCAGGTAATCCAGCGCCCGGATCACGCCATGGGCGTCTGGATTGTCGATATCCAGATCGCGGGTCTTGTAAACGCCGGTGGCGATCAGCACCGCGTCATGCTTGCCGCGAATGGCATCGAAGCTGAGATCCTCGCCGACATTGCAGTTCAGCACGAACTCGACGCCGCCATCCTCCAGCAGGGCGTTGCGGCGCTGCACCACGTCCTTTTCCAGCTTGAAGCCGGGGATGCCATAGATCATCAGGCCGCCCGAGCGGTCGTGGCGGTCGTAGACCGTGACCTGAAATCCCATGCGGCGCAGCCGGTCGGCGGCCGCCAGACCGCCGGGACCTGCGCCGATGATACCGATGGATTCGGGGCGCTCGACCGCCGGGCGGATCGGTTCGACCCAGCCTTCTTCCCAGGCGGTGTCGGTGATGTATTTTTCGATCGCGCCGATGGTGACGGTGCCGTGGCCCGACTGCTCGATCACGCAATTGCCTTCGCACAGGCGGTCCTGCGGGCAGATGCGGCCGCAGATCTCGGGGAAGGTGTTGGTCTGCTGACTGACGAGATAGGCCTCGCGGGTGCGGCCCTCGGCGGTCAGGCGCAGCCAGTCGGGGATGTTGTTGTGCAGGGGGCAATGCGACTGGCAATAGGGCACGCCGCACTGGCTGCAGCGGCTCGCCTGCTCCTTGGCTTTGGCATCAGCGAATTCGCGATAGATCTCGTGGAAATCCTCACTCCGCTCTTCGGCCGAGCGCTTTTCGGGCATCTGCCGCCCGAGCGTGACGAATTTCAGCATTTTCTGCGTGGCCATATCGCTGCGCCCCCCTTATTCCGCATCCCCAACTATACCTGGGAAATTTCGAATAAAAGACAGCAAAGTTGACCTATTTATCATTTTCCGCCCAACGCGTCGCATTTTTTGGCGCGTGGCCGGGAAAAATAGGTCAATACGCGTTACATACCTGCAGAAAGCGCCAGCAAAACAAGGGTGCCCACGATGATTCGCCACCAGGCAAACAGCGCATAGCCATGTTTCGACACGTAGGTGAGCAGCCATTTCACCACGAACACCGCCGCGATGAAGGCACAGACAAAGCCCACGACGATGTTCCCCATCGCCTGCGCGTCCAGAATATCACGATTCTTCAGCAGATCGTAGACGAAGGCGCCGGCCATGGTCGGCATCGACAGGAAAAAGGAAAATTCGGCCGCCGCGCGCTTGCCGACGCCCATCAGCATCGCACCCACGATCGTGGCACCCGAGCGCGAGACGCCGGGAACCATCGCCAGACACTGCACCACCCCGATCTTGAGGGCGGTGGAGGGGGGAATGTCCTCGACCTCGGTCACGGTCGGGGGCGGCGCATAGCGGTCGACGAACAGCAGGATGACGCCGCCCACGATCAGCATGATGGCGATCAGCATCGGCGTCTCGAACAGCACCGTCTTGATGAAATCATGCGCCAGCACGCCCACCACCACGGCGGGCAGAAATGCCAGCAGCACCGAAAGGATGAAGCGGCGCGCCACCGGATCATGCGGGGCGGCGGTGAAGATCTGCACCAGCCGGCCGGCATAGACGCCCAGGATCGCCATGATCGCGCCCAGTTGAATCAGCACCTCGAAGGCGCGGCCGGGGCTGTCAAAGCCCAGAAAATGCCCGGCCAGAAGAATGTGGCCCGTCGAGGAAACGGGGATGAACTCGGTCAGGCCTTCCAGCAGTCCGAGAAGCCCGGCGACGATGGTATCGTTCATGTCAGTTCGGGCGCAGGTTCTTGGCCGAAGCGGTCATGTCGGCGTATTGACCGCCGGGCCGGAAGCGCCACAGATATTCGCCGATCACCGCCCCGGATGCCGTCGGCTGGATGTCCAGGTCGGATAGCCCGCGCGCGCCATCGGCCACGATATTGTCCTTGCGCAGCGACCGCACCTGATCGCGGGTCAGCACCCGGTTCGTCAGCAGACCGCCGGTCACCGCCGAGGCGATGTCGAACACCCCCCCCAGCAGCCCCGCCGCCCAGAACGGCAGGTTGACAACGGCACGGCGGCGCTGGGTCTTCTCCAGCGTCTGCGCGACCATCTGACGAAGGGTCAGGACTTCGGGGCCGCCCAGTTCGTAAATCCCCGGTGCGGCCTTGCCCAGCACGGCCTTCACCGCGGCATTGGCCACATCCTCGACATAGACCGGCTGCATCTTCGTCTTGCCCCCGGCGATCAGCATGACCGGCCCCAGCCCGGCCAGCGAGGCGAACCGCCCGTAAACGCCGTGATCCGGCCCGAAGATCACCGAAGGCCGCAGGATCACCGCACCGGGCTGGTGGCGCAGCACGGCGGCCTCACCCTCGCCCTTGGTGGCGGCATATTGGCTGGCGGAATCGGGATCGGCGCCAATGGCCGAGACATGGACGAAATTGGTGATGCCGTTTTCCGCCGCGATACGGGCGACGCGCTCGGCGCCCTCGACCTGAACCGGGCGGAAGCGGTTCTTGCCCTCGTTCACCAGGATGCCCACGCAGTTGATGACCGCATCAGCATCGGCCATGGCGGCGCGGACCGAGGCTTCGTCGCGGATATTGCAGGGCACCGGCTCGACCTGGCCCACGGCGCCATAGGTGCGCACGAAAAGCGCCTCGCTGGGACGACGCACGGCAACGCGGACGCGCCAGCCTTCCTTGGCCATCCGGCGGGCGATCTGACGCCCGAGCGACCCGGATCCGCCATAAATCGTGACGATCTTCGACATGAGCTGCCCCCTTTGCGCGGCTTTGCCTCCGCTGATAACGCGCGCGGCCGGGTCGGGCAAGCACCGCGCCCGAAACTGAACCGGACAGCGTCGCTGGTTTTTTCACCCCAAGCGATTTTTTGCAAAAAATGGCCGTTGACACCCCCGGCGACTGCCCTTAATCACCCCGCTCACGGCACCTGCCCAGGTGGCGGAATTGGTAGACGCGCACGGTTCAGGTCCGTGTGCCGCAAGGCGTGGAGGTTCGAGTCCTCTCCTGGGCACCAAAAAACCCGCAGCGCTCGCCGCTGCGGGTTTTTTGCATTTTCAACCTGTTCGCGTCGACCGGAACCCAATCGGCACCAGCCGGGTTTTCCCGCATCACAACTCCAATGCGCGATAAGGATCATGACCGAGCTGACCTTCACCCCCGGCGAAAATTGCTGGCGGGTGGCGACCGCCGCCAAATTTACCACCATCATCGACGGGACCGACTATTTTCGCGTGCTGCGCGAATCGCTGGAACGGGCCGAGCGGCTGGTGATGCTGGTCGGCTGGGACTTCGATTTCGAAATCGAAATGCTGCCGGGCGACAGCGATGACGACGGCATCGCCCCAGACGGCCTGCCGAATCAGATGGGGCCATTTCTGGATGCGCTTGTCGACCGCAACCCGGAGCTTGAAATCTATCTGCTGAAATGGAGCGGCGGCGCCCTTATCGCCCCCGGCCGCGCGCTTCCGGCCGCACGGATCAAGCTGCTGTCGCCTGACCAGGTGCACCTGGCCTTTGACGGCCATCATCCGATCGGTGCCAGCCATCACCAGAAAATCGCCGTCATCGACGATTCGCTGGCCTTCTGCGGCGGCATCGATGTGACCGATGGCCGCTGGGACACCGGCGCCCATGCTGCCGATAACCCGCTGCGTCAGTTGAAGAACGGCGATATCGCCCAGCCCTGGCACGATGTGGCGACGGTGATGAGCGGCCCGGCGGCCGCCGCGCTCAGCGGGCTGTGTCGCATCCGCTGGGAACGTGCCGAGGGCACGCCGCCGGACGAACCCTTCCTGCCCGGTCAGGACCGCTGGCCCAAGGCGCTGAAGCCTCAGTTCCGCAACATCCCGGTAGCCATCGCCCGGACGGCGCCTCCCACCCGCACCCAGCCGGTGATCGCCGAGATCGAGGCGCTGTATCTGGACAGCATTCGCGCCGCGCAGAAGGTGATCTATCTGGAGTCGCAATATTTCGCCTCGGACGAAATCGCGCAGGCCATCGCCGCCCGGCTGGAGGAGCCGGATGGTCCCGAGATCATCGTCATCAATCCCCGCGCCGCCCAGGGCGCGATCGAGGATGAGGCGATGCATGTCACCCGCAGCCGCTTCATCCGCGACCTGGCGGCACAGGACCGCTTTGACCGCTTCCGCATCCTTTATCCGGTGAACGATGACGAGCAGGATATCTATGTCCATGCCAAGGTCTCGATCATCGACGACGCCTTCCTGCGGGTCGGCTCCAGCAATATCGACCGCCGCTCGATGGGGTTCGACACCGAATGCGACGTGGCGCTGGTGGGGGAAAACGCCACCGACCGCCAGACGATGCGGGATCTGCGCGACAGCCTGCTGGCCGAGCATCTTGGCCGCGACCCGGCCGAGGTGGCCGCCCGGATCGACGCCGAAGGCAGCGTGATCGCCGCCATCGACGCGCTGAATCGCCCGCAGGGGCGCGGGCTGCGCCCGATCCTGCCGCGACGCGAAAGCCTGTTGGGCAAATGGCTGGCCGATACCCGCTTTTTCGACCCGCGCTATCGCCGCAGCGCCGAGGCGCGGCTGGGGCTGACCTCGCGCCACGTGATGATGGGGATGGCGGCGATCGCGGCCGGTCTGGTCTGGTGGCAACGCCGGCGTGGGCGCTGACCGCTAACCGGAGACCCGCCCGCTGGAGGCGCGGATCACCAGCTCCGGCGTCAGGGTGGTCGACAGATCGCCCCCGCCACGCATATGGGCCAGCAGCGTTCGCGCGGCCACGCGGCCCATCGCGTGCCTGGGCTGGCGGATCGTGGTCAGCGGGGTCGGCAGATGCGCGCCCCAGTCAATTCCGTCAAACCCGACGACCGAGACCTGACGCGGGATCGCGATCCCATGGCGCTGCACCTCGCCCATGAAGCCGGCGGCGAGTTCGTCGCTGAAGGCGACGATGGCGGTGGGGCGGGTTGCAGGGTCCTCGGCCAGCCAGATTCCGGCCGCGCGGGCACCGGCGGCCAGCGTGAAATCGCCCGCATATCCCGGCGGCGCGGTGCCGAGGGCGCGAATCATCCCCTCCAGCCGGGCGCGGTGCAGCACGTTCACCTCGGGTCCGCCGATGAAGGCGATGCGGCGATGGTCCAGCGTCAGCAGATGCCCGGTCGCCAGCTCGGTGCCGCGTTGATTGTCCAGCACGATACGCGGAAGGTCGGCGCCTTCGATCCATTCGCAGGCCGTGACCAGCGGCGGCGCACCCGGCAGGCTGGCCAGATCGGCGGCGGTGACCTGCCCGTCCAGCAGGATGATGCCGTCGGCGCGCGAGGTGTCCAGAAAGCGCCGCAGCGCCCGGTGGCGGCCGCCCGTCGCCATCGTGTCACCAACCAAAAGGTCATAACCTTCGGCCATCAGCTCGTGCCCCATCCCCGAAAGGAGGCGCGCGAAGAACGGATTCCCCAGATTCGGCACCAGCGCCACGATTGCCCCGGTGCGCTGCTTGCGCAGGTTCCGCGCCGCCAGATTGACGCGGTAGCCGGTGGCGGCGACGGCCGCCATCACCGCCGCTCGGGTGGCCTCGGTCACCATTTCGGGGCGCGACAGCACCCGGCTGACCGTCGCCGAAGACACCCCCGCATGACGGGCGACATCGGCGAGCCGGACAGGATGATGGGGTCGATCGGTCAAATTCCGCCTCTTGTGTGCGACGAGACTGCGCCGGAATGAAATCGTTTTCAATACGGAAAAACCATACTTGAAAACGATTACAAACCATGTATTGATTGAGCGCATCGGGGAGGAAGATATGCGCACCATCAAGGGGCCGGGCCTGTTTCTGGCGCAATTCGCGGGTGATGCCGCGCCATATGACAGCTGGGACGGAATCACCAAATGGGCTGCTTCGCTGGGTTATTCCGGCGTGCAGGTGCCCAGCAACGACGCGCGGCTGTTCGATCTGGACCTCGCGGTCGCCTCGCAGGATTGGCGCGACGAGTTTCTGGGCATTGCCGCGCAGAACGGGGTCGCCGTGACGGAACTGTCCAGCCACATTCAGGGCCAGCTGGTCGCCGTGAACCCCGTCTATGACGCGGCCTTCGATGCCTTCGCCCCTGCCCCTCTGCGCGGCAATCCGCAGGCGCGGCAAGAATGGGCCGTGGATCAGGTCGCCAAGACCATCCGCGCCAGCCGACTGCTGGGGCTGGACGCAATGGCGACATTCTCGGGCGCGCTCGCATGGCCCTATCTGTATCCGTGGCCGCAGCGCGCGCCGGGGCTGGTCGAGACCGCCTTCGACACGCTGGCGGCGCGCTGGCGTCCGCTGCTGGATCTGGCCGAGGAAAACGGCATCGATGTCTGTTATGAAATCCATCCCGGCGAGGATCTGCTTGACGGCATCACCTTCGAGATGTTTCTGGATCGCGTAAACGGTCATGCCCGCGCGAATATGCTGTATGACCCCTCGCATCATGTGCTGCAGCAGCTGGACTACATCCAGCACATCGATTTCTACCACGACCGCATCCGCATGTTCCACGTCAAGGATGCCGAGTTCCGGCCGACCGGACGGCAGGGCGTCTATGGCGGCTTTCAGCCTTGGGTGAACCGCGCCGGACGCTTCCGCAGCCCCGGTGACGGGCAGGTTGATTTCGGGCGGATCTTTTCCAAACTGACCCAATACGACTTCCCCGGCTGGGCCGTGGTCGAATGGGAATGCGCGTTGAAGCACCCCGAGGACGGGGCAAGGGAGGGGGCCGAATTCGTGAAGAAGCACATCATCCGCACCACACCACACGCCTTTGACGACTTCGCCGCGCAAGGCAGCGACGACGGCGCCAACCGCCGCGCCCTGGGGCTGGAAGCATGAGCACGGCAGCCCCCCAGGATCCTGTCCCGCTGGGAATGGTCGGCGGCGGCGACGGCGCCTTCATCGGCGCCATTCACCGCATCGCCGCGCGCATGGACGGCCAGTTCACGTTGGTTGCGGGCGCGCTGTCGTCGGACCCGGCGCGGGCCGCGGCCTCGGCCGGGGCGCTGGGGATCGCCCGCAGCTATGCCGATTACCGCGAAATGGCGCGGGCCGAGGCCGCCCGCCCCGACGGCATCCGCGCCGTAGCCATCGTGACGCCGAACCACCTGCATGCACCGGTGGCGATTGCCTTTCTGGACGCGGGCATCAACGTCATCTGCGACAAGCCGCTGACCGCGACGCGCGAGGATGCCGAAGCGCTGGCGGCGGCCGTCAAGCGCTCCTCGGCGCATTTCTTTCTGACCCATAACTATTGCGCCCATCCGATGGTGCGCGAGGCCCGCGCCATGGTCGCCGATGGCGATATCGGCAAGCTGCGGCTGGTGCAGGCGGAATATCTGCAGGGCTGGCTGTCGGATGATGTGCACAGCAAGCAGGCCGACTGGCGCACCGATCCGGCGCGGTCCGGCGCCGGGGCGATCGGCGATATCGGCACCCATGCCTGGCAACTGGCCGAGTTTGTGACCGGCCAGACACCGGCCTCGCTCTCGGCGGATCTGTCCAGCATGGTCGAAGGCCGCCGCGTCGACGACGATGCCCGCATCGCGCTGCGCTATGCCAGCGGCGCCAAGGGCGGCATCTGGGTCAGTCAGGTCGCCGCCGGTCAGGAGGGCGGGCTGTCCTTGCGTCTGTTCGGCACCGAAGGCGCGCTGGAATGGCGGCTGCAGGACCCCGAGGCGCTGATCTTCACCGGCAAGGACGGCCAGGCCCTGCGGATGACGCGGGCGCGCGACCGCTCGAATTCGGGCCGCACGCCTTCGGGCCACCCGGAAGGCTATCTGGAGGCTTTCGCAAACCTCTATCGCGACATCGCCGAGGTGATCCGGGGCGATGACAGGCATCTGGACCGCATCCCCGGCATCCGGGACGGCCTGTCCGGCATGGCCTTCATCTTCGCAGCACAGGACAGTGCAGCGCGTGACGGCGCGTGGGTCGAGGTGAAGCCATGACGGTGGTGCTGGCACTGGAGAAGGTCACCAAAAGCTTCGGCCCGGTCGAGGTGCTGCACGGCGTCGATCTGGCCCTGCACACGGGCGAGGTTCACGCGCTGATCGGCGAAAACGGCGCCGGCAAGTCGACGATCATGAAGATCCTCGGCGGCTATCTTGCCCCCACTACGGGCAGGGTGCTGCTGGACGGCGCGCCGGTCACCTATCACAGCGGCCCCGAGGGCGAGGCGCAGGGCGTCGTGGTGATCCATCAGGAATTCAACCTGGCCGCCGATCTGACGGTGGCGGGAAACATCTTCCTGGGCCGCGAGATCACCAGGGGCCTCGGGCTGGACCATGCCGCCATGCGTGCCGCCACGGCAGAGCTGCTGGCCCGGCTGGACACCTCCATCCGCCCCGAAGCGCTGATCCGCGACCTGTCGGTGCCCGACCGCCAGATGGTCGAGATCGCCAAGGCGCTGTCGCGCAAGGCGCGCGTGCTGATCATGGACGAACCTTCCGCCGCGCTGACCCATCGCGAGGTCGAGGCGCTTTATGCGCAGGTCGACCGGCTGCGCGCCGAAGGCGTGGCGCTGATGTTCTGTTCGCACCGGCTGGACGAAGTGTCCCGCCTTGCCGACCGCATCACCGTGCTGCGCGACGGCAGTGTTGTCCAACGCTCGCTGCGCGGCGAGATGACCGAGGACGGCATGGCCGCCGCCATGGTCGGGCGTGAACTGACCGACATCTTCCCGCCCAAGGACACCACCACCGGCGAGACGCTGCTGGAGGTGCGCGGCCTCAACGTCCAGAACCTCGTCAAGGATGTCTCCCTGACGCTGCACAAGGGCGAGGTGCTGGGCATCGCGGGCCTTGTCGGATCGGGCCGCACCGAGCTGGCGGAAGGCATCGTCGGCTTGCGTCCCGCGACCGGGGAAATCCGCATCGGCGGCCGGCAGGTGCAGATCCGCAGCCCGCGCGATGCCCGCGCCGCGGGACTGGCCTATCTGACCGAGGATCGCAAGGAAGCCGGGCTGCTGCTGGACAAGAACCTGCCCGTCAACCTGACGCTTTCGGCGCTGGATATGTGGGGTTTCCGCATCGATCCCAAGCGCGAAAAGGCCGAGATGACCCGCGCGCGCAAGGAATTCGACATCCGCGCCGCCTCGGACGAGATGCGGACGGGGGCACTGTCGGGCGGCAACCAGCAGAAGCTTCTGCTGGCCAAGACGATGCTGACCGGCCCCGAAATCGTCATCATCGACGAACCCACGCGCGGCATCGATATCGGCACCAAGCAGCAGATCTATCATTTCGTCCGCGCGCTTGCCCGGCAAGGCAAGGCGGTCATCGTGATCTCGTCCGAACTGCCCGAGGTGATCGGCCTGTCGGACCGGGTGCTGGTCATGCGCATGGGCCGCATCGCCGGCGAGGTGGAAGGCGCGGCCATTACCGAAGAAAACATTGTTCGCCTCGCCATGGGGCTGGACCGCGAGGAGGAGCCCGCGTGAAACGTATCGACCTGCATGTCTGGGGGCCGCTGATCGCCCTGATCGGGCTGTTCATTCTAGGCGCTTTGCTGAACCCGGCCTTTCTCGCCCCGGCGAACCTGTCCAACGTGCTGGCGCGTTCGGCCTTTATCGGGCTGATCGCCATCGGCATGACCTTTGTGATCACACAGGGCGGCCTTGATCTGTCGGTGGGGTCGATGGCGGCCTTTCTGGCCGGCATCACCATCATGGCGATGAATGCGCTGGTGCCGATCGTCGGCGAGAGCTGGGGCACCATCCTGCTTGGGATGGGCGTGGCGCTGCTGGGCGGGATCGCCGCCGGGTATGTCAATGGCGCGCTGATCACCAAGGCCCGGATCGAGGCATTCATTGTCACCCTCGGCACCATGGGGATCTTCCGGTCGCTGGTGACCTGGCTTGCCGATGGCGGCACGCTCAGCCTCGATTCGGGGCTGCGCAGCATCTATCGGCCGGTCTATTTCGGCGGCCTCGGCTGGCTGACTTGGCCGATCATCGTCTTCGCCATCGCCGCGGTGCTGGGCGAATGGACCATGCGCCACACCCGCTTCGGCCGCCATGTCGAGGCGATCGGGTCGAATGACCGCGTCGCCCGCTATTCCGCCGTCGATGTCGAACGGGTCCGGCTGGCCACCTATGTGCTGCTGGGCGTCCTGGTCGGCGTCGCCACGATCCTCTATGTGCCCCGGCTCGGCTCGGCCTCCGGTTCCACCGGCGTCCTGTGGGAGCTGGAGGCGATCGCCGCCGTCATCATCGGGGGCACCGCATTGAAAGGCGGCCGGGGCCGGGTCTGGGGCACCGTGGTGGGCGTCCTGATCCTGTCGATGATCGACAATATCCTGAACCTGACGGACCTTGTCAGCCCCTACCTGAACGGGGCGATTCAGGGCGTCATCATCGTCCTTGCTGTGGTGTTGCAGCGGGAAAAACGCACCGCAGAGTAGCGGTTTTTGGGGAGGAAGTGGAATGAAACGTCGCAATCTGATGAAACTGCCGCTGGCGGCGGCGGCGCTGTCGCTGACCATCGGCGCGGGCTTCGCGCAGGACGCGGAAAAGGTCGTGATCGGGGTGTCGATCCCTTCGGCCACGCATGGCTTCATGGGCGGTCTGAACTGGCACGCGCAGGACACCATCAAGCGGCTGGGCGAGACCTATCCGAACCTGGAATTCGTGCTGGCCACGGCGCCGGACGTGGGCAAGCAGGTCTCGGATATCGAAGACATGCTGGCCACCCGCAACATCGACGGACTGGTGGTGCTGCCCTTCGAATCCGAGCCGCTGACCGATCCGGTCAAGCAGGTGAAGGCGGCGGGCAAATTCGTCACCGTCGTCGACCGCGGCCTTTCCGAGGAAGGGATCGAGGATCTGTATGTCGCCGGCGACAACGCCGCCTTCGGCCGCGTCGCGGGCGAATATTTCCGCGACAATCTGAAGGCGGGCGGCAAGATCGTGGTGCTGCGCGGCATTCCGACCACGCTGGACAACGAACGGGTCGAGGCATTTCAGGCCGCGCTGGAAGGATCCGACAAGCAGATCCTTGATATGCAATATGCCAACTGGAACCGCGACGACGCCTTCAACGTCATGCAGGACTATCTGGCCAAATACCCGGAAATCGACGCCGTCTGGGCAGCCGATGACGACATGGCGGTGGGCGTTCTGGAAGCCATCGCCCAGGCCGGCCGCGAGGACCAGATGGTCGTCGTCGGCGGCGCTGGCATGAAGGACATCATCAAGCGGATCATGGACAAGGACCCGCAGCTGCCGGTGAACGTGACCTATCCGCCGGCGCTGATCTCCTCGGCGATCGAGATGACGGCGCTGAATTTCGTGTCGAATGCACCGATGACCGGGCGCTACATCATCAGCAGCCAGCTGATCACCCCCGAAAACGCCGAGTCGTTCTACTTCCCCGACAGCCCGTTCTGATCCGGGCAGGCGACGCAGGACACGACGCCGGGCACCCGCTTGCCCGGCGTTTTCATTTGCCGCCATGCGCGCTTCGGCCCATGCTGGGCGGGCAGTCGGGACGGGGCCGGAAATGCTGAAAAAGATCATCTATGTTGCGGGTTACGGACGCAGCGGATCGACCCTGCTGGACATGATGCTGTCGAGCCACCCGGACGTCTTCGGCGCCGGCGAGATGTCGACCATCTGCCGCCATGTCTGGCCCAATGACGAATTCTGCGCCTGCCACAACCGGGTGCGCGCCTGTCCCCTGTGGTCGGGCGTGATGGCGGAATGGCTGGCCGGCGGCATCGACCCGGCCGCCCATGCCCGCCTGCAGCAGAAGATCGAACCGGTGGTCGCCCCGGCCCGCATCCTCGGCGGGACAACGGCGCGGCAATATGCGCAGCAGACGCTGGCATTGCTGCGGATCACCGCCGCCCATCGCGGCCAGCCAGTGCTGCTGGACAGTTCCAAAGCCCCCGGCCGGGCGCTGGCGCTGGCGGCGGCGGCGGCCGATGCGGGGCTGGATTTCCGCGCCATCCATCTGGTCCGCGATCCCCGTGCGGTGGCCTGGTCCATGTCAAAGCCGATGAAGATCGACACCGAGGCGGGCGTGCAGAAGCGCATCCGCGCCCATCCCGCCTGGCGCACCGCCCTGCGCTGGAGCTATGTGAACGCCGGGGCCGACGCGCTGATGCGCCGCCTGCCCGAGACCCGCGCAATCCGCATCCGATACGAGGATCTCGTCGCCCATCCGGCGGAAACGCTGGCCCTGATCGGGCTGGCTGTGGACCTGCCCGAACTGGCCAAGCGCGGCGCGGCGATTGCCGAAGGCCAGCCAATCGCCGCCGAGCATCAGGTCGCCGGCAGTCGCATCCGCATGTCGGGACCGATGGCGCTAAAGGCCGACCTGCATTGGCAGGACCGCATGGCCCCGGCCGCGCGCGCGCAGGTCGAACGGATCACCGCCGGACGGATGCGGCGCTATGGATATGAGTGATCCCACGCCTCCTCGGGTTCGGGCGGGGCAAGGCTGATCGCCAGCGCCAGAAACCACGGCACCGCCCAGAATCGGGCGTAGAAATGCGCCAGTCCGTTCTGCACCAGCGCCAGCATGATGACGGTGGTGACGGTCAGCACGCCATACCAGCGCGCCCGCTTGGACAGCAGCAGCGGCAGGCCGACCAGTATCCCCGTTGCCATCAGCCCGAAATGGCCCAGCAGGCTGATAAGGCCGCCCTCGGCCAGCAGCAGCAGATAGGTGTTGTGGACCGGCGCCCCGAAGGCGCTGATGGTGCGGTATTGATCGGCGCCCAGCCCCAGGAAGATGGTGCCGCGGGTGATGCCGTAAGCCTCGCGGATCAGATACATGCGGTCGGAAAAGGTGCCGGCCTCGTCCATGTTGCCGGTCTCCAGCGCGCCGAGGACGCGCTCGACGAAGATGTCGGGCAAGAACAGCTCGCCCCACATCAGCGTCACGAAGATCAGCGCCGCCCCGGCCACCGCCATGCCCAGCAGCAGCCGGATCGCCCCGCTGAGCAGCGCCAGACAGATCGCGCCGATCACGGTCAGGAAGAAGCCGGTATTCGATCCCGTCTGCAACAGTCCATGCGCCAGCGGCACGATGATCACGATCAGCATCGGCAGGCGGATCTGGCGGATGAAATACAGCCACAGGCTGAAGGTGATGGCGATCGCGGTCAGGGCGGCGGCGGCGTTTTCACGCTCGACCAGCGAGGCCAGCCGGCCGCTGGGGGTCACGAAGCGGAAATCCTTGGGCGCATAGGCCATGTACCAGGCCCCGTGCAGCATGACGAAGACCATGGCGGCGACGAAGACCTTGATGAGGAACAGCACCTCGGCGCGGGGGCGCTGCAACAGCAGCATCGGCACCACGAGAAGCGAAAAGCAGTATTGCGCCACCACCGTCAGCCCCGCGACCAGATCGCCATGGATGGCCGATCCCGCCAGCAGCCCGAAGGCCAGCATGAAGACGCTGCAATACCACACGATCGAGGCGCGGCCGAACGGCATCAGCGGCAACCGCCCCTGCGCATACATGAGCAGCAGCGCCAGCAGCAGGAACAGATCGCTCAGCGTGACATAGGCGAAACTGGCGCGCAGATAGTTCATCGGCGACAGGAACACCGCCACCGCCATCAGGATCAGGTCGGCGCGCCAGAAGGTTGGCCGCGGCGCGGCACGCTCTCCCGCCAATTCGGGCGCAAACGTAAAATCACTCACGTCCCTGGACCCGTTCATGCAGACATCCCGGGGATTATGCGGCGCGTCCGATCACATCGCAAGGCGGTTGTCGGGGGGGCTGGGCATGTTAGGGTCGGGACAGCCGCCCCCGGAAGGAGCCACCATGTCGCCTACCCGCATCCTCTTTCCCTTCGCCGGCAATACCGGGCTGGGGGGCAGCCATGTCTCGGCGCTGGATCTGATCGCGGGGCTGGACCGCGACCGCTTCGCGCCGATGATCCTGCTGCACCAGCACGCCGGACGGGTGGGGGAATATGCGGCGGATCTGGGTCTGGATTTCGAGATCGCCGAGAACCTGCCGCTGCTGCGCAGCCGCAACAGCCCGCGCAAGGGCGATGTCGGGATGGCACGCTATGCGCTGGTGAACCTGCGCCGGATGGTGGCCGAGATCCGCCGGCTGGACCCGCAGATCATCCACACCAACGAGGGGCGCATCCACACCAACTGGGCGCTGCCCACGCGGCTGGCCGGGCGCCGGCACCTGTGGCACCACCGTCAGGACCCGCGCGCCTTCGGGGTCAACAAGCTGGCGCCGCTGTTATCGGACCAGATCGTCAGCGTCTCGTATTTCGCACGACCGGCGGCCCCGATCCGCAATATCGACAACCGCTTCGCCGTGGTGCGCAGCCCCTTCGACTTCAGCGCCGCCATCCCCGCCAAAGCCGCCGCGCGTCAGGCCATCCTGACCGAGATGGGCCTGCCCGCCGACAGCCTGCTGCTGGGCTGGTTCGGCACCCTGACCGAACGCAAGAAGCCCACCCGCTTCGTCGAGGCGGTGGCCGAGATCGCCCGCGCCATGCCCGACCGTCCTGTCCATGGCCTGCTGTTCGGCGGCGAGGTCGAGACCCATTCGGCGCTGAACCGGCGCTGCGCCGAACGCGCGGCGGCGGCGGGCATCGCGCCGAACATCCACCTGATGGGCTTCCGCAGCCCGCTGACGCACTATATGGCCGGTGTCGATGTCAGCCTGGTGACGGCCCTGAACGAGCCTTTCGGGCGCACCCTGATCGAATCGATGCATCTGGGGACACCTGTCATCGCCACCGCCCATGGCGGCAATCCCGAGGCGATCACCGACGGCCAGACCGGCTTTCTGGTGGAACCCGAAAGCCCGGCGGCCTTCATCGCGCCGTTGCGGCGATTGATGGAAACGCCCGGTCTTTATGACCGTATCGCCCAAGCAGCCCGCACCGATGTCACCGCGAAATACGGGCGCGAGACCCATATCCGCCAGATGTCCGAGATCTATGACCGGCTGTCGCCCCCGCGCGCCTGAGAGTCAGTCGCGGCCCGGCGCCTCTCCGCTGCCGTTGCCGTTGCCGGGGCCAGTGCCCGGCAACTCGGCCAGGTGGACGGCGCGCAGCAGGTTGATGACCTCGGATTGTCGCGAGGCGCCGCTTTTCTGATAGATGTTGCGCAGGTGGTAGTTCACAGTCGGCTTGGCGATGCCCATCAGCTCGCCGATCTGGTCCAGCCGCAGTCCTTCGGCCAGAAGGCTCGCCAGACGCGTCTCGGTCGGCGTCAGGCCGATCGCATCGGCCACCAGCCGCCACCCCAGCGCCCCCCCGTGGGCCGAGGGAAAGATCGCGGCGGCGAAGATGGTCTCGACTTCGTCGGACTGGGTCAGGGCCAGCGTGACGACGAACAGGTGCTGGGCCGCATTGCCGCGCGACACGCCGGTGGGGATCATGCGGAAATCCAGCACGCCCGGCCGCGGCCGGCCAAAGCGCGTCGGCCCGCGCGCGGACGCCCCGACATGACGGACCATCCAGGCGCGGATCGCCTCGGTATTGGTGCGCGACAGGCTGCGCGCCAGCCGGTTGCTGAAGATCAGCTGGGCATGGGCGTCGAACAGCTCCACCCCGAAGGACAGCCGGTCCATCAGTGCCTGGCAGGCCAGCAATTGGGGCGAGCCCTCCGCGGCCTGCTGCCGGGTGACAGCGCCCGCGCGGACGCGGGCGATCTGGCGCAGCTGTGTTTCCAGCGAGGCGACCAGCAGGTCTATATCGACCGGCTTGGCCAGATAGTCATCCGCCCCCGCCAGCTTGCCGGCGACGATATCGGCGCGCTCTCCGAATTCAGAGATCACGATGATCGGCATCTCCGCCAGATCGGGCCTGTCGCGGCGGATCTGCTGCAGCAGCACCATGCCGTCATGACCCGGCAGGGCCTGATCGCACAGCATCGCATCCGGGATATTCTCCTGCAGCAGCGTCAAGGCATAGGCGTGATCCTGAACCGAGGCGACACTGAAGCCATGATGGGCCAGCCCGTTGCCGACGTGGATCTGCAGATCGGGATCGGCGGTGCACACCAGCACCCGCCTTTTGCGCAGGGGCGTCAAACTGTCCAGAATCAGCCTCCTGTCATGCGGGATGCTGGCGGGTGGTCAGGCGCTTGCATCGGCCAGCACCTCCAGCAGGCCCGCGGAAATGGCGTCCAGTTCAGCGGCGGTCCAGGTCGGGTCGACCAGAAAGGCCAGGCTGGTCTGGCCCAGTTCGCGGGCGATGGGCAACGGCGCCTCGGGGTGGTTACCGGGACCGGCAAAGACCTGTTCCAGATAGATCTCGGAACAGCTGCCCGAAAATACCGGCAGGCCGCGCGCGTTCACCGCCGCCAGAACCCGGTCGCGGTCCCAGCCGGGGGCCAGCCGATCTGGGCGCAGATAGGCATAGAAACGATACCAGGCATGGGTCAGCCCCTGCTGCGGCTGCGGAATGCGCAACAGATCGGAGGCCCCCAGCGCCGCCGCCAGCCGGCCCGCATTGGCGGCGCGGGTGGCCCGCCATTCCGGCAACCGGCGCAGCTGCACCCGGCCGATGGCGGCCGAAGGGCCGGTCATGCGCAGGTTGGTGCCGGGGCCGGCGGCGTGCAGCCAGCGGAAACCCGGCGGCGGGTCGGGGGCGAAGACCAGGGCGCGGTCCTTGCCATGGTCCTTGAAGCTCCAGATCCGGTCGTAAAGTGCCTCGTCATCGGTGACGATCATGCCGCCCTCGCCCCCGGTCGAGATGATCTTGTCCTGGCAGAAGGAATAGGAGCCGAGCGTCCCAAACCCCCCGAGCGGGCGGTCGCCGATCCGCGCGCCATGGGACTGGGCGCAATCCTCGATCACCCACAGCCCGTGCTGATCCGCCAGCGCCATGATGGCGGGCATGTCGCAGGGCCAGCCGGCCAGATGCACCGGAATGATGCCACGGGTGCGCGGGGTGATCCGCTCGGCAATGGTTTCGGGGGTGATGTTGCCGCTGTCGCGGTCGATCTCGGCGAAGACCGGGCGGCCGCCCGCCAGCAGCACGCAACTGGCCGAGACGACGAAGCTGCGCGGGCTGACGATCACCTCGTCCCCCGGCTGCAGATCCAGCGCGCGCAGCGCCGCATCCAGCGTCAGCGAGCCATTGGCCATCGCAATCGCATGGACGCTGCCGTTATGGGCCGCGAACTCGTCTTCGAAGGCGCGCACATCGGGGCCTGTCCAGGCGTTGACCCGACCCGAGCGCAGCACCTCGGTCACCGCTTCGATCTGTTCATCGTCGAAAACCGGCCATGTCTGCGGGCGTTGCATCATTCCACCATCCTGACTGTGACAAAGGCTTCGGCGGCATGGCGATGCACCGTCGCCCCGCGCAGCGTCGCCAGCGCCGTCAGCGCCGCGACCGAGCGTTCATGCGGGGCCGGCTTCTGCTGGCTTTCGAAGCGGGCGAAGGCATCCAGCTTGCGCTGAAGCGTGTCCGAGATGTCGATGAACAGATTGGGCAGGAAGCCCGGTGTCAGATAGGGCGCGTTCCAGTTCGTCTCCGACAGCGTTTCATAGGCGAAGATCCGCGCCGGATAATCCTGCTGATAGGGACGCGAGGCCACCAGCGCCGACAGGAAGCTAAGCTGGTGGTCCAGATGGATGTCGCCGGGATGGGGGACGAACAGGGTGCGCGGCTGGACCAGGCTGACCACTTCGGAAATCGCCCGGTTCAGATCGGCATGGGCGTATTCGCCCAGCTCGGCCGCCGGGCAGCCGAGGTAATGGGTTTCGGCCACGCCCAGCAGGGCATGGGCGGCGGCGGCCTCGGCCCTGACGGCGGCGACCTGCGCGGCGTCGAAACGGGGGGCGCGGCCGGTGGTGACGATGGCCACATGCACCTGCGCGCCGGCAGCCGACAGCCGCGCCATGGTGCCGCCGACGCCCAGCACCTCGTCGTCGGGATGCGGCGCGATGACCAGCACCGGGCCGTCCTGTGCAATCAGACTGCTCATGTTCCCCTTCCAAGCAGAGAATGTCGGGCCAGACTGCCCGCGCCCTGCCAGGCCAGCAGGTCGAGGCACTGGCCATCGCCGCACATGACCGTGACGCAGCCACAGCAGATTTCCTGCACCTGCCCCGGCATGCCGATGAAATAGCCGTCACGCGGATGCAGACGGGCATGGGTGATGGTGACCACGTCACCGTGCATGGTGGCGGTCGTGGCGCCCGGATAGGGGGGGCCTACGGCGCGAATCAGACGCTCGATCTCGGCCGCCGGGCGGGTCCAGTCGATGCGGCCATCCTCGGGCCGGCGGCGGGCGCAGAGACTGGCTTGGGCGTGATCCTGCGGCGTTGCTGGAACCTCGCCCGCGTCGAGTTGGCGCAGAAGCGGCGGCAGCAGCCCGGCCATTTCCGACACCGCGCGGTCGTAAAGCTGGCGTGCGGTGATGGTGTCGGGGTCGATGTCGAACAGCGCCTGCGCGGCTATCGGCCCGTCGTCGACGCCTTCGCCGATCCAGAACAGCGTGGCGCCACCCTGCCGCTGCCCGGTCAGGATCTGCCAGGGGATCACGGCCCGGCCGCGCATCCGGGGCAACGGTGCAGGGTGAAAGCCCAGCACGCCGATGCGCGGCAGCGCCAGCATCTCGGGTCCGACAAGCTGCGACCAGCCGATGATCAGGATCAGGTCGGGTCGGAGGTCGGCCAGCGCCTGCATCAGCGCCGGATCGTCGCTGCGGGCGGTGCGATGCAGGGCGATGCCATGGGCCTGCGCGATCGGCCCCAGATCGGCGAAATCGGAATGCGCCGCGGATTTTTCCAGCGGCAGCGTGACGACGAGATCGGGTTCCAGTCCATCGTCGCACAGCGCCAGCAGCCCGATGGCCGACCCCTCGACCGCCCCGATGAAGACTGCCCTCATCCCGCGGCCGCCTGTTCCAGTGCCGCGCCAAAGCGCGCCTCGGCCCATTCGGTGGCGGCGCGCAGCCGGTCGAGGTCGCGGATCTCGCCGCGAAGCGGGACAAGAACGGTCTCTGCCATGACGCGCAGGTCCAGTTCGGGGCTGCGATGGCCGACATACCACAGATCCAGTGCCAGCTTTTCGGCATTGGACAGCCGGGTGTTGCCATTGACCTGCGCCCAGCCCGTCACCCCCGGCGCGACCGAGTTGCGCAGCCGCCCCAGCGCCCCGAATCCCCCCACCGTCGCCGGCAGCAGCGGGCGCGGTCCCACCAGCGCCATCTGCCCGCGCAACACCAGCCACAGCTGCGGCAATTCGTCAAAGCGCAGCCGCCGGATCAACCGGGTGAGTCGGGTCTGGCGCAGATCGTCCGCCAGCAACTGACCGGCAGCATCGCGCGCATCCGTCATTGTCCGGTATTTCGGCACCACGATATTGCGACCATTCTTTCCGGCACGAATCTGCCGAAACATGACGGGTGCGCCAAGCTGCAAACGCAGAATAAATACAACGGCAAGTTGAATTGGAACGGACGCCAACAACAGAATGGAGACCACAAAAACTTCCTGGTACCGTTTCACGCTTCAAACCTGCCGATAGAAAATCTACAAAAACAAATACTTCCCACCAAAGGCGGGCCGCGCACAGAGCCGGTACCATATTCCGAATCCTGCATCACGATTCTGGGGTAGCGGTATTATTTTTTCAAGTTTTCATTTCTTTGGCGCGGATACTACTCTAGCCTCCGAATGGTAGTAACGATCCGCCGAATTTTGCAAATGGCCCAGTCCGAAGTTCTTCATGTCATTACCGGAACGGCGATCGGGGGCGCCGAGATCATGTTGCTGCGCTATCTGCGCGCGCTGGGTCCGGCGCGCGACCGGCATGGGGTCGTCTCGATGATGCCCTGCGGGCCGGTGGCGGCGATGATTCGCGATACCGGGGTCGAGGTGCGCGATCTGGGCGCAGCCTCGGCCCGGCAGATCCCTGCGGCGATCCGGCGGCTGCAGCGGGTGATCGCGCAGCGTGATCCGCAGGTCATCCATGGCTGGATGTATCACGGCTGTCTGGTCGCCACGCTGGCGCTGCGGCTGGGCCGGCGCCCCGATATCGGCCTGATCTGGGCCATTCACCACTCGCTGGCCGATCTGTCGCGCGAGAAGATCACCACGCGGGCCGTGCTGCGCGGGCTGCGGCTGCTGGCCGAGCGCGCCGACACCATCACCTATTGCGCCCGCCAATCGGCGCAGCAGCACGCCGCCTTCGGGCTGCCCGCCACGCGGGCCGAGTTCGTGCCGAACGCCATCGACACCGCCGAATTCCGCCCCGATCCGACGGCGCGCGCCCGGCTGGCGAGAGCGGCAAACCTGCCCGAGGGGCGGCGCGTCATCGGCAGCTTTGCCCGCGCCCATCCGATGAAGGATCACCCGGCTTTCGTGCAGGCGCTGGCGCAGCTGGTGCAGCAGGGGCTGGATGTTCACGGGGTGCTGATCGGCCATGGCCAGCCTGGCGGCCCGGCCGAGGCCGAAGCCGTCCGTCTGGGTATCGCCGACCGGCTGAGCGTGTTGCCCGGCCGCGATGACATTGCCGGGCTGGTGCCGGGGCTGGACCTGTATCTGCTCTCCTCGGCCTGGGGCGAGGCGCTGCCCCTCGCCGTGGCCGAGGCGATGGCGGCGGGGGTGCCCGCCGTGGTCACCGATATTGGCGATTGCCGCTGGCTGGTCGGCGATTGCGGCGCCGTGGTGCCGCCACGCCGTATCGATCTGATGGCGCGGGCGGCCGCCGATCTGCTGGCCCTGCCGCCCGACCGCCGCGCCGCGCTGTCGGCGGCGGCACGGGCACGCATCATCCAGCATCTTTCGCTTCAGGACTACCTCACCCGCCACGACGCGCTTTACCGGCAGGCTCGCGCCGCCCGCGCCCCCAACGCCCCTGCGGAGGCCGCATGAACGACCCGATTCGCCGCCCGCGCCAGCCCAGCAAGGCGATCCCCTCGCGGGTCGAACGGATGGACAGCGAGGAATTCATCCAGCTTCTGCGCCAGAATGTCTGGCTGATCCTTGTCGTGGTGGCAGCAGTCATGGGGGGGACGTTCTGGTATCTGCAGCGCGAGACGCCGGTCTATACAGCCCAGTCCGCCATGGCCCTGACCAATTCCGAGGTCCGCATCAGCCAGGTCGACACCCAGATGGAGGTCTATGACCTGACCCGCGCGCGGGTCGAGACCGAACTGGACCGCCTGCGCTCGCGCAACTTCGCCGAGGAGGTCGCCGAATCGCTGGACCTGTTCGACAATACCAAATTCCTGCCGCTCGACCCCAATGGCCCGGCCATGGGCAGCCGCGAGCGCGGCCGGGCGGTGATCGACAAACTGCTGGGATCCTACAGCCTGCAACGCTCGGGCGAGAGCCTGGTGATCTCGGTCATGGCCGATGCCGAGCAGCCGCAACTGGCCGCAGATATCGCCAATGCCGTGGTCGAGACCTTCATCAGGCTGTCCTCCGCGCAGCAGGTCACCGAGATCGAGAAATCCACCGAATATCTGCGCCGCCAGATCGAAACCACTGGCGAGCAGCTGGCGCTGGAACAGATGCAGATGGCAGATTTCATCCGCGAAAATGTGCTGGACGACACCGAACTGCCCGAACGCCTGCGGCGCGAACGCAGCCATCAGGCTTCGGTGCTGGCGGTGATGGACGGGCGCGGCCAAAACGACCCGGCCGAACGCGCGCGGCTGGAAAAGAACCTGGCCGAGGTCGAGGATCAGCTTGCCGCACGCACCCGCAACGAGATGCAGCTCAGCCGGATGGAACGCAGCGTCGACCTGATGAGCACGCGTTATCAGACCATGGTCGAGAGGCTGAACCAGCTGGAACCGCAGCGCGATCAGATCCAGCCCGATGCCCGGCAGGTGACGGTGGCCGAAGTCCCGTTCGAGCCGTCCTGGCCGAACATCCCCACCACGCTGGCGCTGGCGCTGCCGGCCGGGCTGATGCTGGGCTTCATTCTGGCGCTGCTGCGCAGCAGCTTCAGCCGCCAGATATGGACCGGCGCCCAAGCCACCCATGTCAGCCAGCTGCCCAATCTGGGCAACCTGCCCCGGATCAGGGGCCGGGGCCTGTTGGGCCGCAGGCTGGCCCCCGCGTGGACCCTGCGCCGCTTTCCCCGCTCCGAGTATTCCGAGGCGATCCGCGCCCTGGTGACGATCTGGTCCAGTCAGGCGGCCCGCGACAAGGGGCGCAAGCTGGCCATGGTGACCTCGGCCCTGCCGAACGAGGGCAAGTCGACGGTGGCGACCTCGCTGGCCTCGGTCGCGGCGCTTGACGGCATGCGCGTGCTGCTGCTGGACTTCGACCCCCACCGTGCCGGCGCCAGCCTGATGATCGACGGCAATCTGAAGACCAGTTCGCTGTCGCAGTTGAACGATGGCACGTTGCCGGTGGAGGATGCGATTGCCGCCGTTCCCGATTACACCAATTTCGACATGCTGCGGATCGATCGCGACAGCCGCCTGACCCCGCGCGCCATCGACGATTTCGCCGCCAATATTCTGCCGCAACTGACCGATGCCTATGACCTGATCATCATCGACACCCCGCCGGTTCTGGGCGTCGCCGATGCCGCCCGTGTGGGCATGCTGGCCGACGAAACCCTGATTGTCGTGCGCTCAGGCAAGACGCCCGAACGCGCGCTGCAGAACTGTGTCGAACGTCTGGAAGACAGCGGGGTCCAGCTGTCGGGCACGGTGATGAATGACATCGAGCAGCGCCGCTACCGGCAGATGAACCTCGGGGGCGGGTATGGCTATTATTGACTGCCGCCTGCTCGGCGCGCTGGCGCTGGCGGTCTTGGCCGCCGCGGGCACCGGGCCGGCCATGCCGCAATCCGGTGGCGCCCCGGCCTTTCCGGGTGCCGAAGGCTATGGCGCCGGGGCGACGGGCTGGCGGGGCGGACAACTGATCGCCATCACCAATCTGGACGATGCCGGCCCCGGCAGCCTGCGCGCCTGTGTCGAGGCCGAGGGGCGGCGCGTCTGCATCTTCCGCGTCGCCGGCACCATCAGCCTCGACGGGCCGCTAATGGCGCGTTCGGACCTTTATATCGCCGGGCAGACGGCGCCGGGAAAGGGCATCCAGCTGCGCATGGCGGGGTCGCGTCACGGACCGCTCATCATCAAGGACGCCACCGATGTGGTGGTCCGGTTCCTGAAGCTGCGCCCCGGCGCGGGCGAGGCCGAGACACCCAACGTGGATGCGCTGACGGTGGAGAACGCCTCGAACCTGTATCTGGGCAACCTGTCGCTGATGTTCGCCTCGGACGAGACCTTCAACATCCACGTCTCGGGCGGGAAGGCCACCGACATCACCCTTGCCGACAGCATTCTCGCCTATAGCCTTGATCGCGCCAATCACCCCAAGGGACGACATTCCAAGGGCGCGCTGATCTGCTCGGGCGACGGATCGGCCAACGAATGCGGGCGCATCAGCCTGCTGCGCAACGTCTTCGCCCATCACCGCGACCGCAACCCCGACATCAAGGCCACCGACGGCCGTCCGGTCGAGGTCATCAACAACATCTTCTATGACCCGATAAGCCAGTTCGGCGAGTTCTATGACCTGTTCGGCGACACCGCCATCGCCTATGTCGGCAACCTGGCCCTGGCCGGGCCGTCGACGGTGAAGAAGGTCGGCGCCTCGGTCGAGGCCTTCGACTGGACCGAGGGCAATGACCTGACCATCTGGTCACGCGACAACCTCGCCCGCGATTGCGCCGATGGCGGTGAACTGGCGGTGCTGGACCCGGCGGCCGAGCGGCTGGCGGCCACCGCGCCAATGCCGATGACCGTGACGCCGCTGCCGGCCACCGCTCTGCTGGCGCTGCTGCCGCCGCGCGCCGGCGACGTGTTGCCCGGCGGCGGCCATCGCGACCGTCTGGACCGCAAGGTGCTGGAGGACATCGCCACCTGCAAGGGTCGGGTCATCAACCAGCCGGGCGACGTGGGTGGCTGGACCGAACTTCAACCCGCCGCGCCACCCGCCGATACCGATGGCGACCTGCTGCCCGACGACTGGGAAGCCGGCCGCCCCGGTCTGGACCCGGCACGGCCAGATGACCCCTGGCAGCCCGATGCGCAGGGCGTGCCAGCGATCGAAGCGTGGCTGGCGGCCCTGGCGGGGGATGAATGATGGCACGGCGCGGGGGGCATCGCGCGTGGGCGGGGGTGGCGGCCGCCGCCTGCTGGCTGGTGCTGGCGCCCCTCGCCCAGGCGCAGGAGCCTTACCGTCTGCACGCGCAGGACCGGCTGCTGATCCGGGTCCTGACCTGGGATTTCCGCGAGAACAGCATGACCGGCTGGGAGGGACTGTCGGGTGAATATACCATCAGCCCCGAAGGCAATCTGCACCTGCCGTTGGCCGGCGCCCTGCGCGCCGAGGGCATGACCCAGGCCGAGCTGGCCGCTGCCATCTCTGACCTGCTGCGCGGCCGCGCCGGTCTGGAGGAGCCGCCGCAGCTGTCGATCGAACTGGCCGCCAGCCTGCCGGTCTTCGTGCTGGGCGCGGTGGAAAACCGCGGCGCGGTGCCCTTCCATCCCGGCCTGACGGCGCGACAGGCGATGGCGCTGGCAGGCGGGATCTTCCGTGCCCCGCAAAGCGCCGACATCGTGCGTGGCATCATGCTGTCGGGCGAGGCGACCGAAGCCGCCGACCGCCTGCGCTGGCTTCGCGCCGAGGAGGAGCGCATCCGGACCGAACTGGCCGCCCTGCAATCGGGCGATGTCGCCCCCCAGCCCGCCGGGACCGAAGGCACCCCCGGCACCGATGTCCAATCCCAGTTGCAGGAGGCCGAGCGCAACGCCCGTCAGGTGCGGCTGGACAGCTATGACGACCTGCAGATCGTCCTGAAGGCGCGGGCGCAGCGGCTGGATCAGCAGATGTCGCTGCGCGACGAACAGATCGCCGCCACCCGCGAGGAATTGAAGGACATCACAAGCCTGAACGAGCGTGGGCTGGCCGTGAATGCGCGGGTGACTTCGTTGACCACGGCGCTGAACGACCTCGAGGCCAAGCGGCTGGAGCTGGAGACCGCCCAGCTTCTGCTGGATGAACAGCTGAATCAGGCGCAACGCGACAGCAGCACCATCACCACCGACGCGGTCTCGGAACGGCTGCAGCGCCTGACCGAGCTGGAATCCGAAATCTCCGCCGCCGAGATCCGCGAGCGCAGCGCGCGGGCGCAGTTCACGGCTATGATGGACGCCTCGGGGACGCGCAGCAGCGACGCCCCCAGTGAATCGGATCTGGTATTCACCCTGACGCGCGGCGATCAGCGCAGCAAGATCCAGCCCGACACCGTGCTGCAGCCGGCCGATACGCTGGACATCGCCGCCCCCACAGTCACCGAAGCACCGGAGTGACGATGACCCAGACACCGCGCCTGCCCGATTTCATCATTGCCGGCGCAGCCAAATCGGCGACGACGTGGCTGCAGAACTCCTTGCAGCAGTCCCCCATGATCCAGATGCCCGATCACGAGCCGCATTTTTTCTCGCGCCGCTACGACGAGGGAATGGAGGCCTATCGGAACGAGCTTGGGCCGGCCCCGGAGGGCGTCCTGCTGGGTGAGAAGTCCAACAGCTACCTCACGGAACCCGCGGCCGCGGCGCGCATCCATGCCCATCTTCCACAGGTGCGGCTGGTCTTCCAGTTGCGCGACCCGGTGGCGCGCGCCTATTCCGACTACTGCATGTTGTTGCGCCGGGGCGAGGTTGACGCAGATATTGCGCGGCACCTCGATCCCGACCGCGCGGCCAACGGGCGTTTCCTGCAGGATGGCTGCTATGCCCAGCATCTGGCCCGCTTCTACGACCTGTTCCCGGCCGAACAGATTCTGGTCCTGCGCTACGAGGATATCCTGCGCGACCCGCAGGCTCAGGTCGCCCGGCTTGCCGCCCATCTGGAGCTGACGGAACAGTTGGCGCCCCCTCTGCAGGAGCGGGTGAAGGATGCCCGCGCCACCGCTGTGCCTCGCCCGTTGCGCAGGCTGCTGGCCCCGCTGCGCCCGCTTCTGGACCCGATCCGCCACACCGCGCCCATCGCCCGGCTGCGCGGGCTGGTGGCCCGACAGCATCGCTATCCGCCCTTCGATCCGGCCCTGAAGGCAGAGGTTTCGGCCTTTTTTGCGCCCCAACTGGACCGCCTCGCGGCCCTGACTGGTGAGAATTTCGATATCTGGCGCAAGCCGCGCCAATCGCCGCGCACGGGTAATCCGAACCGTTTGGTCCAATAATCGATTCGACACCAAAATGCCGCGCAAGAGAATTATGCGTAAACTTGCCGCGATCAGGATATAAAGGAGAAATTAAGAACAATAATACTCGCAAAGGTTGCATTAATCAGACATGCACGTTTCGAGGCCTTCAAATTTCGGCCTGCAATTATGGGGATATGGCCGTATTTGTTGTGTGAATGATCATCACCACGCCCTCCGGTGGTATTTTCAACCCCCATTCGAATTGACGGGGTTACACCCCAATAAACATGCAATCATACCGCCGGGGAAATACTATTTCAGTAAAAAGGTCGCTCGCGACATATCGCGGGTGAGGTGGGTATGTTGTAATGCAGACGAACGTCCAGCAGCTTTTGCGGCAGGGTAATGCCGCAACCCGAAACTTTCGCTTCAACAGGTCCGAGTTACGCGCAAACCGCAAGCTGGTCGTGGCCGACGGATTGGCGGTCGTGCTGGCCGCGGCAGCTTCGGTCGTCCTTGCGTCGGGATCTTATTTCAGCCCCGTCGAGCAGGCGGCGATTCTGCCCTTCGCGGTGCTGTCGCTGTCGGTTGCCCTGCCGGTGTTGCTGGGCAGCGGGTTCTATCGCCGGCACCGTCATTCCTCGACCATGCCGGGGTTGCTGGCGCTGATCCCCGGTGCGGTCCTGACGGTCACACTGATCCTGCTGCTGACCCGCGGGACCGGCTGGATGCATGAACTGCCGCTGACCACCTTCCCGATCATGCTGATCTGCATGCTGCTGCAGTTCGCCGGCATCCGGGTCATCGCCCGCACCCGCGAGTTGCTGCGCAACCGGCCGGTCGCTGCGGGTGACGGAATGCCGGTGGTGCTGGTCGGACTGGACGCCACCAGCGACCTGTTCATCCGCGCCGCCCATCTCGGCCAGTCGAAATACCGGGTGATGGGGATCATCGACGATTCGCTCGACAGCACCAACCTGCTGTTTCACAGCGTTCCCATCCTCGGCTCGGTGCGCGACCCGCAGATCGTCATCAACCGGCTGATGGCCGGTGCCGAGATGCCGCGCCGGCTGCTGCTGACCAAGGCTGTGACCCATTTCGACCGTGATGGCATCGCCACGCTGTCGCGTTGGGCCGAGGCCCAGGGCATCAAGGTCCGCGCCCTGCCGAGCCTGGCCGAGGGTGTGGCCGACCCCGCCACGCCCGCGACGATCGACCCCGAGGACGTGCTGACCCGCCCGCAGAAGACGATCGAGCTGCAGCTGCTGCGTGACACCTATCGCAACCAGAAGGTGCTGGTCACCGGGGCCGGCGGCTCCATCGGCAGCGAGCTGGTGCGCCAGCTCGCCTCGCTGGGGCCGGCCGAACTCGTGCTGATCGAGAACAGCGAATTCAACGCCTATCAGGTCGACCGCCTGCTGGCCCGCCACTTCCCGCAGGTGCCGCGCAAGCTGCATCTGTGCTGTATCCGCGACCGCGTCCATCTGCAGGCCATCTTCGAGGAACACCGCCCCGACATGGTCTTCAACGCCGCTGCACTGAAGCATGTGCCGCTGGTCGAGGCCAACCCCTGCGAGGGCGTGCTGACCAATGTGATCGGCACCCGGAATGTCTGCGATGCCGCCCGCGAGGTAGGCGTGCGCGCCTTCGTTCAGGTCTCGACCGACAAGGCGGTGAACACGACGAACGTGATGGGCGCAACCAAGCGCGTGGCCGAATTCTACTGCCAGGCGCAGGACCTGATCACCCGCGACCTCGGCTGCGACACCCGCTTCTTCGCGGTGCGTTTCGGCAATGTGCTCGGTTCCTCGGGGTCGCTGATCCCGCTGTTTCAGGAACAGATCGCGCGCGGCGGCCCGCTGACCGTCACCCACCCGGACATGGAGCGCTATTTCATGACCATCCGCGAGGCGGTCGAATTGACGCTGGTGGCCGCAGCGCAGGGCCTGCGCGCCCGCGACGACAATGGCCGCATCTATGTGCTGGACATGGGCAAGCCGGTGCGCATCCTCGATCTGGCCGAACGGATGATCGCGCTGGCGGGCAAGGTGCCCGGCAAGGACATCATGATCGAATTCGTCGGCATCCGGCCGGGCGAAAAGCTGTTCGAGGAGCTGTTCGACCGCAACGAAGTGGTCGAACCGGCGGGCTTCGCCGGGGTCAGCTGCGCGGTGCCCTATCCGGTCCCGATCTCGCGGTTGCGGGCGTCGATCCTGCAGCTTGAACGCGCCGCGCGGGCGGGGGACACGTCGCAGGTGCGGCGCGGGCTGGCCAATCTGGTGCCCGGCTTCGACGGCGACCGGGGCGAGGCCGAGGTCCACAGCTTCCCTGCGCGCAGCAGCCGCCCCGCCCGGCAGGTGCCTGCGATGGCGGCCGCGACCGAACCCGCGATGGGAAAGGTCTTCGCATGATCGAATCCGCCCGAGCCGGCTTCTCCGAAGCGGGCGGCGCGGTGCCGGGGCAAGGACGGCTGACCGTGCTTGTCATTGCCGGTCTCGCCTGGTCGCTGGTGAATTTCCGTCTGGACCTGATGCGCCGAATGCTGGCCAATGGTCATCACGTGCTGGCCGCCGCCCCCGATTTCGACCCCGAGACCGAAGCCGCCCTGCGCGCCGTCGGGATCGAGCCGGTCACCGTGCCGATGAACCGCACCGGGCTGAACCCGGTGCAGGATCTGAAGACGCTGTCGGCGCTGCGCCGGCTGATCCGCAGCCGCCGTCCCGACGTGATCCTGCCCTATACGATGAAGCCCATCGTCTGGGGCGCGCTTGCCGCGCGGCTGGAAAAGCATCAGCGCTGCTATCCGCTGTTCACCGGTCTCGGCTATGCCTTCTCGGACCCGGACCCGCGCGGCAAGCGCCGGCTGGTGCGCCGCATTGCAATCGGCCTGCACCGCCACGCTTTGCAGGGGGTCCGGCTGGGCTTCTACTATAACGCCGCCGAGCTGACGGACCTGCGCCGCTTCGGCATGGTCCCGGACCGCGCCCGCATGGTGGCCATCCCCGGCTCGGGCGCCGACACCGACCGTTTCGCGCCGCAACCGCTGCCCACGGGGGTGCCGGTCTTCCTGTTCGTCGCCCGGATGCTGCGCAGCAAGGGGTTGGAGGATCTGCTGGCCGCCACCCGCAGCCTGCGCGCCGAAGGCGCGCGGTTCCGGGTCGAACTGCTGGGGCCGACCGACAGCAACCCCGATGCCATCGACGCGGCCACCCTGCGCCAATGGCACGCGGCGGGCGAGGTCATCTGGCACGGCGCCACGCGCGACGTGCGGCCCTATCTGGCGAAATGCCATGTCCTGGTCCTGCCGACGCGTCTGCGCGAGGGGGTGCCACGCACCATTCTCGAAGCCATGGCCTGCGCGCGCGCCGTCATCACCACCGACGCGCCCGGCTGCGGCGAAACCGTGGGCGATGGCGAGGGCGGTTTCGTGGTGCCGATGGGCGATCCGGCCGCGCTTGCCGCGGCGATGCGGCGCTTCCTCGACGATCCGGCGCTGGCGGCGCAGCTGGGCCAACAGGCCCGCGCACGGGTCTGCCGCAACAATGACGTTCACCTGGTCAACCGCCTGCTGTTGACTGAAATGGGGCTCGAGGCCGGGGGCGCACCGATCCGGCCGGCGCCCTCGACCGGCGCCGGGATGCGTCCCACGCCGCTGGCATGGACCCGCGCCAGTCCCCCGGAAAAAGAGGCACTGCAATGAAAACGATCCTGATCGCCGGCGGGCTGGACAGCATGCCCGCCGAAGAAACCGCCACCACCATTCCGAAGGCGATGGTGGATGTCGGCGGCCGCCCGCTGATGACCCGCCTGATGGAGGTCTATGCCCATTTCGGGCATACCGACTTCATCATCGCCGCCGGTCACCAATCGGTCGCGATCAAGCAATTCTTCGCCAATTACCATCTGATGGCCAATGATGTCCGCGTCGCCATCGATACCGGTCAGGTCGAACTTCATCCCATACAAGGGGCGGGCTGGACCGTCAGCATCGTCGATACCGGCATTTATTCCACCAACAGCGCCCGGCTGTGCCTGCTGCGCAAATGGATCGGGACCGAGCCGTTCATGCTCGCCTATGCCGACAGCCTCGCCAATCTGGACGTGCAGGAGATGCTGGAGTTCCACAACAGCCACGGCAAGCTGGCCACCATCGCCGCCGTGCGCCCGCCGGCCCGCGCCGGCAATCTGGAACTGCTGGACACGCGGGTGACGGCCTTCACCCGCCAGGTGCGCCGCAGCGATACCTGGATCAATGGCGGCTTCCTGATTCTGGAACCGGCGGTTTTCGACTATCTTCTCGACGATCACGCCGCGCTGGAGGCCGGGCCGCTGGCCCAGCTGGCCCAGGATGGCGAACTGATGGCCTATCGCCATTACGGCTTCTGGCAACCGCTCGACACGGTGGCGGACCGCAAGTTGCTGGCCGCCCATTGCACCGCCGAGCCGCCGCCCTGGCTGCGCTTCGAGCCGCGCCAGCTGGCGCAGGCACCCACCCGCGCGGCCGAATAGGGCCGTCGCACCGATAACGAGCAGAAGGGGGAGAGGGCATGAGAATCCTGATGGTGCAGGGCGGCTTCGGTGCCGGCGGGGCGGAGAAGATCATGTGCGCGCTGGCGCATCATCGCGCCGCGGGCGGTGACGAAGTCCATGTCGCCGCCATGCGGATGCCGAAGACCGGGTCCTTCTTCTCCTACTCGCCCGAGATCTCGCTGCATGTGCTGGACCGCGCCGGCCGGCGCCCCCCCGCGCCCGTCCTGCAGCCGATGCGCGCGCTGGCAATCCGGCGGCTGATCCACAAGCTGCAGCCCGACCTGATCGTCAGCTTCCTGACCAAGGTGAACTGCCTGACGCTGCTCGCCGCCGCCGGCACCGGGGTGCCGGTGGTGATCTCGGAACGCAACAATCCGACGGTGCAGTCGCCGCATTTCTGGCGCCGTCTGCAGCTCGCGCTGATGCCGCGCGCGGCGGGCATCGCCATGCAGACAAAGGCCGCCGTCGCCGATCTGCACCCGGCGCAGGCCGCGCGCGCCCATGTCATTCCGAACCATTGCAACGCCGTGGCCTTCACCCGGCCGGCACCGGCCGGGCATTGCCGCTTCGTCGCCGCCGGTCGGCTGGACCATCAGAAAGGCTTCGACCTGCTGCTGACCGCTTTCGCACAGATGCCTGCGGACTGCGCCGCGACCCTCGACATCTTCGGCGAGGGGCAGGAGCGCCAGCAGCTGGAAAGCCAGATCCTCGCGCTTGGCCTGACCGGCCGCGCCCGGCTGGCGGGATTGGCCCCCAGCGCGCAGAGCTGGTTGGGGGCAGGCGACGTGCTGGTGGTCAGCTCACGCTATGAAGGATTCTGCAATGTGGTGGCCGAGGCGACCTGCTCGGGCCTGCCGCTGATTTCCTTCGATTGCCCTTACGGGCCGTCCGAGATGATCATCCACGAAACCAATGGCCTCATGGTCGCCAATGGCGACGTGCCGGCGATGACCGCGGCGATGACCCGGATCGCCCGCGACAGGGCGCTGCGCGACCGTCTGGGCAGTTCCGCCCATATCACCGCCGCCCGGCTGTCGCCGGCGCAGATCCTGGCGCAATGGGATCGGCTGATCGCCGAAGCCGACGATCACGTGCTGCCCTCGGCCAGCACGGCATCCAGCTGATCGAGCGAGGTGATGACCGCCTGCGCGGCATGGGCCGCGTCGGGGGCCGCGCAGCCATGAACGCGACCGGGGCGCAGAATCTGCACCGTCAGCCAGCCCAGCCGGTTCGGGGTCACGAAGTCCTTCACGGCGTTATCGGCGACATAGACGCAGCGCCGGTCGGGCGCTTTCGCCATCATGGCCTGATAGGCGCGGGGATGCGGCTTGCCGAAGCCCGTGGGCCATTGTCCGGTCGGGATGATCTGATCGCAGAAGGCCGCCAGACCCAGCGCCGCGATCTTGGCCCGCTGCGTCCGCTCTGGCCCGTCGGTGATCAGGCCGAAGCCGCCCCGCTTGAGATAGCGCGCCGCGTCCGGGCACAGCTCGATCCGGGGCGTATGGTCGCGATAGACGGCCACCAGACCGGCAGCCTCCATGGAAAGGCCGTGGCGGCGCAGCGCCTCGTCGAAGATCGCGGCGCGGTGGGGGCTGTCGAACAGGGCGCGGCAGGTGGCGGCGAAGCCACCCACACCCAGATGCGCCTCGACCGCGTCGAAGCCGCTGAAGGCGAAGTCACGCTCCAGATACAGCGTGTCGTCGAGGTCGAAGACGATGCGATCAGCCGGTGAAGACGGCATCGTCGTAACGCAGCATGGTGACCCCGTCGCGCCAGTCATCATTGGCGCCCGAAGGCTGGCCCGCCAGTTCGGCCATCAGCCAGTTGGCAAATTGCGCGCCCGCGTGATGGGCCAGCGGATAGCCCCCGCCGAAACGCGCGTTGATTTCAATGACCTGCGGGCCGCGCACCGCATCGTCGATGACCTGAAAGCACAGCACCCCCCGCGCCTGCGGCAGGGCGCGGCAGATCCCCTCGGCCAGGGCGCGCAGGTCGGCGCGGCGCGCGGTGCGGCCCTTCTCGACCTCGCCCGCGCGGGTCTGGATGCGCAGATGCGGGACCGCGCAGCGCAAGGTGCCAGCGCGGTCGATGAACATGTTGACGGTATATTCCGGCCCCTTCAGGACGGGCTGGAACATCATCGGTTCGGGGAAGGCGGCGGGCAGATCGGCCAGGCGGTCATAGGTGCCCAGGCCCCGGCTGGCGCTGCCGCCCACAGGCTTGCCGAAGACCGGCCAGCCCAGCCGGTCGGGATCGGCGCGCAACTCGGCTTCCGAACAGGTTTCGGGGACCGGCACGCCCGCCGCCGCCAGCACCGCCATGGTGCGGGTCTTGTCGCGGACCACGGCGATGACCTCGGGCGGCGAGACATGCACATAAGCCCCCGCCGCCGCCAGACGGGGCGCGGCCTGTGCATAGGCGGGCAGTTCGGTGTCGATCGTCGGCACGATCAGGCGGATGCCATTCCCGCGCACGATTTCTTCGATCCGGTCGATGAAATCGGGCGCCGAGCAGCGCGGGACCTGATGCGCCTGATCGGCCAACTGACAGCCCGAGGACAGTTCGGGCTGCATGTCGCAGCCATGCACAACTGCCCCCGCCGTGCGGAAGGCCTGCACCAGCGCCCCCCGCCGCCCCGCGGACGAGATCAGCACCGGGGTCATGCGCCGACGCCGTAATATTCGCGGTACCAGTCGACATAGGCCTTGGCCCCCTCGCGGACCGAGGTCTGTGGCGCATAGCCCGTCAGCCGGCGCAGCAGCGCATTGTCGGCCCAGGTCGCGGGCACGTCGCCGGGCTGCATGGGCAGCATTTCCTTGATCGCCTGCTGGTTCGAGGCGCCTTCAATCGCGGCGATGAAATCCATCAGCGGGACCGATTCGCCATTGCCGATATTGACCACGCGCCAGGGCGCGACCGGCGACAGGCTGTCGCCTTCCTCGATCTGGTCGGGGCTTTCCGGGCGCACCGGGACGGCGTCGATCAGCAGCCGGATGGCGCGGACAAGGTCGGTGACATAGGTGAAATCGCGGCGCATGTCGCCATGGTTGAAGACCTTGATCGGCCGCCCGTCCATGATCGCGCTGGTGAACAGATAGGGCGCCATGTCGGGCCGTCCCCACGGCCCATAAACGGTGAAAAAGCGGAACATCGTCGTCGGGATGCCGAACAGATGGGCGTAGCTGTGGGCCATGGCCTCGTTCGATTTCTTCGTGGCCGCATAGAAGGACATCTGGGTGTCGGCCTTGTCCGTCTCGCGGTAGGGCATGTCGATATTCGCGCCATAGACCGAGCTGGTCGAGGCCATCAGCAGATGCTTCGGCGGATGGGCGCGGGCGGCCTCCAGCAGTTCAAAGCTGCCCATCAGATTCGCCTCGGCATAGGCGCGGGGATTTTCGATGGAGTAGCGCACGCCCGCCTGCGCGGCCAGATGGATCGCGGCATCGGGCTTGTGCGTGGCGAACAGGTCCATCAGCAGGCCGGGATCCTCGACCTTGCCGTGTATCGCCTGATAGCCGGGCCGGTTCGCCAGCCGGGCTTCGCGCGCGGCCTTCAGGCTGGGGTCGTAATAATCGTTGTGGCTGTCGAGGCCGATCACCTCGTGCCCCTCGTCCAGCAGCAAGCCGGACAGGTGAGATCCGATGAACCCGGCCGCTCCAGTAACCAGAACCCGCATCAATCAACCCTTCAACTGCCAACCGTCATGCGCAACCGCAACCAGCGCCTTACGGGCACCTGCTGCGCTCATCTTCAACACGGCGGCGGCGGGTTGCACAAGACGGCCCGTGAACGGATGGCAAGAAGCAGCCGCATCAAGGTCTGAGCCTCTGTCGGACCATCTCCCGGGAAACCGACCCGGACCAGAGGTCGCGCCCTCGGACAGCGCGGGCGGCCGCCGCGATTCGGGTTGCGCATTCAGTGTCTCATCGCCAGTATCCAGCCTGACGGCCCTTTTTCTAGCCTATTGATTTTGTAATGTTGTGACGCCTGCGCAGGCATAAGCCGGGACCAGGGAATGAGTAACGATTCAGAGGACCCGCAGCCGGGCCGCTCGTTGCGGTCGCGGTTGTCACGCAACCTCAGCTGGACCTTCGCCAGTCAGCTGTTCATTTCCATCGCTGCCGTCGTCACCCTGTTCATCACCGCCCGCGCGCTTGGCCCGGCGGGACTGGGCATTCTGGCGCTCGTCGAATCCTTCGTGCGCATCGTCGATCTGATCCTGCGGCTGGAGCCGTGGCAGGCCGTCATTCGCTACGCTATCCAGGCCCAGCATCGCGGCGATACCGCGGCCTTTCTGCGCCTCATCAAGCTGTCGGTTCTGATCGACGCCGCTGGCGGCGTTCTGGCGGGGGTGGTCTGCATGATCCTGGCCCCCTTCGTGGCGCCGCTGATCGGGCTGCCCGAAGGGCGGGGCGAGGAATATATATGGCTGATGGCGGCGGGGCTGTTCTTTTCCTTCCGGCCAACCGCCATCGCCGTGCTGCGGATATTCGACCGTTTCGACCGGCTGGCCTGGGTCGACATCATCTCGGCACTGGTGCGGCTGCTGCTGACCGTCGTGGCCTGGCTGGCGGGGCTGGGGATCTGGGCCTTTCTGGTGATCCTGCTGGTCCAGAGCCTGATGGACGGGCTGCTGGCCTTTGCCGTCGCCCTGCAGGAATTGCGCAAGCGCGGCCATCATGGCGCGCTGGCGGCGCAGGGGCTGGCGGCGCTGCGGGAAAATCCGGGCTTCCTGCGATTCCTGTGGAACTCC
This sequence comes from Paracoccus sp. S1E-3, assembly GCF_013868135.1. Lineage (GTDB taxonomy): Bacteria > Pseudomonadota > Alphaproteobacteria > Rhodobacterales > Rhodobacteraceae > Paracoccus. The sequence goes on from NZ_JACEMU010000004.1 coordinate 1,762,932, forward strand.
AACTTCAACGTCATCCTGCGGCAATCGGCGAATCGCTTCGATGTGCTGGCCTTGGGGGTGATGATGAGTCCCGCGGCCGTCGGCATCTATCAGCTGGGCAAGCGGGTGATGAACCGGCTGACCAAGCTGGCCGGCCCCCTGCGCCAGACCGTCTATCCCGAACTGGCCCGGCTGTGGGACAAGGGCAAGATTCACAAGTTCAATCGGCTGGTGCTGATCTTCTCGGGTTCGATGCTGCTGCTGCAACTGGTGATCGCGGTGCCGTTCATGCTGAACATGGAATCGGTGATCGCCCTGCTGTTCGGCCCCGCTTTTGCCGGCGCAGGCCCGGTGATGAACATCCTGCTGACCTCAGCGATCATCTTCGCCTCGGGGGTGGTGCTGAACCCGGCGCTGCTGGCGATGGGCAAGGACCGTATGCTGGTGCGCGTCACCATGCTTTCGACGCTGCTGTTCGCGCTGTCCTTCGTGCCTTTCGTTCATTTGTGGGGGGTCAAGGGCGCCGCCGCCAGCAACCTGATCTTCAACCTGAGCTGGACCATCGGCTGCATGCTGGCCTTCCGTCGGACGCGCAGGGGCTAGACCGGCACCACGCTGCGGCGCTTCAGATCCTCCAGCACGACGTTGGTCTGGGCGCTCTCGATGGCCGGCAGACGGAACAGGAAATCATCCAGAAACCGCCGGTAAGCCGCCATATCCGCGCAAAGCACCCGCAGGTGGTAATCATACTGGCCGGTGGTGGCATAGCATTCGACGACCTCGGGACGAAGGGTCAGTTCGGTCATCACCCGTTGCACGGCGCTGCGGTCATGGCGCGCCAGCGTGACGTGAACAATGGCGTGAAAGCCCAGACCCGCCCGGTCGGCATCGATCACAGCGCCGTAGCCGGCGATGACGCCCGCCTCCTCCAACGCGCGCACGCGCCGCCAGCAGGCCGAGGCCGACATGCCGACCTTCTCGGCCAGCTGGGCATTGGACAGGCGGCAATCCTGCTGAAGCGCGCGGATGATGGCGCGGTCTCCGCTACTGAGCTGAAATTCATCCGGCATAAGCCATACTTTCGAACAAATTTTCCATCATGGGCTGGAATCAATACCAAACCCGGCCAGATTCACCAAGCGATTCGGCATATCCTGACCTGAACCACGGGGAGGAGCAGCCATGCTGGATCAATCGAATCCGCACAGCTACGCATTGGAAGACCGCTATGACGCCAAAGAAGGCCGGGTCTTCATGACCGGCACCCAGGCGCTGGTGCGGATCATGCTGGATCAGGCCCGGCGCGACCGCGCAGCGGGGCTGAACACCGCCGGCTTCGTTTCGGGCTATCGCGGATCGCCCCTCGGCGCGGTGGATCAGGAAATGTGGCGCGCCAAAAAGCGTCTGGCCACCCGCGACATCACCTTCCTTCCGGCGGTGAACGAGGATCTGGGCGCCACCGCCGTTCTCGGTTCGCAACAGGCGATCCTCGACCCCGATGCGCGGGTCGAGGGCGTGTTCGCCATGTGGTATGGCAAGGGGCCGGGCGTCGACCGTTCCGGCGATGCGCTGCGCCACGGCAACGCTTACGGCAGCGCGCCCAAGGGGGGCGTGCTGGTGGTGGCGGGCGACGACCACGGCTGCGTGTCCTCCTCCATGCCGCATCAGTCGGACGTGGCCTTCATGACCTGGTTCATGCCGGTGCTGAACCCGGCCTCGGTCAGCGAATACCTGGCCTTCGGGGAATATGGCATCGCGCTGTCGCGATTCTCGGGCACCTGGGTCGGGTTCAAGGCGATCTCGGAAACCGTCGAATCGGGCGCCTCGGTCGAACTGCCCGAGGACCGCGCCTTCACCATCCCGGCCTTCGATCCGCCCCCCGGCGGCCTGCATATCCGCCCGGCCGACCTGCCCAGCCCGGAAATCGAAACCCGCCTGACTCACAAGCTGCGCGCTGTCGAGGCCTTCGTCGAGGCCAACCCGATCGATCGCCGCATCTATGATATCGAGGATGCCAGCTTCGGCATCGTCACCACCGGCAAGGGCCATCTTGACCTGATGGAGGCGCTGCGCCTGCTGGGTCTGGATGAAGCCGCCTGCCGGCGCCTCGGCATCGACATCTACAAGGTCGGCATGGTCTGGCCGCTGGCGCGCCGCGACGCGCTGCGCTTCATGCGCCACAAGGCCGAGGTGCTGGTGGTCGAGGAAAAGCGCGGCATCATCGAAAGCCAGTTCAAGGAACATTTCTACGACTGGCCCGGTGACAAGCCGCAGGCCATGGTCGGCAAGCATGACGAGACCGGCGCACCGCTGATCCCCTTCTCGGGCGAGCTGTCGCCGCGCCTGCTGGCCCCCATCCTCGCCGCCCGGCTGGACCGCCATTTCCCGGATGAACACCTGCCGGAACGCGCCGCTGCGCTGGCGGCCATTCCCGACCTGACCATGAACGTCGCCGGCGCGACTCGGACGCCCTATTTCTGTTCGGGCTGCCCGCACAACACCTCGACCAAGCTGCCGGATGGTTCGATGGCAGCCTCGGGCATCGGCTGTCACGTCATGGCCAGCTGGATGAACCGCAGCACCGTCGGCTATGCCCAGATGGGCGGCGAGGGCGTGCCGTGGATCGCGCGCCAGGCCTATAACGGCGGCAAACACATCTTCCAGAACCTGGGCGAAGGAACCTGGTATCACTCTGGCTCGCTGGCGATCCGTCAAGCGGTGGCGGCGAGCGCCAATATCACCTACAAGATCCTGTATAACGACGCCGTGGCCATGACTGGTGGCCAACCTGTTGACGGCCCCGTCAGCGCCGCCGGCATCGCCCAGACCTGCCGGGCCGAAGGCGTCGACCGCATCGCCGTGGTCAGCGACATGCCGGAGAAATTCGATCGTGGCGCCTTCCCGTCCGGGACCAGCTTCGACCACCGCGACCGGCTGGACGCGATCCAGCGCGAGCTGCGCGATATTCCCGGCGTCACCGTGCTGATCTATGAACAGACCTGCGCCACTGAAAAGCGCCGCCGTCGCAAGCGCGGCTTGATGGAGGACCCGGCCAAGGCCGTGGTCATCAACGACCGCGTCTGCGAGGGTTGCGGCGACTGCTCGATTGCCTCGAACTGCCTCTCGGTCGAGCCGCTGGAGACCCCCTTCGGCCGCAAACGCCAGATCAACCAGAACAGCTGCAACAAGGATTTTTCCTGCATCGGCGGCTTCTGCCCCAGCTTCGTCACCATCGAGGGCGCGACCCGCAAGAAGCCCAAGGCCGCCGATCTGGACGTGGCCGCCCTGCTGGACGGGGTGGCGCTGCCCGATCTGCCGGCGCTCACCGAACCCTATGATCTTCTGGTCGGCGGGGTGGGCGGCACCGGCGTGGTGACGGTGGGCGCGCTGATCACCATGGCCGCGCATCTGGAAGGCAAGGGTGCCAGCGTGCTGGATTTCACCGGCTTCGCGCAGAAATTCGGCACTGTGCTGGGCTATGTCCGGCTGGCGCAAAACCCCGACCAGATCAATCAGCTGCGCATTGAAAACGGTGCCGCCGACGCGATGATCGGCTGCGACATCGTGGTCGCCTCGGCGCCCAAGGCCTCGGCGCTGTATCGGCGCGGGACGCAGGTGGTGCTGAACCTGGCCGAGATGCCGACCGGCGATCTGGTGCTGAACCGCGACGCCGACCTGTGTGTTGATGCCCGCGTCGACGCCATTGGGCGCGCGGTCGGGGCCGAGAACCTGATGGCGCTGGATGCCAACCGCATCGCCCAACGCCTGCTGGGCGACAGCGTCTTCGCCAATGTGCTGCTGCTCGGCTATGCCTGGCAGGCCGGGCTCGTCCCCGTCGGGCTGGAGGCGCTGCATCAGGCGATCCGTCTGAACGGCACCGCGATCGAAGCCAATCAGCGGGCCTTCGACCTTGGCCGGGTGCTGGCCGCCGCGCCTGAACGGCTGCCCCTGACCGCAGCACCTGCCCCGGTCGAGACCACGGCGGCCTTGCTGGAACGCTTCAGCGCCGAATTGACCGCCTATCAGGATGCCGGCTACGCCCAGCGTTTCCGCAGCCGGATCGACGCTTTCGCCGCCGCGCTGCCCCCGCTGCCCCCCGCCGAACGCGAGGCGCTGACAAGCGTCGCCACCCGGTCGCTGTTCCGCCTGATGGCCTACAAGGACGAATATGAAGTCGCCCGGCTGCTGAGCGCGGCCGCCTTCCGCGACAAGCTGGATGCCGAATGGGCCGGCGGGCGCGTGGTCTATCACCTCGCGCCGCCCTTCCTGCCGGCGCGCAAGGACGGGCGCGGACGGCCGGTCAAACGCAGCTTCGGCGGCTGGCTGACGCCGATGCTGCGCCTGCTGGCGCGCGGCAAGGCGCTGCGCGGCACGGCCTTCGACCCCTTCGGCCGGATGGCCGAGCGGCGCGAGGAGCGGGAACTGATCGCCTGGTTCGAGGAGATCCTGAACAGGTTGCCAGCCCTGGTCGCGCAGAACGGCAGCGACGCTGCGTTGGAGGTGCTGACCGCGCCGCAGCAGATGCGCGGTTACGGTCCAGTCAAACACGCCGCCATCGCCAAGCACCGCGAGAAGGCCAACACGGCCATGGCCGCCATGGGCCACCACCGGAAGGCCGCCTGATCGCGCGTCCCGTCCCCGGCGATGCGGGCCTTGTCGGAGCCGCAAGGTTGCCGCGCAGGCGCACCGCGTCAACTGGCCGCTGATCGACGCACAGCCACGCGCTCATGCCTTCCTGTCGCGGTGCGGTACAGGTCCCCCGACAGCCGCGGGGCGGAAGGGGGTTAGCTGTCCGACTGGCCAGGCGGTCGGCAGGTGATCGCCGCTGCGGTTGACCTCTTGCTGGAGGCCGGAACGCGCACAGGGGGCGCCGGGTCAGGTGGCCTCTGCAACGCTTTCATCCGGCGCGGCGCCGCGTTCGATCAGCACCGCCGAGATGTCATCCGTCTGCCTGCCCCCGCTATAGCCCAGAACGGACCAGACCATCGCCTCGACCAGGCCGAGGCCCTTAGTGGACCGGTTGGTTTGCAGAACCGCGGCCAATCCTTCCGCGCCCAGCACGCGGCCCGACGCATCCGCGGCATCCCAGATCCCGTCCGAGGCGATCAGCAGCCGGTCTCCGGGGGCCAGCACAAACGAGATTTCCTCATAATCGGCGCCCTCGATCACGCCGACGGGCAGGCCACCATTGCCCACCTGCTCGATCTTGCCGTCGGCCCGCTGGATGAGCGGATGCGGATGGCCCGACTGCACAAGCCGCACCTCGCCGCTGATCTGGTCGACCACCGCGTAGACCATGGTGAAATAGGTATCGACCCGCAGATCGGCCAGCATCAGGTGGTTCAGGTAGCGCGCCAGAACGGCCGGCGAGCGCGATTCGTAAAGCCCGTATTCGTTGATGAACAGCGCCGCATTCTGGTCGACCGATGCCGAAAATTGCGTGGCCAGCCGCGCCGTCAGCAGTGCCGCCGCGACCCCATGGCCCGACACATCGATCGCGAAGACCCCGAAGCGACGGGCATTGATGGCGAAACTGCCGGTCAGATCCCCGCCGACATGGCCTGCGGAACGCAGCAGATTCGAGACGGTGAAATCCCCGTATCGCGCCTGCCGTTCGCCGATCAGCCCCTGCTGCAGGCGTCGCGCCTCGTTCAGATCGCGGTCCATGGCCACCTGCGCGCTGCGCAGCGCGGCCAGGGTCTCGGACAGTCTGACATACACGCTATGCGCTTCGTCCTGCAGCCGTAGGATACGCTCGCCCGCGCGCAGGCGCGCCAGCAGTTCCGCCGCCGAGGCGGGCTTGGTCAGAAAGTCATCCGCCCCGCTTTCCAGCCCGAAGGCGATATCGGCCGGTTCGTCCTTCGAGGCCAGCAACACGAAATAGATATAGGGCCCCTCGCGATCGGTGCGCAGCTGCTGACACAGTTCCGGCCCCGAAATGCCGCGCATCACCCAGTCCGACAGGATTACATCGGGGCGCCGCGCGCCGCAGAAGGCCAGTGCGGTATCGCCGGATTCGGCTTCGGCGACCTCATATCCGGCGCGGGTCAGATGAATCGCCAGCATCGCCCGCTGGGCCCGGCTTTCATCGACGACAAGCACCAGTTTTCGCCGCGCGGCCGCCGGGGCAGCGGCGGTGGCGGCAGAGATGGCAAGGCGATTCCCGAATGACATGCGCCCGGCTTAGCGCAATTTTCCTAACTATCGGTGAAGACGGCTGAAGCGCGCCGGATAGCAAGGCTGCCCGAATAGAAACGGGCCGCGCCACCCGGCAACGGCCCGCGAGATCTACGGAGATGGTCCGGTTAGGGATCGAAGATCCGTCCGTCCCAGCCAGGGTTCATCACCCCAGGGTTTGCCCTTAGGCCGCGGCCCCCCTGACTGTCCCAATACCTCTCTCCAATATCACTCTCGACACTGGACCACCTCCTTTCGATATGTTGCCACGTATCGGAAGGGTGCCACAGGCTGGGGATAAGTCAACTTAAAATGCCGGGCGTCGACTCAAGATATTGCGGACAATGATGCGGAAGGGCACCAGTGCCAGCAAAGCGAGCAGCATTTTCATCATCCAGTCGGCAGTCCCGAGCGAAGCCCACAAGGGCGCCATCGGGCCAATGCCCAGCAAAGGCAGCTGTTCGTTCGCCCACGCGACATCATCGGCGGGGTTGATGAAGCTCAGCTGCGCGGCGAAGGCGATCGAGAAGAACAGTCCGGTATCCAGCGCCGACCCGAAGAACGATGACAGCAGCGGCGCTTTCCACCAGCCGCCATGGTTGCGCAGCGCGTTGAACACGCCAATGTCCACCAGTTGCGCCACCAGGAAGGCCGTCCCCGAGGCGAGGGCGATGCGCAGGGTGGTCTTGTCCATGCCGGCGGCGACCAGCGAACAGGCGACGCCGATCACGAAACCCGCCAGCACCACCCGCCGCGCGGCCGGCGCACCATAGACGCGGTTCATCACATCGGTGACCAGAAAGGCGAAAGGATAGGTGATCGCGCCCCAGGTCAGCCAATTGCCAAGCGGATATTGCACGAGGATGTTCGAGGCCACGACGATGATGGCCATGGCGATAACGCCGGGAAGAAAGCGGGTCATGTGATTTCCGTTTTACAAGGTTGCGGAAAAACTCGGCCCGCGACCTGCGGACGGGGCGGGATAAGGCCCGCCCCGTCCGGTTGTCAACGGAAATCGCCCTCAGGGCAGATCGGTGACGCGATACTCGACCAGTTCGGTCCGCTGCACCGGCAGGAAATTGTCGTCCGAGATCATGGTCATCCGAATCCCCAGCCCATCGTCCCAGACCGATATCCCTTCGAGATTGTCATATTGCAGGGTGCCGGTGGTCAGCAGCACCTCGGCCGAAGTGATGCTGTCGGGGCCAAGGCCGAAGCGCCGCACGCGCGAGCGGAAGCCCAGCAGGCCACGGAAATTCCGCTCCAGCAGATACAGCCTGCCGTCGGGGCCGATATCGGCGCCCGACGCCTGCCATTCCGGGTCGGCCGGAATGGTAAATGGCTGGTCCCAGCGGCCATCGCGATAGCGCCAGACCGGGAAATCGCCGCCCTCCGGCGCATATTCGGGCAGCGTCAGCAGCGTGCCGTCGGCGGTGATGGCAAGGGCCTCGAACCCCTCATTGGTCTGCATCTTTGCCCATTCGCGGGGAACCGGCACGCGGGTCGCCGGGCGGTCGACATCGTCATAGCGCGCGACGCGGTCCAGCCCCTCGAAGCTGATCCAGATGGTGCCGTCGCGGCCGATGGCCAGCCCCTCGCTGTCGCCCATCCGGCCGGGACGCAGGGGGGCGCCCTCGCTGTCCTGCAACTGCGCCCGCCCGGACATGGTCAGTTCGCGGATCCGGCCCGCGCTGTCGCGCTCAATGCCGCCCCAGCGGATCTGGGCGCGGTCCGAGATGACGTGGAATTGCGAGCCGTCATCGCTGATCTCGATCCCCGAGAAGCCACCGAAGTCGGATTCGGGCAGCGACCAGACATAGCTGCCGACATAGTCCACCCGCGCCCCGCCGAAGGACGGCAGCGCCAGCAGGCAGATCAGCGCCGAAAGGATCAGCGTGCGGTGCCGATGACCTGGCATTGCCTCGGCATCTCGCTCAGCCGGAAGCTGCGGGGGTGACGGTAATTGGGATCGGGCTGGCTTTTCGGCCGGGTCGAGGGGTTGGCGCGATAGGCCAGTTCCTGACGCGCGGCACCGCAGCCATTGTCATTGCCCGACAGTTGCGCGACCGGCGCAGCCGGATTCTGGCAGCCGGGGCTGCCGGGCGGGCAGTGCAGGCGAACATGGAAGTGATAATCATGGTCCGGCGTCGGACGCAGCTTCTGCAGCCAGGCGCCACGGTCGCCATTGGCGTCGCACATGGCCACCTTGATCGCGGCATCGAGGAAGATGCGGTCGACGCGCGGATCCATCGCCGCCGACTGGATGATCGCCGCATGCGAGCCGGTCCAGTTCCCGTTCACGCCCAACCCGTTCCTGGCCACGACGGTGATCGAGGAGATGCTTTCGCGCTGCGCCGGCGACAGGCTCAGGCTTTGCGGCGGTAGCATCCAGATATCCGCGTCCAGCCCCATCTGGTGGCTGGCATGGCCGGTGAGCATCGGACCGCCGCGCGACTGGCTCATATCGCCGATATAAAGACCCCGCCAGCCAAGCTGGGTCGCCGCCTGTGACAGGCCGATCAGAAAACCCACCAGTTCCGGGTGGCCCCAGTTGCGGTTGCGCGACAGGCGCATCGCCTGCCAGGTCGGCCCGGTCTCGGGCAGTGCCACCGCACCCGACACGCAGCCCCGGTTGTAGCCGCCGACCGAAACCGGCGCGCCGCCGGTCGGTCCGGGGGCGCTGCCGAAGACATCCTTCGCCAGCGGTTCAGCAATGGCGGGCACGACCAGACCGATGACGGCGGCTGCCGTCAGGATGAATTTGCGGATCACTGCACTGCCTCTCCGTTCTTGTTGACCCACTTTAGCAGGAAGATCGCCAGAAGGAATATCACGATCAGCGGAGAGATGCCGATCCGCTGGCTGCCGGTGAGATCCGTCACCACGGCGATCAGGAATGGGGCGAGGAAGGCCGTGGCCTTGCCCGACAGCGCGTAAAGGCCGAACGCCTCGGTCGCGCGTTCTTCGGTGGTGTGGCGCACCATCATCGTGCGGGACGCGGCCTGCAGAACGCCACCCGCGCCGCCGATCAGCGCGCCGCAGATGAAGAACATCACATCGGGCAGCCGCGATCCCGCGACCAGCGGCACCCCGAACAGCGACTGCCGGTCCATTCCGACGATGGTGATGCAGACCAGCACCAGCACGATGATCGACGCCCGGATGACGGCTTTCGGTCCCCACCTGCGGTCGGCACGGCCGCCCAGCCACGAAATCACCGTGGCCGACAGCGCGCTGACCACCCCGAAGACGCCGGACAGAAAGACCGGCCAGCCCAGCACGGTCCCCGCATAGACCCCGCCGAAGCCATAAAGCGCATTCAGCGCGTCGCGCGACAGCATCGAGGACAGGAGCCATGCCGCAAGGCTGGTGCGGTGGCGCAGGCTTTTGACCAGCCGCCACAGGTCGCGCATCGCAACACTCAGCCGTATCGGGCGCCCGGTGCCCGCTGGTTCGCTGACCCACAAGAAGAAGGGCAGCATGAAGACCACATACCAGATCGCCGTGAAAGGGCCGACGAATCGGGTGCCCTCGCGCAGGGCCGGGTCCAGTCCGAACAGCGGCCGGATTCCCGCGAGGGTCAGTCCCGAGGGCGTTTCGGCAAAGCACAGCAGGGTGATCGCCAGCGACACCAGCCCGCCCAGATAGCCGAAGGCGAAGCCCGACCCGGACAGCCGTCCGATCTCGGTCCTCGGCGCGAGGCCGGGCAGCATGGCATTGGTGAAGATGGTCGCGAACTCGACCCCGATCAGACCCAGCCCGAAGAAGACCACCGCCGTGACCAGTTGCGGATTCGTCGGCGTCAGCCCCCAAAGACCCGCCGCACCGACCACGATCAGCCCGGAAAAGAACCACACCCAGGGCAGCCGCCGCCCGGTCGTATCAGCCACCGCGCCCAGGATCGGCGCCAGCACGGCGATGATGACCCCGCCGATCGCCAGCCCGTAACCCCACAGCGATTGCGCTGCCGCCCCCGCCTGCGCGGCGTCCATCCCCTCGGCGATGAAGGAGCGCTTGGCAACCTCGGCATAGTAGATCGAGAAGATGAAGGTCACAAGCAGCGTGTGATAGGGTTGGCTGGCCCAATCGAAAAACCACCAGCCCCAGATGCGTTTGCGGTCCAAATGGTGCCCTTCCCGATGCCTGAGGCGAGATAAGTCCAAAGCCGTCGGCCTTGGCAACTGTCTTTTCACATATGCCCGGCTGGATTAACCTTCGGTCATCCCAGCGAAAGGCGGCGACATGCTGACAGGAAGCTGCCATTGCGGCCGGTTGCACTGGCGCTTCGACACCTGGCCGGATGGTGCAACGCTGTGCAACTGCACGATTTGCCGTCGATATGGTGTCCTGTGGATCTACGGCCATGAGGGCGAGGATGTCGCCCTGACCGGCGACAGCCACATCTACAAGACCAGCAGCGGCTGGCTGGAGTTCCATTTCTGCCCCGATTGCGGCTGCATCGCCGCATGGCGCGGGGTGCATCTGCAAAAGGACGGCCGCCGCCGCCTCGCCGTCAATCTGCGACTGTCGGAAGATCAGGATATCATCCGACCGATCCCGCTCGATCTGTTCGACGGGCTGGACAGCTTCACCGATCTGTCCCGCGACGGCCGCACGGTCGGTGACGTGATAATGTAGCCTCAGGTGCGAATGGCATCCCGCGCCTCCTCGGCCACCACGGGCGGCCAGGGGCGCATCGCCTCGGCCGTGATCCAGCCCTGAACCCATTCGGGCAGCGCCGGGCTGTCATCGTGGTAACCCACGGCGGCAAAGACCTGCTGCGGGCTGACGATCCCCTTCGGGCCGGTGAAGGCCCCGCGCAGCAGCATGTGATTGCAGCACTCGCCCTTCCGCCACATCGACTGCTCCATATACATGAAGCGCTGATCCCAGCCGATCATCCGGCTGAGCATGGTGAAACGGTCGAAGGCCCGGATCCGCCGGCGATACCGCGTCGAGTTGCCCGCGACGGTAATCCCCCAGCCATGTTCGCGCAACGCACCGATCAACCCGGTCCTGACCGCCATGGGAATGCGGCCGAGATCATAAAGGGTCAGCGTGCGGCCGTTGTTCAGCTCGATCCACGGGTCCAGATCCCAGGGCCAGCACATATGGGTCGAGATATGCGTGTCCAGCGGCCCCAGCTTGGGCGCGTTACGGAATTTCAGCATTTCCTTGGTAAAGCGGACAAAGGGATACATGCGCGGCCTCCTGTTGCTGCGGGGGTAACAGGGGGGTGAGCGGTGTCAACAACGACGCAGCGCAAGCTTGCGCGAAAGGCCCGGCTGCCTTAGGTGCTGGCCTGCGCATCTTTTCGGGGGAAACGGCGATGGCGATGAATGAAACGCCGCGGGTCGGTCTGGTCGGCTGGCGGGGCATGGTGGGTTCGGTCCTGATGGACCGAATGGAGGCCGAAGGCGACTTCGACCATATCGAGCCGGTTTTCTTCTCGACTTCGAACGCTGGCGGCAAGGCCCCAAAGGGCGATCAGCCGCTGGCCGATGCCTATGACCTTCAGGCGCTGAAATCCTGCGACGCCATTCTGACCTGTCAGGGCGGCGATTATACGTCTGACATCTATGCGAAACTGCGGGCCGAGGGCTGGGACGGCCACTGGATCGACGCGGCCTCGACGCTGCGGATGGCGGATGATGCGCTGATCGTGCTGGACCCGGTGAATCGCCCGCAGATCGATGAGGCGATCACCGCCGGCAACCGCAACTGGGTGGGCGGCAACTGCACCGTCAGCTGCATGCTGATGGGTGTCGGCGCGCTGTACAAGGCGGGACTGGTGGAATGGATGTCGACCCAGACCTATCAGGCGGCCTCGGGCGGCGGCGCCAAGCATATGCGCGAATTGCTGACCCAATACGGTGCCCTGAACGCCGAGATCCGCGACCTGCTGGACGATCCGAAATCGGCGATCCTCGAAATCGACCGCAAGGTGCTGGCCCGCCAGCAGGCCATGCTGGGCACCGATGAGGCCGCCCAGTTCGGCGCGGTTCTGGGCGGCTCGCTGATCCCGTGGATCGACAAGGATCTGGGCAATGGCCAGTCCAAGGAAGAATGGAAGGCCATGGCCGAGACGAACAAGATCCTCGGTCTTGGGCCCGACGCGATGGGCGGCTCGACCGAACCGGCGATCCCGGTCGACGGGTTCTGCATCCGCATCGGCGCCATGCGCTGCCACAGCCAGGCCCTGACCTTCAAGCTGAACGGCGATGTGCCCGTGGACGAGATCGAGGCGATCATCGCCGAGGATAATCCTTGGGTGAAGGTCATCCCGAACGAGAAAGAGGCGTCGATGCGCGACCTTACCCCGGTCGCCGTCACCGGCACGCTGACCATCCCGGTCGGCCGCATCCGCAAGCTGGCCATGGGGCCGGAATATGTCGGCGCCTTCACCGTCGGCGACCAGCTTCTGTGGGGCGCGGCCGAGCCGCTGCGCCGCATCCTGCGCATCCTGATCGAGGCCTGACCGATGACCACGCTTTACCAAGCCATCATGCTGATCCTGGACGTGGTCTGGTTTCTGATGATCGCCCATATCATCATGTCCTGGCTGATCAATTTCCAGGTCCTGAACCTGCGCCAGCCGCTGATCGCGCAGCTTTGGGACGGGCTGAACCGGATTCTCGAACCGATCTATGGCCCGATCCGCCGGCTGCTGCCCTATACCGGCGGCCTCGATCTGGCGCCGCTGGTGGTGTTCATCGGCATCATCATCCTGCGGCAGGCCTTGGCGAATAACGCAGGCTTCTTCCTGGGCTGATCATGCCAGCCGACCTGCTGCGCCAGATCTTCGGCTTCGACGAATTCCGTCCCGGCCAGCAGGACATCGTCGAGGCCGTGCGCGATGGCCGCGACGTGCTGGCCATCATGCCGACGGGCGGCGGCAAGTCGCTGTGCTTCCAACTGCCGGCGCTGATCCGGGACGGGGTGACGGTGGTGATCTCGCCGCTCATCGCCCTGATGCGCGATCAGGTCCGCGCCCTGCGCGAGGCGGGTGTGGCCGCGGGCGCGCTGACCTCGGGCAATACCGAGGCCGAGACGGACGAGATCTTCGCCGCCCTGCGCGCAGGCACGCTGAAGATCCTGTATATGGCGCCGGAACGCCTCGCCTCGGGCGGGACACTGCCGCTTCTGCGCCGCGCCGGCGTCACCGCCATCGCCGTGGACGAGGCCCATTGCGTCAGCCAATGGGGACATGACTTCCGCCCCGACTATCTGCGCATCGGCCAGCTTAAACAGGCGCTGAACGTGCCACTGTCGGCCTTCACCGCCACGGCCGATGCCGAAACCCGCGCGGAAATCGTCACCCGCCTGTTCGCGGGCGAGGCACCGCTGACCTTCCTGCGCGGCTTCGACCGCCCGAACATCCATCTGGCCTTCCAGCCCAAGGACAGCCCGCGCCGGCAGATCATGGATTTCGCGGCAGCGCGAAGCGGCCAGTCCGGCATCGTTTATTGCGGCAGCCGCGCCAAGACCGAGACCCTCTCGGCCGCGCTGAACGCCGCCGGCCACAGCGCGCTGCACTATCACGGCGGCATGGACCCCGAGGCCCGGCGCGAGGCCGAGGCCCGTTTCCAGCGCGAAGACGGGCTGATCGTCGCCGCCACCGTGGCCTTCGGCATGGGCATCGACAAGCCCGATATCCGCTGGGTCGCCCATGCCGACCTGCCCAAATCGATCGAGGCCTATTATCAGGAGATCGGCCGCGCCGGGCGCGACGGCGCGCCTGCCGAAACCCTGACGCTGTTCGGCCCCGACGACATTCGCATGCGCCGCGCCCAGATCGACGAAGGGCTGGCCGACAACGCCCGCAAGGATGCCGACCATGCCCGCCTGAACACCCTGCTGGGACTGGCCGAGGCGACCTCGTGCCGCCGACAGCTGCTGCTGTCCTATTTCGGCGAGACTTCGGAACCTTGCGGCAACTGCGACCTCTGTGACGCGCCGCCTGCCACCTTCGACGCCACCATCCCCGTGCGCATGGCGCTCTCGGCCATGCTGCGAACGGGCGAATGGTTCGGCGCGGGCCATGTCATCGACGTGCTGACCGGCAACACAACCGAGAAGATCCGCGAACGCGGCCATGACCACCTGCCCACCTTCGGCGTCGGGCGCGACTGGTCCAAGGCGCAATGGCAGGCGATCATCCGCCAGATGATGGGCCGCGACCTGTGCCGCCCGGACCCGTCCCGACACGGCGCACTGCACATCACCGACGCCGCCCATCCGGTCCTGCGCGGTGAAATCCAGATCACCCTGCGCGAGGATAGCATCCGCCGCGCGAAACCCGCTTTCGTGCCAAAGATGCAGGTGGCCGAGGAGGACGCGCCGCTGTTCTCGGCGCTGAAGGCCAGGCGCCGCGCCTTGGCCGAGGCCGCGCGTGTCCCCGCCTATGTCATCTTCCCCGACCGCACCTTGCAGGAAATGGCCGAGCGCCGCCCGCAGACGCTGGACGAGATGGCCCGGATCAGCGGCGTCGGCGCGAAGAAGCTGGAAAGTTACGGCGCGGCCTTCCTGTCGGTCATCGCGGGCGACACCGCCCCCATGCATCCGGCGCGTCGGGCGCTGGCAGGGCGTGCCTCCGGCGCGCTGTTCGATCGGCTGGCCGAGGCGCAGATGCGTCTGGTCCGCGGGGAGGACGGGACCGGGAAACCGCTGAGTTGCTCGACCAGCCAGCTCAAACGTATCGCCGAGCAGCGCCCGGCGGACCGCGACGCGATGTCGCGCTTTCTGGACGCGGCGCGGCTGGACCGCTTCGCCGGGGCCTTTCTGGCCGAGATCGAGGCCGGCTGACCCTTTGCTCCTGCCGGCGGCATGGGCTAGGCTTCGCGCATCTCAACAGAAGGAAGCGCATCATGGCTTTAGGTGAAGGCGACAAGCTGCCGGCTGGCAAGCTGCTGAACATGACCGAAAACGGCCCGGCCGAGGTCGATCTGGCCGATTACGCGACGGGCCGCGTCGCGATCTTCGCGCTGCCCGGCGCATTCACCGGCACCTGCACCACCGCCCATGTGCCGAGCTTCATCCGCACCGCCGACCAGTTCCGCGCCAAGGGCGTCGACCGGATCGTCTGCGTCAGCGTGAACGACCCCTTCGTGATGGGCGCATGGGCGACCTCGACCGGCGCCGACAAGGCCGGACTGACCTTCCTCGGCGATGCCGATGGCAGCTTCACCAAGGCGATGGGCATGAATTTCGACGCCCCGCCTGCGGGCCTGTTCGGACGGTCCAAGCGCTATGCCATGCTGGTCGAGGACGGCACGATCACCGCCCTGAATATCGAGGAATCGCCCGGCCAGTGTTCCATCTCGGGCGGCGAGGCGCTGCTGGAGCGCGCCTAGACCGGGATCATGGTGCCCTGCAGCATGGCGACATGCTTGCGGGCACCCGCCGTCTCGGCAAACACATCCGCGGCGACCACCACGATGCGGCGGCCGGCGCGGACGACCCGGCCTTCGGCCACCAGCCGATCCCCGAGCGCGGGCGCCATCAGGTTGATCTTCATCTCGACCGTCATCACCTCTGCGCCTTCGGGCAGCACCGTCAGCGCCGAATAGCCCGCCGCCGAATCGCCGATGGAAAAGGCCAGCCCGGCATGGCCCGCCCCCTGCTGCTGCAGGCTGGTCGGCAGGATCGGCGCGGTGATGACCACGCGGCCCTCGGCCACGTTGTCGAGTTCCGCCCCCAGCGTCTGCATCATCGTCTGCTTGCCGAAACTGTCGCGGATGCGTGCTTCGATTTCCATGATCCCCCCGTCGGATGCGCGGGGTTATAGAAACCCGATCATTCGCCCGGCGACAAGGGCGCCGAGCCAGGCCGAAAACGACACCGCCGCGCCCAATCGCAGCCCAACCGAGACCACCCCGCCCGCGGCAGCGCGCCCCCAGGTGCCCGAAAGATGCAGCGCCGCCACGTTCAGCAGCGCCGTGACCAGCAGCAGCACTTTGACCCGAAACGCCGGATTGCCGAGGTATTCGCCCGGCCGGACCGAAATCAGCGCCAGCCCGGTCAGCATTGCAAGCCCGACACCGACCGCCGCCACCCGGCTGAGAAACGGCCCGATTACCGCTAGCGGGGGCGCCCGAAGCAGCCCCTGAATCCGCAGATCCAGCGGCAGGATCGCCCCGAGGATCAGCCCGATGCCAAGGATATGCGTCGCATTCACCAAGGCATAAAGCAGGGCCGAGCGGCGCATCGGGCCCGAAAACGGCAACCCAGCGAGGAACTCGGCCAGCGTTTGCACGCTAGTTTTCCGGCAGCCGTTCCGGGTAGAAGACGTAATCCCGCCCGTCCAGCGTGATGCTGACCGCCTTCATCCGCGCCTCGCCCCGGTCGCGGGAGCGGTTGCCGAGGATCTCAACCTGATCGCCCGCTTCGGCCACGCCCTCGACAAAGCCCGCACGCTCGGTGCGGCCGGGATTGCCCAGTTCCACCGTCCAGAGGTTGCCGTCGGCGGCCTCGACCTCAAGGATCGGGTGCGGGGGCGCGATGGTGACGCTGCGGATTGCGCCGGTCATCTGGATCAGATCGCCCTCGGCCCAGCCCCAGCCGTGATGCGCCAGCGCGGGCAGCGACAGGGCCGACAGCAGGACGGAAGCGGCGACAAGGCGGCGTATCGGTTGCATGGCGGATCCTCCGGTTCGCGGTCCAGTCTAGGACAGCATGGCCCGCGCGCGCAGCGCTTTCGCATCAAAGCTTCTTGATCGCCCCGCAGCGGCGCTCAATCGCCGAACAGCGGCGTTTGCAGCGGCGTGATCGGCGCATCCAGCCCCAGATGCCGCCAGCCTTTCGCCGCCAGCATCCGCCCGCGCGGCGTCCGCGCGATCAGCCCCTGCTGCAGCAGATAGGGCTCGATCACCTCCTCGATGGCATCACGGCTTTCCGAGAGCGCCGCCGCCAGCGTCTCGACCCCGACCGGGCCGCCGCCGTAATTCTCGGCGATCAGGCCCAGATAGCGGCGATCGGCCCCGTCGAGGCCCAGATCATCCACGCCCAGCCGTGTCAGCGCGTTATCGGCAATCGCCCGCGTCAACCGGCCGTCACCTTCCACCAGCGCGAAATCCGCCACCCGGCGCAGCAGGCGCCCCGCGATCCGCGGCGTGCCGCGCGCGCGCCGCGCGATTTCGCGGGTGCCGTCCAGATCGGCGGCCATCCCCATCAGCCGCGCCCCGCGCTGCACGATCAGGTCCAGTTCCTCGATGGTGTAGAATTGCAGGCGCGTGGGAATTCCGAATCGGTCGCGCAGCGGCGTGGTCAGCAGGCCCAGCCGGGTCGTCGCGCCGACCAGCGTGAAGGGCTGCAACTCGATCCTGACCGTGCGCGCGGCGGGGCCTTCGCCGATCATCAGGTCCAGTTCGAAATCCTCCATCGCCGGATAAAGGACTTCCTCGACGGCGGGGTTCATCCGGTGGATCTCGTCGATGAACAGCACGTCGCGGGCTTCGAGATTGGTCAGGATCGCCGCCAGATCGCCCGCCCGCGCCAGCACCGGGCCCGAGGTCATCTTGAAATTCACCCCCAACTCGCGCGCCATGATCTGCGCCAGCGTGGTTTTTCCAAGGCCGGGCGGACCGTGAAACAGGGTGTGGTCCATCGCCTCGCCGCGGCGGCGGGCACTTTCGATGAAAACGCGCAGATTGGCCCGCGCCTCTGCCTGGCCCACGAAGTCGGTCAGCGCCTGCGGACGCAGGGCGCGCCCCGGCTCGTCCTCGGGCAGGGGTTCAGGGCGCAGGGTGGGGTCAGGAAGGCTCATAATTTCAGCTTCTGCAGCGCGGCGATCCGCGCCTCGGTCGAGGGGTGGGTGCGGAACAGGCTATCCATGCGCAGCGCCCCCAACGGGTTGATGATATACATCGCCGCCGAGGCCGGGTTGCGTTCGGCGGGAATGTTCGGGATCTGCCCCGAGACAGCCGCGATCTTGCGCAGCGCATTGGACAGGCCCTGCGTCTGCCCTGCGATCTCGGCGCCGAGCGCATCGGCGCGGAACTCCCGCGTCCGCGAGATGGCCATTTGAACCAGCCCCGCCGCCAGCGGCGCGAAAATCATCGCGAGAATACCGCTCAGCGCGCCGCCGCGCCCCTCGCGTCCGCCGGTGAACAGCGCCAGATTGCCCAGCATGGCAATCGCACCGGCCAGCGTGGCGGCGACTGTCATGGTCAGCGTGTCGCGATTGCGGATATGGGCCAGTTCATGGGCGAGGACGCCCGCCAGTTCGTCCCGGTTCAGGCTGCGCAGCAGTCCTTGCGTCACCGCCACGGCGGCATGCTGGGGATCGCGGCCGGTGGCGAAGGCATTGGGCTGGTCGCTTTGCAGCACGTAGACGGCGGGCATCGGCAGACCCGCACGCTGCGCCAGCGCCGCCACCAGCGCCACCAGATCGGGCGCGGTCTGGGCATCGACGCGGACCGCGCCGGCCTGCCGCAGCAAGGCCCGGTCGCTGTTCCACCACGCCCAGACATTGCCCACACCGGCGAAGATCAGCGCCAGAATCATCCCGCCGCGACCGCCGACCAGCCAGCCAAGCCCCATCAGCAGGGCCGTCAGCGCGGCCATAAGGGTGAATGTGCGCAGCGTGCCGGACATCATAGACTTCCTATTCCTTCGGCGCCAGCGATCGCAGCGCCGCGCGGATCAATGCCGGGGTCGCCGCCCCCGCTTCCGCCATCGCCGCCTGCGCCACCGCCTGAGCAGCCTCTGATGGGTTATAGCCCAGATTGGTCAGCGCCGACAGCGCCTCGGATTGCGCGGCGGCCGAAGGCGGCGGCGCAGACGGCGGCGGGGCTGCGGCCGGAGGCGTATCGGTCTCGATCACCGGCAGGCCCGCATCGACGGTCAGTGCGCCGCCCATGGCCATGACCGACGGCGCCTTGTCCTTCAGCTCCAGCACCACGCGCTGCGCGAGTTTCGGGCCGACGCCCGGCGCTTTCCTGACCGCCGACCAGTCGCCAAGCGCGATGGACCGGCCCAGCCCTTCCGCGCCCAGGGTGCCCAGAATCGCCAGCGAGGCTTTGGCCCCGATCCCCTGCACGCTGGTCAGCAGCTTGTGCCATTCCTTTTCCAGAAGGCTGGGGAAGCCGAACAATTGCAGCAGATCCTCGCGCACCAGCAGGTCGGTATAGAGCGCGGTCGCCTGACCGACCGGCGGCAGGCTGGCCGCCGTCCGTTCACTGATATGGACGATATAGCCCACGCCACGCACATCGATCAGCACGTGATCGGGGGCGCGGTGCAGGATCACCCCGGCGATACGGCCGATCACGCCCGCACCTTGATGCGGATGGTGCGCGATTGCAGGTGATGGGCGTGACAGATGGCAATGGCGAGCGCATCCGCCGCGTCGGGGCCGGCGAATTCGACGCCGGGCAGCTGATGGCGCACCATGTGCTGAACCTGTTCCTTTCCGGCGTGGCCGACACCGACCACCGCCTTCTTGACCGCATTGGGGGCGTATTCGCCGATTTCCAGCCCCGCTTCAGCCGGGGCCAGCAGGGCGATGCCGCGCGCCTGTCCCAGCTTCAGCGTGCCCACCGCGTCCTTGTTCACAAAGGTCTGCTCCACCGCCGCCGCCGTCGGCGCATGCGCGATGATGACCGCCGACAGCCCGCGATAAAGCCGCAGCAGGCGCACCCCCAGCTCGCCCTGATCGGAATGGACGATGCCATTGGCGATATGTCGCAGGCGCGGGCCGTCCAACTCGATCACACCCCAGCCCATGTTCTGCAAACCGGGGTCGATGCCCAGAACCCGCATGCCCTGCCCTCTTTCCTTCGTTTTCCGCAGGCTAGCACGAAACGCGAACATCGGGAAAGAGGTCCTTTTCCGCGCCCCCCTTTGCTTGACACCGCCCCCCCGTTCCTTGACACAAACGGTAAACACTTCGGAGGTTAGATGTCGCCAGCCCTGATCGCAGCGCTGCCCTTCCTGGGCGCGCTTTTGCCCGGACTTCTGATCCGCTCGGGGCGCAATGTCGCGGCGATCTCCTGCGGAACCATGACATTGCTGGCCCTGATCGGGCTGTGTCTTCACATTCCCGCCGTCATGGACGGGCAGGTCATCACCAGCAGTTTCACCTGGCTGCCCCGGATCGGGCTGGATGCCAGCTTCCGCATCGACGGGCTGAGCCTGCTGTTCGGGATCCTGATCCTGGGGATCGGGCTGCTGATCATCCTCTATGCCCGTTACTACCTGTCCAAGGGCGATCCGGTCGGGCAGTTCTATACCTATCTGATGCTGTTCCAAGGCGCGATGATGGGCATCGTGCTGTCGGATAACGTGCTGTTCCTGCTGGTGTTCTGGGAACTGACCTCGCTGTCCTCCTTCCTGCTGATCGGCTATTGGAAGCATCTGCCCGAGGGGCGGCAGGGCGCGCGTATGGCGCTGACCGTGACGGGAATGGGCGGCCTCGCGATGATCGCGGGGATGATGATCCTCGGCAATATCGCCGGCAGTTACAACATCGGCGACATTCTGCAGGCGAAGGAGGCGATCCAGGCCTCGCCGCTTTATGTGCCGGCGCTGCTGCTGATCCTGCTGGGCGCTTTCACCAAATCGGCGCAGTTCCCGTTCCATTTCTGGCTTCCCCAAGCCATGGCCGCGCCGACGCCGGTGTCTGCCTATCTGCACAGCGCCACCATGGTGAAGGCCGGACTGTTCCTGATGGCGCGGCTGTGGCCCGTGCTGTCCGGCACGCCCGAGTGGTTCTATATCGTCGCCACCACCGGGCTGTTCACCATGCTGCTGGGCGCGGTGATCGCGCTGTTCAAGGACGATCTGAAGGCGATTCTGGCCTTCTCGACCGTCAGCCAGCTGGGCATGGTGACCATGCTGCTGGGTCTGGGAACCGAGGCGGGGGTGATCGCCGCCGTCTTCCACATCATCAACCACGCCACCTTCAAGGCCGCGCTGTTCATGACCGCCGGGATCGTCGATCACGAGGCCGGCACCCGCTCGATGAAGCTGCTGGGAGGGCTGCGCAAGCTGATGCCCATCACCTTCATCATCGGCACCATCGCGGCCCTGTCCATGGCCGGGGTTTTCCCGCTGAACGGCTTCATCTCCAAGGAGATGATGCTAGACGACGCCATCCACACCAGCTGGGCGGGCCATCCGCAACTGTTCGGGATCATAGCGGCCATCGCGGCGACCTTCTCGGTCGCCTATTCGCTGCGCTTCATCTCGGGCACCTTCCTCGGGCCGGTGCGCGACGACTATCCCCATCACCCGCATGATCCGGGCCTGGGGCTGCTGTTCAGTCCCGGCCTGCTGGTGGTGCTGGTGGTCCTGATCGGGCTGATGCCGATGACCATGGCGGGCTGGCTGGTCACCGCTTCGGCCAATGCGGTCACCGGGGCCGCGACCGAGCCCGACCTCGCCCTGTGGCATGGCGTGAACGCGCCGCTGCTCATCTCGGGCGCGGCGCTGGTGATCGGTGCGCTGATGGTCGCCTTCCACCGTCCGCTGCAACGGATCTGGGACGCGCTGCCGCGCCCCGAGGCCAAGACCATCTTCGACGCGGTGATCCGCCGCGCCGTCCGCTGGGCGCAGGCGGTCAATGACGGGCTGCATGACGGCCGGCTGGCGCGTGGCGCGGGCATGATGGCCGCCACCATCGTGTTGGCCGGCACCTTCGCCTGGATCACCGGCCGCGCCGGCCCCGAAACCCGCGCGATGCTGCCGATCAGCCCGGTCGCCGCCATCGGCTTCGTGCTGCTGATCGTGGCCACCGCCTGCATGGTGGTCTTCCACCGCAACCGCCTGCTGGCACTGGTGCTGATCGGCATCGTCGGCCTGATCGTCAGCTGCGCCTTCGTTTACCTGTCGGCACCGGATCTGGCGCTGACGCAGATCTCGGTCGAGGTGGTCACCGTCATGCTGATGCTGCTGGCGCTGAACTTCCTGCCCAAGGTCACCTGGGTCGAGACCGGCGGCCTGCGCCGGGGCGCCGACGCGCTGATCGCCACCATGGTCGGGCTGGCCTTCGGCGGGCTGGCCTATGCGATCATGCGGCGCGACTTCGCCTTCGACACCATCTCGCAATACCACATCGCCAACAGCTACAAGCAGGGCGGCGGCGACAATATCGTCAACGTCACGCTGGTCGACTTCCGCGGCTATGATACCTTTGGCGAGATCACCGTGCTGGGGATCGCCGCGCTGGTGATCTATGCCATGACCGAGACGCTGCTGATCGGAAAATCCGCCCGCAAGCTGGCCAACTGGCGCCACGACCAGAAGCGCGCCGGCGATCGCCACCCGCTGATGCTGGTGGTGGCGACGCGGCTGATCCTGCCGATCTCGCTGACGGTCGGGCTGTTCATCTTCATGCGCGGCCACAACCAGCCGGGCGGCGGCTTCGTCGCCGGTCTGATCGTCGCGATTTCGCTGCTGATGCAATACATGGCCTCGGGCTTCGCCTGGGCGCAGGAACGTCAGCGCGTGCCCTTCCACGCGATGATCGGCGCCGGCGTCATCGTCGCCGCCGCCACCGGCATGGGCGCGTGGTTCTTCGGCGTGCCCTTCCTGACCTCGGCTTACGGCTATTTCAAACTCCCCTTCCTGGAGGAGTTCGAACTGGCCACCGCCATGGCCTTCGATCTGGGCGTCTTCCTGTGTGTCGTGGGCGCGGTCATGCTGGCGCTGAATTCGCTGTCACGGATCGCCCGGCGCACGGGCGAATCGACGAACCGCCCCGCCACCAATCAGGCCCCCCCCGCAGTTCCGAAGGAGGCGCATTGATGGAAGCGCTCGTCGCAATCGCCATCGGCGCCATGAGCGCCTCGGGCATCTATCTGGTGCTGCGCCTGCGGACCTTCCCGGTCGTGATCGGCATGACCATGATGTCCTATGCGATCAACCTGTTCCTCGTCGCCACCGGCCGGCTGGCGATCAACAAGCCGCCGATCCTGCAAAATCATGGCGCACCGGATTTCTCGGCCTATACCGATCCGCTGCCGCAGGCGCTGACGCTGACCGCCATCGTGATTTCCTTCGGGATGACGGCAGTGGTCGTGCTGCTGTCGCTGGGCGCCTATATCGAGGGAGGTGACGATTATATCGACATGCCCGAATCCGACCGGCGCGAGGACGGGAACGCCGAATGAACCACTTCATCATTGCCCCCGTCCTTCTTCCCGCGATCATCGGCGGCCTCATCATCCTGTGGATGCGGCATGATCTGCTGCTGCAGCGCGTCTTCTCGACCGTCGGCTCGGTCCTGCTGCTGGGCGCGGCGCTGTATCTGGCCTTCCATGCCAGCACCGGCGAGGTCTTCGTCTATCGTCTGGGCAACTGGCCCGCGCCCTTCGGCATCGTGCTGATGCTGGACCGGCTGGCCGGGATGATGCTGGTGCTGACCGCCTTTCTGGGGCTGGTCGTGCAGCTTTACGCCATCGGTTCCGGCTGGGACCGCAAGGGCTGGCATTTCCACGCGCTGTGGCAGTTCCAGATGATGGGCGTCATGGGCGCCTTCCTGACCGGCGACGCCTTCAACCTGTTCGTCTTCTTCGAGGTGCTGCTGATCGCCTCCTACGGGTTGATGATCCATGGCGGCGGCCCGCTTCGCCTGCGCGCGGGCGTGCAATATGTGGTCATCAACCTGATCGGCTCGACCCTGTTTCTGGCCGCGCTGGGGACGCTTTACGCGGTGACCGGCACGCTGAACATGGCAGACATGGCGATCAAGGTGGCGGCGCTGCCGCTCAGCGATACCGCCGTGCTGCGCACCGGCGCGGTGCTGCTGATGCTGGTCTTCGCCATCAAGGCGGCGCTGGTGCCGCTGCATTTCTGGCTGCCCTCGACCTATGCGAATGCGCCGGGCCCGGTGGCGGCGCTGTTCGCGATCATGTCGAAGGTCGGCGTCTATTCCATCATCCGCTTCTATACGCTGGTCTTCCCCGGCGATTCCGCGGTCGAGACGCTGGTTTCCGACATGCTGCTGCCTGCGGCGCTGATTACCCTGATCGTGGGTCAGGTGGGCGTGCTGGGGGGGCGGCATCTGGGTCGGGTGGCGGCGATGTCGGCCATCGCTTCGATCGGCACGCTGGTGATCGCGGTGTCGATGTTCACGCCGGAATCGATCTCGGCGGCACTGTATTACACCATCCACTCGACCCTGACCGGGGCGGCGCTTTTCCTGATCGCCGACATGATCGCGGCCCGGCGCGGCGGCGACCTGTGGCTGACCCTGCGCCCGAAGATCCAGAACAGCGGGCTGATCGCGGCGATGTTCTTCGCCGCCGCCATCGCCGCGGCCGGGTTGCCGCCGATGTCGGGTTTCATCGGGAAGCTGCTGGTGCTGGATGCGACCCGGCTGGACCCGTGGTGGGTCGGCATCTGGGCGACGATCCTGATCACTTCGCTGTTCGCCATCGTGGGCTTTGGCCGCGCCGGCTCCACCCTGTTCTGGCTGCCCTTCCAGCTGCAACGGATCGAGCAGCAGGCCGCTGCCGAGGGCAGGCCCGCCCCCCAAAGTCCCATTCCGCCCAAGCTGGAGCCGGACGAACATATCCAGGACATCGGTGACGCGGTGTCGCCCACGCTGACCTTCGCGGCCACCGGCACGCTGCTGGCCGGGCTGGTGGCGTTGACCGTCTTCGCGGGGCCCGCGCTGCGTATGACCGACAGCATTGCCGACCAGCTGTTCAGCCCGCATCCCTATGTCGAATCGGTGCTGGTCAATCAGGAGGGCGCACGGCCATGAGTCGGCTTTTCCCCCATCCGATCCTGTCGGCGCTGCTGGTGGTGACCTGGCTTCTGCTGGTCAACGACTTCCGCTGGGGTTCGCTGGTCTTCGGCATGATCCTCGGGCTGGTGATCCCGCTGTTCATCAAGCCTTACTGGCCCTATCGCTCGACGCTGAAATCGCTGCCGAAATACGCCAGCTACATGCTGCTGGTGTTCTGGGACATCATCGTGGCCAATATTCAGGTCGCCAGGATCGTGCTGTTCAAGCCGAACAGCCAGCTGAAGCCCGCATGGATCGTCATCCCGCTGGACATCCGCACCCCCGAGGCGATCACCGTGCTGGCCGGCACCATCACCCTCACACCGGGGACGGTCAGCTGCGACCTGTCGGAATGCGGCCACGCGCTGCTGGTGCACTGCCTGCACGCGCCCGACCCCGCGGCTGTGGTGGCCGATATCAAGACCCGCTACGAATCGCGCCTGAAGGAGATCTTCGCATGATCGCCTATGCCCTGACCTTTGCCTTTGCCTGTTTCGGGATCGCGCTTCTGTTCAACCTCTACCGGGTGGTGATCGCACCGGGCGTGCCTGACCGGATTCTGGCGCTGGATACGATGACCATCAACATGATCGCCATGCTGACCCTGTTCGGCCTTCGCGAGGGCACCGAGATGTATTTCGAGGCCTCGCTGCTGTTCGCCATGGTCGGTTTCGTCTCGACCGTGGCCTATGCGAAATTCATCCTGCGCGGCGATATCATCGAATAGGGGGCATCATGGATCTGTTCTTCGAAATTCTGGTGTCTGCCCTGCTGGTGATCGGCGGGTTCTTCGGGCTGGTCGGTTCCTACGGGCTGGTGAAACTGCCCGATCCGATGACCCGGCTGCACGGGCCGACCAAATCGGCAACGCTGGGCGTGGGAGGGGTTCTGCTGGCCTCGATGATCTATTTCGCCTGGTTCGGCGCCGCGCCGAGCCTGCACGAATTGCTCATCACCCTGTTCATCCTGCTGACCGCGCCGGTCACCGGGCTGATGATCGCGAAGGCCAACATCCACCTGCAATGGACGCGGGACGAACTGCCGCCAACCGGCACCGGCACCAATTGGGCCACGTTGTCCGACCGGCCGAGCCTGATGGATGATGGCGCCGACCTACGGCTGGTCGACGAGGGCGACTAGCGCCGTCATCGCCGATCTTGGTCCGTGCCGAGCCGCATCCGCCGGCCCTCGGACCGTCGGTCACCGCCCGCCCGCGCGCAAGGGCCGTCGCCGCCATTCTCGCCAATCCCCTGCAGTGGTCGCGCCCGAACGGGACCGACCTGCGCCGAGCCGCGATGAAAAAAAGGCGCCCCTCTGGGCGCCTTCATCATCTCGGGATCGGCTGCGGCTCAGATCAGGCCTGCGTGCTGCATCGCCTCGTCCACGGCGTTCTTGGTCGATTGGGTCAGCCCGACCAGCGGCAGGCGCACACGCTCATTCGCGATGCCCAGCTTCGACAGC
The DNA here is from genome assembly GCF_013868135.1 of Paracoccus sp. S1E-3. Lineage (GTDB taxonomy): Bacteria > Pseudomonadota > Alphaproteobacteria > Rhodobacterales > Rhodobacteraceae > Paracoccus. Next base: position 1,789,282 of record NZ_JACEMU010000004.1, read on the forward strand.
GCGTACTTTGCCGCGACCAGACCCGGCTCGATGAAGATCGCGATGTGCAGCGGCATCAGCTTGTCCTGCAATTCCAGCGCCTTGCCCCATTCGCCATTCAGCGTGGCCTGCTGAAATTCGGCACAAAGCTTCGGCGCCACATTGGCCGTCACGCTGATGCAGCCGGTGCCGCCATGGGCGTTGAATCCCAGTGCGGTGTCGTCATTGCCCGACAGCTGGACGAAATCAGCCCCGCAGGTGATGCGCTGCTGGCTGACGCGTTCCAGCTTGCCGGTGGCGTCCTTGACGCCGACGATGCGCGGCAGCTTCGCCAGCTCGCCCATGGTGTCCGGCATCATGTCCACGACCGAGCGGCCGGGAATGTTATAGATGACGATCGGCACATTGGTCGCATCATGGATGGCGGTGAAATGCGCGATCATCCCGGCCTGGGTCGGCTTGTTGTAATAGGGCGTCACGATCAGCAGGCCGTTCGCGCCCGCGCTTTCGGCGTGCTGGGCCAGACCGATCGCCTCGCGGGTCGAGTTCGACCCCGCACCCGCGATCACCGGCACGCGCCCATCGGCGATGCGCACGACCTCGCGCACGACGGTGCGGTCTTCCTCATGGCTCAGCGTCGGGGATTCGCCTGTGGTGCCGCAGGGCACCAGCCCGTGGCTGCCCTGATCGATCTGCCATTCGACGAATTTCTTCAGCGTGTCCAGATCCAGCTCGCCGTCCGGGGTGAACGGCGTGATCAGCGCGGGCATCGACCCTTTGAACATGACACGCTCCTGTCGTGATGGGGTTGTGAAACTCGGCGGACACTAGACGCGGGCGGCGGATTTGCCAAGGATGTGAATTGCAGCCGGCAGACCGCCGCCGCAAATTGGGTCGATGATGTACAACCTGCGTGAAATCCTTCTGGCGGGGCTTCTGGCCTCGGTCGTGGCATGGCCGGTTCGGGCGGAATCGCTGCCCGACATGGCGACGGCGCTGACCGCGGCCGCGTCGAAGAACTGGCCCGCAGCCGAAGCCGCGGCGGCGAAATCCGGGCCGCTGGCGCAGGCGCTTGTCGATTGGCAGGCGCTGCGCGCCGGCCGGGGCGATTTCGCCGCCTATCTGGCCTTCGCCCGCGCCCATCCCGACTGGCCGGGGATGGAGCTTCTGTACAAGCGCGGCGAAGGCACGCTGACCGCCGCCACCCCGGCCGCCGATGTGATCGAATGGTTCGCCGGCCACGATCCCCAGACCGGCGCCGGCGCCAGACTGCTGATCGCGGCGCTGAAGACGGCCAAGCCGGAGGCGGCCGAGCAGAAAGCACAGGCGATCTGGACCAGCCTGCCGATGACCGGACCCGAGGAGATCGCCTTTCTCACCACCGCGGGCGATCTGGTCGATGCCATGTCCGATGCCCGCGTCTTCGCTCTGCTGGATCGATCGGAATGGCAGGCCGCCCAGCAGGGCCTGACCCGTATGAGCGCCGCCGCCCGCCCACTGGCCGAGGCCCGCATCGCCACCCAGTCCCGCCGCAGCGGCGCCGATGCATTGATCCTCGCCCTGCCCGAGGCGCAGCGCGGGGACGCCGGCCTCGCCATGGACCGCTTCCGCTGGCGGGTGCAGGCCAAGATGCCCGATCTGGCCCGCGAATTGATGCTGGAACGGTCGACCTCGGCCGAGGCGCTGCGGATGCCCGAGGCCTGGGCCGATCTGCGCGCCGATTACGCCCGCGCCGCGCTGCGGGACGGCGACTGGAAAACGGCCGAGACCCTCGCCGCCGCCCATTTCCTCGAACCCGGCTCAGAGGCCTTCGCCGATCTGGAGTTTCTGGCCGGTTACGCCGCGCTGCGCGGCGGCGCGCCCGACCGGGCGCTGACGCATTTCAAGCACCTCGCCGACAATACCAAAGGAATCGTCAGTCAGGCCCGCGCGCATTACTGGCAGGGCCGCGCCCTGGAAGCTGCGGCCCAGCCCGAAGCGGCGAAGGCCGCTTTCGCCGCCGGGGCGAAGCTGCAATCGACCTATTACGGCCAACTGGCGGCGGAACGCATCGGCGCCGCGCCCGATCCGGCGCTGTCCATTCCCGGCCGCTCGGAATCCGCGCTGCCGCAATGGCGCCGCGATCCCCTGCGCGAGAACGCGGTCTTTCAGGCCGGTGTCTTCGCCTTCGCCGCCGGGCAGCCCGATCTGGGGCAGCGCTTCTTCCTGCATCTGTCGGAAACCGCCACGCCCGAGGACATCGCCCGGATGGCGCGGCTGACGCTGGAGATGCGCTATCCCTGGCACGCGCTGCGGCTGGCCAAGCGGGCGGCGGCGCGGGGCGCGGTCTATCCCGCAGCCTATTTCCCGCTGACCGGGCTGGAGGGCGAGGCGCTGGAAGTCCCGGCGGAGTTGGTGATGTCGATCGCCCGGCAGGAATCGGAATTCAACCATCAGGCCACTTCGCATGTGGGGGCGCTGGGGCTGATGCAGGTGATGCCCGCGACCGCTCAGCAGATGGCCCAGCAGGTGGGGATGGATTACAGCCGGGCGCGGATGACGGATGACGCGCTTTACAACGCGCGTCTGGGGGCGGCCTATCTGCAGGGCCTGCGCAATCGCTTCGGACCGTCCTCGGCGCTGGTAGCGGCGGGATACAATGCCGGTCCCGGCCGGTCGCGCCAATGGACCGAGGCTTTCGGCGACATCCGCACGGAAACCGACCCAGTGGACTGGGTCGAGATGATCCCCTTCGACGAGACCCGCAACTATGTCATGCGCGTGACCGAGGCGCTGCCGATCTATCGCGCCCGCATCGCCGGTCAGCCGGTCGCGGTGACGCCCTCGAAAGACCTGACCGGCGGCGGCATCGTCCCACCGCCGCCCAAGGCGCGGCAGACCCTGGCCGAGGTGCTGACGCAATCCCGCCGCCCCCCGCGCGAGGGCGATCCGCTGTCGCCAAGGGCTGCCGCCTTCCGCGAACCCGAAATCGTGCCCGCACCCACGCCCGCACGGCCCACACCGCGTCCCGGCGCCAATGCCGGTGTGATTTCGGCCGGCGGTTGAAGATGGCAACGCCCAAGGCGCGCCCTGATGGGGACCTGCCGCGGCGATGATGCGAAGGCCGGGGCGCGCGGCCCGCGGCCCGCCGGTCGGGCTGTAAACCCCACGAGCGGAGACATGGCAAATGGTCCGAACCGACGATCCGCCGGGCCTCTGCACTGCCGGTGGCGGGCGCGCAAGCGAAGGTCGCCACTGGCCGAGAAGGCGCACCCGCCCAACAATATCGGCGCCCCGGCACTGCGCCCGATGGGTCGCGGGTTAAAGCCGGACCCCCCGGCTCATATGGCGCTTGCCGGCATAGCCGGGTGCGCGGGTGACGGCGAAGCCGGCCGCGCCAAGCGCCCGGCGCACGTGACCCGCCGCCGAATAGGTCGCGAAAGTGCCGCCGGGGGTGGTATGCGCGCAGACCTCGCCCATCAATGCCTCGCCCCACAGCTCCGGGTTCTTTGCGGGGGAAAACCCGTCCAGAAACCACGCATCCGCCGCCCCGTTCCATTGCGGCAACAGGTCGCGGGCATCGCCGATCATAAGCTCGACCTCTACCTGGCCCAAACGGAAGCGCCGGGCGGAATAGCCTGCACGCAATGCGGCCGCCAGCGCGGCAAGCTCGGGGAAGGCGGCATGGGCCTGCTCCAACTGGGGCAGGTCCATCGGATAGGCCTCGAAACTGGTGAAGCGGATGGGCTGGTCGGTGATCTCGGCCAGCGCCAGCAGGTTCAGCCCGGTGCCAAAGCCCAGCTCGGCCACGTGAAAACCCGGATGCAGCCGTGCGGGCAGGTCATTTCCGGCCAGAAAGACGTGCCGGGTTTCGGCAAGTCCGCCATTGAGGCTGAAATACGGGTCATCGAATCGCTGCGAGACGGGGATGCCACCCTCGCGCCAATTCAAATCGGGTCTCTGGTCCTGAACGCTCATCAAGGTTAACTCCTTACGCGGCAGAACTGGCGAAAGGGCGCGGGAATGGCAAGCATCACCGTGATCGGGGCCGGAATAGCGGGGCTTTCCGCCGGTTGGGAAATCGCCCGGCGCGGCCATCATGTCCGCGTGATCGAGGCGGACCGCATCGGCGCGGGATCATCGGGCGGCACCGTGGGGGCGCTGGCGCCACACGCGCCCGACAGCTGGAATATCAAGAAACATACCCAGTTTCAGAGCCTTCTGGATGCGGAACGGTTCTGGGCCGAGGTGGCCGAGGCCAGCGGCATCGACCCCGGCTATGCCCGGACCGGGCGGGTGCAGGCGGTGGCCCTGACCGATCTGCCCAGGCTCGGCGCCCGGATCGAGGGCGCCGCCCGTTATTGGCGGGATGCCGCGCAGATGTGGCTGACCCAGGATCGCCCCGCTGGTCCTTTGGTGCCGGAAAGTCCCGATGGCTGGTGGCTGATGGACGATCTGACTGCGCGCCTGTCACCGCGCATGGCGGGCGCGGCGCTGGCGGCGGCGATTGCCGCCAAGGGGGGGGAGGTCGTGCTGGGCCGCACCGCCGGGCCGGACGACATCATCGGCCCAGCCATCTGGGCCACCGGCGCGCCGGGGTTGGCGATGCTGGGCGCGGATCTGGGCCGCAAGGTCGGCCAGGGCGTGAAGGGCCAGAGCGCCGCCTTGCGCTTCGACGCCGCGGATGCGCCGCAGGTCTATGCCGAAGGGCTGCATATCGTGCCCCATGCCGACGGGACGGTCGGGATCGGCTCGACCTCGGAAAACAGCTTTGACCATGACGGCGTGGACGCGCAGTTGAACGCAGTAATCGCCCGCGCGCGCGCCCTATGCCCGGCGCTGAAGGACGCGCCGGTCGTGGACCGCTGGGCGGGCATCCGGCCGCGCGCCCGATCGCGGGCGCCATTGCTGGGCGCGTGGCCGGGACGGCCGGGGCATTTCGTCCTGAATGGCGGCTTCAAGATCGGCTTCGGCATGGCGCCCGTGCTGGCCCGAATCACCGCCGATCTGGTTCTGGACGGGCAGGACCACATCCCCGAGGGTTTCCGCCTTCAGGGCAGCGGCGACAGACCGATCAGCGGCGCGTGAAGGTGCAGAAGCGCCGCCCAGACCAGCCCCGCGATCAGAAGCCGCGCAAAGCTTGGCATGCCCTGTGGCCGCCAGCGACCGGAAATCAGCGCCATCCCCGGCCATAGCGAGGTATGCACCGCCAGCCGTTCGAAATCCGGCAGGGCCCGGCGGGCGCGGGCCTCGGCCCCCCAGATCCCCGACAGCGCGAAGACCAGCAGCGGCCCGAACAACGCCACATGCGCCAGATCGCCATTGGCCAGCAGATGCGCGCCCGCCCAGATGGCAAAAGCCCACATCAGCGGGTGACGGGTCAGTCCGATGATGCCGGGCCGTTCCGGGTCATAACCCGCCATCTTGCCCCCGAAGGAGAAAGGATTGGCGACGCCCACCGCGAAAACCACCAGCAGAATCGCCAGCGCCATCGCCAGATTGACCAGCCAGCGTTGCCATTCCGTCTGCGGCCAGATCTCGATGAAGGGCGCGCGTCCCGCCGCCATCAGCAGCCAATACAGCAGGCCCAGCGACAGCAGGCTGAAGGCGGCGATATAGCCCGGCTTGCCCAGCACGGCGATCAGCGGCGATTTCAGCGCCGGCCGCATCGGGATCACATGTGCCGCGAGAAAGGCAGCGAAGGCCAAAATGAATTCCGTCCAGCCCGACATCGACACCTCGGCTTGAGATCGCGCCCCGCGCGTGATTGGCTGGGGCCGAGATAACCCCAACCCGACCCGGATACCAGTTATGCGCCCTGTCCTGATTGTCGCACATGGCCAGCCCTCGGCGCCCGCGCCCCAGCAAGCGGCGGTCGAGGGCCTCGCGGCGGCCGTCGCGGCCCTGTCGGGACGGCAGATTCTGGGGGCGACGCTGGCGATGCCCGAAGCGCTTGAGCGGGCGGTGGCTGCCGCGCCCGACGCGATGGTCTATCCGATGTTCATGGCGGCGGGCTGGTTTACCGGCACAGAATTGCCACGCCGGCTGGCGGCGGCGGGCGCGCGGGACATGGATATCCTGCCGCCCTTCGGACTGGACCCCACCCTGGCCGAGCTGTGCATGCTCAAGATCAGTCAGGCCGCCATTGCCTGCGGCTGGGATCCGCATCAGGTGACGCTGCTGCTGATCGCGCATGGTTCCCAGCGTGCGCGTGGCTCGGCCGAGGGTGCCGAGGAGATGGCCGAATTGCTGCGGATGCGCCTCGGGCGGGTGGTGACCGGCTTTATCGAAGAAGCGCCATTTCTGGTCGACGCAGCCCGCGATCTGGGGCCACACGCGCTGGCGCTGCCCTTTTTCGCCACCGAGGCCGAACATGTCACCGACGACATCCCCACGGGCCTTGCGCTGGCGGGCTTTGCCGGGCCCTGCCTGCCGCCCATCGGCCTCGCGCCCGAGGCGCCGGGGCTGATCGCCGCCGCGCTGCGCCGGGCCGACGCAGCGATTGCGTCAGGCGGCGCAGACGCTTAGGTAACGCGCATCGACGAAAGCAGGAGATTTTTCCGATGACGCAGCGACTGCACCTCGTGTTCGGGGGCGAATTGGTGGACCTTGACGGAACCGAGTTCCGGGACCCCTCGGCCATTGATGTCGTGGGGATCTTCCCCGACTTCGCCTCGGCCCAGGCGGCGTGGAAGGGCGCGGCACAGCGCACCGTTGACAGCGCGCAGACCCGCTATTTCATCGCCCATCTGCACCGGCTGATGGATGGCGACGGCGACCCCCGGCAGGGCGCCTGATCGTGATTTCCGGGCGGGGGCTGCGGGGGCTGATGCGGCGCTGGCTGGACCAGCCCGACCAGCCCCTGCCCCTGCCCGATCTGGCGCTGCCGACCGGCGAAGGCCCGCTGGTGTGGCTTCGCATCGGCGCAGGCTATGACCAGGTCGGCCCCGAGGACGGCAATGTGCCGCCCGCGCTGATTCAGCTGCTGATGCAGATGCGCAGGCGCGGGTTGCAGATCGCCGTCAGCCGCGCCGTCGGCGGGATGCCCGATCTGTCCAAGCGGGGGGTGTCCTCGGTCCCCGATGCGGTGCTGTCGGATGCGCAGGCCGCCGCGCAGCTGGCCGCCATGCAGCCCGACGCGGTGCTGTTGGTCGGTCCCGACCTGCCCGGCCCGCTGATCGACGCCGCGAGCGCCCGCGACATCCCGGTGATCCTGGCCGAGACCAGGCTGTCGCCCCCCCGGCGCGGCTGGGTGGTGCCGGGGCTTGGGCGGCGCTCGTGGCTGTCGCAGCTGACCCTGCTGCTGCTGCCCGATCCGGCCAGCCGCGACGCCGCACTGGAAATGGGCGCGCCCCCCGAACGGATCGAGGTCACCGGCCCGATCACCCTGACCCGCGAACCCCTGAAGCATCTGGAGGCCGAGCGTGCGGCCTTGGCCGAGGCCTTCAAGGGCCGCCAGGTCTGGCTGGCCGTGAACGTCACCGAGGCCGAGGAAGACGCCCTGATCGAGGCCCAGCTGACCGTTCTGCGCTACAGCCATCGCGCCATGCTGATCGTGCTGCCCGATGACCCGCGCCGGGCCGAGGCGATGGCCGCCCGCATGAGCGATGCCGGCCTCGTCGTCGCCCAACGCAATCTGGATGAGGACCCGACCGAGGAGGTCAGCGTCTACCTCGCCGATGATCTGTTCGAGCTGGGGCTGTGGTATCGGCTTGCGCCCTCGACCTTCATGGGCTCAACCCTTTACGGCCCGACGGACACCGCCCGCGACCCGTTCGAGGCCGCCTCGCTCGGCTCCGCCGCCATTCACGGACCGCTCGACGGGCCTTATACGGCGGAATGGGCGCAGCTTGACGGCGCCGCCGCCGCCCGCCGGGTCGAGGACGCCGCCGGGCTGTCCCAAGCCGTAGTGGCCTTGCTGGCCGCCGATCAGGCCGCCCAGATCGCGGCGAATGCCTGGTCGGTTTCGACCGGGGGCGAGGGCGTGGCCAACCGCATCGCCCATGCCGTCCGCGACACGATCCTGGGAGATTCCGCATGAGCCGCCGCGCCCCCGCCTTCTGGTTCCAGACTTCGCCCTCGCTGACCGCAAACCTGTTGCGGCCGCTGGGATCGCTTTACGCCGCCGCCACCGCCCGGCGGCTAGCCAAGGGCGAACGCGCCCGCGTCGGGGTGCCGGTGATCTGTGTCGGCAACCTCAATGCCGGGGGCACCGGCAAGACGCCCACAGTGATCGCGCTGGCGCAGCGGCTGATCGCGCAGGGCGTGGCGGTGCAGATCGTCAGCCGGGGTTACGGCGGCACCACCACCGCACCCACCCGCGTCGATGATCGCCATCACCGCGCCGAACAGGTGGGTGACGAGCCGCTGCTGATGTCCGCCTTCGCCCCGGTCTGGGTGTCCGACAGTCGGCTGGCCGGGGCCCAGGCCGCCGTCGCTGACGGCGCCCAGGTGATCCTGCTGGATGACGGCTTTCAGGACCCCGCTCTGGCGCATGACCTGTCGCTGATCGTCGTCGACGCCGCCAAGGGCTTCGGCAACGGGCTGTGTCTGCCCGCCGGTCCCTTGCGCGAACCGGTGGCGCAGGGGCTGAACCGCGCCGATGCGGTGATCTCGATCGGAACCGCGCCCATGCAGGCCCGCTTTTCCGATGCCTGGGGCCATGCGCTGAATCTGCCGCATCTGAAGGGCTATCTGGCGCCTCTGCAGACCGGCATTGACTGGCAGGGCCACCGGGTGCTGGCCTTTGCCGGCATCGGCCACCCCGAGAAGTTTTTCGCCACCCTGCGCGATCTGGGCGCCGATCTGGTCCGGGGCGAGGCGCTTGACGATCATCAGCCCTTCACGCCCGCCCTGCTGCAACGACTTACGACCGAAGCGAAGCTGACAGGCGCCCAGCTGGTCACCACCGAAAAGGACGCCGTCCGCCTGCCCCCGGAATTTCGCCGCAACGTGCTGGCGCTGCCGGTCCGGCTGGAGCTGGACGATTGGGCGCGGCTGGATGGGTTGCTGCAGCCTGTCCTCGGCCTCGCACGCAGGCCCGCCACCACGCCCTGAGACCGGCCGCCCCGATCCCGCCATGCCTCATGGTCCAATGCGGTCCTCCGGTCGGCATCCCAAGGGCGGGTTGCTTCGGCCGGCAGGCGAAGCCGCGCAAACCCGGACGTTGAAAGATCGACGGGACCGCCCCGCGGCAGAGAGAACCGTGCAGGTCCACCGCTTTTCCCGGCCCGCACGCGACGGCCGCGGGCCGAACCTGCGACCACCCTGCCCGGCAGGCCCGCGCGGCCTGTTCGCCATGTCGGCCGGGAACGGCGGCGGCTCAGCCGCTGACCGGATCGTCCTGACCCAGGAGCGGCGAGGGGCGGCCCGTCGCCAGTTCCGCCTCCGAGAAGGTCACGGGCAGACGCACGCCGGGCACACCGCCGGGCATGATCTTCAGCCCACGTGCGATCACTTGGGGATCCGCGAAAACATCTGCCATGTCGTTGATCGGCCCGGCGGGGATGCCCTGCGCTTCCAGCGCCGCCAGCAGATCGTCGCGCGGCCATGCCCGCGTGACCGCCTGCAGCGCAGTCGTCAGCGCCGCGCGGTTCTGGATCCGGTCGGCATTGGTGGCGTAATCAGGCGCGGTCGCCAGCGCGGGCAGGCCCAGCACCTCGCAGAGGCGGCGATATTGGCCATCATTGCCGGTGGCGATGATGATCCAGCCATCGGCGCAATCAAAGACGGCGTAAGGGACCAGATTCGGATGCGCGTTGCCCATCCGGGCGGGCGCGGTGCCGGTGGCCAGATAGTTCATCGCCTGATTGGCCATGATCGCCACCGCCACATCCATCAGCGCCATATCGATATGTTGCCCCCGCCCGGTGCGGTGGCGCATCTCAACCGCGGCGAGGATCGCCGTCGCCGCATAGATGCCGGTGAAAATGTCGGTGACGGCCACGCCGACCTTCTGCGGCTGGCCCGAGGGCTCGCCGGTGACGCTCATCAGTCCGGACATGCCCTGAATGATGTAATCGTAACCGGCGCGGTGGGCATAGGGGCCGGTCTGGCCGAAGCCGGTGACGCTGCAATAGATCAGGCGCGGGTTCAGCGCCGACAGGCTGGCGTAGTCCAGCCCGTATTTCGCCAGCCCGCCGACCTTGAAATTCTCGATGACGATGTCCGCGTCGGCGATCAGATCGCGGACGCGTTGCTGGCCTTCCGGCGTGCGGAAATCGGCGGTGACGGATTTCTTGCCGCGATTGGCGGCGTGGAAATAGGCGGCGCTGCGATCGCCCTCGCGGTCGATGAAAGGCGGCCCCCAGCGGCGTGTATCGTCGCCTTCGGGGGCCTCGACCTTGACGACATCGGCCCCCAGATCAGCAAGGATCTGGCCGGCCCAAGGGCCGGCCAGAATACGCGCAAGCTCGACGACCTTCAGACCGGCGAGCGGGGTCATCAATTGGCCGGGGCAGGCGCTTCACCGGCCGGGGCAGCCTCGGCCGCGGGGGCTTCGGCCGCAGGCGCTGCTGCGGCGGGGGCGGCTTTTTCCGCTTCGGCCAGCTTCTCGTCGATCTTGGCTTTCAGACCTTCCCAGGCCTGGTTCTCGACCTGCTCGCCGCCGATCATGAAGGTCGGAGTGGCCTTGATCTTGTCGGCCTCGGCGTTGACCTGGAAGGTGTGCACCAGATCGGCGACCTTGGCCTGATCGGCCCAGCAGGCGTCCATCTGTTCGGCGGTCATCCCCGCCTTGGCGCCGATCTTGCGCAGATTGGCCACCAGTTCTTCGCCGTTCTGGGCGCTCAGCCATTCGGACTGTTCATCCATCAGCATGTCGCTGACCGGATAGTATTTGGTGCTGTCGCAGCGGGCGAGAATGCCGGCCCACAGACCCACCTGATCGAAATAGACCTCGCGCGTGGCGAAGCGGACCTTGCCGGTATCGATATATTCGGCCTTCAACTTGGGGAAGTTGTCCTTGTGGAAGGCCGCGCAATGGGGGCAGGTGAAGCTGGCATATTCATAGATGGTCAGCGGCGCGCTTTCCTCGCCCAGGAACAGGTCCTCGACGATTTTGGGTTCCGCCGCCGGGGCAGCTGCCTGTGCGTCGGTGGCCGCGGGCGCTGCGGCCTCGGGGGTCGCGGCGGGGGCCGCGGGCGCGGCTTCCGGTGCGGGGGTGGTCTGGGCGACGGCAGGCAGTGCCAGCGTGGCCGAGATCAGCGACACGGACAGGAAGTTGCGGATTTGGAAGCTCATTCACGGACCTTTCGGTTGGGTCTGCCCTGTCGGGACAGTTTGAGCGCCGCCAGCCGCGCGACGGCGGCCTGCAACGCGGGATCAGCAATATCGGACGCCAGCGCCTGCGCGGCGCGGCGGGTTTCGGCATCGGGCATCGGCCGCGCCCTTGGGGCGTGATCGAAGCTCGCCTGCCCCTCGGCAAAGCCGGTGGGCGCGGTCTGAGTCAGCGTGATGCGCGAAATGGCGTTATAACCATAGCAGGCATTCACCCGCTCGCGGATGGCGGGCAGCTGCATCTCCAGCAGCGGCGCGTAGGGCCCGGTGGTCAGCAGCGTCAGCGTGGCGCCCATGCCGCCCCGGCCATGGCCGATCTTGACGGGGCGGGCGCGGGCGGCGACATCCGCCCCCACGACTTCGGCCCAATGGGTCAGCAGCCGGGCCACGGCAAAGCCCCGCCCTTCGGCAGCATGGCGGATCTGGGTGGCCAGCAGGCTGGAGGCCTGCCGGAAACCACGCGATCTGCGAGGGGGCTGTAACATGCGGGGCTCCGCGGGTTAAGACGGGCGCAGTTTAGCAAGCCGCCGCGGGGATGCCAGTGAGACCGTCCAAAAAAGCCGTGAACGATGCGTGAAGTCGCCGGCGCCCTGCTGGCCTGGTATGACCGCCACGCCCGCGTGCTGCCATGGCGGGTGCCGCCGGGCGGGTCGGGTGCCGACCCTTACCGCGTCTGGCTGTCCGAGATCATGCTGCAACAGACCACCGTGGCGGCGGTCAGGGCCTATTTCGAGCGCTTCACCACGCTTTGGCCGACGGTAGAGGCCTTGGCGGCGGCGGACGATACGCAGGTGATGGCCGAATGGGCGGGGCTGGGATATTACGCCCGCGCCCGCAACCTGCTGGCCTGCGCGCGGACGGTGGCGGCAGCGGGCGGCTTCCCGGATACACGGGCCGGCCTGCAGGCGCTGCCGGGGGTGGGACCCTATACCTCGGCCGCGATCGCGGCGATCGCTTATGGGCTGCCGGAAACCGTGGTCGACGGCAACGTTGAACGCGTGGTCGCCCGCCTGTTCGCGGTGGAAACGCCGCTGCCTGCCGCAAAACCGGAACTGGTGGCATTGGCGGGCAGGCTGACGCCCGCTGAGCGTGCCGGCGATTTTGCGCAGGCCATGATGGATCTGGGGGCGACGATCTGCACCCCGCGCAAGCCCGCCTGCGCGCTCTGCCCGCTGGATGATCTGTGCGCCGCCCGCGCCAGGGGGATCGCGGCGGATCTGCCGCGCAAGGCGGCGAAGTCGCCGAAGCCGCAGCGCACCGGCATCGCCTGGGTGGCGATTAACGACCACGCCATTCTGCTGGAGCGGCGCGCGCCAAAGGGCCTGCTGGGCGGCACGCTCGCCTTCCCCTCAACCGGGTGGGATGGCAGCGACCATGACGTCCCCCTGCAAGCCGACTGGCAACAACTGCAGCCGGTGCAGCACGTCTTCACGCATTTTGCGCTGAACCTTCAGGTGCGGGTGGCCCATGCCTGCGGCAATCCGACGCGCGGTTTCTGGATGCCGCGCGCTGGTTTCAGCCCCAGCGATCTGCCGGGGCTGATGCGGAAGGTATGGGACCGGGCGTGCTAGGCTATTCCTGCCAGCCGCGTTCGATCCGCGCATATTCGGCGGTTTTGCGACCCGGATCGCCGTCACGGCTGTGCGGGCGGCGGTGCAGCGCCTGAATGGCCGGGTGCACACCGGATTCGCGGTCATGGGCCAGATAGGCCCGGACCCGGCCAGAGCCGGTGCTGTGTTCGTGATCGGTCAGGGTCTTGGTCATCTGACATCCTCCTGCTGATGGCGCACTATAGCCCCGAATCAACAAAACGCCAAATCACGCGGCGGCCATTCCCGCGCCGGTGGTCAGAATGGCGTGCAGCGCAGCCGGGTCGGAATTGGCGCGCAGCTTGGCGCGCAGATCGGTGTCGCGCAAGGTCCGCGACACAAGTGCCAGTGCCTTCAGGTGGTCGACGCCGCTGTCCTTGGGCGCGAACAGCGCGAAGATCAGGTCGACCGGCTGACGGTCGACGGCATCGAAATCCAGCGGCTTGTCCAGCTTGACGAAAATCCCCGCCACCCCGTCCAGCCCGTGAAGCCGCGCATGCGGCAGCGCCACGCCATTGCCCACGCCGGTCGGCCCCAGGCTTTCGCGTTCCTGCAGCGCGTCCAGCGTGCGGGCGGCATCCAGCCCGTAGACCTGATGGGCCAGATCCGCGATGTCCTGAAACAGCCGCTTTTTCGAGCTCACCTGAGGATAGGTGCGCACGGCGCCAGGCTTCACAATGGTGCTGAGTTGCATGTCTGTCCGTCTTTCTGCCGCCTCGGACCGGCAATCGACCCGAGGCGCCATGTCGCCAAGCGACTAGCTGATATTGCGGGGGTCGATCCAGCCGATATTACCGTCCTCGCGACGATGCACGACATTCACGCCCCCATGTTTTTCGTTGCGGAACACCAGCAGGGGCGCGCCGGCCAGTTCCATCTGCATCACCGCATCGCCCACCGACAGGGTCGGCACGCGCGATTCCATTTCAGCGACGATCACGGGTTGCAGACCGGCGTCGTCCTGCGATTCCCATTCCTCCTCGTCGGCGGGCAGCACATACAATCCGGCGGCGCCGTAGACAACCGGCTCCGAGCGATCCTTGTGGTGATCCTTCAACCGGCGCTTGTAACGGCGCAACTGCTTGTCCATACGCTCGCGCGCGGCTTCAAAGGCTGCGTAGATCTCGGGCGCCTCGCCCTTGGCCTGGACGGTCAGGCCGGTGGAGAGATGGACAAGTGAGTCACAGACCAGCATATGCGCCTTTTTCGAAAAGGTGACGACGGCGTCGGTGGGTCGCTGAGAATATTTCCCGACGGTTTCGCCCAGTTCGGTCTGGACATGCTGGGTCAGGGCTTCGCCGATGTCGATCTGTTTCCCACTGATCTGATAACGCATTCTTTTTCCCTTTCATCGTCCGGCCCCTCTGGAAGGTGACAGGGTCATACCGGACCCTTTCAGTCTGCGGCGGGGTTGCGAGTCTGTCAACGAGGCGAAACGATGAGGGGCGCTTATCGCTCAGATCAGCTCAGGCTGAAAGTATCGCCCAGATAGACCTCGCGGACGCGCGGATCGGCGATGATCTGTTCGGTCGTGCCCGACATCAGCACATGGCCGTCATGCAGAATATAGGCGCGGTCGACGATGCCCAAAGTCTCGCGGACGTTGTGATCGGTGATCAGCACACCGATGCCGCGCGATTTCAGATCCTGGACCAGACCGCGAATATCGCCCACCGCGATCGGATCGACGCCCGCGAAAGGTTCATCGAGCAGCAGGAAGGACGGGTTCGAGGCCAGACAGCGCGCAATCTCGACACGCCGCCGCTCACCGCCCGACAGCGCCATCGCCGAGGCGTTGCGGATATGCCCGATGGAGAAGTCGCCAAGCAGTTCCTCCAGCCGGTCGCGGCGGCGGTGGGGGTTCTGCTCGACCACCTCCAGCACGGCGGTGATGTTCTGTTCCACGGTCAGGCCGCGAAAGATCGACATCTCCTGCGGCAGATAGCCGATGCCCAGCCGCGCGCGCTGATACATCGGCAGCGCAGTCACGTCCTGTCCGTCGATATAGACATGCCCGGAATCGGGCGCGACCAGCCCCGCGATGCAATAAAAGCAGGTCGTCTTGCCCGAGCCGTTCGGCCCCAGCAGCGCCACCACCTCGCCCCGGTCCAGATCCATCGACACGTCGCGGATCACCGGCCGGCGGCGATAGGATTTGCGCAGGTTGCGCACCGCCAGCCCGTGGGCGGGGATATGTTCGGCCATTACTGCTTCCCCGCCGGCTGCAGGACCGAACGCACCCGGCCATCCATCTGCGCGGTGCCGTCCGACAGGTTGACCACCATACGCTCGCCCGACAACACGTTCTGGCCTTGGGTCAGCAGCACGTCGCCGATCAGGGTGATATTGCCCGAGGCGACATCATAGATGGCCTGCCTCGCTTCGGCGGCATCGGGGCCATTGACCAGAGTGACGTTGCCGGTGGCGTCCAGATTGTCGATCTTCTGGGTATCGCCCTGCACATATTCGACCACGACCTTGTCGGCGGACAGCTTCATCTGCCCCTGCCCGATCAGGACATTGCCGTTGAACTCGGCCTTGCCGGTGGTCTGATTGACGGTCAGACTTTCGGCGGCCAGCTCGACCGGGGCGCTGGTATCGGCCTTCATGCCGCCAAAGGCCACGGTCTGGGCCAGGGCAGGCAGCGCCATCAGCATCGGGATCGTCAGGGCAAGGCAAGCGGCGCGGCGCATCGTCATCATCCTTTCGGAGGGGATCAGGGTTGATATACCAGACGCACGTCGCCGGTTAAATTCAGAAGATGGTCGCCGTTGGGGCTTCGTGTCATCTCCATCCGCTCGGCGTCCAACCGTCCCAGAGGCGCGAATCCGGTCAGGCCGCCGGTGCCCAGCAACCGGTCCGCGCCGAGATCGGTCTCGACCTGCGGCACCGTCATCGCCCAGCCGTCCGAAGTCGTTACCCGCACCCCGCCGGACAGGCGGATCTGCTGCCCCTCCATCTGGGCGGTCGGCGCGCTCAGGTCGGCGGCCAGCCCGTCGGGCGCGCGCCAGGTCAGCCGCAGCGCCTGGGCCGCGCTGTCGGGCCCCTGCGTGGTGCTGGCACGGTCGGCGGTCAGGGTGACTTCAGCCCCCCCCTCGCTGACGCCGGCGAATTCGGGCCGGGTCATGCGCGGGTCGCGGATCATGTCGGCGGCGTCGACTTCGGCATAGGGCAACGCGTCGTCAGGATTAAGAGTACGGCCCAGCAGGAACAGCGTCGACAGGATCGCCAGCGCCGCCAGCGGCAGCAGCACCCGCAGCCATACGATCAGCCGCGAGCGCATCAGACCATCCCGGCGCGCAGGCAGTCGTGAATGTTCAGGATGCCCTGCGGCACCCCGTCATCCACCGCGAAAAGACAGGTGATCTTGCGCGACTGCATTTCCGCCAGCGCCGCCTCGGCCAGTTGATCGGCGCGGATGGTGCGGGGGTTGGCGGTCATCACATCCGCCGCACGGTGGTCCAGCAGCCCGTCCATATGCCGCCTGAGGTCGCCATCGGTGATGATCCCGACCAGCTGCCCGTCCGCGCCGGTCACCCCGGTCACGCCGTAACCCATCTGGCTCATGGTCAGCAGGGCTTCGGTCATCGGCGTGTCGGCGCCGACCAGCGGCATCTCGGCATGCATCAGGTCGCCCACGCGGGCCAGCCGTGCGCCCAGCTTGCCGCCGGGATGGAAGGTGCGGAAATGCTCGGGCGTAAAGCGCCGATGCTCCATCAGCGCCACCGCCAGCGCATCGCCAAGCGCCAGCGTCATCGTGGTCGAGGTGGTTGGAACGATGCCCTTGCCGCAGGCCTCGGGCGCGGCGGGCAGCAACAGCGCCACATCGCATTGCCGGATCAGGGTCGAGCCCTCGCGCCCGGCGATGCCGATCAGCGGAATGTTGAAGCGCCGGGTATGGGCGATGATATCTGCGATCTCGGGCGTCTCGCCGGAGTTCGAGATCACGATGGCCACATCGCCCTCGGCCACCATACCGAGATCACCGTGGCTGGCCTCGGCCGGGTGGACGAATTGGGCGGGCGTGCCGGTGCTGGCAAAGGTCGCTGCGATCTTGCGCCCGATATGGCCGGACTTGCCCATGCCGGACACGACCACGCGGCCGCGCGCGGCGAGGATGGTTTCCACCGCGCGGTCAAAGCTGTCGCCAAGGCTGGCCGACAGCGCGCCCAGGCCTTCGGCCTCAGTCGCGATGACGCGGCGGGCGGTATCGAGATAACTGCTCATGCCCGGCGATCTAGTGATGGAAGATGTCGTTTTCATCCCCCCAGCCCAGCAGGTCCAGTTGGGCACGGGTGGGCAGAAAGTCGAAACAGGCCTGCGCCAGCGCCGTCCGGTCCTCGCGCGCCAGCAGCTTTTCCAGCTCGGCCTTGAGGCGGTGCAGATACAGCACGTCCGAGGCGGCATATTCCAGCTGCGCCTCGCTCAACTGCTGGGCGCCCCAGTCCGAGGTCTGCTGCTGCTTCGAGATATCGACCCCCGCCAGCGCCTGCAGCAGGTATTTCAGCCCGTGCCGGTCGGTATAAGTGCGGATCATCTTCGAGGCGATCTTGGTGCACCAGACCGGCGCCGTGGTGACGCCAAAGGCGTTCTGAAGCGCCGCGATGTCGAAGCGGCCGAAATGGAACAGCTTCAGCACTGCCGGATCGGCCAGCATCCGGGTCAGGTTCGGCGCGGCGGTCTGGCCCGGCGCGATCTGAACCAGATGCGCATCGCCATCGCCCGAGGACATCTGCACCAGGCACAAACGATCACGGCGCGGGTCCAGCCCCATGGTTTCGGTGTCGATGGCCACCACCGGGCCAAGGTCCAGCCCGTCGGGCAGGTCGTTCTGATACAGGTGAATGGCCATGAGAATCCTCGTTTGGTGCCGTCTATACGGCGGATTTCGGCCAAGGTCAGCCCTTTCCGGATCAAGCTGCCGTCAGCGTGCAACCGGGAAGCGGATCGCCGAGGTCTCGGCCGGATCGGCCTCGACATTCAACGTCGCCTCGACGATGGGGGCGTTGAGGTTCTTGGTCTGCATGAAGATGCGTCCGATATATTCCCCCAGGATCCCCAGGAACATGGCGTTCAGCGTCATCGACATCAGCAGCAGGATGACCAGCGTGGCGAAGCCCGGCGGCCATTCCTGCCCGAACAGCAGCTTGCCGACCAGATAGCCCAGCAGCACCAGAAAAGTGATCAGCCCCGCGAACAGCGACACTGTCGAGGCCAGCCGCAGCGGCACCAGCGAATGGTTCACCATCCCATCCACCGCCAGCGACATCATCGCGCGCAGCGGAAATTTCGATACGCCCGCCGTGCGCGCGGCGCGGTCGTAATCGAAACCGACCTGGCTGAAGCCCATGGCGCTGATCATCCCGCGCATATAGGGTGAGCGGTCGCCGCTTTTGCGGATCTGGTCCAGGATCACCCGATCGGTCAGGCGGAACTCGCCCACGTTGCGGGGCAGGTCGTCGGGGCTGATGCGGTCGATGAACCAGTAGAATCCGCGCCGCAGCGCCGTCACCACCGGTCCGTCGGGCAGCTTCTTGCGGATGCCGTAGACGACCTGATTGCCCTGCCGCCACAGCGCCAGCATCTGCGGGATCAGTTCGGGCGGGTCCTGCAAGTCAGCGTCAAGCTGGATCGCGCAATCCCCGCGCGCCGATTTGTAGGCATACATGACCGAATTCTGATAGCCGACATTGCGCGAGAAGCGGAAGACGCGGACGCGCGGGTCCTCGGCGGCGATCTCGGACAGGATGGCGAAGGTGCGATCGGTCGAGTGGTTGTCGGTGAAGATGATTTCGGCCTCGTCGCCGGGCAGGCCGTCCATGACGGCAGCGATCCGTTCGTAACAGGCGCGAACGTTGTCTTCTTCGTTATAGGCCGGGACGAGGATGGAGATCAGGCTCATACGCTGGACCTTTTGCCGGGGTTTGTGGTTGCGGCGCGGGCGCGTTCCCAGGCGATCACCTGACGCAGCCCCTGCTGAAGCGTGACGCGCGGCCGCCAGCCAAGCGCGCGCAACTCCTTCGATGGCGAGGCGGAGACGCGGTTATTGGCGCCCGCCGGCGCCACGGGCTCGGGCGGGGCGGCATGGCCGGTCAGCCGGGCGATGCGCGCGGCCAGATCGCCAGTGCGGATCGGACGCCCGGTCGACACGTTGACGACCGGCGGCAATTCCGCCGCATGATCGGCGATCAGTTGCAGCGCAGCCACCACGTCATCGACATGGATCAGATCACGCCGGGCGGCGGGTTCACGCGGCTCCATCGGTTCGCCCGCCAGCGCCTGGCGGATCGCGCCGGGCACCAGAAAATCATTCGACTGGTCGCCGCCGTAAGTGAGGCTGAGGCGCGCTGTGACGGCCGGGATGGCACTGCGTGCGCGCCAGATCCCCATCAGATGGGTGCCGGTCAGGATCGACAGGCCATAGGTCGAAACCGGCCATTTCCGCGCGGCCGAACGTGCCACATCGGCATCGTGCATAAGCTCGGCCAGCGAGCCGGCGCGGACCACCGCCTGCGGCGGCTTTGCCATCTGCCCCAGTGCCGACAACATGGCGTGCAGCGGATCCAGATTCGTGTGTATCGCACCCATCACGTCATCGAGACCCGCATCGCCGGTTTCGAAGCGGGTCACCGCCCCCAGCAGGAAGACCCGCTGGGGCGACTGGCGCCGCAGCACGGTCGCCAGCGCCTGGTCGTCGGTCACATTCACCCGCGCCAGCGTCAGCCGGCTCAGCTCATTCTCGATTCGCCAGATATTGGTGCCGGGTCGGGTCAATACGGTGACTCTGTCGCCTCGCGACAGGCAGTGCCGCACGAAATGCGAGCCGATGAAGCCAGCGCCGCCGACGATCAACACGTTGACCATGAAAATACCCTTCAACGACACATGTTCCAAATCAGATCACAATACGCGGATATGGCAAGGGCAGAATGGGGCGGCCGCCAGCGACCCCATCCCCGGCCAGTTGGGTGCGGAACCCGTCAAAGAAGGTCCGGGCCAGCACCAGCAGAGAATCAGGCGGATTGTCGGCAATGACTGCAGGATCATGGATCGGCAGCCGTTTTCCCGGAGACAAAAAGCCCTGTTCCAACGGGTTGCGGTCGACCCGGTAGTCCTGCGTCCCCGTGCCGAGATCGAAGAAGTTCGGCAACGTGTTGCCCTTGGCCGGCGCGCCACGGCCCGCGATGCGCGCGGCTTCGGCTTTCAGACCAGCCAGCAGCCCGCGCAAGGCGTCGCCGACGGCATGGGCGCGGGCTGCCAAAGCCTTGAATGCGGCGCCGTCCTCCTCGGCCGGCGTCCGAATGATCTCGGGGCTGGGCGGCGCGGCCGAGGTGGGCTTGCGGATGAACACCCGAACGGAACCGCCATGCACCGGCAGCCGGATCACATCGACCACCGCCATGCCGGTCCGGTCGGCCAGCGAATGCGGCCTCATTTCCGACAGGTGTTCGTGATAGACATCATCGAACTGGCGGGTGGCCGGTATCTCGCGCCCCCGGCGGATATCGATCACGAACCAGCCGTCATCGGCCAGCGACCCGTTGATGCCGTCCATCCGCCCGACCAGATCGCCGATATGCTCAAGTGTGGTGGTGGTGGAGATCACCTGCGCAGGACCATGCAGCGCACGCACCTCGTCGGCGGTTTCGGGATCGAAACAGGCGACATGGACCTGCACACCGTTCTTGGCCGCCCGCTCGGTCAGGACGGCGGCCAGTCCCTCGAAATGGCCATGCATCGTTGCGGCGTCCGGGAGGATATGCAGGTCATGCCGCACGAACCCCTCGGGGATCTGGTCGGCCTCCTCGATCATCCCGTTATCCAGACAGGTCTGAGTGTTCAGCGCAAGGGCAGACTGGGGCTGATCCACGTCCTCGGGCCGCACGAACATATTGGCGGGCGGGTGGCGGCCCATCGGCAGGAACAGAAACATTCGGTCCGACCCGCAGGCCCGGCAATGAGTCATGGTGCTGGGTCGCATAGCGGAGATCCTCGGCTCTATCGACCGAACTGGCGGGCGAACGCGGTGAAGCTGTCATGCATGTGGTCGATCTGCGGCTGGTCCAGCCCGTGATGGCAGGCCAGCAGGATACCGCCTTTCATCACCGCGTCGGCGACCGGATAACCCTCGGGCCGGGTCGCGGTGGTCACATTCTTCATCGCCGGCTGGCGCAGGATATTGCCGGTGAAGACCGGCCGGGTCTGGATCTCGCGCCGCTCCATCCAGATCTGCATCTCGCGCCTGGTGAAGGGGGCATCGTCGCGGATGGTCAACGGAAAGGCCAGCCAGCCGGTCCGGCTGTCGGGCAGTTGCCGGGGCAGGGTGAACCAATCCTCATAGGCGGCGAAGAAGGCCAGATGCTGGGCGAAGTTTTCTTCGCGCGCGGTGATGTTGCGTTGCAGCTTGTCCAGCTGCACAAGGCCAAAGGCGGCGCTGATCTCGGACGGTTCCAGGTTATAGCCCAGTTCCTCGAACAGGAATTTCGCGTCATAGGAGATGCCGTCAAGCTCGACATTGAAGCGGTTCTCGATCGCCTCGCTGTCGACGAACAGCGACGATGTCCGCCCCCAGCTGCGCAGCAGCAACGCACGCCGCGCCAGATCATCATCATTCACGCACAGCATCCCGCCGTTGCCGGCGCCGTTGATGACATGGCTGCCATAGAAGCTGGTGGTCGAGATGGTCGAGTTCACCCCGGTCGAAACCCCACCAATCGTCGCGCCCAGCGTGTCGGCGCTGTCCTCGATCACCGGCAGGCCGTGCTTTTCGGCGATTTCGCGGATGCGGGGCCAATCCGGCAGGTTGCCGATCAGCGAGGGGATCATGATGGCGCGGGTCTCGGGTCCGATCATCGCCTCGATCTGGTCCGCATCGGCATTATAGGTGCCGGGCGTCACGTCGATGAAAGCCGGAACCAGCCCGTGCTGGACAATGGGCGAGACGGTGGTGGCAAAGGTCAGCGCCGGGGTGATGACCTGCGAGCGTTCCGGCAGCTCCAGCAGCGCCACCGCAAGGAAATTCGCCGAGGAACCGGAATTGACCATGATCCCGTGCCGCTTGTCGAACAGGGCGGCGACGCGTTCCTGCATCTCGCGGACATGCTTGCCCATCTGGGTCGAACTGCGCAGCACCCGCACAACCGCCTCGATTTCCTCCTCTCCATGAACGGTCTGGCCGTAATTCACGCGCATATGAAATTCCCTGTCACTGTCTCTCGTCGCTTGGCATCTTGGTGTCATTGGCCTACCGGGGGCGTCATCAGTGCCTGATAGGCGGCAATCTGGTCGAAGGTCATCGCCCGCATGTCGGCACCGGCCTGATGGCCCCGATACCAGTCCGCGGTCAGGCGCAGCGCGTCCTCGATCCGCAAACGCGGCTTCCAGCCGAGATGCAGGCGCGCCCGCGTACTGTCCAGCCGCAGCAGGCCGGCCTCGTGCGGGGCGTTCGGATCGGGGCGGATGGCGATGCGCGGACCGCCCGGCCCCCAGGCCGCGGCAAAAGCGGTGCAGATCTGCCCGACCGGCAAAGTCGCATCCAGATCGGGGCCGAAATTCCACGCCTCGGCCACCTTGTCGCCGCGCCCGGCCAGCAGGTGGGCGGCAACGGTCAGGTAACCGGCCAGCGGCTCCAGCACATGCTGCCAGGGGCGGACGCTGTCGGGGTTGCGGATGGCGACCTCAGCCCCGGCAGCGGTGGCGCGGACCATGTCGGGGATGAGCCGGTGCGCCGACCAGTCACCGCCGCCGATCACGTTCCCTGCCCGGACCGAGGCGAGCCGCGCCGCCCCCGCCGCGCTGAAGAAGGATCGCCGGTAGGCCTGGGCCACCAGCTCGGTGCAGGCCTTGGAGGCGCTATAGGGATCGGAACCGCCCAGCGGGTCGCATTCGCGATACCCCCAGTCCCATTCGTTGTTTTCATAGCATTTGTCGCTGGTCACCACCACGATCCCGCGAACCGAAGGCGAGTGCCGCGCCAGTTCCAGCACGTTGGCTGTGCCCATCACATTGGTGGCGAAGGTCTGCACCGGAAAGTCGTAGCTGTCGCGCACGATTGCCTGGGCGGCCATGTGGATGACCAGCTCGGGGTCGAACCCCGCGACGGCCTCCTCCAGCGCGGCGCGGTCGTTGATATCGGCGAAGCGGCTGTCGCAGCTTTTCGCCACCCCGGCGAGGTCAAACAGCGCCGGGTCCGTCGCTGGCGCCAGTGACACCCCGCGCACATGCGCACCCAAACGGTCCAGCCACAGTGCCAGCCAGCCGCCCTTGAAGCCCGAATGCCCGGTCAGCAGGACCTGCCGCCCGGCGAATACACCGCCAAAGGGATCGCCGGGCTGCGCCATCAGATCACCGCCACCGGTCGGGCCGGATCGGGCACCTGCGATGCCTCGTCGAACATCAACCAGGGCGGCGGGATCTGATGGCAGACCTCGTTCAGCGCGTTGCGGTCGCGGACGGTGTCCATCGGATGCCAGAAGCCGTAATGCTTGAAGGCCATCAACTGGCCATCGCGGGTCAGGTTGACCATCGGCGACTGCTCCAACGGCTCCATGTCATCGACGAGATAGTCGAAGACGCCGGGTTCGAAGACGAAGAAGCCGCCATTGATCCAGGTCTCATAGCGGCGGACCTTCTCGGTAAAGGCCTGCACTTGCTCGCCGGCGATTTCCATATTGCCGAAACGCGCCGGCGGCTGCACCGCCGTCACCGTCGCCAGTTTGCCATGGCTGCGGTGGAAGGCGATCAGCCGGTCGATATCGACATTCCCGAGGCCGTCGGAATAGGTGACCATGAAAGTCTCGTCCCCCACCCAGTCGCGCAGGCGGCGGATGCGGCCGCTGGTCATGGTATCGGCGCCGGTATCGACCACGCTGACCTTCCACCCCCCGGCCGAGATCGGCTTCAGGTTCAGCTGACCGGTGTCGACATCGACGCTGATGTCATTGGCGATCAGGTGATAATTGGCAAAGAACTGCTTCAGCATCAGACATTTGTAACCGGCGGCGACGATGAAGTCATTCTGGTTGAAGTGGCTGTAGATATCCATCACCCGCGCGATGATGGGGCGGCCGCCCACCTCGACCATGGGTTTCGGGATGGCGACGGTTTCTTCGGCCAGGCGCGAACCAAGGCCGCCTGCGAGCAGGATCGTTTTCATGGATTGCCTCCTGTCTGGTCGGTTGGTGTAGGATCGGCCGGGGGAAGCCACAGCCTCGCCGCGCCGTAGCGGTCGGTGATCGCAGGGAAGGGCTGCATCTGGTAGCCGCGCGACTGCGCATAGCCTTCCAGCGCCGGATCCAGCGCCGGGTCGAAGCCGGTCAGGATCGCCGCGGGGGGCTGGGCGTCGAACAGCGCCGGCAGATCGTCCGGCCCCGCCATGGAATAGAGCGCGCGCAATTCCGGCGCAGTGTAAGGCGCCACCCGGATCGCGAAGTTGCCGGCCGAGAATTCGGGATAGATCGGCAGCCCCGCCGACAACGGATAGATCGGCGACAGCGTCGCCACCGGCCCCCGTCCCAGCAGATCCTGCCGGGCCAGCCGGTCGCGCAGCGCATCCGCGCCTTTCTGAACCCGCACGACGGTCAGCTTGCCGGGATGGCGCAGGTCGTTCACCCCCAGTGCCAGCCGCGGCGCCGCGATGACCAGCATCAGCACCATCGCCACCACCAATGCCGGGGCCAATACTACCCGCCCCGCCGGCGCGCCGCGCCAGAACAGCGCCAGCAGCAGCGGCAGGCAGACCAGCGGCGCGATGTAATATTGCGGAAAGCCCGGTGTCGGCACAAAGGCCAGCAGCGCCGCCGTCAGCGTCGCCGCGACCACGATCGGCACCGCACCGCCCGAATCCGCGCGACCTGAATCCGCGCCGCCCGACAACAGGCCGCCCAGCAAGGTGACGAACAGCGTCAGCAGCGGCGCGCCGACCATCCACACCGTCCAGGCCAGCTGAAGCTTGGCCCCGTGCCCCAGCGCGATCCCCGGCTCGGTCGCGGCATTGTCCCGCCAATAGGCGATATGCGGGCCGGCGTGATAGCCGGCGATATGGGCGAAGAACAGATCGGGTTGGGTGGCGGCCAGCCACAGCAGTGGCGCCGCGCCGACCAGTCCCCCCAGCGCCACCGGCAGCGCGATCCGGCGCAGGCGGGTGCCGAGGTCCACATCACGCGGCAACAGAAAACACCCCAGCGCCACGGCGGGCACGAAGGCGATGGCGCTGGCTTTCATCCCCGCTGCCACCGACAGCAGCAGCCCGGCGAAGAACAGGCGCGGGAAGGCATAATCCCGCTCGGCCAGGGAAATTGCCAGCAGGCCCAGCCCCAGCCCGGCAAAAGGCAGGGGCAGCAGATTGTTCGTCGCCGCCATCCCGGCCTGCCCCAGCAGCACATCCGCCGATAACAGGCTGACCGGTCCCAGCGCCGCCACCAGCCCCGATCGGGTCAACCGCCATCCCACCCAGGCCGAGCCGCCCAGCAGCAGAAGCCAGGCCAGAAAGATCGCCAGCCGCGCCGCCGCCAGCAGGCCCAGCCCCGGCATCAGCAGATGCAGGGCGCGAAACAGCCAGGCAGAGTAGGGCACGTGATTATAGAACAGGTCCTGATACAGCGCGTATTGATCCAGCAGCGCGGCGGGGGGCACGAACATGAATTCGTCCCGCCGCAGATCATAGCCCATGATCCGCCCGAACAGCGCCACCAACAACAGAAACACCGCCGCCGTCAGCAGGGCCCGACGGGCATATTCCCCAATGCCCGTGCGGGCCATGGCGGATTGGCCGATCATTCGATCCTCCTGCGCTGGCGATACCCCATCACCTGTCCGATCAGCAGCCACGAGGCGGCAACCACGAATGGCAGGATCAGCAACTGCGCCAGCAGCGCACCCGCGCCCTGCGCCATGACCAGCCGCAACGCCAGCGCATTGCCGACATAGATCAGCACATAGGCCCCGATATAGGCCGGCAGCCGCGACCAGCCGCGCACCGCGAAGACGATCCGCGCATGCATCTGGAAGTTCCACAGCGCGCCCAGCACGAATTGCAGCACCAGCGCCAGCTGCGGTGGCGCCCCGCCCAGCACCGCCAGCGCGTAGATCCCATAGCCGACCACCGTATTGATCACACCCACAGCGAGAAACCGCAAAAGCGTTCTGCCGTTGTCACGCGCGGGCGGTGCGGTCCGGCGGAGCGCTGGCATCATCTTCCTTTCTGCGCCAGACCGCCCTGTCGTCCATCGCCGCCGCCCCGACCGGGCCATGCAGCGGCCGCTCGGGCTGAGCGCCCGAGCCAGAAGTCCGGGGCCGTGCGGCACACGATGATGGGCAAGAAAGCTGGTCGCAGCATCTGCGATCCGGGACGGGAAGTCACAACAAGCACCGGACGTTAAAATAAAACCACGCCTTTCAGCTTGCCGTAGGGAGCGTTGATTCTCAAGCAAAAGCTCACTGATGAGAGATGGTGAAATTGCGGCGCAGCCTTTCATCGTCAAGAATTTTGGCTGGCAGGAAGTCCCTGATATGATGGAAGAAAGAAAAAACGCGTTGCTGAGCGCGATGCATTTTGGCGGTTCGCAAGGATTTTTATCGCAGCCGCATCAGCGCGCCCGGAATGACGTTTGACAAAAAAAACGAATGCAGGCGCGTTACAAAAAACACGTATAAGTTGCACGTTATTATTAAAACAACGGCCGAAAAGCCGGCCCCAGATACAACCCAAAGCTGAAATACCGCGACTAACGGCTATTTCAGAATGGCACTGCCCTGACAGTCGGCGATGATACCGCCGCAACTGGTTTTCGATCCGAAATAGGCGACCGGCTTGCCGTCGCACAGCGCCCCCGGCTCGCCCTCCAGGATGATGCCACCGCAGGCGCATTTATCGCCGACACGCGCGACGGCGCGGCCGTCCACCGTGCCGCTGCCGCCCTCGATGATGACATTGGTGCCGTGCCGGGGGCACAGGTGCTTGTCGCCGACACGCGCGATGGTGCGCATCAGGTCTTTTCCTCGTCGAAGCTGGCGCATTCCTCGCAGAGCGGCAGACCTTCGCGCGCGGCCATCTGCAACGTCGGCACCTGCGCCCCGCCGCTGCCGCCCATGATGACATTGCCCTTCAGCCAGATCGTCGGCGCCTCGAGGATGATGCCCGTGGAATCGATGGTGATCTTGCCACCCGGACCCTTCACCTGCATCTTCTGGAAGGCCATCAGGGTATGGACCTTGGTGTTGTTGGTGATCGATTCGCCGACATCCAGCGTATAGCGGCCGAAGACCTCGCCTTCGAAATTGCGCCCGGCCTCATAGAGGTGGTCGGCATAGATCGACTGCTTGTGGCTGTTGCCGACGCGGTGGATGTGATCCTTGCCGTAGTTTTCCTGCTGATTGCGCCCGACATTATAGACCATGTCATTGCCGATGCTTTCGGTGTGGTTGTTGCCCACGCTGATGGTCTTGTCGTGCCCGATCGATTCCGACTGGTCATTGCCCACCGATTTGCTGCGGTCATGGCCGATCGAATGGCTTTCGTCGTTCTCGATGATGGTGTTGTGGTCCTTCTGGGCGTGCATGAAGACCTCCTCACGCCCGGCCTGATCCTCGAACCGGAATTCGTTATAGCCGCTGCCCTGATGGGTGTCGGACTTGAAGGTGCTGACGGTCTTGTTGCCCGGCAGGTCGTAGGGCACGCTGTTCTTGCCGTTATAGACGCAGCCCGAAACCAGCGGCTTGTCGGGATCGCCCTCCAGGAACTCGACCACCACCTCCATGCCGATGCGGGGAATGACCATGCCGCCCCAGCCATTGCCGGCCCAGTTCTGGCTGACCCGGCAGCGCATCGAATAGGCATTAGCCAGATCCCAGTGAAAGCGCACGAGGATACGGCCATATTCGTCGCAGTCGATCTCGCCCTCGCCCACGACTTCCGCCGTCTGCGGCCCCTGCACGGTGGGGATGCGCGTCCGGCGCGGCGGGAACATCGGCGCGGTGTCGGGCATCAGCACATAGCGGCCGGTGAAGGCATAGCCATCGCTGCCCTCGCCGCCCGACCCGTAAGCTTCGCTGACAAAGTGATGCGTGGCCGACAGGCACAGATACCCCTCGCCGGTGCCGGGGATCCTGTCGCCCGACAGCACCAGCCGCATCCCCGCCCCCAGACTGACGCAATCGCCGGTCGCGCGGTTGCGTCGGTCGGCGCCGCGTTCCTGCGCGGTGCGCAGGTCGGAAACGATCCGGCCAATTCCCTGATCGAGATAATCGCCCGGATAATCGAAGCTTTCAATCTGGCCCTCGGCATAATCGGCATCGCCCAGCGATTCCGTTTCCATCGCCTGATCGGGTTTCTTGAAGTTATAGTCGGTCTGGCGAATGGCACCGGTGGTCAGATTACGCTCGGGCGCCCATTCCCAGAAATGTTCCTGTTCATATTGGTGATGACCGTCATAGCGCTTGAAGGGCCGGGCGCCGATCTCGTCATGGGCCAGAACGTCATCGGTCAGCACCAGCGTATGGTTGCCGGGCGCATGGCGGAAATGAAAGCTGATACCGTGGCGCTCCATTTGACGCCGGGCGAATTCCAGATCGGATTCGCGATATTGCACGGTGTATTCCAGTTTCGGATAGCTCTGGCTCAGCTTGATTTCCAACGCCGGCTCGCCCAGTCCGCTATAATCGGACAGCAATTCCTGAAGAATTTCGATCACGGTCTTGTCGTGGAAAATCCGCTGGTTGCGGCGCTTGCCGGCCAGCCAGAACCATGGGCGCAACGTCAGATCATAGCGCTGCCCGTTTTCCCCCACCCCGGCCCAGCGGGCGCTGGTGACAATGCCGTCAAAGGCGCGCATTTCCGAATGCGCTTCGATCTCGACGGTCGCGTGGGTGCCGACAAGCGCGTCGAAATCCAGATCGTCGCGCGTCGACAGCGCCTCGACCCGGTATTCGAAAAGATCATTCAGATGATCCGTGCCGTCGAAACGCAGCAGGGCCAGCACGTCAGCGCCAAGCGCGGTGGTCAGACGGCCGAGACGCTCGACCTGCTTGAAGGGGGCATTCATACCAGACTTCCCACAATCATTAATGAACCCGGTGATAATGCCGGCAATCTATCCGCATCACCCCGTCGTTACCAGAGCAACCTGACGGCCGGCGTTTTGCAAGTGTTTAAAATCCGGCAGGGGAATAATCGACCCCGGTCAGGGGGAATGGTGCAATTGCCGCGCCGGCGATCAATCCCGGCGCGCCCTGTGCCCCCCGCACCGCATCCTTGCTTGACGGACCAGACGGGGTCGTATTCACTCCGCCTTGCGCCGGTCCGCGCGTGGGCAATGAACCTGCGCCGCCGGCCCATAGGGAGGATATGATGTTTCTGAAGACGTTCCTGACCGTCGGGGTGGTCACCGCCAGCATCGCCACGATGGCGGCGGCCGATGTTTCGGTGATGCTGCCCGCCAATCCCGGCGGCGGCTGGGACGGCACCGGCCGTCAGGCCTTTGCCGCCATGAACGAGGCGGGGATCTATACCGAAGGCGTGAACTTCACCAATACCGGCGGCGCCGGCGGCACCATCGGTCTGGCCGCGTTCCAGAACTCCGAAAAGGGCAAGCCGGATGCGCTGGCGGTGTTTGGGGCGATCACGGTCGGCTCGATCATGCTGAACAAATCGCCCATCGACCTGTCGACCTATACGCCCATCGCGCGGCTGACGGCCGAGCATCTGGTCATCGCGGTCGATGCGAAGTCGGACATCCAGACGCTGCAGCAGCTGGTCGACCTGATGAAGGCCGATCCGGGCGCGGTGCCGGTGGGTGGCGGCTCGGCCGGGGGGGTGGACCATATCGCGCTGGCGCTGCTGGCGCAGGCGGCGGGCATCCCGGTGGCGGATGTGAACTATATCCCGCAGGCCTCGGGCGCCGAAACCGTGACCGGCATCGTCAACGGCACGCTGAAGGCGGGGATTTCCGGCATCTCGGAATTCCAGCAGTTCCAGGACCAGGGCCGCATCCGCATCCTTGGCGTGACTGCGGCCGAGCGTCGTCCGGGTCTGGACGTTCCGACCTTCAAGGAGGCCGGCTTCGATGTCGAAATCGCCAACTGGCGCGGCATCCTCGGCGCCCCCGGCATGCCCGAGGAAAACGCCAAGGAGTGGATCGCCCGCTTCGACCAGCTGAACGAATCGGAACAGTGGAAGAAGGTTCTGGAAACCCAGGGCTGGGACGCCTTCTATCTGTCCGGCCCGGCCTTCGGCGAGTTCATCGCGGAAGAAAACGCCCGCATCGGTGCGGTGCTGAAGGATGCCGGCCTGATCCAGTAGGCACCGGCCGCCCATATCAACGGCTGAAGGCGTCCCCCCGTGGACGCCTTCAGCGTCACCGGCCAAGCCAGGAGCCTGCCATGACGCCGACAACCGGGCCACGCCCCTACTGGCTGGCCGCCATCGTGATCGGGATCGGCCTGATCTGGATCTGGGGCGCCTCGTCGCTGCCGCCCGCCAGCCGCTATGCCGGGATCGGGCCGCGCGCCTTTCCGACCTTCATCGGCGGGGCGCTGGTGCTGCTGGGGATCATCCTGGCCCTGCAGATTTCGCGCGGGATGAGCTTCGAGGCCCAGGAGGCCGAGAATGCCGATGCCCATGCCCCGGTCAATTACGCCGCCCTGCTGATGGTGCTGGCGGCGGCCTCGCTGCCGATCCTGACGCTGCGGACCTTCGGGCTGCCGCTGACGGCGATGCTGATCTTTGCGCTGGTGGCCCGCGCCTTCGGATCGCGCCAGCTGGTGAAGGATCTGGTGACCGGGCTGATCCTCGGCAGCCTGGCCTGGCTGCTGTTCGACCGGCTGGGGCTTCAACTGGGGCAGTATCTGCCGATCGCGGGGTTCTGAGCGATGGAAAGCCTTGAATATCTGATGCATGGCTTCGCGGTCGCGCTGCAACCGATGAACCTGCTCTGGGCCTTCATCGGTTCCGCGCTTGGCACCGCCATTGGCGTCCTGCCGGGCATCGGCCCGGCGCTGACCATTGCGCTGCTGCTGCCGGTCACGGTGTCGATCGGGCCGACCTCGGCCTTCATCATGTTTGCCGGGGTGTTCTACGGCGCCATGTATGGCGGCTCGACCACCTCGATCCTCATCAACACGCCGGGCGAGGCGGGTTCGATGATGACCGCGCTGGAAGGCAACCGTATGGCCCGCCGGGGCCGGGGTGCAGCGGCGCTGGCGACGGCGGCCATCGGCTCCTTCGTCGCGGGCACGCTGGCCACCTTCGCGCTGACCTTCGTCGCGCCCTTCGTGGCGGAGCTGGCCTTCGTCTTCAAACCCGCCGATTATTTCGCGCTGATCGTGCTGGCCTTCTGTTCAGTGGCGGTGGTGATGGGCAATTCGCGCACCCGCGGACTGATCTCGTTGTTTCTCGGCCTCGCCATGGGGGTGATCGGCATCGACAAGCTGACCGGCCAGCCGCGGCTGACCTTCGGTCAGGCGGAATTGCTGGACGGGATCGAATTGACGGTCGTGCTGGTGTCGCTTTTCGCCATCGGCGAGATTCTGTTCGTCGTCTCGCGCTATGACCCCGGAAAGGAACAGCCGCTGTCCGTCTCGGGCAAGTGGATGACGAAGCAGGACTTCGCCCGCAGCTGGAAACCGTGGCTGCGCGGCACCGCCATCGGCTTTCCCATGGGCACGCTGCCCGGTGGCGGGTCCGAGATCCCGACCATGCTCAGCTATACGCTGGAACGGAAGCTGTCGAAACACCCCGAGGAATTCGGCCATGGCGCCATCGAAGGCGTGGCCGGCCCCGAGGCCGCGAACAATGCCGCCGCCGCCGGCGTGCTGGTGCCGCTGCTGACACTGGGCCTGCCGACCTCGGCCACGGCGGCGGTGCTGCTGGCGGCGTTCCAGAATTACGGGCTGCAGCCGGGACCGAACCTGTTCACCTCGAACGCCGATCTGGTCTGGGGGCTGATCGCCAGCCTGTATATCGGCAACATCATGCTGCTGGTGCTGAACCTGCCGCTGATCGGCATGTGGGTGAAGCTGCTGTCGGTGCCGAAGCCGCAGCTTTACGCCGGGATCCTGATCTTCGCGCTGATCGGCATCTGGGGCGTGTCAGGGTCGGAGTTCGACCTGATCGTCATGGTGATCGTGGGCGTCGCGGGCTATGTGATGCGGGTCTATGATTTCCCCATCGCGCCAGTGCTGATCGGGATGATTCTGGGGCCGATGGCGGAATTCCAGTTACGCACGGCGCTGACCGCCGCGCAGGGCAACCCCGCCACCCTGGTCGAGACGCCGATCTCGATCACCTTCCTGACCATCGCCGCGTTGATCTTCATCGTGCCGATGCTGGTCAAGCGTCTGCGCCAACGCGCCTGAGGCTGGCGGTCGCATCTGCCGGGCGTCTTGCGGGGCGGCCGGCTTATTCTATTGCGTGGTCCGATCGGCGTCCGCGACATTCCCGAACATGTACAGCAGCATCCGCTGCAACTCGGGCGGTAGCACCGCGCTGTCATAGGCATGCAGCAGCTGCCCATAAAGATCATAAGCCGCCTGCGCCTTGACCAGCTCCGCGAAGCGTTCGCGATGCCAGCGCAGCGCCGCGGCATGCAGATCAGCCACTCCCGGCAGCGCCTTCAGCGCGGCGATCTGGTTGTGCAGCCGGGGCGCCATCCGCAGGGCGGCGGTATTCTCGACGCTGTTGAAATTGCGGTCGACCCAATAGCCAAGATCGATCCGCTTGTCGCTGCGATTGGGCAGACCGCGTTCGGTTTTCACCATGAACCCCTGCACCGAGCGCAGCGAATAATGATGCATCTCGGCCAGCTGTCGCTGGTCGCGCAGCCCGACCAGCGACAGCCGCTTGTCATTGTCTCCCATGATCGGCGGCAGGGGCCGTCCCGAACCGTCGGTCCAGGCCGGGCGGCTGTCCTTGCGATGACGGGGCCGATGAACACCGATGCGGGCGAAGGCGGCCGGGCGGAACAGCGACTTGAAAAAGGTGGCGGCGATCGGGTGGGACATCTCGGCCGGGGCCGAGCGGGTGAACTGTTCGACCACCGGGCGATCGTCGATGGCGATGACGCCATTGGCGCCGAACAGCCGCCAGGACAGCGCCACCGCATCGGTCTTGTCCGGCAACGCCGCGATCAGGTCGTCCAGCCGCCCGTCGCCGGTATGGACCACCGGAAACTCGTCCAGATCCGAGACCAGCATCCAGTCGGCAGCCTTGCGCAGCGGGTGCTTCCAGGCGGCGTTCAGCGCACTCCACTGGATCGAGCGGTCGGGCTGTGGCTGGTTGGTCTGGTGAACCAGCACCCCATGCCCCGCGAGACAGTCCAGAAGCTGGTCGGTTCCGTCATCGCAATCGTTTGAATAAACAAGGAAATCCGTCACTCCGACGATCTGGTGCCAGGCGATCCATTCCAGCAGATAGGGACCCTCGTTGCGGACGGTCGATGCCGACAGAATCCTCATTGCGTCCGGGCCTTAATCGATGCCGAACAGGTCGCGGGTATACACCTTGTCGGCCACATCGCTGAGATCGGTCGAGATGCGGTTGGCCAGGATCACGTCGCTTTCGCCCTTGAAGGCATTCAGGTCGCGCACCACCCGGCTGTTGAAGAACAGATCATCCTTCAGAACCGGCTCGTAGACGATGACCTCGATCCCCTTGGCCTTGATCCGCTTCATGATCCCCTGAATCGAGCTGTCGCGGAAATTGTCCGACCCCGCCTTCATCACCAGCCGGTAGACGCCGACGACCTTCGGGCGTCGCGCGACGATCTGGTCGGCGACGAAATCCTTGCGGGTCCGGTTCGATTCCACGATGGCCGAGATCAGATTCTGCGGCACCGCATCGTAATTGGCCAGCAACTGCTTGGTGTCCTTGGGCAGGCAATAGCCGCCATAGCCGAAGCTGGGATTGTTGTAGAAATCGCCGATGCGCGGGTCCAGACAGACGCCGTCGATGATCTCGCGCGTGTTCAGATCATGGGCGATGGAATAGCTGTCCAGTTCGTTGAAATAGGCGACACGCAGCGCCAGGAACGTGTTGGAAAACAGCTTGATCGCCTCGGCCTCGACCGGGCCGCAGAACAGCACCGGCATGTCCTTGCGGATGGCGCCCTGGGCCAGCAGGGCAGCGAATGTCTGTGCCCGCTCGGACTTCTCGCCCACCACGATCCGCGAGGGATAGAGGTTGTCGAACAGCGCCTTGCCCTCGCGCAGAAACTCGGGCGAGAAGATCACGTTCTCCCAGTCCATCTCGGCGCGGATGCGGTTCACGAAGCCCACCGGGATGGTCGATTTGATGATCGCCACCGCCTGGGGGTTGATGCGCTTGATTTCGGCCAGCACGGCTTCGACGGACGAGGTGTCGAAGCGATTGGTCTTGGCATCGTAATTCGTCGGCGTCGAGACAATGACGAACTCCGCATGGCGGAACGCTTCTTCGGGATCCAGCGTGGCGGTCAGGTCCAGCTTGTGATTGCCCAGGAATTCCGAGATCTCGCTGTCCTCGATGGGCGAGACGCGGTTGTTGATCATCTCCACCCGATCAGGCGCGATATCCAGTGCCATGACCGGATTGTTCTGGGCCAGAAGGACAGCATTGGACAGGCCGACATAGCCCAGCCCGGCAACCGCAATATTCGTCATCTTTAAAACCCTTTCAGGCACATGAGTCGGCGCAGTCTAGACCTTTTCGCCGGAAAGGCGATCAAATCGCAGCGACCCAAGCGCCGCCGCCTCGGAAAGTTCCACCAGACCCTTTTCTGCCAGAATCGGGCCGAAGGACTGGCGCAGCGCCTCGGGCTCGCCCTCGAAGGGCAGGATCACGCGGGTCACCCGCGACAGGTCCAGCGGCGCCAGATGCGCCCCGGCCAGACCGGCACGGGCCGAAATCCGCAGCGTGTCGGGATTGAAATCGCCCAGATAGGCCGCCAGACCGCTGGCCTGTGCGCCCTGGTCCCCGGCAAACACCAGAGGCCCGTGAACGAACCGCAGCCGGGCCGAGTTTTCAAGCCCGTTGCGCGCCCGCACCCGTGCCGCCGCCGTCGCCATGCCGGGCTGCTCGTCCTGAACCATGAGCGTCAGTTCAGGCAGTTCCTGCAGGGCGCGCAAGGCCGGCAATCCGATCCCGGCCCCGAGGTCCAGCAGCCGCCGCGAACCGGCCAGATAGCCCAGAATATTGCGGCCGTGGCGGCGGTCGAACTTGCCGGCCAACACCGCCATCGCCGCCTCGGAGGTGAAAAGCTGCGGATCGCAGGGCAGCTCGACCCCTTGCGAGGCGACCCATTCCAGCCCCTCCTCGGGGGAAAGCAGGATCCTTCCCGCGGGGTAATGCGCCACACCTATGGCATTCCAGCCCGAGACCGGCGCGTCCTGCGCCGTCTCGGCCGATCTCTGCACCGCCTTCTTCTCGACCTCGGACATCTTCGCCGCGATCCTGGCCGGGTCGCGGGCCTTCGGCGGCTTCGCCTCGACCTGGGTGATCGGAACCTTGCCGGCCTCGATCAGGCTATCCTTCAGCGCCTGATAGGCGGGCGAGTCGCGATATTCGTCCAGCCGCCTTTCGACATTTTCCAGGGCGGCGAAATGCAGCCGCGACAGCACCGGGTCCTTCAGCAGTTCGGCCATGATCTCGGCCCGGCGGCCCGCATGGCGCAGGATGCGGGTGTCCGACACCTCGTTGCGGTCCTGAAGCGACCAGTAGTCGGCGTTATACTTGTCCTTCTTGTTGTTCACATTGCCGCGGAACCGGCGCACGGCATAGCTGTCGATCGACTTCACCGCATAGTGGTTCATCTGCGCCCAGTCATAGCCCAGCGTCCGCCGGATCGACCGCCAACCGCGAAACTTGAAGTAATCCTCCATCGGCTGACCGGACCCGTTCAGCCATTTCACCGTGTCAGGGAAACCGTCCTTCAGGTGCTTGTTCTTGATCGACGGCCGATGGATGCCGAGTTTCCAGTATTCGGGATCGAACCTGAAAAGCGTCTTGACGCCCCAACCCTTGTTCCAGAGCGGCGGCGCGGCGCGGGTATATTGTTCGATCACCGGGGCGCGCGACCAGTCGATGACGCCGTTCGACCCGAAGATGCGCCAGGTGATGACGATCCCGTTCGCGCCCTGCGCCACCGCGTCATCCAGCATCCCGTCCAGATGCCCCGAGGGGTGGTTGATCGACAGGAACTCGTCCGCATCGAAGACCAGCAGCCAGTCCGCCTGCTGGACCACAGGCTCGATCTGGGCATGGTTCAGCGCCGAGGGCTGCGGCTTCACCCCTTCGGCGATGACATTGGGGCGGTGATAGCCAAGGCCCAGTGCCTCCAGCCGCTGCAGCATCTCGACGGTGCCGTCGGTGCAGTCATTGGTATAGACGAGGATATCGGTGAAGCCGACGGCCAGGTGATGGGCGAACCATTCCAGCAGAAAGGGCGCCTCGTCCTTCATCATCGACACCGCCATGACGGTGCCATGGGGGCTGCGGTGTTTCAGGTGGTGCAGGCTGGAATCGGCTTGCGAAACTTCCATCGCGACGCGCCCTAGATCCAGTCCAGGCTGACATGCGAGGGCGCGTATTTTTCCCCGATGGTCTTGCGCATGGCCTGAAAATCTGCGCCCCGGTCGCGGAACTTGCGTTCATGCGTTTCCACCACCGTGCAGCGGATCGCGTCGAACAGCCCGGCCGCGTCGATGGCGGGGACCAGGTCCAGTTCCGCCCCTTCGATGTCGATCTTCAGAAACGCCACCTCGCCCCGCTGCGCGATGGTGTCGCGCAGAAAGGCGATGAAATCGATCTGGGCCACCTCGATAGCGTTTTCGGTGCTTTCGTCGATTTGCCGACCACCGGCGACCACCGTGCTTTTGACCGAGGCCTGCGCCGCATTTCCATCAAAATTGCTGGCCCGCATCAGCCTGACCACCCCTTCCGAGGTGCCCACCGCCGCCGGCCGCAGGGTGAACCGGTCTTCACCGGCAAAACGCCGGGTCAACTGGTCATGCGCCCAGGGCTCGGGGTCGAAGGCGACGACATCGGCGCCGCTGGCCAGCAACCGGGCCGAGACATCGCCCGCATTCGCGCCGCAATCGATCGCCAGATCACCGGGCCGCAGCATGCCGCAGATCCCGGTCAGGAAGCCGTCGGCCCAGGCGGCCCGCTGGTTGCGCTTCTGGCGGCGGCGCAGCTTTTTCAGCTGCTGCTCCAGCTCGGCGATCGCGGCGCCGTCGGCAGCTTCGGACATGCGCCTCAGACCTCCAGCGCCTGAGCGGGGTCGATGCCGACCTGTTCGCACATCCGCGCCGCATAGGAGTTGGGCAGCGGCACGTTGCGACGCCACCACGGCTTGGTGCCGTTGGTATACAGGTGGACGCTGACGGTATTGTCGGTGAACCATCCCTCGACCCGGCCATGGGGGTCATAGAAGACGTCGTTCAGCTGGAACGGCACCGGATAGATCACGTCCGGCGTCATCGCGCGCTCGATATCGCCGGTCTGCTGGGCGAACCAGGTGAAGGCCTGCGGGCCGAAGGCGGTGCGTTCGGCCTTGTAGATGGCGGCGGCGTGCGACAGGCCGCCTTTTTCCTTGATCTTGTCCATCTGCTTGCGCTGGCGCTTGTTCCACCAGGCCGGATAATCCGGCAGGTTGTCATAGTAGTCCAGCAGCTGGTCCATCAGTTCGCATTGCTGCGGCAGGCCGACCACGCCGCAATTCAGCGCCCCGCGCATGCCATGGCCGGCGAAAATCCATTCCCATTCGTCGGGGAAAGGCTGGTGGCAGAAGGCATCGCAATCGATCCAGATCGCCCCGGTCTTCTGGATCATCTTGTAACGAAAGACATTCGACAGGAACGAGGCCGAGGTATCGTTGACCAGATCCATGTCGATCTGCATGATCTCCGATGCGGGGCGGATCACCACGCCGTCGGGCGCGTTCTTGACATCATCGGTGCAATACAGCGTCACCGGGTGGCCGTGCAGCAGATGCGACTTCAGGCACAGCTGATTGAGGTAGTGCAGCTCCGCTCCGATCCAGAGCGAGGCGACGGGACGGCGATCGAGCTTCATGCAGGCCTCGGAAGTTATGACGCGCCCGTTCTAGCTGACCGGCGCCCCTGCCGCCAGCCTTTAAGGCATCGGCTGGTAAGCAGGCCATTAAGCTTGTAATTCAGGCCGGTGCAATTAGACCGGAACGCGCAATCCGACGGGACAACACGAACGCATGGGCAACCGCACGATCCTTCTTTCCGCCGAGAACGGCCCGATCCTGGCCGCGGACGAGACCGGGCTGGTGCTGCGCCTGTCTGACCGGGTGGTCGCCGATCTGGCGCGGCGGCTGCCCGCGCTGTCGGGCGCAGAGCCAGCACCCCCTGCCCCTGCGGAGGCGGCGGCGATCCCGCTGGACGCGGCCATTCTTGGCGATGTCGACGGCTGGGACGTGACCCGGCAGGGCGACTGGCTGGCTTTCACCGCACGGCTGCCGGGGGCCGATGGCGCGCGGCGCTATTTGCGCCACGCCTCCGGGGCGGCCATGCTGGCGCAGACGCCGGGGCCGGTGCAGGCGATCCTTTCCATCGCCGGCGGCCGCCGCTTCAATGCCCCCAGCGGGGCGCCGGACTTCCCGTTTCACATCCTCGGCACGGCTCCATTCGAGGATGCGGACGAGGATCCGCCTTTGTTCGACCGCCTGCGCCATGCCGGCATCGACGCCGATCTGGCCGCGGCGCTGCTGCGCCGCCGTCATGCCGATTTCCGCGCTCTGCCGCTGTTTGCCTGCGCCGCCATCCCGCGCGCCGACCACCTCGCCCCGCTCGGCGCCGCGCTGATCCGCCTGACCGCCCTGGCCGCCGCGCTGAACAAGGCGCCCCGTATCGCCGCCATATGCCTTGAGGTCAGCCCCGAGGAGGTCGCCCCCGGACAGGATGCCGACGGCTTCCACCGCGCGCTGCTGGCGCAACTGGACAGCATCGCCGCCACCCTCGCCGGGGCCGGGCTGCCGCCGGCGCCCCTGCTGGTGACGCTGGATTGCGGCGGTTGGTGGGGCTGCGACCCCGACCGCGCCCGCGTCGCGGCCGAGGGGCTGTGCCGCCTCGCCCTGTGTCCCGGCCCGCATGATGTGACGCTGACCGGCTCGACCGCCGCGCTGGCACAGGACCGGCTGGGACAACCGCAGCCAGACGCCGCACTGGCGCAGGCCGAACTGGAAGCGCATGCGCTGGAAGCGCGGGCGGCGCGGGCGGACTGGACCGCGCCGATCCTGTGCCTGGTCGAACGTGACGGCCCCCGGACCCTGCGGGCGCTGTTCAAGTCCATCGCCCCGCTGGTCTTCGATGCCGAAGACCCGATGGGCGCGGGCCCGCTGGCAGGTTTTGCGCTGTCCGGCGCGCCGCAGGGCACCCGGATCACCGGCGTCGCCATCGACCCGCAGGACCCGCGCGCGGTCCTGCTGACCCTCAACGCCGATCTGCCGCGCACGGCCCCGGCGCGGCTGGACTATGCCATGCCCGGCGCGCCCGACCCGGACCGCCACCTGCCGGGCTGGGCCGGGGCGCTGCGCGACGACTGGCGGAGCGAGACCGGCACCGGCGCGCCCGTGCGTCGCTGGGCGCTTCCCACATCGCAGGTAATCAGATGAGCGGGCTTCGGATCTCCACCCCGGTCCCGGAGGGCGCGCTGCTGGACCATGCCGCCTGCGCCCTGTCGGCGCTGAACACGCAGACCGGCGGTTCGTGGTTCGACGCCGCCCGGCCGGGGTCCGAGCCGGCGCTGTGGGCCGACCGCGCGGCCACGCAGCGGGTGGCGCAGGCGCATATGTCGGCCAGTCCGGCGCTGTTCGACGAGGTCGAGGGCCGCGCGGCGCTGATCCTCAACAGCGGGCAGAATGGCGGCTTCCGGGTCCGAAACCTGCTGGACGGCGATGTCTGGTCGGTGGCGCTGATCTGGCATCCGGCCCCCGCGCCCGAAGAAACCCGCAGCCTTCTGGCCGCGCGCGGCGAGCGCAAGGCGAATTACCTGTATCTGCATCAGGACGCTGATCTGGGCATCGAATTGCGCGACAATGACGGCACCGCCAGCCTGCGCCTGCCCGCCGCGACGACGGGCTGGCAGGCGGTGGTGATCGCGCGGGCGGCCAGGAAACTGCGCCTGTGGCGCCCCGCCGACGATGCCCGCGCCGAAGCCAGCGTCGCGGCCGATCTTCCTGCCATGAGCGACCTGCTGATCGGCGCGCGCAGCCATCGCGCCGGCATGGCCAAGACGCTGGGTGCAGGCGCCATCGGCGGTGTGCTGGCCTGGCCCGGCCACGACCTTCTGGCCAACGCGCGCGACTCAGCCGCCCGCGCGCTGCGCGACGCCTTCGAAAATTACTGCCTGTGGGACCTGTGATGCCCTTCGACCGCGATTCCATCCGTGACGACAACATCTGCCTGATCTGGGTGGATGACATGATCGACATCTTCACCTGGCGCGACACCTTCGGGATCACCATCCAGACGCCCAACCTCGACCGGTTGATGGCGCGCGGCGTCCGCTTTGCCAACAGCTATGCGACGGTGCCGCTCTGCGCGCCCTGCCGGGCCGAAATCGCCACCGGCCTGTCACCCTACCGCACCGGTCTGGTGGATCTGAACCGCTTCTGGCGGGACGAGCTGCCGCCGGAGCGCGCCTGGGCCTTCGATCTGCGCCGGGCCGGTTTCTATAACTTCACCACCGGCAAGGTGGACAGCAATTACAAACCCATGCCTGAAGCCTATCGCCGCGTCCTGTTCCACGAGGAACCGGAATGCACCGACCGGGGTGGCCGCAAGGGGGTGCACGAATATCTGGGCGGGCGCGGGCCGGGGATCGCGGGGGTGAACCATCCTGACGACGATGGCAGCCAGGACGACCGCTTCTATGATTACTGGGTGGCGCAGAACGCCATCGACCATGTGCGCCGCGCCGATCCCGCGCGCCGGCATCTGATCCAGCTTGGCTTCAAGCATCCGCATTTCAATCTGGAATGCCCGGACCGCTTCTATCAGACCTACGACCCCGCCGCGATCCGCTGGCCTTCCATCGCCGCGCCCGAGGATTTCTTCGGCCCTCAACCGGGTTTCGCGGTCTATGAGGCCGCCTATATCGCCAATGGCAACTGGACCCCCGAAAAGGCCGGGGACGAGGGCTGGCGGCAGGTCGTGCGCGCTTATTTCGCCGCCATCAGCCATGTCGACCATGAAATCGGCCGCTTCCTCGACGCGCTGGCGGACAGCCCGTTGGGCCAGAATACCACCGTGATTTTCCTGTCCGACAACGGCTTCAACCTCGGCAATCACGACAGTTTCCACAAGATGAGCCAGTGGGACAGCGCCGCCCATGTCCCCCTTGGCCTCTGGTCGCCGCGCATGACCGAAGGCCGGGTGATCGAGATGCCGGTGTCGCTGCACAACCTGCCCTCGACGATCATGGACCTGGCCGGGCTGCCGCGCCGGGCCGATTGGGTGTCGGGCCAAAGCCTGCTGCCGCTGATCGATCCCAGCTTCGGCAGCTTCGACCAGACGAAATCGCCCGTCACCTCGGTCTTCGGGACGCTGTCGGTGCGCCCCTCGACCGCGGGGCTGCAGCACCTGCGCTATTTCCGCTATCCCAATGGCGAGGAGCATGTCTATGACCTCGTCGCCGATCCGGGCGAGACCGACAACCTCGCCCCCGACCGCGCGCCGATGGCCGCGCTGCGCGAAGAACTGGTGCGCGGCGCGCTGGATCTGGGTCTCGACCTCAGCGGGGCCGAAAACCCCGCCGACGGCATCAACGCGATGATGGCGGTGGACGGCTCGGTCATTCTGGCGGGCGGGGCGCGGGACAATGATTACTGGGCCTATGGCGACGCGGTCGAGCGTATCCGCGAGGAGGCCGATGGCGGCCACGACCGACTGTGGTATCTGGGCGGCCCTGACGATTACGTCGTCAAGCTGCCCCCGCATGTCGAGGATATCCGCATCGCCACCGTCGTCGCCCGGCGCGAGGACAGCGGCCCCGAACGCGTCGGCAAGGCGATCCATGTCGTCGGTCACCCCGAAAGCCCCTTCCGCTTCGAAAGCTCGGAACGGGTGTCGGTCAACGTGATCGGCTCGCGCGGGGACGATGTGATGATCGGACCCAGCTATGGCGGCGCGGTGTTCTATGGCGGCGCGGGCGACGATCTGCTGCGGGCAAAGACCCGGCGCGGGCGCGACGGCAACAGCTTTTACGGCGGATCGGGAAATGACACGCTGATCGGCGGCGCGGGGCCGGATACGCTGGATGGCGGTTCGGGCGATGACCACATCATCGGCGGACCGGGGCGCAACACCATCATCGCCGGGCCGGGCAATGACCGGATCGAGGACGGTCCCGGCAATTCCCGCATCGAGACAGGACCGGGCCGCAACCACCTGACCCTCGCCGAGGGGGACCACCACGTCAGCATCGGCCCGGGCCCCAACGTCATCGAGGCTGGGCCGGGCGCCAAGACCTTCGTGCTTGCGGCCGGCGCCACGGTCGAACTGACCGGCTGGGACGCGGCGCAACGCTATGAACTGGCGGCGTGGCCCCTGCCCCCGCAGGTCGCGCCCGCGCCCGGCGGCGGCCTTATGATCCATGCGGGGAATTCCTGCCTGATCCTGCCCGACCTGCCCGAAGGCGTCGATCCGCTGGCCCAATGTGTCCTGCCGGGCGCTCGCGACTGACAGGCGAAGGGACGGCTGATGGCGTGCCGCCCCTGCCCAGCAGACCGGAGCCGCCTTCGCAGAGGCGACGGACCGCCGAAACGCGTCCCCGGCGACGGCCTGAATCGTCGGGTCAAGGCGCAAATTCGCGCGGTGTCAGAACTTCACAAACGCGACTTCGGCAGACCGAGCGGGACGCGGGACACCCGATTGATGATCGACCAAAGCACCGCGCCCTGGCCCGACTCCGCCAAAGCGCCATGTGCCGAGCATGGGGAGTTTCGCGCCGGCTGGTCGATGGACCGCCTTTGCGCAACGCGGCGGTGGCGATCACGGTATTTTCCGGGTCGCCGGTAAGCCCCGTTGAGGATCACCCGGGCTGGCGGTTCGCGACCCGCCACCGGCGGCGAAGCGCCCTGTCTTACATGGCATCGCGGCGCCACGCGGATCGTTTTCCGGGCACAGAATGTCCCCCGCGCCGGTGACCGCCGCAGGCGGCGCATCCTCCGCCCACCGCGACGGGTGAAATGGCCGCGCGCCCGCAAAGATCGGAAGCGCGCTTTGATCGGCGGGCAGGCAGGCGCTTACGCCCAGTCCCAGGGCCGCGTGAACTCGCCCAGTCGCGCAGCGACAGCGGCTTCGTCGGTGCCTTCGGTGCGGGCGATCTTGGCGACAAGGCCGCGCTTCTTGTCCTCGACCACCTCTGCCACGCTGGCGCCGCTGCCTTCCAGCGTCTCATCGTAAACGCGGCGGATCGCCAGCTTGCGCAGGTCGGGCTTGAAGATCTTGCCGACGGCGGTTTTCGGCAGTTCGGGCAGGATTTCCAGGTATTTCGGCACCGCCGCGCGTTCGCTGATATGGCTGCGGGCATGCTCCATCAACTCGGCCTCGGTCACGGTGGCGCCAGCCACGAGTTCGACATAGGCCGAGGGCAGCTCGCCCGCGCGGGCGTCGGGCTGGCCGATGGCGCCGACAAAGGCCACGGCGGGATGGGACAGCAGCGCATCCTCGATTTCCGCCGGATCGATATTGTGACCGCCTCGGATGATCAGATCCTTGGCCCGGCCGGTGATCCACAGATAGCCGTCGGCGTCGATACGGCCCAGATCGCCGGTGCGCAGGAAGCGGCCCTCGGCGAACAGGTCGCGGTTCTTGTCGGCCTCGGTATAGGTCGAGCCTTCGAAGACGCCGGGATTGGCGACGCAGATCTCGCCCACCTCATCCGTCGCGCATTCGACAAAGCTGCCGATGCCATCGGGGCGCAGGATGCGGACATGGGTATAGGGCAGCGGAATCCCGACCGAGCCGACCTTCTTCAACCCGTCGACCGGGTTGCAGCTGACCAGACAGGTCGCCTCGGTCAGGCCGTAGCCCTCGGCGATCTCGACGCCGGTTGCCGCCTTGAAGCGGTTATACAGCTCCACCGGCAGGGGCGCCGAGCCCGAGATCGCCGTCCGCAGCGAGGACACATCCGCATCCACCGGCCGCTGCACCAGCGCCGAGACGGCGGTGGGCACGGTAATCAGGAAGCTGACCTGCCAACGCTCGATCAGCTTCCAGAAATTGTCGAAAACGCCCTCGCCCCGGTAACCGGCGGGGGTCGGCATGACCATATGCGCGCCCGAGGCGATGCAGCTCATCAGGATCGGATAGGCGGCGAAAACGTGGAACAGCGGCAGCGGGCAGATCAGCACATCGGTTTCATCGAACAGCAACGTGCCGCCGAGGAAACCGTTATAGATCATGCCGGAATATTTATGCTGCGCCACCTTGGGCAGGCCGGTGGTGCCCCCGGTGTGGAAATAGGCGGCGATGCGGTCCTGCTTGGGATCGTCGAAATCCAGCCGGTTATGGTTCTGGGCCGAGACCGCGGCCTCGAAATCCTGAACCTTGGCCTGATGCTGCGCCGTCACCTTCGGACGGATCAGCGGGACGATGAATTTCTTCAGCCCGGTCAGATGGCGGTTCAGGTCGACTTCCAGCACATGCTGAACATTCGGAGCCATGGCGACGGCCTGCGCCGCCTTCTGGGCCACGTCGGTCTTGGGAAAGGCCTTCAGCGTCACCAGCACCTTGGCATTTGTGGCGCGCAGGATGCCGGCGATATGCTCGGCCTCCAGCAGGGGGTTGATGGGGTTGACGATCCCGGCGGTCATGCCGGCCAGCAGCACCACCGGCGTCTCGATCGAATTGGGCAGCAGATAGGCCACGGTATCGTTCGGCCCGATGCCCAGCTTGCGCAGCAGGTTGGCGGTTTCGGTCACCCGTTCGCGCAGATCGCGCCAGCTGAGCGTGGTGGCATGGTCGCGCGGACCTGACAGAAGCTGGAACGAGACCGCCGGACGGTCGGGAAAGCGCTCTGCCGTTTGCGACAGGAATTCATAGATCGTCCTGGCGTTTCCACGCGCCTCGTAGGGCATTGCGTTTTCAACGGCATCACGATCAGCGATCCCGCCGAAACGAATGTTCTT
Organism: Paracoccus sp. S1E-3; assembly: GCF_013868135.1. GTDB lineage: Bacteria > Pseudomonadota > Alphaproteobacteria > Rhodobacterales > Rhodobacteraceae > Paracoccus. Next base: position 1,834,235 of record NZ_JACEMU010000004.1, read on the forward strand.
GGCCATATTCCCCCCTTGCCGGCCGTGTGACGGCCGCAGATTTGCCGGGAATCATGGGCAAAACAAAGCCACGGGGCAAGCCTGATGGCGCCACCGTGGCTTTGGGACGCAGCGTCAGTGACGCTGCGTCAGCCGGCGTTCATCTCAGGTCGGGATGCGCAGAGTCTGGCCCGGATAGATTTTGTCGGGGTCCGACAGCATGGGGCGGTTGGCCTCGAAGATCTCGGGATAGCGGCTGGCCTTGCCCAGATATTGCTGGGCGATGGCCGACAGGGTCTCGCCCTTCTTGACGGTATGGAAGACCGGGGCGTCGGCAGCTGCCGCAGCCTTCGGGGCAGCGGCCGGCGTCGTCGCAGCCGGGGCGGCTGGGGCGCCAGCACCGGGTTTCGGCGGCACGCTCGGCTCGGCCGCGGCGGCAGCGCCGGCGGGCACCGGGCGGGGTGGCAGATCGGCCTCAACCTTGGCAATGCCCTTGATGTTGCCCACTGCCAGGATCAGCTTTTCCATGGTCTCCCGGTCGGCGCCCTTGGATTCGACCTTCACCGTGTCGCCGCGCAGGGTCAGGTGCACATCGCCCGAATCCAGCCCCAGCGCCTTGACCTCGGCTTCCAGCGCCTTGACCTTGCGTTCGGTGTCAGCCTGTTCGGGCGTCTTGGCCTCGGCCGCTTCGGCGGAACCGAAGACCGACTTGCCTGCATCCTTGACGAAATCCCAGAAAGCCATCGGCTTTTCCTTCCATGATGTTTCGCGTCATCAACGCGTTATGTGCCGCGCGGTTCCCGGCGCTGGCGCAGCAGGGGCATTTACGCTACCGCTGGCGCGACCACGATCCGGGGAAACGCCATGTATACCGTCACCGTCCTTGCCCCCCCTGCCCGCGCCGACCTGACCGAGGATCGCGTCGAGGCCCTGCGCGACCTGTTCGCGGGCGGCCATATCATCTGGCTGGACGACAGCATCGCCGCCGAATTCCCGGCCGAGACCCTGCCCGCCGATGCCGCCGCCATCGCCGAAGACACCCGGCTGGCCGGTTTCGATCTGGTGATCCAGCCGACCGAGGGACGGCGCAAGGCGGTGCTGCTGGCCGACATGGATTCCACCATGATCGAACAGGAATGCATCGATGAGCTGGCCGATATGGCAGGCGTCGGCCCCCGCGTGGCCGACATCACCGCCCGCGCCATGAATGGCGAGCTGAACTTCCACGAGGCCCTGATCGAACGCGTGGCCCTGCTGGCCGGCCTGAACGAGCTGGTGATCCAGCAGGTGCTGGACGAACGCATCACCATCGCACCGGGCGGCCGGGTGCTGATCGCCACCATGCGGGCGCAGGGCGCCTATTGCGCGCTGGTTTCCGGCGGCTTCACCGCCTTCACCGCCCCCATCGCGGCCGAGCTGGGCTTTAACGAGCACCGCGCCAATACGCTGCTGGCCGATGATGGCGTGCTGACCGGCCATGTCGGCCTGCCGATCCTTGGCTTTGAGGCCAAGATCGAGGCGCTGAACGACATCACCGCCCAGCACGGCCTGACCCCCGCCGATGCCATCGTGGTCGGCGACGGGGCGAATGACCTGGGCATGATCCGGCTGGCGGGAACGGGCGTGGCGCTGCACGCGAAACCCGTGGTGGCCGCGCAGGCGGGCGTGCGCATCGACCACGGCGACCTGACGGCGCTGCTGTATCTTCAGGGCTATGGGCGCGACGAATTCGTCATCGACTAGGCAGGATTCCGGGGCCGCTTCAAGCGGATCGGCGGGACCTTTCCTATCCTTGCGGGTGCCCGTGGAATCCCCTTGCCCTTACGTTATCCAATTATTAACGTTGCCTTTGTGAGCTAATCGAATCGGTCAGGAATGCCTCCTCGGGGTGCGTCAATTGTGATGCGCTTCGGTCGTGGTCGCATGTCCTGCGCCAAGCTGGGGCGGCGCATTTGACGGCCCCGAACAGGAATACAACCGGGGCAGCCCGGCTGTTGGCGACCCCGGCGACGGCAACGACGGCCCCGCCGGGATTTGGTGAAGTCGTATGTTCTAATGAGGAGATTTGTAATGCCACGTGACGTAATCGTAATTACCTGGCCGGATAGCAGCAAAGCCTATGAGGCGCTGACCAAGCTGCGCAATTCCTATGCCGCTGACGACATCTATCAGGCCGCTGTGGTCGAACGCACCGAAGACGGGCGCGTCGTGCTGCAGGACGGCGGCAGCAATACCGACGGGCTGAATACCCTCGGCGGCAGCGCGATTGGCAGCCTCATCGGGATTCTGGGCGGGCCGCTTGGGGTGCTGCTGGGCTTTTCCACCGGTGCGCTCTTGGGATCGCTGGTCGATCTGGGCGACGAAGTGGACGATGACGATGTGATGGGCGCGATCAGCAAGCAGCTGCTGCCCGGCACCACCTCGTTGATCGTGGACCTGAACGAATCCAGCACCCAGACCGTCGACGATCTGGCCGCCGCCAGCGGCGGGCTTTTGCTGCGCTATAACTATGACGAGCTTCTGGGCGAGATCATCGATTCCGAAGAAGCCGCCAAGGCCGCCCAGAAAGAAGCCAACCGCGTCCTGCGCGAACAGAAGAAGGCCGACCGCAAGGCCGATCTGGAAAAACGCTGGGATGCGTTCAAGGCCAAGTTCAAACAGGACGTCTGATTACGACCTGTTGCAGCCATAAACTCTATCAAAAAGGGGCGCCCCGATGGGCGCCCCTGACCGTCTTCGGGGACTAGTGCCTTAGTCCTTGGCGCGTTCCACATAGGTGTTGTCGGCGGTGTTGATCACGATCCGGGTGCCCACGCCGATATGGGGGGGCACCATCACCCGCAACCCGCTGTCAGTCTGCGCGGGTTTATACGACGACGAGGCCGTCTGACCCTTCACCACCGGCTCGGTCTCGGTCACTTCGACGGTGATGCGCTGCGGCAGTTCCATCGCGATCGGCACGCCGTTGAAGACTTGCAGGAACACCCGCATGCCTTCCTGCAGATAGACCGACTGGTCGCCGATCACGTCCGCCGGGCCCACGACCTGCTCATAGGTCTCGGGCTCCATGAAGTGATAGCCTTCGCCGTCTTCATACAGGTAATCATAGGCGCGTTCGTCGACATGGGCCTTTTCGACCTGGTCGGTGGTCTTCCAGCGTTCCGTCACCTTCACGCCATCGGCGATGCGGCGCATGTCGACGCTGGTGGTGGGCGTGCCCTTGCCGGGGTGGAAGTTTTCGGCCTTCAGAACGACATAAAGGCGTTCATCGATCTCGACCACATTGCCCTTGCGAAGGCTGGAGGCGATGACTTTCATCTGCGGATTCCTTGCGAACTTGTCGGGGGGCGCGTAAGCGCATTGTGCGCGTCCCTACCCCATGATTTGCCGTATTGCCAGAGAAACCATGAGCAATCCCCAATGGTGGCAGCCCCACCGCCATCTTGACCGCCGCCCCGCCCTGCTGGCCCGGAACCGCATCCAGCGCGCCATTCGCGGGTGGCTGGATGCCAATGACTTTCTGGAGGTCGATCCGGCGGCGCTGGCGATCAGCCCCGGAAACGAGACCCATCTGCACGGATTCGCCACCGCGATGATCGGCAATGACGGACAGCCGCGGCAGATGTATCTGCATACCTCGCCCGAATTCGCGATGAAGAAGCTGCTGGCGGCGGGCGAGCGGCGCATCGCCGCCTTCGCCCATGTCTGGCGCAATCGCGAGCGCGGACCGCTGCACCACCCCGAATTCACCATGCTGGAATGGTATCGCGTGGGCGAAGCCTATACGGTGCTGATGGATGACTGTGCCGACTTCCTGATGCTCGCCGCCGAAGCGGCGGGGACATCCGAATTCCGCTTCCGCGACATCGTTTGCGACCCCTATGCCAGCCCCGAACGCCTCGGCGTGGCCGAGGCCTTCGCCGCCCATGCCGGGATCGATCTGCTGGCGACCATCGCCGCGGACGGCAGCACCGACCGCGCGGGGCTGGCCGCCATGGCCACGACCGCCGGTATCCGCGTGGCCGAAGACGACACCTGGTCCGACATCTTCTCGCGCGTGCTGGCCGAACGGGTGGAGCCGCATCTGGGCCATGGCGTGGCGACCATTCTCGACCGCTACCCCACGCCGGAAGCCGCGCTGGCGCGGCGGTGCCCCGACGACCCCCGCCTCTCCGAACGGTTCGAGCTGTACGCCTGCGGGGTCGAGCTGGCCAACGGCTTTGGCGAGCTGACCGACCCGGTCGAACAGCGCGCCCGTTTTCAGGCCGACATGGCCGAAAAGGCCCGTATCTATGGCGAGACCTATCCGCTGGACGAGGATCTGCTGGCGGCGCTGGCGCGCATGCCCGCGGCCTCCGGCATCGCGCTGGGGTTTGACCGGCTGGTGATGCTGGCCACCGCCGCGCCGTCGATCGAGGCGGTGATGTGGACGCCGGTGCCCGATCCGGCCTGAGCCGGGGTTCGCACCACCCGGTGTTACAAGGCTGTTACGACAGCCATCGCCGCCCGACCGATGCCGGACCGGCCCGTTCGCCTTCCCTGAGGCGGGAAGTTGCCCGGGCGCTTCAGGGTGCCAGACGCCGCAGAATCTCTGCCGCAGTGCCGGGCCGCGCTTCGGCGCAGCCGGTACCGGCCCAGAATGGGCCATAGCCGTCCTCTCCCGCCTTTGACGCCAGCGCATGCAGCGCCTTCAGCGCCGAATAGGGCAGCGGATAGTCCGGCGCGGCGCGGTCGTCGCGGCGGCTGATGATATTATCCACCCCTCGGGCCGGCCGGCCCGAGATCGCGCGCGTCATCCGCGTGGCGCCCGGCGCCAGTGCTGCGCGATGCGCGGGCGAGGTCCCCGCCTCCTCCGCCATCAGAAAGGCGGTTCCGCATTGCGCAGCCACCGCCCCGGCCGCCAGCACCGCCTGCACATCGCCGCGCGACATGATCGCCCCCGCCGCGATCAGCGGCAGCCCGACGCCTTTCAGCGCCCTCAGCAGATCCAGCGTCTGCAGCCGCTCGTCAGGGCCGTTTTCGTCGAACAGCCCGCGATGGCCGCCCGCCTGCCAACCCTGCGCGACGATGCCGTCCAAGCCCGCCGCCACGATCCTTTCGGCATCCTGCCGACAGGTCGCCGATCCCAGCAGCACCGCCCCGCTTTCACGCAGCGCCGCGATCTGATCGGCGGGCGGAAGGCCGAAATGAAAGCTGACGACGCCGGGCCGTTCGGCCAGCAGCATCGCCAGCATTTCAGGATCCAGCGCAAAGGGGCGATAGCCGTCCTCCAACCCTTCGGGCGCAGCCCCGCCGAACCGTGCGAAATCGGGGGCGAGCGCCGCCAGCCAGGCGGCCTCTTTCGCGGCATCACGCCTGGGCGGCCGATGGCAGAAGACATTGACGTTGAAACGCGCGGCGGTCAGCGCACGGGTCTGGCGCACCTCCTCGCCCGCCTTTGCGGCATCCAGCGCCGCCACCCCCAGCGAGCCGAGACCGCCCGCATTCGCCACCGCCGCAGCCAGCCTGGGCGTCGTCACCCCCGCCATCGGCGCCTGCACCACCGGCACCCGCATCCCGATCCGATCCAGCAGCATCGCATCCTCCATTTTCTGCCATTTACAATCGCCTCGGCGCGCTGGATCAAGCGGGCATGTTCGAGCTTGCCCTTGATGTCACTCTGCTGCTGATCGCCGCTGCCTTTGCTGCGGGATTTGTCGATTCCATTGCCGGCGGCGGCGGCCTGATCACCGTGCCGGTGCTGATGCTGGCGGGGCTGCCGCCCGCGCAGGCGCTGGCGACCAACAAGGTGCAGGGTGTCTTCGGCGCGGCGACGGCGGCGCTGAGCTATGCGTCCTCGGGTCTGGTCGACCTGCGCCGGCAGAAAGGCGCGGCGGCCATCGCCTTTCTGGCCGGGCTGGCCGGGGCCTTCTGTGTCACGCTGGTGCCCACGCAGGCGCTGCGCTATGTGCTGCCGATCGTCCTGATCGGTATCGCCGCTTTCTTCGCGCTGAAGCCGGGCCTGTCGGACGCCGACCGCACGGCGCGGCTCACCCCCGCCGCCTTTACGCTGTTCGTGGTGCCGTTCATCGCCTTCTATGACGGATTGCTCGGCCCCGGCACAGGCGCCTTCTTCATGCTGGGCTTCGTGATGCTGGCAGGATACGGCATCCTCCGGGCCACGGCACATACGAAACTGCTGAACTTCGCCTCGAACCTGGGCGGCCTGGTGGCCTTTGCGCTGGTGGGCAAGCCGCTGTGGATCACCGGGCTGGCGATGGGGGCCGCGCAGATCGCCGGGGCCTGGGTCGGGTCCCGGCTGGCCATGCGCATCGGCGCCCGGCTGATCAAGCCGCTGCTGGTCGTCACCTCCACCTCGCTGGCGCTGAAGCTGATCTATGACCTGCTGTGATCCTTTCCGGCACCCGTTAACCGAAATTTAACCGCGCAGCGCACAAGCTCAACCCACAGTTGACCTGAGGTGCGTATGCTTCCGAAAATCTTCGTCATCGGCTTCAACAAATGCGGCACCACCAGCCTGCACAAGATGTTTCGGCGCGCCGGGCTGATCTCGTCCCATTACCGTCATCATGGGACAGGCGGTCTGGGCGTCATCATCGGCGCCCGGATCGACCGGAATGCGACGGCCGGTCGCCCGCTGCTGGACGGGATCGACGATGCCCAGGCATATTCCGATATGGATATGTGCGACAGGCGCAGCTACCTGTCCGGAATCGGCCAGTTCCGGCTGCTGGACCGGCAATATCCGGGCAGCCGCTTCATCCTGAACACCCGTGATCCAGCCAACTGGCTCGACTCGCGCTGTCGGCATTTCAACGGCGGCTATCTGCGCCGCGCCATGGCGCAGGCCGGCATCCGCAACATCCAGACCATGCGCGAGATGTGGCTGCGCGACTGGCACGCCCATCACGCCGCGGTTCAGGTCCATTTCGCCGCCCGCAGCGACCAGTTGCTGATCTTCGATATCGAGCGCGACAGCCCCCGCAAGCTGTGCGCGTTCCTGCCCGAATACGGGCTGAAACCGGGCCAGTGGCGCCACCACAACCGCACGCCGGACGACGCGCCGCTGCCGGAACTGGCGCGGGCGGCCTAAAGCGGCAGGCCACCGTCCTCCTTGGCGGATTTCAGCACGATCTCGGATCGGACCTGGATCACCTGCGGATGCGGCAGCAGCCGGTCATGGATGAAATCCGCCAGCGCGTCCAGATCGCGCACATGCAGTTCCAGCACGTAATCCGCGTCGCCCGAGACGGAATGGGCAGCGCGCACCTCGGGCTGGGCGGCGATGAAACTGGCGAAATCCTTGTCACTGGCCGCGCCATGGCTGCGCAGGTTCACCCGTGCAAAAGCGCGAATCCCGAAACCCAGCGCCCGGCCGTCCAACCGCGCCGCATAGCCCCGGATCACCCCTGCCCTTTCCAGCGCTGCCCGCCGGCGCGAACATTGTGAAGGCGAGAGATTCACGATCTCGGACAGCTGGGCATTGGTCAGCGCCCCGTCGCGCTGCAATGCAGAAAGAATCGCACGATCAAAGCCATTATGCGTGGAATCAATCATTTTCTTTCCAATAATACATGAACGATGCATCATTCTGCGTATTCGCGGCGCGAATGCAAACCTCTTGTGCGAGCCCCGCGTCATAATGTCGCCAACCGAAGAGGAGGATATCATGGGCCCTTTCCCGCATAATGCCCCCAAGGCAGAAATCAGCGCCGCCAACCCCGCCGGCACCGACGGCTTTGAGTTCGTCGAATTCGCCCACCCCAACCCCGAGGAGCTGGACGCGCTGTTCCGCAAGATGGGCTTCGTCCCCGTCGCCAAGCACAAGACCCGGAACGTCACCCTCTATCGTCAGGGCGGCATCAACTATGTGTTGAACGCCGAACCGGACAGTCATGCCAGCCAGTTCATCAAGGATCACGGCCCCTGCGCCCCCGCCATGGGCTGGCGCGTGGTCGACGCGCAGCACGCGCTGAAACGCGCGGTCGAGTTGGGGGCCGAGGAATATACCGGCCCCGGCAAGGTGCTGGATTTCCCGGCGGTTTACGGGATCGGCGGCAGCCTGCTGTATTTCATCGACAAGTATGACGATACCGGCAGCGCCTGGTCCGACAGCTATGACTGGCTGGCCGAGACCGACCCGCGCCCCGAGGGCGTCGGCTTTTACTATATCGACCACCTGACGCATAACGTCATCCGCGGGAACATGGATACCTGGTACAAATTCTACCACGATACCTTCAATTTCCGCGAGATCCGCTATTTCGACATCAAGGGCAAACAGACCGGGCTGTTTTCGCGCGCGCTGACCTCGCCCGACGGCAAGATCCGCATCCCGATCAACGAATCCGCCGACGAGCACAGCCAGATCGAGGAATATCTGCGCGAATACAAGGGCGAGGGCATCCAGCACATCGCCGTCGCGACCGAGGATATCTACAAAGCGACCGACGCCATCGCGGCGAAAGGGCTGGAATTCATGCCCGGCCCGCCCGCCGTCTATTACGAAATGTCGAAAAAGCGCGTCGCGGGCCATGAGGAACCGCTGGAGCTGATGAAGAAACACGGCATCCTGATCGACGGCGAGGGCGTGGTCGATGGCGGCGTGACCCGGATTTTGCTGCAGATCTTCTCGAAAACCGTGATTGGACCGATCTTCTTCGAGTTCATCCAGCGCAAGGGCGATGACGGCTTCGGCGAGGGCAATTTCCGCGCCCTGTTCGAATCGATCGAGGAAGACCAGCTGCGTCGCGGCGTGCTGCACGCCGAATGAGCTGGGAGGACCTGTCGACCGCGCCCGCGCCGGGCACGGTCATCTGCACCGCCGATCAGGTCGAGGGCGTCCGCGCCTTCGACATCGACGGTTTTCCGCTGCTGGTGATTCGCGACGCGCACGGCCTGCGTGGCTTCGTGAATCTGTGCCCGCATCGATATCTGCCGCTCGACTATCACGGCGACCGCATCCTGTCGGCCGATGGGGCGCGGCTGATCTGTTCCTCGCATCAGGCCCAGTTCGACACCGTGACGGGCGAGGTCTGCGCCGGGCCGGCCTCCTGCGGGCTGGATTCGGTGCCGCTGCGGGAACAAAATGGGAAGATTTTCATCGCCGGATAAGCTGGCGGCAGCAATCGTCCAGCAATCCCAAGGCTTGTGCGAAATCGCCCAGAAACACACCATATCTAGTTGACAGAACCGTGACCTCGCCACAATATGGACGGGCTGCGGCAAGCTGGGAATCATCCCGGCGCGGGACAGAAACGGGGCAGGCAAGCACCGTCACACATCCCGCGAAAATCAGGCGCCAAAGCGACAGACAAACCTGCGGCAGGGACCCCGGGCATACCAATCGGAAGGGCATGGCTTTTCCGAACGGTCGCTTTCTGTCCTCCGCGAATCAGACATGAGGGACAAGATGAGCATCACCGTTTACAGCAAGCCGGCCTGCGTGCAGTGCACCGCGACCACCCGCGCCCTGCAGGCGCGCGGCATCGAATTCAACGTCGTCGACCTGACCCAGGACGAAGATGCCTATGCCCATGTCTCGGGCCTCGGCTACCGGCAGGCACCGGTCGTCATCGCCGGCGATGCGCATTGGTCGGGCTTCCGCCCGGACCTGATCGGCACCCTGTCCTGATCCCTGCCCGGCATCGCACATTGGCATTCCGACATGGCGCAGCTCGTCTATTTCTCCTCCCGCTCGGGCAATACGGCGAAATTCGTTGCCCGGCTGGGGCTGGACGCGCTGCGCATCCCGATCGACGCCGATGACCCGATGCCCCTGCCCGATCAGCCCTATGTGCTGATCTGCCCGACCTATGCGGATGGCGAAGGCCGTGGGGCCGTGCCGAAGCAGGTTATCCAGTTTCTGAACGACCCCGCCCGGCGCGCCCTGATTCGCGGCGTCATTTCCAGCGGGAATCGCAACTTTGGCCCGTTTTTCGCCTCGTCAGGCGACGTGATTTCCCGCAAATGCGGGGTGCCCCTGCTGTGCCGATTCGAACTGGCCGGCACCGAAACCGACATCGCCCGCATCCATGACGGGCTTACCCGCTTCTGGAGAGAGACATGCTTGATGACCGCCTGAACCGTCCCGCGCCAGAGACGGGGGATTATCACGCGCTGAACGCAATGCTGAACCTGTATGACGATGCGGGTCAGATTCAGTTCGACGCGGATCGGAAGGCGGCGCGGCAGTATTTCCTGCAGCATGTGAACCAGAACACGGTCTTCTTCCACAGCCTTGACGAGAAGCTGGGCTATCTGGTGGACGAAGGCTATTACGATCCGGCTGTGCTGGACCAGTATTCGAAGAACTTCCAGCGCAGGATCTGGGACGAGGCCTTCGCCAAGAAATTCCGCTTCCCGACTTTCCTGGGGGCGTTCAAATACTATACCTCCTACACGCTGAAGACCTGGGACGGTCAGCGCTTCCTGGAACGCTATGAGGACCGCGTGGTCATGGTCGCCCTGACGCTGGCGCGCGGCGACGAGGCATTGGCGCTGCGGCTGATGAACGACATCATCGACGGCCGCTTCCAGCCCGCCACCCCCACCTTCCTGAACTGCGGCAAGCAGGCGCGCGGCGAATTCGTGTCCTGCTTCCTGCTGCGCATCGAAGACAACATGGAATCGATCGGGCGCAGCATCAACTCGGCCCTGCAGCTGTCCAAGCGCGGCGGCGGCGTTGCGCTGATGCTGACCAATATCCGCGAACATGGCGCGCCGATCAAAGGCATCGCCAACCAGTCCTCGGGCGTGATCCCGGTGATGAAACTGCTGGAGGACAGCTTCAGCTATGCCAACCAGCTGGGCGCGCGGCAGGGCGCGGGCGCGGTCTATCTGAACGCGCATCACCCCGACATCCTGCGCTTCCTCGACACCAAGCGCGAGAACGCCGACGAGAAGATCCGCATCAAGACCCTGTCGCTGGGCGTCGTCATCCCAGATATCACCTTCGAACTGGCGAAGAAGAACGAGGATATGTATCTGTTCTCGCCCCATGACGTGCAGAAGGTTTACGGCGTGCCCTTCTCGGACATTTCGGTGACCGAGAAATATCACGAGATGGTCGACAATCCGAAGATCCGCAAAAAGAAGATCAACGCGCGGGCCTTCTTCCAGACCATCGCCGAAATCCAGTTCGAATCCGGCTATCCCTACATCATGTTCGAGGACACGGTGAACCGCGCGAACCCGATCGCGGGGCGCATCGCCATGTCGAACCTGTGCAGCGAGATCCTGCAGGTCAACAGCGCGTCCGAGTTCAACGAGGATCTGTCCTATGCCGAAATGGGCACCGACATTTCCTGCAACCTCGGTTCGCTGAACATCGCGAAAACCATGGATGGCGGCGATCTGGCCGGCACCGTCGGCACCGCGATCCGGGCGCTGAACGCGGTATCGGAAATGTCGGCGATCGACAGCGTGCCGTCGATCCGCAAGGGCAATGACGAAAGCCATGCCATCGGCCTCGGCCAGATGAACCTGCATGGCTATCTGGCGCGCGAGCGCATCCATTACGGATCGCCCGAAGGCATCGATTTCACGAATATATATTTCGCCTCGGTGCTGTATCACGCGCTGAAGGAATCGAATGCACTGGCGCGCGAGCGCGGCCGCAGTTTTGCCGGTTTCGCGGAATCGCAATATGCCGACGGCTCCTTCTTCGAGAAATATGTCACCCGCGACTGGCTGCCGGAGACCGAGCGCGTGGCCGAACTGTTCGAAACCGCCGGCATTGCCGTTCCCACGCGCGAGGACTGGACCGCGCTGCGCGACGCGGTGATCGCGGATGGCCTGTATAACCGCAACCTGCAGGCGGTGCCGCCGACCGGTTCGATCAGCTACATCAACTATGCCACCTCCTCGATCCACCCGATCACGGCGAAGATCGAGGTCCGCAAGGAAGGCAAGATCGGCCGCGTCTATTACCCCGCGCCCTACATGACCAACGACAATCTGGAATATTACCGCGACGCCTACGAGATCGGCCCCGAGGCGATCATCGACACCTATGCCGCCGCGACCCAGCATGTCGATCAGGGCCTGTCGCTGACCCTGTTCTTCCCCGCTGATGCCACCACGCGCGACATCAACCGCGCCCAGATCTACGCCTGGAAGAAGGGCATCAAGACCATCTATTACATCCGCCTGCGCCAGAACGCCCTTGAAGGGACCGAAGTTCAGGGCTGCGTTTCCTGCACGCTGTGAGGACTGCCATGAAAGATATCGCCAAAGCCCGCGCTGTCCCCACCGCGATCAACTGGAACCGCCTTCAGGACGACAAGGATCTTGAGATCTGGAACCGCCTGACCGCCAATTTCTGGCTGCCGGAAAAGGTGCCGCTGTCGAACGACATCCAAAGCTGGTCACTGCTGACCCCGCAGGAACAGACGCTGACCATCCGCGTCTTCACCGGCCTGACGCTGCTGGACACCATTCAGAACACCGTCGGCGCACCATCCTTGCTGCCCGACGCGCTGACCCCGCATGAAGAAGCCGTGCTGACCAATATCTCCTTCATGGAGGCGGTCCATGCGCGCAGCTATTCCTCGGTCTTCTCGACCCTGTGCCAGACCTCGGAAGTGGACGAGGCCTTCCGCTGGTCGTCGGAAAACGAGCAGCTTCAGGCCAAGTCACGGCTGATTCTCGACGAATATGACGCGTCCAGCCATCCGCTGAAGAAGAAGATCGCCAGTGTCTTCCTGGAAAGCTTCCTGTTCTATTCGGGGTTCTATCTGCCGATGCACTGGTCCAGCCGTGCGCGGCTGACCAATACCGCCGACCTGATCCGTCTCATCATCCGGGATGAAGCGATCCATGGCTATTACATCGGCTATAAGTTCCAGCGGGGTCAGGAAAAGCTGACCGAGGCCGAACGCGCGGAGCTGAAGGATTTCGCATTTGCCCTTCTTTTCGATCTGTATGAGATAGAGACCAAATATACTGAAACCCTTTACGATCCGGTCAACCTGACCGAGGACGTGAAGACCTTCCTGCATTACAACGCCAACAAGGCCCTGCAAAACCTGGGCTATGAGGCGCTGTTCCCGCCGGAAGCCTGCAAGGTCTCGCCTGCGATCCTGGCCGCGCTGTCGCCCAATTCGGACGAAAATCACGATTTCTTCTCGGGCTCGGGCTCCAGCTATGTGATCGGCAAGGCGGTGGCGACAGAAGACGAGGACTGGAATTTCTGATTTCACCCCATGCCCTCCCGGAAAACCGCGCGCCTTGCGCGGTTTTTCTTTTCCTCGAGAAGAACTTAACAGGAACCAAGCGGGTCCGGGGCCCGTATTGCACAAACCGCAACCCTGCTATGCGCACGAAAATCGAGCAGATTGTGCGAACCTTCCGCCAGCCCGGTGGCGCCCCGGAGCGTGGCGGTAACAGGACAACATTCTAATTTTACTACAGTTTTATGACACCTTACGGGGTCGGATCACTCGCTCTCACGTTGGCGTGGTCGTTTCCATGTCACGCCCCGACGGCTCGGGCCCGCCGCCCTCTTTAACCGACGGGATACGGGGGCTAAGTCATCGCCACACAACGAAACTCTCAGTTTGGAGATTCTCAATGAAACTCGTTTTTGCTACCGTTGCCGCCTCGCTGTTCGCCGGCACCGCTTTCGCCGGTGGTTACACCCCCCCGGTCGCCAACCCCGAGCCGATCGTCGTCGCGCCCGTCGTGATGGAAGACACCTCGGACTGGACCGGCTTCTACGCAGGTCTGCAGTACGGCAAAGGTTCGGCCGAACTGTCGGGTGCCGGCGTCAGCGGCGATGAAGACATGAAGACCTACGGTCTGCACGCCGGCTATCTGCGCGACTTCGGCAAGTTCGTGCTGGGTGGCGAACTGGACTTCAACAAGCTGGACATCGACAACGCCGATGACAAAGCCGACATGACCCGGCTGCGCGCCCGCGCCGGTTACGACATGGGCCGCTTCATGCCCTACGTCACCGTGGGTGTTGCCAAGCTGAAGCTGGACAGCGCCGGTTACGACATCTCGGAAACCGATGTGACCTATGGTCTGGGCGGCGACTTCAAAGTGACCGACGCCTTCACCGTCGGCGCCGAATATTCGAAGCAGAAGTTCAACGATGTCGCCGACGTCAAGGGCCTGGATCTGGACACTGACATGATCCAGCTGCGCGCCGCCTATCACTTCTGATCGGCGCCGAAACAGCTGCGGCTGCCGGAAGGCGGCCGTGGCCCAAGGCCTTGGATTTTAACGGGCGGCGCATATGCGCCGCCCGTTTCCATTGAACCCGCTGCGCTTTGTGCGGCTACTTATTTCTGCGCGGCGCGCAGCTGATCCCGCTCCCACCCCTCGGTCAGGGTTTCGAGGGCGCGGGTCATGGCCCGTTCGGATTCGCGTCGCGCCGCAGGGGCATCGCCGATCCGTTCCAGCGCGAGCAGGCAGTCCTGCAGGGTCTCCTGCACCTCTAGCATGCCGGCGCCGTCGCGGGCTATGGGCGAGAAGAACTCCTGATAAAGCGCGCCGACATTCAGCGGCGGCACGATGACCCGGTCGAAGCGCGGCTTCGCCCTCGTGCCGGTCGATTCGTGCAGCGCTTCGAAGATGCGGGTGCCCGCGCGCAGAACCTCGATCGCGGTGCCGGGATCGTTGATCCCCGGTGACAGGGCCTTGCTGCCCACCTCGCTCAGCACGGTCAGGCCATAGCGCAGATCCTGGTCGAAGCTGCGCGATGCGCCCAGGGTAAAGGCACCGGTCATTTCCGCGGCGATATCGTCCGAAACCGGCGCGGACAGGCGCAACAATGCCTCGCCCCGGTGGACATATTTGCCCGGCATCCGCAGGACCGCGACGACAACGCCGCCCCGGCTGGCGCAGGCCTGAAGGCGCGGCAGGTCGACAAAGCGGACATGGCCTGCCTCCCTTGCCGACAGATCCGGCCCCGCAGGATCGGGAACCGTGTCCGCCGCCACGCCCCCAAGCGCGGGCGCGTCACGAAAAGCCTGCGCAGGGGCGCGGCAGGCAAGCTCGATCCGGGCGATGATGTCGCGCATCCGGCCGAATTCGTTCAGATGGCTGACCCAGCGCAGCAGCGCCCAGGTAATCAGCAGGATGTCGATGACGGTGACGATGAACAGCAGCACCCGCGCATTGCCGGGGTAAAGCCCGGCCGACAGCCCGATGATGCCCATGATGCTGAACAGGAAGGATCCGGTGAACACAGCCACCGCCGTTTGCGCGGTGCGATCTTCCTCCAGCAGGCGGGTGGCGCGCGGGGTCGCGTTGGCGGTCACCGAACCATAAGCGCCGACGATGATCGACATGGAAAACGTCGTCACCGCCAGCATCGAGCTGGCGATGATGTTCAGAAGGGAATCAACCGCGCCCGATGCGAGGTCGATGCCGGGAATGTCGGGCACGAACGGCCCGACATAACGCGCCGAGATCGCCAGCGCGATACCGGCCATGCTGAACAGGGCCACGCGGACGCCCATCCGGCGCAGTTCTGCCCTCAGCCGCAGCCACCAGCCGGCCTGACCCCAACCCATGGCAGCCTTAACGCGTAAACTTCTTGTACTTCACCCGCTTCGGCTCCACCGAATCCGGGCCAAGGCGGCGGATCTTGTCGGCCTCGTAATCCTCGAAGTTGCCCTCGAACCATTCGACATGGGCGTCGCCCTCGAATGCCAGAATATGGGTGCACAGCCGGTCGAGGAAGAAGCGATCGTGGCTGATGATGACCGCGCAGCCGGCGAAATCTTCCAGCGCAGCTTCCAGCGCCTGCAGGGTTTCCACGTCCAGATCGTTGGTCGGTTCGTCCAGCAGCAGGACATTGCCGCCGGATTTCAGCAGCTTGGCCATGTGGACGCGGTTGCGCTCGCCCCCCGACAGCTGGCCGACCTTCTTCTGCTGGTCGCCGCCCTTGAAGTTGAACGCGCTGGCATAGGCGCGGCTGTTCATCGAGGCGTCGCCCAGCACGATCTGCTCGGCCCCGCCCGAGATTTCCTCCCAGACCGTCTTGTCGGCGCCGAGCGCATCGCGCGACTGGTCGACATAGCTCAGATGCACGGTGTCGCCGTAGGTGACCTCGCCCGCGTCGGGCTGTTCCTGCCCGGTCAGCATGCGGAACAGCGTGGATTTACCCGCGCCGTTCGGACCGATGACGCCGACGATGCCGCCCGGCGGCAGCGAGAAGGTCAGATCCTCGATCAACAGCTTGTCGCCCATGGCCTTTTTCAGGCCCGCGACCTCGATCACCTTGCCGCCGAGGCGTTCGCCGTTCGGAATGATGATCTGGGCGCGGGACAGCTTCTCGCGCTCGGACTGGCCGGCGAGTTCGTTATAGGCGTTGATCCGGGCCTTCTGCTTGGCCTGACGGGCCTTGGCGCCGGCGCGGATCCATTCCAGTTCGCGTTCCAGCGTCTTCTGCTTGGCCTTGTCCTCGCGGGCTTCCTGTTCCAGCCGCTTGGCCTTCTGCTCCAGCCATGCCGAATAGTTGCCTTCGTAGGGAATGCCGCGGCCGCGATCCAGTTCGAGGATCCAGCCGGTGATGTCGTCAAGGAAGTAGCGGTCGTGGGTCACCACCAGAATGGTGCCCGGATATTCGATCAGGTGCTTTTGCAGCCAGGCGATGGTTTCGGCGTCGAGATGGTTGGTCGGTTCGTCCAGAAGCAGCATGTCGGGCGCTTCCAGCAGCAGCTTGCACAGCGCGACGCGGCGCCGCTCGCCGCCCGAGAGGGTCGCGACATTGGCGTCGTCGGGCGGGCAGCGCAGGGCCTCCATCGCGACATCGATCTGGCTGTCGAGATCCCACAGGTTGCCGGCGTCGATCTCGTCCTGAAGCTGGGCCATCTCCTCGGCGGTCTCGTCCGAGTAGTTCATCGCCACTTCGTTATAGCGGTCGAGCTTGGCCTTCTTCTCGGCCACGCCCAGCATGACGTTCTCGCGCACGGTCAGGTTTTCGTCCAGCTGCGGCTCCTGCGGGAGGTAGCCGACCTTGGCGCCCTTGGCGGCCCAGGCCTCGCCGGTGAAGTCCTTGTCCATGCCGGCCATGATCTTCAGCAGTGTCGATTTACCGGCGCCGTTGACGCCGACGACGCCGATCTTGACGCCGGGCAGGAAGTTCAGGCGGATGTTTTCAAAGACCTTCTTGCCGCCGGCATAGGTCTTGGACACGCCGTCCATGTGATAGACGAATTCGTAATTGGCCATGAGGTCCTCGCAAACGGATTTGAAGGGTATTTAGGCGATCAAGCGGCGAAGTTGAAGCGTCAGCGCAAGGCGGCGTTGAAGGCCGCGTCGAAATTCGCCGTCAGGAATTCATACTGGGCCGCGAAGCGGTCGCGCAGGATCGCTCGGCCCTCCTCGGGAAATTCGATCGCATCGGCACCGCGGTGAAAAACCGTGTCCAGCCGGGAATAGGCAAAAGGATCGAGGCCCAGAAAAGCCTCGATCTCGCGCATCAGGCCGGCGGGATCGGTGGCAATGCGCCCGTAAGGCAGCACCAGCAGCCGGTCGGGCGGAAAACGCGCCTGCCATCTCGGCAGATAGGCGGCGTAATCGCCGCGATCCGCCAGTTCGGCGTCGTCCAGATGGTGCAGATAGCCTTGCGCGGTCTTCGGCAGCGCCTTGCGGCGCGCCAGGTTCATCCGCAATTGCGACACCGCCCGCGCCACCGGATCGCGGATCAGATAGATGAACTTCGCCCGTGGCAGGAACTCGGCTACCTCGTCGACGCCGGCGTCGGGCAGGGCCGAATATTCCGGGGTGGTGTCCAGCGGCAGCATCCCGCGCGGGGCGGGGGCGAAGGCCTGACGATACCATTTCTGGGTGAACATCGGATCCGCGGTCATGCCGACCAGATAGCGGACCATATCCTCGGGCATCTCCTCGCCACGCGCGCGAAAGCGCTTTTCGGTGGCGCGGATGGCTTCGCGGAAATGCCAGGGCAGCCATTGCCGATGCTCGGGGCAATGACGGGCGTTGAAATAGTGCAGTTCCTTGAAGGGCGTCGTCCAGATTTTCGGGTGTTCGTTCAGCTGTTGGTGCAGCCAGCTGGTGCCGGCCTTCTGGGCGCCGATGCAGACCACGCGCGGCTTGCGCGGTTTGCCCTCGGCGTCCCATGCCCGCATTACAGCTTGCCCCAAAGGTCGTATTCGCCCGCCTCATCCACGGTGACACTGACAATATCGCCGGGCTTCAGCGCCTCGAAACCCTCGTCGATGAACAGGTTGCCGTCGATTTCGGGCGCGTCGGCTTTGGTGCGGCAGGTGGCGCCGTCTTCGTCGACCTCGTCCACGATCACCTCGATGCGGCTGCCGACCTTGGCGGCCAGCTTCGCCTCGGAAATCGCCTGCGCCTTTTCCATGAAACGGTCGAAACGGTCCTGCTTGACCGCATCCGGGACATGGTCTGGCAGATCATTGGCGCGCGCGCCCTTGACGTTTTCGTATTGGAAGGCACCGACGCGGTCCAGTTGCGCCTCGTCCAGCCAGTCCAGCAGGGTCTGGAATTCGTCTTCGGTTTCACCGGGATAGCCGACGATGAAGGTCGAGCGCAGGGTGATCTCGGGGCAGGCGGCGCGCCAGGCGGCGACCTCGTCCAGGGTCTTCGCCGCCGCCGCCGGCCGCGCCATGCGGCGAAGTGTGTCCGGGTGGGCATGCTGGAACGGAATGTCCAGATAGGGCAGCACCAGACCTTCCGCCATCAGCGGGATCAAGTTGCGCACATGCGGATAGGGATAGACGTAATGCAGCCGCACCCATGCGCCCAAGGACCCCAGATCGCGGGCCAGATCGGTGATATGGGCGCGGTGGCCACGATCTTCGGCATGTTTCAGGTCCACCCCATAGGCCGAGGTATCCTGCGAAATCACCAGCAATTCCTTGACCCCGGCGGCGACCAGCTTTTCGGCCTCGCGCAGGACAGCATGGGCCGGACGGCTGACCAGACGGCCGCGCATATCGGGGATGATACAGAACTTGCAGTGATGATTGCAGCCTTCCGAGATCTTCAGATAGCTGTAATGGCGCGGCGTCAGGCTGACCGACGACGCGGGCAGCAGATCGATGAACGGATCGGGCGCCGGCGGCACGGCGCCGTGGACGGCGTCCAGCACCTGCTCGTATTGATGCGGACCGGTCACCGCCAGCACCTTGGGATGGGCGCCGGTGATATAGTCCGGCTCGGCCCCCAGGCAGCCGGTGACGATGACGCGGCCGTTTTCCTTCAGCGCCTCGCCAATCGCGTCCAGCGATTCCGCCTTGGCGCTGTCCAGAAACCCGCAGGTGTTCACGATCACCGCATCGGCGCCCGCGTAATCGGGGCTGATGGCGTAACCTTCGGCGCGCAGCCGGGTCAGGATGCGTTCGCTGTCCACCAGCGCCTTCGGACAGCCAAGGCTGACCATGCCGATGGTCGGCTGGCCGTCGCGGCGCATATCGGGAATCGCGGCGCGGGCGAGGTCGGGGCGCAGCAGGGGGGGATTCTGGCTCATGGTGGGGTCAGATAGGATCAGGCCCACCCGAAAGCAAGCTGTCTGAAGTGACGTGGGGCCCGGCCGGCGCGAACCGGCCGGGCAGGGACCTCAGCGGTCGGGCACGACCGAGGACAGCGCGATCATCGACACCCCGTTCGAGATCAGCTCGATCGCCAGCAGCACGCCCAGAAGCGTCACCACCGAGGCCGGGAAGTTGCCGAAGATCATCACCGCCAGCAGGATCGCCAGCAACCCGCTGAGCAGAACCAGCCAGAATGCACTGGTCCCACGCAGATCGAACGCCATGACGACACGGAAAATGCCCGTCGCCATGAACAGGATGCCGGCCAGAACGGTCAGCGTCACGATGCCTTCCAGCGGATTGCCCAGCAGGGCGATCCCCAGCAGGACGAAGGCGATGCCGACCAGAATCGCCCAGATGCGCGCACCCCAGCCTTCCGCCCGGAACGCGAGGAAGATTTCCATCACCCCGACGATCAGGAAGCCCCAGCCGGCGATCTGTTCCGCCGCAAGGGTTGCGGCCATCGGATTGGCCAAGGCCAGCACGCCGGCGAGGATCGAAATGACCCCGAGAATGATCCAGAGAATTTTCATAAGCATCAACTCCAGAAGTTACCTACAGCAAAATGGTCTCATATCAGGCTCTTGCCGAATACGTGAAATGGCGCCCGGGTGTCACATTCCTGAATGGTGTCACATTATTGTGCGCATCGGGGAGGATCACGCAGCTTTGGCTTTCGCTTTCCCGCATGGCACAGCAAGATGACCGCATGATTCAAAAATCCATAGCCACATGACCCAACGCACCCGGTTTCGTCTGATTGCCACCATTTTGATGCTCGCCCTGATGCCGCTGGCTGCCGGGGCCGAAATCCGCGTCAAGAAGACCTATATCGACGTGTATGACGATCGCGGCGGCAATGTGCTGGAGATGGTGAAGACCCGCTACAAGCTGGAAAATTCCGGCAAGGAGGTCCGCATCCGCGGCTATTGCCGGTCGGCCTGCACCATGCTGACCACCATGCGCAACGCTTGCCTGGGCCCGAACGCGACCATCGGATTCCACGCCCCGCGCATTCCCAACACCAAGATCATCCCGCCCTATGTGGATCAGGTCATGGCCAGTTTCTACCGCAATGGCATCCTGCGCAAATGGAATGCCGAATGGCGTTACAGCCTGAAAATGGTGAAGATCAGCGCGCGGGAATACCACCGGCTGGACCCCGCCACGCGCATCTGCGCCCAGTAGGGCGCGCTCACTCGCGCAGGCGCCAGCCGGTGCGGAAGATCCAGGCGATCGCGGCAAGGCAGATGACGATCATCAGCCCCACCGCGATCAGCGACAGCCCCACCGGCACATCGGCGATGCCGAAGAACGCCCATCGGAAGCCCGAGATCAGGTAAAGCACCGGATTCATCTTCGCCACCGCCTCCCAGAACGGGGGCAACATCGACGCCGAATAAAAGGCTCCGCCCAGAAAAACCAGCGGCGTGATGACCATCATCGGCACGATCTGAAGCTGTTCGAAATTCTTCGCCCACAGCCCGATGATGAAACCCAGCAGCGAAAACGCGAAGGCGGTCAGGAACAGGAAGGCCAGCATCCAGAGCGGATGCGCAATATGAACGCCGACGAAGAAGAAGCTGGTCAGCAGGATGATCAGCGCGATCAGGATCGCCTTGCTGGCGGCGGCGCCGACGAAGCCGGTGGTGACCTCGATCCAGCCGGCGGGGGCGACGAGGTATTCGTAGATCGTGCCCGAGAATTTCGGGAAGTAGATCCCGAAAGAGGCATTGGACACCGATTGCTGCAGCACCGTCAGCATCATCAGGCCGGGCACGATGAAGGCGCCATAGGGGATGCCCTCGACCGCCTGGATGCGGCCGCCGATGGCGGCGCCGAAGACCACGAAATACAGCACCGTCGACAGCACCGGCGAGGCGATGGATTGCCAGACGGTGCGGAAGAACCGGGTCATCTCGTGGATATAGATTGCGCGGATCGCGCCCCAGTTGATCATGCCGCATCCTCAGGCTTGTCGGCGACAAGGGCCATGAACACCTCTTCCAGGCTGGACTGCTTGGTCGCCACGTCACGGACCTGAATGCCCAACCGCGCCAGATCGGCCAGCAGATTGGCGATCCCCGTCCGGTCGGACCGGGTGTCATAGTCATAGCCCAGCCTCAGGCCGTCCGCCGACAGGGTGATTCCGCGCTCGGCCAGTTCGGGCGGGCAGGCGGCCAGGGGCTCGTACAGCGAGATCGTCAGGTGCTTCTTGCCGAATTCGCCCATCAGTTCGGCCGTGGGCTTCATCAGCAGAAGGTTGCCGCGGTTGATGACGCCGATACGGTCGGCCATCTCCTCGGCTTCCTCGAGGTAATGGGTGGTCAGGATGATGGTCACCCCGTCGCGGCGCAGCTGGTCGACGACCTGCCACATCTCGCGCCGCAACGCCACGTCGACGCCTGCGGTGGGCTCGTCCAGAAACAGCACCTTGGGATTATGCGACAGCGCCTTGGCGATCAGCACCCGGCGCTTCATGCCACCCGACAGCTCGCGCGTGGCGGCATTGCGCTTGTCCCACAGCGACAGGCTGCGCAGCACCCTTTCCAGATAGGCGTCGTCGGGCGGGGCGCCATACAGGCCACGGGTGAAGCGGACGGTATTCAGCACTGTTTCGAACGGTTCGAGGGTGATTTCCTGCGGCACCAATCCGATCAGCTTGCGCGCCGCGCGCCAGTCGTCGCGAATGTCATGGCCGCCGACGCGCACGGTGCCGCCCGTCGGCACCACCAGCCCGCAGATGATCGAGATCAGCGTCGTCTTGCCGGCGCCGTTCGGTCCCAGCATGGCGACGATCTCGCCCTCGTCGATGCTCAGCGAGACATCGTTGAGGGCCTTGGGGCCGCGCGGATATTGCTTGCTCAGATGATCGACTTCGATGATCGCACTCATGAGCGGCTCCTTGAATTTCAACGGGACGCTAGTGCGCGGACCTCGCCTTGTCCACCGGCTGCGGGCGTCGACTGAGCGTCAGACCGAGGATCAGCCCCAGCGCGATGCAGCCCCGCGCGCCAAGGGCGAAGACCGCGGGAAGGCCCCATTTCTCGACCATCGGCTGCAAAACAAGGGGCGAGAGGAACTGCCCCAGAAACACCGCCGCCGTCATGAGGCCCGAGACCAGCCCCCGATGGCGCGCCGGCGCGGCGTTCAGGGCAGTGGTCAGGAAGGTCGGCATGCACAGGCCAAGCCCGGCGCCGATCAGCGCCGCGCCTGCCAATACCTGTTTCATTCCCTGTGCGCCCGAAACCAACCAGAAGCCCACAGCCAGCAGCGCATAACCTGCCAGCGGCGTCCCGATCCGCCCCAGGATCGGCCGCACCCAGCCCGAGGTCACTGCCAGCACCGAAGACGCAAGCATCATTACCGACAGTGCCCGGCCGGTCTGCTGCGGCGCGCCGGCACCGATCTCGGCCAGCAGATAGGGCAGCAGCGTCGGCACCATGTAGAAGATCACGAAGGTCAGTCCCGCCGCCGCGGCCATGATCGTCACCGTGCCCGGCCAGCCCGGCTCTCCCGGCGCGGCGACCTGGACGGGATCGCTGCCCTTCACGGCGCGCGGCGGCTCGGGCAGCAGGCGCGACAGGATGGGCAGCAACAGGATGGCCAGCCCATAGATGGCGAAGGGCAGGCGGGCGTTCTGTGCCGCCAGCACCCCCGCCAGCGTCACGAAGGCCATGCCGCCGATATTGGTTGCCGCGACCTGATAACCCATCAGCCGCCCGCGCGCGGGCCCCGCGAAGTAATCGCCCAGCAGCGTCGCCTGCGCCGTCATGATCGCCGCCACGCCAAGACCCAGCGCCAGCCGACTGGCCAGAATCGCCTCGAGACTGTGCAGATACAGCCCGGCCGTCCCGGCGAGCGCATAGACGACCAGCCCCGCCAGCAACGGCGGCCGGCGGCCGATGCGGTCGATGATGACCCCGGCGAAAGGCGCCACCAGCGCCACGATCAGCGAGGGTGCCGTCACCAGCAGCGGGATCAGCCGGTGTGCATGAGGGTTGTCTGCAAAGACCTGCTGAAGCCCGATCAGTGCCGGCGTGATGGTGGCGTTCGACATGATCGTCAGCATCGCCGCCAGCATCACACCCCAGGCCCGCGGATCACGCAGAATCCGTTCCATCAAACAGCCTTTCGATTGCACAGGCGCGGCTTACGCGCCTCTGCGCGGATCCCGGCACCGGTGGCAGGCTCTGCCAGACCGGACCGCGCGTCAAACTGATTTCGGGGCGTCGCGTTTTCGCGGGGCATCGCGCCCTCCTTGCAGGGAATCAAGATCGCGGCCATCATAGGACCTGAACCATGGTTGAGGGCAATTGGAAAATGTCCATTGAAAACAATGCACCAAGGTCTTCGACCCCGGTAATGTCGGTGGGCGCGCTGGCGGAACGCAGCGGGTTTTCGGTTTCGGCCATTCATTTCTACGAGCGCGCGGGGCTCATCCGGTCGACACGCAATGGCGCCAATCACCGCCGCTATCACCGGACCATGTTGCGGGTGCTGGCGATCATCAAGGCCGGGCAGCGCGCCGGCATCCCGCTGGCCGAAATCCGCAGCGCCATCGCCCCGGCGCTGGCGGGCAATCCGCTGAGCCGGGGGGCCTGGGGCGCGATCTCGGCCGCATGGCGCGCCGATCTGGACCGCCGGATCGCGGCGCTGACGTTGATCCGCGACCGGCTGGACGGCTGCGTCCGCTGCGGCTGCCTGTCCCACGAGCTGTGCCCGATCTTCAACGAAAACGACGCCGCCGCGGCCTTCGGTCCGGGCGCGGCGGGGCTGGAAGACGCCGGACCGCCCTGGCCCGACGCGCCCGAGGATCAGCCGCGCGCGGCCTTGACGCTGTCCTCCAGAATATCCAGCGCCTCGGCGAAGACATCGTCCTGAATGGTCAGCGGCGCGAGGAAGCGGATGACGTTCCCATACACGCCGCAGGTCAGCAGGATGAGGTTGCGCTTCAGCGCCTCCTCGCGGACGCGGTTGGCCATTTCGGGGTTGGGCTTGTCGGTGCCGGCGATGTTGAACTCCACCGCGTTCATGAAGCCGGGGCCGCGAATGTCGACGATCTCGGGCACGGCGTCGCGCAGACCGGCGAGGCGCTGCTTCAGCCGCTGGCCCAGCCGCTCGGCGCGCTCGGCCAGCTGTTCCTCCTCGATCACGTCCAGCACTGCATGGGCGGCCGCCACCCCCAGCGGATTGCCGGCATAGGTGCCCCCCAGACCGCCGGGGCCGGGGCTGTCCATCACCTCGGCCCGGCCGGTGACGGCGGAAATCGGCAGACCGCCGCCCAGACCCTTGGCCATGGTGGTGAGGTCGGCGGCCACGCCGTGATGTTCCATCGCGAACAGCTTGCCGGTGCGGGCAAAGCCGGTCTGGACCTCATCCGCGATCAACAGGATGCCATGGGCGTCGCAGATCTCGCGCAGTTTCTGCATGAAACCGGCGGGGACCTCGTAGAAACCACCCTCGCCCTGCACCGGCTCGATGATGATCGCGGCGACCCGGCCCGGTTCCAGATCGGCCTTGAACAACCGGTCGAGCGCATCCAGCGCGTCCTGCTGGCTGACGCCGTGCAGGTCGTTCGGGAAGGGCAGGTGCCAGATGTCGTTCATCATCGGCCCGAAACCGGCCTTGTAGGGCTGGACCTTCCCGGTCAGCGCCATGCCCATGAAGGTGCGGCCGTGAAAGCCGCCCGCGAAGGAAATCACCGCCGGCCGCCCGGTATAATGACGGGCAATCTTGATGGCGTTTTCGACCGCCTCGGCACCGGTGGTGGCGAAGATGGTCTTTTTCGGTTCCTTCCCCGGCAGCAGCGCGTTCAGGCGCTCGGCCAGTTCGACATAGTTTTCATAGGGCACAACCTGGTGGCAGGTATGGGTGAAGCGGTCCAACTGGTCCTTGACCGCCGCCATCACCTTCGGGTGGCGATGCCCGGTATTGACCACCGCGATCCCGGCCGCAAAGTCGATATAGCGGTTGCCGTCCTTGTCCCAGATTTCGGCATTTTCGGCGCGGTCGGCATAGATCTGGGTGGTCATCCCCACCCCCCGCGAAATGGCGGCGTTCTTGCGGTCGGTCAGCGTGGACATCCGGCTCTCCCCGTTTGAAATCTGTCGGGCGCGATCCTAGCGCCCGGAAATCCTGTCGAACAGGCCCCGCTTGCGCGTGACGCGCGGGTCAGGCATCGTCCGGCAAACCCCTGAAGGACGCCAATGTTTCCGATCCGCGATCACAACCCGTCCGAGCGTACGCCCTATGTGACCATCGGGCTGATCTTTCTGAATGTGGTCATGTTCCTGCTGACGATGCCCTGGGCCGGCGGCATGGTCGAGCTGTGGGAAAGACTGGCGCTCTATCCGGTGGCGGTGGTCAACGGCTATGACATGTGGGGGCTGGTGACGCATATGTTCCTGCATGCCGGGCTGCTGCACATCGCCGGAAACATGCTGTTTCTGTGGATCTTCGGCGACAATCTGGAAGATCAGATGGGGCATCTGGGCTTTCTGATCTTCTATCTCGCCTGCGGGCTGGCGGCTGCCGCCGCCCAGATCGCCGCCAATCCGGCCGAAGGCATCCCCATGGTCGGCGCGTCCGGCGCGATTGCCGGGGTGATGGGGGGATATCTGCTGCTGTTCCCCAGGGCGCGCGTCGACGTGATCGCGATCATCATCATCTATATCAAGATGCTGACCATTCCGGCCTGGGTGATGCTGGGCATGTGGTTCCTGCTGCAGGTCTTCAGCAGCTTCTGGACCATGGGCGGCGACAGCGGCGTGGCCTATTGGGCCCATGCGGGCGGCTTCGTGGCCGGGATCGTGCTGGCGCTGCCAATATTCCTCAGGCTGGGCGGGACGGTCTTCTGGAACCGCACCCATGGACGGCCGCCGCACCGACCGGTGGATTATGTGCGCTCGCGCATCCCCGACGTGCGGCGGTAGGGACACGCCCGCCCGGTGGGCGCCATGGGGCGGCGGCGCGGCCCGAACGCGAAGTCAGGACCTGCGCACCCCTGTTGCGGCATAGTTCACCGACATGTCGCGATCCGACAGCGACCACGCCCAGCCGAGGGGGTTGAACACCATCCCGCGCCGGTCGACCACCTTCAGGCCCGCGGCCTGCATCATCGCCGCAAGCTCGTCCGGCGTGATGAAGCGTGACCATTCATGCGTGCCCTTGGGCAGCCAGCGCATCACCCATTCCGCTCCGACGATGGCGGCGGCGAAACTGCGCGCGGTGCGGTTCAGCGTCGACATCACCAGAATACCGCCGGGGCGCAGCAGGTCGTGGCAGGTCTGCACGAAGGCCGGCGGCTCGGCGACATGCTCGACGATCTCCATCGCCAGAACGGCATCGAAGCTTTCGCCTCCGGCCAGCAGCGCCTCGGCGGTTTCGGCGCGATAGTCGATATCCAGCCCGACCTGATCGGCATGAAGGCGCGCGACCTCGATATTCTTCGGGGCGGCATCGGCGCCCACGACCTGCGCGCCCAGCCGCGCCATCGGTTCCGACAACAGGCCGCCGCCGCAGCCGATATCCAGCAGGCGCAGCCCCTCGAACGGCCGGGGCGCTTTCAGATCGCGGCCGAATTCGGTGGCGATCTGGCTGGTGATATAGCCCAGCCGGATCGGATTCATCATGTGCAGCGGCTTGAATTTGCCCTTCGGGTCCCACCACTCGGCGGCCATCGCCTCGAATTTGGCGATTTCGGACGGGTCTCGGCTGTCGGTGGTCATGGTCGGTCCTTTCACGCCCCTGCGGCGGCGTATATAGAATAGGCATGGATCGCACAGCAGGGCAAATCGGCGCAGCGCGCCTGTATCCCCATCAGGAACCCTTCATCCGCCACCGTATCGAGGTGGGTGACGGCCACAGCCTTTATGCCGAAGAATCCGGCAATCCCGAGGGCCGGCCCGTCGTGGTCCTGCATGGCGGCCCCGGCGGTGGCTGCAGCCCGTTCATGCGCCGCTTCTTCGATCCCGCGCATTACCGCATCGTGCTGTTCGATCAGCGGGGCTGCGGCCTGTCTACCCCCCATGCCAGTGTCGAGGCCAACACCACCCAGCACCTGATTGCCGATATCGAGCGGATTCGCGACACGCTGGGCATCGCCGCCTGGGCGGTCTTTGGCGGCAGCTGGGGGGCGACGCTGGCGCTGGCTTACGCGCAGACCCATCCCAAGGCCGTCACCGCGCTGATTCTGCGCGGCGTGTTTCTGGGCGAGCGGTCGGAGCTCGATTGGTTCTATGGCGGCGGCGCCGGGCGGTTCTGGCCGGATCGATGGGCCGATTTCCGCGCGCCGATCCCGAGCGAGGAACAGGGCGATCTGATCGCCGCCTATCACGCCCGGCTGTTTTCGGGCGACGAGCCGGCCGAGCGTCACTTCGCCCGGCACTGGATCATGTGGGAAAACGGGCTGGCGGGCATGGATATCCCCCATCCGGGGGCCGCCGCCTCGGATTATTCGCGCGCCTTCGCGCGGCTGGAATGCCATTACTTCCGCAACGGCTGCTTCCTCGACGAGGGCCAGCTGCTGCGCGACCGGGCCCGGATCGAACACATCCCCTGCCAGATTGTGCAGGGCCGGTATGACATGGTGTGCCCGCCCGACGCCGCCTGGCGCCTGGCCGAAGGCTGGCACGGCTGCCGGCTGCGCATGGTCCCCGTCTCGGGCCACGCGTTGAGCGAGCCGCGCATTGCCGCCGAACTGGTGGCGGTGATGGACGAGCTGCGCGGGCAGAAGGGCTGAGGCCGGTTTTTCGTGAGCCCCTGCATCGGCGCGGACCCGATCGCTGAACCTCGCGCCCGCGGATCGGGATTTTGGCGGCCGAACGGCGCAAACAGCGATATGGGTTGATTTCCGGCAAATGTTCTTCTATATCCCCCTCAACAGCGGTGCAGGCCTCCACCCCCTGCGCCACCGGATGTATTCCACGGGCCGCTGCGGGCCCGTTTTTCATTTCTGGGGATGCGCATGTCCAACGACCTGATCGCCAAGACCGCCATTGACCGCCGGCTGGCGGAAATCCTGATCCCCGTCATCGAGGATATGGGGTTCGAACTGGTCCGCCTGCGCCTGCAGGGCGGCAAGACGGCAACGCTGCAGATCATGGCCGACCGCCCCGAAGGCGGCATCAATGTCGATGACTGCGCGGAAATCTCGACCATGGTCAGTGCCACGCTGGACGTGGAAGATCCCATTGAAGACAAATACAATCTTGAGGTTTCCAGCCCCGGCATCGACCGCCCGCTGACGCGGCTGAAGGACTTCGCGACCTTCGAAGGCTACGAGGCGAAGCTGGAAACCAACCAACCCATCGACGGCCGCAAGCGCTTCACCGGCGTTCTGGCCGGAGTCGAGGGCGAGGACGTGCTGATCAATATCGAGGTCGGGGGCGAGACCCAGACCATCGGGCTGAATTTCGACTGGCTGGCCGATGCCAAGCTGCTGCTCACCGACGATCTGATCGCCGAGATGCTGCGCCAGAAGAAGGAAGCCGGGATCGAGATCGACAATCTCGACGAATCGATTTTCGACGAAATTCAAACCGAAGACGGCGACAAAGACGACGCCGCAACGAAGGAGTAAGTGATGGCAATCACCTCTGCCAACCAGCTTGAGCTGCTGCAAACCGCCGAGGCCGTGGCCCGCGAGAAGATGATCGAGCCCGAGCTGGTCATCGAAGCGATGGAAGACAGCCTCGCCCGCGCCGCCAAGTCGCGCTACGGCGCCGAGATGGACATCCGCGTCTCGATCGACCGCAAGACCGGCAACGCGACCTTCACCCGCGTGCGCACCGTGGTGGATGAGGAGGTCCTGGAAAACTATCAGGCCGAGTTCACCGCCGATCAGGCCAAGCCCTATTTCGAGCGCCAGAAGGACCCGGCGAATTTCTGGACCCGCGAGGGCGAGAAGCTGGAGGATTTCGCGGGCGGTCCGCAGGTGGGTGACGTGTTCCAGGAGCAGGTGCCCCCGGTCGAACTGGGCCGCATCGCCGCCCAATCGGCCAAGCAGGTGATCCTGCAGCGCGTCCGCGAAGCCGAGCGTGACCGCCAGTATGAAGAATTCAAGGATCGCGCCGGCACCATCATCAACGGCGTCGTCAAGCGCGAGGAATACGGCAACATCATCGTCGATGTCGGCCGTGGCGAAGCGATCCTGCGCCGCAACGAAAAGATCGGTCGCGAAAGCTATCGCCCGAATGACCGCATCCGCGCCTATGTCAAGGATGTGCGGCGTGAGACCCGCGGCCCGCAGATCTTCCTGTCGCGCACCGACCCGCAGTTCATGGCCGAACTGTTCAAGATGGAAGTGCCGGAGATCTATGACGGCGTGATCGAGATCAAGGCCGTGGCCCGCGATCCGGGCAGTCGCGCGAAAATTGCCGTCATCAGCTATGACAACTCGATCGACCCGGTCGGCGCTTGCGTCGGTATGCGCGGTTCGCGCGTGCAGGCCGTCGTCGGCGAATTGCAGGGCGAAAAGATCGACATCATTCCGTGGAATGAAGATCAGGCCACCTTCCTCGTGAACGCGCTGCAGCCGGCCGAAGTCTCCAAGGTGGTCGTTGACGAGGACGCGCCCCGGATCGAGGTGGTGGTGCCGGAAGAACAGCTGTCGCTGGCCATCGGGCGGCGCGGCCAGAACGTGCGCCTGGCCTCGCAATTGACGGGTCTGGATATCGACATCCTGACCGAGGAAGAAGAATCGAAGCGCCGTCAGGCCGAATTCAACGCCCGCACCAAGCTGTTCATGGACAACCTGGATCTGGACGAATTCTTCGCCCAGCTGCTGGTCGCCGAAGGCTTCACCAATCTGGAGGAAGTGGCCTATATCGACCAGGACGAGCTTCTGTCGATCGACGGCGTGGACGAAGCGACCGCCTCGGAACTGCAGGCCCGCGCCCGCGACGTGATCGAGGCCGCGAACCGTCAGGCGCTTGAAAATGCCCGCGCGCTTGGGGTCGAGGACAGTCTGATTGAATTTGAAGGTCTGACCCCCCAGATGATAGAGGCGCTGGCGAAGGATGGCGTGAAGACGCTGGAAGACTTCGCCACCTGCGCCGATTGGGAACTGGCCGGCGGCTGGACCACGGTGAACGGTCAGCGGGTCAAGGATGACGGCCTGCTGGAACCTTTCGGCGTCACGCTGGAAACCGCACAGGACATGATCATGACCGCGCGTGTCATGCTGGGCTGGGTTGACCCGGACGAGCTTGTCTCGACTGCCGAAGACAGCGACGAAACCACGGAGGCCGGGGCCTGATCGCCCCGGAACGGGCGGCCATGACGCGGGGCGGACGCGAAAAAGACACCGAGATCGCCGAAAGGCGCTGTCTCGTGACTGGCGAGGTGCAACCGAAAGCGGGTCTGATCCGTTTCGTGTTGGGCCCCGACAGCATGGTGGTGCCCGATCTTGCGGAAAAACTGCCCGGCCGAGGCTTCTGGCTGACCGCTGATCGTGCGATAATCGAGCGCGCGATCACCAAGGGTCTGTTCTCGCGCGGCGCGAAAGCGCCCGCGAAGCCGCCGGAAGGGCTGGTGGAACTGTTGGAAGCCGGGCTGGCGCGACGGGTTGTCGATCTGGTCTCGCTGGGACGGAAGTCCGGTCACGCGGTGGCCGGTTTCGAAAAGGTCAAGGACTGGCTTGCGGCCGGTCGGGTAAAGGTTCTGCTTCAGGCATCGGACGGGTCCGATCGGGGCAAGGGGAAGCTTTGGACACCCGAAGGGGCACGCTGGTTCGGCTGCCTTACCGCATCGGAATTGGGTTTGGCTTTCGGGCGTGATCATGTCATACACAGCGCGCTTTCGCGGGGCGGAATCGCAGACAAGGTCATCCGGGACGCTGGCAGGCTGAATGGCCTGCGGGGGCAATCGGCCGTACGGGCCGGGAAGGAATAAGACGCAGATGAGCGATACAGACGGCAAGAAACCACTGGGTCTCGGCGGCAACCGCCCGGGTCAGGTGAAACAAAGCTTCAGCCATGGCCGCACGAAAAGTGTCGTGGTCGAAACCAAACGCAAGCGCGTCGTCGTGCCGAAGCCGGGTGCGCCGGCAGCCGGTGACAAGCCGCGTTCGGCCACGCCTGAAAACGTGGCGCGGGCCGTCGCCTCGTCCACGAAGCGCCCGGCCGGGATCTCCGACGCGGAAATGGAGCGTCGCCTGAAGGCGCTGGCAGCCGCCAAGGCCCGCGAGGCCGAGGAGACCGCTGCCCGCGCCGCCGAGGAAAAGAGCCGCGAGGAAGAACGCGAACGCCGCCGCGCCGAGATCGAGGCGAAGGAGCGTGAAGACCGCGAGCGCGAGGAAATGCTGCGCGCCAAGGAAGAAGAGGACGCCCGCAAGGCCGAAGAAGCCAAGCTGCGCGCCCAGAAGAAGGAAGAAGTGCGCAAGCCTGCGGCGGCCGCCCCGGCTGCGGCGCCGGCGGATGCGGCAGCGGCGCAGGCAGCGGCGGCGCGTGCGGAAACCAAGGGTGTCTCGGCCCGCCCGGCACGGCCCGAGCGCGAAGTGCGCCCGGACGACCGCGATTCGCGCAACAAGAACAACGATCGCGACGCGCGCCGCACCGGCAAGCTGTCGGTGACCGCCGCCCTTGACGGCGAAGGCGGCCGCCAGCGCAGTCTGGCCGCGATGAAGCGCAAGCAGGAACGCGCCAAGCAGAAGGCGATGGGCCAGAACCTGCGCGCCGAAAAGCAGGTGCGCGACGTGCAGCTTCCCGAAGCGATCGTGGTCAGCGAGCTGGCGAACCGCATGGCCGAACGCGCCGCGGATGTCGTCAAGGCGCTGATGAAGATGGGCATGATGGTGACGATGAACCAGTCCATCGACGCCGATACCGCCGAACTGGTGATCGAGGAATTCGGCCACCGCGCGGTTCGCGTGTCCGATGCCGACGTGGAGCAGGTCATCGACCAGGTTCAGGACAAGGCCGAGGATCTGCAGCCGCGTCCGCCGATCATCACCATCATGGGCCATGTCGACCACGGCAAGACCTCGCTTCTGGACAAGATCCGGCACGCGAACGTCGTCTCGGGCGAGGCGGGCGGCATTACCCAGCATATCGGCGCCTATCAGGTGAAGACCGAAAGCGGGGCGGTGCTGACCTTCCTCGACACGCCCGGCCACGCGGCCTTCACCTCGATGCGGGCGCGCGGTGCGAATGTCACCGATATCGTCGTGCTGGTGGTGGCGGCCGATGACGCCGTGATGCCGCAGACGGTCGAGGCCATCAACCACGCCAAGGCCGCCAACGTGCCGATGATCGTGGCGATCAACAAGATCGACAAGCCCGCCGCGAATGCCCAGAAGGTCCGCACCGACCTGCTTCAACATGAAGTCGTGGTCGAGGAAATGGGCGGCGACGTGCAGGATGTCGAGGTGTCGGCCCATACCGGTCAAGGCCTGGACGATCTGCTGGAAGCCATCGCCCTGCAGGCCGAGATTCTGGAACTGAAGGCCAATCCCGACCGCGCCGCCCAGGGCGCCGTGATCGAGGCGCAGCTGGATGTGGGCCGTGGTCCGGTGGCCACGGTACTGGTCCAGAACGGCACCCTGCGCCGAGGCGACATCTTCGTCGTGGGCGAGCAGTGGGGCAAGGTCCGCGCTCTGATCGACGACAAGGGCAACCGCGTCGACGAGGCCGGTCCGTCCGTCCCTGTCGAGGTTCTGGGCCTGAACGGCACGCCCGAAGCCGGCGACGTGTTGAACGTGGTCGAGACCGAGGCCCAGGCCCGCGAGATCGCCGATTACCGCATCCAGGCGGCCAAGGACAAACGCGCCGCCGCCGGGGCTGCCACGACGCTGGAACAGCTGATGGCCAAGGCCAAGGCCGACGAAAGCGTGGCCGAACTGCCGGTGGTCGTGAAGGCCGACGTGCAGGGTTCAGCGGAAGCCATCGTGCAGGCCCTTGAAAAGGTCGGCAATGACGAGGTCCGCGTCCGGGTGCTGCATTACGGCGTCGGCGCGATCACCGAATCCGATGTGGGTCTGGCCGAAGCCTCGGGCGCGCCGGTCATCGGCTTCAACGTCCGCGCCAACGCCCCGGCCCGCAATTCGGCCAATCAGAAGGGTGTCGAGATCCGCTATTACTCGATCATCTACGATCTGGTGGATGACATCAAAGCGGCGGCCTCGGGCCTGCTCTCGGCCGAAGTGCGCGAAAACTTCATCGGCTATGCCGAGATCCGCGAAGTCTTCAAGGTCACCGGCGTCGGCAAGGTCGCCGGCTGTCTGGTCACCGAAGGCGTGGCCCGCCGCTCGGCCGGCGTCCGCCTGCTGCGCGACAACGTGGTAATCCACGAGGGCACCCTGAAGACGCTGAAGCGCTTCAAGGACGAAGTGAAAGAAGTGCAGTCCGGTCAGGAATGCGGCATGGCCTTCGAGAACTACGACGACATCCGCGTCGGCGACGTGATCGAGATCTTCGAGCGCGAAGAGGTCGAGCGGTCGCTGTAAGAGGCGGCTTGCGATGGAATTGAAACGGCCCGCCTATCGGCGGGCCGTTTTATTTTGACGTGCTTTACAGAACAGTACAAACATTCATTGGCACTAGTGGGCCTCATCCTACATACTTTACTATTTGTAATAACTGCGCATAAATGACGATTTTCTAGGGTGGAGGTACATGATGAGTGAGACAGAGACCTCGAGCTTATCGGTTATCACCGAGGCGGCCACGAACCTACCTGATCCTGTCAAAAAAGGCCTCTTTGGTGCATTGGGCTTTCTGCTCGGTAATTTAGGGGTCATTCCAGCTGCATGGTTGCGCCGACGTGCTCAAGCCATCAACGACGATGCAGCGGGACGCTCACTCGTAGCCACAGAGCTGTCGAAAAAAGTGGCTGAACGCGCGATTAATGATCCAGCTTTAATGCGGGCCGCAGAGGAGGTCTATCTGCCTACGGCCATACGAAAGGCCTCAAACAGAGTGCAGGTAGCACAGCGCGCTGTACAACATATCACCGATGCGCCAACAGACGAAGCTAAGCCAGGCACACCGGACGAAGATTGGATGAACGCCTTCGTACGATTTGCAGAAGATGCTTCGTCAGACCGACTTCAAGATTTTTTCGGTCGCGTACTTGCGGGTGAGATTGTGCGCCCTGGATCATTTTCGCTATCAACTCTGCGCACTGTCGCCGAGTTGGATTCTTCGATTGCGCAGGACTTTAGTCTTGTCTGGGCAAGAAGTGTTGGCGATTCAGTCGATCACGGACCCGACTTCTGGCGGGGCGAGTGGTTTTCGAGATGGAAGCGCCTAGCGGAGGTTGGCCTCATGGCGGCCACCGGCATTGCACAGTACTTACCAGCATATACACCGATCACGGAGGGAAATGCTCTTTGGTCGCCAATGAGCGCCGGGCAGGTGCGATTGTTCGTATTTTTTTCTAAAGACTGCCAAGTCCGTTGGGATCATATTGAATTTACCAGAATCGGTCGGCAGATCGGCGGCATTCTCGCTCCTCCTGACTACGAAGCAAACATACGAGAAGCGGGGCTGCGACTTAATGGCCCCGGAATAGTCAAGGTCGAACTCCATACGGCGAATGGTAAATTGCCTGAGGTACTATATCAAAAGCCTGCTGATTAGATGCGCATTTAGGTTATTCCCTCGCTGCCTCCAGCGCCTTCCTAATCACCTCCATTTCCCCCACATGGTTCATCAGAACCAAAATCAGCCGCGCATTCAGCGCGTCGGATTCCTCCTTCGACAGCCCCTCATGTGCCTCTAGCAGAGCCGCATAGGCATCATCCGGGGATTTCAGGTTCGGTTGCAGGTTCAGGCTCATGGCGTGTTCCCCGTGGCGCGAGACAGGGCCTCGCGGATGGCGGTCTCGTCGAAGCCGGGCCAGCGGGCGGCGATGTGCTGGTCGGGGCGGATCAGGTAGAGGCCGCGGCCGTAGCGGTCCAGAAGCGCGCCCTCGGACGCCAGGGTGATGAGGTCGAGGGGGATGTCACCGGCCTCGACCGGGGTGGCGTCGACGCCGATGGCCAGCAGGGTGAAGCGGCCGCCGAGGCGGTCGAGAAGGAAGCCGCCCGCGATTTCCGCATCGGGGCAGGGGCTGCCGGGGCGGGTGCGGGCCGGGCCGTCAGGCAGCGCGTCGGGGGTGTTCAGCGCCGAGCCGTCATAGGTGCAGGGCACCGACAGGCGCCCTGAGTTCACGAAGGGGCGGGCGAAGGCATGGCGCTCGGACAGATGCAGGGCGGCGTCACGAAAAATGCGGCTGATCTCCGATTTCGGGGTGATGAAATCGGTCGAGCGGGTGGAGTTGAGGATGTTTTCCTCGGCCCCGTAAACGCGTTCGGCGTCGTAGCTGTCCAGCAGTGCGTCGGGTGCCGCGCCGTCCAGCACCAGTTTCAGCTTCCAGATCAGGTTGTCGGCGTCCTGAATGCCGCTGTTGGCGCCCCTCGCGCCGAAGGGGCTGACCTGATGGGCGGAATCGCCCGCGAAGATCACCCTTCCATGGCGGAAACGCTCCATCCTCCGGCATTGAAAAGTGTAGACGCTGACCCATTCGAGGGCGAAGTCCACCTCCTCGCCCAGCATCGCCCTGATGCGTGGTATCACGTTTTCGGGGCGCTTCTCGACCTCCTTGTCGATGTCCCAGCCGAGTTGCAGGTCGATCCGCCAGACCCCGTCGGGCTGTTTGTGCAGCAGCGCCGACTGGTCGGGGTTGAAGGGGGGATCGAACCAGAACCAGCGTTCGGTCGGGAAATCGGCCTGCATGGTCACATCGGCGATCAGGAAATTATCCTCGAACACCCGACCGACGAAATCGAGGCCCAGCATCCTGCGCGTGGGCGAACCAGCGCCGTCGCAGGCGATCAGCCATTCGGCTTCCAGATCATAGCTGCCCTCGGGCGTGTCGATCTCGATGGTCACGTGGTCGGGATGGGTGCCGATGGCCGAGACGCGGGACTTGCCGCGCAGCTCGATCGGCGCGCCTTCGGCCTGCAATTCGCGTAAGCGGTCGAGCAGCATCTGTTCGACATGGTATTGCTGTAGGTTGATGAAGGCGGGGCGACGGTGACCGCCCTCGGGCAGCAGGTTGAACTCGTAAACCTGCTTTTCGCCGGCGAAGGCCCGTCCGACATTCCAGACCACGCCCTTCTCGACCATCTGCTGCCCGCAGCCGAGCCGGTCGAAGATCTCCAGCGGGCGCTTGGCGAAGCAGATGGCGCGGCTGCCGGTGGACACCCGGTCATTGTCGTCCAGCACCACCACCGGCACACCGTGCAGCCCGAGGTCGATGGCCGCCGTCAGCCCCACCGGCCCGGCGCCGACCACGATCACCGGATGGCGCACCGGCGCGGGCGCGTCCTGATCGGGGTGGCGCCGATAGGGGTAGAGCGCGGTTTCAAAGATCTTCGCCATGGGCCTCCCCTCCCGTTGCCGTCAGCCCTGCAGCAATTCCCACATCTGGCGGTCACGCTCGGCGGTCCAGACGCGCGGGGTGTCGATGCCAAGCGCCTCGTCATAGGCGCGAGAGACGTTGAAGGGCAGGCAATGTTCATAGATCGCGTAGCTGCCGAATTTCGGATCGCATTCGGCGCGCACCGCGTCCCAGGCCTGTTTCAGCGTGCCGCCGCCACGCGCCACGCGGGCCGCCGGCTGATAGGTCGAGCGGACGAAATCGGCGGTGTTGTCCAGGGCCGCCGTGACCATCTCGCGGCCGATCAGCGCATCGCCGCGCCCCGGCGCGATGGCGTCGAGGTTGAAGGCGCGGATCGCCTCCAGCGTCGCCGGCCAGTCGGCGAAATGGCCGTCGCCGCAATAGCAGGCGCTGTGATATTCGACGATGTCGCCGGTGAACATGACGTTCTGATCGGGGACATAGGCGACGATGTCGCCCGCCGTATGGGCGCGGCCGAGATGCATCAGATCGACCCGACGCTTGCCCAGATAGACGGTCATGCGGTCCGAAAACGTCTCGGTCGGCCAGGTCAGGCCGGGAATTTCCTCGTGCCCCTGGAACAGGCGCGGAAAGCGGGCGAATTCGCTGTCCCAGTCCTCCTGCCCGCGCTCGACGACCATGGCGCGGGCCTTTTCGCCCATGATGACGGTCGGCGCGCCGTAAGCCGAGGCGCCCAGCACACGCACGGCGTGGTAATGAGTCATCACCAGATGGCTGATCGGCTTGTCGGTGACCTCGCGGAGCTTTTCGATCACCTTGCGGGCAAGGCGCGGGGTGGCCTGCGCCTCGACGATCATCACCGACTCGTCGCCGATGATGACGCCGGTATTCGGATCGCCCTCGGCGGTGAAGGCCCAGAGACCGTCGCCGATCTCGGTAAAGCTGATCTGCTTTTCCGCCATATCCCCGGCGGAGGCGAATTGCTTGGCCATGGCTTACTCCTTCGCCGAGACGATGGTGCCGGTGCAGGGGCCGAAGCCGACGCGATAGCCGTCGCCCTGCGCATAGCCGTCCAGCGTGACGATATCGCCGTCCTGAAGGAAGGTCCGCTCGCCGTCGCCGACCTTCACCGGCTTCTTGCCGCCCTCGGTCATTTCCAGAAGTGCGCCGGTCGAATCGGGCGTCGGCCCCGAAATCGTCCCTGACCCCAGCAGGTCGCCCACACGCATCGGGCAGCCCGACGAGGTATGATGCGCCAGTTGCTGGGCCGAGGAGTAATACATCACGTTGTAATTGGTCCGGCTCAGCACGTCGCCGTTCAGGCTCCATGACAGGTTCAAGTCATAGAAACCGGGCCGGCTTTCCTGCAGATAGGGCAGCAGCGGATTGACGCGCGGTGCGCCTTCGCTGCGGAAAGGTTCCAGCGCCGCCTGGGTGACGATCCACGGGCTGATCGTGGTGGCGAAAGCCTTGGCCTGAAATGGCCCGAGCGGCTGGTATTCCCATGCCTGAATATCGCGGGCCGACCAGTCGTTCAGCAGCACATAGCCGAAGATCATCTGTTCCGCCTGTTCGACGCTGATCCGCTCGCCCATGGCGGTATTCGCGCCGACGACGGCGCCCAGTTCCAGTTCCAGATCCAGCCGCTTGCAGGCGGACCAGAGCGGGCCGTCCTCGCCCTTCAACTGACCCATCGGGCGGATGATATCGGTCCCCGACACCACGACCGAGGAGGCGCGGCCGTTATAGCCGATGGGCATATGCGTCCATTGCGCGGGCAGGGCGTTTTCGGGGCCACGGAACAGCACCCCGACATTGAAGGCGTGGTTCTTCGAGGCGTAGAAATCGGTATATTCCGTCACCCGGATCGGCATGTGCATGGTGGCGTCGGCCATGGCCACGGTCGGGATATTCTGGTCGCCGTCCTGCGCCAGCAGCGCTGTCAGCACGCCGCGGATTTCGGTCCATTTGACGATGCCGAGCGCGATGAAATCGTTGAGTTGCGGGGCCGAGAAACTGCCGCCGGCATCCAGATAGCCCTGCGCCTCGGCCGCCGCCAGATCGACGATGCGGTCGCCGATCGCCACCCCGCAGCGCGGCGCATCCCCGCCGATCGAGAACACGCCGTAAGGCAGGTTCTGGATCGGAAAGTCGCAGTCCGGCGCGTTCGCGGTCTCAATCCAGCTTTTCAACGGCATGTCATCCCCCTCCATAAGTTGCAAACGCAACTAACATGCGGGCCGGATTCGCGCAAGGCTTCAGTCCTGCGGCGCCGGGTCGATCAGGTCGCGCAGAATATCGGCAAGCGCCTCGGCGCGGTCGCGGCCCAGCCGGTCGGTCAGGGTGACGGAGAAACTGCGGGCATGGGCGGCCAGATCGGCATGGACCTGCTGGCCCTTGTCGGTCAGCGACAGCAATTCGGCCCGGCGATCATGCGTCGAGGGCTGGCGCCGCAACAGGCCCGCATCTTCCAGCCCGGCGACGGCGCGCGAGACCTTCGACTTTTCCAGAAAGCCGCGCGTGCAGATTTCCGACGCGGTCAGCGCCCCGAACGTGCCCAGATGCGCCATGATCCGCCATTGCGCGCGGGTCAGCCCATAGCCGCGACGGTAATGTTCGGAAAAGGCGCGGCTGGTGGACTCGGCCGCGTTGTTCAGCAGATAGGGCAGAAAATCGTCCAGCCGGAAATCGTTCATCAGTGATCTGTCTTTGGGCAGGTTTGGCGCAGCAACTGTCGCATATGCAACCATCTCTTGCCAAGGCGGTGGAAACGCGCA
The DNA here is from genome assembly GCF_013868135.1 of Paracoccus sp. S1E-3. GTDB lineage: Bacteria > Pseudomonadota > Alphaproteobacteria > Rhodobacterales > Rhodobacteraceae > Paracoccus. Next base: position 1,873,872 of record NZ_JACEMU010000004.1, read on the forward strand.
AGGCAGAACGGATGAGCGGCTTTGTTTCCTTCGTCTCCTCGGGTCCCGGCGACCCCGATCTGCTGACCCGCCGCGCGGCCGACCGGCTGGCCCGCGCGGATGTGGTGCTTTACGACGACCTTTCCTCGGGGCCGATCCTGGCGCTGGCGGCGCAGGCGGCGCTGATCCCAGTCGGCAAGCGCGCCGGCCGCCCAAGCGCCAAGCAGGAGGCGGTGAATGCGCTGATCCTGGAACATGCGCGGGCAGGGCGGCGCGTGGTGCGGCTGAAATCCGGCGATGCCGGCATGTTCGGCCGGCTGGAAGAGGAACTGACCGCCGTGCGCGGGGCCGGGATCGCGTTCGAGATCGTGCCGGGCGTGTCCTCGGTCAATGCCGCCGCGGCCGAGGCCGGGCTGCCGCTGACCCGCCGCCTGACCGCGCGGCGGGTGCAGTATCTGACCGGCGCCGATGTGACCGGCAAACTGCCGCAGGATCTGAACTGGGCGGCGCTTGCCGATCCGCACGCAGTCACTGTGATCTTCATGGGGCAGCGCAGCTTTCCCGATCTGGCGGCGGGGCTGATCGCCCACGGCCTGCCCGCCGACACCCCCGCGCTGATCGCCGAAGCCATCACCCAGCCCGGTCAGCGGCTGCGGCGCGGCACCGTGGCCCAACTGGCCGAGGCCCTGCGCCGCGACGGCCCCAGCACCGCCCCGGCGCTGATCTTCTACGGCCCGCTGGCCGCGATCAGCGACGCAGCGGTCGAGGTGTTAGCCGGCTAACGCAGCCTTGGCCTCGGCATATTCGCGGGCGAGCTGGTCGATATAGGCCGCTGCCGGCTGCACCTGACGGATCGCGCCGATGCCCTGGCCCGCCCCCCAGATCGCGCTCCACGCTTTCGGCTTCGAAGCGCCCTGCGCGAAGTTCATGCTGCTGGCATCGGCATGTTCCAGATCGTCCGGGTCGAGCCCCGCATTGCGGATCGAGGGCTTGAGGTAATTGCCGTGCACCCCGGTGAACAGCGAGGAATAGACGATATCCTCGGCCCCGGACTCGACGATCATCTGCTTGTATTCGGGGATGGCGTGGGCCTCCTCGGTAGCAATAAAGGGGCTGCCGATATAACCGAAGTCAGCCCCCATCGCCTGCGCGGCCAGCACCGCGCGGCCCGTCGCAATCGACCCGGACAGCGCGACCGGCCCATCGAACCACGCACGGATTTCCTGGATCAGCGCAAAGGGCGACTGCACCCCGGCATGGCCGCCCGCACCGGCGGCAACCGCAATCAGGCCGTCCGCCCCCTTCTCGATCGCCTTACGGGCGAAGGTGTTGTTGATGATGTCGTGAAAGACCACGCCACCCACGGAATGCGCGGCCTCGTTCACCTCGGGCCGGGCCCCCAGCGAGGTGATCCACAGCGGCACCTTGTGCTTCACGCAGATCTCGATGTCGCGTTCCAGCCGGGCGTTCGAGCGGTGGACGATCTGATTGACTGCGAAAGGCGCCGCCGGATTGTCGGGATTGGCCTGATTGTGACGGTCCAGTTCCTCGGCGATGCGGGTGAGCCAGAGGTCAAGCTGGATCGGCTCGCCTTCCTTCTCGCGGGCGTTCAGCGCCGGGAAGCTGCCGACGATGCCGGCCTTGCACTGCGCGATGACCAGTTCCGGCCCCGAGACAATGAACATGGGCGAGGCGATGACGGGAATGCGCAGATGCGACAGAACGGGCGGCAGGGACATGGGCTTCCTCCAGGGGTTTGGCCCATCATTCCCACCGCCCGCTGTCAGGCAAGCATGACGTCGCGGAGTTTTCTCAGGCCTTCCGGCCCAGCCGGTTCAGATAGGACAGCGACCCGGCGGAACGCTGCCACAGATCCCAGGGCTGGCGGCGGGCCAGATCGGCATCGATCTCGATTTCGTCAAAGCCCGACCGGCGCGCCATCGGGAACTGGTCGGCGATGACATGGCCCTGCGCACGCAGACGGCCCTTGTAACCCGCCACCCGCAGCCGCCGGGCCAGCGTGAATCCGCGACCGTCCGAGAAGCTGGGGAAGGACACGCGGATCATCGGCGCATCCATCAGATGCAGGTTCGGGTCGTCGAGATCGGCGTCAGGCGCCAGATCAAGGATCGGGCCGGTCCAGTCCTCGGGGCCGAAACCCGTGTCGCGCACGATCACCGGCAGGCCGTCTTCCGGCACGAAAGCGGCAGGTTGGGAAGGCACGATACGCTGCATTTTTCCGTTCACGAAATGGATTCCGCATTCTGTCTTTTCCTGCCCGCGCCAACGGCCGGCGCGCGGGTCCTCGCCTTCCGCGACCGGGCTGGTGCAGGGCGCGCAGCCGATGGACGGATAACCCTTGGCGACCAGCGGGTGACGCGGCAGATCGTTATTGGCGATATAGTCGGCAACGTCGCGCGCCGTCCAGTGGGCGAGCGGGTTGATCTTGATGCGGGGGCCGGCGGGGTCGGGCTCGAAGAATTCCAGCGTGGCGCGGGTCTCGCCCTGAAAGCGCTTGCGGCCGGTGATCCAGCTGTCGAAATCCCCCAGCGCCCGGTTCAGCGGCGCCGTCTTGCGCAGGTCGCAGCAGGCATCGGTGTCGCGCTTGTGCAGGTCGCCATCGGGATCGGTGGCCGCCAGCGAGGTCGGATTGGCGCGGATGATACGCAGATCGGTCAACCCCAGCCTGGCCGCGACTTCCTGCTGGTAGGCCAGGGTTTCGGGAAACAGCATCTGGGTGTCGATGAACAGCACCGGCGTGTTGCGATCCACCACCGAGATCATGTGCAGAAGCGCCACCGAATCCGCCCCGAAGGAGGACACCATCGCCACCCGACCCAGGTCGGGATCGCGCAGCGCATCGCCCAGCACGCGGATGGCCGCGTGGTGGCGATAACGGTTGTTCAGCGCCGCAACGCGCGCCGGTCGGGTCGGGATGGTGACGACCTGCGCCATTACGCGGCTTCCTTCTGGGGATAGAGCGCGGCCTTGAACGGGTCCGGCCCGAGGCGGCGATAGGCCTCGATGAAGGTTTCCGAGGCATCCTCGCGGATGTCCAGATAGGCGCCGACAAGGCGTTCGATGGCCGGGATGATCTCGTCCTTCGAGAAGCCGGGACCGGCGCGTTCGCCCACGGCCATGGTCTCGGTGGCGTCCCCGCCAAGGGTCACCTGATAGTTCTCGACGCCCGCGCGATCCAGACCGAGGATGCCGATATGGCCGACATGGTGATGCCCGCAGGCATTGATGCAGCCCGAGATCTTGATCTTCATCTCGCCGATTTCATGCTCCAGCTTCAGCTCGTCGAAGCGGGTGGCGATCTGCTGGGCGATCGGGATCGACCGCGCCGTCGCCAGCGCGCAATAATCCAGACCGGGGCAGGCGATGATGTCCGAAATCAGGCCCAGATTCGCGGTCGCCAGATCGGCCTCGCGCAGAGCGGCATGCAGCGCGGCCAGATCGGCCTTGTGGACATGGGGCAGGACCACGTTCTGCTCGTGGCTGATGCGGATGTCGCCCTGGCCGAAACGCTCGGCCAGATCGGCGATCAGGCGCATCTGGGCGGAACTCGCATCCCCCGGCGTCGACCCGTGCTTTTTCAGCGAGATGGTGGCGATGGCGTAATCGGGGTGGCGATGCGCGTGCAGGTTGGTATCGCTCCACGAGCGGAAGACCGGATCGGCGGCGCGGGCGGCGTCATATTCGGCCGTGCCGCGTCCATCCACCAGCGTCGGCGCCGAAAACTGCGCCGCGATCTGCGCCAGAATCTGCTGGTCGGTGCCGTCGAATTGCGGCCGGATTTCCGCAAACCGCGCCTCGGTCAGGTCGCGGATATGGTCGATGCCCAGCTCCAGCACGGCGATTTTCAGCCGCGCCTTGTATTTGTTGTCGCGCCGCCCGACCGTGTTATAGGCCGAGAGGATCGATTCCAGATAGGGCAGCAGATCGGTGGCGGGCAGGAAGTCGCGGATGACCTGACCGACCAGCGGCGTGCGGCCCAGACCGCCCCCGACCGAGACCTCGAACCCAGGCTGGCCGTCCTGCTCGATCATGCGCAGGCCGATATCGTGGGATTTCACCACCGCGCGGTCATTCGGGCTGCCCGAGATGGCGATCTTGAACTTGCGGGGCAGGAACTGAAATTCCGGGTGGTCGGTGGACCATTGCCGGATCAGCTCGGCATAGGGGCGGGGATCGGCGATCTCATCGGCGGAGGCACCGGCGAAATGGTCGGCGGTCACGTTGCGGATGGTGTTGCCCGAGGTCTGGATGGCGTGCATCCCGACCGCCGCCAAGGCGTCGAGCATATCGGGAATGTCGACCAGTTTGGGCCAGTTGAACTGAATATTCTGGCGGGTGGTGAAATGACCATAACCCTTGTCCCATCGATCAGCGATCAGCGCCAGCTGGCGCAGCTGATCGGGGTTGATGCTGCCGTAGGGAATGGCCACCCGCAGCATATAGGCATGAAGTTGCAGATAGACGCCGTTCATCAGGCGCAGCGGCCGGAACTCCTCTTCGGTCAGCGCGCCCGAGATGCGGCGGTTGACCTGGTCACGGAACCGTTGGGCGCGGTCAACGACGAAGGCGCGGTCAAATTCGGAGTGGTGATACATTACGCGTCCTCTGCCTGCTTGCCGTGAAAATAGTTCGAGGGGCCCTGCGCCCGGAACGCCTCGCGCGGGTGGCCCGGCTCGGGACCGTTGGGGCCCGCCTTTGCCGGCGCCAGAAAGACGCCGACGGCGCGATCCGACAGTGCCAGAGCCTGCGCCATGCGGTCCTTGGCCTGCCCTTCGTCGGTGATGAGCTGCGCTTGCTGCAACTGGCTGACCCATTCGTCCTTGCCACTCAGATAGATGACGCGGCCATCGAAAAGGTCGTTGGCTGAAATGACGACGGGCTCAAATGCGCGGGCCATGGCGAATCTCCGTTAGGGGCTTGCCCCTATATAGGATAATTTTCCATTTCTTCGCTAGTATCTGCCGCAAACAAGGAATACTGTTCCGCTGTGACCGCCAAACAGGACAAACCCCCGCTATGGATGATCTGCGCGAAAAGAAACTCCGCCTGGACCTGCTGGACCGGAAAATCCTGACCGAGCTGCAGGACGATGCCAGCCAGTCCCTGGACGATATTGCCCGCAAGGTGGGCTCGTCCAAAACGCCGGTCTGGAACCGGATCCGCAAGCTGAAGGATGCGGGGGTCATCACCCGGCAGACGGTGCTCCTCGACCCCGATTCGGTCGATCGCGGCACCTGCTTCTTCGTGCTGATCCGCACCAGTGAACACGAGGCAGAGTGGCAGAAGCGCTTTCTGGATGCGCTTCAGGCCCGGCCGGAGGTGCTGGAGGCGCACAGGTTGGCGGGCGAGATCGACTATATCGTCAAGCTGCGGGTGTCGGACGCGCGCGCCTATGACGCGTTCTATCAGGCGCTGATTGCCGAGGTGAAGATTTTCAACGTCACCGCGCTGTTGTCGATGGAAGAACTGAAATCGACCACGATATTGCCGGTCTAGGCTTGGGCCTGCCGCCATTGCCGCGCGGTTCTGGCAACGATGGCGCATCGACCGACAACCTGCAGGATATTTGGACCAGAATGAAAGATATGACGGATACGGATTATGATGGGCTGGCGGCGCGGATCGCGGCACTGACGGAAGGCGAAACCGACGAGGTGGCACTGATGGCCACGCTGGCTTGCGAGCTTCACCATTCGGATGCACGCTTCGACTGGACCGGGTTCTACCGGGTGGTAGGGCCGGAGCTGCTGAAGATCGGGCCCTATCAGGGCGGCCATGGCTGTCTGGTCATCCCATTCTCGCGCGGGGTTTGCGGAGCAGCCGCACGCACGGGCGAGGCGCAGCTGGTGCCGGATGTGGATGCATTTCCCGGACATATCGCCTGCGCCTCCTCGACCCGGTCGGAACTGGTCATTCCGGTCTTCGGGGCCCAGGGGCGGCTGATCGGCGTGCTGGATATCGACAGCGACCAGCCGGATGCGTTCACGCAGGTGGATGCCGCGGCCCTGGCGGGGATTTTGAACGATGTCTTCGGGAAGCTCTGAGCTGAGCGGCGGGTGCCTGTGCGGCGCCATTCGGTTTCGCGGCCGGCAGGTGGGCGATGCGGCGCGGTGCCACTGCGAACAGTGCCGCCGCTGGTCGGGCGATACCTGGGCCGCCGTATCCGTGGCGAATGTCGAGATCAGCGGCGACGCGCCGCGCTGGTATCGGTCCTCGGAACAGGCCGAGCGCGGCTTCTGCGCGGTCTGCGGATCGTCGCTGTTCTGGCGGACGATCGGGTCGAACAGGTTGGATGTGGCGCTTGGGTGCCTCGATACACCTACCGGGATCACGCTGGAGCGTCATATTTTCACCGCATTCAAGGGCGATTATTATCGAATCGCCGATGGTTTGCCGCAGGATGCGAGGGAGTGACATGACCACGATCCATTGGGTCCATGCCGGGGCCGACGCCCTGTTCGGACTGGCGCATCTACAGAATATCGATGTCGCCGCGCAGGTCTGGACGCGCGAGGGGCGGCTGCCCGGCATTCCCGCAGAAATGCAGCATCCGATGGATATGGAACAGCTGTGGGAGGCGGTGCAGCCCGGCGATATCGTGGTGGCGCCTCGTCCCACGGAATTCGCGGTGGCGCGGCTGGCGATGGAACGCGGGGCGCATCTGGCGGTTGGCTGGCACGCCTCGGCAGGGCTGCGTGATACGGTCGCGGATGCGGCGGATCGCGGGCTTTGCGTTCTGGCCGAGGCCGGTATGGTGCCCGGAATCGAGCATCTGATGGCGCGCGACCTGGTCAATGATTACAGCTACGATGCCCAGCCGGGGGACGTGCTGCATTTCACCGCCTATGGCGGCGGTGTGCCGAAATATCCCGACAACTTCCGCCACAAGTTCAACACCAGTCCGCTATCGCTGCTGAACGCGCTGGCGACCCCGACCAGCTGGATCGGTGACGGCCGGGTGAAGCGCGCCGATTTTCCCTTTGACGTAATCCGCGACTATGACCTGCACCTGCCCACGCCCGAGCGGCATCAGGTCTATCCGCATTACGATGTGGCGCCCTATCTGGCGGCTTATGGCTTTGATCCCGCCTGGCAGGTTCAGACGGCAGAGCGCGGCGCGATCCGCCTGAAGGGCTGGCGCGACGGCTGGGCCGAGGTCTTCGACACCATCCGCCAGACCGGCAAGGACGCCGAGGCCCTGCAGGCCATGGCCGAAACTCTGTGGGCCGAACACCCCTTTGCCCCGACCGAGGCCGACCGGGTGGTGCTCTCGGTCATGCTGCGGGCCGAAAATGACGGCCGCACCCGCTGGCACAAGGAATGGGTGCTGGATGCGGTGGGCGACCGTCAGGGCTGGGCGCGATACCGGCTGAATTCGCTTATGCTGGCATTGGCGGCGCGCGCCATTGCCGACGGGCAAATCACGCCGGGCCTGCATATCGGGCCGACCGATCCCGATCTGATCGCCGCCTGGCTGGTCGAGATCACGCACGAGGCCGGTTATTCCCGCCGCATCAACCAATTGCGCGAAAAGCGCGCGCGGTCCGGCTGAACAGAGGTAGCGATGGCCTATGACTGGCTGCTGGCCACGCGGGTGCGCGTGGCGCTGGAAAAGATGGGGGGCGCCGCCGAACAACCCATGATGGGCGCGCTGTGCTTTCTGCGGCGGGGACATATGTGCTGCGGCGTCTCTGGGGACAGGCTGATGGTGCGCCTCGGGACCGAGGGGGCGGCCGCGGCGCTCGGCGATCCGCAGGTAGCGTTACTGGATGTGGGCGGCGGCCGCAAAGCGAGCGCCTTCGTGACCATTGCGCCCGAAGCGGTTCAGGATGATGCCAGCCTGACGGCCTGGATCACGCGCGGTGTGCGCTTCGCCGATGCGCTGCCGGAAAAACCTCAGCGCCGCAAATAGACATAATAGGCGCCCGATCCGCCATGGCGCGCATGCGCGGGCGCGACCTGCTGGACGACCGCTGCCAGCGGCGCGGTATGCAGCCAGTGCGGCACCTGATGGCGCAGCGCGCCGGGACGGGTTGGCAGCGGGCCTTCGTCGCCCGCGCGGCTGCCCTTGCCGGTGATGACGAGCACCAGCCGCATCCCCTGCGCATGGCAGGAAAGGATGAACCCGATCAGCTCGGGTCCGGCTTCGGCCAGCGTCATGCCGTGCAGGTCCAGCCGGGCCTCGGGGCGCATCTTGCCGCGTGTCATCTGCTTGTGGGTCTTGTGATCCATGCGCAGCGGCGCGGCGCGGATCGCGTCGGCCGGTGCGGGCGCCAGATCATGACTGCGGCCGCTGCGCGCCTTGGCGCCGATGCGCAGCGTCGCCGGAAGCTCGAACCCCGGCAAAGGCCGGGGTTGCGGGGCAGGGGATTTGGGGGTCGCGCCAAGCGGATCTTCGGCCGGTTTAAGGGACTTTGGATGCAGCGGCGTGGCGGTTTTCGCCACGCGGGACCAAAGCTCGCGGTCCTCCGGCGTCAGACCGCGACGGCGCGACATCAGACACCCGTCGCGACAAGCCGCCAGTTCGGGTCTTCCGACCCCATCACGCGCTCGAAGGTCCAGGTGTCGCGCTGTTTGCGCGGCGATTTGGGATCGCCCTCGACCACCATCCCGTCGGCACCCTTCACGGCCGAGATCATTTCGCCCACAAAGCGGACGGTCAGTTCAGCCTGACGGGTGGCGGGGTCAAACTCTGCCCCCTGCAGCGCGGTTTCGCGCGTGCCGAGGAACTGCGCTTCGACCGTCTGGCCGGCGGCACGGCGCGCTTCGATGACACTGTCGAACGCCGCCGTGACCTCGGGCGACAGGAAGGGACGGACCGGTTCCAGATCGCCCTTCTCGAAGGCCACAAGGATCATTTCATAGGCGTATTTCGCCCCTGCCAGAAATTCGCCCAGCGAGAAGGACGGCTCGGCCCGCTTCATGGCCGCCAGCGCGGCATAGGCCGGGCTGGACGGATCGACATGATCGGCCAGATCGTCATCGGGAGCATTGCTGCGGGTGTCGTCGACGACCAGATCAAAATCGCCGCTGGCCGACCGATCCTCAACCGGCGGCCGTTCAAAGCCATCCCGCGTGCCCAGAACACCGCGCAGACGCAGGATCAGGAAGACTGCGATTGCGGCCAGGACGATCAGTTGCAGCATCGGGTTCGACATCGGTTATCCTTCAGTCCGGCGGTCCGGCGGTTTGTTTTTTCGTTATCCGCACCTATGTAGGGACCGATGGGGGCCAAGTCCAGTTTCCCCCCGTGTCCGAGGAATGTCATGCCGCTGTTTTTCCTGTTCATCCTGATCCCGGTGATCGAGATCGCCCTGTTCATCAAGGTGGGCGGCCTGATCGGCCTGTGGCCGACGATCGCGCTGGTACTGCTGTCGGCGGTCCTCGGCTCGGTGCTGATCCGCAGCCAGGGCAGCCGCACCCTGCTGGAGGTTCAGCAATCCTTCCGCACGCTGAACGACCCGACCCGGCCGCTGGCCCACGGCCTGATGATCGTGGTGGCCGGGATGCTGCTGCTGACGCCGGGCTTTTTCACCGACACGCTGGGGCTGCTGCTGCTGATCCCGGCGGTGCGCGATTGGGTGATGCGGCGCGCCTCGCGGCATATGACCGTCACCCGCAGCGGCTTCGGCTTTGATGCTGCCCGCGATCCGCGCCACGGCTGGCCGGGCCGCGACGATGAGGTGATCGATGGCGATTACGTCGTGCAGGACGATCCCTATGCGACGCGCGGCGATATCGAACTGCCGGCGCCCGAAGGCGACGACAGGCGCGGGCGTCGCAACCGGCCCTCGGGCTGGACGCGGCCGGATTGATCCCGAAGCCCGTTGTCACGTTGAGGCGCTGCGCAACGGGTGCTAGAACATCGTCAAGATGTGAACGCAAGAGGATAAGACATGACCGACGAGACCCCGCAAGCCGCCCCCAACGCAGCCGCCCCGCAGCCGCCGCGCATGCAGATCCTGGCGCAATATGTGCGCGATCTGTCCTTTGAAAACATCGTCGCACAGCGCGGCCTGAGCGGCGCGGAAGTCACCCCCGAAGTCTCGGTCCAGGTCAGCCTGGATGCGCGCAAGCGCAGCGTCGAGCATCAGTACGAGGTGATCTGCAAGTTCCGTGTGGCGTCGAAGAACACCGCCGATGACGCCAACCTGTTCATGTGCGAACTGGATTACGGCGGGGTCTTCCATGTCGAGGGCGTGCCGGAAGACCAGCTGCATCCCTTCCTGATGATCGAATGCCCGCGGATGCTGTTCCCGTTCATCCGGCGCATCATCAGCGACACCACCCGCGACGGCGGGTTCCCCCCGGTCAACCTGGACCCGGTGGATTTCGTCGCGCTGTACCGTCAGGAAATCGCCCGCCGCGCCCAGGCCGAACGCCCCGCGGACGCGCCCGTTTCCTGATCCGTGGCGAGATCCACACACCGGGCCTGGCAGCGCATGCTGTCGGGCCGCAGGCTTGACCTGCTCGACCCGACCCCTTTTGACATCGAGATCGAGGACATCGCCCACGGGCTGGCCTTCGTCGCGCGCTGGAACGGCCAGACGCGCGGCGACTGGCCCTATTCCGTGGCCGAACACTCGCTGCTGGTCGAACAGGCCTTCGGCCGCATCAGCGCTGATGCCAGCCCGCAATGGCGGCTGGCGGCGCTGCTGCATGATGCCCCGGAATATGTGCTTGGCGACATGATCTCGCCCGTGAAGGGCGCACTTGGCCGTGAATATGGAGAGATGGACGAACGCATCGCCCTGGCGGTCCATCGCCGTTTCGGGCTGCCGGCGAAAATCCCAGCGATTATCAAAAAGCAGATCAAGCTCGCCGACCAGATTTCCGCCTGGCTTGAGGCCATTCAGATCGCCGGATTTTCCGAGGCTGAAGCGCGCGGCATCTTCAAGGTGCCGAAACCCGAATATTGTACGGATCTGGAAATTCGCCTGCGTCCGCCCGCCGAGGTCCGGCAAGCTTATCTGGACCGCTTCACGATGCTCATTTCAGCGATCTGAAATCGCCTTGCAAATTGCGCCAGAAGAAAAAATGCCCGCCGCAGGCAGGCATCTGTTTCAGATCGCCAGATCGTCCAGCGATTTTCCCGAAGCCAGCGCCTCCTGCACCCATTGCGGGCGGCGGCCGCGGCCGGTCCAGGTCTGTTCGGCGTTCTCGGGATTGGCGTATTTAGGCGCCACTTTCCCGCCACGACGGCCGGCAACCTTGGCGCCGGTCAGCTCGTTCAGGGAAAAGCCATGCTCGCGCGCAGCAGCTTCGGCTGCGGCCATTGCCTCACGGCGTTTACGCTCTTCGTAGCTGGTAATGGCGCGTTCGACCTTACCGCGCAATTCCTGCAGTTCCTTGAGCGTTAGTGTTTCGAGATCGTTCATCGATCACTCCAAAAGCGTTAGTCTTGGGTGAATAAAGTTATTCAAATCGCAATGTCAAATCGATTTGATAAATTTTATCTCACCGCGGGCTTCTTTTGGCCAAAATCCGCTGAAGTGTCCGCCGATGCATATGTAAACGCCGCGCAGTTTCGCTTACGTTCCGGTCGCATTGCTCATAAACGCGCTGGATATGCTCCCATTTCACCCGATCGGCAGACATTGGATTTTCGGGGGGCGGCGGCAACGTTTCGCCGGTCTGCAAAAGCGCCGAGACAATGTCATTCGCATCGGCGGGCTTGGAGAGATAATCAGTGGCGCCCATCTTGACGGCAGCGACGGCGGTGGCGATGGCGCCATAGCCGGTCAGCACGATGATCCGCGCGTCGGCGCGCGCATCACGCAACGCCTCGACCACATCAAGCCCGCTGCCATCCTCCAGCCGCAGATCGACCACCGCATAGGCGGCCGGGTTGGCCTTGACCGCCGTCAGCGCCGCGGCCACGGACAGCGCGACGGTCGGCACGAAGCCGCGCCGTTCCATCGCGCGGGCCAGGCGGTTCACGAAGATCTCGTCGTCATCGACCAGCAGCAGAGACGGATCGGAGCCCGGATTCACCTGATTTTCGACCGTCATGAGCACCTCCGCACAGAATTGCCTTTCGTTTCTAGGCAATAAAGCGGAAAGAATCAATTATGACGCCACCAGCGGCCTCAGGCCGCGTTGGCGAAACAGGCCACCCGTTCCGCCAACTGCTCGGGCGTCAGGTCGCGACGGAAGAATTCAACCGTGCCCGCGCCCGGCATCACCAGATAGGTGTTGGTCGCATGATCGACCAGATAGTAATCGGTGCCATCGTCGTTCACCTTGTAATAGTTCTTCCACAGCTTGTTGACGGCGGCGATCTCCTCGGGCGTGCCGGTCAGGCCAATCATCTTCTCATGCAGGTTGTCGGTGAACTCGGCGACCACTTCGGGCGTATCGCGCTTCGGATCGACGCTGATGAAGACCGCCTGCGCGTCGATACCCTGTTCGTCCAGCAGGTCCAGCGCTTCGGCATTGCGGGCGCTGTCGAGCGGACAGACATCTGGGCAGAAGGTATAGCCGAAATACAGCAGCGACGGCTTGGTGAAGACCTGCGCATCGGTGACCCGTTTGCCGGTTTCGTCGGTCAGTTCGAACGCACCGCCCAGCGCGCCGGCGCCGCCCGCAATCACCCCGGCGCGGCACTGCGCGAACTGATCCGCGTCGCCATTGCCCCGGTTCAGCCACAATGCCCCCCCGATCAGCAGCGCGGCCGCGGCCGCCGTCCCGATGATGAGAATTCGCTTGTCGTTCATATCCCGTCCGCCTGTCCTGTCCGCAATTTTCCTGCGCATTGATCGCGCATGGCGGCGCAGATATCAACGGGGCGGTATGCCGCAGAAGGAATAGCGATGCCTGTGGGTCCCCAACTAAGCGCGACCGGGCTGCCCGGTGACCGTCCGCGGGCCGAGCCGATCCGCCGCCGCACCCTGGTGCTGTTGCGCTGGGTTGCGCTTGTCGGGCAACTGCTGGCGATCATGGCCGCGTGGCTGATCGGGGTTCGTTTCGCGGTGCTGCCGGCGCTGGCGCTGGTGGGGGCGGGGGCGGCGCTGAACCTGTGGATGACCGCCTCGCCCGCGCGGGTGACGCCGTCCGGCGCGACCTGGCAGCTGGTCTTCGATCTGGTGCAGATCTCTGCGCTGATCGGGCTGACCGGTGGCATGTCGAATCCCTTCGCGCTGCTGGTGCTGGTGCCGGTCACGATTGCCGCGACGGCGCTGGAAGACCGCCAGACCGTGATGGTCGGGGCGGTGACGGTGGTGATGATCTCGCTCGCGGGGTGGCTGGCGGCGCCGCTGGAGCACCCGTCGCTGAACCTGACGATGCCGCCCATCCTGCAGCTGGCGCACTGGGTCGCGATCCTGATCGGGGTGGTGTTTTTCGCCACCTATGCGCGCCGCGTCTCGGGCGAACTGGCGACGACGACGGACGCCCTTTTCGCCACCCAGATGGCTCTGGCGCGCGAACAGAAGCTGCAGCATCTGGGCGGCGTCATTGCCGCCGCCGCGCATGAGATGGGCACCCCGCTGGCCACGATCAAACTGATCGCCGCCGAAATGCAGGATGAACTGGCTGAGGCGCTGCCCGAGCGCACGGATCTGGCCGAGGATGCCCGGACCCTGACCCAATCCGCCGATCGTTGCCGCGACATCATGCGGTCGATGGGTCGCGCCGGGAAGGACGATCTGCAATTGCACGCGGCGCCGCTGCAAACTGTGCTGGAAGAAGCGGCTGAGCCACATACAGCGCGCGGCGTCTCGGTCACGATCCGGTTGGCCGACCAGCCCGCGCCGCCTGTAATCCGTCGCGATCCGGGGCTGATCCACGGGCTGCGCAACATCATCCAGAATGCCGTCGATTTCGCCAGTTCGCAGGTCATCATCGATGCGGACTGGACGACCGATCAACTGACCGTGGTGATCGAGGATGACGGCCCCGGCTTTGCGGCGCCGACGCTGGGCCAGCTCGCCGATCCCTTCCCGGTCAGCCGCCGCAACGACCGCCGGCCGGGCTACGAGGGGATGGGCCTGGGGCTGTTCATCGCCCGCGCCCTGCTGGAAGGGACCAGCGCGCGACTGCATTTCGACAATGGAAAGGCTGGCGCAAAAGTCACAATTCGATGGCCAATCGCGCGAATCCGCGCCGACGACCGCACCCCGCTGCGCCAGAACCCACAAATCAGTTGAAGCATTAACTACTTTTTAACGTAATACGTGTGAGGCTTGGATCACGCACGATTTTTACGGGTTATTCATGCAACCGATTCTGACGATTGCCATTGCCCTGATTGGGGCAGTCATTTCGGTGCTGCTGGCGACACTGGCCGTCAGATGGGCGGACCGACGCGACCGTCCCGCGCTTCTGGCGTCGGATCTTGTCTCGCCCTGCATCTTCCTGTTCCGCAATGGCCGACTGGCCGACGCCACCGCGCCGGCCCGCAGCATCATGGACGGTTGCGCAGGCAATGATCTGGGGGCGCTGAAGATCTGGCTGGGTCAGCGATTTGGCGACCTCTCGGCGCTCGATACGCTGTCCGAGCATCATGGCCGGGCGGAATTGACCGGCCATGGCGGCGCAGGCTCGGCCCGGCTGCGCCTTATGGCCGAGGAGACCGCCGACGGCGCGCTGCGCCTGACGCTGGTGCGCCCCGATGCCGAGGCGGCCGGAATCGTCGTCGATTCCCTCTCGCAGCAGGCGATGGAGGAGGAGTTGGCGATGCTGCGGGCGATTGTCGAAGGCGCGCCGATGATGATCACCCGCCGCGACGATGCCGGCCGGATCGTCTGGGCCAACGCCGCCTACCTGGAGGCGGCGGAACGCGGCGATCCTGCCGCCACGGCCTGGCCACTGCCCGAAATCCTGCAATCGGACACGACCTCGGGTCCCGATGGCCAGTCGCGGCGCGCCCGGGTCGAGGTCGCGGATTCGACCAGCTGGTTCGACTGCTATGAATATCGGGACGAGGCCGGGCTGACCACCTATGCCCTGCCCGCAGACGCTGAGGTCCGGGCGGAGCAGAGCCTGCGCGAGTTCCTGCAAACCCTGACCAAGACTTTTGCCGATCTGCCGATCGGGCTGGCCATATTCGACCGTGACCGGCAATTGCAATTGTTCAACCCGGCGCTGATCGACCTGACCGGCCTGTCGGCGGCCTTCCTGACCAGCCGCCCTTCGCTTTACAGCGTGTTGGACCAGCTGCGCGAATTGCGCATGATCCCCGAGCCGCGCGACTACCGGTCCTGGCGAAAGCAGATCACCACGCTCGAAGCGGCGGCGTCCGCTGGCTATCACGTAGAGACCTGGTCCCTGCCGGGCGGGCGCACCTATCGCGTCACCGGGCGGCCCCATCCCGGCGGCGCGGTCGCCTTCCTGTTCGACGATATCACCTCGGAAATTACTCTGACGCGCAAGTTCCGCGCCGAATTGACGCTTGGCTCGCAGGTGCTGGACGGGCTGGGTCAGGCGCTGATCGTCTTCAATGCTGTCGGGCAGGTGGTGATGACGAACAAAGGCTACACCGATCTCTGGGGGCCCGCCCCAGACCGGATGACTGAGGCCCTGCAGAGCTGGCGCGGCGAATGGACTGAAGCGCCCGGCCTCGCCGAACTCGAGCGTGAACTGGCCCGCGAGGATGTCTCGGGCCAGGATCGTGGGGTGATCTTCGGGCCGCCCGAGGCCGGCGTTCTCGGCTGGACCGTCTCGGCGTTGCCGGGGGGCAAGCGCATGGTCCGCTTCACCCCCGCGCCACCGGCCCCCATGATCGCAGTGCCGCCGCAGGACAGCGCGACCGACAGTGGCGCGCGGCCCGCCACCGCCTGAGCATCAATTTGGCGGCAGACGCAGGTCCGATTTCGGGCCGGCCAGATACCAGGCGACCAGTCCCACCACCGGCAGCAAAGCCACAACCGCAATCCAGATTATTTTCGGCGTGGTTTCCGCGCGCGAGTTGATGATCTGCGCGATCGCCCAGACATCCAGTGCGAAAATAATCAGCCCGATCAGGCCGGAGAACATATTGAAAGCCATGAAACGCCCCGTCTTTTTCCCTGTTGCATTGCCCCAACGACAGCGGCCCGCGACCGGTTCCAACCCCGGCGACGGGCCGCGCAGATCGGCCGCGAGCGGCCGACAGCCGCGATCAGGTCACAAGACGTAGCGCGACAGGTCGGTCGAGCGCGACAGATCGCCCAGATGCGTCTCGACAAAGGCCGCGTCGACCGTGACGCGTTCCCCCTCTCGGTCGGGGGCCGAGAAGGACAGCTCCTCGAACACCCGTTCGATCACGGTATACAGGCGGCGTGCGCCGATATTCTCGACGCTGCCATTCACCTCGGCCGCAATCCGCGCCAGGGCGGCGATGCCGTCTTCGGCAAACTCGACCACCACGCCCTCGGTCTGCATCAGCGCGCTATACTGGCGCGTCAGGGCGTTGTCGGTCTCGGTCAGGATGCGGATGAAATCCTCCTCGGTCAGGGCGCGCAGCTCGACCCGGATCGGCAACCGCCCCTGCAGCTCGGGCAGCAGGTCCGAGGGCTTGGCGACATGGAACGCGCCCGAGGCGATGAACAGGATGTGATCCGTCTTTACCGGTCCGTATTTTGTGCTGACGGTCGTGCCCTCGATCAGCGGCAGCAGGTCGCGCTGCACACCCTCGCGGCTGACATCGGCCCCGCGCGCATCGGCACGCGCGCAGACCTTGTCGATCTCGTCGATGAAGACGATGCCGTTCTGCTGCACCGCATCCAGCGCCGCGGCCTTCACCACCTCGTCGTCCAGCAGCTTGTCGGCCTCCTCGGCGATCAGCAGTTCATAGCTTTCGGCGACGCTGACCTTGCGCTTCACGCGCCGGCCACCAAAGGCCTTCATCAGGCCGGAGAGGTCCATCATCCCCATGCCGCCCTGCGGGCCGCCCGGCATTTCCAGCATCCCCAGCGGGTTCGAGCTGTCCTGAACCTCGATCTCGATCACGGTGTCATCCAGCTCGCCCCGCTTCAGTTTGTCACGGAACAGGGCGCGGGTCTGATCGCGCGCGCCCTCGCCGGCCAATGCCGCGATCACGCGATCCTCGGCCGCCTTGTGGGCACGGGCCTTCACCTGCTCGCGCATGCGTTCGCGGGTGTCGATCATCGCGGCATCGGTCAGATCGCGGACGATCTGTTCGACATCGCGCCCGACATAGCCGACCTCGGTGAACTTGGTCGCCTCGACCTTGACGAAGGGCGCCTGCGCCAGCTTGGCCAGACGGCGGCTGATTTCGGTCTTGCCGACGCCGGTGGGGCCGATCATCAGGATGTTCTTGGGATAAACCTCGTCGCGCAGATCATCGGCCAGCTGCTGGCGCCGCCAGCGGTTGCGCATCGCCACCGCGACGGCGCGCTTGGCATCCTTCTGGCCGATGATGAAACGGTCGAGTTCCGACACGATTTCGCGGGGGGTGAGTTCGGTCATGCGGTTTCGCTTTCCTTATGGTGGCGCATGAGCAGGCAATTACCCGTGCGACCTTCAAATTCGGTGATCGGCCGGAAACCCGCCTTCTGATAGGCGCGGATCGCGCGTCCATTCGCTGGATCCGGGTCGATGATGATTTGGTTGTGCCCCTCGGCGCGCAGCCAGGAGACGAAGGCAGCCAAGGCCTGCGAGCCGATCCCCTTCGATAGCGCATCCATGGGGCCGACCGATATGTCGACCCCGATCGTGTCATCCGGCAGCCAGTTGACCCAGGGCGTCTCGGTCAGCCATGGCTCGACCCGCGCGTCGCGCACGAGCCAGTATTGAATATAGCCCATCGGTTCGCCGCCGAGATGGAACAGGAAGGGCCGGGTCGTATCGCGTCCCGCGAGCATGTCACACCAATAGCCCATCTCAACCTCGGCATCGTCGTTCCACCACGCCTGCCAATGCGGCGCTCCCAGCCAGCGCCGCAATAACGGCAGGTCGGCCTCCGTCACAGGCGTGAAGGCAATCTCATTCACCGATCGTCTCGACCGTCAGGTTGCCATTGGTGTAGACGCAGATATCGGCGGCGATGGCCATCGCCTTGCGGGCCACCTCCTCGGCGCCGAGATCGGATGCCAGCAGGCCGCGCGCCGCTGCCAGCGCGAAATTCCCGCCCGAGCCGATGGCGGCCACATCATGCTCCGGCTCCAGCACATCGCCGGCGCCGGTGACCACATAGATCTGCGCGCCGTCTGTGACGATCAGCATCGCTTCCAGATTGCGCAGATACTTGTCGGTGCGCCAGTCCTTCGCCAATTCGACACAGGCGCGTTGAAGCTGACCCGGCGCGGCCTCCAGCTTCTTCTCCAGCCGCTCCAGCAGGGTGAAGGCGTCGGCGGTCGATCCCGCAAAGCCCACCACCACGTCGCGTCCGCCAGGCGACAGGCGGCGCACCTTGCGCGCCGTGCCCTTCATCACCGTCTGCCCGACGCTGACCTGCCCGTCGCCTGCGACGACGACCTTTCCGTCGCGCTTGACCGCAAGGATCGTGGTGCCGTGCCAGCCGGGAAACTTGTCGTCCGCCATGAATCTCTCCTTCGTTGCTGGTCAGATAGGCGCGGGCCTGCGGCGTCGCAAGCCATTGCGGCGCCTGCCGCGCCACCCTAGCCTGTGGAGATGAGCGGTAAGACCCTTCAGATCCATCTGGACGATGCCATGCGAGCCCGCGCGGAATCGGGCCATTTCAACTTCATCGACCGCATTCGCGCAGCCGTCGAGGGCAGGGGCTGGCAGGTGCAGATCCTGCCCGAAACAGACGCCCCACCCGCAAGCGGCCATTTCGCGCTGCATCACATGACTGCCCCCCTGCATCGCCGCGCCATGATCTTCCGGCGGTGTTATTACTATCCTTACTGGCACATCGAATCCGTGCCGCAGCGGTGGCGTTGGCCGGTGGCGTTGACGACGTTCCACCCCGATCAGATCGACGGCCCCGAAGCGCGCCACTTTCTCCACAAGCTGCGCCAGCGCATCATGCCCGACCTGCGGCCGACCGAACCCCGCCACATCCTGATCCCCCTGCAAGGTCAGTTGACCGAGCTGCGCTCGTTCCAGACCATGACCCCGGTGGAAATGGTCGCCGCCGTCGCGGCCACGGGAAAGCGCTGCATCGCCACGCTGCACCCGAAGGAGACCTATCTGCCCGAGGAAATCGCCGCTCTGGACACGGTGGCGCTGCAATTTCCCAATCTGACCATCGGGGGCAACAGCCGGGCGTTGCTGGCCGGCGCGGAATATATCGCCACGCAGAACAGCGCGGTGGCCATGGACGCCTATCTTCTGGCCCGTCCGGTGGTCCTGTTTGCGCAGTCGGATTTCCACCACATCGCCCTGAACGTGGCCGAGATCGGCGCTGCCAAGGCGCTGGATCGCGCCCCTACCCACAAGGCGGATTACGCGAAATATCTGTATTGGCGACTGCACCATCAGGCCATCGACGCCATGGCCCCGTCGGCGGATGCGCGGATCATCATGGCCATGAAAAAGGGCGGCTGGCCGCTCTGACCAACCGCCCTGATCCGGTCCGCCGGGATCAGACGTTCTCGTCGATCCAGGCCTTCAGCGCGGCTTTCGGCGCGGCGCCGATCTTGTTCGAGACGACCTTGCCGTCCTTGAACATGAACAGGGCCGGGATGCCGCGCACGCCGAGGGCGGCGGGGCTTTCGGGGTTTTCGTCCACATTCACCTTCACGATCTTCACCTTGCCGGCATATTCATCCGAAAGTTCTTCCAGCGAAGGCCCGATCTGCTTGCAAGGGCCGCACCATTCGGCCCAGAAATCGACGATCACGGGGGTATCGGACTTCACGACCTCGGCATCGAACTGCGCGTCCGAAACGGGTTGAGTGGCCATGCGGTTTCTCCTGATTACGGCCGGACCAGCCGGCGGAAAGGGCGTCAGATAACAGCTAGGGGCGCGTCGGCCCTGGGTCAAGGGTGCCCATGGCCGCGTCCAGAACCGCATCGGGAAGCCACATCAGCCGCCGCGCGGCCGTCCACAGCACCGCTGTTTCCACCGCCCGGCCCGGATAGATGCCCGCCAGCGCCGCGCGATAAGCCGCCATCTGGCGAAGGATGCCGGCGGGCACCTCCTCGGGCGTGGCGGGCAGGGTGGCATTCGTCTTGTAGTCGATGACGCTCACCCGGTCGGGCGTCACGATCAGACGGTCGACGACGCCGCGCATCAGCCCGATGCCGGGCAGATCGGCCGACAGCTCCACCTCGGTCAACACCAGCGCGTCTGCGGGTGGGGTGAAGACTTCCGCCAGATCCGGCGCGTCCAGAACCGAGACCGTGCTTTCGATCAGCGCCGCCACCATCACGGCGTCGGGCAGGCCGCCCTCTCCCCCCGCCAGAAGGTCGCGCGCATGGCGGGGCCAGTCGGCGCGCGGCAGGCCGGGCAGCTCCTCCAGCAACTTGTGCAGACGGGTGCCGAACAGCATGGCGGTTTCAGGATCGTCGCCATCCGCTCCGGGCAGCGCCTTGGCGCCGCCCAGTGCCGAAGCGGTCAGCGGCAGTTTGCGCGGGGGCGCCGGCGGCGGATCGGTCCACAGCCACGGCGCCGCCACCACCGGGACGGGCGCGGGGGGGCGCTCGGCCGGCACGGCGGGCCAGTCGCCGAAGCTGTATCGCGTCACATCGCCCAGCCCACCCGAAAGGCTTTCCCGGTCCAGATCACTGGTCTGCAAGCCGTCGCGGATCATCGCATACCAGCTTTCGCCCGCATCGCCGGGATCGCCAGCCGCAGCGACGATCAGCCAGCTTTCCGCCCGCGTCATGGCGACATAAAGCAGGCGCTTACGCTCCTCGGCGTTCAGACGGGCGGCCTCATCCACGGCGGCCTGGGCGAAATCGGGGCGGCTGGCCGCATTGCCGCCCGGCATCGGCGCGCCATCCTTCGGGCGCAGCACCTCGGGCGGGGTGAAAGCCCGTCGTTTCTGGGTGTCGGGCAGGATCACCACCGGACTTTCCAACCCTTTCGCGCCATGCACCGTCATCACCCGGATCAGCCCCGCGCCCGAGCCGGGCTGCCGGCGCACCTCGACATCATCGGCCGACAGCCAGACCAGGAAGCCGGTCAGCGATGGCACCTCGGTTCGTTCGTAAGCCAATGCCTGTGTCAGCAATTCGTCGATGCCGTCCTCGGCTTCCGGCCCCAGCCGGGCCAGCAGCTTTTCCCGTCCGCCATGGCGATTCAGCACGCGCGAGATCAGGTCGAAAGGCCGCAGCATCGCATTGTCGATCATGTCGCCCAGCAGCGCCCGCGCGCCCGTGTGATCCGAATTGCGCAGCCGCGTCCACAGAAACTCCCCGCGCTTGCGACCTTGGGCCAAGCGAAACAGCGCGTCCTCGTCCAGCCCGATCAGGGGCGAGCGCAGCAGCGCCGCCAGCGACAGGTCGTCCTCGGGCGTGGCGAGGAAATTCAGCAACGCCCGGATATCCTTGACGGCCAGTTCCGCCGCCAGCTTCAGGCGGTCGGCCCCCGCCACCGGCAGCCCCGCCGCCTTCAGCGCCCGGATGATCTCCCCAAACAGCGGCGAACGTCGCCCCTGCACCAGAATCAGCACATCGCCCGCATGGACCCGCCGCGCCTGCCCCTCGCGGGTGATGATCGAGGCGCCGCTGATCGGATCGATCATCACCTTGATCTGGCGGGCGATTTCCTCGGCCAGCCGCGTCGGCGCGGCATCGGGGGCCAGTTGATCCACCGGGTCTTCCCAAGCGGTTTCCTCGGGCGCACCGGGGGTGTCGACCACCGGCCACAGATCGACCCTACCGGGGCGGCTGTCATGGAAAGCGCGATGCAGGCTGTCCTGACCCAGCCCGCGCCCGGCCTCGCCCGCGAACGTCGCATCGACGGCGCGAAGGATCGCCGGCGAGGAACGGAAGGAATGTTCCAGATCCAGCAATTGCATGGGCCGTTCGACCGCAGCGAAGGCGGCGTCGAACAGCGCCCGGCGGGATTCGAAGACGGCGATATCCGCCCCCTGAAAGGAATAGATCGACTGCTTGGGATCGCCCACCACGAACAGCGTCCGCACCCGGTCCGAGGCCCCGGCCGTGAATTCCGCCGTCAGCCGTTCGACCACCCGCCACTGTTCGGGCGAGGTGTCCTGCGCCTCGTCCACAAGGATATGGTCGATGCCGCCATCCAGCCGGAACAGCACCCATTGCGCCATGGCCGCGTCTGACAGAAGCGCCGCCGCACGGGTGATGAGGTCGTCGAAATCCAGCCAGCCTGCCGCAGATTTGCGCGCCTGATAGCGCGCGGCAAAGGCGCGGGCAAAACGGCGCAGCGCCAGTGTGCGATTGACGAAATCCAGCGCCATTCGGCGCGGCCGGGCCGCAGCCACGCGCGTCATCAGCTCGTTCAGGTCCTCCATATATTCGGCGGAGACGCCCTGCTGCAGGGCTTTGGTCGGGATCTTGCCGATCTTGGGGCCGAACGGGTCCTTGGTATCCTTGCCGAACAGCAGCGCCCCCTCCAACGCTTCAAGCGCAGCGCCACTTGGCTGGTCCCAATCGTCACGATCAAGCGCTTTGGCCAGCTTTTGGTCGTTCGGCCCGCTTGCCATCAGAAGCGGCACCAGCGCACGGAACATCCGCGCTTCGGTGCCGTCAAAGACCTGCGCCAGCAGGTCCGCTTCGGTAAATCCGGCAGGCAGACCCGCTGCCGCCCAGATCTCGGCCCCGTCGGGATCGCCGCTGAAATCGCGCGTGGCCTGCGTCAGCAGGCTGTCCAACCGCTCTCCCGAATGGATGCCGGTCAGGTCGGCCATTTCGGGCAGATTTTCCTCGGCCATCTCCTCCAGCACCTCGGCGCGCAGCAGCGCGGCGCTGCGGTCGTCCAGCTCGGTGAAGCCGTGGGGCACGCCCGCCTCCAGCGGAAAGCGCCGCAGCAGCGCGGCACAGAAGCTGTGGATGGTCTGCACCTTCAGGCCGCCCGGCGTCTCGATCGCCTGGGCGAACAGCCGCCGCGCGGCGCCCAGATCAGCATCACCGCCCGCGCCAAGCCGGGCAAGCGCCGCCCGGAGCGGCGCATCGGGCAACATCGCCCATTCGCCCAGCCGCCCCAGCAGGCGGTTCTGCATCTCGGTCGCCGCAGCCTTGGTGTAGGTCAGGCACAGCACGCGTTCGGGACGCGTTCCCGCCAGCAGCAGCCGCGCCACCCGGTCGGTCAGGACCCGCGTCTTGCCAGAGCCCGCATTCGCCGTCAGCCAGGTCGATCGCCCCGGATCGGCCGCGGTGATCTGGCGCAAGGTGGCGGGGTTCGGGGTCTCAGTCATGATCGCCCACCTTGATCTTCAGCGGCGGATCGCCCGCGCCCCATTCGCCAAACCGCGAGAGATGGTCGTAATCGCTGGCATCCCCGGCCTTCTGCAGCGCCCGACGCGCGGTGAAACCGCGCCCGTGGCGCAGATAGTGCCGCGCCAGCAGGATGAATTTCTGCCAGGTCTCCTCTGCCGCTTCGGCCGAGAACTTGCGCGGAAAGGTTTCGCCATCGCCGCCGAGCTGGATATAGCTGACGCCCTCCACCCCGAGCGGCCCCAGCGCCGGGAAGGCGCCTTTTTCGACCATCGCGGCCTCCAACAGCAGCTGCTTGTCGAAATGCGCCATTTCCTTGTCGCTGGGCGGCTTGCCGGATTTGTAATCATAGACATGCGCCGCCACACCGTCGCCCAGCCGGTCGATGCGGTCGGGCTTGGCGGTCAGCTTCAGCCCCAGCCCCGGCACGGCGAGGCTGTGCGTCGCCTCGACCACCAGCGGCCGGCCGGCCTGAAGACGGCGGATTTCATCGCGGGCGATCTGGTTGGCGATGCGTTCCATCCGCGCCTGCCAGAAGGCACGGGCGGCGGGCCATGGCACATCTTCGGCCAAGACGGCGCGGGTGATGGCCAGAAAGCGGTCGCGCAGCGCCTCGACCGAGATATCGACCGGGGGCGGCGGCGTCAGCAGCCGTTCGGACACCTTGTGCAGCACCTGCCCGCGCAACGCCGCGCCGGGTTCCGGCCGCAAGGGGTCCAGCGGCCGCAGCCCCAGCACCTTGGCCGCATAGATGGCGTAGGGGTCGCGGATCAGTGTCTTCACCTGCGTGACCGAGATTTCGTCGAAGGCAGGCGCGGGCGGGATCGGCGCAGGCCGCGGCGCGGCTTCGGTGCGGAAGCGCGGCTGCGCCAGTTGCCGGGCGATGCCCAGCCAATGCGCGCCGCGCTGGCGCATCGCCGCCAGGGCCTGCGGCCCGCCGCGTTCGGGCAGCCCGGACATCAGGTTCGTCAACCGGTTCAACCAGCGCGAGGGGATCGTTTCGGCGTCGGCGTCGCGGCGGGCACGGGTCAGCACCACCTGCGGCGCGGCGATGGCCTGCTGAAAATCATGTGCCGACAGGCCGATCTGGCGCTCCGGCAGGTTCAGCCCGGCCTGCGCGCGCATCGCCCGCGACAGCCACGGATCGGGCGGCAGCGCCTGCGGCCAGCCGCCTTCATTCAGCCCGGCGAGGATAATGACCGCCCCGTCCGAGATATTCGCCTCGGTCCGGGCCTCGCGCGGGCCGCAGGCGCGGATCAGGGGGTGGCCCCGGTCACGGGCGCGGACCGCATGGGCCGACAGCTGGCTGTGGATGAGATCGGCGTAATCGCCCGGTCCCATCGGCTGGGCGCGGTGGGCGTGGTCGGCCAGATGCGTCATCGCCGCCTGCGCGGCATGGCCGGCGGCGTCTTCCCACAGGCGCGATGCCGCGACCGCGCCCTGCGGCCCGGCAGCCAGCCATTCGGCCAGTCTCAGATGATCGGCCAACCGTTGGGGCACCGGGCGCGGGGCGGTATCGCCCGCGGCCTGATCCACAAGATCAAGCGCTTCCGCCAGCCATTCCGCCCAGATCTTGCGACCTTCATCGCCACGCGCGCCCCAATCCCGCAGGCTGGCGGCATCCGGGAAGGCCGGGCCGTGGCGGCGAAGGCGCAGCTCCAGATCGCGGGTGTGGCGCAGGGCATTGCCGTAATCGGCGCCGGTCGCCGTGACCGGGTTCTTCAGCAATGCCAGCAGCTTGTCGATGGCCAGTTTCTGGCCGAACAGTTCGGCCACATGGCGCAGGAACAGACCGGGCGCGGACAGGTGCAGCGGCTCGCCCGCGCTGTCGTCCAGTGACAGCCCCCAGCGATCCAGTGCCGCATCGACGCGGCGGACCAGACCGCGATCGGCAGCGAACAGGCGGGTCGGCTGGTCGCGCTCAACCGCCTCGCGGATGAGGACGGCAATGGCCTCCGCCTCCTCCTGGGGCTGGTCAGCCTCGATCAGGGTCAGACCAGCGGTCGGGCCGTCGAGATCAGGCAGGGACGGCCCCTCGGCGATCCATTGGTCAGTAACCGGGGCGGGTCGAAGTGCCAGAGAAATCAGCTTGTTGCGCGCATCCGGCGTGGGGGGGAGCCAGGGTTTCACCCCGTCATGACGCAGGGCGGCGAGGCGCGACTGGGGATGGTCGTCGGCGCCCTCGGCCAGGCCGGACCAGACCGATTCGGGCTGGTCGAAATCATAACCGGGCAGGACCACCGCCCCCATCGGCAGCGCCGCGACCGCGCGCAGGAACAGCCGTGTCGCCCCGTGCGAGCCGGTCGAGCCGACGGCCAGCACCGGCCCTTCCGGCAGTCGCTGGCCCATCGCCCAGGCGGCGGCCAAGGTTTCGGTCGCAACCCGCTGGCGGGCGGCGCCATCTACCGCCGGGCCGGACAGATAGAAGCCAGCGGCGATATGCAGGAATTGCAGGCTGCGCTGCCAATGCGCCGCATGTTCGCGCGGGTCGATGCGCAGCAGCGCCGCGGCATCGCAGCCTTCCTGCTGCATCTCGGCCATCAGTTCTGACAGCGACTGCGCCAGTTCCGGCACCGACTGCCCGGCCCCAAGCCCCGGATCACGCGCCATCAGCCGCGAGACGAGATTACCGAGATCCAGCACCCGACCCAACGGTGCGGCGCGTTCACCCGGCAGGTCCCCGCCGAGATCACTGATGAGCCGCAATCGCGGCAGCAGCAGCGGACCATGCCGCTGGGCATGGGCGTCAAAGGCGCTGCGCAGCGTATTCAGGGTGCGCCCGGCATTGACGTAGATGGTGACGGCCGGCAGGGCCTCGGGCGGGCGGCCCGCGGCGCGCGCCATCAATCCCTCGACAACGCCCCGGCAGAAATCGACGCCGGGGGGCAGCGCGAATGTGCCGTTTGCCCAGTCAGACCACATCTTCGGCCAGCATGGCTTCGGCCAGCAGGATGGTTTCCGGGCGACCGAGGTCGCACCAGCCGCCGGGATGGATGATGCCGTAAGCGCGGCCTTCCGCAACCATCAGGTCCCAAAGGCGGTTGAGCGAAAAAATCTCGTCGCCGATTTCGGCCAGACGCTCGGTGCGGATGATCTGGCACCCGGCATAGACGAAATCGCCCTTGCGGCTGATCCGCCCCGACGCATCGAGGCTGAAATCGCCCGGCCCCACGCGGCCCTGCGCGCGGTCATGGGCGACCAGCATCAGCAGCGCGTCCATGCGCCGGCCGTCCCAGCCGTCCTGCAGCGCCGAAAGCGGGTTCGGCCCGGTCCAGATCACGTCGGGATTCAGCGTCATCACGGGGCTTTCGCCCAGCAGCGGCAGGGCCTTGCGCAATCCCCCGCCGGTTTCCAGCAACAGGCCGGATTCGTCCGAGATCCGCACGTCGCGGCCGGCAAGGTGGTCATGGATCTGCTGGCCCAGATAATGCGTGTTGACCACGACGGGGGCCGCCCCCGCCGCCCGACCCATCTGCAGGGCGCGGTCCAGCAGATTGCGTCCCGCGACCTCGATCAGGGGTTTTGGGCGGGTGTCGGTCAGTGGGGCCATGCGCGTGCCCTTGCCGGCGGCGAAGATCATCAGGGGCGGCATCGGGACCGGATCCTTTCCAGAATTTCGGGGGTGGGGCCGGGTTGGCGCGCCACCAGTGCGGCCAGATCGGCCAAGGCGGGGTGGGCGACCTCGCGC
Organism: Paracoccus sp. S1E-3; assembly: GCF_013868135.1. GTDB lineage: Bacteria > Pseudomonadota > Alphaproteobacteria > Rhodobacterales > Rhodobacteraceae > Paracoccus. The sequence continues at coordinate 1,900,822 of NZ_JACEMU010000004.1, forward strand.
CCGATCAGCGCCCAGGTATGCGGCATGAAGGACAGATAACGTGGCTTGCCGTCGCGGATGCATAGCCGGGTGAAGATGCCCATGATGCGCAGGTTCCGCTGCGCGCCCAGCAGCGCAAAGGCGGCGCGGAAGCGGTCCGGGTCCAGTCCGGTTTCGGCGAGGAAACGGGCAATGGCGGCCTCCTCGGCCTCCGGCGGAAGGCTGCGGCGGGCGTCATGCAGGACCGAGACGAGATCATAGCCGGGATGGGTCGCCACCGCGTCCTGAAAATCCAGCAGCCCCAGCCGGTCGTCGGGGGTGAGGATCAGGTTTTCGGCGTGAAAGTCGCGCAGGCTGGTGACCGGGGGCAGGTCGGCGCAAAGCTGTGCGTGCAGGCGCACGACAGTCGGGGCGATCTGCGCCGCCGCGGCCATCGCCTCCGCATCGGCGCCGGCCGCGTCCGGGTAGTAATCGGCGAACATACCGACCTGCCGGGCCATTTCCGGCCCGTCCAAATGCAGCAATCCCGGCGCCGGCGGAAAGCTGGCCAACTGTGCCAGCATCGCCGCGATCCGCTCCATCAGGGGTTGGGCGCAAGCCGGGTCGGCTTCGATCACGCGGGCCAGTTGGGCGTCGCCGAAATCCTCGATCAGGGCGAGGCCGCGTTCCCGGTCTGCAGCAAGCACCCGCGGGGCGTCGAAGCCGCGGGTCCGCAGCCAGTCGGTCATCGCCAGATAGGGCGCGAGCGTCGCCGCATCGGCATCCATCAGCACAGCGGTTTCGCCGTCACGCTCCAGCCGGAAATATCGCCGGGCCGAGGCGTCTCCGGCCAGAAACGCCACCCGCGCCCCGGCCCAGCCTGCGGCCTGCGTGAAGACGGCGCGTTCGCCCGCCCGCCGGGCGCGAGCCCAGCGGAGCGGATCGCCGAGGATCTTGATCCGGCGCAGATCGCGGTCGGGATCGTTCGACAGCCGCAGGGTCAGCGCGCCGGGAACCGCCTCCATGCGGTCGGGCCATTCGATCAGGGCGATGCTGTCGGGCAGGGCGTCGATCAGGCCAAGCTCCTCGATCTCTGCCCAGTCGGTCAGACGATAGAGGTCCGCGTGCCAGATCGGCGGCGTGCCATCATAGGTCTGGACCAGCGTGAAGGTCGGGCTGGGCACATCCTCGGCCGGGTTGGCCAGCCGGGCGCGGATCAGGGCGCGGGCGAAATAGGATTTCCCCGCGCCGACCGGACCGTCCAGCAGCAGCGTGTCCCCGGCGCCGAGTTCGGGCGCCAGCGCGCGGGCGAAGGCCGCCGTCAGGGCGGCATCCGCAGTCAGGGTCAATAGGGCAGCGGCCATTCTCGATGCAGATCGTTGATTGCGGTTTTCAGCGCCTCGGGGATCGGGGTGTCCAGCCCGGCCAGCTGCCGGTCCAGCTGCGCCAGTCTGGTCGCGCCGAGGATGGGGACGACCGGGAAAGGCCGGGTGCGCAGCCAGGCCAGCGCCATATGGATCGGGTCCAGCCCGGCTTCGCGCGCCAGCGCGTGATAGGCGGCGACGGCGCCAATGGCGCGCGCAGTCTTGCGGCCGCCCAGCTTGCCCTTGCCGCCGGCGGCCAGATCGACCGCCGCCCGGCTGCCGGCGGGCACCGCGCCGTCCTGATACTTGCCAGTCAGCAGCCCAGCCGCCAGCGGTGAATAGGCCAGCAGCGTGACGCCTTCATTCACCGCCAGTTCGGCCATATCGGTGTCATAAAGCCGCGCCAGCAATGAATATTCGTTCTGGACCGAGGCCACGCGCGGGGCGCCCAGACGCGCAGCGGTATCGATCCAGCGCAGGGTGCCCCAAGCGCTCTCGTTCGACAGGCCGAAGGCGCGGATCTTGCCCGCCGCCACCGCATCGGACAACGCCCCCAGCACGTCCTCCATATGGGCGATGGTGGCGGCGCGGTCCTGACCCGAGGGGTCATAATCCCAGTTCTGCCGGAAGCAGTAGCTGCCGCGCAGCGGCCAGTGCAGCTGATAAAGATCGATCACATCGGTCTGCAGCCGCGTCAGCGACGCGTCGATGGCGCGTCGGATGATTGCGCTGTCATAGCCCGCACCGTCGCGGATGACAGAGCCGTTGCCGGCAACTTTCGTGGCGATTTCGATGTCCTGGCGGCGGCCGCTGCGGGCGATCCAGTTGCCGATGATTTCTTCGGAGCGGCCGGCGGTTTCGGCGCGCACCGGATTGACCGGATACATCTCGGCACAGTCCAGAAAGGTGATGCCCGCGTCCAGCGCGCGGTCGATCTGGGCATGCGCGTCGGCCTGATCGGTCTGGTTTCCGAAGGTCATGGTGCCAAGGCTGAAGGCGCTGACCTCCACGTCGCTCTGACCAAGTTTTTCGCGTTTCATGCGGTCTCCTGTCCGTGGACGCGACGCTACAGCCAGCGGGCGGCGATGGGAAGGCCGCGCTAGTGTCGCGCGCCGTCCCGCGCTGCCGAGGTCAGCACGACGAAGGTTCGATCCTCGACCGGTAGCGGGGTGATTTCCTCGATTCGGAAGACCAGCGACAAGGTGTATTCGGTATCGCTGGTAATGATCTGCGCCTCGCCGTCCAGCTGCATGGCGAATGCCTCGATCAGCTGGCTGCCGAGGCCGGTGCCGTCCATCGTCTGTTCCTGGGCGCCGATGGAATTGGTGACTTCGAGCCGCGCGTGGTCGTCGCCCTCTCGGGTCAGGCGCACGCGCACCCATGCCTGCCTGTGACCGGGGGGCACGCCGGCATATTTCAGCGCATTGGTGAAGGCCTCGTTGGTCAGCAGCGTCAACGGAACCGCCTGATCGGGCTGGAGAATCAGCGGCGTCAGTTCGGTCTCGACATGCAGCTGCCGATCGGGGCTGCTGGAGGCGCGGGTCATCTGGTTGATGATCTCGGAGATCAGCCGGTCGGCGTCGACGGATTCCAGATGCTCGGCCTGATACAAATTCTTGTAGATCGAAGCCAGCGACGCCACACGATCCTGCACCGAGCGCAGCACACGCTTGGCATCGTCATCCTCGATCACGCGACCCTGCATCGAAATGATCGAGGCGATGAGCTGGAGGTTGTTCTTCACCCGGTGATGGACCTCCTTCAGCAGCACGGTCTTTTCGTCGATGGCGGCTTCCAGCGCCGCCTCGTCGCGGTTGAGGATGCGGACCATGTTGTGAAAGGTGCGCGACACGTCGGCGATCTCGGTCGGGGCGTCTTCCATGATGCGCGGCGGCGCGGCGCGGTCGCCGACGGCAAACCGGCGCATCTGGCTGCGCAACTCGCGCACATGTCGCAACACCAGGCGGTAAACGGCGTAATAGGCCACGCCCAGCGACACCGCCCAGAGCGCGATGGCAAACAGCACGGCGGTCAGCTTGGTCACCCGGTAACCCTGAACGCCGGCCTCCTGCGTGCTGTAGCTGCCCAGCGCATAGACCAGCCCCGGCACCACCGAAACCACCGCGAAGACCCGCTGTTCGCCCGCGGCGGTCACATCGGTAAAGGTCGATTCCGCGCGCGAAATCAAGCTGCTCAGCGTTTCGTTGCGCGGCAGGGCGCCACCGATCTCGCTGATGACCTCCTCATCCGCCGACAGGATGTCGCCCTCGGCGTTGAAGGTGATCGTGCGCGCACCCCGAGTCCCGTAGATCGAGCTGTGGGTGGATTGCAGCAGCTCCTGCGACAGCCAGACCCCGACATAGCCCAGCAACTCGCGGTCGCGATACAGCGGCTGCGCCACCACGACCACCGGCTTGCCGCCGATGGAGCCTTGCCGCATCGGCACCACCATCGTGGTCGGATTGGCGATGAAATGTTCATAGGTGGCGAAGCCGCGCATATCGCGTTCGACGCCGCCGGAATTGCATGTGCTCTTGCCGTTCAGCTGAACGAAACTGGCGTAAACATAGGTTGCGCCACGCTCGACGAAGCTTCTCAGCATGTCGGAGCAGACCTTGGGGTTATCGATCTCGCGCAGGATCGCCGGGCCGAGCGCATCGGCCGTGCCCAGCGCGCCCTGCAGCAGCGCGCGCTCGCCGGCTGCGGCGGCGCCGGTGCGCCCGACAATCGCCGTCTCGGCCGAGCGTTCAGCCTCACCCGACAGATACATGGTCTGGATCAGCGACATCAGGCCGATGGGTAGGATCGCCACCGACAGAAGCGCCGCCAGTCGAAAACCGAGGCCCTTGCTGAACTGAAGCGCCTCGGTCAGTTTTCCCAGCATCGGACCTCAGCGCATGACCGGGCATTGGCCGCCATCGCCGCCAGCGTCGCGCGGTCGGTCATCTCCAGTTCCTCGCCGTCTTCCAGATGCAACAGCTCGGCCAGACGGCGACGCCCGCGATTGGCGCGCGATTTGACGGTGCCAACGGCAACCCCGGTCATCGCGGCTGCTTCCTCGTAGGAAAAGCCGGACGCACCGACCAGAATCAGCGCCTCGCGCTGTTCGTCGGGCAGCTTCTCGAAGGCGGCGCGGAAATCGTTCAGCGCCAGCCGGCCGTCATGTTCGGGCCGGGTGGCCAGCCGCGCGGCGTGGATGCCATCGGCGTCCGAAACCTCGCGCTTGGTCTTGCGGCGGGCGGAGTAGAAGGTGTTCCGCAGGATGGTGAACAGCCAGGCGCGCAGATTGGTGCCGGGCTGAAACTTGTCCATATTGGTCCAGGCCTTGACGATGGTGTCCTGCACCAGATCGTCGGCCGAAGCGCCCTCGCGGGTCAGCGACAGGGCAAAGGCGCGCAGCGCGGGCAGGTGGTCGACCAGCTCGTCACGCGGAGAGTCGCCGGATTTCGCACCCTGCGCAGCGTTCACGGTTTTGGGCATCGCTCACTCCTGCTCGCGGAGCTTTTCCAGAAGGGCAAGGAAGCGGTCCGGGACCTTTTCCTCGGCAGCCTGTTCGTAGACACGCTTCAGGTTCTCGTCGATCTGCTTGTCCAACGCGACCTTCTTGCGCTCTTCCCGCTTGCTCGTCATGTTTTTGTTAATCCCGACAATCTTGTGCGCCCAGGCTTCAACCGATAGACCATGTTCAGGTTCCATCGGGGGCCGCGACGATTGAGGTTTACATGTCTTCTGCCGACCTTGCCAAGTCCATCGGGCGAGAACTGCCCTTCCTGCGGCGCTATGCGCGCGCGCTGACCGGCAGCCAGAGCGCTGGCGACAACTATGCCGCAGCCACATTGGAAGCGATCCTGACCGATCGCAACCTGATGGACGGACTGGATCCCCGCGTCGGGCTGTTCCGCGCATTCCATGCCATCTGGCAATCCAGCGGCCAGCCCGTGGCCGAAGCCGATGGCGGCGCCCGTGCCGCCCGCGCCCAGGCCCACCTGTCCCGGCTGACCCCGAACTCGCGCGAGGCGCTGCTGCTCAACTCGATCGAGGGTCTGCGTCACGACCAGATCGCCGAAATCATGCAGATCAGTCAGGCCGAGGCCGCCGATCTTGTGCGCATCGCCATGGACGAAATGGGCCGCGCCATTCGCGGCAAGGTGATGATCATCGAGGATGAGACCATCATCGCCATGGACCTCAAGGGCATCGTTCAGGCGCTTGGCCATGAGGTGACCGGCATCGCCCGCACGCATTCCGCCGCCATCGAACTGGCCGGCAGCGACCGACCCGACCTGATTCTGGCGGATATCCAGCTGGCGGACGGATCGTCGGGCGTGGAAGCGGTCAATGAGTTGCTGGGTTCGATGGGTGAGGTTCCGGTGATCTTCATCACCGCCTTCCCCGAACGGCTGCTGACGGGCGACCGGCCGGAACCGGCTTTCCTGATTTCGAAACCCTATACCGAGGATCAGGTCAGCTCGGCGGTCAGCCAGGCGATGTTCTTCGCCTCGACCGAGGGGCTGGCAGCGAACTGACCGATCTGGCGATCTTTCTTGTCGCAACGCCGGGGCTGGAACAGCCCCTGCTGGCAGAGGCGCGTGCCGCCGGCTTTGCCGACCCGGTGATCGTTCCGGGCGGGGTCGAAACCCGTGGCGACTGGACCGAGGTCTGGCGCGCCAATCTGGTGTTGCGCTGCGCCACGCGCATCTTGGTCCGGGTCGCCGAGTTTCGGGCCATGCACCTGGCGCAGCTGGATAAGCGCGCCCATAAGGTCGAATGGAATCAAATCCTCAAGCCGGATCAGCCGGTTCGGGTCGAAGCGAGCTGCCGCAAGTCGCGGATCTATCACGCCGGCGCCGCCGCCCAGCGGATCGAGCGGGCGATCACCGATGTTCTGGGCGCGCCGCTGGCCGATGACGCCGCCATTGTGGTGAAACTGCGGATCGAGGATGACCTTGCGGTGATAAGCATCGATTCCTCGGGCGAGAGCCTGCACAAGCGCGGCCACAAGGAGGCGGTGGCCAAGGCCCCCATGCGTGAGACCATGGCGGCGGGGTTCCTGCAGGAATGCGGCTATCGCGGTGCCGAGCCGGTGTTTGACCCGATGTGCGGCTCGGGCACCTTCGTGATCGAAGCGGCCGAGATCGCGGCCGGGCTCTATCCGGGGCGCAGCCGGCACTTTGCCTTCGAGGACTTCGCCAGCTTCAAGCCGGATATTTGGGCCAGAATGAAAGCGGATATGCCGGTGCATGTGCCGCGCTTCCGCTTCTTTGGTGCGGATCGGGACAGCGGCGCCGTGCGGATGAGCAGCGCCAATGCGCTGCGGGCGGGCGTGGCGGACTGGTGCGAATTTGCGCAGGGCGCGATTGCCGACGCGGTGCCCCCCGACGGACCGCCGGGGCTGGTGATGATCAACCCGCCCTACGGTGCCCGGATCGGCAACAAGGGACCGCTTTATGGTCTTCATGCCAATATGGGCGAGGTTCTGCGCAGCCGCTTCAAGGGCTGGCGTGTCGGGATCGTCACATCCGAGCCGTCGCTGGCCCGCGCGACGGGACTGCCGTTTCGTGAACCCGGTCCCATCGTCGCCCATGGCGGCCTGAAAGTGCGCCTGTATCAGACCGGCCCGCTGTAGGCGTCCTATGCCTCGGGTGGAACCGCGGCGCGGGCCATGCGCGCGGCGCGGATGCGGCGACGGCGGGCCAGTTCGACATTGAACACGGCGCCCAGCATCACCGAGAAGGCGCCGAGATAGAACCACATCAGCAGCGCCACCACCGCCCCGATAGAGCCGTAGATACGGTTATAGCTGTTGAAACTGCCGAGATAGGCCGAGAAGGCCAGCGATGCCAGCGCCCAGGCAAGGGCGGCGATCAACGAGCCCCAGGTGAAGATGGGCGTGCGCGGGCGGCGCACATTAGGCCCATAGCGATACAGAATGCCGATCGCGATCATCACGATCAGGATCATCCCGCCCCATGGCAGCGCCGTCACCAGCCAGGCACGCAGCGGCGAATTGGCCAGAAAGCTGAGCATCAGCGGCACGATCACGATGGTGGCCAGTCCCAGGAACACCACGCCGACAATGGCCAGCGTCAGCCCGTAAGCCAGCAGGAAACCGACCACCGTCGAATGGGCGCGGACGCCGTAAGCGGCGTTCAGGCCGCGCACCAGCGCATCCACCCCCGCCCGCGCGGCCACCGTCGCAACCATGAACGAGACCAGCGAGGCCCAGCCCAGCTGCGTTCGGCCGCCCGAAATCAGCGCGTTGACCTGTGCGCTGAGGATGGCCATGGCCTCGGGCGGCATGAATTCCTCGGCCACATGGACATAGCCCTGGATGACGGTCGGGTCATACCACAACCCCCAAAGCGCGATGATGGCGGCCAGTCCCGGAAACACCGCGAACATGGCGTAGAAAGCCACGCCGGCGGCGATCAGACCCATATGGATCTTGTCCATTCGCTCGCCCATCGAAGTGATGAAGCCCCAGATATTGCGGATTGCGTCGATCATTTTGCCTGTCCGTTTTTCAACCGAAGCATCGCCGCAGGGCCGGACAAGATCAACCTTTGCCGCTATAGCGGAGCCAGATCGCCTTCTCGCCCATGCGCGCGATCAGTTCGGCATGGGCGCTGCGCTCGGCTTCGGTCAGGCGGGGCGGCAGCGGGGCCGGGCGCGGACGGGCCTGCCCGCGCGGCTGCTGGACGGCATCTGGATCGGTGTTGCGCTGCGGTTCGGGCGCGGCCAGCACCAGATCGGGCTGCCGCCCGCCGATCAGTTCCAGATAGACCTCGGCGAGGATTTCGCTGTCCAGAAGTGCGCCGTGCAGCGTCCGCGAGGAATTGTCGATGCCGAAGCGCCGGCACAGCGCATCCAGCGAGTTCTGGGCGCCGGGAAACTTGTCGCGCGCGAGCGCCAGCGTATCGAGTGCCCGCGACCAGGGAAGCTGGGTCTTGCCGATCATCTTCAGCTCGGCATTCAGAAATTTCATGTCGAAGGCGGCATTGTGAATGACGAGCCGGGCGTCATCGCCGACAAAGGCGATGAATTCGGCCGCCACATCGGCGAAAAGCGGCTTGTCGCGCAGGAATTCGTCTGTCAGGCCATGGATGGCGACGGCTTCGGCGGGGACCTCGCGCTGGGGGTTCAGGTATTTGTGGAAGGTGCGGCCGGTGGGCAGGTGGTTGAACAGCTCCACCGCGCCGATTTCGACGATGCGATCGCCCTGCGCGGGGTCGAAGCCGGTGGTTTCGGTGTCGAGGACGATCTCACGCATCTTGTCGTTCCAGAATTTCGGCACATATAGCGCTGACGGCCGCGCGTGCACCAGCCAGCGTGTCGGTGGGAATCACCCAATCGGCGAGGGCGCGCTTTTCGGCATCCGGCATCTGGCGCGACAGGATCATCGCAAAGGTCTCGGCCGTCATGCCCGGTCGGCCCATGACCCGCTGGCGCTGGGTTTCGGCATCGGTCGAGACCACGGCGACCCCGTCCATCTGAGCCTGACCGCCGGTTTCAAACAGCAGCGGAATATCCAGAACGACGATTTTCGCGCCGTTTTTTCTGGCATTTTCAATGAATTGACGGCGATCTTCGGCGACCAGCGGATGCACGACAGCTTCCAGTCGCCGTAACGCCCCCGGATCGGCGGCGAGTGCCGCCTTCAGCGCCATACGGTCGATGGCCTGATCCTTGAGCGCGCCGGGAAAAGCGGCGCTGACAGCGCCCACTGCAGCGCCACCCGGCGCATAAAGACGGTGAACGGCCGCATCGGCATCCCAAAGCGGATGTCCAAGGTCGGTGAACATCCGCCCCGTCGTCGATTTTCCCATGCCGATCGACCCGGTGAGGCCCAGGCGGAAGGTCACAGCACCGCCTGCCGCAGTTCCGCGTCGACCTCGGGCCGGCGACCGAACCAGCGTTCAAAGCCGGGGGCGGCCTGATGCAGAAGCATCCCGAGCCCGTCAACGACACGGCAGCCGCGCGACTGCGCTTCGAGCAGGAAGGGGGTCATCAGGGGGGTATAGACGAGATCGGTGACCAGCGTGCCGGGGCTGAGCGCATCCAGTGGCACCCGCAGCGCCTGTTTGCCCACCATTCCCATCGACGTCGCATTGACGACGGTGGTGGCCCCTTCCAGCATATTGCCGGCCTGCGCCCAGTCATAGACCACGACCTTGGCGCCGAATTCATTCCTGATCTGCTCGGCCCGCAGCTTGGTGCGATTGGTGATGCGCAATTCCGCCACCCCGCTCTCCAGAAGCGAGGCGACCACCGCACGCGCCGCGCCGCCCGCGCCGATCACCGCCGCCGCACCCTGATCGGGAAGCCAGTCCGGCGCGTTCTGGGTCAGGTTGGCGATGAAGCCGTAACCATCGGTATTGTCGGCGTGGATCTTGCCGTCTTCACGGAAGATCAGGGTGTTCGCTGCGCCGATCAGCGCCGCGCGGTCGGTGACGATATCGGCGATCTCCAACACCGCCTCTTTATGCGGAATGGTGACATTGACGCCGACGAAACCCATGCGGGGCAGGCTGTGCAACACCTCGGCGAGGTTTTCCGGGCGCACCGGGATCGGAATGTAATACCCCGGAAGCCCATAGCGCCGCAGCCAATGGCCGTGCAGCGCCGGCGAGCGCGAATGCGCGATCGGCCAGCCAATCACACCTGCCAGGGGTGCATGCGCGACCTGCGGCTCGGGTGGGGGAGAACTATCCACGGTCATGCCTCTTGGATAGCTGCAGGGCGAGGCCGTGGGAAGTCAAAAGCGGCTGCCTGACGCTTCGGCAAGGGGCGAAACTGTGGATAAGCGCAGGGACGGAATCCGGGACGATTTGGCGTGGGGACAGGCGCCCGAAACGGAAGCAGAACGGCGGCCTTTCATCCACAGGGGAACGAGTTTCCGCGATCTGTGCACATCTTGTGGATGGATTTCCGGTCTTCCTTTATAATATTGATCTTAAATGGTTATATGGCTTCCGGGGAGGGCCGGATCTGTGGATAAAAGTCGGATTTTTCCGATATGCCGCTATCCACAGGCCCTACAAACATCATCATCTTTCTATCTTTCCTATTAAGATTTAAAGAATGGTCATGTTCGATTTTCTGGCCAGCCTGTATCCTTGGACCAAGTCCCTTCATGTGATGGCCGTGCTGTCCTGGATGGCGGGGTTGTTCTATCTGCCCCGACTGTTCGTCTATCATGCGGAACGCGGCGATAATGACGGTGAGCCGGCTGCATCGTTCCGCATGATGGAAGAGAAGCTGCTGCGGATGATCATGAACCCGGCGATGATCGTATCGTGGATCTGCGGTATTGCGCTGGTGCTGACACCGGGGATCGTCGACTGGTCGATGATCTGGCCCTGGACCAAAGGGGCTGCGGTGCTGGCGATGACGTGGTTCCATATGTGGCTTGCCGGTCAGCGCCGCGCGCTGGCAGCGGGCCGGGGCCTGAGCGGGCGCAGCTATCGGATGATGAACGAGCTGCCGACGCTGCTGATGGTGATCATCGTGATTTCGGTGATCGTGAAATTCTGAGATTCTGTCGATTCCCTTGGGAAGTTGACTCGAATCGGCTGTCCCGCTATGGGGCGGGTAACGATCCGGCCGTCCGGTGCGGATATTTTCCATGACAATCGTGATATGCCTGCCTCGCAGGCGTGAATTGGTGATGCAATGAGCGAAGAGCGTTTGAATCTGGCCGACCTGAAGGCGAAAAGTCCCAAAGATCTGCTGGCAATGGCAGAAGAATGGGAGATCGAGAACGCCTCGACCATGCGCAAGGGCGAGATGATGTTCTCGATCCTGAAGGAGCATGCCGAGGACGGCTATGATATCGGCGGCGATGGGGTGCTGGAGGTCGTCCAGGACGGCTTCGGCTTTCTGCGGTCGACGGCGGCCAACTATCTGCCGGGGCCTGATGATATCTATGTCAGCCCCGAGATGATCCGGCAGCACAGCCTGCGGACCGGCGACACCGTCGAAGGTGTGATCCGCGCGCCGGGTGAGAATGAGCGCTATTTCGCGCTGACCAAGGTCGAGAAGATCAATTTCGAGGATCCCGAGCGGGCCCGCCATAAGGTGGCCTTTGACAACCTGACGCCGCTCTATCCCAATGAGCGGCTGAAGATGGAAATCGAGGATCCGACGCTGAAGGATCGTTCGGCCCGGATCATCGATCTGGTGGCGCCGATCGGGAAGGGGCAACGCTCGCTGATCGTGGCGCCCCCGCGCACGGGTAAGACGGTGCTGCTGCAGAACATCGCCCATTCGATCGAGAAGAACCATCCCGAGTGCTACCTGATCGTGCTGCTGATCGACGAACGGCCCGAAGAAGTGACCGATATGCAGCGTTCGGTTCACGGTGAGGTGGTGTCCTCGACCTTCGACGAGCCGGCGAGCCGGCACGTCGCCGTGGCCGAAATGGTCATCGAAAAGGCGAAGCGTCTGGTCGAGCATAAGCGAGATGTTGTGATCCTGCTGGATTCGATCACCAGACTTGGTAGGGCATTCAACACGGTTGTGCCCAGTTCGGGCAAGGTTCTGACGGGTGGTGTGGATGCCAATGCGTTGCAGCGGCCGAAGCGCTTCTTCGGTGCCGCCCGGAATATCGAGGAGGGCGGTTCGCTGACCATCATCGCGACGGCGCTGATCGATACCGGCTCGCGGATGGATGAGGTGATCTTCGAGGAGTTCAAGGGTACCGGCAACAGCGAGATCGTGCTGGACCGGAAGGTCGCGGACAAGCGGGTGTTCCCGGCAATGGATATCCTCAAGTCCGGGACCCGAAAGGAGGAGCTGCTGGTGGATGCGAAGGACCTGCAGAAGACCTATCTGCTGCGCCGCATCCTGAACCCGATGGGGACTACCGATGCGATCGAGTTCCTGATCTCGAAACTGAAGCAGACGAAGAACAATGCCGAGTTCTTCGAGTCGATGAACGCGTAATGTCGCATGGCCACGATCTTTGCAGAAGCGACGCCGCCCGGTCGGGGCGGCGTGTCAATTGTCCGGCTGAGCGGGCCGGCGTCGCGGCAGGTGGCCGAGGATCTCGCCGGCCCACTGGCTGAGCCGCGTTATTGCTATTACCGCTCGATTCGCGATGGCGATGACCTGATCGATCGCGCCCTGGTGGTGCGGTTCGACGCGGGGGCGAGCTTTACCGGCGAAGACAGCTGTGAGTTTCACTTGCACGGCGCGCCTGTGGTGGTGAAGCGGTTGGAAGCTGCGCTTCGGGCTCGTGGCGTGCGACGCGCCGAAGCGGGCGAGTTCACACTGCGGTCCTTCGCCTCAGGCCAAATGGATCTGGCCGAGGTCGAGGGCTTGTCGGACCTTCTGGCAGCTGAAACGGAAGCGCAGCGGAAGCTTGCCGTGGAGGCGAGCACAGGCGCGCTTGGTCGGCTGGCGGAGGGCTGGCGCGAGGGGCTGATCGAGGCCGGGGCGATGATTACCGCCTCCATCGACTTTGCAGATGAGGAGATTCCGGAGGAGGTCGCCGCCGACGTCTGGAAGGGCATTACGGAGGTGCGGGCGTCGATTTCGGCCGAGTTGGCCGGATTTCCGGCGCGGGAGAGGTTGCGGCATGGATTCGAGGTGGCGCTGGTTGGGGCACCGAATGCCGGAAAATCGTCCTTGATGAACGCGATTGCACGCAAGGATATCGCGATTGTCACCGAGCAGGCGGGTACAACTCGCGATGTGGTTGAGTTTCGGGCCGAACTGCATGGGCTGCCGGTCATCTTTCTGGATACGGCCGGCATCCGTCCGACAGAAGATCTGGTTGAAGGGATTGGCATTGACCGTGCGCGCGACCGTGCTGGCGCAGCGGATTTGCGGATTTTCCTGGGACCGATCCCGGATGAGGCGGCCGACCTGGTGCGCCAGGGTGATCTGCTTATCGAGAGCAAGGGCGATCTGACTGGTGCGCCGGGGGCGATTTCAAGCCTTACCGGGGACGGTGTCGACGCGCTGCTGGATCGGGTATTTGACTTCCTGCGTGGGCGGATGGCAAGATCCGGGGTCGCAAGTCATGCACGACAAGCAGAGGCGATGCAGGCGGCGGCGGATGCTTTGGACGTTGCGGCGGACATGTCCCCTGAACTGATGGCGGAAGCGCTGCGCGAGGCCTTGCATCACTTGCAGCGGCTGGTTGGCAAGATTGACGTTGATGACTATCTTGATCGGGTCTTCAGCACCTTCTGTGTCGGCAAATAGGGAACGTTTCACGTGAAACATTTTGATGTGATCGTCATCGGCGCGGGGCATGCCGGCACCGAAGCTGCTGCTGCGGCGGCGCGGATGGGAAAGCGGGTTGCTTTGGTGACGATGTCGCAGCGCGATCTTGGCACGATGTCCTGCAATCCGGCAATTGGCGGATTGGGGAAAGGGCATCTGGTGCGAGAGATCGACGCCATGGATGGCCTGATGGGGCAGCTGGCCGATGCTGCCGGGATCCAGTTCCGGCTGTTGAATCGCCGCAAGGGGCCGGCAGTCCAAGGCCCGCGCACGCAGGCGGATCGAGAAGCGTACCGAGCGGCCGCCAATCGGGCCGTGGCCGCCATACCTGGCATCGAACTTATTCTGGGCGAGGTAACGGACCTTCTGATCGCCGGGACGCGTGTTGAGGGGATCATGGTGGGCGAGACCCGTATTTTCGCCAGTCGGGTTATTTTGACAACGGGGACGTTCCTGAATGGTTTGATCCATATCGGCGAGGAAAGCCGCCCGGCCGGCCGTTGGGGCGACGGGGCATCGTCGCGACTGGGCGCGGTTATTCGTGATCTTGGCCTGCCCTTTGGCCGGTTGAAGACTGGCACCCCGCCACGTCTGGATGGGCGCACGATTCGCTGGGATATCTTGGCCGCGCAGCCGGGAGACGATGAGCCCGAGCTTTTGTCGTTCATGTCGACATCGCCAACGTTGCGTCAGATCAGTTGTGGCGTCACGCACACAAATGCCGAAACGCATGAGATCATCCGGAAGAATCTGTCCCGCTCAGCCATGTATGGCGGCCGGATTGAAGGGGTGGGACCGCGCTATTGCCCGTCGATCGAAGATAAGATTCATCGCTTCGCCGATAAGGATTCGCACCAGATATTCCTGGAACCGGAAGGGCTGACCACCGATGTCGTTTATCCGAATGGAATTTCGACGTCGCTGCCGGCGGATGTCCAGGAGGCCTATATCCGATCCATTGTCGGCCTGGAGCAGGCGACGATCCTGCAGCCCGGCTACGCGGTCGAATATGACTATGTCGATCCGCGCGCGCTGGATCGCGGGCTGCAATTGCGCGAGGTCGAGGGCTTGTATCTCGCCGGCCAGATCAACGGCACGACCGGCTATGAGGAGGCTGGCGCCCAAGGTATGGCTGCCGGCCTGAACGCGTCGAGTGATGAGCCGGCGCATTTTTCCCGTACCGATTCCTATATCGGCGTCATGATTGACGATCTGACGACCCGTGGCGCGACAGAACCCTACCGCATGTTTACCTCACGCGCGGAATACCGCCTGTCCTTGCGCGCGGACAATGCGGATCAGCGATTGACGCCCAAGGCGCTGAAATTGGGTTGCGTCGGTGAAGCGCGCAAGCAACATTTCAGCGACAAGATGGCCAAACTCGGACATGCACGGGCCGATCTGGAAGCGCGCAGCTATGGTCCGAAAGCGCTCGATGCAGCCGGAATCGCGACCGGTCGGGACGGCCGCCGCAGATCAGCGTTTGAACTGCTCGCCGGTGCAGATGTTGATATCGAAACGCTGATGGCGATCGATACGACATTTCCAACGCTTGACGCGGAGACCCGCAAACAGACGAAGATCGACGCGACTTATGCGCAATACGAAGATCGGCAGCGCCGTGAGGCGTTGGCGCTGAAGCGGGACGAGCAGGTGGGACTGCCGCGCGATTTTGACTATTCCGCGCTTTCCGGCCTGTCCAAGGAGCTACAGGGGAAACTCGCCGCCACCCGTCCCGATACCATCGCGGCCGCCGCACGGATCGAAGGCATGACGCCGGCAGCCCTGTCTCTGCTCATCGCGTCGAGTCGACGGGCGAGCCGTGTATAATGGATGTTTCACGTGAAACAGAGGCGCTTTTGCTGCGCTATGAGAACCTGATCCACAAGTGGAACCCTACCATTAACCTTGTCGCGGCCGGAACCTTGGCGGAAGTCCATCAGCGTCATATCGAAGATTCAGCGCAACTCTTTCGATTTGCGCAACCGAAATCCGGAAAATGGCTGGACCTCGGCAGTGGTGGTGGCCTGCCCGGAATCGTTATTGCCATCTTGGGTCGCGACCTGCCGCTTCCCGTCGTGCTGGTCGAGAGTGACCGGCGAAAATCCGCCTTCCTCTCCACCGTCCGGAGGGAACTCAACCTTCCCGAGGTGACGATAAAAGCCCAGAGAATTGAGCAGCTTGAATCCGGAGAATTCAATTTCGTCAGCGCGCGCGCGCTTGCTCCCCTCCGCGACCTTCTTCCGATGATTTCGCGTCAGCTTGCCAGTGACGGGGAAGCGTGGCTATTGAAGGGGCGATCCTGGCAGCAGGAGGTCGAGGCCGCAAAAGCGGACTGGTCATTCGACATCGAGACATATCAAAGCGTCACCGACCCGGAATCGGTGGTCCTGAAACTGAGGAAGATCGAGTTCAATGCCTAACGCAAAGGTCATTGCCATCGCCAACCAGAAGGGTGGCGTTGGAAAAACGACGACTGCTGTCAATCTCGGCGCCTGCCTCGCGGGGAGGGGGCATCCGACGCTGATCATCGATCTCGATCCGCAGGGAAATGCGTCGACGGGCGTCGGTTGCCCGGTGAAGGGTCGCAACGCGACCTCCTACGATCTTCTTGCCGGGCGCCATGATCTGGCTGAGGCAACCATGCCCACCAGCGTCGATAATCTGTCGCTTGTCCCTTCGACGCCGGATCTCAGCTCTGGCGATATCGACTTTGCCAACCGGCCCGAACGTATCAAGTTGCTCAAGTCCGTCCTTAGCCATTCCAACGGGCATGACTATATTCTCGTTGACTGCCCCCCGGCTTTGGGGCTGCTGACGGTCAATGCGCTGGTGGCCGCAGATGCGGTTCTGGTGCCGCTGCAGGCCGAGTTCTACGCGCTGGAGGGGCTTTCCCAATTGCTGATGACCGTTCGGGAAGTCCGCCAGGCGGCCAATCCCGATCTGCGCCTCGACGGCGTGGTCCTGACCATGTATGACGGCCGGAACAACCTGTCCCAGCAGGTCGAGGCTGACGCGCGTGCAACCTTGGGCGAGTTGGTCTATGATACCGTCATTCCGCGCAATGTCCGCATTTCCGAAGCGCCCTCACACGGTCTTCCTGTCATTTCCTACGATCCCAGCTCCACCGGCAGCCGTGCCTATACCGCCCTGACCGATGAATTTCTCGCCCGACAGAAGGATATGCGCCAATGAGCCAGAACAAACGCAGCAGCCTCGGTCGCGGCCTTTCGGCGCTGATGGCCGATCTGCAGACCGATGAAATCGCGCCGGCTCGCGAAGGTGCGCAGCGCGAAGGGACGCTGATGGTTCCGACCGAGCAGATCGCGCCGAACCCCGATCAGCCGCGTCGCGTTTTCGACCAGACTGCATTGTCGGAACTCGCCGATTCCATTCGCACGCGTGGGGTGATTCAGCCGCTGATCGTGCGCCGGCATCCGCAGGATACCAATATTTACCAGATCGTTGCCGGCGAGCGCCGCTGGCGCGCGTCGCAGATCGCCCAGGTCCACGAACTTCCGGTGATAATCCGCGATTTCAGCGATGCCGAAATGCTGGAAGTCGCCATTATCGAAAACATTCAGCGCGCCGATCTGAATGCGATCGACGAGGCGGCCTCCTACCGGCAGCTGATGACCCGGTTCGGACATACGCAGGAAAAACTGGCAGAGGCGCTAGGCAAAAGCCGCAGCCATATCGCCAATCTGCTGCGCCTTCTGAATCTCCCCGACCAGGTGCAGGAATGGGTGCGCGAGGAGAAGCTGTCCGCAGGACATGCGCGCGCGCTGGTGACTGCTGAAAACCCGACCGCGATCGCGCGTCGCATCATCGACAAGGACCTCTCGGTGCGCGAGGTCGAGTCGCTGATGCGCGAAAAATCCACCAAACTCGCCAAACCGCGCAACAGTCGCGAAGCGGATGCCGATACGCGGGCGTTGGAGGGCGATCTCACAGCCACGCTGAAAATGCGCGTGCAGATCAAGCACGCCGGCACGGATGGCGGCCAGCTGGTCATCACCTACAAGGATCTCGATCAGCTCGACCGTCTGTGCCAGATCCTCGCCGGGAATGCTTAAGTTTCAGGGCGGGTCAGGATGAACAGGGCGATGGTCGCCAGGATGGTCGCCTGCACGGCGACCGCCTGCGGAGGCACCCCCAGGGCAAGCGAGATCGCCACGCTTCCCGACATCGCCACAACCGACAGAACCTTCGCTCCGCGCCGTATCGCACCGCGTTCCTGCCAGCGGCGAATGTCGGGACCAAAAACCGGATCTGCCAAAAGCCGCTGGCGCAGCCGCTCAGACGATCGCCCGAATGCCCAAAGCGCCACCAGCAGGAAGGGCACGGTCGGGACGATCGGCAGAAACGCGCCGATCAAGGCGCAACCGACGGCAAGCCAGCCGATCCCAAGATAGACAAGGCGCATCAGCCGGCCATCTCACGCAGGACGTAATTCAACAGCGGACGCCCGGCCGAGGTTGCGCGCGCCCGCTCGTCGTTGAGGTCCAGCAAGCCATCCTCAACCAGCCTGGCCGTGCGTCGTGTATCCAGCCGGCCACCCTTGGCACGATAGCGTCGAAGGTCCATTCCTTCTGTCAGCCGCATCGACATCAGCAGATATTCCGACGCAAGATCGTCGTCCGTCTGCAGCTCATGTTCGATATCTCCATTGCCGTTGCGATCAACCAACGCCAACCACCGGCCCGGAGTTCGCTCTGCGACCGTCGCCACACGGCCTGAAGGCAGCGACAGCCGGCCATGCGCGCCCGGACCCAACCCCGCCCAGTCCCCTTGACGCCAATAGATCAGATTATGCCGCGACTCCTTGCCGGGTGCCGAATGATTCGATACCTCATAGGCGGGCATTCCGGCGGATGCTAAAATATCCTGCGTTTCCATATACATATCTGCAGCCACATCGTCCTCCGGCAGGCCGCGCAGGTGACCGGCGGCATGCCGCGCGCCAAATACCGTGCCATCCTCAATGGTCAGCTGATAAAGCGACAGATGGTCCACGGCCATGGACAATGCCTCCTTCAACTCGGCGCGCCAGGCGCCCGGATCCTGATCCTGCCGGCCATAGATAAGATCGAAGCTGACACGTTCAAAGCAGCTGCGCGCAAGGTCGAAGGCCGTGCGGGCTTCGGCCACGCTATGCATCCGCCCCAGCCGGCGCAGGTCCGCGTCATTCAGTGCCTGCACGCCCATGGACAGTCGGTTCACCCCGGCCCCGGCATAGCCGCGAAAGCGGCCGGCATCGACGCTTCCCGGATTGGCCTCCATGGTAATTTCCATGTCATTGGCGAAGGTCCAGGCGCCCCGCGCGGCCTCCAGCACGGCAGCCACGGTTTCGGGCGCCATCAATGAGGGGGTGCCACCGCCAAAGAAAATGCTGTTCAACACCCGGCCCGGAACCATCGCGCCCAAACGGGCGATTTCGGCGCGATAGGCTTCGGCCCAGCGCGCCTGATCGATCGAGGTCGCGACATGGCTGTTGAAGTCGCAATAAGGACATTTCGACGCGCAAAATGGCCAGTGGACATAAAGCCCGAAGCCGCCATTTTGCCAGTCTTCGATCATTCTTTCAGCGCTGTAACTTCGATTTCGACTTTCATCTCGGGCTTGATCAGGCCCGCGACCACCATCGTCGCCGCAGGCCGCACATTGCCCAGATTCGCACCCAGAACGGGGGCAATGGTATCCACCATTGCGGCGTCGGTGAGGGTATATTGCACGCGCACGATATCGGCGAGGTCGAAACCCGCCTCGTCCAGTACGCGAGAGATCGTGACAAAGCAGTTCTGCGTCTGCTCGGTCACATCTTCAGGCATCGCCATGGTCGCATAGTCATAACCGGTCACGCCCGAGATGAAGCACCACGGCCCCTTCACGACGGCCCGGCTATAGCCCATCACCGCTTCGAACGGCGATCCGGTCGAGATCCTATGCAAAACTCGCCTCCAGCATCTTCGCCACCGCAATCGCCCGGTGGCTGATCTTGTTCTTCGCCTCGGCGTTCATTTCACCCAACGTGATCGCGTGTCCGTCCGGCACAAAGATGGGATCATAGCCGTGACCTTCAAGACCGCGCGGCGGCCAGGCGACCTGACCGGGCAAGACGCCCTCGAAAACCTCGTCATGCCCGTCCGGCCAGGCCAGAACCAGCGTGCAGCGGAACTGCGCCCTCCGGGGGTAGGGGGCGGCAACGGCTTCCAGTTCGCGCCAGGTGCGCGCCATCGCCATGCCGAAGTCGCGGCCATTCCCGATTTCGGCCCAATCGGCGGTATAGACGCCTGGCGCGCCGCCCAGGGCATCGACGCTTATGCCGCTGTCATCCGACAGCGCCGGCAGGCCGGTCGCCGCCACGGCGGCATGGGCCTTGATCCGGGCGTTGCCGACGAAATTGTCCTCGGTCTCGACCGGCTCGGCCAGCCCAAGCTCGGCCGCGCCGACCACCTCGACGCCGTAGGGCGCCAGCAGCGCCCGCATCTCGGTCAGCTTGCCGGCATTATGCGTCGCGACCAGCAGCTTCTTGCCCTCAAAGCGGCGCATCAGATGGCCGCCTTCTGCGCGGCCACCAGTTCCGCGACGCCCGCCTCGGCCAGGTCCAGCAGCGTCCCCATCTGCTCACGGCTGAAGGTCGCGCCTTCGGCCGACATCTGCACCTCGATCAGCCGGCCGGCGCCCGTCATCACGAAATTGCCGTCTGTGCCGGCTTCGCTGTCTTCGGCATAATCCAGATCGACCACCGGTTGGCCGGCATAGATCCCGCAGGACACCGCCGCCACATGGTCGATCAGCGGGTCCGAGGTCACCAGACCGGCCTCGATCAGCTTGTTCACCGCCAGCCTCAGTGCCACCCAGCCGCCGGTGATCGAGGCGCAACGCGTCCCCCCATCCGCCTGAATGACATCGCAGTCGACGACGATCTGCCGCTCGCCCAGGGCACGCTTGTCGACACCGGCGCGCAGGGCCCGGCCGATCAGCCGCTGAATTTCGACCGTGCGGCCGCCTTGCTTGCCGGATGCGGCTTCGCGCCGGTTACGGGTGTTCGTCGCCCGCGGCAACATGCCGTATTCCGCTGTTACCCAGCCCTGACCGGTTCCGCGCAGAAACGGGGGGGCCTTTTCCTCGATCGAGGCGCTGCACAGCACATGGGTGCCTCCGACCTTGATCAGGCAGGACCCCTCGGCATGCCGCATGACGCCAGTCTCGATTGAAATCGGCCGCATTTCGCTTAAGTTTCTGCCCGAGGGACGCATTGGATATCCTTTCCTGGTTCGGCGCCCCATTACAGGCCAGCAAAGGACGGACGCAAGCCCGCATGACCATCCGCCACCTGCTCGACGAACTCAATGACCGCTCGCGCGAAGTGTTTCGCCGGGTGGTGGAAATCTATCTGCAGACGGGCGAACCCGTGGGCTCGCGCACGCTGACGCAGGGCATGTCGGAACGCGTCAGCCCCGCCACCATCCGCAATGTGATGCAGGATCTGGAACTGCTCGGGCTGCTGGAGGCGCCCCATGTATCGGCCGGGCGGCGCCCTACGCAATCCGGGCTGCGCCTCTTCGTCGATGGGCTGATGGAGGTCGACCCCGTCGCCCCTACCGACCGTGAACGGATCGAACAGACCCTCGGCAGCGGTGCGCCTGATGTCGGGGCGCTGCTGGACCGGGTTGGCGGCGCGCTCTCCTCGATGACCCACGGTGCCAGTCTGGTGCTGACGCCCAAGCACGAAGCTCCGATTCGCCATATCGAATTTGTCAGCCTCGCCCCCGACCGGGCGCTGGTGGTGCTGGTCTTTTCCGACGGTCAGGTCGAAAACCGCCTGTTTACCCCGCCCGCCGGCCAGACCCCGTCCTCGATGCGTGAGGCCGGCAATTTCCTGAACGCCCTGGCCGAGGGCCGAACCCTGTCCGAGTTGCGCGCGCAGGTGGCCCGTGACATCACGACGCGCCGTCAGGAGCTGGACAGTCTTGCCGCCGATCTGATCGAGCAGGGCTTTGCCAGCTGGGAGAGCGGCGCCAGCGATGCCCGCCTGATCGTGCGCGGCCGCGCCAATCTGATCGAGACCGAAGCCGCGGATCTCGACCGCATTCGCGAACTGTTCGACGACCTAGAACGCAAGCGCGACATTGCGCAGTTTCTGGACCTGACCGAAGGCGGCGACGGCGTGCGCATTTTCATCGGTTCCGAGAACAAGCTTTTTTCACTTTCGGGTTCCTCTCTGGTGGTTTCTCCCTATATGAACTCCGACCGGAAGATCATTGGCGCGGTGGGCGTGATCGGACCGACGCGGCTCAATTACGGGCGCATCGTTCCGATCGTCGATTACACCGCGCAGCTGGTCGGGCGTGCGCTGTCCGGCCTGAAAGGATGAAGACGATGAGCGATCAAAACCCTGGCGGACTGCCACCCGAAGACCTGCCTCTGGACGAGGATTTCATGGACCCTCTGGCCGATCCGGGCGAGGAAATCCAGCGCCTGACCGCCGAGCGTGACGAGATGCGCGACCGCTTCATGCGCGCGCTGGCGGATGCCGAAAATGCCCGCAAGCGCGCCGACAAGGAGCGTCGCGACGCCGAACAATATGGCGGCACGCGCCTGGCCCGCGACCTGCTGCCGGTCTATGACTATCTGCATCGCGCCATCGACGCCGTGCCCGAAGATCAGCGCGGCGCCAACGCCGCCCTGCTGGAAGGCGTGGAACTGACGCTGCGCGAACTCGGAAACGTCTTCGGCAAGCACGGCATCACCGTGCTGCGCCCCGAAGTCGGCAGCAAATTCGACCCCCAGCTGCACGAAGCCATGTTCGAGGCCCCCTTGCCCAACACCGTCGCGGGCGACATCATCCAGTTGATGGAGCCGGGCTTCATGATTCATGACCGTCTGTTGCGCCCGGCCAAGGTCGGGGTCAGCTCCAACCGGATCAGCTGATCCGGTTTCGATTTTCCAAGGAAGAGGATACCATGCGGAAATTCGTTCTGGACGACGAAGAAGAAGACGACCGTGAAGAAGAAGGCCAGCAGGAGCAAGGTCTCGGCCTTCCCGACAGCGCCAATATCGGCAAGCTGTATTTCAAGTCACGCAATGTCATCGTCGCGGGCGAGATCAACGACAAGCTGGCCCAGCGCACCGTTGCCCATCTTCTGGCATTGGCCGAAGAAAGCGATGCGCCGATCAACATGCTGATCTCGTCGCCGGGCGGTCACGTCGAATCCGGCGACATGATCCACGACATGATCAAGTTCATCCGCCCCACCGTGCGCTGCGTCGGTTCGGGCTGGGTGGCTTCGGCCGGGGCACTGATCTTCGTCGGCGCGGCCAAGGAAAACCGCTATTGCCTGCCGAATACACGCTTTTTGCTGCACCAACCTTCGGGCGGGATCCGTGGTACGTCCAGCGACATGATGATCCAGGCCGAGCAGGTCCGCATCATGCGCGAGCGTTTGAACCAGATATTCGCCGACGCGACCGGGCAGAGCGTCGAACAGATCGAAAAGGATACCGAGCGCGATTTCTGGCTGAACACCAAGGAAGCGCTGCAATATGGCCTGGTCGGGAAGGTCATCACGTCGATCGATGAATTGAAGTAGGACCTGTCCCTGCATTGAAAAAGGGGCGGCTTGATGCCGCCCCTTTTGATTCATGCCGCGCGATTCACCGCTCAGATCGCGGCTTTCAGCGCTTCGGCACGGCCGGTGTCTTCCCAGGTATAGCCGCGATGGGTCTTTCCGGCATAGGTGATGTCCACCGGGTTCTTGCCGAAATGGCCATAGCTGGCGGTGCTGCGATAGATCGGATGCAGCAGATCCAGTTCGCGGATGATCGCATAGGGGCGCAGGTCGAAGACTTCGCGCACGGCGGCGATGATCTTTTCCACCGGGACGGTCTCGGTGCCAAAAGTATTCAGACTGATCGAGGTGGGTTCCGCCACGCCGATGGCATAGCTCACCTGAATTTCACAGCGCTTGGCCAGGCCTGCCGCCACAATGTTCTTCGCGACCCAACGCCCTGCATAGGCGGCCGAGCGGTCGACCTTGGAGGGGTCCTTGCCCGAGAAGGCGCCCCCGCCGTGGCGCGCCATCCCGCCATAGCTGTCGACGATGATCTTGCGTCCGGTCAGGCCGCAATCGCCGACCGGGCCGCCTATGACGAATTTTCCGGTCGGGTTGATGAAGAACTTCGTCTTGTCCGACAGCCATTCGGCGGGCAGCACCGGCTTGATGATCTCCTCGATCACCGCTTCGCGCAGGTCGTTCAGCGCGATATCGGGGCTGTGCTGCGTGGACAGCACCACCGCGTCCACCGCCTTGGGGTGCCCGGCCTCGTCATAGTGGAAGGTCACCTGCGATTTCGCGTCCGGGCGCAGCCATGGCAGGACGCCGCTGCGCCGGACATGGCTTTGGCGTTCCACCAGCCGGTGGGCATAGGTGATCGGCGCCGGCATCAGCACGTCGGTCTCATCCGAGGCATAGCCGAACATCAGCCCCTGATCGCCTGCGCCCTGTTCCTCCAGGCTTTCGCGGTCGACGCCCTGATTGATCTCGGGCGATTGCTTGCCGATGATGTTGATGACCGAGCAGGTCGAGCCGTCGAAGCCCACATCGGACGAGCTGTAGCCGATATCGTTGATGACTCCGCGCACGATCGCTTCAAGATCGACCCAGGCGCTGGTGGTGATCTCGCCCGAGATGATGGCGACACCGGTTTTCACCATCGTCTCGCAGGCGACACGGGCGCGCGGATCTTCGGCGATGATGGCGTCCAGCACCGCGTCCGAGATCTGGTCGGCGATCTTGTCGGGATGGCCCTCGGAAACGGACTCCGAGGTGAAGATATTGTATTCGCTCATATTTTCAGTACCGATAATGGTCGGATTTGAAGGGGCCAGCCTGCGGCACGCCGATATAGTCGGCCTGTTCCTGCGACAGTTTGGTCAGCTTGGCGCCGACCTTGTCGAGATGCAGCATCGCCACCTTTTCATCCAGATGTTTGGGCAGGATATAAACGCCGGGGGCGTATTCGTCGCCCTTGGTGAACAGTTCGATCTGGGCCAGCACCTGATTGGTGAAGCTGGCCGACATCACGAAGGAGGGATGCCCCGTCGCGTTGCCGAGGTTCAGCAGGCGCCCCTGGCTCAGCAGGATGATACGATTGCCCGAGGGCATTTCGATCATGTCCACCTGGTCCTTGATGTTGGTCCATTTGTGGTTGCGCAGCGCCGCGACCTGAATTTCGTTGTCGAAATGGCCGATATTGCCGACGATGGCCATGTCCTTCATCTGGCGCATATGCTCCAGCCGGATCACGTCCTTGTTGCCGGTGGTGGTCACGAAAATGTCGGCCGTGGCGGCCACATCGTCCAGCGTCACCACTTCGAACCCGTCCATGGCCGCCTGCAGGGCGCAGATCGGGTCGACCTCGGTCACCTTCACCCGCGCCCCGGCGCCGGCCAGCGAGGCGGCCGAGCCCTTGCCGACATCGCCGTAGCCGCAGACAATGGCGACCTTGCCGGCCATCATCACGTCGGTGGCACGGCGGATGCCGTCGACCAGCGATTCCTTGCAGCCATATTTATTATCGAATTTCGACTTGGTGACCGAATCGTTCACATTGATTGCCGGGAAGGGCAGCAGGCCCTTCTTGTGCAGATCGTAAAGGCGGTGGACGCCGGTGGTGGTTTCCTCGCTGACGCCCTGCAGGGCCTCGCGCTGTTTGGTGAACCAGCCGGGCGAGGCGGCCAGCCGCGTCTTGATCTGCGCGAACAGCGCTTCTTCTTCCTCGCTGGTCGGCGTCTCGATCAGGGCGGTTTCGCCTGCCTCGACGCGCGCGCCTAGCAGAACATACATGGTGGCGTCGCCGCCATCGTCCAGGATCATGTTCGCCGTGCCTTCGGGGAACTGGAAGATCTGGTCGGTATAGGCCCAGTATTCGGGCAGGGTTTCCCCCTTGATGGCGAAAACCGGCACGCCCGAGGCCGCGATTGCGGCGGCAGCGTGGTCCTGGGTGGAATAGATGTTGCACGAGGCCCAGCGGACCGATGCGCCAAGCGCCACCAGCGTTTCGATCAGCACTGCGGTCTGCACGGTCATGTGCAGGCTGCCGGCGATGCGCGCGCCGTTCAGCGGCTTCGAGGCTCCGAATTCTGCCCGCAGCGCCATCAGGCCCGGCATCTCGGTTTCGGCGATGTCCAGCTCCTTGCGGCCGAACTCGGCCAGGGAGATGTCCTTGATAACGTAATCATTCATATGCGGACCCTTCAGTAATAGCGCGGCCATAGCACCGCACCCCCTAATATTCAATGAATTGGCACTGCTTGCGCGGCGTTCGGGGCTGACGTATCGCAAGGGAAATCAGGAAGGGGAACACGATGGCGATGCTTTTGGCCGATGTGGGTGGCACCAATGCGCGGCTGGCGCTGGCGCGGAACGGGGTGATCGACGAAAGCAGCGTCACCCGCTATCGCGGCGATGACTATGACAGCTTCGACAAGGTGGTTCAGACCTATCTGGCCGAGCAGGGCCATCCGCGGCTCAGTGCTGTCTGTGTGGCGGTGGCCGGACCGGTTTCGGGCGGAAAGGCGGAACTGACCAACCGGAACTGGGATTTTTCCGAGGATCGGCTGGCCCGGCTGACCGATGCCGATCAGGTGCGGCTGATCAATGACCTGACCGCGCTCGGCTATGCCACCGACCGCATCGCGCCCGAGGGGCTGTCGCAGCTGCGTGCGGCGCCGGTGCATCGGGCGCTGAACGGGCAATCGCTGGTCGTGGGCGCGGGCACCGGCTTCAACGTCTGTCCCGTCCACCGGATGCCCGGCGGCGGCGTGCTGTGCCGCGAGGCCGAGGAAGGCCACACCAGCCTGCCCGCCAATATCGCCGAGCGGCTGGCCGAACGCATCGGCGCGGCGCAGATGAGGGCTTTCTTCTCGACCGAGGAAACCTTCGCCGGACGCGGGCTGGCGCAGATGCACCGGGCGCTGCATGGCGTCGAGGTCGAACGCGCCGAGACCATCTCGACTGCGGCGATGCAGGGCGATCCGCTGGCCGAGGAGACCTATCGCCTGTTCACCGAACTGTTCGGTCTGCTGTTGCGCGAGCTGGCGCTGCGTTTCATGCCGCTGGACGGTATGTATCTGGCGGGTTCGGTCGCGCGCAGCTTCGCCCATCGCACTGAACAACTGGAGGCTGCATTTCTGGCCGAGCCGTATATGCGCCGCATCCCCGAAAATACACCGCTGTTGCTGATCCGCGACGATATGGCGGCGCTGCAGGGCTGTTTGGCAGCAATCACCTGATTTTTACGTATTCGGGCCGGGCGCTCTGGATTTTCGGGTGTGATGCTGCAAAACTCACGCCCACGGGCAAGAGGGGCAGGGATGCAGCAAACCGCAAAGGTTGCCATCATCGCCATGGGTTTGGCGACGGTCGTGGTCGTGCAGGCTGCGGCGCAATCGGCATCGTCATCCAACCCCTTCGCGGGGTTGCAACGGCTGTTCGATCGCGGCGAAAAGCCGGTGACGACCGAGGATGGCGAGGTTCTGGGGCCGCCCGTCCAGCTTGATTTCGTCATCATCGACGGCCAGGAAAGTTTGAAGGGCCCGCTGCGCAATTCGTCACTGGTCGCCGCGGCCCTGGCGGAGGATCGCGCCACCGGGCAGGATGTTCTGGCCGCCGCGCGCGGCGATTACGCCCGCTTCCTCGGCCTGATGTATGACGAGGGTTATTTCTCCAGCATCATCAACATCACCCTCGACGGGGTGGAAGCGGCCGAGATTGCGCCCCTCGATGCGCCGCGTTACGTCGGTCGTGTTCTGGTCACGATCGATCCGGGGCCGCAGTTCCGCTATGCCCGCGCCGATATCGGTCAGCTCGCCCCCGGCACCCGACCGATCGAGCCTTATGGCGTCGGCAAGATCGCCGGAACCGGGTACATCAAGCGCGCCGCCTCGACCGCGATCAGCGATTGGCGCAATGTCAGCCATGCCAAGGCCAAGGTCGCCTCGCAGGAAATCATCGCCGACCACAATGTGTCGAAGCTGGAATCGAATATCGTGCTGAATCCCGGGCCGCCGGTCACGTTCGGCCCGCTGCACGCAACCGGCAATCAGCGCCTGTCGACCCGGCGGCTGCTGAAGATCGCTGGCTATCCCGAAGGTGAGAGATTCAGTCCCGAAAAGCTGGAACAGGTACGCAAGCGCCTGCGCCGTTCGGGAATTTTTTCAGCCATTACCCTGGTCGAGGCGGAGACGCTGAATCCCGATGACTCGATGGATGTCGGGCTGACGGTGGTGGAGCAGAAGCCGCGCCGGATCGGGGCGGCCTTTGAGATTTCGACCACCGACGGCGCCATGGTCTCGGCCTATTGGCTGCATCGCAACCTGTTGGGCGGGGGGGAACGCTTCCGCATTGAGGCACAGGTCAGCGACATCAAGGCCGATACCGATGTGCGCGACTATTCCTTCGGCATGCGGCTGGACCGGCCCGCTACCCTTCATCCCGATATCACCGGCTATATCGATCTCGATCTGGAGGAGGAGAGCGAGCCGGAATATTACGAGAAAAGCGCGGCATTCGCCTTAGGGTTCAACTATTATCGCAGCGAAAGGCTGACTGCCGATATCGCGCTGAAATTCCAATATGCGAAAGTGGATTACGGCTCCGGCTTTTTCGAGTTCAGCACTGTCTCCTTGCCGTCCTCGGTCACCTGGGACCGCCGTGACGACAGATACAATGCCAAGAAGGGCTATTGGTTGTCGGGCGGTTTCACCCCCTTTGTCGGGCTGAAGGATACCGGCTCGGGCGCGCAGATCCTTGGCGAGGGGCGCATCTATCGCAGCATGTTGCAGGATGAAAAGCTGACCTTCGCCGGCCGCCTGCGTGCGGGCACGGTCATTGGTCCCGATATCCTTGATGTGCAGCCCGACTATCTGTTTTTCGAGGGCGGTGGCGGCAGCGTGCGCGGGCATTCCTATGAATCGTTGGGCTTCCGCATCCCGCTGGGGGATTCGGACACCGAGGCCTATGTTGGTGGTCAAAGCGTGGTGAATTTCAGCGTCGAGGGCCGCTATCAGGTCCGTCCGAAGATCGGCGCGGTGGTTTTCGTCGATGCGGCGCAGATCTGGGATGAGGGCGCATGGAACGGCAATACCCTGTGGGAGGCCGGCGCCGGCGTGGGCGTGCGCTATGACACCCCGATCGGGCCGATCCGGCTGGATGTCGCCACCCCGATCAACCCCAGCGACAACGATGCCAGCCGGGTTCAATTGTATCTTGGTCTGGGGCAGGCGTTCTGATGTTGCAGCGTATCCTTCTCGTTCTCGCGCTGGCCATCATGCTGCCGCTTGCCGCCCCCGCGCAGGAGGAGCCGAAGGATGACGCCTCGATCGCGCGCATGGCGCTGGAGGCCGAGGACGACAAGGGTTTTCTGACCCGGTTTCTGCAAAGCCGGTTGTCGGGCGCCGGGCGCAAGGTCCAGATCGACGGCTTTCAGGGGGCGCTGTCCTCGCGCGCAACCTTCGCGCGCATCACCATTTCTGACGACGAGGGCACCTGGTTGGTGCTGCAGGACGGGGCGATTCAGTGGACGCGTTCGGCCCTGCTGCGCGGGCGCGTGGACATCGGCGAGCTCAGCGCCGCGCTGATCGAGATCCCGCGACTGCCGAAATCCGAAGAAGACGCCGCCACGACCCGCGCCGAGGCCCGCAGTTTCAACCTGCCCGAGCTTCCGGTGGGCATCAATATCGCGAAGATCTCGGCCCCGCGCGTCGTGCTGGGTAGCCCCGTGATCGGCGAGGAGGCCGAGATCGCGGTCACCGGTGCCATGTCGCTGGAGGGCGGCGAGGGCACCGCCGATGTCGTCGTCAACCGCACCGACGGCAAGAAGGGCGATTTCGTCTTCAAGGGCAGCTTTGATAACACCAGCCGGATGCTGGATATCGACCTGACGCTGGACGAGGATCCTAACGGCATCTTTTCGCGCTTCGCCCGGATCGAGGGACGTCCCGCCGTTGCCGCAACCGTCAAGGGGTCGGGCCCGCTCGACGATTTTTCGGGCGAGGCGCAGATCGCCACCGATGGCGTCGATCGGGTGACCGGCAAACTCGTGCTGAATGGGGCGAAGGGGCCGGACGGATCGGATGGCAACAGCTTTGACCTGCAGCTCGGCGGCGACCTGTCGACCTTGCTGCCGCCCGAAAACCGCGAATTCTTTGGCAACAGCACGCAGATCGTCGCCAAGGGCTGGCGGGGGGATGGCGGACAGCTGGACATCGAATCCCTGAACCTCGACACTGACGCATTGAAGATCGACGGCCGGCTGGTGACCAATGACCAGAATGCGCCCCAACTGGTCGATCTTCAGGTCGACTTCGGCCAGCAGGCCGGCGCCGACACGCTTCCCGTCAAGATCCCCTTCGTCGACCCACCGATCACCGTGTTGTCGGGCGAATTGGCGATTGGCATGGATACCGCGCGTGGGCCGGACTGGACGCTGAAAGGCTGGCTGAGCGAGATCGACCGCGAAGGCACTCGCATCGCGCGGCTGGACTTGGACGGTCAGGGCCGGATGATGGAGGCCGTCGGCGGCGCGGTGCAGAAGGACAGTGGCAGCTTCAGCTTCGATGCCAGCGGTATCCAGCTGGTCAGCGAGCGCCTGCAGAAGGTGGTGGGCGACCGCATTTCGGGCAAGACCTCGTTCGAATACACGCCGGGACAGGTGTTTGCGCTGACCGGGATGGAGATCTCGGGCAAGGATTACGGGCTGGACGGGGCATTGACGGTGGACGGTCTGACATCGGGAATCGTGCTGTCGACCGAGCAACTGATTGCGCGGCATGACGACCTGTCCAACCTGTCCGAGCTGGCGGGGCGGCAGCTTTCGGGCCGGGCCGAGGCCGATCTGGCCGGATATTATCAGGTTCTGACCGGGGCCTTCGACGTTGAGGGCACCGTAACTGGCACCGATCTGACCGTGGACGAGCCGCGGATGGACCGGCTGCTGGCGGGGGAGTCGACCATCGACATCTCGGCCGGGCGGACCGAGGACGGGACCGAACTGCGCGAACTGACCGTCAACGCGCAGCGCATCAGCCTGTCCGCGAATGGTAATCTCACCGGCGACAATGTCGACCTGACCGCCACTTTCAACATGCCGACGCTGGCTGATCTCGACCCCGCCTTTGAAGGCGCGCTGACCGCGCAGGCGCGTCTGACCGGCGCGCCGGGTGCCCGTCAGGCCGCGTTGAAAGGTCGGGCGACCGGGTTGAAGACCGGCATTGCGGCGCTGGATGGCGCGTTCTCGGGCGAGTCGCAACTGACGGCGACGGTGCGGGAACAGGAAGGGGGCAGCTTCAACCTGACGGGGCTGGAATTGAAGAACCCGCAACTGGCCCTGACCGGCGCGGGCAGTTTCGCCGGCGGCGATGTGGACGGGCGGTTCGATCTCGATTTCAGCGATCTGGGTGCATTGGGCCAGAACTTCGGCGGCCTGCTGAAGGCCACTGCCCAGATCCAGACCGAGGGCGAGACCCGCAGCATCACCGTGACCGGCACCGGCACGGATCTGTCGGTCGGGCAGGCGCAGGCCGATAATGCCCTGCGCGGCGAGACCCGCCTGACGGTCAGCGCCGAGCAGAAGGGCGACCTGCTGAACATCACCGAGGCGCGGGCCGAAAACCGGCAGTTGGTGGCCACCGCGAAGGGGGCGATTTCGCCCTCGGGGACGAATATCAACGCCCATGCCGAAATCGGCACCCTCGGTGCGCTGGCGGCGCGTTGGCAGGGCGCGCTCAGCGCCGACGCGATCCTTACCCAGGCACCGGGCGGCGCCCGCAACCTGCGCGTCGACGCGGTCGGGCAGAACATCGCGCTGGGTCAGGTCAATGCGGACGGGGCGCTGTCGGGGCAGACAGATATCACGCTTTTGGCCGAGCAGACCCCCGACGGCGCGATCGAGGTGAAATCCGTCGATATCCGCAACCCGCAGATGACGGCGAACGCCTCGGGCCGAATCAAGGACGGGGCTGTCGACGGGCAGGCGGCGGCGCAGGTGCAGGACCTGTCCCTGCTGGGGCGCGGCTGGGAAGGGTCGCTGGATGCGACGGCCAAACTCAGCACTGATGATGCCGGCACACGGCAGGTCGAGATCGGCGGCACCGGCCAGAACATCCGGCTCGGTCAGGCGCAGGCCGATGCTGCCCTGACGGGCACCACGACGCTGGACATTCTGGCCGAGCAGGCCAAGGGCGGCGCCATTCACATCGCGCGGGCGAATGTGGTCAACGACCAGCTTAACAT
Organism: Paracoccus sp. S1E-3; assembly: GCF_013868135.1. Classification (GTDB taxonomy): domain Bacteria; phylum Pseudomonadota; class Alphaproteobacteria; order Rhodobacterales; family Rhodobacteraceae; genus Paracoccus. Next base: position 1,932,674 of record NZ_JACEMU010000004.1, read on the forward strand.
CACCGCAGAGGGCGATATTGGCGATACACGCACCGATGCGACGGCGAAGATCGTGGTGCGCGACCTCGCCTCGCTGGGGCTGGGCCTTCAGGGCGCGCTGGATGTGGATGCCCGCTTTGCCGATACCGGCGATGGCGCGCGCCGCCTGACCGTGACCGGCGAGGGCGAAAACCTCGCGCTGGGGCAGGCCGGGCTTCAGGGCGCGAATGGACGCAGCCAGATCGACATCTCGGCGCTGGAGCGCGACGGCACCTACACCATCGAAAAGGCCGACCTGCTGTCGGATCAGAACCAGATCCGCGCCTCGGGGGTGATCGCGCCCACCGGAACCGATGCGAAGGCCCAACTGCGGCTGGGCGATCTTGCCGATTTCGGGCTGGGCGCTTCGGGGGCGCTGAATGCCGATGCCACCTTGACCGATGACGGGCAGGGCGGCCGCAACTTTACCCTGACAGGGACCGCCACCGATCTGGCACTGAATCAGGCCGGCCCCGACCGGGCACTGAAGGGCGAGACGCGGATTCAGGCGCAAGGCAGCCAGAAAGACGGGCTGATTACCGTCGATGAGGCACAGATCGACCATCCGCAACTGACCGCGAATGCCTCGGGGACATGGGGGACGGGCCAGACGGATCTGGACGCGACCCTACGGGCGGGCGATCTGGCTTTCCTGGGGCGCGGCTTCGGCGGAGCGCTGGATGCGCAGATAAAGGTCGCAGACGGGACCGACGGGCGCAGCTTTGACATGACCGGCACCGCGCAGGCGCTGCGGGTCGGAAATGCGCAGGCCGACGCCGCGCTGTCGGGTGAAACCCGCCTGGCGGTTCAGGCCGTGCAGGAAGGCGGCCGGTTCACCATCACCCGGATGCAGGCCGAAAACCCGCAGGTGCAGGTGGATGGCAAGGGCGTGATCGGGGGCGGCCAGACCGATTTCGAAGCTCAGGCGGTCAGCCGCAATCTGGCATTCCTCGGCGCCGGCTATAGCGGGTCGGTTCAGGCCGGGGTCAAGCTGCGTGATCAGGGCGGCCTGACGCATTTCGACGTGACCGGGACGGGCACCGATATCTCGGCCGGGTCGGCGCAGCTGAACAGCGCGCTGCGCGGCGACACCACCTTCGTCGCCCGCGGCACCCGCGCCGGCGCCCTGATCCGGCTGGAGGAGGCGCGCGCCCAGAACGGGCAGATCACGGCGACGGCCGCGGGCACTTACGGCGCCGGGCAGACCGATCTGCGCGCCCAGCTGGAAACCGCCAATCTGGGCTTTGTGACCAGCAACCTGCGCGGCACCCTGACCGGTCAGGCGCAGGTGGTCGACCTGCCCGACGGGCAGCGCCGCATCACCGCCGAGGGCAGCGCCAACGGTCTGGCCATCGGCAATTCCCGCGTCGATGGGCTGCTGGGCGGCCAGACCCGGTTCCAGCTGGCCGCAGTGCAGGGCCCTCAGGGCTTCCGGCTGGAACGCCTTGACGCGCGCAACCCGCAGGTGCAGGTGCTGCCCGACGGCAACCCGGCCGAGGCGCTGAACATCGATGCACGACTGGCCAACCTGTCGGTGCTGGTGCCCGGTCTTGACGGCCCCGCGCAGGCGACCGGCACCCTGCGCCAGGCCGAGGGCCGCAACGACCTCGATATCGCGATCACCGCGCCGGGGGGCACCCGCGCGCAGCTCTCGGGCAGCCTGGCGGGCGAGGCGACCGACCTGCGCGTTTCGGGTGTCAGCGACACCGCCGTTGTAAACCCCTTGCTGCGGACGCGCAGTATCGAGGGACCGGCCTCGTTCGATCTGCGCATGCAGGGGACGCCGGGGCTGGAGGCGATCAGCGGCACTGTGAATCTGACCGATAACCGCTTGGCCGAGCCGCGCCTTGGCCTTTCGGTCGAGGATCTGAACCTGATCGCGCGTTTTGATCGCGGCGTCATCCGGCTGGATGTCGATGGCGATGTCAGCGCCGGTGGCGGACTGGCGGTGAACGGCAGCGTCGACCTGCGGACGGGCAGTCCGGTGCTGGACCTGACGGCGCGGCTCAACAACGCTGTTCTGCGCGATCCGGCGCTTTATGAACTCACGGCCGCTGGCACAGTCTCGATCACCGGGCGGGCGACGGACGGCCCGCTGGTCAGCGGCACCGTCAATATCCTTGAGGCCGAATTCCGCATCCCATCGTCCGGGCTTGGCGGCGCGCAGGCGATCCCCCCCATCATCCATGTCGGCGACGACTGGAAAGCCGCCGCCACCCGCGCCAAGGCCGGGCTGGAGCCTTACGGCAGCGCGGCCGCGCAGGCGGCGGGGCTGGCGGGTCCGGCAGCGACGCCCCCTGCCAATCCGGCGCGGTTCGATCTGACCATCAATGCGCCCAACCAGATTTTCGTGCGTGGCCGCGGCGTTGATGCCGAACTGGGCGGCGACCTGCGCCTGACCGGCGATGCCCGCACGCCGGTGCCGATCGGCCATCTGTCGCTGATCCGGGGCCGCGTCGACCTGTTGGGCAAGCGGTTCGATCTGGTCGAGGGCCTGATTGAGATGCAGGGCAGCTTGGTGCCGGTGCTGCGTCTGGTCGCCATCCATACCCAAAGCGACATCAGCATTCGTATCGTGATCGACGGCGACCTTCGCGAGCCCGACATCACCTTTGAATCCGATCCCGAACTGCCCGAGGAGGAGGTGCTGTCCTACCTGCTGTTCGGTCGCGGTCTGGACCAGATCAGCCCGCTTCAGGCCGCGCAGCTGGCCAATGCGCTGGCGGTGCTGGCGGGACGCGGCGGCATCGGCATTATCGGCAATATCCGCGAGGCAACCGGCCTCGATGATCTCGACATGACCATCAATGACGACGGCAGCGTCGCGGTCCGGGCCGGCAAATACCTGACCCGCAACGTCTATACCGATGTCGAGGTGGATGATGAGGGCAAGAGCCGCATCAACCTCAACCTTGATGTGACCGAGGCGATGACGGTGCGCGGCTCGGTCGGCAGCGACGGCGATACCACCTTGGGCGTGGCGTTCGAGAAGGATTATTGAACCGCGCGGTCGCTTGGAAAACTTTACGGATGGATTGCGCGCCTCTAGGCTGTGCCTGCGATTGACAAAGATCAGTCGCGGAACCGCAGGGAGACGATGAATGAGCAAGCGTGACGATCTGATTGCGAAATACGCCGCCGATATGAAGGCCAAGCTGGGTGTCGACGCCGACATGGATCTGCTGACCAAGGTGGTGATCGGCTGCGGCCCTTCGATCTACAATGCCGACAGCGAAACCGTCGCCGGCAGCGACCGCACGGAACTGGACCGGGTCAAGACCAATTTCCTGATCAGGAAGCTGGGCCTCAGCGACGGGCCGGCGCTGGATGAAGCCATTTCCAAAGTGATGACCGATTACGGCAGCGCCAACCGCAACAAATACCGTCCGGTCATCTATTACATGCTGACCAAGCATTTCGGCAAGGAAGCTGCCTACGCCTGAGGCCGGAGACCTGACCGATAAAATGACCTGCCGCCACCGCGCGGCGGGTCTTTTTCTTCAAGGGGGACGATCGCGGCGCCGTTCCATCTACCTCGCGAAGAATTTCCCGATCGCGAGGCAGGTTTCATCTGACCATTCTGGACGAATGTGCGGGACCGCTTTACGGTTTGGCGCGTTTAGCGATCAGTCCATGTTCAATTTTACGTCTACAAGGTGACTCATATGAAGAAGCTGACCTCCGCCACTGCCATCGGCATGATCCTCGCCGCGACGCCCGCATTGGCGGAAGTTACGCCGAAATCCGTCTGGGAAAATCTCAACAGTTACTATACCCGCTATGGAATGACGGTCGAAAGCGCCAGCGTGGACGAGGCCGGCGATACACTGACCGTGAACGATCTGGTGCTGACCCAGAAGACCGAAGGCGCCGAAACCCGCATCGACATGGGCAAGATGGTCTTCTCGGCGACGGGCGATGGCGCGGTCCGCATGGATATGGCCGATGAGATGACGGTGATCCTGGACCTGCCCAATGTCGCCCCCATCGATGAGGCCGCGAACGAGGGCGCGGAAGCCGCCACCGAGGCTGCCGATGCGGCGAACGACCCAGCGGATGCGGCCGAACAGGACGCCGCCGCTGCTGACGCGGCTGGCGATGCCGCTCAGGCTGCAGGTGACGCCGCCGATGCGGCGGCCGATGCCGCTCAAGCTGCAGGTGACGCTGCCACCGCCAACGAAGAAGCCATGGACAGGATGGACGACCAGCCGGCGGTCGAACCGCGCAAGGTCACCATGACGGCCAAGGTCGCCAATGAGGACATCACCGTCCGAGAGGACGGCGAAGCAATGGTCTATACCTATCTGCTGCCGCAACTGGACATCGCCGTGGCGCAGGTCGAGCTGAACAACGGCAAGGTCATCCAGAACCCGGCCTCCATCGTGGTCGCCAATCTGAAGGGCGATGACCGCGTCGAGGGCACCGAGACACAGAAGATCATCCAGTCCGCCACGGCCGACAGCATCACCTTCAACCTCGACGTGAGCGGGGATGACGGTGAAAGCGGCAAGGGCCAGTTCGTGCTTACCGGCCTGGCGATGAACAGCGACACCCTGCTGCCCGCAGGGGGCGTGGCCGCGGGCGATCTGACGGCGATGCTGCAGGCCGGCATGACCGCCAAGGGCGACCTGAAGATCGCCAACGCGACCGGCAACCTGGACATGGTGACCAAGGACGAGGAAGGCCAGAACCGCAACGTGGCGATGAACTTCGCCGGTGCGGACAACGTGCTGACCTTCGCCATGGACAAGACCCGCCTCGCCTATGCGGGGACCGCTGGCGCGTCCAATGCCGAAATGACCCTTCCCGAAGTGCCGGTGCCGGTCGGCTATGGCGTCGGCAATGCGACCTTCAATCTGGACTTCCCGGTCGCCATGGCCGAACAGCCGCAGAATTTCACCGCAAGCTACAAGCTCGGCGACGTGACGCTGACCGACAGCGTCTGGGGCCTGTTCGACCCGAACAAGGCGCTGCCGCGTGACCCGGCCAGCCTCGAAGTCGATCTGGCCGGTGCGGTCAAGGTGCTGCGCAACCTCTTCGACACCACCACGCTGGATGCGGCGGCGCGGATGGAGGACCCGAACCTCAGCGACGAGGAACGCTCCGCCCTGATGGAGCAGATGATGGCGCCGCCGGCCGATCTGCGCGAGCTGACCATCAACAAGGTGGCGCTGGATGTCATGGGCGCCAAGGCCGATGTGACCGGCAAACTGGCCGCACCGGAGCAGGGCGATATGGAGACCCCGGTGGGCACCATCTCGGGCAAGTTCGAAGGCGTGAACGCGCTGCTGGACAAGCTGGGCGCCGCTGGTCTGGTCCCGGCGGAACAGATGATGGGCGCCAAGATGATGCTGCAGATGTTCGCCAAGCCTGATCCGCAGAATCCCGAACTGCTGACCACAGAACTGGAGTTCAAGGAGGGCGGGCAGGTCTTTGCCAATGGCCAGCAGGTGAAGTAAAACGGTCCTCAGACCGATACGACCGGGCCGCCCGCATCGTCGTGGCGGCCCGCTTTCATTCAGGGCGGCGCGATCGCGGCCCTTATTCGCAAGGACCGCCATGCTGAAATCCCTGACCCATGCGATGTTGCAGGCCGCGCGCGAGGCCGGTGCGGACGAGGCCGAGGCGCTGGCGCTGCGGGCCTCGGCCACCGGCATAGACGTGCGGGGCGGCAGGCTGGAACATGCCGAACGCGCCGAGGGGATCGAGATCGGCCTGCGCGTGCTGATCGGTGGCCGGCAGGCGAATGTATCGGGCGCCGATCACAGCCCGGAAACCATTCACACGATGGCCCGCCGGGCGGTGGCGATGGCGCGCAGCGCGCCGGTCGATGACAGCCTGGGGCTGGCCGAACGCGATCAGCTGGCGCGCGACCGTGACAGCACGGCGCTGGAACTGTTCGATCCCGGCCCCGAACCCGATCCGAAGATGCTGGAGGAACGCGCCCTTGCGGCCGAGGCGGCGGCGCTGTCGGTCGCCGGCATCAGCACCGTCGAAAGCGCCAGCGCCAGCTATTCCGAACGCGAAAGCTGGCTGGCGCTCAGCAACGGCTTCGAAGGCGGTCACCGGCGCAGCCAGCACGGGATCAGCTGCACGGCGATCAGCGGGGCAGGGCTGCGGATGGAACGCGATCATGCGGGCGAGGGCCGGATCTGGGCCAGCGACATGCCCACGCCCGAGGAAGTCGGCCTGCTGGCCGGCGAACGCGCGGCGGCGCGGTCGGGCGCGGTCAAGCCGCCGACCGGGGCCTTTCCGATCCTTTATGATGAACGCATCTCCTCGGGGCTGATCGGGCATCTGCTGGCGGCGGTGAATGGCAGCGCCATCGTCCGTGGCTCCAGCTGGTTGCGCGATGCGATGGACATGCAGGTCCTGCCCAAGGGCATCACGCTGCATGAAAATCCGCATCTGCCGCGCATGTCGGCCTCGCGCATGTTCGACGCCGAGGGGTTGGCCACGGCGCCACGCGACATCGTGGCCGATGGCATCCTGCGCGGATGGTTCCTGGATCTGTCCACGGGGCGGAAGCTGGGGCTGGACAGCACCGCCAGCGCGGTGCGTGGGCTGGGATCGCCGCCGTCGCCCGGCGTGTCGAACATCGTGATGACCGAAGGCACCCAGTCGCGCGGCGATCTGATCGCGCAGATGGGGCGCGGGCTGGTGGTGACCTCGCTTCTGGGGGCGTCGATCAATCCGACCACCGGGGATTATTCGCGCGGCGCTTCGGGCTTCTGGGTCGAGGGCGGCAAGATCAGCCATCCCGTCAACGAATGCACAATCGCCGGCAACCTGCGCGACATGCTGATGCGGCTGACCCCCGCCAATGACGCCCGCGACTGGCGCAATATCCGTGTGCCCAGCCTGCTGATCGAGGGGATGACCGTTGCCGGGGCCTGATATCGAACTGCTGGTGCAGGCCGCACAGGATGCGGGCCAGATCGCCCGCCGATACTGGCGGCGCGAGCCGGCGACCTGGGAAAAGGACGATGGCGCCGGTCCGGTGACCGAAGCCGATCTGGCCGTCAACGACTTCCTGATCGGCCGGTTGCTGGGCGCGCGCCCCGATTATGGCTGGCTGTCCGAGGAAAGCCCCGACAACCCGGCCCGGCTGGATGCGGCGCATTGCTTCATCATCGACCCGATCGATGGCACGCGGGCATTCATCGACGGACAGGAGGGGTTTTCCCATTCGCTGGCCGTGGCCGAAGGTGACCGCATCACCGCCGCCGTCGTCCACCTGCCGGTGATGGGCCTGACCTATGCCGCCACCGCCGATGGCCCGGCGACGCTGAATGGCGATCCCATTCACGTCAGTGATGCCACCCTGCCAGGCGCCGATGTGCTGGCGACCAAATCGGTCCTGGACCCGGCCTTCTGGAAAGACGGCCGGCCGCCCGAGTTTCGCCGGCACTTCCGCCCCTCGCTGGCATGGCGCCTGTGTCTGGTGGCCGAGGGGCGTTTCGACGCCACCCTGTCGCTGCGGGCGGCCTGGGAATGGGACATTGCCGCCGGCAGCCTGATTGCCGAACGCGCAGGCGGCGTGGTTACCGACATGCACGGCGCGCCGATGCGCTTCAACACGGCTCAGGCCTGGGGCGATGGCATGGTCATCGCCGGGCCGGCGCTGCATGGACAGATCATGGCCGGGCTTAAGCTGCCGCCCCGCAGGTAACGCCCGAAAGGTGCCGGCGCCTAGAACAGCGGCGGCAGCCCCGCATAGGGGTCGCCGCCCGGTCGCTTCGCCACGATGGTGGTGCCGCCACCGCCTAACGAGGCGATCTGCTGGGCCAGTTGGCTGATCGCCTGCGCCGCTGCCTGCGCCACCGATGCCGGGTTCTTCGGGTCGACCGGCACGGCGATGTCGAAATAACGGGTGTGATGGCTGCCGGCCCCGCTGCCCTCGGCCGAGAGGAAATAGCGGCCTTTCAGGCGGTAATAGCCGTCGCTCGACGCCAAAGCCTTTTCAACCCGAACGTCCAGCTTGTGCTGCGGCGGGTTGGCCAGCGGCCACGGCTCCGAAATGACCGAGGCGCCTGACATTTCCGAAATCGTCCGGGCCAGCGTTTCGGTGAAGGCGCGTTCGGGCTTGTCGGCCCAGACCTTCTTGTTGTTGGCGCGGACCGATCCGTCCGGGTCCTGCCACGGGATCGGGTCGGCCGCCGCGTAATCAGGCAGCGACACCGTCTTCAGCTCGGTTGCGCCAAGCTGGTCGCTGGTGATCTGCGGCGACGAGGGCGGATCGACGATGTAACGGGCGGTGCGGGTGCCGTTCCCGCAGGCGGCAAGCCCCAGTGCGGTGGTTGTCAGGGCAAGGCAAAGGGCGAAGCGATTCATGTGATTATCGTCCCAGAATGAAGGCCTGAGGGTTGCGTTCGATGGTCCGCGCCAGCGATCCGAAAGCGGCCGCCGCGCGGCTGAGCTCAACGATCATCGCCCGCGCCTCGCGGTTGACGGCGCCGCTGTCGCCATAGGTGGCGACGGTGGCTTCGGCCCGCGCGGCCAGGCGCTGGAAGCGTTCGGACAGTTCGGGCAGAGTCTTGGCGGCTGCGGCGACCTCGTCGGCGGCGACTTTGGCCGATCCGAGCGCCTCGTTCAGACTGCCCGCCGCGTTGCCGTCGCGCAGGTCGTTCAGCAGCCCCGAGGCCGCTTCCAGCGTGTCCGACAGGTTGCGCGGCAGTTGTTCGGCATCCTCGCTGCCCAGCATGGCGCGCAGATCCGACAGGATGCCTTCGGCCTCGGCCGAGATTTCGGCAAAGCTGATCTCGCCCACCTTGCCGGCGGCGGTGTCGATCTTGGCGATCATCTCGGGCGCGCCGGCTGCGGCGAGTTTGACAGCCTCGGCGGCCGATGCGGCCTCGTCCAGCATGCGCGACAGGTTGGCGGCGGCATTGGCCTCGCGCAGCTCAGCGGTCATCGCCTTCACATCGGCGGCGGCGCTGCGGGCCTCGTCCAGGGTTTCGCGCAGGGCCTTGGGCACCGCCTGTGTGTCGGGCGAGGCGGCGACCTTGGTGATCGCATCCAGCGCGTTGGTCGCGGATTGCAGCAATTCCTCGATATTGAGGCTGCCAATCCGTTGCATCAACCCTTCTGCCGAACCGCCCAGATCCGAGATCTCCGGCGGGGCCGACGGCATGACCGGATAGGGCTGCTGGTCGATATTCAGCGTCGCCGGCGGCATAAGCGGTTCTTCGACCAGCTGGATCGCCAGCGACGTGCCCAGGAACCCGGTCGAGGTGACCCGCGCCCGCAGCCCCTTCGCCACCCGCTCCTGCAGGAAGCGCAGGGCGTCATCGTGGCTGGCGCCCTGTTGCAGCCCCAACCGGCCCGGCGCGACCACGAAGGTGACGCGCTGCTGGACCTGTTCGTCTTCGGGGCGACTTTCGTCCACATCGACGCCAAGTTCGGTCACCCGACCGACGACCAGGCCTTCATACAGCACATCGGCATCGGTGCTGAGCCCGGAGATGTCGTTGTCGATCAGCATGGTCAGGCGCACATCCTCCTCGGCCGAACCGAACAGGCTGGTCCGGGCGGTCTCCTCGTCGGGTTGCAGCCGATAGACGTAACCGGATGGAACCTTCTGTCCGCCGGTGGTCAAGGTGGTGAAGGCGACGCCGCCCTGAACCAGCTTCGACAGCGAAGCGACATTCAGACTGAGGCCCTTCGATCCCAGCGAGACCGAAAAGCCCGAAGTGTCCCAGAAGACCGAGGTGGTGGTCAGCCGCTGGTCGTGGGGGGCTTCGATGAACACATCGGCCAGCACCGATTCATCCGTATCCGACAGGCGCAGGTTCTGCATCCGCCCGACTTCCAGCCCGCGGAAGGTCACGGGCGCGCCCTCGGCCAGACCCTTGGCGCCCGGCGAGGACAGCGTGATCAGGGTGCCTTCACCCACCAGCCGCGCCAGCGATGGCTTGTCGAGGCCCACGAAATGCTTGACCTCCGGGCCGCGCGCGGAGTCCCAGAAGCCTTCGATGAAAACGCCTGACAGCACCGTGTCCAGACGCGAAATGCCCTGCGCCGACACCGTCGGCCGGACGATCCAGAATTCGGCATCGGCGTCGATATAGGGGATCACGTCCTTGTCGACGCGGATCTCGACCAGAACGTTCCGCAGATCTTCGGTGAAGCGGACGGATTCCACCTCGCCCACGGTGATCTCGCGGAATTTCAGCGTGGTCTGGCCCGGCGTGATGCCGGTCGCATCCTTGAATTCGACCGAGATCAGCTCGCCGCGGCCGGAATAGGCGTTCCACGTCAGCCCCAGCGTCACCGCCAGCGCCAGGATCGGCACCAGCCAGATCAGTGAGAAGCCGGCCTGTGCCGCGCGTGCTGCCGTGCGTCGGGCCGGACTGGCCGGGCGAAAGCTGCTGTCTTCACTCATTCTCAGTCTTTCCGGGTATGCAGCGGCAGGCCGCGCCATATCAATCGAGGATCGAAGCTTTGCGCCGACAGCATTGTAAATGCAACAGATAGCGCAAACGAGACTGCCGCCGGGCCGGGCTTGATGGCGGCGACGAAGCCCAGCTGCACCAGCGCAGCGAGGATGGCGACCACGAAAACGTCGATCATCGACCAGCGGCCAATGAACTCGACCACCTCGTAGATATGCAGGCGGGTATGGGCGTCCTCGACCGTTGCGGGCTTGCCGGCGACGCGGGCCAGCCAGATGATGGCGATGAACTTGCCGACGGGCACCAGAACCGATGCCGCGAAGACCACGCCGCCGATGAACCAGTCGCCGTGTTTGAGCAGCACCAGAACGCCGCCGATGATGGTCGAATCGGTGCTGCGCCCCAGCGTTTGCGTGGTCATCATCGGCATCAGGTTGGCCGGGACATAGAAGATCATACCGGTGATCAGCCACGCCCAGACCGCCGCCAGCCCGCGCCGGTCGGGGGGCACCAGCCGGGCGCCGCAGCGCTCGCAGACCGTGTGATCGTCGGGCCAGACCCGGCCGCAGCTGCGGCAGCCCAGCAGACCGGCGCGATGCGCGGTCAGGATCGGAGCGGAAGCGTGGTCGGCCGGAAAGGCGTTCGGGTCATGCTCGGGCGCATCGGTGACCGGGCCGTCGAGGGATGGAGAGGTCATGCGGGCTTGGTTTCCTCGACCTTTTCGCGACCGTCCGTGGACGCGCCGGCGTCTTCCAGCGCATCCCACACCGTGGTGACGCACATGAAACTGCGATTGGCGAGGCTGACGAAGACCAGTGCCACGAAGGCCCAGAAGGCCGGCCCGAAGCTGATCGTGGCCAGACCCGCCACCTTCACCATGGCCACGGCGGTACCGATAATGAAGATCTCGGCCATGGACCAGGGCTTCAGCTGTTCCGACAGCCGGAAGGCGCGCACGGCATGGGCATAGGGCGGTCGTCTGCGCGCCAGCGGCCACAGCGTATAGACCAGCAGCAGCGCGCGCACGGCGGGCAGCCCGACCACGAAGGCCAGCAGCGCCACCGCCATCGGGGCCATTGCCCCGTCCGCCAGCGCGATGGCCACCCCGAACAGCGAAGTCCCGTGCCCCAGCCCCATGCGCGAGATTTCCAGGAACGGGAAGAACACCGCCGCGAAGACCAGCACCATGGTGGTGATCGCCAGCGCGATGATCTGGGTGAAGGCGCCGCTTTGCGGTCGTGCCAGCACGCCGCCACAGCGCACGCAGCGGGCGGTTTCGCCCAGCGACAGCTCTTCCTCGATATGCAGGGCATCACAGCGCGGACAGGCGATCAGCCCGGCGCCGGTTGTCAGGTCATATGTGTCCTGCTTCAACATGGCGTAAAGATACGGGCGCGCGCTGCCGCATCAAGGGTGGATCACGCACGGTCTCTACAAAAACATGCAATTGCGTCAGCCGGGTGACATCTGTCAGATATGTGCAATGCTGCGGGCCGGCCGCGAAGATGGTGACCATGGACGCGGTAATGTCCGTCAATCGAGACGGCAGGGAGGGCCGCATGGACCATGACATCGTCATTATCGGTGCCGGTAGCGCGGGCTGCGTCCTGGCGAATCGGCTCTCGGCCGATCCCGGCACGCGCGTCCTGCTTCTCGAGGCGGGCGGGCGTGACAATTATCCCTGGATCCACATCCCGGTCGGCTATCTCTATTGCATCGGCAATCCGCGTACGGACTGGGGCTATCGCACCGCGCCTCAGCCCGGTCTGCATGGGCGCGAGCTGGTCTATCCGCGTGGCCGGGTGCTGGGCGGGTGCAGCTCGATCAACGGGATGCTTTATCTGCGCGGGCAGGCGCAGGACTATGACGGTTGGCGGCAGATGGGCTGCGCCGGCTGGGGATGGGACGACGTGCGCCCCTATTTCCTGAAATCCGAGGATTATTTCGACGGCGACAGCGAACATCATCGCGCCGGCGGTGAATGGCGAGTGGAAAGGCAGCGGCTGCGGTGGCAGGTGCTGGATGATTTCGCCCGCGCGGCGGCCGCGACCGGTATCCCCGAAATTGATGATTTCAATACCGGCGATGCCGAGGGCGTCGGCTATTTCAAGGTCAACCAGCGCGGCGGCTTCCGCGTCTCGACGGCGAAAGCCTTTCTGCGACCGGCGCTGAAGCGCCCAAATCTGCAGGTGCTTACCCATGCGCATGTGCGCCGCATCCTGATTCGCGATGGTCGCGCCGTCGGTGTCGAAATCCTGCGCGCGGGCGAGGTCCGGATCCTCCACGCCCGCCGGGTGATCCTCTCGGCCGGGGCGGTCGGCTCGCCGCAGATCCTGCAACTGTCGGGCATCGGGCCGACCGCGCTGCTGAAGCGGCACGGGATCGAAGTGATCCGCGACGCCGCCGTGGGCGAAAACCTTCAGGACCACCTGCAGATCCGCTGCGCCTACCGTGTCAGCGGCGCGAAAACGCTGAACCAGATGGCCGGCAACTGGCGGGGCAAGGCCCGGATTGCTGCGGAATACGCGCTGTTCCGCTCGGGCCCGATGAGCATGGCGCCCAGCCAGCTTGGCGCCTTCGCGCGTTCCACCCCCGACATGGCGACGCCGGACCTGGAATATCATGTCCAGCCCCTGTCGCTGGATGCCTTTGGCCAGCCGTTGCACGATTTCCCGGCGATCACCGCTTCGGTCGTGCCGCTGCGGCCGGACAGTCGCGGTCACGTGCGCATCACCTCGGCCGATCCGATGGCCGCGCCCGAGATTTCGCCCAATTACCTCAGCACCGAATCGGACCGGCTGACGGCTGCCCAGGCGATCCGGCTGACACGGCGGATCATGTCGGCGGCGCCGATGGCACGCTATCAGCCGCAGGAATTCAGTCCCGGTCCGGGCGGCGACAGCGATGCCGATCTGGCCGAGGCCGCCGGCCGCATCGGCTCGACCATCTTTCACCCGGTGGGAACGGTACGCATGGGCGCCGATCCCGCGGCGATTGTCGATCCGAAGTTGAAAGTCAGGAATATCAAGGGGCTGATGGTGGTGGACGCGTCGATCATGCCGCGTATCGTGTCGGGCAATACAAACGCGCCGACGATCATGATCGCGGAAAAGGCGGCGGATATGCTGCTGCGGGAAATGCGCGGCATTTGATCTGTTAACTTGGAATTAGGCGCGGGCCGCTAGAGCTTCATCCGGCAGGAACGGATGAAGGGGTGGTGGCATGGCCACGCGTGGCGACAACGCGCCGATCGTGATCAAGCGGATCACGATCAGCGAGGAAGGCGGCCATCATGGGGGCGCCTGGAAAGTGGCCTATGCGGATTTCGTGACCGCGATGATGGCCTTTTTCCTGCTGATGTGGCTGCTGAACGCGACCACTGAAAAGCAGCGGCAGGGTCTGGCGGAATATTTCAGCCCGACCGTGGTGCGCACCGAATCCGGTCAGGGCGGGGTGGGCGCCGATCAGGGTAACGCTGCCGGAAACCCGGCCCAGGCTGCGGCCGAGGGCCAGCAGGATCCGCTGGCGGCGCTGAACGCTCATATCCAGAACCAGCTGAAGGGCATCGGTGCCGAATCGATGCAGATGCAGAACATCCTGCGCCATGTCGTCACGCGCGTGACCGACGAGGGTCTGGTGATCGAGCTGAGCGATCTCGTGGAGGAACCCCTGTTCACCGAGGATACGGCCGAGCCGACGGCGGTCCTGCGGCAACTGACCGGGATTGTCGCACGTGCCATCTTCCGAACGCGCAACCAGGTCGCGATTGCGGGGCATGTCCGGTCCTATCCTGCCATGCTGGCGAAATCGCCCGTCTGGGATCTTTCGAATCAGCGCGCCGACGCAGTCCGCCAACTGCTGGAAAAGACCAGCCTGCCTGCCAAACGCATTCAGCGCGTCACCGGCTATGCCGACCGGCGCAGCCAGCCGGCGAACCCTGCGGCGCCCTCGAACAACCGTATCGAACTAATTTTACTGAAGTAGCCGACCGAAACCGGGGCGCGTTAGGGCGATCTTAAACATTGTCGCGCAACCTGCCCGAAACGACTCATGCAAAGGGTGACTGAATGTCGATTTCGTCTTCGCTGAATGCCGGTGTTTCCGGGCTGGCCGCAAACGCCACGCGATTGGCGACCATTTCGGATAACATCGCGAATTCGGGAACGTTCGGCTATAAGCGGGTGATTTCCGATTTCGACGGTATGGTCATCAATCAGGCACGCGGCGCCGGTGTCTATTCGGCGGGTGGCGTAAGGGCCTCGACCACACGGCTGATCGACCAGCGCGGGACGCTGATGGCGACCTCCAACCCGACCGATCTGGCGATCTCCGGGCGGGGTATGCTGCCGGTGGCCCCATCGGTTTCCGTCGGCAACCAGTTTGACGATCGGCCGATGATGATGACGACCACCGGTTCGTTCCGCACCGACGCGGATGGCGTGCTGCGCACCGATTCCGGTCTCGTCCTGCTCGGCTGGCCGGCAAATGCCGATGGCACCATTCCGCTGATGCCCCGCGATACTCTGGGTGGGCTGCAACCCGTGGTGATCAACGCCAACCAGACCGCCAGCGATCCGACGACGAAGATGACACTGGGGATCAACCTGCCGGCCACCGGCACCGAGGCGGGGGCGCCTGTCGAACCTCTGACCTCGAAAATCGAATATTTCGGCAATCTCGGGACCTCCGAGTCGTTGGTTGTCAGCTTCGCGCCCAGCACCTCGCATGCCTCCGGCATGTCCAATACCTGGACGATGGAGGTGCGTGATTCCGCGACTGAAAACGACCCGCTGACACCTGCCGATGAAAGCGTGATCGGAACCCTGACGCTGGTCTTCTCGAATGACAAGACCAAAGGGGGTATGCTCGCGCAGGTTCTTGATGCGAATGGAAATCCCCACCCGAATTATGACCCGTCGACCGGTGCGCTCGGTCTGACGGTCGGTAAGACCTCGCAATATGCCGGTGATGCGATGAGTGTCACGATTGGCAAGCTCGGCGATCCGAATGGCCTCACCCAGCTGGGCAAAAGCTTTGCGCAGACCAATATCTCCAAGGACGGATCGCCGGTCGGTAACCTGACGGCGATCGAGGTGGACGAAAACGGTTATATCCGCGCGACCTATGACACCGGCTTCATCAAAACGATCTATCAGATCCCGCTGGTCGATGTGCCCAATCCGAATGGCCTGACTTCGCTGAACAACCAGACCTACCAGGTCTCGCCGGATTCGGGTTCGTTCTTTCTGTGGGATGCGGGCGATGGCCCGACCGGCGCCGTTGTCGGCTATGCCCGTGAAGGTTCCACGACCGATGTCGCCGCGGAGTTGACCGACCTGATCCAGACGCAGCGCGCCTATTCGTCCAACGCGAAGGTCATCCAGACCGTGGACGAAATGCTGCAGGAAACCACCAATATCAAACGCTGAGGTTGACCGGCCATGAGCATCGCCAACGCACTCAACAACGCGATCAGCGGGCTTACGGCCGCCGCCCGCGGGACCGAGGTCGTCTCCTCGAATCTCGCCAACGCCCTGACGCCCGGATACGGTCGTCGCGAACTTGATCTCTCTCCCCGCGTCCTGTCGGGGAACGGCGGCGGCGTCCACGTTGACGGTGTCAGCCGCATAGTCTCCAGCAGCGTTCTTGCCGAGTTTCGTGTCGCCCGTTCCGGTCTGGGCAGATCCACCGTCAGCCACGACTTTCATAAGACGCTGGAAAGTTCGATAGGCCTTCCACAGGATAGCGGATCGTTATCGGCATTGATGGCGGGACTGGAAACTGCCCTCGTCTCGGCTGCCAGTCGCCCCGACAGTGATGTTCGCCTGCGTGGCGTGTTCGATGCCGCAAATCAGCTGGTTCAGAAGATGGGGGCGATCAGCAACACGATTCAGGACAGCAGAACGAAGGCCGACCGGCAGATCGGACTTCAGATCGATATGCTGAACGACGACCTGTCCGAGGTGTCTCGCCTCAATCGGCAGATCATCACCGAAGGCGCGAACGGCCGCGACACGGCATCGCTCGTCGATGCCCGTCAAGCGGCGGTTGACCGGATTTCCAGCATCGTGCCGGTCCGCGAAATGCCACGTGAAAACGGGCGGATTGCACTGTTTACCACCGGTGGCATGGTTTTATTGGATGGCGCGACGTCAACCAGCTTCGGCTTTCAGCCGACCGGGCGCCTGACGCCCGAAATTGACAGCAACTCCGCCACTCTCGGTAGGCTGACCATTGATGGAGAGCCTGCATCCACATCGCAGATGACCTTGCTGGCGGGCGGCTCTCTTTCCGAACTTCACAAGGTTCGCGACGACTACGGCGTTGCCGCGCAAGCTGCATTGGATGCGGTGGCCCGCGAACTGCACGATCGCTTTGCGGATCCGGCCATTGACCCCAGTATTTCCGCTGGTGGCTCCGGTCTATTTACCGACGGCCCCGGCAACTTCGATCCGGTGAACGAACGTGGGCTGTCGTCGCGCTTACGCGTCAATGCCGCCGTGGACCCGGCCCAGGGTGGCGAGCTTTGGCGGCTGCGCGATGGCCTTCATGCCAGCGCAAAAGGGGATATCGGGAATTCTACGGTGATCAACGGCTTGACCCAAGCCATGGGCGCGATCCGTCAATATAGCTCGGCTGGCGCCCCGGATTCCGCCGGCAGTCTGGGCGCCTTGGTTGCAGGCGTTCTTTCGGCGGCGTCGGCCGCGCGCCTGGCTGCGGAAACCCAGAAGACCCACGATGCGACACTTCAGTCCTCGCTTCAGAACGCACTCTTCGCTGACGCCGTCGACAGTGATCGCGAGATGGAAATGCTGCTTCAACTTGAAAAGGCCTATGCGGCCAATGCCAAGGTGATTCAGGCCGTGAACGAAATGATCGACAATATTCTGAGGATATAGCGATGAATTTTGTATCAGTTGGCGATCTGTCGCGGGTTTTTACGCTGCGAAGCGCTAATTCGAACCTGCGGTCGGATATTCAGCGTCTGTCGCAAGAAGTGACGACCGGGTTGCGGGCGGATATTCCGAAGCATCTGAATGGCGATCTGGTGGGGCTTGCGACGATTGAGCATGGCCTCAGCCAGGCCCGTGCGTTTCGACGCGCGTCTTCCGAAGCTGCATCGACGGCTTCATCGATGCAGGCCGCCTTGGGGTCGTTGCAGGATATATCCGAGACGATGGGAGGAAGCATGCTGTCTGACACCTCGCTGGCGGTCAACCATACTCTCAAATCTGTTGCGACCTCGGTTGCGGGGCAGCTTGATAGCGCGATTTCGGCGCTGAACACCACTGCGGGGGGCAAGTTTATCTTTTCGGGTGCGAAAATGGACAAGCCCGCGATGATCTCCACCAACGACCTGATTGGTCAGGCCCAGTCGGTCATCGCCGGGGCTGCGACTTCCGCCGACGCGCTCCAACGGTTGAACGATTGGTTTGATGCCGCCCCTGGGGCGGGGGGCTTTGCCGATACCGCCTATCAAGGGTCAACCGAACAGGTGGCGGAGTTCGGCATCGACGCAGCGACCACCATACGTTTCGGGCAGACCGCAAATGATGGGGCGACCCGCAAGATCTTACTGGGTCTGACGATTGGTGCCCTGGTAGCCAAAGGGGCATTTGACGGGGACCATGCGGCGCAAGTGGACATGATGCGCGCGGGTGGGGCCGCCATGATGGAAGGAAACTCCGGGATGGTGCTGATGCGCGCAGATCTCGGCGTGACCGAGCATATTATCGAGCGAGGTTCCGTTCGGCTGGACACCATGCTGACGAGCCTTCAGATCGAGCGGACCAATATGATCCAGGCCGATACCTATGAAGCAGGTAGCCAACTGATCCAGACCGAAACCCAGCTTGAAGCGCTTTTTGCGATGACCGCGCGCCTCTCCAACCTCAGCTTGGCGAAATACCTGTGAAAATCATCGTCACTCTGACGCTTTGTATCTTCGCGATGTTTAATGTGGCCGAGGCCGCGAGCATCCGGCTGAAAGATGTCGTCGTATTCGACGGCGTCCGCGGAAATGATCTGGTCGGCTATGGCCTGGTGGTCGGGCTGAACGGCACAGGTGACAGCCTGCGGAACGCGCCTTACACCGAAGATATGATGGTCACGCTTCTCGAGCGCCTGGGCGTCAATGTAAGTTCGGACCAGTTTCGGCCGAAGAACGTGGCGGCGGTCATGGTCACGGCCGTGCTTCCACCCTTTGCGCGGGCTGGAAGCCAGATGGATGTGACGGTTTCCGCCATCGGCGATGCCGACAGCTTGATGGGGGGAACCCTGATCATGACCCCGCTGAGCGCTGCGGATGGCGATGTATATGCCGTGGCGCAGGGCTCGGTCATCGCGGGCGGCATTGCCGCGAAGGCGGAAAATGCCGCGGTCATTCAAGGGGTGCCGACGGCAGGATCGATCCCCGCCGGGGCGCGCGTCGAGCGCGAGGTGAATTTTGATTTCTCGACGCTGCGGAATATCCGCCTGGCGCTGAAAAATCCCGACTTCACGACCGCTTCCCGGATTGAGCGCGCAGTGAACGGCAGCGACGTCGGTCGGATCGCAGAGATGGTCGATGCCGGGACGGTGGTCCTCGACTTGTCGGGCAGTGATAATGTCAATCCGGCGCGCCTGTTGAGCCGGATCGAAAACATCGTGGTCGAGACGGACAGCAAGGCGCGGGTCGTGGTCGACCACCGATCGGGCACGATTGTCATGGGCGACGATGTGCGTATTTCGCGGGTGGCCGTGTCGCAAGGCAATCTGACGCTGCGTGTTCAGGAAACGCCTATGGTTTCACAGCCCAACCCGTTCACGGATGGCGAAACGGTTGTCGTGACGCAGGGTGAGGCAGCCATTACCGAGGAACCTGGTATCGGCTTTGCCGAGGTGCAGGGAAGTTCCTCCCTCTCGGATGTGGTTGCCGGATTGAACGCGCTGGGGGTCTCTCCGCGTGACCTGATCGATATTCTGAAGGCCATTCATGCCGCTGGAGCTCTGCATGCGGAACTGATTGTCAACTGACCACGTCACCATTTGGAAGGCGAGAAAAATTCGCATTACGGGGCGGCTTGCCGTTCTGTCGACGGTAAACTGCGCCGGATCGGTGTTCTGGGGGGCGAGGGGAACAGTCCAGGCTGTTATTACGGAACTGGTGCGGATACTGCGGCATCGCCGGAGCGCACTGACCGGAGCGTATCCTCAAAGCGATTCACATTGAGGCCGTGAAGCGGTTGGTGAATGTCTCACCCGGCGCTCGGGTGGTGAATTGGGGCTGGATCGCGGAATGCTTTGGCGGAGAGGGAGGGGGAGCCGCAGCGAAGGGGGCGCAGATATGCGGTCGGCGGTCGCACCCCTGTCGCACCCCTGCTAAATGGTGACGTTTAATGCGCCACCGTCGATCAGAAGGTTCTGACCGATGATGAACCTGGCCTGCTGGCTGCACAGGAAAGCGCAGGCGGCCCCGAAATCAGCGGCCGAGCCATAGCTGCCGGCTGGGATATTGGCTTGGCGGCGCGCGCGGGCCTCGTCGAGCGAGATGTCTTGGGCTTTTGCGGCTGCGCCGTCCAGACTGTCGGCGCGGTCCGTCGCGTGCAGGCCGGGCAGAAGGTTGTTCACCGCGACACCGTGCTTGGCCACATCCCGCGACATTCCGGCGATGAAGCCGGTCAGGCCGGTCCGGGCGGTGTTCGAAAGACCCAGCACCGAAATGGGCGAGCGCACAGCGGCCGAAGTGATATTGACCACCCGGCCCCATTTCCGTTCGATCATGCCCGGAACGGTTGCCTGGATCAGCGCCACGGCTGTCAGCAGATTCGCGTCGAGCGCCTTGATGAAGTCGTCGCGGGTCCATTCGGTCCAATGACCGGGCGGCGGCCCGCCCGCATTATTGACAAGGATATCGATCTGGCCGGCGACCTCCAGCACTTCGGCGCGACCCGCCTCGGTTGTGATGTCGGCCGCGACGGCCTCGACCGAGACGCCGAAGCGCTGGGCGATCTCATCGGCGGTTTTCAGAAGGGCTTCGGCGCCGCGGGCGTTGATGATCAGGTCGACGCCCTCGGCGGCAAGCGCCTCGGCGCAGCCGCGTCCCAACCCTTTTGACGCCGCGCAAACCAGAGCGCGCTTCCCCCTGATGCCCAGATCCATCGAATCCTCCCTTACAATAACCGTCCACAAGGAAGCGCGGCCGGGCCGCTTTGTCCAGTGGAACCGGCTTCGTGATCGGGTGTTTTGCTTGGGCGAGCGGCCGGTCAGGTGACCGGCGCCCGGGCCATACGCGTTCGTGTGTCTCGCATTGAAAGGGGAACCCATGTCCGATCTTCTGGTGATTGCTTTCGATGACGAAAGCTCTGCCTTCGACCTGCGGACCGAACTGGTCAAACTGCAGAATGAATACCTCATCAAACTGGAGGATGCTGTCGTCGTGACCCGCCCCACGGCCGATGACATCCAGTTGCACCAGTCCCTGAATCTGACGGCAGCCGGCGCGGTTGGGGGCACCTTCTGGGGCACCTTGGTCGGGCTGCTGTTCCTGAATCCGCTGGTTGGCGCGGCGGTGGGCGCCGGGTCTGGCGCCTTGGCGGGTTACCTGACCGATTACGGCATCAACGATAATTTCATGCGCGAGATCGGGCAGAAGGTCACGCCCGGCGGCTCGGCGCTGTTCCTGCTGGTGCGCGAGATGACCACCGACAAGGTGCTGGACCGCATCGTCGATTTCCACAAGCGTGGCCGGGTCATCCAAAGCTCTCTGTCGAAGCAGGATGAGGAGCGTCTGCGCGAAGCCCTTTCGGGCGGCGCGGTCCCCCCGCCGGCTGAGGAGGTCACGGCAGAGAACGCAGCCGCGCAGGCCCCGAAACTGTAAGCGTCGCGTTTCAGGCCTGCGGGCTTGACCTTGCGCATGGCCGCATGAGACGAGCGGCCATGCGCAACCCGACCGAGCCAGAGACCGTGACCGAAGCCGTCGTCCCGTCCCGATGGCGGTTCCGGCTGTGGCGCTGGCTGGCGGGTTGGGCATGGTATCTGGGCCTGCGACTGGCGCTGGCAGCATTCGTGCTGGTCGTCCTGTTCGCGCTGTTCAACCCGCCGACCACGCTGACCATCATCCAGAATGCCCGCGATTACCCGATCCAGCGCCGCGAATGGGCACGCCTGGACGAGGTCGCACCGGTGATGGCGCGCTCGGTGGTGGCCGCCGAGGACGCCAATTTCTGCCTGCATTGGGGCTTTGACATGGCCGAGATCCGGCGCGTCGTCGCCTCGGGCCAGCAGGGCGGGGCGTCCACGATCAGCCAGCAGACGGTGAAGAACGTCTATCTGTGGCAGGGTCGCAGTTGGCTGCGCAAGGCGGCCGAGGCGCTGATGACTCCTCTCGTCGAAGCGATCTGGACCAAGCGCCGCATTCTTGAGGTCTATCTGAACGTGGCTGAATTCGGGCCGGGCGTTTTCGGTATCCACGCGGCTGCGCAATATCATTTCGGCACCACGCCGGACAGGCTGACCGCCACCCAGGCGGCGCGGCTGGCGGCTGTGCTGCCGGCGCCGAAGTCGCGCGGCACCGGCCAGGGGTCGCGGCGTTCTCGGGCCATTGCGGATGGTGCGGCCACGATCGCGGTCGATGGCCGCGACGCCTGCTTTCGCTGATCCGCACACCCTGTGGTTGTGACGTTTCATTCAAGCTCAAAATTTCCTCATGCTGGCATGTGAGAAACGCCGCCCCGTGACGCTGTGAACAGCGGCTGGTGAAAGGAAATGTTCATGAAAACAACAGATTGAAATCTCGGCCGCAGACGCGTCGATGAAACGGACTGTCTCTCCGGCCAGCTTGACGCATGAGTTTTCGAATGTAACCGTGCGCGGCGGAGAAGAAGGGCGGCCCATGTCCCCCGTGGCGAGGCGGCCCGCATAGGGAGGAAAACATGAAACATTTTCTGGCGGTGACATTCCTGGGCGCGATGGCGGCCGGTGGGGCTTATGCGGAAGGCCCGGTCGATGTGACCAATGTGAACAAGGAGCTGATCACCTCGGTCGAGGGCAAGACCTACACCATCGCCACGGTGGTCAAGGTCGACGGCATCGCCTGGTTCGACCGCATGCGCGAGGGCGTGGACCAGTTCAAGGACGATACCGGCAACGACACCTTTATGGTCGGCCCGTCCCAGGCCGACGCGGCGGCGCAGGTGCAGATGATCGAAAACCTGATCGCGCAGGGCGTCGATGCGATTCTGGTCGTGCCCTTCAGCGTCGAGGCGGTGGAGCCGGTGCTGAAAAAGGCCCGCGACAAGGGCATCGTGGTCATCACGCACGAGGCCTCGAACATCCAGAACGCCGATTACGACATCGAGGCCTTCGACAATTTCGCCTATGGCGAGAACCTGATGAAAGTGCTGGGCGAGGCGATGGGCGGCAAGGGCAAATATGTCGCGACGGTGGGCAGCCTGACCTCGAAAAGCCAGATGGAATGGATCGACGGCGCCATCGCTTATCAGGAGAAGAATTTCCCCGAGATGAGCCTCGCCATGGACCGGCTGGAAACCTATGACGACGCCAATCAGGACTATACCAAGCTGAAAGAGGCCTTTACCGCCCAGCCCGACATTACCGGAATCATCGGGGGGCCGATGCCGACCTCGGCTGGCGCGGGTCGTTTGATCACCGAATCCGGGCTTGAGGGGAAGGTTCAGTTCTCGGGCACCGGGCTGGTCTCGGTCGCGGGGGAGTATCTGGATAATGGCGCGGTCGAATATATCCAGTTCTGGGATCCGGCGGTGGCCGGCTATGCCATGAACATGCTGGCGGTGGCGGCGCTGGAAGGCAAGCGCGACCAGATCAAGGCGGGGCTGGATCTGGGGCTGCAAGGCTATACCGATCTGATCGCCCCCGATCCGGCGGCGCCCAACAAGCTGTATGGCGCGGGCTGGGTCGGCGTGACCAAGGACAACATGGCCGAATACGACTTCTGATCGGCGGGCTGGCCGGGGATTTCGGCCGGCCGCTTTCTTTTGCGGGCATCAGCATGACCAATCCGACCCCCCTGATCGAAATGCGCGGCATCACCAAGCGCTTCGGTGGCGTCACCGCGCTGGATGATGTCTCGCTCAGCATCATGCGGGGCGAGATCCATTGCCTCGCCGGCGAGAACGGGTCGGGCAAGTCGACCATCATCAAGGTCATGTCGGGGGTCTATCAGCCCGATGCCGGCAGCATTCTGATCGACGGCCAGCCCGCCGGGGTGCTGGACCCGGTGAAATCCACCGCCGCCGGGATTCAGGTGATCTATCAGGATTTCTCGCTGTTTCCGACGCTGTCGGTGGTGGAAAACCTGACCATCAACAGCTTCCTGCGCGAAGGCGCGCGGGTGGTCGACCGCAAGCGCGCCCGCGCGATGGCGCGCGAGGTTCTGGCGCGGCTGGACGTGGATCTGCCGCTGGACGCGGCGGTCGAAACGCTGCCGACCTCGGGCCGGCAACTGGTGGCGATCGCGCGCGCGGTGCTGGCCGATGCACGCCTGATCATCATGGATGAACCCACCACCGCCCTGACCGGACGCGAGGTCGAACGGCTGTTCCGCATCACCCGCGACCTTCAGGCCCATGGCATCGCCATCCTGTTCGTCAGCCACAAGATGCGGGAAATGCTGGATCTTTCCGAACGGCTGACGGTGTTTCGCAATGGCCGCAAGGTTGCCGAAGGCGCCATTACCGATTTTGACGAGGCCGCCATCACCCGCGCCATGACTGGCCGCGATCTGGAGGCCGGTCATTACGACGCCCCGGCGATACAGGGCACGCCGCGGCTGGAATACCGCGATGTCTCGGTCCCCGGTCGCCTCAGCGGGGTGTCGCTGAAGCTGTGGCCGGGCGAGGTGGTCGGGGTCAGCGGGCTGATCGGCTCTGGCCGGACCGAACTGGCGCTGGCCGCTTTCGGTATGTTGCCGCCCGCGACGGGCGCGGTGCTGGTCGACGGGCGCGATGTCACGCCGCGCTCGGTTCAGCAGGCCATAGCGGCCGGCATCGCCTATGTCCCCGAGGACCGGCTGTCCGAGGGGCTGTTCCTGACCCGTTCGATCCGGGACAACTCCATCGTCTCGTCCATCCGCCGTTTCGCGCCGGGCCTGTGGCTGAACCGCAAGGCGGCCGCCGATGCCACCCGCGAGATGTTCGAGGGCATGGCCATCGCTGCCCCCTCGTCCGAGGTCGCGGTGGGCACGCTGTCAGGCGGCAACCAGCAGCGGGTGATGATCGGCCGCTGGCTGATGACCGGGGCGAATGTGCTGATCCTGAACGGGCCGACGGTCGGCGTCGATGTCGGATCCAAGGCCACCATCCACGCCATCATCCACCGCATGGCGCGCGAGGAAGGGCTGGCGGTGCTGATGATCTCGGATGACGTGCCGGAACTGGTCGCCAACTGCAACCGCGTCGTCACCATGGTCCATGGCCGCATCGCCGCCGAACTGTCCGGCCCCAGCCTGACCGAGGACGCGTTGAACGACAGTCTGCGCCTGAATATCGCGGTCTCCGCATGAGCGCCGAAACCGCGTGGTGGAAAAGCACCGAGGCCATGGTCGCCGGCATCCTGCTGCTGGCGATGGTGCTGATCGGGCTGGTCAATCCCGCCTTCTGGTCGCTGGAAAACCTGTTCAGTCTGGCGCGGTCCAACGTGGTGATCGGCATCATGGCGCTGGGGGTGCTTCTGGTCATGATCTCGGGCGGGATCGATGTCAGTTTCCCGGCTTTTGCTGCTGCCGCGGCCTATCTGGTGGTGCGGGCGATGGTCGACTGGGGCTGGTCAACCGGCGTGCTGGTGCCGTTCCTGCTGGCGACGCTGCTGGGCGCGGCGATGGGGCTGGTCAATGCCACGCTGGTCTGGAAGCTGCGGATGATCCCGCTGATCGTGACGCTGGGCACGGCGGCGATGGCGCGGGGGTTGCTGAACGGCGTCGTCGGCACCTCGAACGTGAATATCAACAAATATCCGAAGTCCCTGATCGCCTTCGGCAAGACCGACCTCATCACCCTGACCAATGCCAAGGGCGCGAGTTTCGGGCTGCCGGCGACGGTGCTGGCCTATCTGGGGCTGGCGCTCGTGATCCATCTCGTGCTCAGCCGGACGATGATCGGGCGATCGGTTTATGCCTATGGCGCCTCGCCCGAAGCGGCGAAGCGGGTCGGCTTCAAGACCGGGCGCACGCTGATCTTCGTCTATGTGACGGCGGGGGCGCTGGCAGGCTTTGCCGGGCTTCTGCAAAGCTCGATGATCTGGATGGCCAATCCCCGCGATTTCGTCGGATGGGAGCTGGACGTGATCGCCGCCGTGGTGCTTGGCGGGGCCTCCATCTTCGGCGGGCGCGGCTCGGTTCTGGGGACGATGCTAGGGGTGTTCATCCTGGTGATGATCAAGAATTCGCTGATCCTGATGGGCATCGACACGACATGGCAGCGTGTGGTGGTGGGGTTGATGCTGATCGCGGCGGTGGCGCTGACGGCGCTACGCGACCGCAAGGCCATCGTGTGAGGAGGGGCCAGATGAGCGATTCCAGCCTGACCGCCCGCCTGTCCCGCGCCACCGGCGGCGCCACCAATCTGCAATTGATGCTGGTCTGTATCGCCGTCCTGATCGCGATGAGCTTTGCCAATCCGCGTTTCCTGAACGCCTATAACTTCGAATCCATGGCCTTCTTCCTGCCGGAACTGGGGATTCTGTCGGTCGCCGTGATGATCGCGATGCTGACCGGCGGGATCGACCTGTCCATTGTCGGGCTGGCCAATCTGGCGGCGATCACCGCCGGGCTGTTCTTTCAGCGCATGGGCGGGGCCGAGGCCGGGATCGGCTCGGTGCTGATCGGCATCGCCATCGCGCTCAGCGTCGGGCTGCTGGGGGGCATCCTGAACGGGTTGCTGATTTCGCGCCTGCGCATCACGCCGATCCTGGCGACGCTGGGCACCGGGCAGGTCTTCACCGGGCTGGCACTGGTGCTGACCGGGGGGCCGGCCATCGTCGGCTTTCCGGCCGCCTGGAACGCCATCGGCAATGCCAAGCTTGGCCCGATACCGCTGCCCTTCGTGATCTTCATTGCCGTCTGTCTGGGCGTCTGGCTGTTGCTCAGCCGGACGGCCTTCGGTCTGCAGCTGATGCTGATCGGCACCAACCCCCGCGCCGCCGTCTTCGCGGGCATCAACCGGGCGCGGATGCTGCTGTACAGCTATGCGCTGACGGGGGTGCTGGCGGCACTGGCCGGGATCATCCTGTCGGGGCGGACCAATGCGGCGAAATCGGATTACGGCGCCTCCTATCTGCTGCAGGCGGTGCTGATCGCGGTTCTGGGGGGCACCAACCCGGCCGGCGGGCGTGGCAACGTGCTGGGGGTGGTGCTGGCGCTGATCTCGCTGGTGATGCTGTCCTCGGGCTTCCAGATGATGCGGGTCTCGAACCATCTGATCGACTTCATCTGGGGCGCGTTCCTGATCGGCGTGCTGGTGCTGAACTATCTGCTGAGCGGCAGGAGGGCCGGATGACCGCCATAAATCTTTATCGCGACCAATTCACCGAAGCGCGGCGCCCGGTGCTGCATCATGGTCAGATCGGCGTGGATATCTGGCGCAGCCCGACCGGCGTTGAGATGCTGCGGATGCGCAACCCGAGGGGGCAGGTGACAATCCTGCCCTTCATGGGCCAGATGTTGTGGGATGCCAGTTTCGACGGCCTGAATCTTGGCATGTCGAGTCAGTTCGACAATCCCCGCCCGGCCGCGACGATCATCGGAACCTATGGCTGCCTCGGCTATCACGCGGGGCTTCTCGCCAATGGCGTGCCGGGGCCTGACGACAGCCATCAGGTCCATGGCGAATTTCCGACCTGCCGCATGGATCAGGCGATGCTGTTCACCGGCGAGGATGACAACGGTCGCTGGGTCGAGCTTTGGGGGCGGTGCAATTATGTCGAGGGCTTCGGCCCGCATTATGACGCAGAGCCGACCGTGCGCATCCATGAAGGCGGGACCATGATCGACTGGGGCATGCGGGTCTGGAACCGCTCGGCCTTTCCGATGCCGCTGCAATACATGGCGCATCTGAACCCGGCCTTCCTGCCCGGCGCGACCATCCACCAGCCCGCGCCCTTCACGCCGGACCGCACGCAGGTCCGCCGCGCCGTGCCGCGCCACGTGACCCCGACCCCGGATTATCTGGCCTTTCTTGACCAGCTGGCCGCCGATCCCGGCCTGATGCGGGTGCTGGACCGCGACGAATACCAGCCGGAACAGGTGTTCTATATTCGCGATCCGGGTACGGATGGCGACGGCGTGGCTCACCTGATGTTGCGCCGGCCCGAAGGCGACGGGATCGCGCTTGGCTATCGCCCCGATCGACTGCCGAAGCTGGTGCGCTGGATCATGGCCAATGGCGACAGCAAGGTCGCAGGCTTCGCGCTGCCCGCGACCTCGGAGCCGGAGGGTCGCACAGCCGAGCTGGCAAAGGGCAACGTGATCGAACTGGCGCCCGGCGCAGAGGCGCGGTTTTCGGTGCGCTTCGGCTATGTTACGGCGGATGAGGCCGAGGAACTGGCACAGGTGATCGCAAGCACAGGGGGCGAGGGATGAGG
Source organism: Paracoccus sp. S1E-3 (assembly GCF_013868135.1). Lineage (GTDB taxonomy): Bacteria > Pseudomonadota > Alphaproteobacteria > Rhodobacterales > Rhodobacteraceae > Paracoccus. Next base: position 1,960,681 of record NZ_JACEMU010000004.1, read on the forward strand.
AAAGGCCGCATCGGCGTTGTCGGGTCGAACATGATCGACCTCATCACCTATACCGACCGGATGCCCGGCCCCGGCGAGACCATCGAGGCGCCCGATTTCGAACTGGGCTTCGGCGGCAAGGGCGCCAATCAGGCGGTCGCGGCGGCGCGGCTGGGATCGCAGGTGATGATGGTCACCTGCGTCGGCGACGACATGTTCGGCCACCAGCAGATCCAGAACTTCACCACCAATGGCATCGATACCGGCCATGTGCGCATGGTGACGGGCAAGCCCTCGGGCGTGGCCCCGATCTTCGTCGAACCCTCGGGCGAGAACGCCATCCTGATCGTGAAGGGCGCGAATGCGGCGCTGTCCCCTGCCGATGTCGACGCCGCCGAGGCAAACCTGTCGCAATGTGACGTGATCCTGATGCAGCTCGAGGTGCCGCTGGAGGTGGTCTATCACACCATCGCCATGGCCGCGCGCCACGGCATCACTACGGTGCTGAACCCGGCCCCCGCCAGCCGCGCGCTGGAGGTGCCGCGGCTGTCCGGCCTGTCGTTCTTCTGCCCCAACGAAACCGAACTTGCGACGCTGACCGGCCTGCCCACCGAAACCGAGGCAGAAATCCTGACCGCCGCCCGCCAGCTGATCGGGCAGGGGATCGGCCAGGTGGTGGTGACCCTCGGCGGCCGCGGCGCCCGGCTGGTCACGGCTGATGCGGTGCAGGACATCGCCCCGGTGAAGGTCACCCCGGTCGACACCACGGGCGCCGGCGACGCCTTCATCGGCAGCTTCGCGCATTTCTTCGCCTCCGGCATGGCCGCGCCGCAGGCGCTGACGCAGGCGGCGCGCTATGCCGCCATGTCGATCACCCGGCGCGGCACCCAGAAATCCTATCCAACTGCGCAGGAATTCGCGGCATCCGGCCCGGCAGCCTAATCCGCTGCCGATGTCGGGCAGGTCCCCAGCGGTGAACGCACATCAAGGGGCTGTGCCATTGCGGCCGCGGCCTCCTGCGGGGACACGAGGCCGCTTTCAGCCATTTCGGTCAGCACATCATTGCGCCGCTCCAGGGCGCGGTCGGCCTTCTTTTGCGGGTGAAACTGTGCTGGGGCGACGGGAAGGGCCGCCAGCAATGCCGCTTCGTGAAGGTGCAGTTCCTCGGTTTGTTTGCCGAAATAGGCACGGGCGGCACCATCCACGCCGAAACAGGACTGCCCCAGGAAAACACCGTGCACATACCAGTTCAGGATTTCATCCCGGCTGAGTGCCTGGGCAATGGCGGCGCTCACGGCTAAGCGTTGCCCGCCCAGGTCGGGTTGATACATCAGTCCGACGCCGGCTGTGATGGTTGACCGACTGGGCGAGCGCTTGAAGAATTTTCTGTCCTGGCCGGTCAGGAAGGCGTCCAGAACCAAGCGGGGCGCGGCGGACCATGCGCCTTTTGCAGATTCATATGCGGCGCGCACAGCCTTGGGGCGCAGAAACGGAAATTCATCCTGCGACTGGGCGGAGGCGGGCGACATGACCGACAGCAAAACCACAGTCGTGGCGGCCAGCCATTGGCATCGCTGAACCCACCCGCCGAAGAACATCCGGCCCATTTACACCCGCGCTTCCGCCTCGACCTGCGCTTTCGACTTCCGCCCGCGCTCGGTCGCGGATTTCAGCTGCCCGCAGGCGGCCATGATATCCTCGCCGCGCGGCGTGCGGATCGGGCTCGCATAGCCGGCCTTGTAGATGATGTCGGCGAATTTCTCGATCCGCTCCCAGCTCGACCGCTTATAGGGCGCGCCGGGCCATTCGTTGAACGGGATCAGGTTGATCTTCGCCGGGATGCCCCGGATCAGCTTGACCAGACGGCGCGCGTCCTCGTCGCTATCATTGATCCCGTCCAGCATCACATATTCAAAGGTGATCCGTTCGGAGTTCGACAGTTTGGGATAATCGCGCAGCGCATTCAGCAGCGTCTCGATATTCCATTTCCTGTTGATCGGCACCAGAACGTCGCGCACCGCATCGGTGGTGGCGTGGAAGCTGATCGCCAGCTGGCAGCCGATCTCCTCGGCGGTCTTGGCGATCTCCGGCACCACGCCCGAGGTCGACAGCGTGATCCGACGGCGCGACAGCGACAGCCCCTCGCCATCCATGGTGACGCGCATCGCATCGCGCACGGCGTCGAAATTATACAAGGGCTCGCCCATGCCCATCAGCACGACATTGCTGACCAGCCGGGTTTCGTCTTTCGGCGCGCCCGGCTCGGGCCATTCGCCCAGATCGTCGCGCGCCAGCAGGATCTGGCCGACGATCTCGCCCGCCGTCAGGTTGCGCACCAGCTTCTGCGTGCCGGTGTGGCAGAAGGAACAGGTCAGCGTGCAGCCGACCTGCGAGGACACGCACAGAGTGCCGCGATTTTCCTCGGGGATATAGACCGCCTCGACCTCGTGGCCGCCGGCGATCCTCAGCAGGTATTTGCGTGTCCCGTCTTCCGAGACCTGCCGCGTCACCACCTCGGGCACGGAAATCTCGAATTTCTCCGCCAGCAGGGCGCGGTAATCCTTGGCGAGATTGGTCATCAGGGCGAAATCGCGCACGCCCCAGTGATAGACCCATTGCCAGATCTGCCCGACCCGCATCCTGGCCTGTTTTTCAGGTGTCCCGGCGGCGATCAGCGCCTCGCGCAGCTGATCGCGGGTCAGGCCGACGATATTCGCCCGCCCGGTTTCGGGCAGCTTGCGCGGAATGGTCAGCACGTCTTGCGTGATCGGGGCGGTCATGGCGGCAGATTCCTTGGGAAGACCGCAGACATAATGAAAAACCGGCCGCCGATCAAGGCAGCCGTTTCATTCTGGCATAAATATCCTGCTGGGGTGCGGGGGCGCGCAGCCCCCGTCACGGCCTTACTGGCAGCTGGCCTTCGCCTTGTTGGTCGCGGCGGTGATGCCCGACAGGCTGAAGGTGTCGACCGTCTGCGTCCCGCGCGAGGAGACGGCCGTGAGCGTCGCGCTCGACCCGGCCCGCAGCGCGGCGATCAGCTTGGCATCTTCCCCGTTCGAGCCGGTCCAGGCATTTTCGCCCTCGGTGAACAGGTCGAACTTGTTGCCGCCGACATCCACCTTCACGGTCGAGCCGGGCTTGAACGGATAACCGCCGGTGAAGCTGACCTCGCCCGCCGCGCCGGGGCGATAGGCGATATACAGCCGGATATCGCCGCGTTCGACCTGAACGGTTTTCCCGTCGCGGGTATTGGCCGAGGATTTGGGCGGCGACACGGCCCAGCATTCCTTGGGATTGCTGCCACCGAAGATCGTCCAGTCCCCTTCGGTGCCGATGACATTGGTGGATTCCTGTGCCAGCGCGGGGCCGGCCAGTCCGGTCGCGACAGCGATGATTGCGGCCGCGCCGCGCAGCTTGGTGATGGTCATGTTCTGCCTCCTGCCGATAGCGTTCTTGACGATGCCTGTGGCCTTTGATGCGGTTCGCCGTCAAGATAGCGCCAAATCAATGCGCGAAAAAACCCCAATCGGCACGAAATCGCGCATTTGTCAGTAAATTCGGATGAAGGAGCAGCCATGTCTGCGGTGGAAATGATCGAACTTTGGCGCGGCGACCTGTTGGAGGGGGTGCATCGCGGTCACGCCGTCATCCATGACGGGCGCGATGTGGTCGCCGCCTGGGGTGATCCGGGCAAGGTGATCTTCCCTCGCTCGTCCTGCAAGATGATCCAGGCGCTGCCGCTGCTGGAATCGGGCGCGGCCGATGCGGCAGGGCTTCAGCCCGAGCAGTTGGCGCTGTCCTGCGCCTCGCATAACGGCGCCGCGCTGCATGCCGGCAAGGTCGGTGCCTGGCTGGAGGGGCTGGGGCTTGGCGAAAGCGATCTGCGCTGCGGCTGTCATATGCCCTGGGACAAGGATGAAAACCGCCGGCTGACCTGTTCGGACCACGCGCCCAGCCAGCTGCACAACAATTGCTCGGGCAAACATGCGGGGTTTCTGACCTGGACTCGCCACGCGGGTGCAGGCCCTGAATATGTGGCGATCGACCACCCGTTGCAGCAGGCCATCCGACAGGCCACCGCCGAGGTGACTGGGGAAGACCCTGCAGGTTACGGCATCGACGGCTGCTCGGCGCCGAATTTCGCCGGCTCGATCACCGGGCTTGCCCGCGCCATGGCGGCATTCGCCCAACCGGGCGGCGATGCGCGCGGGCAGGCGATGGCGCGGCTGGTCCAAGCGATGACCGCCTATCCCGAACTGGTCGCCGGCGAGGGTCGCGCCTGCACCGAACTGATGCGCGCCATGGGCGGCCGGGTCGCAGTCAAGACCGGGGCCGAGGCGGTCTTCATTGCCATCATCCCCGAGAAAAAACTTGGCGTGGCCGTCAAGATCGAGGACGGCGGCACCCGCGCCTCGGAAGCCGCGATCACCGCGCTGCTCGTCCATCTGGGGGTGCTGGACAAGGATCACCCGGTGGTCGGCAAATATCTGACGGATCCGATGAAGAACTGGCGCGGGATCGAGGTCGGCGGCCTGCGCCTCGCGCCCGGCTTTCCGCGCTGAATCATGACGGGTCCGGTGGCGCATCCGCTGGCATATGAGCGCGGATGCGCGGCTGTGGTGCTGCCAGAATTGCGTGAATCGAGACCGGCATCCATGGCAGGCCCCGGATCAACGCCGGCACGACCACGCTGTGCGGCAGCGCGCCGGACCAGCGCGTCGTCCCGGCAGTCGAATACGGTCTGGTGGATGTCCGTGCGCCGACTTGCAGCGCCTTGGCGCGCAGATCCAGGGCGAAGGCGCGTGCTTCTTTGGGCGCCTCTGTTTCTGTGGATGGAGCGGCCCGAATATTTCGACCCCGAAACGCTGGCGGTCTTTCGCCGCCTTCAGGGTCGCTGTGGCGGCCTGCGCTAGGCGGCCTTGGTCCGCAGTCCCGAGATGAACGCCGACAGCCCCCGTTGCATCCAGATGAAGGGGTCGCCGTTGGGTTGCCAGTCGCGGAAATGCCCATCGGTATACATGCGCGACAGCCCGTAGACGATGGCGCGGGAATCCAGCACCACGGTCTCGATATCCTGCCCCGGCGCCAGCTGGCCGTTCTCGCGGGCGCGAGTCAGCAGCTCGACCATTCTGACGCGGATGCGCGTGTTCACCATGTCCGAGGTTTCCGAGCTTTGGAAGTCGATCAGCTTGCGGTCGCTGACGATCTGGAAATGCGTCGGATGCGCGCGCACCCAGGCCAGATAGCCCTGACCGATCTTTTCCAGTTGGCCAAGCGGGTCGTGTTCCATCTCCGGGTCCTGCGCGGCGGTGACGGCGTCGAACAGCCGCTCGACCGCCTGCTCGGCGACGGCGGTCAGCAGCGCCGATTTCGACTTGAAATGCCGAAATGGGGCGCCGGGCGAGACGCCGGCCCGCTTGGCGACCTCGCGGACGGTCACCTTATCCACACCGATTTCCTCGATTAACTGGATTGTCGTCTCGATAAGCGTCGGGACGAGATTGCCGTGGTGATACGGGCGGGATTCGTCGGGCATTCTGGTCTCCTCGGGCGCGGAGGATAGGGGCGGGATGTTAGCGGCACAACCTATACTTGTATATAGGTGATGTGAGCACCAATAACATATATAAGCCATGCAAATTAAGTTACATTTCATGCCGAATGCGTGACGATCAGATCGACTCGGCCCACGCCGCCCTTGCCCCCGTTTCGGCTGAAAACCAGTGGCGCAGTCAGCGCCCGGCCCGACCATTTCGACGCTGACCGAAGGCGCGGATTGCTAGGGATGGCCATGCCGGCGTTGTGGGCGTGACGCAATGCCGCTACGTCCGGCTGATGTCCGCCCCTTCGACGATCGGGGCACGGCTCTCGCGGTGAAGGTGAGACCGTCCGGGCAAGATCAGGCACGACATGAACATCTAACGCGACGTGAACGACGCCTTTGGCGCTCGGTCATCGGCGTTCTGCCGGGCGACAGGCCCGTCACGGGCCGCTGCGGCGTCATCGCCTGCGGGCAGACATGAAAAAACCCGCCGCAGTGATGCGGCGGGTTTCAAGGTGCAGGCCCCGAGGAGCCTGTTCGTCGTCTCAGCCCTGACGGGCCTTGAAGCGACGGTTGGTTTTGTTGATCACATAGATCCGGCCCTTGCGGCGCACCACCTGGCAATCGCGGTGGCGGCTTTTGAGCGAGCGGAGCGAGTTGCGAACCTTCATCGGTCTTGTCCTCATCGCGGCGCTCAGCCAAGCGCCTTGAAACTCAAATACCTCCGAGCCGCTTGCGGCTGCCCGGAGGCGCGAAAATGGTGGGCGGTACTGGGATCGAACCAGTGGCCACTACGATGTCAACGTAGTGCTCTACCGCTGAGCTAACCGCCCGTTCCCGTGCGCATCTGCCCGTCTGAGGCGGGATTCGCGTCGGTTCGAGGGTCTATATAGGCAGTCCGCAGGGGTTTCAAGACGGTTGGCGACAGAAAAACGCACAGCTATAAATCATTGGAGAGGGGCGGCAAATCGCCGTCGGACATGGGGGAAAGTCCATGACCCAGGGCGCGACGCCACCGGACGGCTTCGGGCACGAATTGCGCCGCCCGAACGAATGGGCCAGCGGTGTGATCGTCTGTTCGCCGCATTCGGGACGCGATTTCCCGGACTGGTTCCTTCGGGAAACCTGTATTGGTATCAATGCCTTGCGCTCGTCCGAGGATGCGTTCATCGACCGGCTGATCCAGCCTGCGCTGGCGGCGGGTGCGGTCACGCTTTCGGCGCGACTGCCGCGCAGCATCGTCGATCTGAACCGCGCCGCCTCCGAACTGGACCCCGGCGCGGTGGAATGCGCGCCCGCCCGCACGCCTTCGCCGCGGGCACTGGCGGGCCTGGGGGTGATTCCCCGCGTCGTCTCGGGCGCGCGCCCGATTCGTCTGGCGCCGATCACCCTGACCGAGGCGCGCCGCCGCATCGACACCTACTGGCGTCCCTATCACGCGGCGCTGCGGGGGCTGATCGACGAAGCGCTGGCGCGGTTCGGCTGGGCCATCATCATCGACATGCATTCGATGCCGCATGACGCGATCTCGCATCTCGTGTCGCCCCTGCCGGACGTGATCATCGGCGATCGTCACGGTGTCAGTTGCGGGCCGATCCTGCGCGAGACGGTCTGCACGCTGATGCGGCTGGCCGGCTTTCGGATACGTCTCAACGCGCCGTTTTCCGGCGCCTATGTCGCCAATGCCTACGGGCGCCCGGCCCAGAACGTCCATGTCCTGCAGATCGAGATCGACCGCGATCTGTATCTGGACCCGGTCAGCATGGAGCCCTCGGACGGTTATGATGCCCTGGCCGAGCGGCTGGGCCGCGTGCTGGCGCGGGTGGCGCAGCTGCGCCCCGATGCCGGTCACGGCAAGGTCGCCGCCGAATGATGCTTGCGCCGGGCGAGACGCCGGATTTCGGCGGTGCCAAGCTGATCCTGACCTGCGGACCCGATCTTCTGGCCTGCCTGCGCGACGATTTCGCCCATATTCCCTGGCCCGCGCATTGGGACCTGCCCGGCGGCGGCCGCGAGGGGAACGAAACCGCCTCGGCCTGCGCCCTGCGCGAGCTGCACGAGGAATTCGGCCTGCGCCTTCCCCCCGACCGGCTGGAGGGCGCTTTCGTCTTTCCCAACACCAGCGGGGGTCGCGCCTCGATCTTCTTCACCGGCCGCATCACCCGGCACGAAATCGCCGCGATCCGCTTCGGCGACGAGGGTCAGTGCTGGCAAATGATGGAGATCGGCGCTTATGTCGCCCATCCCCGCGCGGTGCCGCATTTCCGGCGGCGGGTCGCGCAATGCCTCGGGATGGAGGGTCCGCAGGGATCTGCGGAGGCGCCCCAGACGGGCTGATCCGGCATTTTGCGGCGCTGGCCTGCGCGGCAGGCAGGGGTGGCCATCAATCGCTTTACGTTCAAAAGGCATCGCGGTGGGGCGGCAACGATCAAATGGGTCGGGGTGCGGTCAATTTGCAGCATAGGCAGCCGGAAGAAATCAGCCTATTGATAGCGTTGAGGGAGGATTGTCTGCATCTTGTGGCGTTTTCCGTCATGTCAAAACCAAAACTACCGGGGAGGTAATGATGAACCGTTTCGTATCCGCAGGTCTTGCGGCGGTGATCGCCTTGGGTCTGGGCGCGGGCGCCTGGGCACAGGAGATCACCATCAAGTTCAGCCATGTCGTGGCGCCCGATACGCCCAAGGGCAAGGGCGCCGAGAAGTTCAAGGAACTGGCCGAGAAATATACCGAAGGCAAGGTGAAGGTCGAAGTCTATCCGAACAGCCAGCTGTACAAGGACAAGGAAGAACTGGAAGCCCTGCAACTGGGCGCGGTGCAGATGCTGGCGCCCTCGCTGGCGAAGTTCGGACCGCTGGGCGTCCCGGATTTCGAGGCTTTCGACCTGCCCTACATCTTCGATGGCTATGAACAGCTGCGCAAGGTCACCGACGGCGAGGTCGGCAAGGCGATGCTGGCCAAGCTGGAGGACAAGGGAATCCGCGGCCTCGCCTATTGGGATAACGGCTTCAAGATCATGTCGGCCAACAGCCCGCTGCTGACGCCGGACGATTTCCTGGGGCTGAAGATGCGCATCCAGTCCTCGAAGGTGCTGGAAGCGGAAATGAACGCACTGGGCGCGATCCCGCAGGTCATGGCCTTCTCGGAAGTGTATCAGGGCCTGCAGACGGGCGTGGTCGACGGCACCGAAAACCCGCCCTCGAACATGTATACCCAGAAGATGCACGAGGTGCAGAAGAACGCCACGCTGTCGAATCACGGTTATCTCGGCTATGCGGTGATCGTGAACAAGGACTTCTGGGACGGCCTGCCCGAGGACGTGCGCGGTCAGCTTGAAAAGGCCATGGCCGAGGCGACCGTCTATGCCAACGGCATCGCCCAGGAGGAAAACGAGAAGGCGCTTCAGGCGATGAAGGATGCCGGCACCACCGAGTTCCACGAGATGACCGACGAGGAAAAGGCCGCCTGGAAAGAGGTGCTGCTGCCCGTTCACGAACAGATGGCCAGCCGCATCGGCGCGGACCTGATCGCCCAGATCAAGGCCGCGACCGGCGCCGAATAAGCGACGCAGGCGGGCCGGGGAAACCCCCGGCCCGTTTCGCAACCAAGAAGAACAACATAAGGGGGGGACGACGATGCGGGTTCTGGACCGCTTCGAGGAAATTCTCATCATTGTGCTGATGGCGGCGGCGACGACCCTGATCTTCGTCGCCGTCACCCAACGCTATTCACTGGACATGCTGGCCTCGCTGGTGCGCGCCAGCCGGGGCTGGGATATCGCCTGGATCAGCGACAGCGCGCGGGCGGCCTACGGGGCGGTCCGTTCGGTCAATCTGGTCTGGGCACAGGAGGCCTGCATCTATCTGTTCGTCTGGATGGCGAAATTCGGTGCCGCCTATGGCGTCCGCATCGGCATCCATGTCGGCGTCGACGTGCTGGTCGAGCGGCTGGAGGGCCGCGCCAAAACGATCGTGACCGTGATCGCTATGTCGGGCGGCATCCTGTTCACCTTCATCGTCGCCTGGATCGGCACCGATTTCGTTTACCATGTCTACAAGGGCGGCCAGACCTCGCCCGATCTGGAAATCAAGATGTGGATCGTCTATCTCGCCGTGCCGCTGGGTTCGGCGCTGATGTGCTTCCGCTTCGTGCAGGCGCTTTATTGGTATCTGACCACCGGCTATATCGCCCATCACGACCTGGGCGCGGTCGACGGCGTCGATGACGATGGCGCATCGGAGGGCAAGGCATGACCGCGCTCATCATCTTTGCCATTCTGACGGTGCTGCTGCTGACCGGGATGCCCGTCAGTATCGCCCTCGGCCTGACCGTCTTTTCCTTCCTGTTCGCCTTCACCAACATTCCCATGGACAGCATCGCGCTGAAGCTGTTCACCGGCATCGAGAAGTTCGAGATCATGGCGATCCCGTTCTTCATCCTCGCCGGCAATTTCCTGACCCATGGCGGCGTGGCCCGGCGGATGATCCGCTTCGCCTCATCCATGGTCGGGCATTGGTATGGCGGCATGGGCATGGCGGCGGTCATCGCCTGCGCGCTGTTCGCGGCGATTTCCGGGTCGTCGCCGGCGACGGTGATGGCGGTGGGGTCGATCCTGATCCCGGCCATGGTCAAGCAGGGCTATCCGCCGCAATTCGGGGTGGGGGCGATTTCGACCGCCGGGGGGCTTGGCATCCTGATCCCGCCCTCGATCGTCATGGTCATGTATTCGGTGGCAACCACGGGCATGGTGGTGACGGGGCCTGACGGCCAGCCGGTGATGTCGGCCTCGATCGGGTCGCTGTTCATGGCGGGGGTGATCCCCGGCCTGATGCTGGCGACGATGCTGGGGGCGACCACCTATTGGCGGGCGCGGGTGAACAACTATCCGCGCATGCCCAAAGCCAGCTGGGCCGAGCGCTGGACAGCGTTCCGCGAATCCGTCTGGGGGCTGCTGCTGATCGTCATCATCATGGGCGGCATCTATGGCGGCATCTTCACCCCGACCGAGGCCGCCGCCGTCAGCGCCGTCTATGCCTTTGTGATCGCGGTCTGGGTCTACAGGGATATCAAGCTGCGCGATGTGCCCCGCGTGCTGCTGTCCTCGGCGGCGATGTCGGCGATGCTGCTCTATATCATCACCAATGCGGTGATGTTCGCCTTCATCCTGACCAGCGAACAGATCCCGCAATCGCTGTCGGCCTGGATCGTCGACCTCGGCTTCGGCAAGATCGGCTTCCTGCTGATCGTGAACGTCATGCTGCTGATGATCGGCATGGTGATGGAGCCTTCGGCCATCGTCCTCATCATGGCGCCGATCCTCTATCCGGTCGCCGTCAAGCTGGGCGTCGATCCGGTGCATTTCGGCATCATGATGGTGGTCAATATGGAGATCGGGCTTTGCACGCCCCCGGTGGGTCTGAACCTCTACGTGGGCTCGGCCATCTCGCGGCTGGGCCTGACCGAGGTCAGCAAGGCCGCGCTGCCATGGCTGGCGACGGCCTTGGTCTTCCTGATGCTGATCACCTATATCCCGGAAATCTCGCTGTGGTTGCCGCGCATGCTGGGCATGTGAGGACCGATCTGGACCGAATAGGGCCGTCCTTCGGGGCGGCCCTTGTCACATCCCCAGCTGCCGGCGCAGATCGGGGTAATCGGCCGCCTGAAGATCGCAAAAGGCGAAATCCGTGCCCATCGCCTCGGGACCGATGGCGGCGGTGAACAGGCCCGCCCCCTTGGCGGATCGCGCGCCGGGCAGCGCGTCTTCGAACCCGATCAGGCGGTCGGAGGGCAGCGCCAGCCGTTCCGCCGTCACCTGATACGGATAGGGATCGGGCTTGCGGCGGGGCAGCGGATCGGCCGAGACGATCACCTGAACCAGATCCAGCACCTGCAACTGCACCAGCGCGTCGCGGATCAGATATTCCGGCGCCGAGGAACACAGCGCGATCCGCAATCCGCGCTCGTGCAGCGCGCGCAGGAAATCGGCGGCGCCGGGGATCGGCCGGCGCAATGCGTCCAGCCATTTCTCGCCCTCGGCGAAGATCTCCAATTCGATGGCGCGGGCGGCGGCGGCATCGGCGGGGGCGAAGACGGCCGCCACCAGTTCGTCCATGCTGCGCCCGACGCTGGCGTCCATCTGGGCCTGGGTGATGGGGCGGCCATGGCGCCCGGCCACGATGCGTTTGGCCTTTTCCCAGGCCGGTTCGCTGTCGACCAGCGTGCCATCCAGATCGAAGACCGCGGCGTCAAAACGCGCCAAGTCCACCAAAGCCATCTCGTCCACCCCTTCCTGCCGCTGGGTCGTTTCAGCCAAATCGCGCCCGCCGCCCGGCGTCAAGGGCGCGGCAGCGGCAAACATCCGGGCAGCCCCGCCGGCAGCACCAGCGATGCGCCCGCGCGATACAGCCGCCGCGCCAACCCCGGCTGCTCGGATGTCAGGGTGAGGCTGAACGGGCCTGCCGCCATCACCGCGACATCGGGGTCCAGCCGGGTCAGCAGCCCCTCGGGCGGCAGCACCACGACGAAGGCGGGGGCGGCGTCGCTGAACAGGCCCACAACCACCAGCACCGCCAGCCAGCCGGCGAACATGCCCGCCAGCGCCAGCAGCAGCCGCCTAATAGTCATGGATATGTTCCAGCTTCAGCGGCCCAAGGTCGCGCAGCCGCGCGGCCAGATCGGCGACCTTCACCGCGATCAGATGCCGGTAATCGCCGTAGCCCTGCCGCGCCATGCTGGTCAGCGCGCCCGGCTGCTCTGGTTGGTCCGAGGTCGCGGTGAACATGATGTCGTCATTGCCCGCGATCTCGACGAAATCCGCGCCGGCTTCGGCCATGTCGACCAGCAGCCGGGTCAGCGCGGCATAGCGTGGCGTTTCGATGACCATGCCTTCCGGGCGGGTCTCGATCAGGGTGATATCGGGACGGGCGGCCAGAAAGCCGTCCGGCAGGCCGGTCACCACCATCTTCAGGCGCAGCGCGTCGGGGCCGACATTGGCGACGGCGGCCTCGATCGCCTTGGCATAGGCGGCCTTGGCCCGGTATTCCAGCCCGAGCGCCATGGCGCGTTCCCGGTCGCGGAAGCTGTCGCCTGCGGTCTGCAGTTCCGCCGCGTCCCGGCGGAAATCCCAGCGATACCACGGTGTCTGGCGCAGGAAGGTGGCGTAATCGGCGGCCTGGCGGGCCGAGATCGCATCCGCCGCCGCATGGGTCGGCCCCCGGATCCAGGTGACGGCGCGACCCAGCGTTTCCTCGTAGGCAGCCTTCAGCGCCAGTTCCAGCGTGAAGCTGGTGCCGATCACATAGACCATCTGCTTGGTGCCGCCATCGACACCGCCATAGGCGCCCGAGGCCCGCGACAAGGCGCAAAGCGACGACCAGAATCCGCCGATCCCGCGCAGAAAGCCGTAATCCTGCGGATCGCCGTTCCGGATCACGCGGGCGTAATCGTCATAGGCATGCACGATATGCCATTCGGGATAGGTCATCAGCGTCCGCGATTCCGGGCGACGATCGGCGTCGGGGAGGATGCTTGCGTAAGGCGCGGCCTCGCCCTGGGGGCGGCAGGCGGTTTCGACATAGGCGACGGGCGACAGCAGCAGCAGGACGAGCAGCAGAAGTCCCAGCACGCCACGGCCGAGCCAGCGCAGGACGCGCCTCATCGGCGGTCCATGAACAGGCCGGCGAACAGCGCAAAACCGCCAAGCGCCAGATGCGGAAGATTGGCCAGCCAGCGCTTCAGCGACCAGTCGATCCCCAGCGAGGCATTGGTGACGATCCCCAGATCGAGGAAACCGTAGCCGGTGAACATGCCGAAGATGCCGTCGATCAGATAGGCGGCGCCGAACAGGATCAGGAATGTCCGCGCCGCGTTCTTCGAGATCAGCCCCGCCGCCAGCGCCCAGATCGCCGAGGCCACATGCAGCGCGTCGTCATAGAGATCCAGCGCGAAAATCCCGAAGGCCAGCCCGTTTTCGTCGGTCAGGCCGGGAATGTAATTGACCGAGGCCCCGCCCATCAGGGCGACGAAATAGCCGATGGCGATTTTCTGAAGCAGGCTCATATCATCCCCAGATAGCTGTCCCACAGGTTGTTGCGCAATGTCAGCCGCGGGTCCAGCAAACGCTTGGCTTGCGCGAATTCCGCCGCGCGCGGATAGGCGGCGGTCAATTGATCCAGCCGCGCATGGGGCCGGTAGGGCAGATAATAGGCGCCGCCGATTTCCGTCACCCGGTCGATAAGGCGCCGGGTCATGCGGGCCATGTCGTCTTCGGCCCGCGCGGTCAGTTCCTGGCTGAAGGACATGACGGCGGCGATCCGGGGCGTGGGGGCAAAGGCCAGCACGCTGTCCGGGTCGGGTGCGACAAAGCGCAGGGTGACGTTCAGAAACTCCTGATAGCTGTCGGGGATCACCGCGCGGCAGGCGGTCAGGAAATCGACGAACCGGTCGAAATCGACGAAATACTCATGCAGGATGTCGGTGCGGTTCGGGTTGCGGTCGCCCAGCGTGACCACGGGTTCGTTGATCAGGCTGTTGCGGGTGGCCGGGCCGCCGCCCAGCCGCGGCCCGGCCACGGTTTCGTTCCACCAGCGGAAGGATTTCAGCGCCTCATTGCCCAGCTGGGCGCGGTAGACCCGGCTGGCCAGATGCGCCATCCATCCCGAGCCAGCGGCGGCAGGCAGATCGGTCTGGTCGGCATCCTCGCGATAGGTAATCAGCAGCGCCTGCCGGAAGAAGCTCGCGCGTTCGACGTTCAGGCGGCCATAGGCCATGGTCACGGCGGGGTCGTCCACGGCCTTGCGAAAGGCGGTGGCGAAGCCGTCGGCAGGCAGGACCTCGAAGGTCGGAATCAGGCGGGTGTTGGCGACCATCTCGATCTCCAGATCGACGATGGCGCCGATCAGCCCGTAGCCGCCCATGGCGAGGTTGAAGATTTCTGCGTTTTCGGTCCGCGAGGCGATGACCAGATCGCCCGAGGGCAGCACCATGCGCACCGATCGCACCGTCGATCCCATCGGCCCGAAGGGCACCGGCCAGCCATGGGCATTGACGCTGAAGGTCGCGGCGGTGCCGAAATCATTGTTCGACTGCATGACCTTGGGCGAGCAGCCAAGCGGATCCAGTGCGGCGATCACCTGCGACCAGCGGGCGCCGGCATGGGCGCGATAGGTCAGCGCTGCGGTATCGGCTTCGATCAGGCCATTGTCGAAGGTCACGGCAATCCCGTCGCGCGGAATCGCCTGACCGCCCATCGAATGGCGCGCGGCGCCGATATTGAAGGCGCGCCCCTCGGCCCGGGCCGAGGCCATTTCCGCGCGCAGCGCCGCGATCAGGCTGTCATCGGGCGGCTGGTTCAGGGTGATGTGGCGGTTGATCGGGGTGGCGGAAAGGCCGCTTGCGTCGTTCAACATGCCGGGCGAGGTGGTCGCGGCCAGACGCGCAGTGCCGTCCGGCACCGGCAGATCGGCGTGAAGCAGCCCCGACCCATACCAGCCCGCCGCGCCACCTGTAGCCAGAAGCAGGGAACGACGGGTCAGGTTACGCATCACGGGCCTCGGGGTAACATACTGCGCCCGTTGTAGAATGCCGACGCGCCCTATGTCGAGCCGGCACGGATCGCCATCGCCACCAGCGGCTGCATCGCCTCGCCCTTCACGGTCCAGCTGGTGGCAAAGGCGAAGCTGGCCAGCACCTCCAGCCAGAAGATCGGCTCCCACCGCATCAGCACCCTGTCGAGCCCGGTCGCGATCAGCGCCCCCATGGCGATCAGGCTGGCCACGATGGTCCAGCCGCAGATCCGGTAGATGCGGTGGCGGGCGCGCTTTTCGGCACTCTCGGTGCTGCCCTTGACGAACAGCACCAGGCAGAACACCGCCAGCGCGCCGAAGAACAGGAAGGCCGAGAGGTCGTGGATCCATGCGGCGCGCACGTCACCCAGCAGGCATTGGATCAGGGTGATGGGAATATCCCTGCAGGCCGCGGCCCGGTCGGTGGTGATGACGGGGCCGGCCACGGGCAGGGTCGGGGACAGCGCCACGCCAAGCGCGCCGAGCGCCGCGATGCGGGCCACGCGCCTGTCGGTGATGATCTCGGGGATCGGGGGGCGGTATCCCTCATAGCTCCACAGGAACACCGCCTGCGCGCAGAGCGAGCCGACGAGAACCTCGCGCATGGGGCTGTAATAATAGGCCGAGATGCTGGGCAGGATCTCGGCCGACCACAGCAGGCCATAGGCCAGCAGCGCCAGCGGCAGGAAGAACCCCAGCGCCCCGATGGCGCGGCGCACCGACAGGAAGGACAGCACCAGATCGTTGTCTGCCTTCTGCTGCTGCCCGCTTTTGACCTGATCCATGGTCCGCCTCCCCCTTTTGCCGCAGGCTAGGGCGGGGGCGCGCCGCGTCAAGTTACTGGAAGGCCTGCAAGCCGGTCTGGCCGCGCCCGAGGATCAGCGCGTGCACGTCATGCGTGCCCTCATAGGTGTTCACGGCCTCCAGGTTCATCACATGGCGGATGACACCGTATTCGTCGCTGACGCCATTGCCGCCATGCATGTCGCGCGCCTCGCGTGCGATCGCCAGCGCCTTGCCGCAATTGTTGCGCTTCATCAGGCTGATCAGCTCGGCCGAGTTCTCATGCGCGTCCATCATCCGGCCCAGCCGCAGCGCGCCCAGCAGACCCAGCGAAATCTCGGTCTGCATATCGGCCAGCTTCTTCTGGATCAGCTGGGTCGCGGCCAGGGGCTTGCCGAATTGCTTGCGGTCCATGGTGTATTGCCGCGCCGCGTGCCAGCAGGCCTCGGCCGCGCCCATGGCGCCCCAGCTGATGCCGTAACGCGCCCGGTTCAGGCAGCCGAAAGGTCCGGCCAGCCCCTCGGCATGGGGCAGCAGATGGTCTTCGCCGACAATCACCTCGTCCATCTGGATCATCCCGGTGATCGAGGCGCGCAGGCTGAATTTCCCTTCGATCATCGGCGCGTTCAGGCCTTTCATGCCCTTTTCCAGCACGAAACCACGAATCTTGCCACCATGGGCGTCCGATTTCGCCCAGATCACGAAGACATCGGCGATGGGCGAATTGGTGATCCAGTTCTTGGCGCCGGAAATCGAATAGCCGCCATCCACCTTCCTGGCGCGGGTAATCATTGATCCGGGATCGGAGCCGTGGTCAGGTTCGGTCAGTCCGAAACACCCGACCCATTCGCCGGAAATCAGCTTCGGCAGATATTTCCGGCGCTGTTCGTCGCTGCCGTAGGCGAAGATAGGGTGCATCACCAGCGAGCTTTGCACCGACATCGCCGAGCGATAGCCGGAATCGACCCGCTCGACCTCGCGCGCGACCAGGCCATAGCTGACATAATTCGCGCCGACGCCGCCGTATTCCTCGGGGATGGTGGGGCCAAGCAGGCCCAGTTCGCCCATTTCCGACATGATCTCGCGATGGAAGATCTCGTGGCGGTTGGCCTCGATCACACGGGATGCCAGCCTGTCCTGACAATAGGCGCGGGCGGCATCACGAATCATCCGCTCCTCCTCGGTCAGCAGGCTGTCGATGCCGAACGGGTCTTCCCAGTTCAGCGCCGCCAGCCGGGCGCGGGCGGATTCGGGCGTGGCGGCATGTATGCGGGGGGTGATCTGGTCCATGAGGCTCTCGCGGCTGGGAATATGCGAGCCGTTCTAAAGTTCGTGCTTAAATATTTCAAGCTTGAAGTGATATCCGCTCTGGCATAGGGTCGAGAGGATCGGGCATGAATCACCCATGCCGCTGAATTCGTGAGGAGAGAGTCCATGCGCATCGCGTGTCTCGGGGGCGGTCCGGCCGGGCTTTATTTCGCCATTTCCATGAAGCTCCGCGATCCCGCGCATGAGGTTGTGGTGATCGAACGCAACCGCGCCAACGACACCTTCGGCTGGGGCGTGGTACTGTCGGACGAGGTGCTGGACAAGCTGGGCCGGAATGATCCCGTCAGCGCGCAGGCGATCCGCGACCATTTCGTCTATTGGGACGATATCGCGGTGATTCATGACGGGGTGCGCAATGTCTCGGGCGGGCATGGCTTCGCCGGGATCGGGCGCAAGCAGATGCTGATCTTGCTGCAGGAACGCGCCCGCGAACTGGGGGTCCACCTGCGGTTCGAAACCGAATTCGGCGATGCCGCCGATTACCAGAAGGAATATGATCTGGTGGTGGCCTGCGACGGCATCAATTCGCGCGTCCGCAACGAATATGCCGACGTGTTCAAGCCCGATGTCGAGATGCGCGAGACCAAGTTCATCTGGCTGGGCACGCATCAGAAATTCGACGACGCCTTCACCTTCATCTTCGAGAAGACCGAACATGGCTGGATGTGGGCGCATGTCTATCAATTCGATGCCGATACCGCGACCTTCATCGTCGAATGCCAGCAGGACACCTGGGACCGCTGGGGGTTCGAGGGGATGACCAAGGAAGAAACGGTCGAGACCTGCCGGAAGGTCTTTGCCCGCCATCTGGACGGGCACGAGCTGATCTCGAACGCGGCGCATCTGCGCGGCTCGGCGGTGTGGATGAATTTCCCGCGGGTGATCTGCGAGAAATGGCATCACGAAAACATCGTGCTGATGGGCGATGCGGCGGCGACGGCGCATTTTTCCATCGGCTCCGGCACCCGGCTGGCCTTTGAAAGCGCGATCACGCTGGCGGATTACCTGCACAGCGAATCCAGCATGGAAGCCGCATTCGAGCGCTATCAGGACGAACGCCGGCTGGAGGTGCTGCGCCTGCAATCGGCTGCCCGCAACAGTCTGGAATGGTTCGAACAGGTCGAGCGCTATCTCGGGCTGGACCCGGTTCAGTTCAACTATTCCCTGCTGACCCGCAGCCAGCGGATCAGCCATGAAAACCTGCGCCTGCGCGATGGCCAGTGGCTGCAATCGGCCGAGCGCTGGTTCCAGACCCAAGCCGGTATGGCCCCCGACGCGCCGGTGCGCGCGCCGATGTTCGCGCCCTTCCGGCTGCGCGACATGGCGCTGGAGAACCGCATCGTGGTCTCGCCCATGGCGCAATACAAGGCCGTGGATGGGACGCCCACCGACTGGCATTTCGTTCATTACGCCGAACGCGCCAAGGGCGGCGCCGGGCTGGTCTATACCGAAATGACCTGCGTGTCGCCCGAAGGCCGGATCACGCCCGGCTGTCCGGGGCTTTATGCGCCCGAACACGAGGCCGCATGGAAGCGGCTGGTGGATTTCGTCCATGCCGAGACCGATGCGAAGATCTGCTGCCAGATCGGGCATTCGGGGCGCAAGGGGTCGACCAATATCGGGTGGGAGGGGATGGACAAGCCGCTCGCCTCCGGGAACTGGGATCTGGTCTCGGCCTCGGCGATCCCTTGGTCCAGCGAGAATGCGGTGCCGCGCGCGGCCACCCAGGCCGATCTGGACGCGATCAAGGCGCAATTCGTCGCGGCAGCCGAAATGGCCGAGCGCGCGGGCTTCGACATGATCGAGCTTCATGCCGCCCATGGCTATCTGATCTCGTCCTTCATCTCGCCGGTGTCGAACCAGCGGACGGATGAATATGGCGGCAGTCTGGAAAACCGCCTGCGCTGGCCGCTGGAGGTTTTCGAAGCCATGCGTGCCGTCTGGCCCGAAGACAAGCCGATGTCGGTCAGGATTTCCGCCAATGACTGGATCGGCGACGGCGGCGTGACACCCGCCGAGGCGGTGGAGATCGCCCGCGCCTTCCGTGCGGCGGGGGCGGATATCATCGACGTGTCGGCGGGACAGACCTCGGTGGAGGCGCGGCCGGTTTACGGGCGCATGTTCCAGACGCCCTTTTCGGACCGGATCCGCAACGAAATCGGCATCGCCACCATGGCCGTCGGCAATATCTACGAGGCCGATCATGCCAATTCGATCCTGATGGCGGGCCGCGCCGATCTGGTGGCGGTCGGCCGCCCGCATCTGGCCGATCCCTATTGGACTTTTCACGAGGCGACGAAGATCGGCGACCGCGACGCCGTCTGGCCCAAGCCCTATCTGGCGGGCCGCGACCAGTCCTGGCGGCTGGCCGAACGCGAGGCCGAGGCGATCCGCGCATGAGCGTTGAAGGCAAGCATATCGTCGTCACCGGCGGCGGCTCGGGCGTGGGTGCGGCTACCGCTCTAGCGCTGGCGGAGGCCGGGGCGCGGATCACCATCATGGGCCGGCGCGAGGCGCCCTTGCGCGAACAGGGCCTGCCCTATCAGGTCTGCGATGTGACCGATGCGGATGCGGTGGCCGCCGCCTTTGCAGCGGCACGGGAGGCGCAGGGGCCGATTCTTGGCGTGATCGCCAATGCCGGGGCGGCGGAAAGCCTGCCTTTCGCCAAGATGCCCGCCGGCATGCTGGCCGACATGCTGGCGGTGAATCTGGTGGGCGTGGCGAATGTCTGGCAGGCGGCGCTGCCTGATATGAAAGGGGCGGGCTGGGGGCGGATGATCGCCGTGGCCTCGACCGCCGGGCTGAAAGGCTATCCTTACGTTTCGGCCTATGTCGCCGCCAAGCATGGCGTGGTGGGCCTGACCCGCGCGCTGGCGCTGGAACTGGCCAGCAGCGGCATCACCGTGAACGCCATCTGCCCCGGATTCATCGAGACGCCGATGCTTGACCGCTCCATCGCGAACATCATCGACAAGACCGGCATGAGCGAGGCCGACGCCCGCGCCGCCCTGGTCAAGGACAACCCGCAGAAGCGCTTCATCCAGACCGATGAGGTCGCGGGCGCGGCGCTGTATCTTATGTCGGACGCCGCACGTTCGGTGAACGGCCACACCCTGACCCTCTCGGGAGGAGAGATCTGATGCGCAGCGACGTGCAGCACTTCAAGCTTGCGATCAAGGACGGCATCGCCACCGTCGCGCTCGACCGGCCGGAACGGAAGAACCCGCTCAGCTTCGACAGCTATGCCGAGCTGCGCGACTGGTTCCGCGATCTTCATTACGCGGATGACGTGAAGGCGGTGGTCTTCGGACCGAATGGCGGGAATTTCAGCTCTGGCGGGGATGTGCACGAGATCATCGGGCCGCTTACGAAGATGAACATGAAGGAGTTGATGCGCTTCACCCGGATGACCGGCGATCTGGTCAAGGCGATGATCGGCTGCGGCAAGCCGATCATCGCGGCGGTCGATGGCGTCTGTGCCGGCGCTGGGGCGATCATCGCCATGGCCTCGGACCTGCGCGTCGCCACGCCCGAAGCGAAGACCGCCTTCCTGTTCAACCGGGTGGGCCTCGCCGGCTGCGACATGGGGGCCTGCGCGATCCTGCCGCGCATCATCGGGCAGGGACGGGCGGCGGAACTGCTGTATCTCGGCCGCGCGATGAGCGCCGAGGAAGGGCTGAACTGGGGCTTCTTCAACCGGGTCGTGCCGCAGGCCAAGCTGATGGACGAGGCGCAGGACATCGCGCAGCGAATCGCCGCCGGCCCGAACTTCGCCAATATGATGACCAAGACCATGCTGGCGCAGGAATGGTCGATGAGCCTCGATCAGGCGATCGAGGCCGAGGCGCAGGCGCAGGCGATCTGCATGCAGGGGCAGGATTTCCACCGCGCCTATCACGCCTTCGTCGCCAAGGAAAAACCTGTCTTCGAGGGCGACTGATGGCCGATAAGACCTTTCTCGACTGGCCGTTTTTCGATGACCGCCACCGCGCTTTGGCGGCAGAGGTCGATGCCTGGGCGGCGGAGTCGCTGGCGCATGTCAATCACGCGGATGCCGATGCGGCTTGCCGTGCCTTGGTCCGTGCGATGGGGGATGCGGGCATCCTGACCCATTCCGCCGTGGGCCCGGCAGGCGGCACGCTGGATGTGCGCAGCCTGTGCCTGATCCGCGAGACGCTGGCGCGCCATGATGGGCTGGCGGATTTCGCCTTTGCCATGCAGGGGCTGGGGACGGGCGCGATCTCGCTGTTCGGGACCGAGGCGCAGAGGGCCGAATGGCTGCCGCAGACGCGGACGGGCAAGGCGATTTCGGCCTTTGCGCTGACCGAGCCGCAATCGGGGTCGGATGTGGCCAATTCCACCATGACCGCCACGCGGGACGGCGACGACTATTTGCTGAACGGCGAAAAGACCTGGATCTCGAATGGCGGGATCGCGGATGTCTATACGCTGTTCGCCCGCACCGGCGAGGCGCCGGGCGCGAAAGGCCTGTCGGCCTTCATCCTGCCGGCCGGTCTGCCGGGATTCGAGATCGCCGAGCGGCTGGAAACGATTGCCCCGCATCCGCTGGCCACCCTGCGCTTTACCGATTGTCGCATCCCGGCAAGCGCGATGCTGGGTCAGCCGGGACAGGGCTTTCGGATCGCCATGTCGGTGCTGGATGTGTTCCGCGCCACCGTCGCCGCGGCCGCTTTGGGCTTTGCCCGCCGCGCGCTGGATGAGGCCCTGGACCGAGTGACCGCCCGCCATGTGCAGGGCGCGCCCCTTTTTGAATTGCAGATGGTGCAGGGCCACATCGCCGATATGGCGCTGGATGTGGATGCCAGCGCCCTGCTGGTTTACCGCGCCGCCTGGACCAAGGACAGCGGCGCGCCGCGCGTCACGCGCGAGGCGGCGATGGCGAAGCTGTTCGCGACCGAACAGGCCCAGCAGGTGATCGACAAGGCGGTGCAGCTGCATGGCGGCGACGGCGTGCGCTCGGGCCAGATGGTCGAGCGGCTGTATCGCGACATCCGGGCGCTGCGGATTTATGAAGGCGCCTCGGACGTGCAGCGGGTGGTGATCGCGCGGCAAGCGCTTGCTGCCCATCAGGAGGGCTGAGGATGCATTTCCGCTTTCCCCAGAAGATCCTGTTCAAGCATTGCGACCCGGCGGGGATCGTCTTCTATCCCCGTTATTTCGAGATCATCAACGACGCCGTCGAGGCGATGTTTTCCGACCTGATCGGCTGGCCGTTCGAGGAGATGCACAACGGATCGGGCGTGCCGACCGCGACGATCAGCGTCGATTTCACCGCCCCCAGCCGCCACGGCGATCAGATCGCGCTGGAGATCACCATCGCAAGGCTGGGCCGGTCCAGCATGGTGCTGAAGACGGTGGCCATGGCGGACGAGGAAACCCGCTTCATCGCCGACCACGTTCTGGTCTGCGTCAACGAGGAGGGCCGTCCGCGCAGCTGGCCCGATGCCGTGCGCAAGAAAGTCAACGCTATCATGGAGGGTTCGGTATGAAGCCAGTGACGATTCACCCGGAGGGCTGGGCGCCCGCGCTTGGATACGCCAATGGCATGCTGATGCCCGATGGCACGCTGCATATCGGCGGCCAGATCGGCTGGAATGCCGACAAGGTCTTCGAGGCGAAGGACTTCATCGGCCAGATGGAGCAGTGCCTGAACAATATCGTATCGGTGGTGCGCGCGGCGGGCGGAGAGGTAACGGATATCGGCCGGCTGACATGGTTCGTGAAGGACAAATCGGATTACCTCGCCAACCAGCGCGCCATCGGCGAGGCCTATCGCCGCGTCATGGGCAAGCATTTCCCGGCGATGTCGATGCTGGTCATCAAGGACCTGATCGAGGACGAGGCCCTGATCGAGATCGAAGCGACCGCCTGTATCCGCCACGGCTGAGAAAGCTTCCTCGTGATCGATCCGGTCGCCGAGGGCGGGCAGGTCGGCCGCCGCCGCGGGCAGGTTCTCCGGTGGCGAAGACCTGTGGGCGCCCGGCCGGCATCGGGGCGCCCGAAGGTCGGAACCCTGCCTCGGGCGCTGTTCCGGCCTTCGGGCCGACCGGCGGGAAGGCCCCCAATGTCCCGGCACCCCTTGGAACTCATTGGGCGTTTCGGCGCGGCCGGCCGGGCATGGCGCGGAGGATCAACCGCGCGCCCCGTTTCACGTGAAGCTTTTCACCGTCTGCAAGGCGCCATCCAGCGCGCGGCCCTCCTCGTCCTGCAAGGCGGCCTCGCGCAGGCGGCGGATCCAGTCGGCGGCGTCCTCGCGCCCCTCGACCAGGGCCGCCCCCTCCATCACACGGGCAAATTTCGACTGGCCACGCGCATGGGTGTCGGAATAGCCTTTGATGAGGCGCTGATTGCGCAAAAGCTCGATCGCGACCTCGGGGCGGGCCGCGGCTACCCGGTCCAGCCAGGCGTGCAGATGCGCCATTTCCTGGGCGTGGCGTAGCGTGCGCCTGCGCCAGCCTTTCGCGCCGGCCAGCAGATACAGCATCGAAAAGCCGATGATCCCGTCAGTGCGGATGCGTCGGCCCCGGTTGAACAGCCGGTCGATCAGCGCCATCCGCTTCGGATTGGCCTGCCAACGCGCGCCGATCCCGGCAGGCATAAGCGAGACGATTTCCTCGGCCCGCGGGTGCAGGAATTCGGTGACGCGCATCAGCTGGCCGGACTTCAGTCGCATCTCGCGGGCGATACGGGGCCCGCGCTGGGGCCGCGTCTTGGCATTGGCCACGCGGATGATGTCGTCATAGGCCATGGCATTGGCGATGTATTTCGCCGCCTCGCGCGTCAGATGACCATCGCCGGGGTCCAGTGTCGCCAGCGATTGCAGCCGCGCCAGATATTCCCGCCCATATGCGAGATCCTGAAAGTCCACCACCTTGCGCAGTCCGGCGAGCGCCATTTCCGCCGCCGCCGCGGGCAGCGCGTCGATCTCGGCGCGCAGGCTCTGCCATTCCCGCAGCAAGGCCTCGGGGCCGGTGGCCAAGGGGGCAGGGATGGTCCCGGCCTCGGCCTCGGGTGCGGGGGCGGCCGGCGCGGATGCCGCGTCAAACCCGGCGGAGAAGGCGCGCAGGCTGGGTTCGATCCCTTTGCCGCTGGCGCGGATGGCGTCCTCGAATGCGGTGCGGGGGAAGGGCAGCGCGCCCGATCCCGCCAGCGCGCCGAAAAGCGTGGCCGAAATGACCGCGCCCGAGGCAACCGCCAGCGCCTCGAAATCCGCGGCGATCAGCCGCCGCGCGGCCAGTCCGGCGGCGGCCATCACCTCATCCGAGGAGGCGATACCGTCGCCCGGCACCATCTTCTCCGACACCGCCAGCGCCCGGTGGGTCGAGGTGATCAGCACCGTCCGGTCAGGGGTGACGAAGCCGCGCATGATCGACCGCCCGGCCTCCATCATTTCCGCCGTAATCATCACATCGACATCCCCGGCCGCGGGCATCAGCGAAAACACCGGCATCTGCGGCCCTGCCGGCGCCATCTCGACATAATAGACGGTGGCCCCGGTGCGCTGCGCCACGCCCGCCACGCTGGTCGCCTGCGCGACAAAGCCATTGGCGCGCGCCAGCCCTTCGATCCAGCTGGTCAGCACGCCGCCGCCCTGACCGCCCACGGCCAGAATGGCGACCTTGATGATGCCGGTCGAGACGGTCAGTTCCGCCGGTTTCGGATGCGCGTTCATTCCGCCACCCCCAGATCCAATTGGCGCGCGGCGCGGCGCCTGATCAGGTAATTGCGCCAACCTTCGCGCCAGCGCGCCAGCAGGGTTTCCAGCCTGCCCGCGTTATGGACCACATCGGCGCGATAGAAGCTGGGGCACAGGATGGCGGCGTCGGCGACCTCGCCGCAATTGCCGCAGCCGACGCAGGTGACATCGATGCTGGCGACGGGATCGTCCCGCAGCGGATCTTCCAGCTTTTTCAGCGACAGCGAGGGGCAACCCGACAGCCGCATGCAGGCGTGATCGCCGGTGCAGACCTCCTCGTCGACGCCGAAGCGGGGCACGTCGACGCGGCGGCCTTCCTTCATCGCCGCCGCCCGCAGGGGCTTTTCGCGGCGCTGCCTGTTCAGCATGCATTCCGAGGAGGCGACAATCACCTTCGGTCCCTTTTCGGGCGTGGTCAGCGCCTCGCGGATGGTATCGCGCATCTTCGCCACATCATAGGTGCGATCGATCTGGCGCACCCAGCCGATGCCGATTCCCGCCAGCGCTTTCGAGATCGGGTTCTTCGTCGACTTCGTCCTGTTCTGCGCGCGTGAGGACATCACGTCCTGCCCCCCGGTCGCGGCCGAATAGTAATTGTCGACCACGATGGCCACGCCGTCCGACTTGTTGAACGCCATATTGGTGAAGGATGAGGACAGCCCGTTATGCCAGAAACCGCCATCGCCGATGATCGCGACCGAGCGCTTCTCGCCCCCGCCATCGAAGGCGCCGTTGGCGGCGGGCCCGAGGCCGTAGCCCATGGTCGCGCCGCCGATCTCGAACGGCGGCAGCGAGGCGAACAGGTGGCAGCCGATATCGGCGGCGATCTGGTGCTTGCCCAGTTCCTGCTCCACCAGCTTCATGGCGGCGAAGATGGGCCGCTCGGGGCAGCCGGTGCAGAAGCCCGGCGGACGGATCGGCACGGTTTTCGACAGGTCTGGAAGCGCGGGCGGGGGCGTGTTGGGCGCGCGCAGGGCGTCCGACAACAGGTCGGGCGCGGCCGCTTTCAGGAAGGCCGCGATACCGTCGCGCATCACCGCGCCGGTATATTCGCAGGCCATCGGCAGCACGTCCTTGCCATGCAGGCGCACATCCGCGCGGGCCCGGTACAGATAGGCGCTCAGCTGGTTTTCGATGAATTCGGGCTGGCCTTCCTCGACCACCAGAACCGATTGCTTGTCCTTGCAGAAATCCAGAAACTCGTCCGCGACCAGCGGATAGGTGACGTTCAGCACGTAAAGCGGAATCCGGCTGTTGCCATAGATATCCGCCAGCCCCAGATGGTGCAGCGCGCGGATCACGCCATTATACATGCCGCCCTGCAAGACGATGCCCACGGGGGCCTTTTCGGGGCCGAAGACCTCGTTCAGCTGGCGGTTGCGGATGAAGGCCTCGGCGGCGGGCCAGCGGTTCTTCACCTTGTCCTGCTCGTGCTGATAGGACATCGGCGGCAGCACGACGCGGGCGAAATCGGATCGCGGATTCGCCAGCGCATCCTTGACGGTGAAGGCGGGCGGGCGGTTGTCGCGGCATTCGAAGCTGCCGGTGACGTGGCAGGACCGGATGCGGACCATCAGCATCACCGGTGTGTTCGTCGCCTCGGACAGATCAAAGCCGTCGCTGACCGATTTCACGATCGAGGGCAGGTTCGGGCGCGGGTCCAGCAGCCAGAATTGCGATTTCATCGCGAAGGCATGGGTGCGCTCCTGCATGATCGAGGAGCCTTCGCCGTAATCCTCGCCGACGATCACCAGGGCGCCGCCGGTCACCCCGCTGGAGGCCAGATTCGCCAGCGCATCCGAGGCGACATTGACACCCACAGAACCCTTGAAAGTCACCGCCCCCCGGATCGGATAATGGACCGAGGCTGCCAGCATTGCGGCGGCGGCGGCCTCGTTGGCATTGGCCTCAAAGCGGACGCCGAGATCGGTCAGCAACTCCTCGGCATCGGCCAGCACGTCCATCAGATGCGAGATCGGCGCCCCCTGATAGCCGCCGACATAGCCCACGCCCGATTCCAGCAGCGCCTTGGTGATGGCCAGAATGCCCTCGCCGGTGAAGGTCTCGCCCGCGCCGAGCTTCAGATGCTGGACTTCGGCCTTGAAAGAACGTTCTGCCATGGCGTTTCCCTGAGAGGATGGGGTGCCCTGATCGGGCCAGCTGTGGCCGCGCGGCCGGTATCCGGTTCCGCCGCCCCTCGCGCGGGGGTGTCACGGGGCGGTTGATTTCAGTATATGAAAAATCATATGATCGCGCAAATATTTTGTGTTCAAACCGATTGCCCTGCGTTTACAGGGGTTTGGGCTGGCTATTTGGGCGACGAAACGGCAGAATCCGGGATGAAGGTGTCGGCAATCGGGGCCGGCACGCAGATGAAAGGTGAATGGGTTTGGCAAAACAGGATCAGCAGGCAATTGCGCCGGAGATCGATCTGGAACGGATGCCGTCCTTTCTGCTGAACCATATTGTTCACCAATACCATCAGACGCTGCAATCGCGGCTGAAATCCGTGGGCGTCTCGACGCTGAAGATGCGGATCGTGATCTCGCTGAAGATCTATGGCCGGCTGACGGTGAACGAACTGTGCGGCTATGCCATCGCCGAGCAACCCACCATGAGCCGTGCGCTCGACAGTCTGGAAAAGCAGAAGCTGGTCGAACGTCAGCCAAGCATGGAGGACAGCCGCCTGCGCGTCGTCAGCCTGACCCCGGCCGGGCAGAAGGTGTTCGACAGGATCCACCCCGAGATCTTGCGGGTGAATGCGGCGATGATGACCGGGTTCAGCGACAGTGAGCGCGAGGCCTTCCTGGCCAGCCTGACGCGCGTGCTGGCCAATCTGCGGCAGGGCTGACGCGCGCTGTCGCCCGCGCGGCAAGCATCAAAAAGCTTGCCTCGATCCCGCTTTATATGAATACTCATTTAAATGCCTGCAGAAGGGCGCGCCGCCTGACCCGGCCCGCCGCGAGATGGGGGAATTTCGTGAGCATATCCGCACGCCCGACGGACAGGTCCGCGCCGTGACCCGGCCCCGGCAATCCTATGCCGGCGTGGCGTTGGTGGCCCCGGCCACCGTTCCTTATCAGCGCTATTCGATCCAGACCGCGCATTGGTGGATCGCCCGTGCGCTGCGCATGGCGCTGGATGCGGCGGGGCTGCGGCCGGGCGATCTGGACGGCCTGTCCATGGCGAGTTTCACCCTGTTTCCCGACACCGCGGTGGGGCTGACGCAGCATCTGGGCCTCAGCCCGCGCTGGCTCGATCACATCCCGATGGGCGGAGCAGCGGGCATTGTGGCGCTGCGGCGCGCGGCGCGGGCGGTGCAGGCGGGCGATGCCGATATTGTCGCCTGCGTGGCGGGCGACACCAACCATATCGACAGTTTCCGCCAGCTTCTGTCCAGTTTTTCCCGCTTTCAGACCGATGCCGCCTATCCTTACGGCTATGGCGGCCCGAACGCCAATTTCGCTCTGCTGACTGACCGCTATATGCAGGAATACGGTGCCACCCGCGCCGATTTCGGTCGCCTCTGCGTGGCGCAGCGGGACAACGCGCTGAAGAACCCCCATGCTTTGATGAAAAAACAGCTGAGCTTGCAGCAGTATCTGGATGCCCGCCCGATCGCCGATCCCATCGCGCTGTTCGACTGCGTGATGCCCTGTGCCGGGGCCGAGGCCTTTCTGGTGATGACGGTGGACGAGGCCGAGCGCCGCGGCCTACCCTATGCCACGCTGGCGGCCGCGATCGAACGTCACAACGCCCATCCCGACGACCCGATCCAGCTGCGCGGCGGCTGGACGATGGATGCCGACCAGCTATACCAGATGGCCGATTGCGGCCCGCCGGATATCGACCTGCTACAGACCTATGACGACTATCCGGTGATCTCGATGATGCAGATCGAGGATCTGGGCTTCTGCGCCAAGGGCGAGGCGCCGCAATTCGTCCGCGACCATGACCTGACCATCGCCGGGGATTTCCCGCATAATACCTCGGGCGGTCAGCTGTCTGCGGGGCAGGCGGGCGCGGCGGGCGGCTTTCTGGGCCTGGTCGAGGCGATCCGGCAGGTCACCGGCACCGCCGGCCCCACGCAGGTGCCCGGCGCCCGGCGGGCCATGGTCTCGGGCTTCGGGATGATCAATTATGATCGGGGGCTGTGCTCGGGCGCGGCGATCCTGAAAGGAAACGGCCCATGACCCAGCCGTTGACGCCACCGCCGAAGAAGAACCCGGAAAAGCGGACCCTGTCGCCAACGCTGCCGCCCGAGGCCCGCAGCCGCGCCGCCATGGGCCTGACCGCCGCCGCCGCCGAAGGGCGGTTCGCCCTGCAGGTCTGTGGCGAATGCGGCGCGACGCTCTATCCCGCGCGGGACGCGTGCAATCGTTGCCTGTCGGTCGATCTGCGCTGGCAGGATATCGACCCGCGGGGCGAGTTGCTGGCCGAAACCACGGTGCGTACCTCGACCAACCTGTATTTCCGCGAGCGCGCGCCGTGGCGGACCGGCACCGTCAGGATGGACGCGGGGCCGGTGGTGATCTGCCATGTCCACGGCGATGTCGGCCCCCGCGCGCGTGTCGTGCTGAGCAACCGCCTCGACCGGGCCGGGCAGGGCGTGCTGCTGGCCATGCCCGAAGCCCCCACCCCCCATATGGAGGATGATCCACAATTGCGCGCCATGACCTCGGACCCGAAGCTGCGCCGCGTGCTGATCGTGGACGCGCGCAGCGAAAATGCCCCCGCCATCGCCGCCGCGCTGCTGCAGGCCGGGGCCGCGACGATCTTCGCGGGCGAGGCCCAAAGCTGGCGCCCCAATCCCCAGCGCGCCGCCTTGCTGGCCTTGGGCGTGCAGCTGCTGCCGCTGGATGTGACCGACGCCGGCAGCGTGCGCGAACTGGCGGGCGAGATCGGCGGAAAGGTCGATATCCTCATCAACAATGCCCGCTTCATGCGCCCCGGCGGCGTGCTGCAGCGCGGCGATACCGCCTTCGCCCAGCAGGAATTCGACGTGAATGTGCTGGGCCTGATGCGGCTGGCGCAGGCCTTCGGTCCGGCCATGTGCGCCCGCACGGCGGATGGGGTGAATTCGGCCGTTGCCTGGGTGAATATCCTGTCGGCCTATGCGCTGGTGAACGCGCCGGAATTTGGCAGCTTCGCGGCCTCGCAGGCGGCGGCGCTGTCGCTCGGGCAGTCGCTGCGGGGCGAGTTCCGCGCCAGCGGCCTGCGCGTCATGCATGTCTTTGTCGGCCCGACCGAGGATGACTGGCACCAGCCGCTGCCACCGCCCAAGGTCGCGCCCGCCGCATTGGCCGCCGACCTGCTGCGCGGGTTGCAGGCAGGGCTGGAGGATGTGCATTCCGGCGACGTGGCGAAGGAACTGGCCGAGCGCTTTCGCGCCGGCCCCAAAGTGCTGGAACGCGAAATGACCATGGGAGGAAGATCATGAGCGCGCTTGCCGAACTGTCACAGGCCCTCGCATCGGGTGCGGTGCGGGTGGTCGATCTGACCCACACGCTGGATCCCGATTTCCCTGTCATCGTGCTGCCGCCGGAATTCGGCCAATGCGCCCCCTTCCGCATGGAGGAGATCAGCGCCTATGACCATCGCGGTCCGGCGTGGAAGTGGAACAATTTCAGCATGGGTGAACATACCGGCACCCATTTCGACGCGCCGAAGCACTGGATTTCCGGGCGCGACCTGCCCAATGGCGCGGTCGATGAAATCGACCCTTCGGTTTTCGTCGGGCCGGTGGTGGTGATCGACTGTTCCGAAGGTGCGGCGCAGAACGACGATTACGAACTGACGCCCGACGTGATCGCCGCATGGGAGGCCGAGCATGGCCGCATCCCCGCAGACGCATGGGTGCTGCTGCGCTCGGATTGGTCCAAGCGCAGCGGGGCGGCCTATCTGAACCTGCGCGACGATGGCCCCCATTCCCCCGGCCCGACGCCGGAAGCGATCCGCCTGCTGGTCGAAGACCGGGGCATCCGCGGCTTCGGCACCGAAACCATCGGCACCGATGCCGGGCAGGGCGGCCATTACACGCCACCCTATCCGGCGCATTTCACCCTGCACGGGGCGGGCAAATACGGGCTGCAATGCCTGCGCAATCTGGACCAGCTGCCGCCCACCGGCGCGGTGCTGCTGGCGGCGCCGCTGAAGATCAAGGGCGGAACCGGCAGTCCCCTGCGGGTGATGGCGCTGATCGAAGGCTGACCGCCAGACATGACGACTCGCGCGGCCTGCCTGAAATTCGGGCAAGCCGTCTTATTTTGCGTGGCGCGCCCCCGGAGCTTTGCAGAAGTTACGCCAGAATCCCGTGCAAGCACGAATATTTTGAGGTTAAAGTTGATTTGATGAAAACTCATATGTAGCCTGAGGGAAAAGAACCGATTCCAACCTGACAGGGGAAGCCAGATGAAGATTTGGAAGAATGCCGGTCTTGCCGCGATCATCGCCACGGCGCTTGCGCTGCCGGCACGGGCCGAAGATGTCATCAATGCGGTGCATTTCACCCCGACCCAGGTGGGCTTCGCGCAAAGCTTCCTGCGCTTCGTCGAGAAGGTGAATGAACGTGGCAAGGGCGTCGTCCGCATCGACGTGCGCGGCGGTCCCGAGGTGATTCCGAACACCCAGCTGGGCGCGGCCCAGCAATCCGGGCTGATCGATATTATCAACAATCCGGCCGGTCTCTATCTGGAAATCGTTCCCGAGGGCGACGCCTTTTCCGCCGCCAGCATCACCCCCTGGGAGGCGCGCGAGAATGGTGCCTGGGAGGCCATCGACAAGATCTATCAGGACAAGGGCAACGCCAAGCTGATTGCCTGGGTCGACACCGGCGTGGGCTTTCACATCTGGACCGTAAAGGAGCCCAAGCTGCAGGAAAACGGCATGCTGGACTTCAACGGCCTCGTCCTGCGGGCCTCGCCCCTTTACAAGCAATTCTTCGACAGCATCGGCGCGCAGGCGGTGGTGATGCCGATGGGCGATACCTATACGGCGCTGGAACGCGGGATGATCAACGGGCTGGCCTATCCGTCCATCGGCTACAAGGCTTTCGGCTGGGACAAGTTCACCCGCTACCGCGTCGATCCCGGCTTCTTCGGCATGGATGTGCTGATTTCGATGAATCTCGACGCCTGGAACGGCCTGTCCGACGAATCCAAGGCCGTTCTGGAGGAGGTCGCGAAAGAGTTCGAGCGTGAAAGCTCTGAGGCGATGCGCAAGGAAGACGCCGACACACGCGCGCTGATGGAATCCGAAGGCATGAAGGTGGTCGAGATGACCGGCGAAGGTCGCGAAGCATTTCTGGCGGCGGCCGCCAAATCGAGTTGGGATCGCATGACCGATCGCGATCCCACCCATGTCGAGGAACTGCGCGCGCTGTTCAACTGACCTGTCGCCCGGCCGATCCACGCGGCCGGGCGGCTTCACAGGCCGGGGCCCTCCCCTTCCTCTCGTGACAAAAGGCTCTCCATGGACCGGTTCTTTGATGTCGTCGGCACCTTGTCCTGGCTGTGCGCGTCGCTGGCCAAGTTGCTGATCGGTGCACTCATTCTGCTGGTGGTGGCTGATGTGGTCGCGCGCAATCTGGGCCTGAAGGCGATGACCTGGGCGATCTCGGCATCGGAATACAGCCTTTTATACATCACCTTTCTGGCCATGCCCTGGCTGGTGCGCATCAAGGGGCATGTCTTCGTGGTCTTCCTGCGCGCGCTGTTTCCGCCTGCGATCCAGCGGCTGCTGGAGAAACTGGTCTATCTGACCTGCCTCGCCCTGTGCCTGTATCTGGGCTGGGTGGCATGGTCCTCGATGCTGGGCGCATGGCAGAAGGGCAGCTTTGAAAGCCGCACCTTCGACATGCCGAAGTGGGCGATCTTCCTGCCGATCTGCCTGGGCTTCGGGCTGGCGGCGCTGGAATGGCTGCGGTTCCTCATGACCCCCGCCTCGATCTATGACGCGAACCCGCTGGACGCCGAGGGGGTCTGACATGGATTGGCTTTACCCGTTCGCCATCCTGATCGGCACCATCATCACGCTGATGGGCCTGGGCCTGCCGGTCGCCTTCGCCTTCTTCGCCACCAATATTCTCGGGCTGGTGCTGTTCTTCGGCGGTCAGCGCGGGATCACCCAGATGGTGTCCAATTTCTCGGAGGCAGTGGGCACCTATGCGCTGGCGCCCTTGCCGATGTTTCTGGTCATGGGCAGCCTGTATTTCCGCTCTGGCCTGGGTGAGCGGGTCATTCACGCGCTGGATATCGCCGTCGGCAATCTGCGCGGGCGGCTGTCCTATGTGGTGCTGATGGCGGGCGCGATCTTTGCGGCGCTGTCCGGGTCCAGCCTTGCCAATGCCGGGATGATGTCCTCGTTGATGGCGCCCGAGATGCTGAAGCGCGATTACAAGCCGCATATGGCCTACGGGCCGGTGCTGGGCGCGGGCAATCTCGCGGTGATCATCCCGCCCTCGACGCTGGCGGTGCTGCTGGGTTCGCTGGCGCAGATTGATGTCGGCGCGCTGCTGATCGCGGGCATCCTGCCGGGGCTGCTGCTGACGGCGATGTTCTGCGGACTGATCTGGTTTCAGACCCATATCGACCCCGAGGCCGCGCCCCAATATCCCGTCCCGCCGGTCTCGGGCCGCGAAAAATGGCGCGGCATCCTCGTCAATATCCTGCCGATGTCATTTCTGGTCTTCACCGTCGTGGGCACCATTATCCTTGGGATCGCGACACCCACGGAATCGGCGGGACTGGGCTGCGCGGGGGTGGCGCTGCTGCTGGTCGTCTATCGCAAATTCAGCTGGGCGGTGGTCTGGCAGTCGCTGGACGATGCGATGAAGGTGACGGGGATGACCTTCCTGATCATCTCGGCCTCGATGACGTTTTCGCAGATATTCGCCTTTTCGGGCGCCTCCAGCGGCTTCATCAGCACCGTGACCGGGATGGAGCTGGGCTATTACAGCATCATCCTGATGATGGTGCTGATCATCCTCGTGCTGGGGATGTTCATGGATCAGGTCTCGATGATGCTGATCACCCTGCCGCTGTTCATGCCCTTCGCGGCGCAATACGGGTTCGATACCGTCTGGCTGGGGCTGATCCTGCTGCTGGCCTTCGAGGTCGGGCTGTCCACGCCCCCCTTCGGGCTGCTTCTATATGTGGTGATGGGGTCGGCGCAGGGCGAGATGAGCCTGAAAACGGTGGCCCTTGCCGCTGCGCCCTATGTCGCGCTGACGCTGGTGCTGATCGTGCTTGTGGTGATCTTCCCGCAGCTGGCCTTGCTGCTGCCAAGCCTGATCTGACGCCATGACCTGCGTGCTGATGCTGGTCTGGGCGACGGATGAAGGGGCCGCGCCGCCCTGTCTGGCCGGGCTGCCGGGCCTTGAGCGTGCCCTGATCCATCGGCCCGAGGGAGCCGAGGCCGCCGCCCCCGCACGCGTCCTGCAGCTGGAATTTGATGACATCGCGGCGCTGGAGGCGGCCTGTGCCGCGGACAGCCCGTTGCAGGACTTGCCCGGCGCCCCGCGCCAGCAGGCCTTTCTGCTGCGGCGTTATACCGGCGGGGATGCGGCCTGTTCCTATCTGGTCCATTATCCCGGCCCGGCGCAGGACCTGAATGCCTGGCTCAGCCATTACGCCACCCACCATATCCCGCTGATGATGCGCCTGCCGGGCGTGCGCGCGGTCGAGATGCTGACCCGAATTGACTATCTTTCGGCACTGCCCTTTCCGCGCGACACCCACATGCAGCGCAACCGCGTGGGCTTTGACAGCCCGGCGGATCTGGCGGCTGCGCTTGCCTCGCCCGTTCGGGCGCAGATGCGCGCCGATGTCGATGCCTATCCGCCTTATCAGGGCGGCGTGTCCCATTTCACCATGCTGACCGAGGCGATTTTCCCCAGCAAAAAGGAACCGAGCCATGCCCTTTGAAAAAGCGCTCTATACCGCCGAAATGATCTCGACCGGCGGGCGCGACGGCACCGCTGACCGGCCCGATGGCAGCTTTCCGTTGAAACTGACCGTGCCCGCCGCGCTTGGCGGGCCGGGCGGCGAAGGCACCAACCCGGAAGAACTGTTCGCCGCCGGCTATTCCGCCTGTTTCATCGGCGCGCTGAAGGTGGCCGGGCGGCATGAAAAGGTGGCGGTGCCGGATGAAGTGCAGGTGGCCGCCAAGGTCAGTCTTGGCAAGATCGACACCGGCTACGGGCTTGCGGTGGAACTGGTGGTGCATCTGCCGGGGCTGGACCGCGGGGTCGCCCAGGCGCTGGTGGAAAAGGCCCATCAGACCTGCCCCTATTCCAATGCCACGCGCGGCAATATCGACGTGACCCTGACGCTGGCCTGACAGGAGGGGCGGCCCATGCGGATCTATTGGCAAAGCTTCATCGACGCTGAATCGAACTCCGACTACATGGCCTTGCTGTCGGCTTATCTGAACCGGATCGCCGCGCCGGGGACTCAGGTCAGCTTGCGCGGCATCTCGCCGCCCGATCGCGATTTCAGCCGCTTGTCGGAATTCCGCTGCGCCATTCAGGCCATCGATCTTGCATTGGATGCCGAGGCCGATGGCTTTGACGCCGTGGTGCTGGGCCATTTTCAGGACCCCGGCCTGATGGAGATGAAATCGGCCCTGCACATCCCCGTCGTCGGGGTTGGCGAGGCCAGCCTGCATCTGGCCGCTCAACTGGGGCGTCAGATCGGGCTGATCACGCTGGACCAGACCTTTCGGCATCTGCATCACGAACAGGCCGACCGCTATGGGTTGGGCGCGCGGGTCACCCATGTCGCCGGACTGGATGTGGCGCCGGGTCATTTTGCCGATGCCTTCCGCGGTGACGGCGCAGCCCGCGACCGCATGATCGCCCGCCTGCGCGAGCTGGCCGCCCCGATGGTCGCCGCCGGTTGCGACGTGATTGTGCCCGCCGGCGTGCTGCCGGGACTGCTGATCGGCGAGGAACGGGACTTGTGCGCCGGTCACGCGCCCATCGTGAATTGCGTGGCCGCCGGTCTGTTGCAGGCGGAAATGATGGTGCGACTGCACCAGCTGAACGGCCTGCAGGCCAGTCGCGGCCCCTTCTGCGCCCGCGCCGGGGCGCAGGCCATCGCCGATTTTCGCGGCCTTCTGGCGCACCATCAGACCGAGAGGGATATCCCATGACCGCCATTGCCGATTTCAAGGCCGAATTTCCCCCGGTTGCCCGCGTCCTGCCGCATCTGCTGGCGAGGCGGGCGGCACAATATGGCGACGCGCCGCTGTTCGCCTGCGGGGCGACGCGGCTCGGCTATGACCAGACGCGGGCGGGTGCGGCGCGGGCCGCGCAGGCGTTGCTGGCCGCGGGCATCGCGCAGGGGGACCGGGTGGCGATCATCTGCGGCAACCGGGCCGAGTTCATGCCGGTCTTTCTGGGCTGCGGCTGGATGGGGGCGGTCTCGGTCCCCATCAATACCGCTTCGCGCGGGTTTCAGCTGCAGCATATCCTGTCGAACTCGGGTGCGAAGCTGCTGGTGATCGAAGACAGCTTGCTGGAGGTGCTGGACGGCCTCGATCTGTCCGCGCTGGAGGTTCAGCGCATCTGGGTCATCGGCGACGGCGCGCTGCCCGATCTGCCCGGCCTGACCGTCGAAGTCCTGCCGCAGACCGAAACCGAGGCGCTCCCCGCCGATATCGCGCCGGGCGATCCGCTGACGATCCTCTATACCTCGGGGACGACCGGCCTGTCGAAGGGCGTGGTCTGCCCGCATGCGCAGTTCTTCTGGTGGGGCGTTTATACGGGCGACATGCTGGGCCTGCGGCAGGGGGACGTGCTGCACACGCCGCTGCCGCTGTTTCACACCAACGCGCTGAACTGCTTCTTTCAGGCGCTGCTGCACGGCTGCCAGCAGGTGGTGGAGCCGAAATTCTCGGTCTCGGGCTTCTGGGAGGCGATGGGGGCATCGGGGGCGACGGTGACCTATGTGCTGGGGGCGATGGTGCCGATGCTGCTGTCGCGCCCCGAGGCGCCCGAGGAAAAGGCACATCAGGTCCGGGTGGCGCTGGCGCCCGGCGTCCCCGCGCCCGCTGCTGCGGAATTGACCCGCCGCACCGGCGTGGTGCTGCTGGACGCTTACGGGGCCACCGAAAGCAATGTGGTGATCGGTACCACCGAAGCGACGCTGAAACCCGGCTGGACAGGCCTGCTGCTGCCCGGCTTCGACGCCCGCATCGTGGACGATTCCGACAATCCCGTCCCCGATGGCGAGGCCGGAGAGCTGGTGATCCGCGCAGATGAGCCCTTCGCCATGTCGTTGGGTTATTTCGGGATGCCCGAAAAGACCGCCGAGGCCTGGCAGAACCTGTGGCTGCATACCGGCGACCGAATGCTGCGCGCGCCGGATGGCTATTTCCGGTTTCTCGACCGGATGAAGGATTCGATCCGTCGGCGGGGCGAGAATATCTCCTCCTACGAGGTCGAGCAGGTGCTGGCCGCGCACCCGGACGTGGCCGAGGTGGCGGTCTTTCCCGTCGCTTCCGATCTTGCCGAGGACGAGGTGATGGCGGCAATCATCCTGCATGACGGCGCCCGCGCCACGCCCGAGGCCATCATCCGCCATTGCGAGGGCAAGATGTCCTATTTCGCGGTTCCGCGTTACGTCGAATTCGTCGCCGATCTGCCCAAGACCGCCAATGGCAAGGTGCAGAAATTCCAGCTGCGTGCGCGCGGCGTGACCGGCGCGACCTGGGACCGCGAGGCGGCGGGCGTTACGCTTCGTCGCTAGGCGGCGGTGCCGGCTGGGATGACAGGCTGTCGCGCAAGCGGCGCAGCACCCCGCGCATGGCGTCCAGATCCGCCTGATCCAGATCGCCGAACAGGCCGTCGACCATCTGGCGGTGTTCGGCGGCCACGGCTTCGAACGTGCTCAGGCCTTTGGGGGTCAGCTTGACGGTGATGCGGCGGCGGTCGGCATCCGAATGGATTCGCCTGACCAGACCATCCTTGACCAGCCGGTTGACCACGGTGGTCGCGTTGCCGTTGGAAATCAGCAGCGTGCGCGACAGTTCCGTCATCGTCAGCCCGTCGCGCCAGCGATGCAGCGCCGCCATCACGTCGAAGCGGGGCAGGGTGGTGTCGTGATCCACACGCAGAAATTCGCGCAACTGATTTTCCATCTGCCGGGTCACGCCCAGCATACGAATCCACAGCTTCAACCGGCGCGTGGCCAGCGCGTCGCTGTCGAGAGGGGCTTGGGAATGCAGATCGGTGCTCAAATCTTTACTCTTTTTTGCGTCGTGCTCACGTCGCGTAATAATGCACCAGCCGTAAATATTTTAAGAGCAAAATTTTTAATAAGTTGGCGCCTGCGTCAGATCGGCACCGCACCGATGCTGGCGCCCCCGCAGACGAACAGCGTCTGGCCGGTGATGAAGCCCGCATCGGGGTCGGCCAGGAACATGAAGGCGCGGGTCACGTCGCCCACCGTGCCCAGCCTTCCGACCGGAATGCGGCGGGCGAGGTCGTCTTCCTGCGCGCTGCCCTTGGGCACGATGCCCCAGAAATTGTCGGTCAGGATCGGGCCGGGCGCGACGACATTGACGGTGATGCCATGTTCGGCCAGTTCCAGCGCCCAGGTCCGGGCCATGCCGATCATCCCGGCCTTTGATGCCGAATAGGCGGTGCGCGTTTTCGCCCCGAGCGCCGCGCGCGAGGCGTTGAACAGGATGCGCCCGAAGCCGCGCGCCTTCATCGCCGGCAGAAACGCCTGCGCGAGCGTCAGCGCCGAGGCCAGATGCAGCTGGGTCAGCGCCAGCATCTCGGCCGGCTGCGCATCCTCGATCAGGTTGGGCAGGATGATACCGGCGTTCTGGACGAAATGGCTGACCTGATGGCGCGCGGCAATGCCGCCCGCGGCTTCGGCCACGGCCTGCGGGTCGGACAGATCGCAGATGACATGCTCCACATCCGGCGCATCGCCGGCGTGTCGCGCCAGCGACACCACCCGCCAGCCCTTCGCGACCATCGCGGCCGCCAGATCGGCGCCGATGCCCTTGTTGCCGCCGGTGATGACTGCGGTATAGCCGGTCATGGCAGCAGCTGGATATTGCCGAAGGCGGCGTCGCAATTCAGGATGTCGACGCGTTTCCCGGCGATGCGGATGCCTTCCGGCGTGGCCTTCAGGTCGTGGGTCACGGTCAGCGCCAGCAGGAACTGGTCGTCCAGCCGCGTTTCGACATAGTGCATTTTCGTCACCACCTTTGCGCTGTCCTCAGTCAGTTCCAGCACCCGAGGCCGGTTCAGCACGTGATGGCAGCGGCTTTTCGGCTTCTGGCTGAAGGTGCGCGCGCCGTGCAGGCGTTCGATCCGCAGGCGCAGCATGAAATTATCCTCATGCATCAGCGAGGTTTCATTGACCGGGTCCTGCTGGTTCCAGTTCAGCGGCATCCAATAGACGGCATCGGGCAGCCAGAGGTCGAGCCATTCGTGATACTGGCCCTCGTCCAGCATCCAGGCCTCGTCATGGATGAAATCGACAACTTCCTCGTGGTTCATGCCGCACCCCCCAGCATGAAGCGTTTCCAGGCGTCGAACTGGTTGCGCATCTGGCGTTCGGTGGTGCCGTTCAGCACGGCTTCTTCGCCGAAATCCTCGCCGTCTTCGTAAAGGCGCTGGATGTTCACCCATTCCAGCCCGTCGGCCATCAGCCCTTCCTGCGCGCGCTCATACATCTCCAGATCGTCATGGCCGACCATCGAGGTGGGCGCATTGATCATCCGGTTATACATCGCCGTGCGCGCGGTCAGTTCGTCCGGCGCGCCTTCCAGCCGGAAGATCCAGCTTTCCACCAGCGTCCTGTCGGCTGCCAGCGGAATGAAATTCCGCAGCTGCTGGATCGGCCCCTTGATCATGATGTTCGGGAAATAGACGGTGTTGTGCCGGTTCTCGCCCAGAATTTCGCGGGCGCGATCCTCGCCGTAGGTTTCCACCATCGCCTCGAAATAGCCGGGGATAGCCGAATAATCGGAATGGATCGAGTGGTGGACGCCGGTGTGCCCGTGCCCGTTGGGCCAGGTGCGGATGCCCATATTCTCGAAGAATTCATAGGGCGACATGAAGGGGGCGATGATTTCCATCGCGGGGGGTTTGGGCGTGCCTTCAGGTTTGTCCATCTCCTCCCAGATCCTCACGGCGGTGCCGGCGCTGGATTCGTGGGCGACCATCGGGTGGCAGGTGTCGGTCTGGTTCTCGACCAGCATCTTCCAGTTGCACTTGTGCAGATAGCGCAAGGGCGTGCCCACCACGCTGAGCCGTCCCTGCGGCGACCGGTCGACCATATTATCCAGCGAGGACAGCGCCTCGCCGAAGAACTCCTCGAAGCCGATGCCTTCGGGGGCGAGGCGGGCGAAGACGAAGCCGCGATAGTTGTGCATCGCGCCGACGGCGGCCATGCCCTTCGCGGCTTCGGTATCTTCCAGCCCGGTGCCCTCGTATCCCTTCTTCAGCGGGATCGCCAACAGGCAGCCATCGGTCTTGAAGGACCAGGCGTGATAGGGGCAGCGGAAGAACTTGCCGGTATTGCCCGCCCGGTCGATGACGATCTTGGTGCCCTTGTGCGGGCAGCGGTTATAGAGGACGTGGATCTGGTCATCGCTGTGGCGCACCATCAGCAGCGGCTGGTCCCCGATCTGGGCGGTGATGTAATCGCCCTTGTTCGGCGTCTGGCTGTCATGGCCGACATAGACCCAGACATTGGGAAACAGGTGCTTCATCTCCAGCCGGTAAACCTCGGGGCTGGTATAGACATCGCGGTGGACCTGCTGGGGGCGGATCAGCGCGTCGATGCGGTCGTCGAGGGCGTCGGTCATGGCTTTATCCTTCAAAGATCCAGCTTGAGACGGGCGGAAAGCGCGCGGCTGACGCAGATCTGCATGACCTTGCCGCTGTCGCGTTCGGCCTTGGACAGGACCACGTCGCGGTGGTCGGGGATGCCTTCCAGCACTTCGGTCTGGCAGATCCCGCAATCGCCGCGCTGGCAGTCGAAAACCAGATCGATACCGCCTGCCTCCAGTACCTCGATGATGGTCTTGTCGGGGGGGATGGTGAAGATCTGGCCGGTCGAGGCGATCTCGACCTCGAAGGCCGTGTCGCCTGACTTATGCGAGGCGTTTTCAAACAGCTCGGCATGGAACTGATCTGCGCGGCCGGCGGACTCCATCGCGGCGCGGGTGGCGTCGATCATCGGCTTGGGGCCGCAGACATAGACATGAACATCGGGATCGGTGCCGGCGATCAGCGCCGCCACATCCAGCGGCCCCCCGTCGCGGTCATCGTGATGCAGGCGCAGCCGGTCGCCATGGCAGGCCAGCCGGTCGGCGAAGGCGGCCGCGGCGGCAGATCGGCTGGCATAGACCATGCGGTAGACGCGCCCCTGCCGCGCCAGCGCCGCAGCCATCGAGATCAGCGGCGTCACCCCGATCCCGCCCGCCAGCAGCAGCACCGGGCCGTCGTCGACCAGCGGGAAATGGTTCTTCGGCAGGCTTGCCGTGACCTGATCGCCCGGCTTCAGATCATGCATGAAGCGCGACCCGCCTGCGCCGCCGTCATCGCGGCGCACGCCCAGGACATAGCTGCCGGGTGCGGCCGGATCGCCGGTCAGGTCGATCAGGGAATAGGCGTTCTCGGCGCCGTTCGGCAGGGTCAGCAGGATATGCGCGCCGGCTTCGAATGCGGGCAGCGGGGCGTTGTCGATGCGGGTCAGTTCGATTTCCCGGATCAGCTCTCCGACCTCGGTGCTGCGCCGGACGATCAGCGTCAAATCGGTCAATGCCTTCATCCCTGCTGGGCGTGGGTGATGGAAAAATTATCCGGGAGAGGTCGGCGTTCCGTCAAGCTTTAAGTTCGAAATAGTGAAAATTCATGTGTTAGACCGCAGCCGTTTCGGTTTGGCGGTGGTCGCGAACTGGCCTAGTCTCGCCACAAACAGAAGGGGGGCATGAATGTCGAAAGATATTGAACTTGAGGGGCTTGTGGCGCTGGCGCGGGGTCTGCTGACGCGGCCGGGGCGGCAGGTGATCGCGATCGTCGGCGCGCCGGGGGCAGGCAAGTCGACGCTGGTCGAGCGGCTGGCCGAGATGCTGCCCGACTCGGCGATCCTGCCGATGGACGGCTTTCATTATGATGACGCGGTGCTGCACCAGTTGGGTCGCAGGCCGTGGAAAGGCGCGCCGGACACCTTCGATGTGGGCGGCTTGCGCAGCACGCTGGCGCGGCTGCGCGATCCCGCCGAGGGGGCGGTGGCGGTGCCCGTCTTTGACCGCGATCTGGAAATCTCGCGCGGCAGCGCCCGCATCATCCCGCCCGAAGCGCGCCTGCTGCTGGTCGAGGGCAATTATCTGCTGCTGAACGCCGCGCCCTGGCCCAGCCTGCGCCCGCAATTCGACCTGACCGTGCGCATCGAAGTCCCCGAGGACGAGTTGCGCCGCCGCCTGACCCGGCGCTGGCTCGGCTATGGCCTGACCGAGGCAGAAATCGCCTTCAAGCTGGATGAAAACGACCTGCCCAACGGCCGGCTGGTCGTCCGCGAAGGCGCCGTCCCCGACTATCTCCTGCATCCGTGACCGATCTGCTTCAAACATGAAATAGTGAATATTCATATTTTTCTTGCCTGAAATATGACCCGGTGGCACGCTTCACCCAAGAATCGCAGCAAATGCGCTATGGGAGGAATGACATGCGACTGACGGGGAAATTCGTTCTGCCGGCCCTGCTGGCACTGGCCTTCGCGGCCGGGGCCAATGCGCAAGAGGTCACTTTGCGGCTGTCGAACTGGCTACCGCCCTCACATCCGGTGGTCAAGGACATCCTGGTCCCCTGGGCCGAGCAGGTGCAGGAAGCGACCGACGGCCGCGTCGCGGTGCAGATCCTCGACGCGCCGCTGGGGCCGCCGCCCGCGCATTTCGATCTGGTCGCGAGCGGGGCCGCCGATCTGGGCTTTTCGGCGCACAGCTATACGCCCGGCCGTTTCGCCCTGACCGAAATCGCCGAACTGCCATTCCTGACGCCCAGTGCGGAGGCGAACTCGGTCGCGCTGTGGAAGGTCTGGTCGCAGATGCTGGCCGACAAGGGCGAGCACGCGGGCGTCAAGGTGCTTGGCCTGTTCGGACATGGGCCGGGGCATCTGTTCACGACCGGACGCGCCGTCTCGCCGCTGGATCAGTTGAAAGGCGCCAAGATCCGCGTTGCGGGTGCGGTGACCGATCAGCTGGTGCGCGGGCTGGACATGGTATCCGTGCAGGCGCCGTCCTCGGAAAGCTATGAACTGCTGTCGAATGGCGTCGCCGACGGGATCGTCTTTCCGTATGAATCGGTGCCCTTCTTCAAGCTGGACGGGCTGGTCAAGAACGGGCTGCGGGTGCCGGGCGGGATGTATAACGTCTCGTTTTTCTTCGTGATGAATCAGGCGCGCTTCGACAGCCTGAGCGAGGCGGACCGGGCGGCGATCGACAAGGTCTCGGGCGAGGCACTGGCGCGTCTGGCGGGCAAGGCCTGGGACGCGGCGGATGCGGCGGGGCTGGCCGCGCTGGAAGGCAAGGTC
Organism: Paracoccus sp. S1E-3; assembly: GCF_013868135.1. Taxonomy (GTDB): domain Bacteria; phylum Pseudomonadota; class Alphaproteobacteria; order Rhodobacterales; family Rhodobacteraceae; genus Paracoccus. The sequence goes on from NZ_JACEMU010000004.1 coordinate 2,004,154, forward strand.
GCCTTCCACGACGCGACCGAGGCCGAACTCGCCACCATCAAGGCCGATGCCGATGCGATCTATGAGCGGGTGCGCCAGAACTATGCCGCCAAGGGCGTCGATTTCGACGCGGCGCTGGCGCTGTTCAAGGACGAACTCGCCAAGGTCCAGCCGTGAGCATCGCCGATCTGCGACGGCGGGTCGGCACGGTCACGGCGGTGATCCTCGGCGTGATGCTGCTGGCGCTGACCTGCATCACCGTGCTGGATGTGACCGGGCGCTATCTGCTGAACGCACCTTTGCCCGGCGGGGCGGAGCTGACCGAGTTGCTGGTCATGGCGGTCATCTTCACCGGCCTGCCCGCAATCAGTCTGGACGATGGTCACGTCACAGCCGATCTGCTGTCGCAGCAGCTTGGCCCGCGCGGCCGGGCACTGCAGCTGTTCGCGGCACGGGCCTGCGCGGTGGTGGCGCTGGTGCTGATCGCGCGGCAGATGTGGGTGCAGGGCGCGCGGCTTGCGGGATATGGCGAGACCACGGTTTACCTGCATATTCCGATCGGTCCGGTGATTCAGTCCGCGGCGGTGATCTGCGCGGCCTCGGCGGTGATCGTGGCGGCGCTGGCGATCGCCCGCGCGCCACAGGGCAGTTAGGGCGCGCGCATGGATTGGCCCATCGGAACCGCGATCCTGTTTGCGTTGCTGTTTTCCGGCATTCCCATCGGATATTGTCTGACCCTCGTGGGGTTCGCGGGCGTGGCCAGCATCATCGGCATCGACCCGGCGCTGGCGATGATCGGGCAGGTCTATTCGGATGCCGGGCGCAGCTATACCCTGTCGGTGGTGCCGTTGTTCCTGCTGATGGGCAACATGATCGTGCAATCCGGCATCGCAGATGAGATCTATGACGCCGCGAATGCCTGGCTGCGCCACCGCAAGGGCGGCCTCGCCATGGCGACCATCGTGGCCTGCGGCGGCTTCGGATCGGTCTGCGGCTCCTCGCTGGCGACGGCGGCCACGATGGGGCGGATCGCGCTGCCGGCGATGCGGCGGCATGGCTATTCGGACGCGCTGGCGACGGGGTCGATTGCCGCCGGCGGGACGCTGGGAATCATCATCCCGCCCTCGGTCATTCTGGTGATCTACGGGATCCTGACGCAACAGGACATCGGCAAGCTGTTTCTGGCCGGCATCGTGCCGGGGCTGCTGGGCATCATCGGCTATATGCTGGCGGTGCGGCTGTCGCTGTTCCTCCGGCCCGAAAGGATCGCCGATCTGCCGCGCCTGTCGCTGGCCGAGCGGCTGGCGGCGACCCGAGGTGTGGTACCGGCGCTGGCGCTGTTCGCCTTTGTTCTGGGCGGCATCTACCTGGGGATCTTCACCGCGACCGAGGCTGCCGGCATGGGCGCCGGCGCCGCCATCCTGCTGACCGCCCTGCGCGGCAGGCTGACCTGGCGCGCCACCCTGTTCACCCTGTTCGAGACTGGAAAGACCACCGCCGTGATGTTCTTCGTGCTGTTCGGGGCGCTGTATTTCCTGAACTACGTGAACCTCTCGGGCCTGTCGACGGATATCCGTAACTGGGTGCTGGGGCTGGACATGCCGCCCTTGGGCGTGATCTTCATGATCATGCTGATGCTTCTGGTGCTGGGCAGCCTGCTGGAAAGCCTGTCCATGGTGATGCTGGTCACGCCGATCCTGTTTCCCATCGTCACCGCGCTGGGATTCGATCCGATCTGGTTCGGGGTGTTTCTTGTCGTGGCGACCGAACTCAGCTACATCACGCCGCCGATGGGGATGAATGTCTTCGTGCTGCGCGTTGTGGCGCGCGACGTGCCCATCGGGCAGATTTTCCGGGGCGTGGTGCCGTTCGTCATTCTGGATCTCGTGCGCTTGGTCTTGCTGATCCTGTTCCCGATCCTGGCGCTGGCGATCCCGCGTTCCATGTAAGATGGGCGATGTGAGGCGGGATGAGCGACGACACCACACCGGGCGGGTTCCTGAATTCCTACACGCTGTTCCTGATGGCAATGGCAAGCGCGAATGTCAGCGCCGGGTTCCACCGCATCGCGGCCGATCAGGGGCTGTCGGTGCCGGAATGGCGCGTGCTGGCCTGCCTTTACGACCGCCGATCGGCCAGTGTCACCGATCTGGCGCGGCTGTCGCTGATGGAGCAGTCGCGGCTGACCCATCTGATCGGGCGGATGCAGGCGCGCGGGCTGGTCGACCGTCGGCGCAGCACCAAAAACCGCCGCAGCGTCGAGGTGACGCTGACGCCCGAGGGCGCCGTCCTGGCCGCCGATCTGGTCCGCCAGGCGAAAGCGCATGAGAAGACAGCGATCCTTGACCGGCTGGGGGGCGAGGATACGCGGGTTTTCCACAGCCTGCTGCGCAAGCTGATGGCCGAGCCGGCCTAGGTTACCACAGGGCCGCGATCTCCTGCGCGCAGGCGACGACCTGTCCGGCGGCATCCGCCGGCAATTCGTGCAAGGCGACGATCGAGACGGCGGCCTCGACCATGGGCGTCGGAATGGGGGCGGCGATGCCGACGGCGCCGGGCTGCAATTCGCCGCGGGTCACGGCATAGCCCTGCCGGCGGGCCAGCGTCACGCCGGGCAATTCCTCGTCCATGGGTGCGCGCGCCGACAGGATCGCCAGGCCGGGCGCGCCGCGCGTCAGCGGATGGCGCACCCCCAGCCGGTAGGTGACGCGCAGATAGCCGTCGCCGCCTTCATGCACCAGCGCCACGATGGCGTTCGCCCCATCAGCCAGCACCACACAGGAGGTCGTCCGCGTCACCTCGGACAGCTGCGCCAGCAGGGGCGCCGCCGCGGCCAGCCGCTGCTTTTCCACCTTGGCAGCCAGCGGGATCAGCCCGGTCCCCAGCACCGCGCGTCCGTCGGCCAGGCGGCGAATCAGGCTGTGGCCTTCCAGCGTCGCGAGCAGGCGATAGGCGATGGCTTTGTGCAGGCCCAGCCGCTCCGCCAACTCGGCGGGTTTCAGGCCGGCGGGGGCTTCGGCCAGCACCGATAGTGCGGCCAGGCCCCGATCCAGCGTCTGCAAGGTCGTCGTCGCCATTGTCCCATCCTGTTCGTTGACAGAAACATAAATCGCGGATTACGATATATGTAACACAAAGTGCGATATTCGACAATTGGACGGGAGGCCATGTTGAAAGCACAACCCGCAGCCGGGGGCTGCCCGTTCTCGGCGCGGGCGCGCAGCTTTGATCCGTTCGGCCCCGCCTATCAGGCGGACCCGGCCGAAGCGCTGCGCTTTTCGCGCGACGGCGAGCCGGTGTTTTTCAGCGAAGCTCTGGGTTACTGGGTGGTCAGCCGCTACGCCGACATCAAAGCGGTTTTTCGCGACAATCTGACCTTCTCACCCGCCAATGCGCTGGAAAAGATCACCCCCGCCTCGCCCGAGGCGCTGGCGGTGCTGGCGCGCGAAGGCTACGCCATGAACCGCACGCTGGTGAATGAGGACGAGCCCGCACATATGGCCCGCCGCCGCCTGCTGCTGGACGCCTTCACCCCCGAGGCCCTGGCCGCCCATATCCCGATGGTGCGCAAACTGGTGCAGGAGAAGCTGGATGCGATCATCGACCGCGGCCAGTCCGATCTGGTCGAGGATCTGCTGTGGGACGTGCCGCTGACAGTGGCCCTGCAGTTTCTGGGCGTGCCCGATGACGACATGGTAACGCTGCGCGGCTTCTCGGTTGCACATACGGTCAATACCTGGGGCAAGCCCACGCCCGAGCAGCAGGTCGCCGTCGCCGAAGGAGTTGCAAAGTTCTGGAACTATTCGGGCGAGGTGCTGGCGCGGATGTCGGCGCGCGTCGATGCGGGCGAAGCCGTGCACGGCTGGATGTATGACATGATCCGCCAGAACCGCGATTACCCGGATATCGTCACCGACAGCTATCTGCATTCGATGATGATGGCGATCATTGTCGCCGCGCATGAAACCACGGCGCTCGCCTCGGCCAATGCGCTGCGCCAGTTGCTCAGCCATCCGGCGCAGTGGCAGGCGATCTGCGACGATCCCGGCCTCATCCCCGCGGCGGTGGAGGAATGCCTGCGCCATTCGGGGTCCATGGTCGCCTGGCGGCGCATGGCCACGCGGGACGCCGAAATTGGCGGGGTGACGATCCCCACGGGCGGCAAGATCCTGATGGTCATGGCTTCGGCCAACCATGATCCGCGCCATTTCGAAAATCCCGACCAGCTGGACATCTGGCGCGACAATGCGGCCGACCACCTGACCTTCGGGTATGGCGCCCATCAATGCATGGGCAAGAATATCGGCCGCATGGAAATGGCGATCATTCTGGAGGAGATCACCCGCCGCATCCCGCATATGCAACTGGAAGCGCAGGTTTTCACCTATCTGCCGAATATCTCGCTGCGGGGCCCCGAATCGCTGAAAGTCCACTGGGATGTGACCCAGAACCCCGAGCGCAGCGATCCGGCGCTGCGCCGGGCTGCACGGGAGTTTCCGATCGGTGCACCGGACCGCAAGGCGATCCTGCGCCAGTTGGTGGTGACCGAGGCGCGGGAGCTGGCCAAGGGCGTGCTGGGGATCACGCTGGCGGACCCCGCAGGCGCCCGGCTGCCTACCTGGACGCCCGGTGCCCATATCGACATCGTGCTGCCGGATGGCGGCAGCCGAAACTATTCGCTGTGCGGCCCTGCCGACAGCGGCGATTGGCGCATCGCCGTGCTGCGCGAGGAGACGGGCCGGGGCGGTTCGCGCTGGATGCATGACCATGCGCGCGCGGGCGCGCTGCTGCGGGTGCGCGGCCCGCATAACCATTTCCGGCTGGACGAAGACGCCCCCCATCACATCCTGATCGCAGGCGGGATCGGCATCACCCCGATCCTGGCCATGGCCGACCGGCTGCGCGCGCTTGGCCGCGATTACGCGCTGCATTACGCGGGCCGCCGCCGCGACAGCATGGCGCTTCTGGACCGGGCGGTGGCGCATGGCGCGCGGCTTCATATCGCCGAAGACGGCGGCCGGGCCGATCTGGCCGCGTTGGTGGCGGCTGCGGCGCCCGGCAGCTTCATCGCCGCCTGCGGTCCGGCGCGGCTGCTGGATGCGCTTGACACCCTGGTCGCGGCGCGGCCCGGCGTGACCCTGCGATTCGAACATTTCGCCAGCGAGGAAAGCGCCGCCGATCTGGCCTCAGGCGCGCCGTTTCAGGTGCTCTGCGCCGACAGCGATCTGCTGCTGGAGGTTCCTGCCGATCGCAGCCTGTTGCAGGTGCTGCGGGGGGCGGGTCTGGATGTGCCCTCGGATTGCGAGGAAGGATTGTGCGGCAGTTGCGAACTGGCCGTGGCGGAAGGCGAGATCGACCATCGCGACCGGGTGCTGACGGCGGCCGAGCGGACCGGGGGGGACCGGATCATCAGCTGCTGTTCGCGCGGAAAAACCCGGCTGGTGCTGAAGATATAAGAACGTTCACAGGGAGGACGACCTATGAAGACCACCATCACCGCCAGCCTGCTGGCGCTTGGCCTTGCCACGCCGGGTCTGGCCGAAACGAAGCTGACGCTCAGCCACTATCTGCCGGCGGTTCACGGCATCCACACCGATTTCATCGAGCCGTGGACCAGGCAGGTCAGCGAATGCACCGGCGGCGAGGTCACGTTCGAGATCTTCCCCGGTGGCACCCAGAAGGGCAATGTCGCCAAGCAGCAGGAACAGGTGCTGGCGGGGGTGGTGGATATCGCCCATGGCCTGTCGGGCATTCCGCGCGGTCGCTTCAACCGCACCTCGCTGGTGGAGATGCCGTTTCTGACCCGCGACGCCGGCGCGGCCACCTATGCTCTGTGGTCGCTCTATAACGAGGGCGAGCTGGGCGATGAATACAAGGGCCTGAAGGTGCTGGCGCTGCACGCCCATAATGGCGGCCTGCTGCACACCAACGGCAAGCATGTCGAGACGATGGAGGACATGAAGGGCCTGCGCATCCGCACGCCCTCGCCGCCAGTGTCGGAAATGCTGACCTTCCTTGGCGCCACGCCGCAAGGTCTGCCGCCGGGCGAGGTCTACGAAAACCTGCAGCGCAAGGTCATCGACGGGACCGTCTTCCCCTGGGATCCGGTGAAAAGCTTCGGCTTGAACGAGGTGCTGACCGACCATCTGGATATGGGCGCCTATACCGTCTCCTTCTTCTTCGTGATGAATCAGAAGAAATACGACAGCCTGCCGGAAAATGTGCGCAAATGCATCGATGAGGCCTCGGGCGACGCGCTGGTGCCGAAATTCGGCGATTGGTGGGACAAATGGGACGCCGCCGGCCGCGAGGAGGCCGTCGCCGCCGGTCACACCATCACCGAACTGTCGGACGAGGAACGCGACCGCTGGCGCGAGGCACTGAAGCCGATGATCGGGAAATATCTGGAGACCATGAAGGCCGACGGGGTCGAGGACGCCGAGGCGCTGTATCAGAAATTCCAGGACAAGGTTGCCGAATTCGAGACCGCCAAGCCTGCGCAGTAAGTGCGGGCCGTCCGGGGCGGCGCGGCCGTCGCGCCCCCCGATTTTTGCCGAGGTACACAGCCATGCCCAGCCTTTTGCGCCGCATCGACGGCCTGATCGAGATCCTGGCCGCTCTGGGCCTGCTGGCCTATGCCGCTGCGGCGCTGATCAGCGTGGCCGATGTGATCGGCCGCCGCATCGGCACGCCCGTGCAGGGCGTCGTCGATCTGGTCCAGCTTTGCGTTCTGGCCGGGGCCTGGCTGTCCATCCCCTGGGGCTTTACGGTCGCGGGCCATGTCGGCGTCGATTTTCTGGTCGACCGGATGCCGAATGGCTGGCAACGGCTGCTGCGCGGCGTGGCGGCCCTGTCCGCGCTGGTGCTGATGGCGCTGATCCTGTGGAAGTGCCTTGGCACCTATCAGATGCAGGTGATGCTGGGCGACCGATCGCAACAGCTGGGCATCCCGATCAGCCTTTACTGGCTGCCGCTTCTGGTCGGGGTCGGGGCCTCGATGCTGGCGCTGCTTGCCGTTCTGCTGCGGCTGGTGCTGGACTTGCCGCAACCCCGCACCGCCGCGCATTGAGGGTCTGATGTCGACACCATTTCTGGGCCTTGCAGGGTTCGTGCTGACGCTGGCGCTGATCGCGCTTGGCTTTCCGGTTTCCATCGCCATGGCCGTCGTGGGCCTGGGCGGCATCGCGCTGAGCGGCGGCTGGGATCAGGCAGCCTACGTGCTGTCGACCGCGCCGTTCGAGGCGATCTTTCCCTATTCCTTCAGCGTCATTCCGCTGTTCGTGCTGATGGGGGTGTTTGCCGCCCATGCCGGGTTGTCGCGGTCGCTGTTCGATCTGATCAACGCCTTTGTCGGCCATTGGCGGGGCGGGCTGGCGGTGTCGACGGTGGGGGCCTCGGCGGTGTTCGGGGCGATCTGCGGGTCGTCGCTGGCGACAGTGGCCACCATCGGGCGTGTCGCCATGCCCGAGATGCGGCGCTATGGCTATGACGACAGCCTCGCCTCGGCCTCGGTCGCGGCGGGGGGGACGCTGGGGGTGCTGATCCCGCCTTCGATCATTCTGGTGATCTTCGGGCTGCTGACCCAGACATCCATCGGGGCGCTGTTTCTGGGGGCGATCCTGCCGGGGCTGCTGGGCACGGTTCTTTATGCGCTGGCGGTGGTGATTCGGGTGCGGCGTGACCCAAAGCTGGCACCGGCGGGCGGGCGCACGCCCTGGGGGCGCAGATTTGCGCTGCTGGGCCGTGTCTGGCCGGTGGTGCTGCTGTTCGGCGTGGTGATCGGCGGCATGCAGCTTGGCTGGTTCTCGCCGACCGAGGCTGCCGCCGTCGGCGCTTTCGGCGCCTTCCTGCTGGCGCTGCTGATGGGTGGCCTGAATGCATCGGTCATGCGCCAGATCGTGCGCGAGACCGCCGCCCTGACCGGCATGATCTTCCTGATCCTGATCGGCGCGTCCTTCTTCAACTTCTTTCTGGAAACTACCGGCCTGCCGCGGATGCTGGCCGACAGCATCGGCCAGTCCGGGCTGCCCCCGACGGTGGTGATGGTGCTGATCCTGATCTTCTATATCGTGCTGGGCTGCTTCATGGATTCGATGTCCATGGTGCTGCTGACCGTGCCCCTGCTGGCGCCGGTCGCGGTGGCGCTGGATTTCAACATGGTCTGGTTCGGGGTGCTGGTGGTGACCGTGGCCGAGATCGGGCTGATTACCCCCCCGGTCGGCATGAACCTGTTCGTGGTGCAGGCCACCGCGCCGGGGCTGCGGCAGGAAACCGTCATTCGCGGCATCCTGCCCTTCATTCTGGCCGATATCGTCCGGCTCGCGCTGTTGCTGGCCTTTCCGTGGCTGGTGACGCTGGCCTAGCCCAGTTCCGCCACGATGGCCTGCGCGGCCTTGCGCGGATCGGCGGCCTGCCAGATCGGGCGGCCAACGACGATGTGGTCTGCCCCGGCGGCGATGGCGGCGGCGGGGGTTTCCACCCGCTTCTGATCGCCGAGCGCCGCGCCCGCCGGGCGCACCCCCGGCGTCACGATCAGCCGACCCGCCGCCTGCGGCAGGGCGCGGATCGCCGCAGCCTCGCGCGGGGAGGCGATGATGCCGTCGGCGCCGGCCTCGAAGGCGCGGGCGGCGCGTTCCACGGTGATGTCATGCAGGTCGCCCGGCGCGATCATCGCCGCGTCCAGATCGGCGCGGTCCAGCGAGGTCAGCACCGTCACGCCCAGAATCTTCGTCTGCGACCCCGCCGCACCTTCCTTGGCGGCGCGCACGACATGCGGATCGCCATGCACGGTCAGGAAGTCCAGATCGAAAGCGGCGAGGCCGCGTACAGCGGCCTCGACGGTGGCGCCGATGTCGAACAGCTTCATGTCCAGAAAGATGCGTTTGCCGTGCTCGTCCTTCAGCTCGCGCGCGAGGGCCAGACCGCCGCCGGTCAGCATTCCCAGCCCGATCTTGTAAAAGCTGGCGGCGTCACCGATCCGTTCCGCCAGTTGCAGTCCGGTGACGGCATTGCCCACATCCAGCGCCACGATCAGACGATCATCCATGTCCTGCCCCTTCTTCCGCTTGTGTTTCGCGCCCCGGCTGTCCACGCTGCGGGCGCCAGACGCTTAACGGAGAATACCATGCCTAGCCAGTCGATTACCGCGTTTCTGACCGAAAATTCCGCGCTGATCCTGATCGCAGTGCTGATCTTCATCACCGTGCTGATGGCGGTCCGCATCGTGCCGCAATCAGAGAAATACGTGGTCGAGCGGTTCGGCCGGCTGCGCGCGGTACTGGGGCCGGGGATCAATTTCATCGTCCCCTTCGTGGATCGCGTGAAACACAGGATCTCGATCCTCGAGCGCCAGCTGCCGACGGCGCGGCAGGACGCGATCACCGCTGATAACGTGCTGGTGCAGGTCGAAACCAGTGTCTTTTACCGCATTCTGGAACCGGAAAAGACCGTCTACCGCATCCGCGACGTGGATGCGGCGATTGCCACCACCGTCGCCGGCATCGTCCGCTCGGAAATCGGCCAGATGGAGCTGGATCAGGTCCAGTCGAACCGCGCGCAGCTGATCGAGCGGGTGAAGGACTCGGTCGCGAATGTCGTCGATGACTGGGGGATCGAGGTGACGCGGGCCGAGATTCTGGACGTGAATCTGGATGATGCGACCCGCGCCGCGATGTTGCAGCAGCTGAATGCCGAGCGCGCCCGCCGCGCCCAGGTGACCGAGGCCGAGGGCAAGCGCCGGGCGGTCGAACTGGCCGCCGACGGCGATCTTTACGCCGCCGAACAGCAGGCCAAGGCCAAGCGCATCCTGGCCGAGGCCGAGGCCTTCGCCACCACCGCCATCGCCGAGGCGATCGGCAAGGGGGGGCTGGAAGCGGCGCAGTATCAGGTGGCGATGAAGCAGGTCGAGACGCTGGCGAGGATCGGGCAGGGGGCAGGCAAGCAGACCCTGGTGCTGCCCGCCAATGCGGTCGACGCCCTGGGCGATGCCTTCAAGATGCTGCGGGGGGCGGTGAAGTGATCTGGGAAAGCGGCTGGTTCTGGATCATCGTCGCCGCGCTTCTGGGCGTGATCGAGGTGCTGCTGCCGGGCTATGTCTTCCTCGGGATCGCGCTTGCCTGCGCAGCGACCGGACTGGCCCTGTTGGCGGGCATCGCCGCCCCCGGCCTGCCGGTTCTGCTGATCATCATCGCCGCGCTGTCGGGGATCGCCTGGCTGATCCTGCGCCGGGTGGTCGGCGTCCGAAAAGGTCAGGTCCGCATCTGGGACCGCGATATCAACGACTGACGCGCCCGTCGCGGGGTGGATAACGAGCAAGGTGCGTAATGCCTTTCATGCTTGGTCTGCTGATCGTTGCGGCGCTGCTGATCTGGCGGCTCTGGGCGCGCGACCGCGCCGAGGCCGAACTCGGCACCCGCCTTGATCCGCTGTGGCGGCGGATCTTCCGGCGCAGGAAATGCTGCTGGCAGCTGGTTAATGACCGCTCGGCCCTGCGGGAGTTCCGCCGCACGACCTGCGGCGTAACCGCCTATAGCCGATCGGATGTCGGCCCGGTGGAATGCAAGCGGCAGCTGCGAAGCTCTCTCTGACGGGCAATTTCCACGGCCGCCCGGCTTGCAGCCTGCGGACTCCTTTCCCATCTATTCGCCTGAGACCCGGACCGTGCCGTGCCAATACGGGCGGCACATGACCGGGGGCTGAGAAGGAGATGTCCATGGATATGGAAAAATTCACTGAACGTTCGCGTGGATTCATGCAGGCCGCGCAGACGATCGCGATCCGCGAGCAGAATCAGCGGGTCATGCCGGAACACCTGCTGAAGGCCCTGATGGACGACGATCAGGGATTTGCATCCAATCTTATCAACAAATCGGGCGGCGATGCCCGCGCCGTGCGCATGATGGTCGATCAGGCTGTGGCCAGGCTGCCGAAGGTCAATGGCGGTGACGGTCAGGTCTATGTGGACCCCTCGATGGTGCGGGTGCTGGACGAGGCGCAGAAGCTGGCCCAGAAGGCTGGCGACAGCTTCGTGCCCGCCGAGCGGATCCTGACTGCGCTGGCGATCGTGAATACGAATGCCCGCGATGCGCTGCAAAAGGGCGGCGTGACCGCGCAGGCGCTGAACGCGGCGATCAACGACATCCGCAAGGGCCGCACCGCGGACACGGCGGGGGCCGAGGATACCTATGAAGCGCTGTCGAAATACGCCCGCAACCTTACCGAAGCCGCCGAGGGCGGCAAGATCGACCCGATCATCGGCCGGGACGAGGAAATCCGCCGCGCCATGCAGGTGCTGTCGCGCCGCACCAAGAACAACCCGGTGCTGATCGGCGAGCCGGGCGTCGGCAAGACCGCCATTGCTGAAGGTCTGGCGCTGCGCATCGTTGATGGCGATGTGCCCGAAAGCCTGCGTAACAAGCAGCTTTGGGCGCTGGATATGGGCGCGCTGATTGCCGGTGCGAAATACCGGGGCGAGTTCGAGGAGCGGCTGAAATCCGTCCTCAAGGAAATCGAAAACGCCGCTGGCGAAGTCATCCTGTTCATCGACGAGCTGCACACGCTGGTCGGCGCCGGCAAGACCGATGGCGCCATGGATGCCGCGAACCTCATCAAGCCCGCGCTGGCGCGGGGCGAATTGCATTGCGTGGGCGCCACGACGCTGGATGAATACCGCAAATATATCGAGAAAGACGCCGCCCTCGCCCGCCGCTTCCAGCCGGTGATGGTGGAAGAACCCACCGTCGAGGACACGATCAGTATTCTGCGGGGCATCAAGGAGAAATACGAGCTTCACCACGGCGTTCGCATCACCGATGCCGCGCTGGTGGCCGCGGCTGAACTGTCGAACCGCTATATCACCAACCGTTTCCTGCCGGACAAGGCCATTGACCTCGTCGACGAGGCCGCTAGCCGGCTGCGGATGGAAGTGGACAGCAAGCCCGAGGAACTGGACCAGCTGGACCGCCAGATCCTGCAGATGCAGATCGAGGCCGAGGCGCTGAAGAAGGAAGACGACGCGGCCTCGCGCGACCGGCTGGAACGGCTGGAAAAGGATCTGGCCGATCTGATGGACAAATCCAGCGCCATGTCCGCCCGCTGGCAGGCGGAACGCGACAAGCTGGAAGGTGCGCGCGGGCTGAAGGAACAGCTGGACCGGGCGCGGGCCGAACTGGATCAGGCCAAGCGCGAAGGCAACCTCGCCCGTGCGGGGGAACTGTCCTATGGCATCATTCCGGGGCTGGAAAAGCAACTGGCCGACAGCGAAACCAACGCCGATGGGGTGATGGTCGAGGAAGCCGTGCGACCCGAACAGATCGCCGAGGTGGTCGAGCGTTGGACCGGTATTCCGACCAGCAAGATGCTGGAAGGCGAGCGCGAAAAGCTGCTGAAGATGGAAGAGATCCTCGGCAAACGGGTGATCGGCCAGGACGAGGCCGTGACCGCGATATCGCGCTCGGTGCGGCGCGCGCGCGCCGGTCTGAATGACGAGAACCGGCCACTGGGGTCGTTCCTGTTCCTCGGGCCGACGGGCGTGGGCAAGACCGAACTGACCAAGGCCATGGCCGAGTATCTGTTCGACGATGAACACGCGATGATCCGCATCGACATGTCGGAATATATGGAGAAGCACTCGGTCGCCCGGCTGATCGGTGCGCCTCCGGGTTATGTCGGCTATGACGAGGGTGGCGCCCTGACCGAGGCCGTTCGCCGCCGCCCCTATGCGGTGATCCTGTTCGACGAGGTCGAGAAGGCGCACCCGGACGTGTTCAACGTGCTGCTGCAGGTGCTGGATGACGGGCAGTTGACGGACGGTCAGGGCCGCAAGGTCGACTTCAAGAACACGCTGATCGTGCTGACCTCGAACCTGGGCAGCCAGGCGCTGTCGACGTTGCCGGACAACGCCGATTCGACTGCAGCGCGGCGCGAGGTGATGGAAGCGGTGCGGGCGCATTTCCGCCCCGAATTCCTGAACCGTCTGGACGAGATGATCATCTTCCGGCGCCTCACGCGCGAGAATATGGACGGCATCGTCCGCATTCAGCTGTGGCTGCTGGAACAGCGTCTTGCGCAGCGCAAGATCACGCTGGATCTGGACGACAAGGCGATGACCTGGCTGGCCGATCAGGGCTACGATCCGGTCTTCGGGGCGCGTCCGCTGAAGCGGGTCATCCAGCGCGCCTTGCAGGATCCGCTGGCCGAGATGCTGCTGTCGGGCGAGGTGCTGGACGGGCAGACCATCCATGTCAGCGCGAATGAGGATGGCCTGCTGGTCGGCAACCATGTCGGCACCGCCGGTCACAAGCTGGGCGCGGTGGGTGAAGGCCCAAAAGAGGCCACGCTGCACTGAGCCGGAATGTGAGCCGGAATGAAAGCGCAGCCCCCGCTGGAAACAGCGGGGGCTTTTTCACGCGCGGTTGAGTAGCGACAGGCAGAACAGCGTGGCCCCGATCAGCGAGGATGCCGCGCGGATATGGTTCCAGCAGCCCCAGCTGCGCATGTAGAGTGGCCAGCTTTCGGTCCCGCGCAGGGCCAGCATGTCGTTCAGCGGCACGTTGCGCAGAACGGTGACTGCCAGCATGCCGATCAGATAGACTGCCGCACCCGCCGCGATCAGCCCGAATCCCGCGGGGCGCAGGATCAGCGCCGCCATCAGCAGGCCAACGCTCAGCAGGCAACTGCCGAAGAACAGCCCCATGAAACTGGATTGCAGGATGACGCGGTTGATGGCGACCATCGCCGCAGTCGCGGGGTCCGGGCCAGTGGCATCGAGGGCCCGCAGGATGAAGCCTGAGAAGGCGTAATAGAGGCCCGCCATCGCGCCGCAGCCCAGGATGCCCAGCACTAGCGCACCGTCCAGCACTGCCCTGCCCATCATGGCACCGTCTCCCAGACCCCGGTTGCCGCGACCAAGGCGGCATAGTCGGCGAAATCACGCGGCGCGTGGCCAAGCGCCTGCTGGACGCCATCCGCCGTGGCGATGTTGCGGCCGTCCAGCACCTCGGTGAACAGCGATACCAGCAGGGCAATCACGTCGGGCGGCAGATAGGGCGTCAGACCGTCGGCGAAATCCGCGGGGCTGATCTGCCGATAGGCCACGGGTCGGCCAGTGGCGGCGGCGATGATGTCCACGGCCTCGGCGAAAGTCAGGGCGCGGGGGCCGGTGACCTCGAAGATGCGGTTGCGCAAGCTCGGGTCGGTCAGGGCAGCGGTCGCGACATCGGCGATGTCATCTGCGTCGATGAACGGTTCCGGCACCGGACCCGCAGGCAGCGCCAGCAGTCCGGCGCGGATCCCGTCGACGAACACCCCTTCCGAGAAATTCTGCGCAAACCAGCTGGCCCGCACCACGTTCCAGTCCAGGCCGGATTCGATCAGCGCCTGCTCGGCCCGCTGCGCGCCCGGCTCGCCCCGCCCCGACAGCAGCACCATCTGCTCCAGCCCCGCTTCGCGTCCCAGCCGGGCCAGCTCGGCAATGTCCGCATCCGCGCCCGCGATCGCCAGATCGGGCTGAAAGGTGACATAGGCGCGGGTCGCACCCTGCAAGGCGGGCGCCCAGCTGCGTCGGTCCTTCCAGTCGAAAGGCGGGGATGTGCGGCGCGAAACCGGCCGCAACGGCCCCTGCTTCGCAAGCCGCGCCGCCACGCGGGTGCCCGTCTTGCCGCCTGCACCGATGATCAGGGTCGTGCCGTCCATCCTGTTTCTCTCCTTGAATGCGAGAACCTGTCGTATTTGACTAAAGCGATAATGTCTCGTATTTTGGGAGTCAATAAGGGAGACGCGAATGGATGAGGTTCAACAGAGCGCCGCGCGGTTGGTGCCCACGCAGAAGCGCAGCCGCGCCCGGTTCGAGGCGATTCTGGAATCGGCCGAGCAGATCCTGCTGGAAAAGGGCGCCGATGCCTTCAGGATGAGCGATATTGTCGCCCGCGCCGGCGTGCCGCATGGCTCTCTTTACCAGTATTTCCCGGACAAGACGGCGGTGATCGCCACGCTGGCGCTGCGCGCGAATGCCGCCGGTCAGGAATGTGTCGCCGCGGAGCTGGCGCGGATCTCTGGCCCGGAAGATGTCGCCGACGCGCTGCGCCGGGTGACCGATGGCTATTACGAAATGTTCCGCGAGATGCCGGTCATGCGGGCGATCTGGCAGGCCACGCAGGCCGATCCTACCCTGCAAAAGCTGGACGCCGAAGACCGTGCCGGGCTGGCGAACCTGCTGCAGGCGCGTCTGGCGCAGGTGCTGGCCGCTCCGGCAGATCTACTGGACATTTTCGCGCGCCTGCAAATCACCCTGATCGGCGCCGTCGTGCGCGAGGCGATCACCCTGCCCGAACCCGAGGGGCAGCGCCTGCTGGCGCAATTCAAGCGCGGGCTCAAGGCGCCTGATTTCGGATAAACGGCCTTGTGACATAAGTTTCATTGGCGAAACCCGCGACCTGCCGCATCATGGCGCAAACGACGACAGGAGCGCGCAATGAAACTCGGCTGGTCCGATGTCACCCCCGAATCGCTTTGGCTGAACCGGCGCAGTTTCATGGCCGGCGCGGCGGCGCTGGCGGCAACCCCGGCCTTCGCGCTGAGCGGCAAGCCCTCGGCCCTGTCGACCGACCAGAAGCCGAACAGCTTCGAGGAAATCACCAATTACAACAATTTCTACGAATTCGGCTTCGGCAAGGAGGACCCGGCCCGCTATGCCGGCGCGCTGACCACCGATCCGTGGTCGGTCGAGATCGGCGGCCTGGTCGAGCGCCCCGGCAGCTACGGTGTCGAGGATCTGGCCCCCGAATCGGCGCTGGAGGAACGCATCTACCGCCTGCGCTGTGTCGAGGCGTGGTCGATGGTCATTCCCTGGCTGGGGGTGCCGCTGGCCTCG